>NZ_JABTXV010000001.1 GCF_016238465.1 Staphylococcus caledonicus
AATCGATCGAAGACTTAATCAATTATTATTTCAACGTTTTGCGACGCAAAATCGTTTACTTACTATCTAGTTTTGAATGTATACTCATTCACTTGTCTGGTGACAATGGCAAGGAGGTCACACCTGTCCCCATGCCGAACACAGAAGTTAAGCTCCTTAGCGCCGATGGTAGTGGGATTTACGTTCCGCTAGAGTAGGACGTTGCCAGGCAATTAAATCGTATGGATGCGATGAGCCGATATTGAGACCGAAGGGTCTCTTTTTTTATGCCTAAATTTAGCATCAAAGCCGTAGGCAAAAAGAAAGTAAACTAAAAGAATAAACGGCACAAACTTCGGAGTGAACACGTTAGCGTCTATTTAGCTTTGCGAAGAGAAAGCGATTGAAGCTGATGAATTGAGAAAAAGAGAGCAGCGAGTTTAGTTGGGCTAAATGAGCCAACGAGAGACGAAAATGAAGAAAGATGCGAACGCTTGCCTCAAAGCAAAGGAAGCTCCATAGCGCCGATGGTAGCAGATTACGTTCCGCTAGAGGATGAGCCGATATTGGGACCTAAAGGTTTCTTTTTTTATGCCTATTTTTATAATATGATTGAATTAAATACACCCGGGGGGATATTATGATTCAATCTATAAATCACATTACTTTTTCAGTATCAGATATCAAAGCATCTATAAAATTTTATAGAGATATTTTAAAAGGTAAAATTTTAGTAGAAGGTGATCATACTGCATATTTTACAATCGGTGGTATATGGATTGCTTTGAATGAAGAAACTAATATACCTAGAAATGAAATACACAGTTCGTATACACATATAGCTTTTACTATCGAAGAAATTGAATTTGAGGATTGGTACAAATGGTTAAAAGCGAATGGGGTCTATATATTGGAAGGTCGTGAGAGAAATAAAAGAGATAAAAAATCAATTTATTTTACGGATCCAGATGGTCATAAATTAGAACTACACACTGGCACATTGCAAGATAGGTTAGAATATTATAAAGAAGAAAAAAGACATATGAAATTTTATGAATAAGGCAAAAAGTTTAATTGTTTAAATAAATCTCTACCATAAATTAATTACTTAACTTCTGATGTATTATTTTAATTGATTATTTTTATCTTTAATTCCAAGTATTTTTGATATACAATCAGATATAGGCGCAATATCTCTCCTTATTGTTGGTTTAAGGCACTTACAATTATAGAGATATTTGCGCCATTTTTATATTCTTAAAGACACAAAAAATCGAACTGATTTTTTTCATCAGTTCGATTTAGTATAGAACCAGATTAAGCAATACATGTTGCTTAATCTCTTTTTTTGTTTAAAGGATATGTCTCTTATCACTTCTACTCCACTCACTTACTTTACTTCTCTCATATCGTTAATGCTTTAATTAAAGTATCGGTATGGGATTCAAGTTGATCGTTAGGAATGCCACCAAAACCTAGTATAAATTTCGGTTCATATTGGGGTTGATTGTCATAGTTATAAACATTCAATTTTAATTTTAGTTGTTGTGCTCGTTCTATACATTCTTCTAAGGTCAATCCATTTTTAACCGTAAGAGTAAAATGCATACCTGTAAAAGCGCCTTCGATTTGAAGTTGATGATGATAAGGCGTGAGTTTATCTAAAATATAACTTAGTTTTTCCCTATAAATTTTACGCATTTTATTTAAATGTCTTTCGAAGCTACCAGAAGACATAAAATTAGCAATGATTTGTTGGATATGAACAGGTACAGTATTACTTTCTTTATGCCCCATAGCATGATATTCACTTAACAATGTATTAGGTAAGACTATGTAAGCAATACGACAACTAGGATACAGTGATTTAGAAAATGTACTTATATAAATTACTTTGTCTTTTTTATCTAAATTTTGTAGTGCTGAAATAGGTTTGCCGTAATATCTGAATTCTGAATCATAGTCATCTTCAATAATATAGCGACTGGCTTTTTGGTGTGACCATTTTATGAGCTGAGTGCGCTTTTTTAAATTCATTACATATCCGGTAGGAAATTGATGTGAAGGTGTGATATATAAAATATCATTTTTTGAATTAAGTACTTCGCTAGTGTTAATTCCATCTTCTTCGACAGTAGCTTGTATATAAGGTCGTTGTTGCTTATCTAATACATGCTTAATTGGTGGATAACTTGGTTTTTCTATAATAAATGATGAATCATTAAGAAGTTCTATTACCATATTTAATAACTGTTCGGTAGAGGAACCAATAATGATTTGATTAGGATGACATGATACGCCTCTACTGTTAAACAAGTAATGTGCTATTTGTTGACGTAACGCAATCTCCCCCTGTAAATCTCCTTTTTCTAAAAGTTCTAATTGATCGTCCTCGAAGACTTCTTTTGCATATTTTCTAAATAAATGAAGTGGAAAATATTCTGCGTCAATTTCTGCTAAATTAAAATAATATTGATAGTCGGTATCAGCGGTATTAGGAGTATCTTCAATCGTATGAGTATCGCGTACATTAATAATAGGTAGAGACTGAATATCTGAAACATAATAACCTGAACGTGGTTTTGAATAAATAAAGCCTTCATCTAGTAGTAATTGGTAAGCATGTTCAATAGTGGTATGACTTAATGATAAATGTTCACTAAGTTGGCGTTTAGAAGGAAACTTATCATCTGACTGATATTGTCCTTCTATAATTTGATTTTTTAATTTTTTATACAATGATAAATATAACTTTTGTTTTTTAGACATATAAACTGGCCCCTATATTTATAAATAAATTGCACCTTTTTAAATATCAGTTTATATCATAAAATGGGTTTAATCAATTGGAAAAGGGGTTTATTGTATGTCTAAAATTGTAGGATCTGAACGAGTTAAACGAGGAATGGCTGAAATGCAAAAAGGCGGCGTTATTATGGACGTTGTTAATGCAGAACAAGCTAAAATTGCTGAAGAAGCAGGCGCTGTAGCAGTAATGGCTTTAGAACGTGTACCATCTGATATTAGAGCAGCTGGTGGAGTAGCACGTAGCGCTAATCCTAAAATTGTAGAAGAAGTAATGAATGCAGTGTCTATCCCTGTTATGGCTAAAGCACGTATTGGTCATATTACTGAAGCACGTGTATTAGAAGCTATGGGAGTAGACTATATTGATGAGTCTGAAGTTTTAACACCTGCTGACGAAGAATATCATTTAAGAAAAGACCAATTTACAGTTCCATTTGTTTGTGGTTGCCGTAATTTAGGTGAAGCTGCTCGTCGTATTGGAGAAGGTGCAGCAATGTTACGTACTAAAGGGGAACCAGGTACTGGTAATATTGTAGAAGCTGTTAGACACATGAGAAAGGTTAACTCTGAAGTGAGTCGCTTAGTAGTAATGAATGATGATGAAATCATGACATATGCGAAAGACTTAGGTGCGCCTTACGAAGTATTAAAACAAATTAAAGATAACGGTCGTTTACCAGTCGTTAACTTTGCAGCAGGTGGCGTGGCGACACCTCAAGATGCAGCGTTAATGATGGAATTAGGCGCTGACGGTGTGTTTGTAGGTTCAGGAATTTTCAAATCAGATGATCCTGAAAAATTTGCTAAAGCAATCGTACAAGCCACTACACACTATCAAGATTACGAACTTATTGGAAAATTAGCTGCTGAGCTAGGTACTGCAATGAAAGGTTTAGATATTAACCAAATTTCATTAGAAGAACGTATGCAAGAGCGTGGTTGGTAATATATGAAAATAGGTGTATTAGCGTTACAAGGTGCGGTACGTGAACACATTCGTCACATTGAACTTAGTGGTCACGAAGGCATTGCTGTAAAAAGAGTTGAACAGTTAGACGATATCGATGGATTAATTATTCCTGGTGGAGAATCTACTACTTTAAGACGATTAATGGATTTATATGGTTTTAAAGAAAAGTTACAACAATCTGACTTACCAATGTTTGGAACTTGCGCAGGGCTCATCGTGCTTGCTAAAGACGTGGAAGGCGAAACGGGTTATTTAAAGAAATTAGATATTACAGTAGAGCGTAACTCATTCGGTAGACAAGTTGATAGTTTTGAAGCTGAACTCGATATTAAAGGTATTGCTGAAGATATTGACGGCGTATTTATTAGAGCCCCTCATATTTCTAGTGTGGAAAATGGGGTAGAAGTATTGAGTTCAGTTGGAGATAAGATTGTTGCCGTTAAACAAGATAAATATTTAGGTGTTTCTTTCCATCCTGAACTAACGGATGATTATAGAGTGACACAATATTTTATAGACCATATGGTAAAGTAAAATAGTATGACAAAAGGAGGCTACTCAATTTCGAGTAGCCTCCTTTTTAAGAATAAAGCTTTTGTGATAATGTATCTTATTAAATAAAGAAACCTGCGATTGTTGCTGAAATAAATGATACTAATGTCGCACCAAATAATAACTTAAGACCAAAGCGAGCTACGACGTCACCTTTTTCAGAGTTAAGTGATTTGATGGCACCAGAAATAATACCAATTGAGCTAAAGTTAGCGAATGATACTAAGAATACTGATGTAACACCTTTCGCATGCTCAGAGATGCCTTTAAGGTCACCTAGTGATTGCATCGCAACGAATTCGTTAGATAATAATTTAGTCGCCATAACTGACCCAGACTGTACTGCATCTTGCCAAGGTACACCAGCTAAGAAGGCTAATGGAGCAAAGACGAAACCAATTAATGTTTGGAAGTCCCAATTAATAGCACCGCCAGAGATTAGGCTGAATATACCGCCTACAATACCATTTAATAATGCGATAATAGCGATATAACCGATTAACATTGCGCCTACGATAACGGCAACTTTGAAACCGTCTAAAATGTATTCCCCTAACATTTCGAAGAACGATTGATTTCTAGTTTCGCTTTCATCAACTAATAGTTTATCTTCTTCTTCATTAACTTTATAAGGGTTAATGATAGATGCGATGATGAAACCACCGAATAAGTTTAATACTACGGCAGTAACGACATATTTAGGTTCAATTAGACTGAAGTAAGCACCAATGATTGACGCTGAAACAGTAGACATTGCCGAAGCCGTTAAAGTATATAAACGGTGTTTAGGTATGTAAGGTAATTGTTTTTTTAAAGAAATGAAAACTTCTGATTGTCCTAAGATTGCTGCTGCAACTGCATTGTATGATTCTAAACGTCCCATACCGTTGATTTTAGAGATTAAGAATCCTAAAACATTAATAATCCATGGCAAAATTCGAGTATATTGTAAAATACCGATTAATGCTGAGATAAAGACGATTGGTAACAGTACGTTAAAGAAGAATGGTGGATTTTTTGGATCGACATATTTAAATCCGCCAAATACAAAGTTAACCCCTTCTGCTGCTTTCTGTAATAAGTAGTTAAATCCCTCTGAAATGCCACCGATAACTGTAATACCTGCTGTTGTTTTTAATAAAATGAACGCAAAAACAAGTTGGATAACAAGCAATATACCCACATATTGCCAACGAATATTTTTTCTGTCAGAGCTAAATAAGAATGCAAGCGCTAAAAAGAAAATAATCCCAATAATCCCAATGAGAATATGCATAACTCTACTCCTTTATCTTTTATTTACCTAATATAATACATTAAATTAGTAAATGTAACATCCTAATTTTTTAATAATTAAAAAACAAATTGGTTGAAAAAGGTCAAAGATGCTCCTATAATATAGTCAAAGAAGGTCAAAAGAGGTGGTAAATCATGCACAACATGTCTGACATCATAGAACAGTACATTAAAAAATTATTTGAAGAAACTAATGAAGACGTGGTAGAAATTCAACGGGCAAATATTGCTCAACGTTTCGACTGTGTACCTTCTCAATTAAATTATGTTATTAAAACAAGATTTACAAATGAACATGGCTATGAAATAGAAAGTAAACGTGGTGGCGGAGGTTACATCCGAATCACTAAAATTGAAAATAAAGATGCAACAGGATATATTAATCATTTAATGCGTTTAATAGGCCCATCAATCTCACAACAACAGGCATATTACATTATAGATGGTCTATTGGATAAAGGCTTAATTAGTGAAAGAGAAGCTCGAATGATTCACGTCATTGTCGATCGCGAAACATTAAAAATGGACGTGGTGGCACGAGATATCATTAGAGCGAACATCTTGAAACGATTATTACCAATTATTAATTACTATTAATAGAGAAAAAGCGAGGTGTCTATGTGTGCTTTGCGAAAATTGTCATTTAAATGAAGCAGAGGTTAAACTCACAGTTAAAAGTAAAGAAGGAACTTCTGAAAAATGGGTATGTTCAATATGTGCAGAGGGTGATAACCCTTGGCAACAGAATGACTCTACTTCCTCATATTCACAGTTCCAGGATGACATTGAAGAAGCATTTGTCGTAAAACAGATATTGCAACATTTGGCGGCTAAACATGGAATTAATTTTCATGAAGTAGCTTTTCAAGAAGAAAAACGATGTCCTACATGTAACATGACGTTAAAAGATATTGCGCATGTAGGGAAATTTGGATGTGCCAATTGTTATGCGATGTTTAAAGATGACATTGTAAACATTGTGAGACGTGTGCAAGGAGGACAAATTGAACACGTAGGTAAAACACCTCGTTCTTCACATAAGAAACTTGCAATCAAGAAACAAATTGAAGAAAAAACGAAGTATTTAAATACCTTAATTGAAGAACAAAACTTTGAAGAGGCAGCGGTAATTAGAGACGAAATTAAGGCTTTGAAAGAGGAGAGTGGGGTGGAACCTAATGAGTGATATTAATACGCCTATAAGTGAATGGATGAAAGAAACTGCCGAGTCACCGATTGTGATGTCATCGCGTATTCGATTAGCCAGAAACTTAGAGAACCATGTTCACCCGTTAATGTTTCCATCTGAGCAAGCCGGCTTTAGGGTCATCAACGAAGTTCAAGATGCATTACCAGATTTATCGCTTATGCGTCTCGATATGATGGATCAACAGAATAAAATGAAGTTGGTAGCTAAACATCTTATTAGCCCAGAGTTAATCAAACAGCCAGCTTCAGCAGTATTATTAAACGAAGATGAGTCGATAAGTATTATGATCAATGAAGAAGACCATATTCGTATTCAAGCAATGGGTAATGACTTAACGCTTCATGAGCTATATGACAAAGCTTCTGAGATTGATAATACACTCGATGAATTTTTAGAGATTAGCTATGACGAGCAGTTAGGATATTTAACCACGTGTCCAACAAATATCGGTACGGGTATGCGAGCAAGTGTAATGCTCCACTTACCTGGCTTGTCTATAATGAAGCGTATGAACCGTATCGCCCAAACGATAAATCGTTTCGGTTTTACGATTCGAGGTATATATGGAGAAGGCTCACAAGTTTATGGCCATATTTACCAAGTTTCAAATCAACTCACACTTGGTAAAACAGAAGAAGAGATTATTGATAATTTAACTGAAGTTGTTCAACAGATAATTAATGAAGAAATACAAATTCGTGAACGTTTAACTCAATATAATGAACTTGAAACATTAGACCGCATCTACCGCTCACTCGGTATTTTGCAAAATTGTCGAATGATTTCAATGGAAGAAGCATCTTATCGATTAAGTGAAGTGAAATTAGGAATTGATTTAGGATACCTTACTTTAGAAGATTTTAAGTTTAATAAATTAATGGTAAGTATTCAATCGGCATTCCTATATAACGATGAAGATGAAACTATATCAGTAAATGAAAAAAGAGCGGATATATTAAGGGAACATATAAAATAGGAGGTACAAAGATATATGCTATTTGGTAGATTAACTGAACGTGCGCAACGTGTTTTAGCACATGCACAAGAAGAAGCAATTCGCTTGAACCATTCTAATATCGGTACAGAACACTTATTACTTGGATTGATGAAAGAACCAGAAGGTATTGCAGCTAAAGTATTAGAAAGTTTCAATATCACTGAAGATAAAGTCATCGAAGAAGTAGAGAAACTAATTGGTCACGGCCAAGAACAAACAGGTACATTGCACTATACACCAAGAGCGAAGAAAGTAATTGAACTTTCAATGGATGAAGCGAGAAAGTTACACCATAACTTTGTAGGTACTGAGCATATTTTATTAGGTCTAATCCGTGAAAATGAAGGCGTAGCAGCTCGCGTATTCGCTAATCTAGATTTAAACATTACTAAAGCACGTGCTCAAGTTGTTAAAGCTTTAGGTAGTCCAGAAATGACTAATAAAAATGCAACAGCTAACAAATCAAACAATACGCCAACATTAGATAGCTTAGCACGCGATTTAACAGTAATAGCTAAAGATGGTACGTTAGATCCAGTAGTCGGCAGAGATAAAGAAATTACACGTGTCATTGAAGTGTTAAGCCGTCGTACTAAAAACAACCCTGTACTCATTGGTGAACCTGGGGTAGGTAAAACAGCCATTGCAGAAGGCTTAGCGCAAGCAATTGTGAATAGTGAAGTACCAGAGTCACTTAAAAGTAAACGTGTAATGTCATTAGATATGGGTACAGTTGTAGCTGGTACTAAATATCGTGGTGAATTTGAAGAACGTTTGAAAAAAGTAATGGAAGAAATTCACCAAGCAGGTAATGTTATTTTATTCATTGATGAATTGCATACGTTAGTAGGTGCCGGTGGTGCTGAAGGTGCTATCGACGCTTCAAATATTTTAAAACCAGCGTTAGCACGTGGTGAATTACAATGTATCGGTGCAACGACTTTAGATGAATATCGTAAAAACATCGAAAAAGATGCTGCGTTAGAACGTCGTTTCCAACCTATTCAAGTAGGTGAACCTACTGTAGAAGATACTATTGCTATCTTAAAAGGCTTACGTGACCGTTACGAAGCACATCACCGCATCAATATTTCTGATGAAGCAGTTGAAGCGGCTGCAAAATTAAGTAACCGTTATATTTCAGATCGCTTCTTACCAGACAAAGCGATTGACTTAATAGACGAAGCTAGTTCAAAAGTACGACTAAAAAGTCATACAACACCTAATAACTTAAAAGAAATTGAACAAGAAATCGAAAAAGTTAAAAATGAAAAAGATGCAGCTGTACATGCACAAGAATTTGAAAATGCAGCTAATTTAAGAGATAAACAAACTAAATTAGAAAAACAATATGAAGATGCTAAAAACGAATGGCAAACTTCACAAGGTGGTCAGTCTACATCACTATCTCAAGAAGATATTGCAGAGGTTATTGCAGGATGGACTGGTATCCCATTAACTAAAATTAATGAAACTGAATCAGATCGCTTATTAAATCTAGAAGATACACTGCATAGTCGTGTTATCGGCCAAAACGATGCTGTAACATCTATCAGTAAAGCGGTACGTCGTGCACGTGCAGGCTTAAAAGATCCTAAACGTCCAATTGGTAGCTTTATCTTCTTAGGACCAACAGGCGTAGGTAAAACTGAATTAGCACGTGCTTTAGCTGAATCAATGTTCGGTGAAGAAGATGCAATGATTCGTGTCGACATGAGTGAATTTATGGAGAAACATGCAGTGAGCCGTTTAGTCGGAGCGCCTCCAGGCTATGTAGGTCATGATGATGGTGGCCAATTAACTGAAAAAGTAAGACGTAAACCTTATTCAGTTATTCTATTCGATGAAATTGAAAAAGCACATCCAGATGTATTCAACATTCTTTTACAAGTATTAGATGATGGTCATTTAACAGATACAAAAGGTCGTCAAGTAGACTTCCGTAACACTGTGATTATTATGACATCAAACGTTGGAGCACAAGAGTTACAAGACCAACGCTTTGCAGGATTCGGTGGCGGTTCAGAAGGTCATGACTACGAAACAATTCGTAAAACAATGATGAAAGAACTTAAAAATGCATTCCGTCCAGAATTCTTAAACCGTGTAGATGATATTATCGTCTTCCACAAACTGTCTAAAGATGAATTAAAAGAAATTGTAACAATGATGGTTAATAAATTAACTAAACGTCTTTCAGAACAAGACATTAATATCAAAGTTACTGATAAAGCGAAAGAAAAAATCGCCGAAGAAGGTTATGACCCTGAATATGGTGCGCGTCCATTAATCAGAGCTATCCAAAAAACAGTAGAAGATAACCTTAGTGAATTAATTTTAGACGGCAATAAAATTGAAGGTAAAGAAGTTATCATCGATCATGATGATAAAGAATTTAAATATGACATCCATGATAGAGACGCTGCATCTTCAAAAGATGAAAAAGAAACATCTGAAACTGAAGCATAGAACAATGCCGTAGTAGAAGAGTGAGACAGAAATCTTTATAATTAAGATTTCTGTTCTCACTTTTTTTATATTAATATTGAAAATAAAGGCTCAATTAAAAAACGAACGTAATTACATAAAGGTCTTTAGTCTCTTATCTGTCTTTACATTTGTCATTATTACCCTATACATATAAAATAGATTTGTTCAAAGAAAAATCGGGGGTGCAATTTTGGCCAAAAAGAAAGTAATTTTCGAATGTATGGCTTGTGGCTATCAATCTCCAAAATGGATGGGTAAATGTCCGAATTGTGGCGCATGGAACCAAATGGAGGAAATTGTAGAGAAAGCTTCAAATCCTAAACATGGCGTGAAGGCGAAAGAGTCGAGCGCAAAAGTACAAAAATTAAACAGTATTAAGCATGAAGCAACTCCAAGAGTACAAACAGCATCGACAGAATTTAACCGTGTATTAGGCGGAGGAATTGTTAGTGGATCTTTAGTATTAATCGGCGGGGACCCAGGTATTGGGAAGTCCACGTTATTACTACAAATTTGCGCATCATTATCACAAAAGTTGAATGTTTTATACATAACAGGTGAAGAATCACTCAATCAAACTAAATTACGTGCTGAGCGTTTAGAAGAAGATTCGAGTAATTTAAATGTTTTAGCTGAAACAGATTTAGAAGTTATTCACCAGACCGTTCAACAAGAACAACCCGATATATTAGTCGTGGATTCAATTCAAACTATTTATCACCCTGAGATTAGTTCGGCACCTGGTTCAGTATCACAAGTTCGAGAAAGTACACAGAGCTTGATGAATATTGCTAAACAAATGAATATTGCGACTTTTATTGTTGGACATGTAACGAAAGAAGGTCAAATTGCTGGGCCACGTTTATTAGAACATATGGTAGATACGGTATTGTATTTTGAAGGTGATGAACACCATGCCTACCGAATTTTGAGAGCAGTTAAAAACCGCTTTGGTTCAACTAATGAAATGGGCATTTTCGAAATGAAACAAAGTGGTTTAAAAGGTGTTCAAAACCCATCTGAAATGTTTTTAGAAGAACGTTCGACCAATGTACCTGGTTCGACAATTGTAGCAACTATGGAAGGCACACGACCGTTACTTATTGAAGTACAGTCTTTAGTAACACCAACTACCTTTAACAATCCACGACGTATGGCCACAGGTATTGACCATAATCGATTGAGTTTATTAATGGCAGTTCTAGAGAAGAAGGAGAATTATTTACTTCAACAACAAGATGCCTATATCAAAGTGGCTGGTGGCGTCCGTTTAACTGAACCGGCAGTAGATTTAAGTATCATCGTAGCAACAGCTTCTAGCTTTAAAGACAAAGCAGTAGATGGCTTAGATTGTTATATTGGTGAAGTCGGCTTAACGGGAGAAGTGAGACGTGTATCTCGCATCGAACAACGTGTGCAAGAGGCCGCTAAGTTAGGATTTGAAAGAGTGGTTATTCCACAAACAAATATCGGAGGATGGACGTTTCCTGAAGGTATTCGCGTAGTAGGTGTGTCTACCGTTCATGAAGCGCTTAAATATGCGTTTAAATCTTAAATAGGATAGCAAAAGAGGTGAAATTTATGAAAGTTTTAAAAGGAATAGTAGTCATTATCTACATTATTCTTGGAGCTGCTCTCGGTATTTTGTTGATACCAGAAATAGTGCGTGACTTAAATATTAATAACTATCCTATTTTAACCAATTATTACGTTGATGGTTTAATTGGTATACTTCTTTTCTTCCTAATATTTGGATTGTTTATTAATAAAGTCACACGTACGCTTAAAACGGCGGAACATTGGATTATGCGACGTAGTGCAGTAGAAATTTTATTTGCGACACTAGGCCTAATCATCGGACTATTTATTTCAGTAATGGCGTCCTTTATTTTAGAAATTATTGGCAACTCTATCTTAAATCATCTGATACCGCTCATTATCACACTCTTATTGTGTTATTTGGGGTTCCAATTTGGTTTGAAAAAGCGCGATGAGATGCTGTCGTTTTTGCCTGAGAATATGGCGCGCTCTATGTCTAAAAGTAATGTCAGCGCAGTGCCTAAATTATTAGACACAAGTGCAATTATTGATGGCCGTATTTTAGATATTATACGGTGTGGGTTTATTGACGGTGAAATTCTCATTCCACAAGGCGTGATTAATGAATTACAAGTAGTGGCTGATGCTAATGATAGTGTTAAACGTGAAAAAGGACAACGCGGTTTAGATATCTTAAATCAATTACATGACTTAGATTATCCGACACATGTAATTCATCCACAAACATCGCATAGTGACATAGACGAATTATTAATTAAGTTAGCTCAGACATATCATGCCCATGTTATTACAACTGATTTTAACTTGAATAAAGTATGTCATGTACAAAGGATTAAAGCGTTGAACGTTAATGATTTATCTGAGGCGATTAAACCGAATTTACACCAAGGCGACCACATTAATATTTTACTTACTAAAATGGGCAAAGAGCCTGGTCAAGGCGTAGGTTATCTTGATGACGGCACAATGGTTGTTGTCGATAATGCTAAGCAACTTGTAGGTAAACATGTCGATTTAGAAGTGATTAGTTTATTACAAACTTCTTCAGGACGTATTATATTTGCTAAAAAGATAGACGACATAGTGTAGGTATGGCACATAGCGTTTCATGTGAAACGTCGGCTTTAGTGCGACACTTTTCAAAAATAAAGTCCGGGATTATGTCGACTTAAAGAAGTAGTGATGAACGGAAGTTGAGCAAGAACATGTGACTTATCAAAGTACATATTTAGTGCTACAATAATGTAGAAATGCGAAGTTTTATCTAACATGAGAATGGAGAGGAAAGTTATTCGAAAACGAGTCATTAATGATGGTTTGGGATAGCTTTTTTCTAATGGAAAGAAGATGTTTCTTAACGAGTTATAAATACGAAGGTAAGACGTTTAATATCCGTCAATATTAGATAAAATGAACGAATTCGTTATTTAAGAATAAATCAATATTATAGGAGTGAATATAATGAGTGAACGCGTAAGAGTGAGATATGCGCCAAGTCCAACTGGATACTTACACATTGGTAATGCGAGAACAGCATTATTTAACTATTTATTTGCTAAACACTACGATGGTGATTTCGTCGTACGTATAGAAGATACAGATAGTAAACGTAACCTTGAAGATGGTGAATCTTCACAATTTGATAATTTAAGATGGTTAGGACTAGACTGGGACGAATCTATCGACAAAGATAAAGGTTATGGTCCTTATCGTCAGTCTGAACGTGGAGATATTTACAATCCATTAATTCAACAATTATTAGATGAAGACAAAGCTTATAAATGTTATATGACTGAAGATGAGTTAGAAAAAGAACGTGAAGAACAATTAGCGCGTGGTGAAATGCCTCGTTATGGTGGTAAACACGCTCATTTAACTGAAGAAGAACGCCAACAATTTGAAGCGGAAGGTCGTAAACCGGCAATTAGATTCCGTGTACCTCAAGATCAAACGTATACGTTCAATGACATGGTTAAAGGTGAAATCTCATTTGACTCTAACAATATGGGCGACTGGGTTATTGTGAAGAAAGATGGTATTCCAACTTATAACTTTGCAGTAGCAATCGACGATCATTATATGGAAATTACAGATGTTATCCGTGGAGATGACCACGTGTCTAATACACCTAAACAATTAATGATTTATGAAGCATTTGGTTGGGAACCACCTCGTTTTGGTCATATGTCATTAATTGTTAATGAAGAACGTAAAAAATTAAGTAAACGTGATGGTCAAATCTTACAATTCATCGAGCAATACCGTGATTTAGGATACTTACCAGAAGCATTATTTAACTTTATTACATTATTAGGTTGGTCACCTGAAGGCGAAGATGAAATTTATTCTAAAGAAGAATTTATTAAAATCTTTGATGAAAAACGTCTTTCTAAATCACCAGCAATGTTTGATAGACAAAAACTTGCTTGGGTTAACAACCAATATATGAAGACTAAAGATACTGAAACAGTATTCCAACTTGCATTACCTCATTTAATTAAAGCAAACTTAATTCCTGAAGATCCTAGCGAAGAGGATCAAGATTGGGGTCGCAAACTTGTAGCACTTTATCAAAAAGAAATGAGTTATGCTGGAGAAATTGTGCCATTATCTGAGATGTTCTTTAAAGAAATGCCTGAATTAGGCGAAGAAGAACAAGAAGTGATTAATGGAGACCAAGTTCCAGAATTAATGAGTCATTTATATGGCAAATTAGAAGCTTTAGAACCTTTCGAAGCTGCTGAAATTAAGAAAACAATAAAAGAAGTTCAAAAAGAAACAGGTATCAAAGGTAAACAATTATTTATGCCTATCCGTGTAGCGGTAACTGGCCAAATGCATGGACCTGAATTACCAAATACAATTGAAGTATTAGGTAGAGATAAAGTTTTATCACGTTTAAAACAATACGTTTAAAAATGAGTGGATATAATTTTTTAAAGGTGAAAATTAAGTATAATTAGACTTGAAAAATTATCCTAAAGCTCATATGATTAGGTTGAAAGTGTTTCAAAGGATTAGTAAATATATGACCATGAATTCAGAGAGTGTGCGGTTGCTGTGAGCACATCATAGTCGATATTGAATGCACCTTTGTATAATTTAAGTTAATAAAGAAATGAGTATGATAAAGACTTGCTAGGTAATCGACTTGAAAGTTGATTATTGTTGAGTATGTCTTGTCTAAAATACAGAGTGGAACCGTGCGATAGCGCCTCTAGCATCTATTACAGTGTTAGGGGCGCTATTTTACTAATCTATTTGAAGTTTTAGTAGTTGAAAGAGTTGGATTTATTACTTTTAAAAAAACTGAGGGGGCGACAGTCTTGATAAAAAGAATTAGAGACGATGTGAAAATGGTGTTTGAACAAGATCCAGCAGCACGTACAACATTTGAAGTGATTACAACATATGCGGGTTTACATGCGGTGTGGAGTCACTTAATTGCGCATAAATTGTATAATAAAAAGCGGTATGTATTAGCTAGAATCATATCTCAAATTTCACGATTTTTCACAGGGATTGAAATTCATCCAGGTGCTAGAATTGGCAAACGTTTATTCATTGACCACGGCATGGGGGTAGTTATTGGAGAAACATGTACTATTGGAGATAATGTGACGATTTATCAAGGCGTAACATTAGGTGGTACGGGTAAAGAAAAAGGCAAACGACACCCAGATATTGGCGACAATGTATTAATAGCAGCAGGATCAAAAATTTTAGGCAATATTCAAATCGATTCAAATGTTAATATCGGCGCAAATTCAGTTGTTTTACAATCAGTTCCAAGCTATACAACTGTTGTCGGTATTCCAGGTCATATTGTTAAGCAACAAGGTAAACGCATTGGTAAAACATTCGATCACCGTAATTTACCTGACCCATTATATGAACAAATTAAGCAACTAGAGAAACAACTTGAAAAAGCTAAGAACGGAGAGATTAAAGATGATTACATTATATAATACATTAACTCGTCAGAAAGAGACGTTTAAACCTATCGAACCAGGTAAGGTAAAAATGTATGTATGTGGTCCAACAGTATATAACTATATCCACATTGGTAACGCGCGACCAGCAATTAACTATGACGTCGTACGTCGTTATTTCGAGTACAAAGGCTATGAAGTAACTTATGTTTCAAACTTCACAGACGTTGACGATAAATTGATTAAACGTTCTAAAGAATTGAACGAAAGCGTACCTGAAATTGCTGATAAATATATTAAAGCGTTTTATGAAGATGTAGGTGCTTTAAATGTAAAAAAAGCGTCTTCTAATCCACGTGTAATGAATCATATGGATGAAATTATTGCATTTATTAAAAAATTAGTTGATGAAGGCTATGCTTATGAAAGTGACGGTGACGTTTACTTTAGAACTCGTGAGTTTGAGGGCTATGGTAAATTAAGTCATCAATCTATCGACGATTTAAAAGTAGGCGCACGTATTGAAGCAGGTGAACAAAAAGAAGACGCCCTAGACTTCACACTATGGAAAAAAGCGAAACCAGGTGAAATAAGTTGGGAAAGTCCATTTGGCGAAGGTCGTCCAGGCTGGCATATTGAATGTTCAGTTATGGCGTATCACGAATTAGGTAAGACGATTGATATCCATGCTGGGGGATCAGATTTACAATTCCCACACCATGAAAATGAAATCGCTCAATCAGAAGCACATAACCATGCGCCATTTGCGAACTATTGGATGCACAATGGATTCATTAATATTGATAATGAAAAAATGAGTAAATCACTAGGCAACTTTATTTTAGTACACGATATAATCAAAGAAGTTGACCCAGACGTCTTACGTTTCTTTATGATTAGTGTCCATTATAGAAGTCCTATTAACTATAATTTAGAACTTGTTAATGCGGCTAAGAGTGGTTTAGAACGTATTCGCAATAGCTATAAATTGATTGAGGAACGAGAAACAATAGCTACAGATATTGCAGACCAAGCTGATTACGTTGAACAAGTAGATCACATTTTAGAACAATTCGAAACGGTTATGGATGATGACTTTAACACTGCCAATGCAGTTACAGCTTGGTACGACTTAACTAAATTAGCAAATAAATATGTGTTAGAAAACACAACGTCTACTAAAGTGATTCAACGATTTAAAGACGTTTATCAAATCTTTAGTGATGTGCTTGGCGTTCCACTTAAAGGGAAAGAATCTGACATGTTACTTGATGAAGATATCGAAAAATTAATCGAAGAACGTAATGAAGCACGTAAGAACAAAGATTTTGCGCGTGCAGATGAAATTAGAGATATGTTAAAAGAACAAAATATTATTTTAGAAGATACGCCACAAGGTGTGCGTTTCAAACGTGGTTAAGATGAATATTAAATTATTAAATCCTTTAACTTTGGCTTATATGGGCGACGCCGTGTTAGATCAACATGTAAGAGAATATATTGTGCTTAAGTTACAAAGTAAGCCCAATCGTTTACATCACGTTTCAAAAAGCTATGTGTCTGCTAAGAGTCAGGCACAAACGCTTGAAACGCTTATTGAAACAGGTTGGTTTACAGATGAAGAATTAGACATTGTGAAACGAGGACGCAATGCTAAAAGTCATACGAAAGCTAAAAATACAGATATACAAACATATCGTAAAAGTTCAGGCTTAGAAGCAGTGATAGGCTTTTTATATTTAGAACATCAAGAAGATAGATTGAAGAATTTACTTGATACGATTGTTCAAACAGTGAATGAAAGGTAGTGAGAACAATGGAAGATATCGTAATTGTCGGTAGACATGCTGTAAAAGAAGCAATTGTTTCTGGCCATACAATAAATAAAATTTGGATTCAAGAAGGTATTAGAAAGCAACAAATCAATGACATTTTACAAAATGCAAAAGAGCAAAAATTGATTGTTCAAACAGTACCAAAATCTAAAATAGATAATTTAGCAGATGCACCTCATCAAGGGGTAGCAGCATTAATTGCACCATACGAATATGCAGATTTTGATCAGTTTATTAAAACTCAAAAAGAAAAAGAAGGTCTATCAACTGTTGTCATTTTAGACGGTTTAGAAGATCCTCATAATTTAGGTTCAATTTTAAGAACAGCGGATGCAAGCGGGGTTGATGGTGTTATCATTCCTAAAAGACGCTCAGTAGCACTAACACAAACTGTGGCTAAAGCTTCAACTGGAGCGATTCAACATGTTCCCGTTATGCGTGTCACTAACTTATCGAAAACGATTGATGAGTTAAAAGACAATGGTTACTGGGTGGCCGGAGCCGAAGCGGATAACGCAACTGATTATAGAGACATGGCGGCGGATATGCCATTAGCAATTGTTATTGGTAGTGAAGGCCAAGGTATGAGTAGACTCGTTAAAGATAAATGTGACTTTTATATAAAGATTCCAATGGTAGGTCATGTAAATAGTCTGAATGCCTCTGTAGCAGCAAGTTTAATGATGTATGAAGTGTATCGTAAAAGACATCAAGTCGGAGAACAAGCATGAAGGATAGATACTTAATCATTGATGGCTATAACATGATAGGCCAATCACCTGAGCTTAGTAGGATTGCTCGAGACAATTTGCAAGAGGCACGAGAACAACTCTTAGATGCTATCGCCAATTATAACGCCGTAGTAGCAGATGAAATTGTATGTGTGTTCGATGCATATGAACAATCTGGTATTGAAAGAGAATACATTTATCATGGTGTTAAGACGGTCTTCACTAAGGAAAAGGAAACAGCAGATAGCTATATAGAACGCTATGTTTATAACCTATATAATAAACATACAACGCATATTACAGTGGTAACGAGTGATATGAGTGAACAACATGCTATTTTCGGAGCCGGGGCATACCGAGTATCTTCTAGAGAAATGTGGCGTGATTTAAAAGAAAACGAAATTACGGTAAGTAAATCGTTAGACAACATAATTGAAAGTAAACCAAGAACTCGAATTTCGTTATCTAATGATGTACTTGTAGAATTTGAGAAAATTAGACGTGGCAACCATAAAAAGGACTAAAATAGCGCTCTTGTAAGTTAAAGATTGTTTCATATAAACTATGGCTAATTTAACGCGAAAGGTATAGTTTATGGTGCAACAATTACAACTAGAAGAGCTATTTAAACAATTTCAATGTAGTCATAATGCTTATGAGCGCGAGCAAGTATTTACTCAAATCGTTCGTCATTTACAACCTATTCTTTTTATAAAGTTTAGAAGTTTAGGTACTGTTGAAGAAGATCTTAAAGATTTGATGCAAGAAATAATGATTAGAATTTATTTGGCTTTACCAACATTTGATTTTAATATGGGGATACCGTTTGAACATTATTTGAATTGTATAGTTTACTCGATGAAGAAAGATTTTTGGAGAAAAAAATATACTGAACTTCATAAGCAAGATACATTTATTAATGAATACATCGTGACTTATCAATCGAATCATTTTGCAAAGAAAACGGAAGAAGCATATCTAAGACAAGAACAAAGAGAACAATTAGAACGTAGTTTGGGTCGTTTGAGCAAGTTGGAAAGCCGTGTAGCTAAGCTAATGTTGTTGGATTATTCGCCAATAGAAATAGCCGAGGCATTAGGTGTGAAAGATAAAGTAGTTTACAATACTATTCAACGTTGTAAAATGAAAATGAAAGATTATTTAACAAAATATTATGATTCAATGCAGTAGTCTTGCTGATGGTTGATGATTAAGTGAAACGTTCTTATTTTAAGTAGAATGTATCGGGGTTTCAAACTATAGCTGTTTGACATTTAATGTTAGATTTATGTATAGTATACTGGTATTAAAATGAGCAAAGGTGAATAGTAGTGAAAAAAGTACCTTTAATTTGTGAAGTTTGCGGTAATAGAAATTATACCGTTCCGAAAAACGAAAAATCTGCAATAAGATTAGAGTTAAAAAAGTATTGTTCAAGATGTAATGCACATACGATTCATAAAGAGTCAAAGTAATAGCGAACAATGTTATTATAGCGAATGGCTAATTAAGCGTGAGTGTGGAGGTAATTTTGATGGCTAAAGATAAAGGCACAGGTAAAGAAAAAGAAAGTTTCTTCCAAGGCGTAAAAAGTGAAATGGAAAAAACAAGTTGGCCTACAAAAGAAGAACTTTTTAAATATACTGTAATTGTAGTATCTACAGTAATTTTCTTCATGATCTTTTTCTGGGTATTAGACTTAGGTATTGGTAATTTAATAGAATTATTTAGATAAGAGTAAGGAGTGACAACATGTCTGAAGAGGTTGGCGCAAAGCGTTGGTATGCTGTGCATACATATTCTGGATATGAGAACAAGGTTAAAAAGAATTTAGAAAAAAGAGTAGAATCAATGAATATGACAGAACAGATTTTTAGAGTTGTCATACCAGAAGAAGAAGAAACCCAAGTTAAAGATGGTAAAGCTAAGAAACAAGTTAAAAAAACATTTCCTGGTTACGTATTAGTAGAATTAGTAATGACAGATGAGTCATGGTACGTAGTACGTAATACACCAGGTGTTACAGGTTTCGTAGGTTCAGCTGGAGCTGGATCTAAACCAAACCCATTACTACCTGAAGAAATGAGATTTATCTTAAAACAAATGGGACTTAAAGAAAAAACAATCGACGTTGAATTAGACGTGGGTGAACAAGTTCGAATTAAATCAGGTCCATTTGCTAACCAAGTCGGTGAAGTTCAAGAAATCGAACCAGATAAATTCAAATTAACTGTACTAGTAGATATGTTTGGTAGAGAAACACCAGTAGAAGTTGAATTTGATCAAATCGAAAAGCTATAAAAGATAGAGTTGAGGCATTAATATAAAAATGGCTCAGCTTTAGTTTTGGTATTGTTGACTGTGAAGAAGGTACGTTGAAACCGTACTTTCTTCATCTCTAGTCAACCTTGCCATGGCGAGACGACGAAGTCTTTGGAATTTGGCAGTAGTTGTCTGAAATGAAGAGGCGCTCGAGCCTCACTTTCTTCATTCCTAGTCAAACTTGCCGGGGTGGGACGACGAAATCTTTGAAATTACATTAGATTTCTGTTCCACTCCCTAGATTTCTGTCGTCGCTCTCACTGAAATACAAATAAAGATGAAATTTTACTATTGCTTTTTACGTATATTCAGTGTTAAAATAATGTGGTCGCGTTTTTATAACGCTCATTTCGTCACGAAATGTTTATGAGTGGGAGGGCAAAACTGAGCCCTGTGACCACATCACGATATCAAGGAGGTGCACATCGTGGCTAAAAAAGTAGAAAAAGTAGTTAAATTACAAATTCCTGCAGGTAAAGCAAACCCAGCACCACCAGTTGGTCCAGCATTAGGTCAAGCAGGTGTGAATATTATGGGATTCTGTAAAGAATTCAATGCACGTACGCAAGAACAAGCAGGTTTAATCATTCCGGTAGAAATCAGTGTATATGAAGACCGTTCATTTACATTCATTACTAAAACTCCACCGGCTCCAGTACTACTTAAAAAAGCAGCTGGTATTGAAAAAGGTTCTGGTGAACCTAACAAAACTAAAGTTGCTACAGTAACTAAAAATCAAGTACGTGAAATTGCTCAAAGCAAAATGCAAGACTTAAACGCTGCAGACGAAGAAGCAGCTATGCGTATTATCGAAGGTACTGCTCGTAGTATGGGTATCACTGTACAATAATTATCGAATACAAAAGTTTAACTTTGAAATAACTGATAGACGATAGCAGGTAACAGAAATGACAACGAATCATATTGTCTATGATTAGTCTGAGAAATGAGTAAACTTTTATTAGTTTACAAAAAGTTAAGGCATTCATCTGTTATCTGCTCTTAACTTGTGTGACACACAAGTAAGCGTGGGAGGAAATTCCGCTAAAACCACTAAAGGAGGAACAATAAATGGCTAAAAAAGGTAAAAAGTATCAAGAAGCAGCTAATAAAGTTGATCGTACTCAACACTACAGTGTTGAAGAAGCAATTAGCTTAGCTAAAGAAACAAGCATTGCTAACTTTGATGCATCAGTTGAAGTAGCTTTCCGTTTAGGAATTGATACACGTAAAAATGACCAACAAATCCGTGGTGCAGTAGTACTACCAAACGGTACTGGTAAATCACAACGTGTATTAGTATTTGCTAAAGGTGACAAAATCACTGAAGCAGAAGAAGCAGGAGCAGATTACGTAGGTGAATCTGACTATGTACAAAAAATCCAACAAGGTTGGTTCGACTTTGACGTAGTAGTAGCTACTCCAGATATGATGGGCGAAGTTGGTAAATTAGGTCGTGTATTAGGACCTAAAGGATTAATGCCTAACCCTAAAACTGGCACAGTAACTATGGACGTTAAAAAAGCTGTAGAAGAAATCAAAGCTGGTAAAGTTGAATACCGTGCTGAAAAAGCTGGTATCGTACATGCTTCAATCGGTAAAGTTTCATTTAGCGATGAAAAATTAGTTGAAAACTTCAAAGCTTTACAAGACGTTTTAGCAAAAGCTAAACCATCTTCAGCTAAAGGTACTTACTTCAAATCTGTTGCTGTAACTACAACAATGGGTCCTGGAGTTAAAATTGATACTTCATCATTCAAATTATAATTTAAATTAATGATATAGATAAAACTGGTAGTGTGCATGCACCACCAGTTTTTTTGAAAATTAACTACTATCAAACAAACAAACTAACTTTCAAGATAAGAAATTATTTTTGAAAAAAGGTTTGACATATAGTAGTAATAAGGTTATATTATTTATTGTGATTATTTTACCTAAGACAGTAGGAGTTATTTGATAACTTAAAAATTATCCTACCGAGGCTAAAATTGACTTGAACGTGATGATCATTCAAATGATCTTTCAAGCACTTTTTGCCGGGGGTAGAAAGTGCTTTTTTTATTAATATTAAAAAAAGCACCAAAAATAAAAATGGAGGTGTCTGAATGTCTGCTATTATTGAAGCTAAAAAACAACAAGTTGACGTTATTGCTGAACAACTTAAAAATTCAGTTTCAACTGTTATCGTTGACTACCGTGGCTTAACTGTTTCTGAAGTAACTGAACTTCGTTCACAATTACGTGAAGCTGGTGTTGAGTATAAAGTATACAAAAACACAATGGTTCGTCGTGCAGCTGAACAAGCAGGTATCGAAGGCTTAGATGAATTCTTAACAGGTCCTACAGCTGTTGCAACTTCAACTGAAGATGTAGTAGCGCCAGCGAAAGTTATCGCAGGATTTGCTAAAGAACACGAAGCTTTAGAAATCAAAACAGGCGTTATGGAAGGTAGCGTAATCTCAGCAGAAGAAGTTAAAACTGTTGGTTCATTACCTTCACACGATGGTCTTGTATCTATGCTTTTATCAGTATTACAAGCTCCAGTACGCAACTTCGCTTATGCGGTTAAAGCTGTTGGAGAACAAAAAGAAGAAAGCGCTGAGTAATCGCGCATAAAATTTTAAAATAAATGGAGGAAATATAAAATGGCTAATCAAGAACAAATCATTGAAGCAATTAAAGAAATGTCAGTATTAGAATTAAACGACTTAGTAAAAGCAATTGAAGAAGAATTTGGTGTAACAGCAGCAGCTCCTGTAGCAGCAGCTGGTGCAGCTGGTGGCGGAGACGCAGCAGCTGAAAAAACTGAATTTGACGTTGAATTAACTTCAGCTGGATCTTCAAAAATCAAAGTTGTTAAAGCTGTTAAAGAAGCAACTGGCTTAGGATTAAAAGATGCTAAAGACTTAGTAGACAACGCTCCTAAAGTAATCAAAGAAGCGCTTGCTAAAGACGAAGCTGAAAAACTTAAAGAACAATTAGAAGAAGTTGGAGCTACAGTAGAATTAAAATAATTCTCGTATCTTAACTTAATATATAGGTTATACATTGCATGAATTACTAGTCATAGAATTTCATGTGAATGTAACCTACATTCTTTGAGAAATTAAAACCCCGTTATCACGATAACGGGGTTTTTACTTCATTTTCTAGAAGAAATGAACGATGAACAATGACGAAGAGGTGGAAATATGGGGCATTATTATGATGAAAACCCTGAAGTGCAAAGTGATGAAAAAATCATACAGTATCGCTATCATCAAAATGAATTAAAGTTGACGACTGATGCTGGTGTGTTCTCTAAAGGTAAAGTCGATTTTGGCTCTGATACACTCGTTCAAACCTTTTTAAATGAACATCCGCCAGGTCCTAGTAAAAATATTGTCGATGTTGGTTGTGGCTATGGTCCAATCGGTTTAATGATTGCCAAAGTTTCACCGCATCATCAAATTACTATGATCGATGTTAATCAACGAGCCTTATCTTTGGCTGAAAAGAATAAAAAGGCGAATCGAATTGAGAATGTATCTATTAGAGAAAGCGATGGATTATCTCAACTAGAAGATAATTATTATGATTTTGTACTAACGAATCCGCCTATTAGAGCAGGTAAAGATGTTGTTCATCGCATTTTCGAGGAAGCTTACCAAAAGCTTAAGTTAAATGGTGAATTATACGTTGTAATTCAAAAGAAACAAGGTATGCCTTCTGCTAAAAAGAAAATGGAAGAAATATTTAATCATGTCGAAGTTGTAAATAAAAATAAGGGATACTATATTCTGAAAAGCCTAAAAGGTTGATTTCAAATTAGTATTCTGATATAGTTATAAAATGTAAAAATTTATGTTCAATAAGTGTGTACTTTTACGCGAAATGAGTACGTAAAACAAGAATAATTAAAGAATCGAAAATGGTGTCATCAATAATTGTGTTGCCGTTTTCTTTTTGTCTTGTTATACGAATTTTCTTTCGTGTTTAGGTTAATCACACAATTTTTGAGGGGTGAATCTGTTTGGCAGGTCAAGTTGTCCAATATGGAAGACATCGTAAACGTAGAAACTATGCGAGAATTTCAGAAGTGTTAGAATTACCGAACTTAATAGAAATTCAAACTAAATCTTACGACTGGTTCCTAAAAGAAGGTTTATTAGAAATGTTCCGTGATATTTCTCCAATTGAAGATTTCACTGGTAACCTTTCTTTAGAATTTGTAGATTATCGATTAGGTGAACCAAAATACGATTTAGAAGAATCGAAAAACCGTGACGCTACTTATGCTGCACCTCTTCGTGTTAAAGTGCGTCTAATTATCAAAGAAACTGGCGAAGTTAAAGAACAAGAAGTATTTATGGGTGATTTCCCATTAATGACTGATACAGGTACGTTCGTAATTAATGGTGCGGAACGTGTTATCGTCTCACAATTAGTTCGTTCACCATCAGTATACTTCAATGAAAAAATAGATAAAAACGGTCGTGAAAACTACGATGCAACAATTATTCCTAACCGTGGTGCGTGGTTAGAATATGAAACAGATGCTAAAGATGTAGTCTACGTACGTATTGATAGAACACGTAAATTACCATTAACAGTATTATTACGTGCTTTAGGTTTCTCTAATGATCAAGAAATTATTGATTTACTTGGTGATAGTGAATACTTACGTAATACACTTGAAAAAGATAGCACTGAAAATACAGAACAAGCACTACTAGAAATTTATGAACGTTTACGTCCTGGTGAACCACCAACAGTGGAAAACGCTAAAAGTTTATTATACTCACGCTTTTTCGACCCAAAACGTTATGATTTAGCTAGTGTTGGTCGTTACAAAGCCAATAAAAAATTACACTTAAAACATCGTTTATTTAATCAAAAATTAGCTGAACCAATCGTTAATAGCGAAACTGGCGAAATTGTTGCTGAAGAAGGCACAGTTTTAGACCGTCGTAAATTAGACGAAATTATGGAAGTTTTAGAAACGAATGCGAATAGTGAAGTGTTTGAATTAGAAGGTAGCGTAATTGACGAACCTGTAGAAATTCAATCAATCAAAGTCTATGTGCCTAATGATGAAGAAGCACGTACAACTACTGTAATCGGTAACGCGTTACCAGATTCAGAAGTTAAATGTATTACGCCTGCTGACATCATTGCATCAATGAGTTATTTCTTTAACTTATTAAATGGTATTGGCTATACAGATGATATTGACCATTTAGGTAATCGTCGTTTACGTTCAGTTGGCGAACTTTTACAAAACCAATTCCGTATTGGTTTATCTAGAATGGAACGTGTTGTACGTGAAAGAATGTCTATTCAAGACACTGACTCAATCACTCCACAACAATTAATTAATATTCGTCCTGTAATTGCATCAATTAAAGAGTTCTTTGGTAGCTCTCAATTATCACAATTCATGGACCAAGCTAACCCATTAGCTGAGTTGACACATAAACGTCGTCTTTCTGCATTAGGACCTGGTGGTTTAACACGTGAACGTGCTCAAATGGAAGTACGTGACGTTCACTATTCTCACTATGGCCGTATGTGTCCAATCGAGACTCCAGAGGGACCAAACATCGGATTAATCAACTCATTATCTAGTTATGCACGTGTAAACGAGTTTGGCTTTATCGAAACACCATATCGTAAAGTAGATTTAGACACTAACTCAATTACAGAACAAATTGACTACTTAACTGCAGACGAAGAAGACAGCTATGTTGTTGCCCAAGCGAACTCTCGTCTAGATGAAAATGGTCGTTTCTTAGATGACGAAGTTGTTTGTCGTTTCCGTGGTAATAACACAGTTATGGCTAAAGAAAAAATGGACTACATGGACGTATCTCCTAAACAAGTTGTTTCAGCTGCGACAGCATGTATCCCATTCTTAGAAAACGATGACTCTAACCGTGCATTAATGGGTGCCAACATGCAACGTCAAGCGGTACCATTGATGAATACTGAAGCACCATTTGTTGGTACAGGTATGGAACACGTAGCTGCTCGTGACTCTGGTGCTGCAATCACAGCAAAACACAGAGGACGCGTAGAACACGTTGAATCTAAAGAAATTTTAGTCCGTCGTTTAGTAGAAGAAAATGGTACTGAACACGAAGGTGAATTAGATCGTTATCCATTAGCTAAATTTAAACGTTCAAATACAGGTACTTGTTATAACCAACGTCCAATTGTTTCAATTGGCGATGTAGTTGAATATAATGAAATTTTAGCTGACGGTCCTTCAATGGAATTAGGTGAAATGGCCTTAGGTCGTAACGTAGTTGTTGGTTTCATGACTTGGGACGGTTACAACTATGAGGATGCTGTAATCATGAGTGAACGTTTAGTTAAAGATGACGTTTATACTTCAATTCATATCGAAGAATATGAATCAGAAGCTCGTGATACTAAACTAGGACCTGAAGAAATTACACGTGATATTCCTAACGTTTCTGAAAATGCACTGAAAAACTTAGACGAACGCGGTATTGTATACGTTGGTGCTGAAGTTAAAGACGGTGACATCTTAGTAGGTAAAGTAACGCCTAAAGGTGTAACTGAATTAACAGCTGAAGAAAGATTATTACACGCAATCTTCGGTGAAAAAGCACGTGAAGTGCGCGATACTTCATTACGTGTACCACACGGTGCAGGCGGTATCGTTCTAGACGTAAAAGTCTTCAATCGTGAAGAAGGCGATGATACGTTATCTCCAGGTGTAAACCAACTTGTACGTGTTTACATCGTTCAAAAACGTAAAATCCACGTTGGGGATAAAATGTGTGGTCGTCACGGTAATAAAGGGGTTATCTCTAAAATCGTTCCTGAAGAAGATATGCCTTACTTACCAGATGGACGTCCAATTGATATCATGTTAAACCCACTTGGTGTACCATCTCGTATGAACATCGGACAAGTATTAGAATTACACTTAGGTATGGCTGCTAAGAACTTAGGCATCCACGTTGCATCTCCAGTATTCGATGGTGCGAGCGACGAAGATGTATGGTCAACAATCGAAGAAGCAGGCATGGCACGTGACGGTAAAACTGTCTTATACGACGGACGTACTGGTGAACCATTTGATAACCGTATTTCTGTTGGTGTAATGTACATGCTTAAACTTGCCCACATGGTTGATGACAAATTACATGCTCGTTCAACTGGTCCATACTCACTTGTTACACAACAACCACTTGGTGGTAAAGCACAATTCGGTGGACAACGTTTCGGTGAAATGGAGGTATGGGCACTTGAAGCATACGGTGCTGCATACACATTACAAGAAATCCTAACTTATAAATCTGACGATACTGTAGGTCGTGTTAAAACTTACGAATCTATCGTTAAAGGTGAAAACATCTCTAGACCAAGTGTTCCTGAATCATTCCGCGTATTGATGAAAGAATTACAAAGTTTAGGTTTAGATGTCAAAGTGATGGACGAACAAGATAATGAAATCGAAATGGCGGACGTTGATGACGAAGATGCAACTGAACGCAAAGTAGATTTACAACAAAAAGATGTTCCAGAAACACAAAAAGAAACTACTGACTAATTCGCTATTAAGTTAAAAATACTGTAAGAAGGTAGAAATTCAGCAGAGGAGGGTAGGAGACCGTTTGTCGGTTTCCTAGAGCACTCATATGAGTGTCTCACCCTTACCTCACTGATTTCACTTCTTTCTAATATTTTAGTTTCAATAAATGTAAATCAATCAAATAGCACAGCTAATCTAAATTGAAGGAGGTAGGCTCCTTGATTGATGTAAATAATTTCCATTATATGAAAATCGGTTTAGCCTCACCTGAAAAAATCCGTTCTTGGTCATACGGTGAAGTTAAAAAGCCTGAAACAATTAACTATCGTACTTTGAAACCAGAAAAAGATGGTCTTTTCTGTGAAAGAATATTCGGACCTACAAAAGACTGGGAATGTAGTTGTGGTAAGTACAAACGTGTACGCTACAAAGGCATGGTATGTGATAGATGTGGTGTAGAAGTAACTAAATCTAAAGTGCGTCGTGAAAGAATGGGGCATATTGAATTAGCAGCACCTGTATCTCACATCTGGTACTTCAAAGGAATTCCAAGTCGTATGGGACTTCTATTAGACATGTCTCCAAGAGCTTTAGAAGAAGTTATCTACTTCGCATCATATGTAGTTGTAGATCCAGGCCCAACTGGCTTAGAGAAGAAATCTCTATTATCTGAAGCAGAATTTAGAGATTACTATGATAAATACCCAGGCCAATTTGTAGCTAAAATGGGTGCTGAAGGTATTAAAAATCTATTAGAAGAAATTAACTTAGATGAAGAATTAAAAACGTTACGTGACGAGTTAGAATCTGCGACTGGTCAAAGATTAACTCGTGCCATTAAACGTTTAGAAGTCGTTGAATCATTCAGACATTCTGGTAACAATCCAGCATGGATGATTTTAGATGTACTTCCAATCATCCCACCAGAAATTCGTCCAATGGTTCAATTAGACGGTGGACGTTTTGCAACAAGTGACTTAAACGACTTATACCGTCGTGTTATCAACCGTAACAACCGTTTAAAACGTTTATTAGACTTAGGTGCTCCTGGCATCATCGTTCAAAACGAAAAACGTATGTTACAAGAAGCAGTAGATGCTTTAATCGATAATGGTCGTCGTGGTCGTCCAGTTACTGGTCCAGGTAACAGACCGTTGAAATCACTTTCACATATGTTAAAAGGTAAACAAGGTCGTTTCCGTCAAAACTTACTTGGTAAACGTGTTGACTACTCAGGCCGTTCAGTTATCGCTGTAGGACCTAGCTTGAAAATGTATCAATGTGGTCTACCTAAAGAAATGGCACTTGAATTATTTAAACCTTTCGTAATGAAAGAATTAGTTCAACGTGAAATTGCTACAAACATCAAAAATGCTAAAAGTAAAATTGAACGCATGGACGATGAAGTATGGGACGTATTAGAAGATGTTATTAGAGAACATCCAGTATTACTTAACCGTGCCCCTACACTTCACAGATTAGGTATCCAAGCCTTTGAACCTACATTAGTAGAAGGTCGTGCAATCCGTCTTCACCCACTTGTAACAACAGCTTACAATGCGGACTTTGACGGTGACCAAATGGCTGTTCACGTACCTTTATCTAAAGAAGCACAAGCGGAAGCGCGTATGTTAATGCTAGCTGCTCAAAACATCTTGAACCCTAAAGATGGTAAACCAGTTGTTACACCATCACAAGATATGGTATTAGGTAACTATTACCTTACTTTAGAACGTAAAGATGCAGTGAATACTGGAACAATCTTTAATGATACTAACGAAGTACTTAAAGCATATGCAAATGGCTATGTACACTTACACACTCGTATCGGTGTACATGCACAATCATTTAACAATCCTACATTTACAGAAGCTCAAAATAATAAAATTTTAGCTACTTCAGTAGGTAAAGTTATATTCAATGAAATCATTCCTGATTCATTTGCATATATCAACGAACCAACTCAAGGTAACCTTGAAGGTAAAACACCAGACAAATACTTTATTGATCCAACTCAATTAGGTGAAGGTGGACTTAAAGAGTACTTTGAAGATAAAGAACTTATTGAACCATTCAATAAAAAATTCTTAGGAAACATTATCGCTGAAGTCTTCAATAGATTTAGCATTACAGATACTTCTATGATGCTTGACCGTATGAAAGACTTAGGATTTAAGTTCTCATCTAAAGCTGGTATTACTGTAGGTGTCTCTGACATCGTGGTACTTCCAGATAAACAAGATATTTTAGATGAACATGAAAAATTAGTCGAACGTGTTTCTAAACAATTCAATCGTGGTTTAATCACTGAAGATGAACGTTATAACGCTGTTGTTGAAATTTGGACTGACGCTAAAGACCAAATTCAAGGCGAATTAATGCAATCTCTTGAGAAAACAAACCCAATCTTCATGATGAGTGACTCTGGTGCCCGTGGTAACGCATCTAACTTTACTCAATTAGCTGGTATGCGTGGTTTAATGGCCGCTCCATCTGGTAAAATTATTGAGTTACCAATCACTTCATCATTCCGTGAAGGTTTAACAGTATTAGAATACTTCATCTCTACACACGGTGCGCGTAAAGGTCTTGCCGATACAGCCCTTAAAACAGCTGACTCAGGTTACCTTACTCGTCGTCTTGTTGACGTTGCACAAGACGTTATCGTACGTGAAGAAGACTGTGGTACAGACCGTGGTTTATTAGTTTCTGACATTAGAGAAGGTACAGAAATGATTGAACCATTCATTGAACGTATCGAAGGTCGTTATTCTAAAGAAACAATTCGTCACCCTGAAACTGATGAAATTATCATCCGTCCTGACGAATTAATCACAGCTGAAATCGCTAAACAAATCACTGATGCTGGCATTGAGCAAATGTACATCCGCTCAGCATTTACTTGTAACACTCGTCACGGTGTTTGTGAAAAATGTTACGGTAAAAACCTTGCAACAGGTGAAAAAGTTGAAGTGGGTGAAGCAGTTGGTACAATTGCCGCTCAATCAATCGGTGAACCAGGTACCCAACTTACAATGCGTACATTCCATACAGGTGGGGTAGCCGGAAGCGATATCACGCAAGGTCTTCCACGTATCCAAGAAATCTTCGAAGCACGTAATCCAAAAGGTCAAGCCGTGATTACTGAAATCGAAGGTGTCGTAGAAGATATTAAATTAGCAAAAGATCGCCAACAAGAAATTGTTATTAAAGGCGCTAATGAAACAAGATCTTACCTAGCTTCTGGTACTTCAAGATTGAAAGTAGAAGTAGGTCAATCAGTAGAACGCGGTGAAGTATTAACAGAAGGTTCAATCGAGCCTAAAAACTTCTTAGCTGTTGCTGGTTTAAATGCGACTGAAAGCTACTTACTTAAAGAAGTTCAAAAAGTTTATCGTATGCAAGGTGTAGAAATCGACGATAAACACGTAGAAGTAATGGTTAGACAAATGTTACGTAAAGTTAGAATTATCGAAGCTGGTGACACTAAACTATTACCAGGCTCATTAGTAGATATTCATAGCTTTACTGATGCTAACAGAGACGCATTTAAAGAACGTAAACGCCCAGCTACTGCTAAACCAGTATTACTTGGTATTACTAAAGCTTCTCTTGAAACTGAAAGCTTCTTATCTGCAGCTTCATTCCAAGAAACAACACGTGTACTTACAGATGCAGCCATCAAAGGTAAACGTGATGACTTACTTGGACTTAAAGAGAACGTTATTATCGGTAAGCTAATTCCAGCTGGTACTGGTATGAGACGTTATAGCGATGTTAAGTATGACAAAGCTGAAACGCCAGTTACTGAAACTGAAGAAGTAGAAATTACTGAATAAGATAAGCGAAAGCTATCATAGTTCAGTAACATAACTAGAATTAAAGATGACTACTAGTTAGTACAACTTTAATTCTAGCTTTCTACCCTTCAAAATTTTAGAGACCGGAAAAGATTATATTTTTTGAGTAAGTTTGATAGGCTATTCATCGATTTTTAAAGTAGAAACGATGAAACACTTAGCCTTGCTTAACTCTTAAATGTATTTAATCTGATCTCTTCATTTTTCTTATTTAAAAGAGTGAAAAGTCTTCAAATTTTGTTGACTTATTACTACTTTAAGTGTTATTATTGTAAAGGTTGATGCAAGCAGAACTTTGGAGGATATTTTAATGTCTAATGAAAAAGTTGCACGCTTTAACAAACAACACTTTGTAGTTGGTCTTAAACAAACGCTCAAAGCGTTAAAAAAAGATCAAGTTGCATCATTGATTATTGCTCAAGACGTTGAAGTCTACTTAATGGCTCGCGTATTTAGTCAAATCAATCATAAAAACATACCGGTTTCATATTTTCAAAGCAAACAAGCTTTAGGCAAATATGTAGGTATCAATGTTAATGCGACAATTGTTGCGTTATTGAATGAGAATTAGTAAGTAACATTACTTACTAAATTTTATTTAACCTAAAAATGAACCACCTGGATGTGTGGGATTAAAAAGTGAAGAGAGGAGGACATTTCAATGCCAACTATTAACCAATTAGTACGTAAACCAAGACAAAGCAAATCTAAGAAATCAGATTCACCAGCTTTAAACAGAGGTTTCAATAGTAAAAAGAAACAATTTACTGATTTAAATTCACCTCAAAAACGTGGTGTTTGTACTCGTGTAGGTACTATGACACCTAAAAAACCTAACTCAGCGTTACGTAAATATGCACGTGTGCGTTTATCAAACAATATTGAAATCAACGCATACATTCCTGGTATCGGCCATAACTTACAAGAACACAGTGTTGTACTTGTACGTGGTGGACGTGTAAAAGACTTACCTGGTGTGCGTTATCACATTGTACGTGGTGCACTTGATACTTCAGGTGTTGACGGACGTAGACAAGGCCGTTCATTATACGGAACTAAAAAACCTAAAAATTAAGTTTAAGATTGTGTAAATTTTAATTTCAATTTTTAAGAATATACTATAATAGGAAGGGAGGATTTTCATTATGCCTCGTAAAGGATCAGTACCTAAAAGAGACGTATTACCAGATCCAATTCATAACTCTAAGTTAGTTACTAAATTAATTAACAAAATTATGTTAGACGGTAAACGTGGAACAGCACAAAGAATTCTTTATTCAGCATTTGACCTTGTAGAACAACGCAGTGGTCGCGATGCTTTAGAAGTATTCGAAGAAGCAATTAACAATATTATGCCAGTATTAGAAGTAAAAGCTCGTCGTGTGGGTGGTTCAAACTATCAAGTACCAGTTGAGGTACGCCCAGAACGTCGTACTACTCTAGGATTACGTTGGTTAGTTAACTATGCACGTCTTCGTGGTGAAAAAACTATGGAAGATCGTTTAGCTAACGAAATCTTAGATGCAGCTAATAATACAGGTGGTGCCGTTAAGAAACGTGAGGACACTCACAAAATGGCTGAAGCAAACAAAGCATTTGCTCACTATCGTTGGTAAGATAAAAGCTTTAACCCTGAGTGTGTTCCAACAAATTGGTTTACCAAGAATGATGGTTCATGCTTAGGGCATCGCCATATTCTATAGTAGTTATTCAGTAATAACTGGAAGGAGAAAAACAATGGCTAGAGACTTTTCTTTGAAAAACACTCGTAATATCGGTATCATGGCTCACATTGATGCTGGTAAAACAACTACGACTGAACGTATTCTTTATTATACAGGTCGTATCCACAAAATTGGTGAAACACATGAAGGTGCTTCACAAATGGACTGGATGGAACAAGAACAAGACCGTGGTATCACAATCACATCAGCTGCTACAACAGCTCAATGGGCAGGCCACCGTGTAAACATTATCGATACACCAGGACACGTAGACTTCACAGTAGAAGTTGAACGTTCATTACGTGTACTTGATGGTGCGGTTACTGTACTTGATGCTCAATCAGGTGTAGAACCTCAAACTGAAACAGTTTGGCGTCAAGCTACAACTTATGGTGTACCTCGTATCGTATTCGTAAACAAAATGGACAAATTAGGTGCTAACTTTGAATACTCTGTAAGCACAATTCATGACCGCTTACAAGCTAATGCTGCACCTATCCAATTACCAATTGGTGCCGAAGACGAATTTGAAGCTATCATCGACTTAGTTGAAATGAAATGTTTCAAATATACAAACGACTTAGGTACAGAAATCGATGAAATTGAAATTCCTGAAGATCACAAAGAAAGAGCTGAAGAAGCTCGTGCTACATTAATCGAAGCAGTTGCTGAAACTAGCGACGAATTAATGGAAAAATATCTTGGTGACGAAGAAATTTCAGTTGCTGAATTAAAAGATGCTATCCGTCAAGCTACTACTGACGTAGAATTCTACCCAGTACTTTGCGGTACAGCATTCAAAAACAAAGGTGTACAATTAATGCTTAACGCAGTAATTGACTACCTACCATCTCCTTTAGATGTTAGACCAATCGTAGGACACCGTACTGAAAATCCTGACGAAGAAGTAATCGCTAAACCAGACGATTCAGCTGAATTCGCTGCATTAGCATTCAAAGTTATGACTGACCCTTATGTTGGTAAATTAACTTTCTTCCGTGTATATTCAGGTACGTTAACTTCAGGTTCTTACATTAAGAACTCAACTAAAGACAAACGTGAACGTGTAGGTCGTTTATTACAAATGCACGCTAACTCACGTCAAGAAATCGACACTGTTTACTCAGGCGATATCGCTGCTGCAGTTGGTCTTAAAGATACAGGAACTGGTGACACATTATGTGGTGAAAAGAATGACATTCTTTTAGAATCAATGGAATTCCCAGAACCAGTTATCCACTTATCAGTAGAACCTAAATCTAAAGCTGACCAAGATAAAATGACTAACGCTTTAGTTAAATTACAAGAAGAAGACCCTACTTTCCATGCTCACACTGATGAAGAAACTGGACAAGTTATCATCGGCGGTATGGGTGAGTTACACTTAGACATCTTAGTAGACCGTATGAAGAAAGAATTCAACGTTGAATGTAATGTAGGTGCGCCAATGGTTTCATATCGTGAAACATTCAAGCAATCTGCACAAGTTCAAGGTAAATTCTCTCGTCAATCTGGTGGTCGTGGTCAATACGGTGATGTTCACATTGAATTCACACCAAACGAAACTGGCGCAGGTTTCGAATTCGAAAACGCTATCGTTGGTGGTGTAGTTCCTCGTGAATACATTCCATCAGTAGAAGCTGGTCTTAAAGATGCTATGGAAAATGGTGTCTTAGCTGGATATCCTTTAATTGATGTTAAAGCTAAATTATATGATGGTTCATACCATGATGTCGATTCATCAGAAATGGCCTTCAAAATTGCTGCATCATTAGCACTTAAAGAAGCTGCTAAAAAATGTGATCCAGTTATCTTAGAACCAATGATGAAAGTTACAATCGAAATGCCTGAAGAATACATGGGCGATATCATGGGTGACGTAACAGCTCGTCGTGGACGTGTTGATGGTATGGAACCTCGTGGTAATGCACAAGTTGTTAACGCTTATGTACCACTTTCAGAAATGTTCGGTTATGCAACTTCATTACGTTCTAACACTCAAGGTCGCGGTACTTACACTATGTACTTTGACCACTATGCAGAAGTTCCAAAATCAATCTCTGAAGAGATTATCAAAAAAAATAAAGGTGAATAATTAAACTTGTTTTAACTAGTAATTCTAGGTAAAATACAGCTTGAGCTTATTATTTAAGCAATCACGTTTATGAATTGATTTTTTAGGAAAAATGCATTATAAAGGAATTATGAATTCTTTCAATAACAATAATTATGTCTCATGATGGTGAGAAACTATCATGAGAGATAATATTGAAATAACTTTTACTTGAATAGGAGAGATTTAATAATGGCAAAAGAAAAATTTGATCGCTCAAAAGAACATGCCAATATTGGTACTATCGGTCACGTTGACCATGGTAAAACAACTTTAACAGCTGCTATCGCAACTGTATTAGCTAAAAATGGTGACACTGTAGCACAATCATATGACATGATTGACAACGCTCCAGAAGAAAAAGAACGTGGTATTACAATCAATACTGCACACATCGAATACCAAACTGACAAACGTCACTATGCTCACGTTGACTGCCCAGGACACGCTGACTATGTTAAAAACATGATCACTGGTGCTGCTCAAATGGACGGCGGTATCTTAGTAGTATCTGCTGCTGACGGTCCAATGCCACAAACTCGTGAACACATCTTATTATCACGTAACGTTGGTGTACCAGCATTAGTAGTATTCTTAAACAAAGTTGACATGGTTGACGACGAAGAATTATTAGAATTAGTTGAAATGGAAGTACGTGACTTATTATCTGAATACGACTTCCCAGGTGACGATGTACCTGTAATCGCTGGTTCAGCATTAAAAGCTTTAGAAGGCGATGCTCAATACGAAGAAAAAATCTTAGAATTAATGCAAGCAGTTGATGATTACATTCCAACTCCAGAACGTGATTCTGACAAACCATTCATGATGCCAGTTGAGGACGTATTCTCAATCACTGGTCGTGGTACTGTTGCTACAGGCCGTGTTGAACGTGGTCAAATCAAAGTTGGTGAAGAAGTTGAAATCATCGGTTTACACGACACTTCTAAAACAACTGTTACTGGTGTAGAAATGTTCCGTAAATTATTAGACTATGCTGAAGCTGGTGACAACATCGGTGCATTATTACGTGGTGTTGCTCGTGAAGACGTACAACGTGGACAAGTATTAGCTGCTCCAGGTTCAATCACTCCTCACACAAAATTCAAAGCTGACGTATACGTTTTATCTAAAGACGAAGGTGGACGTCACACTCCATTCTTCTCAAACTATCGTCCACAATTCTATTTCCGTACTACTGACGTAACTGGTGTTGTTAACTTACCAGAAGGTACTGAAATGGTTATGCCTGGCGACAACGTTGAAATGACAGTAGAATTAATCGCTCCTATCGCGATTGAAGACGGTACTCGTTTCTCAATCCGTGAAGGTGGACGTACTGTAGGATCAGGCGTTGTAACTGAAATCTTCGAATAATATTTATTATTCATTATTTCAAAAGACTCCCTTTGGGGAGTCTTTTTTTGTGTTATTCGCCAATCCTATAGAACCCATAAAAACCCCTTAAATGCGCTTTTATCAAAAGTACATTTAAGGGGTTTATTGTTATCTAAAAAGAAGACGGACTCATTATCATAGCTTACTCAAGTATCTCAATTCTATTTTTATAACACTTGTTCAATTTCTAAAATTTTCAGGAACTCACTCGCCGCATATTTGAAAGCACGCTCATCAATATCGAAGTGTGGGTTATGATGGGGCGCAATAATACCTTTATCTTTGTTTCCACAGCCTGTTAAGAAGAAGGCACCTGGACGTACTTTTAAATAATGAGAGAAATCTTCTCCAATCATCATCAATTCTGATTCATTAAAGCGTAAGTGCATCTCATTTGCTGCTTGTTTTACCACTTCATATGCATCTGTGTGATTATGCACAGGTAAGTAGCCACGTATATAATTCATGTCATAAGTAATGTCATTCGCTAATGCTAGACCCTGTAGTAACTTATCCATTTTAGTTTGAATATGCGTCTGTAATTCAGTATCAAATGTACGCACAGTTCCCTTACAAAAGGCGGAGTCTGGAATGACACTATCTGAAGAACCAGCTTGAATCATACCAAACGTAAGGACGGCCTCTTTAACAGGGTCGATTGTTCTAGAAATAATCTTTTGAGCGCTAAGTATAAATTCAGCCATAATCACGATAGGATCAATTGTTTCGTGTGGCTTCGCGCCATGACCACCTTTTCCATAAATAGTAACTGAAAATTCGTCAGGGGAGGCCATGATTGCTCCTGGTCTTGAGTAAATGGTACCTGTAGGATAGCCGCTCCATAAATGTGTTCCATAAATCTTATCTACGTCTCTTAAACAACCATCGTCAATCATCTCTTGTGAACCACCAGGCATAATTTCTTCGCCATATTGAAAAATCAAAACGACATTGCCTTTTAATAAATGGCGATGTTCATGAATAATCTCCGCCACACCTAATAGAATCGCCGTATGACCGTCATGGCCACATGCATGCATAAAGCCTTCATTTTTAGATTTATAAGGAACATCATTTAATTCTTGCACTGGCAACGCATCAAAATCAGCTCGAAATGCAATGACTGGGCCTTGTTCTGCTCCCTTAAATGTAGCTTTAATCCCATTACGGCCCACAGGCGCTTCAATCTCACAATCCAGTTGGCGTAGTTGGTTAAGAATATAGTTGTGCGTCCACGATTCTTCAAAGGACGGCTCAGGATGTTGATGCATATCCCGACGCATCTGAATCATTCTATTTTCTTTTTTACTGGCTAATTGAAACCAATCCAACACCTCAACCACTTCTTCCTGTTTATTATGATGTTTAGTATAACAAATTCTTAATTAACTCAATAGCGTCTTTTTTTATTTTTGAAAATGAAGTCCCAAAAACTTTGCAAATAGGCTAAAAATACACATTGGAAATACACTTGTACATTACATAAAGAATATTAAATATATTGATATTACAATAATGATAAGGCTTTCATGTTAGATAAAAATCGGTTATTATTATGGTGATATAAAAATACAAAGGGGATATGATTATGGTTCAATCACTACACAATTTTTTAGAAGAAAATATTCAATATTTAAAAGATAATGGGTTATATAACGAAATCGATTCAATTCAAGGTGGTAATGGCCCAGAAATTAAAATTAATGGGAAACAATACATCAACTTATCATCTAATAACTATCTAGGATTAGCTACAAACGAAGAATTAAAAAAAGTTGCTAAATCAGCAATTGATTCGCATGGTGTGGGAGCAGGAGCCGTACGTTCAATCAACGGAACATTAGACTTACATGATGAGCTTGAAGAAACATTAGCGAAATTTAAAGGTACGGAAGCAGCTATCGCTTATCAATCTGGTTTTAACTGTAATATGGCTGCAATTTCAGCAGTAATGAATAAAAACGATGCAATTCTTTCAGATGAATTAAACCATGCGTCTATTATCGATGGATGTCGTTTATCTAAAGCTAAAATTATTCGCGTTAACCACTCTGATATGGAAGACTTAAGAACTAAAGCTAAAGAAGCAGTTGAATCAGGTCAATACAATAAAGTAATGTACATTACTGACGGTGTATTCAGTATGGACGGCGACGTTGCTAAATTACCTGAAATTGTTGAGATTGCTGAAGAATTTGGTTTAATCACTTACGTTGATGATGCCCACGGTTCTGGCGTAATGGGTAAAGGTGCAGGTACAGTAAAACACTTTGGTTTACAAGATAAAATTGACTTCCAAATTGGTACGTTATCAAAAGCAATTGGTGTTGTAGGCGGTTATGTAGCGGGTACGAAAGAATTAATTGATTGGTTGAAAGCACAATCTAGACCATTCTTATTCTCTACATCACTTGCGCCTGGCGATACAAGAGCTATTACTGAAGCTGTGAAAATGCTTATGGCTTCTACTGAATTACATGATAAATTATGGGATAATGCACAATACTTAAAAGATGGTTTAGAAAAACTTGGTTTCGACACTGGTCATTCAGAAACACCAATTACACCAGTCATTATTGGCGATGAAAAAGAAACTCAAGCGTTTAGTAAACGTCTTAAAGATGAAGGTATCTATGTTAAATCTATCGTCTTCCCAACAGTTCCACGTGGTACTGGTCGTGTAAGAAATATGCCTACTGCAGCACATACGAAAGAAATGTTAGATAAAGCTATCGCAGCTTATGAAAAAGTAGGTAAAGAACTAGGAACAATCAAATAATACAAGAAGTTAGCCAGTTTGGAACATAGTCAATGTTTCAGACTGGTTTTTTTGAGTTAATGATGCGATGTGTGTTGTTGATTTAAATAGTTATAAATTTTAGGTGATATCTATTTCAACTTTTTAAATTTACCCCCTTAAATGCTAAACTGAGAAAAAGAGTGTACTAATTTTAAGCGAAAGAGATGATGCTTATGACGGAATTAAGACAATTGAAGTATAGTGATCAATCGGCTTTTAGACGATATATCCAAGAATGGTATAACCATCAAGAAACAGTGGTACCTTCGAATACGGATTTAGCTCAATACGCGTCTTTTGAAAATATGGTAGATGAATTAAATAAGACAGAAGTAGAGGAAGGATGGGTGCCTAGCACGACATTGTTTTATTTCAAAGATAAGCAAATTGTTGGTGCAGTTAATATACGTAATAAATTAAATCGACGTTTAACTAATATAGGCGGTCATGTAGGTTATGGTGTAGTTAAGTCAAATAGAGGACAAGGGATTGCGACATTTATGTTAAAAGAGGCGATGCATATCCTAAAAGAGTTGAAAGTGGATAAGATTCTAATGACATGTAACCCTAAAAATGAAGCTTCTAAAGCAGTGATTACAAGTTGTGGAGGCTATCCGATTGAATCTTATACAAAGAAGAATGGTCATCTAGTATCGCGTTTTGTAATTCCAAATGAATGAAGGGTAAGATAATGAAAGAATTGAAAGTTGTATATGCGTTAATTCAAAATAACGAAGGTAAAGTGCTACTTGTTCATAATACCGATGGCGGCGGATGGTCTTTACCGGGAGGCAAGGTTGAACAAGGTGAAACATTAATCGAAGCGATTAAACGTGAAATTATGGAAGAAACTGGCTTAACGGCAACTATTGGAGATATCATCAGTATTAATGAAGGTAAGTCACATCAAATGGGCGTCCACACACTTTTTATTATGTTTAAGGCTACAGTGGAAGATTATATAACAGAGATACAGATGAAAGATGAAGTTTCAGAGCTACGTTGGGTAACCGTAGAAGAAGCAGATGAGAAATTAATCTATTATCATCATAGTTTAAATACTTTCTTGGAAAATAAAGCGACTTACTATGATGAAGGGTATGTAGATTAACAAAAAATGAGATTAGGACTACGAAATCTTCGATAATATCTCAGATTTCTATCCTAACCTCATAGCGTCAAAAGTTTATAAATAGTTTCATAAGGTTATGAAATCGCAAGGCTTTTCAATAATTGAAAGCTTTTTATTTATAAAATAAAGATAGCATCATTTTCACTTTAGTACAATACTGAATTAACATATTAAATACATTAACTTAATATTTTCACGTTTAAAATGTTATATTTAAATTCTAATTTATTAAGAATAGTCTAGGATAAATAAGTAATAAACCTAAATATATAAACGGAGGAACTTACATGCTAGTGTTAAATGAACAAGATCAACAACAGTTATTGAATATGGAAGAAGTGATAGATGAAGTAGCACAATCATTAAAAGCATATTCAGAAGGTAAAACAGAAACACCACTTCGTTACGTCTTACCATTTAACGAAGAGAATCGATATTTAGTAATGCCAGCACTCTCAGATGAACTCAAAATTGTAGGAATTAAAACGGTCACTTTTGCGCCAGATAATCCAAAAAAAGGTAAGAAAACTATTACAGGTTCTGTATTATTAAGTGATTATGAAACGGGAGAAACATTAGCAGTGTTAGACGGTAGTTACCTAACTAAAATACGTACTGGTGCTATCTCTGGTGTAGCTACTAAGTATTTAGCGCGGGAAGATGCTAAAACATTATGTGTCATTGGTGCTGGCGACCAAGCTGAAGGGCTTATTGCAGCCGTTATGGCAGTGAGAAATATTGATACTGTACATTTCTCAAGCCGGACTAAAGAGAACGCTGAGAAGTTAGCTAGTAACGTAGCTGAAGAATATAACGTGCAAACGAAAGTATTTGATGAAGCGGACGATGCTATGGAAGATGCGGATGTTGTTGTAACAGCTACAAATTCTTCAAAACCTGTGTATTCTCGTTCACTACAACCAGGCGTTCATCTCAATGCAGTAGGTTCATTCAAACCTGAAATGCAGGAACTCCCATCCGAATCTATGTTAGTTGCAAATAAAATTGTCGTTGAATCTACTGAAGCCGCGATGGAAGAAACGGGAGATTTAAAAGTACCACAAGAAGAGGGTATACTTACTGAAAACTCATTACACGGCGAATTAGGTAATATCGTAGCAGGTAAAATCTCAGGACGTGAAGATGATAAAGAAGTAACGTTATTTAAATCAGTAGGACTAGCAATTGTAGATATTGTAGTGGCTAACTATTTCTATAAAAAAGCATTAGAAAAGAATAACCAATAAATGTAAATAATAAAGTAAAGCCCATAAACGAACATCCTAACGTTCGTTTATGGGCTTTTATATTCATTCAAAGATATTTAGCGCGTAGGCTCTTTTCTTTAGTATGAGATATTAATTTCTTAGACTTTATGACTTATGCGGACTTTTTACGTTTACGAGAATAGACTAAGCCGGCTCCTATAACTACAAGTAATATCGCAATGTCATGTTCCGTATTGTTTTTACCAGTGTTAGGTAATTGTGATATATTGTGATGCTTAGAGCCATAATAATCCTTATTTAGCATATTTGTAGTATTTTTAGCGATATTAGAATAAGACGCTTGTGATACTAATAGATTTGAATCTGTGTTTATAGTTGCGCAATCATCCATAACTTCAGTAACTTGTTTATTTGGCATTTTAGGCATCGTAGTATGGTTTGCTAAAGCACATTGAGGATAACTTGAGATAGCACCATCTTTACGTTGACTTGGAAACTGGATAATATTTTGTGCCATGGTTAGGGACATTAGCTTTATGAGAATCATACCCTTTAGATGTTCCGTTTTCAGAAGAAGCGGAAGTATGCGCAATGACTTCTACTGCTGGATGATCTTGTTCCTTATGTGGAGTAGGGAATTGAATAACTTTACCATCTCCATTATCAGTAGTTGGTTGATGGTTAGTATCTTCGGCGTGTGTGCTAGGTTGAGTATTTGCTTCAGGTTCGCCATTAATGATACGTACAGGTTCAGTAGTGTCATACTTGCTTAAATCAGCACTGTTCATGTACTGAACGACAACCGCATCTAATGAAATGCCTTCTTCACGTTCGCCACCAAACATTTCGTAGCCATCCCCTTGATTAGCCGTAAAGTCATTGGTAGTGACGTAGTATGTGCGATTAGGGTCTAAATCTTCATAAGCACCCGTATCTTTGTTTAAAACTTTAATGGCATTCACACGATGGCCAGCTTCTTTATTAATATCAAAGTAAACGCGAATTGAGTCAGATACTTGTAAGAAGCCGCCATTCGCAGCTAATACTGTCTTACCGTCTTGTGTGTCAGTGCGTGACCCTAAACTGAGTTCAAAAGCTTTTTCAACATCTGAACCTTTCACTTTAATTTGAGAAATTAAGTTGCCGAAAGGTAATACGGTAATAATGTCATTTTCTGTAACTTTCCCTTTGTTGATAGAAGCTCTAATTCCGCCACCATTCGTAATTGCGAAGTCGGGGGCATGTGAGAAATTCTTAGTTGCATAGGCTTCCATAGCGTCAGTAATTAAATTTCCTAAATTTGTTTCTTGGGTACGTGCTAGTTCACGTTCTCCATTTAAGGTCACTGTATTATTAGGAATAACGACAGTGGAGGTTTCTTTAAGGAATGCGTCATTTGCTTTCTTAGTTTGAGCTGCGATATGCGAATCGGCCACCACATCTTTAGTATCAGCTACATTGATGAGTGATGCTGTTGGTTCATTTTGAAAATTAAAATCCACACGGCCTACATTTTCAAGTGCAGTTCCAGTTTGGGCAAGTATATTGTTGGCACCATAATGTTTACCATGTTCGATAACAGTATGTGAGTGACCGTCTAAAACAAAGATAGGTTGTTTGAATGAGCCATTCTTCGTTAATTGATCGATTAAATAATCTCCACGCCACTGTTCTTTTGTAGACTTATCAATACCTAAATGCGATAAGATGACGAATACATCGACATTATCTTTAATCATGTTCATTGCTTGTGACACGCTAGGCAATGGGTCTTTAAATTCTACGCCTTCTACTGAAGTAGGAGATGTCTTGGTTTTTGTTTCGGGCGTAGTCACGCCAACGATACCGTAGCGCACGTTATTCTTAGTAATAATCGTTGAAGGGTCAAAAACACGTTTCCCATTTTTATAAATATTAGATGATATCATAGGGAAATTAAGTTGTTTCTGTAATTTAAGTAATTGATTATAACCAAAGTCGAATTCATGATTGCCGATAGTCATTGCATCATAACCGACACTATTCATCGCTTTTGCCATTTCTTCGCCTTTGGAATTATTAGATACCGGTAAACCTTGGAAGGCATCGCCAGAATCGACCATTAATTCTGGGTGATATTTATCTTTCAGTCCTTTAAGTTTGGCCATACCGATTACTCTGCCTTCGTCTTCTACAAAACGGCCATGAATATCATTTGTATGTAAAATTGTATGTGTCGTTGTTGTATTTGATGAAGTCTTTTCTGATTTCTTAGGTGGTGCGATGCTTTGAGTTGTATGATTAGTGTTGTTACTTTCTTGTGGTGCAGAAAGTGTTTGATGTGTTGATTGAGTAGAATCATGTTCTTTTGGTTGTTGCGTTGATGCTTGTGACGTTTGTACCGTACCTTTATTTTGAGAAGTAACGTCGGCCTTCGTGGTATGATGTGCTGCTTGTACATTATCTGTAGATGTGGCACTTAGCGTATCTTCCGTACCGAGTTGCTTATTAGGTTCTGTAGAATTGGAAGTGGTTTTTTCATGTGTCGGCGCTTCTTGAATAGCTACGTTATTTTGATTCGATGTAGCTTGAGTTGTTGCTTTTTCTGTTGATGTTGGAGTTGCATGTGTAGGTTTGGCCTCTTGGCGTACTGTCTCTGATGACTTATCTGCATCATTGGATTGAGATGGTATTTCAGAAGTTGCCTGTGTAGAGGGTTCATCTGATACACTTTCTGATGTTGTCGTTGCTTTAGATGTAGATGAAGTCGTCGGGCTCGTCGCTAATGTGGCAGTATCATGTGACTCGTTTGAGTTCAACTCAGCCGCATACGTTGTGCCGGATGCGATACCCAATGTGATTAGAATGATAAATAGAAATGAAATACAATATTGCTTCATATTGGCCTCCTTTATTTATGAAAATTTACAATTTTATCTTAGCATAACTCTTTCTATATAAAGCTTGCTCGATGGATTATTTACGAGAAATTTAAAAATTTTTAATAAATAAAACGTTTTGTAGGATAAGTATCTCTGACTTTTCAAAAATAAAGAAAAGTAAAATGTATGTATTTTGTATGTATACAAGAAAGCGCTTTTATATTATAATGAGCGTGTAAAGAAGGGGTATGTATACCTCAGAAGGACAATGTTATATTATACACACACAAAGGGAGATTTTATGATGGAGAGAATCGTAATTACTGGAGCGCTTGGCCAAATTGGGACTGAGTTGGTTTTAAAATGTAGAGAGATTTATGGGAATGATAATGTGTTAGCGACGGATATTAGAGAGCCGGAAGAGGGGTCACCGGTGAATAATGGTCCGTTTAAAGTGTTGGACGTAACGAATCGTGAAGCTATGATGGCGATTGTTGAGAATTTCAAAGCGGATACGTTGATGCATATGGCCGCGTTATTATCTGCGACGGCTGAGAAGAATCCTTTATTAGCGTGGGATTTAAATATGGGCGGTTTAATGAATGCGTTGGAAACTGCGAGAACGTATGAGTTACATTTCTTTACGCCAAGTTCTATCGGTGCGTTTGGGGATTCAACGCCGAAGAAAGATACGCCACAAAATACTATTCAACAGCCAACTACAATGTATGGTGTGAATAAAGTTGCTGGTGAGTTATTATGCCAATATTACTTCAAGAAATTTGGCGTGGATACGCGTAGTGTGAGATTCCCTGGATTGATTTCACATGTTAAAGAACCAGGTGGCGGTACGACGGATTATGCGGTTGAAATTTACTTTGAAGCGGTAAGACAAGGTCGTTATACAAGCTATATCGCGAAAGATACGTATATGGATATGATGTATATGGATGATGCGATTGATGCGATTATTAAATTGATGGAAGCGGATAGTGATCAACTTGTGACACGTAATGGTTATAATTTAAGTGCAATGAGTTTTGAACCGGAAATGATTAAAGCGGAAATTCAAAAACATTATCCTGATTTCGCATTAGATTATGAAGTGGATCCTGCACGTCAAGCGATTGCTGATAGCTGGCCAGACAATATTGATACTAGTTATTCTCGTAAAGAGTGGGGCTTTGATCCTAAATACGATTTAGCTAAAATGACTGAGTTAATGTTACACGCAATTGAAGAAAAAGAACGCAATAAATAAATACGTGTCGATAAAGTATATGCCAACAAAGTAAATGACTTTGTTGGTATTTTTGATTTTATTGGTACAAAATGAAGTAATAGTAACGAATGGTTGTAATGATGACTATCGAATAGTGCTAAGCTTTTCGAAAATATATGGTATCTTTGTAATAAAGATATGGTTGCTCACTGGTCGGATGCCCATTTTCAAAATTAAAAATAAGAATTCGAAATGTGAAAACCCTTTAATCGCTTATAAAGTATGTTATTTTAGTAAGAAGAGGTACATAATGAGGATTTAGTTTGAATTTTTAGAAAACTTATTGAATAGAAAATATGAGGTTGCTATAATTTAAGTTAACTATTATCTAGGAAATATTTAGGAGGCTTTCATCATGACAGAAAAAGTTAAATTTGAAAAACGCGAAACACTTAAAGATAAACCAGAAGGAAATTTAGGGTTTGGACAGTATTTTACAGATTATATGTTAAGTTTCGACTATGATATCGAAAAAGGTTGGCATGATTTAAAAATCGTTCCTTATGCGCCATTTGAAGTGTCGCCAGCAGCGCAAGGTCTTCATTATGGTCAAGCCGTATTTGAAGGTTTAAAAGCTTATAAACATGAGGGCGAAGTAGTGTTATTCCGTCCAGATCAAAACTTCAAGCGTATTAATAATTCTTTAGATCGTCTGGAAATGCCTGAAATCGATGAAGAGCTATTATTAGAAGGACTAAAACAGTTAGTAGATGTTGAACGTGATTGGGTACCTGAAGGCGAAGGTCAATCATTATACATCCGTCCATTCGTTTTCGCGACTGAAGGTATTTTAGGTGTACGTGCATCTCATCAATATAAATTATTAATCATCTTATCTCCATCAGGTGCTTACTACGGCGGAGACACATTAAAAACAACTAAAATCTATGTAGAAGATGAATATGTACGTGCTGTACGTGGCGGCGTAGGTTTTGCTAAAGTAGCAGGTAACTATGCGGCAAGTTTATTAGCTCAAACAAATGCGAATAAATTAGGTTATGATCAAGTATTATGGTTAGATGGTGTAGAACGTAAGTACGTTGAAGAAGTGGGAAGCATGAATATTTTCTTCGTTGAAAATGGCAAACTTGTAACACCGGCTTTAAATGGTAGTATCTTACCAGGTATCACTCGTAAATCAATCATCGAGTTAGCTAAAGAACTTGGTTATGAAGTGGAAGAACGTAAAGTTTCAATCGATGAATTATTCGAAGCATACGACAAAGGTGAATTAACTGAAGTATTTGGTTCAGGTACAGCAGCAGTTATCTCACCAGTAGGTACTTTAAAATATGAAGATAGAGAAATCGTAATTAATAACGACCAACCAGGCGAAATTACTAAAAAATTATACGATACGTATACAGGTATCCAAAGCGGTAAATTAGAAGATAAACACGGTTGGCGAGTAGTCGTTCCAGAATATAAATAATAAACACTTATTAAGCTAGAATCCTTGAAATGTTGAGGATTCTAGTTTTTTAGTTGTGATGAATTTTGTAAATGACTACGTTTTGAAGACGTAAAGGCTAACAACAAAATTAAATTTGATGCCTATAAAATTAAAGTGCTTATGTGAACTATTTATTATCTAAACGACGGCCAATATAACCTAATATTGAGCCAATTGTAAATAACGTTATTACATATACCAGATCTAGTAATTGATTATTTAAGTCAATCATAGGATGAATAAAAAAGGTAAATATAATAATTATAATTAAGAATATAACGCCAGCACTTATTCTATATTTCATTATAGACACCTCGCAGTTAGATTTAATTTTATAATAATATAGTTAAATATAAATTATCAAAATTTAATCACCTTTAATCTAAAAGAACTATTTAGAAATAGATTACTAAAGTGGCTTAATTAGAATCTCCAAATAGTTTATTTATTATGCTATTGTAAAAGTATAAAGTTAAAAAGGAGTTAGCATAATGGGATTATTTTTTGTGTTTTTGCCGTTATTGGCTTTTGTTATAGTTATGTTAATAGGGTGGATTTGTACAAAAATATTCATACGCTAATTATATAAAAAGGATTTTTTAAAATGTATAAATATAAAATTTATAATAATTTCTCAACTAGGCCGTTAAAAATAATAGATGAAGATAGTGAGAAGGTAGTCGGGTATGTGCAAAAAGATTATTCTAATATTTTCACACGAATTATTGATTTTGTAGGTGAAGGGAAATTTTTCAATAATTTTAAAGTATATACTAAGAACAACAATTTAGTATTTAAGTCTAATCAAATAAGTCCATTTAAATATAAACACTTTAATATAGAATTTATCACACATAAAACCAAGAAATTCACTTTTAAATTAACAAATGAAAATAAACTAAATTCGTTCAAAGAAGCTAATTTTTATCTAATGAATAAACAGTATAGATTAGATAATAGCTCAAACGACTGGGCATATATAATTAATGAAGAACAACAAAAGATTGCTAAATGTAAAAGTGATATTGCTATTCCTGTTACTGTTTATTTTGAATTACTAGATGAGGAAATGAAAGAATATGAGTTGTTATTTATAGGAATATTTCACAGTTATTTATTTAGTGGCTAAAGCTAATAATTATTAAAAGTGTTTTAATCTACTAAGAAATCATGTGTTTAAATTTGTCGCTTTTACACTTATATAATTGAGTTCTCTATACTATGTTATATTTGTGGCAAATAAGATTACATAAAGGATGGTTAACTTGAATGTTTATGTAGCATTGTTATTGGGCTTAATCTTCGTAATACTATATGCAATTATTTGCACATTATTTTATAACTTGAATTATAGAAGAATGAATAATAAAGACAACATGAATAGAAAGCAGATTACTATAAATTTAGTAGGTCATGGCATCATTGCTATATTTTTAGTAGGGGCGGCTATATATTTATCTTATTTTAAATAGTAAAAATGTATGAAAGGACTAACATCTTTGGAATATAAAACACTCAAGAAACTCTTTCATATGTCTGGCTGGGAAAAATTTGAAGTTGAGTATAGTAGAAGGGTAAAAGATTTTTCATCGTTTGTAACTGAATTTATTATTCATCCAATACAAGATGAAAACCCAATGAGGCATATTAATTATCCATTATTTTTTACTCTCAATAAAGAATTAATATTAAATTTAGAAAGTATCCTTAATAATACTGCTAGAATAAAACAATTTTCTTTGATTATAACTCCATTAGCCAGAAAATTTTATCTCAGATGTTTATTGATAAATGAATTACAAAGTACAAATGAAATAGAGAGTATTAAAATTACTAAGCAAGAAATAGCAGCGTCACTTAATAAAGTAAAAGGAGAAAATAAACGTTTCGATGGTCTTGTTAACCAGTATATTATGATTGAAAATCGTAACGTGGAGTTAAATTCTGTGGGTGATATTCGCAAAATTTTCGATTCTATTGTTTCGAGTGAAATTAAAGAAAAAGACTTACCTGACGGAGAAATGTTTAGAAAACAATCCATAGGCGTATATGATAATTCAAAAAGCAAGTGGGTTCATCGAAACGAGTTTACAGAACCAGAAATTTACGAATATTTAACGAAATTGTTGAGTTTTATTAAGCATTACGATGCACCGGCTATTTATAAAATAATGGCTAGCCATTATATGTTTGAATACATTCATCCATTTTATGATGGGAATGGGAGAGTCGGACGTTATATCTTGGCTAAATTATTAAATGATAATTTGGATCCCTTTACAGCACTTACGTTTTCATATGTAGTAAATAATAATAAAAATAAATATTATAAATCATTTGAAGAAACATCTGATTATTTCAATAAAGGGGAGCTAACCCAATTCATTAATGACATGTTGCAATTATTAATTGAAGGGCAACATAATATCATTGAAAGCTTTAAAAATAATATAGAGATTATTACAAGATTGGCTCAATCATTAGAGTATATTGCGAAAAATAAATATGAATTTAACGTTCTATTTATACTCTTGCAAGATAAAGTGTTTGGCAGTGAATATTCGAGAATAACTATTAAAGAGGTTACAGAACTTATCGAGTGTTCAAGAAACAAAGTAAATGAAGTGATTGTGAAGTTTGAAGATAAATTGATTAAATTAAAAAGCAATCCTGTGGTATATGAAATAAAAGAAAGTTATATAGAAGAATTGCTTTCACTTAATCCCAAGCAGTACACTTAACACAATTAGGCAATGAAGCAAGAAGTGAGCCACAAAAAATTACATGTACGCATGACCAATAATCAACTAAGCATAAAGACTCTATTTCTCTTCCAATTTATTAAAATAAAATTGTAAGTTTAATAGGTAAAGAGGTGAAATCAAGTGACAGACGTATTCGGTTTCATTAAAAAAGTAGTCGATTTCTTAAGTTCTATCTTAGTACATGGCGAACCTAAATAATTAACTTAACGATAATAGAAAAAGCAACTGCCCGTCGATGAATATATAAACTTCATTAACGGGCAATTTTTATGATTTATTTTGAAAATTGATACAACCCTTTTAGCCAGTCTTGGTGGCCATTAATCATTGGGTGGATTGGGTCGTTTGCTAAGTCTACTGCTGGATGTCCTAATTGAGATTCTTGAGTAAGTATACGTAAACGATTATGATCTAGTGTTTCTATTAACCATGCATGATAAACTTCTAAATAATCATCGCCTGTCGCATCATTCCATCCTCGCCAAGCGATTCGTGCTATTTGATTTGTATAATCAACATTAAATTCTTCGACTTTCGCATTAATCCCAAAACCGAATGTTTCAAATTTGAAATTAGCATTATCGAATAACTCGGTAGATTCAGTGTTTTCAATATTGATGTTACTACTATTTTCATAATATTTTTCCCATTGAGCAGTATCAATTAAATTCTTCACAACGGTATCAAACTCTAACTCTTTTATAATTAATTCGTTTGATGCGAAATTATCAGTTAAACCAGGTAACCATTTTTTAGGCCATTGGATTGCATTCATCATTTATATCACAGTCCTTTTTTATTGATGAATTTATCCTATCATCGTGAGTTAAGATTGAGAAGAAGGCACTTTAAAGTAAGATACTTTCTTTTTGGTAACTGCACATCTTTATTTTTTTATATAATCCCCCATATAATCTTCTCCCCATTGACACATTTCAGTTAAAATATTTTTTAAAGTATAACCATAGTCCGTTAAGAAATATTCAGTTTTTGGTGGTACCTCAGGATAAATCACTTTTTCAATTAAACCATCTTCTTTAAGTTCTTTTAATTGTTGGCTCAACATTTTAGGTGTTGCTTGGGGAAGACGTTTTTGTAGCTCATTGTAGCGTAACGTTTGTTCTTCAAGTAAGTACCATAAAATAATAGGTTTATGCTTTCCGCCAATTAAACTAATAATTGCTTCAACAGGACAATTAAATTCTTTATATTTCATCATTTATACCTCACTTAAGTAGATAAAGTCATCATTTTATATTAAGGACATTATCTTATAATTTTATAATTTTTGAAAATAGAAAAGCTTGTCATAAATATGAATATCTATAAATATTTAGAAGAGTATATTACAATAGAATAGTTACAAATCATGAATTTCAGGGGTGCTATGTGTAATGAAATGGATATTATTTGATAAAGATGGAACGTTAATCGAATTCGATAAAAGTTGGGAGAAGATTGGTCTTCGCCTTGTAGATAGCTTTTTAGATGAATTCCCTGTAGAGAATAAAGAAGAAGCGCATCGTCAATTAGGTGTCGTGGATAATGCAATCTTACCTGAATCAGTAATGGGGTCTGGCTCTCTGGATCAAATAGTCGATGCATTTAACAACATTGCTGACGAAGATGTCTCAACTTGGACGCGTAACACGAGTCAGCACTTAGTCGATACGCGTGTGCCAGAGAATAATTGGATTGATGGCGTTTACGATATGATTAAATCTTTGAAAAATGAAGGCTACAACCTTGGTATCGTGACTAGTGACTCTAAAAAAGGGGCACTACAATTTCTAGAGGCTACAAATTCAAAAGATGCTTTCGATCTCGTTATTTCTACGGAAGCACATGCTGCTGAAAAACCCAATCCGGCTGTACTCAAGCCACTATTTGATAGTTATGATGTGAAAGCTGAAGACGTGGTCATCGTAGGTGATACTAATAATGATATGAAGACGAAGGTCAATGCGAAGTTAGGTTTAGCCATTGGAGTATTAAGTGGTATTGCGAAAAAAGAAGAACTTGTAGATGCTGATGTCATTGTTGAAACTGCCGTCAGTGTACCGGAAGTCTTAAAAACACATTTTGAAAATAAATAATATAACAAGGGTCAGCGACATAAATCTAATGTTATTTTAAAGAGTTTGCGGCCTTGTCCTCATCAAGTTGAATAGAAATGATAAAAGTGAGGTTTTAACGTCTTATCACCTCAATCAACTATTGCTAAAAATAAAAGCTGAGACATTTTTACATAAATATCTCAGCTTTCGAATAAAATAATGGTTTCATATAGTTTTAGTTTCTATTATCAACATTGCGATAGGTATTAATTACATGGGCAATTTTATCAATAATAGGATCAAGTGAATCTGGATTTTGATGAATGTCATATTCATTAATGTTTACGCGTACGACAGGACAAGCGTTGAAGTTATTAATCCAATCGTCATAACGTTTAAATAGTTTTTTCCAATATTCAGGATCAGTATTAATTTCCATATCGCGACCGCGGGCTTTAATACGCTCAATAACCTCGTCATAATCACATTCCAAATAAATTAAAGCATCTGGTTTTGGGAAGTAGGGTGTCATAACCATCGCATTGAAGAGTTCGGAATAAGTCTTGAAGTCATCTTCACTCATCGTTCCTTGCTCCTCATGCATCTTCGCAAAAATATCGACATCTTCATAAATGGAACGATCTTGAATAAATCCTCCACCATACTCAAACATACGTTTTTGTTCTTTAAAACGCTCTGCTAAAAAATAAATTTGTAAATGAAAACTCCAACGTTCAAAATCATCATAAAATTTATCTAAATAAGGATTATGATCTACATTTTCAAAAGAAGTCTTAAAATTTAATTTATCAGCTAATGCTTGTGTTAACGTTGATTTACCTACACCAACAGTACCTGCAATGGTGATAATCGCATTTTGAGGTAGTCCATAGTTATTCATTTCCAATATCTCCTATCATAGGTTTAATTTGTTCTAAGATGTAATCGTAATCTGCCTCATTGTTTACAAAATCAATCTCGCTTGTATTGATTAAAATCACATTTTCGCCATTTTGTCTTAATGAGTTGTAAAAAGCTAGGTAATCTTGTTTTAGTGTTAATAAATAGTCATCTTCAATTTGATGCTCAAAGCTACGATTTCGTTTGGCGATGCGTTGTTTTAAAACATCTAGATGAGCATCTAAGAAAATAATCATATTTGGCATTTGGATATCTTCGGTTAAAATATTAAAAATGCGATCAAATTTATCAAATTCTGTATCATCTAACGTATTTCGCGCAAAAATTTTATTTTTATATATATGGTAATCGCTTACCACACCTTGAGTCATTTTGGCGATATCTTTGGCTTGTTTGTAGCGATTGCATAAAAAGAACATTTCCGTTTGAAAACTCCATTTAGAAATATCATCGTAAAAGTCTGATAAAAATGGATTTTCATCAATAATTTCTCGTTCTTCGTAATAGTTTAATGTTTGGCTTAGTTTGTGAGCTAAAGAAGACTTGCCTACACCGATAGGACCTTCGATCGCGATAAATGGTTTATTCATAATCACATCTCCAAATGTTAAAATAGACAATGAGTATTGTATCACAAGTGAGGTAGGACACACATGGCAAATGATGAATATTATATGAAATTAGCTATAGCAGAAGCAAAGAAAGCACAGCGACTAGGAGAAGTTCCTATAGGGGCGATTATTGTAAAAAATGATGAAGTAATTGCGCGTGCACACAATTTAAGAGAAACTGCCCAACAACCTACTGCACACGCAGAACATATTGCCATAGAACGCGCAGCTAAAGAAGTTGGAAGTTGGCGTTTAGAAGAGTGCACGTTATACGTAACGCTTGAGCCATGTGTCATGTGTGCTGGAGCTATTGTAATGAGTCGCATTCCTCGTGTAGTTTTTGGCGCAATGGATTCTAAAGGTGGTTGTAGCGGAAGTTTAATGAATTTAGTAGAAGAACCTCGCTTTAATCACAGAGCCACGGTGGTTTCTGGTATTCTTGAAAAGGATTGTGGAGACTTATTACGTCAATTCTTCCGTGAACTTCGAGCGAGAAAGTCTAAATCAAACACTTAATCGTACAAAGTGATATAAATTTGTTAAAATAAACACGGTAAATAAGTTTGAATTCTACATATGTTGGTTGTTTAAATGCCCATTTTCAAAAAATAAAAATTAAAAACTGTGATAGATAAAGTTAATGAAACGAGGTAACTGGATGATTAAATTAATAGCAACGGATATGGATGGTACGTTATTAAATGCAGCGCATGAGATATCTCAAGAAAATATCGAGGCGATTAAATATGCGCAATCACAAGGAATTACTGTCGTGATTGCTACGGGGCGTGCGTTCTATGAAGCTAATACGCCGGTAGCAGAGACGGACTTGAGTGTGCCATACATATGTTTAAATGGTGCAGAAGTGCGTGATGAGTCATTTAACATTATGAGTACGTCTAATTTAAATCATGAATTAGTACAACGTATTAAAGGAATTTTAAATAGAGAAGATGTTTACTATCAAATTTATACAAATAGAGGAATTTATACAGAAGATCCGACACGTGATTTAGATATCTACTTAGATATAGCTAAACAAGCTGGTCAAGAAGCGGATGTTGAAAAGATAAAAGCAGGAATTCAAAAGCGTATTGAGAATGGCACTTTAAAAGTAGTAGATAGTTATGAAGATATTGAAGATATTCCGGGCGAATTAATTATGAAAGTGCTTGCCTTTAATCCAGATGTCGATAAGATTAATGCCATTGGAAATGAACTTTCTACTATTCCGAGTTTAGCAATTTCTTCATCATCACGAGGAAACCTAGAGATTACACATTTTGATGCGCAAAAAGGGACAGCCCTTGAAACCATTGCGGATAAGTTGAATATAGATCTTAAAGATGTAATGGCGTTAGGTGATAATCTAAATGATGTTTCGATGTTAGAACGCGTTGGTTATCCGGTTGCTATGGAAAATGCTATGCCAGAAGTGAAAGCCAATGCTAAATTGGTTACAGACACTAATGAAAATAGCGGTGTCGGCAAAGCAATTATGAAATTATTAAATGAAGAAAATAAATAATTTAAGAGGTGTTATAGAAAAATGAAAGGACTTATTATTGTAGGTAGTGCTAAAGTAGGTTCACATACTAACGCATTAGCCAAATACTTAGTAGGACAATTCGATAACCATGATATAGATGTAGATATTTATGATTTAGCAGAAAGACCATTAAATCAGTTAGATTTTTCAGGTACGACACATTCTACTGATACAGTAAAAGCCAATACAAAAGATTTTCAAGATAAAGTAATGGAAGCGGACTTCTTAGTGCTTGGTACGCCAAATTATCATGGGTCTTACTCCGGAATTTTGAAAAATGCTTTGGACCACGTCAACATGGATTATTTTAAAATGAAACCAATCGGTCTTATTGGTAATAGTGGTGGCATTGTAAGTTCAGAACCATTATCTCATTTACGTGTTATTGTTAGAAGCTTGTTAGGCATCGCTGTACCTACTCAAATCGCCACGCATGATTCGGATTACAATAAATTAGACGATGGAACGCTTTATTTAGATGATGAACAGTTCCAGTTACGTGCGAAATTATTTGTTGATCAAATCGTATCATTTGTGAATAATAGCCCATACGAACATTTAAAATAAAAAAATTAATTATACTAATAAACACAATTATAATAGAAGAAACTAATCTGAAGAGCGGTTAATACCGCTCTTTTTTTGTTTTTTATAAAAAGTATGTTTTAGTATACTAAATTTAAAATTTGGTTAGACAATTATTTTTGGAATATTTTTAGTTGATATATCAATAAATTTAGCATAATTTACATTATTTTTTATTGTTTCTTATTTTTTTAATCTACATATATGGTATATTATATTTGTATTTAAATAGCATTTAAATTATTCATGTTTGAATTTATACAACATAAATAATACATAAACTATTTAAATATTTTATGTAATTTCTTCAGGGTGGAGTTATTTTAATTATTAATTAGGAGTGGTTAGATTTAAAAAAAAGAAAACAGAAAAGATTGGATTTTCTACCGAATAAACAAAATAAATATTCGATAAGAAAATTCACAGTTGGAACAGCCTCAATTTTAGTCGGTGCAACTTTAATTTTTGGTGCAGGACATGATGAAGCAAAAGCCGCTGAAACTAACCAAACAGAGAGCGAAAGTAATCAAAACAATATAGGTGTTTCAAAAGAGAGTGCATCACAAAATATAGCTTCACAAGAAACTAACGCAAATTCAGAACAAGTTTCAACATCAGAGAAAGCAACTGAAGCAACAGTAGAACAACCTTCAACAGAAGAAAAAGCAACTGAGGAGACAACAGAGCAACCTTCGACTGAAGAAAAAGCAACTGAAACAACAGTAGAACAACCTTCAACAGAAGAAAAAGCCACTAAGGAAACAACAGAGCAACCTTCAACAGAAGAAAAAGCAACTGAAGCAACAGTAGAACAACCTTCAACAGAAGAAAAAGCTACTAAAGAAACAACAGAGCAGCCTTCAACGGAAGAAAAAGCAACTGAGGAGACAACAGAGCAACCTTCAACAGAAGAGAAAACAACTGAAGCAACAGTAGAACAACCTTCAACAGAAGAGAAAGCAACTGAGAAAACAACAGAACAGTCTTCAACAGAAGAAAAAGCAACTGAAGCAACAGTAGAACAACCTTCAACAGAAGAGAAAACAACTGAAGCAACAACAGAACAACCTTCAACAGAAGAGAAAACAACTGAAGCAACAACAGAACAACCTTCAACAGAAGAGAAAACAACTGAAGCAACAACAGAACAACCTTCAACAGAAAGAAGAAATAACGTAGAAGCGCCACAAAGTGTATCTACTGAAAATATTAATGAAGTAGTTAGCAATGTAGAAAATGCAACTACTGAAAAAGATAAAAAAGCCGCATTAACTAATTATGTAGCGAGTACATATGACGTTTCATCAGATGAAGCTAAAGCTAACGTAGATAAATTAAATTTAGATTATAATAATTTAAATGAAAATGAATTATTAGGAGCTTTAGTACAAACTGATTCAAATAGAAAAGATGCAGAAACAAATTATGCAACGCCACGTTCGATGGCCTCCACACCAAGAGTTGTTAACCGTTTAGCAGTTAACAAATTAGCTGCTGAACAAGCAGGTACTAACGTAGACAACTTAATTACGGTAACTAGTCAAACAATAACTGAAGGTCAACGTAATGATGATACAATTCAAGCTCATGATGGAGAAAGTATTGTTTACACGTCAACATTTAAAGTCGATGACGCTGTGAAATCTGGAGATACAATGACGGTTCAATATGATCCAAATACTATTCCTTCAGATTTAACTAAAGATTATAACCCAGTAGATATTGTTGATCCATCAGGCGAAATAATTGCGACAGGTACATTTGATGAAGCTAATAAAACATCAACTTATACATTTACAGATTATGTAGATAAATATGAAAATGTAACTGCGAGACTTGAAACTAATTCATATATCGATAAAAAAGATGTACCAAATGAAAAAACAATTAACTTATCCTATGGAACAGCTGGAAAAACGGTTAATAAAGAAATAGATGTCGATTATCAAGATCCAATTGTTCAAGATGCTTCTAATGTTGAATCAATTTTTAGTAATCTAGATTTAGATAATAATAAGATTGAGCAGACAGTTTATGTTAACCCACTTAAATTAAATGCAAATGGTACTTCTTTATTAATTAAAAGTGGTGGTGTATATGATGATGGAGGCCTTTACACTGGTGAGGGCAGTACGATCATAGATGATAATACTGAAATTAAAATTTATAAAGTTAGAAATGACCAAGATTTACCACAAAGTAATAAAATCTTTGATTACAGTCAATATGAAGATGTGACTGATTCATTCAATATAGATAAAAATTATGCTAGAAATATGGCGAATATTGATTTTGGAGATATCGATTCTGCATATGTAGTTAAAGTTGTCAGTGGTTTTACACCTGGCGCTGAAGATGATTTATCTATCCAACAAGGTGTAAGGATGACTACATTAAATTCTAATGGAAACGCATCATGGGCAGGTTACACTAACACTATTTTATCAACATATGATAGTGGTGGCGGTAGTGGAACTGAAACACCAGAAAAACTTTATAAAATTGGTAATTATGTATGGGAAGATGTAGATAAAGATGGCATCCAAGGTACAGATAGTAATGAAAAACCAATTAGCGGTGTAAAAGTAACTTTAAAATATCCAGATGGTACAACTAAATCAGTAAGAACAGATTCAAATGGATACTATGAATTTGATAATTTATACGACGGAGAAACATATACAGTTACTTTTGAAACTCCAGCTGGTTACACACCTACGAAAGTAAATGTTGGGGATGAATCATTAGATTCAAATGGAAGTTCTGTGACAGTAACTATTAATGGCGAAGATGATATGACATTGGATAGTGGATTCTATAAAGATGACTCAGACGGCGATGCCGACGCAGACGCAGACGCAGACGCTGATGCCGATGCTGACGCCGATGCCGATGCCGATGCAGACGCTGACGCAGATGCTGACGCAGATGCTGACGCAGACGCAGATGCCGATGCAGATGCTGACGCCGATGCCGATGCCGATGCCGACGCAGACGCCGATGCCGATGCTGACGCCGATGCCGATGCCGACGCAGACTCAGATATGGAAAAAGATCATTACAATCACCATAGTCATAATGGAAGTCATGAAAAAGTAAATAATAATCACGATAAATCATTACCAGACACTGGTAATAATGACCAAACTAACGGTACATTATTCGCTTCATTATTTGCGGCAGTAGGTGCGTTATTCTTAACAGGTAGACGTCGTAAGAAAGATAATGAAGAAAAATAATCTTTTAAACTTTCATAAATGTGAAAGTGAAAAACCAGGCCTCTTACTAGGCCTGGTTTTATTTTAAGTAATATGATATATATGTATAACTTATTAAGTTAAAGTAATAAATATTACGGAGGAATTTATGGATTTTGAAAATAAAATTAAAAAATTTTTATCTGAGGTAAAAGAGAAAACTTCAATTAATAATTATATTTTTGTTAGTATTGGCCGACCTCATGCTAAAGCTCAGGTAAAATTATTTAAAAAAACTACCTATATTGAACAAGATATCGCTAAATTAGGATTGAAATTTAAAAAGAAAACGGGGGCATATCCTACATGGATTAAGTTGGATCTTGTTCAATCAACTGAAAAAGTGCTATTTAAAGATTTAAAAGACGAATTAATTCATACGCGACGCAATTATATCGATTACGGGATTGCGTTTGATAATCAATGGAACTTCGCCGTGTTATCTGAAGAGATTAATGCGAACGCTTTTGTTCGTCCGGAAAAGAATGGGAAGCAGTTATATATATCTGAACAAAATATCAATAATTATCTTAGAAAATACACGACACACAATAAAGGGTTTACGATCGATTTTTATAACGAAAAAGAAGTCATCAAGTTTTATACGAAAGGCTTCATGTTAGACGATGGGGAAGTATTTGAATTACACGGTAGAGGCTATGATAAAGGCTTAAGAATGGTTAATGATTTACATACCGAAATCGATCATTTAATTGAGCAGAGCAGTCATTTTCTCCAAAATATGATTCAAGATAATGGTCGATATATATATGGCTATTTCCCGCATTTTGATAATGAAATTAATTTCTATAATATTTTAAGACATTCGTCATCGACGTATGCCTTAATTGAAGGATTAGACTATTTAGGTCAAGATATACAGCCAGTGGAAAAAGCAATCGATTATATTATCGACCACTATATCTTTGAACAAGATGGCAAAGCCTATGTTTTTGACGATACAGAAGATATCAATGAAATTAAATTAGGCCAAAATGCGTCATTTATTTTCGCAGTATGTGAATATTTAAAACATCATCCTAATCAAAGATATTTAGAATATGCACAAAAAGTCGCACATGGCATTTTATCGATGATTGATAAAGATACATTTGAAACGACACATATATTAAACTATCCAGATTTATCAGTAAAAGAACAATTTAGAATCATCTATTATGATGGGGAGGCAGCTTTAGCGCTTTTACGTTTGTATCAACAAGATCAAAATACCTCTTGGTTAACGACTGTCGAGCATTTAATGGACCGATTTATTGATCAAGACTATTGGCAATATCATGATCACTGGCTTGGATATTGTACAAATGAGTTAGTCCAAATTAACCCTCAAGCCAAGTATTTCGAGTTCGGTATTAAAAACGTAAATAGTCACTTAGAATATATAGAACAACGTGATACAACGTTCCCTACGTTTTTAGAAATGTTAATGGCAACGTATAACTTAATTCAAAAAGCGAAAGCTACAGGCCACGAAGCATTGGTTGAACAATTAATTGATGAACAATATTTTATTGACGTGATTCATTCTAGAGCGAAACATCAACGGACAGGGTTCTTCTATCCTGAAATTGCGATGTATTTTAAAAATCCAGCTAAAATTTTAGGAAGTTTCTTTATTAAACATCATGGTTACCGCGTTCGAATTGATGATATTGAACACTATCTTTCTGGTTACGTTCAATACCAAAAAGCATTTAAAAAGTAAAAGTTAATATTGGACTTATAACTTTAATAGTTAACCAAATATTTTTATGAACTAGGGCACTTAATAGGTGCTCTAGTTTTTCTATAATAAGATGTTGATTTCTTCCGCTTTAATGTGCTAATTTCTTCTATTTTAATATGTAAATATTTTTTAATTTAATTTCCTTCTAGTTCTATTGGTCGCGTTATCATAAAGTGTATTTTAACTTCTGTCAAAAACTATCTACACTTTTGGTAGCGCTTTCAAAAAATATGGTAAAATGATGAGGTAAAGTAACTTTTCAACAAAGGGCGGGGGAATAAAAATGAAAAAGTATCGTTACTTTATTATTGTCATGATTATTATTATGACTATGATTAATTACATAGACAGAGGCGCAATTTCATATGCACAAAAGGATATTATAAGCGAATATGGTTTTGACACTATAGCTTGGGGCAAGATTCTTGGTTATTTCGGATATGGATATATGTTTGGTTCTCTTGTAGGCGGGTTAACGGCTGATAAAAGGGGTCCTAAATTCGTTTGGATTATTGCAGGGACAGCATGGTCTATTACTGAAATAGCGATGGCATTTGCTGGGGAGCTAGGTATGGCATTATTCGGTGGTTCAGCCATCTTAGGTTTCGGTATTCTAAGAGTTCTGTTTGGTGTAGCTGAAGGGCCAGTATTTTCAATTATTAGTAAAACAAATGCAAACTGGGCGGCACCAAAAGAGCGTGGTTTATTATCTGCGCTAGGTTTAATTGGTGTGCCACTCGGTGCTTTAATTACGGCACCTATCGTTTCTGGATTTTTAACAATAGCGAGTTGGAAATTATTATTTATTATTTTAGGGGCGCTAGGTTTAGTATGGGTTGTGATATGGGCCTTTGTGTTCACTGATTACCCAGAAGATAATAAGCGTGTCTCAAAAGAAGAATTAAATGAAATTCGTTCGATTACTAATAGCTTAAATGATGAAAAGACAATAGAAACTGAAACGGTAAAAAACGAAAAATGGTATCACTTCTTTAAAAGTCCAACATTGGTTGGAAATATGTTTGGTTATTTTGGCTTTCAATATGTTAACTTTTTAATTTTGACGTGGACACCTAAATATTTACAAGATGAGTATCATTTTGAAATTCATTCATTATGGTATTTAGGAATGGTCCCGTGGATCGGTGCATGTTTTACGATTTATTTCGGTGGTCATATCTCTGACTGGCTTCGTGAAAAAACAGGTAGCCTGCGTATAGCAAGATCCTATTTTGCGATGGGTGGCATGATTTGTGCAGCGATTTGTTTTTTAATTATTCCATTTACACATAGTATTGTTGCTATCATGATATTGATGATGATAGGTAATGCCTTTATCTTTTTACCTAATGGTGTTTATTGGTCTGTTATCATTGATACGGCACCGAATAAAACAGGTACATATGGCGGGATTACTCACTTCTTCGTTAATTCTGCAACCGTAATTGCACCTACATTAACAGGTTATTTAGTGGCAAGCTTCGGTTATTCATCAATGTTTATTTCTGCAGTGATTGCTTCAATCATCAGTATTGTAGCGATGAGTTTTGTTAAACCTGGACAGAAAAGGATGGCAAAGCATTAATAATTTTATACATTATAAAAAGCAGTTGTCTCGTATTCTCCGAGACGACTGCTTTTTAATTTAGAATAGATAAGGATATTTATAAGTTGCGCATGTAGAAAATGATTAACGAAACTTAATAAATAATTATCCTAAAACACTCTATTTTCTATATTTTAATTTCGCAAATGCGTCATGTTGGTGGATAGATTCTTCGTTACGACATTCAATGTCGAAGCCGTCAATCCAATCAAATTCAACTAGATCAGCAGCAACTAAACGAATTAAATCTTCAACGAAACGAGGATTTTCATATGCACGTTCAGTTACACGTTTTTCATCTGGACGTTTTAAAATTGGATACAAGATTGAACTTGCATTAGCTTCCATGGCGTCTAGAATTTTATCTTTATAGTCATCAACTACATCATTATCTTTGTCTAAATAGACTTTTACAGTCACGATACCGCGTTGGTTATGCGCAGAATATTCACTAATTTCTTTAGAACAAGGGCATAATGTTGTCACACTTGCTTCAATTGTAATTTCTTTACGTGTTATTTTATCTTGTTCAATCGCTAAACCGTACGTTACATCAGCATTGCCCACAGCTTTAATATTAGTCACAGGGCTAAAACGGTCGAAGAACCATTTTCCAGAAACATCAACGCCGGCAGAATTTTGGTTCATATTCGTTTGAAGCGTACGTAATACTTGATAAAGTGTGTTGAAATTGAGTTCTAAACCATTATTGTAGTGCTTTTCAACACTTTCTAAGATACGGCTCATATTAATGCCTTTTTCATCTTTATTTAAACTTGTTGAAAAGCTAAAACGACCGGCAGTTTGGAAACGATCGATATTAACCGGATAAATTAAATTTTTAATACCAACTTCTTCTATTTCAAACAAAAAATTCTTATGAGTACTTTGCAAGTCTGTCATTTCACTTTTAGTTGTAGGTTTTGTACCTTTAACTGGGTCAACTGAGCCAAAATGTTTCCAACGACCCTCGCGTGTGGATAAATCAAATTCAGTCATCATTTACCTCCCCTTAAGATTCAAAATGATATGTCCAATAAGGTTCAACATCTAAGAAACTTTGTGTTTCTCCACCAACTTCAGGACTAGCAAGTTGTTGTAAGAAAGGACCGGTTTGAGATGCATGGGCCTCAAACGCTTTCATTTTCAGTTCTTTATATTGGCTAATATCATTTAAAATATCTGGTTCACCTAATACTTCAGGTGCATCATTACTAAATGCCACAAGTTGTAATCTTGGACGTTGTTCTTTTGGCATACGTTCAACAGTTCTAACTACTGCTTCGGCTGTAGCTTCATGATCTGGATGGACTGCAAATTTTGGATAGAAAGAAATAATAACTGAAGGATTTGTTTCTTCAATTAAATTCTTCACCATAGCGTCCATTTGATCATGGGGCTCAAACTCTACGGTTTTATCTCGTAATCCCATTTTGCGTAAATCAGTAATACCAATTACCTTCATCGCTTCTTCAAGTTCACGTTCGCGAATATCAGGTAACGATTCTCTTGTCGCAAAAGGGGGATTTCCCAAATTACGTCCCATTTGACCTAATGTTAAGCAGGCGTAAGTGACTGGGACGCCATTATCGATATAGCTTGCAATCGTGCCAGCTGATGAGAAGGTCTCATCATCAGGGTGTGGAAATATCATTAACACGTGTCTTTCATCTTTCATGAATAAGCCTCCTCTATACTGTAAATGGCTTTTCACTAATTTCGAGTGTAGCAGCCAATTGTCCTTCGTAGTTAAATCCTGCAATTAAGAACTCATTATCATCATTTATTTCATAATGAGTTAATCCTTGAACATAGACCCAACCGCCATCGCGAAGTTTTAGACCAACTCGATAGGGATCTTTGTCTTCGCCTTTAAGTTGCGCATGTTCATATGTTACTTGTATATTTCTTAAAAATGTTCCCGCATTAAAGACACGTTGATCGAAATGGTTAGCATATGCACCATTAGTCGTTTCAACGTGTAAGAATACAGGTTTATTTTCGAATGATGTTAATAATCGTTGTACTTCTTCAGCGTTAATGAGTTCCAACACTTTCACTCCTTGCAACCATTCAATGTGTTTATCTATTTATTTTACTAAAAAGAATGGATGAATTGTATATCTCTGCTCAATTTATTTATAAAAAATTGTATTTTTAGTCAAAATAAGATGATTTGCTTTAATAATATGAAGAAAAACGAAACGATATGAACTTAAAAAAGCGGTATCGTTTAAAATGTGGCCAAATGGGTACACTATGAAATGTGAAAGAAAAAAACTAGAGTGTTGAGGTTGAGTAGCGTTAATTATTTTTTCTAGAGTAAATAATTAATAGCCAATCTTTCAACTCATCGAAAGGATGTTTGCATTGGAATTACAATTAGCAATCGATTTATTAAATAAAGAAGAAGCAGCAGAATTAGCTAAAAAAGTTGAGGAATATGTAGATATCGTAGAAATCGGTACACCTATCGTTATTAATGAAGGTTTACCATCAGTACAACACTTAAATGAAAATATTAATAATGCAAAAGTATTAGCAGACCTTAAAATTATGGACGCAGCAGACTATGAAGTTAGCCAAGCAATTAAATTTGGCGCAGATGTCGTTACTATTTTAGGTGTAGCAGAAGATGCTTCAATTAAAGCAGCAGTTGAAGAAGCACATAAACATGATAAACAATTATTAGTAGATATGATCGCAGTTCAAGATTTAGAACAACGTGCGAAAGAATTAGATGAAATGGGCGCTGACTATATTGCAGTGCATACTGGTTATGACTTACAAGCAGAAGGTCAATCACCATTAGATAGTTTACGTACTGTAAAATCTGTAATTAAAAATTCTAAAGTAGCTGTAGCTGGTGGTATTAAACCAGACACTATTAAAGACATTGTGGCAGAAGGCCCAGACTTAGTTATTGTCGGTGGCGGTATTGCCAATGCTGATGACCCTGTAGAAGCAGCTAAACAATGTCGTGAAGCGATTGAAGGTAAATAATGATGTCTCAATTTACAAATTATCGTCTGATTCTTGATGAATTAGATCGTACATTATCTCATGTTCAAGACGAACAATATGATCGTTTTGCCAATGATATTAATGGCGCACAAAGAATATTTACGGCTGGTAAAGGCCGTTCAGGGTTTATAGCGAACAGTTTCGCTATGCGTCTTAATCAATTAGGTAAAGAAGCGTTTGTAGTAGGTGAATCTACTACACCTTCTATTAAAGAACATGATTTGTTCATTATTTTATCTGGTTCCGGTTCAACAGAACACTTACGTTTGTTAGCAGATAAAGCGCAATCTGTTGGAGCAAAAGTGGTACTATTAACGACAAAATCTGATTCTCCAATTGGCGAATTAGCAGAAACTATCATTGAGCTTCCAGCTGGAACAAAACATGATGCAGAAGGGTCAGAACAACCCTTAGGCAGTTTATTCGAACAAGCGTCACTTCTATTTTTAGATAGTGTCGTTCTTGGATTAATGGAAACGTTCAATGTCGACGAAGAAACTATGCAAAGTAATCATGCGAATTTAGAATAAAATATATAGTAAGCAGTCCAGGACAGTAATGTTCTGGACTGTTTTTTTATACTTTCTTTATTACTAGTTGGTCTTCTTGGATTAAGTCTATGAGACTTTTGAAATTTGGCAGTAGTTGTCTGAAATGAAGATACGTTCGAGCCTCACTTTCTTCATTCCTAGTCAACCTTGCCGGGGCGGGACGACGAAATCTTTGAAATTACATTAGATTTCTGTCCCGCTCCCTAAATTTCTGTCATCGCTCCCTATTTTTTTATGTGCGCAAAATTTTATATAATGTTAACATATTATAAAATAAAGTTGACATTAAGAGGGTTAAACTATGTTAGAAATTTTACGTAAACTTCAAGATTATGCGATATCCCAACCTAATTGTATTGCGCTTCAATTTGATGATGAAACATTAACATATAAAGAGTTATACCAAACAGTGATACATACTAAATCTCAGTTTCCTAATCTACAAGAAGGCACACGTGTAGGTTTATTAAGTGATGCACCTATGAGTAATATGATTCATTACTTTGCTATATTAATGAGTCATGGTGTACCTTGTTTTTTAGATGCACAATGGTCGCAAACAACAATTGATAAATTAATTGATACATACCATATTGAGTACGTTATGTCTTCAGATAAAAGATTAGTGCCTATATCTTCACATGAAGTCGGCCCACACATTGATGAGGAACAGTCTCAAATCACACAACTATTACATATTGGATTTACTTCTGGCACCACTGGGTTACCAAAGGCCTATTATCGTAATGAACCCTCATGGCTTGCCTCTTACGCTGAAAATGAAAAACTCTTACACCATAATGAATGTCTACTAATTGCGCCAGGGCCCCTGGCACATTCGTTATCATTATATACTTGCATCTTTGCATTGTATTCGGGCAGAACGTTTGTCGGACAACGTAGTTTTAACGCACGCAAGCTAATGCTTCAATTACAACAACAAACTCAACATTGCGCACTCTTCCTTGTGCCCACGATGTTGTATCAAATTGTTAATTTAGATATGCAATGTGCTTGTCTTACCTCGATATTTAGCAGTGGCGCTAAGCTATCGCCACAATTATTTCAACAAGTGACGCATCAATTTTCAAAAGCCAATATTATTGAATTCTTTGGCACGTCAGAAGCGAGTTTTATTAGCTACAATTTTAATCAAACTGCGCCTACACAATCAGTCGGTTATATTTTTAACAATGTTAAATTACGATTGGAAGAGCAAGATGATAACAATATTGGGTTACTTAAAGTACAAAGTAATATGATTTATTCAGGCTATGTTAACCGTAAAGTTGTGTCACCGAATAGTTGGATTGAGACGGGCGACTTCGCTTACATCAAAGATCATCATCTTTATTTAGTCGGTCGGAAAAGTGAGCGCCTAATTATAGGGGGCAAGAATGTTTATCCGAATGCGATTGAACAACGCGTTAAACAGTTAGATGGCATAGAGGAAGCGGTAGTGATTGGGGAACCGCATCGTCGTTTTGGTGAGATTGCGGTGCTTATCTATATAGGGAATCGCGAACTTGATTATGTAACTTTACGACGTTATTTACAACAAACTTTATCACGGTATGAGGTGCCTTCTAAGCTTGTGAAGGTAAAGACGTTGCCTTATACCAATAGTGGTAAGGTTGCGCGTGGTAGCGTTCGATCACTTTATTTAAAGGGGGCGTTTGAATCGTGAGAGAAGCAGTCATAGTATGGGCTAAGCGGACACCGTTTGGTAAGTATGGTGGGTCGTTAAAACATTTAGAACCTGAGGCGTTAGTTTTACCACTTTTTCAAAAAATAAAAAAAGAATATCCTACGATAATGGATCAAATTGATGATGTGGTGTTAGGTAATATTGTCGGTAATGGTGGGAATATTGCGCGTAAGGCGTTGTTGGAAGCGGGTTTGAGTGATGCAATCCCTGGTGTAACGGTGGATCGTCAATGTGGTTCGGGTTTAGAGAGTATTATTTATGCGTGTCGGATGGTGCAGTGTGGGGCTGGGCGTATCTATATTGCGGGTAGCGTGGAGAGTACGAGTCGTGCACCGTGGAAGATGAAGCGTCCACAATCGGTGTATGAGACACAGTTACCACAGTTTTATGAGCGTGCGTCATTTGCGCCTGAAGGTCAGGATCCGAGTATGATTGAAGCGGCGGAACGTGTAGCGCAGTATTATAATGTATCGCGTGAAGACCAAGATGCGTTTGCGTTACGGAGTCATCAACTGACGTCTCAACATTTTGACAACGGAGATATTAGTCGTGAAATTGAGCCGTTGAAAGTGAAGGGGGAATGGTTTAATAGGGATGAAAGTATTAAACCAACGTTAAATGAAAGACGTTTAAATCGCTTGCGTCCTTTATTACCTGAGGGCACGGTGACGGCTGGTAATTGTTGTATGAAGAATGATGGAGCGGCGCTAGCTTTAATCATGGATAAAGAGATGGCTGAAGCGCTAGGGGTTTCTGAGGGTCTCGTCTTTAAGGATGCAGTTACAACAGGGGTTAATCCTACAGTGTTAGGCATTGGACCGGTGCCGGCTGTTTCTAAATTATTACATAAACAGGGATTAGCGATAGAAGATATCGATGCCGTAGAGTTAAATGAAGCGTTTAGTTCACAAGTATTAGCTTCTATAAATGAGTTGCATCTATGCATGAATCGAGTGAATCGCTGGGGTGGCGCAATTGCGTCTGGACATCCGTATAGTGCAAGTGGTGCAGCTTTGGTCGCGCGTCTGTTTAATATGCATGATTGGAAATTAGGTATTGATACTATGGGTATCGGAGGAGGAATGGGTAATGCGGTTCTCTTTGAAAAGTGGGGACATGGAAGCACAACATGTGAGATTTAGGGACCAAGACGTGCGTAACTATTGTGAAATGATAGGGTACGACTACAATGGCGTGGTTCCAACTTTAATGTGCGCACAACTTTGGCCAAAATTTGAGATGTTTCAATCATTTTTAGGTGAAGAAATTATGTTAGTTCGCACTAAAGTTGAAAAGTATGAAAATTTAGAAAGTAACATACAATATTGTGCATATTTAACGCATAAACGCTCTACTAAGGTAAAGCAATTTGACCAATTTATCTTTGAATTAAAAATAAATAATAATGATAAAACATGTATGATTATCGAACAAACTTTTATAAAAGAGGTATCGTCGTATGACTTTTAATAATGAGTTAATGACACAATATTTAAAGTTAGTAAATGATCATAATCCAATACATACTCACATTGTTCCTGGTCAGCTTATCGTTGAAAAAGCCTTTTTAATATGTAAAGTGAATTGGGAAAAATACAGCATTAAATATCTTCAAACCACTATCGTTGATGAGTTTGTGGAATTTGAAATGGTTTCGGAAAGTAAAATTATAGTAAAAAATGAGAGAAATGAAATAAAAATTACTATTGCAAAAAAAGACTAAATCATTTTTTATTATAGTAATGAATTTTGGAATGAAAAGACTTACAATGTAAGCGCATTCACTAATTATCTTTAAATTCTGTAAAATGAATATTATTGTATTTTTGAATTTAAATTAAATTTAATAAATTTGACAAGATACATTAGGTCTGTATAATTATGTAACATAAATAGAAGGAGTGTTACAGATCATGGACTTTGAAAAAGATAGAATTAACATGGTGGATGCTCAGACAGCAAAGAAAACGGTCTTTGCCACGGGTATTGGTAACGCCATGGAGTGGTTCGACTTTGGTGTGTACGCTTATACAACAGCCTACATTGGCGCAAATTTCTTTTCACCAGTTCAGAATCCTCAAATCCAACAAATATTTACTTTCGCAGCATTAGCGATTGCTTTCCTATTACGACCAATAGGGGGCATAGTATTTGGTATTATTGGCGATAAATTTGGACGTAAAGTTGTATTAACAACCACAATTATTTTAATGGCCTTATCTACATTGACTATCGGGGTTTTACCGAACTATGACATGATAGGTTTATGGGCGCCGGCGCTCTTATTGCTTGCTAGGGTCTTACAAGGTTTCTCAACTGGTGGGGAATATGCAGGTGCAATGACATATATTGCAGAAATATCACCAGATAAAAAACGTAATAGCCTAGGTAGTGGTCTTGAAATAGGTACATTATCAGGTTACATCGCAGCTTCAATTATGATTGCGTTACTAAGTTTCTTCTTAAATGATGCACAAATGGAAGCTTGGGGTTGGAGAATTCCATTTATCTTAGGTTTATTCCTTGGATTATTCGGTCTTTACTTACGTCGTAAACTTGAAGAATCTCCAATTTATGAACAAGATGTAGTAGAATCACCAGCACGTGATAATATTGGTTTCTTTACGATTATTCGTTACTATTTCAAAGACATTCTTGTTTGTTTCGTAGCAGTAGTCTTCTTTAACGTAACGAACTATACAGTAACTGCTTATTTACCAACTTATTTAGGCCAAGTAGTTAAAGTAGATGAAACAACAACAAGTTTATTAATTACATGTGTTATGGCAGTCATGATCCCGTTAGCGTTATTCTTTGGTAAACTTGCAGATAAAATCGGTGAGAAGAAAGTCTTCTTAATCGGTACAGCTGGTTTAACATTATTCAGCATTATAGCATTTAGTTTATTAAATACACATTCACTACCATTTATTATTTTAGGTGTGTTTATCTTAGGTTTCTTCTTATCAACGTATGAAGCGACTATGCCTGGTTCATTACCAACGATGTTCTTTACGCATATTAGATATCGTACATTAGCGGTTACGTTTAATGTCTCTGTATCATTATTTGGTGGTACGACACCGTTAGTGAACTCTTGGTTAGTACATGAAACTGGTAATATTTATGCGCCAGCATATTATTTAACTGCCATTAGTATTATTGGCTTTATTGTGATCGCATTACTTCACGTAAGTACTGCTGGAAAATCACTCAAAGGTTCATACCCTAATGTCGATAATAAACAAGATCTTCAATACTATGAAAAGCATCCTAAAAAAGCATTATGGTGGATTAGAAACAAGAAGAATAAAAAAGCATAAGCTTTAGTAAAAAATATTGGCAATACTAAAGACTTGAAGATGAGATTTCGGATAGAAATCACTCATCTTCAAGTATTTTTTGTATTTTGACTATATGTGGGATTTTATAATCTATATAAGAGTGGGACATTATAAAAAGGGTGTTATGTTTCAATAATGCAAGGCAGATGGTTAAATAAGCAATCCTTAATACATAAAAGTATAGCGTCAATGTTAGTTCGGCTTAAAGTTACTCTCTAAGCTTCCAAAGGGGGACAATCCTTGGCTAACATTGACGCTATTTTTATAAGGTGAGTTAGGAATGATTAATGACTTTTCAAGCTACTTAGTGTTAGGGGGCATAAGCACTTAAAAATCAATTTTTAGGAATAATTCATCTGTTTGAATTCTCAATCTGGAAAACACTTTTTGTACTTCTTGGTGTTAACTTGACTTAATAATACACTTTCATATTATCAAGGTCACTTTCAAGTAGAGAGAGCAATTTATAAATCTGATTTTTATTAAACGTTTCATCGAATTTTACCGTAATCGTCTTGAAAGTTTTAGTGATGATTTCATACATTGGGGTACCGTTTTCTATATTTTGTTTGTAGATAATCATGATGTGTGATTCCTCCTTTGCCTCTCTACACTTAATATAGTAAGGCATTTTCCTAATAAAAACATGAGCCCCAAGTACTAACTTTAAATACGACGAACAACTGATAAATAACTACGACTAAATACCTAGAGATTACAGTTCACCTTTGAATAATTTCACAAAGCGATCTGGGCTGTCTTGACCTAAGCAGATATCTAATATTTCATGAGATTCTTGTTGTTCTTCTTCACTTCTAGGGAACATACGACTTTCATATTCTTTAATAACTTCATCAAAATTATCATAGTTGTTAGCAATGCCTTCAGCTAATTCGGCAGCGTCTAACATCGCTAAGTTAGCACCTTCACCTGATGGCGCCATTAAATGTGCTGCATCTCCAATTAAGGTAACGCCTGATTTATCTTCCCAACGGTGTTTGTCAGGTAAAGCGTTGATTTTTCGTGCTACAATATCTGAATCTGAATCAGTTAATAAGGCTGTGATTTCAGGCGCCCAACCTTCAAATTCAGGTAAAACTGTATTGATAACTTCTTGTTTATTTGAAAAATCCATGCTATTAATCCACTCTAAATCGCAATTCATTTCAATATAAGTATGAATAATATCGTTCGCTTCACGGTGTGCTACAAAGCCTTTATTAGGTGCTAGAGCATACATTGCACCTTTACCAACTGCTTCAGCTGTTTTAGGGTGTTGTTTATCAACATCATATAAGTAAGTTTCAATAAACGTAGTACCTACATAATCAGGTGTCACATCCGTTAATAATTTACGGACTTTAGACCATGCACCGTCTGCCCCGATAAGTTTACTTGTAGTAACAGAACTATCATCTCTAAATACTACTTTATATTGTCCTTTTTCAATTTCTTCAATATGGTCTACTTTTTTATTCCATTCAATTGTCTCTTCTGGTAATGAATCTAATAAAATTTGGCGTAAGTCACCACGTAGAACTTCTGGACGGCCGTTGCTATCATCAGCTGGCACATCAAGTAGTAATTCACCTTGTGAATCTAGAATACGTGCTGCATCCGCACCTTCATGAATAATTGCATGAAATTCATCCATTAGGTTTGCTTTTTCTAACGCTACTTGTCCATTGTATTCGTGAATATCTAATTGACCACCTTGTGTACGTGCCTCAGGGGAAGGGTCAGCTTCGTAAACTTTTGCAGGGATACCATTGACGTATAATACACGAGCTAACGTTAAGCCTCCAATACCGCCACCAATAATAGTGATAGGTTCTTTTACATCTATGTCTTTATTTAATTCAGCCATAATATTAACTCCTTTAATTTGAAAAGTATTAGTGCACTCACAGTTTACGTCATAAAGCATTAATTTAAACATATTTTGCTTTATATAAAGTTAAATTTAAAAAATTGACTAAAATAAAAAGCTTTTAATTCTTACTTAACACTTTGTATGACGAGTGCTAAGAGAATTAAAAGCTAATAGTTAAAATTTATACGAGAAAGTTGTTGTTATTTTAATGTTTATACTTCTGTAACTTCAACCTCAATATGTTCTACACGGTTAAAGGCACCATGATCTACTGGGCCTACGAAGTCGTTCATTTTCCATCCATTTTTAATTGCTGAAGCTACAAAAGCTTTAGCGCTAACTACAGCATCTTTAGGAGATTTACCGTTTGCTAGATAAGCTGTTGTAGCAGCTGCAAATGTACATCCTGCACCGTGGTTATAACTTTGTTGGAACATGTCTGTAGTTAATTGATAGTGTTGATTACCATCATAGTATAAGTCGTATGATTTATCTTGATCTAAGGCTTTGCCACCTTTAATGATAACGTGTTGAGCACCTTGATTGTAAATAATCTCAGCTGCTTTTTTCATGTCGTCGATTGAAGTTAATTTTCCTAAGCCAGAAATTTGGCCGGCTTCGAATAAATTAGGCGTCACAACTGTTGCTTTAGGTAATAAATATTCAATCATTGCGTCAGTATTTCCTGGGTTAAGTACTTCGTCTTCACCTTTACATACCATAACTGGGTCAACTACGAAGTGTTGCGCACCTGATTGCTCAAATGCTTCGCCAGCACGTTTAATAATCTCTTGAGTGCCTAACATACCTGTTTTTACAGCATCTGGTCCAATAGAAATTGCTGTTTCAAGTTGTTTCTCGAATAAGTCCATTGGAAGAGGTGTGACATCGTGAGACCATGTTTCTTTATCCATTGTTACGACAGCAGTTAAAGCGACCATGCCATATGTGTCTAATTCTTGGAATGTTTTAAGGTCTGCTTGCATTCCAGCTCCCGCGCTAGTATCTGATCCTGCAATTGTTAATACTTTTTTTAAAGCCATATCTATTCACTCCCGATAGTTTCTAATCTACGTCCTATCATATCACGTTTTTCTTCACTCTTGCTAGCTACAAGTTATGGGAGAAATCGGTAACTGAAAAGGGGGCGATTATGTTAAAATATGGCATGAGGTGAATGCGATGGAATGGTCAGAAATATTTCATGACATTACAGAACGACACGACTTTAAAGCAATGCATGATTTTCTAGAAAAAGAATATACTACGCAAGTGGTCTATCCAGATAAAGAGAATATCTATCAAGCATTTGATTTAACGCCGTTTGAAAATATTAAAGTAGTTATACTAGGGCAAGATCCTTATCATGGTCCAAATCAAGCCCATGGTTTAGCGTTCTCGGTACAACCGAATGCGAAGTTTCCACCATCATTAAGAAACATGTATCAAGAATTAGAAGATGATATTGGTTGTCATAGAACGTCGCCACATTTACAAGATTGGGCGCGTGAAGGTGTATTATTATTGAATACTGTCTTGACTGTCCGTCAAGGTGAAGCACATTCTCATAAAGATATTGGTTGGGAGACATTCACGGATGAAGTCATTAAAGCGGTCTCAGAGCATCGTGAAGATGTGGTGTTTATACTATGGGGTAAACCTGCACAACAAAAGATTAAATTAATCGATACTTCTAAACATCATATTATTAAATCTCCACATCCAAGCCCATTGTCTGCGTATCGTGGGTTCTTCGGCTCAAAACCGTATTCACGTGCTAATGCGTTTTTAGAATCTAAAGGTAAAACGCCAATACAATGGTGTGAAAGCGGGGAAAGCTAGATGAATAGAGACGATATTATTCGATTAATTGAACAGGAATTAGTACAAGCAGACGAAGCGGTGAATGAACACCAATTTGAAAAACATATGTATACGATTCATACGTTAACATCACTTTACGCTAAAGGGTCATCTAGCAATGCGCAAAGTCATGATTTTACAGATACGGTGACGGCGAACTCATTTTCAAAAAATAAACGTAAAACGACTGATCACGTAGCGCATCAAACGACTACTACTCCTCAAGATAAACCTACAGTGACGGCGCAAGAAATTGAAGCAATGGGTGGTAAAGTACCTCATTCTATGAAATCATCAACTAATGAGAGCTTGCCATCGAATACTATGGTGACAGATGATGAAATTGGTAACGGAGATTCAATATTTGATTTTTAAATTGAAAAAGGAGGTTGAGCAACGATGATGAAAGTATTTATCATTCTAGGGGCATTATGTACGATGATGTCGGTAGGTACAGGTGCATTTGGTGCACATGGTCTTGAAAATAAACTCTCAGACAAGTACATGTCTGTATGGGAAAAAGCGGTAAATTATCAAATGTATCATGGTCTTGGATTGCTTATCATTGGAGTAATTGGTGGTACAACGTCAATTAATGTGAATTGGGCAGGATGGCTTATTTTCTTAGGTGTCGTGTTTTTTAGTGGTTCATTATATATCTTAGCGTTAATGCAAATCCGTATATTAGGAGCAGTGACTCCAATTGGTGGCGTACTCTTTATTGCAGGTTGGTTAATGCTTATCATTTCTACATTTAAATTTGGTGGATAATTAATCATATTCTATTTGAATATTGAATACTGATTTGAGATTAAATAGCTCACCTTCAGGGTATGTAATATACTTGAGGTGAGTTTATTTTATGGGTAAAGAAAAAGAGAATCCGAATATAGATAGAGGGGATTTGAAGAAAAACCTTTCCGAAAAATTTGTATGGGCAATTGCTTATGGCTCATGTATAGGTTGGGGCGCGTTCATCTTACCTGGCGATTGGATTAAACAATCGGGTCCGATTGCTGCATCGATTGGTATTGTTATAGGTGCATTACTAATGATTCTAATCGCGGTAAGTTATGGCGCACTAGTTGAAAAGTTCCCTGTTTCAGGTGGGGCATTTGCATTTAGTTATTTAAGTTTCGGGAGATACGTTAGTTTCTTCTCATCTTGGTTTTTAACGTTTGGTTACGTCTGTGTGGTAGCATTGAACGCCACCGCATTTAGTTTGTTAGTTAAATTCTTATTACCAAATATATTAAATAATGGGCGACTTTACACCGTCGCAGGCTGGGACGTGTACATAACTGAGATTATTATAGCGACAATCTTATTACTTGTATTCATGTTCGTGGCGATTCGTGGCGCAAGCGTTTCTGGTTCATTACAGTATTATTTCTGTGTGGCGATGGTCATTGTGGTTATTTTAATGTTCGTCGGTTCATTCTTTGGTAATAATTTTGATTTTGGTAACTTACAACCATTAGCAAATCCTAAGAGTGGATGGTTTACTTCAATTATTATGATTGTAGCCGTGGCACCGTGGGCTTATGTTGGTTTCGACAATATTCCACAAACTGCTGAAGAATTTAACTTTTCACCAGATAAAACATTTAAATTAATTGTGTATAGTTTATTAGCAGCTTCATTAACTTATGTTGTTATGCTTCTATATACTGGCTGGTTAAGCACAAGCAATGCTAGCTTAAATGGTAATTTATGGGTGACTGGCGCTGAGACACAAACTGCATTTGGCTATGTAGGTTTAGGTGTATTAGCTATCGCGATTATTATGGGAATATTTACAGGTTTAAACGGTTTCCTAATGAGTGCGAGTCGTCTACTATTCTCAATGGGACGTTCTGGCATTATGCCAAAAGCTTTTAGCACATTACACAGTAAATATAAAACGCCTTATGTGGCAATCATCTTCCTAGTAGCAGTAACATTAATTGCGCCTTGGTTAGGCCGTACTGCCTTAACTTGGATTGTAGATATGTCATCAACAGGTGTATCTATTGCCTACTTTGTAACATGTTTATCAGCAGCTAAATTATTTAGTTATAATAAACAAAGTAATACGTATGGGCCAATTTATAAAACATTCGCAATTTTAGGCTCAATCGTGTCATTCATTTTCCTTCTATTATTATTAGTGCCTGGTTCACCAGCAGCACTTTCAACGCCATCTTATATAGCGTTAGGTGGTTGGCTAATTATCGGATTGATTTTCTTTGCGATTCGTTATCCTAAATTGAAGAAAATTGACAGTGATGAATTAAGTCGTTTGATATTAAATCGTTCTGAACATGAAGTTGAAGAAATGATAGAAGATACGAATAAATAGCTGAAAAATAATATAAATATGTAGATATAGTTAAAGCTTCGAATGGATTGTTTAAATTCCATTCGAAGCTTTTATATTTAATATGAAGTTAAATGCGTTTTCTTCTTATATCGAAGCCAGAGATGATAATTTTAGAGATTTGGTCTGCGAATAGTAATCCTAGAGCAATTCCTCCGGCAATAAGTGTCACTTCAAGCATTGTGTTAATTGCTTGTCCAAATTCTAATAAGACAAGGTTCTTTGTCGCATCGAAAGCTAGGCCTCCTGGTACGAGAGGGATAATGCCTGGAACCATAAATATAATAGCGGGTTCTTTCTTTCTGCGAGCCATATAATGACTAATCAGACCTAACGCTAGACTACCAAGAAAGCTTGAATAAATCGTATGAATACTGAAACCATGGTAAAACAGAATATAAACCATCCAACCAAATGCCCCTACAAAACCGCAAGATAAGTATAATCTTCTAGGAGCGTCGAATATTACACAGAAAAAGAATGAAGACATATAACTAAATAATAAATTTAATATCCAAAACATGTGTGTGCACTCCTAAACTAAAATTAATACTGAACCCACGCCAGCACCGATACCAAAAGCAGTTACGAGGGCTTCTAGTGATTTCGTTGTAAACATCAACATATGACCACCGAATAAATCTTGAATGGCATTGGTAATGAGTACTCCGGGTACAATTGGCATTACAGAGGCGATGATAATAGTGGCTAAATCACCGCTAGGAGCAAGTGAATGTCCAAGAACGGAGATGACTCCAATGACTAAGGAACCTATAAACTCCGGTATAAATTGTGCATGTAAACGACGATCTAATATTTCAACCACTAAATAACCTAAACCGCCAGCTAATAAGGCAGTGAAGACATCGATAAGTAGGCCACCTTGTAGATAGAGGAAGCTAATAGCAATAATAGCTGCAGCAATTCCTTTAAAAAGTAAGCTACTATCTCGCTTAGCCACGTAAATATGTTCCAATTCTTTCTTTGCATCTTCGAGTGAAATTGCACCTTTAGTGATAAGGCGAGAAATTTCATTTGCTTGAGAGATTTTAATGAGATTGGTATCACGCGAGTTAATTCTAAAAATTCGTGGATACGATTCATTATGTAATGTAAATTGAATGACTGTATTTGTAACGAAACTATTACTTTCGGAATAGCCTAATTTGCGAGCAATACGTGTCATCGTATCTTCGACTCGGGTGCCTTCCGCCCCTGACTCTAATAAGATACGACCGGCCATCATAACCACGTCTTTGATTAATTTTTCATCTGCATTTTCATTTGTTTTTATATTATCCATTTCATCACCATTTGTTAAGATGTACTCATTATTATAGTGTATGCATATTGAAAATACTACTTGTTATTAATAAAATGTTCGCAATTTGATAAAAAAATTTCATAAAAACAGAATAGTATAATGTTGCAATATATTTAAATTAAAAAGTATAAACAAATTTTCCACATAATGTTTCAAAATATTACAATTTGGTTAAATAATAATTAGTTAACAATTTGTGAATAATATTGGGTAGCGACAATATTTTTACGAATGTTAATGATTCAGAGTAGTAATTAAGTTCTCCCAACACATACTACACGAAGAAGCTAGGGGTTAGGCCCTAGAGATAGAGGGTTCAAATTGGCAACGTAATGTTCCAACTTGAACCCTCATTTTATATATCAATATTTCATTTGTAATTAAATTGCAAAGAATGTTTCGAAATCTTCAGTGTTTAAGATATGGCCTATATAGAAACCACCGAAATCGCCGTAGCGAGCAGTTGTTTCATCAAAACGCATTTCATAGACGATTTTCTTGAATTGTAAGACGTCATCTGCGAATAATGTTACGCCCCATTCATAATCGTCGAAACCTACTGAACCGGTAATAAACTGTTTAATTTTACCTGCGTATTTACGACCAATCATGCCGTGGTTATACATTAATTTTTTACGATCTTCCATTGGTAACATATACCAGTTATATGTTTCATTACGGCGTTTATCCATTGGATAGAAACAAATATATTCTGATCTTGGTAGTTCAGGATACAAGCGTGCTCTTACATGTGGATTTTGGTAAGGATCTTCATCTGATTTACCTGCTAAGTAATTTCCTAATTCAATTACTGATACATAAGAGTATGTTTGAATAAAGAAATCGGCAATGCGTAATTTATTTAACTCATTTTCAATTTCATTTAATTCTTTCATTTCTGGACGTAAATACCATAATAAGATATCGGCTTTTTGACCAGTAATATTATAGAGCGCATAATCACCTGCTTGGTTATCTCTAGCGCTAGCTTTATCATTAATAAACGCTTTAAACTCATTAATCATCGCTTCACGTTCATCTTCGGGCACTAATCTAAATGTCGCCCAATCTACAGCGTAAAATAAATGAAGGCTATACCAACCATCTAAAGTTTCGGCTGCTTCGCTCATGTATATCGCTCCTTTAAACTAAGATATTTATCACTTAATACAGGTTAAATTTTATCATAAAGCATATAGGGAGACATACCTAAATGATTACAAATTAGTGAAATGGAAATCTCGTATAAAATAAAGTATAATTAAGGTGCAAACATAATTATGAAATTATTTAGGAGGGCCTTATGTCTAGTTTATTAGATGTATTACAAGAAAAACTTTCAGGAAAAAATGTGAGAATCGTATTACCTGAAGGTGAAGACGAACGTGTATTAACAGCTGCTACACAATTACAAGCAACTGATTATGTAACACCTGTTGTATTAGGTGACTATGACAAAATTAATTTATTAGCTCAAGATAAAGGATTAGATGTTTCAAATATCGAAGTAATCAATCCATCTACAAGTGAATTAAAACCAGAATTAGTTAAATCTTTCGTTGAACGCCGTAAAGGTAAAGCAACTGAAGAACAAGCGGACGAATTATTAAACAATGTGAACTATTTCGGTACAATGTTAGTTTATGCAGGTCACGCTGACGGATTAGTAAGTGGTGCTGCACATTCTACTGGCGACACTGTACGTCCTGCATTACAAATCATTAAAACTAAACCAGGTGTATCTAAAACTTCTGGTATCTTCTTTATGATTAAAGATGACCAACAATATGTATTTGGCGATTGCGCTATCAACCCAACATTAGAATCATCTGACTTAGCAGAAATCGCTGTTGAAAGTGCGAAATCAGCTAAAAGCTTTGGCATGGATCCACGCGTAGCAATGTTAAGTTTCTCAACTAAAGGTTCAGCTAAATCTGACGATGTTGATAAAGTTGCAAATGCTGTTCAATTAGCACAAGAAAAAATTAAATCTGAAGGCTTAGATGACGTAGTTATCGATGGTGAATTCCAATTCGACGCTGCTATCGTACCTTCTGTTGCTGAGAAAAAAGCACCAGGTGCAAAACTTCAAGGTGATGCAAACGTATTCGTATTCCCAAGCTTAGAAGCTGGTAACATCGGATATAAAATTGCACAACGTTTAGGTGGATTCGATGCAGTTGGCCCAGTATTACAAGGCTTAAATTCACCTGTAAATGACTTATCACGTGGTTGCTCAACTGAAGACGTTTATAAATTATCAATCATCACTGCTGCTCAAACATTACAATAATGGATTTAGCAAGCAAATATTTTAATGACATTGACTGGCGCTATATAGATCATTCTTCTGGTTTAGCGCCAATGCAGTCATTTGCGTTTGATGACACGTTTTCAGAAAGTGTAGGAAAAGATTTATCATGCAATGTAGTAAGAACTTGGATTCATCAACATACCGTGATACTTGGTATTCATGATTCTCGTTTGCCGTATCTTAAAGACGGCATCCAATATTTAACCGATGAGATTGGTTATAATGCGATTGTGAGAAATTCAGGTGGACTCGGTGTGGTACTTGATCAAGGCATTTTAAATATCTCGCTTATTTTCAAAGGACAAACTGAAACAACTATCGATGAAGCATTTACAGTTATGTATTTACTAATTTGTAAAATGTTTGAAGACGAAGATGTAGATATAGATACTCGAGAAATTGAGCATTCTTATTGTCCTGGGAAATTTGATTTAAGTATTGATGGCAAAAAGTTTGCAGGTATTTCACAACGACGTGTACGTGGTGGCATTGCCGTACAAATTTATTTGTGCGTAGAAGGCTCTGGTGCCGAACGTGCAGAGATGATGCGTGTCTTTTATGAACGTGCACTTAAAGGCGAGACAACTAAATTTAGTTATCCAGATATTCAACCAGAGTGTATGGCATCATTAGAAACGTTGTTCAAACGTGAAATTAAAGTGCAAGATGTGATGTTCCAATTACTACATGCGATTAAAGATTTAGGCGGCAAGTTAAACATGGAGTCAATTACAGACGATGAATGGCAACGTTACGATGGTTATTTTAATAAGATGATTGAGCGTAACGAGAAGATGAATCGTTCCATGGCCGAATAGTGAATAAACGTTAGAGACTTTTTATTACTTTTTATTAGTAGTGAAAAGTCTCTTTTTTTGAAAGGCGATAAAATTTTAATGCAATTTTAAAGATTTTATTGCCTTCATTTTCGCACAAAAAAAGTAATTTAAGACCGAATAATCTATGAAAATCATCGCAAATTGCTATATTCCTAATAATTTTTATAGTAATATAGTTTAGGTGGACTAATTTAAAAAACTGTCATAAGGCAGTAGATTATGTTATTAAATTCGAAATTTAGGGTATTAATATTTTTAAGTTTTGAACTAATTTTAACAGAGTTTTATACTATTTATTGGTATGAGTTTTATAACATAATTTTTTATTAAATTTAAATTTGATAGATGTAGATAAACATATTGTTATAAACAAATAGATAATTAAACAATTAATGATAAACAGAAGATATATGGAAACTAGGATATGCCCGTACTTTTTAATGTTGATAAACCGGGTGTATAGAGTAATCGCTTATAGTAACCTAGTGACCTACATAATTATAAGACAATGCGGGATAACAATTGAGGGTGTATAGCACAATGAATGTGTATGCGAGCCTCGAAATAATTTTCAGAAAGAATATTAAAGGTGAGATATCATGGTACAACGTGGCTATGGGGAGTCTAACGGTAAAATAATATTAATCGGTGAGCATGCGGTAACATTTGGACAACCGGCAATTGCGATTCCGTTTACTTCAGGAAAAGTTAAAGTGTTGATTGAAAGTTTGGAAAAAGGCAGTTATTCAGCGATTCAAAGTGATGTCTATGACGGACCTTTGTATGATGCACCAGAACATTTGAAATCATTGGTTGGTCATTTCGTTGAGATTAAAGAAGTAGAAGAGCCTTTATTAGTTCGAATTCAAGCCAACTTACCTCCTTCAAGAGGATTAGGTTCAAGTGCGGCAGTAGCTGTCGCATTTATTAGAGCGAGTTATGATTATTTAGGTTTACCATTAACTGACAAAGAATTATTAGAAAATGCGGACTGGGCTGAACGTATCGCGCACGGTAAACCAAGTGGAATCGATACTAAAACAATCGTCACAAACCAACCTGTATGGTATCAAAAAGGGGAAGTAGAAATCCTCAAAACATTAGATTTAGATGGATATATGGTCGTTATTGATACAGGCGTCAAAGGCTCGACAAAACAAGCGGTTGAAGACGTTCATCAATTATGTGATAACGATGAAAAATATATGGATATTATTAAACATATTGGTTCTTTAGTATATTCAGCAAGTGACGCCATCGAACATCATAGCTTTGATCAATTGGCAGATGTTTTCAATCAATGCCAAGATGATTTAAGAACGTTAACTGTAAGTCATGAGAAAATTGAGATGTTGCTTAAATTAGGCGAACAACATGGCTCAGTCGCTGGTAAATTAACTGGTGGCGGTCGTGGTGGCAGTATGTTGATTCTAGCGAAAGAATTAAAGACTGCTAAAAATATCGTAGCAGCTGCAGAAAAAGCTGGAGCACAACACACATGGATTGAGAAGTTAGGAGGATAAACCATTGAAAAAGAGCGGTAAAGCACGTGCACATACGAATATTGCACTGATTAAATATTGGGGTAAAGCAGACGAGGCGCTGATTATTCCGATGAATAATAGTTTATCAGTTACATTAGAACGTTTCTATACTGAAACGCGTGTAACATTTGATGAGGCATTAACTGAAGACCAGTTAGTTCTTAATGGCGAACAAGTGAATGCTAAAGAAAGTGCCAAGATTAAACGTTACATGGAAATGATTCGTAAGGAAGCGGGCATTACTGAACATGCACTGATTGAAAGTGAGAACTTTGTCCCTACAGCGGCAGGGTTAGCTTCTTCCGCTAGCGCATATGCAGCATTAGCTGGTGCATGTAATGAAGCTCTCCAATTAGGTTTATCTGATAAAGACTTATCTCGCTTAGCACGCCGTGGTTCTGGTTCAGCTTCACGTAGTGTCTTCGGTGGCTTTGCCGAATGGGAAAAGGGTCATGACGATGCGACTTCATTTGCGCACAGCATTGATGCACATGGTTGGGAAGACGACTTGGCCATGATCTTCGTTGTAATTAATAATAAATCGAAAAAGGTTTCAAGCCGTTCAGGTATGTCCTTAACACGTGAAACTTCACGTTTCTATCAATATTGGCTAGATCATGTAGACGCAGATTTAAAAGAAACAAAAGAAGCAATAGCTAATAAAGATTTCAAACGTATGGGTGAAGTGATTGAAGCGAATGGGTTACGTATGCACGCAACTAATTTAGGTGCGCAACCACCATTTACATATTTAGTTCCAGAAAGCTATGAGGCAATGCGCATCGTCCATGAATGTAGAGAAGCAGGACTTCCTTGTTACTTTACAATGGATGCAGGCCCTAATGTTAAAGTTCTTATTGAAAAGAAAAACCAACAAGCAATTGTAGATAAATTCCTACAAACATTTGACCAAGAACAAATTATTACAAGTGATATCACGAAATCAGGAATCGAAATAATTAAGTAAGGAAGAGATACAATGATTCAGGTGAAAGCGCCAGGAAAGCTTTATGTAGCAGGTGAATATGCAGTGACCGAGCCAGGCTATAAATCGGTCTTAATCGCGGTAGACCGTTTTGTTACAGCTGCCATTGAAGCTTCAAACGAAGTAATGGGTACAATTCATTCTAAAACATTACATTATGAACCAATCACATTCTATCGCAATGAAGATAAGATTGAAATTTCAGATCCTCATGCAGCTAATCGATTAAAGTATGTTGTAACAGCCATTGAAGTATTCGAACAATACGCTAGAAGTTGTAATGTTAAGTTAAAACATTTTCATTTAACAATCGATAGTAATTTAGATGATGCTTCAGGTCAAAAATATGGCTTAGGTTCAAGTGCTGCCGTATTAGTATCAGTTGTGAAAGTCTTAAATGAATTTTATGAGATGCAATTATCTAACTTATACATTTATAAACTAGCAGTTATTGCAAACATGAGATTGCAAAGTTTGAGTTCTTGCGGTGATATCGCAGTAAGTGTATATAGTGGTTGGCTCGCTTATAGTACATTTGACCATGATTGGGTTAAACAACAGATGGAAGAAACGTCTGTCAATGACGTCTTAGAGAAGAACTGGCCAGGACTTCATATAGAGCCTCTACAAGCTCCAGAGAACATGGAAGTGTTAATAGGATGGACGGGTTCTCCTGCATCGTCACCTCATTTAGTAAGTGAAGTGAAACGCCTTAAATCAGATCCTACTTTTTATGGAAAATTCTTAGACCAATCACATTCTTGTGTAGAGAATTTAATTTATGCGTTTAAAACGAATAACATTAAAGGCGTACAAAAAATGATTCGCCAAAATCGTGGCATTATCCAACAAATGGATAATGAAGCAACGGTGGATATTGAAACGGAAAATTTAAAACTGCTATGTGATATTGGTGAACGTTTCGGTGGCGCTGCGAAAACGTCGGGCGCCGGTGGAGGCGACTGTGGTATTACTATTATTGATAATAAAATTGATAAGCAACGCATTTATAGCGAATGGGAAGCCCATGGTATTAAACCATTAAAATTTAGAATTTATCACGGACAGTAATGCGTTAAGAGGAACGAGTGAGTCAGAATTCGACACAAGAATTGTGAGCTTGCTCTTTTTTTATTGAAATATGTATTCTTTGAAACAGTGCTTGAATTTTCCAGTAAAAAGAGTAAAATTATTAGAGTTAAATTAGACGATAATGATTAGGACAGATTAATAATTTATTGAGTTAACTTTAAATGTTTTTATGGGAGCTTTTCCTCAATGAAAGTGAGAAATGTCCTAATGTTAGTCCATGGCTATGAGTATAGAGAGAAAGGTGGGTAGCAAGGTGAAGAATAAATTCTTAATATGTGATGAATGTCAGGCGGTTAATCTTAAATCATTAAAGCGCAAACTTGAAAAATTAGATCCAGAGGCGGAAATTGAAATAGGGTGTCAATCGTATTGTGGACCAGGACGCCGTAAAACATTTGCGTTTGTTAATAACCGTCCACTTGCTGCACTAACTGAAGATGAACTAATGGAGAAAGTAACAACTCAACTTAAAAAACCACGTGATCCTGAAGAAGAGGAACGGTTAAGAAAGCGTAATGAAGAACGTAAACGTCGTAAAGAAGAACAAGATAGAAAATTAAAAGAAAAATTGGCTAAACGTAAAGCTGTAAAATAAGATGTTACACTGGAAATAATAAATATATATCGTTGGAAAAGAAGGGGCTCTTCGAAATTTTAGGTTAAAGCTAAAATTTGAAGAGCCTCCTTTTTGACGTATTGTTTGGGAAACGGGATGATGTCATCTGTTAGATTGTATTAATTTTGAGTTTTGTTCATAAAAAAAGAACTAAGAAGAATAAATTCTTCTTAGTTCTCAAGTAAGGTTTAATCCTATGACATTACAACAACGTTAGTTGCTTGTTCGCCACGTTGGCCTTCAGTGATTTCGAATTCAACTTTTTGGCCTTCTTCTAAAGATTTGTAACCTTCGCCAGCAATACCGCTGAAATGTACGAATACATCGTTACCGTCTTCTCTTTCGATGAAACCAAAACCTTTTTCTGCGTTAAACCATTTTACTGTACCGTTATTCATATAGAATACCTCCATGTGCTTTTGCACGAATATTTGTAACAAATTCATTTATTAAAAAGAGAGCATTCTAGATAAACACACTACAATTAAATACACGAGCTTTTATTACGTTAGGTTAACTATAACTCATATTTATTAATAAGTAAAGCTTTTTATCAATAAAAATAGTGATAAGTTTAATTTATATATTAATAAAGAGGCTCGAACCCTTGTATCACAAGAGATTGAGTCCTAAAATTATAGTTTGAAATGTATTGAAAACTAATTAAACGATCACATAAAAAAACACTAAGAAGAAAATGAATTCTTCTTAGTGTTAAGAATAGGTTTAATCCTATGACATTACAACAACGTTAGTTGCTTGTTCGCCACGTTGGCCTTCAGTAATGTCGAAGTCAACTTTTTGACCTTCTTCTAATGTTTTGAAACCTTCACCAGCGATACCACTGAAATGTACGAATACATCGTCACCGTCTTCTCTTTCGATGAAGCCAAAACCTTTGTCTGCGTTAAACCATTTTACTGTACCGTTATTCATATAGAATACCTCCACGTGCTTTTGCACTTAATATTTGTAACAAATTCATTTATAAAAAGGAGAGCATTTCTAGATAAACACACTACAATTAAATACACGAGCTTTTATTACGTAAGTCCAACTATAACGGATATTTATTAATAAGTAAAGCTTTTCAATATAAAAAATTATGATAAAAATATTTTATACATATCAGGTGTGTTTAAAATACTGATGTGCCAGGGTTGATTATGCTTCACGTTTAAAAATAAAAATTTAAAGCTTTTCAGCGTTTTATCTACTACTATTCTTATAGATTGAATAAATCGTTAAATGATTCAACCATAGTAGGATGAGTGTAAATGTTATCGCGTAACACGTGATAAGGAATATGTTGATCTATCGCTAATTTAATTAGATTAATAATTTCTTCAGATTCTTTACCATATAAAGTAGCGCCTAAAATTTCATTATTGTCTTTATTAATAACAACTTTAAATATGCCACGCCCATCGTTATTAATTTTGTGACGAGGAATAGTGTTAACTAAAATTTTATTTTCTGCATAATTATAATTTTGAGCTTGGGCTTCTTTAGCAGTTAAGCCAACACGAGATAATGGTGGATCGATAAACACTGTGTAAGGAATAGCGCCACGATTATCTGTCGTACGTGAACCATCACCAAATAGTTTAGATTTTAAAATTCTAAAGTCATCTAATGAAATGTAAGTGAATTGTAGTCCACCTTTGACATCTCCAGCTGCATAGATATGTTCTACTGAAGTTTGTAAATGATTATTCACTTTAATTTCTCCACGTTCGCCTAGAGTAATATCAGTATTTTCCAAGGCTAAATCAGTATTTGGCACACGTCCAGTAGCTAATAACACAGCATCAGCAGTAAAAGTGCCTTTTGACGTTTCTACAATTGTGCGCGAATCATCATTTTTAAATTCATGTATGTCCGCGTCTGTTACAAACGTAATGCCTTTAGCCTCTAAATCAGCTACAGCATGTTCTACGACTTTTTTGTCTTCTCTCGGCATAATTTGAGCCCCGTGTTCGACTACAGTAACTGTTGATCCGAAGTTTGCGAACATAGAAGCAAATTCTAGGGCAATATAGCCCCCACCAATAATAACTAAATCTTTAGGTTGAAACTCAATATTTAATAAACCACGTGAATCATAAAGATTCTGTGCTGTATCAATACCTTTAATATCTGGAATATTAGACTTCGCACCTGTATTAATAACAATTTTATCTGCAGTCACGGTATGAGCAACTTCGCCATTCTCGTCTACTAAATTCACTTCAGTATTTGATTTAAATTGCGCTTTATAATCTAGAACTTCAATCTTGTCATCATTGGCTAAATTGCCATAATTCTTTTTATTTAATGCATTGACGACTTCTTTTTTTCTTGAAAAGGCAGAACCAAAATCTACACGTTCAATCCCGTCATGAACGAGTACCTTAGAAGGAATACAGCCGTGATTTATACATGTGCCGCCGTAGCTCTCTGACGATTGTTCAACTAAGGCAACATGTTGGCCTTGTGATGCTGCATATTTAGCAAGCGTCTTACCTGCTTTACCGAAACCGATAATTAATAAATTATAATGTGACATGTGTTGTCTCCTCCTTAATAATCTCTTTAATAACGTCACTAACCGTTAATTTACTGTAAAAATCAAGCATTAAAGCTATTTCTTGTTCTTTATAATTTGCCATCGTGTGTGCAATATTTCTGGAAATAGCACAATGGCTTTGTTCATTACCAGTGAAAATGCGTTGTGAACTGGTTTTATCTACGACGAATAGTTGATACAACGTAGATAATTTAATAGTAGGTGTCGTGTTATTGGCACGGTATCCACCGCCTTGTCCACGTAGGGCGTCTATAAATCCATGATTATTTAGAACGGTAGTTACCCGACGTAATTGCACCGGATTAAGACAGGTGAGTTGTGCTAGCTCCTGACTACTGAAATGTTCATCACGGTGCTTCATTAGAAAACTAAGCACATGAACAGAAATATTAAATTCTAAATTCATGATGTCACCACCTTTAATGTAACTTTATTAGTTACATTAAAATATATAGTATAAGAAAAGTCAATATGAATGACTGTAAAAAGAAGTGGGTAAACTGTAAAATGAGATAAATAAAATTTAAAGTGATGATAAAGGAGATGTCTTCAATGGCAGAATTAGTACAATTAGGTAAATCAGATGTACGTGTATTCCCAATCGCACTAGGTACAAACGCAGTAGGTGGACATAACTTATACCCAAATTTAGACGAAGAACAAGGTAAAGAGGTAGTAAGAAAAGCCATCGACAATGGTATTACATTATTAGATACTGCATATATTTATGGACCAGAACGTTCTGAAGAATTAGTTGGCCAAGTTGTTCAAGAGTATCCCCGTGAAAAAGTTCAAATCGCTACTAAAGGTTCACATGTTATTAAAGATAATGATGAAGTGGTTCAAAATAACGATCCAGAGTATTTAAAACAACAAGTTGAAAATAGCTTAAAACGTCTTCAAGTAGATTATATTGATTTATACTATATTCATTTTCCTGATGAAAATACGCCAAAAGATAAAGCCGTTGCAGCATTACAGGAACTTAAACAAGAAGGTAAAATTAAAGCAATTGGTGTTTCTAACTTCTCATTAGAACAGCTTAAAGAAGCCAATAAAGATGGTTATGTAGACGTAGTTCAATTAGAATACAATTTATTACACCGTGAAAATGAAGAAATAATGAAGTATGCAGCTGACAATAATATTACTTTTGTCCCTTATTTCCCATTAGCCTCTGGAATATTGGCAGGTAAATATGATGAAGACCAAACATTCGATGATCATCGTGCAACACGCCGTGACTTCCAACCAGAAGTGTTTAAAGACAATGTACGACGTGTGAAAGAATTAGGAACAATTGCGGAAGCGCACAATACTTCTATAGCGAACATTGTATTAGCTTTCTATCTTACACGTCCAGCACTTGATGTAGTGATTCCAGGCGCAAAACGTGCTGAACAAGTTGTAGAAAATATTGAAGCGGCTAATGTAACGTTAAGTGACGATGAGATTAAAAAAATCGATGACCTATTTCCAATCAAGTAATGTAAAAAAATAAAGTAACTAAGACTCCTACACCGTTTATATATGTGTAGGAGCTTTTTTAAAATTCGAGACTATTTTTGAGTTCTAAAATCATGAACAAGCGTTATTCTTTCTAGAATAAAATTTAGCAATCTTACATAAATATGTATTGAAAAGGGTACTAACACATTGTGTAAGTAGTAAGTAAGACGTATACGTAAGGCCCAAAGTCATAACATAATAGTAAAATATGAACGATATCTTATACATAAATGAATGAAATTAATAGAAAGCGAGGAATATGAATGATTACAGTTTTATTTGGTGGTAGCCGTCCGGAAGGTAATACTGCACAGTTAACAAAGTTAGCATTAGAGGGGTTAGAATATGACTGGATAGATTTAACGGAATATCAATTCAGTCCAGTCAGAGATTTACGTCATGAGAATGAAGATATTACTACATATCAAGATGACTATAAAAAAGTTATAGATAAAGTGTTAGAAAGTGACGTAGTTATTTTTGCTTCTCCAGTTTATTGGTATAGTGTGTCAGCCTCATTAAAAGCATTTATTGATAACTGGTCCGAAACACTTATAGATCCTAATTATAGTGATTTTAAAGAGAAGATGGCGAAAATAGATTTCCGTTTAATCTTAGTAGGGGGAGATTGTCCTAAAGTAAAAGCGAAACCTTGTATTACTCAAATGAAATACACATTAGATTTTATAGGTGCAGAATTAAATGGATATATTATTGGCACGGCTGAAAGACCAGGTGATATCTCCAAAGATGCATTTGCTTTAGAAAGAGCTAAAGAATGGAAAGAAAATTTAGGCAACGCGACTGAAATATAATAAAATTCCAATTATTTTTAGCGCAACTTCTATATTGAGCGCTTGTTTGCGGTCTGTGATATAATTTCATTATTAATTCCATTGTAGAGTCAGGAGAATCAAGTATGTATAAAGTCAGAGAAGCGACAGCAAATGACGTAGTAGCTATTAGAGATATTGCTACTAAGGCATGGTATAACACATATTTAAATATTTATGCCGCATCAACGATTAATGAGTTACTTGCTGCTTCATATAATGAACAACATTTAAAAAAACGTTTAGAAGAACAATTGTTTTTAGTAGCTAAAGACGAAGATGAAATTGTAGGATTTGCAAACTTTATTTATGGTACAGACTTATATCTATCAGCACACTATGTTCATCCAGAATGTCAGCATAAAGGCTATGGTACAGATTTACTTGAAAATGGATTAGCCCATTTCAAAGGTAAATATGATGCAGTTTATTTAGAAGTAGACAATAAGAATAAAGGTGCTATCAAATATTATCAAAATCAAGGTTTTGAAATCATTCGTTCTTACCAACCAGAAATGTATGGAGAACAACTCGATTTAGCATTAATGAAGAAACACTTATAATTTATTAATATACTAATATGAAAGGAAGGATAAGTTTGACGCAAACATCTTATGTTGACCAGAAATTAGCTGAAGAGAAAGTATTTAAAGATCCAATTCATAAATATATTCATGTTAAAGATCAGCTTATTTGGGATTTGATTAAAACTAAAGAATTTCAACGTTTACGTCGTATTAAACAACTAGGTACATTGTATCTTTCCTTTCATACTGCAGAACATAGTCGTTTTGGGCACTCTCTAGGTGTTTATGAAATCGTGCGCCGTATGATTGATGAAACTTTTGTGGGGCGTGAGGCGTGGAATAACGAGGACAGACCACTAGCATTATGTGCTGCCCTTTTACATGATTTAGGACATGGACCGTTTTCCCATAGCTTTGAAAAGATATTTAACACTGACCATGAGGCCTTTACACAGGCAATTATCACTGGTCACACTGAAGTAAATGAAGTATTAAGTCGTGTTTCTGAGACATTTCCACAAGATGTAGCTGATGTTATTAACAAGACTCATAAAAATAAATTGGTAATTTCCATGATTTCGTCGCAAATTGATGCCGATCGCATGGATTATTTACAACGTGATGCTTATTTTACAGGTGTATCTTATGGAACGTTCGATATGGAGAGAATACTACGTTTAATGAGACCATCTAAAGATGAAGTACTGATTAAAGAAAGTGGTATGCACGCTGTTGAGAACTTTATTATGAGTCGATATCAAATGTATTGGCAAATCTACTTCCATCCAGTTAGTAGAGGCGGAGAAGTCTTATTGAACAATTGTTTGAAACGAGTAAAGCAATTGTATAAAGAAGGCTATCATTTTAAAATGTATCCGGAAGATTTTGTACCGTTTTTTGAAGAGACTATTACTATAGAACAGTATGTTGAGTTAGATGAAGTGGTAGTACTGTATTATTTGAAAAAGTGGGTTAATGAAAACGATGCAATACTTAGTGATTTAGCGCGAAGATTTATTAATCGTGATTTATTTAAATACATACCATTTGATGGTTCGATTATTACGATTACTGAATTACAGGAACTATTTATTGAAGGTGGTATAGACGCTGATTATTACTTCGTTAGCGAAGCTTTCTCGGATTTACCATATGATTATGACCGTCCAGGTTCAAATCGACAGCCGATTCATTTATTAAGAAGAAACGGTAGTATTAGAGAAATAAGTAGCCAGTCCCTTGTAATTTCAAGTATTACAGGTATTAATCGGGAAGATTATAAATTATATTATCCAAAAGAAATGATACTCAACATTGAAAATCCACAAATTAAAGGTTCTATCATTAATTTACTAAATGAAATGAATTAAATTGATTCGTTGAAAGTTTCATTAATAACTCATAATATAATAAATATAAAAGTTAAGTTTTTGGAGGTGTAACAGTGTCTGAGAACAAAGGTTTTAAATTTAATATTATTAAGAATGATCCTTTAGATGGCCATAAGGGTACAAATATTGGATCAATCAGTTTAGATAATATCGCGCCTGTCTTTATAGATTTTGCGGAGAAAGAAGCGTTTATTGATATCGGAGGCATGCATGCGCGTGCTCAAGTTGAAAAGGGCGTAAAATGGATCACTGATAAAGAAACAGTAGAAGGCGAAGAAGCTAAAGAATACTGGCTATGTTGGGTGACTACTGAACGTGGTGAAAATGGCCCTTACTATGCAGGTGTTACAGCTTGCTATCTATTGGTTAATAAAAGTATTCGTCGTGGATATAAAAGTATGCCCGAACATGTTAATATGATGGATAAATCTATGAAACATAAAATTATCGTTGATCATATTGGTGATGATAATAAAAAAGTTTTAAAAGACTTCTTGAAATCACACAATGAAGAAATGTGGAATAATTCTAGTGAAGAATTATTCGAAGCATTAAAATAAATTTGAAATTTAATATATCTTAGTTTTTAGTTTAGCTAGTAATTGACTAAGATAAAGAGGCATGAAGAGAGAGTTCTAATTAAACTTCTTCATGCCTCGTTTTATAAAAATATAACATTTTATTTTCATTCTAAAGTCGTGTCTATTCCTCGGTTAATTCGTCGCCCACTTTATAATTAGCATATAAGGCTTTCATAACCTCGTTATAAACGTTTTGCAAGGGAATCGTTTCTTCCACACTTACTTTTTTCATCTCTTCATACTCAGGTTTCATTTTTAAAATTTTACCATTTTTTAAAGAGAATTTAATTGTAATATCACCATATTGAGTATTAATTTTACGAAAAGCACGACTTAAAATGCGTCGATTTACTGTATAGCTTCTTACACCTAATGATGAGGTATGACTTAGTACTACATTTTCAATATGGTGCTTATCATTGACTTTACAAATAATAGTTAATTGAATGGCAGGTCGATTCTTTTTCATTGTGATAGGTGTATAGTACACGTCTAATGCCCCGTCTTGTAGCGCTACATCCATAAAATGTCCCAGCATTTCAGGTGTCATATCATCAATTTGGCATTCTATCACTTGGACTTGATCATTTGTATTTTCTTGGTCATCTTGAAATTGAATAACACGTAAAATGTTTGGGAATTCAAAATCTTTGTTTCCTGCGCCATATCCAATTTCGGTCATCGTAGCGGCGGGGAATGGTCCAAAGTTAGTCACTAAACTTTTAGCAAAGGCAGCGCCAGTTGGAGTAGTCAATTCACTTTGAACATCGAAATTCGCTAAAGGTACACCTTTTAAAATTTCAGCTGTAGCAGGAGCTGGAATAGGGTAAATACCGTGAGCAATATTGATTTTGCCGTTGCCTGTAGGAATGGCTGAACAATATAATGTTTCGATGCCGAGTTGTTCAAGTGCAATACAACCCCCGATAATATCGATTATTGAATCCATAGCGCCGACTTCGTGAAAGTGCACATCTTCGATAGTCATGCCATGTATTTTCGCCTCAGCATAACCAATAGTTTCAAAGATTTTTTTACTACGTACTTTAACCCGGTCTGCTAAGTGACTTTCATCAATCATTTTGAAAATGTCTGAAGCTTTGCGATGATGGTGGTGTTCGTGAAAGTCGATTCTTAAGGTCATAGCGATGATGCCTTGTTTAACTTTCTTTTGAAAATGTAATGCAAAATCATCGATAGGTAACTGCTTTAGTTCATTTTCAATGTCTTTAGGATTAGCACCTAAGTCGACTAAAGCTGAAAGTAGCATGTCATCTGCTATACCAGTATGGCAATCTAAATATAAGGCTTTACTCATAGTTTTAGCTCCATTCTATGTGTTTTCTAGCATGTTAATAATCATAGCAGCGTTATAGCCGGCTCCGAAACCATTGTCAATATTGAGCACGCTTGTTCCTGGAGCGCATGAATTAATCATCGACAGCAGGGTAGTTATTCCATCTAAGTTAGCCCCATAGCCAACACTAGTTGGTACTGCGTAAACTGGATAATCTACTAGACCACCTACGACACTGGCAAGTGCGCCCTCCATTCCAGCAATAACAATAGAAACTTTTCCGTGACGAATCTCTTGGATGTGAGCGAATAAACGATGAATTCCAGAGACACCCACATCATAAAACCGCTTCACTTGGATACCCATTACTTCGGCAGTGATAGCTGCTTCTTCAGCAACTGGTAAATCTGATGTGCCAGCACATAATACAGAAATATAATGTTTTGACTTTTCAATTTCATCTAACGGAGTACATACAATATTAGCCTCAGCGTAATGTGCTAAATTTGGGTGGTGTTCTAAAACATATGCCGCTTTATCTTGATCAATTCGAGTTACTAAAATAACGTTATTATGATGAAGTAAGCTAGTTATAATTTGAACTATTTGTTCTTTCGTCTTTCCTTGGCCAAATATGACTTCAGGGAAACCTTGACGTTGTGCTCTATGTAAATCAATTTTAGCAAAGCCCAATTCGTCATAGTGACTGAGTTGGGCTTTAGCTTCATCAATTGATATTTGATTTGATTTTACACGTTCGAGCAAGTCTTCGATAGAGCTAGGATCTTTACTCATGTGTATACTTCCTTATACTAATTTAGTTGAAGTTGTATCGATAACTTCATTCATACTACCAGTTCTGTAACCTTCTAAATCTACAGTAACATAGTCAAAACCAAGTTCTTTTAAGCGTAATGTGATGTTATCTTTATTTGTGATAACAGTTGCTAAGTCATCTTGTGCTACTTCAATACGAGCGATATTGTGGTGATAACGTACACGTACATTATTAACACCTAAATTTAAAATGTGTTTTTCAGCTTCATTCACTTTGTTTACTTTAGTAAAGCTTAGCTCTTCGCCATAAGGAATACGAGATGCTAGACTACATAATGCAGGTTTATTCCATACTGGTAAGTCATATTGTTTACTTAGTTCTCTAATTTCTGATTTGTATAGTTCAGCTTCTTGTAAGACACTACGTACGCCGAATTCTTCTCTCGCTTTTAAACCAGGACGGAAGTCTTCTAAATCGTCCATAATCATACCGTCTAATACATAATTGAAGCCTAAATCTTCTTTGATTTGAGATAAATTGCTATACATTAAACGTTTACTGTAATACCAGCTTTCAGGTGTATTCTTAACAATATTAGCATCGTTTAATTCAGACATTTCAGTTTCCATTACTTCGATGCCTAATTCTCTACCTAATTCAATCGCTTGGTTAAATTCTTCATTTCTGAAAAGTTCAGATTTTACAACGACTGGTTTTACGTTATTCACACCTAAAACATCAATCGCTTTTTTCAGTACAAAACTACTATCTACACCACCAGAAAAAGCAATAACTACGCTTTTCATTTCTTGAAGTAGTGAATCTAATTTTAATTCTTTATTTTGTAATTCAGACATGTATATCGTTCCTTCCGATTATTCTTCGTCTTCTACATATGGAATAGTTAGCGGCCCTTGTGGCATAACCCCAATACTTAATTTACGACCATATTGTTTTTCTAATTCTGCAATCGTTTGTTCAATATTTGACGTTGGATTCAACATTGAATCTTTTAATTGTTGGTCAGTTAATTCTGAATAAACATATACATTGGCAAATGTTTGAATACTTGCTTGTTTTTGGACTTGCCATTGATCGACTTCGGAAAAGTTCGGATCATGAATTAAATCTAAAATGCCTTGTGGAGTATCAGCTATTTTAAATATTTCGGCGAATTTTCCGTGATCTGGGAATCCATCAGCACATTCAGATACCATAATAATATTTCCGTTTTCTTTTACAACTTTGCTTGCCGCACTCATACCTTTTACCGTTTGATATAAGTTTTGATCGAGCGGATAACCTGAGTTAGAGGCAATCACGACGTCGAAACGGTCATCACATTTAAACATTGCATGTTCTTTAACATATGCGCAACCTTCTTTATGAGCTTCGAACACGTCGCCACCGAATGCAGCAGTGATTTTTTTATCTTTATTTAAAGCAACATTTAACATGAAATCTGGTTTACACATTGTGTTAACTTCACGTGCCATATCTTGCACTGGGTTGTCTTCTGAATTTCCCCAAGTTGAACGTGGGTCACCAATCATCTTCGCATTATGGAACGTTTGAATTGTCTCAATACCAGCAATACCAGGCATAATACCTTTTGGTCCACCTGAAAAGCCAGCGAAGAAGTGGGGTTCAATAAAGCCTGTAACAATTTTGAAGTCAGACTCCACATACTCTTTATTTAAATAAGCGTCACAACCATATTTACTGTGACCAACTTTAACGAGACTTTCTTTTTCGTTACAGTGGTTATGCACGATTTTAACGCTATCAACAATATCTTCGCCTAACATTTGAATAAGTTCATCACGTGTTTGGTCACGATGTGTACCTGTACCGTTAATAATTACAAAATTTTCACATGGTACATGGTTTAATTCTTCAATTAATAAAGGTACTAATATATGATTAGGCGTTGGACGCGTAATATCACTAATAACGATTGATACTGTATCATCGCTTTTTACAAGTTCTTTTAAAGGCTTAGAGCCTGTTGGATTTCTCAGAACATTTTGAATTGTTGAAGTATAGTCGTCTAATGCGCCGATAGTTTGTGGTTCAATTACTGTACTATCATCAGGCACGTTGACTTCTACTTCAGACTTGTCATATAGGACATGTGTTTTCACTGTCTATCCCTCCATAAGTCTTGATGTCAAACTGTAATAATTATAAAATTATTTGTTTATTACATGTTAAATTATAGCATAATTTATATCTTATTTTAATGGTAAGGAATAGAGTCGAAGGGGAGTGGAACAGGCAAATAATAACTAATTAAGGTTATAAGATTTCGTTATTCCACTCCAGCAAAGGTTAGCTAGAGATGAATAAATTGAGGCTTGGACGCATCTTTCTCTCGGTCAATTACTGTTAAAATTTAAAGCTAAGCATATCTCAGTCTCTTGTTATAAAACTTTTGAAGAGAATGAAAAATATGAAAAATCGTGAGTATATAGTTAGGATTTTAAGTAATTAAAGTTATTCATTCAGAGTTACAATTACCTAATTTTTCACAAGAGCAAATTGACTAAATGTATGGGTAGTTGACGACTACAAGCACTATGGGATTTGTGCTATAATGTGGTGTATTAATTAGGAATTAGGGTGAGTTGAACGTTGGATAAGAACATAGACATTCAAACGAAGCAAGTCTTAAAACAAAATGATGAAAAGCAAAAATTCGAGTTTGCTACTCAAGGCTCATGGCAAAAAAAGAGCGCAGACTTTATACGCTATCAAGAACAGATTGAAGAAGCGGTTGTTAATGTAACAATAAAGATTGAAGAACAAGGTGTAAAATTAATACGCAAAGGCGATATTAATATGAATCTTCATTTTGTTGAAGGTCAAGATACGGTAACACTCTATGATATTCCAGCTGGTCGTATTCCGTTAACGGTTAAAACACGCAGTATATTACATTTTGTGGACGATAATGGTGGGAAATTAAAAATTCAATACGAGTTACATCAAAATGATGAAAAAATGGGCTCATATCAATATGAAATTAAATATAAGGAGATAAGCTAATGAATATTATTGAACAAGTGAAAGCCACGTTAGTAGAAGAAATTGAAGCTAGCATAAAAAAGGCTGGCCTTGCAGAAGATGTACCAGAAATTAAAATTGAAATTCCAAAAGATACTAAAAACGGAGACTACTCTACAAATATCGCTATGGTATTAACTAAAATTGCGAAACGTAATCCACGTGAAATTGCTCAAGCGATTGTAGATAATTTGGATACTAGTAAAGCTAATGTTAAACAAGTAGACATTGCTGGACCAGGTTTTATTAACTTCTATTTAGATAATCACTATTTAACTCAAGTCATCCCAGAAGCTATTAATAAAGGTGACAAATTTGGTTATGCTGAAGAATCAAAAAACACTAAGATTTTATTAGAATATGTTTCAGCCAATCCAACAGGAGATTTACATATTGGTCACGCCAGAAATGCAGCAGTAGGAGATTCTTTAGCGAATGTCTTAACAGCAGCAGGCTATGAGGTTACTCGTGAGTATTATATTAATGATGCGGGTAACCAAATCACTAATTTGGCACGTTCAATTGAAGCACGTTACTTTGAAGCATTAGGTGACACAAGCCATGAAATGCCAGCAGATGGTTACAATGGTAAAGACATCATTGAAATTGGTAAAGACTTAGCCAATAAACATCCTGAGATGAAAGATTATTCAGATGAAGAACGCCTTAAAACGTTTAGACAATTAGGTGTAGATTATGAAATGGATAAGTTGAAGAAAGACTTAGCTGATTTCAATGTACATTTTGATAACTGGTTTAGTGAAACATCATTATATGAAAATGGTGCCATTGATAACACATTAGCTAAAATGCATGAACTTGGTTACACATATGAAGCGGATGGTGCAACATGGTTACGTACGTCTGACTTTAAAGATGATAAAGACCGCGTATTAATTAAAAAAGATGGTAATTATACTTATTTCACACCAGATACAGCGTACCACTACAATAAAATTAATCGTGGTAATGACATCTTAATCGACTTAATGGGCGCTGATCACCACGGCTATATTAATCGTCTTAAAGCAAGTTTAGAAACGTTTGGTGTAGATAGTGATCGCCTTGAAATTCAAATTATGCAAATGGTACGTTTAATGCAAGATGGTGAAGAAGTTAAAATGAGTAAACGTACAGGTAATGCAATTTCATTACGCGACATTATGGATGAAGTGGGTATCGATGCAGCACGTTACTTCTTAACAATGCGTAGCCCTGATTCACACTTTGATTTTGACTTAGAACTTGCAAAAGAAAAGTCACAAGATAACCCTATCTACTATGCACAATATGCACATGCGCGTATTTGCTCAATCTTAAAACAAGCTAAAGAACAAGGCGTTGAAGTGACTACAGAAGCAGACTTTAGTACTATTACTAATGAAAAAGCAATCGACTTATTGAAAAAAGTTGCAGAATTTGAACCTACAATTGAACATGTAGCGGCAAGTCGTGCACCACATCGTTTAACTAACTATATTCAAGACTTAGCGTCAGCATTCCATAAATTCTATAATGCTGAAAAAGTTTTAACAGACGATGCAGAAAAAACTAAAGCACATATAGCATTAGTAGAAGCAGTTAGAATTACATTACACAATGCTTTAGCATTAGTAGGTGTATCTGCACCAGAATCAATGTAAATTCGATTATTTATAATTAAATATAGTTTATACGAGAGGGAGCGGGACAGAAATCTAATGTAATTTCAAAGATTTCGTCGTCTCGCCCCGGCAAGGGTGACTAGAAATGAAGAAAGTGAGGCTCGAACGTATCTTCATTTCAGACAACTACTGCCATAACTAAAGGCTGAACCATTTTTTATATTAATGGCTCAGCCTCTTGTATTATAGGTGATCATTTAGGGAAAATTAAACATGGTTGAGTTACCAAAATGTGATGAATGGAGGGGAAGTATGCCAACGCTAACAACAGAAGAACTTTACGAGACATTGTATCAACATATGGGTCCTCAAGGTTGGTGGCCTGGGAAGACACCAGAAGAAATTATGTTAGGTGCCATTTTAGTTCAAAATACGAATTGGAAAAATGCAGATATGGCTTTGCAACGGTTAAAAGAAGAAACGCAATTTAATCCTTATCACATTTTAAAAATGCCTTTAGAAGAATTACAAGAAGTGATTCGTTCTAGCGGTTTCTATAAAAATAAAGGTAAAGCAATTCACGCATTATTTCAGTGGTTAGAGAATTATCAATTTAATTATGAAGAAATAGCACGTATCCACGGACAAAATTTAAGGAAAGAATTATTAAATATTCGAGGTGTAGGTAGCGAAACAGCAGATGTATTAATTGTCTATATTTTTGGTGGAATTGAATTTATACCTGACAGTTATACACGTCGTCTTTATCGTAAATTAGGTTATACGCAAACTGAAAGTTACGATAAATTTAAAAAGTATATAATTTTGCCATCGTATTTTACAAATCAAGACGCTAATGAATTCCATGCATTGCTAGATAATTTTGGAAAAAATTATTTTAATGGAAAAGGAGAACATCGCTACACATTTTTAGATAATTATTTTATAGATAAGGATTGACCTTCACGTTGCGTCATAGTTCATACTCCTTATTAGATGATAGGTTGAAAGATAGTGATGTTGAAATAAGTTGCGAAAAGACAAGGAGGAGTGTCGCTTAATGTTAAATAATGAGTATTTCACTCCTAAAGAAGTACACCAGATTACAAGTATTAGTGCACGGACGCTTCATTATTATCATGAAATTGAGTTATTAGTGCCAAGCTATATTGCAGAAAGTGGCTATCGTTATTATTCTACTCAAGATCTTGCTAAATTGCAGGTCATTATTTTCCTTAGACAACTTAATTTATCGTTGCATGACATTCAACAATATTTTAATAAAAGTATTAGCGAGAAAAATCAACTTTTAGAAAACAATTATATGCAAATTATTCAACGTCGTAATCATCTTAATCAAATGATTACTTTTCTCGACTATCATCTTACACATAATAGAGAAGAGGAGATTAATATGGACAAATTTAATGATTATAATGTACAAGATCAATACGACCGAGAAGCAGAATTAAAATATGGAGACACTAAATATTACCAAGCGTTTAAAGCGCAACGTGAAAATTTAAGAGGCACAGATAAGCAACAACATGACAACAATGTAAATCAGCAACTGACTCAATTTTTTGAAAAGATGAACGTATTATTAGAAGAAGGTTATAATGCCAATGAAACACAAGTATATCGTCATATTTCAGAGTTAAAGACAATCCTACAACGACAAGTACCTAATGTCGACGAACAATTTTTAGAATATATGGCTTTAACTTATGAGAATGATGAACGTTTTGCGCAAAATATCAATAAGGGGCATAATTCTCACCTTAACGAATACATCGCTCAAGCTATACGAGCATATAACCAATAAACTATTTTAATTATTCTTTAAATATGTAATGATGAAATTAACACACCATTAATCTCATATTTAAGGAGAGACGACGATGATTGAAGCATATAAGCTTTTTTGGCAAAATTATCTAAATATCGAAGGGCGTACAAGACGACGTCATTATTGGTTAGCTACGTTATGTAACATCCTTGTACTAATTTTGTTAAGTCTAATATTCGGCATCTTAACCTCGGTGTTTAAAGACGGCGAAATATTTTTCGGTATAATCTATGAAATAATAGATTTAGTGCTTTTAATAGGATTATTTACTATGTCAGTGCGTAGATTTCATGATGTTGGCCATACAATGACGATTCCTGTCATCATGCTTGTTTGCATGTTGTTTTGTGAAATAGAAATACTCATTGATACATACTTCCAAGTATCTTTAGAAAGTTTCTTTACAGGATTTGTTGGGACAATCGTTACGATTGTAGTAGGTGCTATTTCATTTGCATTGCTTATTATCTCAATAATTGCCTTGGTTTATTGCGTAAAAGACAGTGAACAGGGTTCTAATGCCTATGGCCCCAATCCTAAAGAAGTTGATCATTATTAAATAATTGTATGATCTATAACTCTCAATAGTTAAGGCACCTCATTAATTAGGTTAAATAAGATGAGGTGTCTTATTTTTTACTTTTTAAAAATAAAAGCCACACATAAATATGAATGCTAAAGTTTGAACTATTTGAGATCTAAGTCAACACTATAATTAAAGTGTAAAATTTCGTATTTAAATAGCATAAAATTTAATTAATTATAAAAGTAATTTGGTATTATAAAGGCATAAACTTCTATCAAGAAAGGCAGGTTTTAGTAGTAACATGTTACATAAGAAAATGTGGCTAGTGTTTGTAGCATTGATGCTTGTGTTAGCGGCTTGTGGTCAAAGCAATCAATCTAACAAGTCATCAGAATCAGAGCAATCTTCATCTAATGATCATCAAACGTATAAACGTATTGTCTCACTTATACCTAGTAATACAGAGATTTTATATGAGTTAGGTTTAGGGAAGAATGTTGTCGGTGTGTCTACAGTTGATGATTATCCTAAAGACGTCAAAAAGGGTAAACAACAATTTGATGCGATGAATTTAAATAAAGAAGATTTACTTAAAGCAAAACCCGATTTGATTTTAGCGCATGAATCTCAAAAAGGAACTTCTAAAAAAGTGCTGGATAGTATAGAGAAAAGTGGCGTTAAAGTAGTGTACGTTAAAGATGCACAATCACTTGAACAAACATATCATACCTTTAAACAAGTTGGAGAAGTAACTGGTCGTGAGAAACAGGCGGATGAATTAATTAATGAAACAAAGAAAAATGTTGAAAAAGTAGTTAAATCAGTGCCGAAACATCATCAATCACAAAGTGTCTTTATGGAAGTATCCTCTAAACCTGATATTTATACAGCAGGGCAAGGTACATTCTTTGATGACATGCTTAATAAACTTGATGCTAAAAACAGCTTTTCAAATATCGAAGGTTGGAAAGCAGTAGATAAAGAAAGTATTATCAAGAAAAATCCTGATATTTTAATTTCTACAGAAGGCTTGTCTAAGTCAGATTATTATAAAATAATTAAAAAACGTGGAGGCTTTGAACAAATTAAAGCAGTTAAAAATGAACGCGTAGAAACAGTAAACGGTGATGAAATTTCGCGTCCAGGTCCACGTATCGATGAAGGGTTAAAAGAATTACGTGACGCGATTTATAAACGATAACCCATATAGTTAAGGCGGGACAATGAAATCTTTGAACTTACATTAGATTTCTGTCCCGCTTTCTTTTTGACGTATCGGTTATAATGGAGAAAATGATAGAAAGATAGTTGAAGAGTTGATAAAATGACGAAGACAATTTATTTAACATTTATAATATGGGGATTTTGTTTGTGCCTCACTATTATAGCTAGCTTATTTTGGGATTTAGGCACATTAAATGATACTTTTAATCAAACTATTCTTTATAAAGTCAGATTACCAAGAGTATTAGAAGCGCTATTGACTGGCGCAATTTTAACGTTAGCTGGTCAAATGTTTCAAACTGTATTAAACAATCCTTTAGCTGATAGTTTTACGCTTGGATTGGCTAGTGGTGCTACATTCGGCTCAGGTCTTGCGGTGTTCTTAGGCTTTTCATTTATTTGGACGCCTATTTTTTCAATCGGGTTTAGTTTAATTACTTTAATCATTGTTCTTATGATTACAATGGTAATGTCGCGAGGTTACCCAATTAGAGTATTAATTATTACTGGTTTAATGATCGGATCATTATTTAATGCGTTACTGTATATTCTCGTATTGATTAAGCCGAATGCTATGAAACAAATTGCGAATTATTTCTTTGGTGGATTTGCGGCTGCGGAAATGCGTGAAGCGATGTATATTGGAAGTATAGCTATTCCGGTTGTTATTATCTTATTTTGTATGATACCAACTATAAAGCTTTTACAATTAGGCGAATTGAAAAGCCGGTCTTTAGGGCTAAACGTGCAACGTGTGACGTTTATTGTATTGACACTCGCATCAATTATGACAGCGATTGCTGTAGCGTATATCGGAGTGATTGGTTTTATAGGTATGATTGTGCCTCAACTTATACGACAACGTTATTGGCACTATACGTTAGGTGTGCAAATGGCACTAAATATAGTAATCGGCGCTACTATAATGCTATTTGCTGATTGGATAGGCAGTACGATTATTCATCCAGTACAAATACCCGCAAGTATTATTTTAGCGTTAATTGGTATTCCAACGTTGTTTTATATTTTGATTAAACAAAAAGACGCACTAAGTTAAATAAAGCGAAGTAGTAAAAGAATAATTATAAAATTAAGAGGGAAATAATCATGGATTTAAGCCATATAAAAGCAGTTGTGTTTGATTTAGAAGGTACCTTACTAGATAGAACTAAATCGAGAGATAAATTTATTGAAGAACAATATGAACGTTTTCACGATTACTTTGTACATGTTCAATTAGCGGATTTTAAGTGCAAATTTATCGAATTGGATGATGATGAAGACAATGATAAACCTGATTTATATAAAGCGATTATTAAACAATTTCATATCGATAGATTGAGTTGGAAAGATTTATTTAATGACTTCGAGATGCATTTCTATCGCTACGTATTTCCATATTACGACACGCTTTACACTTTGGAAAAACTATCTAAAAGTGATTACACATTAGGCGTGATAGCAAATGGGAAATCTAAAATTAAACAATTTAGACTGCACTCATTAGGTATAGGGCATGTTATTAATTATTTATCTACATCTGAAACAGTTGGATATCGTAAACCTCATCCTAAAATATTCGAAGATATGATTGATCAATTAGATGTTGAACCAGAAGAAATTATGTATGTAGGAGACGATGCGCTCAATGATGTAGCACCTGCTCGGGCAATGGGAATGGTAAGTATTTGGTTTAAACATGATGATGCTGAAATTGAACCTCTCGCTGAAGAAGTAGACTACATTATCTCTACTATTGAAGAATTACTATCTATTTTACCAATTAATATTAAGCAAGAAGGAGAGGAATAAGATGGATTTATTTACTAGAAAAGATGGTTTATCACTACATTACGACACGATGGGAGAAGGTTACCCGGTAGTGTTAGTTCATACTGCTTATGAGAATGCTTCAATTTTCCAAAATGTAGCAAAAGAATTGGCGAAATCATTTCAAGTGGTATTAATGGATTTACGAGGTCATGGCTATTCTGATAAGCCAAGAGAAATTAAGTTTAATGAATTTGCAGATGATATTATTCAATTACTCGATTATTTATATATAGATGAAGCAGCATTCATTGGACATGAAATGGGTGCAGCTATTATTGCTGATTTATCCGAGCGTTATCCTAATTATGTTTCTTCACTAACAATGGTAAGCCCGACGTCTATTGAAGGAGAATTGCCAGAAGAGCGCTTGTTTAGAAAATACTCTCATAAAATTCGTAACTGGGAAGATAATAAACAAGATAAGTTCTTGGAAAAACGTAGATATTATAAACCACGTAAAATTAATAAATTCCTAAAGCATGTTGAAGATACCAATGCTATTTCAACCAAAGAAGAAACTCAAGCGATTGAAGATGTCTTTAAAGAAACGAATATCGCAAGTGGGTTTAATCGAGTAGTAAAACCAACATATATTATTGTTGGGGAATATGGAGAAAGAATTACGACAGTCGAAGCAAAAGAAGTAGCTGATTTAATCGGAGAAGCGCAATTTGAAGTTTATACTCAATCTAGCTTATATCCGTTTGAAGAGGAAAAAGAAAAATTCATTGAGGACATCACTCCATTTATAAAAAAATACATGCCTCAACGCTAAAACATTGGCTTAACGAAGCGGATTGACTGAAGTTTGTTACATTAAAAAATAAAAATGTAACATTTTTGTAATAATGCTGTTATTTTAGTAATAATAAGGGTATACTATGAGTAAGCACAAGACGAGAAAAGAGACAAAGGAGAGAGTGCTTATGAAAAAATTAGTAGCGGCATTTTTAGTTTCAGGACTAGTAATGACAGGAGTAGGCGTAAATCATGCCGAAGCAGCTAGCGGTAATTCAATTCAAACAGTTCAACAATTAACTCAAGGTCAAAAATCATTGGAAAATGTTACACTTGGCGAATCAATCAAAAATGTTTCACACAAATACGGTACGCCAATCTATTCTAAAAATCCAAATAATCACGAAAATTATTATGAATATCGTACAAATAAAGGCGTGTTAGTCGTAACTGCGAATGGCAAAAAAAATCAAGGTTATGTAACTAGAGTATCTATGGCTTATAACGAAGCGAATGGTCCAACTTATAATCAAGTTAAAAAAAGCGTAGGTCAAAATGCGTTGACACGTGTTCAATATAACAAAGTTAGTGGTAACTTTGGTTATATCCAAAAAGGAAATACAAGTTACCAATTTGGTTCAAACGGACCACAAGATAAAAACTTAAAATTATATCGTATTGATATAACTAAATAATAAATCTTGGAGTAGGTTAAAATTCATTTTTTGAATTTTAATCTACTCTATTTTTTTTATAGCAAAAGAAATTAATATCAATGTATGATAAAATGCTTAATTGAACAATGAAACAATGAGAGGGATAAGATATGATAGGTATTATAAAGAGAATGATGTCTTAACCTTCGATTTATAAAGGAGTAACTCATGAGAACTAACGACAAAGTGTTACTTGAAAATATTAATGATTATTTTAGCCATAAGGGAATGGCGCCCAATCTAATTGATGATGTAAAAGAGAATCTACGAACAGATTTAAAAAAGTCTGAAGCGCAAGATCAGGATTATGTAGAATATAGAGGGAAATCGCCAGCTCAAATTATTTTGACGATTCAACGTAATTTATTTGGCTTGCAACTTAATCCGGTTGTATTTTTTATAGTGAATTTTGTATTGATTTCGTATTTATACGATAAACAATATGTGCCTTTCCAAGCAGCGACGGCAATTTCAATCTTTTATTGTATTATTATCTTTCCGCTAAGTATAGTTATTAATCTTCGGGTAGAGCGGAAGAAATATCTCTATAGCAATCGACCTGAAATTCTTATTGGTTATAGTATAGCGATTATAGCGCTCGTCTTAATTATTATGCGTGCGTTTAACTTTACGTGGGGAATTATTCCTATCACGATGTATAGTCACCAATTTGTATTCTTTGTAGGGATTATTTTAGGTTTAGCAGGTGTTTTCTTTAAAAAATTAGAATATACAGTGATTGGTTTATTATTTTGCCAAAAAACAATTGACGCTGTAATTACTAATCCTGAAATCGCACAAATATTCTCTCTTCTTATTTGGATTTTTATTGTAGTGTTAATTATTTTCTACACTATTCGATTATCCTCAAGAACTAAAGTTTAATAGCTAACAATTAAGAAATGGGGACAAAAGTTTTTAGGATTTGAGCAGAACTGAATGATGATTAAAAAATATTGTCTCCTAATCTATGTGATTAGGCAGTAGTCGACTGAGATGAAGGTGCGTCCAACCTGGGCTTTCTTCATCTCTAGTCAAACTTGACGGAGTGGAACAACGAAATCTTTGAAATTTGGCAGTAGTTGTCTGAAATGAAGAGGCGTTCGAGCCTCACTTTCTTCATTTCTAGTCAACCTTGCCGGGGCGGGACTACGGAATCTTTGAAATTTGGCAGTAGTTGTCTGAAATGAAGAGGCGTTCGAACCTCACTTTCTTCATTTCTAGTCAACCTTGCCGGGGTGGGACGACGAAATCTTTGAAATTGCATTAGATTTCTGTCCCACTCCCTAGATTTCAGTCCCGCTCCTTTTTTATAAATAAATTATTAAATAAAAATAGAATTAATAGTATCGATGTTCATAGCGTAAGCGCTGATTAAAGGGGGTATAGTAAAAACTAAGGGAGGTGCCACTATGAAAAAAATTCAAACGGTAAATCAAACGAAAATCGCTTACCAAGATGAAGGACAAGGCATTCCCATTATATTAATTCATGGCTTAGACGGTAATTCCGCAGCTTTTTATTTATTAAATAAACAATTACAAGATCAATATAGAGTAATAGCATATGATGTTAGAGGGCATGGCAAATCTAGCCGACCTAATTCATACAGCTTAGACGATCACGTGAAAGATTTATATATTTTAATGGATAAATTAAATATTAATCAAGCACATATTTTAGGTCATGATATGGGAGGCATCATCGCGAGGGAATTTACAGAAAAACACGAGAAAAAAGTATGCTCTTTGACGATTATCTCTTCAAAAGTTGAAGATATTATTCATGGCTTTACGAAGTTAATGATTGAACAACAAGATGAAGTTGCTGGATTTAATAAGTCAGAAGCATTACTTTTACTATTCCCATATATTTATAAAGAGTATGAGCAAGCGATGAAATGGTTTCAACACCAACGCTTATATAGTAAACAGAGTCCGGAAGACAGTGCGGTAGCAAGCCGTACACTCTTAGAAACAGTGAATGCTAATAAGGAATTTACGCATAATGTCGAAGTGCCAACTTTAATTATTAATGGACGTTACGATCCGATTATTAGAGATAAGGATCATTACGAAATGGAAGAACATTTCCAAAATGTCGAAAAAGTATTATTTGAAGATTCAGGACATGCGCCTTATGTAGAAGAAGCAGATAGGTTTTTAGATTTATATTTAAGTTTTCTTGAAAATGTAGATCATATTAAGAATGAAAATAATTAAATATATAATGTTTAATTAATAAACTATACTAGTCCTCCGAAGGTGGAAGGTAACTTGCGTATAGTTTATTTTTTTGTAGGAATTGAATTTATACTAAACTTTTGGACGATATTTATCGATTTTCCAAAGTACGAATAATTAATACTACAATCCCGTTCTCAAATAGTACGAATGATTAATATAAAAAGAGGCGTGAAGATAATGGCCATTATCTTCACGTCTCCTATGATTTTGGGATATACCCCAAATACTCTTTAATTAATTAGGCTAAAATCTAATCGTAGTTTGAAGTCGCTACAAAGAATTATAATTCTGTTTCTTTGTTAGCTTGTTCAATACGAGTGTTAACTCTAGCTAATAATTCATCGATTTTCTTACGTTGTGTACCATTTACAAGAATCAATACTGTTCTTTCATCATGTTCATTACGTTTTTTATCGAAGTAATCTTCTTGAGATAAATTTTTAACAGCTTTAACTACTTGTGGTTGTTTGTAGTTTAAGTGGTTAATAATATCTTTTAAATAGTACTCATCTTCCTTACTTTGACTAATGTAAGTTAGTACTGCGAATTCTTCAAAGCTAATTGAAAATTCCTTCTTAATGATACTTTTTAATTTGTCTGCATAAGTAATCATAGCTAATAGTTCGAAACAATCATTAATTTTTGATATAGCCATTTTGAAACCTCCCCAACTAGTGTCCTCTCTATTTTGTGTTGCGCCCGTTAACTCTATATATAACGTCTTTTAATAGTTAAAATTACTTTAATAATTTAGATTAAAAGAATTTTATTAAATTAATTTAATGCTATATTATTTAGTTAATTATAACTAAATAATTTTAAGAAGTAAACAAAAAAGCACTTAATAAAACAATGTTTTGATTAATAAATACTTTGTTTGGAAATGAAAGCAATTTTTTAAAAGCAATTATTCAAGAATAATTATTGCGTAGCTCCATATAATAAAAAATAATCTGAATATTTAGTAAGAGAAAATATTACTCATTATTTTGTAGAAGTGATGAAGTTGGGCCCACTATAATTTTATCACCAATATTTATTCCGTTGAATACTATAATATACCCACTTTTTTGACTTTTGTTGTATTTTATTTTTCTTTTAATAATTTTGTTATTTTGTGTAACAAAAATATAATGTTTATCGTAGATAACACTTGTTGGCAATTGAAATTCAATAGCACCTGATTCAATTTTAAAATGATGGCCGATAGGATATTGAGCTTTTGTTGAAATATCAATATGATACATAGATATATTTTTTTCAATTTTGAAAGGTATCGAAGATATTGAAAGTACTTTTCCTGTGAATAATGTAGAAGATTTCGGAGTGATCATAACTGCTTGATTAACTTTAATGCGAGATAGTTGAGATTCAGTAATAGTAGCACGAATAATACGTTTTTCGCTATTAATTTGCATTATTTTAGTATTACTTTTTGATGGAAATGGATGAAGTAGAGTGACTTTTCCTTGAATGGGGGAGCTAAGTTGGGTTCGAAGTCGACTTTGAAGTTCTGCTATTTGACCATATAAATTGATTGTAGCAAGAGAGAATGGTTCAGTTGTAGGTTGATGTCCACGTAAGGAGGCTAATGCTTTCTTTTTAGTGACGATTAATTTTCCAGTATAATCATTATAATATTCCAATAATGGTGTGTGTGCCTTAACAGTAGTATCGTTTTTAACTAATATATCTGATATTTCGCCTAGAGAGGGATTGTAATATATCGTATAACTTTCTTTGGCTTCTTGCATACCTGTAAATGAGAGGGGATAGTGAGGTTTGGCAATAATTGTTTTGACTTTAGATAAATTAGGTTGGCTAGGTAACTTTAAATAAATATAATAACTGAAAAACAAAATTAGAAGGAATAAGAGTAGGACTAATATAGTCAAAGGGGTTAAATGTTTTTTCAAATAGGTCACCTCTATTCAATTTTATACATTAATTATACAGCAAGAAACCTCACAATCTAGCTATTTTTCGGAGATAATAAAATGTCTTCTCAATTTTTCATTAAGAAGACATTATAAGTAATATTATTTAATTTTTAGATGAAAATTAGAACAAGCGTAATAAGATAATTCCGATAGCGATGGCCACTAAACCACTAAATTTACGGAAAGTAATAGGGCTCCTACGTACACCTAAACCAAAGTGATCAATAATGACGCCCATAAGCATTTGACCAAGCATAGCAATGATGGTAGTTAAAGCAGCACCTAAAAATGGCATCAAAATAATATTTGAAGTAACAAATACAACACCTAATATCCCACCAATAAAGTAGAGCGGTTTAATTCGTCCTATATTAGGTTGGGTTGCTTTAATTTTCAAGCTTCTATTAAAAACCAATGTAAGAATAAATAACGCAATTGTTCCTACAGTAAATGAAATTAAAGAGGCGAAGAGAGAAGAATGCATTTGTTGAGATAAACCACTATTAATCGTCGTTTGTAGTGGTGGCGCAAACCCAAATACAAATCCGACTAAGAGCCAAAGATAAAATGTCGGGTTCGTTTTTTCTTCTAATTTATTTCTAGGTATGTAATTCATTAAGAGAATACCTAAAAATAATACGACAATACCTACACCTTTAAGAAACGTAAATGGATGTTGGCTTGCACCAAGTAAGCCAAACGTATCAATAACGACTCCCATACAAATTTGACCTGCAACTGTCATTACAACAGTTAATGTAGCGCCTAAACGTGGTAATAAAAGCAAGTTACCCGTTAAGAAACAAACGCCAAGTAATCCACCAACCCACCAATGATAATCTATTGAATGACCGTTATAAAACGAGCTTGAGAACATTTGAGTATTAAAAATAATATTTAAAATAAGCAGAAATAGTGTGCCTACAAAAAATGAAATCGTAGACGCATAAAATGATGATTCAGTATATCTACCTAGACGAGAATTAATGGAAGTTTGAATAGGGACCATCATACCTGCCACAATACCGAGAATAAATAAAAATATCACGTTTCGACTTCCTCAACTTTCTATATATAACATTATAACCATATTCATTATGTATTTTATTGTCGAAAACTACAAGATTAAATAACTTCAAATATACATAAAAGAGAGCGAAACGATGCGTCCCGCTCTCTTCAATAATATTTATATTATTTTTCCGCAAAAATGACTGTAGTTGTAACGTCTACTAATTGAGCTGAATCAGCTTTAACTGGAGTGCCTGCACTAGGTTTTAAAATGTTTAATTTAATCATATTATCCATAGCAGCACGAACACCCGCTTCAGTTATAGGAACTTCAATTTGTGGGAACTGTAATTTAGCTGATTTGTTTAAATTCGTTTTAAACACAAGTTCTAATGTTTTAGACATATCATAACCTCCTTATATTTTGTGACTTATATTACGCTAAGTCTTGCGTTTTAATTGCTTCGACTTTATCAAAGTCTTCGCCAAGTAAATGCGATACAACATCTACGAAAGATTTGATTTCAGCGTCAGTAGCACTAGTGTTTAAATTAGTGAAACGACGTTTATTTTCTTTCGCTTTACCATTTGCGTCGTGAGTGATGCGAGTACAAACAACTGATAATTGAGTAACTTCATTCATAAGTGTTTCACCTCCTTTCACACTATATATCGAAGACTGGAGAAAAAAGAGACACCTTAAATTGAAAAAAATTAAGCAAAATCATTTCATGTTACTAATTTATGCTTTATCATTAAATAAGAAACTTTTTAGAGGTGGATAAATGAATCAAGTTGAACCTATTAGAAACAAAGATGATGTTAAAAAAATGTATTACATATTAAAAGATAAATCAGATAGAGATTATCTTTTCTTTAAATTAGCGATACATACAGGCATTCGCCTAGTGGATTTATTAAATCTGAAAGTTAGAGATATTAAAGTAGTTGAAAAGGGAGAAATTAAATCCTCGTGGATACAACAGTGTGCGCCTTCTATAAAAATCAAATTGCCTAATGATTTAAGAAAAGAGATACATGACTATATTGAACGAAATCAACTGACAAATGATGAATTGTTATTCCAATCTATTCGTACTCATAGAGAATTATCTAGGCAACAAGCGTATCGAATTATTCATCATGCTGCTGAAGAATTAGGGCTATCACATATTGGTTTAACTACATTGCGTAAAACTTTTGCATATCATGCCTATAAATCGGGTATTTCTATTGCAATCATCCAAAAATACTTGGGACACCAAACTACGCAAGAAACGGTTAAATTTATTGGTTTATCGCCAAAAGAAGAACATCATACCATTATTGCTTTAAATTTATAACTTATTATTTAAAAAAGGAGGCTTTTGATGAGCTTAGTTTATTTACTAAGTGGCCTCATAATTATTATGGGGGTCATTTTAGTAACGTTGTTTAAACCGTTCCATCGTTTAAGACGGTATGTGGGATATATAGCGTTAATAGCGCCGATAATCTCTTCCATATATTTCCTTATCCAAATTCCTAATGTTATGCATCAGAAATTTGTAGCATTCAAAGTACCTTGGATGCCCGCAATAGACGTGAATTTAGATTTAAGATTAGATGGCTTAGGCCTCATGTTTGGGCTAATTATATCGATAATTGGGATAGCAGTGTTTTTCTATGCCACTCAATATTTATCCCCTAATGGAGATAATTTACCTCGATTTTACTTTTATCTATTATTATTTATGTTTAGTATGTTAGGAATTGTAGTTTCTAATAATACGATTTTAATGTATGTCTTTTGGGAGTTAACAAGCGTATCCTCATTTCTATTAATTTCCTATTGGTATAGTAATGCGAATAGTCAATTAGGAGCGATACAGTCTTTCATTATTACTGTACTAGGCGGTTTAGCCTTACTAACCGGTTTTATCATGCTTTATATCATGACTGGTACAAATACAATTTCAGAATTATTAACACAAGGTCATCAAATTAATGAACATGCATTATTTATCCCAATGATGATCATGTTATTAATTGGTGCATTTACCAAATCAGCACAATTTCCGTTTCATATTTGGTTGCCAAAAGCTATGGCAGCACCTACGCCGGTCAGTGCTTATTTACATTCAGCTACGATGGTTAAAGCGGGAATTTTCTTATTATTCAAATTTACTCCAATTTTGGGACTAAGTAACAGTTATATTTATATTGTGACTTTTGTTGGATTGATTACTATGCTTTTCGGGGCTATTACTGCACTAAGACAATATGACTTAAAAGCAATTTTAGCTTATTCTACGATTAGTCAGTTAGGTATGATTATGTCAATGGTAGGCCTAGGTGGCGGTATTGCGCAACATCCTACGGGAGTCATGGGAGAAACATATACACTTATTTTATTTGCTGGTTTATTCCACGTGATGAACCACGCCATATTTAAATGTGCCTTATTTATGGGAGTAGGGATAATTGATCATGAAGCAGGTACACGTGATATTTATCGTTTAAGCGGTATGCGTAAATACTTCCCTAAAATGAATCTAGTCATGACGTTAGCTGCTCTATCTATGGCGGGCGTTCCATTTTTAAATGGCTTTTTAAGTAAAGAAATGTTCTTTGACTCACTCGTAAGCGCCACTTATTTACAACAATTTGGCTTAACATTAACTGTGATAATAGTCCTATTAGGTGTGATTGCAAGTATCTTCACCTTCGTTTATGCAGTTTACATGTTAAAAGAAACGTATTGGGGCGAATTTGACGACAAGAAAGTGCCTAAGAAACATATTCATGAACCATGGGCTTTCAGTTTACCTGCAATTGTTTTAATGGTTCTTATACCAATCATTTTCTTTATACCTAATTTCTTTACAGAACATATCGTATTACCAGCGTTACGTAATGTAACCAATTTAGGTACTAAAGTAGATGCAATAGCGCCACACGTGTCACAGTGGCATGGTATTAATCTACCACTCATCTTTAGCGTGATTGTGATTGTTGTAGGTGCCATTTTAGCATTGAAAATTAATTGGAAAGCGCACATTTACAGATTTATTAAATATGCTTCAATTACGAATAGTTATCGTAAAACGTACCGTGTATTTGAACATTACTCTGGAAAAAGTATTCAAGGGTTAATGAATAACCGTTTAAATCACTACAATATTATTACGCTTTTAATCTTTTCATTATTTGTAGCGTATGGACTTATGAGAGTCGGCTTTCCAAAGTTACATCAAATTGAAGTATCTGAGTTCGGACCGTTAGAAGTCATATTGGCGATTACCATTAGCATTGTCGGAGTAGCCCTCGTCTTTATTCGTCAACGTTTAACGATGGTTATTTTAAACGGTATTATTGGTTATAGCGTGGCGTTATTCTTCTTACTAATGAGAGCGCCAGACTTAGCACTTACGCAGTTAGTTGTAGAAACAATCACTACAATTCTCTTTATTGTAAGTTTCTCACGCTTACCAAACATTGCGCGTACGAATGCTATCTTGAAAAAGGAAGCCGTTAAAATTATCGTGTCCTTTATTATGGCGGGCGCAGTCGTAACCCTCATCTTTATTGCCCAACAAGGTGATGGGTTCGAAACTATCTCGAAATACTACACAAAAGCTTATGAATTAACTGGTGGGAAAAATATCGTCAACGCCATTCTCGGCGATTTCAGAGCACTAGATACTATGTTTGAAGGTGTCGTTCTTATCATTGCTGGTCTAGGCATTTTCACACTATTACATTACAAAGATCGGAGGGGCCAAGATGAAAGAAAATGATGTGGTATTAAGAACCGTTACCAAAATCGTCGTTTTTATATTATTAACATTTGGATTTTATGTGTTCTTTGCCGGGCATAATAATCCAGGCGGAGGCTTTATTGGCGGGTTAATCTTTAGCTCAGCTTTCATCTTAATGTTCCTAGCTTTCGATGTACGCCAAGTGTTAGAAAGCCTCCCGATCGATTTTAAAAAGTTAATGATTATCGGTGCTATGATTTCAGTACTAACGGCTATTGTTCCTATATTTTTTGGTAAGGCCTTCTTATACCAAACAGATGCACATGTGCATTTACCGTTATTAGGAGAAATACACGTCACAACCGTTACGCTATTTGAATTAGGAATTCTTTTAACGGTTGTGGGTGTTATCGTAACTGTCATGTTGGCATTAAGTGGTGGTAAATCATGAATTTAATCTTACTACTTGTGATAGGATTCTTAGTATTTATAGGAACGTACATGATACTATCTCTAAACTTAATTCGAATTGTGATAGGCATTTCAATATATACGCACGCAGGAAACTTAATTATTATGAGCATGGGTCATTATGATAATCATATGACAGAACCGTTAATTCATGGTTCAAATACAAATTATGTAGACCCTTTACTACAAGCGATTGTTCTAACGGCAATTGTCATTGGATTTGCGATGACTGCATTTCTACTCGTACTTGTTTATAGAACATATCGTGTTACCAAAGAGGCTAATATCGATGTATTAAGAGGAGAGGAGGAAAATAATGAATAGTAATATATTAATTCTTCCAATCCTATTGCCTCTACTATGCGCACTTGTACTCGTCTTTACGAAGAATAAAAACAGAATATCGAAGATTCTATATATTGGAACAATGTCACTTAACACGATTATTTCGTTATGCTTACTTATCTATGTGTTACACCATAAACCTATTACTTTAGATTTTGGTGGCTGGGCAGCACCATTTGGTATTCAATTTCTTGGTGATTCACTGAGCTTAATTATGGTAACTGTTGCCTCATTTGTAGTGACATTAATCATGTCTTACGGTTTTGGACGTGGTGAGAAACGTGTGAATAGATATTATTTACCAACGTTTATCTTGTTCTTAACTACAGGTGTTATCGGTTCATTCCTTACATCTGACTTGTTTAACTTATACGTCATGTTCGAGATTATGTTACTAGCTTCATTTGTATTAGTGACATTAGGACAATCCGTCGAACAATTACGTGCTGCGATTATTTACGTCGTTTTAAATATTATTGGTTCATGGCTCTTTCTACTTGGAATTGGACTATTATATAAAACAGTCGGCACATTGAATTTCTCGCAAGTAGCCTTACGTTTAGACCAACTTCAAGACAATAAATCGATTATTATTATCTCAATCGTCTTTATGGTAGCGTTTGGTTCAAAAGCAGCACTAGTATTATTTATGTGGCTACCTAAAGCGTACTCAGTTTTAAACACTGAACTTGCAGCGCTATTTGCTGCCTTAATGACGAAGGTAGGTGCTTATGCACTTATTCGTTTCTTTACATTATTATTTGACCAACATCCAGGTATTACGCACCCATTATTAGTCTTTATGGCTTGTATTACGATGATTATCGGAGCTTTTGGTGTCATTGCCTATCACGATATTAAGAAAGTTGCCTCTTATCAGGTTATCTTATCCATCGGTTTCGTTATTTTAGGACTAGGCTCAAACACCTTTGCTGGTATACACGGCGCTATCTTCTATTTAGCTAACGATATTGTAGTGAAGACAATGTTATTTTTCGTCATCGGTAGTTTGGTCTACATGTCGGGTTATCGTGAATTTAAATATTTATGTGGCTTAGCTAAGAGAGAGCCATTTTATGGTGTAGCATTCATGATTGTGATCTTCGCTATTGGTGGTGTGCCTCCGTTTAGTGGTTTTCCAGGAAAAGTACTCATCTTCCAGGGAGCGATTGAAAATGGAAACTATATCGGTTTAGCCTTAATGATTATTACAAGTTTACTTGCTATGTACAGTCTGTTTAGAATTTTATTTATTATGTATTTCGGAGATAATGATGGCGAGCAAGTGAACTTTAACCCATTACCCAAGCGACGTAAAACAATACTAGGTATATTAATTGCCATCGTATTAATGATGGGTATTGCAGCGCCGGTGGTTATGACAGCTACGGAAAATGCTGCAAAACTTAATACAGATGACAAATACTATCATAGCGTTGTTAACCCACACTTGAAGGAGGAGAATAAATGAGACAAATTGTATTAAATATCTTGATTGCATTTTTATGGGTCCTTTTTCAAGATGAAGATGCTTTCTTATTCTCCACTTTCGTGACTGGGTTTATTATTGGTCTGATTGTTATCTACATCTTGCACCGTTTCTTTGACCAAGAATTTTATCCTAAAAAGATATGGGTAGCTATTAAGTTCTTAGCTGTATATTTGTACCAGTTACTTACATCTAGTCTTAGTATTATTAATTATATTTTGTTTAAGACAAACGATATGAATCCAGGTTTATTAACGTATGAAACCAATTTAAAAAATGATTGGGCGATAACATTTTTAACTATATTAATTATTATTACGCCCGGTTCTACAGTTATTCGAATTTCTAAGACAACGAATAAATTCTTTATTCATAGTATAGATGTCTCTGAAAAAGAAAAAGAAAGTTTGTTAAAGAGTATCAAGCAATATGAAAACTTGATTATGGAGGTGTCACAATGATTGAGACACTCACAAATTTCTTTACTACAAGTGCTCTAATATTGTTCGGGATTGCGTTTTTAATTGGCTTATTTCGTTTAATCAAGGGGCCGACAACCGCAGATAGAGTGGTCGCATTCGATGCTTCAAGTGCCGTAATCATGTGTATCGTAGGTGTAGTTAGCGTGATTTATAATACAGTATCATTCCTAGATTCCATAATGCTGATTGCTATTATTTCATTTGTAAGCTCTGTGTCTATTTCAAGATTTATTGGAGGAGGTCGCGTGTTCAATGGAACTAATAAACGAAATCGTTGATCTAATCGCTGCATTCCTCATTTTCCTAGGAAGTATTATTGCCGTTATCAGTGCAATTGGAATTGTTAAATTTCAAGATGTATTTTTACGGAGTCATGCCTCTACAAAGAGTTCGACGTTATCTGTGTTATTAACATTAGTAGGCGTGTTAATCTATTTTACCAATGAACAGAGTTTCTTCAGTGTCAGACTGCTATTATCTATCGTCTTTATTAACTTAACATCGCCAGTAGGCATGCATCTTGTAGCTCGAGCTGCCTATCGTACAGGTGCTTATATGTATCGAAAAGACGATGTGCCAAGACAAAGCACGATACTTTTAAGCTCAAAAGAATATAATACAAAAGAAGAGTTAGAAACTAGAGCAAAAATGCGAGAAAAACATCGTCAAAAACTGTACTATGAAAGCCAAGCAGAACGTGAAAAAGACACAGAAGTAAAGCAAGACGACTAATTCAAAAATGAACTAAATAATTAAGAAATAAGCAACAAAAGAGATTGAAACATTGTCTTAAAGGTTAAACATAAAGAGATAACCTAACGTGTCTTCAATCTCTATTTTTTATAAGCTAAATAAGCGTTAACAATTAAATTTTATTTTTATTATAGATAGTGCAAGTTAGTTACGTCACTGCCGTATTAATGGTAAAATAGTGATTAATCAATTGAGAGTGTAAGATACATCATTTTGGATATAAATAGACAGAAAATCATTTCACACTTTGTTCGTCTTATTTCTCCAATTAAATAACAAAAAATAATGGGGTGGAAGTTTGGAAATATTTGAAACGATTCTAATATTTCTGGCTGTAGTTATTATAAGCTCCTTTGTTCATACTTTTATTCCTAAAGTACCTCTAGCATTCATACAAATTGCATTAGGAATGCTCCTCTTTTTATTACCAGTGCCTGTGGAATTTAACTTCGATTCCGAGCTGTTTATGGTAGCGACCATCGCGCCTTTACTATTTGTAGAAGGTGTTAATGTTTCTCGAGTTCATTTACGTCGTTATATTAAACCAGTGATGTTAATGGCATTAGGACTCGTTATCACAACGGTAATTGGTGTTGGATTATTTATTCATTGGATTTGGCCTGACTTACCAATTGGCGCAGCCTTTGCAGTAGCTGCCATTCTATGTCCTACCGATGCTGTAGCGGTCCAAGCTATTACTCAAGGAAAAGTGCTACCGAAAGGCGCTATGACTATTTTAGAAGGCGAATCATTACTTAATGATGCGGCTGGTATCATTTCTTTTAAAATTGCAGTTGGTGTATTAATTACTGGAACATTTTCATTATTTGAAGCGGTTCAACAATTCTTAATTGCTTCTATTGGTGGGGCAATTGTCGGTTTGCTTATAGGTATTGCTCTTGTAAGATTTCGTTTGACGCTTACTAGACGTGGTATTGAAAACATTAATATGTTTACATTTCTCCAATTATTGACACCTTTCGTGACTTACTTAGTGGCAGAAATGTTCCACGCATCAGGTATTATCGCTGCAGTAGTTGCTGGTTTAGTGCATGGATTCGAACGTGATCGTATTGCACAAACACGTACACGACTTCAAATGAGTTACAACCATACTTGGAATATTCTAGGTTATGCATTAAATGGTTTTGTTTTTTCAATATTAGGATTTTTAGTTCCAGAAGTTATTGGAAATATTGTAAAAACTGAACCACATAACTTATTATTCTTAGTTGCCATTACTGCTTTAGTTGCCTTGGCTGTTTATCTATTTAGATTTATCTGGGTGTATGTTTTATATCCATGGTTCTACTTATCTATCAGTCCATTCCAAAAATTGATGAATGATGAAGGCGAAGATAAGAAGAAAGAGAAGCCACCTAAACGTAGTATGTATGCATTAATCATGACACTATGTGGCGTGCACGGTACAATTTCATTGGCTATCGCACTGACATTACCGTACTATTTAGCAAATCATCATGCGTTTACTTATCGTAATGACTTGTTATTTATTTCATCAGGTATGGTCATCATCAGTCTGGTTATAGCACAAGTACTTCTACCGTTCGTGACGTCTAGTAAACCGAAAGCTAAAATCGGAAGTATGAACTTTAAAGAAGCCAGAATATATATTCTTGAACATGTTATAGACTATTTAAATCAACATTCTGCATTCGAAACGAGTTATCGTTACGGCAACGTGATTAAAGAATATCATGATAAATTGACTTTCCTTAATTCCGTTGAAAAGGATGACGAAAACTCAAAAGAACTTGAACGACTTCAACGTATTGCATTTAATGTAGAGACTAAAACACTTGAACAATTAGCTAATAAAGGCGAGATTACAGCGAGTGTTTTAGAAAACTATATGCGTTATGCTGAACGTACTCAAGTATATAAACAAGCTTCATTAATTCGACGTATGATTGTTGGCGTGAGAGCAATGCTCTTAAAACGTCGTATACGTATACGTACGAACGCTGCTTCTTCATTAAGTGTAACGGACAACTTGATGGAATTATCTAAGATCAACAAACTTGTTCATTATAATGTAGTGAGTCGGTTAGTTAATGAGGCCAACGAAGATAATAAATTAGAAGTAGGAATGATTTGTGATGGTTATCTTATGAGAATTGATAACTTATCTCCTTCTAATTTCTTCAACACACGTGCGGAAGATTCAATTACTAAAATTAAATTAAATGCTTTAAGAGAGCAACGCCGTATTTTAGCTGACTTAGTTGACGATGATGAAATTACTGAAAGTACAGCATTAAAATTAAGAGAAGCGATAAATTATGATGAAATGGTTATAGTGGATAGCTTAACGGATTAAAACAAGTACTTATCAAACACTTAATATAGTGGGTTGGAGGTAAACATTAGAATTTGTGTAATAGGCACATGACTAATGTTCCAACTCACTCTTTATTTTTGAAAATGTTAATATAAACGATTATCCTATATATGAAGATTTTAGGACTATTTGATACTACTTTTTCAATACTGAGGGCATAACACGAAGGGCAAAATCGTGGTACAATAAAGTGAATGTATGTGGTGAGGTGAAATGATGTTAACTGAAGAAAAAGAGGATTATCTTAAAGCGATATTAGCGAATGATGGTGATAAATCCTTTGTCTCAAATAAAATATTATCTCAGTATTTGAATATTAAGCCTCCTTCAGTTAGTGAAATGGTAGGGCGTTTAGAGAAAGCCGGATACGTTGAAACCAAGCATTATAAAGGGGTCAAACTGTCAGATGAAGGCCTGAAACATACGCTAGATATTATCAAACGTCATCGTCTGTTGGAGTTATTTTTAATAGAAGTTTTACAATATAATTGGGAAGAAGTGCATCAAGAAGCGGAAATCTTAGAGCATCGAGTTTCTGATTTATTTGTTGAAAGATTAGATAAAATATTAGATTACCCTGAATCATGTCCGCACGGGGGTATCATTCCGCGTGATAGTCATTTTGTTGAGAAATACACGACTTCAATTTTAGAGTATGAGCCTGGAGATACTGTAGCGATTAAGCGTGTGCGTGATAAAACAGAGTTACTTGTATATCTTTCAAGTAAGGATATTTCAATAGGTAATGAAGTGGAAATAGTTACTAAAGATGAAACGAATAAGGTTATTATCGTTAAACGTAAAGATGTCATTACAATTTTAAGTTACGATAATGCGATGAATATCTTTGCTGAGCAAGCGTAATTTAACGTATTGAAACGTACTTATATTATATATAGAACAATCTCCAATAAGGACGTTAACATTCTTATTGGAGATTGTTTTATACAATTTTGAATTTAGAAAGCATATTGATACATTAAATAAAGAGAATAGAAATTGATTGCAATCCATAATATACTGTAGAACACTGTTGGAATATGTGTCATATCTGCTAGTGTTTGACCATCCCAACTTGGAGACGGTTTTTGAAAAGTAAGCTTAAATATGGTCCAACTGGATTGTAAGACTTCGCCTAATAAGACACCTAATATAAGATGATAAATAAAGAGCACTAAATAATAAAGTGTTGCTTGATTTTCATGATGTAATAAAAAATATAAAACTGCTATTAGTATGATTAATACGATGATAGGTGACAATTTTCGAGATGTTAGAATAAAATAGTATACAAAAATGATGATATAAGCAGTAAGAAAGAGACTTGGATGACCATAGTATGCAGCGCTTAACCCGATTAAAAGCATTACTGGAGGCATGATATAGCCACCTAAAGTAGTAATGATTTGTCCTAAAGTACCTTTAGATTGGGTGATTGCGTAGCCTTGTTGCATGGTTTGTAATCTTTCGCTAGGACGTGTAACGATGACTAAATCTTTAGCACGACCACCACTCAATTTATTGAATAAAACATGGCCAAATTCATGAGTTAATACTGGAATATAATTAAGATAGACATCTAAATATTGATTTAATTGATGGTGTCTATTTTGATGGATAATAATATATATAATAGCTATAATCATGATTAAATATAGCTTTAAATCGATAACTGTAGTAAAGAAATTTTCTAAATAGAGCATAGTTGACCTCATTCAATTTTAAATTATAGTTTCTATTATAAGCCAAAGATAATGTTTTGGCGTTTGGACTTTAGCCGTATTTTTAAACTTGAACCTTTTGAAGTTTACAAATAAATTCATAGACATAAGTAAGAGGAAAAGTTATGAATTTTTGTTATATTTGCATATAATATATGAAGACGAAAACGTTCGGAGAGTAAGGAGATTGCTTAATGTGTGATCAAATAAAGACTAAAACTGACAAGGTAGATATTTTAGGCGTGCATTTCGACAATGTCACAATGTTAGATATGATTGAAAATGTTAAAACATTTTTCACACAAGAATCTAAAGAAAACTTATTTATTGTGACTGCTAATCCTGAGATTGTAGATTATGCAACGGAACATGTTACTTATAGAACATTGATTAATAGTGCAGATTATATTGTGCCAGATGGTACGGGCATCATTAAAGCTGCAAATAGACTGAAGACGCCATTGAAGCGACGCGTGCCAGGTATAGAATTAATGGAACATTGTTTGAAGATAGCTCATACAAATCATCAAAAAGTTTATTTACTTGGTGCTAAGAATGAAGTAATAGAACTGGCTCATGCTAATTTACAACGAAAGTATCCTCAAGCACAGTTTGACTATCATCATGGTTATATTAATCTAAATGATGAAACAGTGATTAAACGAATTAAACGCTTTAATCCAGATTATATATTTGTGGGCATGGGTTTCCCTAAACAAGAAGAATGGATAGAGAAAAATAGTCATGCGTTCGAACAAACTGTATTAATGGGTGTAGGTGGTTCGTTTGAAATATTTAGTGATACTAAAAAACGTGCTCCAAAACTATTCCAACGATTTAATATTGAATGGGTTTATCGCTTATTAATCGATTGGAAGCGTATTGGTCGTATGCGAAGTATTCCAAAATTCATGTTTAAAGTGTTAAAAGTTCAAAGAAAAATGAAAAAGAAATAAAAATATAAGCGCGTAGAGATGATTTAATTATGAATTATCTCTACGTTTTTTTAATATGTTGCGTTTATCTCCACTTCGTATTATTTAGTTCGCGTTCTTGGGGAGCGGGACAGAAATCTAATGTAATTTCAAAGATTTCGTCGTCCCGCCCCGGCAAGGTTGACTAGAGATGAAGAAAGTCCAGATTAGACGCATTTTCATCTCAGTCAACTACTGCCAAAATTAGCTACTGTGGTCATTTTTTAAGGAGTCTCGCTAATAATACTCCGTGGATAACATGTAATTTTATCTTTTACCAGTCCTTGATAAAGCGCTTTTGAGTCTTTATTCATCTTAGTTTCATGGTTTTGAATACTTCGATTCTATACAAGTGTATATCAATTAACGTTAGATTCTAGCTTAGCGCTATCAATAAATATTGATTAATCATCTATAAGAAATCTTTCAAATCATTGAATATTAAACTAGAGAAATAATGATTCTAATAAAGCAATTAAGGTATGTTATATTTTTTTATATAAGACATCGCGTTAATTTGGTTTAGTGGTATTTATTAAATTACACGAAAGTGTCTATTTTTTAAAAAGTGCTTTAATGTAAAATTACATGTAACTAACGCAGTATTGTTGGCGAGACTCCTGAGGGAATAGGATGAGCGTCGAGACCGTGGCTCGACCCATCCCCCTAGGAAATGGGAGCCAAACAATACGAAGTATTGATAAAAGAAAAGCTTAGAGGTGATTCAATCATGAATCATCTCTAAGCTATTATTTTGGGATTTATGTCCCAGACTCTATCATTTTGGGATTTATGTTCCAAGCCCATACTTAGCGTTTTATTTTACGATAAAACGTTTTTTATCAAGATCTTTTCTAAATGCTTTTTGATCGGCTCTTGATTTTTTCTTGAAATCTTTTAAAAATTGTTCATATTTAGGTAGAACATCGTCAATTTCGCCAAAGTCTTTCAATTTACCGCCTTCAATCCAAGCGATTTTAGTACAAAATTCACGAACTTGTCGAATATTATGACTAACGAAGAAAATAGTTTTATTGGCTTCTTTAAATTCGTATATTTTGTCTAAACATTTTTGAGTGAAAGTTTGGTCCCCAACGGATAATGCCTCATCGATTACTAAAATATCAGGGTTAATCGTTACATTAATCGAGAAACCTAATTTAGCACGCATACCACTTGAATAGTTTTTAACAGGTTGATAAATAAATTCTCCTAATTCACTAAATTCGATAACTTGAGGCATAAGTTCTTTGATTTCTCTCTTTTTAAAGCCCATGCAAAGCATTTTAAATTCAATGTTTTCTACACCAGTTAATCGACCATTTAGACCGGCATTAATAGCGATAACGCTGACTTCACCATTACGTTCAATATTCCCAGACGTAGGGGATAATGAACCACCAATCATATTACTTAACGTTGATTTGCCAGAACCATTAATACCAACTAAACCAATAACATCGCCTTCGTGGGCAGTTATTGATACATCGTCTAAAGCAAAAAATGTATTATTCTTATTTTTAGGGATCAGGGCGTCTTTAATGCGTTCTTTATTATTGCGATAAATGCGATATTCTTTTGTCACATTATTAATATTAACGGATACGCTCATGATTATTCCTTTCTTATAAGTAGTCATATAGATTATAATACATTACACAAGTGTTGTTAAATTTATTAACCTAGTGTAAAGTGTATTAGAGATTTTGAATAGTTTAGTTATCGGAAAGTAGATTTTACATTTTGGAAAATGAAATTCACAAATACGAGACTTTCGATAATTGAACGAGTAAAATGAAATACGAATTCAATAGTACGTATAAATACATTAAACTTTTGAAGAAATACTATATAATAAAGTTATTCAAATGACAAATTAAAGAATTTAAATGCCAGTGTGGATATTTAATTGAAAGTGTGGTTTATTTCAATGTCGGCAGTAGGGTCAGTTTTTAAAGAACATATCAAAAACTTTTATTTAGTACAAAGACTTGCACAATTCCAAATTAAAATAAGCAATAAGAATAACTATCTTGGTATGGCCTGGGAAATACTCAATCCTGCTTTACAAATCATGGTATATTGGTTTGTATTTGGTATGGGTATTCGTAGTAATGCGCCTATTCATGGCGTTCCATTTATCTTATGGTTATTAGTTGGTATTAGCATGTGGTTCTTTGTAAACCAAGGGATTCTTGAAGGTACGAAATCAGTATCTATGAAATTTAATCAAGTTGCTAAGATGAATTTCCCGTTATCAATTATTCCTACATATACAGTGACAAGTAAATTTTATGGACACATAGGTTTACTAGCGTTAATTATTGCCATTTGTTTAGGAAATGGAATTATTCCTTCAATACATATTGTGCAATTATTAGTTTATGTACCACTTACATTTTTCTTTACCGCTTCAGTAGCACTCTTTACCTCAACATTGGGTATTATTGTGCGTGATACACAAATGGTGATGCAAGCGTTATTAAGAATTCTGTTCTATATGTCTCCTATCTTATGGATACCTAAAGATACAGGCGTTAGTGGTGTGATTAATGATATTATGAAATTTAATCCAGTTTACTTCTTAGCACAATCATATCGTGCTGCTATTTTATTCCATCAGTGGTACTTTATTGAACATTGGAGATTATTCCTATATAACGTAGTAGTTATTTTAGTCTTCTTTGTATTAGGTTCTATTTTACATCGTAAATATCGCGATCATTTCGCTGATTTCTTATAATATTTTAAGAGCTGGGACATTTATAAAAGTGTCTCAGCTTTTAATATAGGAGTTGGCTAAAGATTACATGATATTGTGATGAAGATAAGGAATTATCATTTTGTAAATAACTAAAATTGAGAGGTATAAGTATGCGAATCATTATTAAAAATGTGTATATGTTAATGATTGCGGTATTGAACTTCATTTTCAAAGGGAGAAAGGTTAACCAAACACAAATCGTGTGTTTAATGACATTTCCTGAAGACATGATGCCGATTATTAAAGAATTAGACAATAAAGGCTATGCGATTACTGTAATTGCGAAAGCTCAAGAGCAAGCGCGCTTAACCCATCTTAAACATACGACATTCTTGCCGGCGGGGAATAAACATGTTGTAAAACACATTGCAGCGTTGAGTAGCGCTAAAGTAATTGTCATCGATACGTATTACTTAATGCTTGGGGGATACACTAAGAAACAAGGACAATCGATTATCCAAACATGGCATGCTTCCGGCGCATTAAAAAACTTTGGCTTAACCGACCATCAAGTTGATTTAAATAATTCTAAAATGGTGAAACAGTATCGACGTGTGTATGACGCTACAGATTATTATCTTATTGGTGGCAATGAGATGGGGGAATGCTTTAAAGAATCATTTGGCGCGACAGACAATCAAATGTTACAACTAGGGCTACCACGTTTAGTTAACTATATGAATTTCGACCTCAAGGCTGAGCAAACACGATTGAAAGAATATTATAATATTCCTAATAAATTGGCGATATATGTGCCAACATATCGCGAAGATGCGTCAGATAATCGACAGTTAGATAAAACTCATTTTGAAAAGGAACTACCGAACTATACATTGATCAATCAATTACATCCTTCAATTAGTGGCTACACACCAGAGATTCCTACCTCAGAGTTAATGGTGATGGCTGATGTGATTATTAGTGATTATAGTTCCTTACCGATTGAAGCTAGTTTATTAAATAAAGCAACATTATTTTATGTATATGATGAAGAAAAGTATAGACGTGTGCGAGGATTAAATCGATTTTACGATGCCATACCACAAGCGTATAAAGTGAATAATGAAGAAGAATTGATAGGCAAAATTAAAAATGAGACGCAACTACGTCCATTATTTAAAGATTGGCATCGCTACAATAGCTTGAATAGTTTAGAACAGACAGTACAATTTATTGAAAAGTTGGTGAAAGAATGAAAATAGCCGTGATTATTCCAGCGTATAATGCAGAACATACGATTCGAAAGGCTGTTAAATCAATTGATACTACGCATGAAGTGGAAATTGTTTGTATCAATGATGGTTCAACCGATCGTACTAGAGAAGTATTAATGCAATTACAAAAAGAAGTTAAAAATCTTGTGATTTATAATCAAGACAACCAAGGCGCTGCTAAAAGTAGAAATGTAGGTTTAGCCGCACTGGCTGATGATGTCGAAGCGTTTATGTTTTTAGATGCAGATGATCAATTTTTACCGGGAAGATTAGATCAAATGATAAATTACTATGAAAGCGACCAGAACGTTGATATTGTAATTGGACAAATTGGACGAGGCGTAAACGGTGATTGGAAAGTTGTGCCTACTCATGAAGAGATAAATCGTAACGCTATGGTGACGTTAGCGCAAGCTCCCGAAATTTTGCAATCTATAGGCCCAGGCGGGAAATTATTTAACTCAAAATTTAAAGCCTTACAATTTGATGAGGATGTTGTTTTTTGCGAAGAACATACCTTTATTACACGTGCTTATTTAACGGCACGAGATATTCAACTCCTTCCTTTAATCGTCTATGGCTACAATGAACGAGAAGGTTCAGTGACGGATAAACGTGCTGATACGTTCTTATCGTATATCGAAGATGCACGACGAGTGCGTCAACGTGTGATGGAAATGTTGTTATTAACGAACGAGAAAGCATATTATAGCTATCGCATGGATAATTTAATTGTAAGTTATTTGATACAAGCTTATTTATTAAAATATAGCCGAATAACATCACAGTTTACTGATAAAATAACGCAATATATTAAAGACATGCAACATACTGATTATTCAGGTGATGCATTATTTAGAATTGTTCAAGCAGTCGAACAAGGTGCGACAAATTGGGATAAAGAGAGTTATGAAAAGTGGCGTCAAACGCTTGTGAATGTAGGCATTGGAAGACCTAGATATCTGCTTTTTAAAGCACAAGTTATGCCCAAAAAATTAGCATTCAATGGTAAACAATCTTTAAAGAAAATATTGAAAAGATAACCCAACGTATTAAGTGAGCGCATTATAGAAATAATGGTATGCAAATTTTATTTATGCTACATTAAGATTATGAAGCACTGTTAAAAATTTAGTTAAGGAGACAACTAGGTATGAGAAGAGTAATTACTTACGGCACATATGACTTGTTACATTATGGTCATATTGAATTATTAAGAAGAGCTCGTGAAATGGGCGACTACTTAATTGTTGCGCTATCAACAGATGAGTTTAACCAAATTAAAAACAAGAAGTCTTATTATGATTTTGAACAACGTAAAATGATGCTAGAATCGATTCGCTATGTCGATTTAGTTATCCCCGAGAGTGATTGGGGACAAAAAGAAATTGACGTAGATCGATTTGATGTTGATGTATTTGTAATGGGCCACGACTGGGAAGGCGAATTCGACTTCTTAAAAGATAAGTGTGAAGTTGTATACTTAAAACGTACTGAAGGTATTTCAACTACTCAAATTAAAAAAGAATTGTACGGTAAAGACGCTAAATAATAAACGATTCGAATATAATATTTAGCAATAATAAAAAATGACATCCCTCATTTGCGTAGGTAGTAACATAACGCTTGTGATGGATGTCATTTTTAATTTTAAAGCATTAGCGATGTTTAGAGATTAGGCGACCAATTAAATAAATAATTAAAATCAAAATAATAGAAACTAACGCTCCCACAAGTATAGTTAGTGTTGGGTAATTATGCCACATATGTTGAACAAATGTATTCGCTTTGTGTAGTGCAGGTCGTGTAACTTTGACAGTAGGAGGGCCATCACTATCTGTTAAGAATTGACGATTATAATTTAGGTGGACATTTCCATTTTTCACTACAAATTTATAATCTTTGGAAGTGAAATGTTGAGGTATGATGTCATACAAATCGTCTCGGACGTAATAAGTTTTGCCATTAATCTTATGCTTACCTTGAGGTAACACTTTTTTATACTCATATTGGTTAAATGAACGATTCATGAGTGCGTTACCTATCATGTTACGTTGCATTTCACCACCTAACTTCTTGTAATCTCCAACTCCCATAAGTACTTGATTAATATGTAACTTACCACGTTTTGTAGTAATGGTATGGTTATAATCTGCCGTATCACTTGAACCAGTTTTTAACCCATCGGTACCTTCTAAACTCATTTTGGCACCTTCTAGTGAATGATTAAATGTATAATACGTCACACCGTGTTGCGTAGGTGCTAATTGCTTTGTAAAATATAAAATCTTTGGTGTTTCTTTAATCACATGGTGATCAAGTATAGCGAAATCTTTTGCCGTAGAGGTAGAGACATCTTGACTTTTGTATTTCGAAGGAGCGAACCCTGCTAATCTATGATTTTCAGCACCAGTCGGATTAACAAAATGGGTATGATGCATGCCAATCTCTTTCGCTTTCTTATTCATCAAATCAGTAAAGTCATTTACATTACCTGAAACTTTCTCAGCTAAGATTAATGCTGCTCCATTACTTGAATTGGAAACTGTAATTTGAAGCAACTCTTTAATTGTATATGTTTCACCAGGATATAGTTTAGTATTACTAAGTTCCGGTAAAGTTGACATTCGATAATGTCTGTGCGTAATATGTATCTTGTCATTTAGCGAAAGCTTACCTTTATTGACGGCTTCAAGCGTGAGATACATGGTCATAAGCTTAGTCATAGAAGCGGGTTGCCAAGTTTGATTCGCCTGATAGCTATAAAGTATTTGACCGGATTGGCTAACGTTGATAGCACTTTCTGGTTGATAGGTATCTGTGACATTCGGATAACCATATTGGCGTGTGATTTCAGTAGGTGTGAGCGTTTCTTCAGCAGCATTCGTCATAGGTGTTATAATAGTAGCCGTTAAGAGCGTACTGAAGATAAGTGTAATAATTCGTTTCATACTTTCTTTCCTTTTGTTAAAAATTTCAGTGAAAATAGTTTAACATAGCGAAATGTTGAGATAAACATAATTGAATTGCTCACAAGAAAATAGGGTGTAAAAGTATTATTGAATATTTGAGATTAACTACCTCAAACTTAAGACAGAAACAATATAATTTAAAATGAATATAAAAGAGGGTTAGTTTATGAAAGGGCAAAATCCATTATTTTTCTTATTTAAACGGCTATCATGGCCGTATGCGTTAATTATTACTGCTATTATTATTTCATCATTAGGCAGTATAAGCGGATTACTTATTCCATTATTTACAGGGCGTTTAGTAGATAAATTCTCCACAAGTAGTATTAATTGGAATATTGTTATATTATTCGCCGGCATATTTATAGTTAATGCATTATTAAGTGGTATTGGCATATACTTACTCAGCAAAATTGGCGAGAAAATGATTTATGATATTCGCTCGATTTTATGGGAACACATTATTAAATTAAAAATGCCATTTTTCGATAAAAACGAAAGTGGACAACTAATGAGTCGTTTAACTGACGATACAAAAGTGATTAATGAATTTATTTCACAAAAGTTACCGCAACTATTACCAGCAGTGATTACATTAGTAGGATCAATCGTTATGTTATTCATTATGGATTGGCAAATGACGTTATTAACATTTATCGCTATTCCAATATTTATGGCGATTATGATTCCATTAGGTCGAAAAATGCAAAAGATTTCGATTAATACACAAACAGAAATTGCTAACTTTAGTGGTTTGTTAGGGCGTGTGCTAACTGAAATGCGCTTAGTAAAAGTTTCTAATACAGAGCGCAAGGAATTGAATAATGCGCATTATAACTTGCGAGCAATATACGATTTAGGTTTAAAACAAGCTAAAATCGTGGCTATTATTCAACCGATTTCAAGTGTGATTATGTTACTCATGATTGCCATTATCTTAGGATTTGGTGCAATTAGAATTGCTACTGGAGCGATTACTGCCGGCGCCTTAATTGCTATGATATTTTATGTGATGCAATTATCTATGCCGTTAATGAATCTATCTACATTAGTTACAGACTATAAAAAAGCAGTCGGTGCTAGTAGTCGAATTTTTGAAATTATGCAAGAACCTGTTGAACCAATGACAGACTTAGAACCAGTAGCTAATGTTTCAATTACTGATGGCGAATTAGCTTTCGAAGAGGTTAACTTTAAATATGATGTTCAACCTATCTTGAATGATGTGTCATTCCGTATCCCTCAAGGTAAAGTGAGTGCGTTTGTAGGGCCTTCTGGTTCAGGGAAAAGTACCATCTTTAACTTAATCGAACGCATGTATGAAACTGAAGCGGGAGATATTAAATATGGTGAACAAAGTATTTACGACATACCGGTTACAAATTGGCGTCAAAAAATTGGATATGTTATGCAATCTAATTCGATGATGAGCGGTACGATTCGAGATAACATTCTTTATGGAATTAATCGTGAAGTTTCTGATGAAGAGTTAATTCGATATGCTAAACTTGCTAACTGTCATGACTTTATTATGCAATTTGATGATGGTTACGATACGTTAGTTGGAGAACGCGGTCTCAAGTTATCTGGAGGACAACGTCAACGTATTGATATTGCACGTAGTTTCGTTAAAAATCCTGATATTTTATTACTTGATGAGGCAACAGCGAACTTAGATAGTGAAAGTGAACAAAAAATTCAAGAAGCCTTAGAAATTTTAATGGAAGGGCGTACGACAATTGTAATTGCGCATCGACTCTCAACTATTAAAAAAGCTGGTCAAATTATTTTCCTAGATCAAGGTAGAGTGACCGGTAAAGGTACACATTCAGAATTGATGGCGAACCATGAAAAATACCGTCAATTCGTATCAACACAAAACTTAAGCGAATAATTGAATATGTAAGAATCATAAAATGGCTCTGAGTTGATTTTGAAGTAAGTAGAAATCAACTTAGAGCTATTTTTCGATCTGTACTTTGAATGAAAATATTTATTATTTATATTATTTTCAATTTTACAAATAACATAGCTTTGGATTGAGTTCACTTAACGAATGTGAAATAATCAACCTTAATAGTATATATGTGTTTTTTTGAAACTATATGCATAATAGTAAAACTCGCACATGATGTGAGAAGTTAGAGAATGGAGTGAAAGACTATGCTATACACGATAACATCAACATTGCCTCCAGTGCATGGCGGAAGAACAAAAGCATTATTATACAGAATAAAGTTTTTGGAAGAGAAATTAAATGAGCCATCAACGATATTAACCACTAACTATAATGCAAATTATAAAAACGTTTATAAAATCTTTAGACGAAAAGGTTTTATAACTGACAATTTAAAATTAGACAATATTTATGATTGGCTAGCGAATTATAAATTGTTAGAAGAACCGACGCCACCTTCCTCTATAGACAAAGCAGCTATTAAATCTAAAATTAAGGTGTTAGGTTTGAAAGCTGAAAGATATGGAGATGACGTAACGTATTATAAAGCCAAGACTCGTGTCATGTTTAGAAAATATTATAAAGACTCAAATGTGATTAAGTATGAAGACACTATCGTTAAAGGAACTTCTAACATTAGTAAGCGAAAAGAATATACGTTAAATGGTAAATTACATAAAATAACTTACTATGATGAGAAAACCACTTTTAAGGTTAATGAAGAATACTATGACCGCAAAGGTAAAATGTATTTGAACAAAAGTTTTAATAATGATGAAGACAATAAGTTAATCGAAATACGTTATTTTAAAAAGAAAAATAAAATACTCGTCTTTAAAAAGGAAAAAGAGTTATTCACATATTATTATAATCAAGTTTTAAAAGATGGTAGCATTGTATTTAATGATGCGCGCTTATTAGATAGACCGCTTATTGAATGTAAAAATAATATTAAGCGTATCTTGGTCTTTCATAGCAATCATTTGATTAATGATGAGATACGTAAATCTTATCAATTGGCCCTTGAGAAGAATGAAGCAATCGATAAATATATCGTTTTAACTGATTACCAAAAAAATGATATCCAATCACAATTTTCAATCAATGATGATAAAATAGATGTCATTCCTCATTTTCTAGAAATAGCTAAAGCAACGACTCGTGAAAATGTGCAAGACCAGTTCTGTTTTATAGGTAGAATTACGAAGGAAAAACAAATTGACCATATTATTCGTGCATTCGACATGTATTTAAAGAAAGGTTACACTTCAAAATTATTGATTTATGGTAATGATAAAGATGGTAGTTTGAAGAAATTAAAAAGCTTAGTCGCTAAGTTAAATATTAAAGATAATGTGCAGTTTAAAGGTCATACGGATCAACCGAAAAAAGTGTTTGCTACTGTTAGAGCTTCGTTATTGACGAGTCAATATGAAGGTTTTGCCTTAACTGTAATGGAGAGTATAAACACTGGCTGTCCTGTAGTTTCTTATAATATGCGTTATGGACCTAGTGAATTAATCACTAATGGTGAAAATGGTATACTAGTCGAAAAAGATAATGTAGAAGCATTTGCTAACGGAATAGAAATGGCTAGAAATACAGACTTCAAAGATGTAAAATTAAGTACAAAATTTGATGTGAAAAAAGCACTCAAAAATTATCAAGCACTCCTCGATGACATAACAAATACTTAGTACAATTAGAAAATGGAGAGAATTATGTTGAATAAAATATCAATTATTATTACGTATTATAATAATGAAGAATATATTGATGAATGTATCAATAGTTTAAAAAGCCAGAGAAATCAAGACTTTGACGTTATTATCGTAGATGACGATTCTACTGATAGATCGACAGAAATTTTACAAAAAGAACTAAAAAATTATGATAAAGATGTTAAGTTTATTCAATTAAAAGAGAATAGTGGTCACGCGCATGCTAGAAATATTGCTTTAGATGAGGCTCATGGACAATATGTCATGTTCCTTGATGCAGATGACCAATTAGCATCATATGCAATTGACTTCTATTTACGTCACATTAATGGTTTAGATACTTTAATTGCACCAATTCATAAATTTACTACTCAACGTGCGCAGTATGTTGATAAAGATAAAGTGCGTTTACAGTACGCATCTCATAAGAAAAGTCCTAACACGATTTTAAGAAAAGAATCTGTATGTAATATTTTATTTAAAAATGCGATTATAAAAGCACATAACATCAAATTTAATGAAGAGTTAAATATCTATACAGATCATTCATTTACTTTAGAATATTTAAAGCATGCTGAAAGTTTTGTAAGAATTACTAATTTCCCATTCTACTATCGTGGTGAAGTGTACGATCCATTTAATGGTAATACATTAAGTGGGCAAGATTTTACTAATAAATTTGAAGACCATGTCAATAGTTTCTTTGATGCGATGCAAAGAACAGATGATAAGAAAGTTAGAAAATTTTTAATTCAAAAAATGAAGAATGAAATTAAGACTGGCTTTGATCCATCATTAAGAGATATTAAAGCACGCTATATTACACTTGAACAACCACTTATCAGAGTAGTAAAAGCGTTAAAATGGAATATTATTAGCGATGGAAAAGTATTGTATAACCTTGAAGTGCTATTCTTAGCTATGGACAATGTTGAAAATGCTAAATATGTAAATAATTTACGTAATAAAACGCGTTTAGTTAAAAATATTGTTACTAATAGTAAGATGAAAGAACGTTCAAGATATCAATTAAGCGATAGTGAAGATACCGTTGATGAGAACACAATTGTGTTTGAAGCATTTGGTGGTAAAAACTATAGCGATAGTCCTAAATATATTTATGAATATATGCAACAACATTACCCACAACTTAATTATATTTGGGTATTTTTAAAACCAGAGAATAATGTCGTTCCAGGAAATGCAACTAAAGTTAAAAAAGGGTCTAAAGAATACTATGAAGCGTATTCTAGAGCAAAATATTGGGTTTCAAATGCTAGATTGCCACTTTATTTAAATAAAAAAGACAATCAAACTTATATTCAAACTTGGCACGGTACACCACTTAAGCGTTTAGCTAACGATATGAAAGTGGTTAGAATGCCAGGTACAACGACGGCGAACTATAAGAAAAACTTTTATGCAGAAGCATCTCGTTGGGATTATTTAGTCTCTCCAAATAGATATTCTTCAGACATTTTCAAAACAGCTTTCTGGATGGATGAGGATAGAATTTGGGAAATTGGATATCCAAGAAATGATGTTTTAGTTAATCGTCAACATGATACTGAATACCTTGCTCAAATTAGACGTGACTTGAACTTACCTGAAGGTAAAAAGGTAATTATGTATGCGCCAACGTGGAGAGACGATGAGTTTGTTAAAAAAGGACAGTACTTATTTGATTTGAAAATCAATCTTGCTAACCTTCAAAAAGAACTTGGCGATGACTATGTGATTTTATTAAGAATGCATTATCTGATTGCAAATGCGTTAGATTTAAATGGATTTGATGACTTTGCGATTGATGTATCAAATTATAATGATATTTCTGAGTTATATCTTATCTCTGATGCATTAATCACTGACTACTCATCAGTGATGTTTGACTTTGGTATCTTAAAACGACCACAATTCTTCTTTGCATACGATATTGAAAAATATGACAAAGGTTTACGTGGTTTCTATATGGACTATATGAATGATTTACCAGGCGAAATCATTACAGATGAATTTAAACTAGCTGAAGAATTAAAACAATTAGATCAACATAAAGTGCAATATAAAGATAAAATTGAGAAGTTTTATAATGATTTTTGCTCTATTGAAAAAGGACAATCTTCTCAATTTATCGGTGACTATATCTATAACGATATTGAGAAAAATAAATAGCTTTATTATGAAGCGAAACAGAGATTAAGCATAAATCTCAAAATACAGGCGTAAAGGTGATTTTCATTAGAAAGAGCATCTTTGCGTCTGTTTTTTAGTGAAACTTGTTAGAATCTTTGTTTTAGAATCAAGGTTGTTATTTACTGTTCGTGAATTTTCACAGAAATCTCTAAAAACTTTATTTTATCGAACATTAGCGCATGGTATAATGATAATTAAGTTATTTACGGAATGTTAACGTTATTATAAGAGACAAAGTACGGTTCTGTTAAATAGACACGCTATTACATAGTGAGTTTAAAAATTTTATATTTAGGTGGGTGCCTTATGTTTTTGTTGATTAATATCATTGGGTTACTTGTATTTTTAGGAATTGCAGTTTTATTTTCTAGAGATCGTAAAAATATCCAATGGAAATCTATTTTAATTCTTGTTATTTTAAACGTATTTTTGGCATGGTTCTTTGTTTATTTCCAAATTGGAAGAACTATTGTAGAAGGCTTAGCTGCTGCAATTGCATGGGTAATTCAATCGGCGCATACGGGAACAGGATTTGCATTTAGTAGTTTTACAAGTGGCAAACAAATGGACATGGCGATTAGCGCATTATTCCCAATTTTACTTGTTGTACCACTATTCGACGTTCTAATGTACTTTAATATTCTTCCTAAGATTATTGGTGGCATTGGTTGGTTACTAGCTAAAATTACACGTCAACCTAAGTTCGAGTCATTTTTCGGAATTGAAATGATGTTTTTAGGTAATACTGAAGCATTAGCAGTCTCAAACGCACAATTGAAACGTATGAACGAAATGCGTGTGTTAACTGTTGCGATGATGTCAATGAGCTCGATTTCAGGAGCTATTGTTGGTGCATATGTACAAATGATTCCTGGGGAACTTGTTTTAACGGCAATACCTCTAAATATTATTAATGCGATTATTGTGTCTTCTATTCTGAATCCAGTGACTGTAGAAGAACAAGAAGATATTATTTATAGCATTAACAATAATGAAACTGTAGAACGTCAACCGTTCTTCTCTTTCTTAGGCGATTCGGTATTAAATGCTGGTAAATTAGTACTTATCATTATTGCATTTGTTATTAGTTTCGTAGCATTAGCAGATTTAATAGACCGTTTCATTAATTTAATTACTGGACTTATTGCTAGTGGCATAGGTGTGAAAGGTAGCTTTGGATTAAACCAAATTTTAGGCGTTTTCATGTATCCATTTGCTTTACTTTTAGGCTTACCTTGGGACGAAGCATGGATTGTAGCGCAACAAATGGCTAAAAAAATCGTGACAAACGAATTTGTAGTTATGGGCGAAATTACTAAAGTTGTCGATACATATAGTCCTCACCGACAAGCAGTTATTTCAACATTCTTAGTATCATTTGCGAACTTCTCAACAATCGGAATGATTGTAGGTACATTAAAAGGTATCGTCGATAAGAAAACGTCGGATTTCGTAGCTAAATATGTACCGATGATGCTTCTTTCTGGTATTTTAGTATCATTACTTACTGCAGCCTTTGTTGGTTTATTTGCTTGGTAAGAATCATTGTAAAATTAAGTATCTGGGATATTAACACCAAAATTTTAGACTTGAAGAGGTTTTCTAAATGAAAACCTCTTCAAGTCTTTTTTAGTATGCAGATTTTTTAATTGTAAGCGACTTGAAATACATGATAAAAACCAAGCACAAAAAGTGAGGAGACACTTTATATACTTGGTTTTTATGGGAAATGAATATTAATGTACTTGTAACGGTAAGGACTAGGTACTGTCACAGTACTTCGAGCAAAATTTGTTTTGTTACTATAAACAACACAAAGGAGATAACTTCTCTTATTAAGAAGTTATACACATTATAGCAGTATAAGATTAAGAAGTAAATAAAAAATTCAGAAAATTTAAAAATATTTAATGGATAGTGCTGCAGAGGTCTCTGGAATAACGATATTGTCGTCACTATTCAATTATCACGTATGATTTATTACTATATAATTTTATTCGATTATTATTAATTTACATATTTTCAAAATAAATATTGTAGCTTAACAAAGGAATATGCTACATTTTTATTAATACATTCTATAAAAGGGGTTGGTATATGTGAATAAAACTATTAAAGATTTAATACTAGTCATACTAGGCTCTTTCATATTTTCAGCAGGAGTAAATTCATTTATCATTTCAGGTAATCTAGGTGAAGGTGGAGTAACTGGGATTGCCATCGTATTATACTATGCTTTTCACATCTCGCCAGCCATTACAAACTTCGTAGCGAATGCTGTTTTAATTGTTCTAGGCTATAAGTTTTTAAGTAAGCGAAGTACAGTGTTAACAATTATTGCGACGGTACTTATTTCAGTATTTTTGAGTTTAACAGAATCTTGGCATGTGGCCACAGACAATGTCATTATTAATGCTGTATTTGGTGGGGCGTGTGTTGGATTAGGTATTGGCGTCATTGTATTAGCTGGAGGTACAACTGCAGGTACAACGATTTTGGCACGTATAGCTAATAAATATTTAGAAGTAAGTACAGCATATGCGCTATTATTCTTCGACTTGATTGTAGTGCTTATCTCATTAACTGTTTTACCTTTACAAAAAGCGTTAGTTACAGTGATTTCTTTATACATCGGAACTAAAGTAATGGAATATGTTATTGAAGGATTAAATACGAAGAAAGCAATGACTATTATTTCTAGTAAACCCGATGAAGTAGCAAAAGCAATCGACGAGCAAGTAGGACGTGGTCTAACGATTTTAGATGGACATGGTTATTATAGTCGTGAGGAAAAGGATGTTCTTTATGTGGTAGTAGCAAAGACTCAAGTCTCACGTGCTAAACGAATCATACGTAAAATAGATAATCAGGCTTTTCTTGTCGTTCACGATGTGCGTGATGTTTATGGTAATGGTTTCTTAATAGATGAATAATACGTTAGTTTATAGAGGTTAGGATATCAAGTATATTGAAATATTAGCTTAGAGCGATGTTCAATATATAATTCCTAGTCTCTATTTTTATTTATACTTCGTATTGTTTGGCTCACTTTCCGAGGGAGCGGGACAGAAATCTAATGTAATTTCTAAGATTTCGTAGTCCCGCCCCGGCAAGGTTGACTAGAAATGAAGAAAGTGAGGCTCGAACGCCTCTTCATTTCAGGCAACTACTGCTAGCTTTATCCTATAGTCTTTGCCTAGACCTATTTCCTCAGGAGTCTCGCCAACAATACTACGTTATTATATGTAATTTTATATAAAAATCTTTAAAACCTAATCAACTAAATTAATGAAGAGTCTATGTAAAAAAATTATAGTACGACTGAACATATTTAATAATTCCTAGCCTCTATTTTTTAGCATTTTAGAAATAGTCAGTGGTTTACAAAGATGTTATAATATTTCTGTTGACTATGATAATTATTATCAATTAAGTTTAGATTTTATTAATAGATTTATTTTTCATGAAAGTAGGGAGAGCATGAATCGTTTAAGAGGACAACAAGTTGAAATTGGCTACGGGGATCACACAATTATTAATAACTTGGATGTTGAAATACCTGACGGGAAAATAACTTCGATTATTGGCCCGAACGGTTGTGGTAAATCCACTTTATTAAAAGCATTATCACGTTTGTTGGCGGTTAAAAAGGGTGAAATTCAATTAGACGGTGAAAATATTCACACACAATCGACAAAAGAAATTGCTAAAAAGATTGCAATTTTACCGCAGACACCTGAAGTAGCGGATGGTCTTACAGTGGGCGAACTTGTGTCGTATGGTCGTTTTCCACATCAAAAAGGATTTGGTCGTTTATCTGCCGAAGATAAAAAAGAAATTGACTGGGCATTAAGCGTAACCGGCACATCAGAATTTAGACATCGTTCAATTAATGATTTGAGTGGCGGGCAACGCCAACGTGTATGGATTGCGATGGCATTAGCCCAAAAAACAGATATTATTTTCTTAGATGAGCCTACAACTTATCTAGATATTTCGCATCAACTAGAAATATTGGAGTTAGTACAACGATTAAATGAAGAACAAGGTTGTACGATTATTATGGTGTTACATGATATCAACCAAGCTATCCGTTTTTCAGATCACCTCATTGCAATGAAAAAAGGGGAAATTGTAGCAAGTGGTGCGACAGAAGATGTGCTAACTAAAGATATTTTAGAAAAAGTATTTAATATTGATGTGGTACTTAGTACAGACCCACGAACTGGGAAACCGCTTTTAGTAACTTATGATCTATTCCAAAAAAATTATTCATAATTTAAAAACAAATAAAGAAAAGGGATTTTAATATGACAGGGAAGGACAAGAAAGTTAATTTTGGGTTTATAGGCTATATTATTTTAGTCTTAGTGTTATTATTTGGTGCCCTTTTAGTTTCTATTTTAATTGGTGACGCTAAAATCAGCTTATCTACAATAAGCGATGCTATTTTTCACTATAACCCCAAGAATCAGCAACACAATATTATTAGTGAAATTCGTATTCCTCGAGATTTGGGAGCAGTGTTAGTAGGAATGGCTTTATCAGTAGCGGGCGCCGTTATTCAAGGTGTTACAAAAAATGGTCTTGCGGATCCAAGTTTAATCGGATTGAATTCAGGTGCTTCCTTTGCATTGGCATGTACGTTCGCATTTTATCCTGAAGCGCCATTTCTAATGTTAATGTTCGCTGGTTTTATTGGCGCAATGTTAGGTGGCTTTATTGTCTTAATGATTGGGCGCTCAAGACGCGATGGGTTTAACCCTATGAGGATTATATTAGCCGGTGCGGCAGTAAGTGCGCTATTAACAGCACTTAGCCAAGGTATAGCACTAACATTTAAATTGAATCAATCACTTACATATTGGAGTGCAGGTGGTGTTTCAGGAACAACTTGGCAACAATTACTATGGAGCGGGCCAGTCATTGTTATTGCAGTTGTCATTATCTTAACAATGAGTAAGCAATTAACGATTCTAAATTTGGGAGAAACATTAGCTAAAGGTTTAGGTCAAAATATCACACTGATAAGAGGTGTGAGCTTAGTGTTAACAATGATTCTTGCAGGTGTGGCCGTATCTATGGTTGGTCAGATTGCCTTCGTAGGTCTAATGGTACCTCATATCGTACGATTTTTAGTCGGTACAGATTACGCTAAGGTATTACCATTAACAGCTTTATCAGGCGGTTTATTAATGATAGTAGCCGACACAGTAGCGCGAATGCTAGGTGAAGCTCCAGTCGGCGCAGTAATTTCATTTATTGGTGTGCCTTACTTCTTATACTTAGTTAAAAGAGGAGGCCGCACAATATGATACATCCTAAATTGAGACGCAAACAAATTATTACCTTTATTATTTTTGCGATACTCTTATTTGCAGCATGCACATGGAGTGTGGCATCTGGTGAATACAAAATTCCAGTAGATCATTTCTTTAAAACATTGATTGGCCAAGGTGAATACTATGATCAATTAATTTTAATGGAATTTCGTTTTCCACGAATGTTAATCACTATCTTAGCTGGTGCAGCTTTAAGTTTAAGTGGTGCGATTATTCAAAGTGTGACTAAGAATCCAATTGCCGAACCAGGTATTTTAGGTATTAATGCTGGCGGTGGGTTTGCGATTGCTTTATTCTTATCAGTTGGTCAAATCGACCCTGACAATTTTGTTTATCTTCTACCAATTATTAGTGTAATTGGTGGTGTGGCAACTGCAATTATTATCTTTTTATTTAGCATGAATAAAAGAGATGGTATTACGCCAGCGAGTATGGTGTTAATTGGTGTAGGTATGCAAACAGCTTTATATGGTGGCTCTATTACCCTAATGTCTAAATTTGATGAAGATCAATCTGAATTTATCGCAACGTGGTTTGCTGGTAATATTTGGGGCGATGAATGGGCCTTTGTGATTGCTACTCTGCCATGGATAATTATTCTGTTCCCTTTCTTAATGTATAAATCGAATGTATTGAATTTAGTTAATACACACGAGCATATTGCGAAAGGTTTAGGTGTGAAAATTGAGCGTGAACGTATCGTTCTCTTCTTCATTGCCGTAGTATTATCTTCAGTAGCGGTAGCCGTAGCAGGTTCGATTACATTTATAGGTTTAATGGGTCCTCATATCGCTAAGTCTATCGTGGGACCACGACATCAACTCTTTTTACCAATTTCTATACTAGTAGGCGCATTCTTATTAGTATTTGCAGATACACTTGGTAAAATCATTCTTGAACCAACTGGTATTCCTGCTGGGATTGTTGTGGCGATTATCGGCGCGCCATATTTTATTTATTTAATGTATAAATCTAAAAGTGTTTAGTATTTGTAGTTTAATGTACATTTCAATAGGTTGGGTTATCGTTAACCATTTTTTAGTGAAAATGGCTAATCATCCAACTTTTTGAAGTGTATTTTTTTAATTTTCAAAAGTAAAAGAGTATAGGCTTAAACGCTAAATTATTCAAAAGTTAGCACATCTATAGTACTTAATCTATAATGGAATGACAGAGAGAAGAAATAGAAGAAAATCGAATGTTTTAATTTACGATATAACGCTAGATAAACAATATGATATAAGAAATTAATGCATGAATTGGAGATGAATATAAGTGACCTCAATTATCATTATTAGTCATAGTGAAGATATCGCAAATGGGACTAAAGCACTACTGAATAAGATGGCAAGTAGTGTTAATATATTAGCATATGGTGGTGTCGATGGGGAGATTGGCACGTCATTTAGTGCAGTACAACGACTCATTAATAGTGTGGAAGAGGATGCTTTATGTTTTTACGATTTAGGATCTTCGGAAATGAATATTAACTTAGCCATTGAAAGATATAAAGGGCCGTATAATATTAAGAAAATGAACGCTCCTATCGTAGAAGGTAGTTTTACGGCTGCTGTTAAATTATCAGTGGGTGGTTCTACAGATGAAGTTATACAAGAAGTAGAAAAAACTTCATTTAAAACAACTGCATTTAAATAAAACAGTTGAATTTAACTAAATTATTATAATATGAAAATGAACTTTAATTATGATAGAATAGTAGTATTGCAAAATAGGTGGAGAGTAGGTGAGCCTTGTCATGCAAGAAAGCATTGAACAATATGTGTTAAGTGGCGAATTTGAACAGGTGAGACAAATAATGTCTCAAGCTGATTTTATGGATTTCGAAGAAGCCTACATTTCATGTGCACATGAACATGAAAGTATGATGTTTTATACATGTATCTTATATATGATTAAATTCGAAGAAACGGCAGAGTTACATGACTTAGCATTTCTTTTATTAGTATATCCATTGAGTGAAGTGGAAGGTGCAATAGATTCTGCATATTACCACGCACAATCTTCCATCCAATTAACCAATGGAAAAGAAATCAAAAGCTTGTTACAAATGTTATTATTACATGCTATACCTGAGCCCGTTATTTCAGATTCTGAAGCATTTAAAGTAGCGAAACAAATCTTGAAATTAGACCCAAGTAACCATGTCGCTAGAAACGCACTAAAAGAAACGGCAAAACGTATGGATAATGTAGTCGTTGATATTAATGAACTACAACAATATGGTGGCTCACAATAATCATTAATTATCACCATATAACCCAATACTAAGCTACATATATCGGTATGAAGACAGCATTTACGTTTTCATATCGTTTTTTTATTGGTTATCATTTATTATAAATTAGCTTCTCTTAATTATAAGACTTTAACAATTATGCCCACTACTAGTTACTCATTTATGAATTTGTTAACAAATTTAATAGTTTTTCAATTTTTTTCAATCTTTTCTAATAGTATTTAGCTCAGTACTTTCAGCCGATAAAGGTTGAGTTGCTACTGTTATACGCTATTGCATAATATTTTTAGTACGTTATAATTCTCAATGTGTCAAATTTAAGGAGGTTATTTTTTCGCATGGGTTTAAATAGAGAAGCTGTAAAAATTGGTTTCGCCTATGTCGGCATCGTAGTTGGTGCCGGATTCTCAACTGGCCAAGAAGTAATGCAATTCTTTACGCCTTATGGTCTATGGTCATATATAGGTGTATTAATTTCAGGGTTAATCCTTGGCTTTATTGGCCGACAAGTAGCTAAAATCGGTACTGCCTTTGAAGCTACGAATCACGAGTCAACGTTACAATATTTATTTGGAGAGAAGTTCAGTAAAATCTTCGACTATATACTTGTATTCTTCCTATTCGGTATAGCAGTAACTATGATTGCCGGATCGGGTTCTACATTCCAAGAAAGTTTTGGAATTCCAACGTGGTTAGGTGCACTTATTATGACAGTAGTGATTTACTTAACACTATTATTAGATTTTAATAAAATCGTTAGTGCACTTGGAATCGTTACACCATTTTTAATTATTATGGTAGTACTTATTGCGGTTTACTACTTATTTGCAGGTAGTGTTCCAATAAGTGAAGTTAATAGTACAGTAGAAAAAACAAGTATATTCTGGGGTGCCGTTAGAGGATTAATGTACGGTGGACTAGCATTTGCTGTCGGATTCAGTACGGTAGTTGCCATTGGTGGCGACGCATCTAAACGTAAAGTTTCTGGTGCAGGCGCAATGTTCGGTGGCGTTGTTTATACTATCTTACTTGCATTAATCAACTTTGCATTACAATCAGAATATCCAAAAATTAAGAACGCAGAAATTCCAACGCTCACACTTGCAAATGATATTAATCCATGGATTGGTCTTGTTTTAACTATCATTATGCTTGCGGTAATGTATAACACAATTTTAGGTCTATGCTATTCATTTGCTGCACGTTTTACAGAAACATACAGTAAAAAATATCATGTTTTCATCGTTATTATGATGATTGCTGCATTTATCCTAAGTTTCGTTGGTTTCGCAGACTTAATTAACTTCTTATATAATATTATGGGTGTAGTTGGCTTATTTATCGTTGTAGCAGTACTTATTAAGTACTACGTTCGTAAAAATGATAACAAAGACCACATTGCCTAGTTTTAAAATAACTAAACTTTACAATTTAAATTGAATGTTTTAATCTTAAAAGCAATTCGTGATAACGTCACGGATTGCTTTTCTTTTTAAAAAAGAGAAGTAATCTATTATATAAAGAGTTGAAAGGACTGCAAGAAATGAATAATCAACGGAAGTGGACGATAATTACATTTGTATTCATAATTATGGTCGGAGCTTTAATCGCATGGAATTTATACAGTCATTATCAACAAAATAAAAAAAACGTACAACAACATGAAAAGGTACAAATTAATAATCCTAATGTTAAGTTATTTCAAAATATTACTTATAACAAACATATTCCGAATAGTCAGTTAGATATTATTATGCCTTCTGACTTCAATAGTAAGACTCGATTACCAGTTATCTTTTGGATGCATGGCGGAGGGTATGTTGCGGGGGATAAACAATATAAAAATCCGTTGCTCGCACAAATTGCTGAGCAAGGTTATGTAGTGGTCAATGTCAATTATGCATTAGCGCCACATAATAAATATCCGACGCCACTCATTCAATTAAACGATGCAGTCCAATTCATTAAAGATAATAAAGAGCGCTTCCCAATTGATTTAAATCAAGTAGTTATAGGTGGGGACTCTGCAGGTGCGCAGCTTACAAGTCAATATGTAGCAATGCAATCCAACGAAGCATTACGCCAAGAGATGAATTTTGAACAGCAATTTATGCCTTCACAACTTAAAGGGGCCATCTTCTTTGGTGGATTTTATGATATGAAGACTGTAAGAGCTACAGAATTCCCAAGAATTAAAATGTTTATGCATAGTTATACTGGAGCTACACATTGGGAAACGGATTTTAAAGACATTTCTCAGATGTCAACGGTTAATCAGGTAACAAAAGATTATCCGTCAACATATTTATCAGTAGGCGATGCGGATCCATTCTATAGTCAAAACATTGCATTTTATCGTAAGTTAAAAGAAGAAGAGGTTCCTGTTAATACTTTATTCTATGATGGTTCACATCATTTACATCATCAATATCAATTTCATCTAGATAAACCGGAATCTAAAGAAAATATGAAAAGAGTACTAGCATTCCTAAGCCGAAATACTTCGTCATCTGGTGTGGAACAAAATCAACGTTCACCATTCGATGGTGCTACAGAACCAGATAAAAACTTTTCATTATCTCCATATTAAATTAGGTTTGAAACGCGAGCCAAACAATACGAAGTCTCCATATAAAAGGCGTAGAGGTGATTCAATCATCTCTACGCTATTATTTTGAGATTTATGTCCCAAACTCTTCTACGCCTTTTGTAATCTATATTCCTCTATCTTCAAGATAAGTATATGAATTTTACTTTCTTAGATGATAATTGTTTAAACATCTCGCTAAGATAGTTTAATATTATAGTGACTAGAGTATAATAAATACGAAACGAATAGTTTAAATGAGTAATTTAGCCATAACATATTGACTGTAATAAGTGCCATTGATGAATAATTTGTCTTTTAATTCACCTTCGATATTAAAATTAGCGCCTTTAAAGAGTTCTACGGCGCGAGCATTTTCAGGAACAACCGAAGCTTCGATACGTCTAATATTATGATTAATAGACCAGGCTTCAACGGCATTGATTAACGCTAGGCCAATACCATGTTTCTGATAGAGTTGTTTTACACCGATAGTGATAAAAGCTTGATGACGTGTACGTTCATAATCTTCAGTAGTCACAAAAGCATAAGCTACGAGTTGGTCATCTTGTTCTGCCACGTAAATTGTATTTCTTGGAGACGTAATAATACGTTCTAGATGGTCACTAACGCTTGAAATGCTTGGTGTATATTCACCAGGATTATATAATGTATAGTCAGATTCATCATAAATCTTGCTTAAAAGTTTAATAAAATTCTCAACGTCTTTTATACTGATTTCACGAATATTATGAGCCATGCGGCTTCCTCCCAATATGTTAAGCTATATTGCCTTACATAACATTATAGCAATAAATCTTAACGATACATATAATTATAAATTTTCAAAAGATAAAAGGGCAATTTCTAACATGAAACCAAATGTCTTATTAGCTGGTGGTAGTGGTTATATTGGTAAATATATAAGTAATGCACTTGAAAAAGATGCGAATGTCTATGCATTATCCAAATATCCTCATTCTAAGAAGAAAGAAGATACTCGAATTATCTGGCTCAAACGTGATATCTATAACTATGAAGACGTGGTAACGGCAATGGAAGGCATGGATATCGCCTATTTCTATTTAGATCCAAATAAACATTCGGCTAAATTAACACAAGCTACAGCGCGTGATTTGAACCTTATTGCTGCAGATAATTTTGCCAGAGCGGCAATGAAACAAGGGTTAGATAAAATTGTTTATGTAAAAGGAAGCCGTTTTGATAATGAAACGATTCAACGTTTAGAAAGTTATGGTGTGCCCGTTGAAACGACGCAAACCTATATCAAACGTCCTCATATTAATGTTGAATTACAAGTTTCAAAATACGACGATGTACGTACGGCATTAAAAATGGTATTACCTAGGAAATGGACATTATCTCACTTAGTCGACTACTTTATGACTTGGATTAATGATACACGTGGAACATTCATGCATACGTATAAAGAAAATGATAATTATATCGTATATTCGCGTAAGAAATCTAAGCCGTTGTTAATTTTAAAAAAAGTAACTAATGCTGAAGATTTTATAACATTTCATTTAGTTGGCGGATCAATGATAAAACCGAACTTGAAGAAACAAGGTAAATTAGAATTTCGACATATTAAAGGAACACGTCTAGTTGTTGTGCATTTATATGATTATATTCCAAGACTGTTTTGGCCTATTTATTATTTTGTCCAAGCTCCGCTACAAGGATTAATAATGAGAGGTTTTGAAATTGATTGTCGTATTAAGCACTTTAATGGACGTGTGCAATCAGGCGAGAAAATGAAATATACAAAATAGCAGGTGATACACTCATGCAAATATTATTAGTTGAAGACGATCAAACATTATTCCAAGAGTTGAAGAAAGAATTAGAACATTGGGATTTCTATGTTACGGGCATCGATGATTTTAGTGCTGTAATGGATAAGTTTGAAGAAGCTAAGCCTGAAATTGTGATTATGGATATACAATTACCAAAATATGATGGATTTTATTGGTGTCGCAAAATTAGACAAATTTCTAATGTGCCTATACTATTTTTATCCTCCCGTGACAATCCAATGGATCAAGTAATGAGTATGGAACTAGGTGCAGATGATTATATGCAAAAGCCATTTTATACCAATGTCCTAATAGCCAAATTACAAGCGATTTATCGTCGCGTTTACGAATTCGGTGCAGAAGAAAAGCGCACGCTTAATTGGCAAGATACGCTTGTTGATTTATCGAAAGACAGTATCCAAAAAGGCGATACAATTATTTACTTATCTAAAACTGAAATGATTATTTTAGAAATGTTGATTAAAAAGCAAAATCAGATCGTCACACGTGACACATTAATTACAGTATTGTGGGATGATGAGGCTTTTGTAAGTGATAATACATTAACCGTTAACGTGAACCGTCTGCGTAAAAAGCTATCCGAAATCGACATGGATACGCAGATTGAAACTAAAGTAGGTAAAGGTTATATGGCTCATGAGTAATGTAAAGTGGTTTTGGTTATTTCTTAAGACACGCAGTAATTGGATATTTTGGATAGTATTTTTACATCTTATCTTATTAGGTATGGCCTATATCGATTACGATATTTCGATTGAAAGTGTGAGCTATATCGTCATGTTAAACCTTGGTCTAACATGTCTGTTTCTAATTTTTGCTTTTCTAAAAGAAGTAAAACTATATCAACATTTATACAACAATAAAGAAATTGAAGAAATTAAACATAAAGATTTAGCTGAAGATCCTTTTCAACAACAAATCGTAAATTATCTATATCGCAAACTAACAAGTCAAAAAGAACGCGTCGTTGAGCAACAATTACATATTCAAACGTCTGAACAATCATTAACCGAATTTGTGCACGATATTAAAACGCCGGTTACTGCAATGAAATTGCTGATTGATCAAGAAGAGGACGTTAAACGAAAAAAAGCGTTGCTATACGAATGGGCGCGTATCAATGAATTGTTAGACAAGCAATTGTATCTCACACGATTAGAGTCTAAAAATCGCGATATGTATTTCGAAGAAGTAGCACTAAAACGACTTGTTATCGAGGAAATTCAATTGACGCGTCATATTAGTCAAACGAAAGGTATAGGATATGATTTGAACTTTGACATTAATCCAACTGTCTACACCGATGTGAAATGGTGTCGCATGATGATTCGTCAAATTTTATCTAATTCATTGAAGTATTCACAAGGTCAGGATATTCGCATTCGTTCTTTTGAACAAGATGGGCATGTCGCTCTCGAAATAACTGATAGAGGAAGAGGCATCAGTCACAAAGATTTACCTCGTATATTTGAACGTGGGTTTACGTCAACAGCCAACCGTAATGAAACTACGTCTTCTGGGATTGGCTTGTATTTAGTCGATAGTGTAAAAAAACAACTAGGCATTAAAATAAAAGTAGACTCCACGGTTGGTCAAGGCACTACTTTTATTTTGACGTTTCCTAAGCAAAATGAAATATTAAAACGTATGTCTGAAGTGACAACACTGTCATTTTAAACCTGCAATTTGTTACTTAATCTTCATTTTTCAATAGAACACAACCTATATAATTAAAGTGAATTAAAGGTGAAAATATCAAAATTGAGGAAAATAATTATGAATGAGGAGGTGAAGTAATGACGTGACCATTTTACAGGCGAAACAAGTAACCAAAACATATGGTGCAAAAAATATGAAACAAGAAGTCTTGAAAGGGATAGATTTATCCATTGAAGCGGGAGAATTTATCTCTATTATGGGGCCTTCAGGGTCAGGCAAAACAACGTTGCTAAATGTATTGAGTTCTATCGATTATTTAACTCATGGATCAGTCGTCTTGGGTGATCAACAATTAGAAAAATTATCTAACAAAGCTTTATCGGAAATTAGAAAAAAGGATATCGGTTTTATCTTTCAAGATTACAATTTACTTCATACATTAACAGTAAAAGAAAATATCGTATTACCCTTATCCGTACAAAAATTGAATAAAAAAGAAATGAATGAGCGCTATCAACGAATTACAGAAACGCTTAATATTTTTGATATTAGTGATAAGTACCCATCTGAAATTTCAGGAGGCCAACGTCAACGTGCGTCAGCTGCCCGTGCTTTTATCACACATCCAAAGATTATCTTTGCAGATGAACCCACAGGAGCATTAGATTCTAAAAATACGCGAGATTTGTTACATCGTTTTCAAAAAATTAATCAATTGTATAATGCGACGATTGTAATGGTGACACATGATCCTCTTGCGGCAAGTTTTTCAGATCGGGTTGTCATGTTAAAAGATGGCCAAATCTTCACAGAGTTATATCAAGGTGAAGATGATAAACAAGTGTTTCATAAAGAAATATTGCGTGCGCAAAGTATTTTAGGTGGCATGATGTATGAGTTTTAGTCACATTATTTGGAAAAATTTCCAACAAAATATTACGCATTACGCGATTTATATCTTTTCATTAATTTTAAGCATCGTCTTATTTTATAGCTTTATAACGATTAAATATGTACATCATCTACATTTACATCAATCCATGTCGGTTATTAAACAAGGTACGCAAGTCGGCAGTTATTTTTTATTCATAATTATTATCGTCTTTATTATGTATACGAATATGTTGTTTATTAAACGGCGTAGTTATGAGTTTGGGTTATTACAAACGATTGGTTTAAATAAAAAGCGCATTATTTACATGTTAATGTTAGAACAATTATTTATATTCTTGATTACAGCTATTTTAGGCATGATCATTGGCGTGTTAGGATCTAAAATTCTTTTAATGATTGTGTTGAAATTATTAGGTATTCATACCTCGGTGTCTATTATTTTTAGTTTTCAAGCCATCGCACAAACATTATTTATTTTGATCATTTCTTATATTTTAATCATTGTGCAAGCGTGGATTTATCTAAATAAAAATTCAATAAAAAGTTTGATGAGTTTTCAAGATACGAAAGAAGAAAGCCAAGTTAATATTACATTGGGCGAAGTCGTTTTAGGTATCCTTGGCATTTTATTTATCTTAGCAGGTTATTATTTATCAACACGATTTATGGAATTATTAGATCATATTTTGTTACCATTCGTAATTTTATTTTTAACTGTTATCGGTGCGTACTTCTTCTTTAGAAGTACAGTTTCTCTCATACTAAAAATCATCAAACACTTTAAAGGTGGAAATGTGACTGTAAATGATGTTATTTTTACATCATCGCTCATGTTTCGTATTCGAAAGAATGCATTTTCACTTACCGTAATGGCAATTATTTCGGCGATTACTGTATCTGTTCTTTGTTTCGCAGCGCTTAGCCGGGGCTCTTTAAGTAATGAAGTATTACTAGAATCTCCTCATGAAGTGACATTGAAAGATGAAAATATTGCTAATGAACTGGGTTTTGAACTTGGAAGACATCATATCGCGTATCAATATGATTTTAAAGAAGTGGTTTATTCTAAAGTGTATAAAGATCATTTATTCGATGTGAGTCAAGCACAGCCTTATGCAGTTACAGTGACTAGTGACAAATATTTTCCTAATATTTCTTTGGAAAAGGGACAAGCGAATTTAATTATCCCAGAAGGTTTAATTCATGATTTAGCAAAACATAGAGAAAATGGCACTATGGCAATAGGAACTAAGAAAACACATGTAAATGTAAAACTGCATAAAGTGATAAATAAAATATACTTTAAAGAGAGTATAGATTTGGGAGGACCAACGTTAGTTCTTAGTGATAAAGAATATAATTATTTGAAAGCCCATGCTAAAAATAAATATATTGTGCCTCAATATGGCTTTGACCTGAAACATAACAAGGATATTCCAAAATTAGAAAAAATAGTTAGCGGAATTAGTGGAGATGTACAAACACGAAGCGAAGTAGTGAGTGAAGCCTCAAGTTTAACTGGAATTTTATTATTTGTTACATCTTTCTTAGGAATAGCGTTCTTAATTGCGACAGGATGTATTATTTATATTAAACAAATAGATGAGACAGAAGATGAACTAGAGAGTTATTCAATTTTGAGAAAATTAGGATTTACACAGAAAGATATAGCGAGAGGGTTAATGCTTAAAGTCGCATTTAACTTCGGTCTGCCTTTAATTATTGCACTATTGCATGCCTATTTTGCTTCACTCGTTTTTATGAAGCTCATTGGGTTCGCAAATCAAACGCCAATATTTGTGGTAATGGCGATTTATACGGTTATTTATAGCATCTTTGCAATCATCGCTTATAACCATTCAAAACGGACGATTAACCACTCAATTTAAGCTAAAGTTGAAGGAATGTTTCGTATTTGTAAAGAATTTGTAAATGCAATTGTGGATATGTAAATTTTGTGATATTTTCAAATAGGAACAAATTCAATGATGGAGTATGACGTAAAAAACAGTAAAACATTATATTTACATAAAATTTACAAATAGTCAGAAAATAGGCTTTTGAAAAGTTCTTATTGTAAATGTATTCTTGATTTAAGTTGTCTTACAAGAATAAAAAAATTAACAATGTGATTGATAACAATCGCTATAATGGAGGCTTTATAATGTTTACTAAGAAAAAGGATAAGTTCATGGTTCAATTAGAAGAAATGGTATTCAACTTGGACCGTGCAGCCGTTGAATTCGGGAAAATGGACTTCAATACGCATTTAGATCTCAAAGCTTATTCTGACAATATCAAGACTTATGAGTCACATGGTGATGAACTTATGCACCAAGTTATTACGGATCTAAATCAAACATTCATTACACCTATTGAGCGTGAGGACATTTTATCATTATGTAATGCCATTGATGATGTGCTTGACGCAATGGAAGAAACTTCTGCAATGTTTGAAATGTATTCAATTGAATATACTGATGAGTACATGGCTGAATTCGTAGAAAATATCCAAAAAGCAGTAGCGGAAATGAAGTTAGCTGTTGGTTTATTAGTTGAAAAGAAATTATCTCACATGCGTATTCATTCAATTAATATTAAAGAATTTGAAACAAATTGTGATGGTATTTTACGCCAATCAATTAAACACATTTTCAACAGCGAAACTGACCCAATCACATTAATTAAAATAAAAGATATTTATGAAAGTATGGAAGAAATCGCTGATAAATGTCAGGTTGTAGCAAATAATTTCGAAACGATTATCATGAAAAATAGCTAAGGGAGTTTTAATTTATGGAGTACGTATTAATCATCACTATAGCTATCGTTATATTTTCTTTAATCTTTGACTTTATCAATGGTTTCCATGATACAGCCAATGCGATTGCTACAGCAGTGTCAACACGAGCATTGACCCCTAGAACTGCTATCTTCTTAGCAGCGATTATGAACTTTGTCGGTGCTTTAACGTTTACTGGAGTTGCCGGTACCATCACAAAGGATATCGTCGACCCATTTAAATTAGATAACGGATTAGTAGTAGTACTAGCGGCCATTTTAGCAGCGATAATTTGGAACTTATTAACATGGTTATATGGAATCCCAAGTTCTTCATCGCACGCATTAATTGGTTCAATTGCTGGTGCAGCAGTAATGGCTCAAGGTTTTGGTGTATTACATTATCAAGGATTTACTAAAATTATCATTGTATTAATCATTTCACCAATTATTGCATTCTGTGTTGGTTTTATTATGTATACAATTGTAAAAATTGTCTTTAAGAATGCAAACCTTACTAGAGCGAATCGTAATTTCCGATTCTTCCAAGTATTTACTGCAGCATTACAATCATTCTCACATGGTACGAATGATGCGCAAAAATCAATGGGTATCATTACGTTAGCTTTAATTGTGGCTAATATACAAGACCCTGCAAATGTAGAGCCAGCACTTTGGGTTAAAATTGCTTGTGCGACTGCAATGGGTCTAGGTACGGCTATTGGTGGTTGGAAAATCATCAAAACAGTGGGAGGAAACATTATGAAAATCCGCCCAGCTAATGGTGCGGCAGCTGATATTTCATCAGCGTTAACTATTTTCGTAGCGTCATCATTACACTTCCCATTATCAACAACACACGTTGTATCTTCATCAATCCTTGGTGTAGGGGCTTCTAACCGTGCTAAAGGTGTTAAATGGAGTACTGCACAACGTATGATTATTACATGGGTCATTACATTACCTATATCTGCAATTTTAGCAGCAATTATTTATTTAATAATGAATATTTTCTTATAACATTTAAAATGAGGTTGAGACGTCGTTTATCGATTTTCTAGCGTATAAACAATTGATGTCTCAACCTCATTTTTTGTCTAAGTAATTCATACTGTAGTTAACTGAAACTATAAAACGATACAAAATAAGCCTATCAATAAATTTTTCTACTGAAAAATATTGATAGGCTTATGGTTTGTATATTTGAATATTGTTTTATACGTTCATAATTTTAACGAATCTAATTTTATCGGATTTGATATTAATGAATATAATTATAACTTGAAACTACAGACGCAGGAATGGTACGTGTATTTGTGTTATATGGACCATTAGCATAATTCATTTCTGAAATTAAAATACTACCATCTGCATTCACACGTTCAACATAGGCTACATGACCATAATAACCAGAAGTCGATTGCATAATCGCACCTACTGTTGGTCTATGATCAACACTATAGCCATCTGCAGCAGCCTTGCCAGCCCAATATTTAGCATCTGACCAATATGTACTGATAGTATTTCCAGCTTTCGCACGACGATCAAATACATACCAAGTACATTGACCAGAAGTATATAAGTTTTGATGGTTAAAAGTTGGACTTTGATAACCGTTACTTTGGTTTGAAGTAGCATTGTTAGGGTTTGGATTAGTTAGTGTCTTTTTAGGCGTTGTAGAGCTATTTGGAATTTTTAATTGTTGGTTAGGTGAAATTAAATATCCAGATAACTTATTCGTTCTTATAATCGCATTCACTGAAACACCATGTTTATTAGCGATAGCATAAAGTGAATCACCAGCTTTAACTGTATAAGTAGATGATGAAGCTACTGTCGTTGGATTTCCATTTGATGTACTATTACTATTATTGCCCCCAATAGTAAGTACTTGGCCAGGTAAAATCACGTTATTAGATAAATTATTACTTTGCTTAATATTTTTTACTGATGTGTTGTATTTACTAGCAATACTCCATAAAGATTCACCAGATTTTACCGTATGTTGTGTGGATGCTTCAGCGTTATGATGCGAGAATACTGCTACTGCCCCGGATGCAACAGAAACTGCGACTGCTAACTTTTTCAAACTTGATGTCCTCCTTGAAACTTTTTATTTTATAAAAATTAGAATTTATCATTCCAAACTCTTTATATATCCTTTATAAATTAATTCGTATATCACGTATTCATACTATCAAAAATGTAGACTACTGTGGGCGTTGTTATTATCTTGTAATATTGTTAATATTTGTCCTATTATATGTAAAAGTCCTATAACCATTGGCACACATGATGTGAAGCCTTGTGGAAATAATATATAAATTTTATAAGAAAATAAATTTGTAACATTTCAGCTCGAAAAATGACAATTTACTTGTGAATTAAAAGTACTAAAAATGGCTCAACAATGGGCTTTATAGTTGTAAAAAACATAGTTGCAATAAACACTTTTAAAAAGGTGGATTAATTTGAAAATAAATAATTTAAAGATAATTGGGTACTGTAAAAGTAGATAAAATAAACCTTTTTAATCTTTAGTAAGATAATGTACAATCAAGATAAATATTTAGTATGAAAATCAAAGAGGGGTCAAAAATGTCTCAGTCTTCAAATACGGCGCAAAACGCAGCGTCTAATAAAAAAGTAAAAAATAAAAGTCATCATAGCCAAAGTACTCACGCTTATGCTAAAGTGTGGTTATTCTTTACATATTACTGGATTATCTTTGGTATCGGTTGTTACTTTGGCCAATACTTACCAATGGAATGGAGACGACCATTATCAATTGGTTTATTCGTACTTATACTAGCGACTTTATTTATAAAACGCGCACGTAAGTACGGTCTAGTCATTTCACATATCTATGCCATTATAGTAGGCTTATTGTCTTACGCTACCTTTACAACCTATATGCAAAACTTAGGTCCAGATGTATTTTATAAAAATGTATTACTAGCAATTGGCGCATTTATCATCTTCGGAATATTGGGGTACTTTATAATCAATGATGCCTCAAGTCTTGGTAAATACTTATTTGTAGCTTTTATTGCTTTAATCATTGGTGGGTTAATTGGAATGTTTGTTCATAATCCAATTTATCATACAGCGATTACTATTATCGGCTTAATTTTATTCTTAATGTACACATTATATGATTTTAATAGAATGAAGCGTGGTAGTTTTACGCCTAGGGAAATGGGCTTTAACTTATTTATTAACCTGCTTAATATTATTAAAGACGTTTTACGATTAGCCAATCGCTTTAAAAACTAAACAAAAACACATATAATCCATTATTACGAATTTAAGATGTTGACGAATTGTTTTCATTTTCGATTTTGTAGGGAGTGGTGCAGAAATCCAGTATGCATTGAAAGATTTCACCGTCCTGTTCCGGCAAACTTAACTAGAAATGACAATCGAAGTTGTAGTATGTGATCATTTCGACTAACTATTGCCAAATTAAGCAGTCTAGCACATTTGATTATAAATGACTGAGACTCCTACAAATCATTTAAAATTGAGGCAATATCGTAACATCTTTTTTTAAAATTAGTAGATACCCAATTTAGAAAAAAATTAATATATTCTTACTTGTGTTTTTGATTTAGAATTAATATTGTGGTAGATTTACATTTAAACAATATATATAAGTTATGTTCTTGAAGATAATTTAGTACAATTAAAAGAAAGGCTATCATGAATAGAAAGAGGTTAATATATGTCTAATGCCTATTTTCATTTACTTACCAAACATGAGTATAAAATGACGCGCTGTCAAGATGGTATTATTTTACTTTTTCCAATAGAAGGCCAACTGAAAATTCAGCACTTTACCAAAAATATTACAATTGAAAATGAAATATATATTATCAATAATACGGATATCTTTTCGATAAAAGAGAATAGTAAAACATTGATGGTTTATATTGCTAGCGACTGGTTTAGAGACGAAGGGTTCGATTTCTTCGATTATAAATATTCTACAAATCTGCTTAAATCAGTGAATGCCATAAAAAAGGCGTTACTTCAATTAGCAATTAATCATTTAAAAGATGCTAATGTCTCTGAAGATGCAAAACATATAAGAGATATTGTTAATATTATTGGTAAACAGGGCAGTATGGAAAAAAGTATTGCTAATAATCAGTATCATTTTTCATATTATGGTGAGTTAAGCGATGTATTGGAATATATTAATAAAAATATAGATAAACGATTAACTTTAAAAGATATTTCATCTCATTTATTTACATCAAAATCTAATTTGTCGGCACAGTTTAATCAAGTGTTAAATATGGGGTTTAAATCATACGTCGATACGCTTAAAATAGCCACTTCGTTTGAGCAATTGTTAACTACCGATTATACAATTAGTTTGATTAGTGAAAACTTAGGATTTAGTAATGCGTCGAGCTACTCTAAAACATTTAAAAGCTACGTGGGCATCACGCCAAATGATTATCGATCCTGTAGTAAATACGAGAAAGATATTGATATGGACTATGAAAGTCATATAGACGATAGTCTTGAAAAAATCAATCATCTTATACATTCTAAGCACCAATATTACCAAGAAAAATTGAATATAATATATATGTCGATTCGGAGACAGAAGAAGTCGTCGAACCATACTATTTGGTATTACAAATTAATACCATAGAAGAAATAAAATTATTGTTCTTACAAGATTTTGCGAGACCGTTACATCATGAAAATTCTTCACTTATGTACTATTTAAAAGTGGACATGCGTGATATAAAAGACCAATTCACCATTTATGAGCGTCAACTTATGTTCGAATACATTATAAAAAATGATTTAAATGTAATTTTCAGATTAGAAGATTTAGGATTAGTTGATTTTCTAGAATCTAATTATGAAGATGTGATGGACCATTTCAAAGCGAATAACATTCCGGTGGACGGTGGACATGAGCTAGGTCTTGTATTTGATTTAGATGAAATAGATTTAAAAACCATCTATCGTGTCATATTAAAAATTCAACATAAAACAAGTCGTTTTTCTTTCGGTCTAGAAATTAGTAAACTATTAAATGACCCCGTACTGTTTAAAACGATAGAATCGCAAATTAAACGTATTAATTTCGAGTTTTTATATATAGATAATGCTAAATTGAAAATGCCATACTTAATTGAGAAAAATGAGCGTCTTTTAGTTAAAAATATATTACGTTATCAGAATATTAGAGAAATCTTACAGCAAATAGACTTAGAAAATAAGAAAATAATATTCCTTAACTTTGAAAATCATAATTTTATAAATAATCAAAATGGCAATTTAAATAATAGTGCACCATTATTAATAGAAACAATCGTAAAAACAGCTAGGTATTTTAATGGCATTAGTTTTAATTTTAAACATTACACTGATTTGTTTAACGCATTGTACTTATTTGATGAAAATGGCTTCAAATCTATTTTAGGAACCATGATAGATCAGTTGGTTTCAGTAAATATACAACCAAAATTGATTAAAGATAATTATATTATTGTTAATGACGAGGACAGTTATACGGTATTTCTGTATGATTGGCGTGTATTAGAAAGTGAGTCGCGTGAGGTAGATTATGAACAAACAGACACACACATAGATTTTAAAAACGCAGATTTAAAAGATAAATACCTTGTGAAGATTCAAAAGATAGATGACTATCATGGCAATATTAACCATATTATTTCGCCAGATATTAGAGAAAAATACCAATGGTCTACAAAATTTTTACGCAATATGAATGATTTAACCCACCCAGCATATAAAATTCGAGAACATAACTTTAAAAAAGGTCCGCTAAAAATAAAACTAAATTATAATTCACTTTATATTATCAAAATTTACAAAAAAAGATGATGACGAAAAGAGTATTGCACAACAATATTTGACTTTGTTAGTAAATTTAACAAAAATTTCAAAACAAATGAAAACGACAGGCTTTCAAATATAAAGGATAATGGATAGTAAGTTGTCTGCTTATATTTGGAGGTGCAAGTAGCATTGAACAATGACAAGATGAATAAATTATTAGATTTTTACAAACAATATAAAGCATTATCAGAATATATAGATAAACAATATAAGTTGACATTAAATGATTTAGCTTTATTAAAATTAGCTCATAAATATACGATTGATGATCAAATACTTATGCAATCATTTTTAAAAATTGCAATAGACGAGTTAGATTTAAGTAGAACTAAATTATTAGTATCAATACGTAGACTTATAGAAAAAGAGAGATTAAGTAAAGTTCGTTCCACTGAAGATGAACGTAAAATTTTTATTTATATGGATGAAACGAATAACGAAAAATTCGATGCTTTATTTAATGATGTTGAAGAATTTTTAAACATTTAATTGTACTAATTGGGAGAGTACTGACAGAGGCAATGCTTTGTCAGTATTTTTTTATGTTTAAAATGAAATACATGGTCGTTGCTTATCACTTTAGACAACGTTCTATGAATGCTATATAATAGTGATTATTGAGTATGAAAGTGAGATGACATTATGGGACGTAAATGGAACAACATTAAAGAGAAAAAAGCCCAAAAAGATAAAAATACAAGTAGAATATATGCAAAATTTGGTAAAGAAATATATGTTGCAGCTAAATCAGGTGAACCTAATCCTGAGTCTAACCAAGCCTTAAGATTAGTACTTGAAAGAGCTAAAACTTATTCAGTACCTAACCACATCATTGAAAGAGCAATTGATAAAGCGAAAGGTGCTGGCGAAGAAAATTACGACCACTTACGTTATGAAGGCTTTGGTCCAAGTGGTTCAATGTTAATTGTTGATGCTTTAACAAATAATGTTAACCGTACAGCCTCAGATGTTAGAGCAGCATTTGGTAAAAATGGCGGAAATATGGGTGTATCAGGTTCAGTAGCCTATATGTTTGATCATACCGCTACCTTTGGTTTTGAAGGTAAATCAGCTGACGATGTGTTAGAAGTACTAATGGAACAAGATGTCGATGTTAGAGATGTCACTGAGGAAGGCGATATTACTATCGTTTATGCAGAACCAGATCAATTTGCCCAAGTTCAAGACGCGTTACGTCAATCAGGCGTTGAAGACTTTAAAATTGCTGAATTCGAAATGTTACCTCAAACAGATATCGAATTATCAGAAGATGACCAAGCAACGTTTGAAAGATTAGTAGATGCGCTTGAAGACCTTGAAGATGTACAAAATGTCTTCCACAACGTGGACTTAAAATAATGGACTTTAGTGCGGAGTACTGGGTACAACAGCTTAACCTTACGCCACATCCTGAAGGAGGCTATTATAAAGAAACTATACGAACTGACGCTACTAACCAAATGCGTGGTTCCGTTAGCAGTATTTATTTTATGCTTAAAACAGGTGACATTTCACATTTTCATCGTATTGATGCTGATGAAATATGGTATTATCATGCTGGCGTACCGTTAACAATCCATATGATTACACCACAAGGTGACTATCAATCGGTAGATCTAGGTCCTTTTATATCAAAAGGCAATGTAATGCAGTGTATCGTGCCTAAAGGTACAATCTTTGCCTCTAGTTTAATAGAGACAGAAGGATACAGTTTGGTAGGATGTATGTGTCAACCAGCATTCGACTTCAATCACTTTGAGTTGTTTAGCCAACAAGAACTACTCGATGAGTATCCTCAACATAAAGAGATTATTCAGCGTTATGCGCTTAAAAATAAACAATAATATGCAGTCCAGATAAAGCTACATACAGCCTGGTGGTTACTTTCATGACTTCAAGGCTTCATGTAGCTTTTTCTTTATGGCTTTATCTAGCCTTTCTTTAATTTAGGTGTTTTTCTAAAAGTTAAGATAAAAAAGAATTTACCTATTAAATACGAGTATTTTTATCAATATTCCCTAAAATTTGTAGAGATGTAGTAAAATAAATATGAAAATTTAAAAGATTTTACGTGCGTATTTCAAATAGGAATGACTAAAGATGACATCAATAGGTCAGTTTAATATAATAATTACAAGGAGTTGGTGGCTTTATGAAAATTAAATATATAGATAAACGTCACTGGCGTCGCCTTATAGAACGTGATTACATAGAAGTTAAGGTAAATAATAATAGATTCAAGGGTATTATTGGATTGGTCACGATGAAGAAGGTCCGTGAGCCTCTAGAGGTGACGGTGGTTGGCCAGAACATAATTGTTGCTAATGACAATTATCAATGGTTACAGATTTTGCCAGAAAAGAAACGCTATAGTATTACTGCAATGTTTGATGATAAAGGTAATCCATTGGAATATTATTTCGATATTAATATAAAAAATATTATTCAAAAGGGGAACGCTAGAACCTTAGATTTATTTTTAGATGTTCTAGTTTTACCCTCCACGGGTGAATATGAATTAGTAGATGAACAAGATTTAGAACTTGCATTGCAAAATGGGCAAATCACTCAGAAACAATATCATGAAGCATATATTATAGCGCATCAATTAATGATAGAAATTAATGAAAATTTCGAGGATGTTCATCATCGTATTATGCACTGCTATAACAAGATGATTAGTAAGTTGAAGAAACCGAAAAATCATAAAACATATAAAGAACATATTAAACATCATAGTTCCCATACAAAATAAATATGTTTTTATACTTAGTTTTATATGAAAATAGAGAAATAAAATAAGAAAGCGAATCAAAAATAGGCTTCACGAACGTAAGATTAAAGTTTCTGAATTGAAATTTATCGCTCATAGCCACGTTCATGGATAAACATAAGTAGGGGGAACGCTATGAAAATTGAAGATTATCAATTGTTAATTACATTAGATGAAACTAAAACATTACGTAAAGCAGCAGAGATTCTATATATTTCGCAGCCTGCTGTAACACAACGTTTAAAAGCTATTGAAAACTCATTTGGCGTAGATATATTTATTCGTACAAAAAAGCAATTAATCACTACGACTGAGGGCGTTATGATTATTGAACATGCACGTGATATGTTAAAACGTGAGCGATTATTTTTCGATAAAATGCAAGCACATATTGGAGAAGTGAATGGAACGATTTCAATTGGCTGTTCATCACTGATTGGGCAAACCTTATTACCTGAGGTGCTTAGTTTGTACAATTCTCACTTTCCAAATGTTGAAATTCAAGTACAAGTTGGCTCGACGGAACAAATTAAAGCTAATCATCGAGATTATCATGTGATGATTACGCGAGGTAATAAAGTAATGAATTTAACGAATACTCATTTATTTGATGATGATCATTATTTTATTTTTCCGAAAGAAAAGAAAGACGAGGTTGCGCAATTACCATTTATAGAATTTCAAGCTGATCCTATATATATTAGTCAGATTAAAGAATGGTATAACGAAAACTTTGGTCAAGATTATCATGCCACCATTACAGTTGACCAAGTTGCTACTTGCAAAGAAATGTTAGTGAGTGGTGTAGGAGTAACTATTTTACCTGAAATAATGATGAAGAATATAGATAAGAATATGTTTGAATTTGAAAAGGTAAATATTGATTCTCAACCTCTAATACGTTCAACTTATATGAGTTATGACGGTAGTATGTTACAACTACCACAAGTTGAATCATTTGTGACGCTCATGCTTAATTTCATCAGATAGATGGAGAAATGCTACATTCGCCTCCATCTTCTCAGTAATGCACAAGATAATGAAACGTAATAACGTTTGTTTAAAGTCTGGAATAGAGGTAGAAATTATGTTTTTAGCACTATTACAAATTAAAAACTATAAATTGTTTGTTGTTAATATGATGCTTTTAGGAATGGGTATCGCCATTACCGTACCTTATTTCGTATTATTTGCGACAAAAGAATTAGGGATGTCGACGAATGAATTTGGTATCCTACTCGCTTTAGCTGCGGTAAGTCAATTTACTGTCAATTCAATTGTAGCCCGATTTTCAGATACGTATAATATTAACAGGAAATTTTTAATTATTAGCGCTTTATTAATGGGTGCTATCAGTTTCTCAATTTATTTTTATATCCATCATATTTGGTTGTTTATCATTGTTTATGCAATCTTCCAAGGACTATTTGCGCCGGCAATGCCTCAACTGTATGCATCTGCACGAGAATCTATCAATGTGTCTTCCTCTAAAGATAATGCGAAGTTCGCTAATACCGTCTTACGTTCAATGTTTTCATTTGGCTTTTTATTTGGTCCATTAATCGGCGCCTATTTAATTCAGTTTCTAGGATATGCTGGTTTATTCGGAGGCACAGTAAGCATCTTACTATTCACATTAATACTACAAATCTTTTTCTATAAAGATTTGAATTTAGCGCCAACTGAACATGTAAGTGGCACTACCAATATCGAGAAAACTGCACCGAATATGTTTAAAGATAAAACATTATTTGTGCCTTTTATTGCCTTTATTTTATTACATATTGGCCAGTGGATGTATACGATGAATATGCCATTATTCGTGACTGATTATTTAAAAGAACAAGAAGGTTATGTCGGAACATTAGCGAGTCTATGTGCTGGCTTAGAAGTGCCATTTATGGTTATTTTAGGCGTTCTAGCGTCTAAACTTGAAACGCGCACATTATTAATTATTGGCGCGATTAGTGGCGGAACATTTTACTTTAGTATCGGATTTTTTGAGAACATTTATATGATGATGGTTGGCCAAATCTTTTTAGCACTCTTCTTAGCCATTCTTTTAGGATTAGGGATTAGTTACTTTCAAGATATTTTACCTGATTTCCCGGGTTATGCATCCACATTATTTGCGAACGCAATGGTTATTGGACAACTGTTAGGAAATTTATTAGGTGGGGCTATGAGTCATTGGGTTGGCTTGGAAAATGTCTTTTACGTTTCAGCATCATCTATTTTCCTAGGCATGATCTTAATATTCTTTACGAAAGAACAAAAATATACTAAAGAGAATGTGAGTGTGAAATAATGGCAGCGATTTTATGGATATTAATTATTTTAGCGTTTATTCTGGCATTTGTTGGATTAATTAAGCCGATTATTCCTTCAGTGTTAGTACTATGGGTAGGATTTTTAATCTATCAATTTGGATTTAGTGACCAAGGTTTGTCATGGATATTTTACGTAGCCATGGTACTCTTTACAGTATTTATTCTAGTATCAGACTTTTTAATGAATAAATACTTTGTCAATCGCTTTGGAGGTTCGAAACTAGGTGAATATGCAGCGCTTATTGGAGTTATTATTGGGTGCTTTGTATTCCCACCATTCGGTATTATCATCGTGCCTTTCTTAGCTGTCTTAATTGTTGAATTGATACAAGATTTTAATTTTGGAAAAGCATTAAAAGCAAGCTTAGGATCACTCATGGCTTTCTTAGCCAGTACAGTGGCCCAAGCACTTATCATGATTATTATGGTAATTTGGTTCTTTATTGATGTGTTTTTAGTTAAATAAATATAACATCTTTAATTCCAAGTATTTTTGATATACAATCATTTATAGGCGCAATATCTCTCCTTATTGTTGGTTTAGGCACTTACAATTATAGAGATATTTGCGCCATTTTTATATTCTTAAAGACATAAAAAAATTGAACTGATTTTCATCAGTTCAATTTAGTATAGAACCAATATAACGAGGAGCGAGACTAGAAATCCGTGAAGTACACGACATTTCAGTTTCGCTCCTATTTTTGATTGAAAATTATAGTACTGTGTTTGAGTTTTTATTTCCAAAATGATGTTCAATATAAAATGCGATAGGCGTAATAATTAAAGATAGTATAATAAATGACCAATTACTGATTAATATAAATGGTCCAAAAGCTAAAAATGATTGTGGTATGAAAAATACATAGAAAAGTGCTACTAATAAAAGTGCAATGATGCAATAATTGAACCACCATACCCAATGAGAATTGTTAAAACTTTGAAGTTGAACGGTCTTAAAAATAACTAAGATAAATAAGAAGATAATAAACAATCCTGCAATAACGATAAGTGGGAAGGTATATAAATAAACCTCGTTATTATTCCCACCAATAAAGAAACCAATAAACCCTTTAAAAAAGCAAAATATACCAATAAGAAAGATAAAATTTCTACAAATATATTTAATAATATTTTGGAACGTTTCATTCGGTAAAGATTTAATTTCTTTTTCAGCATGTGCTCTGGGGTTATGTTCAAAGAATTCTAACGCCAATGTGCCTTCGTCTTCAGCCGCTAATAGCCTCTTTAGTATGCGACTTAGCATTAATTCACTGTCATGAGGATTTACACGTAAATCAGCTCGTACATAGGTCATATAATTTTCGAAAATCTCTCTATCTGTATTATTTAGGCGCAATGATTTCACGTTATTTTCACGTGTTAATTTTGCAGTGGATTTCATTCGCTAAACTCCTCAACGTCTAAAACTTTTTATTTTTTAAAATAGTAGGTTAATATATGTGAATTATGAATAATCATATCATAGATAAGTTGAGATTATAATATTGAAAAGGAGTTCAACGATATTTAAATATAGACATAATATTTTACTCTTTCTTCGCGATATTGAATGCAGCGATACTTCTTTTCAAAAAACAAGAAAAATAGATTTGCGACTATAATTGTTCAATAATAAATGTGTGAAAACTTGCTGGGGACAGTGAGTGAATAAATGATTAGACGGCAATTTCATGTTAAAATAAGTTATATTGACTTGTATTTAAAGGAGAAAAGCATGAAAAAATGGTTGGTACTTTTACTGTCTGCTACGATTATGTTGTCAGCATGTGGTAAAAGTGATGAAAGAGCATCATTGGAAAAGGATATTAAGCAATTACAAAAAGAAAATGATGATTTGAAAAGTCAAAAGAAAGATTTAGAAAAACAAAAAGAAAAATTGAATGATCAACGTGAAAAACTACAAAAAGAGGTTGATGAATCGGTAGCCCATGAGTCGTCTAAAGCAAGTTCAGATGATGAGGATAAAGAGAGTAATAATAGTTCGGATGAATCTTCCGATGATACAAGCGATGCTAGTTCATCTGAAAGTAGTATGTCGTCTGATGACCAGTCAAATAGTGATTCGAAAAGTATGAATGCTAATAGTAACGCTAACTCTTCTGACTCAAATGAGACTACGACCCAATCTGCAAACTCTACTGAAAACAGTTCTACTGAGGACAATTCAAGTGAAACTGAAGACGCTAATACTTCTAGCGAACAAAGTAGTTCTGATGAAGGAACGCAAAGTAGTAATGAATAAGTGAAGTTGAAACTTTAATGTATTGTGTTCTCGGAAAACGATAAATTGTGTCCAACACCTAATATTAATAGGCGATTAAGTTTGACTAGAGGATGCGAAGGGTAAAACTTGAGACTAAGACATTAATCATTTGTGCTCTGGAAAACCGATAAACGGTGTCCCAAAAGTAGGATTCTCGGCAGATACCGTCACAATTCGACAAAATTTGAAGAACAATTTTGCTCATCGTTCGGTTTTGCTCAAATCCTAAACACTTTTGTCCCAACCTCGATACGGTTACATATTTTAAGAATATATAAGCTAGAATAGTTTTAATATTTGATAATTTAAAAACATAAATAATGTATTGGAGAGATGAGATATGCATGAACAAGATTTTCATATTTTAGAAGGTCGTGAAATGACCTTACCAGAATTAGGCCGTGAAATTGAAAATATCACTGGGCGTACAATTGTAGATTCAACAGGAGAAATTAAACGTGTTGTAGCACATTTACCAAATTTCGAATCAGATACAGATACGTTTGTCGCAACATTCAAACTTAATCACCGCAATGATTTTGTGGATGCTACTGTTGTTGCACCAAAGGATCAACGCAATCGTTTAAAAGAAATACCTGTCCATATTAAACTTGTAAGTTACATTTCTAAAGCTTAATAAAACATATTAATTAAAATTAATTATAAATTAAGTGTGTTATGGAACAGTACCCATATCGCACTTTTTTATTAATTGTATTTTCTCTGCAATGGAGTGTTGATTATGGTAGTTTACATTGAAACTGAAAGATTAAAGTTACGAGATTGGGAGGCAACTGACTTATTGCCATTTCAAAAAATGAATGCTAACCCACAAGTAAGACGCTATTTTCCAAGCTTGTTAAGCTATCGTCGCTCTGAATTGGATATGCATAAGATGGACGATATTCTTAAAAAAGAGAAAATAGGGTTATTTGCAGTGGAATTAAAAGAAACTGGAGAATGGCTTGGTTATATAGGCGTGAACTATTTGCCGGACGATAGTAAATATCCCTTTGACGAATTGCCTATTTATGAAATTGGTTGGCGACTTATTCCTGAAGTATGGGGAAATGGCCTAGCTACAGAAGGCGCAACGGCCGTGTTAAAATATGCCAAAGAGAAAGGCATCACCGAGGTGTATAGTTTTACAGCTGAGAATAATTTGCCTTCCAGAAAAGTAATGGAAAAAATTGGGATGACTTTTTATGATAACTTTGAAATGCCAGAGCTTAGTAAATATCATATGTTAAAAAGACAAGTCCGTTATTATAAAGACTTATCACTATAAGATAATAAACCGTGGCATCAATAGTGCTGAATAGAAGACAAGGGTGAAATTCTTTTACTTCTTCAGATTGACTATTATGCCACGGCTTATTTTTGTAATTATAAATGTTAAACCTCGTAAGCAATTAATCGTACGTACGAACACCCAGTGGTTTGTAATTAAGTAATCCTTCGATTAATTCTTCTTTAGTATCATATAGAGGCGCAAGTGCGCTATATTTCTCATCAATAAATCCTTCTTTAATCATATGCTCGATTAAATCTTGAAGCGGTTCAAAGAAACCATTTAAATTAAAGACGCCAATTGGTTTTTGGTGAATACCAATTTGTGCCCAACTATACATTTCAAAGAATTCTTCAAGTGAACCAGCACCACCTGGCGCGATGACAAATGCATCAGCAAGGTCCGCCATTTTTTCTTTACGTTGATGCATGGAATCGACTAAGATGAGTTCACTGACATTTTGGCTTGTAATTTCTTTCTCATCTAACATTTTGGGCATGACACCAATAGCGTGGCCACCATGGTCTAACACGCCGTCTTGAATAGCGCCCATTATACCAACAGACCCAGCACCGAAGATAAGTTCATAACCTTGTTCAGCCATATATTTACCTAATTCATACGCTTCTTTAACGTAAGTCTCATCTTTACCTTTACTAGCCCCACAATACACTGCAATACGTTTCATTACACATCATCCTCCTTAAGTTGATTCACTACATGATTAAATGCCATTCTAAATTGATGTCTATCTTCCTTTGAAAAAGGGGGAGGCCCTTTGTGTCGACCGCCTTGTTTCCTAATCTGAGCATTATTATAACGCTGTTGAAGTAACATATCTATATTACTATGATTGTATATATGTCCTTTATGATGCATTACAATCTTAGCTTTAGTTAATAATAAACTAGCTAGACCATAATCTTGCGTAATGACAATATCGTCTTTAGTAACGAGCTGAACAATCTTGTAATCGACGGCATCGGGTCCGTCATCAATGTATAGCGTATTAACATGTTCAGGGTATATCTTATTTGAATAGTGGCTAAAACTGCGTAAAATCGTAACAAAAATGCCTGTCCCAGTAGTCAACTCAATTACTGAATCAACTACTGGACAAGCATCTCCATCAATAAGTACCGTTGTCATAATAAATTACGCCTTATTATTGTCGTCTAATTTATTTTGTGTAACAACGCTATCTGCATCATAATCCTCGTATTTTTTCATTTCTTTAATACGCGCTTTTTCATTTTGCTTTTGGATTTTTTCTTCGTCTTTATGACGTTGTTCGATATTTTTTTGAAGTTTTTTATCTAATTTGTTAACTTCTTTTTTATTTTCTTTCTCTAGCTTTTCGCCTTTTTTCTCAGTATCTTCATCAAGTTTACCAGGTGTTAAACCTACTTGTTCTTGATATTTCTGAGTTTTTTTCATGTCTTTAATACGTTCTTTTTCGTTCTTTTCACGGGCTTTTTCTTCATCTTTGTGACGTTGTTCAATATTTTTTTGAAGCTTTTTATTCATTTTGTCAGCTTCTTTGCGATTTTTCTTCGCTAATTTTTCGCCTTTTTTTTCGATGTATTCAGGATCATTTTCTTTAGCGATTTTTTTCAATTCGCGTTTATTATCAAACTCTTGCTTTTTATCGCCAACATAGTCTTTTACATCTGAAGCTTTATTAGCAATTGTATGACCAGCGTTTGTAGTAGCATTTGTCGCTTTTTGAACCTCAGGATGCGATTTAATACGTTTGCGTTCCACTACTAGTGGCACAATAAAAATTGGTAATACATTAATCGCTGTTTTAATCATCTTCTTTTTGTCCATACGCGTTGCCTCCATTAGATTTATTATTCTCTTCAATACCCTATGATACATGAAACTAAACGGTTTCACTAGCTATAATACTCATATCATTGATCACTTCATAACATAAGCGTGTCCTGTATTTTAATGTAAAAATCACCGACTATACAATAACGATATAAAAATAAGCTTGAAGATTATTTCTAATTTGAAATTCATCTTCAAGCTTATCATTATTAAATATAGATTTCACACTTACTTAGAAAAATTAAATTCCTTTACCGATGCCGAAGCCAAAGTAAAGAATAGCAATAATGATTACTAATACAATACGATAAATCGCAAATGGAACTAATTTAACTCTGTTAATTAAATGTAAGAATGTCTTAATCGCGATTAAACCAACAATAAATGCTGCTAAAAATCCGATTAAATAGAATGGTAGATGTGCAAGTTCAATATATTGGTAGTTTTTAACTAATGATAATGCACTCGCTGCTAACATAATAGGTACAGCCATAATGAAAGTGAAATCTGAAGCTGATTTATGATCTAACTTCATTAAGACACCTGTTGAAATAGTTGAACCAGATCTACTAAATCCAGGCCACATCGCTACGGCTTGAGAAATCCCAATTACAAAGGCTTGAACATAGCTAAGTTGGTCTACAGTTTGAGGATTGCGAACCTTTTCACTGTATTTATCAGCAATAATCATATAAATTGCACCAAGGAATAATCCAATCATAACAGTAGGTACACTGAATAAATGTTCTTCAATAAAATCATCGAATAAGACACCTAAAATACCTGCTGGAATCATACCTACTAACACATGTAATAAATTCAAACGACGTGGTTTAGAACGAAACTCTTCATTAATCGAAGCATGTCTATATTTTCCGATATGTAACATTTCGAAATAACGTTCACGGAAGACCCATGCGGCTGCAAAGACTGAACCTAATTGGATGACGACTTTAAAAGTAAAAGCGGAATGGGGACCTAAAAATTCTGTTGATTTCAACCACATGTTATCAACTAGAATCATATGGCCAGTAGAAGATACCGGAGCAAACTCAGTTAAGCCTTCAACGACACCTAGAATAAGCCCCTTGATAAACTCAATAATAATCATAAGAAACCTCTTTCTTTTATTTAAAAATTAATTTTATAGTTTTAAAAAATAGATTGTTGTCAAAATTCACTTTACTATAATATCACATTAAATTGCGACTTTGCTAATGATTATAAAGAAGAATGACAAAATCATGTACGATTATAAAAAACTACGAATTCAAAAATCTATATTTAAAATTTTATTGCCATTATATTGTCACTAATTTTCAAAAGGTATTAAATGCCAAAACAATAATAAGCTCTTATAATAGAAAACTAGGTGAAGTTAAAGTGAAAAAACTAATGAATTTAGTCTTTAAATATAAATCTTTTCCAGTATTAATGGGAATAACCAGCTTTCTTTTAGCAATAAGCGTCGTAGTGCAAAATGTGAGTATCGCAGAATTTTTGAATCGTGTACTCTATCATAACACTACAAATATTTTTTCTTTATTACTCGTTATTTTCATCGTACTAATAGCGCGAGTAACATTCAATATGTTCAATTTACGACTTGGAGATCACTTAGCTATGAAAGTGAAACATCAGCTACGTAAACAGGTCGTGCTTAAACACTCATCAGCTCCAATTGGTACTCAAATTAATATTTTAACTGAGGCTATTGATGGTTTGGCACCATTTTTTAAAAGTTATTTACCGCAAGTTTTCAAATCTATGATGATACCTTTAATGATTATCATCGCTATGTGCTTTATCCACTTAAATACAGCACTCATTATGATGGTGACAGCACCATTTATACCTCTCTTTTATATTATTTTTGGCTTAAAAACACGTGATGAATCAAAAGAACAAATGAACTATCTAAATCAATTCAGTCAGCGATTTCTAAACGTAGCCAAAGGACTAATTACTTTGAAATTATTTAGACGTATCAATCAAGCAGAAGCACTGATCTACGAAGATAGTACGCGTTTTAGAGATCTAACGATGCGTATTTTGAAAAGTGCATTTCTCTCAGGGCTCATGCTTGAATTTATTAGTATGCTCGGAATCGGGTTAGTCGCTTTAGAAGCAGCGCTTAGTCTTGTTGTTTTTCATCATATTGATTTTAGAACAGCAGCTATTGCGATTATCTTAGCGCCCGAATTCTATAATGCTATCAAAGATTTAGGGCAAGCGTTTCATACTGGTAAACAAAGTGAAGGTTCCAGTGATATCGTTTTTGGATTTTTAAATACTGAAAATGAAACTCCCAATCACACACTAGAAATTGTACCTACTCAAAGCAACCAAATTGAAATGACCGACGTCGCGTTTCAATATGACGAGAAATCTTTATTTGCTATTCAGAACTTGTCATTAAGCATAAGACAAGGTGAAAAAATTGCCATTGTAGGACCAAGTGGTGCCGGTAAAACAACATTAGCAAAACTATTAACTCAGACATTAGAACCGACAAATGGTCAGGTAACTTTCGATGCAGAAGTAAAGAACATCGGAATGCTAAGTCAACATCCTTATATTTTTGCGGCAACAATCAAAGAAAATATTGCCATGTTTAAAACTGTTTCTGATGACAAGGTGCTCCAAGTACTTGACTGGGTAGGCTTGAAAGAAAAAGTCATGTCATTGAAAGACGGTATTCATACACGTATTGGTGAAGGTGGGGAAACAATGTCTGGGGGTCAAATGCGACGTCTTGAATTGTCCCGTATATTATTAATGAATCCCGATGTCGTTATCTTTGATGAACCGACGACTGGTCTTGATATTGAAACAGAACGTGTGATTCAAGAAGCGATTGCTCAACGCTTTCAACATACGACCATGCTCATTATTGCACATCGTGATTCAACGATACGTCAAGCGACAAGACGATTATATATTAAAGAGGGACGTCTAGTAGAAGACGATGCAACGATTTCAGTAAGTATAGATAAGGATGGTGAAGATGTATGAAATCACATATCAAATTTCGACCAGATAGAGACTTGATATTAGCCATCTTAACAGGTATAGGAGGAAGCCTAGTAGCTTTAGCCATGTTTTTCTTAAGTGGCTATATGGTAACTCAAAGTGCATTAGGCGCACCGTTATATGCCTTAATGGTATTAGTAGTATCAGTGAAGTTATTCGGCTTTTTACGCGCAATCGCACGATACGGAGAACGTTTATTATCTCATAGAACAACTTTTACAATGTTACGCGATGTGAGAGTTCAATTTTTAAAACGATTTATTCCACGTGGTCCACATGTGTATCGTAAATATTCATCTAGTGACTTACTTTCTAAAATGATTAACAAGGTTGAAGCACTACAGAATATTTATTTACGTGTCTACTATCCTCCTGTCGTCATAGGGTTTACTGCACTCATAGCTGCAATAACGCTAATTTATTTTAGCATTGCACACGCGATCATTATCGTCGTAAGTATGCTCTGTTCTTTATGGCTTGTACCTTGGCTTAGTGCACGACGAGCTTATAAACTTAAACGTCAGGTAGCCTCAGAACAGCGACAATTGTTAACGCAATTCTATGATTACAAAGAAGGTTATGAAGAATTAGCGCGTTTTAATCAAAGTGAAGACTATTATCAAGATGTTTTAGCGTCATTGCGCCAATATGATGAATCGCAAGCGAAAGAAACACGTTTTTTAACAATGTACGATTATATTTTAAATATAATTGCTATGATTGCACTATTTGCAAGCTTAGCACTTGGTGTTATGCAAGTTGAAAATGGCCAACTAAATGTGGTCTATTTAACAAGTATAGTACTAATGATGCTAACATTATTTGAACAAGCAGTGCCTATGAGTAATGTCGCGTATTATAAAGCGGACACCGACGAAGCCCTGTCAGATTTAAATGAAATTCTTGATTATCCGGTAGTAGAAGATAACGAACATCTTATGCCTTCTCAAAAAAATGTCTTTGAAATTGAGAATATGAATTTCAGTTACTTAAATCAAGAACTTCCTGTTTTGAAAAATGTTAATCTGACTATTCATCAAGGGGAGAAAGTCGCTATTATAGGGCCCTCTGGATCTGGTAAAAGTTCACTTTTACAAATAATGAGTGGCTTATATGACATTGAACAAGGGGAAGTGTTATTTAACGGACAACAAGTCAGCCATATTATCGAAGATGAGCGTTATAGTGCAATGAATGCATTATTACAAACACAACAACTGTTTGATGGAACGATTCGTTATAATTTATTTTCAGAGCAACAAGACGAAACACTCATCAATGTATTAGAAAGCTTGAATCTTGACCATTTAGATATCGAGCAACATATCTCAATCGATGGTAGCAGGTTGTCTGGCGGAGAGGTGCAACGTCTTGCGCTAGCGCGTCTATTCCTTAAAGAAGCGAATGTTTGGCTATTAGATGAACCAACGACCGCTTTAGACGAGGAGAATACGCAAAATATTATGAAGTTAATTCAAGCGCATGCTGACACGCTTGTTGTAGCGACCCATGATTTACAATTATTGCCACAATTCGATACTATTGTTGTGATGATGGATGGTGAAATCGTTGAGCAAGGAAGCTATAATGCATTATGTAAGCGTGATAGCTATTTAAGTCGTATTTTGAGAAATAATGATAAGACTCAAACAGTTAAATCATAACTCAAACAAAAAGCCTGAGATATCTTCGTTGGAAAGATAACTCAGGCTTTTCGTTACTGGTAAATGTATAACAATTGATTTGAAGTAAATAACTTTAATTGGCTTAGTATTAGCATGTCATTCTACTTAGATTGCGTAAAAGCGTTGATGACTTTACCTAATAGACGATTGAGCTCATGCACTTCGTCATTACTTAACGAAGAAGCGGTAGCAACTTTTTGTGATGCTGTGCTTAATTCAGGTTTAATTTTTTCACTTTTTTCAGTGAGATGAATAAATACTTCACGTTGATCTACTTCAGAACGTTCACGTTTGATTAAATCAACTTGTTCCATTCTTTTTAATAAAGGTGATACTGTTCCAGTATCTAATGCTAGTTCTGTTACAACCTTTTTGACATTTACAGGAGATTCATCCCATAAGATACTTAACACTAAAAATTGTGGATAAGTAAGGTTATACTTTTTAAAGACTTTGTTTGAATAGTAGCGATTAACCTGTCTTTGAGCATTGTACAAACTAAAGCATAGTTGCTCTTTCAAATTATGTTGTTCAGACATTAAAGTTCTCCTCCAGACATTCTATCCGTCTCTCTCTATATATCGGATTAAATTTCGTCTATGTTGTATAAAATATACATTGCAACACACTTCGTTTTAATGCCATACTAAAATTAAAGTATGCTTAAATTTTAGAAGAAAATTCAATTTTAATCAAGTATAATCTAAAATATATAGATATATTATCAAATTCATATAATTTTAAAAAAGAAAAGAGAATTTAATGTGATTAATAATAAAAATGAAAAAATATCTATTACAATTATAACTGGCTTTCTAGGAAGTGGTAAGACTACATTTCTCAAACATTATATAGACCAATTATTAAAAAAAGATGAGAAAATAAAAATTGTAATGAACGAATTTGGAAATTTTGATGTAGATAGTTTAGTAATAGGAGAGAATGTTTCTATTAAATCGCTCGTTAATGGTTGTGTATGTTGCGATTTAAATGAAGATTTAGTCCAACAATTAAAGGCGACGACAACACAAGATGAGACGACTCATATCATTATTGAAGCTACAGGTATTGCACATCCGCTTGAAATATTTGCTGCTTGCCAAGACCCAACAGTAGTCAAACAAGTGGAAGTGCCACAGATTATTGGAATTGTAGATGCACAGCGATTTTCAAAAAAAGAAGACTATAGTCACTCAACTTCACATTTAATGGAAGAGCAACTAAAATATAGTGATGCAATGATTATTAATAAAGTGGATTTAATTGACGATGCAAGTCTTCAGAAGATGCATGATGAGTTGAGACGCCTTAATCCGAATGCGCTAAGAATAGCTACGACATATAGTCAAATAGATATTGCACAATTACAAGAACATCATGATTCAAAAGCATTTGATGGTCATCATCCACATGCGCATCATCATGGAATCCAATCTATGCAATATACGTTTACTTCGCCTATCGACCGTCAGTTGTTTTATCAGTTTATCATGCGCTTGCCGGACAATGTTCTACGTTTGAAAGGCTTTGTGAAATTTAGAGATCTTCCTGAAGCGATTTATGAATTTCAGTATGCTATGGGTTTACCGGATTATGGCGTTATAAATAAAGATGTGCCCTTAACGATTGTGTTAATTGGTGAAGAACTCGATACAGCACGTTTACGTAATCAGTTGGAGATGATTCAATTCACTTAAAACAAGTAATGGTATGACTAGATAATTCAGAACTTTGTCACATATCTAATATGTGAGTGTGATATTTTATAATAATAGTAGGAGGGTTTGCGCATGAATAATGAAGATAAACGTACGAAGCAAATTCGATTTGAATTTAAATGGATTACCATTCCATATGTTATTTTCGCGGTCATTATATTATTGATAAATATTTTCTTTACTAATATAAAAATTTCTATGGCATTATTTGGTCTGTTCTTCGCTTATAATTTAGGGATGCTCTTTGTAGCATTCGTGAATCGTTTCAAACGAACATTAATCTTAACACTTATTTTAACCGTATTAAGTGCTATCATATTCTTTATTTTATTATATGTATTCGGACTTAATCGTGAAACATTAGGTTTAATCATTTAATAATCAAACTAGTATAAGACTAAATAGACGAAGCTAGGCCATGAAACTATACTATCTTCACTTTCAGTCAATATCGTGGGACGGCACGACGAAATCTTGGGAATTACATAAGATTTCTGTCGCCGTTCTTTTTTGTTCATTAAACATTATTACTTTTCGGGAAAAAGGGTAAAGTATATGAACTTTAATCTCAGGAGTGAAACAATGAATATTGGTGTAATCCTTAATCGAGTATTTCGGGTGAATAATAACCCGTTATTTGAATATATAAGTCAACAACAAGAAGATATTGATAAATGTTATCTTATTATTCCACAAGAACTATTTGAAGAAGATGGTACAGAATTAAAAGAACGTTATTATTATGGAACGTTAGATAAGTTTTTAAAAGAACTACACAAACATGATATTGAACCATTTTTAATAGATTATAGTCAGCTAGGAGACTTTTCTAAGGATAAAGGCATATCTGAAGTTGTGGTAGCAGGCGATATTATGAGCTATCACCAAGAAGCTTATGATATACGTCATTTGAAGAAGGCGTTTGAAAAGTATGATGTCACTGTGACTACGTTGCGAGCGAATCATTATTTCAAGCCTAGTTCGACAATGAATAAGCAAGGTGAACCTTATAAAGTATTCACTAGTTTTTATAAAGCGCATCGTTCTAAACTGCGTCAACATTCTTCATACGATTATAAATTAAAAGATATTGCGAAGATTGCCGTTAAGTCTCAACAGACTTTAGATAAAGAGGTTGCACAAGAAGGATTGTCAGAAAGCCAAGCTATAAAAAACTGGAATGAATACTTAGACAACGATATTCAAAATTATGATACTAATCGTGAATATTTACCAGAAGTATTAACGAGTCAACTTAGCATCGTTTTAGCTTATGGGCTGATTGATATTAACCAAATTATAACTCAGCTTTTAGAAAGTTATGAAGAAGATGAAAGTAATATTGAAAAGTTTATTAGAGAGTTGATGTTCCGAGAATTTTATTACGTCTTAATGACGCAATATCCTAACACGGCGCACGAAGCTTTTAATGAAAAGTATCGTCAAATTAAGTGGTCTAATGATAATAAAAACTTCCAACATTGGTGTGAAGAACAAACAGGCTTTCCATTAGTAGATGCAGCTATGGCAGAATTGAATAATACAGGTTTTATGCATAATCGTATGAGAATGGTAGTCTCTCAATTTTTAACAAAAGATTTATTTATAGATTGGACATGGGGAGAAGATTATTTTAGAAAAAAATTAATCGATTATGATTCTGCATCGAATGTCCACGGCTGGCAATGGTCGGCTTCAACGGGTACAGATGCAGTACCGTACTTTAGAATGTTTAATCCAATTCGTCAAAGTGAGCGTTTTGATAAAGATGCTTTATATATTAAGAAGTTTATCCCTCTCTTTGATGATATTTCGGCTAAATTGATACATGATCCGCTTAAAAATAAAGCTCAACTTGAAGAAGAAGGGGTAAAGCTAGGAACAGATTATCCTCAACCTATCGTGGATCATAAAAATGCTAGAGAATATGTGATGGAAACGTTTAAAAGTATTTAATTATATTAAAAGCTCGAGTAGCTTAGGACCTTCATTATGAAGTATTCCAAACTGCTCGAGCTTTATTTCTTTATACGGATCTTATCCTTTAGGCTATTTAAAAACAAATAGACAAATATATACGGCTATATACTCGAAGAAAGTAATGATATACATATATTTTAATCTGAGTTTAACATTTAATGGAACGTTCCAATTAGGGTAACGACGTTCGTAGTAAAAGACTTGTATAAGGAATAGTCCAATACCAAGTGGCAATAATGTCAGAATAATACTGTGTGATAGTTTAAAGCCAATCACATGAAAGAAATGACCGATAATCAGTTGCAAAGCTAGGATTATAATCAAAAGCATTAGAATATTTAACATCATTTTGCAACGCGAACTCCTTTCACAAAGACAATGATGACAGCTTGTAATAGAACCATCAGTAAAATAAACGTAATCGTGTGTGTATTCAACGATGAAATCACTTGGTGAACAATCTTGAATGGTTCAGTAATTAAGTGGATGGTATGGAATCTTAAAAAGCGTCCCATATAAATGCCTAAACCATTTAAAAACATAAGAATAATAATTAATGAACGATTAAACCACATTTTCGAAGTGAAATGTAATAATTCGATGTAAATAAGGATCATACAATAAATAGCTAAAAAGACGCCAAGTAATAAATATGTGAAATAAATCCATTCCATTATATTGAGTCGCATATAAAAATCAAATGTAAATTGATTTAAATGAATTAAATCCGTCAACATATAGAATGTATTGGGTACTAATAAGATGAAAATCAAACTAAACACAATAAATAACGGCCACTCAAACGTTTTTCTAGGTCTAAATAATCGTAAAAGTAAACACAATTCAAAAGGCACGTAAGCTAGGAAAAGATTTAAACTCATAAAATTAAAGACCCGTGTTTCAAATAATGAAATTATAAAAAGGATAATAAAATATATTCTCGCAATATAACGCGCGGTCATGTTATACACTACTTTCTTAGGTTATTAATTATAAGGCTCATTTTAGTTAGTCAATTTTTAATAATAAACGTTCACAAGATGGTAATCAAATAATTTAACTATATATTTTAAAACTAAAATGAATAAGATTCACAAAATGAATTTTAAAAGAAGAAAATATCATTTTAACTTGGGTATATTACAAACAATTACCGCCAAAGCATTAAGTTTAATTGCTTAGTATTTAAAATTTACTATTGTAATATAGAGAAGAAATAGTATACAATGTCACGATATTGTATGATGAAGATGTATTAAACCCTTACTATCTTCAACTCTAATTAACATTACTAAGGAACTTTGAAATCTTCAAAAGTACATGAGATTTCTGTCGTGACCCCTTAGACCTTTGTTATCAATCTCGCAATTAATGAAAAGAGGTGTGACCATGAAAAAACAATTATTTACACTCTACTTTAATATTTTCTTAATCTTTGTGGGTATTGGACTCGTTATTCCAGTATTGCCAGTATATTTAAAAGATTTAGGATTAAAAGGTAGTGATTTAGGTGTTTTAGTAGCAGTCTTTGCGCTATCACAAATGCTCATTTCTCCATTTGGTGGTACGCTTGCAGACAAATTAGGTAAAAAATTAATCATCTGTATTGGTCTAAGTTTATTCGCAATTTCAGAATTCTTATTCGCAGTTGGACATAGTTTTTCTATTCTTATTATTTCAAGAATCTTGGGCGGTTTCAGTGCAGGTATGGTTATGCCAGGTGTAACAGGTATGATTGCCGATATTTCACCCGCTAAAGATAAAGCGAAAAACTTCGGTTATATGTCAGCAATTATTAATTCAGGTTTTATACTTGGACCAGGTATCGGAGGATTTTTAGCAGAATTTTCTCATCGAGCACCTTTCTATTTTGCAGGTGTCCTAGGGGTACTAGCATTTATTATGTCTTTAATATTAATTCATAACCCACGTAAAGTAACAACAGAAGGTTTCCAAATGTTCGAAACGGAAGAATTTTCTAAGATCAATTGGAAAGTATTTATTACGCCTATCATTTTGACACTTGTTTTAGCTTTCGGATTATCATCATTTGAAACGTTATTCTCATTATATACTTCAGAGAAAGCGCATTACACACCACGTGACATTTCAATCGCTATTGTCGGTGGCGGCGTAGCAGGTGCCGTCTTCCAAGTCTTCTTCTTTGATAAATTCATGAAATATATGACTGAATTAACATTCATTATCTGGTCACTACTCTATTCCGCGATAGTTCTAGGTCTGCTCATCGTGTCTAATAGCTACTGGTCTATCATGTTAATCAGTTTTATCGTCTTTATCGGATTTGACTTGATTCGCCCAGCATTAACTAATTATTTTTCAAATATTGCAGGCAACCGTCAAGGTTTCGCCGGAGGATTAAACTCCACATTCACTAGTATGGGTAACTTCGTAGGCCCCCTAGTCGCTGGTATGCTCTTCGACATTAATTTAGAATTTCCATTATATATGGCGATTATCGTAATGGTCTTTGGTATTGTAATTATTTTTGTTGAAAAGGCAATGCAAGCCAGTCGACGTCATAAACGTTCATCTTAATAAATAAACACTGAAGAAGTTAACACACTAAATACTTTTTTTACATTTAAATTGATAATTTGTAACAATATAAAGTCGTTCGGTAATATAATTGTTACAAAGATTACAGTTATTTTAAATTGCGGTCTACCTAATTATTTTTACTCTAGTTGTATGTTAAGATAAGTAAAAATTAAGAGGAAATGTGGGTAAGGAGATGAATTTAAAAAACATACTTTTAGGTATGATAGCTGTAATTTTATCAATTTGTTTAGCTTTCTTATTATTTATTGCCACAAATCAAAACGCCTTAGCCAAAGTACATCAAACGATTTCTACATTTTCAAAGATGGGTAACGTATCAGCAATTGAAAATACATTAAATATCAACACTACTCACACGGCTAAAGCTTCTGAAAAAGACAGCAATGAACGTAAAGCGGAAGTGCAATACAATCAGTTACAAACTACGAAACAAGCAACTAATGAGAATCATCAACATACGTATTCAACGGTAGAATGTAAAGCACTCGCTCAAAACTATGCTGAACAACGTTATGGGAAAATAGTTACATTAGATCAAACAGATGAAACAAGTCAAGATGTAACATTTTCTATTCATTCCAATCAAGGTAATCAACAAACTGAAATAGCAGTTGATAAAATTGGTAAAATTGACGCAACATCAAATAGGGGAAACTGATAGCGCCTTTTCTTAAATGAGAAAAGAGCGCTTTTTTCATTTGTAATAGTTTAGTAGTAAACTAATTTATATCAATTAATGAGGTGACAGTGTATGAAACATAAAAAAACGAATGCGATGCGTATGCTTGATAGAGCAAAGATTAAATATGAAGTGAATACGTATGAAGTGGGCAATGGTCATATGGATGGCACCACAGTAGCAAAAATGGTGGGTGCCGATGTAAAAGAAGTTTATAAAACATTGGTGCTCGAAAATGCGAACCATGATCATTATGTGTTTGTTATTCCTGTCGATGAAACACTTGATATGAAAGCGGCAGCCCATGTAGTAAATGAAAAGAAACTACAATTAATGCCTCTAGATAATTTGAAACAAGTGACAGGTTATATTAGAGGTGGATGTTCACCAGTAGGAATGAAACATTTATTTAAAACTACCATCAATGATTCGGCATTAGCGCTTAATCAAATTATAGTAAGTGGTGGCCAACGTGGCATGCAAATTGTATTGGATGTTAATGATTTAATCGACATTACTCAAGCACAAACGGCGGATATCATTCAAAAATAAATAACAGTCAATTTTACAGGGGTGGGACTACGAAACCTTTGAAGTTTTATAAAGGTTGCTGTCTCGCTCTCTTTTTCAGAATATTGATTGTTTTTGAATGTTTTTGGTGATTTATGATTGAAAAATGTAAGCGTACACATTATAATATGGAGTGAAGTGGGGTGGTTATATGATTTCAGAAAAACGTTATGATTTAATTCTTCAAGAATTAAAACGGAAGGAGTTTTTAACGCTCCAAGAATTAATAGAACGAACAGGGTGTAGTGCCTCAACTATCAGGAGAGACTTATCAAAACTTCAACAATTAGGACGTCTTCAACGGGTGCACGGAGGGGCGACACTAAATAGCAATCGCCATAGCGAACCAATTCTGTCAGATAAACTAACAAAGAACTTAAAAGAAAAGAAAGCGATTGGTAAAAAAGCAGCACAATTAATCCAAGACCATGATTGTATTTTTATGGATGCAGGTTCCTCAACCATTGAAATGATTCCATTTATTGAAGCACAAGATATTGTAGTGGTTACAAACGGTTTAACACATGTTGAAAAATTGCTTGCCCAAGGTATAAAAACGCTCATGATAGGTGGTCAAGTTAAAGAAACGACCTTTGCGACGGTGGGAGCAAGTGCACTGACTACAATGAATCGTTATTGTTTTGATAAATCATTTCTAGGAATGAATGGATTGGATTTAAATTATGGACTAACGACCCCTGATGAAAAAGAAGCTTTGATTAAAGAGAAAGCTATCGTTCAAGCTAATCGTTCGTATGTGTTACTAGATCATACAAAATTAGACGAAGTCTATTTTGCACATGTACCAATTGGTGACCATCATGTGGAAATAATCACCTCTAAACAAGCAACGACACATAAACTTTTCAATAAATATCAAGAAAAATATCAATTTTTAGGAGGAGAGACATGATATATACAGTGACATTCAATCCATCCATCGATTACATCATGTTTACTGATGGGTTTGAACTTAAAGGGTTAAATAGAGCAACCGCTACATATAAATTCGCAGGTGGGAAAGGTATCAACGTTTCACGAGTATTAAACGAATTAGGCGTACAATCTACTGCGCTAGGCTTCGTTGGTGGCTTTCCTGGCGACTTTATCGCCAATGCATTAGAACAAAGCGATATTCAAACAGACTTCATTAAAGTCGATGAAGATACAAGGATTAACGTTAAGCTTAAGTCTGGAGAAGAAACTGAAATCAATGCGCCTGGACCAAGCGTGACAGCGTTTCAATTTGAATCGTTACTTGATCAGATTAAACAAACGACTGATAAAGATACTGTCATTGTAGCCGGTAGCGTTCCGAAAAGTATTCCAAGTGATGCTTATGCACAAATTGCGGAAATTACGCATCAAACAGGTGCTAAATTAGTTGTTGATGCGGAAAAAGACTTAGTTAATACGGTATTAAAATATCAACCATTATTTATTAAACCTAATAAAGATGAATTAGAAGAAATGTTCGATATTAAAGTTCAAACGGATCAAGATGTGGTCACATACGGTCGTCAAATTTTAACGGAAGGTGCACAATCTGTCATTATTTCATTAGGTGGAGAAGGTGCCATTTATATCGATGCAAATCGTAGTATTAAAGCTCAAAATCCACAAGGCAAAGTGATTAATACAGTTGGTTCAGGGGATAGCACAGTTGCTGGTATGGTAGCTGGAATTGAGGCAGGATTATCGCTTGAAGATGCATTTTGCCAAGCCGTAGCATCAGGTACGGCAACGGCTTTCACTGAGGATTTAGCGACGCGTGAAGATATAGAAGAAATCAAATCACAAGTTACGATTACAGTACTTGATGGGGAGTGAAATGAATGAGAATAACAGAATTATTGACTAAAGATACTATCGCGATGGATTTATCAGCTTCTGATAAAAATGGTGTTATTGATGAATTAGTTAACCAATTAGATAAAGCAGGTAAATTAAGCGATATTGCACAATTTAAAGAAGCGATTCATAATCGTGAATCACAAAGTACAACAGGTATTGGTGAAGGTATTGCAATTCCACACGCGAAAGTCGCTGCAGTGAAGTCACCAGCTATTGCATTTGGTAAATCTAAAGAAGGCGTTGACTATCAAAGTTTAGATGGCCAACCCGCACATTTATTCTTTATGATTGCGGCTCCAGAAGGTGGCGCTCAAACTCATTTAGATGCCTTAGCTAAATTATCTGGTATCTTAATGGATGATAAAGTGAGAGAAAGTTTATTACATGCTACTTCTCCTGAAGAAGTACTTCAAATTATCGATAATGCCGATGATGAAGCTACTAAGGAAGAAGAAAAAGAATCTCAAGAACAAGAAGCTAGTGCTTCAGGCGCCGTAGCTAACGATTCTACAGACGCTACAAATTCAAATGGGCCATATGTACTTGCGGTAACTGCTTGTCCAACAGGTATTGCGCATACGTATATGGCACGTGACGCTTTGAAAAAACAAGCAGATAAAATGGGCGTTAAAATGAAAGTTGAAACCAACGGCTCAGGTGGTATTAAAAACCACATAACACAACAAGATATTGACCGTGCCACAGGCGTTATTGTTGCAGCAGACGTCCACGTTGAAACTGATCGCTTCGATGGTAAAAACGTAGTAGAAGTTCCAGTGGCAGATGGGATTAAACGACCTGAAGAATTAATTAATACTGCACTTGATACGAGTCGTAAACCATTTGTAGCACGTGGAGGCCATACAAAATCAACAGATAGCCAAAGTAATGAGAAACAAAGTTTCGGCAAAGCATTCTATAAACACTTGATGAACGGTGTTTCAAATATGTTACCACTCGTTATTGCTGGTGGTATCTTAATGGCTATCGTCTTCTTATTCGGTGCTAACTCATTTGACCCTAAAAGTTCTGAACATAACGCTTTTGCAGAACAATTATGGAATATTGGTAATAAAAGTGCCTTTGCATTAATTATCCCTATTCTATCTGGTTTCATTGCACGTAGTATTGCCGATAAACCAGGTTTCGCAGCTGGTCTAGTAGGTGGTATGTTAGCTATCTCAGGTGGTTCAGGATTTATTGGCGGTATTATTGCAGGTTTCTTAGCAGGTTACTTAACACAAGGTATTAAATATATTACACGTGGTTTACCACAAGCGCTTGAAGGATTAAAACCAACACTAATTTATCCATTATTAAGTGTAACAATTACAGGATTATTAATGATTTACGCATTTAATCCACCAGCAGCATGGTTGAATAATCTATTATTAAATGGATTAAACAGTCTATCAGGCTCTAACATTATGTTATTAGGTTTAGTTATCGGAGCTATGATGGCCATTGATATGGGTGGTCCTTTCAATAAAGCAGCTTATGTATTTGCCACTGCAGCTTTAACTGAAGGTAATGCAGCACCAATTACTGCAGCTATGATAGGTGGTATGATTCCACCGTTAGCCATTGCGACAGCTATGTTAATCTTTAAACGTAAATTTACGAAAGAACAACGTGGTTCAATCGTTCCTAACTATGTCATGGGACTATCATTTATTACAGAAGGTGCGATTCCATTCGCAGCAGCCGATCCACTTCGTGTGATTCCTTCAATGATGATAGGTTCAGGTATTGGTGGCGCCATCGCATTAGGACTTGGATCAAGTATTAATGCACCTCACGGAGGTATTATTGTAATACTCGCTACTGACTTTAGCCACATTTTACAAACGTTACTCGCTTTAGTTGTGGGTACAATCGTATCAGCACTTATATACGGTTTCTTAAAACCTAAAGTTACTAAAGAAGAAATACAAGCTTCAGAAGCTATGGACGAATAATTAGCACTTATATTAGAGAGGTAAGATATCGATATTAAGATGTCTTATCTCTCTCTTTTGATTTAATGAAAAGGAGTTATTAAACTATAAAAATGGGTAGTATAATGAACGTATTATCATTCGAAATGTATTTGCGCCTTACTTGACTAATACGCTTTCTTAGTTTTAAATGATAATTTGTAACTTCTAAATTAAAAGAGTTACATTCAACTATTTATAATTAATGTATGATAAAATAAAAGTAATACATTTTTCCGGGGGTGTCGCAATGGGAAGGCCATAACATGCATTTATATCGTTAGTAAGCATTACGAATTAAATTCGTGTTACCCATATGGGGCACAATATATTTGGAGGTGAATCCCTAGAAATAGGGAATTAATTGGAAACAGCGACCATAATAAACTTAGTAATATTCTTTCTATTAATTGCTTTAACTACAGTATTCGTAGGTTCGGAATTCGCATTAGTAAAAGTTCGTTCAACTCGAATTGAACAATTAGCTGAAGAAGGTAACGGCGGAGCTAAAATCGTTAAGAGAATGATTGCCAATCTAGACTATTACTTATCAGCTTGTCAGTTAGGTATCACAGTAACATCTTTAGGATTAGGTTGGTTAGGTGAACCTACCTTTGAAAAGTTATTACATCCTATCTTTGACTTGTTACATTTACCTGCAGCTTTAACGACAACTATCTCATTTGTGATTTCTTTCATCGTAGTGACATATTTACACGTAGTATTAGGTGAATTAGCGCCTAAATCACTTGCTATTCAACATACTGAAAAGCTAGCGCTCGCTTATGCACGACCATTATATTATTTCGGTAATATTATGAAACCATTAATTTGGTTAATGAATGGTTCAGCACGTGTAATTATTAGAGTACTAGGCGTTGATCCTGATGCTCAAACTGATGCCATGTCAGAAGAAGAAATTAAAATTATCATTAATAATAGTTATAACGGTGGGGAAATTAACCAAACAGAACTTAACTATATGCAAAATATCTTCTCATTTGATGAAAGACATGCTAAAGACATCATGGTTCCACGTACGCAAATGGTAACGCTAAACGAACCATTTAACGTTGACGAATTACTCGACACAATTAAAGAACACCAATTTACACGTTATCCAATTACTGAAGATGGCGATAAAGACCATATTAAAGGGTTTATTAATGTTAAAGAATTTTTAACTGAATATGCTTCAGGTATACCGATAAAAGTTGGTAACTATATACATGAATTACCAATGATTTCTGAAACAACACGTATTAGTGATGCATTAGTCAGAATGCAACGCGAACACGTTCACATCAGTTTAATTATTGACGAGTATGGTGGTACTGCCGGCATACTAACAATGGAAGATATTTTAGAAGAAATCGTTGGTGAAATTCGTGACGAATTTGACGATGACGAAGTCAATGACATCGTTAAACTAGACGAAGATACGTACCAAATTAACGGACGTGTTTTATTAGATGACTTAAATGAACAATTTGGAATCGAATTTGAAGATTCTGAAGACATTGATACAATTGGTGGTTGGTTACAAGCACACAATACAAACTTACAAGTAGAAGACCATATTGATACTCAATATGATCGTTGGATTGTATCTGAAATGGATAATCATCAATTAGTTTGGGTTGTTCTTAAACATCAATTTATCGAAACAAGACCGACATTTATTGATGAAGATGAAGAAGACGATAATGATAATAAACATAAAAATGACTCGAATGAATAACATTAAGGGCACTTGGGTACTTTAACCTCAGTGCCTTTGTTTTTGTACATATAAATAAAGTTTGCAGTAGAACTAACTTGTAATAAGGAGAGAGAAACATGGTAAACGATACTCAAATTTTAAATAATGGCTACCCTATGCCTAATATTGGGCTAGGTGTATATAAAATCACAGATGAAGAAATGGAAACCACCGTCCAAACTGCTCTAGAAGCGGGTTATCGTGCTTTTGACACGGCTTACTTTTATGGTAATGAGCAAGCGTTAGGCAAAGCTTTGAGAAATAGTGACACACCTCGTGAAGATTTATTTATCACATCTAAGTTATGGAATGACTTTCAAGGGTATAACAATACTCTAGCTTATTTTAATGCTTCACTTGAACGTTTAGGCCTCGACTATATCGATTTGTATTTAATCCACTGGCCTTGGTGAGAAAGATGATTTATATATTGAGTCATATAAAGCATTAGAACAGCTTTACCATGAAGGCAAAGTTAAAGCAATTGGTGTATGTAATTTTAAAGAGCATCATTTAGAAAAATTAATGGATGCTACAGACATCGTTCCTCAAGTTAATCAAATTGAAGTCCATCCCTACTTCAATCAACAAGAGATGCAAGACTATTGCGATAAACATGACATTGTAGTTACCGCTTGGATGCCCTTGATGCGTAATCGAGGCTTGTTAGATAATCCAGTGATTACAAAGTTAACCGAACGCTATGAAAAAACACCAGCTCAAATCGTGTTACGTTGGCACCTTGCACACAATCGCATTGTGATTCCTAAATCTAAAACGCCGTCTCGCATTCGTGAAAATTTCGATATCTTAGATTTTAATTTAGAGTTAACAGAAATAGCCGAAATTGATAGTTTAAATCGTAATGCTCGTCAAGGTAAGGACCCAGATAAAGTGAATATTGGGGATTTGAAATAATTGCTGTCAGTGAGTGTAAGGTAGAGTGAATAATTAAAAAATATTGTGGTATATTTATTTAGTAAATATTAATTATTTGTTAATTCTATAGTTTTAAGTAGAATAGTTATTAAATTTATTGATAAAATAATAGTAAGAATGTAGAAAAGGATGTAATTGAATGAAAATCAGAGTCATTGTGCCTTGTTTTAACGAAGGTGAAGTTGTAAGGAAGACTTACGACAAATTGACTGAAATTTTAATGAAAGATAGCAAAGTTAAGGGTTACGACTATGACCTCTTATTTGTGGATGATGGTAGTAAAGATAATACAATTGAACATATCCAAAGTTTAGCTACTGTCGACCAACATGTAAAATATATTTCTTTCAGTCGAAATTTCGGAAAAGAATCAGCAATGATTGCTGGTTTTCAACATAGTGTCGCTTGCGATGCTGTGGTGATGATAGACGGAGATTTACAACATCCACCCGAGTTTATTCCTCAAATGATTGACGAATATCAACAAGGCTATGATCAAGTCATCGCAAAACGTGATCGTACGGGCGAGAATTTTGCGCGAAAAACGATGACTAAATTATATTACAAATTAATTAACAGCTTTGTAGAAGATATTAAATTTGTCGATGGTGTAGGCGATTTTAGACTATTGAGTCAACGTGCCGTTAAGGCGATGGCATCATTAAAAGAGTATAATCGTTTTTCTAAAGGGCTATTTGAGTGGATTGGTTATAATACGAAAATATTTACTTATAAAAATGTGGAACGTGAAGCAGGGCAATCTAAATGGACGTTTACTAAATTATTAAACTACGGGATTGATGGATTAATTTCATTTAATAATAAACCACTGCGTGCCATGATTTATCTTGGGATGTTTATCTTTAGTTTAAGTATTATATATATTCTTTATTTATTGATAGGTATCATGGTAAATGGTATTAATAACCCAGGTTATTTCACTACTATAGCAGCAGTGTTATTATTAGGTGGCATTCAATTAATGTCTATCGGCGTCGTAGGAGAATACATTGGTCGTATTTATTATGAAGTGAAAGAACGTCCTAAGTATATCGTACAAGCTTCGAACTTAGAAGAACCTAAACACGATCTTAAAATAGTAGAACAAGAAAATGAAAAATTTATTAATTAATTGTTGAGAAGTTTAGGGACATAAATCCTAAAAAACAGGAGTAAAGGTGATTCGATTAGGAATCATCTTTACTCCTGTTTTTATCAACACTATGTATTGTTTGGCTGCGCGTTCTTACTGTAATGCAAGCTTTGCTACCTTATTTTAGGCATACTGAACTAATTAATAAGGGTTCGTATACAAAGTTTAATATGATTCAACTCATAGTATCAATTATCTATAGTCAATATTACTAAAATAAGAGTATGACATCGTTAGGATTCTGACGTCATACTCTTATTTAATATGGTATTTGCGATGGATGTTCTTTGGTTTTAATTGCCATACGATGTATATGCTAAACAAGAAATAAATTGTTAAAAAAACATACCAAAATGGCGTTAAAATAGTTAAAAGAACAATAGAAATAATAATAATTAGATGTCCTATAATAATAGGATGCTTGATTTTTCTCATTAATTTAAAATTCTCAAGTTCATTATTAGTGAAGGTACCTAAAAATATAATGCTAGCCCCTAAAATAAAGATAGAAGGAGTAAGATAAGGGATAGACATATAGACGGATTGATCACTAAAACCAAAAGTAATAAACAAGGAACAACTAATAATAATCGCGAAAATAATGGCGATTGATTTATATTCTGAAATGATAAATGAATAGTTTTTAATATTTAAATAGTATTGAAGTCCTAACCAACATATGAAAAACGCGATTGAAGACATAGTTATAAAATCAAATTTCTCTATTACTATAATGTTAATAATAGCATTAATTGTAATAGCGATTAGTACGGAGCTAAACTTAAGTTGCTTGAAACGCTGTCGATATAGGTCAAACCCGAGAATGCCTAGTACAACGGCAATATTTATTAATACATATATAATCATGCTGTACTCCTATCACACTTAGTTCATTAGAATATTATAGCAATTAAAACAAACTTAATCATTTCAAAACACTTAACAAATATTTTTCTACTATACTATACAGTTAAACTCCTTTTTTATTACTCCATAATAAAGTGTGTAATTGAGGTAGCACATATACATGATTCATATCGCTACTTTGCATCACTGTATCTACCAATGATTCATATCGAGCCAATAATTTTTCAGTATGATTAGCCACGCTATCATCTAAGTAAGGATTCCCAACCTGTAAGTAAAAAGGTAGGTGAGGGTAACGATGATGGATCATTTTAGCAAATTCATAATCTTCGTCATTAAAAATTACAACTTTTAAATTAAGCGAATCTTGAACACATTGTTCTATAACGGAATCTAATATTTCTAAGTTAGGTTTCATATTAGAACTTGGTGGTTTAGGACTTATTGTTAAGTCATTGATTTGAGTCATCCAAGGTTGGAATTTACTTCCTTGCGTTTCTAGCGCAGTATAGATATTCTTTTCCTCAAATAAGTCTACTAAATCTTGAATCCCTTTGATTAATGCGGGATTACCTCCTGAAATCGTAACGTGATCGAATTGGTCGCCACCCACTTCACGTAATTGATGATAAATGTCTTCAGCAGTCATGAGTTGAATCTCGTCTTTCGCGCTGCCATCCCATGTGAAAGCAGAGTCACACCAGCTACATCTATAGTCACAGCCTGCCGTTCTAACAAACATAGTTTTACGTCCAATGACACGCCCTTCACCTTGAATGGTAGGACCAAATATTTCGAGTACTGGAATTTTAGGCGCCATTATTTAAACTCCTTAGGACGATACACGACGTAACTAGTAGGCGTTTCTCGTAAATAAACTTGAACACATTGAGGTTGGTTATCGTAAGTTTCTAGATGAGATTGGACAAGTTCATAGATGGTTTGCGCAACGATTTCAGTTGAAGGACTTTTACCTTTGAAATGAGGAAGGTCATTTAATAGATAGTGGTCGAATTGATCATGAATTAATTTTTTTAATTCACTAAAATTAATCAAGAAACCGTTGTGATCAAGTGTATCTCCTGCAATCGTTAAATTTACAAAGTAAGTGTGACCATGCGTACGCATACATTTGCCTGCATCTTCACTTGGAATATAGTGAGCAGCTGAAAAATTAAAGTCTTTATTTAATTCGAAAATATAAGGATGGCTTACGGATGGATAAATTTGTTGCATCATTTTAATTCGCTCCTTTAGATTCTAAATAATTCTCAAGGCCACGTTGGCGTAACTTACAAGCAGGGCATTCTCCACAACCATCACCAATAACGCCGTTGTAACATGTTAATGTATTATGACGAATATAATCTAATACGCCTAATTCATCACTTAGTTCCCAAGTTTGCGCTTTGTCTAGCCACATCAGTGGGGTATGAATCACAAAGTCTTTATCCATAGATAGACTGAGTGTGACATTCATAGATTTAATGAAACTATCACGACAATCTGGATAACCTGAAAAATCTGTTTCACACACGCCGGTAATAATATGTTTTGCATTAAGTTGATATGCTAAAGCTCCGGCAAATGATAAGAAAAGTAAGTTGCGTGCAGGTACGAAAGTGTTTGGAATACCGTCGTCGCCCGTTTCAATATCCATATCATGTTGTGTTAAAGCATTTGGTGTTAATTGTGATAATAATGACATATCTAAAACATGATGTTTTAAATTCTGCTCTTTAGCGATTTTAGTCGCAACTTCAATTTCTGTATCATGACGTTGTCCATAATTAAACGTTACAAGTTCTACTTCTTTAAAATGTTTTTTAGCGTAAAATAAACATGTTGTGCTATCTTGTCCACCACTAAATACTACGAGTGCTTTATCCTTATTTAAGGCACTATTTGTCATTGTTATTCTCCTTTTGAAAAAGGTTGATTTATAGAACTATGCCGATATTTAACCTAGCTGTTATCAAAATAAAAAAGCCTATCTCTATAAAAAAGATAGACTTGGAAATATTGTAATAAGTTGTACTATAGATGTACGACGTCAATGTTTTACAAATTTCAATAGTTGTCTAGTTTTTTATAGAGGGTTTCAGCTAGGAACCTCTTTCGATTAATTTTTGTACGTCTGTTAGAGTAATACAATAACCCTATAAAATCAAGTATTATATCAAGGGTTTGAAAAGGTAAACCCTTACATTTTCAAATTAATAATTATTATAATATTGTTAGAGAAGATGTAATTAAATGAGATTTGGAGCGTCCTAGAATGATTATAGTTATAGATAATAAAGATTCGTTTACATATAATTTAATAGATTACATAAAAACCGAGACGACACAGCCAGTTCAAGTCTTTGATGTAGATGGTATTACTATTAAAGAGTTGAATGGGCTAGATATTGATGCCATTGTTATTTCACCGGGGCCTGGTAAGCCGAGTGATTATCCGATATTAAGTGAGATTATGAGTGAGTATGCTACGAAAGTTCCTATTTTAGGGGTATGTCTAGGCTTCCAACTTATATATGAATATTATGGCGGTAAGATTATTCATGGTAAGAAGCCAGTTCACGGTCATACGACTCCTTTAATACATAATGAAATGGGAATCTTTAAAAATTTACCGCAAAGCTTTGAAGTTATGCGTTACCATTCTCTAATGGCAGACAGTAAGAGCTTGCCAACCTCGTTACTTGTAACGGCACGTAACACTGAAGATATTATTATGGCAGTTGAACATGAAAGCCTTCCTATTTACGGTGTGCAGTATCATCCCGAATCGATATTGAGTGAATATGGACACGAACAATTAAGACATTTTTTAACGAAAGTGGGGCAAGTAAATGAATATCACGTTTAATTATCGATATTATACGACGCCTGAAGACTATCAAACGTATCACTTCACATTTAATAACTATTATGCAAAATCTGTAGCATATTCCCTTGAACAAGTGGGAGATGTCGTTCTTTTTGCGCAAAAAGAACAAGAAAAGGGGCGTTACGTAGCGTTGTATCTGACTTATGAAGCGGCACAATATTTTAATGAAGATATGCAAATACATAATGATCATAACAGTTTAATTGCAGTAGCCTATAGCTTTGAGAAACATATGGCTTCCACTCCTAATAAAAAACATGTAACGGATTATGTACCACAACATCATTTTAAGTTTCAAGAAAGTGATGCACAAATGATTGAGAAAATAAAAAAAGTACAAGCGGCAATTGTAGAAGGGGAAACATATCAGGTCAATTATACGACGCGTTTAGAAAGTGATATCCATTATCCAATATCAGTACTCTACGATTATTTAACTCAAACGAATAATGGCGGATATACCGCGTTATTAGACACCGAGGAAGTGAATGTTGCTTCCGTGTCACCTGAACTCTTCTTCCAAAAAGGGGACTTTGATAACAAAGCGAACGTTATTGTAAGCAAACCAATGAAAGGAACGATGCCACGAAGTAATGATGTTCAAGAAGATGTCGAGAATTATAAAGCATTACAGCACTCTTTAAAAGATCTTGCTGAAAATGTTATGATAGTAGATTTGTTGCGTAACGATATTTCAAGAATTTCTCATAGTGGTACGGTAAAAGTCTATAAACCGTTCTTTATCGAAACATATAAAACGGTTTATCAAATGACGAGCATGGTTACCGGTCAATTACCGGCAGCAACGTCATTGAATAACATCTTACAAGCGCTATTTCCGTGTGGTTCTATTACCGGGGCGCCTAAGCTAAATACTATGTCTTATATAAAACAACTTGAAATCGGACCTCGGCATATATATTGTGGCACTATTGGACTTTTACTGCCTGACCAGAAGATGATTTTTAACATTCCGATTCGCACATTGGAGTATCGCGATAATAAAGTGTTTTATGGCGTAGGCGCTGGTATCACTATTGATTCAATTCCTGAAAATGAAGTCCAAGAATTTCGCGATAAAACAAAGATATTGGAGATGCTATAAATGGAATTATTTGAAACAATGCGTCTTGATCATGGAGTGATACCAAGATTTGAATATCATACGAAACGCCTACAACGTTCATCTCAACGTTTAGGGTATTCATTTTCAAAAGAACAATGGGTTCAATACGTGGAACAACTCAAGCATCATTACAGCGATGAAATATATCGATTAAAAGTCATATTAGATGACAATGGAAATTTCACGCATGTTATAAAGCCATTACCTGAAAAAACAAACTTTACGGCTAAATTAAAGCTTATGGATACAACGTGCCCACAATCATTTATTATAAATAAAACGAGTGAACGTCAGCACTTAGAACATAATCACGTTACAGATTTAGTGTTGTTGTACAATAATGAAGGGAAAATCCTCGAATTTGATATTGGAAATATTATGATTGAGGAACAAGGTCATTATTATACGCCAAGTTATCAACACGATTTCTTACTTGGATGTATGCGTGAAAGCCTTATAGAACAAGGTAAATTAGAAATCAAAGACTATAGTAAAGATGAATTAATTGAGAAGCTGAAGAAGGGCGAGATACAAGTTTATCTTTTAAATAGTTTACGAGAGGTTGCCGATGTAGCTATTTATCTTTAAAATATAGTTGGAAGAATAGGAGGTTGGGGCACTATTTATCGATTTCCCCAAAACACAATATTTTGGTGTCTCAGCCTCATATAAAACAAACAACTAACGGAGCGGGTTATGGCGATACTATGGCTAATTATTATCATTATAGTGAATTATTTAGGTAAGCGCCTAGCAAAAGGATGCTTGAAGAAAGATAAGCTTGTAAAAGCACGTATTATTACGACGATGATTGTACTTATTCAATGTGTATTAGTATATGTCTTAATAAGCTCAACAATGCTGTATGTTGTTGATTTTTTAAATATATTTTATCATCACTAAACAGTTAAAGTTTGTAGATGCATTAAAATAAAGGAATTTATGAGGTGGCGTTATGAAGATTTATAGCCAAGGAGACAAAGCAATCATTATTTCGATGGAAAAAGATGTTTCGAAAAATGTCACAAGAGATTTAATTGCTTTACGTTCTCACTTATTAAACAAAGATTTACCATTTATTACTGAAATTGTGCCAACTGAATCAGATATGATGATTACCTATAATGCGAGAGACATGATTAAACATCATCATATTACGTCACCTTTTCAATATATGAAGGATTTAATCCATTCAATGTATCAAGAATTACGTAACCAAGATGTAGTTGAAGAAGATAGTACGACTTATGATATTCCAATCGTCTATGGTGATGAATTTGGACCTGATTTAGAGCAACTTCTAGACTACTATCAACTAACGAAAGAAGCATTTATTCAATTACATTCGGAAACGTCTTATTTTGTCTCTATGATGGGCTATTTACCAGGCTTTCCATATTTAACTGGTATGAATGACAAGCTTTACGTTAATCATACGTGCGACGAGAAGAAGTTAGTTCCTGCTGGGTCGGTAATTATCGAAGGGAAAAAGTGTGGTATCGTAACAACTGATACATATAATGATTGGTTAGTTATAGGTTATACGCCTTTAAAACTATTTTCACCTGAAAAAGAAAAATTCAACTTATTAAAATTAGGGGATAGTGTTAATTTTAAACCTCAAGAGCGAAAAGATATTGAACTAGGAGATTATAAATCATGACTATCATAATAGAAAGAGCAGGATTATTTAGTAGCTTTCAAGATTTCGGACGTCATGGGTATGCCTACACTGGAGTGATTCCTTGCGGCGCGTTAGATACGTTAGGTCACGAAATCGCTAATCGACTGGTAGCGAATGATAAAAATGAAGCCACACTCGAAATGACCCATATTATGGCTAAAATTCGATTTACTGAACCAACGTTAATCGCACTAACGGGAAGTAATTTTAAAGCTTCTACTCAAAATATGAAAATCAAGCCATATAAATTATACTTAGTAGGAGAAGGAGATGTTTTATCTTTCAAAGAAACAAATAAAACGTCTCGTGTTTATCTTGCTGTAGGCGGGGGTTTCAAATTAGACACTTGGCTCGATTCCACTTCAACCGATTTAAAAGTTGGAATTGGTGGTTTTCATGGACGTAAATTAAATAATGGTGATGTAGTTGAAATGAAACGGGATTATACAGAACGTCATCATAAATTGTTTAAGAACTTGGCAGATAAACATACCACTGATTGGGGAATTGATGGCTACGCGCTATCATTCAATTATATTTCAGATGTCTTTCATGTTATAGAGAACAAAGGTACTGAAGATTTTGATGAGGAAACGAAAGCTCATTTTATAAGAGGCGATTATAAGGTAACTAATAAATCTAATCGCGTGGGCATGTTATTAGATGGTGAAAAAATTAAAGCTTATTACGAAGATATGCCAGCCCATCAGCCCGTAAAAAAAGGAACAATTCAAGTTAAGCGTGATGGCACACCTATTGTGCTATTAAATGATCATTATACTATTGGAAGCTACCCGCAGATTGGCACTATAGCAAGTTACCATTTAACTAAGTTGGCGCAAAAGCCTCAAGGTTCTCGCTTAAAGTTTCAATTCATTGATATTGAAACTGCTGAAAAGAATTTAGTTAAATTTAGTAACTGGACGAATCAATTATTTCATGGAATTGAATTCAGAATGCAATTAGAAATGATGAAATAGTTGAATATCACGAAGAACATTGAATAAGTTGAATAATTATAAATGTCTAGCGTGGGACTATAGTCTGATTAAATTGTAGTTGTAACAAGATATAATATATTAATCAAACTATAAAGTTTAAAGGACTTATCATGAAGTTAAAAAAGTAATTATCGAGTTATAGGCAGTGCTTTTTCTTGATAAATGAGTAAAAATACTATATATTTATATATTGAACTATGAGAAATTATTACAGTAACATTACAAATTTAATTATTTCTTAATAATTAATTAGTAATTGAAAAGAATAGTATTCAATCTATCATACATAAGATAGCACTAGCACTAGTTTATTGATTAAATCAAGCAATTGTTCAAGAATGATAGTTCATCCTATGTTTATGTATGTAATTACTTCTCGAGCAAATTTTAATATAAAAATAAAAAAATTATTAGTTAGTACTTGCATAACGGTCATATTTGAGTAAGTGTTCAAGTCTATAAAGTCTTTAACATTTCTTCAAAGTTGAATAACTATAAACGGAGGAAACATACATGAGTTTACACAAAAAGAAAATAAGTCTTTTTGCGTTCTTCTTATTAACTGTTATCACAGTTACACTTAAGACGTATTTTTCATACTATGTTGATTTTTCTTTGGGTGTTAAAGGACTAGTTCAAAACTTAATCCTACTGATGAATCCATATAGTTTAATTGCACTTATTTTAAGTGTATTCCTATTTTTCAAAGGTAAAAAAGCATATTGGTTTATCTTTATTGGGGGATTTTTACTTACCTTTTTACTATATGCGAATGTAGTTTATTTTAGATTTTTCTCAGACTTTTTAACATTTAGTACGCTTAATCAAGCGAGCAACGTTGAATCAATGGGAGGCGCTTTAGGGGCATCTTTCAAATGGTATGACTTTGTTTATTTCTTAGATACTATCGTTTATCTATTTATTTTAATTTTCAAAAGTAGCTGGTTAGACAAACGTGTATTTAGTAAAAAGTTTGTGCCAGTCGTAATGGCGGCATCTGTAGCTTTATTCTTCTTGAATTTAGCATTTGCTGAAACAGATCGTCCTGAATTATTAACACGTACATTTGACCATAAATACTTAGTTAAATACTTAGGACCATACAATTTCACAGTTTATGATGGCGTTAAAACCATTCAAAATAATCAACAGAAAGCATTAGCTTCAGAAGATGATTTAACTAAAGTATTAAATTATACAAAACAGAAAAACACGACACCTAACCCAGAATATTATGGTGCAGGTAAGAAGAAAAATATCATCAAAATACATTTAGAAAGTTTCCAAACTTTCTTAATTAATAAAAAAGTAAATGGTAAAGAAGTTACACCTTTCTTAAATAAGTTATCAACTGGTAATGAAGAGTTTAGATACTATCCAAACTTCTTCCACCAAACTGGACAAGGTAAAACATCTGATGCCGAATTTACAATGGATAACAGTCTTTATGGTTTACCACAAGGCTCTGCTTACTCATTAAAAGGTGACAATACGTATCAATCACTACCTGCCATCTTAGATCAAAAACAGGGTTACACATCTAATGTGATGCATGGTGACTATAAAACATTCTGGAATCGTGACCAAATTTACAAACAATTTGGTATTGATAAATTCTATGATGCGACTTACTACGACATGTCAGACGACAATATCGTTAACTTAGGTTTAAAAGATAAACCATTCTTTAAAGCATCTGCTGATTATCAATCTAAGATGAAAGAACCATTCTATTCACACATGATTACATTAACTAACCATTATCCATTCACATTAGACGCGAAAGATGCGGATATTGATAAACCAAATACTGGTGATTCAACAGTGGACGGATATATTCAAACTGCACATTATCTAGACCAAGCATTGGAAGAATATGTGACTGATCTTAAGAAAAAAGGTCTATATGATGACTCAGTTATTATGATTTACGGTGACCATTATGGTATTTCTGAAAACCATAATAATGCAATGGAAAAATTATTAGGTGAAAAGATTACTCCAGCTAAATTTATGGACTTAAACCGTACTGGTTTCTGGCTAAAAATTCCTGGTAAAGAAGGTACTGTAGATAAAACGTATGCTGGCCAAATGGACGTCATGCCAACAATTTTACATTTAGCAGGTATTGACTCTAAAAATTACTTAATGTTTGGTACAGACATGTTATCTAAAGATCATAACGATGTTGTCCCATTCCGTAATGGTGATTTCATTACGAAAGGATACAAATACGTTAATGGTAAGGCATATTCTAATAAAACAAATGAATTATTAGAAACACCACCAAAAGATCTTGAAAAGAATAAAAAACAGGTGGAAAAAGATTTAGAAATGAGTGACAACGTTCTAAACGGTGACTTATTCAGATTCTACAATAATCCTGATTTCAAAAAAGTAAATCCATCTAAATATGAATATAAAACTGGCCCTAACGGTAACCAAAAATAGAATAACGAAATAAAAAGAAACTCCCTTCAAAGTAGACATTGAAAGATGAAAACTTTGAAGGGAGATTTTTATTTTAGAATTTTAAAAATTGATTTATTGAAATTGAAATATGATTAACTCAATTTTCTAGTTTAGCCTAGTGCTACATCTAAAATCATCATAATAGTAAAACCGAGCATTAAACTTAAAGTGGCTAAATCTGTATTGTCCCCTGATTGTGAATCGGGTATAAGCTCTTCGACGACAACGAATATCATAGCGCCAGCTGCAAATGCTAAAGCATAAGGCAAGACGGGTGTGATAAATATAATTAATGCCGCACCGATTGTCGCAAAGATAGGCTCGACAATGGCTGAAGCTTGGCCATAGTTAAAGGCTTTCCAACGAGAAGCGCCGGCAGCTCGAATTGGCATAGATAATGCTGCGCCTTCAGGAATATTTTGTATACCAATACCTATAGCTAAACCTAAGGCACCTAGAAATGTCGCCTGATCATTTCCAGTTGCGATACCACCGAATGCTACACCAATAGATAAACCTTCTGGAATATTGTGTAACGTGATAGCTAAAACGAGTAGAGTATTTTTATTCAAGGACGTTTTAACGCCTTCTCGATACTGACTCTTATCACCAATTTTTTGGTGAATATGTGGAATGACTGAATCAAGTACACGAATAAAGATACCGCCGAATAAAAAGCCAATAGCAGTGGGTAACCAAGCAGGAAGTGAGCCATCTTTACTATATTCAAGAGAGGGTTGTAATAAAGACCAGAAACTGGCAGCAATCATAATACCTGCAGCAAAGCCTTGCATAGAAGTTAAAATCTTTTCATTTACAGATTTAAATACAAACACGCCTGCCGCACCTAAAGCAGTTAAAAGCCAGGTAATTATGCCGGCAATTAGTGCCTGTAAATAAGGGGGTAAATGTTCAAAAAAGTCTATCATATCTCTATTCTCCTTGTATCATTTAGCCTTAAAAAGGTGTATAATATATAGAACTGATTTAAGCTTATCAGAAATATTTTGAAATTTCGATATTTCGATACAAAAAGGAAGTAGAAGAATGGAAGCGTATAAAATTGAGCATTTGAATAAATCGTATGCAGATAAAATCATTTTTGATGATTTAAGTCTCTCTATTTCTGAACACGAGAAAATAGGACTAGTCGGCATTAATGGTACAGGGAAGAGTACTTTGCTAAAAGTGATTGGTAACATCGACGATGACTACACTGCTGATATTACCCACCCTAATCAGTACCGCATTCGTTATTCTTCTCAAAAGCAAGATTTAGATGGAGGAATGACAGTATTCCAAGCCGTATTAAGTTCAGAGACGACAACTTTACGTATTATTAAAGTGTATGAAGAAGCGGTAAATACATATGCGCTACAGCAAGATGACCATCATTTTCAAAAAATGATGGAAGCACAAGAAGCTATGGATCATCATAACGCATGGGATTATAATGCTGAAATTAAAACAATTCTATCTAAATTAGGTATCAATGATACGACCAAGAAGATAAGCGAACTCTCTGGCGGACAGCAAAAGCGTGTAGTGTTAGCTAAAACACTTATTGAGCAACCCGATTTACTCTTATTGGATGAGCCTACAAACCATCTTGATTTTGAATCAATTAATTGGTTAATCAATTATGTTAAACAATATCCTCACACTGTATTATTCGTGACCCATGACCGTTACTTTTTAAATGAAGTAGCAAGTCGAATAATTGAATTAGATAGAGGGAAGTTAACCTCATATCCCGGGAATTACGAAGATTATATTGCGATGAGAGCAGAGAATGAAATAATTGAACAAAAACAACAAGAAAAGCAAAAAGCACTATATAAACAAGAACTAGCATGGATGCGAGCGGGCGCAAAAGCTAGAACAACTAAACAACAAGCTCGAATTAATCGTTTTAATAATTTAGAGTCTGAAGTTCAATCTCAACAAACTCAAGATAAGGGACAATTGAATCTTGCGCATTCAAGATTAGGCAAACAAGTCTTTGAATTTGAACATTTAACTAAAGCAATTAACCATAAAACGTTATTTGAAGATGTGACTGAAATTATACAAAGTGGTCAACGTATTGGGATTGTAGGACCCAACGGCGCTGGTAAGACCACATTACTCAACATTTTGAGTGGAGAAGATACTGACTATTCAGGTGTACTAAAAACAGGGCAAACGGTTAAAGTAGCCTATTTTAAACAAACTGAAGATACACTCGATAGAGATATTCGGATGATTGACTACTTAAGAGAAGAAAGTGAAGTTGCGAAAGAGAAAGATGGAACGTCAATTTCAGTTACGCAATTATTAGAACGTTTTCTATTTCCTAGTTCAACACATGGAAAGAAAATTTATAAATTATCTGGTGGCGAACAAAAACGTCTTTATTTACTAAGATTGTTAGTTCACCAACCTAATGTATTATTACTTGACGAGCCTACGAATGATTTAGATACTGAAACATTAACTATTCTAGAAGATTATATTAGCACATTCGGTGGCGCGGTTATTACGGTGAGCCATGATCGCTATTTCTTAAATAAAGTTGCTCAAGAATATTGGTATATTCATGACGGTAAAATGGAACGAATCGTAGGCGCATTTGAGGATTATGAAGCTTATAAAAAAGAACAAGATAAACAACAAATGCTTGAAAAACAAGCACAACAACCTAAATCTAAAACACCAACACGTAAAAAATCTGGTTTATCTTATAAAGAAAAGCGTGAGTATGAAACATTAATGACTCGAATTGAAACGACTGAACAACGGTTAGAACAAATAGAGGAAGAAATGGTAGAAGCGAGCGCTGATTATGCAAAAATTAAAGAATTAAATGAAGAAAAAGAACAACTGGAACAAACATATGATATAGACATCACGAGATGGAGTGAACTGGAAGAACTAAAAGAGCAATAAGGGGAATGTGTGTATGGAAGCAACATTATCACATTATTTTGGTTATGACACGTTTAGACCTGGACAAAAAGAAATTATAACTAAAATAATGGAACATCGTAATGTCTTAGGGGTCTTACCTACAGGCGGAGGTAAATCGATATGTTATCAAGTGCCTGGTTTAATGCTAGGTGGGACAACCATTGTAATAAGTCCTTTGATTTCTTTAATGAAAGACCAAGTAGATCAATTGAAGGCGATGGGGATTAAAGCGACTTATTTAAATAGTAGCTTAAGTAAAAAACAACAAAAAGATATTGAAAGCGACTTACTCTCAGGGGACATTCAGTTTTTATATGTTGCACCTGAACGTTTCGATAATAAATATTTTTTAAATTTATTAAGTAGAATTAATATTCATCTGATTGCGTTTGATGAAGCGCACTGTATTTCTAAATGGGGACACGATTTTAGACCAAGCTATCAAAGTGTTATTCATAAAGTATTTGCTTTACCACAAGATTTTACGATTGTCGCTTTAACAGCCACAGCCACTGCTGAAGTTCAGCAGGATATTATGGACAAGTTAAATATTGATAAATATGATGAAGTGAAGACGAGTACAAAACGACGAAATCTTATTTTCAAAGTAAATCCAACTTATCAACGTCAAAAATTTGTCATTGATTATGTCCAAAAACATAAAGAACAAGCAGGGATTATTTATTGTTCTACACGTAAACAAGTTGAAGAATTACAAGAGGCCTTAGATTCCATTAATGTTAAAGCAGCAATTTATCATGCTGGTCTTTCAAATAAAGAACGTGAGGCAGCACAAAATGATTTTGTTTATGATCGTATCAAAGTTGTTATAGCGACAAATGCATTTGGTATGGGGATTGATAAATCAAACGTAAGATATGTCATTCATTATAATATGCCAGGGGACCTTGAATCTTATTATCAAGAAGCGGGGCGTGCAGGTCGTGATGGATTAGATAGTGAATGTATTTTATTATTTAGTGAACGAGATAAAGGCTTACATGAATACTTTATTACGGTCTCACAAGCAGACGATGACTATAAAGATAAAATGGGCGAAAAGCTCACTAAAATGCTTCAATATACTAAGACTAAAAAATGTTTAGAAGCGACGATTGTGCACTATTTTGAACCAAATGAAAAATTAGAAGAATGTGGTCAATGTAGTAGTTGTATTCAACAAAACAAAACATATGATATGACTAAAGAAGCGAAAATGATTATTAGTTGTATCGCGCGTATGCGTCAACAAGAAAATTATAGTGTTATTATTCAAGTGCTACGTGGTGAAATGAGCGACTACATAAAATATAACGACTATGATAAATTGACGACACACGGTTTGATGAAAGACTATACGACATCTGAATTAAGCCATTTAATTGATGAGTTACGTTTTAAAGGCTTTTTAAATGAATATGAAGAAATCTTAACGTGTGATGAGAGTGTTAAACAATTACTCAATAACGATAAAAAGGTATATACGACACCGTTCAAGCAAAAAACGAAGGAAAAAGTTTATATTAATACACTTGAAGGCGTGGATCGTGCATTGTATAGCGAGCTCGTCGAGGTACGTCGTAAATTAAGTGAGAAATTAGATATTGCACCGGTCAGTATCTTCTCGGATTATACATTAGAAGAGTTTGCTAAGCGTAAGCCTGAATCAAAACAAGAAATGATTTCTATTGATGGCGTAGGTAGCTATAAGTTAAAACACTATTGTCCGAAATTCCTAGAGAAAATTCAATCATATAAGACAAGTATTTAGTCGATAAGGGTAAGAATTAGTACACACTGTTGTATTGAGTCTTACCTTTTTTTAATTATAAATTTTAAATATCAAAATTAATTTGAGTAATAAAATCAATTAAATATGAATTTAGCATTAAACATGTTTTAATAGGGAATATAAATGGAAAAGTCTGCCTAGGCAGGATAAATGAAGGTGACTAGATGATTGAATTTAAAAATGTATCAAAGTATTACGGTGAAAATATAGCGGTCGATAATATGAGTTTTAAAATAAATGAAGGGGAATTCTTCGTATTTATAGGCCCGTCAGGTTGTGGCAAAACGACAACGTTAAAAATGATTAATCGTCTCATACCATTAAGCGAGGGGTATATCTACTTTAAAGATAAGCCAATTAGTGATTACCCTGTCTATGAAATGCGTTGGGATATAGGATATGTCTTACAACAGATTGCATTATTTCCTCATATGTCAATCAAAGAGAATATTGCACAAGTTCCACAAATGAAAAAGTGGAAGGATAGTGATATAGATCAACGTGTAGATGAATTACTCGATATGGTCGGCTTAGAACCAGAAAAATATCGTGATCGTAAACCGGATGAATTATCAGGAGGACAACGACAAAGAGTAGGGGTTATCCGAGCTTTGGCTGCAGATCCACCGGTTATATTAATGGATGAGCCATTCAGTGCGCTTGATCCTATCAGTCGTGAAAAACTACAAGACGATTTGTTAGAGTTACAAACTAAGATTAAAAAGACAATTATATTTGTAACACATGATATTCAGGAAGCAATGAAATTAGGAGATCGCATTTGCTTACTTAATAAAGGTCATGTAGAACAAATCGATACGCCTCAAGGTTTCCGTGACCATCCTAAAAATGACTTTGTCGAGACATTTATGGGAAGTCATTTAGTTCAAGATAAAGATCATTTACAATTAAAAGATTTAGATATCATTACACCTGTGACAGAAAATAGTACCCAACATAATTATCCAGTAGTAAAAAATAATACCAAGCTTTCTAATGTCTATTCATTAATGGCACAACATGAAGCCGTGATTGTTGAAGATACTAAAACCTCAACTCAGTCATTATTAAAGCGTGAAGATATCTTTAAATATTTATCTGAGACTGATAAGGAGGTTAAAGCATGAATGAACTATTAACCACACTTAATGATCGTAAAGGCGAAGTACTTCGAACGATATTTGAACATATTCAAATTTCATTTATAGCGCTATTCATAGCTATTTTAATAGCAGTACCTCTAGGTATTGCCTTAACTAAGACTAAGAAATTATCCGAAATTGTCATGAATATCGCAGCAATACTACAAACTATCCCATCATTAGCATTATTAGGGTTAATGATTCCTATTTTTGGTATTGGAAGAGTTCCAGCAATTATTGCATTAGTTGTCTATGCGTTATTACCAATCCTGAGAAATACATACACAGGTATTCAAGAAGTAGATCCGTCGCTCATTGAAGCGGCAAAAGGTATAGGTATGAAACCGATACGTCGTTTAACTAAAGTTGAATTACCTATAGCGATGCCAGTCATTATGGCTGGGATTCGTACAGCCATGGTATTAATTATTGGAACAGCGACATTAGCCGCATTAATTGGCGCTGGTGGTTTAGGGGACTTAATTTTACTCGGCATTGATCGAAATAACACATCCCTTATTCTCATTGGAGCCATTCCTGCTGCTCTATTAGCAATCATCTTTGATTTGATTCTACGCTATGTTGAGAAATTATCTTATAAGAAGATACTAATTACTACTGGCGTGATTGTATTAATTATTTTATTAGCTATTGTAGTACCACTTTTCGGGAAAAAGGGTGACACGATTACGATGGCTGGTAAATTAGGTTCTGAACCATCAATTATTACAAATATGTATAAAATACTGATTGAAGAGGAAACTGATAATACGGTAGAAGTAAAAGATGGCATGGGTAAAACATCATTCCTCTTTAACGCGTTGAAATCGGATGATATTGATGGTTACTTAGAATTTACAGGCACGGTATTAGGCGAGTTAACGAAAGAGGATCTTAAGTCTAAGAAAGAAGCAGCGGTTTATAATCAGGCTAAACAAAGTCTTGAAAAGAAAAATGACATGACGATGTTGAAACCAATGAAATATAATAACACGTATGCTTTAGCAGTGAAAAAAGATTTCGCTAAAAAGTATAATATTAAAACGATTGGCGATTTACAAAAGGTTGAAGATAAAATTAAGCCAGGCTTTACGATGGAATTCAAAGACCGTCCTGATGGATATAAAGCGGTTGCCAAAGCTTATGATTTAGATTTATCTAATATTAAACAAATGGAGCCTAAGTTACGTTACACAGCTGTTGAAAAAGGTGATATTAACTTGATAGATGCCTACTCAACAGATGCTGAATTAAAACAATATGATATGGTCGTGCTTGACGATGATAAACATGTCTTCCCACCATACCAAGGTGCTCCAATGTTTAAAGAAAAATTCTTGAAAGATCATCCAGAAATTAAAAAACCATTAAACAAATTGGAAAATAAAATTTCAGATGAAGAAATGCAAGAAATGAATTATAAAGTTACTGTGAAGAACGAAGACCCATATAAAGTGGCTAAGCAATATTTAGAAAAAGAAAACTTAGTAAAGTAAAAAACTAAATAACTTGAATTAGAAGCTAGGACATTTTTCGTATTAATGTCCTAGCTTTTAGTTTGGCCATCGTTATCTGTTGCGCTCTTTAGATTTCTGGTTCCACTTCCTATTTTTAAGCAACTATTGTTTGAAAAAGATATAGATAGAATTGTAATCTGAAACGATTTTATTTAAACTAGAATTTAAATACATAAGAAATATATGTATTTTTAAGGGGTGGAGAAATGAATACAAAGAATTATTCGAGACAAGAAATTGTTAAAAGCGTACCGCAGAAAGGCTTTTTTGGACACCCAAAAGGCCTAAGTACACTATTTTTTACTGAATTTTGGGAGCGATTCAGTTATTACGGTATGAAAGCCATTTTAGCTTTCTACTTATATTACTCAGTGAGTAAGGGTGGTTTCGGTTTACCGCAAGCTACAGCATTACAAATCGTCTCACTATATGGAGCACTTATTTATATGTCTGGTACTATCGGAGGATGGATAGCAGATAGAATTATAGGCACACGCCATGCGCTCTTTTATGGTGGCATATTAATTATGTTTGGACATATTATGTTGACCATACCTGGAAATCTGACAGTAGTTATGATTGCCTTATTATTATTAATAGCTGGTACTGGTTTACTAAAACCAAACATCTCTACAACGGTGGGCGAGTTATATGACAATAATGATAGAAGGTTAGATGCAGCATTTACTATCTTTTATATGGGGATTAACTTAGGAAGCTTTTTATCTCCATTTATAACTGGCTACTTACAAACACGACTCGGATTTCATTTTGGTTTTGCGATAGCAGCCATCGGTATGTTTATCGGCTTAGTTACATATCTAATTACAAATAAGAAAAGTTTAGGACTTGCTGGTTTAAGCGTGCCTAATCCATTAAGAAAAGACGAAATCAAATCATTATCTATGATTACAGGTATAGTGGTGGCAGTATTTGCAATAGTGCTATTAATTTTACATCTTTTTGGCAACCTTAACTTAGGAAGCTTTAGTTTGATTGTCACATTTGTAGGTATTTTGTTACCGATTTGTATTTTTGTCTATATGCTATCAAGCCAAAAGACACGTAAAGAGGAACGTTCAAGAATCTATAGTTACATACCATTATTTATTACGTCAGTAGCTTTTTGGATGATTCAAGAACAGGGGTCAACGATTTTAGCTAACTTTGCCGATCAAAAAACACAGTTAAGCTTAGGTAAACTCACACATGGATTGATTAACTTCCATATTCCGGCTGCCTGGTTCCAGTCTATTAATCCCGTGTTTATTATTCTGTTAGCACCGTTATTTGCTAATTTGTGGACTAAATTAGGCAAACATAATCCTAGTACAGTATATAAATTTGCGCTAGGTGCTATCTTTGCTGGTTTCTCATATTTAGTAATGATTATTCCATTGAGTGGCCATGCACATTTAATTCATCCATTATGGTTGATGTTAAGTTTCTTGCTTATTACAATTGGCGAATTATGTATTTCACCAGTGGGCTTATCAGTGACTTCGAAATTAGCACCTGCAAAATTTTCTGCACAAATGATGGCATTATGGATGTTAAGTAATGCCACGGCTCAAAGTTTGAACAGTCAAATTGTAGTAGTATTTAAAATGATTAGCGAGAAGCAATTCTTCTTATATTCAGGATTGTTTACGTTAGTGATTGGTATTCTACTCGTTGCTATTTCACCAATGGTTAAAAAAGCAATGAACGGCGTTCACTAGAGTAAGATAGAATTAAGAGGACTGGTTATTATCACGGCGAGCTAAAAGGTAGGCATTTTCACATAGGAGAGCAAGTGTTATATCATTTAATTAAATGTTTAACATTTAAGAGAAGGAGAGGTTGTAAATGAAACAACAGTTAAATCAATTATCAGCGTATCAACCGGGCTTGTCACCACGAGCACTTAAAGAAAAACATGGTATTGAAGGCGAGTTATATAAACTTGCTTCCAATGAAAATCTATACGGCCCTTCGCCAAAAGTTAAAACAGCGATTAAAGATCATTTAGATGAATTATTTTACTATCCAGAAACAGGATCGCCTTCATTGCGCAAAGCGATTAGTGAGCATTTGAATGTAGATGCTTCTAGAATTTTATTCGGTGCTGGCTTGGATGAAGTTATTTTAATGATTTCAAGAGCAGTCTTAACGCCTGGAGACAAAATTGTGACTAGTGAAGGTACATTTAGTCAATATTATCATAACGCAATTGTTGAGTCTGCAGAGGTCGTTCAAGTTCCATTAAAGGACTATGGCTTTGATTTAGAAGAAATCCTAAAACAAGTGGATAACGATACAGCGTTAGTATGGTTATGTAATCCAAATAATCCAACTGGAACTTATTTCAGCCATGCAGAGTTAGAACACTTTTTAGAACGTGTGCCTAGTCATGTACCCGTATTGATTGATGAGGCGTATTTTGAATTTGTAACGGCGGATGACTACCCAGATACGCTAAAATTACAAGAACGTTTTGATAATGCATTCTTGTTAAGAACACTTTCAAAAGCATACGGTTTAGCAGGCTTACGTATTGGTTATGTAGTAGCGACAAATGCTGCTATTGAAAAGTGGAACATCATCCGTCCACCATTTAATATTACGCGTCTTTCAGAATATGCAGCACTTGCGGCTTTAGAAGACCAAGCGTATTTAAACGAGATTACGGTAAAAAATGCGCAAGAACGTCAAAAATTTTATGATATTGCGCAAAGCGAACACTTTTTACCAAGTCAAACGAACTTTGTGTTCGTCGTAACGGACAAACCGCAAGAATTATATGAAGAATTATTAAATGTGGGATGTATTACACGTCCGTTCCCAAATGGTTTACGTATTACGGTCGGTTTCCCAGAACAAAACGATAAAATGATTGAAGTATTAAAGAATTTTAACTATTAAACGATGCACTAAATAAATTGTTTAGTATATAAGTGAAGAGTGGAAGAGTTTAGGGCAAGGGACGCATTGATTGTTTTAAGTAAAATCGAATGGTCACTTTGCTTCTATGTTCCACTCTTCATTTTTTTGCTATACTTTAACAGTATATAGGTGATGATTAAGGGAGAGATAATATGTCTAGAAAATCTATTGCAATAGATATGGATGAAGTATTAGCAGATACATTAGGTGCAATTATTGAAGCGGTAAATATAAAAACAGAATTAGGTATTACAGTAGAATCGCTTAACGGCCAAAAATTAAAACATGTTATACCAGAACACGATGGACTTGTACGTGATATTTTAAGAGCACCTGGCTTTTTTAGAAATCTAACAGTAATGCCACATGCGCAAGAAGTGGTTGAGAAGTTGACACAACATTATGATGTATATATTGCAACCGCAGCAATGGATGTACCTACATCATTTCATGATAAATATGAATGGTTATTAGAATTTTTCCCATTTTTAGATCCACAACATTTTGTATTTTGTGGACGTAAAAATGTGGTGAAGACTGATTATTTAATTGATGATAATCCACGACAATTACAAATATTTGAAGGTGAACCAATTATTTTCACTGCTTCTCACAATATTAACGAAGAACGTTTCCAACGCGTGAATGGTTGGAAAGATGTAGAGGCTTTATTTTTAGGCGAAGAATAACTAAAGAAAGCGATTAAGGTTACGATATTACACGCGTTTACGTGTTATCAACCTTAATCGCTTTTTGCGTCTTCTTGTTATGTTAGTTTATGCTTCGTCTACAGGAAAAGTAAGAATTTGAAGTGCTTTAGGCAGTACTTCAATAGTTATTGGTGTATCCAAACTGATTTCACCATCGATATCTACTTTCATAGAAGGTTCTGTAGAAAGTGTGATGTGTGAGCCTGCAATGTGGTCAATGCCATTCGTTATTTCATTCCAGTCCATACTGTCTCGTTTTTTAAAGACATCATTTAAGATAGTAAAGCTCTGTCTATCAAAGATAAAGCTATTAACTTTACCATCTTGTGGAGATAAATCCATTAAAGGAATACGTCCGCCACCAATGTTAGGGCCGTTCGCAATAACTAACATAGAAATGTTGCCATTATATTCTTCGCCATCCACATTTAATGTGTAATCAAAATACTCAGGGTTCATTAATGTTTTAACGGTAGAACCAATGTAGCTTAATTTACCGAAAATATCTTTACGACCTTCTTGAACATTTTCAGCATTTTGAACAATTAAACCAACACCAACAAAGTTTAATACATAGCTATCATTGACTTTCATTACGTCATAAGACTCTATACGAGAGGATTTCAGTTGTTCACTCGCTTTTTTAAAATCAGGGTCTAGATTTAATGTTTTAGAAAAGTCATTGAATGTACCGCCAGGAATGACGCCAATAGGGACGTTTAAATCGTGTTTCATTACCCCGTTTACGAGTTCGTTTACAGTACCGTCTCCACCAAGTATAAATACGACGTCGACATCGCTACTATAATCTTGGTTTTTAATTTTTTCGCAGTATTTAATAATGTCGCCTTCATTTTCACTTAATTGAATAGATAAGTGTTTACATATTGTAGTAAGCGATTTAGTAACTTCTCCTAAACCTTCATATATATTTTTAATACCACTATGTTCATGGTAAAAGAGAACGCCATGATTGAATTTTTGATCCATCTTCATGCCTACTTTCATTTTTTAACTTCTAATTTTTACCCTAGATATGTTTTTTCTAATGATAAATTTAAAAATTAATAGTTCCTTAAGTATCTATCATGCCACTATTTAGTTTATGTTACAAAGAAAAGGGAGCGGCGACAGAAATCTAATGCAATTTCAAAGATTTCGTAGTCCCGCCCCGGCAAGGTTGACTAGAGATGAAGAAAGTCCAGGTTGGACGCATCTTCATCTCAGTCAACTACTGCCAAAAATAGAAGCTGAGCCATTTTTTATAGTAACGACTCAGCTTCTTTCAATTATGAAATATATTAATGAATACCTTTCATTGCTTTAGAAATCTTAGGAGTGAAGGCTAAAATAATGATTGTAATGACAATAGCAACAGAACCTAAGAAAATAAAGTAATTAGTCTGACCTAATGGTTTAATTAATTTAACTAACGTACCGTTAAGTGCTTGGGCTGATGCATTTGTTAGTAACCAAATACTCATCATTTGAGCGTTAAATGCTTTAGGTGCTAATTTAACGGCTGCACTGTTACCAGTAGGTGATAAACATAATTCACCGACTACACATACCACATAAGATAAGATGACCCAGTTGACTGAGAAGTGTGTATTACCGTAACTCATACCGATAAGTCCGATTAAAATGTAAGAAGCACCGGCTAATAAAGTACCAATACCAAATTTAACTGGTAAACTTGGTTGTCTTTTACCCATTTTTAACCAAATCATTGATACGACTGGGGCAAACAATAGAATGAATAATGGGTTAATTGATTGGAACCATGCTTCCCCAAAACCTGTTTTCCAACCAAATAAGTTCATTTGCATGTCAGAACGTTCTAATCCGTAAATATTTAAGACGTTAGAACCTTGTTCTTGAATAGCCCAGAATAACATACCAAGAATAAATAATGGGATGAATGCTTTAACTCGAGAACGTTCTACATCAGTCACTTCTTTACTACGAATCATAGTTGTAAAGTAGATGATAGGTAAAGCAATACCAAGTACTAATACAGTGTTGCTGATTAAATCGAATGATAAAGTTTTAGTATAATATGTAACTAATAATACGACGATGATAATAGCGACTACGATGCCGACAATTAATCCGTATCTTCTTTTTTCTTCAGAAGTAAGTGGGTTTGTAGGTTTCATACCTACGCTGCCTAAATTTTTCTTATTGAAAAGCATGTACCAAACAAGTCCTAGTGCCATACCAATAGCGGCAATTAAGAAACCAGCGTGGAAGTTTTTAATGTTAATGAAATGTTGCAGGATGATAGGTGAGATTAAAGCACCTAAGTTAACTGACATGTAGAAAATAACAAATCCAGCATCCATACGTGTATCATTTTCAGGATATAAACGACCAACGACATTTGAAATATTAGGTTTCATTAGACCAGAACCAATAATGATAAAGAACATTGAAGAGAATAAGCCGAACATTGCAAAAGGTAAGCTTAAACAAATGTGACCTATGATAATCAGTACTGCACCTATGAGTGTAGCGCCACGTGTTCCTACAAGTCTATCTGCAACCCATGCGCCAGGGATTGATGACATGTAGATAAGTGCACCATAAACTGACATGATAGACATTGCAGTCGTTTGATCGATGCCTAAACCACCATCTTTAATTGCAAAGTACATGTAGAAGATAAGCATAGCACGCATGCCATAGTAACTAAATCTTTCCCAGAACTCTACAAAGAAAAGAACGCCTAATCCTCTAGGATGCCCGAAAAATCCTTTCTGAGGAATTGATTGAACTGCTTGTTCATGAGTATTGTTTGTTGTCATAAGTTTCCCAACCCTTTCTTTCACTTAATGACTAAATCTTACTAAAATACAGCTTTTAAGAATCATAAACAATGAAATGATTTCGTAAAAATAGAATTTTTTAGAATTTTCAGTCTATTTTTAAATATTAATCTATCTATCAAGAATAAAGTTTGTTATTTATATTTACTATATTCTTATAGAAAATTAGGGATATTAATAAAATACGCTTTAATTCTTTAATAGGCAATAGTAAATTTAAGAAAATTAACTAAGAAATTAAAAAATTCCACTAAATTGTCAAACAACTTAGTGGAATTACAACTTTTCACTTAACGATTATCGATCTTTTCTGGATACATATCATGGTTCATTAAACGATGTTCAGCCATTTTCTCATATTTAGAATCTGGACGACCATAATTTGTATATGGGTCGATAGAAATACCACCACGTGGAGTGAATTTACCCCAAACTTCAATATAATGTGGATCCATCAATTGAATTAAATCATTCATTATTATATTCATGCAATCTTCGTGAAAATCACCATGATTTCTAAAACTAAATAAATAAAGTTTTAATGATTTAGACTCAACCATTTTTACATTTGGTATATATGAAATATAAATTGTTGCAAAATCTGGTTGACCCGTAATAGGACAGAGAGAAGTGAATTCTGGACAATTAAATTTCACAAAGTAATCGCGTCCTTGATGTTTATTCTCAAAAGTTTCCAGTACTTCGGGTGTGTAGTCAAATTCATATTTATTATTTTGATTGCCTAATAATGTAATATCTTGTAAATCTTCTTTTTGTCGTCCTTGAGTCAATATACTCACTCCTTAGTATTATTATGTTGTTCTGGTAATACACGTTGGCGTCGTGCCTTTTCAAACATGTAGTAACTAGCGCCAATAATAATGATATAACCCATTAATGCGTAGAAATCAGGCGTTTCTCCGAATAGTATAAAGCCAAATACAGCTGTAAAGATAATAGACGCATACGTAAAGATAGAAATATCTTTTGCAGGGGCGAAACTATAAGCTAAAGTTATACCAATTTGACCAACTGCGGCTGAAAGGCCGGCACCTAGTAGATAAATCATTTGAATTGAAGACATTGGTTCGAATGTCACGATTGAGAAAGGAATTAAAACAACTACTGAAAATAATGAAAAATAAAATACGATGGTATAAGGTGCTTCTCTAGTACTTAATGCACGAACACAAGTATAGGCTGAAGCGGCGAAGATACCTGAAAATAATCCTGATAGAGAGGTAATCATAGTTGATGAAAATTCTGGTTTAACGATGAAAAGCATACCAAATATAGCTACTATCATTGCGATGATTTGATATTTACGAACCTTTTCATTGAGAAAAATTAAACTGAGTAGAATAGTCCAAAAGGGATTAAGTTTCATTAAGGTATCGGCATCACTTAGCACCATATGATCAATAGCGTAAATATTTAATAACACACCTATAAGCCCTAATGTTGACCGTGTAATTAAGAGTGGTTGACTGCTTAATTTACCGAACATCGGCTGTTTATATTTAAATATAAAAAATAATGGAATAAACATTGCGACGAAATTTCGAGCTAAAGATTTTTGGAATACAGGCAGATCTCCAGCTAACCTGAAGAAGACTGACATAAAACTAAAACCTATAGCTGAAATGAGTATGGCAATGATTCCCTTAACTTTTGGATTCAAGGTTTATCGCCTCATTTTTAAAAAATTACCGTATATATAGTAGCACACTTCAATTACTCTTGCATAAGTACTTGCAATACGAGGAAAGTTATATTATGATTTTAATACGAACAAACGTTCTGTATAAATATAAACTTATCTTTTCATATCAAAGCAACGAATTATATTCGTGTTTTTTATTTAAAAATTAAAAACTTTTTGGAGAATGGTGCAAAATATATTGTCAGAATAAAATGATAACCTTTAAGAACGTTGATAACTCAATAGTTAACATTATTTTTTAAAATGCAAGTAAAAATACTCGGATTCATAAAATAAAATTTTTAGATGAATTTAAGTTCGTGGTGACGCACGTTCTACGATTTTTACGAACTTTTGTCACTAAATAGTGGCTTTTAATTGCAGGAGCAATTCTGTATAATAAAACACAGAATATAGTGTTGGTTTTAGAAATTAAACACAATATGTTGTGTTTTTAGACATTTTAAGGGCGGTATAAATAATTCAATTTAAAAGAAATTTCACACTCTTTTTGCTAAGTTTTTCCTTAAATCAACGCTATTAATACGAACGAGCTACGTTAAATAAATGATAAGATATTTTAGTTTAAACACTATATGTAGTGGTTAAATAATCCAAGTAATTATTTTAACTAAATAAACTATTAGCTTGTCGACTAAAATTTAAATGTCGAAAAATATATCGTATTCATTTTGGGCAGTTTTCTTATGTATCTAAGAGAACTTCTTTTTAATTAATTATACAGATTGACGAAGGAAGGCGTTCCAATGAAGGTAGTTTATTTTTCTTTTTCTGGAAATGTACGTAGATTTATAAAACGAAGTGAACTGACAGATGTAATGGAAATTACTAAAGACAATTGTAAGGACGTTATTAATGAGCCTTATATTTTAGTGACTGGAACAATCGGGTTTGGTGAGGTGCCTCAAGAAGTGCAATCATTTTTAGAAGTTAATCATCTCAACTTACGTGCCGTAGCAGCGAGTGGTAATCGTAATTGGGGTCAGAACTTTGCTAAAGCAGGACGAACGATTTCCGAATCGTATAACGTGCCTTTATTAATGAAGTTTGAAGTACAAGGTACCAACAAAGATGTTATTGAATTTAAAAATAAGGTGGGGCATTTTAATGAAGATTATGGACGAGAAAAAATACAATCATATTGAGTTGAATAATGAAGTTACAAAGCGTAAAGATAATGGTTTCTTTAATTTAGAAAAAGATCAAGAAGCATTAAAAGTCTATTTAGAAGAAATCCATGATAAAACAATTTATTTCGACAATGAGATTGAACGTTTACACTATTTAGTAGACAATAATTTTTATTTTAATGTCTTCGAAAAGTACAGTGAAGAGGACTTGATCGAAATTACAGAATTCGCTAAATCTATTAATTTCGAGTTTGCTAGCTACATGTCAGCAAGTAAATTTTATAAAGATTACGCATTGAAAACTAATGATAAATCTCAATTTTTAGAAGACTACAATCAACATGTAGCGATTGTAGCATTATATTTGGCTGGCGGTAATAAGCAACAGGCTAAACAATTTATTTTAGCAATGGTTGAACAACGCTATCAACCAGCTACGCCTACATTTTTAAATGCTGGACGTGCACGTCGTGGTGAATTAGTGTCATGTTTCTTATTAGAAGTTGATGATAGCTTGAATTCAATTAACTTTATCGATTCAACGGCTAAACAATTAAGTAAAATTGGTGGCGGTGTGGCAATCAATCTTTCTAAATTGCGCGCACGTGGAGAAGCAATTAAAGGTATCAAAGGCGTTGCTAAAGGTGTATTACCAGTTGCTAAGGCGCTTGAAGGTGGTTTCAGTTATGCGGATCAACTAGGACAACGTCCTGGCGCAGGAGCAGTGTATTTAAATATCTTCCATTATGATGTTGAAGAATTCTTAGATACTAAAAAAGTAAATGCTGATGAAGATTTACGTTTATCTACTATTTCAACTGGTTTAATTGTACCTTCAAAATTCTTTGAGTTAGCTAAAGAAGGTAAAGACTTCTATATGTTTGCACCTCATACTGTAAAACAAGAGTATGGCGTGACTCTAGATGATATCGATTTAGAGAAATACTATGATGATATGGTTGCTAACCCTAACATTGGTAAAAAGAAAAAAGATGCTAGAGAAATGTTAAATATGATTGCTCAAACTCAATTGCAATCTGGTTATCCATATCTAATGTTTAAAGACAATGCGAATAAAGTTCATGCTAATTCAAATATTGGTCAAATTAAAATGAGTAATTTATGTACTGAAATTTTCCAATTACAAGAAACTTCAGTAATTAATGACTATGGTATTGAAGATGAAATTAAACGCGATATTTCTTGTAACTTAGGTTCACTAAATATTGTTAATGTAATGGAAACTGGTAAGTTTAAAGATTCAGTACATACTGGTATGGATGCACTAACAGTAGTAAGTGATGAAGCTAATATTCAAAACGCACCCGGTGTAAGAAAAGCGAACAGTGAATTACATTCAGTTGGCTTAGGAGTAATGAATTTACACGGCTATCTAGCTAAAAATAAAATTGGCTATGAGTCAGAAGAGGCAAAAGATTTTGCTAATATCTTCTTCATGATGATGAACTATTATTCTATTGAACGTTCAATGGAAATTGCAAAAGAGCGTGGAGAAGTATATCAAGATTTTGATAAATCGGATTATGCTAATGGTAAATATTTCGAATTTTATACATCACAAGAATTTACACCACAATATGAAAAAGTTAAACGCTTGTTTGAAAACATTGAGATTCCTACTGCTGAAGATTGGAAAGCATTACAACAAGCAGTGGAAGAACATGGTTTATATCATGCTTATAGACTTGCAATTGCACCAACCCAAAGTATTTCTTATGTGCAAAATGCGACAAGTTCAGTGATGCCAATTGTAGATCAAATTGAACGTCGTACTTATGGTAACGCTGAAACATTTTATCCAATGCCATTCTTATCACCTGAAACAATGTGGTATTACAAATCAGCGTTTAATACAGATCAAATGAAACTTATTGATTTGATTGCTACAATTCAAACTCATGTGGACCAAGGAATTTCAACTATTCTATACGTTAACTCTGAAATTTCAACACGTGAATTATCTAGATTGTACGTATATGCTCATCATAGAGGACTTAAATCCTTATATTACACTCGTAATAAATTATTAAGTGTAGAAGAATGTACAAGCTGTTCAATTTAATGTAAATAATGTCATTTAAAGATAGAAATAAATAGAAGAGGATAGAAGGTATAGCGCTTAAGACTAAGTCACTAGGTTGCTTTTAGGGAGTCGTCTTTAACGACTTTCTAGAATGCAAAGTGTTACTGGTCGAGTTTTACGCTCATACCTTGTCCTCTTAATTAATGTAATTTTAGGTTTTTAATAATAAAGGAGGAATTTTAATGAAGGCCGTCAATTGGAACACTCAAGAAGATATGACAAATATGTTCTGGCGTCAAAACATCTCCCAAATGTGGGTAGAAACAGAATTTAAAGTATCAAAGGATATTGCGAGTTGGAAGACATTAACTGAAGATGAAAAAAATACATTTAAACGTGCGTTAGCAGGCTTAACAGGTTTAGATACGCATCAAGCAGATGATGGTATGCCATTAATCATGTTACATACTACAGATTTACGTAAAAAAGCAGTTTACTCTTTCATGGCTATGATGGAACAAATTCACGCCAAAAGTTACTCACATATTTTCACAACGTTATTGCCGACTAGTGAAACAGACTATTTATTAGATACGTGGGTAATTGAAGAGCCTCATTTAAAATATAAATCTGATAAAATTATTGAAAACTATCATAAATTATGGGGTAAAGAAGCCTCAATCTTTGATCAATATATTGCCAGAGTATCTAGTGTATTCTTAGAAACATTTTTATTCTACTCAGGCTTCTATTATCCTTTATACCTTGCCGGACAAGGTAAAATGACTACATCTGGTGAAATCATCAGAAAGATTTTACTTGATGAATCTATCCATGGCGTATTTACTGGTTTAGATGCTCAAAGTTTACGTAATGAACTTTCTGAAAATGAAAAACAAAAAGCGGATAAAGAAATGTATAAATTATTAGAAGAGTTATATAGCAATGAAGTATCTTATACTCATATGCTATATGATGATATTGGTTTAACTGAAGATGTGCTTAATTATGTTCAATATAATGGAAACAAGGCACTATCTAACCTTGGATTTGAACCATATTTTGAAGAAAAAGAATTCAATCCAATTATTGAAAATGCATTAGATACTACAACTAAGAACCATGACTTCTTCTCAGTTAAAGGTGATGGTTACACATTAGCGCTTAATGTAGAAGCATTACAAGATGAAGATTTCATTTTTGATAAATAAAATATTCCTTAAAGTAGGGACTGGGACATAAATTTCAAAAACAGCGTAGATATGATTCATGATTGAATCATACCTACGCTTTTCTTTTTATCAATACTTCGTATTGTTTGGCTCGCATTTCCTAGGAGGATGGGTCGAGCCGCGGTCTCGACGCTCATCCTATTCCCTCAGGAGTCTCGCCAACAATACTACGTTAGTAACATGTAATTTTATATTGAATTACTTTAAAGAATAAGATACTTTCGTATAATTTAATAAATGCCAATAAACTAAACTAACGAGACGTCTTATGTATGAAAACTGCAACATGACTCAACTGTCTTATTAGAATCATTACTTATCCCACTTTATAGTCAATCTTGAACAACTTCTTATAGGTGACTAATTAATATTTTATCGACGGCACTAAGCTAGAAGCCAATGCCAATAGAAATACATTGATATAAAAACGAAGTATTTAAAACCATAAAGCAAAGAAGAATAAAGTCTCAAAAATGCTTTATAAAGAACTAGTAAAAGATAGAATCAAATCCGAAATTCAACAAGATCAAGATACTGATTTAACTTAAGAGAAAATTGAGTTAATAGGTACATATCTAAGTAATGAAATAGAAATTTTAACGCGACAAATTAATTGAAAGGAAGATACGTTGAAACTATATTTCTTCATTTTCAGCTAATTATAGCGTCTCTCGCTAGATGTCAGTTTCACTCCACTTTTATAGAATAAACGTCTACCACCTAAATTTCTCACTTCACTCATTATCCTTTTCTCGAATATTCGTCCTTGTGATTATTAAAGTTGTTTCAGCAAAAAACATAGCATTTAATTTAATATAATTTTAAAAATATCTGGAAACCTATTGAAATTCGTAATAGTAATCTTTAATATTAGTAGTGACGACAATGATAATCATTATCGTTGAAAGGATATTACTTTTTAAATACATATTTTAAATTGAGGGGAATTACTAATGAAGTTTTTATTTAAAGGCTATGTTCTACTCATTTTGTTAGTGATTTTATCAATTATCTCCTTATTTGTAGGGGTAAGCCAACTTTCCCTCGCAGATATATTCCACTTAAATGAAGAACAAAGAAACATTTTGTTCTCGAGTCGTATTCCTAGAACAGTTAGTATCCTTCTTTCAGGAAGTTCACTTGCATTAGCTGGACTGATTATGCAACAAATGATGCAAAATAAATTTGTAAGCCCTACCACTGCAGGAACGGTAGAGTGGGCAAAGTTAGGTATTTTATTATCACTAGTCTTCTTTCCTCACGGACATATACTAATTAAACTGCTTTTCGCAGTAACATTAAGCTTGGCCGGGACATTTTTATTTGTTAGATTAATTAATTTTATCCGTGTTAAAGAAGTTATTTTTGTTCCTTTACTAGGCATCATGATTGGTGGGATAGTATCGAGTTTCACAACTTTTATCGCACTAAGAACTAATGCTTTACAAAGTATTGGAAACTGGTTAAATGGGAATTTTGCGATTATCACTAGTGGACGTTATGAAGTGCTTTATCTCGTTATCCCAATTTTAATAGTGGCATTTGTATTCGCCAATCATTTTACAATTGCAGGAATGGGAAAAGACTTTAGTCATAATTTAGGTGTAAGTTATGAAAAAATCATTAACATAGCATTATTCATTACTGCTGCACTTACTGCGTTAGTAGTGGTTACTGTCGGAACATTACCATTCTTAGGTCTAATTGTTCCTAATATTATTTCTATCTTTAGAGGAGACCACTTGAAACACGCCTTACCTCATACACTTATGCTTGGATCTATCTTTGTATTAATAGCAGATATTATAGGTAGATTAATTGTTTATCCGTATGAAATAAACATTGGTTTAACAATTGGTGTATTTGGAACAGTTATTTTCCTAATCTTACTAATGAAAGGCAGAAAAGAATATGCAAATAAGTTCTAATATGAAAATAGGTATATTAATTTTTGCGACAGTTTGTATGGCGATTTTTTATTTATTAGTAGGCTTAGATTTCGAAATATTTGAATATCAATTTCAAAGTAGATTGAGAAAGCTATTTTTAATCTTAATTGTAGGTGGAGCCATTGGTACTTCAGTAGTTGTCTTCCAAGCCATAACTACCAATAGACTATTGACGCCATCGATTATGGGACTTGATTCAGTCTACTTGTTCGTTAAAGTATTGCCCGTCTTTTTAGTCGGAACGCAAGCTGCTATTGTCACAAATGTATATTTAAATTTTTTAATTACGTTAGTCACAATGGTGTTATTCGCACTTATACTTTTCGAAGGCATGTTTAAATTAGGTAATTTTTCAGTTTATTTTATATTACTTGTCGGCGTGGTACTTGGAACATTCTTTCGTAGTATCACAAGCTTTATTCAACTCATCATGGATCCGGAGTCTTTCCTAGCAGTTCAGAGTGCTATGTTCGCAAGTTTTGAAGCATCTAATTCACGATTGGTATTTGTATCTAGTATTCTTTTAATTTTATTAATAATTATTACCATTATACTTCGTCCGTATTTAGATGTTTTATTACTTGGAAAAGCGCAAGCAATTAATCTCGGCGTATCTTATGAAAAAATGACACGATTACTACTTATTATCGTCGCTTTGCTTGTGTCCATTTCTACGGCATTAGTTGGTCCTGTCACGTTTTTAGGACTTTTAACTGTCAACTTAGCACATGAATTAATGAAGACCTATGAACATAAGTTTATTTTACCAGCAACGATTTTAATCAGTTGGATTAGTTTATTTACAGCACAGTGGGTAGTTGAAAACTTATTTGAAGCCACAACAGAATTTAGTTTAATCATTGATTTAATTGGTGGAAGCTATTTCATCTACTTACTTGTTAAAAGGAGAAGTGCAAATTGATTGAAATAAAAAATTTAGATAAGTCGATACAAGATAAACCTATTTTAAAGGATATTAACGTTGATATTCAAAAAGGGACTTTGACTTCTCTTATAGGACCTAATGGGGCTGGTAAAAGTACCTTACTTTCGGCAGTAAGTCGTCTGTTTGAATATGAAAATGGAATTATCAAAATTGAAGATAAGCCTGTACTTGATTATAAAAGCGATGAATTAGCTAAAAAATTAAGTATTTTAAAACAAACAAATCATACTGAAATGAATATTACTGTAGAACAATTAGTTAGCTTTGGTCGTTTTCCATATTCAAAAGGTCGAATGAAAGATGAAGACTATAAACAAGTAGAATATGCGTTAGATTTACTTCAACTTCAAGACATTAGAAGTAGAAATATTAAAACACTTTCGGGTGGTCAAAGACAACGTGCTTATATAGCTATGACTATAGCTCAAGATACAGATTATATTCTATTAGATGAGCCGTTAAATAATTTAGACATGAAGCACTCTGTGCAAATTATGCAAACGTTACGTAGATTGTGTAAAGAACTGAACAAGACGATTGTAATTGTCTTACATGATATTAATTTTGCGTCTTGCTATTCAGACCACATTATAGCATTAAAAGATGGAGCAATCATCAAAGCGGATACAAGAGATCATGTCATTCAATCAGAAATTTTAAAAGAATTATACGAAATGGATGTCCATGTCGAAGAAATTAGAGGACAACGTATTTGTCTTTATTATGATGAAACTACTTTTTGATTAAATTAAAATCTAAATCATTTAATCGCATTACTTTAAAGGGGTGATGCTATTCGAAGGAATAGAGTAGAGAAAGTCCAGATGAAACTCAGCAGCAAGGTTAAATTTTTAAGGAGTGATAGGAATGAAGAAAACTGTCTTATTTTTATTATTAACTTTAGTTTTAGTTTTATCAGCATGTAGTAACGGATCGAATAGTAGTAATGATTCAGGATCTAAAAGTGAAAGTGACAACGCTAAAGAAACTAAAACTGTAAAAATCAAAAATGATTTTGAAGCAAGCGGTCAAGAACGAGATGGCAGCGATGCCAAAAAAATTAGCAATACTGTAGAAATTCCGAAAAATCCTAAAAATGCAGTCGTATTAGACTACGGTGCATTAGACGTTCTTAAAGAACTAGGTGTATCAGACAAAGTTAAAGCATTACCAAAAGGTGAAAACAACTCTAACTTACCAGACTTCTTAAGTGACTTCAAAGATGACAAATATCTTAATACAGGTAACTTAAAAGAAGTTAACTTTGATAAAGTAGCAGAAGCTAAACCTGAAGTTATCTTTGTTTCAGGAAGAACAGCTAATCAGAAGAATTTAGATGAATTCAAAAAAGCAGCACCAGACGCTAAAGTTGTATATGTGGGTGCAGATGAAGAAAATCTAGTTAAAGACATGAAGAAAAACACTGAAAACTTAGGTAAAATCTACGACAAAGAAGATAAAGCGAAAGAACTTAATAAAGATTTAGATGAAGACATCGCTGACATGAAAGACAAAACTAAGAAATTCGATAAAAAAGTAATGTACTTATTAGTTAACGAAGGTGAATTATCTACATTTGGTCCTAATGGACGTTTCGGCGGTTTAGTATATAAAACTTTAGGTTTCGAACCAGTTGATAAAAACGTCAATGACAGTCAACATGGTCAAAATGTAACTAATGAATATATCACTGAGCAAGATCCAGATGTTATTCTTGCAATGGACCGTGGTGCAGTAGTAGGCGGACAATCAACAGCTAAAGACACATTAGGTAACGATGTACTTAAAAATGTTAAAGCAGTTAAAAATGATAAAGTTTATGAATTAGATCCAAAATTATGGTACTTCTCTTCAGGTTCAACAACTACTACAATGAAACAAATTGACGAATTAGAAGAAGTATTAGACAAATAATATATTAAATAAAGAAGCTGGAATTTAATTCCAAAATAATGGCTTGCGAGTGATTTCAAAGTCGAAATCACTTGCAAGCCTTTTTAAATATTGATATGTTATTTTTTCTTTTTAGAAAAATGATCAAAAATTGCTATGAGTATTACGATAACAAAGCCACCTATGATTGCGGTAGACAATGCCAATCACTCCCTTTAATTTTAATCATACTTCAAAATATAAATGATAATGGAATTTACAGCGATTATTAAAATGAGCGTGACAATTTGGACATCGTTCAGTCATCATGTAGTCGTGGATAGACATTTCATGCTTACACACACCACACATAATAGCCTTTTGGTTGAACTCTTTTTCAGGCCATCTAACAATTTGATGTGATTCATGTTCATCATGGCACTGATAACAAGGGTAGTATTTATTGCAACATTTAAATTTAATGGCAACGACATCTAAAAAAGTATGGTAGTGTACGCAACGTGTTTCGTCATCCACAATGGAACCATAAACTTTTGGCATCTGTTATATCGTCTCCTTATTCACTAACTCGAACCTTATTGTTCAGGATGTTCGCCAATAATACGAACCTCACGATGAAGTTCTACATCAAATTTTTCTTTTACAACTTTTTGTACATGATGAATTAAATCTTCATAATCTGTGGCTGTACCATTATCTACGTTCACCATGAAACCAGCATGTTTCTTAGAAACTTCAACGCCACCTATACGGTAACCTTGTAAATTTGAATCTTGGATTAATTTTCCAGCGAAATGGCCTGGAGGACGTTGGAAGACACTACCACAAGATGGATATTCAAGTGGTTGTTTCGTTTCACGACGTTCAGTCAAATCGTCCATTTTAGCTTGGATTTCATCAAGATGGCCAGGTGTTAAAGTAAAGGCCGCTTCTAAAACGACTAAATGTTGTTGTTGTACAATACTATTTCTATAATCTAGTTCTAATTCATTACTAGTTAATTGGATTAAATCACCTTGTTCATTAACGCATAATGCATAATCAATACAGTCTTTAATCTCCCCACCATAAGCGCCAGCATTCATATAAACTGCGCCTCCGACCGAGCCTGGAATACCGCAAGCGAATTCTAAGCCTGTTAATACATGGTCTCTTGCAGCACGAGATACATCAATGATTGCAGCGCCACTTCCTGCAATAATGGCATCGTCTGATACATTGATATGTTTTAGTGATAATAAACTAATGACGATACCACGAATACCACCTTCACGGATGATAATGTTAGAACCATTACCTAAATACGTTACAGGTATATCTTTATCTTGAGCATAGCGTACAATTGTTTGAACTTGCTCATTCTGAGTAGGGGATAAATAGAAATCTGCATTTCCACCTGTTTCAGTATATGTATATCGTTTTAATGGTTCATTCACTTTAATAATGTCTTCAGGTATTAAGGATTTTAAATCTTGTAAGATGTCTTCTTGTTTTAACATAAGTACATCCTTTCTTCTCTTCTATAATCTATTCTTTATTATAGCAACTTTATAACTGATTTGCGAAAGAAGGTAAGCGCGAATTATTATTAATCCCTCTTGTATCTAAAGTTGTTTGTATAATTTTTCGAAGTATTGCTGTTTTTGATTTTCATAATTTCTTATCGTAGTTACAGGATTAATAATTTGATTCTTTTTTTCTGAAAAATGAAGGGCAATATCTGGATTGGAAGCAAGTGCCTTATCTACTGCTAAATATTGTTCAAATAAAGGTGTGTCCATTTGAACGATATGTAAACGAATTGTTTGTTTTAGCTCAATCAAATTATTAAATTTTGCCATCATGACTTTCTTTTTATAAGGATGATGCAAACGATAAAAGCCAACATAGTTTAGTCGTTTTTCATCTAAAGAAGTAATATCATGAAGGTTATTTACACCTACTAAAATATCTAAAATTGGCTCTGTGGCATAGTTGAAATGCTTTGTACCGCCAATATGTTGTGTAAATTGAACAGGGGAGTCTAGCAAGTCGAATAATAATGTTTTGGTAGTTTGATATAATACATTATAGTCTGTAGTAGACGGTGCTTGTACAAAAGGTTGAACAGTCGTGTACATATAAGTCTCCTTCAAATATTAGGATATTTTACAAATTCTGAAATACTATAGCACAAATTATTTTCAATATAAATAGGTTTAGGTATAATACGTGTTGATAGGAGTGCAAAGATGAAAAAATTAGCAATTCTTTCGATAATAATCATATGTGTGTTAACCTTATCTTCTTGTAGTAACCAATATCATGCTAATTTGAAAGAATTTGAGAAACAGTTAGATGAAGTGGAAGCTAAGAAGAAAGACGTCAAAACGGTAATGGACAAGATTCATTTAAAACAATTAGACCAATTAAGTAAGACAGATACGACGGATAAGAATAAAAAAGAGTTTAAAGTACTACAAAAAGATGTAAATCATCATCTTATGCCAGCATTTGAGGCTTATGAGAAAGAGGCTAAAAAATTACCTGCCGATAATCAGGATGCAAAAGATTTGAAAGCAAAGTATGTAGATAATGTTAAGCAAGAAAGACAATCAATTGATGAGCTTAAATCATTTATAGACTTATGTAATCAATCAATCAAAGCAAATGAAGACATTTTAGATTATACTAAATTATTCGAAAGCAATCGTTCTCAAGTAGAGTCTAAAATTCAAAAAGCAAGCAATCAAGATGACGCTAATCAATTAACTTCGAAGATTGAAAGTAACAATAAGAAATTGAAAGAAACAGCGCAAAAATATTTGGAAAATGAACATGCGAACTCTAAAAAAGCAATTAATCAACGTATTAAACCGTTAATTGAACGACAAATTACAGAGTTAAATCAGACGAATATTACAGATTCTAACGTTAATGCGGCACGTAAAAATGCGATTGAAATGTATTATAATCTGTTGAATTATTATGATACACGTGAAACAACTGTTAATATTGAGAAAAAACTTTCCAAAATTGATGTCGATAAGTTGCCAAAAACGGGTAAAGAATTAAGTGAACACGATAATGACTTTTACAATAATTTTAAAAAATTAAAAAAGTAAAAGCGAATATAACCAAGTTTAAATTAAATTTCTGGTTAACATTGGAGAATGAAGTGTGTATAATTGTACCCATTAAGTAGTTTATAGTAATCATAAATAACTATAGGGGCATAAATAAATTTAGAGGTGAATAGAATGGTTATAAAGCTGAGTTCGATTGACCAGTTTGAACAAGTACTAGAAGATAATAAATATGTATTTGTATTAAAACATAGTGATACTTGTCCAATCTCAGCGGCTGCATTTGATCAATTTAAAAAATTCTTATATGAAAGAGATATGGATGGCTATTATTTAGTCGTTCAAGAAGAAAGAAAACTTTCTGATTATATCGCTGAAAAAACAAATGTGAAACATGAGTCTCCTCAAGCTTTCTACTTTATAGACGGAGAAGCGAAGTGGAATGCAACTCATAATGATATTAATGTGTCTTCGCTAGCTCAAGCCGAAGAGTAAAATACAATTAAATAAGAAAAGAGTAATCTAAGGCTGGGACACGAATGCGTAGTCTCAGCCTTCAATTCTACCTTAGGATATCTTCCTATTATGAAAAATCGACTTAACCCATGTATAATGTGAAAGTGAAGTTGAAGTAATAATGTCTAAAAGCATCTTTATAAAAATAACAGAAAATGGCATGAGGTGATTAACGAATGAAAGTATTAGTAGCCATGGATGAATTTAATGGTATTATTTCCAGTTATCAAGCTAACCGTTTCGTAGAAGAAGCGGTAACAAGTCAAATAGACGATGCAGATGTCGTACAAGTGCCTTTGTTTAATGGACGACATGAATTAATGGATTCAGTATTTTTATGGCAATCAGGCACAAAATATAGAATTAATGTCCATGATGCAGACATGAATGAGATTGAAGCGGTCTATGGGCAAACTGAACAAGGTCTAACAATCATTGAAGGTAATTTATTCTTAAAAGGTCAAAAACCGATTGCTCAACGTTCAAGTTATGGTTTAGGTGAAATGGTTGTAGATGCTTTAAATAACGGGGCAGATAATATTGTCATTTCACTTGGCGGCATCGATAGTTTTGACGGTGGTAGTGGCATGTTACAAGCGTTAGGCGCTCAATTTTATGATGATGAAGGCAATATATTAGATGCGCGTGAAGGTTCTAAAATTATTAAATACATTAGACATATAGATTTATCAAACATTCCGCAAAGTTTTAAAGACGCTAATATTCAAGTTATGTCAGACTTTTCAAGTAAACTGTACGGTAAAAATAGTGAAATTATGAAAACATATGAAGAACACCATATTAGTCGAGATAAAGCCGCAGAATTAGACAATTTAGTATGGTATTTTAGTGAAATTGTAAAAAACGAACTACAAGTTGCTTTAGGGCCTATTGAACGTGGCGGAGCTGGCGGTGGTATTGCTGCGCTATTAAAAGGTCTATATGGAGCAGAAATACTAACTAGTCACGAAATGGTCAATCAAATTACACATTTAGATGATTTAATATCTCAAGCAGATTTGATTATTTTCGGTGAAGGGTTAAAAGAAGAAGATAACTTACTTGAAACGACCACTTTAACTATTGCAGAGTTAACTGCTAAACACAATAAGCCTTCAATCGCTATTTGTGCTACTGCAGACAAATTTGATGTTTTTGATAATTATAACGTTACTGCAATGTTCAATACATTTACTGAAATGCCTGCCACATATCCTGATTTTAAAATGGGTATCCAAATTAGACATTTTACAGTGCAAGCACTTAAATTGTTAAAAACAACATTATAAAGATTAAAATTTAATAATGAGACAGTGAGATATTAACCCATAATTATAGGCTTGAAGGTGATTGATTCGTTTAGAAATCAACCACTTTCAAGCCTGTTTTTATACTATTTAATTTTTATTTTCAAGAATGAGTGTACTAGTTAATCTTGAAATTATATCGGATTTTTGTTGTCACTCTTGTTTACTTTTGATGATGTGTTACTTCTTGAGCAATGCCAATAATAACTTGGACTGCCTTTTCCATCACATCAATTGACGCATATTCAAACGGTCCATGGAAATTACCGCAACCAGTAAAGATATTAGGTGTTGGTAGACCTTTAAATGAAAGTTGTGAACCGTCTGTACCGCCACGAATTGGATCAGTATTTGGCTCAATACCTAAGTCAGCAAACACTTTTTTAGGAATATCGATAATATATGGATGTGGCTCAATCTTTTCAGCCATATTATAATATTGATCTTCGATATCTACTTTTACTGGGAAATCTTCATAATGTGTATTAATATCATCACGAATTTCTAGTAATTTCTTCTTACGTAACTCAAATTCTTGTCTATCATGATCACGAATAATATATTGTAACGTTGCTTTTTCAACATTACCTTCAAATTTCATTAAATGATAGAACCCTTCATAACCTTCAGTACGCTCTGGAACTTCACTAGCAGGTAATAAACTATGAAATTGATGGGCTAAAGAAAGTGCATTAACCATAATGTTTTTAGCTGAACCAGGGTGCACGTTAACACCATGAGTAGAAATCTTAGCTTCTGCAGCGTTAAAACTTTCATATTGTAACTCACCGAATTCACTACCATCCATTGTATAAGCGAAGTCAGCATCAAAGCGTTCTACGTCAAATTTGTGTGGTCCGCGTCCAATTTCTTCATCCGGTGTGAAGGCGATACGAATGCGACCATGTTTGATTTCTGGATGTGCTTTTAAGTATTGCACAGCTTCCATAATCTCTACGACACCAGCTTTATCATCTGCACCTAGTAATGATGTACCGTCAGTAATCATTAACGTATGACCTTTTAATTTTTTTAATTCTGGAAAAGTTTCTTGGCTTAAGACGCGACCAGTATCACCTAATTTAATAGGTTTACCATCATAATTTTCAACAATTTGAGGGTTAACATTTGTCGCGTTAAAATCAGGTGATGTGTCCACATGAGCTAAGAAACCGACAGTTGGCACTTCAACATCGATATTACTTTCTACTGTAGCAAATAAGTAGCCATTGTCATCAAGCTCAGTATCTAATCCTAATTCTGTAAGTTCTTGTTGTAATAAACGCAATAAATCCCATTGTTTCTCAGTAGAAGGTGTAGTTTCTGACTCAGGATTAGATTGTGTATCAATTTTCACATAACGTGATAATCTGTCTATAATTTGTTCTTTCATGGCTAGACATCCCCTTAAACTCTATTATTCATATTATATGATTTTCTATATGTTTTACCTTTGATTTTATCATAATATTGTTTGATACGCGTATAAATGTAGTAGAGGATTTCTGCTACTAAAATACCAAACGCAATTGATCCAGAAATAAGTGTTACTTCTAAAAATGTATTAACTGCTTGAGTATAATCATTCGACACTAAAAAGCGTGTTGCTTCATAAGCAGTACCACCAGGCACTAAAGGAATGATACCTGGCACGATGAAAATAATCACGGGTCGTTTATAACGACGGCTCATCACGTGACTTAGTAATCCAAGTATGAAACTACCTAAAAATGCGGCGCCTACTTTTCCTAAATCCATATCTACAGTAAATTGATAGATTGTCCAAGCTACGGCACCAACAAAGCCACAGGCAGCTAAGAGTCTCTTTGGAGCATTAAATATAATTGAGAAAAGTACTGTAGAAATGAAACTAATTATAAAATGAAATAAATAAAATAACATTTGGCACAGCCTTTCTTAAATAATGAGTAGTACAATGGCTACGCCAGCACCGATAGCGAATGATGTAAGTGCGGCTTCAACACCACGTGACATGCCCGCTAACAGTTCTCCAGCCATTAAATCTCGAATAGCGTTACAAATTAAAATACCTGGTACAAGTGGCATTACACTTGAAATGGTAATAATATTCTGATTAGTAGCAATTCCTAGTTGAGTAAAAGTTGAAGCTATCGTGATGACGACGGCGGATGCAACAAACTCAGAAAAGAATTTAATTTGAATAAAACGTTGTACTAAGCTAAATGTTAGAAACGCGGCGCCTCCAGCGATGATTGCAATCCAGCAATCGGAAGCTACGCCTCCAAACATAAATAGGAAGAATCCACAGGCAATGGCAGCAGCAAAAAAGTTTAATAAAAATGAATACTGCAATGAAGCACGTCGTAAATGAATCAATTCTGATTTCGCTTCATCTATAGTGAGTTCATTTTTAGCAATTTTACGTGAAAGACTATTAGTAAGCGCAATTTTTTCTAAATCTGTAGTACGTTCACGAATTCTAATAAGTCTTGTACTCGTACGATCATTTAGTGAGAAAATAATGGCCGTTGAAGTTACAAAACTATATGTATCATGAAGCCCATAGCTATAGGCAATACGATTCATGGTATCTTCAACACGATATGTTTCTGCGCCAGCTTCTAGTAAAATTCTTCCAGCTATTAAAACAACATCAATCACTTTATTTTCGTCGATAATAGTGATTGAATCTGACATAAACGGCACCCCCGAATAATTGAATAAAGAATTTTTATTTATTAGACAATTTGAAGTGTACAACTTGAACACTCAACTTGCAATAGTACGTTATGCATTCATACAATATCTTAAACAGTTCTTAAAATGAATAAAACTGTCAATATGTTATACCTTAAATTCACTAAGTAAAATTAATCTTTAGTATAACAAATTGACAGTTGAAATTTAATTTATATCTTGATAATTGGGTTGAACATGACTTGATTTCGACCTTCATTCTTAGCCACATGAACCATATCATCCGCATCTTTAAAGACTTTACGTTGAGATTTATGATCATCTTGTGTTAAATACCCAACTCCGATAGATACAGAGAGTTTAATAACTTCTTTATTAGGTAAGTGGAAAGATGATTTTTCGACCCCAGTTCTAATATTTTCAGCCAATTTAACACTTTGATCTAATGAATAATCACGGATAACGACTGAAAATTCTTCGCCTCCATTACGGAAAATCTCGAATTGTTTAGGAACATAATTTTTTAGTAATTGAGACATTTGTTTTAGTACAGCGTCTCCAGATTTGTGTGAGTAAGTATCGTTTACATCTTTAAAACCATCAATATCAATCAAAAGCAAGGCTAGGCTTTCTTTATTTTCTTCAGCAATTTGTGAGATATGATTTAAATGTCTATCAAACTCTTTAACGTTTCCTAATCCAGTGAGGTAATCGTATTGGTCCTCATTTTCATAACGTGTAACAAGAGAGAAGAAATGCCACATATCTACGAATGTAATCGCTGAAGTAATGGTTAAGACGAATGAAATTGGAACTAATACAGCAACTTCAAATAAATCATAAAGTGGACTGAAGATAGATAAAATAAACAGAATAATTACACTGATAAGATTTAAAATAACTAGAGACATAATATCGTTCTGCTTTAAGAAAGGTCCTACCATACTAACAATCACACCAATGACTATGAGCACTACGCCGTATAAAATTGAGTTTCCAAATGTAAACACATCGACTAATGCGACGATAATTGCTGCAATTAAAGTATACCCCATATTCGTGTAACGTCCCAAGAATAATAGTGGAACAAAAGTTAGGTGAATCAGGTACTTATCATAAAAGGGGATAGGATAAGCAGCTAATAATAAAGCTACTAAAGTCATTAAAACTGTAACGTATCCTTTAGAAAAAATCATTATCTTGTTTTCAGAGTATTGTAACCTATGAAATAAGTAAATACCTGCAACCATGACCGCAATATTATAAATAATTGCTTCAATCATATTGGAATCGACTCCTTTAATTTAACCATTAGTTATTGTAAGTGAAAACTTACCATTTGTCATTAAGTTGTATCTTTTAATAAGGAGAATTTTAATAGATAAATGGACTTTCATATTCAAAAGAATAATGAAATGATATGATAGAAAAAATAAACTTGTCTTTACGAAATATTTACAATTACTAGATTTAAGTGCAGTTTTACTCAAAACGATGTAAACTATTCTAGAATAAAAAAGAAATAAGATAAGGAATCACACTCAATGCTAAATGTTTTTTATGAGCACTTGGTACTATAGTCCAATGGTCAAAAGAAAAAACAACTGTTTAAATAATATAAAAGATTAAAAAAGCAAATGTGAAAAAATAAGAGGGATTTAATGAAGGTGAACTGATGTATACTCTACTACTCATTGCTGTAACTTTGGTAATCAGTTTAATAATAACACCTGTTGTAATTAAGGTCTCTATTAAACTAGATTTAGTAGATCGACCTAATTATAGAAAAATACATACAAAGCCCGTTTCAGTGCTAGGAGGCACCGTCATTTTACTTTCGTTTCTTATTGGAATATGGCTTGGTCATCCAATAGAAAGAGAAGTCCGACCTCTAGTTATCGGCGCCATTGTAATGTATTTAGTAGGTTTGATTGATGACATTTACGATTTGAAACCAATTTTAAAGTTATTAGGCCAAATTGTAGCCGCTTCAATCGTTGTTTTTTATGATATAACGATAGATTTTATATCTTTTCCAATGGGACCGACCATCCATTTCGGAATATTTAGTATACCAATTACAATTATTTGGATCGTGGCCATTACAAACGCGATTAATTTGATTGATGGGCTAGACGGCTTAGCTTCTGGTGTGTCAGCTATTGGACTCATCACAATCGCATTTATTGCAATTTTACAGGCCAATGTTTTTATTATCATGATTTGTAGTGTGTTAATCGGCTCACTACTAGGATTTTTATGTTTCAATTTTCATCCTGCAAAAATATTCTTGGGTGATAGCGGGGCATTGATGATTGGTTTTATAATAGGATTTTTATCCTTATTAGGCTTTAAGAACATTACATTTATTTCCTTGTTCTTCCCAATCGTCATCCTTGCCGTGCCATTTATAGATACGTTATTTGCGATGATTAGACGTATGAAAAATAAGCAACACATTATGCAAGCAGATAAATCACATCTACATCATAGATTGTTAGCGCTAGGGTATAGTCACCGACAAACAGTACTATTGATATACTCAATCGCAATTATGTTTAGTTTATCAAGTATAATCTTGTATTTATCTCAACCATTAGGTGTCTTGCTTATGTTTATCCTTATTGTGATAACAATAGAACTTATCGTGGAATTTACTGGATTGATTGATGATAGCTATCGTCCTATTCTTAATTTAATTACTAAGAAAAATGACTCAACCCATCCACGCGAAAATTATAATAAAAAATCATAAAAGAAAGTAAATAACCTTGTGTAGCTTTATCTATTCATTGAGATAGTTAAACATACACAAGGTTATTTATATTAAAACGGATTTAATTTGTAGGAATATCAAACGGTAGTTTTTTAATATCGCTTTCATGTAATTCGTAATTTCCGGCAGTAATGCGATTTAAAAATTCGATAAATTCTTCATAGTCGGTTTGTACCACGTCAATTTGATAACTTACTTTGTCAGTGTAAGTCGTATCTCTTAAAAAATAAGAAGTTGATGCTAATTCGTATTCTAATTTTCCAGTTAAATCATAACCAATCGTCACTGTAGTAGGAATGGCATCGCGTAGTTCTACGCGTCCAATTGCATAAATCACATCCCTAACAGCGCCACTATAAGCACGAATTAGACCGCCGCCACCTAATTTAATACCACCAAAATAACGTGTTACAACTACGCATACATTATGCACATCTAATTTTTTTAGAATTTCAAGCATAGGCACGCCCGCCGTACCACTTGGTTCACCATCGTCGTTAGCTTTTTGAATGTTCATTTGATCGCCAATCGTATAGGCTGAACAATTATGTGTCGCTTCATTATGTTGTTGTTTGATTTGATTAATAAATTGTTTAGCTTCATCTTCTGAAAACACAGGTTTAATATGTGCAATGAAGCGGGATTTACTGATTACATTTTCAATAGTATGTTCTTGTTTAATTGTAACGATAGGATCGCTCAATGAGTAGTCACCTCGAATATCTATAAAAGTTATTTGACCTTTATTATACACGCTTATTTTTGAATGATTAAATATATGATTATGAATTTCTTTTTTAATTAAAATAATTTATAATGGTGATGTGTATAATTGAGGAGGACTACTATGAAAATCGCAGTAATGGCAGATTCCACTGGGTATCTACCAAAAGAGATGATTGAGAAACACCAGATACCTATCGCACCATTAAGTGTAGCGTTTGATGATGGTAAAACGTTTACCGAGAACGATAATATCCCAATGGAACACTTTTACCAAAAAATGGCCTCATCAAAAACATTCCCAACGACAAGTCAACCAGCAATTGGTGAATGGCTTCAAAATTACGAACAACTTAGAGATAAAGGCTATACAGATATTATTGTAATTAACCTATCAAGCGGCATAAGTGGTAGTTATCAATCAGCTACACAAGCAGGCGAAATGGTTGAGGGCGTCAACGTCTATACATTCGATAGTAATTTAGCTGCAATGATTGAAGGTAGTTATGTATTATATGCTTTAGAGCTTGTCGAAAAAGGATTTACTCCTAACGTAATTATCGAGGAATTGTTAGAAATTAGAGAAAATACTGGTGCATATTTATTTGTAGACGATTTGAAGAATCTACAAAAAAGTGGACGTATTACGGGCGCACAAGCCTGGGTAGGTACATTATTGAAAATGAAACCAGTCCTTCGCTTTGAAGAAGATGGTCGAATCTATCCATTTGAAAAAGTGAGAACAAAAAAACGTGCATTTAACGCTTTAGAGCAAAATATTTTTGAGAAAATTAGAGGGTTAGATGAAGTAACCGTCTTCGTAATAAATGGTGATAAGATTGAAGAAGGTAAAGCCTTTTACAACCATTTAAAAGAAACGTATCCTGATGTGAATATTCAATATTCTGAGTTTGGCCCTGTTGTAGCCTCTCATTTAGGTTCTGGAGGCTTAGGCCTAGGTTATTTCCCTAAAAAAATCGTCATTAATTAATGCATTAATTTTATATATGAGTTAAAACTTGTTGGGAGCGAGATTGAAATCTAATGTCATGTCATAGATTTTGCAATCTCGCTCCAACTTTATTAATAATTTGAAAAGGGCGTGGTACAAAATAAAACATTATGGAAAGTTAGTTTTCCCTTCTATGATATTAAGTGACGAACCCATCCTCTCAGTATCCCCAGGTATTTTAACCACTTCTCATGGCTATCGCTGTCTTCAATGTGGTAATGAAAATCCAGCCTATTGGTGCCAGTATGAAAGTTCATTTTTAAAGCAAACGATTATATATTGTCGACGATGTATTCAATTAGGCCGTATAGATAATATTACAGAGTATAAGATAACGAAGAGTGTGAGCAAAACGTCTTCTGGAGAATATAAATTGCCATTTGAGTTATCTGAGCAACAAACGTATGCTTCTGCCAAGGTAGTACAAGCAATAAGAGAACAAAAAGACTTATTATTATATGCAGTTACCGGTGCTGGAAAAACAGAAATGATGTTTGAGGGTATTCGAATAGCCCGTCGATTAGGCTATAATATTGCGATTGTTTCCCCAAGGGTAGACGTAGTCATCGAAACGAGTAAACGGGTAGAGCAAGCATTTACGTGTGAAGACATCGATATCTTATACCAATCTAGTCATCAACGGTATAATGGTCATTTTGTGCTTGCCACTATTCCTTAACTTTATCGTTTCAAAGCTCATTTCGATGTTGTTTTTATAGACGAGGTCGATGCTTTCCCCTTATCAAGGGATCCCCAATTATTTAATGCAATCAATCTTGCTTCGAAACCCCAACATAGTTATATCTTTATGACGGCTACACCAACTCAACGCTTAACTAAACAACTATCTAACAATCAGATTATCCAACTTCCTGCTCGCTTTCATCGCCACACTTTACCTATCCCTAAGTTTTCTTATTTTAAGTTGAAGGCTAATCGCGTTCAACACAAACTTAAATCTATACTTTATCAACAATTAGAAGCTCAACGCTTTACGTTAGTCTTTTTTAATAATATAGAAATAATGGAAATGGCCTTTAAACACTATCATTATTTCTTTCCAGATTTAATATGTGTGTCTAGTGAAGATGCCTTACGTTTCGATAAAGTTGAGGCGCTACGCAAAGGAGAACATCGCATTGTATTCACAACAACTATTTTAGAACGAGGGTTTACTATGGCATGCTTAGATGTCATTGTGCTTAATGCTGATTCTTTTGAAAAGGCCGCCTTAATCCAAATTGCCGGAAGAGTAGGTCGCAAGAAGGAAGCCCCTACAGGCTTGGTATTATTCTTACATGAGGGTGTAAGTCTAGCGATGATTTTAGCAAAAAGAGATATCGTTTATATGAATCGACTAGGTATCAAACGTGGGTGGTTAGATGACTAAATGTCTTCAATGTTTAAAACCTATTCATGAAGCTTTATCTCTATTGAATTTTTACAGACCGAGTCCTCGATTGTGCGACACTTGCCTGTCACTGTGGAAGCAAAGCGAGTTAGTGATGGATGAATATCGATGTTCAAGGTGTTTGAATTATCATACCACCACAGAAGGCACCTGCTTAGACTGTCAGTTTTTAGCACAAACATTTACTTTAATGACACAACTTTACTGTGATTACCAATATAATGGAATAATGAAAGACACCATTCATAATTATAAATTTATGCGAGATTACTATTTGGCAGATCTGCTAGCCACTATGCTTCGGTTACCTGAGACAACTTATGATTTAATCATACCTATTCCATCGCCTTATGAACGAGATAAGGAAAGGACATTTAATCCTGTGTCAACCGTCTTAGATAAAATGGGAGTGAAGTATCATAATGTCTTAGGTGCTTCATTGCGTCCTAAACAATCTAGCCTCGGAAAATTAGCTAGAGCGAAAGCAACTAATCCCTTCTTTATAAAAGAAGATATAGAGCTAGCTGGTAAAGAGATATTGCTAGTGGATGACATATATACAACCGGTTTGACCGTCCATCATGCAGGGGAAAAACTATACGAGAAAAGTATCAGAAAATTCAAAGTGTTTACGTTTTCAAGATAAGCGAAAACATGGTATTATAAAATTAAGAATTAACAATACAAGAGGTTAAAGGAGAGATAGCTATGATCAGATTTGAAATTCATGGAGATAACCTCACTATTTCAGATGCCATCCGCAACTATATTGAGGAAAAAATTGGTAAGCTTGAACGTTACTTTAACGACGTGCCAAACGCAGTAGCGCACGTAAAAGTAAAAACATACCAAAATTCTACAACTAAAATTGAAGTAACAATTCCCTTAAAAAATGTTACTTTAAGAGCGGAAGAACGCCATGACGACTTATATGCGGCAATTGACTTAGTTACTAGCAAATTAGAACGTCAAGTCCGTAAATATAAAACGCGTGTTAACCGTAAACACAAAGGTCAAAGCGAACAAGAAGCCTTTGTTTCTGAGGCAGAAGTGACTCCTATAGAACCAACTGCGCAAACTGAAGATAATCAAGAGACTGATAGTGAAATTGAAATTATCCGTTCTAAACAATTTAATTTAAAACCAATGGATTCAGAAGAAGCAGTCTTACAAATGGATTTATTAGGACATGATTTTTACATCTTTACAGATCGTGACACTGATGGAACAAGCATTGTTTATAAACGTAAAGATGGAAAATACGGATTAATTGAAACAACAGAATAGTCGTTTTATAATATTGATTAATTACTTAGGGCGTCCATATAACATGGGCGCTCTTAGTCGTTCTAACTATTTCGTTATAGTAATTCGTGGACGCTTATATGATGCTATGCTAATGTAATGAGGTAATTAGAAGTTTATGATTAAAACGTATAGATAATGAAAGTGATTTAGGGAGACAAAGTAAGTAATAATAGTTGCGCGCAATTAAAAATAGTGTTTATATGAGTTTTTGAGTATAAATTCTAAAGTATAAATGATATGATAAATTGTTGTAAGCCAAACAGTTTTTAAGCTAAAGGAGCGGACGTAATGGGATTTTTATCGAAAATTGTTGACGGCAATAAAAAAGAAACAAAACGTCTAGGTAAAATAGCCGATGAAGTACTCGCGTTAGAGGAAGATATGGCTATCTTAACTGATGAAGAAATAAAAAATAAAACAAAACAATTTCAACAAGAAGTTCAAGAAATTGAAGATGTAAAAAAACAAAATGATTACTTAGATAAAATTTTACCTCAAGCGTATGCCTTAGTACGTGAAGGGTCAAAACGTGTGTTTAATATGACACCATATAGAGTACAAGTTATGGGCGGTATCGCTATCCATAAAGGTGATATTGCCGAAATGAGAACAGGCGAAGGTAAAACATTAACAGCTACAATGCCTACCTATCTAAATGCATTAGCTGGACGTGGGGTCCACGTTATCACAGTCAATGAATATCTTTCTAGTTCTCAAAGTGAAGAAATGGCAGAATTATACGAGTTTCTAGGTTTAACAGTTGGTCTAAACTTAAACAGTAAATCAACAGATGAAAAACGTGAAGCTTATGCCCAAGATATCACTTATAGTACAAATAATGAATTAGGTTTCGACTATTTAAGAGATAACATGGTGAACTATGCAGAAGAACGTGTTATGAGACCTTTACATTTTGCGATCATCGACGAAGTTGACTCAATCTTAATTGATGAAGCAAGAACGCCGTTGATTATTTCAGGAGAAGCTGAAAAATCAACATCACTATATACTCAAGCAAATGTATTTGCGAAAATGCTTAAAGCAGAAGACGATTATAATTATGATGAAAAAACCAAAGCCGTACATTTAACTGAACAAGGTGCTGACAAAGCTGAACGCATGTTCAAAATTGAAAATTTATATGACGTACAAAACGTTGAAGTCATCAGCCATATTAACACTGCTTTAAAAGCACATGTCACATTGCAACGCGATGTCGATTACATGGTTGTAGACGGCGAAGTATTAATCGTTGACCAATTCACTGGACGTACAATGCCAGGACGTCGTTTCTCTGAAGGTTTACACCAAGCTATTGAAGCTAAAGAAGGCGTAAAAATTCAAAACGAATCTAAAACAATGGCTTCTATTACGTTCCAAAACTATTTCCGTATGTACAATAAATTAGCGGGTATGACTGGTACTGCTAAAACGGAAGAAGAAGAATTCCGTAATATTTATAATATGACAGTAACGCAAATTCCAACGAATAAACCGGTACAACGTGTTGATAAATCAGACTTAATCTACATTAGCCAAAAAGGTAAATTTGATGCAGTTGTTGAAGATGTTGTTGAAAAACATAAACAAGGTCAACCTGTACTATTAGGTACTGTAGCTGTAGAAACAAGTGAATACATCTCTAATTTACTTAAAAAACGTGGTATTCGACACGATGTATTAAATGCTAAAAACCATGAACGTGAAGCTGAGATTGTAGCAAATGCAGGTCAAAAAGGCGCTGTAACTATCGCTACAAACATGGCTGGTCGTGGTACCGATATTAAACTAGGCGATGGCGTAGAAGAAATCGGCGGCCTTGCTGTTATCGGTACAGAACGTCACGAATCACGACGTATCGATGATCAGTTACGTGGTCGTTCTGGTCGTCAAGGTGATAGAGGTGACAGTCGTTTCTACTTATCACTTCAAGACGAATTGATGGTACGTTTCGGTTCAGAAAGACTTCAAAATATGATGAACCGTTTAGGTATGGATGATTCAACACCTATCGAATCTAAAATGGTATCTCGTGCGGTTGAATCAGCACAAAAACGTGTTGAAGGTAACAACTTCGATGCACGTAAACGTATCTTGGAATATGATGAAGTATTACGTAAACAACGTGAAATTATCTATAATGAACGTAATAATATTATTGATTCAGAAGATAGCTCTCAATTGGTTAATGCGATGTTACGTTCTACATTACAACGTGGCGTTAATTATCATATCAATGAAGAAGACGATAATCCGGATTATGCGCCGTTTATCAACTACGTTAATGATGTCTTCTTACAAGAGGGCGATTTAACAGAAGAAGATATTAAAGGTAAAGATTCTGAAGATATCTTTGAGGTAATTTGGGCTAAAATTGAAAAAGTATATGCAAGTCAAAAAGAAAAAATTGGCGATCAAATGCCTGAGTTTGAACGTATGATTCTTTTACGCTCAATCGATACACATTGGACGGACCATATCGATACAATGGATCAGTTACGTCAAGGTATTCATTTACGTTCATATGCGCAACAAAATCCGCTTCGTGATTATCAAAATGAAGGACATGAATTATTTGATATGATGATGCAAAACATCGAAGAAGATACGTCTAAATTCATTCTTAAATCAGTCATTCAAGTAGATGACGATATTGAACGTGAAAAAACAACTGACTTTGGTAAGGCACAACATGTCTCTGCTGAAGACGGTAAAGAAAAAGTGAAAAAACAACCGGTTGTTAAAGGGGACAAAATAGGTCGTAATGACCCATGTCCATGTGGCAGTGGTAAGAAATATAAAAATTGTCATGGTAAAGATGAATAGTAGATAGACAATCAAACTAAGCGGGAGATGTGAAGTATAGTCACACTCCTGCTTTTACTGTATTTCATGGAAAGATCTACTACCTACGATAGGGCTTAACTTAACAAATGATAGTCTTAAGTGGTCGGCCTTTTCCAAACAAAATGACAAGTCATAAAATTATCGTGTATTATAAAGACATGTATAGCGAATGAATAGGAGAGATAAACGATGGAATTATCGGAAATTAAACGTAATATTGACGAATATAATAATAATCTAGCACAAATTAGGGGGTCTCTTTGACTTAGAAAATAAAGAGACAAACATTCAGGAATATGAAGAAATGATGACGGAACCAAATTTCTGGGACGACCAGAATAAGGCGCAAGAGGTTATTGATAAGAATAACGCGCTAAAGTCAGTCGTGAATGGTTACCGAGATTTAGAACATGAAGTCGAAGATATGATGGCGACATGGGAGTTGTTGCAAGAAGAATTTGATGAAGATATGAAAGCTGATTTGGAAGCTAATATTGATGCTTTCAAGGCTAAAGTCGACCAATTTGAGTTGCAACTATTATTAGATGGGCCTCACGATGCGAATAATGCGATTCTTGAATTACACCCAGGGGCTGGTGGTACAGAATCACAAGACTGGGCGAGTATGCTATTACGTATGTATCAGCGTTACGGTGAACAAAAAGGTTTCAAAGTTGAAACGGTGGACTATTTACCTGGTGATGAAGCTGGGGTGAAGAGTGTGACATTGTTAATTAAAGGACATAATGCCTATGGCTACTTGAAAGCTGAGAAAGGTGTGCATCGTTTAGTTAGAATATCACCATTTGATTCTTCAGGACGACGCCATACGTCATTTGCCTCTTGTGATGTCATTCCAGAATTTAATAATGATGAAATTGAAATTGAGATTAATCCAGACGATATTACTGTCGATACATTCAGAGCATCAGGTGCAGGCGGTCAGCATATTAATAAAACTGAATCAGCTATTCGTATTACGCACCATCCTTCAGGTATAGTGGTAAATAACCAAAATGAACGTTCCCAAATTAAGAACCGTGAAGCGGCAATGAAAATGTTAAAGGCGAAATTGTATCAATTAAAATTAGAAGAACAAGCGCGTGAAATGGCTGAAATTCGTGGAGAGCAAAAAGAAATTGGTTGGGGTAGTCAAATTCGCTCTTATGTCTTCCATCCCTATTCAATGGTTAAAGATCATCGTACCAATGAAGAAACGGCTAAGGTTGATGCAGTAATGGACGGAGATGTTGGACCATTTATTGAAGCTTATTTAAGACATACCATGGACAATAGTGAAGTATAATTTACTAGTTGGAAGGACAATAATCTAAGTGACTGACGGTTGATATTGCCTTGAAAAGGATGCGTTTAATTACTTTGTAATTATGTAATGATTTAAATTTCAATGTAAAGCACAAAGTTTATTGTTACTAAAAGGGCGAATAATAAATCATTCATGCGAGTTATTTAACCTTTATATTACAAGGCTTTAACAAAGCACTTTTATGATATGAGTTGTGATACAGTATAAAAAACAAGTATATCAATCAACAAAGGAATGACAGCATGAGAAATAAAACTTTAACTGTAACATTGGCTTCTATTGCAGCATTTGCCGGATTTAATGGATTAGCACATGCACAACAAACACACGTTGTGAAAGATACAATTTCAGTACAAGAACTTGCTCATCAATTCGCTACAACAACTAGTGAAATTCGTTCATTAAACAATATAACTACTAATCAAATCCAATCAGGCACACAAGTCGTCTTACCAGATAACGATATTATTGAAGTTAAACCTGGTGATACGTTGAATAAAATTGCATCAGCACATCACCTTACTTTAAATCAGTTATATGCCTTAAATCCAGGCTTAACATTATTAATTCATCCTGGAGATTTAATTGCAGTAAGTGAAAAGGGTGCTGCTAGTTTAGACAGTAACTTAGTAAATTATGTCGCAACATCTACTGTTTCAACTACTGATAATCAAGATGAAAAGTCTGTAGATGTTGAAACTGTAGCGAAACATACGGTGACTGATGTAGACGAACATAGTGAAGTTGCTCAGCTTGCTACAAGCGATGCTCATAAAGTAGATGTGACTGAAGCACCTGCGCCAGTAGATAACAGCTCTAATAAACAAAATGTAACTCATGCATCAGTTGCCTCAAGTGCAACAAAAGTACCGAGTACATTAAATGCACCAAAAGCGTCAAGTGCACCAAGCACGTTAGCAGTGAGTCATGCACATCATGCATCTACAAGTAAGGTGACGCATGTTGCGTCAAGTAGTGCACCAGTGAGCCATTCAACGCGCACAATTTCGAAACATTATACAGCACATCGCAGTACACCGGTATCACGTTCTTACAATTATAGATCAATTAAGAATCAAGGTAACCAATACTACTATGGAAATTGTACATACTATGCATTTAACCGTCGTCAACAACTAGGACGTTCGGTAGGCAGTTATTGGGGTAACGCGAATAACTGGGCTCACTCAGCTAGACACGCTGGATTGGCAGTCGATCATCGCGCTGAAGTCGGCGCTGTATTCCAAACGAACGCTGGTTATTATGGTCACGTGGGCGTAGTAGAACGTGTTAATCGTGATGGTTCTGTATACGTGTCAGAAATGAACTGGAACGGTCATTTTAATCATGTAACGAATAGAACAATTAGAAATACATCTGGCTATAATTTTATTCACTAGGAGAAATAGAGCTTAAGATATGTATTAAATGAAATGGTAATTTCTATTGAAAGAAGATAGAAATTACCATTTTTTGTATATCAATGGATATTGTGTCTAAATAATTACTAAAATTGATATTTTTCATGATACTGTTGATTGATATAATAAATAAAAGTATAATTTTTAGTTAATAAAGTATGGAGGTATGGCAATATGGGTGTTCATCAATATTTTAAAAGACTTTCAGATTTGGAAAAATTAATTCGGTTACCAGGTAAATTTAAATATTTTGAACATAATGTAGCTGCGCATTCTTTCAAGGTCACAAAAATAGCACAGTATTTAGCGACAGTTGAAGAGCATAATGGTAATACAATTGATTGGAAAAGTTTATATGAAAAAGCACTGAACCATGACTTTGCAGAGGTGTTTACTGGTGATATTAAAACGCCAGTAAAGTATGCTAGAACTGAGTTAAAAATGTTGTTTTCTCAAGTGGAAGAAGAAATGGTGGACACGTTTATAAATGAAGAGATACCTGAACCCTACCAAGATACTTATCGCAAACGTCTTCAAGAAGGAAAAGACGATTCGTTAGAAGGACAAATTTTATCTGTAGCAGATAAAATCGACTTATTATATGAAACGTTCGGTGAGATTCAAAAACGTAACCCAGAATCGCTATTTTTTGAAATATACGAACATAGTTTAGAAACAATTATGCAATTTGATCATTTAAGTTCGGTACAAGAATTTATCGATTATGTTATACCTGAAATGTTAACTGAGAACTTTATTCCAAGAGCAGAATTACGTGAAACTACGATGGCTATATTAAATCGAAGAAATGGGTGAAACAGATGATCTGGTACGCTTTAGCCGCATTTTTTCCCTGTGTATTAGTTGTTTTATTTAGTGTAATCACAAGAAGCAAATGGGTAGGCGTCATAGCAACACTAATTTTAATTGCTACATCAGTATATAAAGGTTTTTTTCATAATGAATGGATTATCTTTATCGATGTAGTGTCATTGTTAGCAGGTTATGTCATTGTTGATAGTCTTAAATTTCATAAGCAAGAAGATTAATAAGGTTAGAAACAGAACAATTGAACTACTTCATTAGTTGATTTATAGTGTAAATACACATGAAAGAGTGAAACAGATATAGCTATAACCTAAGGCTATCTATATATTGAAATTTAAGTTAAATAAAACGTACAGACAACCAAATAATTATAGGCATAAAATACAAACGTAAGCGAACAAACGTTTGTATTTTTATTTGGATTTTTGCTAAAATATTTGTAAGTAAGAATACTTTTCAAATAATAGGAAATAAAGTAAGAAAGTTAACATTGAGGAGGCGCTTGTCAGAATGGTAGAACACTACCCATTTAAATTGAATTCTGAGTTTGATCCAGAAGGGGACCAACCTCAAGCGATTGAAAAGATAGTTGAAGGCGTAAAAGAAGGTAAACGTCATCAAACACTATTAGGCGCTACAGGTACAGGTAAAACATTTACCATGAGTAACGTTATTAAAGAAGTCGGTAAACCTACATTGATTATTGCCCATAATAAAACATTGGCAGGCCAATTATATAGCGAGTTTAAAGAATTCTTTCCTGAGAACAGAGTTGAATATTTCGTAAGTTACTATGATTACTATCAACCAGAAGCTTATGTTCCTTCAACGGATACTTTTATTGAGAAAGATGCTTCTATTAATGATGAAATCGACCAATTACGACATTCAGCTACAAGTGCGTTATTTGAACGTGACGATGTCATTATTATTGCCAGTGTAAGTTGTATTTATGGTTTAGGTAATCCAGAAGAATATAAGGATTTAGTAGTGAGCGTACGTGCTGGTATGGAAATGGATCGTAGTGAGCTCCTTAGAAAATTAGTCGACGTACAATACTCAAGAAATGATATTGATTTCCAACGTGGGACATTTAGAGTACGTGGAGATGTGGTAGAAATATTCCCAGCTTCACGTGAAGAAATGTGCATTCGTGTAGAATTTTTCGGTGATGAAATTGACCGTATTAGAGAAGTCAATTATCTTACTGGAGAAGTTATCCGAGAACGTGAACATTTTGCGATTTTCCCTGCATCTCACTTCGTAACTCGAGAAGAGAAAATGAAAGTCGCTATTGAAAGAATTGAAAAAGAATTAGAAGAACGTCTTAAAGAGTTAAGAGATGAGAATAAATTACTAGAAGCACAACGACTAGAACAACGTACTAATTATGATTTAGAAATGATGCGTGAAATGGGATTCTGTTCAGGAATTGAGAACTATTCTGTCCACTTAACTTTAAGACCACCTGGTTCAACACCGTATACGCTATTAGATTACTTTGGCGATGACTGGTTAGTAATGATAGATGAATCACACGTAACATTACCGCAAATTAGAGGGATGTTTAATGGCGACCAAGCCCGTAAACAGGTATTAGTAGACCATGGGTTCCGTCTGCCAAGTGCGATGGATAACCGTCCGCTTAAATTTGAAGAGTTTGAACAAAAGACGAAACAACTTGTTTATGTATCAGCAACGCCAGGCCCATACGAACTTGAACATACTGATGAAATGGTTGAACAAATCATTCGTCCTACAGGATTATTAGATCCTAAGATTGATGTCCGACCAACGAAAAATCAAATTGATGACTTGTTAAGTGAAATTCAAGATAGAATCGATAAAAATGAACGTGTACTTGTAACCACGTTGACTAAAAAAATGAGTGAAGATTTAACGACTTATATGAAAGAGGCTGGCATTAAAGTCAATTACCTCCATTCTGAGATTAAAACGTTAGAGCGTATAGAAATTATTCGTGACTTACGTATGGGTACATATGATGCAATAGTAGGTATTAACCTACTTAGAGAGGGTATTGATATACCTGAGGTGTCATTGGTCGTTATATTAGATGCGGATAAAGAAGGTTTCTTGCGTTCAAACCGTTCACTTATTCAAACAATTGGTCGTGCTGCACGTAACGATAAAGGCGAAGTAATTATGTATGCAGATAAAATCACAGATTCTATGCAATACGCGATAGATGAAACGCAAAGACGTCGTGAAATTCAAATGGCTCATAATGAAAAATATGGCATCACGCCAAAAACAATTAACAAGAAAATTCACGATGTGATCAGTGCTACAGTTGAAAATGACGAAACAAATGAAAAACAACGTACTGAAGTACCTAAGAAAATGACGAAAAAAGAACGTCAAAAAACTATTGAAAATATAGAAAAAGAAATGAAACAAGCAGCGAAAGATTTAGACTTCGAACGAGCTACAGAATTACGAGATATGTTATTTGAATTAAAAGCAGAAGGGTGAAGCTGAATGAAAGGACCAAGTATCGTAGTAAAAGGTGCAAGAGCGCATAATTTAAAAGACGTAGATATTGAACTCCCTAAAAATAAATTAATTGTAATGACGGGTTTATCCGGTTCAGGGAAATCTTCTTTAGCATTTGATACGATTTATGCTGAAGGACAACGTCGTTATGTAGAATCATTAAGTGCTTATGCGCGTCAATTTTTAGGACAAATGGATAAACCTGATGTAGATACGATTGAAGGTTTATCTCCTGCAATTTCTATTGATCAAAAAACAACAAGTAAAAATCCACGTTCTACAGTGGCAACTGTTACAGAAATTTATGACTATATTCGCTTACTTTATGCGCGTATTGGCAAAGCTTACTGTCCAAATCACGGTATTGAAATCGAATCACAAACAGTTCAACAAATGGTTGATCGTATTTTAGAATTAGAAGAACGTACAAAAATCCAAATTTTAGCACCAGTTATTTCCCATAGAAAAGGTAGTCATGAGAAATTAATTGAAGATATTAGTAAAAAAGGTTACGTACGTTTAAGAGTTGATGGAGAAATCGTTGATGTTAACGAAGTACCAGATTTGGATAAAAATAAAAATCATACTATCGAAGTGGTTATTGATCGCCTAGTAGTGAAATCTGGTATCGAAACTCGATTAGCCGATTCAATTGAAACAGGTCTTGAATTAGCTGAAGGTAATATCACTGTTGATGTTATCGGGGGCGAAGATCTTAAATTCTCAGAAAACCATGCTTGTCCGATTTGTGGTTTTTCAATTGGAGAATTAGAACCAAGAATGTTTAGTTTTAACAGTCCTTTTGGCGCATGTCCTACATGTGATGGTTTAGGACAACGATTGACGGTCGACCTTGATTTAGTTATTCCAGACCAAAATAAAACTTTAAATGAAGGTGCCATCGAACCATGGGAGCCTACTAGTTCAGATTTTTACCCAACTTTATTAAAACGCGTATGCGAAGTATATAAAATCAATATGGACATACCATATAAAAAATTAACTGATAGACAAAAAGATATCTTAATGAACGGCTCTGGTGATAAAGAAATAGAATTCTCATTCCATAGTCGCAATGGGGACACACGCCGTAGAAAAATGAAATTCGAAGGCGTGCTACCTAACATTGACCGCCGTTATCATGAATCACCTTCAGAATATACACGTGAAGTAATGAGTAAATATATGACAGAACTTCCATGTGAAACCTGTCACGGTAAACGCTTAAGTAAAGAAGCGTTATCTGTATATGTGGGTGGCTACAATATCGGTGAAGTCGTTGAATACTCTATCGGTAACGCCTTGAAGTACTATGAAAGCATCGAATTATCAGAACAAGATAAGACGATTGCGAACCAAATTTTAAAAGAAATTTGTTCACGCTTATCTTTCTTAAATAACGTTGGATTAGAATATTTAACACTTAATCGTGCTTCAGGTACGCTATCTGGCGGTGAAGCTCAACGTATTCGTCTTGCGACACAAATTGGTTCTCGTCTAACAGGTGTCTTATACGTATTAGATGAACCATCAATTGGATTGCATCAACGTGATAATGACCGATTAATTAGTACCCTTAAAGAAATGAGAGATCTTGGTAATACCTTGATTGTAGTAGAACATGATGATGACACGATGAGAGCGGCCGATTATCTTGTAGATATAGGTCCCGGCGCAGGGGACCATGGGGGAGAAATTGTATCAGCAGGAACTCCGACAAAAGTGATGAAAGATAAAAGCTCACTTACTGGTCAATATTTAAGCGGTAAAAAACGTATCGATGTTCCTGAACATCGTCGTGAAGTGACTGACCGCAAGATTAGTATTAAAGGCGCACGTAGTAATAACTTAAAAGATGTAGACGTGGATATACCATTATCTGTGATGTCAGTTGTTACAGGCGTGTCTGGTTCAGGTAAAAGTTCTCTAGTGAATGAAGTATTATATAAATCACTAGCTCAAAAAATTAATAAATCTAAAGTTAAACCTGGTAGTTATGACAGTATTGAAGGTATTGACCAATTAGAAAAAATAATCGATATTGATCAATCTCCAATCGGAAGAACACCACGTTCAAATCCAGCAACGTATACAGGTGTTTTTGATAATATTCGAGATGTTTTTGCCCAAACCAACGAAGCTAAAATTCGTGGCTATCAAAAAGGGCGTTTTAGCTTTAATGTTAAAGGTGGACGTTGTGAAGCGTGTAAAGGCGACGGCATTATTAAAATTGAAATGCATTTCTTACCAGACGTTTATGTGCCTTGTGAAGTATGTGATGGGAAACGTTATAATCGCGAAACGTTAGAAGTGACATATAAAGGTAAAAATATTGCCGAAGTTTTAGATATGACAGTTGAAGAAGCGGCTTATTTCTTTGAAAATATTCCTAAAATTCACCGCAAATTACAAACACTTGTAGATGTGGGGTTAGGTTATATTACTTTAGGACAACAAGCCACTACATTATCTGGTGGTGAGGCTCAACGTGTTAAACTAGCCTCAGAATTGCACAAACGTTCTACTGGCCGTTCAATTTATATTCTAGATGAGCCTACTACTGGTTTACATGTTGATGACATAAGTCGTTTATTAAAAGTGCTTAATCGACTAGTTGAAAATGGTGATACAGTAGTTATTATCGAGCATAATTTAGATGTCATTAAGACAGCTGACCATATCATCGATTTAGGTCCTGAAGGTGGCGAAGGTGGCGGTACAATCGTGGCTACTGGTACGCCTGAAGAAATTGCAAAAGTAGAAGAATCATATACTGGTAACTATTTAAAAACAGTATTAGAACATGACAAGGTTGAATAATTGAATTATGATGCATGAATAGCTCACTTACAGAGAACGAGCACATTAAATATGAAATCATCTTGTTTAAGCAGTCTGAAACGATTTAGTGTTTCAGACTGTTTTTAATTTAAACGCCTTATGAGAAGGCAAATCGTTATAAATAAAAGACGATTTTTCATGTGTGCAAAGAGGTGAAGAAACAAATTAAAAATGAATTCACCTTTTTTATATAAATTATGAGTTTATTTTTGATATGATAATAGATGAATGAATTCAAGGGAAAATGTTGAGGTGAACTCATGTTAACGACTGAGAAATTAGTTAATTTATTAAATCTAGAATTATTTACCGGTAAAAATGGACTACATAAATCTATTAAAAATACCGATATATCTAGACCTGGTTTGGAAATGGCGGGGTACTTCTCTCACTATGCTGCAGACCGTATACAATTATTAGGTACTACAGAACTATCGTTTTACAATTTATTACCTGACGAAGAACGACATGGACGCATGCGCAAACTGTGTCGTCCAGAAACACCTGCTATTATTGTGACAAGAGGATTAGAGCCACCGCAAGAATTAATCGATGCTGCTCAAGAAATGGATACACCACTTATCGTCTCTAAAGATGCGACAACAAGCTTAATGAGTCGTCTAACAACATTCTTAGAGCATGAATTAGCTAAAACGACCTCTCTACATGGTGTATTAGTCGATGTGTACGGCGTAGGGGTATTAATTACTGGCGACTCTGGGATTGGTAAGAGTGAAACAGCACTTGAATTAGTGAAACGCGGGCATCGTCTCGTAGCCGATGACAATGTTGAAATCCGTCAAATTACGAAAGATGAGCTTATAGGAACTCCACCTAAACTTATCGAACATTTACTTGAAATTCGCGGTTTAGGTATTATCAATGTGATGACGCTATTTGGCGCGGGCTCAATTTTAACTCAGAAGCAAATTCGTTTAAATATTAATTTGGAAAATTGGGACAAAAACAAACTATATGACCGTGTTGGACTTCATGAAGAAACATTACAAATACTTGATACGGAAATTACTAAAAAAACAATTCCAGTACGTCCAGGACGAAATGTAGCAGTTATCATCGAAGTCGCAGCTATGAATTACCGTTTAAATATCATGGGTATTAATACTGCTGAAGAATTTAATCAACGCCTAAATGAAGAAATTTTAAGAAAAGGTCATCAAAGCAAGGAGAACTAATGAATGGTATTTAATTTAAATTATATTGATCCTACCGCATTTAATTTAGGTCCCTTATCAATAAAATGGTACGGGATTATCATTGCCGTAGGAATTCTTATCGGTTATTTTATCGCTCAAGAAAGTTTAAAATACGTAGGTTTACATAAAGACACACTCGTCGATATTATTTTTTATAGTGCCCTCTTTGGCTTTCTTATGGCACGTATTTATTTTGTTATTTTCCAGTGGCCATATTATATGGAGAATCCAGGTGAAATACCGAAAATATGGCATGGTGGTATAGCGATTCACGGTGGTTTAATAGGTGGATTTATAACTGGCATTATTGTATGTAAAATTAAAAATCTAAATCCGTTTCAAATTGGAGACATCGTTGCGCCGAGTATTATATTAGCTCAAGGTATTGGACGTTGGGGTAATTTTATGAATCATGAAGCACACGGTGGCCCAGTTTCAAGATCTTTCTTAGAAAACTTACATATCCCAGATTTTATTATCAATAATATGTATATTGAAGGGGTCTATTATCACCCTACATTTCTATACGAATCTGTATGGGATATTTTAGGTTTTATTATTTTAATTACTGTGAGAAAACACCTTCGAGTAGGTGAAACTTTCACACTTTACCTTATCTGGTATTCAGTAGGACGTTTCTTTATTGAAGGGTTACGAACAGATAGTCTAATGTTGACAAGTAATATTCGCGTTGCCCAATTAGTCTCAGTTATTTTAATTATAATCGGACTTGTTTTAATGGTTTATCGTCGCATGAAATATCAACCTCCAATTTATAAGACAGCGGGACCGTTGTCATGGTCAACTTCAAAAGGGAACGCGAAATAATGAGACGTTTATCTAAAGTAGGGAATCAGTCAATTAATCCTCTATGGCGTATTTATCACTTTGTGCGATTTTCAAAAGTCTTAAAGAATACGCTAATTATAGAAATTTGTCGTTTCTTACCGTCTCTACGTTTCAAACGTTGGGTGTATATCAACCTTTTGAAAATGAAAATTGGCAAGCACACGGCGATGGCCTATAAAGTTATGCCCGATATTTTTCATCCTCAGTTAATTTCAATTGGCAATAATTGCGTGATTGGTTATAATACTACAATATTAACTCACGAAGTATTAGTCGATGAGTATCGCAATGGTAAAGTAAGTATAGGAGATCAAACCTTAATTGGGGCGAATACGACTATCTTGCCAGGAATAAAAATAGGTAGCAGTGTCGTTGTGAAAGCAGGCACTGTAGTTTCTAAAGATATTCCAGACCACGCGATTGCATACGGAAATCCAATGCACATTCATTATAAATAGAAAAGAGGTGACAAAGCATGGCACAAAATAGCGATAAAATTATTTCAATGAAATTTGACGAAGATTTCTATCGTAAAATGGCAGATCAAAAGTATAGACAAGAAGATTTCAGTAAAGCAGCTGAATATTATAGAAAAGTGCTTGATTTGTCACCAGATGATTTTGATATAAAACTAAAATATACCTACTGTTTAAATAAACTTAATTTAGGTAGACAAGCTGAAAAAGTGTTCTACGAAAGCATTATTAATGAAGACAACGTAGAAGAAAGCTTTTACCAATTAAGCGAATTGAACATCGATCTTAATGAGCCAAACAAGGCATTCTTGTTTGGTATTAATTATGTGATTTTAACAGGGGATAAAGAATTTAGAGAAGAACTTGAAAAAACCTTCGAAGTTTCGTATATGAGTGAAGAAAAGATTGAATTAGAAGCCCAACTTTTCAGTATCCAACTTCTGTTCCAATATTTATTTTCTCAAGGGCGTTTAAAAGACGCGCGTACTTACATTCTGAACCAAGATGAAACGATTCAAAAACATCGTGTTATTCGCAATTTATTAGCAATGTGCTATTTATATTTAAGCGAATATTCGATTGCGAAAGAAATGTTTGAAGAATTATTAGCAGAAGACAACTCTGACGTTCATGCATTATGTCATTATACGTTATTGCTATATAATACGAACGAAACTGAAAAGTACCATAAATATTTAAAAATATTAAGCAAAGTTGTACCTATGAATGATGATGAAAGTTTCAAGTTAGGTATCGTACTAAGTTATTTGAAACAATATGAAGCGTCGCAACAAATCTTATTACCCTTATATAAAAAAGGTAAATTTGCATCCCTTCAAATGTTCAACGCGCTAAGTTTTAACTATTATTACCTTGGAAATAAAGAACAAAGTAAAGTATTCTGGGATAAATTATTACAAATTTCTAAAGTGGATGTTGGCTATGCACCATGGATTTTAGAAGAAAGTAAAGCAACATTTAATCAAAGAATACTCCCCCTCTTACAAGATGACGATAACCATTATAGATTGTACGGAGTCTTTTTATTAAATCAGTTGAATGGCAAGGAAATTTTAATGACTGAAGAAATATGGTCCATATTAGAAAATATGAATGATTATGAAAAACTATATTTAACTTATTTAGTACAAGGTTTACATTTGAATAAGCTTGATTTTATTCATCGAGGCTTAGTTAAATTATATGAAGCGGAAGACTTACCACAAGATACAGAGTTGTTCGTTAGTTGGATTGATAAAGGGGAAGCGTTGATTGCTAATGACATAGATTTAAATGAAGTTGAAAGATATGTAGCAGCGCATACGTACCTGTACCATCGATACTATAATAGTCATATCACTAAGAAAAAGATTATGGAATTGTTTAATGTTTCGCGTTACAAATTAGATAATGCGATTGACCAACTATTGAGCATATAAATTTAAGTATGTTTAAGAATAATATATAATGCCCATGATAATAAAAACGTAGGAGGCATAAAAATGACTGAAATAGATTATGATGTTGCGATTATCGGAGCAGGGCCAGCCGGTATGACTGCAGCAGTTTATGCATCACGTGCAAATTTAAGCACTGTTATGATTGAACGAGGCATGCCTGGTGGCCAAATGGCTAATACTGAAGAAGTTGAAAACTTCCCTGGATTTGAAATGATTACTGGTCCAGATTTATCTACAAAAATGTTTGAACACGCTAAAAAATTCGGCGCTGAGTATCAATATGGTGATATTAAGTCAATCGAAGATAAAGGCGACTATAAAGTAATTAACCTAGGAAATAAAGAAGTAACAGCAAGTGCTGTGATTATTTCAACTGGCGCTGAATATAAAAAAATTGGTGTCCCTGGCGAACAAGAACTTGGTGGACGAGGCGTAAGTTATTGTGCAGTATGTGATGGTGCCTTCTTCAAAAATAAAAATATCTTTGTTATCGGCGGTGGCGACTCTGCAGTAGAGGAAGGTGCATTCCTTACTAAATTCGCAGAAAAAGTAACTATCGTACACAGAAGAGACGAATTAAGAGCTCAAAAAATCTTACAAGATCGTGCCTTCAAAAACGATAAAATTGATTTCATTTGGAGCCATACTTTAAAATCAATCAATGATAAAGATGGTAAAGTAGGTTCAGTTACTTTAGTATCAACTAAAGATGCATCAGAACAAACGTTAGATGCTGATGGTGTATTTATTTATATTGGTATGAAACCATTAACTGCACCATTTACTAATCTAGGTATTACAAACGATACAGGTTATATTCTTACAGAAGATAATATGAGTACATCAGTACCTGGTATTTTTGCAGCTGGCGATGTAAGAGACAAAGGCTTACGTCAAATCGTAACTGCTACAGGTGATGGTAGTATAGCTGCGCAAAGTGCTATCGACTATATTGAAGAATTAAAAGATAAACAAGACGCATAAGACGTCATACGAGCTAGAATAAAGAGGTTAGGACGAAGAAACCTTGCTTTTGGGAGGCTATTAATTAGTTTTCTAGAGTATAAATGGTAAATGTCTCAATCTCATTTATTCTAGCTTTTTTCATGAAAATAAATAAATACGAAGAGTAACTAATTACGTTGATTTGAACATATGATATTATGAAAGTAAATAAAGAGAGATACATATACGATAATAATTTTAAGACTAACTAGGCGGTGGCATAATGATAAATCAAACTGAAAACGAAATGAGTAAAAGTGAATTATTAGTAGTAACTGGCTTGTCCGGAGCAGGAAAATCAGTCGTTATACAATGTTTAGAAGATATCGGTTTCTTTTGCGTGGATAACTTACCACCTATATTGCTCCCTAAATTTGTTGAATTAATGGAACAAGGGAATCCTTCTCTTCAAAAAGTTGCAATTGCCATAGATTTACGCGGTAAAGAGTTATTTAAATCTTTAGTCGATGAAATTGATGCAATAAAAAGCCGTAATGACGTCATTGTAGATGTGATGTTTTTAGAAGCTGATACGGAAAAATTAATCTCTAGATACAAAGAAACACGACGTGCGCATCCATTGAATGAAAATGGACAACAGTCACTTATCGATTCTATCGTTGAAGAAAGACAATTGCTTTCAAATATCCGCACTATCGCAAACTATATTATCGATACAACAAATATAAAGGTAAAAGATTTAAAAGAGAAAATTAAGAAAAAATTTGAAGATGAAAACTTCAAATCATTTAGCATTAATGTTACAAGTTTTGGATTCAAACATGGCATTCAAATGGACGCCGACCTAGTGTTTGATGTTAGATTTCTTCCTAATCCTTATTATGTAGAAGACTTGCGACCGATGACGGGGGAAGATGAAGCGGTTTATAATTATGTAATGAAATGGCGAGAGACAGAGATATTTTTTGAAAAATTAATGGATTTATTAAACTTTATGATACCAGGTTATAAAAAAGAGGGTAAATCACAATTAGTCATTGCGATAGGCTGTACCGGTGGTCAACACCGTTCAGTAGCCTTAGCCAAACGAATTGGCGAAGAGTTAGAAGAAATTTTTGACTATAATGTTTATGTCCATCATAGAGATGCGCATATCGAAAGTGGCGTGAAAAAATGAAACAATTAAAAATTGTGCTCATAGGCGGAGGAACCGGCCTATCAGTATTAGCTAGGGGTTTAAGAGAATACCCTATAGATATAACAGCAATTGTGACAGTAGCAGACGACGGGGGAAGTACTGGTAAAATCCGTAGTGAAATGGATATACCTGCTCCTGGAGATATAAGAAATGTAATTGCTGCTTTAAGCGATGCTGAACCTATTTTAGAAGAATTATTCCAATATCGTTTTGAAGAGCACCAAATTGAAGGGCATTCACTAGGTAATTTATTATTAGCAGCCTTAACTAACATTAAAGATGACTTCGGTCATGCAGTGAAAGAGTTAAGTAAAATATTAAATATTAAAGGTAAAGTGATACCTTCAACAAATACCAATGTAATGCTTAATGCCGTATTAGAAGACGGCGAAATTGTGAGCGGCGAATCTAAAATACCTAAGAAAAATAAAAAAATCGAGCGTGTATATTTAGAGCCCCCAAATGTTGAACCAATGGAAGAAGCAATTGATGCGTTAGAAGAAGCTGATTTAATTGTATTAGGACCTGGCTCTTTATATACGAGTGTCATTTCTAATTTATGTGTAAAAGAGATGTCTGATGCAATTTTAAATTCTCAAGCACCTAAATTATATATATCTAATATAATGACTCAACCAGGTGAGACAGCAGACTATGATGTGTTAGATCATATTCAAGCTCTTCATGACCATGCAGGAAAGGACTTTGTTGATTTCGTAATTTGCAGTGACGATAAATATGATGATGAAGTCCTAAAACGTTATGAAGAACGTCATGCGAAACCTGTTGAAATGAACGTAGATGAATTAACCGATAATAATATTAAAATTATTACTTCTAACAATTTGGTGGAAGTATCTGAGGAACATTTAGTCCGTCACAACACGAAAGTTCTAGCACAATTAATTTATGATTTAGCACTTGAATTAACAAGTACAATTCAATTTCAACCTAAGAAATAAATATTTCTTATGACGTGGTAAATTATGATAAGATATTAAGCATATGTCTATTAAAACTGAATTAACATAAATTAATGTATTAGAGATGTTAATTACATGTATTTATAACAATGATTAGAGAGGGAGGAATGTGTGATGAGTTTTGCGTCAGAGATGAAAAATGAATTAACGCGTATCGAAGTAGATGAAAGTAACGCTAAAGCAGAGCTTAGCGCATTAATACGCATGAACGGTGCACTCAGCCTATCTAATCAGCAATTTGTAATTAACGTTCAAACTGAGAATGCGACAACGGCAAGACGAATTTATTCATTAATTAAACGTGTATTTAATGTCGAAGTAGAAATATTAGTGCGTAAAAAAATGAAACTGAAGAAAAACAATATTTATATTTGTCGAACTAAAGTTCGCGCTAAGGAAATACTTGATCAACTTGGTATTTTGAAAAATGGAATTTTTGTACACGACATTGATGCCAGTATGATTACGGACGATGAAATGCGTAGAAGCTATCTACGTGGGGCTTTCTTAGCTGGTGGTTCAGTTAATAATCCAGAAACGTCATCGTACCATTTAGAAATTTTCTCACAATATGAGAATCACTCAGAGGGTTTAACTAAATTAATGAATAGCTATGGCTTAAATGCTAAACATTTGGAACGTAAAAAAGGCAGTATTGCTTATTTAAAAGAAGCGGAAAAAATCTCTGAATTTTTAAGTTTAATAGGTGGCTATCAAGCCTTATTAAAATTTGAGGACGTACGTATCGTTAGAGATATGAGAAACTCGGTTAATCGCTTGGTCAATTGTGAGACGGCTAATTTAAATAAGACAGTCAGTGCTGCGATGAAACAAGTTCAAAGTATCCAATTGATTGATCAAGAAATTGGTTTAGATAACTTACCAGATCGTTTGAGAGAGATTGCTAAATTACGCGTCGAACATCAAGAGATTTCTTTAAAAGAACTCGGTGAAATGTTATCAACGGGCGCCATCTCGAAATCGGGCGTTAATCATCGCTTGAGAAAGCTAAATGAACTTGCTGATAAATTGCGTAGTGGCGAGAAAATAGAATTATAGATAAACTACAAACACCTAAAATTTGGTTGTGTATCAATCCAATGTTTTGGGTGTTTGTTATTATAATGTTAGTTTGTAGCTAGCGACTTTTTAAGTCCCTGAAAATGAGTTTTAGATGGCGTGTTATTAATAGCAGATATAGAAAAAGCCCGTTGTTATGGGCTTTTGATTTTAACAATGTATTTAATTAGTATATAATAACCCCCTCGAGAGGAATCGAACCTCTATCTTAAGAACCGGAATCTTACGTGCTATCCATTACACTACGAGGAGCTAATTTGAAAACGTATTTCTGTACTATTTATTCATTTAAAAGTACAATTTATATGTATGTTTATAGTGTACAAAATATTTTTAATTTGAGTCAAATGTCCGAGAAAAAGGATAAGTTAAATTTTTGACCATTTTTGACTTTTGATGTAAAATACAATGTAACAGTTAATTATGAGGAGGAAATATAAATGAATTTAATTCCTACAGTTATTGAAACAACAAACCGCGGTGAACGCGCATATGATATTTATTCTAGATTATTAAAAGACCGTATCATCATGTTAGGTTCAGCTATTGATGATAACGTAGCAAACTCAATTGTATCACAATTATTATTCTTACAAGCTCAAGATTCTGAAAAAGATATTTACCTATATATTAATTCTCCAGGTGGTAGTGTCACAGCTGGTTTTGCAATCTATGATACGATTCAACACATTAAACCTGATGTACAAACTATTTGTATCGGTATGGCTGCATCAATGGGTTCATTCTTATTAGCTGCTGGTGCAAAAGGTAAACGTTATGCATTACCAAATGCTGAAGTAATGATTCACCAACCATTAGGTGGTGCTCAAGGTCAAGCTACTGAAATCGAAATTGCTGCTAATCATATTCTAAAAACACGTGAAAAATTAAATAGAATTTTAGCAGAACGTACTGGTCAAAGCATTGAAAAAATCCAACAAGACACAGACCGTGATAATTTCTTAACAGCTGACGAAGCTAAAGAATACGGTTTAATCGACGGAGTTATGCAACCAGAAGATTAATCATTAAAGATTGAAAAGAGGGAACGCAATCAATGTGTTCCCTCTTATTTTTTATTATTTTTTCGAAGTGTGTTTTAAAAATAATTGTATCGAAATAGCAAGTAATAGAATGCCTACAATAATAAAAGTAATAGACATCATTTTGATTACTACATTATTTTCAAAAGCAAAAATACCATTCAGGATAAGACATAAGCTTGCAATAATGAGTAATATATAAGTTAATTTGGAATCGTTCATAATTAGAACCTCTAGTATTAATCTTTAATTAAATCTTCGAGAGCCAGTTTTAAATTAGGATATTTAAATTTATAGCCTAATGCATCGAGTTTGTTAGGTAGTACTTTTTGAGTATCTAGCACAACGGTAGACATTTCTCCTAGAACGGCTCTCATTGCAAGTGATGGCGCCCATGTTTCATGAGGTTTATGCATTACGCGAGCAAGAGTGTAACCAAATAGATTTTGACGTTCAGGTAAAGGAGAAGCCATATTGAAAGGTCCACGTGCTGCTTGGTTATCAATTGTGAATAATATGGCTTGTACAAGGTCATCTATATGAATCCAAGAATACCATTGAGAACCAGAACCTAACTTACCGCCTACAAAGAATTTATAAGGCAATTTCATAGTTTGTAGCGCGCCACCGTCATCAGATAAAATCACACTAAATCTTCCTAGAATCACACGCGTTCCAAAATCTTCAAAGCCTTTAGCAAAACGTTCCCATTGATATACTACGTCTGATAAGAAATCAAATGGAAGTGTTTGGTATTTTTCGGTATAGGTATGATGAAGGCTAGGAGGGTAATAACCCATGGCACTTGCATTAAATAGGACATCAGGTTTATGTTGACGTTCGGCAAATAAGTTGACTAAAGCCTGTGTTGACTCAATACGACTCTTCATAATTAGTTGCTTGTATGAAGGTGTCCAACGTTTATTTAATGTTGCACCTGCTAAATTAATGACGATATTTATATCATTAGGTACTTGATCTTCCCAACCATCTTTTGACCAATTTATATAAGAAACTTTTGGTTCATCACTTTGTTTATCACTACGCGTTAAAATAGTGATATGCGCATCTTGTTTTTTTATTTCATTTACTAAATGGCTACCTACCATGCCTGTTCCACCAGTAATTAAATATTTTTTCATCTTTACACCTCTTTGTATTTAGTAAATTAAAGAAATATTGTGCTATAGTTTAGACTAGTTTTTGTTGTTCAAAAAATGTACAACGTTTAGTCAATAATATGTCAATTCCTAAGCTGTAAACCGGATTTAAATTTATGAGTGTTAAGTTATAATAGGGATGTACCTTCGCTATAGTTGTTTTTAACAACATTTAACTAACATGAGTATACCCCATAAAATACGTAAACGAAGGTCAATTTTGACTCCCTTTATTAGTAGCCCATGCGAGCATCGTATGGGCTTTTTACATATCTATTATAGTACTAAATGAAGTAGATTAAGAATAATATGATTGTAGGAATGAAAATTGCTAAAATTAACGTTAAATCAAATTTAGAAGTATTTTGATCATCGTTATTATCATTATATAACATCATTTCTCTTAATTTACTTTGCGGTATTTTTTCATCTTCAGTTATTTTTTCTGAGATATCTTTTGGCATCTATATCACACTCTCAAAATTAGGATAAAATATATTAAGATAATTAGTGTTTGTAATTACTTATGATGTTATCATATATAAGTGATTATATAGTAATTTCATCTTACGCCCTAAACTTTTTAATATTAATTTTAAGAGATTTACTGTAAAATAGTATGCTACATTCAGGGGACCATAAAAATGAATATCTAAAAGCGAGGTAGCTTATGTCTAAAAATAATAGAAATAGAGAAGACTATGAAGATCAAGATAAGAAAAAAATGAGCGGTATGTCTAAAATTGTTAGTACAATAATTGTACTTCTTCTACTTGTAGGATTAGCTTTTGCAATCTTTTCATTTGTAGATCATTCTAATAGATCAAGCGAACGGTTAAATAAACAAACGACTGAAGAACATAAAGATAAAAAAGATAGCGAAAAGAAAGATAAAGATAAAGAAGACAAAAAAACAAAAGAAGATAAAACTAAGGAAAATAGTGAGGAAAGTGCTGCCACTCAAGAAAACGTGACAAGACAACAAACACCTCAAACAGAACAACGTCAAACGCAACAGCGAACACCATCAACTCAAGAAAAAGCTACTAAACAATCATCACAAGAACCTCAACGTACAAAACAACCATCAACTGAAGAAAAGGCTACTACTCAAGAAAAAACAACAAAAGAAGCTAAAACAAGTGAAAAACAAACTCAAGAACAAGCGACAGAAGAAAAAGATGAAAATAATAGCAATAACAAAGGAAATCAAAGCTCTCAAGGTTCGCAAAGTAATCAAAGTAATAACTCAAAAGAAACACCTAAAGCTACTAATAACAATAATAACAGTAGTAGTTCTAATGAAAGACAGTCATCACAAAGTACTCAATCTACTCAACAAAAGAACACACAACAAACTCAACAAACCCAACAGTCTCAACAAAGATCTACAGCATCATCAACCCAACAGTCATCACAAAATAAAGCTTCAAACAATAGTTCAACACAATCACAAAATAACAACAGTTCTAATCAATAAGGAAATGAAAGAATATAAAATTAAAGAGGCTGAGCCATTAATATAAAAAATGGTTCAGCCTTTAGTTATGGCAGTAGTTGTCTGAAATGAAGATGCGTTCGAACCTCACTTTCTTTATTTCTAGTCAACCTTGCCGGGGCGGGACGACGAAATCTTTGAAATTACATTAGATTTCTGTCCCGCTCCCTAGATTTCTGTCCCTCTCCCGTTTATATTTATTCATTAGAATATCCAGTTAAGTAAAAAAGTTAAGATGATAGAAAGTAAAATTGAAATAAATATAGAAGAGAAGCAACCAAATGGGCAACCACAACCATATTGATATCTCATAGAATAATTTCCATTTCTTGATTCTTCATGATGATTAAAATAGCGGTCATCTTTATATCTTTGATCGGAAGGATCGATTACTTCGACCTCTTTACTATCTTCACGAGCCATCTCCTCAACCTCCCAATAGTATTAGTATTTAATTGTATGCCCAGATTAGAAAAAACTTAAAATTTTAATAAAAAGCATATCATATTAATTTTAGGGGTAAAGTTCTAAAATAAGAATCTTTTAACACTGGTAGGCAATCTTATAATAGGTGAATTATAATGTAAAAGAAAAAATTTACAGATAATTTTAAATATTAGAGTTTTTCTCTTGCATTTTCATTAACACAATAGTACTATTGCAAGTGTAAAGAGGTTAGATTTTGTCCCATCTGGGACGTTTTAAGTCAAACCAACTCAAGCCAAGTTTTAAACTATTGGTTACCTTTTAGATATAAAGGAGGAAGGTAGTAGTGAAAGACTTGATTAAAATTCAACAAAAGCTGATACCAGATTTAATAGAGAAAATGTATCGACGCTTTTCTATCTTAACTACTATCTCAAATAACCAGCCAGTAGGTAGAAGAAGTTTAAGTGAACACATGGATATTACAGAGCGGATTTTAAGATCTGAAACGGACATATTGAAAAAGCAGGATCTTATACAAGTTAAATCAACGGGTATGGAGATTACTGAAACAGGTACTGAAGTTTTAAGCCAACTTAACGAGTACTTCAATATGTATACCGATGATAATCAACTTTCTGAAGAAATTAAAACCGCATTTAATATTAAAGAAGTTCATGTCATACCTGGTGACGCAGATATTCAAGAAAATGTTAAATCCGAAATGGGGAGACAAGCTGGGCAATTGCTCGAAAGTATTCTCTATGAAGATGCAATTGTATCTGTTACAGGTGGCTCGACAATGGCTAACGTTAGCCGAGCAATGCATTTATTACCTTTCAATGTGTTCTTTGTTCCGGCACGAGGTGGCTTGGGCGAGAACGTTGTGCATCAAGCAAACACAATATCGGCTAGCATGGCTCAACAAACTGGTGGTTATTATACAACGCTATATGTACCAGATAATGTAAGTGAATCAACATATAATACATTGTTGATGGAACCTTCCGTGGCACATACATTAGATAAAATTAAACAAGCAAATATAACGATTCACGGTATCGGTGATGCGCTGAAGATGGCACGTCGTAGACAATCGTCTGATGAGGTGTTTGAGAAACTTCAACATCACCAAGCCGTAGCAGAAGCTTTCGGTTACTATTTTGATGCTCAAGGTAACGTAGTCTACAAAGTTAAGACAATCGGTTTACAACTTGAGGATTTAGAAACTAAGAAGTTTATATTCGCTGTTGCAGGTGGACAATCTAAAGGAGAAGCAATAAAAGCTTATCTAAAAATTGCCCCTAAAAATATGGTATTAATTACCGATGAAGCAGCAGCAAAAACAATATTAAATAAGTAATAAAAAGTTAATAGCTTTTTAAATATCATTTTAAAGGAGGCCATTATAATGGCAGTAAAAGTAGCAATTAATGGTTTTGGTAGAATTGGTCGTTTAGCATTTAGAAGAATTCAAGACGTAGAAGGTATTGAAGTAGTTGCAGTAAACGACTTAACTGACGACGAAATGTTAGCTCATTTATTAAAATATGACACTATGCAAGGACGCTTCACTGGTGAAGTTGAAGTCGTTGATGGTGGTTTCCGCGTAAATGGTAAAGAAGTTAAATCATATGAAGAACCAGACGCAAGCAAATTACCTTGGGGCGATTTAGATATCGACGTAGTATTAGAATGTACTGGTTTCTATACAGATAAAGAAAAAGCAGAAGCACACATTAATGCAGGAGCTAAAAAAGTATTAATCTCTGCTCCAGCTAAAGGTGACGTTAAAACAATCGTATACAACACTAACCACAGTGACTTAGATGGTTCAGAAACAGTTGTTTCAGGTGCTTCATGTACTACTAACTCATTAGCACCAGTTGCTAAAGTATTAAGTGATGAATTCGGTATCGTTGAAGGTTTAATGACTACTATTCACGCTTACACTGGTGACCAAATGACTCAAGACGGTCCTCATAAAAAAGGCGACAAACGTCGTGCGCGTGCAGCAGCTCAAAACATCGTACCTAACTCAACAGGTGCTGCTAAAGCTATCGGTAAAGTTATCCCTGAAATCGATGGTAAATTAGACGGTGGTGCACAACGTGTACCAGTAGCAACTGGTTCATTAACTGAAGTAACAGTTGTATTAGAAAAAGACGTTTCAGTTGAAGACGTTAACAATGCAATGAAAAATGCTTCAAACGAATCATTCGGTTACACTGAAGACGAAATCGTATCTTCAGACGTAGTTGGTATGACTTACGGTTCATTATTCGATGCTACACAAACTCGTGTAATGTCAGTAGGCGACCGTCAATTAGTTAAAGTAGCAGCTTGGTATGACAATGAAATGTCTTACACTGCTCAATTAGTACGTACTTTAGAATATTTAGCAGAATTATCTAAATAATTCAGAAGCCTAGTTAAATAAACTTGTGCTCGGTACGTTTGTACAAGGGCTCGTACGCTTGTACAAATCATTAAAATAAGGTAGCTTATGAGTAAGCGGGGAGCACTAACGTTTCTCCGCTTATTTTTATACTTATCATTCCTATTAGAGGAGGAAATTATAATGGCAAAAAAAATTGTTTCTGATTTAGATTTAAAAGGAAAAGTTGTTCTTGAACGTGCTGATTTCAATGTACCTTTAAAAGATGGTCAAATTACAAATGACAACCGTATTGTTCAAGCTTTACCTACTATTAAGTATATTCTTGAACAAGGTGGTAAATTGGTATTATTTTCTCACTTGGGAAAAGTTAAACAAGAAAGCGATAAAGAAGGTTTAACTTTAAAACCTGTTGCTGATGCTTTATCTGAAAAATTAGGTAAAGAGGTTACTTTCGTTCCTGAAACACGTGGAGAAAAATTAGAGTCTGCCATTAAAAATCTAAACGAAGGCGATGTATTATTAGTTGAAAATACACGCTTTGAAGATTTAGATGGTAAAAAAGAATCTAAAAATGACCCAGAATTAGGTAAATATTGGGCATCATTAGGCGACGTATTCGTTAACGATGCTTTCGGTACAGCTCATCGTGAACATGCTTCAAACGTAGGAATTTCTACTCACTTAGAAACAGCTGCTGGCTATTTAATGGAAAAAGAAATTAAATTCATCGGTGGCGTTGTTAATGACCCACAAAAACCAGTTGTTGCTATTTTAGGTGGCGCTAAAGTTTCAGATAAAATTGGCGTAATCAAAAATCTAGTAAACATTGCTGATAAAATCCTTATCGGTGGCGGTATGGCGTATACTTTCTTAAAAGCACAAGGTAAAGAAATCGGTTTATCACTTTTAGAAGAAGATAAAATCGACTTTGCGAAAGAATTATTAGAAAGTAACGGCGATCAAATCGTTCTACCAGTAGATGCTAAAGTAGCTAAAGAATTCTCTAATGATGCTAAAATTACTGAAGTTTCAATTGATGATATTCCAGCTGATCAAGAAGCTATGGATGTTGGTCCTAAAACAGTTGAATTATTCTCTAAAGAATTAGAAGATGCTCACACTGTTGTTTGGAACGGACCTATGGGTGTATTTGAATTCAGTAACTTTGCTCAAGGTACAATTGGCGTATGTAAAGCCATTGCGAACCTTAAAGATGCGACTACTATTATTGGTGGTGGCGACTCAGCAGCAGCTGCAATTTCATTAGGTTTCGAAGATGACTTTACACACATCTCAACTGGTGGCGGTGCGTCATTAGAATACCTTGAAGGAATTGAATTACCTGGTATTAAAGCTATTAATGATAAATAATTTTCACTTTGAAAATATGGACGTTTCCGTCTGCATTTTCACGGGAAAATGTAATAAACAAGCAAGATAGTTAAACAAACTTTAAGAAATATACTGTAACAAGGTACTATTCGCCACAAATGATGAGTAGTAGCTTGCTACAGTTTGAAGTATTTAACACTAAAAATAGTTAAAAATATTAAAAATAGGAGTGTAACAAATGAGAAAACCAATCATAGCTGGTAACTGGAAAATGAATAAAACAGTTCAAGAAGCTAAAGACTTCGTAAATAATTTACCAACATTACCTGATGAAAAAGAAGTTGAATCAGTAATTTGTGCGCCAACAATTCAATTAGACGCATTAATTTCTCTAGTGAATGATGGCAAAGCAAAAGGATTAAAAATTGGTGCTCAAAACACTTATTTTGAAGATAATGGTGCCTTTACAGGAGAAACTTCTCCAGTAGCATTAGCTGATTTAGGTGTTAAATATGTTGTTATTGGACACTCAGAACGTCGTGAATTATTCCATGAAACTGATGAAGATGTGAACAAAAAAGCACACGCAGTATTTAATCATGGCATGACACCAATTATTTGTGTTGGTGAAACTGACGAAGAAAGAGAAAACGGCAAAGCAAATGAAGTCGTTAGTAACCAAGTTAAAAAAGCATTAGAAGGTTTATCAGAAGAACAACTTAAAGAAGTTGTTATTGCTTATGAACCAATCTGGGCAATCGGTACTGGTAAATCAGCTACTTCTGAAGATGCGAATGAAATGTGCGCACAAGTACGTAAAACAGTAGCAGAATTTTCAAGTCAAGAAGTTGCAGATGCAACACGTATTCAATACGGTGGTAGCGTTAAACCTAATAACGTTAAAGAATATATGGCGCAATCAGATATTGATGGTGCATTAGTTGGAGGCGCATCATTAAAAGTTGATGATTTCGTACAATTGTTAGAAGGTGCTAAATAATTATGGCTAAACAACCAACAGCATTAATTATTTTAGACGGTTTTGCTAACCGTGAAAGCGAACATGGTAACGCGGTAAAACAAGCGAATAAACCTAACTTCGATCGTTATTACAACAAATATCCTACAACTCAAATTGAAGCTAGTGGTTTAGATGTTGGTCTACCTGAAGGTCAAATGGGTAACTCAGAAGTTGGTCATATGAATATCGGTGCAGGCCGAATCGTTTACCAAAGTTTAACGCGTATCAATAAATCTATTGAAGATGGCGATTTCTTTGAAAATGATGTCTTAGGTAAAGCCACACAACATGTAAAAGATAATAACTCTGCTTTACATGTCTTTGGTTTATTATCAGATGGTGGCGTACACAGTCATTATAAACACCTATTCGCATTATTAGAACTTGCTAAACAACAAGGTGTAGAGAATGTTTATGTGCATGCATTTTTAGATGGACGTGACGTTGATCAAAAATCAGCACTTAAATATATCGAAGAAACAGAAGCTAAATTCAAAGAACTAGGTGTAGGCCAATTCGCATCTATCTCAGGTCGTTATTATGCAATGGACCGCGATAAACGTTGGGAACGTGAAGAAAAAGCTTACAACGCAATTCGTAATTTCAATGGTCCTTCATACGCATCTGCTAAAGAAGGCGTTGAAGCAAACTATGCTAACGACTTAACAGATGAATTTGTTGAACCATTTATTGTTGAAGGTCAAAATAACGGAGTAAATGATAACGATGCAGTTATCTTCTTCAACTTCCGTCCTGACAGAGCCGCTCAACTTTCTGAAATATTTACAAACAATGCCTTTGATGGCTTTAAAGTAGAAAGAGTAAGCAACTTATTCTACGCTACATTTACTAAATATAATGACAATGTTGATGCAGAAGTTGTCTTTGAAAAAGTTGACTTAAACAATACAATTGGTGAAGTTGCGCAAGATAATAACTTGAAACAATTGCGTATTGCAGAAACTGAAAAATATCCACACGTTACTTATTTCATGAGTGGTGGTCGTAACGATAAATTCGAAGGTGAACGTCGTCGTTTAATCGATTCACCTAAAGTAGCGACATATGATTTAAAACCTGAAATGAGTGCGTATGAAGTGAAAGATGCGCTATTAGAAGAGTTAGATCAAGGTGATTTAGATTTAGTTATCTTAAACTTTGCTAACCCTGATATGGTAGGTCACAGTGGTATGCTAGAACCAACTATTAAAGCAATTGAAGCAGTAGATGAATGTTTAGGTGAAGTCGTAGACAAAATCTTAGACATGAATGGTTATGCTATCATCACAGCTGACCACGGTAACTCTGACCAAGTGTTAACAGATGATGATCAACCAATGACTACGCATACAACTAACCCAGTTCCAGTTATCGTTACTAAAGAAGGCGTCACTTTACGTGAAACTGGCCGACTTGGTGATTTAGCGCCAACATTACTTGATTTATTAAATGTAAAACAACCAGACGAAATGACTGGAGAATCATTAATTAAACACTAATTTTGTTGGAAAAAGTTAAAAATGATTCTAATGTGAGGCTTGATTTCATGGCCTCAACATAGAATCAACTTAACTTAATACAAATATTTTATTAAATGCTTAAATCAAGCTATAATAACTATAGAATCTAAATTTAAAGGAGATTATTAACATGCCAATTATTACAGATGTTTATGCTCGCGAAGTCTTAGACTCACGTGGTAACCCAACAGTTGAAGTTGAAGTGTTAACTGAAAGTGGAGCTTTCGGTCGCGCATTAGTACCTTCAGGAGCTTCTACTGGTGAACATGAAGCAGTTGAATTACGTGATGGAGACAAATCACGTTACAGCGGTAAAGGTGTAACTAAAGCCGTTGAAAATGTTAATGAAATTATTGCACCAGAAATCGTTGAAGGTGAATTTTCAGTATTAGATCAAGTATCAATTGATAGAATGATGATTCAATTAGACGGTACTTCTAACAAAGGTAAATTAGGTGCCAACGCTATCTTAGGCGTATCAATTGCTGTTGCACGCGCTGCTGCAGACTTATTAGGCCAACCATTATACAAATACCTAGGTGGATTCAATGGTAAACAATTACCAGTACCTATGATGAACATCGTTAACGGTGGTTCTCACTCAGATGCACCAATCGCATTCCAAGAGTTCATGATCTTACCAACTGGTGCTGAATCATTCAAAGAAGCATTACGTTGGGGTGCTGAAATCTTCCATAACTTAAAATCAATCCTAAGCGAACGCGGTTTAGAAACTGCAGTAGGTGACGAAGGTGGTTTCGCACCTAAATTCGAAGGTACTGAAGATGCGGTAGAAACTATCATCAAAGCTATCGAAAAAGCTGGTTACAAACCAGGCGAAGATGTATTCTTAGGATTTGACTGTGCATCTTCTGAATTCTACGAAAACGGTGTATACGACTACACTAAATTCGAAGGTGAACACGGTGCTAAACGTAGCGCAGCTGAACAAGTTGACTACCTAGAAGAATTAATTGGTAAATACCCAATCATCACAATTGAAGATGGTATGGACGAAAACGACTGGGACGGTTGGAAACAATTAACTGACCGTATCGGCGATAAAGTTCAATTAGTAGGTGACGATTTATTCGTAACTAACACTAAAATTCTTGCAAGAGGTATTGAAGAAGGTGTTGGTAACTCAATCCTAATCAAAGTTAACCAAATCGGTACATTAACTGAAACATTCGATGCAATCGAAATGGCTCAAAAAGCAGGCTACACTGCAGTAGTTTCTCACCGTTCAGGTGAAACTGAAGATACAACAATCTCAGACATCGCAGTAGCTACAAACGCTGGCCAAATTAAAACAGGTTCATTATCAAGAACTGACCGTATTGCTAAATACAACCAATTATTACGTATCGAAGATGAATTATACGAAACTGCTAAATTTGACGGCATTAAATCTTTCTACAATTTAGATAAATAAGATTCTGCTAAATAAAATACAGTTTTAAATTAAATAAAGTTCACGCTATTAGCCTGTCACAGAGTTGAGACTGTGGCAGGCATTTTTTATTTTTTGGGAAAATGGAGACCACACATCTTACATAGTGACATTTTCCAAATCAATTCTAACCCCACCATGAAGCTACCAATACTTTAGTATGAAAGCAGACGGTAGAATGAATCAATAGACACAGCATAGGAACTTATTTAACTTACCTAAGCAAACTGATATAATAAGCGTGTAATTGAAAGAAGGAGATTTAAACATGGAGAATGTACCTAATCAGCCAAGTCAAAGGGAACGTAACGCTGGTAAATTAATTGGCTATGGCTCTTTAATATTTTGTATCTTACTAATCATTCATAATTTTATTGCGCTAGACACACAAACCGCAAAAACGCTACTATCACAGGCAGGCCAAAAAGCAAGTGATAGTGCTGTAGATAATATCTTGAATAGCTTTAGGTATACTGGTGTAATGTATATTCTGGCTTATTTAGCAGGCGTTATTGCATTATGGAACCGTCACAAATACTTATGGTGGTTCATGTTTGCTGTATATGTTTCTAACGTGCTATTTACATTAGTAAACATTGCAATAGTGAATAATGCGATTATTAGTGCTAAATCACCATTATTTGTTGTACCTGTATTCATTGTTATCATTGGATCAGCATTATTAGCAATTTATATGTTAGTGATATCATTAATGCGCAAAAGTACATTCAATCGATAGACATTGATAAGCTAACAACATATGTGATATAATTCCAACGTATATAATGAATGGAGGACAATTTTCATGCATACACTTTTCATAGTACTATTAATTATTGATTGTATTGCATTAATCGCTGTTGTTTTACTCCAAGAAGGTAAAAGTAATGGACTTTCAGGTGCTATTAGTGGTGGCGCAGAACAGTTATTTGGTAAACAAAAACAACGTGGCGTCGATTTATTCTTGCATAGATTAACAATTATTTTAGCAATCATTTTCTTCTTAATAATGATTGGTATAAGTTACTTTGGTTTATAAGGTCCGACGATGTCAATGTCGGACTTTTTTATTTATAATAAATAAAGAATAGGAACGGGACAGAAGTCTAATATAGTTTTGAAGATTTTGCAGTCTCGTCCCAGCAAGGTTGATTAGAAATGAAGGTAGTGGCGATTTAGCGCATCTTTATTTCAGTCAACCACTGCTCAAACTTAAAACTGATGCATTTAATACTAATGTTTCAGTCTCATATATTTTAAAGCTTTTAATAAAAGAGAAATACCACATATATAGACGTTAAACTAGCACTGCATAATAATATGTAGCGTTAACGTTTTTAAGATAAAATATTTAAATTTACAAGATACGATAGATACTACGATGGAGAGGGATTTCAAAATGCAAATTAAATTACCACAACCTTTCTTTTTTGAAGAAGGTAAACGAGCTGTTTTACTCTTACACGGGTTCACTGGTAACTCATCAGATGTAAGACAATTAGGTCGTTTCATACAGAAAAAGGGCTATACATCTTACGCCCCACAATATGAAGGACATGCAGCACCACCCGAAGAAATATTAGAATCAAGTCCTCATGTGTGGTTTAAAGATGTACTTGACGGTTATGACTATTTAGTTGAGAAAGGCTATGAAGATATCGCTGTAGCAGGTCTGTCACTTGGTGGCGTCTTTGCCCTAAAATTGAGCTTAAATCGACCTGTAAAGGGTATTGTAACTATGTGTGCACCCGCTGAAGGTAAAACACAGGGTTCGATATATGAAGGCTTTTTAGAATACGCACGTAATTTCAAAAAGTATGAAGGTAAGGACCAAGCGACGATTGATAGAGAAATGGAAAACTTCCATCCAACTGAAACTTTAAAAGATTTAAGTGAAACACTAAATAATGTAAGAAATGAAATTGATGAAGTGTTAGATCCAATATTAGTAGTACAAGCTGAAAATGATGAAATGATTAATCCTCAATCAGCAAATTATATATATGACAATGTTGATTCAGATGATAAAGATATTAAATGGTATGCAAATTCAGGACATGTCATTACAATCGATAAAGAAAAAGAACAAGTATTCGAAGACGTCTACAATTTCTTAGAAACTTTAGATTGGTCTGAATAATAAATAAAAATTAGAAATGAAAGAAGAAAGGAGGGGCATGATGAATTTAAAGCAATCCATTGAAGAAATCGTAAAACAACCTGATTATAGCCCAATGTCGGTGTCAGATTTTCAAGATGCTTTAGGTCTTAACAGTGCTGACTCATTTAGAGATTTAATAAAGGTGCTAGTAGAACTAGAACAAGCAGGTTTAGTCGAACGAACTAAAACAGATAGATACCAACGTAAACAATCAAGTAAAAGTACAGGTTCTAATTTAATAAAAGGGACGTTAAGTCAAAATAAAAAAGGCTTTGCGTTCTTACGACCAGAAAATCAAGATATGGACGATATCTTTATTCCACCTACAAAAATTAATCGTGCTTTAGATGGCGATACAGTAATTGTAGAAGTTCAAAAATCCAAAGGGGAACATAAAGGTAAAACTGAAGGTGAAGTAAAATCTATTGAAAAACATTCAGTCACACAAGTAGTAGGTACGTTTAGTGAAGCAAGACATTTCGGATTCGTGATTCCAGATGATAAACGTATTATGCAAGACATTTTCATCCCTAAAGGTCAAAGTCTTGGTGCCGTAGACGGTCATAAAGTGCTTGTACAAATCACTAAATACGCAGACGGTACAGATAACCCTGAAGGACAAGTTTCAGCTATATTAGGTCATAAAAATGACCCAGGCGTAGATATTTTATCAATTATTTATCAACACGGAATTGAAATTGAATTCCCTGATAATGTCTTAAAAGAAGCTGAAGCCGTACCCGAAGAGATTAAACCTGATGAAATTAAAGGACGTACGGATTTACGTGATGAACTAACAATCACAATTGATGGCGCAGATGCAAAAGACTTAGATGATGCCATCAGCGTGAAAAAACTTCAAAACGGTCATACAGAATTAACGGTTAGTATCGCTGACGTAAGTTACTACGTCAAAGAAGACTCAAATTTAGATAAAGAAGCTTACGATAGAGCGACAAGTGTCTATCTTGTGGACCGAGTAATTCCAATGATTCCACACCGTTTAAGTAACGGTATTTGTTCATTAAATCCGGAAGTAGACCGCTTAACATTAAGTTGTCGTATGGAAATCAATGAACGTGGCGAAGTCGTGAAACATGAAATATTTGATAGTGTCATCCACTCTAATTATAGAATGACGTATGATGCAGTTAATCAAATTATTACTGATAAAAATCCGGAAGTTCGTAAGCAGTATCAAGAGATTACACCTATGCTTGATTTAGCTCAAGAACTATCTGAACGTTTAATTCATATGCGTAGACGTCGTGGTGAAATAGACTTCGATATCAGTGAAGCTAAAGTATTAGTCAATAATGAAGGTTTACCTACCGACGTAGTTATACGTGAACGTGGTGAAGGTGAACGTCTAATTGAATCATTTATGTTGGCTGCTAACGAAACAGTAGCTGAGCATTTTAATAAATTAGAAGTACCATTTATCTATCGTGTTCACGAGCAGCCTAAGTCTGATCGATTGAAACAATTCTTCGAGTTTATTACTAACTTTGGCATAATGGTTAAAGGCACTGGAGAAGATATCCACCCTTCAACGTTACAATCTATTCAAGAAGAAGTTGAAGGACGCTCAGAGCAAATGGTTATCTCGACAATGATGTTACGTTCAATGCAACAAGCACATTATGATGACACTAATTTAGGTCACTTCGGCTTATCAGCTGAATATTATACGCACTTTACGTCTCCAATTCGACGTTATCCCGATTTAACTGTGCATCGTTTAATTCGCAAATATCTCATTGAAAATTCAATGGATAATAAAGAATTGCACAAGTGGGAAGACAAACTACCTGAATTAGCTGAACACACATCACAACGTGAGCGTCGTGCAATTGAAGCAGAACGTGATACAGATGAACTGAAAAAAGCTGAATACATGATTCAACACATTGGTGATGAATTTGAAGGTATAGTAAGTTCTGTAGCTAACTTTGGTATGTTTATTGAATTACCTAACACGATTGAAGGTATGGTGCACATTTCCAATATGACTGACGATTATTATAATTTCGATGAACGTCAAATGGTATTAATTGGTGAGCGTCAGGCTAAAGTGTTCCGTATTGGAGATACAGTTACTGTAAAAGTGACACATGTAGACGTTGATGAACGTATGATTGATTTCCAAATCGTTGGTATGCCTACACCTAAAAATGAAAGAAGCCAACGACCAGCAAGAGGAAAAACAATTCAAGCTAAAACGCGTGGTAAATCTTTAGATAAATCAAAAGATGATAATCAAAAAGATAAGAAGAAAAAGCGTAAACAACGTAAAGGTAAAAATCAGCGAAATCGTGATCAAAAAGATAATACTAAACACAAACCATTTTATAAAGATAAAAGTGTGAAGAAAAAATCACGTCGCAAGAAAAAATAATCAGCAAAGAGGTGACTAACATTCATGGCTAAGAAAAAAACAAAATCACCAGGTACATTAGCTGAAAACCGTAAAGCCAGACATGATTTTAATATAGAAGACACGATTGAAGCGGGGATCGCATTAAAAGGTACTGAAATTAAGTCAATTCGACGTGGTAGTGCCAATTTGAAAGATAGTTTCGCCCAAGTTAAACGAGGCGAAATGTATATTAATAATATGCATATTGCCCCTTATGAAGAGGGCAATCGCTTCAATCATGACCCTTTACGTTCACGTAAATTATTACTTCATAAAAAAGAAATTATTAAATTAGGTGAACGTACTAGAGAAATGGGATATTCAATTATTCCATTGAAACTGTATTTAAAACATGGGCAATGTAAAGTATTATTAGGCGTAGCTCGTGGTAAAAAACTACATGATAAGCGTCAAGCTTTAAAAGATAAAGCAATCAAACGCGAAGTGGATCGTGCAGTTAAAGCCCGTTATTAAGCACAGTTGTTGCTTAATCGGGCTCTCTTTGATAAAATAAATAGTATTGTGGTTAAAGTTATATGTCAGTTGAAAATAGTATTGAGGGGACGTTTTTGGATTCGACAGGGGTCCCCCGAGCTCATTAAGCGTGTCGGAGGGTTGTCTCCGTCATCAACACATTCAGTAAATATAACTGACAAAACAAACAATAATTTCGCAGTAGCTGCGTAATAGCACTCTGCATCGCCTAACAGCATCTCCTATGTGCTGTTAACGCGATTCAACCTTAGTAGGATATGCTAAACACTGCCGTTTGAAGTCTGTTTAGATGAAACTCAATCAAACTAGCATAATACTGGTTGTCTGTTGCTTACTATTATGCGAAATTCAACAATAGACTACACACGTAGAAAGATGTGTATCAGGACCTCTGGACGCGGGTTCGAATCCCGCCGTCTCCATACATAAAGCCTTATATTGCAAGGATTCAAGCTAGCAAGTGTCAAATATGTGTCAAGAAAATAATTCTCTGACACGTTGACCTTGCTCTTTTTTATGCTCTTCAAGCAAATGGGAATATGTGTCTAAGGTGATAGATATGCTAGCATGACCTAAACGTTTACTTATATATTCGATTGGTATACCTTTAGAAAATAAATAAGATGTATTCGTATGTCGAAGTGAATAGGGCATGATATTGTCATTATCTAAACCAATTTGTTTTTTAGTATAATTAAAAGACTTTTTAACAGCATTATGACTTACACTAAATAATTTACCATCAATTCTGCGTGGTAAATTTGCTAGTTTAGAATTGATTAACAAAATGTCTTTTGAACTAACTTCCACATCTCGTTTACTGTTTTTAGTTTTAATACCCGGCAAATGCACAACACCATCACTTTTATTTAAATCTTTGTAAGTCATTTGGATTAAGTCACTGTATCTAGCGCCAGTGATAGCTAATAAGTATAAAAAGATATAGCTTTCTTCATTTCTTGATTTAAAATAATTCAACATATCTAAATAGTTTTTAATGCTCATATATTTAAAATCTTCGTCTTTCGCCTCAACTGTTCCGTTAATCTCAATTTTGTAGGTAGGGTCTTTTTTTATGTAACCGTCATAAACTGCATCACGTATACAAGGGCCTAAACAACCATTTACTTTACGTACCGTTTCATTTGCATGCCCGTTTCCGTAGTCATTTAAAAATCTTTGATAATCAGATCGTTTAATGTTTTTTAATAACATCTTATCACCAAAATATTTTTCAAATAGTCTCAATGAACGTTCATACCAATAGTATTGTTGTGGTGATAATTCCTTTTTGTTTTTTAGCACTAGCCATTCTTGGTAATAATCATAAAACGTTTTGTTATCTTCTAATTTATTATCATCTAAGTCTCTAATTAGTTGTTGAGCTGCATTGATAGCTTCTGCTTTCGTTTTAAATCCTGACTTACACTTTTTACCCGACTTAAAATAGGGATGCTTAACGTCGTGGTGCCATGATGATGAAGGTTTGTTTTTACGTTTTGTGACTGAAAATGAGGTCATTTACTGATTCCTACTTAAAAAAAGTAAAAAATAATAAGGGTAGACACGCTACCCTAGAAATAATTAAAATTTTATTGTAAACTAAAAATTTTGAATTAATATAAGGCAAATGAATGCTCTTAATTAATTTGGTTTAATATCATAAATATAACGTTTGTTAGAAAATGATGTTAGAGGTTGGAACTCTAATTCAATTTTTTTCGGGTTACCATTGATGGCAAAACCTTCAGAACCGCTAATTTCTCTGTTAGGAGATAATGAATCCATTAATTGATTATCAACAGGGTAAGATTTAGCTTGCTTGCCATCTACATAAACTTTTACATCTCCACCTACCGGTATATCTTCTTTAGAATTGTTTTTTATTGTCATATCTACTTTTAATACTCTATCAGCCTCAACCTCTGAAAATTCATTTCTCTCTTCAGTGTAAACAGCATTATCTAATGTAAAAGATACTCCATCTATTTCAGTAGTTTCACCAACTTTTTTGATTTTAGTCTTTTTGTCTTTATCTAATGTGCCTTTTTCGTTTACTTCTTTGTCAACTTCATTCACAAAGGCGCCAGTACATGCTGTTACACCAATTATAATTAAAATTAATAAAACTAAACACCCACCGCAACCAAAGAGCCATCCTTTCTTTTTTTGTTTTTTCCTTTTTCTTGTTGCTTTTGATATTCTTGGAATTGTTCCCACTGTCTACGTTGTTGTTCGTGGTTATTGTCATTCATCCTAAATATCCTCCTAATTAAATTTTATATTTGAACATATGTAAAAGACGTTAAATTATCTTATTATATGTAAATATCATTTACTTATTAAATTACAGTTTATCTTATAAAAAGGTTTATAAGACCTAATACTTTAACTCTTGGGTTATAGTTTTTATATACTATGAACTAAGCTAATTCATGATACTTTTTAAAATTATAATCTTATTATATAATTTTTCGAAGAAAAATAAAGTGTATTTTACAATATTTACAGTGAGAAATAAAATTGTTTTATCAAACAAACTAAATAGACGTATTTGTGCAGTTTAAAAAACACAAATACGTCTGTTTTTATATAAGGAAAACCATACGCTATACGTATGATTCAGAAAAGGTTCTATTGTTGTCATAAAAGATGCAACTTTACATGCTAAAATAAATATCGGTCAATCAACCAATATAATCAACACAAAGAGATGCTAATTTAAAATACAGATATGGAAACAGAAAGTTTTGATGCAAAGGTTTTACGTAGGTATAGTGGTACAAATAAAAAGAATATTGAAAATTGCATTCTTAATTAATTATAAGAGGACCTCGTTGTAGATCAAAATCCAACGAAAAAATATCTGAATCTATTTATAGAAGAAGAAATTAAGAAAAGAATGAAAGAGTGCTCTTTAGGAGAGCAAGAAAAGCAGTGTAGTTAGCTGATTGGAAACGCTCTTATAGGCTAGCAAGTAAGAAAGACTTGTAGCTCCAAAGCAAATCGCCCGTTTACACGGGCGGTTTTAATTATTTGTCGTGAAATGTAGTTTTAAAAATTTATATCGATTAGTCGTAAAATTAAGTATAAGAAAATCATTGCTAATGTTGTAATATATCATAAATGAGTTGTGATAATATAAAATATACTAAAAATTAATTCTGTGACGTATAATTATTTTTATAGAATATAGTCCGACATTAAAATGAATGTAAAATTAACTTTATATTCATGTTCAAAAAGGAGGGGATGAGCGGATGGAAATAAACGTAGAAAACAACAGTTTTATTATAAAAAATCTACAAGAATCTAAATTGATATTAGAAAACAATCATAGTAAAAAAGTATTTTCACGAGAAGAAGATGAGTTTGTAATTAAATACAAAGATTTAGAAGAATTATTAAAAGTAAAAAATTTTCCTTTAACTTTTAAAAATGAAAATGGGGAAGATTTAATCTTATCCGATGATATATTTAAGTTTGAGAGTACGGTTATTAAGCATAACAAGTCCATGTACTATATATATGTAACAAAGGAAAATAAACTTAGCGTGATCTACAACAAAAAGCCAAGCATATTAAATTTTTATCATAATGATGGATGCATAAAAGAAGCGAAAGTAGAAAATAATACTTTAATTATTCAAATTAATTACCACTGTAGTATTTACAAGCCTATCTCTATTGAAGGGAAAATTAAAGTTAGAAATAAAGAAACTGAGATTAAGACAATTGGTCAGATAGTAGATATTAGTAAAAATAATCATATTTATAATGTTACAGCTAACCTTATTTTCAAGTTAGATGAATTGAACGAACTATTTATGGGTCGCATCCCAGATTACATTTATAATTCTGATATTTACGACATTAGTTTTAATTACCAAATAGAAGAAATGCAAATTTCTAAATATTACACAAGATTAAAGTTTCCTTTAGAAAATAAATATAACGTTAATGATGAAAATTGGTTAACGTATGATAAAGAATTTATGTTACTTTGTAGACCTTATCCAACCACTTATGGAAATCTCTCAATGCGCCTTATTCCAGTACCTAAAGATACTTACAATGATTTCATATCTCAAAATTATATAAAACTTAATGATAATGGTAAGAAAAACATTGTTTGCATGGAATATCCTGAAAAAGCTCAAGAAAATGGATTAATATATTTTAAATGGTTAGTGCAACATCTTTCTCAAAAATTTAATATTTATTATTTAATAAGTTCTCGTAGTAATGATTTAGATAATTTAAAAGGATACGAGGAACATATTATTTATTACAAATCGAGAAAGAATATAGCGATTGTAAATAGTGTTGACGTCATATGTCATTCGCATAGTGCCAATTATTTATTACCTTTTCAAACAAATAAAGCAGAAAAAATAATTAATCAGAAAAATAGAGTCTTTTTACAACACGGTATCATTGGCTCTAAAGATGTCAGTACACTATATGGAAGAAATGGAGAAGACAAAGTGGCAGATTTATTTGTCGTGTCTTCTGAGAGAGAAAAAGAATTAGTTCATCAAGATTATGGTTTTGAACGAAATGAAATTATTTTAACAGGCTTGCCGAGATTTGATGATGTTATTAAAGAGAGAAAGAATATAATTAAAAAACTTAAAAATCAGAAGAAAATTTTAATTATGCCAACGTGGCGTACTGGTTTAAATATATATTCAGATGAAAGATTTATGGGAACGAATTATTATAAAGAATTTCAACAATTAATTAATAACCCTGAATTACAAAGATTAGTTGAGGAAAAAGGATATAAAATATCTTTTTATTTACATAGAAACTTCCAAGTATTTAGTCATCTTTTTTCTTCTGAATTTGTCGAAGTACTTACAGATCAAGATCATGATGTAAAAGATTTATTAGCTAAATATCAAGTTTTAATTACTGACTATTCTAGTGTGGGATTAGATTTTGCATTAATGCATAAAAAAGTCGTGTATTTTAGACCAGAAACTATTGTAAACGATGATTTCATGTCAGAATCAACAAAATTGTTGCCGGGAGAAGTAATGACTAACCAACAAGATTTAATTAAAGAATTACTAATTACTAAAATGTCTAAAAAGTATAAGAATAATTTAGATCATCTATATAAATATGCTGATAGAAAAGCATGTAAAAGAATAAGCGATGCGATGATTAATTATTTTAACCTGAATTAAAGGGATAGTTTGTTTTCATTTATCAAGATAACAATAGTTTTAGACTGATTATATTGGAGGTCTAATATGGAATTATTAGGTACTATCATATACTTATTTATTACTTTTTATATTTATAAAACTGTATGGTTTGTAATAACGCCCTATATTGCTGGCTTTTTTTATAATGTCCCTATTTCTAGAAACGATGAGAGTAACTTATTTTTAGCAATGATGACTACAATACTAGCTACATTAGTTATTACCTTAACTATATTAATAGGGAGTTATTTAATTTTTCATTGGTTCTCAATAGTACTCTTAATCGCGTTATGCATATTCATAAGAATTAAAGATATAGGAAACCCTGATATTTAATGTTTATTGAGGCTAAGGCATTGATTATTTATTCAGTGTAAAACCGACAAACTGTCTCCAAAAGTAGGAATTTCGGCGAATAAATTCAAGAGATAAAAAATAGGGGATGACGACAGAAATCTAATGTAATTTCAAAGATTTCTATCGTCATTCTTTACCAATGTCGACTAGAGAAGAAAGTACGGTTTTATTTACCTTTTTTAATGAACTATTACAATTATGAACTTGAAGAAAAGCATCTAAAGTTAGTTACAAATACGAAGCGATATAAAATACATTGTTTTTAATTACAAATCTAAAATAACTTTAGCATTGTAATTTTTTATTAGATTAATATAGATGTTAATAAAAGTGTTGAAAATTATTTTAAGGTTTTGTCCATTGCCGTTTTATATTTATTAAATATATTATCATCAATATCGCCATTCATCTGGATTAGCATATTATCTTTAGCATAAACATGTGAATAAAACGCTGCACTAGATTTTCCTAATTCATCATAATATTTCTTCATTTCTTCTAAATCTTTTTTATTTTTAAACTTAAATATTCTAGCATTTTTGTTATCTTCCACTGTAAATATTTTTGCATCTTCAGATTTCATAGGAGCCATTCCGAAATCTTCATGTTTCATTGTTCTTAGATTTTTTACACTTAAACCTTCACTTTTAAATTTATTTATTACATCACTAATTTCATAATTTTTACCACACGCTACTAAAATTAGAACTCCTACTAACAAAATATAAAGCAACTTTTTCATCCTTAATATCCTCCTTATTAAATTTTATATTTGAACATATGTAAAAGATGTTGAATTATCTTAATATATGTAAACATCATTTACTTATTAAATTACAGCTTATCTTATAAAAAGGCTTATAAGACCTATTACTTTAACTCTTAGATCATAGTTTTTATCTACTGTGGACTAAGCAGAAATCATGATACTTTTTAAAATTTTAAAATTATAATCTTATTATATAATTTATTGGAGAAAAATAAAGTGTATTTCACAATATTTACAGTTGAAAATAAAATTGTTTTTATCAAACAAACAAAATAGACGTATTTGTGCAATTTTCAAACACAAATACGTCTATTTTTTAGTATTTAATTTAAATGAAAAGGCGAATTAGCGTACTCGGATACTTACCTCATAAATTACTAATTAAAAATGTGGTTTTTAGAAAAATCGACAAAATTTGTGCTAGCTTTTGATAATAAGTCTTTGTTTTTAAAAGCTAAGACTACGCGATTTTTGAATTGCTCAGGCATTTTTAAATATTTAACATTACTTGTATCTGTAACAGATGTTTCTGGAATAAAAGTGAATGAACCACTGTATAATGCGAGCTTATGGGCAGTGTCTATACTCACAGTCTCGATAGTCACATTCGGGCTAATTTCATAGTATTTCAAGATATTGTAAAACAATTTACGTAACCCATATCTATCTTTAAGCATAATAAACTTTTGATGATTAATAGAACTCATAATTTGATCTAACGTCAGATTATCGAGATCTTTATACAATATATTTTGTGATGAGATAACTAGATATATATTTTCTGCATAAAGCTCGGCATAATCGATACTTGAATTCCATAAAGGCAAGGTGTTAAAACAAATATCAATTTTGTTATCTAGTAATTTATTTTCTAAATCTTTAGTATCTCCCTCAATTAAATCAATTTTAATTTTAGGATATTTTTGTGTAAATGCTGGCAACACTTTATGTAAAACATGTGAAGCTAAAGTTGGGTTAGTACCAATTCTTAAAAAGCCAGAGTCGTAATTCGAAATATTAGTCAGTTTTTGAGTCATTTTCAAATACATGAGATCAATATCTTTCAAATATTCATAATAAATTTCACCTTCAGTAGTCAAGATGAGTGGCTTTTTCTTTCTATTGAAAAGCGTTACGCCTAAAGAGGTTTCAATATTTTTTATGTAATTGCTGTAGTAGGGTTGAGAAACGTATAATTTATTTGAAGCTTTGGAAAAGGATCCTTCTTTAATAAGCGTATCTATAAAAAGCAATTCTTTATTAATATTATCACCTGCTTATAACTTATTTATTATAACTCGTATATGATAATAGGAATTTTACATTTAGTCAATTTAGAGAGAAAATTGATAGTGTTCTAAGAAAAGAAAGGGTGATAATTTGGCAACGAATATAGATGAAAAAGAAAAAATATGGACGAATAGTTTCGTATTAAATTTTATAGTTAACTTTCTAGTTAATTTAAATATGTATTTGTTAATAGTTATAATAGCTGGATATACACAACAGCAATTCAACGCGTCTGAAAGTACGGCGGGGCTCGTAGCTGGATTATTTATCGTAGGTTCACTATTTGGTAGATTTATCATGGGGAAATACGTCAACAGTTTAGGGCCTAAAACAGTATTAATTATTGGGGCAACGTTATTTACAATAACGAGTGCTTTTTATTTTGTAGAAACTTCAGTAGGATTTTTAATATTAGTTAGAATCTTAAACGGGTTCTCATTTGGTGTTTGTACAACATCTACCGGTTCAATAGCTGGTTACATTACTCCTCAATCACGAAAAGGGGAAGGTATTAGTTTATTTAGTTTAAGTATGGTGCTTGGAGCTGCAGTTGGGCCATTCTTAGGTTTACTTTTATTACAAGATTTTAGTATTGAAGTTATTTTCGGCCTTAATTTAATTTTAAGTGCTATTTCACTTATCATTGCATTAATTATGAAAGTGCCATTTGAAACAGTTAAACTTTCTAAAGAAGAGAAAGGTTTCCACATTTCTCAATTCGTAGCTAAAGAAGCAATGCCAATTGCTATCGTTGTTTTCGTTTCTGGTTTAACATACTCTTCAATTTTAAATTTCATGAATCCATTTGCTGCACAAAGGGATTTAGTGACTGCCTCTAGTTATTTCTTTATTGTCTATGCTATCATTTCAATCATCTCAAGACCGATATGTGGTCGATTAATGGACAATAAAAATGAAAACTATGTAATTTATCCTAGTATCATATTTTATATCATATGCTTTGTTGTTTTAGCTAACTCCCAATCATCATGGATGTTATTACTAAGCGGTGCAATATTAGGTTTAGGCTATGGTAACCTTACTTCTACATCACAATCTGTTTCTGTTAAAGTTGTGCCTAAAGAAAAAATTGCACGAGCAACTTCAACGTTCTTTATTGGTTTAGATCTTGGTTTAGGTTTTGGACCATATCTATTAGGAAGCTTTGTTCATAAAGTAGGTATTAGTAATATGTATCTTATTATGGCAGCAGTTTTAGTAGTTACATTCTTTGTGTATTATTTAATTCATGGGAAAAGTGTACGCACTGCATAAATAAGTTGAATATATCAAACAAGCCCATAATCGCATGGTTATGGGCTTGTTTTTTAATTAAAATTAGTTGTTATTTATTTTTTTACCTTCAGTACGTCCAGTTTCGCCCTTATCTTTATGAGCTTTCGGATTATCCTTTTTATGTGTACTTTTCTTCACAGGCTCTACTGAGTCTTTATCGTGGCTACACGCCCCTAATAATAGAAAACTTGAAAGTAAAATAAAAGCTACTTTTTTCATAATGTCACCCTTTGTTAAAAAAATAATATTGGAATATTCAAATAATTATATTTTAAGTATGACACATTTTATTTAATATTCAATAGTTATTATTAAAGTTAAAAAAACAGACATAAAGCATATAAAACAGGTAGGGAAGCCTACCTGTTTTCATGCTTTAATTAGTTAGCGTTATTTCCATTTTGAGTAGATTCAGGAGTTGTACTTTCCTGAGTTGAACCAGTTGTATCTTCACTACTTTGGTTGTCTTCGCTGCTATTAGCTGAATATGTTTGAATTTCTGAGTTAGACGATTGATCATCAGTATTTGTATTATTCTCTGTTGAGGCATCGTCATTTCTATTATTATTACCAGTATTATTATTTGTAGTTTCGTTTGTTTGATTATAAGTTTGACCAGTATTATCAGATTGGTTTGTATTCTGGTTATTAGTATTTTGTTCAGCAGTGTTTTGATTACTATTTTGGTTATTTAAATCGCCATTAGACTGGCCTTGGCCACCATTTTGTTGATCGGTAGGTTGAGCATTCGTTGGTTGTTGCTCTTGAGTAGGCTGTTGTTCTTGTGTTGCATTTTCTTCACTACCATTATCTTGTGTGCTATTTTGTTCTTCTTGAGTTTCAACACTAATATTGTCTTCGGATGATTCATTATCTTTGGATTTATCATCATCTTTTGAATCATCTTTATCTTTTTTGTCTTTGTCTTTATCTTTGTCCTTATCCTTGTCTTTAGATGACTTGTCCTCATGTGATTTTTTATCTTTCGTTTCTACAGCTTTGTTCGTAGATGGGTTATTGCTTTCAATCATTTTATGAATACCTAGAGCCAGCATACTTAATAGGATAATTGTAATAGCCATTGCAAAGTATTTTAAGTAATTCTTATTTTTAAAAACTGCAACAATAGCGAATAAAATGATTATGAATGCTATCAGTAAAAGAGCCATGCCTATGTAGAACAACATTTTATCCATATCTTACCTCCGTTTATTTTAAATCATTAATTATATTGTACTATACTTATAAAACAATAAATATTAATGTGTAATTAACATCTAATTAATTTTTGAAAACAATTGTGTAAATAGGGGGATAGAATATTTACATTATTAACTATTTGCCTTATCGAAAATGTTCAATTCTTCATTTTCTTCACTAGCAGAAACATATAAAGTGTCATCATAAATGTGGGTATGTTCAGATTGAGTGTTTAAATTAATTTCTGCTAAAATTCTAAAAGCGCCATTATCTAGTGGCTCAACTATGGAAATTTCATTATTATTTTCTTGAATCATTAAACGTCTTTGTGAGTGGTTATTTATTTTCCAGTTATTCATATATTCACCTTTTCTTCAAAAATAAAACTACGTTAGCGTCATTCTAACGTAGTAAGAGGGTTAATCCTAATTAAAGCTTCTTTCAATTTCTGTAAAAGCTTTATTAGTTACTTTAATATTATCAATTCTATCTGCCGAAATTTTTCCGTCTAAATAGCCATAGTCAATGAGTACTTTGCAGTTTTCTAAAAAGTCGCTATACTCTCTATCACAAAAATAGTCATCTTGAGCTATAATACTATCTTTAAAATCATTAGCTTCATGTTCACTTTGCCCGCTATTAGAACGTTCCATATACAATTTATAAAATTTTGCGATTGTATATTTTTGTTCTTTTGTTAATTCGTCTAACATTGAAATTCCTCCCTCATAATTAATTAGTTATACCCCATTTTATAGGTTAAAAAAACGTCTTTATTTAGAGAATTGATGGGGTAATATCGATTTATTGTGCATCTTTAATACCTTCATCAACAGCTCTTGCAAATTTGTAGAATGTCTTTGTATAGTTGTCGTAATCGCTTCTAGTTTTTTGATCTAGATTTTTATTTTTGAAAAATAGTGCTCTTTGTCCGGTAGTTAATTCGAGTTGAACACCGTTATCGTTATGCCTATTGATAATATTTTCATCCGAGGTTGCTTCGACACCTTTAGGACTTTTTTGAATTGTAAAGCCTTTATCTTTAAGAGAACTTTTAATGGAGTTAGCTAGTTTCTTGTCCTTGCCCCCAACATAGACGATAGGGTCTTCGCCAGCATAGCCATGAATCGATATTGTTTCATCTGTATGCTTTAACATTTTTAATAATGTAGGTTCGTCAAATACGGTCGAAGTGATGTGAAGTTGTTCATTATGATCAGGAAGAAGCCCTTCAAAGGTGTAGTAGTCATATTTTCCAATATTTGAAATACGGCGTGCTAATTCAGTAGTACCTGGTTCAATACCGCCACCATGAATTGCAGTAATCAATATATGATTGTTCTTTCTGTTTTTAGTTCTAACTCTCCAATCTTCACCTTCAGTTGTATGTTTTTTTAAATCTTGAAAATTGGAATAGTAATCTGAAGAATGGTTTTTCTTTTCTTCGCGAGTTTTATAAATGACAAATGCAACAAGGACTACACCGATTATCAATAAAATGATAAATAGGTAATATAACTTTGAATACCAATTTTTTCTATTTTTCATGGGACCTTCCTTATATCGTTTTTAGTAGGGGAATAAATTTAAATTAATCATTTATAAATTAGCTTTTACATTATAAGTTATTTTATTAAAGAGCTCAAATATTGTTTGTTTTTCAAAAATAAAGTTAATAATACAATAGGAGGTATTTAAATGAGTAATATTCAAATAGAAGCAGCACAACCTCAACATAAAGAAGGTGGCAAATTAACCTATACTGCTATAGATGACATGGCCGAAGTTATACTTGGTACGTATAAAGATAAGGCTATTGAGGCTGATTTACAACAGTTATGGGAAAATCGCGCAAATCGATTTAGTCATGATATATCATATGTAGCTACTCAAAATAATGAAGTGCTTGGCGCGATAACGTGTGGGCCTTTAACAGAGATAGAAGAAAGAATGACACCCACAGTATTTCAAATTATTTCAATGAATAAACTTAGACCATTTCTTTCTATTTTTAAACATCCAAAGAAATTTTATTCTTTAGTAACAATGGATGAAGGGGAAGAAGGCGACTACCATATAAGCATGTTAGCCACTATGCCTAATGCTAGAGATAAAGGCGTCGCACAAAAATTATTGAATTTTGCGGAAAATAAAGCCAAAGAAGCGGGATATAGTAAAATATCATTAACCGTAGTTAAAGATAATGAGAAAGCATTAAATTTATACAAAAAACAAGGTTTTGAAATAATAGGCGAAATAAATAAAAAGCCTTTCTATCTTTATCAAATGAGAAAAAATATAAATTAAAAGAAGTGCTATTAAATTCGCACTTCTTTTAAAGATAATTATTGTTTATATTGATCATATTTGCCGTTTGCTATATCTTGCTCTCGTTCTTGAATTGTTTTATATACTTCGTCGGCATCATCACCATCATAATATCCTTGCTCTATTGCAGTTTTAGTTTGGAGTTCAGCTGATGATAAACCACCATGATATTTTTTACGTAACGCATCTACATATTCATCTTCAGTCGTGGTAGCATTAATTTCAGCATTAGGATCTTGATTTTCATTATCTTGAGAAGAAACATTAGAATTATCTTGGCTACGTTCATAAACTGATTTTTCTTTTCCGCTTTCTACGCGTAATGAGCTAGCATAAGCTGCACTTGCTGGTCCTTCCATGACATTCCCTTGAGGTATCACACCATTTGAAACGGCACTATTATATGCAAGAATTTTATCAGATTCTGAATAGTTATTACTATTAATGATTGAAGCTAAAGTGGCACGGTCAGTAATATTACTTACATCTACTTTAGTAGTGTTTTGTAAGTTATTATTTTCGTTTTCGTTATTTGAGGTATTTACATTCTCTTGTTGATTTTGTTTTTCATCATTATTATTATCACTGTCATCATTAGTATTTGATGATGCTTGATTTTTATCCTCATCTTTCTTACTGTTCTCTTTTTTACTTTTCTCTTTCTTATTAGAAGATTTTTGTTCTTTTGAATCAGATGAAGAAGCAGTTTTTGAGTTAGACTTTTTATCATCGTTACTATTATCTTTGGTGTCTTCAACTTGACTGCATCCTGTTAATACTAAAAAACTTAAAAATAATGTAAATAAAACTTTTTTCAATTTAATCTCTCCTTGTTTACCAGATATTATTATTTTACTATAAAATAATTACATAAATCTTTATAATTTTATAAAATATCGTAAAAGCGTTTACATAAATCACACATTCACTTCACGGTTTATTTACATAGATATGATAAATATGAAGTGAATAGGATGTGATATGAATGAAAAAGGAAATTTTGAAAAAGTACTTTAATAACAATGATTTCAAAGCAATTGCGATTGTATTTGGTTCTAAGAAGATAGTGTTAGAGAACGATATTCATGTAGATTACGAAAACGAAATTATCATTTATCCATTAAAGAATTGTACGCGTATCATCCCATTTAGTTCTATTTCTTATATTGATTTATTAGAAGAAAATGAGCATTTTGTAAATTACTTTAAAGAGACGGTTTAAAAGGCTAAATAGAAAAAGAGGTTGGAGATAATTACTCAAGATTAAAAACTTGAGCTACTAATCTCTCAACCTCAATATTTTTTAACTAATTTTAATTGATAATCATCTGTAAAATTATCGACTAAGGCATAAGGTGAAATAATGAGCAATCCATGATCATTAATTGCATTTTTGCTTACGCCATATTTATATGCTTGGTAAATAATTTTTGTACAGTATGTAAAGCGCTCGCTTTTAAGATTTAATGTTACTAAATAGGTTTTATCGCTATCTTTATAATGATTTTTAGCCCAATCGGCCGCTTTTTGACCAGCTCCGGGTTTAGCACAACGATAAACTTTAATCCAATCGTCTTCACCTTCACCAAATCTTTGTTTAAACGATTCGAAGGATTCGGTAATAGGTTTGTCGCCAGGACCTTCAATTTGTAATACAGTGTCGTGATCAAGGGCAATGCTAGAATGACCAAAAAATCCGAATAACACAGGGCCTTTTGTGAGGATAATGTCACCTGGTTTTAAATCAAAGTTATCGTTAGTAGTGGTAGTAAGTTCTGAGTAGTCAGAGTTAGCTTCAGTTAGTGGCGAGATAAACAAGAAAGTAAGTAGCATGATAAGTACAACTTTGTATATATAGGTTCTTATGAATTTCAATGTATGTCTCCCTAGTTTTTTAAAACTCGATATTTACTAATTTATCTAAAAGAACGCTTATATGCAATAAATAAAAAAAGAGCAAGATAGAAATCTAATGTAATTTTAAAGATTTCATACTCTCACTCCGACAAAATTAAACAAGCCTTTGAGCTCATTTTCAAAAATGAAGGTTATAATATGCCAAATATTAGTACATAAATCAGTAATGCAAAGCCGAAAATGTAAAAGATTACTGTAAAACCTAAATATGATTCTTTGCGTTCTTCTTTTTTAGATTTAAGTAATAAGCCTAATATAATTGAGGCTGCTACTACGAAAATGATACCCAGCCATAATAAAATGGTTAAATGCATACTCATGTTCCAAGCCTCCTAATGGTTAATTTAGAAAAAAGTGTATATCAATGGATATACATAATATAACAGTAAAATCACATTAACTAGAAAAATGATTTCATTAATAAGATTCTTACACATTATAGCAATAGTTAAACTTAAAATGATGGCTATGCCACTGATTACTAGTCCTGGTACGAGCCAGAAATAATCGTCTAATTCAGGATAGTAGGTGACGATAACATTAAAACCTAAAAATAAAATTGTCATAAAAATATTAAGCCAAAATATTTTATTTATTTTCATAGGTCTCTCCTCATTTTAAGCAAAATCTTTAATTTAATAATATCACTTATTTTCTAAAGGTAAAATGAGTTATTCGTTTAGTAACAATAATGTCTTTAACTATAAAAATATAAAAAAACTGCCTGCTTAGACCAAGTCTAAACCGACAGTACGACATTGTTTTAATAAATCCTAGCCACAATCGAAGAATTGTAAATAGTGAAATTCGACAATTAGTATAAATAATTCAATTTTAAACTAAATATACAAACAGATAAAGTTCACAAAAATGTCACATTTAGCAAAAAATAAATGGTTTAATTATTTTAAATAGCAAATAGTTTTGCATTATATATTTAAGTAATAAACAATAATCAACATTTCCACATAGATTGATTTTATTGAATATACCAAAATATTTACATATAATTACGAGTAATACTATATGTTTTAACAATCAACGTTTCCAAAGCCCCAGCTAGAGATACTAAGGAGGATAATTATGACATTTTATGATTTTATTATAGGTTTTATAAATGATGATACGCCTCTTGGAAGATTAGCGAACTATATCGCTAATGATTGCCAATTTCCAAAGCACGAGCAAAACAACAAAGCTATAAGAGCTTACGTTATGTCTAACTACGTAGACCATCAAATTATTGAAAGCGCCAATAGAGCGATTAGTTTATATAAATTAATTTAAGAAATATTAATACCAATTTTGGGTGTTAAGCGCATCCCATACATCTTTTGTTCTGAAATTAATTTCATTATTTTTTATTGAAAAAGGCTGAATAATTTCTCTGTCCATCCATGAATTAATAAGTTCATTAGGAACGCCATCAAGTACCATGTCTGTTTTACTAACTATTAAACATTCCCAATCTAATGAGAGTTTATTAGGATTGACATAATTATATTCATTATAATCACTCATAATTAACACTCCTTTAGTGATTCCAAATCCTATAATCTTTATACCCATCACATTCGGTATAAAACCACTTCTTCGCGATTTTCTTTTTTCTACTTTTTGAAAATTAAGCTATTAATGTATACTATTATATGAATAAATAATTATGAAACCGAGAGTTTTAATAGTTAGTAAAATGAAAAAGTTATCTTAAGCATAAGCTTTTTTATCTAAAAATGAGGTGCAATCAATGTCTAAAACACTTTATTTAATGAGACATGGACAAACAATGTTTAATCTAAGAGGCAAAGTACAGGGGGCCAGCGACTCTCCATTAACCGAATTAGGAATTTCCCAAGCTCAAAAAGCAGGACAATATTTCAAAAATAACAATATCATCTTCGATCATTTATATGCTTCAAGTTCCGAACGCGCCTGTGATACGTTAGAGAATGCAGTACCTAATACGTTATATCAACGGGTAAAAGGACTTAAAGAATGGAGTTTTGGACTATTCGAAGGGGATAGTAAGCAATTACTCGATGCTTTGTGGGAAAGTAAAGATATATTTGGCGAACGCTTAGTTCCTTTCGGCGGAGAAACTCATCAAGAGGTTGAATCACGTTTAAATCGTACGCTAATTGATATTATGGAGAAATCAAATAGCAATACAGTTTTAGCCGTGTCGCACGGAACAGCGATTCACGCTTTTTTAGGAAAATGGATAGGGGTTACCGCAGGAAATGATTATTTTATCGGAAATTGTCATATTCTAAAATTTGAATACAACCATCATCAATTTAAATTAATTGAAAAAGTAGATCCCATTGCAGAGTAATAAGTGAAAATATAGCTAATATTATGCTCCTTTCAAAGTTGACGTGAACATCTAATCACTTTGTAAGGAGCATATTTATTAAATGAATAAACAATATAATAAAATGCTAATTTTCTAAAAATTAAAATGTAAAATATACAACTTACGTGGATAATAGTTAAAGGTATTTATAAAACGGGAAAATAGTTTTTGCATTATTTACTGATATTTAAACCATATCATGTTGTAACCAATGCACATCAAAGTATTCGTCTCCAATTTTAGTTGATTTAGTTTCTAAGCCTAATGTTTCAAATCCTAAAGAAGAGAAGAATATCTTACCACTAATGTTATTAGAAGTTACACTAGTCATTAGTTTTTCCACACCACGAGATTTAGCGAATTCAATCACTTCACGTATTAAGTCGCGAACTGAATCTTCCTCTTCCTTATCTTTTAAAAATAAATTTTCAATCATTGCTTTATGTTGACTTCCTACTTGTTTCAGCTGACGAAGTGTCACACAAGCGACAAGTTCATTATCTTTAAAAGTTCCAAAGATATTCCAATAGTCAGTTTCTGGAGATAAAATATAATTAAGACAATCGTGTGTCACGTGTTCTAAATATAGTTTATCCCAAGAATAAGTATGTGAATTGCTTGATAATAATGAGGTATAGTCATCTAAATCATTTGTGTTTAATATTCTTATTTCTGCCATTTTATCCTCCTCATAAAACAGATAACTTTAATCTAAATGATTAATACTCGAAAATTTAAAATTTAATAAAAGAAAATTTGATAGAGTAAAAAACAATTTATGTAAAATGGTTTCCATTTCTATAAGTATAAATGTTTTATAAAGTTTTTTAATTACTGTATTTATAGAATAACTTAAAATCGCAAAATATACAAAAAAAGGGACAGAAAAATTCCAAGAATCTTTCTGTCCCTCTAAATATATTAAATTACAAGTAAATACTATATTAGTCTACTACTTGAACGTTTAAGTCTACATCGATATTGCCACGAGTTGCTTTTGAGTATGGGCAAAATTCGTGTGCATCTTGTAAATATTTTTCAGCGTCTTCTTGAGATAAGACGTTTTTAACTTTTGCGTCGATTGCTACGCTTAATTTAGGACTTTCTGCATCTGGATCGTCCTCTAAACGTACTGTTAATGTTACTTCAGGTTCAGCATCGCGAACTTTATTTTGTTTTAAGATAAGGTCGAATGCACCATTAAAACATGAAGCATAACCTGCTGCGAATAATTGTTCAGGGTTTGTCGCATTGCCGTCCGCTTGTTGTGGTGGTAATACATCTACGTTGATTGCTTTATCGTCAGTGTGTACATGTCCTTTACGTCCACCAACGTTTGTCGCTTTTGTTTCATATTGAACTGCCATTATTATTACCTCCTATAAATCTAATACAACTATTGTTTACCCAACTTACAATTTTTAAACCATATTTAATATTAATTTTTGAAAAGTATTCCTCACATTGATTGGCTAGAGTAGTGCAATAGTTTAAAATATAAACAAATTATACTAAGAAAGTAGGGAAACCCATGACAACTGTAGACGTAGCTGCAACCATTGCGCCAGAGGGATTAATCGAAAATACAACTATTGATGATATTAAGGAACATGAATCGAATATAGATATTATTGAATTACGTATAGATCAATGGGCAAATCATCATCTTCAGTTGTTAAGACAAAATCTTTCGTTATTAAAACAAATAGATTCTGACTTTAAAGTTTTAGTGACATATCGTACCGCATCTCAAGGCGGTAAAGGGGCCTTGTCATCTGAAGATTATCTTGAACTATTAAGAGAGATAGCCATAGTAGATGACTTCCATATGCTTGATATAGAGTGGGATAGCGATATACCACCTCAAACACTTCGTGATATCGTTCGTTTGGCACAACAAAATTATAAACAGGTTATAGTGTCGTATCATAATTTTGCAGAAACACCTGGTATAGATGAATTAAGATTTACTTATTATAAAATGCATCAGTTGAGCCCTAACATTATCAAAATTGCGGTTATGCCTAATTCTCGAGAAGATGTGGCTATTCTATTGGAAGCGATGGCTTCTAGCGTGGGTGCAGTGAGTTGTCGCATGATAGGTATTTCAATGTCTGATTTAGGGTTAGTTAGCCGAACTGCACAAGGCGTGTTTGGAGGTTCTATTTCTTATGGATGTTTAGGTGAGCCACAAGCACCAGGTCAAATTCATGTAAAAGCGTTAAAAGAGCAGTTGGCATTTTACGAAAATACGTAGGAACTATTTGAATTTAGTAGTGTGAGGCTTTATAATTGATAATAGTTATCAATATGAAGGAGCGATAATTGTGGAACTACAAGAAGCAATTTCTTCAAGAAGAAGTATTAAAAAATTTAAACATGATATGACGATAGATAATAATGACTTATTTGAGGTTATTGAGAAAGCTACTGATGCTCCTAACCATGGAATGAGAGAACCATGGAGATTTATTCATATACCTAAAGAAAAATTAGGAGAAATGAGTAGAGATGTAACGTATTTTGCATTTCCAAATAGTCCTGAAAAACAAGAAGATCATTATAACAATGTAACTAAATTAGGCGGAATGTTGGTATTAGTAGTTAAAACTGATCCAAGACAACGTCAAAATAGAGAGAATTTCTTTGCGATGGGTGCCTATGCTCAAAATTTAATGTTGTTATTACATGAAAAAGGCATTGGAACATGTTGGAAGACTCCACCATATATCTTCGACCCTAAAGTACGTAAAGTATTTGGAATTAAGGGCGACGAAGCTATTGCTGGGTTACTTTATTTAACTGATTTAGAAGATGTGCCAACAAAAGCACCTCGTAAAAATAAAAATCTAGTTTCTGAATATTAAATGTAAAAAAAGCTAGAATCCTGATATACAAGGATTCTAGCTTTTCATATATTATTAGGTTTGTGAGCTGGGCTTTTTATTTATTAAATGTTTCGTCTAAGAATGATTCAACTTGTTCTGGAGATTTCGCATTTGCTGAATGTAAATGTGCACGTTTGTTACCATTTTCAAAGACTAATAAACTTGGAATGCCCATTACATCGTTATCTGTCGCAACATCTTCTAACTCATCACGGTTAACTGTATACCATTCGTAGTCATTATATTTCTCCATAATCGGATCAATCCACATATCCATCGCTTTACAGTCAGGGCACCAACCTGCTTCAAATTTCACGATAACAGGTTTATCACTTTGAATTGTAGAGTTAAATTGTTCATTTGTATTAATACTTTCCATATATAACGCTCCTTTTTTAATAAATGCTAAAGGTATTATAACTAAATTATTACATTATTTGAAAAATTAAGCTTAAAAGATAGAGCGTTTCCATAAATTATCTGATATATTTAGGATAAGTCTAATTAGGAGGTTACATCTGCATGATTAAATTTTATCAATATTCAAATTGCACGACTTGCAAGAAGGCTGCAAAATTTTTAGATGACCACGGCGTAAGTTATGAACCTATCGACATTGTTCAACACACGCCTACTAAAAAAGAGTTTGAAGAAATTATCAATAAAACAGGTGTTGAAATAAATAAATTATTTAATACACACGGAGCAAAATATAGAGAATTAAACCTAAAAGATAAATTGAAAGATTTATCTAAAGACGAAAAGTTAGATTTATTAGCTTCTGATGGCATGTTAGTTAAACGACCATTAGCTATTTCAGGCGAAAAAATTACTTTAGGTTTCAAAGAAGAACAATATAAAGAAACGTGGTTATAGGTTAAATTTACAAATTTTAATTTTATAAATTATTCGAATTTTTATATTAATAGTTGAATGAAACTTAACGGTATGGCATCATTAAATTGTAATTATTTTTAGGAGGGGATTTTCGTGGCAGTACCGAGCGAATTTAAATATTCAAAAGAACATGAATGGGTAAAAGTTGAAGGCAACACTGCAACAATCGGTATCACTGAATACGCACAAGGCGAATTAGGCGATATCGTATTCGTTGAATTACCAGACGTTGATGATGAAATTAATGAAGGGGACACTTTTGGTAGTGTAGAATCAGTTAAAACAGTATCTGAATTATACGCGCCAGTATCTGGTAAAGTTGTTGAAACTAACGACGAATTAGAAGATAGCCCTGAGTTCGTTAACGAATCACCATACGAAAAAGCATGGATGGTTAAAGTTGAACTTAGCGATGAAAGTCAATTAGACGAATTATTATCTGCTGATCAATATAAAGAAATGATTGGTGAATAATTTACTTAAACTCCTTGATTATATATCTGGGAGTTTTTTATTTCCGGAAAATTAGAGATTGGGACACCGTTTATTGGTTTTCCAACACCAATTAATAACGTCTCGATCTGTTTAAATATAAAATTGTACTTATAGCTATACATAAATAGCTTAATTTTTGTTTTATCTTATATTTTATGATGTGTTGTTCTAACTAATAATGTCTTAGCTTTATATTTTTACTCATTTTCAAAAGTATTGAATTATAATAAATGTTTAGCTTTTTGAGTTTCTGTGAAGAAGTAAATGATTGTTTATTATCGACTTAGAAGGTGGATGAACATGGCAATTTTAAATAAGGTTATTATTGTTGAAGGTAAATCTGATAAGAAGAGAGTACAACAAGTCGTTGCTGAACCTGTGAATATCATTTGCACACATGGTACAATGAGTATCGATAAATTAGACGATATGATTGAAACTTTATATGATAAGCAAGTGTATGTGCTAGCAGATTCGGATAATGAAGGCGAGAAGATTAGAAAATGGTTTAAACGTTATCTTAGTGAAAGTGAACACATCTACGTGGATAAAACGTATTGTGAAGTAGCACGATGCCCTAAGAACTATCTTGCTCACGTATTAAGTAAACATGGCTTTACAGTTCGTAAAGAAAAAAGTCTAATTCCTAATTTAAGAACTGAAAGGTTAGTAATTATGCATGAATAATTCTATAGAAATTGAAGATATAAGCGAACATTATAATAAAGATAAACATTTAATTTTTGGTTACACACCAATGTGTGGAACATGTAAAATTTCAGAACGGATGTTAGATATAGCGAATGAAATTTTACAGTTACCAATTAAGAAGATAGATTTAAATTATCATCCAGAATTTAGTGAAAAAAATAAAATTATGTCTGTGCCTGTACTCATAGTCATGAACAAAGATCAAGAAACCGATAGAATTTATGCTTTTCAATCGGTTCCTTATTTGTTAGAAAATTTAAAATAGTTGTTGACGAAACTAGAGTGCAATGGTAGGATATAAATTAATTAAATAGTGCGAAAACTCTTATCAAGAGAGGTGGAGGGATGTGCCCTATGAAGCCCGGCAACCGTCTTATTATAGAAATGGTGCCAATTCACATAAAGTGTCACACTTTAGAAGATGAGAGAAAGATGATTCAATGCTTTCTCCACCGACTAAAGTGGGGAAAGCATTTTTTAATTACATAAAGGTTTAAGGAGGCATTTAACGTGATTGAGTTGAATCAAGTTGTTAAACGTTATCACACAAAGAATAAAGATGTACTCGCTGTTGATCACGTTGATTTAAAAATAGAAACTGGCACGATTTTCGGAGTCATTGGATTCTCTGGTGCTGGTAAAAGTACGTTAGTGCGTATGTTCAATCATTTAGAAGAACCTACGTCAGGCGATATCATTATTGATGGTGACAATATAAATAAATTGTCTAAATCAGACTTACGACAAAAACGTCAAAAAGTAAGCATGATTTTCCAACATTTTAATTTATTATGGTCGCGTACCGTCTTACGTAATATTATGTTCCCGCTTGAAATTGCTGGCTTTTCAAAAGATAAAGCTAAAAAGAGAGCGTTAGAACTCGTAGAATTAGTTGGCTTGAAAGGTAGAGAAAGTGCTTACCCTTCAGAATTGTCTGGTGGTCAAAAACAAAGAGTAGGTATCGCTCGAGCATTAGCCAATGAACCAGACGTATTATTGTGTGATGAAGCCACAAGTGCGCTAGACCCACAAACGACTGATGAAATATTAGATTTATTATTGAAAATTAAAGAACGCGAGAATTTAACAATTGTTATCATTACCCACGAAATGCATGTAATCAGACGTGTGTGTGATGAAGTAGCAGTAATGGAAAATGGTCGCGTGATTGAACAAGGCAATGTCACTCAAGTATTTGAAAATCCACAACACGAAGTGACAAGACGCTTTGTAAAAGAAGATTTAGATGATGATTTTGAAGAATCAATTAAACATTTAGAGCCTTTAGATCCAGATGCTTACATCGTAAGAGTTAACTTCAATGGTGAAAATACTACAGAACCAGTTATTTCTTACATAACTAAAACACATAATATTGATTTTAATATTCTTGAAGCAAATATTAAAAATACGCGTGGTAGTTCATTAGGATTCTTAGTTATCCACGTCCCACATATTGCGGGAAAAGATTTTGAAAATTTCAAAAATGACTTACATCAGCAACATGTCAATGTGGAGGTGATTAAACATGGATAAGTCTTATGGTGATATTTTCCACGAGATGATCACAATGCCTAATGTTCAGTGGCCAGAAGTATGGCAAGCAATTTACGAAACGCTTTATATGACGATTGTGTCTACTATCTTTGCGTTTATCTTTGGATTAATTTTAGGGGTGTTATTATTCTTATCTGCTAAAAGTAATTCTACAGGCGCAAGAGTGTTCTATAGTATTGTGTCGTTCATTGTAAACCTGTTCCGTGCAATACCATTTATCATCTTAATCTTGTTATTAATTCCATTTACAAGTGTCCTATTAGGAACAATTAGTGGCCCGACTGGTGCACTACCTGCCTTAGTTATTGGGGCAGCACCATTCTATGCAAGATTAGTTGAAATTGCATTTAAAGAAATAGATAAAGGTGTTATTGAAGCGGCATGGTCTATGGGGGCAAATACTTGGACAGTCGTTCGTAAAGTATTAATTCCAGAAGCAATGCCTGCGCTAGTATCAGGTATTACAGTTACTGCCATCGCTTTAGTTGGCTCTACTGCAATTGCCGGTGTTATTGGTGCCGGTGGTTTGGGTAACTTAGCTTACTTAACTGGTTTTACTCGAAACCAAAATGATGTCATTTTAGTTTCAACAGTATTTATTTTAATTATTGTATTTATAATTCAATTTATTGGGGATTGGATTACAAATAAAATTGACAAACGTTAAAGAAAAGAGGATGGAATGAATGAAAAAACTTTTTAGTCTATTTTTAGTACTTACATTAACAGTCGTTTTAGCAGCTTGTGGTAATGGCAATGGTGGAAAAGATAAAAAAATTACAGTCGGTGCATCGCCAGCGCCTCATGCTGAAATTTTAGAAAAAGCTAAACCTTTACTTAAAAAGAAAGGCTATGACTTAGAAATTAAAACAATCAATGATTACACTACGCCAAACAAATTATTAGATAAAGGTGAAATTGACGCTAACTACTTCCAACACGTTCCTTACTTAAAAACAGAAAGTAAAGAAAAAGGCTACAAAATTGAAGATGCTGGTAAAGTTCACTTAGAACCAATGGCTGTTTACTCTAAAAAATATAAAAGCTTAAAAGACCTTCCTAAAGGTGCTACAGTTTACGTGTCTAACAACCCAGCTGAACAAGGTCGTTTCTTAAAATTCTTCGTTGACGAAGGTTTAATTAAAATTAAAAAAGGCGTTAAAATTGAAGACGCTAAATTTGAAGATATTACTGAAAATAAAAAAGACATTAAATTTAACAACAAACAATCAGCTGAATATCTACCTAAAATCTATCAAAACCAAGACGTTGATGCAGCAATCATTAACTCTAACTATGCAATCGATCAAGGCTTAAGCCCTCAAAAAGATTCAATTGCAGTTGAAAAAGCGAACAACAACCCTTACGCAAACTTAATTGCCGTTCAAAAAGGTCATAAAGACGATGAAAAAGTAAAAGCTTTAGTTGAAGTATTACAATCTAAAGAAATTAGAGACTTCATCAAAGATAAATACAAAGGTGCCGTTGTACCTGCTAAATAATAAATATTGAAATAAGCTCCGTAGTGATTTTATCGCCTACGGAGCTTTAGTATGTTTTAAACAGTTTTCGTATCACTATAAAGGATACCGACGCCAAACTTGTTTTGAGCGATGGCATACTCAAACTTAATAATTTCAATATAAGGATGCTCTTCTAAAAAGTTATTTACTTTTTTATTTAGGCCATTTTCTGTCATAGCACTAAAATTTATAAATTTCATAATATTCAACTCCTTCTTGTGATTAAGTGTAGCATAGTGCTAAATGATATTATTAGTAGAATATTTCCATTGAGCTTAATTAAAATATTTTGTTATTTATGTTTATAAGTAATTTGGCGGGGTATAGTATCTATGTAAATGACAGTCTACCAAGGAGGAATTTTAAATGGCTGAAGATAAATTTGAACAAGCAAAAGGTAACCTTAAAGAAACAGTTGGTAACGCAACTGACAATAAAGATTTAGAAAAAGAAGGTCAAAACGATAAAGCATCAGGTAAAGCTAAAGAAGTTGTCGATAATGTAAAAGACAAAGCTAATGATGTAATCGATAAAGTAAAAGGCGACAACAATAAATAAAGTCGTATTATAGAACGAGCGCATGTGCATTGCACATGCGCTTTTTTGTGTTTATAGAGAAGATGTTTAAACGTCTCGTGTGTTAATGCATACTCATGTTATAATCACTCAACACTTCACATTTTCCATATAAAAAAGCCAACAAAGAATTGGGCTTTGTTGACCATTAAATTATAACTAAATATTATTCTGGAGTATCGACACTACTTGTTACTTGGCCTAAAACATAGCTTGCGATAAAGCCTAAAACAAGAGTGATAATAGAAATAATCCACTCGGTTGCTGAGCTTGGTAGGCCAGGGAAAACCGCAAAAATAGATCCTACCACAAAGCCAATAATTAAGGCGAATGTAGTGTAAAAGTAATGTGTTAAACAATACTTAATAATACGGCTTGAAAGTAAGAAACCTGTTAAAATACCAAGTCCTACAATTAGAAGTAGTGGAAGTCCATCAAAGTTAAGTTTAACTAAATCTGATATTGCATACATAACTGTTCCGTAAGCACCAAATACTAATAACATAAATGAACCAGAAATTCCTGGTAATAACATAGCACTAGAAGCACATACACCAGCTAAAAAGTATTTAATAATAAGACCAAAAGATAAATGAAGTGATGTGTCTGCGCTTTGGTCACCTGAATTTAATAAAGTTATTGCAATTAATATAGCAATTCCGATAATCATTACAATGTAGTGTTTAGCAGAAAAAGTCTTTTTAACATGGGCAGTTCTTAATAAGTAGGGGATGATACCGATAATTAATCCAGTAAAGAAGAACATAGTTACCACATGGTGATGTTCTAATAGATAATTAATTAAGTTACTTAATATCCCGATTGCTAAGCCCATACCTATTAATATAGGAAGTAAAAATTTTAAACTAGGCCAAAATCTTTTAGAAAATAGTCCGCTTATTGAGGAAATAAAGCCATCGTAAATACCTAATAATAGGGCTATTGTACCTCCGCTTATTCCGGGAACTAAATCCGACGTGCCCATACCAAATCCTTTTAAAATATTGCTCCACCTAAAATTTTTCATGAGCATTTCCTTTCTATTGTTAATTGAAAGAAAATCATAACAAAATTCACAAAAATAAGAAAACAATTGAATTATAAAATTCAATAATATTGAAGGTTTGATTTATTTTACTCCAAAATTAATTTTTCTTAGCAAATGTCATCCAATAATCTGCAGAATTCGAACGAAAGGAGAGGAGAAGTTATTCAAAATATACAAAGCCTTAGCCAAGCACATTTGTGTCTAAATTGTTTCTATTGAGAACAATGCGCGCATCATTATCAGTTGAAATCGATTAAAGTTTGCTAGATAAAAATCATTTTAGATAAATAATAAGTCTAATTTGGAGTTTTAATAAGTTTATATTACGGGATATATGCGTTATAATGAGGTGTATTAAAGTATACAGAGCTTTTTGACTACACATTAAAATTATTATAAACTAGTTAAGAAACTTTATATGACGGAGGGAATATAAATGGCATCAACATTAGAAATTAAAGATCTACATGTATCTATTGAAGATAAAGAAATCTTAAAAGGTGTTAATTTAACTGTTAAGACAGACGAAATACATGCAATTATGGGACCTAATGGTACTGGTAAATCAACATTATCATCTGCAATTATGGGGCACCCAACATACGAAGTAACACAAGGTGAAGTATTATTAGATGGCGTTAACATTTTAGAATTAGAAGTTGACGAAAGAGCAAAAGCTGGTCTTTTCTTAGCGATGCAATACCCATCAGAAATCACTGGTGTAACTAATGCAGACTTCATGCGTTCAGCAATCAATGCGAAACGTGAAGAAGGACAAGAAATTAACTTAATGCAATTTATTAAAAAATTAGACCAAGAAATGGACTATTTAGATATCGATAAAGATATGGCTCAACGTTACTTAAATGAAGGATTCTCTGGCGGTGAGAAAAAACGTAACGAAATCTTACAATTAATGATGTTAGAACCTAAATTTGCGATTCTTGATGAAATCGACTCAGGTTTAGATATCGACGCATTAAAAGTAGTATCTAAAGGTATCAACAAAATGCGTGGGGAAAACTTTGGCGCATTAATGATTACTCACTATCAACGTTTATTAAACTACATTACTCCAGATAAAGTACACGTAATGTATAGCGGTAAAGTAGTTAAATCAGGTGGCCCAGAATTAGCTAAACGCCTTGAAGAAGAAGGTTATGAATGGGTTAAAGAAGAATTTGGTGCTACAGAATAGTCTATGAATTGTTCATTTAAATAATGAAACAAGACATAACTTACTTAATATACTTGCTAAATTAAACGCAACGAATTATATAAGACTGAGGAATAATACTTTATGGTATGAGAGAAAAGGTATGAACTTCCTACAGTCGTTAAAATTTTCATCAAGTAGGAGGAAAAAGAGTTATGACAACCGAAACTTTGAACATTTCTGAAGAACAACTTGTTGATTATTCTAAAGCGCACAATGAACCTTCTTGGATGACAGAATTACGTCAAAAAGCGTTAAAATTAACAGAAACTTTAGAAATGCCTAAACCGGATAAAACTAAATTAAGAAAATGGGATTTCGATACTTTCAAACAACATAGCGTTGAAGGAAAAGTATTTAATGATTTATCTGAGCTTCCTGAAGCCATTAAAGAAATCATTGACGTTGAAAACTCTAAAAACTTAATTGTGCAACACAACAATGCTTTAGCATATGCTCAAGTATCAGAACAAGCTAAAAATAATGGAGTTATTATTGAAGGCTTAGCCGAAGCATTAGTAAACCATAGTGACTTAGTACAAAAATATCTAATGACTGATGCAGTGACAGTTGATGAACATCGTTTAACAGCGTTACACGCAGCATTAATCAATGGTGGCGCATTCGTCTACGTACCTAAAAACGTAGTAGTCGAAGACCCAGTACAATATGTCGTACTTCACGACGATGAAAACGCTAGTTTCTATAACCACGTAATCATCGCAACTGAAGAAAGCGCTGAAATCACATACGTTGAGAACTATCTATCAACAGTAAGTGGTGAAGGTAACCAACTTAACATTGTTTCTGAAGTTATTGCTGGCGCAAACTCAAATATCACTTATGGTTCAGTAGATTACCTTGATAAAGGTTTCACTGGTCATATTATCCGTCGTGGTACAACTGAAGCTGATGCCTCTATTAACTGGGCATTAGGTTTAATGAACGAAGGTAGCCAAATTATTGATAATACTACTAACTTAATTGGTGACCGTTCTACAAGTGAACTTAAATCAGTAGTCGTTGGTACTGGCGAACAAAAAATTAATTTAACTTCTAAAATTGTTCAATACGGTAAAGAAACAAATGGTTATATCTTAAAACACGGTGTAATGCTTGAAAGTGCATCATCAGTATTTAACGGTATTGGCCATATTAAACACGGTGGTACAAAATCTATTGCTAACCAAGAATCACGTGTATTAATGTTATCTGAAAATGCACGCGGTGACGCCAACCCAATCTTATTAATTGATGAAGATGATGTAGAGGCTGGACACGCAGCATCAGTTGGCCGAGTAGACCCTGAACAACTTTACTACTTAATGAGTCGTGGTATTTCGCAAAAAGAAGCTGAACGTTTAGTTATTCATGGTTTCTTAGATCCAGTTGTACGTGAATTACCAATTGAAGATGTTAAACGTCAATTAAGAGAAGTAATCGAACTTAAAGTAAATAAATAAATCATACGAGATTTTTAATAAAAGAAAGGTCGTGAACAAAGTGGCCGAAACTTCATTAAATATTGAGGAAATCATTAAAGACTTTCCAATATTAGAGCAAAAAGTTAATGGTAAACGCTTAGCCTACCTTGACTCAACAGCGACAAGCCAAACGCCGGTACAAGTGTTGAATGTAGTAGATGATTATTATAAACGCTATAATTCAAACGTTCACCGTGGTGTTCATACGCTTGGCTCATTAGCTACTGACGGCTATGAAAGCGCTCGTGAAACGGTTCGTCGTTTCATTAACGCTAAATATTTTGAAGAAATTATCTTCACAAGAGGTACAACTGCATCAATTAATATTGTAGCTCACAGTTATGGCGATGCGAATGTACAAGAGGGCGATGAAATTGTTGTAACAGAAATGGAACATCATGCGAATATTGTTCCTTGGCAACAACTTGCTAAACGTAAAAACGCATCTTTAAAATTCATTCCAATGACTGATGAAGGCGAATTAAAACTTGAAGACATTAAAGCGACAATTAACGATAATACTAAAATTGTCGCTATTGCACATGTATCTAATGTGCTCGGTACAATCAATGATGTGAAAGAAATCGCTAAGATTGCACATGAACATGGTGCGATTATAAGTGTTGATGGTGCTCAATCTGCGCCACATATGGATATTGATGTACAAGATTTAGATGCAGATTTCTTTAGTTTCAGTGGACACAAAATGTTAGGTCCAACTGGAGTTGGCGTGTTATATGGTAAACGAGATTTACTTAAAAACATGGAACCAGTTGAGTTTGGTGGCGACATGATTGATTTCGTAAGTAAATATGATGCCACATGGGCTGATTTACCTACTAAATTTGAAGCAGGTACGCCATTAATCGCACAAGCAATTGGCCTAGCAGAAGCTATCCGTTATATTGAAAAATTAGGATTCGATGCGATTCATCAACATGAAAAAGAACTTACTGAATATGCATACGATCAAATGTCATCCATTGACGGGCTTGAAATATACGGGCCACCTAAAGAGCGTCGTGCTGGTGTGATTACATTTAATTTAACTGATATTCACCCACACGATGTGGCTACAGCAGTAGATACAGAAGGTGTAGCGGTTAGAGCTGGACATCACTGTGCTCAACCACTAATGAAATGGTTAAACGTTTCATCTACTGCACGTGCAAGTTTCTATATTTATAACACTAAAGAAGATGTAGACCAACTTGTTGAAGCATTGAAACAAACGAAGGAGTTTTTCTCTTATGAATTTTAATAATTTAGATCAACTTTATAGATCTGTAATTATGGACCATTATAAGAATCCAAGAAACAAAGGCGTTTTAGACAATGGCTCAATGACTGTAGATATGAATAATCCAACTTGCGGTGACCGTATTAGATTAACGTTCGATATTCAAGATGGCATTATCAATGATGCTAAATTCGAAGGTGAAGGTTGTTCAATCTCAATGTCCAGTGCATCAATGATGACAGAAGCAGTTAAAGGTCATTCATTAGGTGAAGCTATGCAAATGAGTCAAGAGTTCACTAAGATGATGCTTGGTGAAGACTATGAAATTACTGAAGAAATGGGCGATATTGAGGCACTTCAAGGTGTATCTCAATTCCCAGCACGTATTAAGTGTGCAACATTAGCCTGGAAAGCTCTTGAAAAAGGTACGGTAGAAAAAGAAGGTAAAACAGAGGGCACTACTGAAGAGTAGTCAAATAACTTAGGATGTGGGGCAGAAATCTAATGTAAGTTAAAGATTTCGTTGTCCCAATCTCACAGTTAGTTTAAGCTCTTTTTTCTTACACATTTAACTTTTTACACTTGTGACTTTTTATGAAGGTTGCATATTGTTACAATGACAATAGACAATAACATAACTATTAAAAATCTCGCGCACGTCGTTTAAATATATTTAAGGAGTGATTGAAATGGCTAAAAAAGCACCTGATGTTGGAGATTACAAATATGGTTTCCACGATGAGGATGTTTCCATTTTCAGATCAGAACGTGGTTTAACAGAAAATATCGTTAGAGAAATTTCAAATATGAAGGAAGAGCCAGAATGGATGCTTGACTTCAGACTTAAAGCTTTAAAATTATTCTATAAAATGCCAATGCCTCAATGGGGTGGCGACTTATCAGAATTAAACTTTGATGACATCACATACTACGTTAAACCTTCAGAACATACTGAACGTTCTTGGGACGAAGTACCTGAAGAGATTAAACGTACATTTGATAAATTAGGTATCCCTGAAGCTGAACAAAAATATTTAGCAGGTGTATCTGCACAATATGAATCAGAAGTTGTTTATCACAACATGGAAAAAGAATTAGAAGAAAAAGGTATTATCTTTAAAGATACTGATAGTGCTTTACGTGAAAACGAAGATTTATTCAAAGAATACTTCGCTTCAGTTATTCCAGCTGCTGATAACAAATTTGCTGCACTTAACTCAGCTGTATGGTCAGGTGGATCATTCATCTATGTACCCAAAAACGTTAAATTAGATACGCCATTACAAGCGTACTTCCGTATTAACTCAGAAAACATGGGTCAATTCGAACGTACATTAATCATTGCTGACGAAGGCGCATCAGTAAACTACGTTGAAGGTTGTACTGCACCAGTTTATACAACTAGTTCATTACACTCAGCAGTAGTTGAAATTATCGTTCATAAAGATGCCCACGTACGTTATACTACGATCCAAAACTGGGCTAACAACGTTTATAACTTAGTTACTAAACGTACGTTTGTTCATGAAAATGGTAACATGGAATGGGTTGACGGTAACTTAGGTTCTAAGTTAACGATGAAATACCCTAACTGTGTACTATTAGGTGAAGGAGCGAAAGGTAGTACATTATCAATCGCTTTCGCAGGTAAAGGACAAGTTCAAGATGCTGGTGCTAAAATGATTCATAAAGCGCCAAACACATCTTCAACAATTGTGTCTAAATCTATTTCTAAAAATGGTGGTAAAGTTATCTATCGTGGTATCGTTCACTTCGGACGTAAAGCGAAAGGTGCACGTTCAAACATTGAATGTGATACTTTAATCTTAGATAATGAATCTACATCAGATACAATTCCTTACAACGAAGTGTTTAATGACAATATCTCATTAGAACACGAAGCGAAAGTATCTAAAGTATCTGAAGAACAATTATTCTACCTTATGAGCCGTGGTATTTCTGAAGAAGAAGCGACTGAAATGATCGTAATGGGCTTCATCGAACCATTCACTAAAGAATTACCAATGGAATACGCAGTAGAAATGAACCGTTTAATTAAATTTGAAATGGAAGGTTCTATCGGTTAATCTATCGATATTATCTACATTTCAAATATGCTTATAGAGTTATAGTTAAAGGTGTCCATCGTTTATCGATGGACACCTTTTTTTGGTTCTATATTAGAGGTTAGGACCTAATTTCCAAAATATTAGCTTAGAGATATTTCAATCACAAATCATCTCTAAGCTTTTATTTTTATCAATACTACATTAGTTACATGTATTTTTTAAAAAGTCTCTATAGTTTTATTGTTTCTTATAAAATTACCTTTTCACTTCACGCAAAAAGCCTCCATGCATAGCATGAAGACTTATCCGAGTCATTTCAAGAATGACCATTTCATACTCGAATTATAGATGTCTTTTCTTAATTAATCAACTTATTTTCCTTTTTATATCAAAGCACCATGAAAAAAGAATTAAACGAATTGAGGTGGTTCAAAACTCCTCAAATTTAATGTAACAGAATAACCGTCATAGTTAATTAATAAACAGTTAGGTTTTAATTCAACTCACATGGTTTTATTGATTAGCACCAGGTTCTCCCACATCATCAGCCATCCCTGGGCGACCTGTTTTTTTAGTTTCGTATTCCGCATGAGCTTGTTGCTCCTCAGTCCAACTACTACCATAATTAGAATCTGGTTGATTTCTTAATTGATTGGCACGGTCAGTTTCCCATTGCGATTGTTGATTAGTTTGCTGTGATGGTTGTTCTTGTGTAACTTGTTCTTGAGTTTGTTGTGATGGCTCTGAATATTGTTGAGTATTTGTATTTACTTGATTCTCACTAGTCTCGGTTGTTTCCTCATTTATAGACGTTTTATTTTCCGATGTTGTATCTTCTGAACTGTTTGATTTATCTTCGTTATTTTCTTCCTCTTCTTTGTCTTTTTTATGTTTTTTACTTAATTTACTATCTTCAGTTTTTTCATCATCGGCGTTGTTCACTAGGTCGCTGGATTTTTTATGATTATCACTGGATTTTGCCTCATTATACTTTTGACCACATGCCCCTAAAACTAATAAACTAGCGAATATTAAAACTAAAACCTTTTTCATTTTACGTTGTCCCCTTTGTTATTTTGTGCAAACTAGCTAATCGTAATGACTATTTATTTTAATACTTTTTAAAATAAAATTATAATATTGCTTTCTGCATAATTATATTATAAGCAAACCTTTATATATTTGCGATGTATTGTTTGAAACTTTTTGTAAATAACCAATTAATTTTATGTAAATGTGATTAAGCATTGATTTTCAAAGGTAATAAAATCAAGATTGAGACATTAATATAAAATTTGTATAACTTTTAATTTTGGAAGTAGTTAATTGAGATGAGATAATAAACTAGGAGACATCGACCTCTCAGTTTTTTGCTCACCACTTAGTTCTGCTTAAATCCTAAACACTTATGTCCCAATCTTCTCTAATTCTCAAAGTTTATGAAAAAATAGGGTAGGGAATATTTTAATAAAATGTACATATTATAATCGCAAGAGAGACAAAGGAGTTGAATATTATATGTGGCATTCAAATTCATTAACAGAGACGTTAAATATTAAATATCCAATTATTCAAGCAGGCATGGCAGGAAGTACGACGCCTGAATTAGTAGCGACAGTAAGTAATAAAGGCGGGCTTGGTTGTATCGGAGCAGGGTATTTTACTGCCGATAAGTTAGAGCAAGAAATACAGGAAGTTCGTTCAATGACAGCTCAACCATTTGGTGTAAATTTATTTGTGCCAAGTCGCAATAACTATACCCAGGATCAAGTTGAACATATGAATGCTTGGCTGAAACCGTATCGTAAAGCACTAGACCTTGAAGAACCGGTCGTAAATATTACTGAAGAACAACAATTTAGTAATGCCATTGATATGGTTATTAAACATAAAGTGCCGATTTGCTGTTTTACCTTTGGACTTCCAAGTCAAGAAACTATCTCTAAACTTAAACAAGCTAATGTAAAATTAGTCGGCACCGCTACATCGGTTGAAGAAGCCATTGAGAATGAACGTGCAGGTATGGATGTAGTGGTGGCACAAGGTAGTGAGGCTGGCGGTCATAGAGGATCATTCTTATCTAAGAATCAACAGTCTCAACCATTAATAGGCACAATGTCATTAGTACCTCAGGTCACTGAACATGTCTCAATACCTGTGATAGCAGCAGGTGGCATTATGGACAGCCGTGGTATATTAGCCAGTTTAATTCTTGGTGCGCAAGGCGTTCAGATGGGTACCGCATTTTTAACAACTGAAGAAAGTGGTGCCAATGAAGTAGTGAAACATGGAATTCTTAACAGTAAAGAAACAGATACTCGTGTGACAGATGTCTTCAGCGGTAAATTAGCACGTGGGATTAATAATGAATTTGCAGAATCATTGGCTAAATATGACGGTGAGATACCACCTTATCCAGTGCAGAATCAATTGACTAATACAATTAGAAAGACAGCTGCTGCGAAAGGGAATAGCGAATGGACGCATATGTGGAGTGGTCAATCACCTCGTTTAGCTAAGCGTCAACAAGTGAACCAATTGTTTGATGAGCTCGTCTCTCAAGTTGAGTCTCTACTACAAACAATGCATTAATAATTAATTTTTTGAAAATGAAGTCACAAAAACTATTCGAGTCCCTAAAGTTTAAGTTATGTAAAGATTGTATTGAACATATGATAACTTAAAAATGAATGTGGTATCATATAGCTGGTGATAAAAATGATTAACATAGGTCTTACCGGATGGGGAGATCACTACTCCTTATATGAGGATATGCAGCGACAGTCGGATAAATTACAGACATATGCCAGTCACTTTCCTATTGTTGAACTCGATGCCTCATATTATGCCATCCAACCAGAACGAAATATACAAAAATGGATTAAAGAAACACCTGACCGATTTGAATTTATAGTGAAAATTCATCAAGCGTTAACGCTACACGCAGATTATAAAGAATTTGCTGAGTCACGGGCGGAGTTATTTGAACAATTTAAGCTCATGCTTCAGCCACTGATTAAGCACAAAAAGTTAGCAATGGTATTAGTACAATTTCCACCTTGGTTTGATTGTACTGCTCAAAATATTAAATACATTTTATATGTAAGACAACAATTAGCAGATATACCGATGTGTGTAGAGTTCCGACATCAATCTTGGTTTAATGAGCAATTTAAAGAGCAGACATTAGCATTTTTAACAGAACATCAAATTATTCATTCGGTAGTAGATGAACCTCAAGTTAAAGAAGGTTCCGTTCCTTTAATCAACCGTATTACCGCTGAGAAAGCGTTTGTTCGCTACCACGGTAGAAATAAACAAGGTTGGACTAAAAAGGATATGACCGACCAAGAATGGCGCGATGTGCGATATTTATACAATTATAATAAACAAGAACTGACTGACTTAGCGAATAAAGTAAAAATACTAGAACATAAAGCTAAACAAGTTTATGTAGTGTTTAATAATAATTCCGGAGGCCATGCTGCCCAAAATGCGAAAACATACCAAGATCTATTAGATATAGAATATACAGGATTAGCACCACAACAATTAAAATTATTCTAAGAGGCGAAATATAATGTTAGTAACAATTATTTTATTAGTTATCATTGGGCTACTGTCAGCAGTTTTAGGTTCATTAGTAGGCATAGGCGGAGGAATTATTATTGTTCCGACACTTGTTTATTTAGGTGTAACACACCATATATTACACGGTATTACCACACAAATAGCCATTGGGACGTCATCTGTCATCTTAATCGTTACAGGCTTATCATCATCTATAGGCTATTTAAAAACGAAACAAGTTGATATTAAAAATGGTTCTATTTTTCTATTTGGTTTATTACCTGGGTCATTACTTGGTTCCTTTTTAAGTCGATATCTAACGCTAGATTCATTCAACTTATATTTTGGTATTTTTATGATCATAGTATCGATATTATTAATGGTCAGACATAAAATTAAACCATTTAAAATCTTTGATAAAGAGAAGTATCGTAGAACGTATATCGATGCAGAGGGTGTAACTTATCATTATAGCGTGCCACCTGTATTTGCTTTTTGTGCCACATTATTGATTGGTATTTTAACAGGTCTGTTTGGAATTGGCGGAGGCGCTTTGATGACGCCACTTATGTTAATAGTATTTCGCTTTCCACCTCATGTGGCAGTGGGTACAAGCATGATGATGATTTTCTTTTCAAGCGTGATGAGTTCAATAGGACATATCTTCCAAGGGCATGTGGCTTGGTCATATTCAATTGTCCTGATAATCTCTAGTTATATAGGGGCCCAAATTGGCGTTAGAGTGAACCGTTCAATTAAATCGGAAACCGTGGTTACACTGTTACGCACAGTTTTATTAATTATGGGTGTTTATTTAATCATTAAATCTTTTCTTTAAATATATATAGGGGGCATTTAATTGAAGTTAACAATTTATCATACTAATGACATTCACAGTCATTTAAACGAATATGCGCGTATTGCATCATATATGGCAGATTATAGACCGAAACTTCAACACCCCTCACTTTATTTAGATATTGGTGACCATGTAGATTTATCAGCGCCAGTCACACAAGCTACATTAGGTAGGAAAAATGTAGAACTTCTTAATGAATCGCAGTGTGATATTGCTACGATAGGTAACAACGAAGGCATGACTATTTCTCATGAAGCCTTAAATAATTTATATAATGAGGCGAAATTTAAAGTGATATGTGCAAATGTTATCGATGAAGAAGGACATTTACCGCATAATATTGCGACCTCTCATATAGAAGAAATTGAAGGCGTGCGCTTTTTATTTGTAGCTGCTACTGCGCCATTTACACCTTTTTATCGTGCATTAGACTGGATTGTTACTGATCCTTTAGAAGCGATTAAAGACGAAATTGCCAATCAACGTGGTAACTATGACATCCTTATTGTGATGAGTCATGTAGGCGTCTTTTTTGATGAAAAGTTATGCCAAGAAATACCTGAAATTGATGTCATATTAGGTAGTCATACACATCACCATTTTGATCATGGTCAAGTGAATAATGGTGTACTTATGGCGGCGGCCGGAAAATATGGTTACTACCTAGGTGAAGTGAATTTAACCATTGAAAACAAGCAGGTTGTTAATAAGACAGCTACACTTTATCCAGTTGATACCTTACCTGAGGTTGAAACCGATTATGACGTTGAAGGCAAGGCGTTAATGAGTGAGCCAGTCATCGATCATCCGGTAAATTTAACCAGTAAAACAGATGTCATCACAAAAGCGTCATATTTACTAGCAGAAAGTGTATATGAATTTACGCTTGCAGACTGTACAATAGTAAATGCTGGTCTTATCGTGAAGGGTGTCGAAGCGGATAAATTAACAGAATATGATATTCACAGAATGCTACCACATCCAATTAATTTAGTACGAATAAGACTTAAAGGTTCAGAACTTAAAAATGTGATTATTAAAAGTCAGAAACAGGAATATATCCGAGAACATGCACAAGGTCTTGGTTTCAGAGGCGATATTTTTGGCGGTTATATTTTATATAATTGTGGATTCATCAAATCTGAGGAGCGTTTCTTCGTTAATGGAGAGGAAATTCAAGATAATGCAACGTATACGCTCGGTACAGTCGACATGTACACGTTCGGCAGATATTTCCCAATGTTAAAAGGATCATCCATCGACTATTTAATGCCACAATTTTTAAGAGACATCTTTAAAGACAAATTAGTAAGAATGTAAAACGTTGCTTTGTTAAGGTGATTAGCGGTTAAGACAGAGAATATTGAAGAGAGTTTGAAAATTATAAGTTATTACATTTTAATTTAATGTAAATTTCGTTATAATAGTTAAAGATAGATTATACAGGAGGGTATACGTTGTTATGGCTACTAAAAATGAAGAAATCTTACGTAAACCAGATTGGTTGAAAATTAAGCTTAACACGAACGAAAACTATATTGGCCTCAAGAAAATGATGCGCGAAAAAAATCTACATACAGTTTGCGAAGAAGCAAAATGTCCAAATATACATGAGTGTTGGGGAGCTAGACGTACAGCTACATTTATGATTTTAGGTGCGGTATGTACAAGAGCTTGCCGTTTCTGTGCAGTAAAAACAGGTCTACCAAATGAATTAGATTTAAACGAACCAGAACGTGTAGCAGAATCAGTTGAATTAATGAATCTTAAACACGTAGTTATCACAGCTGTTGCGCGTGATGATTTAAGAGACGCAGGTTCAAACGTGTATGCAGAAACAGTACGTAAAGTACGTGCGCGTAATCCATACACTACAATCGAAATCTTACCATCAGATATGGGTGGTGACTATGAAGCACTTGAAACATTAATGGCTTCTAAACCTGATATCTTAAACCACAACATCGAAACAGTTCGTCGATTAACTCCAAGAGTTCGTGCACGTGCGACTTACGACAGAACTTTAGAATTCTTACGTCGTTCTAAAGAATTACAACCAGATATCCCTACTAAATCAAGCTTTATGGTTGGTTTAGGAGAAACATTAGAAGAAATTTACGAAACAATGGACGATCTTCGTGCAAATGATGTAGACATTCTAACAATTGGCCAATACTTACAACCATCTCGTAAGCATTTAAAAGTTGAAAAATACTATACACCATTAGAATTTGGTAAATTAAGAAAAGTAGCTATGGATAAAGGTTTCAAACATTGTGAAGCTGGACCAATGGTACGTAGTTCATACCACGCAGATGAACAAGTTAATGAAGCCGCTAAAGAAAAACACCGTTTAGGCGAAGAACAATTACAACAAAACTAATATAGTTTATTTAAACTGATTATTTAAAGCTTAGGTTGCATATTTCAAATGAAATGGTGTGATCTAAGTTTTTATTATACGAATTAAAGGTGACAAATTATGATTAAAGTAGATCAACAGTATTTTGAAATAATTGAAGACTATAGAGATTGCTTTGATGAAGAATTATTTGCGACAAGATACTCAGATATTTTAGACAAGTATGATTATGTGGTAGGCGATTTCGGCTATGATCAGCTACGTTTAAAAGGATTCTATAAAGATGCTAATAAAAAAGCGGAAATCTCTAAGCGTTTCTCAAGTATACAAGATTACATTTTAGAATATTGTAACTTTGGATGCCCTTACTTTGTATTAAGACATTTATCGAATAAAGAGATACAGAGAATAGAACAAGAGAATGATGACCTCGTATTAGGGGAAGCAGAAGATAAATTGCAAGATGTAAAGATAAAACCTAGTATTCAAGAAGTGAAAAACAATAACTAAATATTAACTAATTAAAAAAGCTTTTAAACCAAATAGAGACTAGAGCATTCATAGGTTAACCGTACAATGTCATCCAATCTCGTGGTTTAAAAGCTTTTATTTTAAAAATTTAAAAAGGCTATTGAATCACTTGGTTTAAGTATTCAATAATTTCATCACTTTCTTCTTGGCTTACGCCTAAAATATGTGCAATATAACCTTCTTCTTCTATGTCATCAGTTCCTATAATTCCAAATTTATTGGTTTGCATATTGAGAACTAGCATTTTACCATAATGACGATCAGTTTGAATTAGCATTAAATCATAACGGCTATGTTCACCAACAAAGCCTACAAATTGTACTTGGCTTTGCTCCTCGTCGTCATATAAATACATATCTATCATAAGAGATAAAACTCCTTCTATTAATGTGATTAAATTTAGTATAACGACAAATGAATACCTATGCAAAACTGTGATATGATAGACATATTAAGAGGTGACAGACATGTATTTTGTAGATAAAGATAAACTAACGTTAAAACTTGAATATTTAAACCAGTTAACTAAAGATTATGAAGAGCACAAAGCCAACCATTATGCATTTGAACGTATTGCACAAATGTTAATTGAATCTTCTGTTGATATTGGCAATATGATTATTGATGGTTTTATACTAAGAGACCCCGGAAATTATAAAGACGTAATTGATATCTTAGAGTTAGAAGACGTTATTACTAAAGAGACACAGCAACATATCAATGAAACTATAGAAGTTAGAAAACAGTTTGCTCATAATTATACTGAACTTGATAATAATGTTATTCGACCACTTTTCGATAAAACGCTCCCTTATTATAAACAATTTATTCAAGAAGTAATTCAATTTCTTGAGAAAGAGAGTGTTCCAGTTACTGCTTTTGGAAAAGGAGAAAATAAGTAATGAAAAATTATAAAGGTTATTTAATCGATTTAGATGGAACAATGTATTTAGGCACAGATGAAATTGATGGCGCAGCACAATTTATCGATTATTTAAATAACAATAATATTCCTCACTTATATGTAACAAATAATTCTACTAAAACGCCTGAGGAAGTAACTCACAAATTAAAAGAGATGCATATTGATGCGAAACCTGATGAAGTAGTAACGTCTGCTTTAGCAACGGCTAACTTTATCGCTCAAGAACAAAGCGATGCGACGGTTTATATGCTAGGTGGTAGTGGTTTAAGAACAGCGCTGACTGAAGCAGGCTTGACAGTTAAAGATGATGAGAACGTAGATTATGTTGTTATTGGATTGGATGAACAAGTTACTTATGAAAAGTTAGCAGTAGCAACGTTAGCAGTTCGTAAAGGCGCACGATTTATTTCTACTAATCCAGATGTTTCAATTCCTAAAGAGCGTGGTTTCTTACCAGGTAACGGTGCCATTACCAGTGTAGTGAGTGTTTCAACTGGTCAAGCACCACAATTCATTGGTAAACCAGAACCGGTTATCATGGATATTGCGTTAGACATTTTGAAATTAGACAAATCTGACGTAGCTATGGTTGGTGATTTATACGATACAGATATTATGTCTGGAATGAATGTAGGCGTCGATACGATTCATGTTCAAACTGGCGTTACATCATATGAAGAACTTTTAGAAAAAGACAAACAACCAACTTATTCATTTAAAGATTTAAATGTAGCTATTTCTGAATTAGAAAAAGCATTGAAATAAATCAAAGGGGTGACTCTTTTATGGGAAAGATATTAGTCACACGTAAAATACCTGAGCAATTTATCGAGCAATTAGAACAATTAGGTGACGTTCACATGTGGGATGACGAATTTGAACCTATGCCACGTGCACAATTTTTAACTGAGTTAGAAGACGCAGACGCATGTTTTATTACTTTAAGTGAAAAAATTGATAAAGAAAGTATTGAACATGCGAAGAACGTTAAAATAATCGCTAATATGGCAGTAGGGTACGATAATATTGACGTAGCATTGGCTAATCAAAATGGTATCGTTATTACCAATACACCTAATGTGTTAACGGAAACAACTGCGGAATTAGGATTTACTTTAATGTTAACGGTTGCGCGTCGTATTATTGAAGCACAACAATATGTGCAAAATAGCCAATGGAAAAGTTGGGGACCGTATTTATTATCCGGAAAGGATGTTCACGGTTCAACTGTAGGTATTTATGGTATGGGCGATATTGGTAGAAGTTTTGCACGTAGACTTCAAGGCTTTAATACTACAATCCTCTACCATAATCGTTCAAGACATGAAGATGCTGAACGTCAGTTAAATGCACAATATGTCTCATTTGAAGAACTATTAGAACGAAGCGACTTTGTAATTTGTACGGCTCCATTAACCCCAGAAACGGCAAATAAATTCGATGAAAAAGCATTTTCAAAAATGAAAAATGATGCCATCTTTATCAATATTGGTCGTGGGGCAATCGTAGACGAGGAAGCTCTAGTTAATGCATTGAATAATAATGAGATTGGCGGTTGTGGACTCGATGTATTACGAGAAGAACCTATTCGTCTCGACCATCCATTGCTCAAAATGCAAAATGTTGTAATATTGCCACATATTGGTAGCGCATCGGTAGTAACGCGAGATCGAATGATTCAATTATGTGTAGACAATATTGAAGCCGTTCTCCAAGGGAAAGCGCCTGAAACACCAGTTAAAACTAAATAGGTATTCAAGTAACTTCTTATTGTAGTGGTAGATATTCCATCTAAAACAATAAGAAGTTTTTTCTATCTTGGTTCAACTAACAGTTTTGTTATGCCCTATGTCATTGTGATGTAGACGAATAAGTACTAATATAATGAATATCAATAAGGTGGTAAAACAAGAAATTATATTTAGAGTTAATACTTGCAACAATAGTGATTGACAACAATTTTAAGTGACTCTACATAAACTTTTTTAAAATTTAATTTGCCATAGAAATAGGTATTGCTTATAATAAGGTGTAAAAATAAAATATAAATTTTGTATTTAAAAACTTTGTTTTACAATACTTTCTGGGAAATGAAGCTTTCTAAGAACTTAAAACTCATACGCTAGAAAATGATAGTGAGGTGCAATTTTGCATTGAAAGAAAATAATAACAAAGCAATGCTATTTTTCGAAAAAGCTAAACCATACTTATTAACCCTACTGTATTTAGCTATATTTATTGCGTTGTATCTTATTTATGGATCCGGCGACACACACAATAATTTCATATATAACGAATTCTAATAAGGAGTCAAATTATGTCAGATATCATAAATTTAATAAATGACTTTAGTCAAAACAATCCTGATCGTATTGCAATTAGACATAAAGATGATGAATTAACGTATCAACAGTTAATAGACGAATCAAGTAAATTAGCACATTTACTACAAGATACGCATAAACCTCTAGTGCTATATGGTCATATGTCACCCTATATGATAGTGGGAATGATAGGTGCGATTAAAGCCGGTTGTGGCTATGTGCCAATTGATACGTCGGTTCCAACTGATCGTGTTCACATGATTATCAAGCAAGTAGAACCAGAATTTATTTTAAATACAACGGAAACGCCAATAGCTAATCATGAGGCTAAAGAAATCACTATTCAAGATGTTCAAAACTCTGACTATCCAACGGTGTTTGATAGCCAAATGGCGCTTACAAACGTGGTATATACTATTTTCACATCAGGATCTACTGGAGAACCTAAAGGTGTTCAAATCGAATATGCAAGTTTAGTAGAGTTTGCAGAATGGATGGTTTCGTTAAATGAATCTAATGAACCACAAGAGTGGCTTAACCAAGCCCCATTCTCATTCGACTTATCCGTAATGGCAATTTATCCATGCTTAACATCTGGTGGTACTTTAAACTTAGTAGATAAAGATATGATTAATAAACCTAAATTGTTAAACGACATGTTAGTTAACACACCAATTAATGCTTGGGTATCAACACCGTCATTTATGGAAATGTGTTTATTGCTTCCAAATCTTAATGAAAGTGCCTATCCAAGTTTGAATCACTTCTTCTTCTGTGGAGAAATCTTGCCGCATAGAACAGCAAAAGCATTATTAGACAGATATCCTCATGCAGTGGTTTATAATACTTATGGTCCGACTGAAGCGACTGTAGCTGTGACTAGTGTTAAAATCACGCCAGACGTTATTGAAACGTATAATCCACTACCAGTGGGCGTAGCGCGACCTAACACGACGTTATCTACAACAGATGAAGGCGAACTTATCATTAAAGGTAACAGTGTCAGCTTAGGGTATTTAAATAATAAAGCTAAAACTGAAGCGGTATTTAACTTTGAAGATGGTATTCGACTTTATCATACAGGTGATAAAGCTATTGAAAAGGATGGCCTTTGGTTTATTCAAGGACGTATCGACTTCCAAATTAAACTCAACGGCTATCGTATGGAACTTGAAGAAATTGAAACACAGCTTAGACAATCACAATATGTACGAGAAACAATCGTCGTACCAATTTATAAAAATAATAAAGTTGTTCACTTAGTAGGGGCTATTGTGCCTACTGAAGAAGTTAAAGATGATTTAGAAATGACTAGACAAATTAAATCCGAACTCAAATCTCGCTTACCAGAATATATGATTCCAAGAAAATTTGTTTGGATGGACCAACTTCCATTAACTTCAAACGGAAAGCTTGATCGTAAACAAGTAGCTGAGGATATTAACGCATGATCCCTTATGGCACGTTTACCTTCTTCTTAGTTGCTTTTATAGTACTTTTACCAGTCATCATACTCGGATTTTTAGGTAAGCGAAGTTATATCTACAACGGTATAAGTACAGCAATTATGATAGTCATTATTTTTTCATCAGATAAACACAACCTGTTTGATAATAAATACTTAAGTATTCAGTTACTGTGTTTCGTTATTTATCTGATTTGGCAAGTAGCACTCATCATGGGTTATTATCATTCAAGACAAAAGAATAATACCTTCACTAAATTTGTTATTGTTATGGTATTATCTATCTTGCCATTAGCAATTGTTAAGGTTTTACAAAGTTCATGGCTAGGTGGACATCAAATTCACTTCCATGAGCATAAATTAATTGAATTTGTAGGTTTCTTAGGTATTTCATACGTTACGTTTAAAAGCGTTCAACTTATCATGGAAATTAGAGATGGTTCAATAAAAGAAATTAAAGTAGGTAAGTTACTTCAATTTATTTCTTTCTTCCCAACCGTGTCTTCTGGACCGATTGATCGATACAAACGTTTTGTTAAAGACGATAAGAAAGTGCCTACAGGAGAACAGTACAGAGCGTTAGTAGCTAAAGCAATTCATATGATTATGCTTGGTTTCCTTTATAAATATATTCTCGCTTATTTGATTAATTCTTACGCAATCCATCCATTATTAATGGATTTACATGGTTTCACACATAAATGGTTATATATGTATGCGTATAGTTTCTATTTATTCTTTGACTTTGCAGGTTATAGTTTATTTGCGGTAGCGATTAGTTATCTTTATGGTATTAATACGCCTCCAAACTTTAAACAACCATTTAAAGCACGTAATATTAAAGACTTCTGGAATAGATGGCATATGTCATTATCATTCTGGTTTAGAGATTGTATCTATATGCGTACGCTCTTCTACATGTCACGTAAGAAATTAATGAAAAGTCAGTTTGCGATGTCTAATTTCGCATTCTTGTTAAACTTTTTCATCATGGGCGTATGGCATGGCCTAGAGTTATTCTATATTGTATACGGTATCTATCATGGCCTCATGTTTATTGGCTATGGATACTATGAACGTTGGAGAAAGAAACATCCAGCTCGTTGGCAAAATGGTTTTACTACAGCTTTGAGTATCATCATCACATTCCATTTTGTAGCATTTGGATTTTTAATCTTTTCAGGAAAATTAATATAAAAGGAGTTATAAATTATGGAATTTAGAGAAGAAGTATTAAATTTATTAGCTGATGTTGCGGAAAATAATGTGGTAAAAGAAAACCCTGATGTTGAAATTTTTGAAGAGGGCATCATTGATTCATTCCAAACAGTAGGTTTATTACTTGAAATTCAAAATAGACTAGGTATCGAAGTATCAATTATGGACTTTGATCGTGATGAGTGGGCAACTCCTAATAAAATTGTTGAAGCTTTAGAAGAACTAAGATGAAAATAAAGCCATTTTTACCAATTATTATCAGCGGCGCGTTATTTTTAGCGTTTGTACTATTACCTGCAAGTTGGTTTACAGGTTTAGTAACTAATAAAGCAGTCGCTGATAATAGAATTTCTTTAACTGACCAAGTACTCAAAGGTACGCTCATTCAAAATAAAATGTTCAGTAGTAATAAATATTATCCTGTTTATGGATCGAGTGAATTAAATAAAAAAGATCCATTTAACCCAGCGATAGCATTACATAATAGAAAAGATACGAAACCAGTCTTCTTAGTAGGTACTGGTGGGAATACGGATTTAATTAATGCGATTGAATTAGCCGGTCAATATGATCAGTTAAAAGGGAAAAAGATGACATTTATTATTTCACCTCAATGGTTTAGTACGCATGGCGTCAACGATAGAGATATTGCTGCACGTACAACACCAAATCAAATTAATCAGTTATTTCAACAAAAAGATATGCCTTCTGAATTAAAAGAAAGATATGCGAAACGTCTATTGAAATTCAAAAGTACAACGAATAAACCATTTTTAAAAGAAGTTGTTAAAAGTCATGGAGAAGTAGATGGTAATTATGTTTCTCGTTTCAAAGAGAACCAACTTCTAAAAATTGAAGCGATAAAAACATATTTCTCTTTAGATAAATCACCTTTATCAGATGTAAGTCCGATGACTAAACCGGATGCATCTTGGGAAACTATGCAAGATAAAGCAGTTCAACTTGGTGAAAAACGTTCTTCTTCTAATGACTATGGTATCCGTAATGAATATTGGAACAAATTAACGCATAAGAAACCGATGAATCATCGTAAATATGAATTTAAAATGAATTCTCCAGAGTTTAATGATTTATCATTACTTGTAGATACGATGCATCATGCGGGCGCCGATGTTCAATACGTGATTTTACCTGTTAATGGTAAATGGTATGATCATTTAAATATTCATCGTTCAACACGTGAACCTGTTTATAATAAAATTCATCAAACTGTAGTAGATCATGGTGGTAAAGTTTACGACATGTCAGACAAAGACTATGAAAAATATGTTCTTAGTGATGTCGTTCACGTTGGTTGGAAAGGTTGGGCATATATGAATGAACATATCGCTCAACATATGAAAGATGATGAATCTAAAACGTCACATAAACAACAATAATAAAAAAACTGAGGCTGAGCCATTAATAAAAAATGGTTCAGCCTTTAGTTATGGCAGTAATTGTCTGAAATGAAGATGTGTTCGAGCCTCACTTTCTTCATTTCTAGTCAACCTTGCCGGGGCGGAACAACGAAATCTTTGAAATTACATTAGATTTCTGTCACCACTCCCTAGATTTCTGTCCTACTCTCTAGATTCTGTCTCGCTCCCTAGATTTCTGTTTCGCTCCCAGTTTTAATATAAGGTATTCTATTATTTTAGAAATGCGAGATATAAAATGACTCCCATCGAAGTATAAGTTACTTTGATAGGAGTCATATTGGTCTTACCATAAATATATAATACGAGACGCTTAGAAGACTTGTTCTACTTCGATAACGCCTGGAACTTCTTCGTGTAGTGCGCGTTCAATACCAGCTTTTAATGTGATTGTTGAGCTTGGACAAGTACCGCAAGCTCCGTGTAATTGTAATTTCACGATGCCGTCTTCAACATCTATTAATGTACAGTCTCCGCCGTCACGTAATAAAAAAGGACGTAAACGTTCAATAACTTCAGCTACTTGATCAAACATTGTTGCATTCTCAGTAGGCATGAGATATGTCTCCTTTCAAGTATATTACTTCATAATTCCATTATTTATTTATTATAATAGATAAAGTAAGAAAAATCTATAAAACAAGACGGGGGATTTAAGTATGACCAAAGTGAGTGTAGTAGTGTACGGTGCTGATGTGGTCTGTGCCAGTTGTGTGAACGCACCAACATCTAGAAATACATTTGAATGGATTCAACCTTTATTAGAAAGAAAATATCCAGATATTCAGTTTGAATATACGTATATCGATTTTCAAAACCAAACTGAAAATCTTAGCGACCATGACCAACACTATATTGAGCAACTAGAAGAAGATGAATTATTTTATCCATTAATTACCATGAACGATGAATATGTTGCGGACGGATATATTCAAACAAAGCAATTAACCAACTTTGTAGATAAACATTTTGCGAACAATGAAAATAAATAGATAATAAATAAAATAGCGAGGCTAGACTTTTTAACCTTTATTTTAAAACCTAAAGAGCATTTAAACGCTTTATCTTACGTCATAATTTGTGCAACAACGTAAGTAGGTAAATCTTAGTTATTCTGTCTAGACCTCGCTTTTATCATTTCAATCAAATAAATGATGAATGTGCGTTAACCATTATGATATTTATATAACCATAGTACACCTGATTTGAGAATATGGGCTAAACGACCTGTAACAGTGCGGTCCATAATATAGGCAAAGCCTTTCTTCTCACCGAGCGAACCTAAGAAACCTTGTACTTTAAGTTCAGGCATCTTCTCTGGTAATGCTTCATTGTTCCATTGTTTTTTAAGTACATCTGCAATTTGGTCGCCTTGTAACTCGGCTAGTTGAGCACTTGGCGCGTGAGGTAAGTCAGCACAATCACCTACGACATAGACGTTTTTATATGTAGGTACTTGATGATATTGGTTAATAATTACGCGACCACTACGATTAATATCGATAGGTAAGTGTCTTACTACTTCAACCGGTTGAATTCCGGCAGTCCAAACGACTAAATCTACTTCTTCAGGTGATCCATTATTATAGATTTTACCCGGCTCTACTTTGTCGATAAGTGAGTTCGGTACAACTTTAACTTTATTTTCACGGAACCATTTCGCAATATAATTACTTAATTTTTCCGGAAAATTTCTTAAAATTCGTTCGCCACGATCATACAAAATCACTTCTAAATCTTCACGACTTTCACGTAATTCACTAGCTAGTTCAATCCCGCTTAAGCCAGCACCAACAATACCAACGCTAGCGCCACTTGGCAATTCACTAATATTATGGAAGGTTTCACGTGCTTTAGATAATGTTTGAATACTGTGTGTGTATTCTTCAGCGCCAGGAACATTATGATATTTATCTTCACAACCTAAGCCGATAACTAATTCATCATAGTCAACTTTAGTATTTCCAACTGAAACGATTTGAGAATCTAAGTCAATATCGCTAATCTCACCATAAATAGTGTTAATACGTTCGAAATCTGGAAAATTCATACGTACATCGCTATCAGATTTTGTGCCCGCAGCTAGCGCATAAAACTCAGGTTTTAATCCGTGGAAAGGCATGCGATCAATTAATGTTAATGTATAGTCTTCCGGTAAAGCCTCAGGAAGAATTCGCGACATAATGCGCATATTGCCATAACCGCCACCAAGTAATACTAAATTTTTCATATGTTATACCCCTTTTTATATGATTTGCGATTCCGTTATGAAACGAAAACGACTACCCTTTAAATAAGACAAAATGTGTTAAATTGCTTCATCATCGATATTAAAATAACCAATGGATAAAGTTGTTTATAGATTACATTTCATTGCCCCTTACAATTAAATGTATTATTTATATAAATTTATTATATCTGTTTTTTAGAATGACTACAATCAAAGTCCTGAGTACAATAATAAAGGAATCATAACATTTACCATTAGATTTTTTACACTTTGGCAAATGAAAAGTTGAGCTAGTCTAATGCAGTAGAAAGTAAGATTTGTTATAATAATGTAATTAAAAATATGAAGAAGGTGAAGTATGTTTCCATTAGTTGAATTCTGCATATCGAATATGGCAAAAGGCGGAGACTATGTTTATGATAAATTAGACAATGATCCGGACGTGGATGTGTTAGAATATGGATGCTTGAACAATTGTGGTACATGCTCATGTGGGTTGTATGCGTTAGTAGATGGTGATACTGTTGAAGGTGACACACCAGATGATTTATTAAAGAAAATTTATAAACATATAGAAGACAATGATTTTACAAATCTATTATAGGGGGAACAATGATGCCAACTGTAACATTAACTGAAGCTGCTGCGTACGAAGTAAAAGACATGTTAAAAAGCAATGATATGGAAGACGGCTATTTAAAAATTAAAGTCAACGGCGGTGGTTGTACTGGACTAACATATGGAATGTCTGCAGAAGAACAACCAGGCGAAAATGACGAAGTTTTAGAGTTTTACGGCTTAAAAGTATTAGTCGATAAATATGATGTACCTGTATTAAATGGGACAACTGTTGATTTTAAACAATCATTAATGGGTGGCGGTTTCCAAATCGACAACCCAAATGCTATTGCTTCATGTGGTTGTGGTAGTTCATTTAGAACTGCTAAAGTGGCAGGAAATCCTGAAAATTGTTAAACCATTTTAAAATGAAAAAATTTTAAAAAGTTCGATTATATATTCTAGATTTAAGTATAAGACGATTATTTTAAATATAGTCTTGTTGTTGCTTGAAAATGTAGTGTAAAAGCTATAAAATTGAATATGGATTGAACTTTGTCTTTTTTGTGAACTAAAGTTCATAAAACTGAATTGAAAAACAAAGTGTTGACTAAGACTATAAATAGGGATGAACAGTTAGGTTAAGTGCAAAGTTTATGGTAAATCAGACTAACAGATATTGAATGAAATATAATGTACGGTCTGAGCTTTGTTATGTTCTGAAATTTGTAGCCTTTATCTACATTTAAGAAAATAATTATGAAAGCTTAGGTGAATGAAATGGCACAAGATCGTAAAAAAGTACTAGTACTAGGTGCTGGTTACGCTGGTTTACAAACAGTAACTAAATTACAAAAAGAACTTTCTGCAGATGAAGCGGAAATCACTTTAATCAACAAAAACAAATATCACTATGAAGCAACTTGGTTACATGAAGCTTCAGCTGGTACTTTAAATTATGAAGATTTAATTTATCCAATTGAAAGTGTAATTAAAGAAGATAAAGTTAAATTTATCAACGCTGAAGTAACTAAAATCGACCGTAACGCTAAAAAAGTAGAAACTAATCACGGTATTTATGACTACGATATTTTAGTAGTAGCATTAGGTTTCGAAAGTGAAACATTTGGCATCGACGGTATGAAAGACCACGCTTTCCAAATTGAAAACATCGAAACTGCACGTCGTTTATCTCGTCATATCGAAGATAAATTCGCAAACTATGCAGCTTCTAAAGAAAAAGACGATAAAGACTTAGCTATCTTAGTTGGTGGCGCTGGCTTTACAGGTATTGAATTCTTAGGTGAATTAACTGAAAGAATTCCTGAATTATGTAGCAAATACGGCGTAGATCAAAACAAAGTTAAATTAACTTGTGTTGAAGCTGCTCCAAAAATGTTACCAATGTTCTCTGACGAATTAGTTAACTATGCAGTTAACTATTTAGAAGATCGCGGCGTTGAATTCAAAATCGCTACACCAATCGTTGCTTGTAACGAAAAAGGTTTCGTTGTAAAAATCAACGATCAAGAACAACAATTAGAAGCAGGTACTGCTATCTGGGCTGCCGGTGTACGTGGTAGTAAATTAATGGAAGAATCATTTGAAGGCGTTAAACGTGGCCGTATCGTGACTAAACAAGATTTAACAATCGAAGGTCATGACGACATCTTTGTAATCGGTGATGTTTCTGCGTTTATCCCAGCAGGTGAAGAACGTCCATTACCAACTACAGCTCAAATCGCTATGCAACAAGGTGAACACGTTGCTAAAAATATTAAAAACATCTTAAACGGTCAAGCTGCAGAAGAATTTGAATATGTTGACCGTGGTACAGTATGTTCATTAGGTTCTCATGACGGTGTAGGTATCGTTTACGGTAGAGATATTACTGGTAAAAAAGCTGCCTTCATGAAGAAAGTTATTGATACACGTGCCGTATTCAAAATCGGTGGCGTAGGCTTAGCATTCAAAAAAGGTAAATTCTAAGTTTTAATAAAATCAATATAATAGAGAAGCTGAGGCGTTTATATATAAATGTCTCAGCTTTTTTAGGTATGAATTTTATAAGATGAAGAGACTTTGAAACCATCCTTTATTCATCTATAATCAACTTTACTAGGGTAGAACGACGAAATCTTCGAAATTACATTTACTATTCAACAGAAAGGGTGCTACACAATGATCAACTTCAATTTTAATCAACATGAGCACATCGACACTGAAGTATTAATTATAGGCGTACCAGACCATATTAACCAACTTGGTACAGTGCAATATAATAATCATGATTTAACGCAACGTATTGATGAGTATCGCCATCATCATATTATTCACAATACGCTAGGTAAAGTCGCTTCAACCGTCTTGCCACTAGAAGATGAATCTAAACGCTTAATTACAGTTGGATTAGGTAATTTAAAGACGTTAAATTATACTGATTTATTAAAAGTATTTGGCAACTTGTTCCAATTTTTAAAAGAAGAACATGTCACGGATGCTGAATTATTATTTGATACATTTATCTCTAAACAGATCACTCAAGATAAAATCATCGAAGTATTAGGTCTCCAAAGTGAACAAGCCATATATACTTTTGATAATTATAAATCTGATAAAAAAGTTCCGTACAAGTTAGACTTACATATCACTACACAAGATACACATCTTGAGACGCAATTGAAACAAGGCATAATTGTAGGCCAATCTATCAATCTTGCGCGTGATTTCAGCAATATGCCGCCTAATATTTTAACGCCAAGTTACTTTGCGGACGAAGTGGCAGAGCATTTTAAAGAAACGAAAGTCAAAGTGGATATTAAAGACGGAGAAACCCTGTTGTCAGAGGGATTTGGTCTTATTCACGCAGTAGGTAAGGGTTCCATCAACCCACCGGCAGTGATTACGTTAACGTATAATGGTGCTATAGGAGATGAGGCACCGATTGCCTTAGTTGGTAAAGGGATTACTTATGATTCTGGTGGTTACAGTATTAAGTCTAAAGTTGGCATGCAGACGATGAAATTTGATATGTGTGGCGCAGCGAATGTTGTGGGAATGATTGAAGCGGCTTCCCGTCTTGAATTACCAATTAATATTGTAGGGGTGATTGCTTCCGCTGAAAATATGATTAGCAATAATGCTATGAAACCCGACGATGTCTTTACAGCGTTAAGCGGGGAAACAGTTGAAATGCTAAATAGCGATGCTGAAGGACGAATGGTATTAGCAGATGCTGTATTCTATGCGAACCAATTCCAACCACGTATTATTTTAGATTTTGCGACGCTAACAGGTGCAGCCATTGTAGCATTAGGAGAAGATAAAGCAGCATTGTTTAATTCTCATGCTGACAATGAAATTCAAGAGATTTTAGCTAGTGCAAGAGCGATGGATGAACTGGCCTTTGAGTTACCTATCACCAACACTGAACAACGTTTAATTCGTCGTTCTGACGTAGCCGATTTAGTCAATCATACAAATGGTCAAGGCAAAGCTTTATTTGCAGCCACATTTATTACACATTTTAGTGGCACGACACCTCATATCCATTTTGATATTGCAGGACCAGCTACGACTCATACTAATATTTTTAAAGGGCCTAAAGGTCCTACAGGAAGTATGATTACAACCGTTCTAAATTGGTTACGTAACTAAATATTTTAATCAACAGGCCTAAATAGTATTAAGAGTATAGAGCAGTAGTGTGTGTTTAAGATTAAGCCTCACTACTGTTTTTTTATAGAGTACTCGCTTCCTTGAAAATTGGCGCATTGACAATAGTTAATCGAGTTGGTATGATAAATCACATAATTATTTACTTTAGTTCGGTAGAGAGATAAAGGGTGAGTGTGTATGATTAATGCAGTAGTTATTGCAGTTATTTTAATGATTATTTTATGTTTATGCAGATTAAATGTCGTGATTAGTTTATTTATTAGTTCCTTAGTGGGTGGACTCATTTCAGGTATGAGTTTGAATAAAGTCATCAGCGTATTTGGTAAAAATATTGTCGATGGTTCAGAAGTCGCTTTAAGCTATGCATTACTCGGCGGTTTTGCAGCGCTTATTTCATATAGTGGCATTACGGATTATTTAGTTAATAAAATCATACGCGCAATTCACTCTGAAAATAGCCGATTATCTAGGATTAAAGTTAAAGTCATTATTATAGTGGCACTTTTAATGATGAGCATCATGAGCCAAAACTTAATCCCAGTACATATCGCATTTATACCTATCGTTATTCCACCACTTTTAAGTCTCTTTAATGATTTGAAAATGGACAGACGTTTAATTGGTTTGGTCATTGGTTTCGGTTTATGTTGGCCATATGTCTTACTTCCATACGGTTTCGGACAAATATTCCACCAAATTATTCAAAACGGATTTGATAAAGCACATCACCCAATCGAATTTAATATGATATGGAAAGCGATGCTTATTCCTTCATTAGGCTATATTGTTGGTTTAGTATTGGGCATATTCTATTTCCGTAAACCTCGTGAATATAAATCAGAACCTTATTCTGAAAAGGAAGAGGCCATTCCAGCCATTCGACCATATGTATTAGTAGTTACCGTAGTAGCTATTTTAGCAACATTTTTAGTACAAACTTTTACAGATTCAATGATCTTTGGCGCATTAGCTGGGGTACTGGTCTTCTTTATTTCAGGTGTATACAAATGGAATGAATTAGATAGTCAGTTTGTTGAAGGTATTAAGATTATGTCATTTATTGGCGTCGTGATTCTTTCGGCAAACGGCTTTGCCGGTGTGATGAATGCGACGGGAGATATTCAAAAATTAGTCTCAAGTTTAACCGAAATTACAAATGGACATAAATTAATTAGTATCATTGTAATGTATCTTGTTGGGCTAGTAGTGACATTGGGAATAGGATCATCTTTTGCGACGATTCCTATCATCGCAACGTTATTCATCCCACTTGGTGTCTCAATTGGTTTAGATACGATGGCGCTTATTGCACTAGTAGGTACAGCCAGTGCCCTAGGAGATTCAGGTTCTCCAGCAAGTGATTCCACATTAGGTCCAACTGCCGGTTTAGATGTAGATGGTCAACACGATCATATTCGAGATACATGTATACCTAACTTTGTGTTTTATAACGTACCGTTAATTATCTTTGGTACAATTGCAACGATGATATTATAATAATCATGAGGTGAAATACGTGACCAATTTACTAGAAACCTTTGAGATGAAGATAGAAGATACCGAGAAAGGTAAAGTTGTCATTTCGATGCCAGTCACTGATAAAGTGAAACAACCATTTGGTTATTTACACGGTGGGGCAACTATCGCATTAGGAGAAACAGCGTGTTCAATCGGGGCTGCAAATCTAATCGATACTCAACAATTTATTCCTTTAGGCTTAGAAATGAACGCAAATCATATCCATTCAGTTAAAGAAGGTCGTATTATAGCTACTGCGACCATTATTCATCAAGGTAAGACTACACAAGTATGGAATATTGAAATTAAAAGCGAACAAGATGAATTAATTAGTATTATGAGAGGGACAGTAGGCATTAAGCCCTTAAAAAAAAATAAGCGGTTTTTTAAATGAGCAAGGATAGAAATTACATTAAATTTCTGTCCTCGCTCTTTTCTTTTAGGATTATGCTGAGTCGCGTTTACTATTATGCAATCTTTGATAAGCTTGATGAATTCTTAATGAAGCCTCTTTGCCACCCATAATATTTCTAGCAAACGGCCCAAGTTCTAAATCTGCCAAGCCGCCCGCTACAAAGAGTTGAGGAAGCCATTCTAATTCTGAACTTATGTCCGGCAAGCCACATGATGTTAAAGGTGCCTGCTCATGTTTAATGAGTGACTGTATCATTGATTGTTTTAAAAATGTAGGTTCAAACCCAGTTGCCAGTAAAATATAATCATACGTTACCTTCTGATTTTCAGTCATAATGGAGTGGTCCTCAATAGAGGTGATTGTCTCTTTATGAATCACTAAACGTCCAGATTGAACATGCTTTTTCAAGCGCAAATATAGTTCTTGAGGCATAGAACCTTTATGTCTTTCTTTTGAAAGAATTTCAAATTTTTCATCTGCAGATTTAGTATTTAAGAATGAAGTCATATTTTTAGGTCCAAGCCAGCCAGGATCGGCATCGAAGTGATGAATGGCTATATCTTTATTCATCCATAAATGTACCACTTTATCTTGAGATCGATTCAATAACTTCAATGTTAAATGAGCCGCCGAAATGCCGCTACCCACAACATGAGATGCCTTATCATACATAGTAGCATCGAAATTCTCATTGAAAATGTGGCATACATCCTCCTTATGATGATATAAATCAGGAATGTAAGGTTTATGATTACAACCTTGTGCGAGTACAACACAATCAGTTTGAAGCTCTTGAGCGTCAGATAAAGTAATAGACCAACCATGATTATGTTGCGTCAATTCCTTGACGTAGCCTTGAACATGACAAGCGTTAAGATGATAATGATGCACTTGTTCATGTACGTGATGCATAAACATATCTGTTTGAGGACGTTGATAACGTCCGTATGTTGCATTTGTATATTGTTGCACTTTAGCGAATTGCTTTAAGTGGAATGGATTAGGATGAATATGATGTACAATAGGTGAGCGTAAAAACGGCATGCTAATCCTATGCGTAAAGTCATTAAATTGTTCACATAAAGAATTGTAAGGGTCGATAATAGTTAATTGTTCAACAGGAAGACCTGCTTCACGTAATTTTAGTGCGATGGTCGTACCTTGAATGCCACCACCAATAATAGTCCAATGCATAAAAACACTTCTTTCTTATAAAACGTAATTATTACGATTTATAATAACATGTTTTTAACTTAAAGCCAATATAAAGTTACACATAATCAATGTAGTATTGTGGGCGAGACTCTAAAAGAAAGGGCTCAGTGGCTAAGTTTGGCAGTAGTTGTCTGAAATGAAGTTGCGTTCGAGCCTCACTTTCTTCATTTCTAGTCAACCTTGCCGGGGCGGGACAACGAAATCTTAGAAATTATATTAGATTTCTGTCGCCGCTCCCCCCAGGGAAATGCGAGCGAAACAATACGAAGTATTGATAAAAAGAAAAGCGTAGAGGTGAATTCATATTTGAAATACCTCTACGCCTATATGGAGATTTAGCTCTTGTTATTATTAAAGAGAAACTAAATTATATTTTCTTATCCTTAAATTCGTCTTTAAATTCATCTATTTTCGTATCTTTAGTATAAGGTGTTCTATTATTATACGAAGCTCTCATAATTAAATGACTTGAAAGTGGACCAGTGATTAAGATAAATACAATACCTAATATCAACTGCATATTAATATAACCCTCTGTACCAATAAAGTATAAGAACGTTCCAAATAATAGAAAGATTGCACCTAGTGTAGCAGATTTACCAGCAGCATGACCACGTGAATAAATATCTTTTAAGCGAATAATACCAATGGCTGTCACGGCACTTATTAAAGCACCTAAGATAACAAAGATAAGCGCTAAACTAATGATGATGTTTGCTATCACGTTCCATCACCTTACCTTTATCCATATATTTTGAAAAGACCGCTGTGCCTAAAAACGCTAAAATACCAATTAATAATATAGCAACAAGTAGATATTGCGCGCCTATAAATATACTATATAAAGCGATACATGCCATTAATTGTAAACCTATCGCATCAAGCGCTAATATACGGTCTGCTAAAGAGGGGCCTTTGATAATGCGAATGAACATTGCCAACATTGATATTACAACAATAATTAAAGCAATAATAATAATTATTTTTACCATCAGTCTTCGCCCACCTCTCTAACTACTTTTTCAAGTGAAGATTTAATACCTTCAACTTCTTCCTCTTTAGTACTAAAATCAATTGAATGGATATAAATCTTTGTTCTGTCATCACTTATCCCAAGTACTACTGTTCCAGGCGTAAGTGTAATTAAATTAGATAATAATACAATTTGCCAATCAGTCTTTAAATCCGTGTCATAAATAAAGAAACCAGGTTGATTTTTCAATGTAGGTTGTAAGACGATTTTTAACACATCGATGTTGGCTTTAATTAATTCGATGAAAAAGACTACGATAAGTTTAACGATCTTGTACACTTTGATTAAATAAAATCTGCCAGGTAAGACTCTATTAAATAAGTAGACCAAACCTATCCCTAAGATAAATCCTAATAAAAGGTTATTTAAGGTATAGCTACCACTTAAGAATATCCATATAAAAGCTAATATAAAATTTAAAATGATTTGAATGGCCATGATTACTTACCTCCTAATACGCTTTTAATATAAAAGCTAGGATCATAGAAAGATTTAGCTGCTTCAGAAACAAGTGGATAGAGTAAATCGGCAGATAAACCGAATAATACTGTAATGACTACTGCTGCAATAGAAATAGTCGTAGCATGTGTAACATTTACTTTGCGTTGTACGTCATATCCTTTTGGCTCTCCGAAAAAGCCTTTTAAGAAAATACGAATAACTGAATACAATACTACTAAACTTGAAAGTAAGACAATCACGCCACTTACATAAAAGCCCTTTTCAAAAGTAGCCTGTACAATATAATACTTACCGTAAAAACCACTCAATGGCGGGATACCGGCTAAACTTAAGGCAGCTATAAAGAATGACCAACCAAGGACTGGGTACGTTTTAATGAGTCCACCGAATTCTTTAAGGTTAGTGGATTTAGTAATTTGATACATCACACCAATTAATAGGAATAGGGAAGTCTTCACTAACATATCGTGGAGCGTATAATAAATTGCCCCTATAATACCCGCTTCATTCATCATTGCGACACCGACTAAAATTACGCCGACAGCAATCATAATATTGTAAATGATGATTTTTTTAGTGTCGTAATAGGCGATGGCTCCGATTGAACCAAAGATAATCGTTAATAATGCTAAGAATAAAATTGTGTAGTGTGAAAAACTCATCGTATCGTTGAAGAATAGACTCGACGTTCTTAAAATCGCGTAGACACCCACTTTTGTAAGTAATGCGCCGAAGAAAGCGATAATAGCAAAAGGTGGGGCATAGTATGAACCAGGTAACCAAACGTACATAGGGAAGGCACCAGCTTTAGTTGCAAACACAAAGATGAAAAGAATAAATACTATGCTTAAAAGTCCACCATGTGTACTAGATAGACTAGTCAATTTCTCACTAATATCAGCCATGTTAAGCGTGCCAACGATTGAATATAAAATCGCTACTGCAATAACAAAGCATGTAGATGTCACAATATTGACGAGTAGATATTTTACCGTTTCACGTAGTTGAATATGTGTGCCACCTAGTACTAGTAAGGCGTATGAAGACATTAAGAATACTTCAAAGAATACGAACAGGTTAAAGATATCTCCAGTTGTAAACGCACCAATAATACCCACTAACATAAACGTTATTGAAAAGTGGAAGTAATAGCGTTCTCTATCAATTCCAGCAGTCGTAATCGAATAGGCAGTAATAAGTATTGTGATAATAATGCTTGTTACGATTAACATGGCACTAAAACTATCAAGTAAAAAGATAATGCCATATGGTGCTGGCCAAGAACCTAATTCGACTTTCAATGGGCCATCGACCACTACGTTTCTTAAATTGATGATGGCAACTACTAAGGTAAGGGCGAGGCCTATCAATGTGACATAGCGTTTAATTCGATAACGTTGTCCTAAAAATATAAGGATAATAGCAGTAATAATCGGCACTACTAATGTCAGAACAACTAAATTAGTTTCTATCATCATTAGGCACTCCCTTCATCTGTTCTACGTTGTCTGTACCTAATTCTTTATAGGTTCTAAAAGCCAAGACTAAGAAGAAAGCTGTTGTTGCAAAGGCAATAACAATAGCTGTAAGTATTAATGCATGTGGGATAGGATCAACATATTGAGAGATGCCTTTTTCATAAATTGGCATTTCACCATGTTTTAATCCGCCCATTGTAATTAAAAATAAATTTGATGCATGTGTAATTAAAGTCGTCCCCATAACAATTCGTATCAAACTTTTAGATAAAACGAGATAGACACTGATTGCTGTGAGAATGCCACATACAAATATCATAATTATTTCCACTATTCGTTCTCTCCAATCGCTAAAATAATTGTCATAATCGTACCAACTACTGCGCATAAAACACCAAAGTCAAAGAACATAGGCGTATTCATATGAACAGGTTGGAGTAGGGGCAACGGAATATTGAACTCTGTATGAGTAAAGAATTGGCTGCCGTAGAACCAACTTGCAATAGGTGTACCGACGCAGAATAATAAGCCAATACCAATTAGAATTTTAAAATCCCAAGGGAAGACTTTGCGCATCGTTTTAATATCAAACGCTATTGCAATAATGGTTAACGCACAAGATAAAAGTAACCCTCCTACGAAACCTCCGCCAGGCGTATAGTGACCGGCGAAGAATAAAGAAATACCAAATAAGGCGATTAAAAAGGCGATAATAACAGCGGCATATTGAAACATTAAATTATTGTTCTGTCTGTTCATCACGCTTCACCTCACTTGTTTTATGTTTACGACGTAGTTTAATCATTGTATAGACGCCTAATCCGGCAATACCTAATACAGATGATTCGAACAACGTATCCATACCACGGAAGTCTACAAGGATAACGTTGACCATATTTTTACCATGAGCTAAGTCGTAAACGTGATCTTTATAATATTCTCCAATAGAAGTAAAATGTCTGTTGCCATAAGCAATTAAGCCTAAGATAATGACGACTAATCCTACACCAATTGAAATCACTGCGTTCGTTAGTTTAAATGAAGTCTTTTCATTATAGCGATTTAGGTTTGGTAAATAGTAGAAACATAATAAGAATAATCCAGTCGAGATTGATTCAACTACGAACTGTGTTAAGGCTAAGTCAGGTGCTTTAAAGAATACAAAGAGCACTGACACCGTATATCCGACTACACCAAGCATGATGATGCTGAATAAACGAGATTTAGCAATCACTACCATAAATGCTGCTACCACGAGTAAGACTAAGATGACAATTTCGTAGAGATGTATCGTATTGATATCTTTAAAATCAAAGCTGAAAGGCACGCTTAATAGTGTGACAGCAGTGACTATAATTAGCATGCCGAAGATAATAACTAAACTATCTCTAACATATCCATTGACGTAACTATTCGTCATATTTGCTGAGTATGATGGGAGCCATTTTCCGGCTGAGTCATACCAATGGTTAAATGTAAGGCGTGTAGGTTGCGCTTGTAATAAGCGAATCCAGTAGCCAAATGTTAACAATAATATAATTCCTATAATCCAAATCATTAATGTTGAAATGAATGCAGGCGTAATACCATGGAATAGGTGGAATTCTGCATGTACATTTGTCGCTCCACTAATTGCTGTTGTCGCTGGCTCAATAATAGATTGTGTTAGTAACCCAGGGAATAACCCAAAGATAATAACGAGTGCAGCTAAGATGATTGGAGAGATTAACATTAATATTGAAGCTTCATGTGTCTTTTTAGGTAGAGCATCGGGTTGATGTTTTCCGAAAAATATATGTAAGACGAATTTAATCGAATATACAAATGTAAAGATACTACCTACAATAGCTAAAATTGGGAAGATAATCCCTAATGTATTGAGACTAAAAAGATTTGCGTGAGATGCTTCAATCATGGCTTCTAAGAATTTTTCTTTAGATAAGAAACCGTTAAAAGGCGGTACACCAGCCATGCTCAATGCTGTGATAACAGTGATTGTAAATGAAATTGGCATGATAGTAAGTAAGCCACCAAGTTTTTTCACATCACGCGTACCAGTCGCATGGTCAACCGCACCAGTTACCATAAATAGAGCACCTTTGAATGTCGCATGGTTAACTAAATGGAAGACTGCGGCAGTAAACCCAGCTATATATAATTGACTTTGTTGACCTTCAAAATGATAGCTAACTGCACCAATACCTAGCATAGACATAATCATACCGAGTTGTGACACAGTAGAGAATGCCAAGATACCTTTTAAGTCTTGTTGCTTAGTCGCATTGAATGATGCCCAGAAGAGGGTGATTAAACCGACTAGAGTAATTGTCCAAATCCATCCTTGCGAAATAGCAAATAAAGGCGTCACACGTGCCACTAAATATAATCCCGCTTTGACCATTGTTGCTGAATGTAAATAGGCACTAACGGGCGTAGGTGCTTCCATCGCGTCGGGCAACCAAATATAGAATGGTACTTGTGCAGATTTAGTGAATGCACCTAACATGATTAATATCATGGCAAACGTGAAGTAAGGACTATGCTGTATTTTAGACGCATTGTCTATTAAATGATGCACACTCATTGAATCGCCTGCTAATGATATAAGGATAAAGCCACCTAATAAGCTTAAGCCCCCAAATACAGTGATAATAAGTGACTTTTGCGCACCATAAATTGATGCTTGTTTTTCTCGCCAAAATGAGATGAGTAAGAAACTTGAAAATGAAGTTAATTCCCAAAACAAATAAAGCATAATTAAATTATCTGAGAGTACAACTCCCAACATTGCACCCATGAAAAGTAATAAATAACAGTAAAAGTTTCCGAGTTGTTCAGACTTACTAAGGTAGCCTACAGAGTATAATACGACGAGGCTCCCAATACCTGTAATAAGTAAACTGAATAACACGCTTAAGCCATCGAGATATAAATCAAAATTCATACCGATATGAGGCATCCAATTCAAAGTTTTTATTACTGTATTACCTGATTGAGTAGTTGAAATATGAGTTAAGAAATAAATAAATAAGACAACAGGAATAGGTAATACAAACCAACCTAAATGAATCTTCTTAAAGAATCGATAAAGGATTGGAATAATGAGTGCGAATATTAGCGGTAAGAGTACCGCAATATGTAACAAACTCACTATGTTGGCCTCCTTTAAAAATATTTATGGCATACATTATACATGAATCATATTATTCTGAAAAACGTCAATCATGCTTGTAGACAGTGATTTTCCAGAACTTATTAAATAAGAAGAAACACGTTAAAAATGCCTAGAAAAATTTTTGTTTATATTGAATTGAGTAATCGTTTTTTAAGTTTTCTAAATTATTTAAAGCATATTTGGCAAATTCTGTATCTTGTTGTTTTAAATCATTTTCCATTTGCGTAATAGCTTGTTGTAATGAGTCTTCATATTTCATTTCTTCAACATTAAACTCACGAAGTTTTGAACGCGTAGCATAACGCTTTTCATAATGACTTAACGCACGTCTTTCATGAAAGAACACGCCTTCTACTTTGCCAGGATTATGTAAATCACCTTGTTTAGGGTGTTTAATCACTTGTTCCACTTGGACTAACACTTGGTTGTCATTTTCTTCTTTAATACTTACACCATACGTGCCTGTCTTGTGTGAGAATCGATATAACATGCTATATTACTTCCTTTCAAATATGTTAAGATGTATCTATATCATCATAACATGAATGGAGAATCTAAATGACTAACTATCCACAGTTAACTAAAGAAATACAAGACAACGAAATTAAAGTTGTTATGCATACAAATAAAGGCGATATGACATTCAAATTATTCCCAGATATCGCTCCTAAAACAGTTGAAAATTTTGTGACACATGCGAAAAATGGCTATTACGATGGCATTACGTTCCATCGTGTCATCAATGACTTTATGATTCAAGGTGGCGACCCAACTGCAACAGGTATGGGCGGCGAAAGTATCTATGGTGAATCATTTGAAGATGAGTTCTCATTAGAAGCGTTTAACTTATATGGCGCTTTATCAATGGCCAATGCTGGTCCTAACACTAACGGATCACAATTCTTCGTCGTTCAAATGAAAGAAGTACCAGAAACGATGTTAAATCAATTAGAAGATGGCGGTTGGCCAAAACCAATTGCTGAAGCTTATGCTGAAAAGGGCGGTACACCTTGGTTAGATCAAAAACATACTGTATTTGGTCAATTAATTGAAGGCGAAACAACTCTAGAAGATATTGCTAACACTAAAGTAGGCGCTCAAGACAAACCAGTTCATGATGTTGTCATCGAATCAATCGACGTTGAAGAAAAATAAGTGTAAGTTTAGCCAATAGCGTTAGACAGTCAACATATAAATATTCATTTTATTTCATCCTAAAATGATGTCATGTTAAGTACATTAACTGTCATGAATCATTTTAGGTTTTTTTATTGAAAATGATTACAAACTGAAAACGAGTAAATATGGATATTAGCGCATGTGAAAGATGCAATTTTGTATAATCAATCAACTTCTTAAAATATAATAAATGCGAACTTTTAATTTTAAAATTATTCATAAAATATTAAATTTCTGAAAAATAATAGAGTTTTCTCGTTTTATGATTAGTCCAAGTTTGTGATTTATGCTATTATTATTATGTTAAGAAATCGAAATAAGGGGTTATCAAGTTGAATAATCACTATAAAGAAGGTCAGCATATTAAAGTGCGTGTGACTGGAATTCAACCGTATGGCGCTTTTGTTGAGACCCCTGACCATACTGAAGGACTAATCCACATTTCAGAAATCATGGATGATTATGTCCATAACCTAAAAAAATTTCTATCAGAAGGGCAAATTGTTAAAGCGAAGATTTTATCAATTGACGATGAAGGAAAACTTAATTTGTCACTTAAAGATAATGATTACTTTAAGAACTACGAACGAAAAAAAGAAAAGCAGTCAGTATTAGATGAAATTAAAGAAACAGAAAAGTATGGGTTTCAAACACTCGAAGAACGCCTACCGGTCTGGATTAAGCAGTCTAAACGTGCGATTCGTAATAATTAATTGACTGTCAACACGCTTAGCTAACATTACTTATCAACAGTAGTGTTAGCTTTTTTATATTGGAAGAAACTATATTTTATGAATGATTTTTTTATTTTCGGGAAGAAAGGGTTTAGTAGTAAGGCACATATAAGCATATAATTAGAGGATAATTATTTCTCCATGCTATAGTGTGTGCATGATTAAGAAGGAGAGAATAGTTATGAATAATAAATATGAGAAGTTATTTGAAACTGTTACATTACCTAACGGCGTTGAACTAAGAAATCGTTTCGTATTAGCGCCACTTACCCACGTATCATCAAATGACGATGGTACAATTTCTGATGTAGAAATTCCATATATTGAAAAGCGTTCTAAAGACGTTGGCTTAGCTATTAACGCTGCAAGTAACGTTAACGACATTGGGAAAGCTTTTCCAGGTCAACCATCAGTAGCACATGATTCAGATTTAGAAGGTTTAAAACGTTTAGCTACTGCAATGAAGAAAAATGGTGCCAAAGCGTTAGTACAAATTCACCACGGTGGTGCGCAAGCTTTACCTAATTTAACACCAAATGGCGATGTTGTTGCCCCAAGTCCTATTTCTTTAAAAAGCTTCGGACAACAGGAAGAACACCAAGCTAGAGAGATTACGCCAGAAGAAATTGAACAAACAATTAAAGACTTTGGTGAAGCAACACGTCGTGTGATTGAAGCGGGCTTTGACGGCGTGGAAATCCACGGTGCTAACCATTATCTTATTCATCAGTTCGTATCTCCTTATTACAATAGAAGAAATGATGAATGGGCAGATCACATGAAATTCCCAACAGCTGTTATCGATGAAGTTCTAAAAGCTAAAGAACAACATACGAATAATGACTTTATCGTAGGTTATAGACTTTCTCCTGAAGAAGCGGAATCACCAGGAATATCAATGGAAATCACTGAACAATTAGTGAATACTATCACTGAAAAAGCGATAGATTATATTCACATTTCACTTGGTGATATTCACTCTGAAACACGTGAAGGTAAATATGCAGGTCAAGAGCGCTTGAAATTAATTCATGAATGGACTAATGGACGTGTGCCAGTTATAGGTATTGGCTCAGTATTTACTGCTGACGATGCATTAGATGCAGTTGAGACAACAGGTATTGAACTTGTGGCTCTAGGTCGTGAAATCTTATTAGATTATAATTTTGTGAGCAAAATTAAAGAAGGTAACGAAGACGAAATTATCTCATACTTCGATCCAAAACGTGAAGACAACCATGAATTACCACCAAATTTATGGAAACAATTCAATGAAGGATTCTATCCATTACCACGTAAAGATGAAGACACAGATAGTAAATCTTAATATTTAGGTGAAGAATTTACCATATATAAGAAAATGAGAGAGGTCGAGGCATATTCAATATGTCGCGACCTCTCTCATCTTAATAGATTTTATGATACTAACTTAAACTTTGCGATATCGTTTTAAGCCAATAATATTTAATATTATAAATACTACAATAAAAACTAAAAGGATGAGTAAATCGATGAATATATGAGTCCAACCTTGACCTTTTATCATTATATTGGTCAATGCATTTCCGGCATAACGAACTGGGAAGAGGTAACCAATATTACTTAACCAAGAAGCCATATTATCTAATGGGAAAATACCTGAGAAAAAGACTTGTGGGATGGCCACAATAGGTATAAATTGAACCATTTGAAATTCTGAATTAGCAAATGTAGAGATAAATATTCCCATCACAAGTGCAATAATTGCTAATAATATATTGATTAATAATACATACCATAAACTACCTGCTAAGTTAACGTTTAATAAATAAATTGAAAATAGAACGATAATAAGTGTTTGGATAATTGCGAATAAACCATATCCAATTAAATAGCCAAACACAATTTCACTACGTCTAATTGATGTAGATAACAAACGCTCTAGTGTTCCGCTTGTCCGTTCTCTAAGTAAAGCGATTCCTGATACTAAGAATACAAATAAGAATACGAAAAAGCCCATTAATATAGGGAACATTTTATCGAAGTAAGTACTATCAGCATCTCCATATAAATAATGATTATCTAAAGTGAGCGTCTCATTCTTGTTGTTTTGTGTTGCTTGAGGCATTTTTTCAATTACTTTTTTAATATCGGTCACTTTATTTTTTTGAATACTTTGAGCAAGCATTTGTTTTATCGCACTAGATTTACTAGGATCTTCATTCGTATAAGTAACGTAAAGTTTTTGTTCTTGTTGATATACAAAAGCATCCAAATCGTTATGTTCTATTTTTGATTTAATATGATTATGTGACTTGTAATGTGACAATACAATATGATCTTTATTAATATTTTCGATAATATCTGAAGAAATTGAATCTGAGATGCCAATTTTTAAATCATTATCTTCATTTCCGTTAAATATAAAATGCATGAGTGTTAAGACTAAGAGCGGTGCGAGAAACATAAGCGCTAGCGTTCTTTTATCACGTAATAATTCAGTAATTACACGTTTTACAATAGCAAGGACTTTCATTAATGTTTAACCTCCTCAACTTTTATAAATACTTCTTCTATTGTGTCTACATTAAATTTTTGTTTAAGTTCCTTAGGAGTACCGATTGTGAATAATTGACCATTTACAATAAGACCGACTCTGTCGCAACGTTCCGCTTCGTCCATAACATGTGTCGTTACTATCACGCTTTTGCCTTCATTTGTAAGTGATTTCAATTGTCCCCAGACTTGTTTACGCAGTTTTGGATCAATACCAACTGTAGGTTCATCTAAGATGATTAAATCAGGATTTGAAATCAAGGTGATTGCTAGAGATAATCGACGTTTCATCCCTCCTGAAAATGAAGCAACTTTTTTATCTAATGCATTTTCTAAATTAACCACCTTAATACATGATTCAATACTACGTGTTAAGTGGTCTTTTTTTAGTCCAGCTAATTTTCCAAAAAATAAAAGGTTCTCTTTAGCAGTCAGTGATTCATATAATGCATCTGTTTGTCCCATATAACCAATGCGGTTTAGAACCTTGCGATTAGGCATGTTTTGATCAAATACTTGAGTGTTACCAGAATTTAATTTTTCCATTCCTAATAAACATTTAATCGTAGTTGTTTTACCAGAGCCACTTGGACCAATTAGTCCTAAAAGCTCTCCTTCATAAATTTCAAGATTAATTTTATTTAGTACTGTATGTTTATCATAAGTTTTTATAGCGTCTGTTAAATTAGCTACAACATTAACCATATTTTAACCTCCTTATTTGACAGTGTGTTCAATTACTGTATATTCAATATAAATCATTTTTCGAAAAGAATTTAAAAGAACTTAATAAAAATTGACACAAAGCATATGAATGTTTAATAAAATTATAAGGAGGAGTAAAGGTGAACGAGTATGAATTTGTGATAGATAAACGTATATATAATACATATAAAAAAATTGAAACAGGAATGATTGCTCTATTAAAAGAAAAATCATATGCAGATATAAATGTAAAAGAAATTTGTGCTGCAAGTGGGGTTAGTAGGGGGACGTTCTATAAACATTATAAAGATAAAGATGATTTCTTATATCAATATCAAAAAGAAAAAATGCGACTCGGCAAAAAAGTGATGCTTAAAGGAAATATAGAGAAACGACTACAATTTTTTGAGAAAATATTAAATTTTTGGCAAGAAGAAGCAGAACTTTTACTATTATTGCTTGGAGATGTAGGTGCATTTATAACGCATAATGCAATTAAAAAGAACTTACAAGCTAATATTGAAGTACAATTAATCCCAATTCTTGATACGAATTTACTTACGAATAAAGAAAAATATTTTATGCTTATATTCCTCAGTAATGCGATATTTAGCGTAATTCAAGATTGGGTGCAACGGGGAAGAATAGAATCTTCACAAGAAATAGCTACAATTATCGATAAAATAATTAACACGGTGTTCATTAAGGAATAAGTTGGATTGGTGGGCATTTTAATTAAATAATTAAATAGCTTTCAAACGGAGAACTTTCACCTCTTTTAATTATCGGAAAATTTTTATTATTTTCACTTGTAAAATATTAGCGTAATGTGTCATTATATCTGTAAGGGCTTTCATTTAGATATACAAGTCAACGAAAGCCGATAACGTATGGCCACTAGTTTTAATATAATTTTAAGCAAAGGGGAGATATTATGACTAAGTCAGAACAAATCATTGAATTAACAAACCATTATGGAGCACGTAACTATGTACCTCTACCAATCGTGGTAGCAGAAGCAGAAGGTATTTGGGTAACTGATCCAGAAGGTAATAAATATATGGATATGTTATCAGCATATTCAGCAGTAAACCAAGGTCACCGTCATCCTAAAATTATCCAAGCATTAAAAGATCAAGCGGATAAAGTGACATTGGTATCACGCGCATTCCACAGTGATAACTTAGGTGAATGGTATGAAAAAATCTGCAAATTAGCAGGTAAAGACAAAGCATTACCAATGAATACGGGAGCTGAAGCGGTAGAAACTGCATTAAAAGCTGCACGTCGTTGGGCATATGATGTCAAAGGTCTTGAACCAAATAAAGCTGAAATTATTGCTTTAAATGGCAACTTCCATGGACGTACAATGGCGCCCGTGTCATTATCATCTGAAGCGGAATATCAACGTGGCTATGGCCCATTACTTGATGGCTTCCGCAAAGTTGACTTTGGAGACGTAGAGCAATTAAAAGAAGCTATTAATGAAAATACAGCAGCTATCTTAGTTGAGCCTATTCAAGGTGAAGCAGGCATCAACATTCCACCAGAAGGCTATTTAAAAACTATTAGAGAACTATGTGATGAACATAATGTGCTATTTATTGCCGATGAAATTCAAGCTGGTTTAGGCCGTTCAGGTAAATTATTCGCAACTGATTGGGATAACGTTAAACCAGATATTTATATTTTAGGAAAAGCACTCGGCGGAGGCGTTTTACCAATTTCAGTAGTCTTAGCCGATAATGAAGTGTTAGATGTCTTCACACCAGGCTCACATGGTTCAACATTTGGTGGTAACCCATTAGCATGCGCAGTATCAATCGCTGCATTAGATGTTATTATCGATGAAGATTTACCAGGACGTTCACAAGAACTAGGTGAATACTTTAAATCTGAATTACAAAAAATTAATCACCCAGCAATTAAAGAAGTTCGTGGTCGCGGTCTCTTTATTGGTGTGGAATTACATGAAAGTGCAAGACCATTCTGTGAAGCTTTAAAAGAAAAAGGCTTATTATGTAAAGAAACACACGATACAGTGATTCGTTTTGCACCTCCTTTAGTTATTTCTAAAGAAGAATTAGACGATGCATTAGACAGAATTAGAAGCGTATTTGAATAAGTTCAAAAAGTTGTAACATTCATTTTGAAAACCCTTTAAAAAGCAAAGACATGTGTTACAATATGTATGAAAGCGAAATCATTTGTTAAAAAAGAGGCGAAAGTGATCATGACTGAGAATAATAATTTAGTGACTTCTACACAAAGTATTATTAAAGAAGCATTACACAAATTGGGATTTGACGATGGTATGTATGATTTAATCAAAGAACCATTAAGATTCTTACAAGTTCGCATCCCAGTGCGTATGGATGACGGAACAGTTAAAACATTTACTGGCTATCGTGCACAACATAACGATGCAGTAGGTCCTACTAAGGGTGGGGTTCGTTTCCATCCAGAAGTAGATGAAGAAGAAGTTAAAGCATTATCTATGTGGATGACTTTAAAATGCGGTATCGTTAACTTACCATACGGTGGTGGTAAAGGTGGTATCGTATGTGACCCACGTCAAATGAGTATTCATGAAGTAGAACGTTTATCACGTGGCTACGTGCGTGCAATTTCTCAATTCGTAGGGCCAACTAAAGATATTCCAGCACCAGATGTATTTACAAACTCTCAAATTATGGCTTGGATGATGGACGAATATAGTGCATTAGATAAATTTAACTCACCAGGCTTTATTACAGGTAAGCCAATCGTATTAGGTGGTTCACAAGGACGTGACCGTTCAACTGCGCTAGGTGTAGTTATCGCAATTGAACAAGCCGCTAAACGTAGAGGTAAAGAAATTAAAGGTTCTCGTGTAGTTATCCAAGGCTTTGGTAACGCAGGTAGTTTCCTTGCTAAATTCTTATACGATATGGGTGCAAAAGTAGTTGGTATTTCTGATGCATACGGCGCATTACATGATCCAGAAGGTTTAGATATCGATTACTTATTAGATCGTCGTGATAGCTTCGGTACGGTAACAAACTTATTTGATGAAACAATTTCTAATAAAGAATTGTTCGAATTAGATTGTGATATCTTAGTACCAGCAGCGATTTCTAACCAAATCACTGAAGATAATGCACATGAAATTAAAGCAGATATCGTAGTTGAAGCCGCTAATGGACCAACAACACCTGCTGCAACACGTATTTTAACTGAACGTGGCATTTTATTAGTACCAGACGTATTAGCAAGTGCGGGTGGCGTAACTGTTTCTTACTTCGAATGGGTACAAAATAACCAAGGTTATTATTGGTCAGAAGAAGAAGTAAACGAAAAATTACGTGAAAAATTAGTAGATGCGTTTGATACGATTTACGAATTAGCACAAAATAGAAAAATTGATATGAGATTAGCAGCCTACATTGTTGGTATTAAACGTACTGCTGAAGCAGCACGTTACCGTGGTTGGGCATAAGATATAGTTAGTAGTAGGAGAGCGACAAAAACTAATGTAATTAAAAAGATTTTGTCGACCTCGCATAGTAAAAAGGATTGAGACATTTTATATAGTGTCTCAATCCTTTTTTGATTTTGAAAAAAGAGCGGAACAGAAATCTAATGTAATTTCGAAGATTTCATTGTCCCGCTCCGGCGAGGTTGAGTAGAAATGAAGAAAGCGAGGCTTGAACGCATTTTCATCTCAGTCAATTACTGCCAAAATTAAGCCATTTTTTATATTAATGTCTCAATCACGCATAAAGTATATAAAGTCATTTCAAATTGGTCCTAGAGATAATATAGTTACTATTAGACCTAAAAATTACTGAAAAACAGTAGAATAGCAACTATAACTAAAATAGCACCTACTAAAAACTTTCTTCCCATTAAATAAGCAATTCCACTTAGACATAGTAAAATTGACATCACTATTGAGGCTCCGTGATATAAATCGTTACCCACTATTCCAGAAAACCTTAAAATTAATATGATGAAACATAAAATAATTAGAGAGACTACTGAAATTTGAATAATATTAAAATGTTTATCCTTCAAGATGCTCACCCCTTACTTTTTCAACATATTATACTTATATTTATCACTCTTTGAAGAAAGTAAACTAATTGGGCGTATGATATGGAATAGTGAAGTAATAACTATTTATAAAATTTCATTTTTTAAATACACCAAACCCCTATGCACACTACTAGAGTATGATAGGGGTTTTGGTTACTTATCTTGTAAGATTTGTTCTGCTACTTCTAGTTGGTGTCGTACTGCATCCTGACCAGTGGAACCGTAGCTCTTTCTACGATTCAGACAATTTTCAGGTTTTAAATAATCATAGACATCTGTATCAATTTGCTCGTTTAATTCTTGATAACGCTCAAGTGGTACATCTAATAAATAAATACCTTGTTGAATACATTCGAAGACAATTTTACCAACGATTTCATGTGCTTTTCTGAATGGAACATTTTTAGCAACTAAATAATCTGCCAACTCAGTCGCATTTGAAAAGTCTTGATGTACCGTTTCATTTAAACGATTTGTATTAACAGTCAATGTATCTAACATACCTTCAAATATGCGTAATGAACCTTTAACCGTACGTACAGAATCGAATAAACCTTCTTTGTCTTCTTGTAAATCTTTATTATATGCGAGTGGTAAGCCCTTCAATGTCATAAGCATGCTCATCAAATGACCAGTCGTGCGTCCGACTTTACCACGAATCAATTCAGCCATATCTGGATTCTTTTTCTGTGGCATAATCGATGAGCCTGTAGAGAACGCATCAGATAAAGTGATGAATTTAGCTTCATCAGTAGACCAAAAGATAATTTCTTCTGCAAAACGTGATAAATGTATCATTGTAAGTGAAATATTATGCAATGTTTCGATAATATAATCACGGTCACTCACAGCATCTAAACTATTTTCATAAATATAATCAAATTCTAGAAGTTGTTGTGTCTCATGACGATCGATAGGGTGCGTTGTACCGCTAAGAGCTGCTGCACCTAAAGGTGAAATATTGATTCGTTTCATACTATTTTCAAAACGAGAATAGTCACGTTCAAGCATCCAGAAATACGTCATAATGTGATGCGCAAAGGAAATAGGTTGCGCACGTTGAAGGTGTGTATAACCTGGCATAATTGTATCAACGTGAGATTGCGCAAGTTCCAAAATTGAGGCTTGGAATGAACGTATTAAAGTTTGAATTTCTTGAACTTCTTTTTTTACGTATAAATGCAAATCAGTCGCTACTTGGTCATTTCTACTACGGCCTGTATGCAATTTACCACCTGCATCACCGATACGTTGAATCAGTTCATGTTCAATATTTAAATGAATATCTTCAAGGGATTTTTTGAATTCTAACTTATTATTATGAAAATCTTGTTGTATTGCTTTTAAGCCATCAATGATAGCATCTTTATCGTCGTTATTAATGATATGTTGGTGCGCTAACATTGTGGCATGGGCAATACTGCCTTGAATATCTTCATCTAACAACGTTTGGTCGAATTCGATGGATGCGTTAAATTCGTCCACCCAGTCTTCAGGTTGCTGTTGAAAACGACCTCCCCATGCTTTATCACTCATTACTATAACCTCCGTGTAATTGTGCATTTACTTGAGTAGGTAATCCGTAAATATCAATAAATCCTACTGCAGCTGATTGATTAAATGCATCTTCTTTTGTATACGTTGCTAATTTTTCATCATATAACGTATATGGAGATTTTCTACCATTTACAATAGCGTTACCTTTGAATAATTTAACTCTTACGTCACCTTCGACGTGTTTTTGTGTACTATCAATAAATAGTTTTAAGCTATCTGTTAAAGGTGAGAACCATAAACCATTATATGTTTGTTCGGCAAATTGTTTTTCAATAACTGGTTTAAAGTGCGCAATATCTTTAGTTAGCGTTAATGTTTCTAAAGCTTTATGCGCTTTTAGAATAACTTCGGCACCAGGTGTTTCATAGATTTCACGAGATTTAATACCTACGAGACGATTTTCAACATGGTCAATACGTCCAATGCCATGTTTACCAGCTAATTCATTTAACGTTAAGATCAATTGGTCTAAGTCATAATCTTTGTTGTTAAGTTGTACTGGTATACCTTCTTTAAATGAAAGAATAATTTCATCTGGCGTATCTGGTGTATCTTCTAATTCAGCAGTTAAATCATATGCATCTTTAGGAGGCGCTGCGTATGGATCTTCTAAGATACCACATTCGTTGGCACGGCCCCATAAGTTTTGGTCGATTGAATATGGAGAGTCGTGATTAATACCTACAGGGATATTGTGTTTAAGTGCGTAATCAATTTCTTCTTCACGACTCCAGCCCCATTCTCTTACTGGTGCAAATGCTTTAAGTGTAGGATTTAATGCTTTGATTGCAACTTCGAAACGTACTTGGTCGTTACCTTTACCAGTACAACCGTGTGCAATACCAATAGAATTCGTTTTTTCAGCAATTTCGACTAATTTTTTAGCGATAAGAGGACGTGATAATGCTGAAACGAGTGGGTAGCTATTTTCATACATTAAATTACCTTTAATAGCGTAACTTACATAATCATCACTAAATTCTTTTGTAGCATCGATAATATGACATTCAACTGCGCCCATATCTAATGCTTTTGAATGAACGACATCTAAGTCTTTACCTTCACCTACATCTAAACAAACAGCTACGACATCGTAACCTTTATCAATAAGCCATTTAACGGCTACACTTGTGTCTAATCCACCTGAATATGCTAATACGATTTTCTCCTTCATATTGTCACCTCATTGTTTTTTCTGAAAATTATTATAAATTCATACTAACAGATATATAATGAAAATAAAACCATTATTTTACATAAATATACAAAAATTTATTCAAATACCAATTATTTTTAAATGTTATAAATAGCTCAATTAGGCGAAAATTAGGTTATTGTAGCTTTTTTAAGTATTAATAAAATATTCATTTTCAAAAAAGTAAAAGTGGCTAAAAATTGTCTATATAAGATAGAAATATGTGAAATTATAATCATGTCAATTGAATAGAGAACACAAAGTTAGTAGAATTAAGTCAATAAGGATATACAGGAGGCTTTTAAATGACTCACATTCAATTAGATTATGGCAAGACTTTAGAATTTTTTGGGCAACATGAACTTGATCAACAAAAAGATATTGTTAAAACTATCCATAAAACAATCCACGAAGGAACTGGCGCAGGTAGTGACTTCTTAGGATGGGTTGATTTACCTGAAGATTACGATAAAGAAGAATTTTCAAGAATTGTAGAAGCATCTAAACGTATTAAAGCTAATTCAGATGTATTAGTGGTTATTGGAATTGGCGGTTCTTACTTAGGTGCACGTGCAGCGATTGAAATGTTGACTTCTTCATTCCGTAATAGCACTGAATACCCTGAAATTGTCTTTGTGGGTAATCATTTATCTTCAAGTTACACACAAGAATTAGTTGAATATTTAGCAGATAAAGACTTTTCAGTGAACGTAATTTCTAAATCAGGTACTACTACTGAACCAGCAGTTGCATTTAGATTGTTTAAACAATTAGTAGAAGATAAATATGGTAAGAAAGAAGCAAAAGAACGTATTTTTGCGACTACTGATAAAGCGAAAGGTGCTTTAAAACAATTAGCTGATAATGAAGGCTATGAAACGTTTGTAGTACCTGATGATGTTGGTGGACGTTACTCTGTCTTAACAGCAGTAGGTTTATTACCAATTGCAACAGCAGGTATTAATATTGAATCAATTATGATTGGTGCTAACAAAGCACGTAAAGAACTTGCATCTGATAATTTAGATGAAAATATTGCATATCAATATGCTACTATCCGTAACATTTTATATAGCAAAGGCTATACTACTGAAATGTTAATTAACTACGAGCCTTCAATGCAATATTTCAATGAATGGTGGAAACAATTATACGGCGAATCTGAAGGTAAAGATTTCAAAGGTATTTATCCATCAAGTGCTAACTATACAACTGATTTACATTCATTAGGTCAATATGTTCAAGAAGGACGTCGCTTCTTATTTGAAACAGTTGTGAAAGTAAATAATCCTAAACACGACATTACTATTGAAGAAGATAGTGATGATTTAGATGGATTAAATTATCTAGCAGGTAAAACAATTGATGAAGTTAATACAAAAGCCTTCGAAGGTACATTATTAGCCCACACTGATGGTGGCGTTCCTAATGTAGTAGTCAATATCCCTCGTTTAGACGAAGAAACATTCGGTTATGTGGTTTACTTCTTTGAATTAGCTTGTGCGATGAGCGGCTATCAATTAGGTGTTAATCCATTTAACCAACCAGGTGTTGAAGCATATAAACAAAACATGTTTGCTTTATTAGGTAAACCTGGATATGAAGATAAGAAAAAAGAATTAGAAGACCGTTTATAAGTCTGAATAAATGAATATACTTTAGAATTTAAAGTCGGTATGGATGAACTTCCATATCGACTTTTTAGGTTCTATAGGTTTATATTAAATCTAAGGCATGAATTTGAACTACTACCTGTGACTGATTTATTGAGTTTAAGGTAGATTTATATGGTAAACAGTGTAAAATATTTCTATGAAACGATAACTGCTATTAATTTAGGAAGGATTTGATGTTACAGTGTTTCATCAAATTGAACAATGGTTTAACTTGCTACAAGATTTAGGATACTTCGCTGGCTTTATATTGCTTTATTTTAGAGCCATTGTGCCCGTACTTCCCTTAACGTTATACGTTATTATGAATGTTCATGCATATGGTTTCTTGGTAGGGACTATCATCAGTTGGTTAGGAATTGTAGCCGGTACGTTTACAGTATTTTTCTTTTGCCGAAAATTTGTAAACGCCAACTTTTTGCAACGAATTAGAACACGGAAATCTGTTGAAAGATTAATACATTTTATAGATAGACAAGGATTAGTGCCAATATTTATATTGATGTGCTTTCCTTTTACCCCAAATACTCTAGTTAATTTTGTCGCTAGTTTATCACACATTAAAGCGAAGTATTACTTTGTGATTTTACTTGTTTCAAAATTAATTTCTATTACTTTTATAGCTGTGATGGGAAGAAGTGTAACTACAATTTTTACACATCCTATAAGAGCCATTATGTTAGTTTTAATTACTATTGCATTATGGTTTATTGGGAAAAAAGTTGAACACCATTTTATGGGTGTTAACAAGGAGTGACATAGTGCGTCGAATAATCAAACTACTTGTAACTATTATCTTAGCTATATTATTTGTGTTGTTTATCCAAACTTTCATTATTAGAGGTGGCGTTGTGCCTAATAATGAGATGGCTTCTACTTTGAATAAAGGTGATCGCGTCATAGTCAATAAGATTAAGGTGACTTTTAATTTATTAAATGATGGAGATATTATTATGTATCGTCAAAATAATGACCTTCATTTTAGTAGAATTATAGGGAAGCCTGGCGAGTCGATTGAAGTAAGAGACGGCAAATTATATAGAGACGATAGACAAGTTGATAAAAATTATGCTAAAAATAGAGATATTAATAATTTTGCATTACGTGATATAGACGAGGCTGACGGAGATATTATTCCGCCAAATTCATATTTTGTGTTAAATGATAATGGTAATAAAAAAAGCGATTCTCGTATATATGGACTAATTGACGAAAAAGACATCGTAGGAGACGTGAGTTTAAAATATTATCCATTTAAGGAATTTACCTATCAGTTTAATAAGTAGATGAGGTGTTAAGTTTGAAGAAAGAAATAATCGAATGGATTGTCGCTATAGCAGTAGGTTTATTACTTGTATGGGTAATGATAAACTTTGTCGCTAAATCATATACAATTAAAGGCGATTCAATGGACCCGACTTTAAAAGATGGCCAACATGTGATGGTTAATATTTTAGGTTATAAAGTTGGCGATGTTAAAAAGGGCAATGTCATTGTCTTCCATGCAAATAAAAGTGATGACTATGTAAAACGTGTGATTGGCGTACCTGGAGACAATGTAACATATAAAGACGATAAACTTTATATTAATGGCAAGAAAATTAAAGAACCATACTTAGACTATAATGAGAAACGTAAACAAGGTGAATATATTACTGGTTCATTTGAAACTAAAGATTTGCCAAATGCTAATCCAAACTCAAATGTTATTCCTAAAGGTAAATGTTTAGTGCTTGGAGATAATCGTGAAGTGAGTAAAGATAGTCGTGCATTTGGTTTGATTGATAAGAATCAAATAGTAGGTAAAGTTTCATTTAGATTCTGGCCATTAAGTGATTTTAAATTTAATTTCAACCCAGATAATGATAAATAGAATAATCTAGTCATGTGGTTTTAAAGTAATTGTAAATAGTGGGGATTGGATATAGAAATTCAAGTTTGAATTCTATTCCAATCCCTTTTTATAACTTCATCAAATTATAAGGATAAAACTTTTTAAGAACATATGTTCTATGGTAAAATAGTCTCAAAGGAGTGTGGGGAAACAATGGAATTAAATACATATCTTGGCAGAGCAGGGACAGGCAAATCCCACTATATGATTGAAAATATTAAACAACAAATGAAAGTGGATCCTTTAGGAGATCCAATCATTTTAATTGCACCTACACAAAGTACGTTTCAATTAGAGCAATCATTTGTAAATGATAAAGAGTTAAATGGTAGCTTGAGAACGGAAGTACTCCACTTCGAACGTTTAAGTCATAGAATTTTTCAGGAAATTGGGGGATTAACTGAAGAACGATTGACTCAAGCAGCTACAGAGATGATGATATACAATCTTGTTCAACAACATAAGTCTGAATTAAAACTATATAAATCCCAAGTGAATTATTATGGATTTAGTGAGAAGTTAACCGAGCAGATACAAGATTTTAAAAAATATTCAGTAACACCAGACCATTTACAGACATTTTTACAAGAGAATGAAATTCAAACAAGAACGCGTCATAAATTAGAAGACATCTCGCTTATCTATGATTACTTTGAAGAACGTATCAACGATAAATTTATTACTGCGGAAGATAGTTTAAATCATTTTATTGAAATCATGCATCAATCAGAGTGGATTAAACGTGCTGAAATTTACATAGATGGTTTCCATAACTTTTCGACTCTAGAATATCAAATTATTAAAGCACTCGTTCAAAATGCTAAACAAGTTACCGTACTTTTAACAACAGATGGTAATGAAGACCCATTTAGCCTGTTTAGAAAGCCTTCAGAAGTACTTACACATTTACAAGAAATAGCTAATGACTTAGGTATCACTTTAAACCGTCAATACTTTAGAGAACAACATCGTTTTAATAATAAAGACCTACTCCAATTAGAACAACAATTCGATGCGTTACAAGTAACACCTAAAGCACATGAGGGCAATATCAAGATTCTAGAATCTTCAAATATGCGAGAAGAAGTAAATGAAATAGCGCGACAAATTATTAAAGATACACGTGATGATTATTACAGATATCAGGATATTGCAATTTTGTATCGTGATGAAACATACGCATATCTATTTGATTCAGTGTTACCGCAATATAATATCCCATTTAATATTGATACTAAAAAATCTATGACGCATCATCCAATTATGGAGATGGTTCGTTCACTTTTAGAGGTTATCCAAACAAATTGGAATATTAGTCCAATGATGCGTTTATTTAAAACGAATATTTTGTCACATCAATTTAAAGATAGCGACTATTTAATTGATTTACTAGAGAACTTTGTTGTTGAACGAGGTATATATGGTAAACGTTGGTTAGACGAACAATTATTTAGTGTAGATAATTTCACTAAAATGGGACGAAAAGAACATAAGCTTTCAGAAGAAGAGCGTGAAACGTTTGAACAAGTGGTTAATTTGAAAGTTGATGTTATAGATAAAATATTAAGTTTCGAAAAAGCTATGAACGATGCTTCGAATGTAAAAGGCTTTGCGACGGCTTTCTATGAGACTATGGAATCTTTTGATTTACCGAAATATTTGATGGCTAAGCGAGATCAGCTTGATGTGGATGGCTATCATGAAGAAGCGGAAGAAATCGACCAAATTTGGAACGGATTAATTCAAATATTAGATGACTTAGTTACTGTATTTGATGAAGAAGAAATGACGCTTAAACGCTTTTTAGAAGTATTTGATATTGGGCTAGAGCAACTTGAATTTGTGATGATTCCACAAACGCTTGATCAAGTAAGTATCGGTACAATGGATTTAGCGAAAGTTGATAATAAAAAGCATATTTATATGGTAGGGATGAATGATGGTGCTATGCCACAACCCGTATCCTCATCTAGCTTGATTACTGATGAAGAAAAGAAAGTATTTGAGCAACAAGCACAAGTAGAATTAAGCCCGACTTCCGATATTTTACAAATGGATGAAGCATTTGTATGTTATATCGCTATGACACGCGGGTGTGACCGCGTAACATTTTCTTATAGTTTGATGGGCGTACAAGGTGACGATAAAGAGAAAAGTCCTTTCCTTAATCAAATTGAAGAATTATTTAATGGACTTGAAGTGACAAATATACACTATATTCATAACTCACAACCATTGACGTTAATGGAACACCCACATCAAACAAAGGTTGCATTATTTGAAGCTTTAAAAGCCTGGCTTGAAGATGAAGCAGTAGCAGAAACATGGCTAGATGCATATCAGGTTATGCGCGATAATGATGAATTAAATGACGGATTAAATTACTTATTAACATCTCTTACCTACGATAACGAAACTATCCAACTAGGTGAACAATTAGCTACTTCACTTTACGGTACAACTATTAATGCTAGTGTATCGCGTTTTGAAGGGTATAATGATTGCCCGTTTAAGCATTACGCAAATTACGGTTTACGCTTAAATGAACGTACGAAGTATAAGCTTGAGAATTTCGATTTAGGAAATATCTTCCATACAGCATTAAAATATATATCTGACAAAATAGAAGGTGATTTTAGACATCTAGATAATAAAAAAATTCATGCTTTAACTGTCGAAGCGTTAGAGAATGTCTTGCCACAAGTTCAATTTAATTTAATGGACTCGAACGCATACTATCGTTACGTCTCTAAACGTATTGGAGTAATTGTTGAAAGTACGCTTAAGGCGCTTCGATACCAAAATGAAAATACTAAATTTAGACCACAACGATTTGAAACAGGGTTTAGAAAGACACCACGTAATGAGGAAGAATTAATAGCGCAACCGCTCATTACTAAACAGGGCATTCCGATTAATATACGTGGTCAAATTGACCGCATTGATGCTTATACTAAAGACAATATAAGCTATGTTAATATAGTCGATTATAAATCCTCAGATACTAGTGCTAAATTAGATTTGAAAAAAGTATATTATGGTAAGCAAATGCAGATGATGACGTATATGGATGTAGCCTTACAAAATGCACACCGTCTAGGCCTTACAGAAGAAATAAAACCAGGTGGATTACTTTATTTCCATGTCCATGATGAACGACTCAAGTTTGATTCATGGGGAAAAATGAAAGATGATGCTTTAGAAGAAGACAACTTGAATAAAGCTTTTCTTAAAAAATATAAATTACGTGGATTAGTTAATAGCGATATGGATGTCGTGGATGCGTTGGATATTCGATTAGACGACACGCCTCGATCAGATATTGTGCCTGTAACATTGAAAAAAGATGGTAATTTTTCGGCAAGAGATAGTAGTGTGGCAGATGAAACTACGATTCATAAATTTATAAAACACAATAAAGATAACTTTATAGAAACTGCATCAAATATTTTAGATGGCCATACAGAAGTGGCACCGCTTAAATTTGATAATAGATTACCATGTGAATTTTGTAGTTTTAAGTCAGTCTGCCATGTAGATAACCTTATTGATAATAAAAACTATCGCTATGTAGATGAATCGATAGACCCAATACAAGCAGTTCAAGACGTAGAGTTAGAAAGTGGTGAAAATGATGAATAATATACCAGTTAAACCACCGGAAGCGCAATGGACGGATGCCCAATGGCAAAGTATTTATGCGAGTGGGCAAGATACACTTGTGGCTGCCGCAGCTGGTTCAGGTAAAACCGCTGTTTTAGTAGAACGCATTATTCAAAAAATTATTAGAGATGAAATCGATGTAGATAAATTATTAGTAGTAACCTTTACTAATTTAAGTGCTCGAGAAATGAAACACCGTGTTGACCAACGTATCCAACAAGCATCAATTGATGATCCAAGTAATGAGCATCTCAAAAATCAACGTATTAAAATTCATCAAGCTCAAATTTCAACCTTACACAGTTTTTGTCTGAAAATTATTCAACAACATTATGATGTGATTGATCTTGATCCTAATTTTCGTACTATAACTGATATGGAAAATGAGCTATTGTTAGACCAATCAATTGATGAAGTGTTAGAAACGCATTATGAAGATCCGGCCGTGGAATTCGTAACGTTAGTAGAACAACTTTCTAATGACCGTAATGATGAAAACTTTCGTAGGATATTAAAAAACTTTTATAAATTTAGTATCGCTAATCCTTCGCCATATGAATGGTTAGATCGTTTGGTTAAGCCTTATGAAGATGAAGAAATGTATCAAGTATTGCTTAACGAATTATCTAATATAGCCAATGTCCAAATTACGGCAGCCTATGATGCACTAAGAGAAGCGGAAAGTCTTTTATTAAACTGTAATGCCGTTGAAAAACATCTTGATGTGGTTAAGGCTGAAAGAGCCTTTTGTGAAAAAGCAATAGAAGGTGGCGTACTTAATAAAGAGGTATTAATTGAACATGAGCCAAGTAAATTTCCAATGATGTCTGCCAAGATTAAAAAAGAAAATGATAATGAAGAGTTATTGGAAAATATTAAAGAATTCTATAAAAGTTATAGAAATAAAGTCATTGATGTAAAAAATGAATATTTCATGCGTTCGACTGAAGATTTAAAACAAGATATGCGCAAGTTAGTCCCAAGAGTGCAGTATCTCATACGTGTAGTTAAAGATATTATTGAAACATTTGGCCAAAAAAAACGTAATAGAAACGTATTGGATTTCTCTGATTATGAACAATTTGCATTGCAGATTTTAACAGATGAACAAGGCAACCCATCATCAATCGCAAAAGATTACCGTCGTCAATTCGAAGAAATACTAATTGATGAATATCAAGATACTAACCAAGTTCAAGAAGCTATTATCTCGAAGATTAAGCGTGGAGATGAGTCCAACGGTAACTTATTTATGGTAGGAGACGTTAAGCAATCAATCTATAAATTTAGACAAGCCGATCCTACATTATTTATGGGTAAATATAATCGATTTGAAAAAGACAATGATGGTACTGGTTTACGTATTGATTTGTCTAAGAACTTCCGTTCAAGACAAGAAGTTCTCTATACTACTAATTATCTTTTTAATCATATGATGGATAAAGAGGTAGGGGAAATTGACTATGACGCTGACGCTCGATTATATTATGGCGCTACAAAATACTCGCAAAAGAGAATGCCACTTGAATTACATGCCTTAATGAAATCGGAAGATGCTTCGCTTGATAAAGATAAAAAAGAACAAGAAGCATATTACATTGTTGAACAAGTCAAACATATTTTAGAAGAACAAGAAGTCTATGATATGAAGACGGGTAGACATCGCAAGCCATCTTATAAAGATATTGTAATTTTAAGTAGAGATGTGAAGAATTCACGTAACATACAGAAAGCCTTTAAAAATAGTCGTATTCCGTTTCATGTAAACAGTAAAGAAGGATATTTTGACCAAACTGAAGTTCGTTTAGTCTTGTCGTTTTTAAGAACAGTGGATAACCCGCTTCAAGATATCTATCTTGTTGGTCTCATGCGTTCAGTTATCTATCAATTTACTGAAGATGAATTGGCACAAATCCGTGTCACAAGTTCTAATGATGATTATTTTTATCAATCTATTATGCATTACATACAAGATGAGGCATCACCAAAAGAATTGGTTGCGAAATTACAATACTTTATTAATGATTTAGAAATGTATCAAGACTATAGCCAAGACCATGCCGTGTATCAATTAATAGATAAATTTTACAATGATCATTTTGTTATTCAATATTTTAGTGGGTTAATAGGCGGAAAAGGCAGACGCGCTAATCTTTATGGGTTATTTAATAAAGCTATTGAATTTGAAAATTCAACATTTAGAGGATTATATCAATTTATTAGATATATCGATGAATTAATTGAACGGAACCAAGATTTTGGTGAGGAAAATGTAATAGGCCCTAATGATGATGTTGTACGTATGATGACAGTCCACAGTAGTAAGGGGCTTGAATTTCCATTTGTCATCTATGTCGGATTAACTAAAGAATATAAAGTAAAAGAATTAGGTGCGCCACTTCTGCTTAATCAAAAATATGGACTCGGCTTGCAGTACTATGATTTGGAACAAAATATTTCGTTCCCATCTCTTCTCTCGTTAATTATTAAAGAAAATGCGAAAAGAGAAATGATTTCCGAAGAAATGCGTTTGATTTATGTAGCTTTAACTCGTGCTAAAGAGCAACTGATCCTTATTGGATCGGTTGATAAAGAAGATAAATTAATCAGTTATGAAAAAAAAACTATTTCAGATAATCTATTAGCTTCACATGAACGACTTGAAGCCAAATCATCATTCGAATTAATTTTCAGTATACTAGCAAAGCATAAGTCGACATCGCTCGTTCCAGAATATCAATTCGAACGCTCAATTGAGGATTTAGAAGATAGTCTTTATCCAACTGTTGACGTTAAGGTCCAACACTTTGATGACCTTGACATTGCGATAGATAATGAAGAAAGCGAACATCGTACGGTTGAAGATATTGAAACAGGCGGTTCTAACGATGATGGGTTAAAACAACAAATTAATGAACAGTTATCATTTAAGTATCCTTTTATAAAAGATACAGAAAAACCTTCGAAACAGTCAGTATCTGAGTTAAAACGTCAATTAGAAACTGAAGAAAGTGGTACTAGTTACGAGAGGGTACGCCAATATAGAATAGGTGTTTCAACATATGAGCGACCTAAGTTCCTTCGAGGAGATAAGAAACATAAGGCAAATGAAAGAGGTACGTTAATGCATACGGTTATGCAGCACTTACCATTTAAAGAAAAACGTTTAACTGAAACGGAGTTAAATGATTATATAGATAAGTTGATTGACAATCATATTATAGAAGAAGATGCTAAAAAAGATATTCAGTATGAAGAAGTGATGAGATTTATTCGAAGTGAGTTGTATATGAGAATAACTCAAGCAGATAAAGTCTTTCGAGAGTTACCATTTGTGGTTAATCAGGCAAGGGTAGATGAGATGCCAGAGGAAGATGAGGATGTGTCTATTATTCAAGGGATGATTGACTTAATTTTCTTAGAAGATAACCAATACTACTTTGTAGATTATAAAACGGATGCTTTTAACAGACGACGAGGTTTGACTGACGAAGAGATTGGCGTCCAACTACGCGATAAATATAAAATTCAAATGAAGTACTATAAAAACACCTTAGAGACTATTTTAAATTCTAAAGTATATGGCTATCTTTATTTCTTCCAATTTGGGCAATTAAGCATTGAAGAAGATGAGTAATATAGCAATATCATGAGGTATCAAACAGAGAATATACCAAATTTCTAAAATTTCAGACAGATATATTTGTGATTTAATTATATTTAAAGTTATAATATGAAATAAGATATAGATGAGGAGTTGATACTGAATGAAATTTTTATCATTCAAATATAAAGACGCTGAATCTTACGGCGTTAAAGTTAAGCGTGAAGACGCAGTATGGGATTTGAAACAAGTTTTTGCTGAATTTGGTGAAGGAGATTTTCATCCTAAAACGTTATTAGAAGGTTTACAACAAAACCAAACGATTGATTTCCAAGAACAAGTTCGTAAAGCTGTTGTAGCTGCAGAAGATAGTGGCAAAGCTGATAATTATAAAATCGCATTCAATGATATTGAATTTTTACCACCAGTAACGCCTACAAATAACGTAATTGCGTTTGGTCGTAACTATCAAGATCATGCGAGTGAGTTAAACCATGAAGTGCAACGCTTATATGTATTTACTAAAGCCGCTTCATCTTTAACTGGTAGTGAATCAACAATTCCAAATCATAAAGATATCACAGACCAATTAGATTACGAAGGTGAACTAGGTATTGTAATTGGTAAATCTGGAGAAAAAATTCCTAAAGCTTTAGCATTAGACTATATTTACGGTTACACAATTATCAATGATATCACTGACCGTACTGCTCAAAATTCACAAGATCAAGCATTCTTATCTAAAAGTTTAACTGGTGGTTGCCCAATGGGTCCATACATTGTAACTAAAGACGAATTACCAATGCCGGAAAATGTTAACATCGTAACTAAAGTGAATAATGAAATTCGCCAAGACGGTAATACGAGTCAAATGATTAACAAAATTGACGGTTTAATCGAAGAAATTTCTAAATATGTAGCATTACATCCTGGTGATATTATTGCTACAGGTACGCCAGCTGGTGTAGGTGCAGGTTTAGAACCACCTCGCTTCTTACAACCTGGTGATGAAGTTAAAGTTACAATCGACAATATCGGTACTTTAACTACGTACATTGCAGAAGATAGTGAATAATTCGAAAGATTAATTTTCATGAAAGACTGGGGCATTTCCATAAATGTCTCAGTCTTTTAGTTTGTGTATCGATAAACGGAAATGAATCTGAGTTAAAATCTTACTTGATTCAATTCTAGTTGCTTTTGCTCATTTGGGAGAACAAAATCTTTAAAAATTCATGAGATTACTGGTGGTATTTTCTTATTTTGCAATTTTTTAATCTTTATAAAAGTCGTATATGTTATGATAAATAGGTGAAATGAAATTATAAGTATTGGGGGAATTCGGTCTTGTTACATATGCATATATTAAGTTGGGTATTAACAATCGTGTTATACGTCATTGCGTTCTTACACATTTCAAAATCTCAAGGCCCAACGCCTATGTTCAAACCTTTACAAATGGCGTTAAGAGTCTTTATGTTATTAACATTATTCTCAGGTTTTTGGATTTTAATTCAAGAATTTATCGCCGCTAGTCATGGTGGTGGAGGCAACCACATGCTATTAACATTGAAAATGTTATGCGGTCTTGCCGTAGTCGCGCTTATGGAAGTATCGATTGCGAAAAGAAAGAAACACGAAGCAAGTCATGGTTTATTTTGGACAACTATCGTCTTAATTATTATTACAATGTTATTAGGTGTTATTCTACCTTGGGGTCCATTAACAAAAATGTTTGGCCTAGGTTAGACGCATTAAAATGAACAAATAAAAACTCGAACGTGTGAGAAACCTCCATATAAGGATTTTCTTCTCACACGCTCGAGTTTATTTTTTTACAAATCGCGTGACTTATAACCAATCATATTGATTAAATCTTTCGGATGGCTATATGGTGGGGCATAAGCGACTTCAAATTCTGTAAGTTCATCGACTGTCATGCCATTCATCATAGCCATTGTTAATACATCAATACGTTTATCTACGCCTTCTTTACCTACAGCTGCAGCACGTAAAAGTTGACGATTGTCTTTATTAAAGTAAACACGTAAATGTATGTCACTATTTCCAGGGTAATAACCGGCATGAGCCCCTGAAGTTACTTCGACCATTTGATAATCAAACTGATTTAATTCAGAAGGTTTCACCCCAACACTTGAAAATGTATAATCAAAGAATTTTACAATATTTGCTCCAAGATATCCTTTAAACGTAATGTTTTGATTGCCTGCAAATTGTTCTGCTATCACGCTAGCGCCACGATGAGCGCCCCAGGCTAAAGGTACTTGTGCTTTTAAATCTACATGACGATAAAATGAACTAATCACATCGCCTAATGCATAAATGTTAGGTATATTTGTTTCGAATTTGTCGTTAACAGGTATGAATCCTTTTTCATCTAACTTAATATTTGATGATTGAATAAAGTTTGAATTAGGATGTGTTCCCACACCTTCGACAATTAAATCATAGTCTTCTTGAACGCCAGATTTAAATGTCACTGTGTGTCCTTCGACTTCTGTTATTTCTTCATTTAAACGATAAGTAATATTCCGATTATTTAATTCATCAAAGATAGCTTGATTCATATCTTGATCCATTAGTTTATTCACACTCTCAGAACGGTGAATCAACGTCACATCTAAACCACGATGATGTAGATTCTCTAACACTTCTAATGAAATATAGCCTGCACCTACGACTAATGCTTTTTTGGCATGATGTTTATTAATATATTGGTCAATAGCATCAGTATCTTCCATATTTCGTAAAGTGAATATCATGTCGCTTTCGAAACCTAATGTATTAGCGCCAGCACCAGGACTTAATATTAATTTATCGTAAGATTCTTCAAATTTCTCGTTAGTTTGGCGATTTAATACTGTTACAGTCTGTTTACTATCATTAATTTCGACTACTTCATGATATGTTTTTACTGTAATATCTTTTTTGTTTTTGAACGTCTCTGGGGTAATTGGCAAGAGTTTACCACGTTCAGTAATAACTTGACCGATATAGTAAGGTAAGCCACAATTGGCAAAACTCATGTCACGGTCCTTTTCAAAAATAATAATTTCGCTTTCTTTATCAAGACGACGTATTTGGCTAGCGCACGTAGCGCCACCTGCGACTGCTCCGACGACTATAATCTTATTCATATACAATCCTCCATCATTATTTATCATTGAAAAAAGAGGTGAGCGTGCATACTAGTTAAAGTGCTATTCTCACCTCTAGAACTCGATTTATCCTTTATAAGGTATATTAAGTTTAAAGAAATCGTTGAGATAACGGCCAATGCCATCTTCATTGTTAGAAAATGTAATATGGTTAGCGACATGTTTTAATTCATCAAGACCGTTGTCCATTGCGATACCATATTTGGCATATTTAATCATTTCAGTGTCATTATCTTCATCGCCAAATGCAATAATACGAGATGAATCAATATTCAAATAATCTTTTACATGGTCGATTCCACGTGCTTTACTTATACCACGTTTAACGATTTCTATAACTGGAAACGGTGCGCCCCAACGACGATGTTCGATATTTTCCGCATAGAAACGCGTCAACATTTGTTTAAGACGAGGAATATTTACCTCTTCGGCTTCTACTAAGATAGAAGTTGGCGCTTCATTTAAACCTTCCAATAAATTACCTGTTTCTATTTTAGGATTTCCCATTGAAAAGCCTTCAAAGAGGCGTGGGTCATGACTATTAATAAAGACATGATCACGAACTTCAGCAATAATATTGGTCACATTGGCTTTTTGAAGCATTTCTATCATATTTCTAGCTAAATCGACATCTAATACTTCATGTGTTGTTTCAAAATCATCTGATTTTGGATGATGAACATAGGCACCATTAAAATTGACAATTGGTGTATTCATGTCTAATTTGTGATAGTAAATTTGACTAGCACGGTATGGACGACCAGTCGCAATCATAATTTGGTGGCCTTGTTTTTTCAATGTTGTTAAAACTTGTTTTGTATAAACACTAATTTCTTTATCATCATTTAATAATGTTCCGTCTAAATCTAGACAAATTAAATAAGGTTCCATAAGTTTCTCCTTGTTACTTTTCATCGTATTTCTCTTTATTTCTCATTTAGTTGTATCATAGCATTTTATTGGCGTTTTGTCGGATATTTGATATATTAGTGTAAGATAAATATTGAGAGGTGATACTAATGGAAGAGGCTTTAAAAGACAGTATCCTAGGTGCGCTTGAAATGGTAATTGACCCTGAATTAGGAATTGATATTGTTAATTTAGGTTTAGTATATAAAGTGAATGTAGATGATGATGGTATATGTACAGTTGAAATGACATTAACATCAATGGGTTGCCCACTTGGACCCCAAATCATCGACCAAATCAAAACTGTATTAGCAGAAATTCCTGAAATCCAGGACACAGAAGTTAATATTGTTTGGAACCCACCTTGGAATAAAGATATGATGTCAAGATACGCTAAGATTGCTTTAGGCGTAGGTTGAGCTATCACTATATAAACAATAGTACACACTTTCGTTGTGCTATTGTTTTTATTTTTAGAAAAAACTAAAATCACTTCATCCAAAATAAACATAGCACGTGACAAAGTGACTTATCAACATGACACAATTGTAATACAATTTGAATTTGATTATGCGTTATACTAAAATACATAAGACTTATACAGATTAAATTTAACATAGATTATAGGGTGAATTATTTTCATTCATATTGTTAATCATCGACTCTCGTTTTATCATGATTTTCAACACTTTTATATTTAATGAATTTATTTGAAATTTATTATAGGGAAAGAATGTGAACAATGACACAGGAATTAAAAAGAGGGAAACATCGCAAAACGAAAATGCGTTATATGCCTGGCTTAGATGGCTTGAGGGCTATTGCTGTGTTAGGTATCATCATCTATCATCTCAATAGAAGATGGCTAACGGGCGGCTTTATAGGCGTAGATACATTTTTTGTCATTTCGGGATACTTAATCACAAGTTTACTATTAAAAGAATACGAAGAAAAAGGAATTATTAACCTTAGACAATTCTGGATACGACGAATTAAACGATTACTTCCAGCGGTTGTCACGCTCTTAATGGTAGTCGGCATTGCTACATTAATCTTTGAGCCACAACAAATTGTACGAGTAAAGCATGATATTCTAGCAGCACTATTTTACGTATCAAACTGGTGGTATATTGCTAAAGATGTAAATTACTTTGAACAATTTTCATTTATGCCTTTAAAACACTTATGGTCACTTGCAATTGAAGAACAGTTTTATTTATTTTTCCCATTTGTGTTAGTCATTTTGTTATTAACAATTAAAAAATATCGTAATGTTACCCTTATTTTTTGGATTGTTTCGCTTATATCATTGTTAGCGATGGTCATCATTTCACAACCTGACGTCGGTTACTCACGCGTGTATTTCGGAACAGACACACGCTTACAAACATTATTACTCGGTGTGATTTTGGCGTTTGTATGGCCACCATTTAAGCTAAAAGCAAACCCTCCAGTTGTCTTACAGCGTGCTATCGATGGCATAGGGATTATAGGCTTAATTACATTAATTCTCCTATTCTTTACAGTCAGTGACAGCAGTGCTTGGATTTATAATGGAGGCTTTTACTTAATCTCAGGTATGACGCTCTTCGTCATCGCAAGTGTCGTCCATCCGACAAGTATATTAGCTAAACTAATTGGAAACCCGGTCTTTGTCTATATTGGACAACGTTCATACAGTTTATACTTATGGCACTTTGCAGTTATTAGTTTCATACATATCCATTTTATAGATGGTCAAATACCAGCCTATGTATATATAGTAGATATTATATTAACTGGCTTATTTGCCGAGTTATCTTATCGCTATGTTGAAACACCATTTAGAAAAGAAGGGCTTAAAGCATTTTCATTTAATCGACTACAACGCCCTAAATTCATTAGAACCATTGTAGCTATTGTCGCAGCTCTTCCATTACTATTGATCTTTGTTGGCGCATTTGATCGTTTTGGAAAAGATGAAATTGATAACAAGGCAAACTCATTTAATACGAATGAAGTAGATAAATACTTGGTAAGAATGATGCCTGGTGAAAATATTCATCTTGATGGCTCAACAAGTGAAAGTAAGGAAAAAGACCAAGTCGATACGAATATTAGTCCATTATTAATTGGTGATTCGGTAATGGTAGATATTGGGGAAACATTTAAATCACGAGCACCTAAAGCAACTATCGATGGTAAAGTTGGACGTCATTTACAAGAAGCGTTAACTATTGCTGGTAATTATTCAAATTATAATAAACCATCAAATCAAGTGGTATTAGAACTTGGAACGAATGGAGGCTTCTCTGAAAATGAATTGAACCAACTTATCAGTAAATTTGGAGATGCCCAAATTTATTTAGTGAATACGCGTGTACCACGTGATTGGCAAGATGATGTTAATAAACACCTTGCTAATGCTGCTAAAAAGCATAAAAACGTGACATTAGTTGACTGGTATAAACGTTCAGAAGGGCATTCTGAATATTTCGCCTCAGACGGTATTCATTTAGAGAATAGCGGCGTTAAAGCATTGTCAGATGAAATTATTAAGACAATCAAAAGTAATAAGAAAAATAAATAAGATTGACTAGTTGAAAATTGTACTACTTTTAAGTACTTTCATTTCTAGTACACTTTGTAGGAGCGAGACAACGAAATCTGTGAACTTTCATTTGATTTCAGTCTTGCTCCTTTTTCATATTAAAAAAGTTTGACCATACTATCTGAAAATGCCGTTAGGTTTGATGTTTAAAATAAGCGCCATCGTGATAAATATTTTAAGTAATAGTAATTAAAATGTTGTCATATTAGGCTTTAAGCTTTGCATAAATTAACTTAAAAAGTTAAGTATAATTGTTGCTTAATAGTCAAATAGGGATTATAATGTATTTAAGGTCAAAGAAAGTCAAAGTCAAAAAAGAAGTATTTGACCTGGCTCTTATCAAATAAGTAGGGGTGACAAATTTGGATATTAATCAAATGACATATACCGTTCAAAGTGCATTACAAAAAGCAGTTGAACTTAGTAAAGAATATGAATTACAAAACATTGAAGTTGAAGCTATATTAAAAGGAACGTTAGATGAAAGTGACAGTTTATTTAAAAGCATACTAGAACGTGCAAATATCGATACTGAAGAATTAAATCAAGCTTACAATAATAAATTAAAAAATTATCCTTCAGTCCAAGGTGACAATGTTCAATATGGACAATATATTAGTCAAAAAGCAAATGAGTTATTAAATAAAGCAGAATCGTACATGAATGATTACGAAGATCAATATATTTCAATGGAACATATCTTGCGTGCTGCAATGGACATTGATGAAACAACTCAACAATATGTCGGAAATAAAGCAGAAGTTGTTAAAGAAATTATTACTAAAGTTAGAGGGGGAAATCATGTGACTTCACAAAATCCAGAAGTAAACTATGAAGCATTAGAAAAATATGGTCGTGACTTAGTAGAAGAAGTTCGCCAAGGTAAAATGGACCCTGTCATCGGTAGAGATGAAGAAATTCGAAATACGATTAGAATTTTAAGTCGTAAAACAAAAAATAACCCAGTATTAATCGGGGAACCTGGTGTAGGTAAAACAGCTATTGTCGAAGGCATAGCTCAACGTATTGTACGTAAAGACGTACCTGAATCTTTATTAGACAAAACTATTTTTGAATTAGATTTAAGTGCTTTAGTTGCTGGTGCTAAATTCAGAGGTGAGTTTGAAGAACGTTTAAAAGCAGTGCTTAAAGAAGTTAAAGAAGCTGAAGGACGTATTATCTTATTCATCGATGAAATTCACATGCTAGTAGGCGCTGGTAAAACAGATGGCGCTATGGATGCAGGCAATATGTTAAAACCAATGTTAGCACGTGGTGAATTACACTGTATCGGTGCAACAACACTCAATGAATATCGTGAATATATTGAAAAAGATTCAGCCTTAGAACGTCGTTTCCAAAAAGTAGGCGTAAGTGAACCAGATGTAGAAGATACAATCTCTATCTTACGTGGATTAAAAGAACGTTATGAAGTATATCATGGTGTGCGTATTCAAGACCGTGCATTGGTAGCAGCTGCCGAGTTATCAGATCGCTATATTACAGATAGATTTTTACCTGATAAAGCGATTGATTTAGTAGACCAAGCTTGTGCAACTATTCGTACAGAAATGGGTTCAAACCCAACTGAATTAGACCAAGTCAATCGACGCGTTATGCAATTAGAAATTGAAGAAAGTGCATTGAAAAATGAATCTGACAACGCTAGTAAACTACGTCTTGAAGAACTACAAGAAGAGCTTTCAAATGAAAAAGAAAAACAAAGTGCATTACAATCTCGTGTAGAACAAGAAAAAGAAAAAATTGCTAAAGTACAAGAAAAACGTGCCGAGTTAGACCGTAGTCGTCAAGCTTTAGAAGATGCTCAAACAGAAGGTAACCTTGAAAAAGCAGCCGAATTACAATATGGTACGATTCCTCAATTAGAGAAAGAATTAAAAGAATTTGAAGAGGCATATCAAGATGAACAAGGCGACAGTGAACGCATGATTCGCGAAGTCGTATCTGATGAAGAAATTGGCGATATCGTTAGTCAATGGACAGGCATTCCAGTATCTAAATTAGTTGAAACAGAAAGAGAAAAACTACTCAACTTAGGCGACATCTTACATGAAAGTGTAGTAGGCCAAGATAAAGCAGTAGATTTAGTATCTGATGCCGTTGTAAGAGCTCGTGCTGGTATTAAAGACCCTAACAGACCAATCGGTAGTTTCTTATTCCTTGGACCGACTGGTGTAGGTAAAACTGAATTAGCTAAATCACTCGCAGCGTCATTATTCGACTCTGAAAAACACATGATCCGAATTGATATGAGTGAATATATGGAAAAACATTCTGTTTCTAGATTGATTGGAGCGCCTCCAGGTTATGTAGGCCACGATGAAGGTGGTCAATTAACTGAAGCAGTTAGACGTAATCCTTATTCAGTAATCTTATTAGACGAAGTTGAAAAAGCGCACAGCGACGTCTTCAACGTGTTACTACAAATTCTAGACGAAGGACGTTTGACAGATTCTAAAGGTCGTAGTGTAGACTTCAAAAATACGATTATTATTATGACAAGTAATATCGGTTCACAAGTACTTCTTGAAAATGTTAAAGATACTGGTGAAATTACGGATGATACTGAAAAAGCTGTCATGGATAGCTTACACGCATTCTTCAAACCCGAAATCTTAAACCGTATGGATGATATCGTCTTATTTAGACCATTATCAGTAAATGATATGAGCATGATTGTCGATAAAATCTTAACTCAACTAAATATACGTTTAATGGATCAACGTATTTCAATTAAAGTTTCAGATGAAGCTAAAAAATGGTTAGGTGAAGAAGCTTACGAACCACAATTTGGTGCAAGACCATTAAAACGTTTCGTTCAACGTCAAATTGAAACACCATTAGCACGTATGATGATTAAAGAAAATATGCCTGAAGGTACATTAATTAATGTAGATTTAAACGAGGAACAAGATTTAACATTTGATGTACAACAACCAACAACTGAATAATCTAAAAGTTAAATAATAAAGTGACTAAATGAATAAAAGCTCTCTTCAAAGTCGATATAAAATACTTTGAAGAGAGTTATTTTTTGTACTAAAAAATACACGCCCAACTTTGAGTATTAATTCAAAGTTGAAACGTGTATATTATGAGACGTAATTAAAATATAATTATCTGTTACCTTTGCGGGCAAAATCATTAGGTTTGATTAACGCGCCAAAAATCGCAATAAATATTGTGAAAATTACTGCTAGAATAATAGGTGTAATAAAGTTTAATGAGCCGCCACCGTTTAAACTATTTAGCACGAAGTTCACCATTTGTAATAAAATTAATGCCCAAATAAATGTTACGAGGTATTTCATACCAATGACCTCCATAGTTTATATAGTTCCATTTTAATGTAAACTATCTTCTTTGTATAGGGATACTAGTTAAGTGTTTCAAAAACGTCTTAAATTTTCACGCTGATGTATATTTCTTTAATTTTCAACAAGAAAGCGCAATATTGAAAGGGTAACTACTTGAGTTGATATAAAAAAGTGTGTTAAATTAATACCTGGTATTAAAAAATGAAGTAAGAAGGTGTGCGTTCATGAACGTAGGTATAAAAGGATTTGGTGCTTATGCGCCAGAAAAAGTTGTAGATAACGCCTATTTTGAAAGCTTTTTAGAAACTTCTGACGAATGGATTTCTAAAATGACTGGTATTAAAGAAAGACGTTGGGCTAGAGAAGACCAAGATACATCCGATTTAGCATATGAAGCAAGTAAAAAAGCCATTGCAGATGCAGGTATTGAGCCTAAAGATATAGATATGATTATTGTTGCAACAGCTACTGGGGACACACCATTCCCATCAGTTGCGAATATTTTACAAGATAAATTAGGTACTGACAAAGTACCAACAATGGACCAATTAGCAGCATGTTCAGGATTTATGTATTCAATGATTACTGCAAAACAATACATACAATCAGGTGATTATAAAAATATATTAGTTGTAGGTGCAGATAAATTATCTAAGATTACTGATTTAACTGACCGTTCAACAGCCGTTTTATTCGGTGATGGCGCTGGGGCCGTAGTGATTGGTGAAGTTTCTGAAGGCCGAGGCATTATTAGTTATGAAATGGGATCTGACGGTTCAGGTGGAAAATACTTATACTTGAACAGAGATACTGGTAAACTAGTAATGAATGGACGTGAAGTGTTTAAATTTGCTGTAAGAATTATGGGCAATGCTTCTACACGCGTCGTAGAAAAAGCAGGTTTACAATCTGAGGATATTGATATGTTTATTCCTCACCAAGCAAACATCAGAATTATGGAATCCGCACGTGAAAGATTAGGTATAGAAAAAGAAAAAATGAGTGTTTCTGTGAATCGCTTTGGTAACACTTCTGCAGCTTCAATACCTTTAAGTATTCAACAAGAATTAGAAAACGGAAAAATTAAAGACGATGATACTTTAGTATTAGTAGGTTTCGGTGGCGGCCTAACTTGGGGCGCTATGGTTATCAAATGGGGTAAATAGGAGGATATAATGTATGACTGAAAATAAAAGAGTTGTAATTACAGGTATGGGTGCATTATCACCTATCGGAAATGATGTCCAGACAAGTTGGGACAACGCATTAAAAGGCGTTAATGGTATTGATACAATTACACGTGTAGATACTGAAGGCTATAACGTTCATCTAGCTGGTGAATTAAAAGACTTCAATATTGAAGACCATATTGAGAAGAAAGAAGCACGTCGAATGGACCGTTTTACTCAATACGCTGTTGTAGCTGCAAGACAAGCGGTAGAAGATGCGAAATTAGCTATTAACGAAGATACTGCAAACCGTATTGGTGTATGGATTGGTTCAGGTATCGGTGGTATGGAAACATTTGAAATTGCCCATAGCACGTTACAGAAGAAAGGTCCAAGAAGAGTAAGTCCATTCTTCGTACCAATGTTAATTCCAGATATGGCTACTGGCCAAGTTTCTATTGATCTAGGCGCAAAAGGGCCAAACGGATCAACGGTAACTGCATGTGCTACTGGTACAAATTCTATCGGTGAAGCATTTAAAATCATCCAACGTGGAGACGCAGACGCGATGATTACAGGCGGTACTGAAGCACCTATTACACATATGGCACTTGCTGGATTTAGCGCAAGTCGTGCATTATCAACGAATGATGATAAAGAAACAGCTTGCCGTCCTTTCCAAGAAGGTCGTGATGGATTTGTTATGGGCGAAGGTGCCGGTATTTTAGTGATTGAATCATTAGAATCTGCCCAAGCTCGTGGTGCACAAATTTATGCTGAAATTGTGGGCTATGGTACAACAGGTGATGCATATCATATCACTGCTCCAGCTCCAGAAGGTGAAGGCGGTTCACGTGCTATGCAAGCAGCTTTAGATGATGCTGGTATTGAAGCTAAAGATGTTCAATATTTAAATGCACATGGTACAAGCACACCGGTAGGCGACATGTACGAAATTAAAGCCATTAAAAACACATTCGGCGACGCTGCGAAGAACTTGAAGATTAGTTCAACTAAATCAATGACTGGTCACTTATTAGGTGCAACAGGTGGACTAGAAGCCATCTTCTCAGCATTATCAATTCGTGATTCTAAAGTTGCACCAACGATTCATGCGCATACGCCAGACCCTGAATGTGACTTAGATATTATCCCTAATGAAGCACAAGATTTAGATATTACGTACGCTATGAGTAATAGTCTTGGCTTTGGTGGACATAATGCAGTATTAGTATTTAAGAAATTCGAAGCTTAAATTTATTTTTTGAAAATGAAGAACAAATAGAACATGCCTCAAAATAATCTTATGTAGAGTGAAGATTGTTTTGAGGCATTTTTTTGTATTTAAATAATTATAATAACAGGATGATACTATAAAATAAGTGAAAACACGATGGTCAAAAGAAAAAATAATGCATTACATAATAAAGATGGCGCTATCCATGATTCAACAATATAATACTCTCTCTTAGCTTGTTGTGGATTAAAGAAAGAATCATGTTCCATTGTTTTTTTCTTTGCACGAGAAGACATTTGATAGCGAATTCTTCTAAAACCATAACTCGTCGCATCAAAAATTCCTTCCTGAACTAAAAGAATAAGATAAATAATTATAAAAATGATAAGTGATATGTAGAATAAAATATCTAAAAAAGAAACGAGTGTATGAGTTGTGAAAAACAACCATATAATAAGCGTTAGAAGTGGCGTAATACTAAGCCATACTATCCAGTTTTTTAAATTCTTCATAAATGTAACCCCCGACTGAAGATTAAACTTATTTTAACTTAAATTTACCAATTAAACACCTTAAACTTTAAATAATTAAAATTATATATTAGAAAATTACTTCCTTAAAAATTTATATAAGCAACTGTTTTTTTAATTTTGTGAAAATTATATTGCAATTATATTGCAATTATATGAAAATTATATATATAATATTACTAAATATTTCTGAAAATTTTGAAGGGAATGTTAATTTTGAAAATTTGATAAGGGGGTTATGGAATGACGCGATATGTTTTAAAACGTTTGGGATATATGTTCTTATCGCTATTCATTATTATTACGATTACATTTTTCCTAATGAAGATGATGCCGGGTTCACCTTTTAACGATGCTAAGTTAAGTGTTGAACAAAAGGCCATTCTTAATGAGAAATATGGACTCAATGATCCTGTAGCAGTGCAGTATCTACATTATTTGAAAAATGTAATTACTGGAGACTTTGGTTATTCATTTCAATATCACAATCAACCGGTATGGGAGCTTATAAGACCGAGATTGATTCCATCAATGGAAATGGGTATAACAGCGATGATTATCGGTGTAATTTTAGGTTTGATCCTTGGTGTTGCAGCAGCTACTAAACAAAACACATGGGTAGATTATACAACTACTGTTATTTCAGTAATTGCTGTGTCTGTTCCTTCTTTCGTATTAGCCGTACTTTTACAATATGTATTTGCGGTGCGTCTAAGATGGTTTCCGGTTGCAGGATGGGAAGGATTTTCAACAGCAGTATTACCTTCGCTAGCATTATCAGCCAGTGTCATGGCGACGGTTGCACGGTATATCAGAGCTGAAATGATAGAAGTTTTAAGTTCGGATTACATATTATTAGCAAGAGCAAAGGGGAACTCTTCAATGCGTGTCTTATTTGGGCATGCTTTAAGAAACGCATTAATTCCAATTATCACAATTATTGTACCTATGTTAGCAGGAATTTTAACAGGTACATTAACCATTGAGAATATCTTTGGCGTGCCAGGTTTAGGGGACCAATTCGTACGCTCTATTACAACAAATGATTTCTCAGTGATAATGGCAACTACTATTTTATTTAGTACACTATTTATCGTTTCAATTTTTATCGTAGATATTCTATATGGCGTGATTGACCCTAGAATTCGTGTTCAAGGAGGTAAGAAATAATGGCAAATGACAAATTTAGTAAACCATTTGATGATCATTCAAATGCAGCTATGACACATACCTCTGAAGGCATTGCAGCATCTGATTTCGTAATAAGAGATTTAGATTTAAATAGAGAACCAGAAATGCAACGTGAGAGTAAAAACTTCTGGCAAGATGCTTGGACACAATTAAAAGGAAATAAACTTGCAGTGGTAGGTTTAGTAGGGTTAATTCTAATTGTTATCTTAGCTTTTGTAGGGCCACTATTGAGCGATCACGATTATGCAGAACAAGATGTTGTTCGACGAAATTTACCAGCTAAAATACCTGTACTAGATAAAGTTTCATTCCTACCATTTGATGGTACTGGTGCGGACGGTACGAATGCTTATAAAGACGCAGGCGTTAAAGAAAACTTCTGGTTTGGTACAGACCAATTAGGACGCGACCTATGGACACGTACTTGGAAAGGCGCTCAAATCTCACTCTTTATCGGTGTCGTAGCAGCTATCTTAGATATTTTTATCGGTGTGGTTTATGGTGCAGTGTCTGGTTTCTTTGGCGGACGTATAGATAATATCATGCAAAGAATTCTTGAAATTATTGAATCAATTCCAAACCTTATCGTTGTAATTTTATTTGTACTTATTTTTGAACCATCAATTTGGACAATTATTTTAGCGATGTCTATCACAGGCTGGTTAGGAATGAGTAGGGTTATACGTGGGGAATTTTTAAAATTAAAAAATCAAGAATTTGTAATGGCATCACGAACACTAGGTGCCTCTAAATTCAATTTAATATTCAAACATATTCTACCTAATACATTAGGTGCAATCGTAGTAACATCAATGTTTACTGTACCAAGTGCAATCTTTTTCGAAGCATTCTTAAGCTTCATCGGTATCGGCGTGCCAGCACCTCAAACTTCATTAGGTTCATTAGTCAACGACGGACGCGCGATGTTACTGATTCATCCACACGAATTATTTATTCCAGCTACGATATTAAGTTTATTGATTTTATTCTTCTATCTGTTTAGTGATGGATTACGTGATGCATTTGACCCTAAAATGCGTAAATAATAAAGGAGGCAAACGTTATGTCAGAAAGAATTTTAGAAGTTAATGACTTGCATGTTTCCTTTGATATTACGGCTGGGGAAGTGCAAGCAGTTAGAGGCGTTGATTTTTATTTGAATAAGGGAGAAACGTTAGCAATTGTAGGTGAATCAGGTTCAGGTAAATCTGTAACTACAAAGGCGATTACAAAGCTATTCCAAGGGGATGCAGGAAGAATTAAACAAGGAACGATTAACTTTCTTGGTGAAGACTTGGCTGTTAAATCTGAAAATGAACTAATCAAATTACGTGGTAAAGATATTTCAATGATTTTCCAAGACCCTATGACTTCACTTAACCCAACGATGCAAATAGGGAAGCAAGTTATGGAACCATTGATGAAACATCGTAATTATAGTAAATCTGAAGCTAAAAAACGAGCTTTAGAAATCTTAAATTTAGTAGGTTTACCAAATGCTGAAAAACGATTTAAAGCTTATCCACATCAATTCTCAGGTGGACAAAGACAAAGAATTGTTATTGCAACAGCATTAGCGTGTGAACCTAAAGTATTAATCGCAGACGAACCAACTACAGCGTTGGATGTAACGATGCAAGCTCAAATATTAGACTTAATGAAAGAATTACAACAAAAAATTGATACATCAATTATTTTTATCACGCATGATTTAGGCGTAGTCGCTAATATCGCTGATAGAGTAGCGGTAATGTATGGAGGACAAATGGTAGAAACAGGCGATGTAGATGAAATCTTCTACGATCCGAGACACCCTTATACATGGGGTTTACTATCATCTATGCCAGATTTAACAACTAGTAACGATACAGAATTACTTGCAATTCCAGGTACACCACCAGATTTATTACATCCACCTAAAGGCGATGCATTTGCAAGAAGAAGTCAGTACGCTTTAGATATTGATTTTAAACAAGCGCCTCCATGGTTCAAAGTGTCACCAACACATTTCGTGAAATCTTGGCTATTAGATGAACGTGCACCTCAAGTAAATCCACCAGAAATGGTTAAAAAGAGACAACGACCAATGCCTAATAATTACGACAAGCCACATCAAGTAGAAAGGGTGTCGTTCAATGAAGGATAATTCAGTATTATTAGAGATAAAAAACTTAAAACAATATTTTAATGAAGGTAAACGTAACGAAGTAAGAGCCATTGAAGATATCTCTTTTAATATATATAAAGGGGAAACGTTAGGATTAGTAGGAGAATCTGGTTGTGGTAAATCAACTACTGGTAAAGCTATTATCAAACTAAACGATATTACGAGTGGAGAAATTTTATACGAAGGTCAAGATATTCAAAAAATATCTAAACGTAAAGATTTATTAAAATTTAATAAAAAAATCCAAATGATTTTCCAAGACCCGTATGCATCTCTTAATCCTAGATTGAAAGTAATGGATATTGTCGCAGAGGGCATTGACATTCATAAATTAGCTAGCGATAAGAAAGATCGTAAACGACGTGTCTATGACTTACTTGAAACAGTAGGATTAAGTAAAGAACACGCCAATCGATATCCGCATGAATTCTCTGGAGGTCAACGACAACGTATAGGTATTGCACGAGCGTTAGCAGTAGAACCGGAGTTTATTATTGCAGATGAACCAATCTCAGCGTTGGACGTTTCTATCCAAGCACAAGTTGTAAACTTAATGTTGAAACTTCAAAAAGAAAGAGGCATTACTTTCTTATTTATTGCGCATGATTTATCAATGGTGAAATATATTTCAGACCGTATTGCAGTCATGCATTTTGGTAAAATTGTTGAACTTGGTTCAGCAGACGAGATTTACTATCATCCATTACATGATTATACGAAATCACTATTATCAGCTATTCCACAACCTGACCCGGATAGTGAAAGAACGCGTAAACGTGTCGTTTATAAAGAAGATGAGTCTAAAAATTCAGAGCGTAGACTTCAAGAAATCAGACCACAACATTATGTGTTTGTAACTGATGAAGAAGCGGCGCGATTAAAAGAAGAACTTCAAACGCCAAGTGTTTAAAACTGGGAAAGGAGGATGAGGAGATTATGAGATATTACAAGTATATCGCGTTATTATTAACTATGATTTTAGTACTTTCTGCGTGTAGTAATAAAAAAAGTTTGTATTCAGATGAAGGTCAAGTATTTAGAAAAGTAATTACACAAGATATGACTACTTTAGACACAGCATTAATCACTGATGCAGTTTCTGGTGATATAGCAGGTCAAGCGTTTGAAGGTTTATATTCTATCGATAAAGACGATAAAGTTGTCTTAGGTGTAGCTAAAGATATGCCTAAAAAAAGTAATGGCGGTAAAACTTTAACAGTAGATTTAAGAAAAGACGCTAAATGGTCAAATGGAGACCCGGTAACTGCAGAAGACTTTGTATTCGCATGGAGAAAAGTAGTAGATCCGAAAACAGCATCTGAATTTGCATACATAATGAGTGATATTAAAAATGCGGATTTAGTTAATACAGGTAAAAAACCGGTAAACCAATTGGGTATTAAAGCTTTAAATAAGTATAAATTACAAATTGATTTAGAAAGACCTGTCCCATATATTAATGAGTTACTTACTTTAAATACATTCGATCCTCAAGATGCTAAAATTGCTAAAAAGTATGGCGAAAGATATGGAACTAATGCTGATAGAGCAGTATACAATGGGCCGTTTAAAGTAACGAATTGGCAAGTTGAAGATAAAATTCAATTAGCTAAAAACAATCAGTACTGGGATAAAGAAAATGTAAAATTAGATAAAGTGAACTATAAAGTATTAAAAGATAACCAAGCAGGGGCATCACTATACGATACGGGTTCAGTAGATGATACAATTATTACATCAGAACAGGTAGATAAATATAAAGGAAATAAAGAATTAAATTATAGATTAACTGCTGCAACTTTCTTTATTAAAATGAATGAAAAAACAGTCCCAGAATTTAAAAATAAACATCTTAGATTAGCCGTTGCTCAAGCTATCAATAAAAAGGGCTACGTTAAATCAGTACTTAATGATGGTTCATTAGCTTCAAATAACTTCACTGGTGTTGGTACATCTAAGACTCCGGATGGTAAAGATTTTGCAAGTACAGTTAAATCTCCATTAGTTTATAACCCTAAAGAAGCTAAAGAAAACTGGGAGTTAGCTCAAAAAGAACTAGGTAAAAAAGAAGTAACATTTACAATGAATACTCAAGACACACCTATTTCTAAAGTTGCTGCTGAATATATCAAATCACAAATTGAAACTAATTTACCAGGGGTAACGTTAAAAATAAAACAAATGCCATTTAAACAAAAAACAACATTAGAATTAGCAGGCGATTTTGAAGCTTCATATTCAGGATGGAGCCCTGATTATCCTGATCCGACTGCATTTTTAGAAACGATGACTAAAGATAATGCTCAAAATAATACAGATTGGGATAATAAAGAATATAATGAAATCATTAAAGAAACAAATGGTTCTTTATTACGCGAACCAGAAAAAAGAAATGAAGCTTTAAAACAAGCTGAGAGTATATTACTTCATGATGCACCAGTAGCTCCAGTTTATCAAAAAGGGGAAGCACATTTAACTAACCCTCAAGTAAAAGGTCTACAATACCATAAAGTAGGACCTGATACTACGTTGAAACATGTGTATATCGATAAATCAATCGATCGTGAAACTGGTGAGAAAAAGAAAGATAAATAATTAATTTTCTATGAAACAGTCTTGATTTATATCGAGGCTGTTTTTTTAAGTATTTTTTACAAGAATTTAGAGGTTAACTAATTTGAAAATTTTAAAAGTATAATTATCAGAAAATTCTAAAATATAACTTGTTATTTTTTCTTTTAGAAGTAAAATAAAAAAAACACCATAGAATCAACTGGAGGATTGATAGGAATGAAGATTTTAATGAAGTATTTAATACTGGTGTTAGTAGCAACATTAGTATTAAGTGCATGTGGTAAGAAAGATGGAGATTCACAAGACAAAGCTACATCGAAAACTGAAACATCGAATCATAAAGGCGGAGAAATGAATATCGCCTTAAGTGCTCCACCTTCTGGGACATTTTCAACGCTTTTAAGTACAGAAGGCCCTGACTCAAATGTAGAAGGTTATTTCAATGAAGCATTAATAAAAATTGATAAAAATATGAAACTTAAGCCTTACATTGCTTCTTGGAAAGATATTGACCCTGCTAAAAAGGTCCGTTTCACAATTAAAAAAGGGATTAAGTGGCAAGACGGTAATGAGTTAACAGTTGATGACTGGATTTATTCTTTAAATGTATTAGCCGATAAAGATTATGAGGGTAGTTATTATCCATCCGTAGAAAATATTGAAGGGGCTCCGGAAAAACATGCGGGACAAGCTGACACAATTAGTGGTCTTAAAAAAATCGATAATTATACTATGGATGTAACTTTTAAAGAGAAAAAAGTAAACTACTTAGAAGGATTTTTCGCAGGTCCATTACTTAGTAAAAAATACTTAAGTGATGTTCCAATTAAAGACTTAGCGAAATCAGACAAAATTAGAAAACACCCAATTGGTATAGGACCTTATAAAGTAACAAAAGTCGCACAAGGTGAAGCAATTCAATTAGAGAAATTTAAAGACTACTGGCAAGGTGAACCAGCTTTAGACAAAATTAACTTAAAAGTAATTGATCAAACTCAAATTGTAAAAGCAATGAAAAATGGCGAAATCGACATGGCCGATCAAGCTACAGGAACGATTGCTCAAGAAGCTAAAAAATCAGGTGACGGTAAGCTTAAAGTTTTATCAGCTCCTGGTCTTGACTACTCTATTTTAGGTTTCGTATCTCATGACTATGATAAAGATAAAAATAAAACTGGTGCAGAACGTCCTAAATATAAAGAGAAAAAATTAAGACAAGCAATGTTATATGCAATCGATAGAAAGAAATGGATTAAAGCTTTCTATCAAGGTTATGGTAAAGAATTAAATTCTTTAGTTCCATCAATACATTGGATTGCAGCAGATCAAAAAGATTTAAACAGTTATGAATATAGCCCAGAAAAGGCGAAAAAATTGTTAGATGAACTTGGTTATAAAGACAGAAATGGCGATGGTTTTAGAGAAGATCCAAATGGTAAACCTTTTGAAATTAATTTAAAACAATATTCAGGATCAAACCCAACATTTGAACCTAGAACAGCAGCGATTAAAGATTTCTGGGAAAAAGTTGGCTTAAAAACAAATATGAAAATAGTTGAATTTGGTAAATATAACGATGATTTAGCCAAAGCATCTAAAAATATGGAAGTATACTTCAGAACTTGGGGTGGCGGAACTGACCCTGACCCTTCAGATTTATATCACTCTGATAGACCACAAAATGAAATGAGAACTGTTGATAAAACATCTGATAAATATTTAGATGACGCCTTAGATTTCAACAAAGTTGGAACTAATGATAAAAAACGTAAAGATATTTACGTAAAATGGCAAAAACACGTCAATGAAACACTACCAGCACTTCCAATTGTTCAATTAGATTCAATCTCAATTGTAAATGACAAAGTTAGAAATTACGACATTCAAATGGGAGCAGATTTAGACTTATACAAATTAACCAAAGAATAAAAAACAACCTCGACTAAGGTCGAGGTTTATTGATTGGAGTAGATTATGGATAAGTATTTATTAGAAATTAAAGATTTAGAAACATCTATTAAAATTGGTGATTCATGGTTTCCTACAATAAATCAAATATCTTTAAAGCTTAAATCAAATGAAATATTAGGGATTGTTGGAGAATCAGGGTGCGGTAAGTCGATATTAAATAAATCGGTGATCAGGCTATTACCAGATAAAATCGCTAAAGTTACAAACGGCGATATTCTGTTTGATGGAAAGCATATTATAGATATGAAGGAAAAAGAATATCAAAAAATACGTGGTAAAGATATAGGTATGATTTTCCAAGAACCAATGACGGCATTAAACCCTGTATTTAAAATACAAAATCAATTAATCGAACCAATAATGTTGCATTTGAATAAAAGTAAGACAGAGGCTAAACAATTAGCAACAAAACTTCTTGAATATGTAGGAATATCTAGGGTGAATGAAATATTAAATAGCTATCCTCATCAATTATCTGGGGGTATGCGACAAAGAGTCATGATTGCTATGGCTATTTCATGTAATCCTAAATTATTAATTGCTGATGAACCTACTACTGCGATAGATGTAACGATACAAGCGCAGATTTTAGATTTATTAAAAAAACTACAACAAGAAAATGAGATGGCAATTATATTAGTTACTCATGATTTAAGCGTAGTGTCAGAGTTTTGTGACAAGGTTATGGTGATGTATGCAGGACAAATCGTAGAATATGGTGATATCGATCAAATTTTAAATCACCCTCAACATCCTTATACGAAAAAATTGTTAAGTACTATTCCGAAATTAGATGAAGATGTTGAATATTTAGAAGTTATAGAAGGAATGGTGCCTAATATAACTGAATTTAATGAAAATAGTTGCAGATTTGCTAATAGATGTACTGAAAAGATAGCAATATGTGAACAATGTGAGCCGACACTTTTAAACAAAGGAAAGAGTCAAATACGTTGTCATTTGTTTAATTAACAGAGAGGTAGACGATATGGATAACATCTTAGAACTACAACATTTAAAAACATACTATTTTATTAAGAAGAAATTATTTAAAGAAACACAATATGTAAAAGCCGTCGATGATGTTTCATTTTCAATTAAAAAAGGACAAACATTTGGTTTAGTAGGGGAATCAGGATGCGGTAAATCAACGCTCGGACGATCTATTGTGCATTTAGAGAAAGTCACTTCTGGAGAAATTAAAATTGATGGAGTCAATACTACTAATTTAAAAGGTAAAAAGTTGAGAGAAGCACGCAAAGACTTTCAAATGATATTTCAAGATCCTTATGGTTCGTTGAATCCTATGCAAATGGTTGGAGACATAATTGGAGAGCCTATACGCAATTTCAAAAAAATCGATAAACAGACATTAAAAGAAGAAGTTTTATATTTGCTAAAGTGTGTGGGCTTGAGTGAGGATGCTTACTACAAATATGCACACCAGTTCTCAGGTGGTCAGAGACAACGTATTGGCATCGCTCGTGCGTTAGCAGTTAGACCTAAATTAATTGTTGCAGATGAGCCAGTTAGTGCACTAGATGTGTCGGTGCAATCGCAAGTTTTAAATTTATTAAAAAATCTTCAAAAAGAATTTGATTTAAGTTATTTGTTTATAGCGCATGATTTAAGCGTAGTAAAGCACATTAGTGATGTTATTGGTGTTATGTATTTAGGACACATGGTTGAAATAGCAGATAGCAATGAGTTATATCAACAACCACTTCATCCGTACACAAAAGCACTTATTTCATCTGTGCCACAGCTTAATAAAACTAAATCAGAAAGAATTATTTTAGAGGGAGAATTACCTTCACCTAGCAATCCACCAAAAGGTTGTCCATTCCATACGAGATGTCCTATTGCACAGGATAGATGCAGTCAAGAACAACCACAATTAAGAGAAGTGAAACCCAATCATAAAGTAGCATGTTTTTATAGCAAGGAAGAGTGAAGATTAAAATGATTAAATTAATTATAAAAAGATTTTTGTTAATGATACCGTTGCTTTTTTTGATATCAATAGTTGTGTTTACTTTAGCCATCATCCAACCGGGAGATCCATTCACGGGAAAGTATGATCCTCGTGTAAAACAGGAAGCTATTGAAGCTCAAAAAGAAAAACTGGGGTTAAATGATTCAATACCTAAACAATATATACGTTGGATAGATAATGTTGCGCATGGAAATTTAGGAGAATCTATTAAATATAAAAGACCAGTAGGAGAATTAATTAGTGAACGCTTACCGAATACTATATTATTAGGGACTGTTTCGTTAGTTATTACATATATTATTGCTTTTATTTTAGGAATTCTATCAGGAAGATACCCGTATACACTTGGAGATTATACGATTCAAATTTTTAACTATATTATGTTAGCAGTTCCGTCATTTATAGCTGGTGTATTCGCAATTTATATATTTGCTTTTCAGTTTCCAATATTCCCATTCCAAGGGTCTGTAGATATCAGTTTGGATGAAGGGACATTAGCTTATTATGTAAGTAAGTTGCATCATACCTTATTACCGGCGTTTACCCTAGGGTTATTATCTACTGCAGGATATATACAATATTTAAGAAATGATATTATTGATAATTCTAGTAAAGATTATGTCTTAACAGCTAAAGCTAAAGGGTTATCACTTAATACAATATATAACAAACATATCCTTCGTAACTCATTAATACCTATAGTAACTTTTTTAGGGGCAGATATCGTTAGTATTTTAGGGGGCGCTGTTATTACAGAAACCATTTTTTCTTACAATGGAATAGGTAAACTATTTTTAGAATCGGTGACAGGACAAGATTATCCATTAATGATGGCACTTACATTATTCTTTTCATTCTTAGGGCTATTTGGCAATCTAATATCAGATATAACTTATAATTTTGTTGACCCTAGAATCCGTAGTAATTAATAAGGTAAATGAGGTTGAACATCATGAATGAACATAAAGTAAATAAACAAAAGCTATATTCTCCAACAAGAACAGCTTTTAAAAAGTTCTTTAAAAACAAAATTGCAATGGCATCATTACTATTTTTAATTATAGTTATTATTATTTCAGTTATTGCGCCTTTAATTGCGCCTCTTCCTATAAATCAACAAGATTTATTGAATATAAAAGGAGATATGAGCGCTCATAATCTACTTGGTACAGATTCTGGTGGTAGAGATAATTTTAGTAGATTATTATTCGCTGGTAGGGTCTCATTAGCTATCGGCTTTACGTCTACAGTCGGCATGATTATTATCGGTGTAACTATAGGGGTAATTTCAGGTTATTTTGGAGGAATGGTTGATACGGTATTAATGAGGGTTACTGAATTTGTAATGCTCTTCCCATTCCTTATCTTTGCTATCGTGCTTAATGCAGCACTAGGTGATAAAATTAAAAACCCATATGGCTCAGCTATTATCTTAATCTTCGTGATTATTATTTTAAGTTGGGGCGGCGTAGCAAGATTGGTAAGAGGTAAAGTTTTACAAGAAAAAGAAAATGAATACTTTTTGGCAGCAAAGTCGATTAGTACTCCCACATATAAAATCATCCTTAAGCATTTATTACCTAATATTCTTAGCGTCGTTATCGTTCAAGCTACGTTAACTTTTGCGGGTATGATTGTTGTTGAATCAGGATTGAGCTTTTTAGGTTTTGGGATAAGTAAATCGATTCCTTCATGGGGGAATATGTTAAGTGATGCGCAAGAAGGAGATATCATTAGTTCAAAACCTTGGATTTGGATGCCACCTGCATTAATGATTACGTTCACTATTTTAAGTATCAATTTTGTGGGTGAAGGGCTAAAAGATGCTTTTAATCCTAAAGGAAGAAAATAATAGAGAAACTTGGACAATAAAATATAACGCTATGGGGGAACCGGTAAACGGTGTCTTAAAGTAGATTTTTCAGTAGGTGCCGTCAAGCATCAACAAACATGAAAAGAGCGACAACAGAAATCTGTGTGTTAAGTCAGATTTCTGTCATCGCTCTGTTTTTAGATTATCGTTTGCGACCTAAGCCCATTGCACGTTCCATTTTTTTCAACACTTTGAACGAAGCTTTTTGAGCTTTGTCACGACCATGGTCTAAAATATCATCTAATTTATCTGAATTATAGAATTCGTTATATTTCTCTTGGAAGTTTATTAAGAATTCTTTAACGATTTCGGATAAATCAGTTTTAAATTTACCGTAGCCTTCATTGGCATATTTTGATTCTAAGTCTTTGATAGATTCATTAGTTAAACTTGAGTAAATAGTTAATAAATTTGAAATTCCTGGTTTATTATCGCGGTCAAATTTGATGATACCATCAGAATCTGTAACGGCACTTTTGATTTTTTTAGCTGCTACATTAGGTTCATCTAATAATGAAATAAAGTTTTTTTGGTTATCATCACTTTTACTCATTTTTTTAGTAGGATCTTGTAAGCTCATTACACGACCACCTACTTTTGGCATGCGAATTTCTGGTTTAACTAAAATATCATTGTAACGACTATTAAATCGTTCAACTAAGTTGCGAGTAAGTTCTATATGTTGTTTTTGATCCTCACCAACTGGCACGATATTTGTATTATAAATGACAATATCTGCAGCCATTAGTGGGGGATATGTTAATAATCCTGCTGGAATACCGTCCGTACGTTTTTGTGCTTTATCTTTATATTGAGTCATACGTTCAAGTTCACCAACACTTGAAATCGTTGTGAGCATCCAACCAGCTTGAACGTGAGCAGGGACTTCAGATTGAATAAATAATGTTGATTTTTCTGGGTCAATACCAGAAGCTAAATAAATAGCTGCAAGTTGACGTATCTGCTTACGTAATTTGATTTTATCTTGTGGCACTGTAATTGCATGTTGATCAACTATACAGAAAAAACAATCATAATCGTTTTGTACTTCTGCAAATTGTTTCAATGCACCAATATAGTTACCAATTGTAGGTATGCCACTTGGTTGAATTCCTGAAAATAATGTCTCCATATTAGATGCCTACTTTCTATAATTTAATTCGTATTAACTTGATTATAACAGTATTTCTTTAAATTGTAAGTTATGTTAGTATATATGTATACGTTAAGATTTGAGAGAGTAATATAGAAGAAATTAGAAATTTTTAAATTTCTCAGAAAAATTAGGATTTTCTCATTTAATTTTAATGTTCAACAAGTATACTTTCATTGTAAGGTTAAGAGGACTGAATAAATTATCATTTCTTAATCAATAAATTTATAAATAATGAACAATATTCTTTCAATAGGAGAGTGAGATGTATGGTAACATTATTTACTTCACCAAGTTGCACATCTTGCCGTAAAGCGAAAGCATGGTTACAAGAACATGACATTCCATATACGGAGCGTAACATTTTTTCTGAACATTTAACAATTGATGAAATTAAACAAATTTTAAAAATGACTGAAGACGGAACAGACGAAATTATTTCAACTCGTTCTAAAACATACCAAAAATTAAACGTAGATATCGATTCTTTACCATTACAAGATTTATATTCTATCATTCAAGATAACCCAGGCTTATTACGTCGCCCAATTATCTTAGATGAAAAACGTTTACAAGTTGGTTATAACGAAGATGAAATTAGACGTTTCTTACCAAGAAAAGTTCGTACATTCCAATTACAAGAAGCTCAACGTTTAGTTGACTAATTTTAAAATTTAATTAACGATAATAATATGAAACAGCACTAGTGATAGTGCTGTTTTTTGTAACTAAAAAAGGGAATATGTTAGTATTAGAGACGAATATGAAATAGTTAAATTTAATCAAACAAATAAATTGTAATTTACTCTACGTTCTAATACAATATGATTACTATTCATCGACTGTAAGGAGTGAGATGATATGAGAATAGAACGCGTTGATGATACTACTGTCAAATTATTTATAACTTATAGTGATATTGAAGCTAGAGGATTTAGCCGTGAAGATTTATGGACTAACCGTAAACGAGGAGAAGAATTCTTCTGGTCCATGATGGACGAAATTAACGAAGAAGAAGATTTCGTTGTTGAAGGGCCTCTATGGATACAAGTACATGCCTTCGAAAAAGGCGTGGAAGTCACAATTTCTAAATCTAAAAATGAAGAAGCAATGAATATGTCAGATGAAGATGCTAATGAACAATTTGAAGAACAAGTAAATGAATTATTAGCTAACACACTTGAAAATGACGAAAGCATTGAAGACTTATTCGAGCAACGCGCTCAACAAAAGCAACAACAGAAATCTGAACAACAACAACCTAAACAACGTGCAAGTTTAAGAAATGTTATTGTTAAATTTGATGATTTAGAACAAGTTATTAATTATGCTTATCACAATAATCAAGTTACAGATGAATTTGAAGACTTATTATATATGAATGATTCTAATTATTACTATGCAGTACATTTTGATGATTCAGTTAGTCAAGAAGCGATAAATGATAGCTATAGTCAAATGCTTGAATTTGCTTATCCTACTGATAAAACTGAAGTATATCTTAATGATTATGCGAAGATTATCATGAGTCATAATGTTACTTCTCAAGTACGTCGTTATTTCTCAGATTCAATTGAATAATAATAGACTCTCTACCAAAGTAGTTGTATGCTACTTTGGTTTTTTTATATTTTAAAAAGTAAAATCCTCATTGCTCACGTTTATATATATGAGGTGAGGAGATGCTTGTAGCAATTAATCAATCTGGAGAGCGCGTTGAAGCTCATCGTGCATTAAAAAATGAGAATTATGTTTGTCCTTATTGTAAGACTGAAGTTATTTTGAGAAAAGGTGTGAAGGTAGTACCTCATTTTGCGCATAAATATAATATCCATCGTCTATGTGCAAAAGGTGAAACAGATCAACATTATTATGTTAAATACTGTATTGCTAACCAACTCAAACTATCTGGCTATAAAGTAGAAATTGAACCTTTTTGTCCGGAAATAAAGCAATATCCAGACGTATTAGTAAATTCTAAACATGTGATTGAAGTTCAATTTTCAAGAATAAATTATAGAGAAATTAAAGCACGGTCTAAAGGTTTTAAGCAATTGCATATGTCAGTCATATGGATTATTGAAGATTGTCGCTATATTAAAGGCACATTATTTCTAAATACCTTCCAAGCATACTTTATACATCCTATGACACGGATTCTCTATACATGGAGTAACCAAAAGCAATCCATAATCAAATATTATGAAATTCAACATATAGGAGGGAAGCGGTTTTATGCAAAAAGAACTATATGCGATATTAATCATTTATTCGATAATAAAGCCTCCGTTTACCCTCATATTTACAAACTAACTAATCGACAAGTATCGCACTATATTCATCAATGCAGACGTAAAGATTCTGTATTAGAACCTACTTTAAGCGCAATGTATCAATTAAGGTTAACTGACGAAAAGACGTGCACTAAATTCGGTTATATCTTCCCGGAACAGCTATATATTGAGACACATCCAGTGCAATGGCAATTGCAACTCGCTTTACTAATCCAACAAAGGACCGATCTCCAATATCAATTTAAAAAGCTAATAAGATTTCGCAAATTTTACATAGATTGTCTCTCTCAAGAAGAAATTACAACCCGACTAATCAATAAATTTATAAATAAAATATATAATAGTTAAAACGTGCAATATAGAGTGATTAATGAGAAAATTATAGCATTAGGTAACATAGGAGGTTTACAAATGACACAACAATTAACAAGAGAAGAACAGGAACGTAAATATCCAAATAACACATGGGATTTAACAACTATCTTCGAAAGCGATGAGGCTTTTGAAACAGCTTTAAAAGAAGTTGAAAATTATATCGGCGAAGAAGAAAAATTCAAAGGTCATCTAGGGGATAGTTCTGAAACGCTATATAAAGCGTTAGCGTTAGAAGATGAAATTGGCACTAAATTAGAACAAGTGTATGTATACGCTCATTTAAAACAAGACCAAGATACATCAAATGATAAATATACAGGCTTTGAATCTCGTGCTCATCAACTCATCATTAAAATTAGTTCAGCATGGAGTTTCTTAGTACCAGAAATCTTACAAATTGATGAAGACAAATTACAATCATTCATTAAAGAAAATGATGACTTAAAACGTTACGAATTTGATTTAAAACTAATCAATGAAAAACGTCCTCATATTCTAAATGCCGAACAAGAAAAATTATTAACTGAAGCTCAAGGAGCCTTAACTACACCAGAAAATGTATACGGTATGTTTAGTAATGCAGACTTAGAATTTGATGATGCCATTGATAAAGATGGTGAAAAACATCCATTAACACAAGGTACATTTATTAAATATCTTGAATCTGATGATCGCGAATTACGTCAATCTGCTTATAACAACGTATATAAAGGCTATGGGGCATACAATAATACTTTAGGTGCAACTTTAGCAGGTGAAGTTAAAAAGAATGTCTTTAATGCGAGAACACATAATTATAAAACAGCGCGTGAACGTGCATTAAGTAATAATCATATTCCAGAAGAAGTTTACGATAATCTTGTTAAAACAGTTCATAAATATTTACCATTATTACACAGATATACAGAACTACGTAAAGAACTTTTAGGTATCCAAGATTTAAAAATGTATGATCTTTATACGCCACTAGTTAAAGACGTGAAATTTGAAATGCCATATGAAGAGGCTAAAGATTGGATGTTAAAAGCGTTAGAGCCAATGGGTGAAGAATATCTAGATGTTATTAAAGAAGGTTTGAATAATCGTTGGGTCGATGTGTATGAAAATAAAGGCAAACGTTCAGGTGCTTATTCATCAGGTGCACATTTAACTAACCCATTCATTTTATTAAACTGGTCAGATACAGTATCTGATTTATATACGTTAGTACATGAGTTTGGTCATTCAGCACATAGTTACTTTAGCCGTAAACACCAACCGTCAAATTCAAGTGATTATTCAATCTTTGTAGCAGAAGTTGCATCAACATGTAATGAAGCTTTATTAAGTGATTATATGGATAAACATTTAGATGACGAACGCCGCTTATTATTATTAAACCAAGAATTAGAACGCTTTAGAGCAACATTATTCCGTCAAACAATGTTCGCTGAATTTGAACATACAATCCATCATATTGAAGAATCTGGCGAGCCACTTACTGCTACACGTATGAATGAAGAGTATGCGAAATTAAATAAACAATACTTTGGCGATGTAGTGGAAACTGATGAAAATATTAGTAAAGAGTGGTCACGTATTCCTCATTTCTATATGAATTATTATGTTTACCAATATGCGACAGGTTATAGTGCGGCACAAAGTTTAAGTCATCAAATCTTAACTGAAGGTAAACCAGCTGTCGAAAGATATATTAATGAATTCTTGAAAAAAGGTAGTTCAAATTATCCAATTGAAATACTTAAAAATGCTGGTGTAGACATGACTACACCTGAACCAATTGAACAAGCTTGCGAAGTCTTTGAACAAAAATTAGATGCATTTGAAAAGCTTATGAAAGCTTAATATGACTGTATCCGTTTACAATATGTCAAGTTTGTGACAATTTAAATTTTAGGGGGCTTTAATATTGAAACACCCATTTGAGCGTGTTATATTATGAGCATGAAATTAATCACATAACAAACATACCCCTTTGTTTGAAGTGAAAAATTTCTCCCATCCCCTTTGTTTAGCGTCGTGTAATCAGACACGGCGTTTTTTTATGTTCAATTTTCCTTTTAATAATTTTCCCAACTTAGAAATATTTGATTACCTTTTTTGAATGTTACTACCTTAATAACTAATTTAGTCACTTTCACCATAAATCTATATTCTTTCTTGAAAATAATTTTTTTAATATAAAAGTTTGTTATTATAAAAATAGTACGATAATAAATTATTTTAATGTAAAGGAGTATAGTGATGAAAAAATTAGTTTTATTAGGAACTATTATTTGTCTGTCATTAATTTTGGTTGCATGTAGTAATTCTGGAAAACAAAAAGAACCTTCAGAAGAAAGTAAGTCTGCAAATAAATATGAATATGTTTATTATGAAGTTTTAAATGATGGTGATTCTGATACGCCTAATGTCGAAATTAAATATAAAGATAAAAAGGATAAAATGCATGTCGAACGTACAAGTTTAGATAAAGTATACGAACACATTTTAAATGACGGAAATGAAAAACCATACATAGTTAAAGATGGAAAAAAAGTACATATATATAGACCACCATATATGACATACGGTGAGGATGAAGTTGAGGGAGAAGCGGTATCGAAAGAAAAGGTTACTAAATAGGGTGGTGAGTATCTAATGAAATCATTCATAATAAAGTTTAGTGGAGCGTTAGTAATTAGCTTGTTATTATCGTTTGGAGTGATGGTTCATCAATTAGATGCAGCGACTTCTAGTGGAGGATCATCGAGTAGCTCGTCTTCTTCAAGTTCTAGTTCCTCATCAAGTAGCTCATCGTCAGCGGCTAGAAGTTCTACATCATCAAGCTCTTCTATGAGTCGTTCAAGTGCGGCCAATGCTTCACGTTCAGCTAGACAATCTAGTCAACGTGCAGCTGAACAAGCTGCTAAGACCAATGGAATGATGTCGAAGGCTAAACTTTCTTCAAATCAACGTACACAATCGGCTAGTAAAATGAACAGTAGCACTCAATCATTACTGAGTCCAAGAAGAAAGTACAGTTCTAGTACATCATCGTCAGCACAATTTTTATCTACTGGCTTTTATAATAATTGGTTGTTTTATTATGCTATTTTGAATCAAGGGCAGAATAATAAACGTAGTAGTGTTAATTACCAACTTAATATGTTGAAACAACAAATGAAACATAACGAAGAATTATATACTGTGACAGTTAAGACGAAGCAAGGTAAGCGAGTAATTGTTTTACCAAAAAAAGAATACGACAAAATTCAAAAAGGTGATAAAGTAAAAATCAAGAACGGCGTCGTTCAATCATCATAATTAGTAAATACGAGACTAAGACATTAATAAAAATGGCTATGAAAAAATCGATTCTCGTAATCCTCATAGCTATCTAGACATAAAAAAGCCAACCAGTGCAATCGCATTGGTTGGCTTTTTAAAATTCATATTTTAGGCATTTTAGATTGCCAAAAATTTCCTTCTGGATATTGAAGTTTTTCGATTTTTTGTTGTAATGCTAATTTTTTAAGTTCTTTATTAAGTAACTTTTCAGGCCATTCATAGATGGTTAAAAGTTCTTCCATAGTTACCAATTGTTTCTTTTGAATATACTTTTCTAACTTAGGTGGAAGATTCTTTTCGATTGGTGTGCCCATTAGCTCATTAATAATATAAGTATAAATGTGGTAAGGGTATAACCCTTCAACTTTTAATCCTTCTTCGTGAACATCTTCACTGAAGAAGACGAGAGAAGGGGATTGTTCAATTTCCATTTCGCGTGCAATATGCAAATCTATTTTTAAACTCTCAGTTAATTTATTTTTTTGTAGATCATCTTTGAATACATCATAGTCTAAACCAGCATTTTTAATACAATCGCAAATCATATTTTCCGTTACTATATCTCTTTTAGGAATAATTTCATTTTGCATTAAATGTATAAAGCGTTCTGCTCTAAGTCTTCCTTGTAGTTCTGCCGCTTTATAGGCTAATGCGATATTGTCAAAGTCTGATGTACTTTGAGCTTGGCATTTTGTTAGAACTTTTAAAGAAGGGTTTAGAATATGTCTAATGCGAATATATTGATTATATTCAATTCTCAATTTCGAGATAATCGCTGATAATTTAAAACAATCTGTATTAAAGGGATCGAAAAATGAATAAATTTCAATTTTATTTACAGGTGACAGATTAACATCTTCACGACTTTTATTGTCTACGATTTTCAGTTCTTCAGCCATGTTTTACTCACCTTCAATTATATTTAGGAATTTACCATATGGTTTGCAGTTAGACGCAATCTTTCATATAAATAATCTCCAACACCAGCAGGGAATTGCGCTTCAGTTATTGCTATATGCATATTTTCTAACCATGCATCTCGTTCGTAAGGTGTTATTTTAAATTCCATATGTCTCTTTTTTAACATTGGATGCCCATGTTCTTGTGTATATAGATTTGGTCCCCCAAGAAATTGAGTTAGAAACTGTTTCTGCTTTCTACTCGTTTCAGCAAAATCTCCAGGAAATAAATGATTGATGCGGTCGTCTTTTTCAACTAGTGAATAGAAGTGGTCAATCATGTTATATAGGGCTTTTTCACCTATTACTTCGTATGGCGTTTTAGACATAATATCACCAATTTCCATTAATATATATCTAATATAACATGAATTTTTACATTTAAAAGTAAAATGACTTTTAGCGATATAAAGCGAATTATTTAGAAATTAAAGATTTGTAATCGAAGAAACGTTGAACTTTATTTTTCGGAGTTTCATGCTTAAGTTGAAATTTCTCAAGTAAGCGTTCGAACTTTTCTAACCCTTGATCATAATCTTGAACTTCAAATTCTAATTCATAGTCAGTTTTATCAAAGTATTCACTTTTATCGAGTACGAGTAATTCATTTTTATAATTAGTTTCCATACGAATTGTCGTTAACGCACCAAGTATGTTCAATTCATTCTCCTCAACGCCATAGCTATCTAAGATATGTTTAATATCTGATGGTAGACTAGCTTTTGAGACAGTTGCACCCATTTCAGGTATTAAATTCACCATATGATTATATTCAGTTAAACCCACTTTTGCGGGTACTTTTAATGTCATTTCGTAGGTCTCGTTTTTTACTCGTATTCTTAACGCTGATTTATGATTGCGTAATTTGAAATCAGGCGTATCAATGTAATAGTTGATTTGTGAAAAAGGTTCTTCATGTTCAAAATAAGTAGTTTTGATTTTTTCATAAGTAAGTGCATCTAATAATTGTTTAAATTCAATTTCATTATTTGTAGCCATCGTTCCACCTCAATGCCTAAGATTCATAAGTGTTGTATTAATTATGACGGACATTTTCAAAAAATAAAAGTAATAAACTAGTCAGTAATTAAAATTCTGAGTAAGACGATATAAATTAAGTTAAAAGTTGATTATATAGAGAGCAAAAGTTAATATTTTTAAGGTGAAACAATACGAGTTGAAGTGCAATTCAGACGTGTGTTACAAGGATAAATTATGTTAAACTAGTAGGGAATAATAAGGAGGAACAAGCATGCGTATTTATGTAAATGAAATTAAAATTAAAGACGATGGCATTTATTGCTACTCAGAGGATCCAACAGATGGATTAGAAGAAGTAGGGCAAATGCTTGTTGACAGCGATAATTATGGATTTGCCTACTTACTAGATGATGGACAATCCTATTCTTATTTGATTTTTGTTCAAGAAACATGGTCGATGTTACATGAGAATAGAGGTAAAAAGATTATCGTTAATGATGAGTTAGAATTAGAACATTTCCAAGAAGAGTTAGATTATATCTTGGATAACGTTGAAGGAAATAATAACTATGGTAAGGAGTTTGTTTCAACTGTTGAAGAAATTTTCGAACTAAAGTGAAGCGGAGTGAAACACTATGAATCAGTGGGATCAATTTTTAACACCTTATAAACAAGCCGTTGATGAATTAAAGGTAAAGCTAAAAGGTTTGCGTAAGCAATATGAAGTTGGTGAACATGCATCGCCCATTGAATTTGTTACTGGCCGTGTAAAACCAATTACAAGTATTATTGATAAAGCAAATAAAAGGGGGATACCCTTTGATCGACTGCGAGAAGAGATGTATGACATCGCTGGTTTAAGAATGATGTGTCAGTTCGTAGATGATATTGATGTAGTTGTAACGATGTTGCGTCAACGTCAAGACTTTAAAGTAGTGGAAGAACGAGACTATATTAGCAATACGAAACAAAGTGGATATCGTTCATATCATGTGATTATTGAATATCCAATTGAAACGTTAAATGGTCAAAAGTCAATTTTAGCAGAAATTCAAATTCGTACATTAGCGATGAATTTCTGGGCAACTATTGAACATACGTTAAGATATAAATATGATGGGGATTATCCTGCTGAAATTCAGCATCGTCTAGAACGAGCTGCAGAAGCGGCGTATTTATTAGATGAAGAAATGTCTGAGATTAAAGAAGAAATTCAAGAAGCACAAAAATATTATTCCCAAAAACGAGCGAAAAAACATGACTAATGAGGTGTAGACGATGCGTTATACTATCTTGTCTAAAGGTGATTCAAAGTCGAATGCGTTAAAACATAAGATGATTAATCACATGAAAGACTTCCATATGGTTGAGGATGCTGAAAATCCTGAAATTGTAATATCTGTAGGTGGGGATGGAACGTTATTACAAGCTTTCCATCAATATAGTCATATGTTATCGCAAGTGGCTTTTGTGGGGATACATACAGGTCATTTAGGATTTTATGCAGACTGGCTACCTCATGAGGTTGAAAAGTTAATCATTGAAATCAATAACTCTGAATTCCAGGTGATTGAATATCCATTATTAGAAATCATAGTCAGATATAATAACAATGGCTATGAAACGAGATATTTAGCTTTAAATGAAGCAACAATGAAAACCGAGAACGGTTCAACATTAGTTGTGGATGTCGGTATCAGAGGTAAACACTTTGAACGTTTTAGAGGAGATGGATTATGCATCTCTACGCCATCAGGATCAACGGCGTACAATAAAGCATTGGGTGGCGCATTGATTCATCCTTCGCTTGAAGCGATGCAAATAGCTGAAATAGCATCTATTAATAATAGAGTGTTTAGAACGGTAGGGTCGCCCCTTGTGTTACCTAAACATCATACATGTTTAATTACGCCAGTTAATCATGATACGATTCGCACAACGATTGATCACGTCAGTCTTAAACATAAAAATGTTAATGCTATACAATTTAGAGTGGCAAATGAGAAAGTGCGTTTTGCGAGATTTAGACCTTTCCCATTTTGGAAAAGGGTGCACGACTCATTTATCGAAAGTGATGACGAACGATGAAATTTGTATATCCCATTCATCAAGAGGAAACACTTAAGTCGTTTTTACAACGTCATAATTACTCTAAGAAAACAGTTAGCGCCATTAAACGTAATGGCGCTTTAATTATTAATGAAAAGCCTGTTACAGTACGAAAGTTGATGCATCCTGGCGATCAATTAACTATCGCTTTACCACAAGAGGAGCCTAGCGCTTATCTCATTCCTTCAGAGAAGAAGATTGATATTCTGTATGAAGATGCCTATTTAATTGTGGTTTCAAAGCCAATTCAATTAAATAGCACACCTTCAAGAGAGCATCCTCATGATAGTTTAATTGAACGCGTGCTATATTATTTGAATGAAAGTCTTATTTCAAATGAGACAGTAGTTCCACATATTGTGACACGGTTAGATCGCAATACGAGAGGGATAGTTATTTTCTCCAAGCATGGTCATATTCACCATTTAATGTCTACATTAGAGATAGACAAACGCTATATGTGTGTATGCTTTGGTCGGACTCAAGAAGAAGGTACGATTGAAGCATCAATTGCTAGGGAGGATCATAGTATTATTACTCGCAAAGTCGCTAGCTCGGGAAAATATGCGAAAACAGGCTATAAAACATTAAAAGCTAATCAGAATGCTAGTTTATGTGAAGTGAAATTATATACTGGGAGAACGCATCAAATACGGGTACATTTTAGCCATATTGGCCACGCTTTAGTGGGAGATGACTTATATCATGGCTATCATCCTAAAATACATACGCAATCTTTACAATGTTATAAAGTGAGATTTAAACATCCCATATATAATAGAGAAATTGAGATAGCGATGGATTATAAACAACTCGAAGCCATATACAACCAATTATAAAACTTAGATTTGGAGGTGCGTGATATGCCATCATTAGAAACAGAGAACAATGATACAAATACTCATGAAGTATACAATCAAAGCTTATTAGATGACTTCTTAGCTAAAGGTGATATTAATCAATTTAGAGAAGAATTTCTAGAAATGCACGAGTATGAACAAAGCGAGTATTTCGAAGATACTACAGATGAGAATAGACAAAAGATATTTGAATTTTTATCACCCGAAGAAGTAGGAGAATTCTTTGAACAATTAGAAATTGATGACGATGAATACGAATCGTTATTTGATACAATGAATGCCCATTATGCAAGTAAAGTCTTAGAAGGCATGTCTTCCGATAATGCAGTAGATATTTTAAATGAATTATCAAAATCAAAAGTAGCAAGTTTACTGACATTAATGAATCGAGAAGATGCCAACGAAATTAAAGATTTGCTACATTACGAAGAAGATACTGCCGGTGGTATTATGACTACCGAATATATCTCGCTAGATGTAGCGACGCCGGTTAAAGAAGCATTGATGTTAGTTAAAGAACAAGCGCCAGATGCTGAAACCATCTATGTTATCTTTGCTACAAATTCAGATGGACAACTTGTAGGTGTTCTATCACTAAGAGATTTAATTGTTGCTGAAAATGATGCCTATATAGAAGACGTGATGAGCGAACGTGTCATTAGCGTTAATGTGGCAGATGACCAAGAAGACGTAGCACAAAAAATGAGAGATTATGACTTTATTGCTATGCCGGTTGTAGACTATCAACAACACCTATTAGGTATCATAACAATCGATGATATCTTAGACGTTATGGATGAAGAGGCAAGTGAGGACTACTCTCGTTTAGCCGGGGTCTCAGACATTGACTCAACTAATGATTCTGTAGTAAAAACAGCTACAAAACGTTTACCGTGGTTGATTATTTTAACATTTTTAGGAATGATAACAGCAACGATATTAGGTAGCTTTGAAGCGACATTATCAAAAGTGGCGTTATTAGCTGCATTTATTCCTATTATTAGTGGGATGTCTGGTAATTCAGGAACACAATCACTAGCCGTTTCAGTACGTAATATTTCTACTGGTGAAATTGATGAACAAAGTAAATTTAAAGTCGCACTAAGAGAAGCGGGCAGTGGTTTATTATCAGGATTAGTATGTGCTACAGTACTGTTTATTATTATTGTAGTTATTTATCGACAACCGTTCCTCGCACTTATTGTAGGTGGTAGTTTAACGATTGCAATGACTGTAGGTACATTAGTCGGTTCAATGATTCCACTATTTATGAATAAATTAAATATCGACCCAGCCGTTGCCAGTGGTCCATTTATCACGACAATTAATGATATCGTAAGTATGTTAATTTATTTCGGATTAGCAACAACATTTATGACGTATTTAACATAGGGGGACAAAATGGAATTCTTTTCTCTAGTAATCGTAGTTGTCGCAGCTTTTTTAACACCAATCATTATTAATCGATTAAACATTACATTTTTACCAGTTGTAGTGGCCGAAATTTTAATGGGGATTCTTATAGGACAATCCTTTTTAAATCTTGTAGAAAAAGATAGCATGTTAAGCATACTTTCTACACTTGGATTTATCTTTTTAATGTTTTTAAGTGGTCTTGAAATCGATTTTAGTACATTTAAAAAAGATACACGTCGACGTCAAGGTCAGAATAAACATGAGAAAGATTTACCAAGCCATCTTAATTTAGCGTTAATTGTCTTTGCTTTAATTATGGTTATCTCAATAATATTTGCCTTCATGTTTAAATGGTTAGGATTAGTGGATAACGTCTTGCTTATGGTAATTATTATTTCTACGATATCGCTAGGGGTAGTAGTGCCAACGCTTAAAGAAATGAATATCATGCGTACAACAATCGGACAGTTTATCCTACTTGTTGCTGTACTAGCAGATTTGGTAACAATGGTACTATTAACTATTTATGGTGGAATTAATGGTCATAGTGGTAATTCCGTATGGTTATCTGCCATTCTATTAGTCTTTACAGGGATATTCTATGTCCTTGGCGTATTATTTAAACGTATGAAATTTTTACAACGTTTAATAGGTGGGACTACTCAAATAGGTATAAGAGCTATCTTTGCGCTCATCATTCTATTAGTAGCACTTGCTGAAGGCGTAGGCGCTGAATATATTTTAGGTGCTTTTCTAGCTGGTGTAGTTGTGTCACTTCTAAAACCAGATGAGGAATTAATACATACGCTTGATTCATTCGGTTATGGTTTCTTTATTCCAATCTTCTTTATTATGGTAGGGGTAGATTTAAATATTCCTTCATTAATTAAAGAACCATCACTATTAATTATTATTCCAATCTTGATTTTAGCTTTTATTATTTCAAAATTAGTACCAGTACTATTAATAAGACGTTGGTTTGATACTAAAACTACCATCGCTTCAGCATTCTTGTTAACGTCGACATTATCATTGGTTATTGCTGCGGCTAAAATTGCAGAACAATTAAAGGCGATTTCAGCTGAGATGTCAGGTATTTTTATTTTAAGTGCGATTATTACATGCGTGTTTGTACCGATCATTTTCAAAAAAATGTTTCCAATTCCAGATGAAGCTAATCGTAAAATAGATATTGCTTTGATTGGTAAGAACCAACTTACTATTCCTATTGTGCAGAATCTTACTTCTCACTTGTATAATGTAACGCTCTATTATCGTAAAGATTTATCTGATAATCGTAGTTTGTCAGACAACATTACGGTAGTGGAAATTCCAGATTATGAGGAAAGTTTGCTAGAACGATTAGGACTCTTTAACCAAGATATTGTAGTATGTTCTACTAATGATGATAGTTTGAACAGTAAAGTAGCGAAGTTAGCAAAAGAGCATGAAGTTAATCGAGTGATTTGTCGACTTGAAAATAGTAATGAAGACGACAAAATGAAATTTGATGGCATAGAGGTGTTCAGTGACTTTATTAGTAATAAAATCTTCTTAAAAGGATTAATTGAAACACCTAACATGTTAAATATCTTAAGTAATGTAGAAACGTCATTGTACGAAATTGAAATGTTGAACTATAAATATGAAAACATACAATTACGTAATTTCCCATTTGGTGGAGACGTTATCTTTGTGCGCATTATTAGAAACAATGAATCAATCGTACCTCACGGGGACACGCAACTTAGATATAAAGACCGCTTGATTGTAACTGGATCAAAAGAGTATGTAGACGAATTAAAATCAGAACTTGAATTTTATTATTAAACATGAGTAAAAGTCGAGTAGTAGAAAACAAAGAAACATCATGTTGCTAGATATTAATATTACTTTATAAATCTTTCGCAACAATGGTAAAATAAATACATTAGATTAATCTTTATTGTCGGGGACAATAAGTTTAAGATATTAAAGAAAAGAATCACTATAAGGAGACATGTCGCATGTTAAATCTTGAAAACAAAACCTTCGTTATTATGGGTATTGCTAATAAACGTAGTATCGGTTTCGGCGTTGCTAAAGTATTAGACCAATTAGGCGCGAAGTTAGTATTTACTTACCGTAAAGATCGTAGCCGTAAAGAATTGGAGAAATTATTAGATCAATTAAATCAAAATGATCCTAAATTATATCAAATTGATGTTCAAAAAGATGAGGATGTTATCAATGGCTTCGCTAAAATTGGTGAAGAAGTAGGAAATATTGATGGCGTTTACCATTCTATCGCTTTTGCTAATATTGAAGATTTACGTGGTCGTTTCTCAGAAACTTCACGTGAAGGCTTCTTATTAGCCCAAGACATTAGCTCATATTCATTAACAATTGTGGCTCATGAAGCTAAAAAAATCATGCCTAATGGTGGTAGCATCGTTGCTACGACATACTTAGGTGGCGAATTCGCCGTTCAAAACTACAATGTAATGGGTGTAGCTAAAGCTAGTCTAGAAGCTAACGTTAAATACTTAGCTTATGATTTAGGTCCAGACAATATTCGCGTAAATGCGATTTCTGCTGGTCCAATTCGTACACTAAGTGCAAAAGGTGTAGGCGGCTTCAATACAATTCTTAAAGAAATTGAAGAACGTGCACCATTAAGACGTAATGTAGACCAAGAAGAAGTAGGTAAAACTGCTGCATACTTATTAAGTGACTTCTCAAGTGGTGTAACTGGTGAAAATATCCACGTTGACAGTGGTTTCCACGCTATTAAATAATTAAAGACTTAAGGGATTATATCTATTCTCCAAAATTAAAGGCACAAAGGTGATTTCAACTAGAAATCATCTTTGTGCCTTTTTTAAATATATTAAAAGTATTCGATTGGGACACCGTTTATCGATTTACCAAAATACAAACTATTAATATCACAGTTTTAATAAAATATTATCAATCTTTAACATCACTATTTGCTTTATCAATTATACGTTGACGATATTTAAAGACATTGCTTGCAATTGTTTTAAGAACTGCATATAACGGTACAGCGACTAAAATAAGCGTAAAGCCACCTAAATCTCCGGCCGCTAAGATAACAACAATAATAGTAAGTGGGTGAATACTTAAAGATTTACCCATAACATTTGGTGTAATCACGTTACCTTCAAGTTGTTGCGCTATTAATGTGACCACACAGACCCAAATAAATGTTGACGGGCCATCAATGATACCAAGAATTGCAGCAGGGGCGAAGGATAACCAAGGACCTAAGAAAGGAATTAAGTTTGCTACCCCAGCAAATAGTACTAATAAAGGCGTGTAAGGTAAACCGATAATTGTATATCCAATGTATAAGATAATACCTAGAATCACACTCACTGTTACTTGCCCTTGAATATATGATTTTAAAGTAAAGTTTAAATCTTTTAATAAATCAACTACAAATACTTTACGTTCACCTTTGAAAAATTTAGCGATAGCTGGAATAAATCTTTCGTGGTCTTTTAACATATAAATTAAAAAGAACGGTACCATAATTAATAAGAAAATCGTAGAAATTAATGATGTAATATAAGTAAATGAATTAGCTAAAATACCAGTCAAACTATCACCGAATGATTTGACAGTTGAATTGATGCGGTTAGTGACATCACTTGGTAATTTATCCATTTGTGTTAATGAAAAGTTTACTATACGTTCTGCTTCACGTTGTAATGACGGTGTAGCTTTAATTAAGCTATTAACGTTTGAAATAATAATTGGTGCAATAAATGCTACCACAATAGCAATAATTGCTGCTAAACCAATAAAGATTGTTGTAATACTAGCCCAACGTGGGAAGCCCCATTTTTCTAAAATAGTTTGGAATGGTAAGCAGATATAAAATAAAAATCCACTAATTAAAAATGGAAGAAGCACTGAGGCAATAATTGTTGCAATAGGGGCAAAGACACTTTGTACTTCCATAAATAATTTTATAAGTACAAACAGGATGATCAATGCAATGCCCGTTCGAAACCATACTTTGTTAAGCATAAGCTTACGTCCTCCTAAGATAATCAATTGTTCATTATTTAATAAGTATATATCAAATAAGATATGTTAAAAAGTAAAAGTTTACTTACTAAAGTGATATTTGATGTTATTAGAACATTTAAAAGTCGTCTTTAACTTGATACAATTAGATTATTATTAATAGGGGGCCTCATCCAAATGTCGAATTTTAAAGCGGGTAAAATTAATAAACATATTTTACATAGTCATATTTTAGAAAGAGATGTCACGCTATCCATTTATTTACCAGAAGACTATTCTGACCTATTTAAGTATCAAGTAATCATTTGTTTTGATGGTCTAGATTTTTTACGTTTCGGTAGAATTCAACGTGAATATGAACGTTTAAGAAGAAATGATGAAATTCAACGTGCTATTATTGTTGGTTTCCATTATGAAGACGTTGATAAACGAAGAGAAGAGTTTCATCCTCAAGGGAGTCGCTCACATAAAACAATTCAAGCAGTAGGAAAAGAATTGCTACGATTTATTGATAACACCTTCCCAACTTATAAAGTGGGCAATGCGCGTATTTTAATAGGGGATAGTTTAGCAGGAAGTATTGCACTTCTAACAGCACTTACATATCCCACTATCTTTAGCCAAGTCGCAATGCTTAGTCCACATTCTGATGATACTGTGCTTGAAAGAGTAAATCATTGCCTACAATATAGAGAATTAACCATTTGGCATGCCATTGGTAAAGAGGAAGAAGATTTTAAACTACCGACAACTGGTGAACCTGCTGATTTCTTAACACCTAATAGAGCACTTGCAGATTTAATCCAACAAAAAGATATGACATATAGTTATCAAGAATTTGATGGTGGCCATAATTGGAAATCTTGGAAACCATTATTAGCAGATATTTTAAAATATTTTTTAAGCGAAGAAATTTCCACTCCTAATAATGAAGTTTAATGTATTACTATTTTTTGTTGAAAAGGGTATAGATAAGTAATACACGAGTATAAAAAGTAGTCTAATGATAAGTCTACTCGCAATATTCGTTTAATAATTGTAAACCTTTTCAAAAAATTTAACTAACCAATAACGTAAAATTTAGAATTTTGCTATAATGGTAGTATGTTAAACAAAGGAGGAATTTCAATGAATATAGGATTAGCATTAATTCCGTCAAAATCATTCCAAGACGAAGTGAATGGATATCGTAAACGTTATGATACTGAATATGCACGTATCATGCCACATATCACGATTAAATCTCACTTCGAAATCAATGATGAGTTAGATTCAGTAAAACAAGAAATAGAAAAACGTTTAAAAGGCGTTGAACCTGTAGAAGTTCATGCTACAAAAGCTTCAAGCTTTAAACCTATAAACAATGTTATTTATTTTAAAGTGGCTAAAACTGATGATTTAGAACAACTTTTCAATAAATTCAACACTGATGATTTCTATGGTAAAGCTGAACATCCTTTTGTACCACACTTCACAATTGCTCAAGGTTTAACAAGCCAAGAATTTGAAGATATATATGGTCAAGTGGAATTAGCAGGGGTAGATCATAAAGAAAAAATCGAAGAATTATCATTATTACGTTATGATGAAGGCGAAGACAAATGGAAAGTCATTGATACTTTCAATTTAGCGTAAAGTTTAATTATATGACATAAAAGAAGCGTCTGGGACATAAATCCCAAAACAATAGCGTAGAGGTGGTTCATGTTTGAATCACCTCTACGCTTCTCTTTTTAGCAATACTTCGTATTGTTTGGCGAAGCTTTCCCAGGGAGATGGGTCGAGCCACGGTCTCGACGCTCATCCTATTCCCTCGGGAGTCTCGCCAACAATACTACATCATATACGTTTAATTTTTTTAAATTTTTACAGTAGTTGTCTAAAACGAAGATACATCCAATCTGTACTTTCTTCATTTCTAATCGAGGGAACGACGAAATCTTAGAAATTTCATTAGCTTTCTGTCGCTGCACGCTTTAATTTATGAAGAATATTTTGTCTTTTTATTATTTTTTATAAAATATAAGCCGTAGAAAATGGCTAATACTAAAAAGATAAATGCTGAAAAGTAGAAAGTATTATTCAAGCCATTTGTTAGTTGGGCTATGAGTCCACCAAATAGTGGGCCTATCATAGAGCCAAAACCTTGAACGCTATTAAATACGCCCCAAGTTTCTTCTTGTTCAACAGGATTAATTTGTCCAGCCATAAACGTATTCCAAGCAGGTAATAAAATACCATACATTAGACCGATAAATACTGCGATGCCCCATACAACAAAAATATTAGTTACAAGAGATAGAGCAAAAATGAAAGCAGTAAATAGGATGAAACCGACAAAGATGATACCGTACATAAAGCCCGTACTATTTTTATCGATAATCTTAGATAAAAATAGCATTGAAACTGCACAACCTAATCCGCCAATTGCTATAGCCACTGTATATTCAATCGTACTTACACCAACAACTTTAGTAGCGTATGTAGGTAGTATCGGCAATAGCGCTGAGATAGAAGCCCCTTGTAATAAAATACCAGGGAATAACACTATATGACGTTTCATAACTTCGACGATTTGTCCAAGTTGTTCGCTCACAGGTTTAGTATTATAATTCGTTAATTTAACGTCGACGAAGTAATATAATACCCAAGCAATGACAACGACTAGTGACATCATAAAAGCAAAATGTGTAGGGTGTAATTTAACTAACACATTCATAAATGCCCATCCGACGAGCAAACCTAATAACCATGCAAAATAAACATAGCCCATTTGCTTACCACGTTGGTCTTCTTCGACACTTGATAACATAATAACCCAAATAGGACTGACCGCAATTCCTAACATAATCGCACTTAATATGATTACTATAGCATTTGCAGGAAACCAAATAACTAGGAATAAACTAAGAAATGCTAGTAAAAATCCAAGTGTTAATACTAACTTTGTACCGAATTTTTTTAATAAGAAACCGATGACAAAATTTGTAGCTGCATCGGAGATAAAGTGTATAGATAATGCTGCAGAAGTGACTGCTACTGCTATTGAAGTTACGGTAGGTAAATAGTTAATATAACTTAGAACATACATACCTCTCGCAAATTCCATTAAGAATAGAATAACAAGCATTATCTTGAAGTTTTTACTAATTCCCTTACTATTTAACGAAGAACTTGGCATATAATGGAACCTTTCCGTAAATTTCCTGTTGTTGTGAAGAACTATCCAGGATATTTAATAAATCGGTACATAATCGATAGGTTGAATAATCAACTTTTTCTTCTGACATTTTGTTAGACATTGCTTTCAGTTTATCTTCATGATTCGTTAAATCAGAAACAATTTCAATTGCTTCTTCTGGCGTATCTGCAATTTTGCCATAAGCTTTATCTTGGAAATAAAGCGCATTTTCAAGTTCTTGTCCTGGCGCAGGATTCAAGAAAATCATTGGAATACTACGAGTTAAACCTTCAGAAATAGTAATTCCTCCAGGTTTAGTAATCATTAACTGACATGACGCCATCCATTCATTCATATGTTGTGTATAACCTAGGATTAATACATTATCATATGACTTAAATTGCGTTTCCAAACTTTGTTTTAATGATTTACTACGTCCACAAATCATAACAATTTGAGAATGTGGACTTTTCTCAAGAATCGTCTTAATCATATAGTCGAAACCTTTAGATACACCAAATGCACCAGCTGCCATTAAAATTGTAGGTTTATCAGGATCTAAATGGTGTTGAGTTAACCAGGCTTTATTATCAATATCCTCTTCAAACTTATCGGCAATAGGAATGCCAGTCACTTTAATGTCAGAAGCAGGCACGCCCGCCTCCACAAAATCAGCTTTAGTATCTTCTGTCGCTACGTAATATCTATGAGAATTAGGAGTAATCCAGTTCTTCTGTAAACGATAGTCCGTCATTACTGTAGCGATAGGTATACGAATATTGAATTGTTCAGTTAAAACTGACATAACCGGCGTAGGGAAGGTTAGTAAGATTAAGTCCGGCTTTTCTTTTAATAGTAAATTGATTAGTTTATTCAAACCATAATATTTATAAAAACATTTGTCTAAATCATCTGGGCGACTATAGTAAAAATTTTTATACATATTTCTAAAGTATTTAAAGCTATTGATATACCATTTTTTACATATAGAAGTTAAGATTGGATGTGCTTCCATAAATAAGTCATGCTCAATAACTGATAAATGAGTTAAATTCATTTCATTAAGTTGGTTAACAACGCTTTGCGTTACCTGTAAATGGCCATTACCAAATGAGCCGGTAATAATCAATATCTTTTTATTTTGAGTAACCATTAATAGTCACCCTCCATTAATTTAAATTTAATATATATAAAATAACGTCGTTTAAGTTTAATATTTACAAAGTATATATAACTTCTATTAAACCCATTCATTTCATTTATAGTGCATTATAGCATAATAATAACGATTACTTCATCTTTATATATCTATCCTAGCATTAAAGATAAAAAAAGTATCGGCAAATCGTTAGATATAAATAAAATTTTAAAAAATTTAACTCCCAATTAATAAATAAAAAATTGAACATATAAGTTACGAGAAATATCAATAGTAAAGCATCATTAAAATATGAACTTAAATTAAAATAATTTGATAAGAATAAATTTATCAACAACTTTAAAATGTGTATAATAGACTTATTGTAAATAAAGGAGCGATACATTTTGAATGCGAATGAGTTGTTCGAAAAAATACGAGTTAAACAAGTTATAGGAACGTTAGATATAAATGTTACTGATATCACTACAGATTCACGTACAGCAAGTGAAGGAAGTATATTCGTCGCATCAAAAGGTTATACCGTAGATAGCCACAAATTTTGTCAAAACGTTGTTGATCAAGGCGCTGAAATTGTAGTAGTTAATCATAAACAAGAATTAAGTGAAGACGTTACCCAAGTTATCGTACCCGATACATTAAGAGTAGCCAGCTTATTAGCACATACGCTATTCGATTACCCAAGCCAACAATTAACTACATTTGGAATCACAGGGACTAACGGTAAAACCTCAATTGCGACCATGATTCATTTGATTTTCAGAGGTTTAGGAAAAGGCAGTGCATACTTGGGCACAAATGGCTTTCAAATTAATGAACAAAAGACTAAAGGTGCCAATACAACACCAGAAACAGTCTCTTTAACAAAGAAAATTAAACAAGCCGTTGATGAAAATGCAGAAGCGATGACAATGGAAGTGTCGAGTCATGGTTTATCATTAGGACGTTTACGAGGCGTTGAATTTGATGTAGCCGTTTTTTCAAATCTTACACAAGATCATTTAGATTTCCACGGTACTATGGAAGCATATGGCCATGCGAAATCTTTATTATTTAGTCAACTAGGTGAAGATTTATCTAAAGAGAAATACGTAGTATTAAATAATGACGATGATTTCTCAGAATATTTAGCATCAGTGACGCCATATGAAATTTTCAGTTATGGAATAGATAATGACGCTCAATTTATGGCTAAAAACATTAAAGAATCTCTACAAGGCGTTGATTTTGATTTTGATACACCATTTGGTACATATCGCGTTAAATCACCATATGTCGGTAAATTCAATATTTCTAATATTATGGCTGCGATAATTGCCGTATGGAGTAAAGGAACGCCAATGCAAGATATTATAGAAGTAGTTAAATCTCTTGAACCTGTCGAAGGACGATTAGAAGTATTAGATCCTAACTTACCAATTGATTTAATTATTGATTATGCGCATACAGCAGATGGTATGAATAAGCTCATAGATGCAGTTAAACCATTTGTGAAACAAAAACTTATCTTCTTAGTAGGTATGGCTGGAGAACGTGATTTAACTAAAACGCCAGAAATGGGTGCAGTAGCATGTAGAGCAGATTATGTAATCTTCACTCCTGATAATCCAGCAAATGACGATCCTAAAATGCTAACAGCTGAACTAGCGAAAGGTGCGACACATAATAATTATGTGGAATTTGAAGATCGTGCAGAAGGTATTAGACATGCGATTGACATTGCTGAACCTGGAGATACAGTGGTATTAGCTTCTAAAGGTAGAGAGCCATATCAAATCATGCCAGGCCATGTTAAAGTGCCACATAGAGATGATTTAATAGGATTAGAAGCAGCTTATAAAAAATTTGGTGGCGAGCACGTTGATGATTAAACAACTTTCAACACAAAATGAAGTTGTGAATGTTTATATATATAAGAACAAAGAATGTAATCATCTTATGTTAGCTATCCCAGACATGTTTTGGTCTTTAGAAGTTTCATTAGATATGAATTTAAATGAAATAGAAGAAGAATTAGTCATGCATATATTTAATTTTAAAGATGAAGAGGAAGCAACACATATTGCTTCTATATTAATAACCTGGATAGCAGAGTATTTAAAGGAGACAAATAAATGAGTTTAAAAGAAGAAGTTGAATCAAGAAAAACGTTTGCCATCATCTCCCACCCAGATGCTGGTAAAACGACATTAACCGAAAAACTATTATATTTTAGTGGTGCGATTCGTGAAGCGGGTACCGTAAAAGGTAAAAAGACAGGAAAATTTGCGAGAAGTGACTGGATGAAAGTAGAACAAGAACGTGGTATCTCGGTAACAAGTTCTGTGATGCAATTTGATTATGATGATTATAAAATCAATATCTTAGATACACCAGGGCACGAAGACTTTTCAGAAGATACGTACCGTACGTTGATGGCCGTGGACAGTGCTGTAATGGTTATAGACTGTGCCAAAGGTATTGAGCCACAAACGTTAAAACTATTCAAAGTATGTAAAATGCGTGGTATTCCTATCTTCACGTTCATTAATAAATTAGACCGTGTAGGTAAAGAACCTTTCGAATTATTAGATGAAATTGAAGAAACATTAAATATTGAAACATATCCAATGAATTGGCCAATTGGAATGGGCCAAAATTTCTTTGGTATCATTGACCGTCATACAAAATCAATCGAACCATTTAGAGATGAAGAGAATGTTTTACATTTAAATGATGAGTATGAATTAGAAGAAGACCATTCAATTAGTAACGACAGTGCATTTGAACAAGCTATCGAGGAATTTATGTTAGTTGAAGAAGCGGGAGAGCAATTTGATAATGAAGCCTTATTAAATGGTGAACTGACACCAGTATTCTTTGGTTCAGCTTTAGCTAACTTTGGTGTTCAAAACTTCTTAAATGCCTATGTAGATCATGCGCCTATGCCAAATGCCCGTCAAACAAATGAAGAAGTAGAAGTAAGCCCATTTGATGAAGAATTTTCTGGATTTATCTTTAAAATTCAGGCTAATATGGATCCTAAACACCGTGATAGAATTGCCTTTATGCGTGTAGTAAGTGGAGCATTTGAACGTGGTATGGATGTCACATTACAACGTACAAACAAAAAACAAAAGATTACGCGTTCAACTTCCTTTATGGCGGATGATAAAGAAACCGTCAACCATGCCGTAGCCGGTGATATTATTGGTTTATACGATACAGGTAATTATCAAATTGGGGATACGCTTGTTGGTGGAAAACAAAAATTCAATTTCCAAGATTTACCACAGTTCACACCAGAAATTTTTATGAAAGTGTCTGCTAAAAATGTTATGAAACAAAAACATTTCCATAAAGGTATCGAACAACTTGTACAAGAAGGTGCAATTCAATATTATAAAACATTGCATACGAACCAAATCATCTTGGGTGCTGTTGGTCAGTTACAATTTGAAGTGTTTGAGCATCGTATGAAGAATGAATATAATGTCGATGTAGTTATGGAACAGGTAGGTAGAAAAATAGCACGTTGGATTGAAAATGAAGATGATATTCAAGATAAAATGAATACATCTCGTTCAATCTTAGTAAAAGACAGATATGATAACTTTGTCTTCCTATTTGAAAATGAGTTTGCTACACGTTGGTTTGAAGAGAAATTCCCAGAAATTAAATTATTTAGCTTATTATAAGAATAACTTTGTATAGAGTGGGTAATAATCAATATACTGTTAAAATTTTAATAAGTTGATAATTAATAATTGTGTATTTGGACCGACATTGGTTATAATACACATAACAAATGAATACCTATGACAACATACATGTCAGAGGGGAGTAACTTGAGAACCATAAGAACACATGGTTTAGCACTTTATCGTCATTACGAAGTCTTATCTTCCGGTAAAGTGGGCAATTAATTGCTAAGTGAGACCTTTGCTATTATTTAGCATAGGTCTCTTTATTTGTATTAAAATAAAAAGGAGCTGTCCACATTGGATCCGAGTTTAATTTTACCGTATTTGTGGGTAATTTTAGTGCTAGTCTTTTTAGAAGGCTTATTAGCAGCTGATAACGCTGTCGTAATGGCTGTAATGGTTAAGCACTTACCACCCGAACAACGTAAGAAAGCATTATTTTACGGCCTATTAGGTGCGTTTGTATTCCGTTTCCTTGCTTTATTCCTAATCAGTATTATCGTTAATTTCTGGTTTATTCAAGCACTAGGCGCTGCATATTTAATCTTTATGTCTATAAAAAATCTTTGGAATTTCTTCCACTCAAAAGGCCAAGAACAACCCGAAGGAGACGACCATCACTTTGATGAGTCTGGTAAAGAGAAAAAAGTTAGTCCTATGCAATTCTGGGGCACTGTATTTAAAGTAGAATTTGCTGATATTGCTTTTGCTATTGATTCAATGTTAGCTGCCATGGCTATTGCCGTGACATTACCTGAAGTGGGTATCCACTTTGGCGGTATGGATTTAGGACAATTTAGTGTAATGTTTATCGGTGGCATGATTGGCGTTATTCTTATGCGTTTTGCTGCTACATGGTTCGTTAACTTACTTAATAAATACCCTGGCTTAGAAGGCGCTGCTTTTGCCATTGTAGGTTGGGTAGGTATTAAATTAGTAGTAATCGTACTTGCTCATAAAGATATCGGTATTTTACCAGAAGACTTCCCACATAGTACATTATGGCAAGCTATTTTCTGGACTGTAATGATTCTATTAGTTATTATTGGTTGGTTAACATCAGTACGTAATAATAAAAAGAAAAATAAATAATATTAGCATTATCTTTAGAGCTTGAAACATTTTTATTAGTGTTTTGAGCTCTAATTTTATTAGTAGAGGAGAGGCATAAACATAGAATTAAATCATACTTTATTCTTTTTTACAGAATCTTGCTAGGAGATAATAGAATTTATAGGAAAATTAGATAGATATACCATTCTCAACATATTTTATAAGGGAATTTTAGAAATACATCATCAATTCATTGCTAATTTATACTATTGATATTAAACTTTAATTAATGTATAAATGACTTAAAATTAAAAAATACATAGTTACATACAAGTATATCGCTTAAATTTCGTCATAATATAATATACGTTATGAGTTAAACGTTAGGAGTGAGCATCTTTGAATAATGATAAAAAACATGTAATACCTCGTGATAAATATCGCCGTAAACGTCATGAATATTTTCATAATGAAGAGCGTGAGGCTAGAATTAAGCGAGAAAAAGAGCAAAGAGAGCGCTTAGCTCAAAAAGAGCAACAACAAGCAAAGCTTAATGAAGAACGCGTGAAAGACAATTTGAGAAAAGCGCGAATTGAAAAACTCACTCAAGAAGAAATTCAACAACAGCAGCATCTAGCAAAGCTAAGAGCAGAAAATGAGTCTACTTCTAAAGTTGAAGGCAATTCAAAGGATTCCCATAATTTAACTTTGCCTGAAGAACAACATCTTAAAAAAGAAAATAAGTCTGAGAATAAAGATAATAAAATTTCAGACAATGCGCGTAATCAAAATCAAACTACTAGTATTGATGGTAATAAAAATGACACTAACTCATCTCAGCCTGAATATAGTAGATTAAGAAAAAACAAAGAAAAAGAAGAACAAAGTACTATTAAGAAAGAGAAAAACAAAAAGAAACAAGCTAACCTCACAACTCATCAACAAGAACATGGCCATAAGTCATCTAAAAGCAATGACACAGCTAAGGTTGATAAGTTAACAGACAATGCTAAGTCTGGTAAAGCTCGTAAAGATGAACATAAAACAACCTTAACTAAAGAAACTAATGACAGTTCAAAACGATTAGATGATCAAACATCAAATGATAACGATAAGGCGCAAGCTCATACTTCATCTAAAGAGAAACAAGCCGATGATAAGGATAAACCAGCATCAAACAATACTAACTTTATGGATCAAGTGAAAGCATTCTTTAAATTACATTGGGTTAAAATAGTTATTGTTGTAGCAATTATCTTAATTATTCTATTATTAAATGCTATTATTTCTAATATTAATCAAGGTAGTAGTGTTAACCAAAGTGAAAGTAATCATACGAAGTATACATCAACTATGAAAAACGCTAACAACACTGTTAAGTCAGTAGTAACAGTGGAAAGTGACGCACCTAAGAAAACTTCAGTTCAACAAACAAATACAAATTCAAATAGTGAACTTGGCTCAGGTGTCGTCTACAAAAAAGTAGGCGATGCTTTTTTTATTTTAACTAATACTCACATTATAAGTGATAGCGATAAGATTAAAGTAACTTATGTTGATCATACCTCAACACAAGCAAGCGTTATTGGTAAAGATAAATGGTCTGATATTGCAGTGATTAAAGCGAATATCAAAGACCAAAACATTAAACCAATTGAGATTGGAGATTCAAGTAAATTAGTTTTGGGTGAATCTATTATTGTAGTAGGCAACCCATTAGGTGAAGACTTTAGAAACAGTGTGTCTAAAGGTATCGTTTCGGGACTGAATAGAGCGGTAGCTGTAGATTTTAACCAAGATAGTGAAAACGATGAACGTATTAAAGCATTTCAAATAGATGCCTCAGTTAATCCTGGAAATTCGGGTGGCGCCGTAGTGAACGATAGCGGAAGACTTGTTGGTATAGTGTCGTTAAAAATAAATATGCCAAATATAGAAGACATGGGTTTTGCCATTCCTATTAATGATGCTATGGAAATAGCTAATGAACTAGAAAAGAAAGGTAAAATCGATTATCCCAATACAGGTATCGCCATTGAAAATGTACAAGACCTTAATAGTTATGAACGTGAAATTTTAAACGTTCCAAATGATATTGCGAACGGTATAGTAGTGGAAAAGTTAAAAGATGGTGGGTTAGGTGAAAAATCTGGTTTAAAAACTGGCGATGTAGTTGTAGAATTAGATAGTAAAACAATAAAAAATAATTTAGATTATAGACAGATTATTTTCAATCATAGACAGGATTTAGCAACATTGACAGGAAAAATATATAGAGACGGAAAATCTCAAGAAATAAAAATCAAATTAAAATAACGTTGAGGTGACAAGTTAATGTCTATTTTCGGTAAGTTATTAAAAAAATCAAGTCCTCAACAAGGGATTGTTTTATATTATCTAATAGCTATAGTTGTCGCATTTTTATTATTAAACTTACCGTTTGTACATAAACAGGGTGTGACCGTGAGTCCTATAGACACTTTATTTGTAGCTGTCTCTGGTATTAGTGTAACTGGCTTATCACCAATTAATATTGTGGATACTTATTCGGTGTTTGGGCAAATAATTATACTAGTTATATTAAATATCGGCGGAATTGGCGTTATGGCAATCGGTACTGTTTTATGGGTCGTGCTCGGTAAACATATTGGTATTCGTGAACGTCAATTAATCATGCTAGATAATAATAAAGATACGATGAGCGGGACAGTAAAATTAATCTTAGAAATAATTAAAACGATACTGACAATCGAATTTGTTGGTGCTTTATTATTAGCATTTTACTTTTATAGAGACAATCCAGATTTGAAAAATTCATTGATGCAAGGATTGTTTGTTTCAGTATCTGCAACTACAAATGGTGGATTAGACATCACAGGTCAATCTTTAGTGCCATATGCGAAAGATTATTTTGTCCAAACGATTGTAATGTTTTTAATCGTATTAGGCTCTATAGGATTTCCAGTATTATTAGAAATTAGAGCTTATGTTAGAAATAGAGTAAGCCATTTTAGATTTTCTTTGTTTACTAAAATAACTACAACAACATATTTCTTTTTATTCACTTTCGGGGTGATAGTTATCTTAGCACTTGAACATAATCATGCTTTTAAAGGTTTAAGCTGGCATCAATCGTTATTCTATTCTCTATTTCAATCTGCAACGACGAGAAGTGCTGGTTTACAAACAATTGATGTTACTAACTTTAGTGATGCAACCAATGTCATTATGAGTCTCTTAATGTTTATAGGTTCTTCTCCAAGTTCAGTCGGTGGGGGTATCCGTACCACTACTTTTGCGATTTTAATATTGTTTGTTATTAATTTTAATAATAATACTGAAAAATCAGCCATCAAAGTATTTAATAGAGAAATCCATGTCGTAGATATACAACGTTCATTTGCGGTATTTACTATGGCATCATTGCTTACATTTACAAGTATGATAATTATTTTAGCTACGGAAAAAAGTAATTTAACGTTCTTGCAAGTATTCTTTGAAGTCATGTCAGCGTTCGGAACATGTGGTTTATCATTAGGCGTTACTGACGATATTAGTGGACTTACAAAAGTCATACTAATGATATTGATGTTTATAGGACGTGTAGGCCTTATTTCATTTATTATTATGATTGCAGGCCGTAAAGAACCAGATAAATTCCACTATCCTAAAGAACGTGTACAAATAGGTTAATTTGAGAAGTCAGTCGAGGCATAAGAACATGTCTTAGACTGGCTTTTTATCTATTTTAAAACGTACTAAATGAATAACACTCAGGGTTTAATAAATGTTAAACTAACCTTAAATAAGGGGTGTGTAAACGTGGAAAAAAACGAAAATATAAATATAGATATTTTGGCAACATCTGATATGCATAGTCATTTTTTGAATGGTGATTATGGATCGAATATTTACCGCGCCGGTGCGTATGTTAAAAATGTTAGAGAAAATAATGATAATGTTATTTTACTTGATAGCGGAGGGAGTTTAGCTGGCTCTTTGGAAGCCTATTATTATGCTATTGTAGCACCATATAAACGTCACCCAATGGTTAAGCTAATGAATGATATGCAATATGATGCGAGTGGGGTAAGTCCCGATGATTTTAAATTCGGATTATCTTTCTTAACACGTTCTGTATCATTAGCACGCTTTCAGTGGTTATCGGCCAATATAGAGTACGCATTAACGAAAGAACCTTATTTCTCAACACCTTATGTGATTAAACAATATGACAATGTTAGGATAGCGATTGTTGGTTTGACGGCAGATGGTTTAATGAAAAATGAATACGCTGAAATGGAAACAGATGTTTCTATTGAAAAAACATTATTTTCAGCAAGACGATGGATTAGATATATTCACGAAACTGAACATCCAGATTTCTTAATCGTTATTTATCATGGAGGTTTAAATAAGATTAGTCAGACGAATCATCGTCATGGAGAGAGTTCACACGAAGCTGAAAAATTAATGAAAGAAATTGGTGTCATTGATTTAATGATTACTGCCCACCAACATCAAACAATAATTGGTAATGATTATGAGACAATGTATGTTCAAGCGGGTCAAAATGCGCAAGAATTAATTCACGTTAAAATAAAATTTAAAAAACGAACAAGCACCTTCGAAAAAGAAGATATTCAGTCTGAAGTCGTTGATTTAAGTGAATACAAAGAAGATGATGAGTTACTCGATATGACATATTATGATCGCAAAGCAGTAGCGCATTGGTCTAAAGAAGTCATTTCCGAAGACAATTATAATATGCAAGTTAATGGACTAGAGGATTTGCTAACCAAGACACATCCATTTACCCAACTTCTACATGATAGTCTTAAATTGGCCTATGATAATATTATTACATGTGCTAATGTGCCTAAAAATGGTGAAAAGGGATTTAATGACGTAATAACAAATGAAGATATTTATTATGCCTATCCTCACCCAGATAAAGCACTCGATTTAACTCTGACTGGTCAACAAATCAAAGACATGATTGAATATACATATTCTTACATCCAATTTGAAAATGAACAGTTAACTATGACAATTGTAGACGAAACTTTATGTACCATATGGCAAGGTTTTGAATATGAAGTGGACATGTCGAAAGAACCATTTAACCGTGTGTGTTTGAAAGACATAGAATTAAATAAGGAATATAGAGTTACGATGACAGATTATTGTTACAGAAATTATCGTCAATATTTAGATGGGGCTATGATTCATCACGCTACTCATAATTTACCAATGAGTATGCTTATTGCTAAAAATTTAAAAGAGCCAAGCTATAACTTATCAGTCATAGACAACTTTAAAGTAAATATTTAATGCTCTTCAATAATATAAACGTATGTGCATTACAAATTACTTCTAAAAAAAGAAACTTTTCTTAGCTATTTAAACTAAGAAAAGTTTTTTATCCATGAAATATTAATAACAAGATGATGGCGACAATTTGGCCTAATGATGTAGTTACTATACGACGTGTGTATTGATAACTAAATGATAAAACTAATTGAGTAACAAAAATAAATGCTACAATCCACCATTTGTCTAAGTATATAAATAACGAACTTGAGCATAAGGCAGTAATAATAATTACTAACCAGCTAGGTAACTTAAAACGAGTTAATTCTTTTTGCAAAACTGTTCTCATATATAATTCATGACAAGGTATAACAAAAATTAACGTTACTAGCATTTGCCATTTGAAATATACACCTGTTCTTGATAGTTCTTTAATAAGCTCAGCATACGTTATTTGTGGTGTTAATAACGAGAAGATGAATTGAACAATAATCAAGACGATACTTGTTAAAATTCCAACCCCAATAGAAGTTAATAAACGTTTCGACTCAATATCCCTTTGGTAGAAAACATAACTAATGCCAGCAATCAACATAATACCTGTGTATAAATACCAGTATTCTTGATGCTCCCCCCACATAATATATAGAATCAAATGGAAGACAATAAAGCTTGCAATAAACCAAATTAAAGCTTTCGATATATTTTTCATTTAATATTAACCTTCTTATTCAACGATCGTATATCGTTTGTGATTAATAACTGTTTTCTCTGGTAAGTCTAAGTCATTAAAGTTATCCATAATAGTTAAGTCAACAATTACTGAATTGTCATTAATTTTTTCAACACGGCCTCTTAAACCGTCATAAAATTCTACGATATTTCCTACTTCTGCAACAGTCATTTCGAGTCCTCCTCAAATCATAGCTAGGCTATATTGTACTAAAATTTAGCCTAATAATAAACAAATATATGCTAAAAATGGCAAATAATATTTTAATTTTGAAAATAATGTCAAATTTGAGTAAATAATTGGCAATATATTTAATTATAAGGCATAACTAGATTAAGGGCATATATCAGAGAGATAAGAGGAGAGATAAATATGAAATTTGTAAGTAATAATAATATTACCGATCCTACTATTAATCTTGCGATGGAAGAGTATGTATTAAAGCACTTACCAGCAGATGATAGTTACTTTTTATTTTACGTGAATGGCCCATCTATTATTGTTGGTAAAAACCAAAATACAATTGAAGAGGTCAACAAACAATATGTAGATGAACACGGTATCCATGTAGTTCGACGTATTTCTGGAGGCGGTGCTGTCTATCACGATCAGGGTAATTTAAACTTTAGTTTTATTACTGATGATGATGGCAATAGTTTCCATAATTTTAAAAAATTTACAGAACCTATCGTTCAAGCGTTACAATCTATGGGCGTTAATGCCGAAATGACTGGACGAAATGATATCCAAGTAGGACAAGCTAAAATTTCAGGAAATGCAATGGTTAAAGTTAAAGAAAGAATGTTTAGCCACGGTACATTAATGCTTAATAGTGACTTAGGCGAGGTACAAAACGCATTAAGAGTTAACCCTAAAAAAATTCAATCTAAAGGTATTAAATCTGTACGTAAACGTGTTGCTAATATTGATGAATTTTTAGAAGAATCAATTTCTATTGAAGAATTTAAACAAATCATCTTGAAAACGATCTTCGGCGAACATGAAGTAGAAGAGTACAAATTAACAGATGAAGATTGGAAGAACATCGAAGAGTTAAGTAATGAAAAATATCGTACTTGGGATTGGAACTATGGAAGAAATCCTAACTACAACTTTGAACGTGACGAGAAATTTGAAAAAGGTTTCGTTCAAATTAAATTCGACGTTAAAAAAGGTAAAATCGAACATGCCAAAATTTTCGGTGATTTCTTTGGTGAAGGCGATATAACTGAATTAGAAAATGCTTTAGTTGGCGCACTTCATGATTATACACATATTAAAGAAGCCATGGAAAATTATGATTTCTATCACTATTTCGGAGACATCGACAAAGAAAAAATCTTGAAATTGATGTCTTATTAATAGTACGACCAATGAGATAAGTAATTAAATAAAATTAATTAAGCTCTGGATAAAGATTTTTAGGCTTGTCCAGAGCTTTAATTAGTGGCATAAAAAATAACCCCTCGTTCTCACGAAGGGTTATTATAAAGTACGGAAACGGAGGGATTCGCTATTCCCATAAAATAAAGTGTTTAGAGGGTATGGTTGTCGACTTAGTGTCGGTTTAAATGATTCTAAAAAGTGGATAACTTTGCATCCAACATCTTATCTTCTTCTGATTTTATTTCATCTAACAGATGACTGTAGACACGCCAAGTAATTTCAATATTTGAATGGCCTAACCGTTTACTAACATATTGAATACTAAACCCTTTACCTAATAACATTGAAGCGTGTGTATGTCTCAATGAATGTAAACCGTAATCACTTTTTACTTCATGCTTAGCTAAGACACCTCTCATTACTGTTGTTACTGCTTTATTTGTTATTAGGGTTATACCGGTATTAAATATATAACCATCATGATGAAGTGGTCTAGAATTAATCACATTTATAATATGGTTCATATCTTTACTCGTTATTGTTACATATCTATCTGAAAACTTGGTTTTTGTACCTCTAAGATGTATTGTATTTTTACTTTTATCTATATCTATTCTTTTTAATTTTTGCACTTCTCCAAACCGTGCTCCAGTTGCAATCATTATATAAATAGCTAAATAAGACAATTCGTTGCTATTTGTTGACGCCTGCTTTAACAATTGATAATTTTTAAGAGAAAGATATTTTTGTTTTTCAGACTTAGGAGCTTTTTTCTCGTATATTGGTGCGTTCCATGTTGGATCTCTATAAATGAGTTTTTCATTAAGAGCATCTTTAAAAGCTTGAGAGAAGCAATTATTTAGCTTCTTAACACTTTCTTTTGTTCTACCTTCAGGACGTCCGCCTATATATTTACCTTCAGCATATTCCTTTAACATTTCTCTGTAAGACAACTGGCTAACATCTTTAATTAAGATGGAGCCAAATTTTTCATGAAAAATATTTAAAGCATTGTAATAACGGTTTAAAGTGGATTGTGTAACACGGTCCTCTTTATTTACTTTAATCCATTTTTCGAAATAATCGATAAAAGTAACGTTATTTGCTAATTGACCACCTTTAGCAATATCAACATATAATTCTTTTTCCGCATGCAAAGCATCTTTTTTAGTTCTAAACCCTCTTTTTCGGTATCTTTTACCTTCATATTGAAAATCGTATACCCAAGAACCTTTCACTTTTTTTACTGACATATTATCTATCCTTTCCGTACATTAAACTAGTTTTAGCTTTTTCACCTCCTTAAAAGAACCTATGTTCTAGTGCGATATAAAAATAAAAAGGATAGAATGCTATCCGATTTATTTATCTTCATCAACTTTTTTCTCGAGTAATTTAAGTATTTTTCTAACTTTATAAGAAGGTGTCTCTTTAGGTAGAGCATGAGTGAATCTATTATTTTTTACAGTTTCAACTTCATAAATGATTTCGTTTAATTTAATCTTATAATTAATGATTCTCATATTAAACCCTCCATTAGTGATAGATTTCTTAGTGGTTATATATAGGTTCATTTCTTATATAGACGATTTTTAAGTATTTCTTCTACCTCTACATTGAAGAATTCAGCTAGTATTTTGGCAGTAGGTAAATCTGGTTTTTTAATATTGCATTCAAATAATACAATTCTTTCTCTGCTTATACTACAACCGTATAACGCGTTTAGTCTTTTTGACAATTCGGTTGTTGAGAGACCTGAATTCAATCTTATATATTTTACATATCTCACACTTTACCTTCTTTCATTTTGCAATTTCTCTTATATAATTTTGCTATCTAGCATTGATTATATAATGAAGTGATTATTTTACATTTTTATTATTAACTATAATATCTTTAGATACACCGTAATAATCTTTCAAACCACTGATTGTCTGTCTCTTCGGTTTCTTCCAACCTTTTTCAATCATGGTATAACTAATTAAATTTAAGTTATCGTTATAATGTATATTGAATTCTTTTATAAATTCTAATTTTGATAATTTCTTGTTTTTTCTTAATTGCTTAATCATTTTCATATTAAAACTTCCTTTCTTGAAAGTTATTATATTTATACCTGCTCAATTAGTAAACTAATAAGGGTAGGCGGGCTACCCACGTAATATTAAAATGTAGTATTTCATGTTAAAATAAATAAAAAAGTAGGTGATTTGATGCGTATAGAATTTAGTGATGTAGAAATAGCTTTTATAAAAGAATCTGTTGAAGTTTATAGTCACGAATTCGATATTTATGATGATGAAAACGAATTTTTACTTAACCTTTATGAAAGTATTATACGTAAAATTAACACTCAGTATGAGGATTCATATTTATTTAGTGTTATTAATTAGTTTGGTATAATCAGATAAAACTTTTTCATTTGCGTCAATAATATCTTTTAATGTATTTAATAAAAAATCACAATCAGCCTTTGCTACTGCTCCAACCTGTGAATGATTTATAATGTTTCTCATATTATATGCTACTTCGATCCGCCGTTTAGTTCTATAATTGATTTTTTTCTTTTCTTTTAAAGAATCTAAAAGTCTGTCGTACATAGTGGGGTCAGAGTCTTTATGCTTTATATTGTTCGCTCTCTTCAACTTAATTAAAAAGGTTTCTATGGCAACAGCGAAAGTAGCTGCAGCAGGTAAATACAATTCTCTTTTATATGCTTGTAGACCTTGGTTTATTTGATAAGTAAAAGTTTCATCGTTTACAATGTCTTTCATACTGTTTAAATCTAAATGATTGAAAGGTTGCACTTCTTCGTGCGACTTATCAATCATTTTTTCTTTGGAAACATTATTAAATTTTCTAAAATGATTTTCTGCAAAATGCTTTCCTGCTCTGTAATAATCATCTAATTTATAATCTAATGGTTTGTTTATTGGAAATTCACCATGATACGTACCTATATACATTACATTTTCATCAGTATTAACGATATTTAAATGATCACGTACATACGCTTCCGGATCATAAATATAGGAAGTATATTTTTCTGATAAAGCATGTAATTCTTGGTTTCTATAATCATAAAAAGATTCCATAATAGAGTCGTTTGATATGATGACAACTTTTGGGTATTCAAAAAATTCTTCGTTCAAAAGTACGATAGAAATCTTATAGTTTGCATCCTCAAATAAAGGAAATGCCTCAGGGCTGCTTTGAAACTGATAAAAATACCTTGTCTCAACAACATCGCGATAACCACTTAAAAATTTATTTAGATATACGTTTAAAACATTTTTACTTTCTTCCATCCCTCAACCTCCTTTAAATCATTTTGTAATACTTATACACCCTCAACGGCTCAAATGTGATAGAGTAATTGCCGTAGTGAGTGCCAATACCATGTTTATGTTTGTAATGTTCCAATATTTCTAATACGTGTTCTTCACTTAACTGAACATAATTAGCTAGTTCATATAAGTTACTTACACCGTAATGATGTGCCTCCACAATGATGCGTAGGGGAAGTGCTGCCTCGTATCCATGACGTTTAGCGTAGTTTTCGAATTTGCGGTTAATCCATTTAGACTGGTCTAAAATGTTACCGTATGTAAGTTTATGATGTGCAAGTTCTTCGTATAAGACTTCAGCTTTGCGTGTTTCGGATAGGTTACTATTTATATAAATTTTCCCATTTATATAAAAACCGGGCTGAAATTTAGGTAAACGATTAGTTTCTTCTATTTCTATCCAGTTGTTTTTTATACATAATTCTTCATATAACCCCAAAAAATCATCCTCTCTTTAGTACCTGGTATTAATTGTGGTATAATAAATAAAAAAGTAGGTGAACCTTTGAATACTTTAGACATGCCGTTTTTAAGTGTACTTATTTCATCTGGAGGACTTGGTTTTCTCTCATTTCTTTTACTTAATAAAATGGGGAAAATTAAAGCATATGACAATCAAGATAAATTATTTTATAACGTATTACTATCAATATTGAATTTTATTATTCTTTTTTCGTTAATACTAATACTCAGTAATTTCTTTAATCTTCAAATTTCAATTTTATTAAGTCTTATAATAGCTTTGATTTCATCTACAATTTATCCGTTTTTTATTCCACTAACAATTTTAGAAAAGATTAGAAAATCTATAAATGATTCTAGAAATGAGGGTGGATTAGCTTATCAGCATGCAGAACCTGTTAGAGAAATTGTATTTAATAATCCAAATGATACAGTTGCGTATATTTTCGATTTTGATAAAAATTTAATAAATTGTGGATATGTCACAAATTTGAATACTCACTATAATGAACCTAATGAATTGATTATTGAACCTTTCGACGAAGAGCCTATACTTAAAACATTTGAAGATATAGTCAAATGGTCGCAACGATGTGATAATGAACCCAAAGTTCTAATAAATATAACTGAAAAAACTCAAATATATTTTATAGATATGTAAATTATTTGTTTCCTGGTGTTTTTCTAGTTCCTTTTGTTTTACTAGGTTTACCTAACGACCTAGTTGAACCATTATTATATTTGCTCACTGTTTTTACTCCTTACAAGTCTACTTATGTAGGCTTGTTTTTTATTTATCTCTATTTTTAACCCATTCAATAAATTTGTTTACTTCTTCGATTTCTTCTTCTGTTAGGCCGTCTTTATCGAAATGTGCGGCAAGTGTATCTTGTTGAATTTCTTTTTTTCCTTCTGTAATTCTTGATTTAGGTACATTAAAGTAATCTGCAAGTTGTTGGATTCTTTTTATACGTGGATATTTAGTTTGTTGAATCCAATTTGAGACCGTAGGTTGAGTTACTCCAATAGCTTCAGCAAGTTCTTTTTGGTCGATATTTCTTTCTTTCATAAGTTCTTGTAGGCTTTCAGATAATTTTTTTCTAACGTTGTTATTTTCCATAATTGTCTCCTTTAATATTACTTAATGTAATATTAACTTACCATAACTAACATTACTTTACAATACTTTTTATAACTTTTCTTGAAAAAATATAACTTTATATGTTGACAAGTGATTTGAAGTAATATAAAGTTATACGTGTGAAAGAGAGGTGAACAACATGCCAGAACAACTAACAGTTAGAAAGTGGAGATTGATTAGAGATTTAAAGCAACAAGAAGTAGCGGATATTTTAGGAGTAAATCCTAAAACTGTCGGACATTGGGAAAAAGAAGAAACTAATTTAAGCAATGTTACAGTTTATGCTTTAGCAAAGTTATATGATGTAGAAATTGACCAAATCAAAGTATAAAAAATTTTACTATCTATATAACTTTTAATAACTTTTAAAAAGGAGAGTGGAAGTATGCAAGATTTACAAGTATTTAATTTTGAAGAATTACCAGTAAGAACATTAACTGTAGACGAGGAACCATATTTTGTAGGTAAAGATGTAGCAGACATTTTAGGTTATAAAAACGGAAGTCGTGATGTAAATGCACATGTAGATGAAGAAGATAAGCTGATGTACCAAATCAGTACCGCAGGTCAAAGAAGAAATCAAACACTAATCAACGAATCAGGATTATACAGTTTAATCTTCTCATCCAAATTAGAATCAGCTAAACGTTTCAAGCGTTGGGTAACATCAGACGTTTTACCACAACTTAGACGTACAGGAACTTACTCAGCTAATCCAACAATTCAAGAATTAGCAAACAATCCAGAGTTAATAAAAATGTTAGTTGAACAAATAGCTAGATTGAACGATTCAACTACAAACCAAAGTGAAGATTTAGCTTACTTAAAACAAGCAGTAACAGGTGAATATGTGACACCGCAAGATATCGTTGCAATTCAATATGCGATTACTAACAAAGCTGAGAAATTTGTAGAAGGCTTAGGAGTTCAACTATCGCTTGAAGATGTAATGGTTGGAGATATTTACGAAATGGCTAGAGAAAATAAACGTCAAGAACAACAAAAGAATTACCACATCGGTAAAGCTAAAAGTAGATTACTTGTATTGACTAAAAAACATCTAGGAATGAAAGGTAACGCACCTAACAACCACATCAAACGTAAAGACGTAGACTTAGCAATCCAATTTATCAAAGATGTTAGACCATCGGCAATTGAAATATAGAACCACAAACAACTTAATAAGGAGGTGAGTTAATTGGACGAAATAGTAAAACACCATTTATTAAAAGTTAATAAATTATCACAGGAAGTTTTAGAGCGAGTTGTTTCAGAAAGCCAAACATACGGAGACGCTAAAGAAAATTTAAATGAACTAAAAATTTTAGCGAAGTCACATTTCAAGACTGAACATTTAGCAACTGTATATGACCAAGCGTTATTAGATTTAGAAGAAAAAATAAACGCCACTTTAATTAAAAAGTGACGCATAAAAATTAGAATTGTATTGATTTGATTGATGAAGTCATAAACGCTTTATCGTCGTATCTATCATCTTGGATGAAAAACATATCAACAGAAGTGTAAAAGCCCATTACACCAACATGAACATGATAAGTGCTAAGTGATTTAGGAGAGTTATGATCACCATTCCAATTATCTTCGTAAACCACTTTAGAATAAAATGTTTTTTCATCATCGCAATTAACGACACCAGAAATTACAGTCTCATCAAAAATATCAATAGTAGAACCATCTAAAAATTCTAATGTATAAACTTTCTTCATACAATATCACCTCCTTAAAAGGAGTATAGCAGAAAGGAGCATGCAGTAATGAACGACCAAAACAAAAAATCTCAATGTAACAACGACCACATCGAGATTACTGGTTGGGAAATAGTTGATATTAATAGGAAACTAAATTTCTTTAATTACTTACTAATAATTTTAATAGTGCTAGAAGCATTCCAAATACTCCTGTTATAGAAGGGATTAAGACTTTAAAAGTCGTTTTCCAGAAAGCTTTTCTACCATCGGTGGTTATAAATCTTTTAGTTGTTGTTCCACGTAAAGGAAAACCATTAACGTAGAAAGTTTCGCCAGGTTCAGAGTCAATATAATTCTTATTTAACATTTCACGAAGGTTTTTATCTTCAAACTCTATATTCACTGAACCTTTTACATAAGCGACTAAAAGCTTCCAATATATACCAGGTGTCATATCAATCACCTCCACAGGTGATTATACCAAACAATCGAACAAACAAATTAAAAGCTAATTAAATAACGATTTCAACGCTCACATTGAGCGTATACGAGCGAGAGTGAGCGACGATATGAGCCACGCCATAATACATGATTAGGTCATTGCCAAGACTGTACGTTGAATGTGGGCGTTGAAGAGAAAGAGTAAGGAGGTAGAAAAGTTGAACGAATTACAACTTAGCAATGACCTACCCACAATCGAACAAACAAGTTAAGGAGGAAATAAAAATGAAAAATATAAAAGAAAGAGTCGTTGAAATTATTGAAAAAGCAATCGATGAAGTTGCAGCTGAGAGTGAAACATATGAAGAAGTAAGACGAAAGCTAATTACAGATACTGACATATATCCAGGAAGTGTAGGATGTCAACTCGTCGAAAACTATGTTATCAAACGCGCTTTATCACAAAAAATAGAGCGCTAGAACGCGCCCTAGATAGTTACATTAAACGAGTTGCATTATCTAATGCAAGCTTATTCATGTACTGATCTCCAACCTCTTCTGAAAAATCGCGGTCATGTGCTAAATGAGTAAAAATTTCAGAAAGAGCATTAGCTAAATTCTCATCATCGATAGAATTATCTTTGAGAATTTCTAAAATATGGTTTTTATCCATGAAGAGTCACCTCCTTTCATAAGGAGATAACTCATTATACCAAATATAGAACAAACAAGTTAAAGGAGGAATAAAAAATGAAAAATAGTAAAGCCGGTATCAATTTTAAAAATGGGGAAATTCATTTCTTGAATTCAAAGGGTGAACCAGAAATAACAATTGATAAGAATGGATTTAGTCATAAAGACAAAAACGCAACTAATGAAGAAGGTATTAAAGCAGATAAAATATCTAACTTAACAAGTAATTCAACTAATGAAGTCAGTAAATATAGAGCGAAAAAATTAATCAAAAAAGCACTCTTAATAGCAACTACTGCAATAGTTACTAAAAAGGTGCTTGATAGAAAAAGACCTAAACTCATTCATCAATTAAACATTAATGGCAAGGATTTAGAAATTAAGCAATTAAAAATAAACAAAGCCATTAGAGAATTAGAGAAATCTAAAAATACAATTGATGAATTAATTGATGAAGGCATACCGTTTGAGACTACTTTCTAACGAAGTCGAGTTTACATCTTGAACATTTATTCTGTTTCTTTTTGGTTGTGATTTTCATTCTTTTACCACAATTAGGACAAGATGTCTCGATTGTCATATGATCTTTAGCCATAGGCACACCTCCCTTCATAAAGGGATAACCAAATTATACACGAAAGGAAAGAATGAAATGGTACAAACTATCCAAGTAACGGTAGAACTACCAGAAAATTACACGCTTGTTGAAACAGAGTGGTTGAATAAACAACTTAAAAACACCTTACCAATTTATTGGAATATGGAAGATTTGAGAAAAGAAACTCGAATGTCGGATTATCTTATTAATAAGAAGATATTAGATCGACCTGAGTTTCAAAGTGAGTTGAAAAATATTTGGTTTAAGGGTGCCGGTGGAAGCTCAAGCCATAGTTTTGATGCTAAAGGCATGAAAGAGTTTTTAGAAAGAAATAAACGCAAAATTAAGGGGGTACTCAAATGAACAAACTACAGCTTATTAAAATAGCACTCCTAATCATCATCTTGGTGGAGGAGATTAGGAATGCTATGGGTGGAACTAAATACAATTACGACTCTGTAAATGGCAAATGGAAAAGAAAAGGAAAAGGTCAAAAATTTTCTTAATCAAATATATTTTCGTTTATAAAATTCCATTGACGTTCAGTTAGCCAACCACTTTTATTGTTAACAATTTCAGCGATAAATATTGAGTCGCTATTGTCAATGTGTGGTCTAAGTTTATCAATAATTTCTGATGGAGTATAAGAAGATCGAAATACAAAGGTGGAATCCCAATAATTACACCAACCATTTGATACTACATCTTTAATAACATTCCTGAAATCTTCGTAACGTTGACCTGGAGAATTCAGATCATACGTTAACATATAAGGTTTAAACATATTTTCTCACCATCCTTTCACATTAGATAAAAGGATTATATCACTAAAAAGAGGAGCAAATCTTAAATGATTAAAGATATACAAGTATACAAGAAAGGAGGTGATTAAATGACTAGCACAGACAAAACACTCTTAATCGCAGGCATGATGTTCAACGTAGTATTTTTCCTACTCATGCTAGCTGAACTAGTAATAACTAAAGCAGCAGGATATGCGTTATTCAGTGCGATAGCGACATATTTATTCTTCGAATATGTGTACTACACACAAAAAAAGACTGAAACTCACTGCAATGAGTAACAGTCAATTAGAAAAATATACAACTTAATTATATCACAGGAGGAAAATATGCGACATAAATTATTGAAAATAGCTAATGAATTGAATGAATTAATACTTAATTCGGATGTAAATGCGTATGTAGAATTTCGTAAATATAAAGACGGAGATATTGGAGTTGATTTTACACATATTCATCAAAGTTATAAATATGACAATGAGAGTATTACTATTTACAGTTTTAACGATGAAAGCACTATGCTAAATAAATTTGAACTAGCTAAAAAAGTAATCAATGGGGAGTGTTTAATTAATGTCTAATTTATTCGACTTATCAACAGACTATGCACAACTTTTGAATATGATTGATGAAGAAGGCTATTCTATCGAAGATTTGCAAGATACATTGGATAGCATTCAAGCCGATATGGATACAAAAGTTGATAACACGGTCGGATTAATTCGTAGTGTCAACGGCGATGTAGATGCGATTGATAAAGAAGTTAAACGACTTCAAGCACTCAAAAAACAAAAACTCAACTTTGTTGATAGATTAAAAAACTACTTACAAGACGCATTAGATACGCAGCAAAAAGATAACTACCGCACAACTACCAATTATATTTACAAACGTAAAAACCAACCGAGCATCAACGTATTAAACGAAAGTTTTATCGACAAAGCTTACTTTGTAGAGCAAGCGCCGAAATTAGATAAAAAGGCTATCAAAGAAGATATTCAAGCAGGTGCAGACGTTGAAGGTGTAGAACTTGTGAGTAGTGTCAGTTTGGTGGTGAAATAAATGGAATTTACGATATCAAACGCTAAAGACATCACCACAGATAAAGCAACTTATTTAATCTATGCCAAACCTGGTACAGGTAAAACACACACATTAAACTTTTTACCTGGCAAAACACTGTACATCAATGTAGATAAATCTGAACGACCATTAAAAGGTAATGAGAACATCGACATTTTAGAATTCAATACCCACAACGCATGGGAAGATTGGTCCGAATTGATGAAGTGGATGGCAGACAATGAGGAAACAATTAAGCAATACGACACTATCGCTATTGATAACATTTCTGAATTGTTCAGATCAATGCTCGCAAATTTAGGGCGTAATGGTAAAAACGAACGCGTACCAGAGATGAGCCACTATCAACGTGTCGACTTCTTCACAATCGATAGCCTTCGATTTTTACAAAGCTTTAAAAAGCGACTTGTCTTTTTAGCATGGGAAACGAACTTTGAAAACTATACACCGGTAGGCCAACAAATTACACAAGCTGTACCCGACATTCGTAAAACAATACGCGACAATGTTGCAGGGTTATGCCAAGTAGTAGCTAGATTAGAAATCAGTGCAAGTACTGGTAATCGTGGTTTTATCCTAGCACCTAGCAATAATAAATTCGCTAAAAATCAATTAGACAATCGTGAGTTTTGTTTGCAGGAAGATTTATTCAAAGTCGGTGATGTGGATGCCGACATTTAAACTTTACGACTATCAAGAAAGTTTAGTTGATAAAGCGAGACACATTCTACTTAAACAACCTGGTGTATTAATACAAGCGCCACCTGGTTCAGGTAAGTCAGTCATGATTGCAGAAGTCGTAAAAAACGCAGTCAACAAAGGTAATCACATCTTATTTATTGTGCATCGCCGAGAGCTTATCGCACAGATTAAAAATACATTGCTAAAACACAATGTTGATTTAAGCCATGTGGACATTCTTTCAGAAAAGCGTGCTAAGAATAAATTAAGTGAACTTACCCCACCTAAGATTATCGTTACCGATGAAACACATCACAGTCGTGCTAAAACGTATAACGACATCTACGAATACTTTCCAAACGCCTTACGTGTTGGTTTTACTGCAACGCCCTGGCGAGCGAATGGTAAAGGTTTTACAGATATCTATCCAGTTATGGTAGAAGGTCCAACAGTTGAATGGCTTATCAAAAACCAACGATTAGCTGATTACGATTATAAAAGTGTTGTGCTTGCAGATGAAAGTAAATTAAAAAAATCGAGTACAGGCGACTACACTAAAAAATCAATGGACAACGCCATTCCTAAAGCCATTTACGGTAACATTGTAGATAACTATCAAAAGTACGCAAACGGTCAAAAAACAATACTTTATGCCCACAGTGTTGAGGCAAGTCAAGAGTTGGCCGATAAGTTTAACAGTAACGGTATTAACGCAGCACATGCCGACGCTAAGACAAGCGTTTCAGAACGTACACAGATTATGAACGACTTTAAAAACGGCGTCATTAAGGTACTATGTAACGTTGATTTAATATCAGAAGGCTTTGATGTGCCAGATTGTACATGCGTTATCTTAGCACGACCTACCGACTCACTTGTGCTATTCATGCAACAGGCTATGCGCTCTATGCGTTACCAACCTAACAAAAAAGCATTAGTCATTGATCATGTTGGTAATTATGCACGGCATGGTTTACCCGACACGCCACACGATTGGCAAAGTCATTTTAAAGGTGGCCGTAAACAACGTAAGAGTAAAAGCAATGACGCGCAAGCATTGGCCACATGTTATGAATGCTTTACCGTATTCAACAATACGTTAGCAGCGTGTCCCAATTGTGGCCATGAACGTGAAGTCGAGGAGCAAAACGACTTAGAACATAAAGATGCAGAACTTACTGACATCAAACCGTTCAAAGTAGACTACACGCTCAAACGATATAGCAAAGATATAAAAGACAAGAAAGATTTAGAAACACTTGAAGATTATTATTTATACGCTAAAGCGAATAACTATAAAGAAACATGGATTAAATTCAATAATCCGAATTATAAACATGCACCATTCCCGGTGCTATATGCAGAGTTAAAACCAATAAAACAAAAATATAACTATTAAAGGAGATTTTTAACATGGCATTATTTACTACTGATTATTCAAATTTAGAAAGCAACGATTTTAGTCCACTACCAGAGGGAGAATACGAAGTTGTCATCAAGAGTGCAACAGAACGTGCAACGAAGAATGGTAAGGAAGAAACACAATTACAATTAGTCGTTCGTAATGATTTAAAGAAAACATCAGAGTTACAAGCGAAATACGCAAACCGAGTGATATTCGTAGATGAATGGAAACGTACAATCGACGGTCAATATAAATATAAAATGGATAACTTCATGCACTACTTAAATGGTGTAGGTGTTCCAGAGGGTACTGCAATCGAAAGCTTTGAACAATTACTTGAGATGTTCAGAGGCAAACCAGTACGTGTGTATGTGAAACAAGAAGAAAATGAATATAAAGGTGAGAAACAAATCATTAACCGTGTAGCACCGTGGAACTTTAAAAACACTCAATTTCCACAAGTCAATCATGAATGGAAAAAAGATGATGATCAACCAAACGATAACGGTTTCGGCAATGCTAACGGTCCAATAGATATCAGTGATGATGATTTACCATTTTAATGAAAGAGGTTTTTAATAGTGTATTATAACAACATTCCAGATGAATTAAAGCAACTTAATAACTGGTGTGTGTGGCGTTTTGAAAATCGAAATGGTAAAAAAACAAAAATTCCTTTTAACGCAGCAACTGGAGAATTTGCCAAATCGAACGATAAAAGCACATGGTCCAGTTATGACACCGCAGTCAATGCGGAAGGTGTCGACGGTATAGGGTTCTTCTTTGAACCCCCTTACCTCGGCATCGACATTGATGATATTGATGATGACTTACACCGATTTAAACAAGGTGACAAATTAGACAATATTGTCAGTGAATTTAACGAGGCATTCAAAAGTTACACCGAAGTTAGTCCAAGTGGTAATGGCCTACACATTATTGTAAAAGGTAAGATACCTGGCGACAGACGTCGTAAAGGCAATATTGAAATGTATGATAGTGGCAGATTTTTCACTATGACAGGTAAACGCATCGGTAAATATAAAGACGTTACAGAGGTATCACAACAAGTATTTAAAACTATCTACGATAAGTATTTACCTAACAAAACCATCCAATACCCTACAACAAATAACTATCAAGAGAACATTCACAACTTATCTGAAATTGATGTAATCAATGAAATTTATAAATCAAAACAAGCGAAGTTATTCGATGACTTAATGAAAGGCAATTACGAGCCTTACTACTCATCACATTCAGAGGCCGATATGGCACTGGCTAACATTCTAGCGTTTTGGTGTGCGAAAGATTACACACAAATGGATAGCATATTTAGACAATCTAATCTGTACCGCGATAAGTGGGATGAGAAACGCAAGAATTCCACATATGGAGAACAGACACTATTTAAGGCCATTAATGAGGCCGGCAACATTTATACACCGAAACATCAAACAGACGATAACCCATTAAAATATGCACTCAATCATATATTCAATGGCGAAGAAAAAGAAAAAGAGTATCCAATACGCAGCTATGATGATACAGGTAACGCCGACCGATTTATTGATAGATATGGCCACTTATATAAACACAGTTATATTACTAATAAATTTTATATCTACGACGGTCAGAAATGGAAACCGGATGATAGAGGGGCTATCCGTCAATTAATTGATGAGATGATCGTCAGTATTAAAAATGAAAAGATAATCCACAATGAGGATGTATCAGAAGAAGATGCTAGAGACGCCTTCAATAAGTTTTATAAAAAGACACGTGGCACGCAAGCTAAGAAGAATATTATGAATGAATTGATGCACCGTAAAACAATCACACCGGATGAATTCGATAAAGACGACATGCTTTTAAATGTCACAAATGGCTACATTGATTTAACGAGTAGAGAACTTTATAAACACGACATCAATCGTATGTTCTCACAAATTGCTAATACCGACTATTCAGAAAAGATGCAACCGTCAGTGTGGTTAGACTTCTTAAACGACATCTTCGCAGGAGATAAAGAGGTTATACGCTACATTCAAAAAGCGTTAGGTTATTCACTCACAGGTAGTACAAGAGAACAAGTGATGTTCATCTTACACGGTAAAGGGCGTAATGGTAAAAGTATTTTCGTTGAAACCATTGCAGAGATACTCGGTGACTATTCAAATAATATGCAAGTTAAATCACTAATGGTGAAAAAGAATGACAATGTGAATACCGATATTGCACGACTAAGTAAAGCACGGTTTGTCACATCATCTGAACCGAATGAAGGTTTCCGATTTGATGAAGGATTAATCAAACAAATCACAGGTGGCGATAAAGTCACAGCACGTTTCTTATATGCCGAAGAATTTGAGTACACACCTAAATTTAAGATATGGGTGTCCACAAACCATAAGCCTATTATTCGTGGCACTGACGATGGTATTTGGCGTCGTTTAGTATTAATACCTTTTGAAGTGCAGATACCAGAAGAAAAAGTCGATAAAGATCTCAAGTACAAATTATTGCGTGAGGCACCGGCCATTTTAAATTGGATGTGTGAAGGCGCGTATATGTGGATGCAAGAAGGTTTACACATGCCGGATAAATTGAAAGCAGCAGGTCAAACCTACCGTACTGAAATGGATGTCGTTGAGCAGTTTATAGAAGATGAGTGCAAGAGAGCAGACGACAAAAAAGTAAAAGCGAATGAATTATATGAACTATACAAACAGTGGGCGAATGATAACGGTGCGTACAAAATGAGTAACAAAGACTTTGGTAAAAAGATGAAAGAAAAATTTAAATCAAAAAGATTAAAAACTGGAATGTATTACTTAGGCGTAGAAATTCCAGTTAAGTACCCAGGATTAGAAACACTATAAAAAAGGTGTAGGGTGTAGGGTAAAGGTGTAGGGTAAAAATTACACTTTTGACCTTATAAACCCTATTATATCAACGTTTTATTACCTTCTTTTATAAAGGTGTAGGGTAGTAGTTATAAAAGTCATATACAAAAATATATAAATATATAAAAGTATAGAAGAACTTTTTAAGCGTCACCCTACACCTTTTCTTTGAAACTTAGAGCCAGTAAGGCTCGAAGGGGTTTTTCACCCTACACCTTACTATACACCTTTTTTAAAAATATTGGTGGAGGTTTAAAAATGACTGGAAAAATAATTCAAATAATAAATACCAACACAAGCATGTGGTCAGAATATGATAACGGAGACGGAACGATATTCGAAATACCTATTGTATGTTTGGCTTTAGTTGAAGATGACCAGGGTGATAGATATGTAGAGCCTATGGATATGGCAAGTGATGGGGTTATTGACTTTGTTTCACATGAAGCTAAGGGAGTTAATTTCCATGTCTGAACAAAAAATACAAAACGATATTATTCTAGCAATCAATAAACGGGGTCACCGACTGTGGAGAGCAAACGCAGGCAAAGTGATCACGAAAGATAATCGTATTATTAAATTATTACCGAAAGGTTTTCCGGATACATTTGGCTTTCGAAAAGATGACGGTAAGTTTATCGCAATCGAAGTAAAAACAGAGCGTGGAAAATTACGACCAGAACAAATTAATTTTAAAATATTTGCAGAAAGTCAGAACATTTTATACGGGGTAGCTCGTAGTGTGGAAGAGGCTATCGCAATTGTTGAGGAGGAAGTATAAATGGCTAAATTAATCGTTGATTTTGAAATTAAAGGGCAAGCTATTATATCAACAGACAATAAACCAACTGACGAAGAGATGCAGCGCTTAATAGATGTAGCTTATAAAAATGTAGATAGAGACATTCTGAATGAAGCAGATTTCGACAACGAAAAACTTTGGATAGAAGAAGCGTACTGGAGCTGGTAAATATGCGTAAAAATCCTAGAGCAACTCATGTTTATTTAAACGGGGAGCGTATCTCACTTAGAAATGCAGCGAAAAAATATAGCGTACCACATACTACTTTACGTGGTCGATATAACCGAGGATTAAGAGGTCCGGAATTATTATATGGAAAAGGAGTGTACAACTATGGTGCAAGTGTACGAAAGAAATGAAAAGCAATTAACGTCTAAGCAGTTATACGAAATTGAACAAGCAGAAAAACGACACGAAAGAGCGTTGAAACGTAAACGTAGAGAAGAACGTATTGCTAGGGCTAAACGTGCAGAACGTGAGGTTGCTAAGCACAGAGTGAACACTGGGTACTTTAAAAATCTAGAAAAAAACAATCTTGTGGTTAAAGTCAAAACAGATCAGTACGGCAATGTACAGAGGGGGTAGCGGAATGGAATTGCATGAATTAAATAAAGGCGATGACATTTGGTTTAAATATCCTAAAGCCAAAACATCATTTCCAGCAATTGTGGAAGAGTTGAATTATAACTTTGATGGCGAACCTTATCTTATGGTGCGTGTTGGTAGTGAGTTAGTAAAGATTGATGATAGATACGACATAGTAAAGGTGTAGATGAAAATGACAACTAGCACATTAGAATTATCATCAACCATCAACCAACGATACAGATACAACACACAAGGCAAGACGCCTACACAAATACAGCGAGAATTACGACAGTTAGGTGTCAAAGGCTTTGTCGTTAAGGTAGCTGGAAGTAGAGTGACGATGTTGGTTGATAGAGAGAATATAAATACGAATAGGGAGTGTGTAAGGGATGGCAAAGATTAAACGAAAAGTAGAAATGACATTACCAGAATTGATTGAGTGTGCGTGGGAGAACGAAGTTAGTGACAAGGCTTTTTATAGCAAGTACACAGGAGGTTCAGCATTTTTCGATAAAGAACAAACACTGTATTTAGAACACGAAACTCGCAAAGATGAAACTTTCACAGTAGAAATTGAAGAAGAAGTTACAGAAGAAACTCAAATATATAGACTTTTAGAATTAAGAGATAGTTTTAAATTTAAAGATGGTGGTTGGAAGGATTCAAATATATTGAAATCTTATATATATGGTAATCGCTCTATTTCAGAAGTTAAAAATGAACATAGCGTTGCTATTTATATTTTAAATGATGATATGACAATGACTTTACTTTGGAAGGACGGTGCTATGATGGAATGAAACTAGAAGAATTTCAACAACTTGGTAAAAATGTAAAATATATTGCCACGAAATTTGCAGAAAATCCCGGGAAGTTTGCAAGTGTAGTATTGCAAATGTACTGGGATGTCAAAAAAGAACGCGATTCATATAAACAACAACGCAACGAACTCATCAATGATATGGCAGAAGTGAAAAGGAAGGCAGAGGCGTGGATAGATTTAAAGAAAGAAATGGTTGAAATGTATCCAGTGTTAGTAAACGATGTTGAAATAACCAGTGGTGAATGCGAAAAAGGTATGTTGTATCAATTAGGTAAGCATTTAAGACGCATGGACGAACTCGACGGGACACATGAGTTTCAAAATTTATTAGATGATTTGGAGCGTGGTAGTGATGACAATCGAAACTGAACGTATTTATGAAATTAGTAGAGATAAATTTCATGGGGTGTTTTCTAATCGTAAGTTTGACATTTTGTGCGAATTCAGAGAAGAACCTTATGCAATTATTGAATACGATAACAAATTAATAAAAGTGGAATTATATCAAGTTAAATTTAAGGAGGAACAATAAATGACTAACACATTAGAATTTATCAAATTATCAGAGAACGCAACTAAACCAACACGTGACCGTTTAGACGCTGGTTTCGACATCTTCGCAGCAGAAACAGTGATACTTGAGCCGCAAGAAAAAGCAGTGATTAAAACAGATGTAGCAGTGAACATTCCAGAGGGGTATGTTGGCTTACTAACATCAAGAAGTGGTGTAAGTAGTAAAACACATTTAGTGATTGAAACAGGCAAGATTGACGCAGGTTTTCAAGGAAATATGAGAATTAATATTAAGAATGACATACAAGATTTCCTTATAGATACTAATGTATATATGAATATAAATGGCGGTTATGAATACGCTAGTCAAACACAAAATAGTGGTACCTACAAAATTAAAAAAGGCGACAAACTCGCACAACTCGTTATCGTACCTATTTGGACACCAGAGTTAAAAGAAGTAGAGGAGTTTAGTTATGTGTCAGAGAGAGGGACAGACGGGTTTGGATCAACAGGATACTAAGGACATATTAGAAAAAGTGAAAGAGGTGCTGGGGAAGTGAAAGATTTTTTATATTCAATACTAGTAACAGTACATGATATAGCATGGAGTGAAATAAGAATGACATTATCTTTCTTCGTGTTAATTCTTTGTTTGTGGTCATGGCTGATATTAAAAATATTTTGTTAAGGAGTGAGTGTGAGTGGAAGATTATTACAAACAGGAATTTGAAAAACTACATGAACGTGTCGCTATATCAACAGTGTATATAGGTGAAAAGTTAAGTCATGCAAAGTTCTATAATGCTAGTAAAAATTATATTAAACAGTTAGAAGCAGAGTATTATGCATTACAAACTATTCGGGTGGATATGAACAGAATTCATAGAGATAGACCTAGAGTTGAGGAGTGAACGAAAATGATTAAACGCATACTAAAAATATGGTTCATCATCGCAGTGTATGAACTTAGCAAATATCTAACTAACGAACTTATCGTGAAGTTGCAGAGTGAAGATGATGTGGACGTGCCACAGGACTTTACACAAGACGATCATATCCATTTGAATGCGGAGGTGTCAGAGTGATGAGTAAATTACTTAATCAAGTATATGTAATTGAAACTAAAGATGGCGACTTCTACGAGGAAGAAGTAGAAGTATACGGTAGCTATGGAGAAACTTCTAAAATGTTAAAGGTTGCACAAAATCCTTATGAAGCTAAGAGTTTTTTAGATTTTAGAGAAGCAGATGATATCGCATATTCATATGGTTTCAAAGTCTTAGCGCTCAACACTTATTTAGAGGAAGTGAATTAGTATGTGGATAATCGTAATATTATTAACCATTGCGCTCATTGTCTCAATGGGTGTGCAGCATGAGCAACGTAAACAAATTAAACTACTTGAACTATTATTAAACCGTAAACACTGGAGGTAATCATTTGTACACACGTGACGAAGTAAGAAACATGATAGACAATTATAAGTGGATGCGTAATATTATAGAAGCGCAAGTGTATGATGCAGACAGTACATCAACAGCACAGTATGGTATAGAAGCAGTGATGCCTAAAGCTAAAGGTGGTACAGGTGATAAGGTATTAGTTAAAGTGTTGGATAGAAATAGAGAGTATCGACGTAATGTTAAGCTACTTAATAAGCTACAATTTATAGATAAGTATGAAGAATATGTAACAGATGAAATGAACTATCATATACTACAATTGATTAAGATAGGTATCAAGCACAAGACTATCATGGAGCTTATGGAGATAAAGAGTAAGTCTACATTCTATGGATGTGTTAATGAGATAGTCAATGTCTACATGGATGCGCAACAAGGATACTATGATTAAACGAACACATCGAACCATTCGAACACATCGAACCATATGTGCAATCAATATGTAAATAGATTTATAATATAGACATACGAAACGAATACACAGGCACATCACTGGGTGGTGTGTCTTTTATTATGGAGTTAAAGTATGAATGACTACAAGACACGTAAACAATTTTATAACAGTAAGGCATGGGAAGTAGTTAGACAAGAAGTGTTAAAACGAGATAATTACGAATGTGTATGGTGCAAACGGGAAGGTAAGGTAACGACTGAAGGTCTGGAAATAGATCATATTGAAGAACTGCATATCAGACCTGACTTAAAGTTGGAACCTGATAATCTTAGAACTTTATGTAAAGCTTGCCATAACAAACGACATACTCGTTTTCAATACGGTGGAAACCAATTTAAGCCGAAAGAAATTAAATGGAGAGATGAAAGATGGTAGAAGTGTGGAAGGATGTAGGCGAAACAAATTACCAAGTATCAAGTAAAGGCAACGTTCGTAACAAACATACCAATAGAATATTGGCACAATGGATACATGATGGTAGATATAAAAGAGTTTCTTTCAATGGAAAAGGGCATCGAGTTCACAGACTCGTTGCTCTTTATTTTATTGATAATCCACTAAATAAAGAAGAAGTTAATCATATTGATGGAAATAAATTTAACAACAATGTAGAAAACTTAGAGTGGGTTACAGGTGAAGAAAATAATAATCATGCTTTGAAGGAAAATATTAATTTCAGACCTTTATCAAAAGAAAAAGTTATTAATATTTACAACTATTATCGAAGTAATAAAAATATAAAAGAAGTTTGTAATCGATTTAATATTTCAAGAAGTACTTTATATCAAATAAGAACTAAAAGAACTTATAAAGATTATTTAGAACATGTATAATTACCGCCCCCCATTAAAACAAATGAACAAAATTTTATTTCAGGGAGAACGGCGGGTGGGCTCGACTTCGCAACTTTTTGAAAAAATTACACATATAACCTATACCCCCACCTCTACATGAAGAAAGGAGTGATTTTGTGAAAGTAAGTGACAATGATAAGAACGTAATTAAAGAACGTAAGCGATTAGAAGAAATTTACAAAGATATTCCATCCGAAAAGCTAAAAGTTGTTGAAGGGCTAGTTATACAAGCAGCAAGATTACGTGTCATGCTCGATTATATGTGGAAAGACATTCAAGAAAATGGCGAATACACCATGTTTCAACAATCGCAAAACTTACCGTCATACGAACGTGAACGCCCAGTAGCACGTTTGTATAATACTCGTGACCAATCATACCAACGTGTGATTAAGCAACTTACTGATTTATTGCCTAAAGAAAATAAGTCAATTGAAACAGACGAACCTGTTGATGATTATGTATGATCAGAAACAAGTGTGTTGATGAGTACATTCAACAATGGCGTGATGGCAAGATAGTCTTTAACCAAGAACGTATTGATTTGATTGAATATCTTGAAAAAGATGTACTCACTCTCTCAAATATTCATTTTGAAGAAGAGAAGATAGAAAAATGTATAAAGTTTATTGAAAAATGGTATTTTCCAACTCAACCATTCCAACGCTTTATCATTGCTTTCTTATTTTTGATGGATGATGTTGAAGATACACCATATTTCACAGAATTTGCTTTATTCATGGGACGAGGTGCAGGTAAGAATGGTTTTATCAGTGCGATAAGTGATTTTTTCACTACTCCTATACACGGTATAAAAAAATACGATATTTCAATTGTTGCGAACAGTGAAGAACAAGCAAAGACATCATTTAATGAAATATATGATGTCCTATTAGAAAACAAACGTAATAAAACTGGAGAACGACCTAAATCACCTTATGAAGTAAGTAAAACCGAAATTAAAAATCGTTCTACTGGTTCAATTATCAGATACAACACTTCTAATACTAAAACTAAAGATGGTGGTCGTGAAGGTTGTGTCATCTTTGATGAGATTGCTATTTATGAACATTCAGATATGGTAAACGTAAAACGTGGTGGTTTAGGTAAGGTAATTCACGATAGAACGTTTTATATTTCTACAGACGGATTTGTACGTGAAGGTTTTATGGATATGATGAAAGAACGGATTACTGAAGTTTTAAAACGCAATAATCCTAACGACCGTATATTCCCGTTTTATTGTAAGCTTGATGATCCTAAAGAAGTAGATGACGAACAGATGTGGGAAAAATCAAATCCAATGTTACATCCTCCACTTACAGGATATGCACGTAACTTAAAACGTAAGATAAAAGAAGAATATAACGTGTTACACATCAACCGTTCAAACAAACCAGAGTTCATGACTAAACGAATGAATTTACCCGAAGTTGATGAAGAAAGAGTTGTCGCTCCGTGGGAAGAAATATTAGCTACAAATAGAGAGTTTCCTAATCTTGAAAATAAAGCCTGCATTGGTGGTCTTGACTATGCGTTAGTTCGTGACTTTGCCAGTGTAGGCTTGTTGTTTAGAGATAACGATGAGTATTATTGGTTAACACATTCGTTTATCAGACGTGAATTTTTAGAAACAACACATTTGGAACCGCCTATTGAGGAATGGGCTAGTAATGGTTTGTTAACGATCGTTGATGATGATGTTATCGACATATCTTACATTGTGAATTGGTTCCAACAACAGCAACAGAAATACAATCTAGTTAAAGTTATTTCAGATAACTTCCGTACTGATATTGTTAGACGACCTTTTGAAGATGCAGGTATACCTTTAGAAGTTATTAAAAATCCGACTGCGATACATGGTTTGCTTGCGCCTAGGATTGACACCATGTTTGCTAAAAAACAAATCACATTTGGTAATAACCCTTTGATGAGATGGTTCACAAACAATGTCGCAGTAAAAATGCAACCGGATGGTAGTAAGAAATACATCAAGAAAGATGAAGTTAGACGTAAGACAGACGGATTCCATGCTATGTTACACGCGCTTTATCGTGCAGATGAAATATTAGAATACGACCAACCGTTTATTATGGATGCTATTGATTTTTAGCTAGGAGGTGATTAAAATTTCAATTTTCGATCGAATACTTGGAAGAAATGAAGCAATTGAATTTAGTTATGATTTTGAGATACTGCGTGAGACATCGCACAGGGCATATATCAAGCGTTGGGTTTTGAATACGTGTATTAACCACATTGCACGTACAATCAGCCAGACAAAATTTGAAATTGAAAATGACGGTGTGAAAGAAAAGAACTCTACAACAAATTACAAATTGAACGTAAGGCCGAATACTGATGAGTCTGCTGCAACATTCTGGTACAACGTTATCCGCAAATTAATTTTAGATAATGAAGTGTTGATTATTATTACAGATACAAAAGATTTATTGGTCGCTGATGATTTCGCAAGAGAAAAATTTGCGTTATATGACGATAAGTTTACAGATATTGTTGTAGGCGATTATACATTTGAACGTACCTACTTTATGAATGAAGTCATTTACTTGGAATACAGTAATGAATCGATTGCTTATTTACTTGATGGTTTATTTACAGATTATGGCGATATTTTTGGTCGCATGATTAAATCTAATTTAATGAACAATCAAATTAGGTCAACGATTAGCATGGACGGTAACATACCGTTTAATGAACAGTCGCAACAAAACTTACAATCATTTATCGACAAAGCATATGCGGCTTTTGCAACGAATGATATTGCAATCGTTCCTATTCAGAAAGGTTACGAATACAAAGAGCATTCAAGCAATGCTAATAAGTCATCATCCGTCAATGTGGACGAATTAACTAAAGCACCGTTTGCTTTATTGAAGTATGTAGCTACGCAATTAGGCATTCCTTATCCGCTTTTGGACGGTTCGGTTGCAGATATTGAAGCGATGACGGATAACTACATGCAGTTTTGTATCAATCCTTTACTAGAAAAGATTGTTGATGAATTGAATGCGAAGCTATTCAGCGAACGCGGTTACAAAGAAGGTAAACGTATCAAGGCAATAAGCATTGACCAAAAAGGACCACTTGAAGTGAGTGAAGCAGTAGACAAACTCATTGCAAGTGGTTCTTTCAATAGAGATGAAATTCGAGTGCTTACAGGCTTTGAGCCTATTGGAAGTGAAGAAATGCAGAAATTTATTATCACTAAAAACTATCAAACTGTGGATGAAGAAACTACAGGTAGTGAAGGAGGTGATATAAATGGCGAATAACGAAATCGATATCTATGGATTAATTGATAGCGCAACAATTGAAGGGATGACGATTAGTCCACAAACTGTGCGTGATCAATTAAAAGCTATGGGAGATGTTGATGAAGTCGTTGTAAACATTAATAGTAACGGTGGAGATGTTTTCAGTGGCGTAACGATATATAACATGCTTAGACGTTTTGATGCTCATATTACTGTGAATGTTGACGGACTTGCTGCAAGTATTGCGTCTGTTATAGCAATGGCAGGTGACACAATCAACATGCCAGGTAACGCCATGTTAATGGTGCACAATGCTTGGACAATCGGTGAAGGTGATGCGAGAAGTTTCAAAAAGCAAGCCGAAGATTTAGAGAGAATCAATAGTGTTGTATTCAATAGTTATGTCGATAAAAATCCTGACATTGACCATGAGATTCTTCAAAACTACATGGATGAAGAAACATGGCTAACAGCTAAAGAAGCTAAAAATTTAGGGTTAATTGACAATATCACTGAAAATTCAAGAGTTGCAGCCGCAACGACATCAACAATTTTGGGAGGTGACAAATTCATGGCTAGATACCGTAACGAAGACCCACAACAACCTGGGCAACCAAAAGAATCAAGTGAAATCACAGTTGAAGATGTAATGGATAAACTTGAAGAAATCTTGGCGGAAGTTAAAAAAGCAAACAACAAAGATTCAAATGAATCTGAAAAGCAAACGGAAAGTAAACCTGCAGAAAACAGTTTTGCACGTTTATTTAATATGAACATTAAATAATAAGGAGGCCAATAATTATGGCAATTGATTTAGAAAATAAAGAAGAGTTTCAAAACTCTCAACAATTATTAAAAGAATTTTCAAATATGAGTCCTAAAGCAACGGACGAAGAAGTGAAAGAAAAATACACAGAATATATGAATGCATATTCTGAAGAATTAGCTAATGCTATTCGTAAAGATATGCGACAAGAACAAGGTGACAACGCAGTATTAAATGCGCGTAATGTTAACCGTTTAACTAACGAAGAAAAGAAATTCTATAATGCATTAGTGTCTGAAGACCATGTTAATACGGATACTAATTGGAAAGACGGTGAATTATTACCTGAAACAGTTGTTGACCGCATCTTTGAAGATATCGAAACTGAACATCCATTACTTAAACACATTACGATTCAACGCACGGGTTTACGTGCGCGTGTTATTCGTTCTGTACCTGAAGGTCAAGTTGTTTGGGGACCAGTATTCTCAGAAATTAAAGGTCAATTAGAGGCTTCATTCTTCGAACAAGATGTTACTTTAGGTAAAGCCACTGCATTTGTTGTTGTACCTAAAGACTTAAAAGACGCAGGTGTACAATGGGTAGACCGTTATGTACGTGCACAAATCAAAGAAGCTTTCGCAGTAGCAATTGAAAAAACTGCTATTCAAGGTTTAGGTTCTGCTAAAAACCAACCTGTTGGATTAATGAATGAAATTAATCGTACAAACGGTGCAGTTTCACCAAAAACTTCTGCAGGCACTTTAACTTTAAAAGATGCAGAAACGTCTATTAAAGAAATTGGTAACGTTATTAAAAACTTATCAATCAAAGAATACTACGATAAAGACGGAAATGTTAAACGTTCTAAAGGTGCTAGCGTATTAAACAATGTGGTTATTGCATTAAACCCTGCAGATTACATTTATACTGGTATTGCATTCATGCAATTACACAACGGCCAATTTGTAAGCCCAGTACCATTTAACGTAACATTTGAACAATCTGAATTCGTTCCACAAGGTAAAGCAGTAGTGTTCGATAAAACACGTTACAATTTCTATGCCGGCAGTGAAGTTATTATCCGTGAGTTCGACCAAACATTAGCGTTAGAAGATATGGACTTGTATACTGCAAAACAATTCTTATACGCAGAGCCAGATGATAACAAAACTTCATTTGTATATGATGTTGATTTCAGTGCATTTGGCGCACCTGCAACGTCTGACGTCGAAACATCAGATCCAACAGCATAGGAGGTGGAATGATGGCTAAATTTAAAGTCTTAAAATCATACAATGATTTAGAATTAGATAAAACTTTAAAAGAAAATGAAGAAGTAGAAATGACTGTCAAACGCTCTGAAGAAGTGGAAAACACTTTATCTGAGAAAGGGTTTGACGGTCCTTTTTTAGAACGTATTAAAGAAAAGAAGTGATTAAATGATTACTTCAGAACACGTTAATCATTTTAAAAATCGTAATCGTATTTTTTATGATATGGAAGATGAACGTATCAAACACGACTTAGAAATGTCTTATGAGGACATACAAGCTAAGTGTGGAGGTTTTGATATGAACGATTCTTCCTTAGGTCGAGAACTTGTTTATGAACGTACAAGATATGTATTTAACGATAAATTAGAAGAGTTTCACAACAACTTTCTATCTAGTATTGTCCAATTTCAAATTGTGAATATGGAGGTATCAGAAGATGGCTCTGCAACGGAATGAATTTGTAACTGGTGGCGATATGCGTACACCGGTTATTTTTTATAAAGCTAAACCGAGTGATGATTTTTTTCCGGGTGAAACTGTGGATGAAGTTGTCTATAAATGTTTTGCTAATGTCTACCAACCTTCACAAAAAGACTTGGACATGACAGACAGAAAAGCGAGTTTAACTATGGTCACTTGGCTACCCATAGGCTTAGATATTACAGATGATATGTATTTTGAAATTGACTTGCCTCGCTATAAAAATAAAAAATACAATATTATTCAATTCTTTGACGACACTGACAATCATCGTAATATCAAAATCATTGGGGAGCTTTCAGAATGAGCGTAGAGGTTAAAGGCGTTCATCAGATGTTAAGGGAGATTGGTGAGCAGTATGACGAGACAAAAATGCTTAGAGCGCAAGATAGAGCCTTAAATAAAGGCGCTAAATATTTTGTAAGTGTGCTAAAAGCAAACTTTGAAGCGTTTAGAGATACTGGCGCAAGTATTGCAGAAGTCACTGTCACTGACCCTTATTATATCCACGGCGACACACGTATGGTTAAGGTGCATTGGCATGGTTCAATGAATCGTTACGCTATCATCCACTTGAACGAATGGGGCTCAATTAAGAACCCTAGTCCAAGAGGTAAAGGTGCGATTGCTCGAACAATGTTCATGACTGAAAAACCTTATAAGCAAATAATCAAAGAATCGTTGGAAGGAGATTTGTAAAATGTTTGATATGTTGAAAACTTTACAAAAATATTTATTAAATAATGCAACAATTGCTCAACATTGTACAGGTCGAATTCGAGCGTACACTTTTGATGAAACGGCAGATACGTCAGGTCATTATATTTTGATTGACCCTCTCGTCTCACCACAACCTGAAACATATGCAAGTGATACTAATTTAACGACACAATATTTGTATCAAATTGATGTACGTGGACCCAGCTATGATGTGGTTAAGTTTCTACAAGAAGAAATTAGAACGACATTATGGTCCATAGGTTTTAAACAAGTCGACGGTATCGATGATTATGATAAAGATTTAAAGCTATATAGGGACGCTCGGCGTTACCGAGGAAATCCTTACACAATAGATGAACTTAGACACATAGATAAAGATTTAACTAAATAGGCTAGCCTTTCGTGAGTAACGGAGGGCTATTTTTTATGCCTAAAATTAAGGAGGAAATATAAATGGGTAGATATAATGCAGCTACGGGCTTAGGAAAGTTTTATTATGCCACATTACAAGAACAACCTGACGGTTCGGTTAAAACATCAGGTATTAAGGTAGTTGACTACGTACAAGAGATGTCAATTGAGTTTGGTGAAGAGTTAGAAAAAGCATACGGTTCAAACAAGGTAGCAGAAATTGCAAAATCTGCAGGTGAAACACAATTATCATTAACATTCCATAAATTACCGATCGATGTTCAAAAAGACTTATTAGGTTTAATTGAGCATGAATCAAATAAATCAGTTTATGGTTTTGGTAAATCAACTGGCATCACTTATGTTGCAGCTGCTATTCCACGTACGATGGAAGACGGTTCTAAAGAATGGTTTGGCTTATCTAAAGGCGTATTCACTCGTCCTAACAAAGAAGGCCAAACAAAAGAAGATGGTGTAGAATTCGGTTCAGATGAAATCGAAGGTCAATTCATGGAACGTGAAGTTGATGGATTTAATGAAGAACTAGCAGTAGTTATGGCTTATGACGACAATGGTAAAGTAGAAGGTCGAGATACAGTCTTTAATTCTATTTTCGGTCAAGCTTTCGACACTGTACAAACTACAGGCGAACCATTAGCTGCGCCTTCAGTAGATGCCGGCGCATCAGAAACGCAACCAACAGCATAATAATTTTTAAACGGCGACTATAAACAGTCGCCTGTTTTTGTATACAAAAATAAACGTTTAATTAAAATTCATTTTTAAAGGAGATTTCTAATTATGACAGTTAAAAAATTTGTTGAATTACAAGATGAGAACGGTGAAGTAAAAAAATATCACGCTCCAGCTTTTATTAAAGGTAGCATTGCACGTAAAGGTTTTAACTTAGGTAAAGAGTTCCAAAAATTAGAACAAAATGGTGGGGAATTTGACGATGATTTATTAGATAAATTATATGGCTTCATTGCTAATGACTTATATGATGGTCAATTTACTGCTCAAGAATTTGAAGATGGAACAGACGCACGTGAAGTACTTACTGTAGCTATGGAACAGTTAGGTGGAATCTTAGGTGACGAGGGAAAGACGACGAAATAGACGACTCTCGTTTAAAGCCTGAAGATTTCACTTATGAAAAACAATCGGAATATCTTGATACTTTATATAAAGAGTTGATGGAGAATGGTTGGAAAATGCCAGAGATAGATAACACAGATATTTATCAGTTACTTCGCATTATGAATAATAAGAAGAAATCTAAAACGAAAAGAGTTAGCAAAAACGAGAGCCTAATTGGAGCAATCACAGGTAAAGATCCTAGAGCTTCTAGTTAGGCTCTTTTTTTATTTCTGAAAGAAAGGAGAGTGAGCAAATGGCAGATGAAATCAAGGGCTTTAGTATTAGTTTAGGCCTAGATACATCAGATATTGATCGTGGTATGGCCAATTTAAAGCGTAAGTTACAAACTACTGATGCAGAAATGAAAAAGAACTTATCAAGTTTTGATAGAGCCGAAAAATCAGTTGAGAAATACGAAACAGAAATTGAAGGTTTAAACAAAACACTGACACAACAAGGTAGAGCAAGTGAACAAGCACAGAAGAAGTTAGACCAACTCAAACGTGCACAAGAAACCATGTCAGATAAGTTAGAAGAATCGGCACGTAATGCGCAAAAAGCTAAAAAGAACTATGAAGGCTTAGCCAGTACGTATGACAAGATGAACAATGAATTGAAAGAGCATAAAGCTAACGTTAAATTGGCACAAGAATCGCAAAAGCAGATGCAAAATACTGTGACTGCTTTAAGCGCTAAAATGAAAAATGCTAAAAGTTCTGTTAATAGTTTGCAATCTGAATTCAATGAATTAAGTAAATCTGGTAAAGCAAGTAAACAAGAGCTAACGGCATTAGGTAATCAACTTACTAAAGCTAAAACAGAATATGCGAATTTATCCAAATCAGTAGACAGCGCTAAACGTGATTTAAACGAATCTAAAGTAGCTACGTCTAATGCTAAAAATGAATTACAAAAATTTAGCGATGCCAATAAAGAAGCAATGACAAGTGCTAAAAGTGCAATGGATGTAGCTAAAAAAGAAGCTAACGATGCAGAACGTTCTTATGCAAGCCTTAATCGTGAAGTTGCACAATTACCATCTAAATTAGATAAAGCAGAAAAAGAAGTTTATGAGCAAGCAACGGCTTATAACGTTTTACAAAATCGTATCGACGAAACAACGGATGAGCTAAAAGAGTATGAACGTGAGCAAAGAAAAGCAGCAGGCCTTAGCGGTATGTTTGCACGTATGGGAACGGCTTGGGAAGATACGCAACGTAAGATTGATAAAATCGGCGATAGCTTCAGAAATGTAGGTTACGTAGTTAACGGTATAGGTTTTGGTGGGCTTACGGCTAACATTACTTCAATCATACCAATTGCAGGAAGTGCCGTTAGTGCCATTGCAGGTATTGGTGGTGCCGCAACTGCTGCAGCAGGTGGCGCAATCGGATTAGGTGGCGCTTATGGTACTGCATTAGCCGGCATCATGGCGTTTAGTAGCCAAGCGACAACTGCTTTGAAAATGCTAGAAGATGGTCAATTGAAGATTACGTCAGAGGTTAAAAACTATCAAAATGCTTTAAGTGGCTTACAAAACCAATGGAAAGATTTAGTTAGAGCTAACCAAGCAGCTATTTTCAACACAATGACTAACGGCATTAATATAGCAAGATATGCCCTAACACAATTGATTCCTTTCATTACTAAAATCACTAACCAAATTGCACAAGCTTCTGCAAAAATGCGTGATTGGGTTAAGTCATCTGAAAATGCCAACAACGCATTCAAATTGATTAATAATATTGGCCCGCCGATATTCCAAAATATACTCAATTCTGCAATGAAAGTGGGCGACGGTATTACCCACATATTCACTCAATTTGGTCCATTATTCGCATGGACAGGTAAAGGTTTAGAAAGTTTAGCAAATAAATTCAATGCGTGGGCAAATAGCACAAGTACAGATAAAGGCATCGCTCAATTTATGCAATACACTAAAACGAATTTACCAATCGTTGGTCAAATCTTTGGGAATGTGTTTAGTGGAATTATAAGTTTATTTACCGCATTCAGTGGCCATTCTCAAAAAGTATTAGTAGGTATGCAAGGTGTAACACAATCCTTTAAAGAATGGGCTAACAACCTTAAAAATACAGAAGGGTTTAAAAACTTCTTAAAATATTTAGAAACAAATGGTCCAGTTGTATGGCAATTGCTTAAAAACATCGGCACTATTATTGTTGGCTTAGTTAAAGGTATGGCGCCAATTGGGGCAATCGTTTTAAGGATTACTACAGCTATTACAGGTTTTATAGCTAAAATAGTCAACGCACATCCTGCTATAGGTGGCTTTTTAGGTGTTTTAACTGCCGTAGGTGGTACGTTAATGGCGTTAGTACCACAAATCGCACTTGCTAGAACTGCCTTTGCAGGTTTAGGTATTGGTACTGCGATTATGAAAGGTTTAGGTGCTGCCGCTACTTTTATGTTAGGACCTTGGGGACTAGTAATAGGCGCGATAGTTGGTATTGGTACAGCGTTAGTAGTCGCTTATAAAAAGTCAGAGACGTTTAGAAATATTGTTAATGGTACAGTTAATATTGTTAAAAACAGTTTTTTAGGCTTATGGAACGTTGTTAAACAATTTGTTGCAGGAATAAAAGCTGTATTTAGTAATGATACTGGCAAAGGCTTAAATATATTTAAAAAAATATTACCAGATGAAGCTGCAAAACAATTTACTTCTACTTTATTAATGATACGTGGCGCTTATAATCAATTTGTTAGCTTTATTAAAACCATTTCAATCACTGTAGGCGCGTTCTTTAAAGCGTTTTGGAAAGAACACGGTGCAAGCATAGTTAACGCTTTTAAAGTAATAAAAGTAGGCGTAACTGTTATTTTGACTACATTGTATAACAATATTATCAAACCAATTCTAACGGGTATTAAAAACTTCTTCTCAATTATATTTGGTGGTATAAAACAGATTGTTATTAATGCTTTTACAGGTTTACGTATGATTGTACAAGGTGGCCTAAATGTTATTAGAGGTGTAATAACAATCTTTAAAGGTCTCTTTACTGGCGACTTTTCTCTAATGTGGCAAGGTATAAAACAAGTGTTTAGAGGTGCTTTAACCCTCATATTAGGTATCTTAAGAAGTACACTTGGCAATATGCTTATTATTGTAAAAACGGTGGGACAATTAATCTTAAATTCTTTCCGCACCATTTGGACAATTATTAAAAACGTTGTAGTAGGTATCGTCACGGCTTTGGTGTCTAAAGTTAAAGGCCTAATAACTGGATTAAAAATAGCAATTACCGTAATTTGGAATAATATTAAAACTATTTCAATAGTTGTTTGGGATGCAATAAAAAATGGTATCCTTGCTATTATTCGTTCTTTAATCGCAATTTCTAAAGCAATTATCAGCGGTTTAAAAATATTTATTACAAGTGTTTGGAACGTTATAAAAACAGTATCTATCACCACATGGAACGCAATAAAAAATAGCGTTTTAAATGCGGTTCGTTTATTAAGTTCTGGCGTTCGTAAAATCATTTCAACATTAAAAAGTTGGATAGTTAGTGCGTGGACGTTTATTAAAAATAAAGTCATAGCTTTAGCTAGAAGTTTATACAATGGTGTGAAAAATGCTTTCAATAGTTTAGGAAATGCGACTAGAAAATTATTTACAAATCTTAAAAATTGGGTCGTAAGTCTTTGGACAACACTCAAGAATAAAGTCGTGAATTTAGCTAGAAGTTTATATAATGGCGTAAAAAGATTATTTAGTAGTTTATGGAATTTTACTAAGTCGTTATTCTCTAAAATGAGAAATTGGTTAGTCAATACTTGGCAATCAATCCGTAATAAAGTAGTTAATTTAGCTAAATCTTTATGGAACGGCGTACGTAACACCTGGAATAATTTAAAATCAGGCACACATAACATTATGTCCAAAGTGTCTAGTAGCTTAAAAAACACTTGGAAGAGTATTAAAAATTCTGTTGTTAACACAGTCCAAACTTTATGGAGTAAAGTCAAAGGTACATTTACCAACATGCGTGATGGTTTGAAAAATATTATTGGCAAAATCAAAGGACATATTAACGGCATGGTTAATTCTGTTAAAAAAGGTCTGAATAAATTAATTGACGGCGTCAACTGGGTAGCAGGTAAATTATCTATGGATAAGTTACCTAAAATCAAACTACACACAGGTACTGAAAGCACGCATACTCAAAATTACGTTACGAACGGTAAAATTAATCAATCTACCTTAGCTACTGTAGGAGATAAAGGTAAGGGTAATGGACCTGGTGGCTTCCGACACGAAACGGTAATACCACCAAAAGGCAAACCATTCATCACACCTGCCAAAGATACAACAATGCCATTAGCCAAAGGTACGCGTATTTTAAATGGTGCTCAAACACACGCAATGCTAAACCGACCTCAATTTAATATGGGCACTTTACCAAGATTCGCAGATGGAACAGGTTTTAACTTACTTGGTGGAGGAAAAAAACCTAAAAACCATAAAAAAGGTGACGACCTTGTAGGCGACGTAATTGGTAATGTTAAAAAGACGGCAGGAAATGTTGGAAGGAAAGCAAGTGCGATTACTGGTCAAGTTGTTAAAGGTGGAAAAGCAATTGTAGATAAAACACTTGAAACAGCAGGTAAAGGTAAGGATTGGCTTAAAAAATCAGTTGGCGATGTATTAGATTACATCGAAAATCCTAAAAAGTTACTTGATAAGGTACTTCAAGGTTTTGGTGTGAATATGGACGCATTCGGTATTAGTAAAGCAGCTGAATTACCATATAACATGATGACTGGCATGTTCAAAAAACTTAAAAGTGCGGCAGTTAAAAAAATTGGCGAATGGTTAGAAGAAAATGGTGGCGGTGATGGTGGCTATATTGATTTATCTAAAGGAATTAACTTTGGATTTGCAAGAACAGCTGCAGAAGCAGCCGCTCAAGGATATCCATTTCCACGTGCACATCACGGTTTAGACATTAACTATAAGCATGACAAAGTTTATTCAACAATGTCAGGTACTGCGAGAACTTTTAGAGGTTGGAGCGGTGGTTTTGGTAATCATGTAGAAGTTACAAACGGTAACATGAAATCTATTTATGGTCATCTACACAAATTAGCATTTTCAGGTACTAAAAAAGTTCATCCAGGGACTTACTTAGGTATTTCAGGAGGAGACCCTGGAGAAGATGGTGCAGGCGCAGGTAGCTCTACAGGACTTCACTTGCACTATGAAATGCAAAAAAATGGAGTAGCATTTGACCCAACATCATGGTTAAAAAAACATAATGGTGGCGGTAAATCAGGAGGAAAACAAGCACCTAGTAAATGGCGTTCTACTATTGAAAGAGCCGCTAAAAAAATGAAAGTAAATCCGTCAAATGCGCAAATTAATGGTATCATCGCTCAAATTCAACGTGAAAGTGGTGGAGATGCTGGAATTACACAGGGTAATATTGGAGACATTAACAACTTACGAGGCACACCTGCACAAGGGTTACTTCAATATGTACCTAGCACATTTAGAAGTTATGCAGTAAAAGGACATAACAATATAAAAAGTGGTTACGACCAGTTACTCGCATTCTTTAACAACTCTAACTGGGCGAACGACATTCAATACGGTCGTTCTGGTTGGGGACCTCGTGGCTCACGACGTTTTGCTACAGGCGGATTAATCAAATCTGCAGGTTGGTATAACATTGCAGAAGGCGGCTATCCGGAATGGGTTATTCCAACAGACCCTAACCGCCGTACAGACGCTATGAAGTTACTTGCACTTGCTGCAAAAGATATTCAAGGTAAAAAAGCTAATGGCAATAAACGACCTAATAACTTCAGTAATGTAAAAACTTCAACATCACAACAAGATAATGGCAAGTTAGAACAAAAATTAGATGCATTAATCGGCTTGATGTCAAAACTTGTACAAAGTAATGACACAATTGCTAATAAAGACTTTAATGTTGATTTAGATGGACAAGCTATTCAACGTAACGTTAATAGACAACAAAAATTAGAAGCCATGACTAAATTGATGGGAGGTGCAACTTAATGGGCTTCACCTTATTCAATCCGAATATGAATAAACTTTATTATCCAGATGGCGTTAAGCCACTGGATTTTTTAGTTACTAGTATTTCAAAAGAACGATATTCAAACACAAGAGAAGGTAAACCGGGTAGCGTAGATTATGGTTTTGATTATAGAGAAAGAGAAGTTACCTTATCATTTTGGTTAAGACATTTCCACGCAGAACATGATTACTTACTTTTAAGAGATGAGCTATATGGCTTTTTAGACAGCTATGATTATTTGTATGTTGTAAATGATGAGCTTTCTACTCGTATGTTAAAAATTACTGTCGATGAAAGCTTTACACCAAATAGAATTTTAGGAAGTATGTACGCTCAAGTAGAAATCAAAGCAACAATTATAGGACATCCGTTCTTTATGACCACATATACAACGCAACAAATCGAACAATACGGTATAGAGGCGTTACAAAATAAATTCGGTTTAGCTGATGGTGTTAATCTTGATTATCCTAATTATTCATTCAAGTCGAATAATTTTTCAGTTTGGAATGGAGGCAATGTGTGGATAGATTACCGAAATATGGACTTAAAAATTACTATAAAAAATTTAAAAACAGATGGTAATTTTCAAATTCAAAATTTAACCACACAAGAAACGTTTATTTATAAAGAGGCCATTAATGGCCAAGATTTAACCTTAAATGGTCCATTAATTTATGTAGGTTCTAATAATATGTTGAGAAATACAAACCGACAATTTATTAAATTAGGTCCTAATAAAAACGATTTCAAAGTCATCAATGGGACGTATGACAGTATTGATTTTGATTATAGATATCATTTTAAATAAAAAGGGAGTGTAGTAATGGGAAGAAGAGTTATAGACCCTTTATGGAACAGAAGTAACTTACTTGATTTAAATAAGAACTTTGAAGAGTTATACGTTCATATAAATGAGATTAGTGGAATGGCTCTAAGTATGGCGAATGAAGGTAAGTTAACAGAAAAACAATTCCAAGATTTACAAGTTGTATTAAACGGCTTAGTAAAAAAAGGCGATTTAACAGTAGAAGACATCAATTATAATCTTGGTAAAATCGGTTTAGAACAATTAAGTGATGAAGTTATTCAAGCTATGGCAGGAACAACTAATGTTAATACAGTCGTTAGTGATGGTTCAGTATTCACTCCTAAGTTGGCTAGTAATTCAGTAACAACCGAAAAATCTGACTTTATTAAAACTGGAAAAAACATTTTTAGAGCAAATGAAGTATTAAAAGGCTATGCTGTTAGTAATACAACAGGAGAAGTCAACGCAACTCAATATTTTGTTACAAGTACATTTGAACCGATAGAACCTAATACAGATTATGTTCAAAACTATGCTGAGGTTTTAGCTTTTTATGATATTAATAAAAAGTATATTAGCGGTTTAGCTAAAGCAACTGACCCTAAGCAAGCAAGAACTTTTAAAACGCCAAGTAATGCGTATTATCTGAAAACATCTACCCTTATCGAAGGGGCAGGAACGTACAATTATAAAAGTTATCAAATTGAGAGAGGCACAACGCCAACGGCATTTGAGGACTACTACCGTTACATTGAATATTTGCGCCCTAATCTATCTGAAGGTTCTGTTGATAATAAAAAGCTAGCTAATAAAGCAGTAACACTAGATAAACTAGCATTCACTGAAGCGTCTCAAAATATATTTAACAAAGATACGGCTACAAAAGGGTACTATATTAACCCTACAACTGGCGAATTAAGTGCTAATGCTTCGTATTATGCTAGTGATTTTATTAATGTCAGTGGCTTAACACAAATCACTAAAACAAATTCGCTTAATCTATATGCGTTTTATGATGAAAACAAAAAATTCATCGATACAACGGCGTCAAATGTTGCAACAATATCAGTACCAAGTAATGCTACTTATTTCAGATTTTCAATTTCATATCTAAATATTGATACAGCTATGTTATGTGAAGGCTCAAAATTACCTGCAGAATACGTACCCTATCGTTTATTTATTCCAAAAGAATATATTGAACAATCAGATAATAGCGATGATCTAGTGCCTGATAGTTATGGTAATCAATTCTTAAAAACGTATGTTGCAGACTTCAGTAAAGCAATGAATAGTGATTACAACGGTCGTGCAGAGATAGCTTTTATTGGCGATAGTTGGGTAGCTGGTGGCGTTCAAAAACAAGGTGAACGCTTAACACGTCCTATGAGAGAACGCATGTTAAAGCATTATGCAGACGGTGGTATTGGTTTTGTTGGTTTTGCAAATAGTCACGTTGGTAATGGCGAGGTTGCAGTTACATTAAACGGCACATGGCAACACTACGATGAGGGGCTAGGCAATATCGCTCAATCTAAAGGGCTTGATAGTGCTATGTTAGAAAGTTCTACTGCAGGCGATAGTATTAAAGTGCAATTTTATGAGGACTTAGACTTTTATGAAATACACACATTAAATACAGGCACATGGCGATACAACATTGACGGTGGTGATTGGGTAACCGTAGACGCAACGCAACAAGAAGTGACACCTATGACATTAAGCTTAGGTAAGCATACAATCAATATTGAAATCGTCAGTGATAAAGTAACGTTTATTGGTTCATATGCCTACAAAGGTAACAAAGGTGTCGTTGTTCATAAAATAGGTAATAGTGGATTGCGTGGTGGTCACATGACTTCAACAGACCGTGATAATTATATAAAACAATTAAAACGCTGCCGTGCTAACACATTTGGTATTTTATTAGGGACAAATGAAATGGCTCAAAATATTCCAGTTTCTACTTATATCAATGACTTAAAAGAAATTGTATCACGCATTAGAGAGGCTAAGCCTTTAGCTAGTATCTTTTTAATTGCCCCTAGTGGTAATAAATATGACGGAAAACAATTGCATACAATTGAAGATTATAGTAATGCACAATTAAGTGTAGCTAAAGATTTAAATTTAGGATACGTTAGTTTGTTTAGAAATTTAGGCGATTACGCAATAACTAATGCTAATGGTTTAATGTATACCGACGGTGTACATCCTAATAAAGATGGTGGCTATGCAATTAGTAATTTAGTGTATAGCAGATTATTAAGGTTAGCTTAACGGCTAGCCTTTTTATATTGGAGGTGAGGCTTTGCTATATATACGTGATTTAGATGGTAATGAGTATATTATGGAAGGCGAAGTAAAGCACGAACAAGAAATCAACGGCGATGAACGTATTGATGTGGAAATTGAATATACTGACGTTAATGCTCATTTTATGAATAAGCATGATGACTTAAAGATGTGGATTATAGGTTTTGAGGCAAAAGAATACCGCATTTTAACTTCATCAATGCAGGGCTATGGTGATAAATACAAAATAAGTGTTACGGCCATACTCTATATGCTTGATTGGTTAAACTCTAATCGTATTTATACCAAATTAGACGGTAGCTATACTGTAACAAATGCTTTAAATTTAGTATTTAATGATTCGCCTTTCACTTATCATGTTTCGACCAATTCCTATTCTGAACAATTTGAAGGACTAGGTGCAGGGGAAACACGTTTAGAGATGCTTAAAAAATTTATTGAACGTTATGAATATGAGATTACTATTGAAGGTAATGTGATGTATTTCCAAAAACTCATAGGGAATGACACAAACTTTCAATATGAACATAAAGTGAATGCGACAGAAATTAGTGTTGAAACGGATGCAGCCGAACTATACACCTATATTGAAGGTTATGGTAACTATTCCGATGACGAAGAAGGTGATGAGGACGTAACCAAAAAAGCCAAATTAAAGCCTGGCACAATGGAAAACAACCCTTATATCTCACCAATTGAAAAAGTTATTAAGCATAGACGCCAAGCACCACCTATATTTGACGGACGTATTACTAAACCTGAAACCATGTTGAAAAACATGAAAAAAGTTGTTGATGATAGTTTAAACGTGTCATTTACGGCTAACCTTAATGACTTAGCTTATCAGGGTTATAAGTACACACATGCTAAATTAGGCGACCGTATATTCTTAGTAGATAAACGAATAGGTTTAGATATTGAAATCAGAGTTATAAAAATCGAAAGAACGTATGATCAACAATATCATTTGACTGATATTCAAATTACATTTGGTAGTAAAAACATGGCAGAGATGTACAGTTCAGCCTTTAATACTGCCGTATCAAATATCAATGATGTTATGGTTGGTAAAAAACAGATACCTTTTGCAGCGTTAGGTATAGAAACACAATCAATGGTAAACAAAATTCAACAAACATCATCTGAACTTAACTTTGATACAAACGGTATACATGCCATAGATAAAAATAACGCAAATAACATTGTCACTTTGAATAGTAGCGGTATGTATCTATCCACAGACGGAGGCCGTACAGGTAAAACAGCTATTACAGCTGAAGGTATTACTGCAAGTGCAATTACAACAGGCGAAATGGTTGCAAACCGTATACGTGGTGGCACATTAGAGGCTTTAAACGGTTGGTCACTTTGGGATTTAAACGAAGGCTCACAATATTACTATGGCAATTCATTAATCCGTTTTTATTCTATGTATAATCAAATTGTACAAAGTACCGAAGGCGGTACATTTTCAGGTGGTGCAAGTTTTGAAACGTTTACTAACAATAGTAACCAAGAAGGTATACTTGCCTACTTTGGTACAAGTGAAGGTGGTTTTTTAAATCCGAGAAGAAACGAATTTGCCGGTTTAACAGTTAATAGTGACCGACGTACCATGATTACAGGCGATAAAATAGGTTTTTCAAATGGCCGATTAACGAATACCGAAAACTTACCTGTTTGGACAATCGACGGTGTGCATACGCCGGATAAATCTGAACAATATTTTTATGGTTTTAACACGCCTAGACATAATTATCACTTAGGCAAAATTGACAGTCCATTTCAAAGTTTATATGTTCGTCAAATCGGTAACCAAAACGCAGCAGTCGAAGATTTATATGCAGTAAATATGATGACTAACAAAATAAACAAATTTGAAATCAAAGAATTTGGTGGTGCACCTACATTGATGTTTGGAGCTACAGGCATACAGTTTAATGGAGATAAAGGTATTAATGTTATCAACTCACAAGGTGTGCAACTATCGCAACTTTGGAAACCGTAGGAGGTAAATATGGAAACAAAATACATCGTTACTCAAACCAATTTAACAAATAGCTACGTTTTAGGTGTATACGTTGATAGTACAGGTTCGATTTATATGGTAGATGTCGATAAATCCTTTCGATTTAGCAACTTAGACACTGCTAATGAGATTAAAAATACGTTAGAAAAAGTTAACAATGCAATTAATAAAGATTTTAATTATAAAATTGTAAAAGAAACTAGGGAGGACGTTGAAAATGAACCAACAAACATCGAATAAAGAGAAATCATTATTTATTCAAATCAATGATCTAATCGCATCATCTGTTGAACTACGAACACTTGTGCTAGATTATCAAGAAGAAAATCAAAAATTAATAGAGGAACTTGAAAAATATAAAGAGGATAATGCGAAATTAGAAAAGCAATTAAAAGATGAATAAGCCATAGCCAGTGGAGGTTATGGCTTTTAAATTTGAGTAAAGTAGGTGAGGAAATGAACACTCAAGACATAGGAGAAAAAATAGCGTTTGCTATGGTTTCAGGTTATGCTATTTTTGCATTTGTACGAGGTTTATTCTTTTTTGTAGAAGATGATAACGTTTTAAGAGATTCTGAATTTTATACAGTTTTAGATAACGCTATGTCTATATGGATGTGGGGATTAATTCTTATGGTATTTAGCGTCATTTTATTTGTAGGCGCTTGGTTAATACCACTTGAAAAACATCAACAATATTGCAAAGTTTTTCTTGTTACTGGTGGGACAGGCGTTTGTATTATTTACTTTTTAATGACTAGTGCTAGTATGTTCAATGCTATCAACTGGCTCACTTGGGCGCAGTTTGCAGTATTAACTGCAAAGAGTGGAGCTATCGCTATCATTGGAGGAATGATGAAGCATGATAGATGAAAGTAAATTCCTTAAAAAACACGAATTTGAATCAGCTAAAAATAAAATTTATGAACGTATAAATGATAACGATAGAAAACATACTGAAGCCATTAATAAACTAGAAAAAACGGTAGATAGACAAACCTCACTTCAAGAACGTTCGTTTGAGTCACAAGAACGTTCTGAAAAACATTTAGAAAAATTGAGTGGAACAATGGAGCGTTTAGGTGGAGAATTCGTTGATATTAAATATAAAGTAAAAACGCATGACGAAGCGTTAGCTAGCGTTAAAGAAACAATATCTGAAAAGCAAAAAGGAAATGCAGCAATAACTGGTTATATCATTTCAGGAATATTCGCAGTTATAGTTGCAGCAATAGGGTTTGCACAAGTATTTTTCACATAAGTCGACTTCGGTCGGCTTTTTATTATTAAAGAAGAGGTGTTTAGATGGAAAGTATTATCGCATTCGCAACAGTAATTTCAGTTATTACTATTGCATTGACACAATTAGTTAAACAAGCTGGCGTACCTAAAAACATTGTACCTTTAATTGCCATTGGTATTGGTATCGTTTTAGGTGGTATTACAGCATTTATTCCAGAAATCGTTACTGAATTATCAATTGGTGGTCGATTGCTTGCTGGTTTGATTAGTGGGCTAATGGCGACTGGCATTTGGGAAACAGTTCGACCACGTACAGGTTCAACTAAAGATAAAAATAATAAAATTGGTGGAGGTCGTGCATAATGGCAGAAAAATGGAATGGTGTCCCAGTTAAATATGATTTTTTACCGATTGGAACACGTAGAAGTGGGCAACCTTTAACAAGTAAGAAACCTTTATTTGCAGTAGCACATGACACAGGGAATCCAGAAACCACTGCACAAACAAATGTTAATTATTATAAAAACACATACATGATTGATTGGTCATTAGTAGCAAGCGCCCATATGTTTGTTGATGATAAAGAATGTATTGTTTGTATTCCAGTTACTGAGAAAGCATGGCATGTATTGTATAACACGCCAACCGACAATCAATGGTACAATGCTGATGCAAATGATGTAGCGTTTGGTGTGGAAGCAAGTTATTTCCCTAGTAGCCAATCACGTTCCCGTAAGTCACTAGATAATATGGCACGTGTATTAGCTTACTTATGTAATTATTGGGATATCGACTACAAAACAGAAGTGCCAGGTCATCAAGATATTCAAAATGACAAAATCGACCCCGGCAATTTATTAGAAGCATGTGGTTATTCACGCAATGTTAAAAACCTTGATAAGCAAATAGCAAAATATATTAATGGGGTACAAGAAGAAACAAGCGAGAAACCCAGTGAAAAGTTATCAGAAAAAACAAAAGAAAAAGTAACATCATCTCCACAAAGTGTTGTTAAGTATAAAGAAGCGATTGAATATATGCACAGTCTGAAAGGTCAGTTTGTAGACTTTGATAATATGTATGCTTATCAATGCGCAGATTTAAGTGTAGACTTCATATATCACGTTACCGGTGGAGTTAGATTTTATGGTAATGCCAAAGAATTGCATACTTTAAATGCTATGCCAAAAGGTTGGAAAGTAGTTAAAAATACAAGAAATTATGTTCCTCCTATTTGCGCTATTGCAGTGTATACTGAGGGTATTTATAGAGAATGGGGGCATACAGGCTTAGTTTGGGACAATTCGGGTGGTACAAATACATTCACAATCTTAGAACAAAACTATGACGGAAATGCCAATACACCAGCTAAATTGCGTGAAGATGATTATACAGGCTTAACCCACTTCATTGTTCCAGACTTTGCCGATGATAGCGTAGATTTAACAGATATTAAAGAAGTTAAAACAGCGAGACGTAAATCAAATGGATCATTGACTATTAATGCAACACCTCCTAAAAAACTCACATGGAGTAACCAACCATACTTCAAAGCCGTTGCAGATAATGCTGGCGTGAGTATTTGTAGACCAAATCATAACAATGTCATGGTGGTTACAAACGAAACATATAAACCGGGCGATGTATTTTATGTTTATGAAATTCGTGATGGTTGGGCTAGAGTATACAGTGCTAGCAATAACGGTTTTGTATGGTATGAACGTCTTATCGTTAAAGATATTTATAAAACTTCAGGTGGAAGTAAATTAGCGAATAAACCGAATAAACAAATAGTTAACCAAAAAAACAAACTAGATAGCACTAATGGATTAAAAGTTGGTAGCATTCCACCTAAAAGTATGAAGAAATCATCTAAGGCTAGATTTAGAGCTAGAACAGATCACTACGGCGCTACATTAGTTAAATTCAAAGGTAAGGAATGGTATACAACAAACGATGTTTATAGAGCGGGTTATAGCCAATTTTATGTATTTGAAGTTAAAGACGGCTGGTGTCGGGTTTATTCTAAAAATAATAATGGTTATATTTGGCATGAACGTTTAAGAATTGCAGAAATATTTTAAAATGCTATAATCAAAATGGGTGATATACCTCCCATAGCTAAATAACGATTAGTTTGTATATTACAATCGCGTTCATATGAGCGCGATTATTTTTAAATATTGAACTGTTTCAATTTATTGTGCTATAATTATAAAAGCAACATAGGATTTTAAACGCGATTTTATATCGCTTTCGCTATGTTTAGAATAATGTTGTGTGTTCTCTCTCTATTGAATACTTTGAATAATATTTATAAAATGCTTATTAAGAGATTTGGCGTTGAATAAATATTAGAAATAACCATATTTATTTTGATATGGTTATTTTTTGTGTTATAATATTGCTACATGTTGCTTCAAATAATATTTTTCATTTCATACCTTTTATATGTATAACCACCTACACATGTCACTGGGTGGTTTAGTTTTAAGGTTATTAGTATAGCGTAGAGCTAAATAAAGAAGTGGAAAATAACTCACTCAACCCTTTTCAATTTTCACTAATAATCTATCTATCTCTAAAAGTGTAGCCTAAGCGGCTACTCTTTTTTTACATAAAATAGCAAAAAAAACAAAACTCTCTATCCTTAGAGCGCCAAGGCTTAAGAACATAAAACCGACAACAAAACCGACAACATTAAGAAATTTAAACAAGTTGTCGACTTCGTTGTCGGCTTTAATTTAAAAGTATTTAAAACTATTAAAAGAAAAACCCCGTGTTAACGGGGTTTTATTAGCTATTTAAAGTTATTTTATGGGGATATACGGAAACGGAGGGATTCGAACCCTCGCGCCGCTCTCGCGACCTACACCCTTAGCAGGGGCGCCTCTTCAGCCAACTTGAGTACGTTTCCATATGGCTCCGCAGGTAGGATTCGAACCTACGACCGATCGGTTAACAGCCGATAGCTCTACCACTGAGCTACTGCGGATTAATATGATTTTTATATGATTTCTCTAATGAGCACAAATATTATTATATCAATAAACTTAAAATTTGCAAGGGATTATTTTCAAAAAATATACGGAATATTTACACTATATTAATATAAAAATCCCGTATATTTTAAAATTAAACATAAAACTATCTATCTTGTAATAGGGAATAGTGTGAAAGTGCTTCGAAAATATTTAGTGTAGATTTTTCATAGTCGATAGGCATTTCTGGATTATTAGATTTCATACGCGCATGTTTATCCACCATGTAATAGTAATAAATACAATTTGAGTATTGATGCCATAAACTATGATATGAAACGTTGAGGGTTAAAGTTTGTTCATTAGCGAAAATAATTTTACTTTTTCGATTTTTAAGAGGCTTTACTTCTAAAACGTAATGCATGTTAATCCACATGTTTTCTTCTAAGCGATCCGAATGGGTAGGAAAGAAATAAGTAGGGAACAAAGGAGTTAGCAGGATTGGGGGTTTACTTGTGATACCTGCAATTCGTTGTGTTTCTGATTTCTTGCTAATATAGTTGTTTCCATAAAATTTACAAGACCGTTCTATGATTTTCTGGGTTTTAAAGGGGCTAGTTTCGATTGATGTGTCATATTTCATGATTTTAGTTCCATTAGGTTGACCATAATCATCAAGTATAGGTTTAATTACCATATCCCCCTTACGAATAATATAAACTGTATTCTTTGGAGAAGAATTTATTTCCATAGAGTTCCTCCTATGTTTAATTATTTATTATTAGTAAATATGTATTGTCTGTAACTAATAATATGTAATTATTATATAAAAATATTATGTATTGTCAAGCGTTTCTTAATAAATAATATTACACTTATTTCTAATAAAAAGTCAGAATATTCGATTGATTAAAAAAATAAAAACTTGTATACTATCAATAAATAAATAAGAAAGGCAGTGATTGTAATGCATTACAATACCAACGTCAAACACACGACGCTAGAAGATTTTGTAACAACGGTTAATGATCTTGGAGTTGAGCTAGTAATTGATGAGGCCCTTCGGCAAGCACGTAAAAAACAACTTATTGAATTAATTGATGAAACATTAGTTAATAAGAATGAAACAGATTTTATCAATTATACGAATGAATATAAAAATTTGGAGGCATTTCTAAATGAGTAAATCAGGATCCTGTAGTTCATTATAAAAGGTCTATTCACTACTTAAAGTTAGCGAATAGACCTTTTTAATTTTATTATTTTTTACCGCCTTTTGATCTTCCTTCTATCTTATCACGAATCCATTTTACTAAATAACCAGTGATAAGCGTTCTTAAGACGCGTTTAACGATATTCATATTTTCTTGCTCCTTTACTTAATGGTTATTAAATTCTACCCGATTCACATACAGTTAAAGATAAATTTTAAAAAATATTAAGAAGAAACTCTTAATTTTAACAAAAATACGTTTTATATATCTTTTTTAGACAACTTAATGTAGCCGTATTGATCTGCTTTTGTTGTAAATATAATTAAAATTCCATGAATAATTGAAATGATGCTAGGAATAGCAGTCCAAAAGAACACTAAATGGAGCACGCCTTGCCATACTTTATCAGCATAGAATTTGTGAATACCAACGCCACCTAAGAAAATAGCACATAGCACATATAACGTTTTGTTTACCTTCATAATCACGATGCCTCCTTAAATCCACATTTTAATCATTTTCGGATAAAAAGCAAATCATCTAAATTTACAATTAATTTAATAATATTTGGAAGTTTTATATAATGTAATTAAATGACAATTGAAAAGGGGATGAAGGTATATGATACGTAAGGCGAGACCAAGCGATAATAAACAAATTGCGGAATTGTGTTATATAATTTGGCAAGATATGGAGCTCGATATTATTAATCATATTACTAAAGAACGAGTACTTCACGCTTTAGAAGAAAGCATCGTCAACATTAATTATCGTACAAATTATCAGAATGTGTGGGTGTATGAACAAGAAGGGCAAGTTGCAGGTTGTATTATCGCATATGATGGGGCACAAGAAATGATGTTAGAGGGTTCTTGGCAAGAATTGGCGCTTGAAGAAGATATAAAAAGCTTGGGGACGCCGTTACCTTTAAAAGAAGCCCATGACGATGAGTGGTACATCGAAAGCGTTGCTACATTTCCCGAATTTAGGGGGCAAGGCATTGCTACGCAACTATTTGAATACCTCATCCACAGTTATCCAAATTATAAATGGAGTTTAAGTTGTGACTATGATAATCCTAAAGCACGAAAACTTTATGAACGTTTAGGATTTAAATGGACAGAAGATATCAATTTGTATGGGCATAATTATTTACATATGGTTTATATGCCAGATTAACGAGTTAAATAAAAAAATCCAACATTAAACTGTTTTAAAACAGTCATGTTGGATAGTATAAGTCGATATTCTAGCTTTAAACATTGCCTAGTAACGCACTAATATAAATACCTAAAGCGTATAATAAGCCGAATACTGTATTCATTTTACCTGTAGCGGCCATAGCCGGCATCATGCTAGCAGGCGTATCGTTCTTTTTGAAACGACGAATCGCTTTTACTGGCATAGGGAATGATAATAATACTAATAAGTAAAATAGTGAGCCACCTGGGACGAATAAAGCTATAAAGATAACGATGGCATAAGCGAGAATGTACATCGCTGCCATAAACATAATTGAAGCACGTTTACCTAATAAGATAGGTAAAGTTTTACGTCCACTTGCTTTATCTTTAACGCGGTCACGAATATTATTTGCCATATTAATAAGACCAATTGTAATAACGATAGGAACACTAATCCAAACTACAAGCACGTTTATATTGCCAGTTTGAATAAAGAAAGCAAGCAAAATAATAACCATACCCATAAATAGACCTGAGAATAATTCACCAAATGGTGTCCATGAAATAGGCATAGGTCCACCAGTGTATAAGTAACCAATAGCCATACATACAAGGCCTACTGGAATAATCCAGAATGAACTATGTGCAGCTAAATAGATACCGAGTAAAGCGGCAATGACATAAAACGCTATTGCTAGATTCATGACAAGTTTAGGGCTCATACCATTTCTGACGATAGCGCCACCGATACCAACGGAAGTGTGGTCGTCTAAACCTTTTTTAAAGTCATAATATTCATTGAACATATTCGTTGCAGCTTGAATTAAAAGACATGCAATTAACATTGCTAATAGTAAGCTAAATTTAATGTTATTTTGACTTCCTAATAAAAAAAGTTTAGCAGTTGCTGTACCCACTAATACGGGTACAACTGCAGCAGTTAGTGTATGAGGTCGCATTAAGTGCCAATATTTTCTAACAGTAGAATATTGTTGATATTGATCTGCCATAATTAATCTACCTCTTATAATATAAAGTTTTAACATATGTATTTTAAAGGAATAGGTTATAAAGGTCAAACTACGTGAAATATTTCATAATTTGATTAAGCAATTATGCCACTATAAATAAGTAAAAATGATACAATATTGTAATGAGTAAAAATAGATAATGAAAGAAGTGAAATGAATGGCTGCGAATTTAAAAGAAGGCGAAATTATTGAATCTATATATGAAAGTATTAAAAGTTGGGTCTCTGTTGAAGTAGTATTAGATAAAACATTGACGCCCGATGCGTTGTTTCATTTAACAGAAGACCAAGCTGGAGATCGTTTTTATTTTCGTTTAAATGATAATACGTCTTCGTTTTTCGGCTATCATGCTGTTCAAAAATTTAAAAATAATTTTGAGAATAAACAATCAATCTTTCGTGAGTGGGAAAAGTTTAAAAACGAAGTTGAGTTAATCCATCTTGAAACTAAAAAACATCATCTAAAAGTGATTGGCGGCTTCCAATTCTCAAGTCATAAATCAGATGATGAATGGCGTGAATTTGGCATTAATCACTTCGTTGTACCGGAAGTGTTAATCTCTTCAATTGACAATCAAACATTATTAACATATACAGTTGAACGAGCAAGTTTTGATATGGACCATTTTAAAGATGTTATTGCATATTTTGAAAATGCTGCCATAGATGGCTCTAATCATGAAGAAACACTGGGAAACATTACCCGTATGGAAGATATTTATAAAGATGAATGGAAAGAACTCGTTGGTAATGCGATTGAACAACTTGATGAAAATAAGAAAATTGTACTTGCTCGACGTCGAATGATTAAGTTCGATAAGCCTATTAACATTCCGTATGTATTAAATCGAGCACTTCAAAATGAAAAAAACAGTTATCTCTTTATATTGGAGTCTAACGGGTCAGTCTTCTTCTCACAAACGCCTGAGCAATTGATAAAAGTAGAAGATGGCGTATTGTCGACAAAGGCTGTAGCAGGAACTATTAAACGTTCGCACAACGAGGAAGAAGACCAAAAAAATATCGAAGCATTCTTACAAGATAAAAAGAATTTAGGAGAACATGATTTTGTGGTTCGCAGTATATTACATGATATTGAGCCGTATATTGAAGATGTAGACTATAATCAAACACCTAATATTCTTAAAAATGATCACTTGTACCATTTATATACTAAAATTCAAGGTAAACTAAAAAGTAACTCGTATATTGGATTAATAGATCAAATGCATCCAACGCCTGCATTAGGTGGCTATCCAAAAGAAGAAGCGGTTAAATTTATCGAAGAAAATGAGTTTGGCACACGTGGTCTTTACGGTGCACCTGTAGGATATATTGACATGAACGATGATTGTGAATTTATTGTAGCGATTCGCTCTATGCTAATCAAACAGAATCAAACGACCCTTTTCGCAGGATGCGGTATTGTTAAAGATTCTGATCCAGAGAGCGAAGTTGCTGAAACAGCAGTTAAATTCTCGCCAATGATGAACGCATTAGGAGTAGTGGATAAGAATGAATCATAATGAAGCATTAACTAAACAAGTCTATACGTTCGCTTCAGAACTTTATGCATATGGAGTGCGCGAAGTAGTAATCAGCCCAGGGTCACGTTCGACTCCGCTAGCCATTGCTTTTGAAGCACACCCTAACATTACAACTTGGATTCATCCAGATGAACGTAGCGCCGCGTTCTTTGCTTTAGGCTTAATAAAAGGAAGCAATAGACCGGTAGCGATATTATGTACATCAGGTACGGCGGCAGCGAACTATACACCTGCGATTGCCGAAAGCCAAATTAGTCGAATCCCAATGATTGTATTAACGAGTGATCGTCCTCACGAGTTAAGAAGTGTAGGTGCCCCTCAAGCAATTAATCAAGTGAATATGTTTGAGAACTATGTTAAATTCCAATTCGATATGCCTGTAGCTGATGGCAGTGACCAAATGACAGAGGCTATTTATTATCAAATGCAAATTGCGAGTCAATATTTGTATGGACCGCATCGTGGGCCTATTCATTTCAACTTACCGTTTAGAGAACCGTTGACACCAGACCTTGAAAAAGTAGAATGGCTTACGTCTTATCACAAAACGTTGCCACACTATCAAAAAAACATTAATACCCAAGATATTAGCGCCATTTTAAAACAGAAAAAAGGGCTTATTATCGTAGGGGATATGCAACATCAAGCAGTGGATCAAATTCTAACTTATGCAACCATTCATGATTTACCAATCTTGGCTGATCCTTTAAGTCAACTACGCAAATATAATCATCCAAATGTAATCACAACTTACGATTTATATTATCGTGCCGGCTTAGAGTTAGATGTTGATTTTATTATCCGTGTTGGTAAACCGGTTATTTCTAAAAAGTTGAACCAATGGCTTAAACGTACTAATGCATTTCAAATTCTTGTACAAAATAATGATAAGATTGATGTCTTTCCAACGCCACCAAGTATTTCCTACGAAATATCAGCAAATGACTTCTTCAGAAATTTAATTGAAGAGCCAGCAATTAAGCGTAAAGATTGGTTAGAAACGTGGCAAACATTAGAAACACAAGCACGCACTATCATCTCTAAACACATGTCACAAGCGACAGATGAAGCGGCTTATGTAAACTTATTAATTGATAAATTATCTAGTGAAGATGCTATATTTGTCAGCAATAGTATGCCTATTCGTGATATCGATAACTTACTTTTGGATAAAGAAATTGAAGTGTATGCTAACCGTGGCGCAAATGGAATTGATGGCGTAGTATCTACGGCAATTGGCATGGCAGTGCATAAAAATATTACCTTATTGATTGGTGATTTAGCGTTTTATCATGATATGAACGGTTTATTGATGGCGAAATTAAATGATATCCATTTAAATATTGTGTTGCTAAATAATGATGGTGGGGGAATCTTCTCTTATCTTCCTCAAAAATCATCAGCTGATGCTTACTTTGAAAGATTATTTGGTACGCCAACTGGTTTAAATTTTGAATATACAGCATTACTTTATGATTTTACATTTAAACGTTTTAATACTGTAACAGACTTTGCGCATGAAAAATTATCACATATGAGTTCACATATTTATGAAATAATAACTGATCGTGATGATAATTTGGAACAACATCAAATTTTATATAAGAAATTGAGTGGGATATTAAATGTTACATTATAATTTTCATCAATCTAATCAAGATACAACACAACTTTTAATATTATTACATGGCTTTATTAGTGATAGTCGTACGTATAATAATCACCTTGAAGCATTGTTAAAAGAAACCAATGTCTTAACGATTGATTTACCTGGACATGGGCAAGATACTACTTCAATGGACGTTACATGGGATTTCCCATTTTTAACTAAAGAAATAGATGAGGTGTTAGCGCTTTATAAAGACTATCAATTGAATCTATTAGGCTATTCAATGGGTGGACGTGTAGCATTATACTATGCATTACATGGTAAATATAAGTTACAACATCTTATATTAGAAAGTACATCTCCAGGTATTGAGAAGGAAGAAGACCGCATGGAGCGCCAACAAGTTGATGCTGCAAGAGGTAAGGTGTTAGACATCGCAGGTCTTGAAATATTCGTAAATGATTGGGAAAAGCTCCCATTATTTTATACACAATATGATTTAGATAAAGACAAGAAGAAAGCGATACGTGAGATGCGGATGTCTCAACAGCCACACAAATTAGCTAAGGCATTGCGTGAGTATGGAACGGGCCATATGCCTTCTTTATGGAATGAGATTCATGACATTCAGCTACCTTGCCTCATTTTAGTGGGAGAATTAGATAAGAAATTTGTTAAAACAGCTCAGGCTATGGCTAAAGACATAAGTAATAGCCACGTGCACATCTTCTCTGAAGTTGGTCATACAATTCATGTGGAAGATGAAGCGGAATTTGATACAATAGTAATAGGTTTTTTAAAGGAGGAGCAAAATGACTAGACAGTGGGAAACACTTAGAGAATATGATGAAATTAAATATGAATACTTCGAAGGAATTGCAAAAGTAACAATCAACCGTCCAGAGGTGCGTAATGCGTTTACACCTAAGACAGTTGCTGAAATGATTGATGCATTTGGTCGTGCACGCGATGATCAAAATGTTTCAGTGATTATTTTAACAGGTGAAGGCGACAAAGCATTTTGTTCAGGCGGCGACCAAAAGAAACGTGGCCATGGCGGTTATGTAGGCGAAGACCAAATTCCTCGTTTGAATGTATTAGATTTACAACGTTTAATCCGTGTTATACCTAAACCAGTGATTGCAATGGTTAGAGGTTATGCTATCGGTGGCGGAAACGTATTAAATGTAGTATGTGATTTAACAATTGCAGCTGATAATGCTATCTTTGGTCAAACAGGCCCTAAAGTAGGTTCATTCGATGCTGGTTATGGTTCAGGCTACTTAGCAAGAATCGTTGGACACAAAAAAGCACGTGAAATATGGTACTTATGTCGTCAATACAATGCACAAGAAGCATTAGACATGGGCTTAGTCAATACTGTAGTACCTTTAGATCAAATTGAAGATGAAACAGTTAAATGGTGTCAAGATATCATGAAACATTCTCCAACAGCTTTACGTTTCTTAAAAGCTGCGATGAATGCTGATACTGACGGCTTAGCTGGTTTACAACAAATGGCTGGGGACGCTACATTACTTTACTATACAACAGATGAAGCTAAAGAAGGACGCGACGCATTTAAAGAAAAACGCGATCCAGACTTCGATCAATTCCCTAAATTCCCATAAGTAATCAATTAACATAAATAAAGACACTTGAGCTAGAGGTATCAATCACTAAAGAGTGAGACATATACTTTCTTTCAAGTGTCTTTTTTCTTATATTTTATAAACGATAATTTTCTTTTAAAAATTGTTCTAAACGACGCATACCTTCTTTTAAAACATCCATGTCATAGGCGTAGGAAATACGTACATATCCTTTACCAATATCCGTAAATGAAGAGCCTGGCACGATAGCCACATGTGCTTCTTCAAGGAGTTTGACGCAAAAGGCATAATCTTCTTCCGTATACTTTTTAATACTTGGGAAAATATAAAAAGCACCTTCAGGTTGAGCTTCTAATTCAAAACCTAATTCTAATAATTTATCTTTTAAATAATTGCGACGTTCAATATAAGCTTCATTCATATATTGTGGCGCATTTAATCCTTCAGTTAAAGCAGTAATACAAGCGATTTGGGCAGGAACATTAGCACAAATACAATTGTAGGCGTGCATGAATGTTAATTTTTCAATTAAATATTCTGGGCCAATGAGGAAACCAATGCGGATACCTGTAGCCGAATGTGATTTACTCAAGCCACCAATTAATAATAATTGGTCACGTATTTCTTGATATTCTGCAAATGATGTATGTTGACCTTTAAATGTGTTTTCAGCATAAATTTCATCGCTAATAATAAAGATTTCTCTGTCTTTTAACTCATTAACTAGTGCCTCTACTTCTTCGCGGTCTAGAATGACACCCGTAGGATTGGTAGGGTAGTTAAGTAAGATAGCTTTCGTCTTAGTTGTAATGTGTTGAGCTATTAACTCTGGCGTCACTTTGAAATTAGAGTTTGTAGTATCTATATAAATAGGCTGGCCACCTAATGTTTCAATTAAAGGGATATACCCTGCATAGATAGGCCCTGGGATTAAAATTTCATCACCTGGCTCAATGATACTACGCAAAGAGGTGTCTAGTGCTTCACTTGCACCATTAGTCACAATAATTTCTTCTTCGCTATAGTAGAAACCATATTTATTTTTGAAATACTGGCTAATAGCTTGGCGTGTTTCAGGCAAGCCTTTATTATGAGAATAACTTGTTTTATCTTCTTGAATAGCATGAATATAAGCATTTTTAACTACATCAGGCATCGGAAAGTCGGGCTGACCAATAGTTAAATTGACACAATCTTCAATATGCTTCATTTTATTTGAAAATTGCCGAATACTCGGCGCTCTTAAAAATTTCGAATTAGAATTTAATGATAATTTCATATTTACACCTCAATCAATACCCAAGCCTAAATAAAGTGAGATAAGGAGGTTGTTAAACGGTATTTCATGATATAAATAATTTGTGCCTTATCTCATGTTCAGACTTATTTTTTAGAATATTCTTATAATAACACACTTTTACTTAAGATAAATGGGTATCTTTTTTGGTGGAAAATTTAAAAATTAACGTCTAAACTCAGATGGTTTCTTAAGATTAATAATTGGATTAGTCCATTTACAAACAAAATTAGTTGAAAGAAGATAAACAATTACAGCTGAGATAATAATTAAATATATATACGTCAGTACTGAAATGGTATCTTTAAATGGATAAATACCATGTCCTCTTACGAAACCTATAACTAAGCCATGTAATAGATAGACATACATTGTACGATTACCAATATAAGTATAGAAGCGCTTGTGATTGCTCATTAAAGCAAGAAATGCAAACATTCCCATTAATATCACCACATAGAGTAATAAACGTTTCAATGGGCTATAAACATCTTCATTGTTATGATTAAGCGATGTATACGGGCTACTACCTAGTAACCAGTCGGAGTTAATTGGATGAATGTAATAGCCGATAAAGAAAGCCACGAATATTAACACCGAAATAATACTCATTTTCTTATTACGCAAAATAAGCGTATGCGATTTCGTCGTTAAATAACCTAGATAAAAAATAGGGAAGAATACAATAGTTCGAGAAATACTTAAGTATCCGTCAATATTTTCAGAAAAACCAGCTAAAACTGAAATGATAATAGCGATTGGTAAGACATAGTAAGGTTTATAACGACGAATAATGACTAATATGACATGGAATGAGAAAAGCGTTAATAAGAACCATAGCGCAAAAACTGGATTTAATGGGTCCATTTGTATTGCATCACTTTTTCCCGTCATAAAATAATATACTGAGAAAAAGGCATAAAAAATGGCATAAGGTGCGATTAATTTTTTCGCAACATTTTCCAAATAATGAGGTTTATCTAAGTGTTTCGCAAAGTAGCCCGAGATAAATAGGAATGTAGGCATATGAAAACTATAAATAACGAGATAAAGTGCTGACATATACTTACTTTCAGACGTGTAGGGCTGAATCATGTGACCAAACACGACTAAAAATATAAGTATTGCCCGTGCATTATCAAAAAAATAATCTCGCTTATTATCGATAATCATACAATTGTCTCCTTTGTTAAATATTAACAATATATAACTTAGTACATCTTTACTTAGTAATGCAACAAATTAGGGTAATCTGTTGACTAACAGTTATAAACTTTCTTATAAGATTAAATTAATAATTTTAAGGGAAGAATAAAAGATAGTATAGGAGGTTTACATTATGAAAAAATACATAATAAATAGTATTCATTTACTTTTACCTATGATTGGCGGGAGCATCATTGGACAATTGACTTCTAATGATACTAAAAATGATTATCGTCAATTTAAGAAACCACCGTTATCACCACCAGGTTATATCTTTCCAATCGTATGGCCTATTTTATATTTATTAATGGGTGTTTCATTTGTATTGAGTATTATAAATAGTGGCAAACAAAGAGTTGTCACTGTGACTCATTATTTACAATTGGCATTTAATTATTTATGGTCACTATTGTACTTTAAAGAAAAATTAAGAGGCGTGGCGCTTGTTGACAGTGTCATATTATTAATTTCTGTAATTATCAACGCTATAACAATGTTTAAAGCGAAACGACTTGCGGGTCTATTACAAATTCCGTATATTCTCTGGTCAGGTTACGCTAGTTACTTAAATACTGGAAATTGGTTATTAAATAAAGATAACCCAGAATATTTTAAAAAGTAGGAGAGAGACGCTAGCTAGTCTAGTGGCTAATATTCAACGTGAAATAACACTTAATACTCATTTGATTACAATTGTGACGATTTTTTGACAAAACATGACATATGAAAATTTCATAGTATAATAGTAATATCAATTAAAAACGTGGAGTAGAACAACTATGTACAATCAACTAGAAAAACTTATTACACTAACAAATAACGACTTAAGCTTAGTCAATAGACGCTTTGGTCAACGAACAGACATTACCAATGATCAATTAGAACTGTTAAGAATACTTTATAGCTATGATCGTCTATCACAGTATGATTTAACAATGAAGATGAGTAGGGAACAATCCATTGTTTCACGTTGGATTAAAAAATTAGTCCAGAAGGGCTACATCACAAGCCAACAATCACATGAGGATTTGCGCTGTAAAGAACTGTGTCTCACTGATAAAGCACGTCATCTAATCAAACAAATTAACACTGCAAGATGTGAATTAATTGAAGCTAGATGCCAATGCTTATCACAAGAAGAAATTGAAAGTCTAAATCATTTATTAGACAAATTAAATAGTCGCCATATCTATATTTAGAAGAGAGCCCTATGAAATCGAACGATTATAACGATTTCATAGGGCATTTTTTGCATTTGATAGCGTATACTAAATTTGGTTTCAAAGTAGGAATAGCTTTGTTATTAGTAGTTGCATTACAATTTATGTTTTACGTAAGTAAAGACCAGTCTGAGCCACATTAATAGGGCTTAGACTGGTCTTTTGTGAAAATCATTGTATTAAATTACTTTGTAAAACTTGGAATTTCAAAATATTTACCAACAGTTTTAATTTGATCATAAAGTTGTTTTAAATATTGTGCATTACTGTTAGCCCAATTAATATCTGTAGCGTATTGATGTGTACCAGGATTATTTGGATTCCAACGCATTTTATAAAGCGTATTTTGACCGGCTTTAATGTAATCCTGTCCAATAAATTTAGCACCACCGATAATTGCTTTTGAAATTGAATTCCAACCAGCTTTCTTAGCATAGCCAATTCCATTTGCTAATGGGTTACTATCGAAAGCTGCGATACCAAATACATTGTGATATTTAGTAGCAGACTTAGTATTAACGACATTATTAACAATATTAGCACCTTTAGCTAATTGAGATTGACCGTTACCTGTTTCAATTAAAGCATGTGCAATTAAGTACACTTCATTTATACCAGATGTTGCAGCCGCTTCACTAAATGCTTGTCCTTGATTTTCAAGTATGCCTTTACCTTTAAGTAACGTATTGATTTGTGCTACTGGCAGATTTTGCGGACGGTCTAAACGTAAAAATTGATATTTTAACGCATCATCTTTAGCAATTTTTTGAGGGTCCATTGCATTTTTTATCTCGCTATAAGTAGCATTATGCCAATTATGGCCATCACGTTGAACTTGTGGTGGAGCGCCATATGCATTTTGTTGAATAGCAGTAGCTTGATCTAATGTTCTATGTGTTTTTGCTTGTTTCACTAATTGCTTTTTAAGATCTGAATCTTTAATCCATACATACTTACCATTACTTAGTTTGCCGTAATACCAAGTTTTACCATTGATTACTTTACGTTGTGTCACTTGGAAAATTTGTTCATTATACGCTTTCAATGCAGTTGCTTTAGCTGAAGTAGGGCTATCATAGTAAAAACCATTGTTACTATCGATAATAAACTCGTATTGATAGTCTTCAGCATTGTTAGCATCAGAGTTTGCCACTAAATCATTTTTAGCAATCCAACCAGCTTTACCATTAACAGTACCGAATAAGTATGTTGTGTTACCGATAACTACAGATTTAGAAACTTTGAATGGTTTATTAGCTAAGTCTTTATTATCTAAACGTTGTTGAGGAGTACCCCAAGCTACAGAATAAAGACCATTGTTTTTATGATTGACAGTATAAGTACCTGATGTTTTTTGTTCAGAACTTGAATTTTGAAGGTTTAAGTCTTTGACGTTATACCAACCTAAAGGTGTTTTTTTAGATGTGCTTTGTAATAAGACATACGTATTATCACCGATAGTTCTTTCTTTAGATACTTTGTAAGTTCTATTAGCGTATTTAGTCGCATGTTTACCAATTTTATCGTATACAGTTGCACGAATACCACTATTATTTGGTTTGACTTGAGCAATTTTAGATACTGTTTGTGTTGTTGGTTGCGCATTAGTCGCTTGAGCTCGAGTTGCCATTCTTAAGTTCATTTTAGGAGCTTGTTGAATATCACTTGAGTTAACCCAACCCCATACGTTATTTACAACGCCATGAAGATACGTTTCATTACCAACTTTAAGTTCATCGATAGCTTTTAACTGTTTACCGTCTGATGGAACTGACGCTTTTACTTGTTTACTGCTGCCCCAAGGTGTGTCATAAACATGAGCATTACCTTTAACATTATAATAAGTAACATCAGTCTTAGTTGGTGTTGTTGACTGTACTTTGATTTCTGAGGCAGGGACCCAACCACGTAATGTACCACCATTGAAGTCTGAGATCAAATAGTAGTTTTGATTATTTAAAGTCGCTTTTTTAGAAATCGAATATGTTTTGCCACCAATAGAAGCATTTGGTTTAGCTGTTTTGTCATAAACAGTTGTATACGTACCTTTGTTTTTCGCAGATACTTGTCCTAAAGTATTTTTCAAATTAGCAACACTAAATGTATTTTCTGCTTTAGGAGTAGAAGTCGCAGCTTTAGTTAAATCTGATAAATAAGCTTTACTTACCCAACCATTGGTACCATTTACTGAACCATATAGATATGTTGCTTTACCAACTTGTTGAGATTTAGTTGCTTTGAAAGGTGATTTATTAGATTTAGAAACTGTTCCAGCAACTTGATTATAGTTACCCCAAGGCACTGTATATAAAGTAGAACCAGATTTAATATTATATGATTTATTCAATTTAACAGGGGATTTAACAGTGTTATAAACCGTTTCTCCTTGTTTAACCCAACCATATAATTTGCCACTATTATAATCAGAAACTAAGTAATATTTATCTTTACCAAGTGTTGCTGATTTAGTAACAGCTAACGTGTTGTGGACTTGGTCTGTTGAATGACCTTTGCTGTCGTAAACTGTAGTGTAAACGCCACTATTGTTTGATTTGATTTGAGCTAAACCACTGTTAGATTTAACCGATAATTTAGAGTTAGTATTAGTAGTTGTACTACCACTACTATGACCACTACTATTACTGCCTGAACCTTTACCACTAGTTGAAGAACCACTTGTAGATGTATAACCCCATGGTGCTACTTGGCCAGTTTTAATTAAATATTTTTCATTAATTAAATCATATAATTCGTTATAGCTATAATTATGAGATTGTAAGTAAGCATGTGGATCCGAATGGTCCGTACCGCCTAGATATTTACTAATAGCATAGTGTGTCCATACTGTACCTTGACCATCATTTTCAGCACTATTAGGTTTTAAATTATAGTATTGTAATTGAGTTGCTGCATAGTCAGCATAGTTATTCATTGATTTAGCAAATGAAGCATAATCGTGAGTATGCACAATTTCTACATTAATGAAACGATTGTTTGCATTTGGACCAGCACCCCAAGATAGATAATCAGTAGGAGCAGTTTCAATTATACGATTGCCATCTACAAAAGCGTGAACAAAGGCAGAGTTATAATTATTCTTCATATAACTAATTTCGCCGTTAATATTCGAGTTATCATTAGCAGTATCATGCACTACAATACCTTCAGGTTTACCTACGCCGTTGCGGTAACCATATTTAGGGAAGTAAGATGAATAATCTTCTTCGATTCTTGGCGCTTGGAATCTATTAGATCTAATATAATTGTTAATAGATGAATTAACCTGTGGTTTATATTTTGGTAATGCTGTTGTTTTCGCGTAACGGCTTACAGCACGAACTGAAGTATTAGGGCCGCCACCTTTACCACCTACAGCTCTAAAGCTAGTGCGACCAGTAGGTTTAGCAGAGCTAGCCGTTGAGCGTGTTGCATAAGTTGATGTTGCACGTGTTGTTGGTGCTTGTTTTTCAGCTTTAGCATTATGGTTAATTAGTTTTGAATCTACATTAGATTTAGCATGAGTTGTAGTATTCGTTGGCACTTTTGCTGTCTCGTTAGTCACTGAGTTATTTTTAGACTCAAGTTTTACGTTATTGTTATTAGTAGTAGTCACTGTTTCTGTGCGATTATCTTTTGATGAAGGAGCAACAGGATTAGTTTTAGCTACTGAAGTAGTAGTATTTGTAGTTTCTTTACCTTGATTAGATGCGCGATCTTCATCATTATTTTGTGTTACAGTTGCTTGTTTTTCATTAGATTTTGAAGTTGCGTTCGTTGTTGTATTTTTATTTTGAGTTGCTTGTTGTTGATTGTCTGTAGCAGTATTATGATTTTCAGCTGAGAATGATTGAATATTTGACTGAGCTTTCTGTTCATTCTGCGCTGATGGAGTCGCTACAGATGCTTGCTCTTTATTAGTGTTAGTTTCAGACGCTTGTGTGTCTAAGTTAGCTTTATCTTGAGCATTATTATCACTAACTTCTGTGCTATCTTTTTTATCAGATTGAGCGTTGTACTGTGTAGAATTAGTTTCTACATCATTTTTATTTACTGTAGCTTCGTCTTGAGTAGAAGCATTTTCTGTTTGATTAGTAGCTTGGACGCTCTTATCATTCGTATTTGATGTTGATTCATTAGATGCAGTAGCTTGATGATTGTCTACTGCTACTTGATTATCATTTGAATCATTAGCGTTTGAATTAGCAGTTACCTCAGGTGTTTCTTGTGAAGAGGTAGTGTGATTTGAATTATTTAAATCATCTAACTTAGCATCATATGAATTCGTATTCGAAGCAACATTTGCTTTAACTTCTGAAGGGTGTTGATACGTTTGGACGCCAGAAACATTTTGAGCTGAGTTACTTACTTCTTTTTTTGCTTGTTCAGCAGTTTTCATACTTTCTTGATCGTCGATAATGTTCGTTGAATTGCTAGAGTTTTGGTTATTTTCTGCTGCGTGTGCTTGTTGAGTAGTGAAAGCAGCTCCAAACAATGTTAATGCAATCATCGAAGGCAATTTAAAATTGAATTTTTTAGTCATATTGTTACTCCTCGCTAATATTATTACAATTCTATTATAGAGGTTAATACGAAATGAGTACTTAATTTAACTGTATTGTAAACTAACTTTAATTTTTTCTTACTAGAATTAAACAAATTCCACATATACTAAAGTTGTTAAAGTATAAAGTGTTTATATATATAATAAAGTTGGGCCACATATTTAAATTACTAATGATTTTTCTTCAAAGGCAGAGCGTTAAATTACAAAAAGTTTATGCAAAAAGAATATATTTATGATTTAAATTGCTTTAAACATTTTGATGTGCTTTATATTTTCTTCTAAAAAAACCTCGCCAGTAGGGGTATATCCTAACTTGGTATAAAAACCTTGTGCCTGTACTTGAGCGTTTAAAATTAATTTTTGATATCCTTTATCTTTAGCAAATTTTTCAATTTCTAACATAAGAGATTGACCATAGCCACCTTGTCTATGTGTTTTTAATATAGCCACACGTTCAACCTTTGCTCCATCTTCATAAGGGCGAAATCGTGCGCATGCAAAAGGGTTATGATAGTTATCATAGCCAATAATATGAATCGAATTTTCCTCATAAGAATCAAGCTCATTTTCAAGCGGTACACCTTGCTCTTTCACAAAAACTTCTTCTCTTATCTTAAAACATTCTGATAGCATATCTTTATTTTTAACTATTTCAAACATTTAATATCCCTCCTTAGTAATTTTTAAAATTATAGTAAATTACTTTAATAAAAGCATGGAATTATAAGTTTTTAATAGTGTAATCTAAAAAAAGGGAGCGGCGACAGAAATCTAATATAATTTCTAAGACTTCGTTGGTTGTATAAATTTTACATTAAAATACTTAAAAAAATAAAAAATGGTAATTTCTATTTTATTTCAATAGAAATTACCATTTTTATTTAGTGAGACTGAGACATTAATCATTTGTGCGCTGGGAAACCAATATACGGTGTCCCAAAAGTAGGATTCTCGGCAGATACCGTCACAATTCGACAAAATTTGGGAGCGGGACAGAAATCTAATGTAATTTCAAAGATTTCGTCGTCCCGCCCCAGCAAGGTTGACTAGAGATGAAGAAAGTCTAGGTTGGACGCATCTTCATCTCAGTCAACTACTGCCTAATCATATATAGATTAGGAGATAATAAATAGTTTTTGCTCATCGCTCGGTTCTGCTCAAATACTAAACACTTTTGTCCCAACCTCTTCTTCTAATAGAGTGAAATCGCTTGAATTTGAAACTAATTGTTTATTGCATTTTTAAAATTATAGGGCTTCTTGTCTTACAATTGCACAATATTGCCAAAAGATTCTAAGTTGCGCTATATTCCAATTATTCATTCCCATTGTAAATCCAGATGGTCTGAATAAATTAACATCTGTAACTTCTAGTGCAGCAGCAATTAAATATTGTAGTGGAACGCTAATATTTTGCATTGTCTCAGTAATACCATTTTCATCGTAAACCCAAGAGAAAGGTAAATCTGATTCAAAGACATCAAATTTATTAAAAATTTCTGGTAGTGCCACAATATAGCAGGCGCCACTTACAACTGGATTATTGGAATTTTCACCATAATATACTAATAATGCTTCATAATTCTCACGATGTTCATGGTTAACATAAAAGAACTCATTTCTAAATAACGCCATGTCTTGGCTATGAATGATTTGTTGCTCTAAAACGTTGAACATTCCATTAATGTTGGCAGCTTTTTCATATGTTTTACGTGACATTGAACGTGCTCCTTTCGCTTAGTATAACTGGTTAGGTTGATTTTGATTATTCGTCATATTTGAATTGTTAAAATCTTCGTTATTATTATATTGGTTATTTTGGTCGTTTTGATACTGCTCACTATTAGCATTTCCAGTACCATCTTGATTAGTTTGATCTTCAGAAGTTGTACTTGCACTATTAGAGTTTGAAGCATTTTCATCCTCAGACTCGTCACCTTCATCTTCACTAGTTGAAGAGTCATTTTGGTTATGTTTTAAAAGTGATTGGTCAAGTGGTGTTAATGGTACTAACGAACCATAATGTTTAATCACTCGGTGATCTAGATATTCATTCTTATCTTTTATTTTAGATAGTCCTAAATCAGAACGCAATATATTTGAATATTTCATAATACTACTTACACTTGGATTATAGTAATAAATTTCATCTAAATAATCATTTTTACCTTTAAGCTGAGAAGTTTTAAACTCAATATCATCTGATAAATACATTGATGCTAATGATTTAATTTCATTAGTACTTAAGTTATGTTTGGCATTGTCGCCTACAATTTCTACTAGATTATCTAACTTATTATATGAATCTAAGCTTTTTGCTTTTTTGAAAAGTAGTTTAATTAAGTCCATTTGGCGTTCACCACGTTTAAGATCAGAGTCATGGTGACGTGTTCTTGCCACTGCTAATGCTTCATCTCCATTTAATTTTTGATATCCTTTTTTAATCTTAATTCTTCCGCTGTCATCCGTATTAGGTTCGTTTAAGTTATAAGGCACATCGTAATAAATGCCACCAAGTTCATCTACGGCTTTAACGAATGCTTCCATATTAACGCGCACATAGTAATCAACTGGCACATTAAGTGTAGCTTCAACAGAGTCCATAGCTGCAGTAGGGCCACCATAGGCATGAGCATGAGTAATCTTGTCGTAATAGCCAACCTTTGGAATATAGCTAATTGTATCTCGAGGAATACTTAGCAATCGTATTTGACGTTTCTCTGGGCTAAAGGTAGAAAGAATCATTGAATCAGTTCTTGAATGTTCTGTAGTTTGACCATTCTCACGACGGCCTTCATTGTCATCAATACCTAAAAATAAAATTGAAACTGCATCTTTAGAAGGGTCAACTTTGCCTTCTCTAATATTAGATTGACGCTTTGCATCAGATTTATCATATGATGCTTGCATTGCATTTTCAGAAGTATGGTATAAATTGATGATAAAAATTACAGGAATCACTATAAGAACTAGCGTTAATAACATCATAAAGTACTTTAAAAAACGGTTCATAGCTTGTGCTCCTATATTTAAAATATTGATTAGACTTTGAAATTTAAATAGAGCTTGAATTAAAATGTTTAGAATTTGAATATAAACGTTTAATGTTTCAAATACTCTTATTTTAAAATATCAGAATCGATTTTATCGTCATGTGTAGTATCTAATGGTTGTTGTAGTTAACTCTTAATTACAATTTGAAAGTACTATACTCTCATAGCCTTAAATTGTATTACTTTTTGTCGAAATACACAACTTTAATTCTAATACAAAGGGGGAGAGAATAAAATAGTACTAACTATGTATTTAAATGTTTTAAATTAATAAAATTATTCCCTTTATCGTACTAAAGAATGATGTTTTATTTTTAAAATAGAGTATGATATTTAAAAGATGAATTCATTTATCATATATTATACAATATTAAATGAATAAAAATTATGAGTAGATAGAATAATAGGGAGCTCAATAAACTTTCTATTATGAATTAAGAGGAAGCGCATGAAAAAAAGTAAATCTGAAATTTTAGCACTCGTACTAGTGCTAATTGTAATCATATTATCAATTATTTTAGTAGGTATTAAAGTTACTAATTATGTGAATAGAATAAACGGATATGAGAAGACAAATGTGAATAAAATCTATCTTGAAAAACGAAATAAAACGAATCATAAACCTAGTAACTTAAAAGAGGTTGAAGCTAATGATCTCAATATCAAAAATGTTGATACATATTTAAATAATATTCATTTTAACGGTTCAGTAACTATTCTTAAAAATGGTCAGTTAATGTTAGATAAAGGGTGGGGCTGTCAAAATATAAAGAGTGGTAAAAAGAATAGCCCAAACACTATGTATTTAATTGGATCGGCACAAAAATTTGCAACTGGACTCATATTGAAGAAACTTGAAATTGAACATAAGATCAACATTAATGACGATGTTACTAAATACTTGCCTTGGTTTAAAACATCAGAACCCATCACGCTAAAAGATTTAATGTTACATAGAAGTGGGTTATACAAATTTAAAGCTAATCCTAAAACTAAAAGTCTGAATGGGGCAGTTCATGATATTCAACATAAAGGTATAAATGATCAATACTATCATAAACATTTTTATAATGATGCGAATTATCTTTTACTTGCACAAGTTATTGAAGTGGTTACACATAAATCTTATACGCAAAACTATTATGAACGAATTGGACAGCCTTATAAGCTAGAACATAGTGCTTTCTTTAATGAAAAAGCTTATAAACATAATATGGCTACAGGCTATAAAGTAGTTAAAAATAAAATTAAGCGAACAAAACCTAATATTTTAGATCAATATTATGGTGCTGGGAACTTATACATGACTACGCATGATATGGCTAAATTAGTAAACCATTTGCAACATAATAAAATATTTAAACAAAGTATCACTACACCATTACTTAAAGTGTTTGGAAGTACCGCTTATCCAGAAGCTTATCGTTACGGATTTTACGTTACACCACAATATGATCGTATTAACGGAGTGTTTTTCGGACAAACATTTACTGTGTATTTTAACCAACAATACGTAGTAGTAGTGGCATCAAATAAAGTCGATAGATCAAAAGGTTCAAATGAAAAAGTGATTTCCTATATTTATCATCATCTACTTGGCCAACACGCATATATTAATTATTAAATACAAAGTCGAGATTAGAACATATTTAACTACCTTTACAGAGCGTAAACGTACATGTTCTAGCCTCGACTTTTTTGTATATTAATTTAGTTATCGTTCTCTTAATGACTCTAAAAATACATTTTTATAATTATCATTTAAACTAGCCATCACCACATTACAATTTGGCGAATTAGACTTGAAATCAACTACCGAAGCACCACGTGTTAAGCTACCTTGTAATTCGATTTGAACTTTAGCTTCTTTAACTTCGTAACTTGTAGGCTCTAGAAGATATAACATTGTAAACACATCATATAATTTCAGGCCCTTGTCAAAATCTTCTTCTCGATAATGTTGGAAAATTTGAAATAACATTGCACTTGTGTCATTCATATTTTCAAAAGTTGCAAGAAAATCATGGGTTAATAATGATTGACGAGCTAAATCTAAGCTAATCATCGTGATAGATAGTCCAGAGTTAAAAACAATATGAGCTGCTTCTGGATCACAATAAAAGTTAAATTCTGCAAGCGGTGTAACATTTCCACGGCCTGTACTGCCACCCATTAAAATAATGTCTTTAATGTACTGTTTGGTTTCAGGATAAGTGTTTAGAAGTAGAGCGAGATTAGTTAAAGGGCCTAAAGCAATTATGGTTATAGGTTTTTCAGCATTAATCAAGGTGTCACGCATGGCTTCTATAGCATGAGATGAAGATAAATGGTCATTAGAAACGGAAGGGAAGTCATAACCATCCATGCCACTTTCTCCATGCACATGGCTAGCTCCTTTTATAGGAGAAAGTAATGGCTTAGAGGCGCCTTTATGCACAGGGACGTCGCTATTAAAGAAAGCCTTTAATTTCAAAGCGTTTGCTGTGGTTTTATCAATATCAACATTACCATTAACAGTTGATATCATACGCACATCAAAGTAGGGATGATTGAGGGCTACGCTAAGCGCAGCTGCATCGTCAATGCCAGGATCGGTATCAATTATAATAGGTAAAGTCATTTAATATCCTCCTTTAAGAGTGAAAGCTTGATTAGTTTACAGTTTATATCACTATAATAGCAAAATAAAAAACCTACATGAAACTGAACTCAGTTTCAATGCAGGTTTTTTGATTAAGGTCTTTATTGAATTATAAGTGGTGAGAGTGTCCACCTTGCATAACCCAATAAGTACCGATAACAGTTATTAAAGTGATGATAATCGCGAAAATAACTTTGAATGATTGTAAGCGACCATCTTTACCTTCAGTTAAGTGCATGAACATTAATAATTGAACTGCAGCTTGAATGAATGCAAAACCAAAAATAATTGTTGTTTTAGCTTGGAATGTCATGTTTGTATATAGAGTTACGAAAACTGCTAATAGCGTCAAGACGATTGAGGCAATAAAGCCAACTGTATGTTTTACGATTGTATTCATCCGCTATACACCATCCCTATCATATATACGGCAGTGAAGATGAAGATCCAAACAACATCTAAGAAGTGCCAGTATAAGCTAACAATAAATAATTTTGGAGCATTAAATTTATTTAATCCACGTGTTGCAACTTGGATTAATAAACAAATAATCCATACAATACCTAATGATACGTGGGCACCGTGAGTACCTAATAGGATGAAGAAACTAGACCAATAAGATCCAATTTTAGGTGTTACGCCTTCAGATGCATAGTGTGCGAACTCGTAAATTTCGAATCCTACGAACACTAAACCTAAAAGAACTGTAAGAATCATCCAAATCATCATTAAGTTTTGTTTTTCTTTACGCATGTAGTAAATTGCAATACCACAAGTGTAAGAACTAATTAATAAGGCAAATGTCATAATTAAAACAAGTGGTAACTCGAATAATTCTGTAGTCATTTTGCCAGCGTAGTCGCCACCATGTTGCAACGTTAATAACGTTGCGAACAGGGTACCGAATAACGCAAATTCGGCTGTAAGGAAAATCCAAAAGCCAAGTTTATTTAATTGACCTTCATGCGTACGTGAATCAACAGTATTTGTATCATGACTCATGACTTACAGCCTCCCTTTCTTTAATACGAGCTTCTCTTAAACGAGCTTCATTTTCAGCAACTTCAGAAGCAGGGATATGATAACCATGATCTTGAACGAAACTTTGATAAATTAATGATCCAAAGATGCCGGCTAGGCAAACTAAGAATGGAATAATTGATTCAAAGATTAAGAAGAAACCACCAAGTAACATGAATATACCCATGAACACACCAGTGTGTGTATTGTTAGGCATATGAATGTCTTTGTAATTGTGGTTGTCTAAGAAGTGACGACCATGTTCTTTCATATCAACAAATGTGTCGTAGTCATTCCAATCTGGTGTAATAGCGAAGTTGTATTTAGGTGGAATTGCTGAAGCAGTTGACCACTCTAAAGTACGTCCTAAGCCATCCCAGTTATCTCCAGTAGCTTCACGTGGAGCTTTGATATGACTGTAAACAATGCTTGCTACTAAGAATAGGAAGCCAAGTCCCATTAATAATGCACCGATAGTTGAGATAACGTTTAGTAACCACCAACCATCTGATGGCATGTAAGTGTATAAACGACGTGGCATACCGTCTAATCCAAGAACGAATTGTGGTAAGAAACATACGTTAAATCCGATCATGAATAACCAGAAACACCAAGCGTTTAATTTTTCATTTAACTTGTAACCCATCATCTTAGGATACCAGAAGATTAAACCTGCTAGACAGGCAAATACTACACCAGTAACCAATGTGTAGTGGAAGTGAGCTACTAAGAAATAAGTGTTGTGATATTGATAGTCAGCTGATGCCATCGCTAACATGACACCTGTAACCCCACCTAATAGGAAGTTAGGGATAAAGGCTAATGAGAATAGCATAGGTGACTCGAAAGTAATACGCCCTTTGTACAATGTTAATAACCAGTTAAATAATTTAACTCCGGTAGGAACACCGATTAACATAGTTGAGATAGAGAAGAATGAGTTAATTAATGCACCATTACCCATTGTGAAGAAATGGTGAACCCAAACTAAGAAACTTAAGAATGCGATACCAGCAGTTGCCCATACCATACTTTGGTGTCCGAATAGACGTTTACGAGCAAATGTTGGAATAATTTCTGAATAAATACCAAATGCAGGCAAGATAACGATATATACTTCAGGGTGCCCCCATACCCAGAAGAAGTTTGCCCATAACATTGGCATACCGCCGTCTGCTACTGTAAAGAAATGAGTTCCGAATACTCTATCAGCTGTCATTAAAGCAAGAACAACTGTGAATACTGGGAATGCAAGAATTACGATTAAAGTCGTAATAAATGTTGTTACAGTAAACATTGGCATTTGCATAAATTTCATTGTCGGTGTTTTACATCTAAGTATTGTTACAAAGAAGTTGATACCAGTCATTAAGGTACCAATACCGGAAATCTGAATTGCGACTAAGTAATAGTTAACTCCTGGTCCAGGACTAAATTCACCAGCTAATGGTGCATAGTTTGTCCAACCAGCTGCTGGTGATCCACCTATGATGAATGATAGGTTGAATAAAACCATACCAACAAAGAATAACCAGAAGCTAATGTTATTCATTACTGGGAATGCCACATCTCGAGCCCCAATTTGTAATGGAATAACTACGTTCCATAAACCAAAAACGAAAGGCATAGCCATAAAGATAATCATGATAACGCCGTGTGTACTAAATACTTCGTTATAGTGGTTTGCTTCTAAGAATGTATTATCTGGAATAGATAATTGAGTACGAAGCATTAATGCATCGATACCACCACGGACGAACATTAGTACCGCACAAATTAAGTACATTAAACCGATTTTTTTATGGTCTACGGATGTGAACCATTCTTTATAAAGATATTTCCATAATTTGAAATAAGAAATTACTGCGATAAGGCCGATAACTAAGAATGGAGCAGCAATTTGAGATGCTGTTATCATCCAGTTACCCTTAACGAGCAATTGATCCCATGGAAAATTCATTAATGTCCACCTCCATGATCATTATTTGCTTTGCTTTGAAGCTTAGACGCATTTTCGTCTTTTGCTTCTTTACTGATTTTTTGCATTTCCTCAGAATTGTGTTTTTCTTCTTTCTTGAATTCATTGTTGTAAGGATCGTTGTTGCCTAAAATCATTGGCTTCATACCGTGACGCTCGTAGTTAGCGTTAGTAATGTGAACCTTACGAGCTGGTTTCTGAGGTTTATCAGTAACATCTTTGTATAAATCTTTTTCAGCTACAAAGTTAGGATCTTTTTGAACATAATTGTAACGTTTGTAAGCGTAGAAGATATACTCTGGATCAGCTGCAGGGTCAACGAATGCCATGTGTGTACCACTAAATGTTAATTCTTTATTTGGTGTACTTGGTAAGAGTTGTTTATCAAACTCGTCTTGGCTAATAGTTTTTTTACTTTTAGCATCTTTAACCCAAGATTTGAAATCACTGTCACTTACAGAGTTAACTTTAAATGTTTGGCGAGCAAAACCTTCACCATTGAAGTTAGAGTTACGACCTCTGAAAGTACCAGTTTCATTGGCTTGTAATGTCCAATTCATTGTCATGCCAGTCATGGCATATTTTTGACCACCTAATTGAGGAATCCAGAAACTTGTCATCGTATCCATAGATTGTAATTTAAATACAACTGGACGATTTTTTGGAATAGTTAAAGTATTAACTGTTTCAATTTTTTTATCTGGATAAGCGAAGAACCATTTGTACCCAGCACTTACTGCGTAGACAACGAGTGGATCTTCTTTACTTTCAGGCGGTTTTTCATAATCGTATAACGTTTTAACTGTTGGAATAGCTAAAGCGATAACGATGATGATTGGTACCACAAACCAAATAGTTTCTATTAAAGAATTGTGGTGCATCTTACCAGATTCACTGTTTTTATTGTAGCTATACTTGAAAATAAAAATAGCGAACATAGTAAGTACAACAGCAACAATAACAAGCATGAAGATGATTGAATAGATAATCAAGAACTTCTGACTGCTTGCTACTGGCCCTTTTGCATTGAATACTTCTACGTTAGAACAACCACTAAGTAAAATTAGTGTGCCGAACATAAGAAGCAAAGACTTGAATTTTGACACTTTTTTGACCTCCTAATACTACAAATGTAGGGCTTATCACTAATTTTAGTTTATTACGCGATATTTACAAGTACTTATCGAAAAAAATTATATTAATAAATAGGAAAAAACTAATGACAATAGGAATGACGGGGGGTGTAAGATTTGTTAAGATTATGTGTCTATTTTGTGAAAAATGTCAAAATTAAAGGTGATAAGCATATAGTTGAGAAACGTTATCATTTTCACTGTTTTCAAGGGGTTTGAAAGCAAAAAAGGGAGTGGGACAGAAATCTAAGGAGTGTGACAGAAAATTAGGAAGTGTGATAGAAATCTAGGGAGCGGGACAGAAATCTAATGCAATTTCTAAGATTTCGTAGTCCCCCCCGGCAAGGTTGACTAGAAATGAAGGAAGTGAGGCTCGAACGCATCTTCATTTCAGACAACTACTGCCATAACTAAAGGCTAAACCATTATTTATATTAATGGCTCAGCCTCTTTAAAAAGTTATTCTATTTGACTTCTATGTATCGAGTAGAAGTTTCTTTAGCTCCATCTGAATCAATAACGTTATATTTAACTTCATATTTACCAACTTTAGATGTGTCCACGTGTCCATCAACAGTAATTTTATGTGTTAAATCGCCATCTTCTTTATCGAATGCACTAATTCCATTTAATAAATTGTAGTTTTGACCTTTTTCTATCACAATGTCATTTACACCTTTAAGTTCAGGAGTGTGGTTAGATGTAGCTTCTGCACTTAAGTTAGGGGTAACAAGAGTTGCGGAGACTCCGAGCGCTGAAAGAGACTGTATTAGTTTATTCATTACGTTAACCTCCGTAAATTTAAATCGTTAAATCGTTTAATTAAACTATACTTTATTCTTAAAATTTATACATCATACTATAGTCCTAATATATCGTATAACTTCAGAAAGTTAAATGATATAAAGAAAAATATATATTAAGATTATGTAAATTGAACTTTTTGTGAATTTTTTAACAAAATGTATCTAGTTATTTAATGAGATATTATAATGAAATAGTAGTTAATTTGAAAATTACAACTAACGGGAGTGGTTTAAGTGTTAAATGAACAAGAAAAAGGCATAATTAAAGAAACAGTGCCAGTATTACAGGAAAAAGGGACTGAAATTACGTCTTATTTTTATAGAAGAATGTTTCAACAACATCCAGAATTAAAAAATATGTTTAACCAAACAAACCAACAAAAAGGGTTTCAGTCAACTGCTTTAGCACAAAGTGTGTTAGCAGCAGCTGTAAATATTGATAATCTTGGTAATATCTTACCAGTAGTTAAAGAAATTGCTTATAAACACTGTGCATTACAAGTACCACCAGCTGGCTATGACATAGTGGGGGAAAACTTAATCGAAGCAATTAAAGCGGTAGTAGGTCTAGAAGACGATCATCCAATTATTCAAACTTGGAAAAAAGCTTATCAAGAAATTGCTGATGTATTTATTCAAGTAGAAAAAGATATTTATAGCAATATGCTATGGGACGGTTTCCAAGCTTTTAAAATTGAAAAAATTGAAAAATTATCTTCAGATATCAAAGCATTTACGGTTACTTCAGATAAATATGATTTAAGCCAATTCACACCAGGTGAATATATTACTGTAGACGTAAGTAGTGAGAAAATGCCATATCGTGCTAAACGACACTATTCAATCGTAAGTGGCGATAAAACACATCTTACATTCGCTGTTAAAAGAGATGTAACTACTGATCACGAAGGTGAAGTATCAACTATTTTACATGATGAGTTGAATGAAGGAGACGATATCAACTTATCTGCTCCAGTAGGTCCATTTGGCGTGGCCAATCTAGAACATCCTCAATTATTCATCGGTGCTGGAATAGGTGTCACTCCTCTTGTATCAATGTTTAATGAAGCAACAGAAGCAGGAAGTACTGCACAATTCATCCAAGTTACAGGAGATGTGAATGACACACCATTTACTTCACACTTAAAAGAAATTAACCAAAAAAATAATAACTCTGACTACAAATTATATGACAGAGAAGCTAATGGCTACTTAACAAAAGAGTATCTAGCAGAATTCATTAAAAATGATACTGAAATATATGTTTGTGGCGGAGCAAAATTCTTACAATCAGTTATTGAAGTACTTAAAGAAATGGATATTGACCAAAGCCATATTCATTACGAAACATTTGTACCTAAATTAAGCGTAGCAGTTTAAAACAACTGATTATAAACAGTTAAAGTAAATAGGCGCATTTGATGTACCTATACTCACAATATAAATATAATATGTTTTAAAGTGTAAGTTATGTAAAAAGAACCCGAGATGTTTATGTCTCGGGTTTTTTAGGCGCTGTTTCTATAATTTCATTAACGTAGCATGATATAAATCTATTATAGGGTTTAAAATAAAAGCTTCTAGTCAAGTTATACTAAAACTTTGTATATAAAAGTACGTTAATTTAGTTTATTAGTATTTATTAAATTATAAGAAAATATATTATTTTATTAAAGTATTTTAATGTAAAATCACATGTAAATAACGTAGTATTGTTGGCGAGACTCCTGAGGGAATAGGATGAGTGTCGAGACCGAGGCTCGACACATCCCCTAGGAAATGCGAGCCAAACAATACGAAGTATTGATAAAAAGAGAAGCGTAGAGGTGATTCAATCATGAATTACCTCTACGCTATTGTTCTGAGATTTATGTCCTAGACTTTTTTTAAATTTAAATTCTAAAATTCGAATTGTTATTGATAATTAATCAATTATTCGATTCCACGACGCATTTTTTCAGCTAATAACGTATTGTTTAAGACCATTGTAATAGTTAATGGGCCTACGCCACCTGGAACTGGAGTAATAGCGCCAGCAACTTCTTTTACTTCGTCATATTCAACGTCGCCTTTTAATTTACCATTTTCATCTGGAGTATTACCAACGTCTACGATAACTGCGCCTTCTTTAACATCGTCTTTAGTAACAAGACCAGGTTGTCCTACTGCACTGACAATAACATCAGCATCTTTTAAATGACTGTGCATATCTTTTGTACGTGAATGTAAAATAGTAACAGTAGCATTGGCTTGTAATAATAATTTAGATACTGGTTGACCAACAATATGGCTACGTCCAATAACTACAGCATTTTTCCCTTCTAGATCAATATCAGCATGTTTTAAGATTTCCATAATACCTAATGGTGTACATGGAACAAAAGTTTGTTCATCAATATATAATTTACCGATATTTGAAGGATGGAAACCGTCAACATCTTTTTCAGGATTGATAGCTTCTAAGATTTTTTGTTCACTTACTTGTTTAGGAAGTGGGACTTGAACGAGAATACCACTAACTGAATCATCATTATTTAAACGTTCTAATTCTTTTAATACATCTTCTTCTGAAGTGTCTTCATCTAAATGTACAATTTCAGAAATCATGCCGATTTTTTCAGCAGCTTTCTTTTTAGAGTTAACGTAACTTTGGCTAGCGCCATCGTTACCGACTAAAATAACAGATAATTTAGGTGTATAACCTTTTTCTTTTAAAGACTCAACTTGATCTTGTAATCCTTGTCTGTAGTCCTTAGAAATTTGTTTCCCATCTAAAATTTTTGCAACCACAAAAAATTCCTCCTTGTTTGTTTAACTCATAACTATAGCTTAACTTTAAACCTTTCAACACGTCAATTATTTACCAAAAGACGTAAATTAGATTAAAAATTATCGATAAAGTTCGATTTTTAATTGAAAAAGCTTTTAAGGATTGTTATGCTATATCTGTAATATACAACTAATCGTATCTAAATTTCAAACTTTTGAAAGGGTGTACAAAGTGAAAGTAGCGGTCATTATGGGCAGTTCCTCAGACTGGAAGATAATGCAAGAGAGTTGCAAGATGTTAGAACAATTCGAAATTCCGTACGATAAGAAAGTCGTGTCGGCACATCGTACGCCAAAATTAATGTTCGACTTTGCAAGCGAAGCTCATGCTAATGGGTATGATGTTATTATTGCTGGAGCAGGTGGTGCAGCACATTTACCTGGTATGGTAGCTTCATTGACAACTTTACCTGTGATTGGTGTTCCAATTGAATCTAAAAGCTTAAAAGGACTAGATTCATTATTATCAATTGTTCAAATGCCTGGTGGTATCCCGGTTGCAACAACTGCGATTGGTACGGCAGGAGCTAAAAACGCAGGCATTCTAGCGGCTAGAATTTTAAGCATAAGTAATGAATCAGTTCGTAAAAATTTAGAATATTATGAACAATCACTTTCAGATAAAGTAGGTGAAATGCAAAATGAACTTCAATAAGCTAAAGTTCGGTGACACAGTAGGTATTATTGGCGGAGGTCAATTAGGTAAGATGATGGCACAATCCGCTCAGAAAATGGGGTTTAAAGTAATATGTTTAGATCCTAACCCTGATAGTCCATGTAGACCAGTAGCACATGACTTTATCGTTGCTAACTATGACGATGAACATGCACTTCAAGAACTTGGCGAAAAGTCAGATGTAATTACGTATGAATTTGAAAACATTTCGGCAACTCAACTGGAACTTTTAACGCAACAATATAATATTCCTCAAGGTTATCAAGCGATTCAATTATTGCAAGATCGTCTTACTGAAAAACAAACATTAGAACAAGCAGGTTCTAAAATCGTTCCATTTTTATCAGTGCAAAATGAAGACGATTTACATCAAGCTATTCATCAACTTGGTTATCCTTTTATTATTAAAACACGCTTTGGTGGCTATGATGGTAAAGGACAAATCTTAGTTAAAGATGAAACTTTAATTGACGAAGCTAAAGAACTTATCGCACATCAAGAATGCGTAGCAGAACGCTATCTTGATATTGATAAAGAAGTTTCTTTAACAGTGACGATTGGTAATCATAATCAAATTACTTATTTCCCACTACAAGAAAACGAACATCGCAATCAAATCTTATTTAAAACGATTGTTCCTGCTAGAAGTGACAAGGAAGAAGAAGCAAGAGAAGAAGTGAATAAAATCATTGAGAAGGTCCACTTTGTAGGCACATTTACAGTAGAATTCTTCATTGATAAATCTAATCACTTATATGTGAATGAAATTGCACCAAGACCTCATAATTCTGGTCATTATTCAATAGAAGCTTGTGATTATTCTCAATTCGATACACATATTCTTGCGGTAACTGGTCAAACATTGCCTAGCTCAATTGAAATATTAAAGCCAGCCGTTATGATGAATCTGCTTGGACGAGATTTAGATTTATTAGAAGAACAGTTTAGTGACCACCCTGAATGGCATGTCCACATATACGGTAAACCTGAGCGCAAGCCTGATCGCAAAATGGGTCATATGACGATTTTAACTGACGATGTTAATGCAACTGAAGATGAAATGCTTAAGCAATTTGAAGGGAGAGAATAATCAATGTCTCTATTATATGAAGGTAAAGCTAAAAGAATCTTTTCAACTGATACACCACACCAATTAAGAGTTGAATATAAAGATGAAGTGACTGCAGGCAACGGTGCTAAAAAAGATAAAATGGAAGGTAAAGGGCGATTAAATAATCAAATCACATCCATAATATTTGATTACTTAGCTAAAAATGACATAGATAGTCATTTTGTTAAACAACTTTCTGAAACAGAACAATTAGTTGAAGAAGTGAAGATTATTCCATTAGAGGTTGTAGTTAGAAATATTGCTACCGGTTCAATTACAAAACGCTTAGGTCTTGAAAAGGGCAAACAATTTGAAGAACCACTAGTAGAATTCTTCTATAAAAATGACGATTTAAATGACCCGTTAATTACTGACGATCATATCAAACTTTTGCATATTGCTAATGATGAAGAGATAGAAACATTAAAATCAATGGCTAAAGATATTAATCGAGTGTTGACTCAATTAATGGATGAAATGGAATTACGATTAGTTGATTTTAAAGTTGAATTTGGTAAAACACAAGATGGCAAAATCTTATTAGCAGATGAAATTTCACCTGATACATGTCGTATTTGGGATAAATATTCAGATACTAACTTCGATAAAGACGTCTACAGAAATGATACTGGTTCACTTATAGACACATATCAAACATTTTTAAATAAATTGGAGGATCTTAAATAATGAAAACGATTGAATTACACATCACTTTACAACCACAGGTGTTAGATACTCAAGGACAAGCGTTAAACCGTGCCGTACATGACTTAGGCTATAAACAAGTGAATGATATTCGTGTTGGAAAGGTGCTGTATATGACGGTAGACGAACCAACAGACGAAGCGGTTAACAACATTGTGACTACACTAAGTGAAAAATTATTCGCAAATACAGTTATTGAAGAATATAGTTATAAAATCGTTGATGAAAAGGAGAATGCATAAAATGAAATTTGCAGTTCTCGTATTTCCAGGTTCCAATTGCGATAGGGATATGTATAATGCAGCAATTAAATCAGGTGCTGACGCAGAGTATGTAGATTATCGAGAAACGTCTTTAGAAGGTTTCGATGGTGTGTTAATTCCAGGTGGTTTCTCATTTGGAGATTACTTACGTTCAGGTGCAATGGCAAGCGTAGCTCCGATTATTAACGAAGTGAAACGTCTTGCTAAGGAAGGTAAACCAGTATTGGGCGTATGTAATGGATTCCAAATTTTAACAGAAATAGGATTGTTACCAGGCGCTTTACTTCATAACGATACGCATTTATTTATTAGCAGAAATGAAAGTCTAAAAATTGCCAATAATCAAACTCCTTTTACTAATTTATATGGAGAAAATGAAATAGTTATCTATCCAGTGGCACATGGCGAAGGTCATTACTACTGTACTGACGAAATTTATAACGAGTTAGTTGAAAATAACCAAATTATTTTAACGTATGAAGATAATCCGAACGGCTCACATGAACATATTGCTGGTATTGTAAACAAAGAAGGTAATGTGTGTGGCATGATGCCTCATCCTGAAAGAGCACTTGAAACAATTCTTGGTACAGATAGCGGCGTGAAATTATTCGAAGCAATGGTTAATAGTTGGAGGGAACAAAATGTCTAAGTTTATCGAACCTAGTATTGAAGAAATTAAACTTGAAAAATTATATCAAGATATGGGTTTAAGCGATGCAGAATATAAGAAAGTATGTACGATTTTAGGAAGAGAACCTAACTTTACAGAAGTCGGTATCTTCTCAGTAATGTGGAGCGAGCACTGTTCTTATAAACATTCTAAACCTTTCTTAAAGCAATTTCCTACAACTGGCGAACACGTCTTAATGGGCCCAGGTGAAGGTGCAGGTGTAGTTGATATTGGTGATGAACAAGCCGTTGTATTTAAAGTAGAATCACATAATCATCCTTCTGCAATCGAACCTTATCAAGGTGCTGCAACTGGTGTAGGTGGCATTATTAGAGATATCGTTTCAATCGGGGCAAGACCTATCAACTTATTAAATAGTCTTCGCTTTGGTGAATTATCAAAAAAACAAAATCAACGTTTACTTAGAGGCGTCGTCCGTGGTATCGGTGGCTATGGCAACTGTATCGGTATTCCAACCACTGCAGGTGAGATTGAATTTGATGATTGTTATGACGGTAATCCATTAGTTAATGCAATGTGTGTAGGTGTTATTGATTACGATATGATTCAAAAAGGTACGGCGAAAGGTGAAGGTAACTCAGTTATCTACGTAGGATTAAAAACAGGCCGTGACGGTATCCATGGTGCAACCTTTGCTTCAGAAGAATTAACGGAAGAAAGTGAAAGTAAACGTCCATCAGTTCAAATTGGTGACCCATTTGTTGGTAAGAAATTAATGGAGGCTACTTTAGAAGCAATTACTTTTGAAGAATTAGTTGGTATTCAAGATATGGGTGCTGCAGGTTTAACATCGTCTTCATCAGAAATGGCCGCTAAAGGTGGTAGTGGACTTGTCTTACATTTAGATCAAGTTCCAACACGTGAGCCAGGCATCTCTCCATATGAAATGATGCTTTCTGAAACACAAGAAAGAATGTTACTCGTTGTTGAAAAAGGGACTGAGCAAAAATTCCTAGACTTATTTGAAAAACACGAATTAGATAGTGCCGTGATTGGTGAAGTTACGAATACTGACCGCTTCGTTCTTAAATATGAAGGCGAAGTGTTTGCGGATATTCCAGTACAATCTTTAGCAGATGAAGCCCCAGTCTATGTGCTTGAAGGCGAAGATAAAGAATACAATACTTCTAAGAATGACTACTTATCTATTAATGTTCAAGATGTGTTTGAAAAGTTATTAGCCCACCCAACAATTGCTTCTAAACACTATCTATATGAACAATACGATCAACAAGTGGGTGCAAATACGATAATTAAACCAGGTTTACAATCATCAGTCGTACGTGTTGAAGGTACAAACAAAGCGATTGCCTCTACTATTGATGGTGAAGCACGTTACGTTTATAACCAACCATACGAAGGTGGAAAAATGGTCGTTGCTGAAGCCTATCGTAATCTTATAGCAGTAGGTGCTACACCACTTGCGATGACTGACTGCTTAAACTATGGTTCTCCAGAGAAAAAAGAAATTTATCAACAGTTAATTGATTCGACTAAAGGAATGTCAGAAGCATGCGAAGTACTTAAAACACCAGTAGTTTCAGGTAACGTTTCACTCTATAACGAAACACGTGGCACATCAATCTTCCCAACGCCAGTTGTCGGCATGGTAGGACTAATTGAAGATATTAATTATTTAAATGATTTCCACCCTAAAGCAGGCCATAAGTTATATTTAGTTGGCGAAACTAGAGATGACTTTGGAGGAAGTCAAATAGAGAAATTATTATATAACAATGTGAACCATGAGTTTGAAGCGATTGATTTAAGTGATGAAGTTGCTAAAGGTGAAGCGGTTAAAGCAGCTATCAGAAATGGCGTAGCTTCACATGTACAAACAGTAGGTAAAGGCGGTTTATTAATCACATTAGCACGTATTAGTGCGCACTATAGCCTTGGTATAGAAGCTCAATTAAACCTTTCAAATGCTCAACTATTCAGTGAGACGCAAGGACGTTATATAATCGCGGTGAAAGAAGGACGAACTTTAGATATCGATAACGCGATTGAAATTGGTCAATTAACAGACGTCGATGAGTTTAAAGTTACCAATGCTCAAACTACTATTACTGAAAAAGTCTCAGACATTAAAGAACATTGGGAAGGAGCAATTGCGCAATGTTTGACTACAGTGGATTAAACGAAGAATGTGGCGTTTTTGGAATATGGAATCACGCTGAAGCAGCCCAACTCACTTATATGGGACTTCATAGCTTACAACATCGTGGCCAAGAAGGCGCGGGTATTGTCGTGTCAGACGGTGAAACATTAAAAGGAGAACGTGGTCTTGGATTATTGACTGAAGCAATTAAAGAAGTTCAAATGGAACGTCTTAAAAGTGGTCATAACGCTATTGGACATGTGCGTTACGCGACTTCAGGTAATAAAGGCATCGAGAATATTCAACCATTCCTTTATCATTTTTATGATATGAGTGTTGCCATTTGTCATAATGGAAACTTAATTAATGCTAAATCATTACGTCAATATTTAGAAAAACATGGAGCCATCTTCCACTCTTCTTCAGATACTGAAGTTATTATGCACTTAATTCGCCGTAGCAAAGCACCAACATTTGAAGAAGCCTTAAAAGAAAGCTTGCGCCAAATTAGAGGTGGCTTCACATTTGCGATTTTAACAAAAGACGCATTATATGGCGCGGTAGATCCTAATGCTATTCGTCCATTAGTAGTTGGTAAGATGCAAAACGGCACTTACATCTTAGCAAGTGAAACATGCGCTATCGACGTCTTAGGTGCTGAGTATGTCCAAGATATCCATGCAGGTGAATACGTCATTATTAACAATGATGGAATAGAAGTTAAATCGTATACAAGCCACACAAATACAGCTATTTCAGCTATGGAATATATATACTTTGCACGACCTGACTCTACTATTGCTGGGAAAAATGTTCACGCCGTACGTAAAGCCTCAGGTAAAAAATTAGCACAAGAAAGCCCAGCCAAAGCCGATATGGTTATTGGCGTTCCTAATTCTTCCTTATCTGCTGCTAGTGGCTATGCGGAAGAAATTAAACTACCTTATGAAATGGGATTAGTAAAAAATCAGTATGTAGCACGAACATTTATACAACCGACACAAGAATTACGTGAACAAGGGGTACGCGTGAAATTGTCTGCTGTTAAAGATATCGTGGACGGAAAAAATATTATCTTAGTGGATGATTCAATTGTACGTGGAACTACAAGTAAACGTATTGTCAGAATGTTAAAAGATTCTGGCGCTAGAGAAGTTCACGTACGTATCGCTTCACCAGAATTCATGTTCCCAAGTTTTTATGGTATAGACGTGTCCACCACTGCAGAACTCATTTCTGCAAGTAAATCACCAGAAGAAATTTGCGACTACATCGGAGCAGACTCATTAGCCTACTTAAGTGTAGAGGGTCTTATCGAATCAATCGGGTTAGATTATGACTCGCCTTATAGTGGCTTATGCGTAGAAAGCTTTACTGGCGACTATCCAGCAGGACTGTTTGATTATGAAGAAAATTATTATAAAAATTTAAGCCAACGTCAAAAAGATTATATTAAGAATCACAAACACTACTTTGATAGAGAGGGTAATATCCATGTCTAAAGCTTATGAACAATCAGGTGTTGATATTCACGCAGGTTACGAAGCAGTTGAAAGAATGTCTAGTCACGTACAACGCACAATGCGCAAAGAAGTATTAGGTGGGTTAGGTGGCTTTGGTGCGACATTTGATTTGTCACAACTTAACATGACTGCACCAGTCCTTGTTTCAGGAACAGATGGCGTCGGTACTAAATTAAAACTCGCTATCGATCATGATAAACACGATACCATTGGCATTGATGCCGTTGCCATGTGCGTTAACGATATCCTTACTACTGGTGCTGAACCATTATATTTCTTAGATTATATTGCTACTAATAAAGTAGTTCCAGAAGTTATTGAACAGATTGTTAAAGGCATTAGTGATGGTTGTGAAGAAACCAATACTGCTCTTATTGGTGGAGAAACAGCTGAAATGGGAGAAATGTATCATGAAGGCGAATACGACTTAGCTGGATTTGCGGTAGGAGCCGTTGAGAAAGCAGACTATATTGATGGCTCTGCTATTGAAGAAGGTCAAGCTATCATTGGACTCGCTTCAAACGGTATCCATTCAAATGGTTACAGCCTCGTGCGTAAATTGATTAAAGAATCTGGTATTAATTTAGATGACACTTTCGGTGGACGTACTTATTTAGAGACATTTTTAGCTCCAACCCAATTATATGTTAAGCCTATTCTTGCTTTGAAAAAGGCTGTCCAAATTAAAGGCATGAACCATATTACTGGAGGCGGCTTCTACGAGAATATTCCACGTGGGTTACCTGAAGGGTTAACAGCGAAGATTGATACACAATCATTCCCTACACCAAAAGTATTCGATTGGTTACAACAACAAGCACAAATACAAACAGATGAAATGTATAACGTCTTTAATATGGGGATTGGCTATACAGTTATCGTAGAACAGAAAGATGTTAAACAAGCAATTGAAATCTTGAAGCAACAAGGCATCTCAGCTTATAAAATTGGTGACGTTATAGCTAACCAAGACACACCTATTATCTTAGAGGGGGTAGAATAGTGGCTAAAGTAGCTATCTTCGCTTCCGGTTCGGGTAGTAATTTTGAAAATATTGTACAACGTGCCGATAAAGGTGAACTTAATAATATTGAGATTACTGCATTATACACAGACCATCACGATGCATATTGTATTGAGCGTGCTAAAAAATTAAAGGTTGCAGTTCATGTAAATGAGCCAAAGAGTTTCGCATCTAAAGCTGAATATGAACGCCATTTAATTCAATTGTTAGAGCGTGATGAGGTTGAATGGATTATATTAGCTGGTTACATGAGATTAATTGGACCTGACTTACTTGATGCTTACGAAGGTAAAATTTTAAATATCCACCCATCATTATTGCCAAAATATAAAGGGAAAGATGCGATTGGACAAGCATTTAATAGTGGCGATACTATCACTGGTTCAACAGTCCATTATGTTGATAGTGGGATGGATACGGGAGAAATGATTGAACAACGACAATGTGATATTAAAGAGGACGATACCAAAGAAGATTTGGAAGACCGTGTAAAACATTTAGAATATGAACTTTATCCTAGTGTGATAGCTAAGATTATTAAATAAGGAGTTAAGTTAATCATGAAAAAAGCAATTTTAAGTGTCTCAAACAAAAGTGGAATAGTAGAATTTGCTAAGGCGTTAAGCAACTTAGACTATGAATTATATTCAACTGGTGGAACGAAACGTGCTTTAGAGGAAGCAGCTGTACCAGTCAAATCTGTTTCTGATTTAACTCAATTTCCTGAAATTATGGATGGACGTGTAAAAACGTTACATCCTGCCGTACATGGTGGTATCTTGGCTGATCGTAGTAAACCTGAACATCTTGAGCAATTATCAGAACATCACATTGATTTAATCGATATGGTGGTCGTAAACTTATATCCTTTTCAAAAAACAGTGGCCAATCCAGATGTCACAGAAGAAGATGCCATTGAAAATATTGATATCGGTGGGCCTACCATGTTACGTGCAGCAGCTAAAAACTTTAAACACGTCACTACAGTAGTACATCCAGCTGACTATAATGAAGTAATTGAACGCATTAAAGAAAACCGTTTAGATGAAGACTATCGCAAGGAATTAATGATTAAAGTCTTTGATCATACAAATGAATATGACCATGCGATTGTGAGCTTCTTTAAAGGAGATAGTGAACAATTAAGATATGGGGAGAATCCTCAACAATCAGCTCGTTTTGTCCGCACGTCTACAAGTAAACATACGATTGCTGGGGCAAAACAGTTACATGGTAAAGCATTAAGTTATAACAATATTAAGGATGCCGATTCTGCGCTTGCCTTAGTGAAGAAGTTCGATGAAGCGGCCGCTGTGGCTGTTAAGCATATGAATCCATGTGGTGTAGGTATAGGTGAAAATATTGAAACCGCCTTTAAAAACGCTTATGACGCTGATAACCAATCGATCTTTGGAGGTATTATTGCTTTAAATAGAACAGTCACACGTGAACTAGCTGAGACGTTGCATTCAATCTTTTTAGAAGTGGTTATTGCTCCAAGATTTACTGATGAAGCATTAGATATTTTAACGAAAAAGAAAAATATTCGTTTATTAGAAATTGATATGACTGTTGATAAACGTGAAGAAGAATTTGTATCGGTATCAGGTGGTTATTTAGTTCAAGATAAAGATAATTATGAAGTTGCTAAAGAAGAGATGAAGGTAGTGACTGAAGTTGAACCGACCGATGATCAATGGGAAGCTATGTTATTAGGTTGGAAAGTTATTCCATCTGTAAAAAGTAATGCGGTCATCTTGAGTAATCATAAACAAACAGTAGGTATTGGCGCAGGACAAATGAATCGTGTAGGCGCTGCAAAAATTGCGTTAGAACGAGCAATTGAAATCAATGAAAACGTCGCATTAATCTCAGATGGATTTTTCCCAATGGGAGATACGGTTGAATTAGCTGCACAACATGGCATTAAAGCCATTATACAACCTGGTGGTTCTATTAAAGACCAAGAATCTATAGATATGGCAAATAAATATGGCATTGCTATGGTAACGACAGGCATGCGTCACTTTAAACACTAATTATTAAAACTATAGATATGGAAAGGGGTATTTCAAATGAAAGTATTAGTTATTGGTGCTGGTGGTCGAGAGCATGCATTAGTTTCTAAATTGAGTCAATCGCCTTTAGTTAAACAATTATATGCTATTCCTGGCAATGATGCGATGGTAACGCTAGCGGAAGTACATTCAGACATCGCTGAAAATGAACATGAAAAGATATTGGATTTTGTAGCTCAACAGCAAATTGAGTGGGTTATCGTAGGGCCAGAGCAACCATTAATCGATGGACTACCTGATAAATTACGTGAAGCTGGTGTTAAAGTCTTTGGTCCTAATAAAGATGCTGCTCAAATAGAAGGATCTAAATTATTCGCTAAACAGCTTATGGCTAAATATCATATTCCGACTGCGGATTATAAAGAAACAAACAGTAAAACAGAAGCATTAGATTTCGTTAATACATGTGAGTTACCTATCGTCGTAAAGAAAGACGGCCTTGCAGCAGGTAAAGGCGTTATCATCGCCCATACTCGTGAAGAAGCAATCGAAGCGGTCGAAGAAGTGTATCCTGAAGAACAAGGGAAAGTCGTTTTCGAACAATTCTTAGAAGGTGAAGAATTCTCGCTAATGACGTTTGTTAATGAAGAATACGCAGTGCCGTTCGATTGTATTGCACAAGATCATAAGCGTGCTTATGATAATGATGAAGGGCCAAATACGGGTGGAATGGGTGCATATTGTCCAGTGCCACATATTAGCGAAGACGTGTTGAATCGCACGAATCAAGAGATTGCGCAACCTATTGCTAAAGCGTTGAAAGCAGAGGGTTATAACTATTTTGGTTTATTATATATTGGTGCGATTTTAACATCAGAAGGACCTAAAGTTATTGAATTTAATGCCCGTTTTGGCGATCCGGAAGCACAAGTGTTATTAAGCCGTCTTGAAAGTGATTTAATGGCTCAAATCGTCGCTTTAGATCGTAAAGAGCCTATTCGCTTCCAATGGCATAATGATTTCGTCGTCGGCGTCATGTTAGCTTCTAAAGGCTATCCTGGATCATATAATAAAGGCGCCAAAGTCTCAGACTTCAAGTTGAATGATGAGTACTTTGTGAGCGGGTTACGTAAAGAGAATGATGACTTTGTAACCTCAGGAGGAAGAGTACTTCTCGCTATTGGAAAAGGACAAACGATTGAAGCCGCACAAAAAGCCGCATACCAAAACGTTGAACGCGTAGAAAACGACCAATTATTCTACCGTAAAGACATAGGAAATAAAGCATTGAAAAAATAAAAGTGATAGATAATGCGAATGTTAGAAGCGTAAAGGAGATTCAATTATGATATGCACCCCAAAAGTTGGACTGAAAATCTAATTTTTGGGGTGTATTATATATGAAAGATAAAAATATAGTCTCTAAAACCATCCGTCATATGTCCTACAACTACTGATACAAGCTTCAATTGATTTTTGGTCTGCGATAACTTTTGAATGATAATTACTCATTGTTTTAATCATAGCATCAGCTGTTTTACCTTCAAAACCAAAAATAAGTGTTCCTTTTAATTCAAATATAACTTGAATTAAGTCTTCAAAAGAATCATTATAATGTTTTAAAGTATCATTTTCTTCAGATATCATTGATGTAACATCTGATTTCATCTCATGTTTTAAATAGTCAAGTTTTTCTAATTCAGCTTCTTTACGCGCTAATTCTTCCATTTCTTTTACAGAATCTTCAAATAGAGTCAAAATCTAATCCTCCTTAAACATTTGATACATCTCGCTTAATTCTTTATCACGATTCTCCATCAATTGACCTGCTTCTACAATTTTTTCGGCAAGCTGTTCTATTTGTTTTTTGTGCGTATGTAATTCAGTTAAAGTAGTATCGAATTCTTTTTTATCATAAAAATCATACTTACCTGACTTAGTGAGTTCTTCCATGTATTTTTCTATGTCAGAAACATGTATATATTTGTAATTACCTGATGCAATTTGATTCTTATATTTTTCTTCAATTTGTCTAGCACGTCTTTTAGTGTTTTCTTCATATTCTTCTAGTTTAGTCATCGCAATATCGATAGCCTTTAAACTGTTGTTTAATTTTTCTGCAATATGTTGTGATTTATTTGAATCAATTTTTATCTTAACGTTATCCCCATCAAAGTTAAAAAAGTTAAGACCATGTGCGAATATAGGATTATTTTGGTCAATAAGCGTTTTACGCTTTACATCTTCTACAAAAATATTCATACCAATTTTTTCTTTTCCTAAGTCATACATACCGATGGCATCTGAAGTGTGAGTATAATCAACAATTTTCTTCTCGTATTTTTTTGAATCAAAATTTTGTTTTACATTATCGGGCAATATATCATAGCCATTTGGAGCTGAAAAGGTTTTGGTTTGATTAAAGTCATGCATGACTGCCATTACTTGGGCTATTGTTCCACCTAAACTATGCCCTGCTCCATAAATGTGCTTATAATTTCCATGTTTAAGTACTGATTCAGTCCAAATATTTGCTTCATCAAATTGCGAGTTTTTAGCAGTATTATCAGGGAATTTATAATCGATTACTTTGTTATCTAAGTTTTTATATTCATTATATAACTTTATATCTTTGGGATTTGTTTTAATTTGATTATTAATTATGCTTGAAAAGCCAAGCTTTAAATCAGTACCTAAATCAGCATTTTCCTGAAGATTTGTACCAGCGTAAACCATGTAAACTGTACTATTATCTACTTTACCATTGCTATTGATAGGAGATACTGCCATAGCTTGAAATCCATTTCCTTTGTCGATACGAGAAGCTTGAATTTTAAAAAGTTGGTTATTATTATTAGAAATTTTAATTTTAAATTTTTTATTATATTTAATATTAGATTTATATGAAGTAGCAGATAGTTCATGATATATGTTATCTTTATTATATAATTTATACATTATGCCACCTCAAAGGAATGATAATTTGAATAAAAAAATATTTTTAATATTATGTACACTACTTAGCATATTATTAATTATAGGAGGAGTCTATTTTAAAATGAAATATGAAGAGAAAAAAGAAAAAGAACAACAATATTTTAATGGACAAAAAGAACGAATTGAGCTTTTTATGAAATATAACGTTAAAGGATATAAGACAATACATTTTACTAAAATAGAAAGAAACCCAATGGATGGATATGATATAAGTGGTTATATAAATAATGATAAAAAATTATCATTTAATGCAAGCATAAGATCTAAGGAAGAATTTCAATTTGAGGGAGATATAGCATATTCTGATGAGCTTGATAAAATACTCAATATAAATTCAAAATCTGTGTCAGAAATAAAAAAAGAACAATCAGAAAAAGATAAATAGATTAGTATTTGTTTTATACTCAATAATAATTAAGCGATGCAAATTTATGATGAATAAGTTTATTAAAAATATAAAAATCAGTAAATGAAATGAAAAAAGAAAAGCCTATAAAAAATAGTAAATAATTTAATATATTTTAACGCCACAATAATTTAGTGGTGTTCTTTTACGTTGAAAGATATTCTATATAGCGATAGAAATAAATTTATAGAAATTCATAAGTCAAATAAAAGAGGTTATAAAATGATTACTAAAAAATTGATAGTTATCACAACATTAACAATAATAATAGCGTTTAGTATTTATTTATTTAAACAATCGGCAATTGAATTTCAAGATAAGTTAACTACGTGTATTTCATTTATTGGTTTATTTGCAACATTTGGCGGTGCATACATTGGTGCAAAAATATCTGGTGAAAATTCTAGGAAATTATACGAAAAACAAAAATATGAGATAGCAGAAGAAACAAGTAATAAAGTTGATTTAATTACTAATATTAAAATGATAAAAGTATTTGCTCATTCTAAACGTGTACAAGAGTCAAAACTTTTACTATATGTAGATACTATGGATAATAGGCCTTATGAAAAAATAATGGATAATGGAATAATGAATGTTTTAGAATTAATTGATGGTTATGCAAAACCGATTATAGAATTGCTTGAAGATAGAGAAATATATAATGGAAAACCAATTTTATATCAAAGTTTATTAAAAATGTTTAATGAATGCAATAGAATGTATTATCACGTGAAGCAAATTGATGTTACAGATGATTCTGGGTTCGTGTCAGAAGATTATATTAATTTAAGTAGTGAGGAAAGAGAATTAATATTTGAAAATGTTCATAATTATAGAGATAAAGTAAGACAAGATATTCTAATTAATTTTATAGAATTTGAATTCATAGAATCTATTTTAGATAATTGCGCTAATAATATTTTAAATAGTATATCTAGGGAGAATAGACTTATACATTACATTAATTTCAAAGGAGATGATAATATGAGGTATACTATTAATTTATAATTATTATAGAAATAAATTAATAAACGTATTGTTTTAAATCTTATCATCTAAAAAAGAAAGAAAATAAATAATTAAGCAAAGAACAATTATGTAAATTCAGCCTATATAACTATAAGTTTGATATGTAAAGATTTTAATGGATTATGAAATATTATAAAATTGAATATAAAAAGGAAAATATTTATTGAAATTAAAAAACATGATTTGATTTAGTTACTAAAATATATAGGTTTTATATTAATTCAAATTGATTGTAAAAAATGATGCTCTCCCTTCAAAGTAGACGTTGAAAAAATGAAAACTTTGAAGGGAGTTTTTTATGGCACGAAAAACAAAAGTAACTAATTATGTCTAAAAATTGAAAAACGGAGAAAGAGACTCTCTTAAATAAGTTAATGTATATTTAAATTTAATGGAATTTAACTAATTCACAAGAACTTATTATTTTATAAATTATGAGATTATGATATGGAATAAATATTAAGGAATATCAAAGGAATTTCAGCTTACAACTAAATTAAATATACCAATGATACTCAAAAGAATATTTAGACAAAATGTAATTATGGTAGATCTTAGATTATATCTAAATCGTTAAGCTACTAGAAATATATTTATTTTCATAAGGAGCTATTTAAGTAAAATAAATCTTTCACAATTTTTTTAGTAAATAAGTAGTTTAATTGTTAGCTTTTATTTTAATCAGTGGATGAAATTATATGAGCCAAACTCTGAAGATGAGATCGTACGTGTAGAGACAATATAAGGCGCAATCCAGTTCATTTCAGAAATAAATATACTACCATCTTTGTTAACACGTTCAACATAGGCGACATGACCATATGGTCCATTGATAGTTTGCATGATAGAACCTTTTGTTGATAAATGATCGACTTTAAAACCAGTATTAGATGCTTGTCCTGCCCAATTTTTTGCATCTCCCCAAAAAGTACTTATAGTGTGACCATCCTTTGATCTTTTATCAAAGACATACCAAGTACACTGACCTGAGCTATATAAATTATTTTTATTTGTGAATAAAGGTTGCTCAACAATTTTCCCATTACCTACCGCAAGTGGATTCCCCTCATTATTCTTAGCTTTCTCATTAAATTCTATAATTTGTAACTCATTATAGAATTCATCCATATCAATATTAGTAATCATTCCTTGCTTATCTTTGTGATAAGCCTTTTTTGCGTCCATAAAATTAGCTCTATTATTTCTTTGACTAGTTAAATTTGATGGCGTTAGTGTTTGGAACTCATCGATGTTAATTAATGAATTACTCTGGTCATTAGTATAATTTTGAGATTGTAAAGGTTTAGAAAATTGGTTACTAGTAAAGTTAGATATTGATTTTCGAAGAGATGGTAATTGTACAGAATTAGGTTGATTAGTTGTTTGATTATTAATTTTATAAGCAGTTGATTGATAAGAAGTATGATTATTTACATTAAAAATTGACTTTGTATTATCTTTTTCATACGAAAAAGAAAAAGTACCTTTGTTTTTATCAGTTTTAAAAACGGCATTTGGAAATTCTTTTTTAGCTTCTTCAATACTACTGTAAGTTTTAGCATACGTATTAGTACTTATAGTAAGGGAACCTAACAATGTTATAAACGGCAAACTAAATAATAATAATTTTTTCATAGTTAAATAATAATCCTTTACGTTGAATAATTTGTTATTATTATACATTTCAATATCTAAAAAGTGAAACAAAATTTAAAACACAAATAAAATAAACGCAAACTACTGAATACTTAGATTAATTAAAATGAAATTCGTAAATTTATAAAATAAGTATATACATTTTAAAATAAGTTGTATATTATTTAATTAAGATACTTTAAATTTACAATTAACTGTATCTTGTATGAAATGTAATTAAATTTTCAGGAGGTTTCTAATTATGGCAATGATTAAGATGAGTCCAGAAGAAATCAGAGCAAAATCACAAGCTTATGGACAAGGTTCAGAACAAATCCATCAAATTTTAGCTGATTTAACTCGTGCTCAAGGTGAAATTTCAGCTAATTGGGAAGGACAAGCATTTAACCGTTTTGAAGAACAATTCCAACAACTTAGTCCTAAAGTTGAAAAGTTTGCTCAGTTATTAGAAGAAATTAAACAACAATTAAACAGCACAGCTGATGCTGTTCAAGAACAAGACCAACAATTATCTAATAACTTTGGTTTACAATAATATTTTCTTGAGGCGAGAAAACCTAAAAATGCTTAATAAACAATATTTATTAACTATTTAGCAGTTTACAAAATGATATAGAGGGACTCGCCTCTTCATTCTTATAGTATTGTTTTATGAAAGGAAAAGAGCATGAAAAAGAAAAATTGGATATATCTTTCTATTGCGATATTAATCATCATCATTGCTATAGTAGGAATGATTTCAATGGTACATTTTAAATATGGAAACCAGGCTGAAGAAAATAATGAAAAAGAAGTTAAAAATAGCAAAAACATACATATTGCAATTGTAAATGAAGATCAACCAACTAAATATAATGGAAAGAAGATTAGTTTAGGCGATCCATTTATTAAAAAATTAGCAGAAGAGAGTAGTTACAATTTTGAAGTAGTAACGCGTAGCATTGCAGATTCAGGATTGAAGAATGGTAAATATCAAGTCATGATAGTTATTCCAGAAAAATTTTCTAAATTAGCCATGCAATTAGACAAAAAGACACCGTCGAAAATGTCTATTCAATATAAAACTGCAGTTGGCCAAAAAGAGGATATCGCTAAAGAAACTGAAAAAGTTGTAAGTGATGTACTTAATGACTTTAATAAGCATTTAATTGAAATCTACTTAACAAGCATTATAGATAATTTACATAATGCCCAAGAAAATGTGGGCGATATTATGAAGCGTGAACAAGACGTTAATAACAACTTCGCAGATTATTTATTAAATCCATTAAACGATTTTCCAGAATTATTCACAGATACACTAGTGAATTCTATAACTGCAAATAAAGGTATTACAACGTGGATACAACAATATAATCATTCACTATTAAGCAGTAATTCAAACTTATTTAATATTAGTAATGATTTAAGCGTTTCATCTATAGTTCAAGACCATGATGAGTGGTTTGAAAGAAATTTATCAGCAATGGAGCAAACATTAGAAGATTATAAATCACAACGAGACAATGTTGACATAGAAGAGTATATCAAGCACTTGAAACAAATTGACAGTCAACTCGATAAACAAGCAGAGTCTAAAGATTTATCTAAAGAAGAATATAAGAAAACATTTGAAGACCGCCTAAGCAAAGTCAAGGATGACGTTAAAAGACAAGAATCGCCATTTACTGACGAGATGGTTGAAGACTATAGAAAAGAATTGACTAAATCAATGAAGACAGAACTAGATGATAATCAAGAACTCAATGATGCTTTACAACAAATTAAAGACGACAAACAAGAAATGCAAGATACAATGATTAATCATTTAAGAAACGACATTGAAAATGACAAATCCGGTCAAGATCAAAACTATATCTTAAACATGTCTGAACAAGATTTGGATAATGTTGGATTATCCTCAAATGCTAAGCAGGAATATAAATCTATACTTGATGATGTGCACCAGTTCAAAGATGAATATAATAAGGCTCATCCACAAGAACTTATTAAACAACAAGATTATAACGGTGAAATCACGGCAGACGATACATCTAAGTTGCTTAACGAAGGTGTGAAATTTGAACGTCATGAAAAGATTAAAAGTCGGGACATCAACCAATTAACTATTGCGACCGATCCTAATTTTGACTTTGACGGATATATATATGTGAATGGCAAGAAATATGATGTAAAAAATCAAGATATTAAATTAGATACAACGAAGAAATCATATGATGTGGAAATCAAAGGTACAGCTAAATTAAAATCTGATAGAAAATATCAATCTGAATTTTTAAAAGATAAAACAATGAAATTACAAGTGTTATTTGGTCAAGCAGATAAGAAAAATAACGCTAATAACGGCATGAATGAAGAACGAGATAGAGTGAATGTTGTAGATTTATCTATCAATTATAACTTAGAGAGTGAATTGATCAGTGGAGACTTAAATCAACAGTTACGTTCATTAGATAAGTTCAAGTCTCAGTACGATATCTTTAAAGATTCTAATTTAAATCCAGATAAACCAACGATTGATAATAAAGCAATTGTAGATATGATGGTAAATCAAGTAATTGATGATATGAAAAACTTTAAAGATGATAAGTCACAATTATTAAAACAAATTGATGGTTTAGATAATTCTTCAGATAAAATGATTGAAGATGTAATGAATAATCAAGATGATATTAAGAAAAACAAAGAAGATATTTCAAATCTTATTAGTGACCTGAGTCAAGCTAAAAAAACACTTAGTGAAGAACCTAAGTCTCCAAAAATTGATAAGGATAAAAGTAAAGAATTTACAACATTATCTACGAATCTAGACGATCAAGTAAGCAAATTGTCAGAGCGAAGTACAAAGTTACTATCTGATGTACAAAATTCTAAATCTAATGCAGATCAAATTAGTGGAGAGTTAAACCAATTAGATGATAATGTTAATAATTTACATGCGAGCGGTAGAGCGCTAGGTACAAGAGCAAATGATTTAAATGAACAAATGTCTAATAATGACAAAAAGAATCAACTATTTGTTAAAGATTTTGAAAAAGTTCTTGAAAACTCTAAAGATGGAGATCGTCAAAATGCCGCATTAAAAGACTTTATGAGTAATCCAATTCAAAAGAAAAATTTGGAAAATGTTTTAGCGAATAATGGTGATAAAGATACTATGTCTCCTACGATTTTGGTACTGTTGATGTATTTAATCGCAATGATGACGGCTTATGTATTCTACAGTTATGAAAGAGCAAAAGGACAACTTAACTTAATTAAAGATGAATTTAGTAAAAATAATAGAATGTGGAATAACGTAATTATTTCTTCAATCATAACTTTAACTGGATTAATAGAGGGTGTTGTTATTGGTCTAGTTGCTATGAACCAATATCACATCATGCCAGGTTATAAAGTTAAATTTATGTTCATGATCATCATCACAATGGTGGTATTTGTATTAATCAACACTTACTTATTCAGACAACTTAAATCGATTGGTATGTTTATCATGATTACTACATTAGGTATTTATTTTGTTACGATGAATTACTTCAATACAAATCATATGTTAAACAAATTCTCACCATTATCTTATGTAGATACTATGATATATAACTTCTTGAATGCAGAGCATCCAGTTGGAATGGCATTAATCATAATGTCAGTTATCGCAATTATTGGATTTGTAATTAATATGTTTATCAAGCACTTTAAGAAAGAGAGGCTCATCTAAATGTTGACAGAAAGTTTGATAATGCTCACTTTATTGACGGCAGATAGTCCAAAAGGAAGTCTTGATATTCAAGTGGAACAAGAAGAGAAAGAAAACGTAAATAAAGATATAGATAAATATAATACAACTTTATTTGATAAAGGTAGTAAAAAAATAAATGATGAGTTGAAAAAGCAACGAGAAGATAAAAATAAAAAAATAAAAGATAGTATGTTTCAAAACCAAGCGAGTAAAAATACTCGCCTGGATGAAACTAAAAAAGTATTGTTTTCCCCAACGAATTCAGAAAAAGCTGTGGAGAGTGATAAAAGTCCTTATATTCAAAATAAGCAGGAGAAAAATGTATTTCCTTATATTTTATTGAGTATAGGGACTTTTTTAACAGTTGGGTTTGTCATATTTTCTATTAAAAGAGGGAGAAGACAAAAATGAAGCATTATAAAAAAGTGACATTTGATTTTACGAATTATAACTACGGAATCTATGATTTGGCAGTACCGACACACATGCCAATGAAAACATTATTGCCATTAGTATTGGAAAGTTTAGATATTCATTTGAGTGACATAAGTAACCGAATTAAAGTAATGACGAAACATCAACTTTTAGTTGAAAATGATAGACTGATAGATTATCAAATTGGCGATGGAGACATATTAAAATTACTATAGGGAGATAAATAAATGGCTAATAAAAAAACAAAGGAGTTAAATGATTTAGAACCACTAAATCAACAAACTAATAAAAAAAGCATGAAAGAAGCGACATGAGAGAAATTCCTAAAACATCCATTAAGAAAGAACAAAGTCATCTTATGTATTTATTAGAACAACATGCATCATTCTTTCTTGATGCAGAGTTAACAGAACTACGTGATAGCTATCAAGTGCATTATCATATTACAGACCATAATATTTCTTTTGAAAAAATTAAAGAATTTTCCAAAAATGAAAAGCTGAGATATTTATTAAATATTGGGAAATTAGAAGAACTAAGGGCAACACGTTATACCTTTAATTTATCTCCAGACGAACTTTACTTTACAAAAGATGGACTCCCACTCATAAAGACAAGAGGATTAAAGAATATTGTAGAACCATTACCGTTATCTGAAGATGATTTTCTTTTAAGATACAAGGCATTAATCATTATAGCTTTTAATCAAAAAGTGAATTTCGATGCACTTGTTGAAGGGAATTTAGAACTACATAAAGGGACACCTTTTGAAAATAAAATTATACAATCTAAGAATTTGTCTGAACTTAAGCAATTTTTAACAGAACAATATAATAACCAACAGTCAGATTATACACAGAACTTTTCATATGTCCGAAAACGAAAATACAATATTTTTAAATGGTTAGGAATAGCAATGAGTATTATTGGTGTGGCATTAATTGCTTGTTTAGCTTATCTATATTTCTTTGTTATGAAGAATGAAGAACAAGTTGAAAAAGGATATCAATCTTATGTCAAAGCAGACTATACACAAGTCCTTAATGACTACAAAGATTTAAATAGTAAAAATCTTGATAAAGAGGCACTTTACATCTATGCGAAAAGTTATATTGAAACAAACAAGCAGGGATTAGAAAAAGATAAAAAAGAGAACTTGCTTAATAGTATTACACCAGAGGCCAATAAAGATTATTTATTGTATTGGATGCAGTTGGGTCAAGGGCATTTAGATGAAGCTTTAAATATTGCCACATACCTAGATGATAACGATATTACAAAATTAGCTTTAATTAATAAATTGAATGAAATTAAAAATAATTCAGATCTATCTAATGATAAACGTTCTGAACAAACGAAAAAATATAATGACAAATTGCAAGACATTTTGGATAAAGAAAAAGAAATTAAAGATGAAAAAGCTAAAGAAGAAGAAGAAAAGGCTGAAGAAAAAGACGGAAAAGTAAAACAGCAAGAAGAGAATGAGAAGAAACAAAAAGAACAAGCAGCAAAAGATAAAAAGAAACGTCAAGAAGCAGAACGTAAAAAATAGTATAGGACTGGGGTACTAACTATGCATCGATTAATTATTGAATACCAGAATCAATTAAAAATGTTGAATTTAAAAAATCAAAAAACATATATCATTAGCGGAGATATATCATCAGACATTACATTAAACAATTTTAATGGTGTGATTCATTTAGAACAGAATGAACAAGGTACATGGCAAGCCAATCACTCTTCTATACTTAAAGTGCAAGAAAGAAAGTCTAGTGATGGCAATGTGTCATTAAACCTATTTGATGCCTCAAACATAGCTTCATATGCTTACCCAAATACACGAAAAGTGATAACCATAGGTCCAAATGATTATGATGATATTAAAATTGCTGAACTTTCGAATGTCATTATGATTAAAAATTACGCTGAAATAGCTCAAACGGGTTATGTACAGTTTGTACATAATGATGATTCAGATTTATACATCAATTATGAACTTAGTAACGACAAATGGGGCAGAGCGTATATCGGGGATCATATTTATATCGATAATCTTTGGTTTGAGGTGCAGTCAGACGGCTTGATAATGATGAGCCACGAAACAATGATTTCAAATTTAATCAAACTCAATCAAGATACACTAGATTCACAATCAGATGATTATAACGACTACCATCGTTCACCAAGAATCATTTATCGTGAACCAACAGAGACAATTAAAATTGAAAAACCACCACAACCGATTCAAAAGAACAATACTGCGATATGGCGTTCTATCATTCCACCACTTGTGATGATTGTATTGACAGTAGTTATCTTTTTAGCAAGACCCATTGGCGTTTATATTATTATGATGATTGGTATGAGCATCGTAACGATTATCTTTGGTATTACAACTTACTTCTCTGAGAAAAAGAAATATAAAGAAGAGGTCGAAAAGCGGGAAAAGGATTATAAAAAGTATCTTAGTGATAAATCATCAGATATCAATAAAGCGATAAAAGACCAACGATTTAGTTTGAACTTCCATTATCCAACATTACCTGAAATTAAAGATATTGTTGAAAACAAGGCACCTAGAATTTATGAAAAAACATCACACCATCATGATTTTCTACATTATAAATTAGGTATCGCTAATATTGAAAAATCTTTTAAAGTCGATTATCAAGAAGATGAATTTGTCCAAAGAAGAGATGAATTATTTGACGATGCGAAAGAACTTTATGAATTTTATCAAAAAGTTGAAAAAGCGCCATTAATTAATGATTTAGCACATGGTCCAATTGCGTATATTGGTGCCAGACATTTGATTATTGAAGAGTTAGAGAAGATGACACTTCAATTGGCAACATTCCATAGTTACCATGATGTAGAAATACTATATGTGATTAGAGAAGATGAACGTGACCCCTTTAATTGGTCACGTTGGTTACCTCATATGACATTGAGTGCTTTAAATATAAGGGGATTCGTATATAACCAACGTACACGTGATCAAATTTTGATCTCTGTATACAGTATGATTAAAGAGCGTATTCAAACGGTAAGAGAAAAAAGTAAAAGTAATGAAAAAATTATATTCACACCACATTTAGTATTTGTGATTACTGATATGTCACTCATTATAGATCACGTTATTTTAGAATATGTAAATCAAGATTTATCAGAATATGGTATTTCATTAGTATTTGTAGAAGACGTTATTGAAAGTTTGCCAGAACACGTGGAAACAATAATAGATATTAAATCTAGAACTGAAGGCGAACTTATTATGAAAGAAGAAGAATTAGTGCAATTGAAATTCATGCCGGAAAAGATTGATGGAATTGATAAAGAATATATTGCACGTCGAATTGCTAATCTTAATCATATTGAACATATGAAGAATGCCATACCAGATAGTATTACATTTTTACAAATGTATGATGTCAATGAAGTTAATGAATTAGATGTTGTTAATCGTTGGCAGCAAAATGAAACATATAAAACAATGGCAGTACCTTTAGGTGTAAGAGGAAAAGACGATGTATTATCTCTTAACTTACATGAAAAAGCGCATGGACCGCATGGTTTAATCGCAGGTACAACAGGTTCTGGTAAATCAGAAATTATACAGTCTTATATCTTGTCTCTTACAGTGAATTTCCACCCACATGAAGTCGCATTCCTATTAATTGACTATAAAGGTGGGGGTATGGCGAATTTGTTCAAAGATCTCAAACATTTAGTAGGGACGATTACGAATTTAGATGGTGACGAAGCGATGCGAGCTTTGACATCAATAAAAGCCGAATTGCGTAAACGTCAAAGATTATTTGGAGAGCATGATGTAAACCATATCAATCAATATCACAAGCTATTTAAAGAAGGCATAGCAACTGAACCCATGCCACATTTATTTATTATTTCCGATGAATTTGCTGAATTGAAATCAGAACAACCTGATTTTATGAAAGAACTCGTTTCAACAGCACGTATTGGTCGTTCTTTAGGTATTCATTTGATCTTAGCGACACAAAAACCATCTGGTGTTGTTGATGACCAAATATGGTCTAACTCTAAATTCAAGATTGCCTTGAAAGTACACGATAGACAAGACAGTAATGAAATTTTAAAAACACCTGACGCAGCTGATATCACATTACCAGGACGTGCGTACTTACAAGTCGGTAATAATGAAATTTATGAATTATTCCAATCAGCATGGAGTGGTGCAACATGCGATAACGAAGGTGAATCATTAGATAATGAAGATAAAACAATCTATATGATTAATGATTATGGTCAATTACAACCTATCAACAAAGACTTAAGTGGGTTAGAGCATGAAAAACCAACTGAAACACAAACAGAACTCGAAGCAGTGATTGATCATATTGAGGATATTACAGAGCGTTTAAATATACCAGATATTAAACGACCTTGGTTACCACCATTACCTGAGAAGGTATATCAAGCAGAGTTAACTGAAACAGATTTCAACAAATTATGGTCAGACCAACCTAAAGAAGTCGAATTAACATTAGGATTGAAAGATGTACCAGAAAATCAATATCAGGGACCAATGACATTAAAGTTAAAACAAGCAGGTCATATTGCATTAATTGGTAGCCCTGGATACGGACGTACGACCTTCTTACACAATGTTATCTTTGATTTGGCACGACACTATCGACCAAATCAAGCACATATATATTTGTTCGATTTTGGTACAAATGGTTTAATGCCTGTCAGTGACGTTCCACACGTCGCAGATTACTTCACTGTTGACCAAGAAGATAAAATTTCAAAATCGATTAAGAGAATCCATCAAATTATTGCTGAACGTAAGAAGTTATTAAGTCAACAACGTGTGATTAACATAGATCAATACAACAAAGTAACAGGTGAAACAGTGCCCAATATCTTTATCATCATTGATAACTATGACACAGTGAAAGAATCACCTTTTGTCGAAGACTATGAAGAATTGATGGCTAAAGTTACGAGAGAAGGTCTAGCATTAGGTGTCTACATTATCTTGACAGGTTCTAGATCAAGCGCCATTAAGTCATCTATATTCACTAATATTAAGACTCGAATCGCACTGTATTTATTTGAAAATAACGAATTAACAAATATCATTGGCTCATATAAAAAAGGAGTCAAAGATATTAAAGGACGTGCAGCCATAAATGATGACAACTTCACACAATTCCAAATTGCTCAACCATACGAAGTTAAAGAAGGACAAACCTATAATAGTTGTATTAAAGATGAAATTGCTCAAATGAATGAATATTATATTGGTGATTATCCTACAAATATTCCTATGATGCCAGACAAAACGCTTTATGAAGATTTAAAAGCTAAATACGACTTTGAAAAAATTATTCTAGAAGACAATAAATTACCGTTAGGATTGGATTATGAAAATGTTGAACCAGTTGGATTAGATTTAACTAAAACTAATGTTTTTACTTCTGTTAAACCTATGGATATAGATAATGGTTTAAATTTATTGGAGAAACAATTGAATATAGTCTCTAATAAATATGAGATTGCAACGTTAGATGTAAAAAATATGTTGAAAAAAACAGACTATGAAAATTATTTATACTGCATTGAAAAGAAAGATATTATAGATTTTAAAAACGAATTAGTTAACTTTATAAAAAATGTAAAACCACAGAAAAATTGGATAGTTATAATTCCGGATTATATAGAATTTATAAATATTGTAGCGCCAAATAATGATGAGATAAAAACTATTTTTTTAGATGGACCCAAGAATAATGTTATACCAATTGTCTTTGGAATGTATCAAGAAACAATTGGAGGTTTTAATTCCCATGTTAAATTATTAAAGGAAATTGTGAATAATACATTTATAGGTATGAGTATAAGTGAGCAAGAACTGATTAAAGTTCGTTATAAGGCTAATGAAAAAACACTTAAGAATAATGAAATGTATTATATATATGATTATGAATATAAAAAAATTAAATTATTTGAATATGGAGAGTAAACTATCTAATTTAAACCAAAAATGAAGAAATATTTAAGAGAGTTTTGATATTAAAATTGCCCTTAATTTTATTTTAAATAGATAAATAATTAAAGCTTTAAATATTAACACAATTCTTAATTTTTATTCGTTATGTATACGAATAATATCTATATAGCTATATATTATGTATGTTTATAAAGGGGGAGTGAGTTGATTTATGGGACAAATAAAGAGTGATTCAACAAAAACAAATAACATCTTTTCAAATCTACACAATGCAATTAGTGAATGTGAAAATATTTCTGAGCCTTCGAAAGATGAAAGCACAACAATCAAAGGAAATACGGATGCACATTATGCGATAGAGAATTTAAGGGAAATGAATAAATCGGTGGCTCAAGTTATTGAAATGGCAAGTAAGAATATACAGAATGTTGGACAAGAATTTGAACACACTGATCAATCTATTAGTAATGAAATTGGTAAAAGTTAAAGGAGCGAGCCAATGACTTCTACAGTTGATGAATTTAATCGGTTAATTAGGACGAAAAAAGAACAAATAGATAACTTTATAACTGAAAAGAAACAAGTTAACAATTTATTGAATGAATATCAAAATATAATAAAAACGACTGAACATTTAAATCAACATTTGACTGAACGTTATTACAAAAGTCGTATGTTTACCCATATCGAACAAAATAGCGAATTATTTCATATAGTACAACGACAAGCTATGAATGCAATATATTATCAACAAAGTGATATCGATTATAATATTCAACAGTTAAATGAAGAAATAGAAACGATTGAAAGAAAGAGAAATTTTGAACAACAAAAGGGAAAGGAAGGAGGACAATAAAGTGAGTATCGATATGTATGTAGGAAGATCTAAAAAGCAAGCTTCAGATGTAGGAGAATCGGTAAAAAGTTTAACTAGTAGCTATGAGGACTTACAAAAAGGGATTATGCAGTTTATTGGTGAAGGTGAATTACAAGGGCAAACTTATGATTCTGGGAAACAATTTTTTTCGACAGTCATTTTACCACTAACAGAAAGTATTAAAATATTAGACGAATTAACTGAACAAGCGTGTCGTGAATTTGTTGAAAAATATCAAGCTGACGTAGATACACAAAGCTTGAAAGAATCTGAGTTAGAAGAAGATATTCATGAATTGGAACATCAAATTAGCCAACTAGAAGCAATGAATGCGTCGTTAAGTCTGAAACCTTCTCAAAATAGTGCCCTGTTATCTAGCAATCAACAAATGATGGAAAGTCTACAAAATCAAAAGAATGAGTTAGAAGATAAACTACGTAAATTAAGACAGTTTGATGCAGAATCATCGCATATCTTCAAAGAAGTTGAGTCATTTCAAAATACTGTTCAACAAGGAATTAATCAAGCAAAAACGTCTTGGAATCCAGGTAAACAAGTTTTCCATATTCCATTTGGGAAAGAAATGGAATGGGCACAAGTTAGCCAACAAAAAGCTCTTGATATTCGAATGAAAAAGATTAATCCAAAAGTTGAAGATGGTAAAAAATTGAATAAGGATGATTTACAAGTAGTAAGAAGATACACAAAAAAACATCCTAAGGAAGATGTCCCCAAAAATTTAAAAGAATATATAATACAAAATAAAGAATCTATCACTAGAGATTTAGGATTTGATATTACTTCAAATGGTATAGAACAAGTAGGATTTAATATACAAAAGTTTGCTGGTGTATTAAATACTTATGGTGGATTTCAAGGACCCAATAGTAAAAATAGCTTCATACAAGTGACTAATCAATCAGGAAATCAAATGATAAAGCACGGACGTATAGTCAGTAAAATTGGTAAAGTAGGTGGCTACAGTACTATGGGGATTGGTTTTAGTTTAGGTATGTATGATGATTTAACAAATAATAATAAAACTATTGGAGAAGCTGTTGCACACAATGGTTTAACAACAGGTGTTGGTGTCGGTGCCACGATTGTAGCAACAGTAGCATTGTCTTCTACTCCTGTAGGTTGGGCTATTCTAGACGGGATGGCTACAAGTACTACCTTAGTAGCACTTGTAGACTTAGCTTATCAAAATAATTGGCAAGGTGTTAAGGATGGAGTTGATTGGACAGGCCATCAAATCGATAAAGGTATTGCCAAATATCTTGGTTTTAAAATAAATCAGCATGCTTTAGAAGTAAGAGGCGCTAATTTTGTGAAACACAAGTTGCAAGATAGCTCTAAAGATATTTCAAAAAGAGTTAAAACCGGCACAAAATTTATTAGTAATGAATCTAAAAAAATCAGAAATAATATCGGAGAAGCTATCAAAGATGTTAAAAAAGTGACTAATCCAATGAATAGGAGCTATTGAGAACAATGGAACAAGTATATACAATATATAAAAATCCTAGATACAAAATTATTCAAAAAAATAATAAATATTTGATGGTAGACCTAGAACAAAATTGGTATTCATATATATGCCCTATGTTTAATTGGTTTATACCTATTAAATATACAGAACTTACTTATCAAGAATTTAATGACTTGCATATATTTTCAAATGGAAATCAAGTTAGTCAAGGGGTGTTAACTGGTGGAATAGGTGTAACCATCAGTGTGTTATTAAGAAACGTAGTTGGTTTGATGGATATTAATATTAGTAGAATATGGACAGTAATTATGTTTTTAATAGGTTTTATTGGTGTGATTATTCTTCGTGTATCTTTGAGAAAGAAGTTGAATCATCAATCATTTAATAAGAATAGTACACAAAAAGTAAGGATAATTCCTACATTTAAAAACACAATAATTATGATATTTGGTTACGTAACATTTTTATTTTTTTCAATTGCACCTTGGCAGATGATTTTTGATAATAGTCAAAATATATTTGGTTATTTTTGTTGGTTAGTAGTGTTTTTTTGTTTTACATGTTTAAACATAGTATCAATTTCAGACAAAAAGGTACATGCAAAAATAAAGAGCAGTAATAAATTAGATTAATAATGCTTTCAAAAGTTAATTTTCATTTTGGCACTTATATAGCAAGTTCTATTAAATTCGATAAATTATTTATAAAAATTCTAATGCCTAGGTTAGAAATAAAAGAAGGCTAATAAATAATTAAATTTGGTTGTGGCATAAAAGAATATTTTAAGAAATGTTTATATGAATAAAAAATTATTATTAATATGTATTACAATAATTAGCATAGTAGTACTTATAGAATCCCTCTACTTTAAAATGAAATATGATGAGAAAAAAAGCAAAAGAATAACAATATTTTAACGAACAAAAAGAACGAATAGAGCTTTTTATGAAATATAACGTTAAAGGATATAAGATAATACATTTTATTAAGATAGAAAGAAACCCAATGGATGGATATGATATAAGCGGTTATATTAATAATGATAAAGAATTATCGTTTAACGCAAGCATAAGATCTACGGAAGAATTTCAATTTGATGGAGATATAGCATATTCTAATGAGCTTGATAAAATACTTAAACTAAATTCAAAATCTGTGTCAGAAATAAAAAAAGAGCAATGAAAAAAGAAAAATAAATTTATAATAATGATTATGACATTGAGTATTAAAATAAAACATGAGAAGAAAACTAAAGAATAATAGTATTATAATGAGCAAAAAGAACGAATTAATCTATTTTTGAAATACAATATTTAGGGAATGATCATGTGGATAAAAAAGTATTTTTAATATTTATTACATTAATGAGCTTGTTAGTAATTATAGGGTGCATCTATTTTAAAAATGAAATATGACGAGAAAAAAGAAAAAGAGCGACGATATTATAATGAGCAAAAACAAAGAATAGAACTTTTCATGAAATATAATATGAGAGATTTTAAAAATATTAAATTTATTGAACAAAAAAGAAATCCAATGGGGAACTTTGTTTTTAAAGGTTATATTAATAATGATAAAACTAAGAGTTTTACTGCTACAGCATATTATGTGGATGATTTTCAATTTGAGGGAACTATTGGTTGGAGTCGAGGTCTTAATGAACTTGAGAAAGCAGATTTGAAATCTGTATCTGAAATAAAAAAAGAACAATCGAAAAAAGAAAACAAGTAGATTAATACAAGTTTTGACGTTCTTCTAAATATTTTTAAAAAACTAATCAATTTTCTCATTAACAGTGAATTTGAGGATGTTAAAAATATATTTAAATTAGTAAAGACTAGCCTTATTCTAATTTTTTCTATCTTAAAACTTAAAGTGCAATTATTAATAAAAGTCTGTAATATTTACTAGCTCTAAAAAATAATTTATTGTTTCGTCTTAAAGGAATGATTATATGGATAAAAAAATAATTTTAGTATTCATTATATTATTAAGCCTGGTAGTAATTATAGGGTGCGTCTATTTTAAAATGAAGTATGATGAGAAAAAAGCAAAAGAACAACAATATTACGATGAACAAAAAGAAAGAATAGAGCTTTTTATGAAATATAATGTCAAAGGATATAAGACAATACATTTTACTAAAATAGAAAGAAACCCAATGGATGGTTATGACATAGAGGGTTATATAAATAATGATAAAGATATCGCTTTTACTGCTGGTACAAGGTTTAGAGAGAACTTTCAATTTGATGGGGATATAACAAGTTCTGCTAAATTGGAAGAAATGTATATAAAAAAAATCAAATCTGTATCACAAATAAAGAAGGAATATAAAAGGTAATTAATAAATCAATAATTTAACGGTAGTTTAAGTGAAGTGTTGTAAAAGTAATACTTTTTGAAATGCAATGAATTTGAGTATGTTAGAAAACATATAGGAATGATTATATGGATAAAAAAGTAATTTTAATATTTATTATGTTAATCAGCTTGGTGTTAATTATAGGGTGCGTCTATATTAAAATGAAATATGACGAGAAAAAGGAAAAAGAACAACAATATTACGATGAACAAAAAGAAAGAATAACTCTATATATGAAGTATAATGTGAAAGATTTCAAAAGTATTGAATTAAAAGAAATGAGAAAAAATCCGATGGACGGTTATGATATTAGTGGTTATATAAATAATGATAAGGATTTATCTTTTAGTGTTGGTATTAGATCATTAGATAATTTTCAATTTGAAGGTGATATTGCATGTTCTAAAGAACTTGATAAATTATTTATAAAAAATCCTAAAATTGTATCAAAAATAAAGAAAGAAGAAATAAAAAATATAAATAGACGATGATTGGTTTTAGAGCAATTAAGGGTAATGAAAGAATTGATAATTAGTTTAAATTTTGATGAAGGAATGAGAAATCATCGAAAAAATAAAGATAGAGACTATTGAAAAGAACAGTAAGTATAAATTAGTACACTATAAAAACTCACATTACATTATTGATTTAAATCAAAATAAGCTAACTTATATATTTCCATTATTAAATTATGTAACAAGAAAGTCATTAATGGAAGTACATAAAGAAGACCTTACCTATATTAAAACTATTTTCATTTCTAAAGAGAAAGAAGAAAAAAGAAATTCTCTAATAAACTTTGCTGCAGGTTTAAGCTTTTTGATTGCTATTCTAACAAGTTTTATATTTGACAGTTTGAATTTCATAACGAACATTTATATAAATATATTTTTATTATTATTAACTATAATACCCGTATGTATATTTAAATACATAGTTGATAAAAAGAAAATGGTTAAACTTAATATTAGATTAACTGAGGTACAGGCGCATGCATATATATTACCCGATATAAAGTACGTATTTCAAAATATCTTTTTTTATATTATTTTTGTTATTGGGATTACAATGACTTTGATATTTATTTTATTTCAAAACATATTTTTATGCGCTCAAACTGAAATCGATGGAAAGATAGGTGGTATAAAATGGAAACAATAGGGAGTATTATATATTTAAAAGACGGTTCTCAGAAATTAATGATTATTAATCGAGGGCCTATAGTCGAAATAGATAATCAGCAATATATGTTTGATTATTCAGCATGTAAATATCCCATCGGTGTAGTAGAGGATCAACTATACTATTTTAACGAAGAAAATATTGATAAAGTGATTTTTAATGGTTATTCTGATCAAGATGAGATAAGATTCCAAGAATTATTTGAAGAAATGAAAGATAATGTAGATGGCAATATTCAACGAGGTATAGTAACACAAGAAGAACGTTTTGGTTTAAATTAGTATTAGTACTGATTATAAAAGTAATCAAAAAAGAGTGAGTGTTACGGTTTAAAGTAATAACGTCTATTTACTTCTCTCTAACTATAAAACTAGCTCTGAAAAAATCTACGATTAGACTTTTTCAGAGCTAGTTTTTCTATATTCGCTTTTAACTTAGCCTACTTTTCCAGAAACGCGGGCATCGGTAATGCCGGTAATTGGGAAGGTTTGTGATAGATAGAAAGCTAAAGCTAAAATACCGATTAAACAGATTACGAATAGTATATCTTTATATGAGAATGGAGCTTTATAATAATACGTTCTTGGTCCATCTTTAAATCCTTTAGATTCCATGGCTACTGATAATTGATGAGCACGACGTATATTCTGACTTAAAATCGGAATGATTAAGTGTTTGAAACGTTTTAACCCTCGATAATTCGATGCATCAATCATTTGATAGCGCATTTTTAAAGAACGTCTAAGTTGAATCAGTGACGTAAAGATTAAAGGTACCATTCTGATTGCTGCCATAAAGGCATAGGCAATTTTAGGTTTGATTTTTAGATGTTGCATTAAACTATAGAATATCATGACGATTTGTGAAGTTAACGCAATTAAGATACCAAACATTGAAACTGTAATTGTACGTAAGGATAAGTGTATACCACGTACGATACTTTCTATACTAATTTGGATAATTCCCCAAGTGAATAGCATGTGTGTACCGTCACCATACAGAATCATAAATAGTGATGATAGTAGGGCAAAGAATATGGTAACTAGGAGAAAAGACCCAGTTATCTTAAGTTCAGTGCCATTAAATAACATTAAGAATATAAATATTAACAAAGTAATGTAAATCATGTAATCAAAGTTATGGACGAAAATGATAAAGAAGAATAAAGCGACACCAAGCAATAACTTAGTTATGATATTTACATCATCAACGAATGTGAATCGTTTTTTCCAGCGCTCAAACATGTGCTTCACCTTCCATTTCCACGAGTTGTCCATTGTCCACGTTTAAACGACGTGTAGGGTAACGGTGGATGATTTCTGGATCATGCGTAACCATGACAATCGTTTGCCCTTTAGCAACACGTTCTTGGAAAAGTTCAATTAATTGAAATGTATTATGACTATCTAGACCAAAAGTTGGTTCATCCAATAAAATAATTTCAGCTTTTGAACTTAACGCGGTCGCTACACTCAAGCGACGTTTTTGTCCCATTGATAATTCAAATGGGTGTTGGTTTTTAACATTTTCCAAATGTAATAAACTTAAAAGACGTTGCGTTTGTGCTTCGGCTTTTTCTGGTTCTTGATGGTTGTAATGAATATGTATTTCCTCATATACAGAGTTTGTAATAAATTGTAACTCTGGATTTTGATATACGAGGTACATATGTTGTGCTGCATCTTTAATTTTCTTCAATAAAGTATCTTCGTAATGCATTTGCCCTTTATATTTTATTAGCTGCATTATAGATTCAAGAAGAGTGGTCTTTCCAGTACCATTTTTCCCAGTAATGGTTATCCATTCACCAGGATGAATAGATAGTTCTGGTATTTGGAATAAGTCTTTCTTACCACGAGTAACGCGCCCATCTTTATATGAAAATATTGTTTTATTGTAATCAGGAGAAAGGTCATAACGTTCTGGTGCATGATTCCACGCATGAGGATGCCAAACACCGAATTCAGTTAGTAACTCTTCGCAATTATGTAAGATGTAATCAGGTGTATTATCGGCAATGATTTCTCCCTCATAGTTCATTAAGATAACGCGATCAACGTGTTGCCATATATGTTCAACTTTATGTTCAACGATAAGCACTGTTTGATCCGTCCATAAATGAATTAATCGTTGCCACAAGTCCGCCGTAGCGTCTACATCTAACATTGCCGTAGGTTCGTCTAGGAAGAGTGTGTCAGCTTCTTGTAAAATAGTTTCCACAATAGCTAATTTCTGTTTCATCCCACCACTCAAGTGGTTAACATATGTAGTGTCAGTTACATTTAAATTAACAGAAGCAAGGGCTTGTTGAATTTGTTCGTCCATTTCACTACGAGGAACTTTCTTATTTTCTAAAACAAAAGCTAATTCTTCATAAACTTTCGGCATACAAAATTGCGTGTCTGGATCTTGAAAGATAACCCCTGATTGTGGATTAATTTCTAATTCATCATATTTCATAGGTAGTTCTATTAAATTAGGAACAATACCACTTAGCACATTAAGCAATGTGCTTTTACCAGATCCAGAAGCACCTAGTAAAAGCACTTTTTCTTTATCTTTAATTTCAATATTTAAATTATCGAAAATTTTTCTTTCGCCATTTGGATATTTAAGACGTAAATTTTTTGCTTTTAACACAATGATTTCCCCTTATAGGTTGTCGTAGTCTTTTTGAGAAGCTGGACGGAATAGTTTGGTTACGCCAGTTTGATCCAACGCTTTGACAATATAATAAGATAGTAATCCGGCAACTACGATACCGCTAATCGCACGGAAAATGATTAATAATAGTAAGTTCCAACCTGCTACTTCATTTAAATAACCGTAGAAATAATCTACTGGGAATGAAATAAGCGCTGTAGTTAAACCAGCTAATGCCGCTACCATTAAAGATCTTGATTTATATTTAAAAATAGCGAAAATGATTTCACATGCTAAACCTTGTAAAATGGCATAAATAATTGTTGGAATATCAAATTTACCCATAACAATTGTTTCACCAGCACCAGCAGCAAATTCTGCAATTAAGGCGATACCTGGTTTAGGAATAATTAAATATGCGACGATAGCAGCCATAAACCAAACGCCGTATGTGAGTTGCTCAATATGAAGACCTGCAACTTGTGCTACGTTGTATGCAAACCACCATAAGTTATAAATAATTGCAAATACTACAGCAATCAGTACAGTTACTAATATTTCTGAAAGATTTAAACCTTTTGACATAAAGTTTCCTCCTAAAAAAACGCACAACCCTCCGTAGAAAGTTGTGCGTCTCAAATAAAATACTTTATATAAAAGTTGAAATTATTTATGTTAGCAACACTTTCCTACGCTAGTCTTAGCTAGTTCAGGTTCGAAGGGTTTGAGGCTACACCTCATCTCAGCATACACACCCCTAGTGCGTTGTTATTTAATTTAGTTTAAATGTATGACTTTTCCTAATTAATGTCAAGGTTATTCAGGGATTTTGGTTAAAACTGATAGGAATTCATAGATTTTATATTTATTTATTTTAGAACATAAAAATAGAGACTAAACCATTAATATAGAAATGGCTTAGTCTCATTATATTTGGCAAGGTTGGCTAGAAATCTTTGAAATTACATTAGATTTCTGTCCCAATCCCTATCTAAATTAGTCTAAAGTGTCTTGAACATCTTTTTTAGTTTGTTCAGTGTCATTAGTTTTTTCTTCGTTTTGGTCTTTTAATTTTTCTTCTACTTCTTTAGCTTTTTCAGCTGATAATTTTTTAGCATCTTCGTTTGTCATAATGCAACACTCCTTATACGAATAATTATTACAGTTATAGTCTACCCATTAGAAATAAAGATAAACTTTTATAGGTCTCAAGTTGTATTTTATTCTTTAATAAAGACAAGAGTAACAACTTCATATATAATGAATTTTGAGGTGAACAGTATGTCTTTTCTTAAGAAACAAACCGAGATAATTTATAGTTATCTTATCGGTCTCGTTTCACTCTTCACGGGTCTCATTATTTTAGTTAATTTACCTTTAATCAATGAATTAAAGGATAAAAATAAAGCTGAATTAAAAATTCATAATTTATGGGACTTCCTTAATGCATTCTTCAGTGAAATTATTAGAGTGATGAGTAGATTCATAGGCAACTTTCCTATTATAAGTGCAGTCATAATTATTTTATTTGGTATTATTGTAATGTTTATTGGTTATACATTATACCGTACTACTAAATATGATTACGACATCTCAATATTCTTTTTAATTATTGGTGTTTTATACTTCCTTATTACAATTACCTTAATGACTCAAGTATATGGCTTTTGGGCAGTGATTTTTGTTTTTCCATTTATTATTCATACTGGATATATCGTTTATAAAGACGAACTTAATCAGGAAAATAGAAAAAGTCACTATCTATGGATAATTATTTCATACGGAATAAGTTATTTAATTACCCAAATTTCGTTATACGGTAAAATTGATGCAAATGAAATTGCACCAATTGATATTTTAAGCGTAAATACATTCTTTTTAGTCATGTGGTTATTAGCGCAAGCTTCTATCTGGAATTTCTTATTCCTAAGACGCGCATTACCATTAACTAAGGAAGAACTTGGTGAAGAAGAACCTGAATTATCAAGAGCAAGTAAAGGAAATGTTTCGAATCAATCTAAAGTTCATTTTAAACAACTACAAGATAAAACATCCGAATATGCACATAAGACGAGAAGAAGTGTAGATTTAGATAAAATCAGATCTAAACGTGATAAGTTTAAAAACAAATTTAAAAATATCTTTAACATCGAAGAGGACGATATTCCAAGTTGGATGAGACGTCCTAAATGGATTAAACCTGCTTATGTAGAAATCTTCTGTGGTTTCATTTTATTCTTATTTACTTTTATAGAATTTAATAACAGAAATGCTTTATTTGTGTCTGGTGAATGGGAGTTATCACAAACCCAATATGTCATTGAATGGATAACATTATTATTACTAATGTTCATCATTATTATCTATGTGGCTACCACATTGACACATTTCTTAAGAGGTAAGTTTTATTATTTACAACTCTTTATGATAAGCATTCTATTCTTTAAATTGTTAACAGAATTTATTAATATTATGATCCATGGTTTGCTTTTATCTGTGTTTATTACGCCAACTTTAATTTTAATGTTAATTGCAGTCATTGTCGCATTTACATTACAATTAAGAGAACGGCCATAATTGAATACGTTTCGCTAAGAGGCTGGGACATTTATATAAAATGTCTTGGCCTTTAGTTTTGCTGATTTCGACGTTAATGTGTGTAATGAAAATTTTAAATTTGTTAAAATAGTAACGAGCCTAATTAAGAAACATTTTCAAAAAGTAAAAGTAAGTATAAATATGATTTAAATAGGAGAATTCGATAATGAAAATAGCAACGTTAAATAAAGGAAAAGAAACAAAATATTTAAATCAATATCCATTGGTAAACGAAGATGATATTTATCAACATGACCATTTAAAAGAAGGCGATTTATTTCAATTAGTCACAGAGGATAACCGGTATATTGCGACAGCTTATGTAGGTCGTCAACCTAAAGGTTTAGGTTGGGTATTAAGTTATGATCAAAATGAAGACCTTAATACGCCATTTTTCGTAAAATTATTTAAACAAGCCTTAGAAGAACGAGAATATTATCGTCACATCGAAGGCACTAATGCCTATAGATTATTTAATGCGGAAGGTGACGGCGTTGGTGGCTTAACGATTGATAATTATAACGGTCATTTACTGATTCAATGGTACTCAAGAGGCGTGTATAAATTCCGCTACAATGTTATTGAAGCAATTCAACAAGTATTTGAGTTTAGCTCTATTTATGAGAAGATGCGCTTTAAAGATTCAGAGTACACTGGCGGTCATGTGCTAGGTGAGACACCTGAATTTCCAATTGTGATTGAAGAGAATTTTACGTTTTATAATGTAGATTTAGATGATGGGTTAATGACTGGCATATTCTTAGATCAAAAAGAAGTGCGTAAAAAATTACGTGACCAATTTTCAGAAGGAAGAAAAATACTGAACTTATTCAGTTATACAGGTGCTTTCTCAGTAGTGGCTGCCAAACATGCTGAACATACTACAAGTGTCGACTTAGCCAATCGTTCACGTGCGTTAACAGAAGAGAATTTCGGGTTAAATGCTATCGATCCTAAAAGTCAATACATCTATGTAATGGATACCTTTGATTTCTATAATTACGCAGCACGACACGGCAAGGAATATGACACAATTGTGATTGATCCACCTAGTTTTGCGCGTAACAAGAAAAAAACATTTTCCGTACAAAAAAATTACGATGATTTAATTAACGGCGCTCTAGAAGTTTTAGCACCTAATGGTTCATTATTATTATGTACCAATTCTAGTGTATTCCCATTGAAATCATTTAAAAATGTTATAAAAAGTACATTAGAAAATGCTGGCGTGGAATATGAAATTAAAGAAGTAATGGGCTTGCCGAAAGATTTTAAAACGCATCCTCACTACAAACCATCTAAGTATTTGAAAGCCGTTTTCTTAAATATTAAGCATTAAAACAATAAAATTGGGTATAACTGTTTAATAAATGATTAAAGGAAGGTGTGTCTAAGCATGAGTATAATGAATAGACTAACAAGCGGCGTTACTAATAAAGTAGGGAACAGAGTTTTAAATATTGAGGAAATTAAAGAAAAAAGCATTTTACCAACTACTAAAGAAGAAATAGCAGAACGTAGAGCTAAAGCTGAAGCGATTGTTAAGAAAAAATCACTATTATCTTCAAGTATGACAGTAGTACCTATTCCTGGACTAGATTTTGGCGTAGATATCAAATTGACTAGAGATATTATTGAAGATATTAACAAAATTTATGGACTTGATCATAAGCAAGTGAACACATTAGGCGATGATGCTAAAGAGCGAATTTTAGCCGCTGCAGCAATTCAAGGTAGTTCATTTATAGGTAGAAAAGTGACAAGTGCGATGCTAAAAGTGATTATTAGAGATATGGCAAAACGTACGGCTGCAAAACAAACTAGATGGTTCCCAGTAGTAGGGCAAGCCGTTTCAGCTTCAATTAGCTATTATTTTATGAATAAATTAGGACGAGATCATATCGAAAAATGCGAAAAAGTTCTTAATGATATTATTTAAAAGCAAAATGTTGTAGTATAATTGAAGTGAGCTTAATGTTAAAGCTATATTAAGATGGTTTTAAAGTTTGTCATTCTAGATATAATTTAACCTTAAATTGCTTAAACGATTTCAATAGAAATTAAAGTAAGTATAGATATTGAAGAATAGAAACATAATATAGTAATTTAGAACACTTTTCCATTAATATAATTAATGATTAGGATAGTATTTCAATAGTATTAGAATTGAATTAGTTATTATAATTTGGTAGTGTTATGGTATAAAATTATGTTAGATTATGACAAATTTGAATATTCTAACTTTGCGAAGGAGAAATCGATTATGGAACAAAAATCTTATGTAATTATCGACGAAACAGGTATTCATGCACGTCCAGCAACTATGTTAGTTCAAACTGCATCAAAATTTGATTCAGATATTCAATTAGAATATAACGGTAAAAAAGTTAATTTAAAATCAATCATGGGTGTTATGAGTTTAGGTGTAGGTAAAGATGCTGAAATCACTATCTATGCTGACGGAAGCGACGAAGCAGACGCAATTCAAGCAATCAGTGATGTCTTATCTAAAGAAGGTTTAACTGAATAATTATGTCTAAACTAATTAATGGTATTGCTGCGTCAGATGGTGTAGCAATTGCTAAAGCTTATTTATTAGTAGAACCAGATTTATCGTTCGCTAATGAAAAAGTGACAGATACTGATGCTGAAATTCAAAAATTTAGAAATGCGTTAGAAGCTTCTAAAATCGAATTAACTAAAATTAGAAATAATGCGGAAAAACAATTAGGTCCTGATAAAGCTGCTATCTTTGATGCACATTTATTAGTTCTTGATGATCCTGAGTTAATTCAACCTATCGAAGAGAAGATTAAAAATGAACAAGTAAGTGCTCCAGAAGCTTTAAATGAAGTTACTACTCAATTCATTACTATCTTTGAATCAATGGATAATGAATACATGAGAGAGCGTGCAGCAGACATTAGAGACGTTTCTAAACGTGTGTTAGCACATCTTATCGGTGTGGATTTACCAAATCCAAGTATGATTGATGAAAGTGTAGTTGTAGTAGGTAATGATTTAACACCTTCTGATACTGCACAATTGAATAAAGAATTCGTTCAAGGTTTCGTAACTAATATTGGTGGACGTACAAGTCACTCAGCAATAATGAGTCGTTCATTAGAAATTGCTGCAGTAGTTGGTACTAAATCAATTACTAAAGAAGTTAAACAAGGTGACATGATTATTGTTGACGGCACAACTGGTGACGTAATTATCGACCCTACTGAAGACGAATTAATTGCTTACCAAAATAAACGTGAAAGATTCTTTGAAGATAAAAAAGAATTACAAAAATTACGTGATGCTGAAACAGTTACAATCGATGGAGAACATGCTGAATTAGCAGCAAACATTGGTACTCCAGACGATTTATATGGTGTTATGGAAAATGGCGCTGAAGGTATCGGTTTATATAGAACTGAATTCCTTTATATGGGCAGAGACCAAATGCCAACTGAAGAAGAGCAATTTGAAGCGTATAAAAAAGTACTTGAAACGATGAAAGATAAACGCGTTGTAGTGCGTACACTTGATATTGGTGGCGACAAAGAGCTACCATATCTAAATCTACCTAAAGAAATGAATCCTTTCTTAGGATATAGAGCAATTCGTTTATGTTTAGATCAACAAGACATTTTTAGAACTCAATTGCGTGCTTTATTACGTGCTTCAGCGTACGGTAAATTGAATATTATGTTCCCAATGGTAGCTACAATCAATGAATTCCGTGATGCGAAAGCTATTCTTTTAGAAGAAAAAGAAAAGCTTGTAAATGATGGTCATGATGTAGCAGATGATATCGAATTAGGTATCATGGTTGAAATTCCATCAACTGCAGCTTTAGCTGATATCTTCGCTAAAGAAGTTGATTTCTTCAGTATTGGTACAAATGATTTGATTCAATATACTATGGCTGCCGACCGTATGTCAGAACGCGTGTCATATTTATACCAACCATACAATCCAGCTATTTTACGCTTAGTAAAACAAGTGATTGAAGCTTCTCATAAAGAAGGTAAATGGACTGGCATGTGTGGCGAAATGGCTGGAGACGAAACAGCTATTCCATTATTATTAGGTTTAGGATTAGATGAATTCTCAATGAGTTCTACATCTATCTTAAAAGCTAGAAGACAAATTAATGGTTTAAGCAAAAATGAAATGGCAGAATTAGCTCACCGTGCAGTTAATTGTGCTACTCAAGACGAAGTTAAAGATTTAGTTAATAATATTTCTAAATAAAATGTTGTATGCTTAAAATGTTAAGTTAAAATGATAGCCCTAAGGTGATTTCATATGAAGTCATCTTAGGGCTTTTTTGAATTTTAACTGTTACTAGTTAATATTAAAGGCGTTATTAATTTTATCCATATCCACTTGGTACATTGGCTCATCGTTTAGAAGAATAAATGGTGTGGCAAAAGCATCGTATTCCATCATTTCATTACGATAAGTATCATTTGTAATGTTTTTCTCTTCGTATTCTACGTTATGCTCGCTTAAATAATTTTTCACAAATGTACATGGTGGACAGTCATTCTGTGTATAGATAGTAATATGAGACATCTTATTTCACTCCTTATTTTAATTTTCCTGAAAATACTATAAAGAAATTATGACAGAATTGCAAACTGTGATAAATATGTGAATTCTATTTAATTTTTTTCGAAAAAAATAAGCAAAAGAATTTAGTTAGTATGTAGAAACTAATATAATTTAAGTCAATTGATTTTTAATCTAAAGATAAAGAAAAGGAGATTAAGATATGGATTCTGTTGAAATTAGCCGTTTCCTAACTGGTATGACATTAGCAGTGCACATCATTTTTGCAACGATCGGTGTCGGGATGCCTTTAATGTTTGCCATCGCAGAATTTTTAGGAATTAAAAATAAGGATCCTAAATATATAGCTTTAGCAAAACGTTGGTCGAGAGGTTATACAATTACTGTAGCAGTAGGTGTAGTAACAGGTACGATTATCGGTTTACAACTATCATTAATATGGCCTACATTTATGAAAATGGGCGGTCACGTTATTGCATTACCATTATTTATGGAAACATTTGCATTCTTCTTTGAAGCAATCTTCTTAAGTATTTATTTATATACTTGGGATCGTTTTAAAAATAAATGGATTCACTTTATCATCAGTATACCTGTGATTATTGGTGGTTCATTCTCAGCATTCTTTATTACAGCGGTTAACTCATTTATGAATACACCGGCTGGTTTTGAAATGAAAAATGGAAAAATGGTGAATGTACAACCATTTGAAGCAATGTTCAATCCTTCATTTTTAGTCAGAGCATTCCATGTTATTGCGACAGCAGGGATGACTATGGCATTTGTTTTAGCATCAATTGCAGCCTTTAAGCTGTTGAAAAATAAATATAGTAAAGACACAGAGTATCATAAAAAAGCATTGAAAATGACAATGATCGTTGGTTTCCTATCAACATTATTATCTATGTTGGCAGGGGATTTATCAGCGAAGTTTCTTCATCAAGTTCAACCTGAAAAATTAGCAGCGTATGAATGGCACTTTGAGTCAGGTTCAAAAGCAGATTTAGTATTCTTCGGTGTGTTAAACGAGAAAACTCAAGAAATTACTGGTGCTATTAAAATACCAGGTATGCTTAGTTTCTTAGCTGATAACAATGTAAATACCAAAGTGGAAGGTCTAAATGACTTTCCTAAGGACACACTTCCACCAATGATTGTCCATTACTTCTTTGATTTAATGGTTTCTATGGGAGTATTGTGTTTCATAATTTCAGGCGCATTTGTATTAACCATGCTAATTAAGAAGTTACGTAAATATACGACTCACAAAGGTTTACTTTATGCGGTTCTTCTCACTGGTCCAGCTTCAATGTTAGCGATTGAATTTGGTTGGTTCTTAACTGAAATGGGCCGTCAACCATGGATCATCAGAGGATACATGCGTGTAAGTCAAGCTGCCACAAAGGCTGGAGGTATCACACTCGTTACAATATTATTTGGACTATTATACTTTGTGTTACTAGTCACTTCAGCTTATGTATTATTACGTATGTTTAAAAATAAACCTGCGCAAGAGGATGTTGATAAGGTCATCGGTAAGGGAGGTCATGAATAATGGATTATACTAGTATTGGTATTACAGTATTATGGACATTCCTATTTCTCTATATTATCGTCGCTTCAATTGATTTTGGGGCTGGTTTCTTTACATTGCATTCTAAGCTGACAGGTGAAGAAAAGAAAATTAACCACTTAGTTGAACGATATCTTAACCCAGTTTGGGAAGTAACTAATGTTTTCTTTGTATTCTTCTTCGTAGGATTTGTAGGGTTCTTCCCAGATTCGGCGCTTTATTTAGGGACGGTATTACTAGTACCTGGGTCAATTGCGCTAATACTGATTTCAGTAAGAGGTAGTTTTTACGCCTTTGAACATTACGGTCAAGATACAAAATTACCATGGATATTTCTATATGGTTTAACCGGACTATTAATCCCAGCATCTTTAGCTACAGTATTAACTATTTCAGAAGGGGGCTACATCACTGAACATGGCTCTCATCTTGATTTAGATTGGCTTCAACTCTTATTAAGTCCCTATGCATGGGCCGTAGTTTTCTTAGCCATTGTTAGTGTGCTCTATATTTCTTCGGGCTTTTTAACTTACTATGCTTCGAAGGCTAAAGATAAAGTTGCCTATCACTTTATGCGCCAGTGGTTCATGTTTTGGGGTCCGCCGATGATTATTATTTCATTATTTGTCTTCTTATCATTAAGAATTCAAAACTCAGATCATTTCTATAATGCAGTAACTAATTATTGGTGGATGTTCGCCATTAGTTTTGTCTTCTTCCTAATTGCAGGCGTATTGAATTTAATGAAAAAATATCATGGATTAGCTTTTATAATGGTTATTTTACAGATGGGCTTCGCCTTTTATGGTTATGGTCTAAGTAAATTACCTTATCTGTTATATCCTTATATTAAATTATCTGATTCAAGTGTTAATGACTCTATGGGCTTAGCTCTAGTTATCGTATTTGTTTTAGGTTTACTTTTATTAATTCCATCGTTAATATTATTATTAAGATTGTTCGTCTTCGATAAAGAGTACGTGGAAGGAAAGAAATAATTAACATATAGAAAGGAGCCGAGATAGTCATCATTGTATTGTTAGAATTGGCAATCAGTTTTACAATATAGAGGTGAACATTTCGGCTTTTAATTTGTTAATGATATGGATAGGGGTATCTGATAAATGGAGAAAGAATACGTTGTAATAGGATTAGGACGCTTTGGCGGTAGTATTGTAAGAGAACTCAATGCCTTAGACATGGATGTTATGGCTATTGATAGAGATGAAGCTAGAGTAAATGAATACAGTGATATAGCAACCCATGCAGTCGTTGCTGATACTACTGATGAAGCGGTTATGAAGAGCTTAGGTATACGTAACTTTGATCATGTTATAGTTGCGATTGGGGAAAATATCCAATCGAGTACGTTAACGACCTTAATTTTAAAAGAATTAGGGGTTAAAAAAGTTACGGCTAAAGCTCAAAATGATTATCATGCGAAGATTTTAAATAAAATTGGTGCGGATACGGTAGTGCATCCTGAGAGAGATATGGGTCGAAGAATCGCACATAACGTTGCTAGTGCGAGTGTGTTAGATTATCTTGAATTAGCAGATGAGCATTCCCTAGTTGAGTTAAAAGCAAGTGAGAAGATGACTGGACAGTCTATTATCGATTTAGATATTCGTGCACAGTTTGGTATCAATATTATTGCCATTAAGCGTGGCAAGGAGATTATTGTGTCGCCAGATCCAAGTATTAATATTGAATTTGGTGATATCTTAATCATGATTGGTCATGATAATGATTTAAATCGTTTCGAAAAGAAAATCGTTCGCTAAACATTTAAAATATAAACAAAAGAAGCGCTATGTATGTCTCAATGAGAGAAATCATACATAGCGCTTTTAATTTAATTAATTATCTTCGTTAACTTTCATAATTACTGGTAAAATCATTGGACGACGTGCAGTTTTATCGAAAAGATAAGGTTGTAACGTCTCAATAATTGAAGATTTAATTTGATGCCATTGAATATCTTTATTAGAGTTCAATTTTGAAATAACATCCGTTTTAATTCTTCGTTGTGCATCGTAAATAAGTTGACCTGATTCGCGCATATACACAAATCCACGTGAGATAATATCTGGACCAGAAAGTAATTTATTTGTACTAAAGTCGATGCTAACAACGACTATGACTAAACCTTCTTCAGATAATAACTTACGGTCACGGATAACTACATTACCTATGTCACCAATACCGCTACCATCAACTAGGACATTACCTGATGGTATACGTCCTGCTTTTCGAGCTGAATCATGAGTTAAAGCTAAGACATCACCAATGTCAAAGATAAAGACGTTATCTTCATCAACGCCACAATCAACACCAGTTTGTCCATGTGCTTTTAACATACGATATTCACCATGAATTGGTAAGAAATATTTCGGTTGAATTAAACGTAACATCAATTGTTGATCACCTTGAGAACCGTGACCAGACGTATGAATGTTTGAAATCTTACTATGAATAACATCTGCACCAGCTTTATATAAAGCATTAATAGTACGATTAATGCTCTTAGTATTACCTGGAATTGGTGATGAGCTGAAGACTACAGTATCATCTGGAATGATTTTGATTTGTTTATGAGTACCATTAGCGATACGTGATAGAGCTGCCATTGGCTCACCTTGAGAACCTGTACATAAAATTAATAATTCATGTTTAGGGATGTTATTAATTTTGTTAGGTTCTACGAAAGTTTCAGGTGGAGCTTTAATATAGCCTAACTCCATTCCGATTTTAATGTTATTCTCCATTGAACGACCGAACGTTACAATTTTACGGTTATATTTAATTGCTGCTTCAACTGCTTGTTGAACACGATAAATATTTGACGCAAATGTTGCGAATATAATACGGCCTTTACAATTACGGAAAATCTTATCAACGTTCTGACCTACTTCACGTTCACTTAATGTAAAATCAGGTACTAACGCATTTGTAGAGTCAGAAAGTAAACATAGTACGCCTTCTTTTCCTAGTTCAGCCATTTTAGCGATATTCGCTGGCTCACCAACAGGCGTGAAGTCGAATTTAAAATCTCCTGTATGGACAATTTTACCTTCAGGTGTATCAACTACTACGCCATATGCTTCTGGAATACTATGAGTTGTTAAATAGAACGAAATTTCAAAGTGTTTAGATTTAATAACGCTATCTTCTGTTATTTCATTTAGAGTTGCGTTACGTAGTAAATTATGTTCATCTAGTTTGTTACGAATTAAACCTAAAGCTAATGGACCACCATAAATAGGTACATTAATTTGCTTTAATAGGTAGGGCACACCACCTATATGGTCTTCGTGTCCATGAGTTATAAACAGACCGACAATTTTATCTTGGTTCTGTTCGAGATAAGTGTAATCAGGAATGACATAGTCGATTCCTAGTAAATTATCATCAGGGAATTTAATTCCTGCATCGATAATTACGATTTCATTTTTATACTCTATAGCGTAAGTGTTTTTACCAACTTCGCCTAAACCACCTAGAGCATATACACCTACTTCGTTTGAATGTAGTTGTTTCATTATTGTGCATTCTCCACGTTAAAGTGATTAGAATGTTCTTTTTCATATTCTAAATGTGCGCCCTCTAATTTAGTAATAAATTCGATATTGTAATTGCGATCTTTTAAATAACGTCTTACTTGTTCTTCAGTTTCACCTTCAACATAAATAGAACTTGTATTTTCACGTACGATAACTTCGTCTTTATTATGTTGGAAAAATACTTTAAATACTGCCATAGTGGATAGTTCCTCCTAATATTAAACATTTAATTTGAATATATTAATCTCAGTCCCTAATAAAAAACTTGCTATAACCTAGCTTTATCTTACTGAATAGCTAATAGTTAATAAGCTTTACCTTGTTTAAAGGTTGTTGCCAGAACGTGAAAATCTAACAATTCATGTTCTTATTCTCAAGTTGATTTTAGGGTAGTCATTAATGTCGTTCATTATTTGAAATTAGTATAGTACTAAGATTTCAGTTATTATTCATTTTACATTATGTATTTGAATAAATAAAGCAGTTTATATCTGTAGCGAATTTCACTAAATAGAAGTTAAAGTTGATGGGGGAAAAGTGGAACAGAACATTAAAGTGTAATAAACAATTATTCGATGAATTAACTATAAGAAGATTTATATATAAAATAGAGTAGAACAGAAAATTTATGTTTCATTTCAATTTCTGTCCTACTCTTCTAAATTGTATTTTTATACCTCAACTGAATCAGGTAATGGCATTAATGGATTGTCTTTATCAATATAATCATAAAACATTATACCGTTTAAATGATCGATTTCATGTTGGAAGACGATAGCTGGATAACCTTTTAAACGTAATTTTATTTCTTTTCCATCAATATCATAGGCTTTAATAGTCACTCTATAATGACGATGAACTAAGCCAGGGATATTTTCATCTACACTTAAACAACCTTCACCAGTAGGTAAATAAGCATGTTGTACACTATGACTCATTACTTTAGGGTTAACTAGCATATAGTCGTATGATTTACCTTCACCATCGTCTGGTAGGTATACAGCAATCATTCTTTTTGAAACGTTGATTTGTGGTGCAGCTAATCCTACACCTGATCTTAAACCATATTTGTTAGCCGTTTCTTCGTCTTGGCTATTAATTAGAAATTCACGCATTTCACGTAAAGTGTTTTTATCTTCATCAGAGAGAGGGACGTTTACATCTTCGGCCTTCGCACGTAATGTAGGATGACCGTCTCTGATAATGTCTTTCATTGTTAACATGTCATACACCTTCCTTATAATAAAATATAACAGATAATCTATCGCTAAGTACATTATCTAATTTCATTTGATTTATAATACACCTTTCTATAATATTACAAACAAAAGACTACGAGGAGGATAATTTTTAATGAAAATACGTAAATCAATTGCTATCGTAGCTGCTTCAAGCATCTTATTAGCTGGATGTACGACAGATAAAAAAGAAGTGAGCGCATATAATGACAATGTGCAAAAAGCTTTTGATAAAGAGCAACCTATAAATAATATTGGTAAGAAATTAAATTCACTTGAAGAAAAGAAACAAGACTTATATAAAAAAGCAAACAGTGATAATGAAGATACACGTAAAAAAGCTGCTAACGATATTTTAGATAATATTAAACAGCGAGAAGAAACATTCGATAAAGAAGTATCTACCTTAAATGATTCTGAAAAGCAATTTAAAAAAGGTGACTCACATATAGATGATATTAAAAGTGATGATAAGCAAAAAGAAGTAAAACAACTGAATGATGCTATCAAGGATAAATATAAAACACATGATGCGTATGCTAAGGCTTATAGAAACGTCTTAAGTAAAGAAAAAGATTTGTTTGAATTAATCAAACAAGATGGTATAACACAATCACAAGTTGATGAAAAAAATGATGCATTAAATAAAGCACAAAAGAATTTCCAAAGTAAATTCAAAGATTATTCTAAGGCGATGAATGCAGTTAATAAAGAAAAACAAGACGTAGATAATCTTACTTAAGCTAACCATTAACACAGTAGGGTGCGATAGACTGATACAGTTACTAAAACTGTATCTTTTTTTAGTAATACAGAACTTTATCAAAATGTTTAACAGTACAAAAAAATTGTGGTACACTATGGGAGGATAAAATGAATTTCTATTATATGGGAAAGGTATGGTGAATTGAATGGCTCCTAAGTTACAAGCCCAATTCGATGCAGTAAAAGTTTTAAACGAGACGCAGTCGAAATTTGAAATGGTTCAAATTTTGGACGAAGATGGTAATGTCGTAAATGAAGACTTAGTACCTGATTTAACTGATGAACAACTAGTAGAATTAATGGAAAGAATGGTATGGACACGTATTCTTGACCAACGTTCAATCTCATTAAACAGACAAGGACGTTTAGGTTTCTACGCTCCAACAGCAGGACAAGAAGCTTCACAATTAGCTTCACAATACGCTTTAGAAAAAGAAGACTTTATCTTACCTGGTTACCGTGATGTACCACAAATAATTTGGCACGGTTTACCTTTAACTGACGCTTTCTTATTCTCAAGAGGTCACTTCAAAGGTAACCAATTCCCTGAAGGCGTTAACGCATTCAGTCCACAAATCATTATCGGTGCACAATACATCCAAACTGCTGGTGTAGCATTCGGTATTAAAAAACGTGGTAAAAAAGCAGTTGCTATTACTTATACTGGTGACGGCGGTTCTTCACAAGGTGACTTCTATGAAGGTATCAACTTTGCTTCAGCTTATAAAGCACCAGCAATCTTTGTAATTCAAAACAATAACTATGCTATTTCAACTCCACGTAGTAAACAAACAGCAGCAACTACTTTATCTCAAAAAGCTATCGCAGTAGGTATCCCTGGTATCCAAGTTGATGGTATGGATGCATTAGCTGTATATCAAGCTACAAAAGAAGCTCGTGATCGTGCTGTTAACGGTGAAGGTCCAACATTAATCGAAACTATGACTTATCGTTATGGTCCACATACAATGGCTGGAGATGACCCAACTCGTTACAGAACTTCTGATGAAGATGCTGATTGGGAGAAAAAAGACCCATTAGTTCGTTTCAGAAAATTCTTAGAAAACAAAGGATTATGGAGCGAAGATAAAGAAAACGAAGTTATCGAACGTGCAAAAGACGACATCAAGAAAGCTATTAAAGAGGCTGACAGTACTCCTAAACAAACAGTTACTGACTTAATGGAAATTATGTATGAAGAAATGCCTCAAAACTTAGCTGAACAATATGAAATTTACAAAGAGAAGGAGTCGAAATAAGCCATGGCACAAATGACAATGGTTCAAGCGATTAACAATGCGCTTAAAACTGAATTGCAAAATGACGAAAACGTATTAGTTTTCGGTGAAGACGTTGGTGTTAACGGCGGTGTATTCCGTGTTACTGAAGGTTTACAAAAAGAATTCGGTGAAGACCGTGTATTCGATACTCCATTAGCTGAATCAGGAATCGGCGGTTTAGCTCTTGGTTTAACAGTGGAAGGTTTCCGTCCAGTAATGGAAATCCAATTCCTTGGTTTCGTATTCGAAGTATTTGACGAAGTTGCTGGTCAAATCGCTCGTACACGTTTCCGTTCAGGTGGTTCTAAAGTAGCACCTGTAACTATTCGTACACCATTTGGTGGTGGGGTTCATACTCCTGAACTACACGCAGATAACTTAGAAGGTATCTTAGCTCAATCACCAGGTATCAAAGTAGTTATTCCTTCTGGTCCTTATGACGCTAAAGGTTTATTACTTTCTTCAATTAGATCAAATGATCCAGTTGTATTCTTAGAACATATGAAATTGTATCGTTCATTCCGTGAAGAAGTTCCAGAAGAAGAATACACAATTGAACTTGGTAAAGCTAAAGTGACTAAAGAAGGTAATGACATTACTTTAATCGCTTATGGCGCAATGGTTCAAGAATCTGAAAAAGCTGCAGAAGAGTTAGAAAAAGATGGTTATTCAGTAGAAGTTATCGACTTACGTACTGTTCAACCAATCGACATCGATACTTTAGTAGCTTCAGTTGAAAAAACTGGTCGTGCTGTAGTAGTTCAAGAAGCTCAACGTCAAGCTGGTGTTGGTGCTAACGTAGCTTCTGAATTAGCTGAACGTGCTATTCTTTCATTAGAAGCTCCAATCGCACGTGTAGCTGCTTCTGACACAGTATATCCATTCACTCAAGCTGAAAACGTTTGGTTACCAAACAAAAACGACATCATTGAACAAGCTAAAGCTACTTTAGAATTCTAATAGTAGAAATAGAAAGAACTCAGCTTGATAAAAGCTGACATGCGAGAGTTAAAAGATATTAAACTAAATGTTTACTTTTTACTCTACGTGTGAATAAGTAAGTGTAAACAAAGGGCATAGGACATAATAATTGAATGTTTTATCGACATTGCACATTATTTTGTCCTTGCTCTATGTTATAAATTTTTATTTTAAATAGATTAATATGAAAATCTTAGGAGGACAAGAACGTGGCATTTGAATTTAGATTACCCGACATTGGTGAAGGTATCCACGAAGGTGAAATTGTAAAGTGGTTTGTTAAATCCGGAGATACAATTGAAGAAGACGATGTATTAGCAGAGGTTCAAAATGATAAATCTGTAGTAGAAATCCCATCTCCTGTTAGTGGTACAGTAGAAGAAGTCTTAGTTGACGAAGGTACTGTAGCAGTTGTAGGTGACGTAATCGTTAAAATCGATGCACCTGATGCAGAAGAAATGGAATTTAAAGGTAGTCACGGCGACGATTCTTCTTCTAAAGAAGAACCAGCTCAAGAAGAAGCTAAAGCTGAAGAAGCTCCTGCAGCATCAACTTCTCAAGACGAAGAAGTAGATGAAAATAGACAAATTAAAGCTATGCCATCTGTTCGTAAATATGCTCGTGAAAAAGGCATCAACATTAAAGCAGTTGCTGGTTCAGGTAAAAATGGACGTATTACTAAAGAAGATATCGACAACCATATCAATGGTGGCGGTGCTCAAGTAGCATCTACTTCTGATGAAAGTGCGTCAGCTTCAACAACTGAAGAAGCAGCACCACAAACTCAATCAGTTCCTGAAGGCGACTACCCTGAAACAACTGAAAAAATCCCAGCAATGCGTAGAGCAATTGCGAAAGCAATGGTTAACTCTAAACACACTGCTCCACACGTAACATTAATGGACGAAATTGATGTTCAACAATTATGGAATCACCGTAAAAAATTCAAAGAAGTTGCAGCTGAACAAGGTACTAAATTAACATTCTTACCATATGTTGTTAAAGCACTTGTTTCTGCACTTAAAAAATACCCAGCACTTAATACTTCATTCAATGAAGAAGCTGGCGAAATCGTACACAAACACTATTGGAACATTGGTATCGCTGCTGATACTGATAGAGGTTTATTAGTACCTGTAGTTAAAAATGCAGATCGTAAATCTATCTTCCAAATTTCAGATGAAATTAACGAATTAGCTGTTAAAGCTCGTGACGGTAAATTAACATCTGACGAAATGAAAGGTGCTACATGCACAATCAGTAATATCGGTTCAGCTGGTGGACAATGGTTCACTCCAGTTATCAACCACCCAGAAGTAGCTATCTTAGGTATTGGCCGTATTGCTCAAAAACCTATCGTTAAAGACGGTGAAATTGTAGCAGCTCCAGTATTAGCATTATCATTAAGCTTTGACCACAGACAAATCGATGGAGCTACTGGTCAAAACGCTATGAATCACATTAAACGCTTATTAAATAATCCAGAATTATTATTAATGGAGGGGTAAAACATGGTAGTTGGAGATTTCCCAATTGAAACAGATACTATTGTTATCGGAGCAGGTCCTGGCGGATACGTTGCAGCAATTCGTGCAGCACAATTAGGACAAAAAGTTACAATCGTAGAGAAAGGTAACTTAGGCGGTGTATGCTTAAACGTTGGTTGTATTCCATCAAAAGCATTATTACACGCTTCACATCGCTTTGTTGAAGCTCAACACTCTGAAAATTTAGGTGTTATCGCTGAAAGCGTATCACTTAAATTTGACAAAGTTCAAGAATTCAAACAATCAGTTGTTAACAAATTAACTGGTGGTGTTGAAGGCTTATTAAAAGGTAATAAAGTTGAAATCGTTAAAGGTGAAGCATACTTCGTAGACAATAACAGCTTACGTGTTATGGACGAAAAAAGTGCTCAAACTTATAACTTCAAAAACGCTATTATCGCAACTGGTTCTAGACCAATTGAAATTCCTAACTTCGAATTTGGTAAACGTGTTATCGATTCAACTGGCGCGTTAAACTTACAAGAAGTTCCAGGTAAATTAGTCGTTGTAGGCGGCGGTTACATTGGGTCTGAACTTGGTACTGCATTTGCTAACTTCGGTTCAGAAGTTACAATTTTAGAAGGCGCTAAAGAAATTCTTGGCGGTTTCGAAAAACAAATGGTTCAACCAGTTAAAAAAGGCATGAAAGATAAAGGCGTTAACATTATTACTGAAGCTATGGCTAAAAATGCCGAAGAAACTGAAAATGGTGTTAAAGTTACTTACGAAGCAAAAGGTGAAGAACAAACTATCGATGCTGACTACGTATTAGTAACTGTTGGTCGTCGTCCAAATACAGACGAATTAGGCTTAGAAGAATTAGGTCTTAAATTCGCTGATCGTGGATTATTAGAAGTAGACAAACAAAGCCGTACTTCTGTTAACAACATCTATGCAATTGGTGATATCGTTCCTGGCTTACCACTTGCTCACAAAGCAAGCTACGAAGCTAAAGTTGCTGCTGAAGCAATTGCAGGACAAGCTTCTGAAGTTGATTACATTGGTATGCCTGCTGTATGTTTCACTGAACCAGAATTAGCTCAAGTTGGTTACACTGAAGCACAAGCGAAAGAAGAAGGTTTAGAATTCAAAGCTTCTAAATTCCCTTATGCAGCTAACGGCCGTGCGTTATCATTAGACGATACTACTGGTTTCGTTAAACTTATCACATTAAAAGAAGACAACACACTTATCGGTGCTCAAGTAGCTGGTAATGGTGCATCTGACATTATTTCTGAATTAGGTTTAGCTATTGAATCAGGTATGAACGCTGAAGATATCGCATTAACTGTACATGCTCACCCAACTTTAGGTGAAATGTCTATGGAAGCTGCTGAAAAAGCAATCGGCTTACCAATTCACACTATGTAATAACTAGTCATTTAGACTACTAATCATATTGTTAGTTGCACTTAAAGTTATTACGCTTTAAGTACAACTCAACATCCATTAAGGGTGGGACTATATGTTCATTTTGAACTTAGTTCCACTCTTTTTTGGTTTTATTTTGTGAAATCGGGCAATATTAAAGAAATAAATTCAACTTAATGGAGGTCAAAATGGAATACCAATATCCACTAGATTTAGATTGGACAAATGAAGAAATGGTCGATGTGATAGCTTTTTTTAATACAATTGAAAATTATTATGAAAAGTCTGTAAAAGGTTCTCAAGTCATGACCAAATACAAACGCTTTAAAGAGATTGTCCCAGGCAAAGCTGAAGAGAAACAATTATTTAAAGAATTCGAAGATATAAGTGGCTACAATAGTTATAAAGTCGTTCAAGAAATTAAGAAAAATCCTGAAAAAGAAACTTTTAGTGCACAGTAAGTAAGATTTTAAATACTAAAAAATATTTATTTTAAATAATTTGTTGATATCTATTGAAGTTACAGCTGTATTTTGTTATTTTTATTAAGCATTAAACAAAATGTTTAATATTACTAAACAAGATACAGCTTTTTTAGGTGGTTAATTATGCAAATAGGTAGTAAATTACGTAATTTAAGACGTCAAAAGAACTTAACGCAAGAAGAGTTAGCCGAACGCACAGATTTGTCAAAGGGGTATATTTCGCAAATTGAAAGTCAACATGCCTCACCTAGTATGGAAACATTTTTAAATATATTAAAAGTACTAGGCACGTCACCAAGTGATTTTTTCAAGGAAAAGTCTAAAGAAAAAGTGTTATATACAAAAGAAGATAGAACTACATATGATGAGTATGATAGAGGATACATATTAAATTGGTTAGTGATTAATTCAAATGAATTCGAAATGGAACCACTTATTCTTTCGTTGAAACCAGGGGCCTCATACAAACATTTTGAACCTTCGGAATCAGATACTTTCATATATTGTTTAGAAGGCTGTGTAACGTTAACACTTGGCAAAGAACAATATCAGGCAAATGAAGAAGATGTTTTATATTTTAGAGCTAACGAAATTCATCAACTACATAATGAAACATCTAATGAAGTGAAAATATTAATTGTTGCTACAGCATCATATTTATAAAGGAGTAAATGTAATGGAACCATTGTTATCATTTAAAAGTGTGACTAAAGGTTACGATGATGTAACTATTTTAGATCATATGGACTTAGAAATAGAATCAGGACACTTTTATACATTACTTGGACCTTCAGGTTGCGGTAAAACAACAATTTTGAAGTTAATTGCTGGATTTGAACAACTCGATGATGGGGAAATCATTTACTTGAATAAAGCAATCGGTGATTTACCACCTAATAAACGTAAGGTAAACACGGTCTTTCAAGATTATGCACTTTTTCCTCATTTAAATGTGTATGACAATATAGCTTTTGGTTTGAAACTGAAAAAGCAATCTAAAGCTGAAGTAGAGCGAAAGGTAAAAGAGGCGTTAAGATTAGTAAAACTTTCAGGATATGAGCAGCGTCATATTAGTGAAATGAGTGGTGGTCAAAAACAACGTGTGGCTATCGCTCGAGCTATCGTTAATGAACCTGAAATCCTTCTGTTAGATGAATCCTTATCAGCCTTAGATTTAAAACTTCGTACTGAAATGCAGTATGAATTACGTGAATTACAAAAAAGATTGGGTATTACGTTTATATTTGTTACCCATGACCAAGAAGAAGCTTTAGCATTGAGTGACTATATCTTTGTAATGAAAGACGGTAAAATTCAACAATTTGGAACACCAACAGATATTTATGACGAGCCCGTTAACCGTTTTGTGGCAGACTTTATAGGAGAATCTAATATTGTTGAAGGTAAAATGGTCGAAGACTTTGTAGTGAATATTTATGGGCAAGATTTTGAATGTGTTGATGCCGGCATTCCTTCAGGCAAAAATGTTGAGGTCGTTATTAGACCAGAAGATATTTCATTAATTGAAGCTAAAAAAGGACTATTCAAAGCGACTGTTGATTCAATGTTATTTAGAGGCGTGCATTATGAAATTTGTTGTATAGATAGAAAAGGTTATGAGTGGGTCATCCAAAGTACTAAAAAAGCCGAAGTAGGTAGTGAGGTCGGATTATTTTTCGATCCTGAAGCTATTCATATTATGGTTCCTGGAGAAACAGAAGAAGAATTCGATAAACGTATTGAAAGTTATGAGGAGTTAGAAAATGCGTAATATAAATAAAATTTTATTAATCCCATATATTTTATGGATGGTTTTGTTTATTATTATTCCAGTTATCTTACTTATCTATTTCTCGTTTACCGACTTAGATGGGCATTTTAGTTTCACTAATTATGAACAAGTCTTATCGCTGAAGTATTTAAAGATGATGTGGGATTCTATTTTTTATGCTGCGTTAATTACAATAATAACATTGGCGATTAGTTATCCAGCTGCATATTTTATTCGTTCGTCGAAAAACCAAAATTTGTGGTTACTTATTCTTATTATTCCGACATGGATTAATTTATTGTTAAAAACCTATGCCTTTATAGGTATTTTAAGCCATGAAGGTATGATTAATAAGGTTCTTAATTTCTTGCACATGCCTTCTGCTAATATGTTATTCACTCCCGGAGCGTTTTTAGTGGTGGCAAGCTATATTTACATCCCATTTATGATTCTCCCAATATTTAACAGTATGAAGGCGATTCCTAATAACTTGCTACAAGCTTCAAGTGATTTAGGAGCTAGTCCATTTACTACTTTTAGAAAGATAATTATGCCTTTGACGAAAGAAGGCGTAATGACAGGGATTCAGGTCACTTTCATTCCAGCACTCTCACTCTTTATGATTACTCGTTTAATCGCTGGAAATAAAATTATTAATATTGGTACATCCATTGAAGAACAATTTTTAGTTATTCAAAACTATGGTATGGGTTCAACGATTGCCATTTTCTTAATCGTGTTTATGGCGTTTATTTTAATTATTACTAAATCTAAATCAACAGACGAAAGAAGGTGAATTAAGTGAAGTGGTATGGAAAGCTCTATATTGGAATACTATTAATGATTCTATATGTTCCAATATTCTTCCTTATGTTTTATTCATTTAATTCAGCGGGAAATATGATTCATTTTGAACATTTTACATTAGAACACTATCAAAGTTTATTTCAAAATGATCGTTTGATGTCTGTCATTTTTAATACCATCGCTTTAGCGTTATTAGCAGCAGCGATTTCAACAATCATTGGCACATTTGGTGCTATATCTCTATATTATTTAAGAAATAAAAAATTTAAATTAACATTGTTAACACTAAATAATGTGCTCATGGTGTCTTCAGATGTTGTTATTGGGGCATCATTCCTAATCATGTTTACTGCCCTAGGACATATTACAGGCATGGGCTTAGGATTTGGTACAGTTTTAGCCTCACATATCGCTTTCTGTATACCAATTGTAGTGATTGTAGTGTTACCACAGTTATATGAAATGAATCATAATATTTTAAATGTTGCACGCGACTTAGGTGCAACAGAATCTCAATTATTGGGACGTGTACTTATTCCTAATTTAATGCCAGCAATTATTGGCGGATTCTTTATGGCATTAACATATTCATTAGATGATTTTACAGTTAGCTTTTTTGTAACCGGCAATGGCTTTAGTGTGTTGTCAGTAGAAGTGTACGCTATGGCACGTAAAGGAATAAGCATGGAAATTAATGCTATTTCGACGATTTTATTCGGTGCCATCGTAATAGGAATTATCGGATATTATGCCATACAACGCATAGTTAAACGTCGCCAGATTTCTAAGAGAGGTGTACAACAATGAAGCAATTTTTACAATTAATTATTGGCGCCATTGTTGTAGGCGTACTATGTTTAGGGATTAGTCAATGGTTTAAATCTCAAGACAATACTCAGACTGGTGAAAAGATTTATGTCTATAACTGGGGTGAATATATCGACCCTGATTTAATCAAACAGTTTGAACGAGAAACGGGCATCCAAGTTGTATATGAAACGTTCGATTCAAATGAAGCGATGGAAGCTAAAATCAAAAATGGCGGCACCCATTATGATGTTGCTTTTCCAAGTGAATATACAGTGCAAAAATTAAAAAGAGAAGATTTATTAGAACCATTAGATCATAGTAAAATTCCAAACATAAAAAATTTAGATAAAGATTATATGAATATGGCATATGACCCTCATAATAAATATTCTCTACCTTACTTTTTTGGAACAGTTGGTATATTGTATAACCAAAAGGCTTATCCAAATGAAAAGTTTGATAGTTGGAGCGATTTATATCAACCAAAATTTAAAAATGATATTTTACTCGTAGATGGCGCACGTGAAGTCATAGGACTAGCACTTAATAAATTAGGGTATAGTTTAAATGATAAGCATCCGGCTCATATTAAAGAAGCGGAAAAAGATTTACATCATCTTACACCTCAAGTTAAGGGAGTTGTGGGTGATGAAGTAACGATGATGCTTGAACAGAATGAAGGTAATATCGCAGTAGTATGGAGTGGTGTTGCGGCACCATTAGTACAAGATAGTGATAAGTATAATTACGTAATTCCTAAAGAAGGTTCTAATTTATGGTTCGATAACATGGTTATTCCTAAAACTGCGCAAAACAAAGAAGGTGCATATAAATTTATGAACTTCTTACTAGATGCTAAAAATAATAAGCAAAATACTGAATGGGTGGGCTATGCTACCCCGAATAAAGTAGCACGTCAATTATTACCTGAAGAAGTCAGAAATGATCATCGTTTTTACCCAACTAAGAAAGAACAAAATCGACTAGAAGTATATAAAGATTTAGGACAGGAAACATTAGGAGAATATAACGAAAGTTTCTTAAACTTTAAAATGTCTTTAAAATAGACTATAAATGGTAGTTATTTTATAATGGATTAGATATAATAATTTGACAGTTAATTAAGGAGTTGTAATAAATGTCAGGAGAACGGTACACGCAAATCAAACGGCCTGTGAGCCGTCTGACTGAAAAACTTTTAGGTTGGTTTAGTTGGATTTTCTTATTATTATTGACGATTATTACAATGTTTATTGCGCTTGTATCATTTAGTAATGATACTTCAATTCAAAATCTTGAAAATTCAATGAATAACAATGAACTCATTCAACAAATTTTAACGAATAATAGTTTGAATACTACACAATTTGTTATTTGGCTACAAAATGGTGTATGGGCAGTTATTGTATACTTTATAGTATGTCTATTGATTTCATTTTTAGCGCTTATTTCTATGAATATGAGAATCTTGTCAGGAATTTTATTTTTAGTTGCATCGGTTATTACATTGCCACTAGTATTATTATTTGTGACATTAATTATTCCGATTTTCTTCTTTATCATTGCAATCATGATGCTTGTCAGAAAGAGTAAGGTTGAAACGGTACCGGCTTATGGCTATCAACCACCTTATTATCCAAGAGACGAGTATGACCGTGATTCTCGTTATTATGATGACGATAGATATGATCGTGATGGTTATGAAGACTATGATGATTATGAAGAAGACTATGACGAACCGCCTCGTAAAACTAAAAAATCAGAACGTCGAACTCGTCGTAAACAACCTTATTATAATGATGAGATAGATTACGATACACGTGATATTCACCACGAAGAAGATCAACACAGTCATTTTAATGAAGAAGAGAGAGCGCCTGAAACCGAGGAAGATAGATATAATCAGTATCCAAAACGTGCAGTAACTGGTGAGTATCAATCTCAAACTCCAGATGAAGAGTCTAATGAAGTACTGTCTAGACAAGCTAAATATAAGCAAAAATCTAACAGAAAACCTCAATATGATGAGTCAGGCGATTTTGCGGATGATGTAGTTGAAACTGAGCCTAAGGTTGATAAAAAAGAAGAAAAAGCACAACGTAAAAAAGAAAAAGCTGAAATTAAAGCTAAAAAGAAAGAAAAACGTAAAGCTTATAATCAACGAATGAAAGAACGTCGTAAAAACCAACCTAGTGCAGTTAGTCAAAGACGTATGAATTATGAAGAGCGTAAACAAATCTTAAATAAAGATGATGAACAACCAGAAGTTAACTCAGAACATGATGACGACAAAAATGAATAATAAGTAAGCAATAGGATATAGATGTGTGTATGTTCATACTCGGCATCTATATCCTGTTTTTTGTATGATGAACTAATGTATGTTGAGTATTATGATTTATACTAAGTCGAAATTTATTCATTTTTTTAGTATGATTTAAGTAAGAAGAAATTGGAGGGTACAGAAATGAATAGGAAGGTAGAGTTAATATTAGCGTGGGTTGCTAACGGTTTAAGCCTCATCTATTTAGCGATGTCATTGATATCTTTCTTGATAGTTAAGAATGGAAATAATACGGAACAGTATAACCAATTGATGAAACAATTTGGCAATCAGGATGTAAACGTAACGCCTGAAATGATTAATTTCGCAATGATGTTTTCAATTGGGACATTAGTATTTTCAACTATTTTAGGCATTATGGGAACATTAGTTATAAAAGGTAGACCTATTTTAGCAGGTTGCTTATTAATTGTAGCTGCATTAGTAGGCATATTTAATATGAGTTTAATAGCTGGCGTACTATGGTTTGTTGCAGCTATCTTGCTTTTTGTGAAAAAAGGACCTGGTAGAAAGCAACCAAGTTCTAAAAGAGATGATAACCAGACTGAATGGCGCCCTGAGAAAGAATATAATGATCGTAAGAAAGATGACCCTTACATTTATTAGTATGAAATAAGGGGAATTTTGAAATAATTAAAGCACATCCAAAAGTTAGACACTCTTAGTTATCTAACATGTGGATGTGCTTTTTTAGTAAAAATTTTATGCGAAGAATTCTTCAAAAGTCTCAACGATTAAATAAATATTTAATAAGCTTAGTATTACAATTAAACTCCAAGAACAAATATTAATCCAAGTTTTATTATAAAAAGGACCCATAATATGTTTATTACTTGTAGCCAATTGTAATGGAATTAAAGAAAATGGTAATGCAATGCTTAAAAATACTTGAGAAAAAACGAGTAATTGCTCGATTTTAGCTTCATTACCATGGAAAATCACAAGACATACTAACACTGGAATAACTGCCAAACCACGTGTGATAAGGCGACGCATCCAATTAGGAATAGATAGTTTTAAAAATCCTTCCATCACAATTTGACCAGCCAAAGTACCGGTAATAGTTGAGTTTTGTCCTGAAGCTAATAAGGCCACTGCAAATAATGTACTCATAATACTACCTAGTACCACACCCAGTATAGGCTGAGTTTTCAATGCATGGTATAAATCATAGAATCCGCCTAGTGTATCTGCATTTGCTCCGTAGAATAATGCTGCTCCAAGTACTAATAATAAGCAATTGACAACAAAAGCAACACTCAATTGAATATTTGAATCGATAGTCGCATATTTAATTGCTTGTGCTTTGTCTTTATTACTCTGACGATTATATTTACGTGATTGTACAATCGAAGAATGTAAGTATAAATTATGAGGCATGATAGTCGCACCAATAATTCCTAACGCAATATATAATATACTTTGGTTTGTCACAATCTCTTTATGTGGCACAAAGCCGTTTAAAATATCAACGACGTGTGGTGAAGCTATGAAAACTTCAAAAATAAAAATAATAAGTACCGTGAAGATTAATGTACCAACGATGGCTTCAATCTTACGGAAACCAAATTTCATAATGAACAGCAATAAGAAAACGTCAAATACTGTAATTAATGCACCAACAATAAGTGGAATATTAAATAATAAATCTAATGCAATGGCGCTACCTATAACTTCTGCAATATCAGTAGCGATAATTGCTAATTCGGCGATAATCCAAAATGCAATGGCAACTGGTTTATTCAAATAGTGACGTGTCATTTGAGCTAAGTCATTACCTGAAGCAATTCCTAATCGAACAGTCATACTTTGAAGTAACATAGCTGCTAAACTTGAAACTAAAATGACAAATAATAGCGTGTAGCCAAATTGTGCCCCACCTTGCATTGAGGTAATCCAGTTACCTGGGTCCATGTAACCCACTGCAACGAGTAACCCTGGGCCAAGAAAAGATAAAAATTTTTGCCTAGCGCTATTGTCCCCGCTGAAATCAATAGTGTTGTTAATTTCGTCTAGACTAAGATGTGTTTGATTCTCTTTTAAATTCATGAAGGACCTCCTAAATTCTGATGTTTTTATATTAACCAAAAATAATATTTAGGTCAACCTAAAAATTATGAGAGATAAAAAAATCTCGAGGATAGAGAAGAAGCCAGACACTTTATAAAGCGCGCTAGGATTTATGCGTTTCCCAAAGCGTAAATTATTCATGTCTTAGCTTCTCGTTACTATTCTAACCTCGAGATAATAGTGTATTTATCGAATTTAATAGAATTTCAAGAATTCATCAAATGTTTCTTTAACAAAAGCAAGAAAAGCTTTGTCGGTTTTAAGTCGCTCATCAGTCGGTTCAATGGCGCGAGCGACAAAGAATTCTCCTTTTTTAACATTTTTTACACGATCGATTGCTTGATGTAACTCTTCATCGCTGAAATCTTTAATAAATGGTTTTTCAGCTTTCATATGGTCTAAATTCACGCGATAATCCTCAGGTAAATTTCTAAGTACATCGAAATGTTTATCAAACGTTTTAACGCGCTCAGCTTTATCTTTACCTTCGTGCATGACACCGTACATTAAGAATAATTGATTTCTAAACAATCCAATTTGAAAATGAGGCAACATCTTGTAACCACGTTTGTTTGGCGCAAATGCTACCCAAGTGTCAATAGGTGGATTAACGCTTCTACGCGCATGTTTCGCAACATGAGCATAAAATGTTTCGCCAGTTTGAGAAGTGAAATATTCACTAAAATAGTCACCTAATTGGTTTAATTGAGGTCGTACATATTTATTTAAAGCTTCCATTCGAGCGTCTAATCCTTCAACGTCAAATGCTTCAAAATCCTTAGGACTAAATGTATATTGCGTCATCTATGGCACTCCTTTTCTGAACAATAAGTTAAGTATATTTTAGCATAGATTAAATTGCTCAAGCGAAGAACTGAATTTTATACAACAAGAGTTTAAATAAAACGTATTAAGGTATACAAAAATGTATGGATAGTAATAAATAAATTTCTGTATAATAGGAAGCAACAGGAGATGATGATATGTCATTATATGATTTTGCTAAAGGCTTAGTATTAGAAGCGGGAAATAAAGTTAGAACGATGATGAAAGATGAATTAAATATTGAAACTAAATCTAACCCTAATGATTTAGTGACTAATGTAGATAAAGCTACTGAGAACTATATTTATGATGCAATATTACGTAATTATCCGGACCATCAAGTGATTGGCGAAGAAGGCCATGGACATCACATCGAGAATATTGACGGCGTGGTATGGGTAGTTGATCCTATCGATGGGACTTTGAACTTTGTTCATCAAAAAGAAAACTTTGCTATCTCAATTGGAATATATCGAGATGGTCAACCTTATGCAGGACTCGTTTATGATGTTATGAAAGATGTACTGTATCACGCTAAGGTAGGAGAAGGCGCCTTTGAAAACAAGCATCCACTACAACCTATTGAAAATACAGTATTAAAACAAAGTCTTATAGGTATTAATCCTAACTGGGTAACTAAACCTAAAATTGGCCCGATTTTTTCAGAAATAGTTAATCAATCTAGAAGTTGTAGAGCGTACGGTAGTGCTGCGTTAGAAATTATTAGCGTCGCCAAAGGGCAGTTAGCCACATACATGACGCCGCGTTTACAACCGTGGGATTTTGCTGGTGGTCTAATTATTTTAGATGAAGTAGGGGGCGTAAGTAGTAATTTGTTAGGTGAAAAGTTAACAATTGCGAGCGCCAACTCAGTCATTATTGGTAATAAACAAGTCCATCAAGAAATACTTCAAAACTATCTCAAGCCTCACAGCGATGTATTAACCGAGTTACATCAACGCTTTAGAAAATAAAAAAAGTCTCAGTAAGTCGACAATTCTTTGGAAAATTATATTCCCAAGAAAAGGACTACTGAGACTCTTATTAATTATATTTATTAAAGCCAGTTGTTTTCACGATATTTCTTTTTAAGCGTGAATCCAGCGCCAAATGTTGCAATGAAAAGTATAAATGTTAAAATCATCATTGGAATACTACCAGCTCCAACGCTGAAACTAAATAAAACTAAGAGTATAACTGCTATAATAGATAGCACCCAAAATATGCCTTTAGACTTTTGTTTTTCCATCCCAAACCCCACCTTTTTATTATCTTTGCTTAATAATATGATATAATAAAAAAGTTGTAATTAAAAGTGGGAGTTTATTCGAGAAAGGATATTTATAAAATGACTAATATAAGAGAAGATGTACGTAATATTGCAATTATTGCTCACGTCGACCATGGTAAAACTACGCTAGTTGACGAATTGCTTAAACAATCTGGTATTTTCAGAGAAAATGAACATGTTGATGAGAGAGCAATGGACTCTAACGATTTAGAAAGAGAACGTGGTATTACAATTCTTGCAAAAAATACTGCGGTTAACTATAAAGGTACAAGAATTAACATCTTGGATACACCAGGACATGCTGACTTCGGTGGCGAAGTAGAACGTATCATGAAAATGGTAGACGGCGTTGTTCTTGTAGTAGATGCATACGAAGGCACGATGCCACAAACACGTTTTGTTCTTAAAAAAGCACTTGAACAAAATTTAAAACCTGTTGTAGTTGTAAACAAAATTGATAAACCAGCTGCTAGACCAGAAGGTGTAGTAGATGAAGTATTAGATTTATTCATCGAATTAGAAGCAAATGATGAACAATTAGACTTCCCAGTAGTTTATGCATCAGCCGTTAACGGTACAGCAAGTCTTGATGCTGATAAACAAGATGAGAACATGCAATCATTATATGAAACAATTATTGATTACGTACCAGCACCAATTGATAACCATGATGAACCATTACAATTCCAAGTAGCGTTATTAGACTATAACGACTATGTTGGACGTATTGGTATCGGCCGTGTATTCAGAGGTAAAATGCGTGTAGGAGACAACGTGTCACTTATTAAATTGGACGGCACAGTTAAAAACTTCCGTGTAACTAAAATCTTTGGTTACTTTGGTTTAAAACGAGAAGAAATTGAAGAAGCACAAGCTGGCGACTTAATTGCAGTATCAGGAATGGAAGATATCAATGTTGGTGAAACAGTTACACCTACAGATAATCAAGAAGCATTACCTGTATTACGTATTGACGAACCAACACTTGAAATGACATTTAAAGTCAATAACTCACCATTCGCTGGTCGTGAAGGTGACTATGTAACTGCACGTCAAATTCAAGAACGTTTAGATCAACAACTTGAAACTGATGTATCATTAAAAGTTACACCAACTGATTCTCCAGATACATGGATCGTAGCAGGCCGTGGTGAATTACATTTATCTATTTTAATCGAGAATATGAGACGTGAAGGTTTCGAACTTCAAGTCTCTAAACCTCAAGTTATCTTACGTGAAATTGATGGCGTCTTAAGTGAACCATTTGAACGTGTACAATGTGAAGTACCATCTGAAAATGCTGGTGCAGTCATTGAATCATTAGGTGCACGTAAAGGTGAAATGTTAGACATGATTACAACTGATAATGGTTTAACTCGTTTAATCTTTATGGTTCCAGCACGTGGTATGATCGGTTATACTACTGAATTCATGTCTATGACACGTGGTTATGGTATTATCAACCATACATTTGAAGAGTTCAGACCTCGCGTAAAAGCACAAATTGGTGGTCGTCGTAACGGTGCCTTAATTTCTATGGACCAAGGCCAAGCAACAGCATACGCTATCATTAACTTAGAAGACCGTGGCGTTAACTTCATGGAACCAGGTACTGAAGTTTATGAAGGTATGATTGTTGGTGAACATAATCGTGAAAATGATTTAACAGTCAACATCACAAAAGCGAAACATCAAACAAACGTGCGTTCAGCAACTAAAGACCAAACACAAACTATGAACCGTCCTAGAATTCTTACTTTAGAAGAAGCGCTAGAGTATGTAAATGATGATGAATTAGTAGAGGTAACACCTCAAAGCATTCGTTTAAGAAAGAAAATCTTAAACAAATCTGCACGTGAAAAAGAAGCAAAACGTGTTAAACAAATGATGCAAGACGAATAATATCGTTTAGCGTAAATTAAAATCAAAGGGCCTTAAATGATTTCATTAATAAATCATTTAAGGCCCTTTGGCTATATAATCATATTTTATAATAACTATTAATTTTTATCGTATGAGTTCTCAGAAGATAACTCTTGATAGTTGCGTTGTTTTGGAGTATCTAAACGACTTTTACAATCGTCACACATAAAGGTCTTAATAGGATTATTGCGAAGACGTTTAGCTTCAACAGTATTTTCATCAATTAACACCTTTGTATCGCAAATAATACATTGCACTTCACGCAAACTAAATCACCTCTATATGGGTTACGTACTTAAACTCGTGACTATAACTTTGAGACTCAGGATTATAAATAAAACTATCTACTGAGTTATCATCATATAATCGTTTACCATCTTTGGCGAATTGGAAGAATAAGTATGGTAATAATTCAATTGGAATTTCAATTGAGTCATTATCATTAAATAATCTAATTGTAGTTGCAGTCTCATATGGTTCAGCATTTTTAAAGAAAGGTGTCATATTGATCGCAAATGAATCTTCTAACACTGAACGTTTACGATATTTTATTTCTGAATTTAATGTAGGTGGGCTAGTTTGTCCTTCTAAAATTGCTCTATTCCACTCACGGTTATCTTCAAAATTTACTGGTTTTGTGCCGTCGAATACACCGCTTTCAATGTCTTCAATTTTTACTTTTCTGTCATCGAAAATCCAAGTCGTACTATCTAAAGTGATAGGAAACTTAACGGCTCCTTTGATTTGAATCATTGTGTCCCACTCCCTAATTTCGTTCTATTCATTATTTTATCATATTTAAAATATGCTATTCACTGAATAAACTTGCTTTTTAAAAGGTAGTAAGATAAACTTTTGATATGCAGATATTTAATGATAGGGGGAGTATGTGATGCCGAAGCAATCGAATATTAATAATGTGGCTTACGAACAATTAAATCAAGATGCTGATAGAATCTTACATTTAATTAAAGTTCAAATGGATAATTTAACGTTACCATCTTGCCCATTATATGAAGAAGTTCTCGACACACAAATGTTTGGTTTACAAAAAGAAGTAGATTTTGCGGTGAAACTTGGTTTAGTAGATAAAGAAGATGGCAAAAACTTAATGCTTCGTTTAGAAAAAGAACTTTCTAAATTGCATGAAGCATTTACAAATGTGTAATTTATTTTAATTAAATATATTAGCAACAATTTGCTATTTACGTTTATATATTATTAAAACTTGTGTGTATTTACATACAATATAACAAGCTAAAGTCAGTCTGGAACATGTGATTAATGTTCTGGACTGTTTTAAATTTGGCAGTGATTGTTTGTCATATAGGTTAGGGAATGCGTCATTTTCCAACATTATCTAATCGCATTGAACATTAATGAACTAGTATGACGATCGTTTATAGAATTGATTGTGTGATCGGTGTATTTCATAATTTTAAAAAATACTAATCTTAAAAAGTGATTGCAAATCAATAAAGTTACATTTATATTTGTGAAACAATAAGTGCAAAGTATATAATAGTTTAGACAGAATTTTAATATAAAAAGTAATTTCAATAAACATAGTTTTCTTAAAATTTTAGAATTGGATGATCATTTTTATGAATAACTTAAAAAATATATTTCGATACATAGGTAGAGCGTCTAAGTTTATCGATTATCCATTATTAATTACATATGTGATTTTATGTCTAATTGGTTTAGTCATGGTATATAGCGCGAGTATGGTTGCAGCCACGAAAGGGACTTTAACAGGTGGATTAGAAGTGGCAGGTACCCATTTCTACAATAGACAACTTATGTACGTGATTATGAGTTTTATTGTAGTATTCTTTATTGCTTTTATGATGAATATAAAGATACTCAAACAAGTAAAAGTACAAATGTGGATTATGGGTATTACGTTTATAGTTCTATGTTTGACGTTGGTAGTTGGTAAAAATATTAACGGATCAAAGAGTTGGATTAGCTTAGGTTTCATGAATTTACAGGCTTCAGAGTTATTGAAGATTGCATTTATACTATACATATCTTATGTATTAAGTAAAAAATTGCCTCAAGTAAGAACAGATTTAAAACTAATTACCATGCCATTAATCTTAGTGGCAATTTGTTTGGGCTTAGTACTCTTACAAGGTGATATTGGTCAGACGTTACTTATTACTATAATAATAGTATCAATGTTTATCTATGCAGGAATCGGTGTCCAGAAATTAGTAAAAGGGCCTGTCCTTTTTGTAATATTAGGTTTATTACTGGTTGTAGGATTCTTCATTATAAGTGGTATGATGCCACATTATTTAAAAGCACGTTTTAGTACGCTTATGAATCCATTTAGTTCAGAAGCAGGGACAGGTTACCATTTATCTAACTCCCTTATTGCAATTGGTAATGGTGGATTGTTTGGACGTGGTTTAGGTAATGGAATTATGAAACTTGGTTATTTACCAGAAGCCCATACAGACTTTATTTTCGCAGTAATATGTGAAGAACTAGGTCTTATTGGTGGCTTGTTCGTTATTTGTTTATTATTTTTCATCGTCTATCGCGCATTTGTGCTAGCGACTAAAACACCTTCGTATTTTTACAAATTAATATGTATTGGTGTAGCGAGTTATATCGGTAGCCAAACGTTTGTTAATTTAGGTGGTATCTCAGCGACGATTCCATTAACAGGGGTGCCGTTACCGTTTATTAGTTTCGGTGGTTCCTCAATGTTAAGTTTGAGCATTGCTATGGGATTATTACTGTTAGTTGGTAAACAAATTAAAATGGACGAACGAAAAATGAAAAAAGCTAAAAAGCAAAAAGTTGATATTCCTAGACAATTTAATTAAGTATAGAACGTAAACCTTTATAAGAGTTAGTTAGCACATCCTAATTCTTGTAAAGGTTTTTTATCATTTTTGTGAAATTTGTAGAAAATGTTTTATTTAAGTAGCGTGATATTACTACAAATGATAATATAAAGTTATTGTTATCAATAACATTTAATAATGATTATAGTGTAGTAGTTTAATCAAGAAGGCACTTAAAATTCATGACTTATGATTATTATATGGTTAATTGATATAAAAAAATTATAGCTTTCTAAATTTATTTAAGATAAAATTTTATTATTTAATTAGTTAGAATTTTCAAACTTTAAAAGGGGGTCCTTCTTTGAAACACATCAAAAAGTTATTAGTAGCCAATCGCGGTGAAATTGCGATTAGAATTTTCAGAGCGGCAACGGAATTAAATATACAAACAGTAGCGATTTATTCTAATGAGGATAAAAATTCATTACATCGATATAAAGCAGATGAATCGTACTTAGTAGGAAAAGATTTAGGACCTGCGGAAAGTTACTTAAATATTGAACGTATTATTGAGGTAGCTAAGCGTGCAGGTGTTGATGCGATACATCCAGGCTATGGTTTCTTAAGTGAGAATGAACATTTTGCGCAACGATGCGAAGAAGAAGGCATTAAATTTATTGGTCCTCACTTAGAACATTTAGACATGTTTGGAGATAAAGTAAAAGCTAGAACAACTGCTATCAAAGCTAATTTACCAGTAATTCCTGGTACAGATGGTCCTATCGAAAGTTATGAAGCTGCTAAAACATTCGCTCATGAGGCTGGATTCCCACTAATGATTAAAGCGACAAGTGGTGGCGGCGGTAAAGGTATGCGTATTGTGCGCCAAGAAAGCGAATTAGAAGATGCCTTCTACAGAGCTAAATCAGAAGCTGAAAAATCATTTGGTAATAGTGAAGTTTATATTGAAAGATATATTGATAATCCAAAGCACATTGAAGTTCAAATTATCGGTGATGAATATGGTAATATCGTACATTTATATGAACGTGACTGTTCTGTACAACGACGTCATCAAAAAGTAGTAGAAGTTGCACCTTCAGTTGGATTATCTAGTGATTTAAGAGAACGTATTTGTGATGCCGCATTACAATTGATGCATGACATTAAATACGTCAACGCGGGTACTGTAGAATTCTTAGTATCTGGGGATGAGTTTTTCTTTATTGAAGTAAATCCACGTGTCCAAGTAGAACATACAATTACTGAAATGATTACTGGAATTGATATCGTCAAAACTCAAATTTTAGTGGCAGATGGAGCTAATTTATTTGATGAACGTATTGAGATGCCAAAACAAGAAGATGTTCAATCATTAGGATATGCAATTCAATGTCGTATTACAACTGAAGATCCAACTAATGATTTTATGCCTGATTCAGGTACTATCATTGCATACCGTTCAAGTGGTGGCTTTGGAGTGCGTTTAGATGCTGGTGATGGATTCCAAGGTGCGGAAATCTCACCTTATTACGATTCTCTTTTAGTAAAATTATCTACGCATGCGGTTACGTTTAAACAAGCAGAAGAAAAAATGGAACGCTCACTACGTGAAATGCGAATTCGTGGTGTAAAAACAAATATTCCATTTTTAGTTAATGTTATGCGTAATGATAAGTTCCGTAGTGGCGATTATACAACGAAATTCATAGAAGAAACACCTGAACTATTTGATATCGCTCCAACACTTGACCGTGGTACTAAAACACTTGAATATATTGGAAACGTGACAATTAACGGTTTCCCTAATGTTGAAAAACGTGAAAAACCGGATTATGAAACGACCTCTATCCCTCAAGTATCTAGCAGTAAAATTCAATCTTTAAGTGGTACTAAGCAATTATTAGATAATCAAGGGCCACAAGCAGTTGCCAAATGGGTTCGAGAACAACAAGACGTTTTAGTCACTGATACAACGTTCCGAGATGCGCATCAATCATTATTGGCGACACGTGTACGTACAAAAGATATGATGAATATTGCTTCAAAAACTGCCGAAGTGTTTAAAGATAGCTTTTCACTCGAAATGTGGGGCGGCGCAACGTTTGATGTAGCTTATAACTTCTTGAAAGAAAATCCATGGGAAAGATTAGAAAAGTTACGTAAAGCCATTCCAAATGTATTATTCCAAATGTTATTGCGTGCTTCAAATGCAGTTGGTTATAAAAATTATGCAGATAACGTTATTGAGAAGTTTGTTAAAGAAAGCGCCGACGCAGGAGTAGATGTTTTTCGTATTTTCGACTCATTAAACTGGATAGATCAAATGAAAGTAGCCAATGAAGCGGTTCAAAATGCTGGAAAAATTTCTGAAGGGGCGATTTGTTATACAGGAGATATCTTAAATCCTGAACGTTCAAACGTCTTTACATTAGATTATTATGTGAAGCTAGCCAAAGAACTTGAAAGAGAAGGATTCCACATTTTAGCAATTAAAGATATGGCTGGACTCTTAAAACCGAAAGCGGCATATGAATTAGTAGGTGAATTGAAAGCGGCAGTAGATTTACCAATTCATCTTCATACTCACGATACAAGTGGAAATGGATTGTTAATTTATAAAGAGGCAATTGATGCTGGCGTAGATATTATTGATACAGCAGTAGCGTCAATGAGTGGTTTAACAAGTCAACCAAGTGCGAATTCTCTATATTATGCTCTCAATGGTTTCGAACGTAATATGCGTACGGATATAGAAGGCCTTGAAGAACTTAGTCACTATTGGGGTAATGTACGTCCATATTACAATGACTTTGAAAGTGATATTAAATCTCCTAATACTGAGATTTATCAACACGAAATGCCTGGTGGACAATATTCTAATTTAGGACAACAGGCTAAAAGTTTAGGCTTAGGCACACGTTTTAACGAAGTCAAAGATATGTACCGTCGTGTAAACTTCTTATTTGGAGATATTGTAAAAGTAACGCCTTCATCTAAAGTTGTAGGCGATATGGCACTTTACATGGTCCAAAATGATTTAGATGAAAAAGCGGTTATCGAACAAGGCCATAAACTCGATTTCCCTGAATCTGTAGTCTCTTGCTTTAAAGGAGATATAGGCCAACCTGTTAATGGATTTAATAAACAATTACAAGACGTTATTTTAAAAGGGCAACGTCCTTTAACAGAACGTCCAGGTGAATATCTAGAGCCAGTAGATTTTGATGCAATTCGCCAAGAGTTGGTTGAAAAAGACTATGGAGAAGTAACTGAACAAGATATCATTAGTTATGTACTATATCCAAAAGTGTTTGATCAATATATTCAAACTAAGCAACAATATGGTGATTTATCATTATTCGATACTCCAACATTCTTCTTCGGTATGCGTAATGGAGAAACAGTAGAAATAGAAATTGATACTGGTAAACGTTTGATTATTAAACTAGAAACAATTAGTGAAGCTGATGAGAACGGCAATCGAACTATCTATTATGTAATGAATGGTCAGGCTCGCCGTATTACTATTAAAGATGAAAATGTAAAAACAAATGCCAATATTAAACCAAAAGCTGATAAAACAAACCCAAGTCATATTGGGGCGCAAATGCCTGGTTCTGTCACTGAGGTTAAAGTAGCTGTAGGAGACGAAGTTAAAGTAAATCAACCGTTGCTTATTACTGAAGCTATGAAAATGGAAACAACTATTCAAGCACCATTTAATGGTACGATTAAAAAGGTTACTGTAACAAATGGTGAGGCTATTGCTACAGGGGATTTATTAATTGAAATCGAAAAAGCTGAATAATTAAATAGATTATAAATAAAAGCGATCGGCACGTTTAAATAAAACGTTTCGGTCGCTTTTGTCTTTATTAAAATAATAAAAAAACACACTGAAGTGACTTTGAAAGGTCAATCAGTGTGTTCTAGAATTAATCGCGTTTACTTCTAATTGAACGAAGCATTAGCATGATAAAGTAAGCAATCATACCAAATAAAATGGTAATACATAGCGCATGTATTAAAGCGATAAATAAATTAACATGTGTGATTACTGATAAAGCACCTGTAATAACTTGAATGATAATTAAAATAAATGCTGTAGTATAACCGTATCGAATTGTACGGTTTTCAGAGTAATTCTTAACGGCATGAATAAACGTTATCATTATCCAAAAGAACGCAATACAAGCCATACCACGGTGTGCGAACTGTACCCAATCTTGTTCAGTATGTGGGATAATATCATCAAATGGTAGTGGCCAACCACCGTAAGCTAAACTCGCTTTCGCATGGCGTACCAATGCACCGGTATAAATTGTTAAATATACAATACCAGTCATAATCCACGTAAGTGTTCTTAATGGCTTTTTAATAAATAATTCATCCGCTTCATATTTTTTATCTACTTCAAAAATAATGAGCATTAACACAAATACAGAAGAAAAACTTATAAGTGAGATGCCGAAATGAAGTGCTAAAACATAAGAATTTTGTTGCCATATAACAGCTGCCGCACCTATTAATGCTTGTACTAATAGAAATGCAACACTGATAATTGAAAGTGGTTTAACTTCTTTGATATACCCGATATTTTTCCAAGCAGTAATAGCTAACCACAATACGACAATTAAGGATAGCCCTGAAACAGCTCGGTGGCTTAGTTCGATAATTGTAGCAATTGGTAGATTCTGAGGTAATAGAGCGCCGTTACAGAGCGGCCAAGAAGCTCCACACCCGTCTTCTGAACCAGTTTTAGTTACTAGCGCTCCACCAAGTTGTACAAATGCCATTATGATTGTCGCTAATACTGATAACCATTTAAGGTTTCGTTTATTAAACAATGTTAAACACCCCATCATTAACTAAGAGTTCATAGAGATTGGAGATCACTAATCGATTTCCAAGAGTAAACTATTAATGTTTCATTCTCGTTTTTTGCTCCTAATCAATGTCTATATTTTTATAAATTTTATTATTACAACAATTATACATCATAAGTGATGAACAACAAATAGTGATACAGAATGTCGTTAAAGTGTCACAATTTAATTTGCTATAAAACTAGTCAATTATTGATAATTGCTATATCATATTATTATATGGATAAATTAAGGAGGGGGACCATGAGCAAAGAACAAACTTTATCACATGCATCAGGCCGTGTTTCTTTTAAAGAGTTGCAACAAATTATAAAAATGGGCTTGGTGCAAGGTAACTTAATCCCTGCGTTCGCTGGGGCTTGGTTAGCAGTTGTGATGACAAATCATTCCTTCCTATCGTCAATACCTCAAATTCTATTAATGTTGATTGGATCAACATTAATTATGGGTGGAGCTTGTGCATTAAATAATTATTACGATCAAGACATCGATAGTATTATGCCAAGTAAACAAAATAGACCGACAGTTAATGATAGAATTTCAGATAAAAATTTATTGATTTTAAGTTTTGGTATGATGTTAGTAGGAGAGGCTTGCTTATTCTTATTAAATGTACCATCAGGAGTTTTAGGACTTATCGGCATCGTAGGTTACGTGTCTTATTACTCTATTTGGTCTAAAAGACATACAACTTGGAATACTGTAGTAGGTAGTTTTCCAGGAGCAGTACCACCATTAATCGGTTGGGTAGCCATCGATGGTAGCATTAGTCTTGTGGCTATTGCACTATTTTTAGTTATCTTTTGTTGGCAACCCATTCATTTCTACGCGTTAGCGATTAAACGTAGTGATGAATATTCATTAGCTAATATCCCTATGTTGCCTTCAGTAAAAGGTTTTAAACGTACTCGTGTAAGCATGTTTATTTGGTTAGTATTCTTACTACCATTACCGTTCTTACTATCAAGTCTAGGTACAACATTCGTAGTATTAGCGACATTATTAAATTTAGGTTGGATTTATGTTGGTTTAACGTCATTTAAAAAACATACAGATCAAACTAAATGGGCAACAAAAATGTTTATCTACTCATTAAATTACTTAGTAGTATTTTTCGTTTTAGTTGTTGTCGTTTCGTTAATTAAGATGATTTAAAAATACTTAAATTAAATAAGGATGAAACATATGAATTTACCAATTCTACCAACTATTAGTACAAGTTGTATTGTAATCAGTGCTATATTTGTGGCAATTGGCTGGTGGCAAATTTGGCATCGCCATATTGATAAACACAAAAAAACAATGTTATGGGCAGCGGTGTTCGCATTAACGTTCTTTATTATCTATGCATCAAGAACAGTCTTCATAGGTAATACAGACTTTGGGGGACCAGATTCAATTAGAACATATTATAAAATATTTTTAATCTTCCACATTAATCTTGCTACAATCGGTGGAATATTAGGATTAGTTCAAATTATTACTGCATTTAAAGATAAATTTAACTGGCATAGAAAAGCAGGCCCAGTTGCATCAATTATTTGGTTCTTTACAGCCATTACTGGTGTAGCGGTTTACTTGCTTTTATACGTATTCTATCCAGGCGGGGAAACAACATCAGTAATTAAAGCTACGCTAGGTTTATAATGTGTTCTTTAAAACTACAAATAAACATTAAAATCATGTAATATTGAAGGCTAAGACATTAATTTGATTGTCTTAGCCTTCCTTTTTTATTTTTTAGAGTATGTTTAATTTTTTCTTAAATAGGTATTAGTTAATTTGACTATAAAATGATTTAAGTGAAACATGGATATCTTGATTATTAAATTAGTTATTTTGTACAATAGATATAATTATTAATAGGTGGGTGAAAGATGGCAAAATTAATTGTTAAAGTATTAGGTGTAATATTTTTAATCATGTTTCTAATATATCTATTTTACTCACCAAGATTGAAATTTGATGTATTAGAAAATCCTAATAAATCAACTACGACAAATCGAACAGAACAGACGCCGCATTCACAAACTAATACTGAGAATCCAACACCTAAAAAGGGCGTAGGAACTTGGATAGGTAAAGATATAAGCTATTTAACAAGTAAATATGGACAAGCTACACGTACGTATCCTTTTAAAGGACATTATATGAATTACATATTTAAGAAAGACGACCAATATTATATCGTTTCCACTCGAAATGATAAGATAAAATCTGTTTATGCAACTGGTCGAAAAGCCCAAATAGAACCGTTAGAGATTAATGAAAGTGCGGCACATATTTTTGAAAATACTAGTATTAATCCTGATCCATCGATTAAATTAGATGGAAAACGTTACAATTTTGAATTATCTGATGAAGATATTAAAACACAAACATTGATTAAATATGGTGACGTCTATGCGCAAGTATATGTAGATCAACAATCTAATCAAATTATGGGTATACGTTATTTAGATAAAGAAGCGTTAGTCTTTTTAAAACCATATCAACTCGCCAATGAAGAAAATAGCGACAACAGCAATGAAGATGTGTTCACTAAGGATAAAAAAGACACATTACCTTATGAACAAAATCCTAATCAGCTAATGACATTATATGAAATTACGAACGAAATGCGTAAGTTGAAAAATGTTAAGCCTCTTACTGTTAATTCGGATTTATCACACATTGCTTCTGTGAATTTATATGAAGCTACAGGTACTGAAGATGTAGAATTTACTGAGGATGCTTTAAAAAGTCAATTAGGAAATGAATCGATTTCATTTACTTCAACTAGCCAAAATGTGGGTTATGATTTCGACGATGTGCCAACGCTTATCCATAGTTGGATGAATTCAGACATGCACCGTTCAAGAATGCTTAATAATAAATATAATGAAATGGGTGGAGAAGTAATGAGAAATTATTACTCACTTATTTTTGTAGAAAAATAGCATGGTTGTTAAGTAATGAGAAATGCTTTAAATAGTAAGTTAAGCATGTGTAGTTCGATAAATAAGAAAGGAGTGGGTTAAATGTATACTGAGGACACAGTAGCAATTTTAGATGATATCGAGGGATTATCCGATATGATAGTTCAATCTGAACTTTACTATGATTATCGACAAGCGCAAGAAAAGTTAGATAATGATGATGAAGCTCATCTTATGTATCAAGCATTTATGAAGTCTAAGACACGTTATGATGAAGTGATGCGTTTTGGTAAATATCATCCCGATTATCAAAACGTAATGATGGAAACACGACGTCGTAAACGCGCTTACGAAATGTTGCCAGTAGTGATGGACTATAAATCTAAAGAAGTGGCATTACAGAATTTAATTGACGAAGTAGTCACTAAGATTGCTTTTTCTGTTTCTGAAAATGTTAAAATTGAAGCGGGAAATCCTTTCTTTAAAACAAGTCATGATGGATGTGCCACAGGAGGCTCTTGTAATTGTAGCCTTTAATTTTGAAAGGTAATATCATTTGATTTCTTTAAAATGTAAATGTTAAATAGTTTAATCAAAATGCACCTCTAAAGTTGAGCTAAAAATCAACTTTAGAGGTGCATATTAAATTCATTAATCTATGTTAGTGTTTGCAGTTAACGTTGCTTTAAATTGTTTTCCTAAATCTGGGCGGTCTGTCACTAATGTGTGAACACCTTTGGCATATAAATCCGTCATCAAATCTATACTATTAACGCCGTAGAAGCCTGGCACAATGTTTAACAGGTTAAGCCATTGAATAAAACGTTTAGATGTTAAAGGAACACCTTTGAATGAAGTTGGCATTTGGAAAGTATCCGCTACCGGGTGGTACGTATTTCCTAAGCCGGTATTAAATTTAATAAATCCTTCTGCAACTTCTTGTTGACTAGCACCTATAGCGATATCGCCATTACTAAGCTCTCTAAAGCAATCATTTTGTTGTTTCTGAAAGCTTGTTACAAGGACACGGTGTGTAGCGTTATTATTCATAATCACTTCATTCATTTTTTGTGGTGCCACTGTACCTTCATAACTATTAGGTTCGTCTTTTAAATCTACATTAATGTACATGTTAGGGTACAGTTTAAGAAGTTCTTCAAATGTTAAGATTTTAGCTTTTTCATGGTTTCTATACGGGCGGTCGCCATTAATATCAGTGAAATGGTATCCTGCATCAAGACATTTTAATTCTGACACAGTATGCTCGCTTACTTTTCCAGAACCGTTCGTAGTACGATCAACAGTAGCATCATGAAAGACGACTAATTGTTCATCTTTTGTTACACGCACGTCTGTTTCAAAGCCGTCTAAACCATGGGCCACAGCGTTATCAAATGCTAATTGTGTTTGTTCTGGTCGTACCGCCATTCCACCTCTATGTGCGAAAATATAAGGCGCTGGACTATCAAAGAATTTAGGAATAGTTTTAGCATTCATTGTTTCTTTATTTTTATTTATGAAAAATAGGCTACCTAGTAAACTAGCACTTGCTATACTTATATTAAAAGCCCATCTCTTTTTATTTATCATTGGTCATACCTCCTCAATATTATTGTAAGCGTACCAAAATTTATCTCTTTTCAAAAGTAAAGTAGTATTTAGAGCCTAAATCATTTAAGTTTTTCAAAAAGAAATAATACATATAACAAAGTTGACGCCAAAATGTTGGCGCTCTAAACTTCAGTTTTAAATATTTTATAAAATTTGTAGTCATGGTATAGTTATTATGCATAATAAATGGAGTGAGTATATTATGGAATTAGTACCTAGAGTTAGTTTGATTGTTTATTTAAAACATATAAAACACGAACGTCAAATTCGTAAGTATGGTCATATTGTATATACAAATAAACAGCGAAAATACGTTGTATTATATATTAATGAACAAGATGCAGATACAATTATCCAAAAATTAATGAAGCTTAAATATGTGCTTGATATTGATGGTTCGCCATATAAATATCTCAAAAAAACATATGAGAAAGAAAAACACGAAATGCTATAGTTGTAGAAAAGACGAGATACGAGCCGAGTTTATTGCATTGGCGGTATCCATTTCTGTAGTCGTAATACTCCAGTTAAATAGTTAAAATATTGTTCGCGTGTATGGAACGTTTCGGAAGGTTGTACATCAAGACCGAAGACTGGAACGTTATATTTTTCGGCCTGGTGATTAATGAGTTCGAATTTTTTATTTCCATCAGGATAAGGATATTTCAACGCATTAAGCATCATATACATTGCCTGAAAATGTTTGCCGGATGTAGGATGCATAATCATAACTACCGAAGAAAGCTGTTGTGTAGATTGTGGTGAATGTAAGTACACTATCTTATCTATGCGAGGATAATTGTATTCGATAAGTGTAGTAAATTCGAATAAATCAGTAAGTCCTTCGCCTAAGACGATAAACGATTGTTTCATATAATAATCATTCTCCTTTTTCACAACAAATTATATTAAATAACCTGATGAAATGGAAGTGTAAGTCAATATGAGAGTTATTGCAGGAAAGCATAAAAGTAAACCTTTAGAGAGTCTAGAAGGGCGAAATACGCGTCCTACTATGGATAAAGTAAAAGAAGGCATCTTTAATAGTTTACAAGAGGTCCATGGCCTTGGATTAGATTTATTTGCTGGGAGTGGCGCGTTAGGTATAGAGGCCCTTTCGCGTGGCATGGAGAAGGTCATCTTTGTAGACCAAAACTTTAAAGCCGTTAAAGTGATTCAAGCAAATTTAAAACAATTAGATCTACGCGACCATGCTGAAGTTTATAAGAATAATGCTGATCGTGCATTAAAAGCATTAAATAAACGTGAAATTCAATTTGACTTTATCTTCTTAGATCCTCCCTATAATGAAGGATTAATCGATAAAGCCTTAGAGCAAATCGCTGAGTTTAATTTATTAAAAGAAAATGGTATCATCGTGTGTGAGTTTAGCAACCAAGAACAAATTGACACCAAAGGTTTCCAAGTGATTAAACAGTATCATTATGGATTAACCGATACTTTGTTACTAGAAAAAGGAGAACAAGATGGTTAAAACTAAAGCGGTCATTCCAGGCAGTTTCGACCCGATTACATATGGTCACATTGATATCATTGAACGAAGTGCTGGACGTTTTGATGAACTTCATGTATGTGTATTAAAAAATAGTAGTAAAGCAGGGACGTTTAGCATTGAAGAGCGCATGGATTTAATTCGTGAATCTGTGAAGCATCTCCCTAACGTAGAAGTGCATAATTACAACGGTCTGCTAGTCGATTTTTGTGATAAAATTGGCGCCCAAACGATTATTCGTGGTTTGAGAGCCGTAAGTGACTTTGAATATGAATTGCGTTTAACATCAATGAATAAAAAGTTAAATAACAACGTTGAAACAATGTATATGATGACAAGTACCAACTATTCTTTTATCAGTTCAAGCGTTGTGAAAGAAGTTGCGCAATATAAAGCTGATATTTCAGATTTTGTACCTTTAAATGTACAAGAAGCATTAAAAGAAAAATTCAATAAAAAATAAAACGTGTTTAGATAATCATTCTTGTCTATAGAAAGCGAATAATAAAGAGGTGGAAACAGATTCATCGTGGTTCACTGACCGCAAAAGATTCATGTTTCAACCTCTTATAAATTAGACTATTTACTAAGAATTTTTATCATAAACGCTTTTTTTATGTGAATTTATGAAGCGCTAATTCGAAGACCGGATGACAGGTGTATTGAAGTCATTAGCTGTTTGATTCGATAACAGATTATAAATATTTGTCGCTTTAATTTCATTTTTAAATAACTCAGCGTTCTTTTTATTAACATTGGTGATAAATTGACGTTCGGGAAATTGCGTTTTTAAATATTTTAAATATTGTTGTCCAGTATTGTTCATCCCTAGAATGCGCACGCCCTCGATGTCGGTAGATAAGTCGTCTTTAGATATATGTAGCAAAGTTTGCATCAGTACACGTTGTAAATGTGTATATGTAAAACGCTTCGTTTTGATTAAAGACATATATTCTTCAAAACTATGAGCATTCTGAATAGATGCTTTCAACCGATTTTCCAAACCTTCAGTCATAGTATAAATATTTGATAATTCATCTTCAGAATGATTTAAAATTTCAAATTTAATAAAGTTAAATATCTGGTCCTTTGATAGATGCGGAGATTCATACAAGTTTTGAATATTTTGTGGCACAACAGCTTTCCACTGATTTTCATTATTTGTCAGTGCTTTTCTTATTGCTGAACCACTTGCCAATGAGTGATGGTTGATAGATTCATCTTGGTGTTGTGTAGCTAAACGTTCAATTGTTAAACCTTGAATATTAGGGGCGTATAACGCCATTGCTTTTAAATAGGCCACGCTAAGAATGTTATTTGGTGATTGTAATATCTCTTTATCTTCAATCAATTCGTGCAAGATTGTGGCGTAACTTTTGCCTTCTTTTATTAATTTTTGAAAATGAGGCGAATGTTCTAAATTGATGATGTTATTTGCCACATTTTCAAGGCGGGAAATATTAGCAATTTCACTGCCAAAAGCAATCACATCTATATCAAGATATTGAGCCACTTTAACCGCTAATTCAGCGAAATAATCACTAGACGAAAGGCTAGCCATTAGTGGAAGTTCGACAACTAAATCAACGCCTGACAATGCCATTCTAGTGCGTAGAAATTTATTATATATAGCGGGCTCTCCGCGCATAACAAAGTTGCCACTCATTAATGCGATAGAAACGTGAGCATTAGACTTTAATTTCGCTTGCTGTGCATGATACAAATGTCCATTGTGGAATGGATTATACTCTGTAATGAGTCCAACACTTTTCATTTGCATTTCGTCCTTTCAGTATTCATTATTAGTATTGTAACAGAACGGAGTATGTTAAGAAAAAATCTTGACAACTTATACTTGTAAAGTTAAAATAAATTTTGTGTTTGTTAGAGGTGAAGCCATATGAAATGGTCAATAACGCAATTAAGAAAATATCAAGGTAAGCCATTTGAGTTCAATCAGACGGCTAATTTTGAAGATTTAATAGAACCATTAGGTTTGATTGATTTATCAGAGATTAATGTCGAAGGTGAATTAACTGTAAAATCAAATGAAGTCATTGCAGATATTCATTTAACTGGAACGTATACAATGCCTTGCGCACGTACGTTAGTACCTGTAGATGTTCCTTTAGATGTTCGTACGTCTGAAGTATTTGATTTAGAAGGTTATGATAGTTATGCCGATGAGGAAATAGATGATGATGAACATTATCATCTTGCGACTGACGGTATGATTAATATCCGAGACATTGCTAAAGAATTGGTTATCATTGAGAAGCCAATGCGAGCTTTTTCTGAGAATAGCGATCAAATGCTTACAGAAGGTCATGGTTGGGAAGTTATTGACGAAGATCAGATGATCGAACTTGAAAAAGAAAAAGACAATGACGATTCCCAAACTCAACAAGTTGATCCTAGGCTTCAAAAATTACAACAATTATACGATAAAGAGCAATAGCAGGTTGTTTTAAATTGTAGTATAATGATTTAATGACCTAACACTTAAGATTACGTGTTTAAATATTAAGGAGGATATATCATGGCAGTACCAAAAAGAAGAACGTCTAAAACTAGAAAAAACAAACGTCGTACGCACTTCAAAATTTCAGTACCTGGTATGACTGAATGCCCAAGTTGTGGCGAATACAAATTATCTCACCGTGTATGTAAAAACTGTGGTTCTTACAATGGTGAAGAAGTCGTTTCTAAATAATCGACTAATCGAATAGGTAATAACTAAGAGGCTAAGTCATTTATAAAATGGCTTAGCCCTTTTTCGTTTGTCTCTACCTTATTCAGTTAAGATGTTATACTTTATAGTAATCAAGATGAATTGAGAAACTAAAGCATGGTGCTATTTTAAATAATATATCAATAATGGAGACAATATATGGAACAAATTACGTCAGCTCAAAATAATAAAATTAAAAATGCGAATAAATTAAAAAAGAAACGTGACCGTGATAAAACCGGCCAAGCACTTATAGAAGGTATTCATTTAATTGAAGAGGCTTATCAAAGTGGTATCGCAATTAAACAACTATTTGTTATAGAACCAGACAGAACAGAAGACGCACTCTTGAATTATGCCGAAGAAACATTTGAAATCAATATGAAAGTAGCTGAATCTTTATCAGGAACTATTACGCCTCAAGGATTCTTTGCTGTTATTGAGAAACCAACTTACGATATTACACAGGCTAAACAAGTGTTACTCATCGATCGTATTCAAGACCCTGGTAATTTAGGAACGTTAATCCGTACTGCAGATGCTGCTGGTCTCGATTTAATTGTTATGGAAAAGGGAACAGCTGATGCATACCAAGATAAAGTATTAAGAGCTAGTCAAGGTAGCGTATTTCACATTCCTGTTATAACAACTGAGTTAAATGAATTTATTTCACAATTCGAAGGGCCAGTGTATGGTACGGCGCTTGAAAATGCAGTGTCATATAAAGAAGTGACTACGCAAGAATCATTTGCCTTACTTTTAGGTAACGAAGGCGAAGGCGTCAATAAAGAATTATTAGCACATACTTCTCAAAATCTTACAATTCCGATATATGGTAAGGCGGAAAGTTTAAATGTGGCAATTGCAGGAAGTATCTTACTTTACCATTTGAAAGGTTGACCCCTTTATTTAAAATCGGCTATACTTAGGTGTACACATTTTCTATAAAAAATAAAACACAATATAAAAATTGAATGATTAACCTATAAAAAGACCTTAACTAATAAAAAGGGTTGTGCAGGGAGAGTAAGCGTGACTGAAACTTACTCCAATTCTAATTAGTTTCTTTCATCTTTTTGGTTGAGACTGGATAAAACGCTTAAAATGTAAGAGGTTGGGACAAAAGTGTTTAGGATTTGAGCAGAACCGAACGATGAGCAAAATTGCTTTTCAAATTTTGTCGAATTGTGACGGTATCTGCCGAGAATCCTACTTTTGGGACACCGTATATTGGTTTCCCAGAGCACAAATGATTAACGTCTCAGTATAAGTATCAATGTCCTGTTCTCCGGAGCACGACTTCGTTAACAACGTATACAAGTGTATGTAAAGTAAAGGAACTAAGGCTTTAATCGCACCCTTTGGAACACTATCTAACGGTGTATCTATGGCAAGATTTTGTCTGAAGTCCTTTGCGCTAACATAAATTTGGGTGGTACCACGGAAGGCTTTCGTCCCAGCTTTAGGGAGGAGAGTCTTTTTTTCGTAAAAAATAAAATTAATTAATTATGAATACAATTGAGAGGTGTAAGTCAATGACTCAGAATGATTCAATGGCTGAATTAAAACAACAAGCACTTGTTGATATTAATGAAGCGCAAAATGAACGAGAATTACAAGATGTAAAAGTGAAATATTTAGGTAAAAAAGGTTCAGTAAGTGGCTTAATGAAAAATATGAAAGATTTACCTAATGAGGAAAAGCCTGCTTACGGCCAAAAGGTAAATGAATTAAGACAAACGATTCAAAATGAATTAGACGAAAAACAAACTTTGTTAAAAACAGAAAAATTAAATCAACAATTAGCTGAAGAAACAATTGATGTTACGTTACCTAGTCGTCAAATTAGCATCGGTTCAAAACATCCGTTAACTAGAACCGTTGAAGAAATTGAAGACTTATTCTTAGGACTTGGTTATGAAATAGTCGATGGTTATGAAGTTGAACAAGATTATTATAATTTTGAAGCATTAAATTTACCTAAATCACATCCCGCACGTGATATGCAAGATAGTTTCTACATTACCGATGAAATTTTAATGCGTACCCATACTTCTCCAGTACAAGCACGTACAATGGAGAAACGTAATGGCCAAGGACCTGTTAAGATTATTTGTCCTGGTAAAGTGTATCGTCGTGATTCAGATGATGCGACACACAGTCACCAATTTACGCAAATTGAAGGTTTAGTTGTCGATAAAAGTATTAAAATGAGTGACCTAAAAGGTACATTAGAATTAGTAGCTAAGAAATTATTTGGTGCTGATCGTGAAATTCGTTTACGTCCAAGTTATTTCCCATTTACTGAACCATCAGTTGAAGTAGACGTATCTTGTTTCAAATGTAAAGGCCAAGGATGTAATGTATGTAAACATACAGGATGGATTGAAATCCTAGGTGCGGGCATGGTGCATCCAAACGTACTTGAAATGGCTGGCTTTGATTCTAATGAATATTCTGGTTTCGCATTTGGTATGGGACCAGACCGTATCGCGATGTTGAAATATGGTATTGAAGATATTCGTCATTTCTATACAAATGATGTTCGATTCCTTGACCAATTTAAAGCAGTTGAAGATAGAGGTGAATTATAATGTTAATTTCAAATGAATGGTTAAAAGATTACGTTGATGCAGGTGTAACAGTACAAGACTTAGCCGAACGTATTACACGTACAGGTATTGAAGTAGATGACATCATTGACTATACAAAAGATATTAAAAATTTAGTTGTTGGTTATGTACAATCTAAAGAAAAACATCCCGATGCAGATAAATTAAATATTTGCCAAGTAGATATTGGTGAGGAAGAACCTGTTCAAATCGTATGTGGTGCACCAAACGTAGATGCAGGTCAACATGTCATTTTTGCTAAAGTAGGAGGACGTTTACCTGGTGGCATTAAGATTAAACGAGCAAAATTACGTGGCGAACGTTCTGAAGGCATGATTTGTTCATTACAAGAAATTGGTATTTCTGGTAATGTCGTTCCTAAAGCATATGAAAATGGTATCTTCGTTTTCCCAACTGAAGTTGAACCAGGCACAGACGCTTTAACTGCACTTTATTTAAATGATCAAGTGATGGAATTTGATTTAACACCTAACCGTGCTGATGCATTAAGTATGGTAGGTACAGCTTATGAAGTAGCTGCGCTATATCAAACAGAAATGACTAAACCTGAAACTCAAAGCAACGAAAGCTCAGAATCTGCGACGAATGCATTATCTGTTTCAGTTAATAATACTGAAAAAGTTCCATATTATAGCGCACGTATTGTGAAGGACGTGACGATTGCGCCATCTCCAATTTGGATGCAAGTACGTTTAATCAAGGCTGGTATCCGACCAATTAATAATGTAGTAGATATTTCAAATTACGTATTATTAGAATATGGTCAACCATTACACATGTTTGATCAAGACCATATTGGTTCACAAGAAATTGTAGTTCGCCAAGCACAAACAGATGAAACAATGACGACGTTAGATAATACAGAACGTACATTAGTCGATACCGATATTGTTATTTCAAATGGTAAAGAACCTATCGCACTAGCTGGTGTTATGGGTGGAGACTTTTCAGAAGTCACAGAACAAACTACAAACGTCGTAGTAGAAGGTGCAATATTCGACCCAGTATCAATTCGTCATACTTCACGCCGTTTAAATTTACGTAGTGAAGCTTCTAGTCGTTTTGAAAAGGGTGTTGCCACAGAATTTGTCGATGAAGCGGTAGACAGAGCATGTTATTTATTACAAACGTATGCCTCTGGTGAAGTATTGCAAGATAGAGTTTCAGCTGGCGATTTAGGCGACTTTGTAACTCCAATTGATATTACTGTAGATAAAGTAAACCAAACCATCGGCTTTGAACTATCAAGTGATGAGATTAAAGCTATATTTGAACAATTAGGATTTAAAACGACACAAGATAGCGATACTTTAACAGTAGAGGTGCCATCACGTCGTAAAGATATTACAATCAAAGAAGATTTAATTGAAGAAGTCGCACGAATTTATGGCTATGATGATATTCCATCTTCGTTACCGATTTTCGGAGAAGTGACAAGTGGTGAGTTAACTGATCGTCAATATAAAACTCGTACAGTTAAAGAAACACTTGAAGGCGCTGGATTAAACCAAGCCATTACGTATTCATTAGTATCTAAAGACCATGCGAAAGACTTTGCGTTACAAGAACGTCCAACTATCAGCTTATTGATGCCTATGAGTGAGGCGCATTCTACATTACGTCAAAGCTTATTACCTCATTTAATTGAGGCTACTGCTTATAATGTCGTACGTAAAAATAAAGACGTACGTCTATATGAAGTAGGTCGTGTGTTCTTTGGTAATGGTGAAGGCGAATTACCTGACGAAGTAGAATACTTAAGTGGTATTTTAACTGGTGAATATATGGTGAATGCTTGGCAAGGTAAAAAAGAAGAAATAGATTTCTTTATTGCTAAAGGTGTAGTTGATCGTGTTGCTGAAAAATTAAATCTTGAGTTTAGTTACAAAGCTGGAGAAATTAGCGGTCTTCACCCTGGACGAACTGCTATCGTTTCATTGAACGGTACTGAGATTGGATTTATAGGGGAATTACATCCACAAGTTGCAGCTGATAATGATTTAAAACGCACATATGTATTTGAATTAAATTATGACGCAATGATGGAAGTGGCAGTAGGATATATTAACTATGCACCAATTCCTAAATTCCCAGGTGTAACACGAGATATCGCATTAGAAGTAAATCATGACGTACCATCATCAGAGTTACTTCAAACTATTCATGATAATGGCGAAGATATTCTTCAACATACTTTAGTATTCGATGTTTATGAAGGTGAACATTTAGAAGAAGGTAAAAAATCAGTAGCTATTCGTCTAAATTACTTAGATACTGAAGACACATTAACAGATGAACGCGTGTCTAAAGTGCATGATAAAGTATTAGAAGCTTTACAAGCTAAAGGTGCTGTCATTAGATAATATAAAGATATAAGGGAATAATCCTTAAAATATAAGCGTAGAGATGATTCTATAGTTGAATCACCTCTACGCTTCTTTTTTATTAATACTTCGTATTGTTTGGGAGCGGGACAGAAATCTAATGGAATTTCTAAGATTTCGTAGTCCCGCCCCGGCAAGGTTGACTAGAAATGAAGAGAGTGAGGCTCGAACGAATCTTCATTTCAGACAACTACTGCCAATCTCAGCCTTGTAGTAGTCGCCTAATCCTGTTCTCTCATGAGTCTCCGCCAACAATACTAAGTTAGTTATATATAATTAAATTTTAAAATACTTAATAAAAAAACACTTCTTATAATTTAATAAACATCATGAAAATAAATTACGAGGTATCTTATGCACTGAAATTATAACATGACTCAATTTACTACAAAGTTATTTATATTTTTGTTGGACTAGATGTTGAGCTTTTTCGCGGTTTTTAAAATGCTTTTTTGAAATACTATCTAGTTTAGCGATGCCGTGTTGTTCAATAATTCGGGCTGCGGCTAAATCTACTTTATTACTCGCACCTTTAGGAATATCACAGCGCATTTGTTGTGCTATATGGTCCATATGTTTTACAAAGGCATATCTAGAAATAATACTAGCAACTGCGATGGCTAATGATTTTGATTCGCCTTTAGTCTCAAACTTTGTTTTTTCGGAAAAAGGCAGTGCACTTAAGGCATAGCGTTGATATACGCCACGTACGGCAAATTGATCAATAACGATATAATCAAGTTCGTTTGTATCAATCTTCTGAGTAACATTTTTGATAGCTTCGTTATGTAAAACAGCTTTCATTTTTACTTGAGACCAACCGATTGACTGTCTATCGTTATATTTCACATTATCTAATGTTAGAAGTGAGTGGGGGATAAAAGTAACTAATTGTTCTGCTAGTTCTACAATTTTAGTATCTGTTAATTTTTTAGAATCATCGACGCCTAATGTTTTAAGAATCTCTACATGTTCTTTTGAAACGTAGGCTGCACAAACGGTTAATGGCCCAAAGTAATCGCCACTACCGGCTTCGTCGCTACCGATACAATTATACTGATTATATGATATAGTACTTTTACTTTCCTTTGATGGAGCAGTAGAACGTGTTGAAGATGAAGTACTATGATTGGGTAATAATTGTTGTGCTACAGTTTCGGCGTTTTTTCCTTGAAACATCACTTTTCCAGAATTATAAATATTGATGACTGCTTGGTTATGTTTAACACGCGCTTTCATACCAGCGGGCAATTGCGATGTTTCAAATTTGAGTTGTTGCATGAGTTGTTGAATTTCTTGTTCTGATAATTTATGAACGACATTAGCCATTAACTTACTTGACCTCACTTTTCAAATACTATTAAAACAATGATAATCATAACATAAATATTATTTAACGATAGATAAAGTATAAAGGTGTGCTTTGATTGTAGAAAGTATAAGGAATAGCTACTTACAAATATTAGTATCCTAATGTATAATAAATTGTGATATTCTACTATATAAAGAGGTTGAACAGTGGTTAGAATTTAAGCAAAAACGAACGACGAGCGAGATTGAAACTTGAATTTTATTATCATTTGAGTCTATGTTCAGTTTGCATATCATAGCGTATTTCATGATAAAATTCTCATGTTGACCCCGTCAAGAATAATAAAAAATGTCAGGAGTTAGTGCTATGGGAGAGTTTAAAAATCGTATTAATGTAACTATTAATGATCAAAATTATACAATAATCGGTGAAGAAAACCCGGAGCATATTCGTTATGTAGCACATTTAGTTGATGAAAAGTTAAAAGAATTAGGACGTAAATCAACTGGATTAGATACTACTAGAAAGTCTATTTTAACAGCGGTTAACATTATGCATGAAAAAGTGAAGCTAGAAGAGGAAAATCGCAAATTATTACAAGAAATCAAGCAATTAAAACAACGAGATGAATAAATGATTATCGATTTAATTGTACTACTTATCATCGCGTATTATTTAATCATTGGATTTAGAAGAGGCGCATGGCTAAACAGTCTACATTTATTATCTTATGTGGCTGCATTAGTGATTGCAAATCAATTTTATCGTGCTATCGCTAAACAATTGATTGTTTTTATACCATTTCCTAAGACAATTGCATTTGATACTACTTATGCTTATCATTTTAATGAATTGCAACAACGTTTTGATTCAATTATTGCTTTTCTTTTAATTACTGTAGTGTGCAAGTTGCTTTTATATCTTATTATTGTAAGTTTTGATAATATAATGACGTATCAGAATCTGAGTCTGATAAGTAGAGTATGCGGAAGTGTGATTAGCGTTATTATGGCAATGCTTATGATTCAATTAATGATGTATGTTGTTGCACTGTATCCTATTGAGTGGGTGCAACAAAGTTTGAAACATTCATACCTTGGAAGCTTTATTTTATTTAATACACCGTTTTTCTCGTCTTACGTTCTAAATTTATAATACTAAAACTGATATGAGGTCAGGACAAGGCTACGTTATTAAATGTCCTGGTCTTCTTTTTATGGAGTGAGCATATTGACTAAAAAAGATATAATTCAACTATTAGAAAAGATAGCTATATATATGGAATTAAATGGAGAAAATACATTTAAAGTTTCTGCTTATAGAAAAGCAGCACAAAGTCTAGAAATTGACGAACGCCCTTTAGAAGACATTGAAGATGTAACTGAATTAAAAGGTATTGGTAAAGGTGTAGGCGATGTTATTAATGAATATCGAACTACTGGTGAATCAGCAGTGTTAAATGAATTACAACAATTAGTCCCTGCTGGTTTAATTACTCTCATGAAAATTCAAGGATTAGGGAGTAAAAAAATAGCTAAACTTTATAAAGAACTCAATGTTACAGATAAAAAAAGTCTGCAAGCGGCCTGCGAAGCGGGAAAAGTGAGCGAGCTTAGTGGATTTGCTAAAAAAACGGAACAAAATATTTTAGAAGCAGTAAAAGCGTTAGGCGCTAAAAAGGAACGCTATCCAATTGATTTAATGCGTAACCTAAATAAAACGATTATACAGTATCTAGAAACACTTGAAGAAGTTGAAAAATATTCGGAAGCAGGCAGTTTCCGTCGTTACAAAGAAATGAGTAAAGACCTAGATTACATTATTAGTACAAATAACCCTGAAAAAGTTCAACAACAACTTCTCAACATCCCAAATAAAGTAAAAGAAGTGGCAGTAGGCCAAACAAAAGTATCTCTCGAATTAACTTATGATGACGAAACAATCGGTGTCGATTTCAGACTTATTGAGCCGGCAGCTTTTTATCATACGCTTCAACATTTTACTGGTTCTAAAGATCACAATATTTGTATACGACAACTTGCAAAAGAACAACAAGAAAAAGTAAGTGAATACGGTATCGAACAACAAGACGGAACACTTTTACAATTTCAAAGTGAAGAAGAAATTTATCAACATTTTGGAAAGAAATGGATGGCTCCAACCATGCGAGAAGATGGTAGTGAGTTTGATCGTGACTTAAGTAATATCGTAACGTTAGATGATATCAATGGTGATATTCATATGCATACCACATATAGTGATGGTGCTTTTTCAATTAGAGACATGATAGAGGCAAATATTAAAAAAGGCTACCAATTTATGGTCATTACTGATCATTCTCAAAGCTTAAAAGTAGCAAATGGATTACAAGTTGAACGTTTATTAAGACAGAATGAAGAAATAAAACAACTCAACGAAGAATATGATGAAATTGATATCTATTCAGGAACAGAAATGGATATTCTTCCCGATGGCTCTTTAGATTATGATGATGATGTGTTAGCGCAACTTGATTATGTTATAGCTGCAATTCACCAAAGTTTTAATCAAAGTGAAGAAGAAATTATGAAACGTTTAGAAAATGCATGCCGTAACCCATATGTAAGACATATCGCTCATCCAACAGGGCGAATTATAGGACGACGTGATGGGTATAAACCCAATATTGAACAATTAATGGCCTTAGCAGAAGAAACAAATACCATAATGGAAATTAATGCTAATCCAAAACGTTTAGATTTAAATGCTGAAACAGTAAGAAAGTATCCAAACGTTAAACTAACAATTAATACAGACGCGCATCATATTGATCATCTAGACTTTATGAAATATGGAATTGCGACAGCTCAAAAAGGATTTGTAGCTAAAGATAGAGTGATTAATACGATGTCTCGACAAGCGTTTAAAGACTTAGTAGAAAATAATATTAAATTGAAGAAATAGAGGGATTGTATGAGACAAAAAACATTAGACGTCTTAGAATTTGATAAAATCAAATCATTTGTAGCTTCTGAGGCTGTAAGTGATTTAGGACGTGAAAAAGTGTCTAAGATGTCTCCAGCAATAGATTTTGAAACTGTAGAATTTCAAATCAACGAGACTGATGAAATCTCACAAATTTATAATAAGCATCGTTTACCAAGCTTAAGTGGTTTGGCTAAAGTGTCGCCATTGATTCATCGAGCAACGATTGGTGGCGTATTGAATGTGTCTGAATTGAATCTAATCAAGCGTTTAATTCAAGTTCAGAATCAATTCAAAACGTTTTATAATCAATTAGTCGAAGAAGATGAAGGCGTGGTTAAGTATCCTATCTTGAATGATAAGATGAACCAATTGCCGGTATTAACAGACCTTTTTCAAGAAATAAATGAAAAATGTGACGCATATGATTTATATGATAGCGCAAGTTATGAGCTACAAGGTATACGAAGTAAGATTTCGAGCACCAACCAACGTATCAGACAAAATTTAGACCGCATTGTTAAAAGTCAAGCCAACCAAAAGAAACTCTCAGATGCGATTATAACAGTGCGTAATGACCGTAATGTTATCCCAGTTAAAGCTGAATACCGCCAAGACTTTAAAGGGATTGTGCACGATCAATCAGCTTCAGGTCAGACATTATATATTGAACCTTCATCAATCGTAGAAATGAATAACCAAATTAGTCGTTTACGCAATGACGAAGCAGTAGAACGTGAACGTATCCTAACTGAATTAACTGGAATGGTAGCTGCAGAATCAGACGGTTGTTTAATAGCAGAATCCGTGATGGGACAAATTGATTTCCTAACTGCGAAAGCACGCTATGCACGTTCAATTAAAGGGACTAAACCAACTTTCCATAAAGAAAGAACAGTGTATCTCCCTAACGCCTATCATCCATTATTAAATAAAGAAACAGTGGTAGCGAACACAATTGAATTTATTGATGATGTTGAAACGGTAATCATCACTGGACCAAACACAGGTGGTAAAACGGTAACACTAAAAACGCTAGGCCTCATTATAGTCATGGCACAATCTGGGTTACTCATCCCTACATTAGATGGAAGTCAGTTAAGCGTCTTTGAAAATGTATACTGCGACATTGGTGATGAACAATCTATCGAACAGTCGTTATCAACGTTTTCATCTCATATGAAGAATATTGTCGAAATTTTACAAGAGACGGACAAGAATAGTTTAGTGTTATTTGATGAACTTGGAGCAGGAACGGATCCAAGTGAAGGTGCTGCACTCGCTATGAGTATTCTAGATAACGTTCGAAATATCGGTTCTTTAGTCATGGCAACGACTCATTATCCGGAACTTAAAGCATATAGTTATAATCGTGAAGGCGTTATGAACGCTAGTGTAGAATTTGATGTCAACACATTAAGTCCAACGTATAAACTTTTAATGGGCGTACCAGGTCGTTCTAATGCATTTGATATTTCTAGAAAATTAGGACTCAGCCTTAGCATCATAAATAAAGCGAAGACAATGATTGGCACTGATGAACAAGAAATCAATTCTATGATAGAATCCTTAGAAAAAAATTCTAAACGTGTAGATGAACAACGTATTGAATTAGACAGACTATTACGTGAAGCTAAAACAACACATGATGATTTAGAAAAACAATATGAACAATATAAAAATTATGAACAAAAATTAATGGATGAGGCTAAAGAAAAAGCTAATCGACGTGTTAAATCTGCTACTAAAGAGGCGGATGAAATCTTAAAAGAATTAAGAGAACTACGTGACCAAAAAGGCGCTGACGTTAAAGAACATGAACTAATCGATAAGAAAAAACAATTAGATGATCAATATGAAGCTAAATCCATTAAACAAAAGATTCAAAAACAAAAGCATGATGCGATTCATGCTAGCGATGAAGTTAAAGTATTATCTTATGGCCAAAAAGGTGAGGTTCTGGAATTAGTAGGCGATGATGAAGCGGTCGTTCAAATGGGTATCATTAAAATGAAATTACCTATTGAAGATTTAGAAAAAACGAAGAAAAAACAAGAAAAACCAGCTAAAATGGTTACGCGACAAAATCGTCAAACGATTAAAACAGAACTGGATTTACGAGGTTATCGCTATGAAGAAGCAATAGGCGAACTCGATCAATACATTGACCAAGCAGTATTGAGTAATTATGAGCAAGTTTATATTATTCATGGTAAAGGAACAGGTGCCCTTCAAAAAGGGGTACAAAATCACTTGAAAAAGCATAAAAGTGTACGTTCATACCGCGGAGGAATGCCAAGTGAAGGTGGCTTTGGCGTGACTGTTGCGGAACTTAAATAAGTGAAATAATAATTATTAAGCATGAATATTGATTTTTTGGGTATATAACGTACAATAAAGCAAGTGAATGAAACAAGATGACAACTCACTTGATGAATAAAATGATACAAATTTTTAAATGAGCAAGAGCAATGCAGACGATATGAAAGTCTGTTATAATTTGCTCATCATTCAAAATTTAAGGAGGATTGGCATTTATGGCAATCGTAAAAGTAACGGATTCAAACTTTGATGAAAACATTCAATCAGGCGTTAAATTAGTAGACTTTTGGGCAACTTGGTGTGGACCTTGTAAAATGATCGCGCCAGTATTAGAAGAATTAGCTGGAGACTATGATGGTAAAGCTGATATCTTAAAATTAGATGTTGATGAAAATCCATCAACAGCTGCTAAATTTGAAGTAATGAGTATTCCAACTTTAATCGTCTTTAAAGATGGAGAACCAGTTGATAAAGTAGTAGGTTTCCAACCTAAAGAAAACTTAGCTGAAGTATTAGATAAACATCTATAAGAATGAAAAGAACTAAATTGAGACTGGGGCATTACATTAAATGTAATCGCTCCGTCTTTTTTATGTGTGACTAAAAGATAAAGAAGGGAGGACAACAATGGCAGATTATAAAGAGAAGATTAAAGACAAATTGAGCGTCGTTCCTTTCGAGCCAGGATGTTATTTAATGAAAGACCGTAACGATCAAATTATTTACGTTGGTAAAGCTAAACGTTTACGCAATAGATTACGTTCTTACTTTACTGGTGCACATGACGCTAAAACGACTCGACTCGTAAGTGAAATCCGTAATTTTGAATATATCGTAACTTCCAGTGAAACAGAGTCGTTATTATTAGAATTAAATCTGATTAAGCAATACCAACCTCGTTACAATATCTTATTAAAAGATGATAAAAGCTATCCATTTATAAAAATCACTAAAGAAAAACATCCAAAACTTATCGTAACCCGTACTGTAAAAAAAGGGACTGGCAAATATTTTGGACCTTATCCCAATGCATATTCGGCGCAAGAAACTAAAAAGCTACTGGACCGTATTTACCCGTTTAGAAAATGTGATACTATGCCAGATAAATTATGCCTTTATTATCATATCGGGCAATGCATGGGCCCATGTGTTTATGACGTAGATCAACAGAAATATGCGCAAATGACACGTGAAATTAGTGATTTTCTAAATGGAGAAGATAAAACCATTTTGAAAAATTTAGAAGATCGTATGATGGATGCCAGTGAAAAGTTAGATTTTGAACGTGCTAAAGAATATAGAGATTTGATTCAACATATTCATAATTTAACTAAAAAGCAAAAAATTATGTCCTCTGATAATACAATAAGAGATGTCTTTGGCTATAGTGTGTCAAAAGGCTGGATGTGTATTCAAGTCTTCTTTATACGTCAAGGTAATATGATTCAACGTGATGCGACAATGATTCCATTACAACAAACTGAAGAAGAAGAGTTTTATACATTTATAGGTCAGTTTTATAGTTTAAATCAACATATTTTACCTAAAGAAGTGCATATTCCTAAAAATTTAGATAAAGAGATGATTAATTCAGTTGTAGATACTAAAATTGTCCAACCTGCGCGTGGAACTAAAAAAGAAATGATTGATTTAGCTAATCATAACGCTGAAGTGGCACTTGAAAATAAATTTGAACTTATTGCTAGAGATGAGTCACGTACGGTAAAAGCTATTGAAGAACTGGGAGAAAGAATGGGCATTCAAACACCTATACGCATAGAAGCCTTCGATAACTCTAATATTCAAGGTGTAGATCCAGTTTCGGCAATGGTAACATTTGTTGACGGTAAACCTGATAAAAAAGGGTATCGTAAATATAAAATTAAAACTGTAGATGGACCAGATGATTACAAATCAATGCGCGAAGTTGTGCGTAGACGTTATACACGTGTGTTAAATGAAGGCCTTCCATTACCAGATCTTATCATTGTAGATGGTGGTAAAGGTCATATGAGCGGCGTTCTAGATGTTCTTGAAAATGAGCTAGGCCTGGATATTCCAGTGGCGGGGCTAAGAAAAAACGACAAACACCAAACCTCCGAATTATTATATGGAGCGAACGCAGAAGTAGTTCCTATGAAAAAAAATAGCCAAGCCTTTTACTTACTACACAGAATTCAAGACGAAGTCCATCGTTTTGCGATTACCTTCCATCGACAAACACGTCAAAAGACTGGTTTACAATCAGTATTAGATACGGTGGATGGTATAGGAAGTAAACGTAAGACTAAATTATTAAGAACATTCGGTTCAATTAAAAAAATGAAAGAAGCTAGCGTCAAAGATTTACAAGGTGCTGGTCTTCCTGAAAAGGTCGCTAAGAACTTGCAAGAAGCATTGAATAATAGCTAAATTAAAAAAAGGGGTATGAGAATTATTCTCATACCCCAAAAATATATAAAAAATGTTACAATATAGTTAACAAAAAGCTTATTTTTTTAAGAAAGTATGAAAGCGTTTTCTAATTGAGAAACATTATCATTTCGGTGTTTTAAGGTATTTGATTTTAAAATTAAAATCTTAATTAAAATTTCAACTCCGAGAATCATTTACTTTTTTAAGCCGTACTCGTGAACATAGCTAATTTAACACATTATGAAGTCAAGATATGAACTGTTACATGTCTATCTCAACTTCAAATTTGTTTTATTACTACGTTTATAACGAGTATTAAATAAAATAGTAAATATTTTGACTGATAATTGTTGTTTCAATTGATAAAGACTTTCTTAGGGAAAAGCTATTTAAATTAATAGTTTTACAGGGGGGACTCCTTTTGGCAAAGTCTAAAAACGAATTTTATCTTAGACGAATTCACTCGTTACTAGGTATTATTCCAATTGGTGCATTCTTAATCGTTCACTTAATGGTGAATCATCAAGCAACACAAGGGGCAGAAGCTTTTAATAAAGCATCTACTTTCATGGAATCATTACCATTTTTAATTGCAGTTGAATTAATCTTGATTTACATTCCAATTTTATATCATGGTTTATACGGTATACACATAGCATTTACAGCAAAAGAGAATATTGGACACTATTCATTATTTAGAAACTGGATGTTCGCTTTACAAAGATTAACTGGTATTATCACATTTGTTTTTGTATTCGTACATTTATGGCAAACACATTTACAAAAAGTATTCTTTGGTAAAGAAATCAATTATGAATTAATGCATGAAACATTACAAAACCCAATATGGGTTGTAATTTATATTATTTGTATTATTGCAGTAGTGTTCCATTTCTCAAATGGTCTTTGGTCATTCTTAGTAACATGGGGTATTTTACAATCTAAGAAATCACAACGTGTATTTACATGGGTATCATTAGCAGTATTCTTAGTTCTTTCATACATCGGTGTTACTGCAATCTTAGCATTTACGTAAATATTGTATTGATGCATTCAAATACAATCCAACCTTAACTCATGGATTAGCGAAACATTAACTTGAAAACTGTAGTTAAACAATTGAATGACTATTTAGACATTCTAAATATAAAGTTTATTCAAAATAGCTATATGTCTAATTAATTATCTGAAAATTCCATCCGTCTTAATATTAACGCGATGATAGATAATGATGAGGCATATAGTATCTACAGTTAGGTCTTAGATATATTTTAGGGGAGTGACAATTTTATGGCAGAGAAAAAAATTATTGTTGTCGGTGGAGGACTTGCCGGTCTAATGTCAACAATTAAAGCTGCAGAACAAGGTGCGCATGTAGATTTATTCTCAATCGTACCTGTTAAACGTTCGCACTCTGTATGTGCCCAAGGTGGTATTAACGGTGCGGTAAATACTAAAGGTGAAGGGGATTCACCTTGGATTCATTTTGATGACACAGTTTATGGTGGGGACTTCTTAGCGAACCAACCACCTGTAAAAGCGATGACTGAAGCTGCACCATCAATTATCCATTTATTAGACCGTATGGGCGTTATGTTTAGTAGAACTAAAGAAGGTTTACTAGACTTTAGACGTTTTGGTGGTACATTGTACAACAGAACAGCATTCGCAGGAGCTACAACTGGACAACAACTATTATATGCACTTGATGAACAAGTTCGTTCATTCGAAGTTGACGGCTTAGTTACTAAATATGAAGGTTGGGAATTCCTAGGCATAGTTAAAGATGATGAAAATGCCGCAAGAGGTATTGTTGCTCAAAATATGACGACGTCTGAAATTAAATCATTTGGTTCAGATGCTGTAATTATGGCAACAGGTGGCCCTGGTATTATCTTCGGTAAAACAACGAACTCTATGATTAATACAGGTTCAGCAGCCTCAATCGTTTATCAACAAGGCGCTAAATATGCAAATGGTGAATTTATTCAAATCCATCCAACAGCTATACCAGGTGACGATAAACTCCGATTAATGAGTGAATCGGCTCGTGGTGAAGGTGGACGTATTTGGACTTATAAAGATGGTAAACCTTGGTATTTCTTAGAAGAAAAATATCCTGACTACGGTAACTTAGTTCCACGTGACATTGCAACACGTGAAATCTTCGACGTATGTATTAACCAAAAATTAGGTATTAACGGTGAAAACATGGTCTACCTTGATTTATCTCATAAAGATCCACATGAATTAGACGTTAAATTAGGTGGTATCATTGAAATTTATGAAAAATTCACAGGCGACGACCCACGTAAAGTACCAATGAAGATCTTCCCAGCCGTGCATTATTCAATGGGTGGTTTATACGTTGACTATGATCAAATGACAAATATTAAAGGCTTATTTGCAGCTGGAGAATGTGACTTCTCTCAACATGGTGGTAACCGTTTAGGTGCTAACTCATTATTATCTGCTATTTATGGTGGTACAGTGGCTGGACCTAATGCGATTAAATATATTGAAAATGTTGAAACAACATACACTGACTTAGATGAAAGTCTATATCAAAAACGTGTAGATGAAGAACAAGAACGCTTCGACAAACTTTTAAATATGCGTGGTACTGAAAATGCTTATAAACTTCACCGAGAATTAGGTGAAATTATGACAGCTAATGTAACAGTAGTACGTGAAAATGATAAATTACTCGAAACTGATAAGAAAATTGTTGAATTAATGAAACGTTACCAAGACATTGATATGGAAGATACGCAAACTTGGAGTAACCAAGCAGTATTCTTCACTCGTCAGTTATGGAACATGTTAGTTTTAGCACGAGTAATTACAATTGGGGCATACAACCGTAACGAATCACGTGGTGCCCACTACAAACCAGAATTCCCAGACCGTAACGATGAAGAATGGTTAAAAACAACATTAGCTGAGTATCAAGGTAAAGAAGAAGCACCTAAATTTACTTACGAACCAGTTGATGTAAGTTTAATACCACCACGTAAACGTGACTATACAAGTAAGTCTAAAGGAGGTAAAAAATAATGGCTGACACTCAATCAGTAAAAGACACTCCAGAAGAACTACGTAATAATGAATCTCAAAGCACACAAGATAATCAAGATAATCAAAATAACCAAGAACAACAAAAAGATAAACCAAAAACAATTAAATTAATCATTAAACGACAAGACAACCAAGACTCTAAACCTTATGAAGAATCATTCGAAATTCCTTACAAAGAGAATATGAATGTGATTGCTTGTTTAATGGAAATTAGACGTAACCCTGTAAATAGTAAAGGTGAAAAAACAACGCCTATTACATGGGATATGAACTGTTTAGAAGAAGTTTGTGGTGCTTGTTCAATGGTTATTAACGGCCGTGCTAGACAATCATGTTCAGCAATTGTCGACCAATTAGAACAACCTATACGTCTAGAACCAATGAATACGTTCCCAGTTATTCGTGACTTACAAGTTGACCGTACTAGAATGTTCGATAACTTAAAACGTATGAAAGCCTGGATTCCAATCGATGGTACGTATGACTTAGGACCAGGACCTCGTATGCCAGAGAAAAAACGTCAAACCGCTTACGAATTATCTAAATGTATGACTTGCGGTGTATGCTTAGAAGTTTGTCCGAACGTTACTCAAAACAATAAATTCGTTGGTGCGCAAGCTATCTCACAAGTACGTCTTTTCGACTTACACCCAACAGGTGCAATGACGAAAGATGAACGTTTAGATGCTTTAATGGGTAGTGGTGGTTTACAAGAGTGTGGTAACTCTCAAAACTGTGTAAATGCTTGTCCTAAAGGTATTCCTTTAACAACTTCAATTGCAGCTTTAAATAGAGAAACTACATTCCATATGTTTAAATCATTCTTTGGTTCAGACCATAAAGTAGATTAAGATACGCAATTAAAGAAGTATTGATATAACATTAAAGGGTTGAGACATTTTCAGAGAATGTCTTAGCCCTTTTAGTTTTAGTTTTAAAAGTGTGTAATCACATTAGTCAAACTCATTTAGCGACTATGGTAAAATAAAATGACTATATAGTATAAGGATGAATTTAAATGAATAAACCAATAGGCGTTATAGATTCAGGCGTAGGAGGTTTGACGGTTGCTAAAGAGATTATGCGCCAACTTCCCAATGAAACGATTTATTATTTAGGAGATATAGCAAGATGCCCTTATGGCCCTAGATCGGGAGAAGAGGTTAAAGAATTCACTACACAAATAGCGAATAAACTTATGTTATTTGATATAAAAATGTTAGTTATCGCATGTAATACTGCGACTGCAGTTGCGTTAGAACACTTGCAGAAATTATTACCCATTCCAGTCATAGGTGTCATTGAACCTGGCGCAAGAACTGCTATTATGACCACTAAAAATCAAAATGTTTTAATATTAGGCACAGAAGGTACGATTAAATCAGAAGCGTACCGTCATCATATTAAACGCATCAATCCAAACGTCAATGTTTATGGAGTAGCTTGTCCTGGCTTTGTACCTTTAGTTGAACAAATGCGCTATGATGATCCCACAATCACAAGTATTGTGATTCATCAAACGTTGAAACAATGGCGTAATACGGATGCTGACACGATTATATTAGGATGTACGCACTATCCACTTCTCTATAAACCTATTAATGATTATTTCGGAGGAGAAAAGAAAGTGATTTCTTCCGGACTTGAAACGGCACGTGAGGTCAGTGCTTTATTAACATTTAGTAATGAACATGCTAGCTATACGCGCCATCCTCATCATCGTTTCTTTGCGACAGGAGATACGGTACATATTAAAAATATCATCGCACAATGGTTGAAATTAGAAGTTGAAGTTGAACGAATAGAAGTTAATTAATGGAAACAAGGAGAGAGTACTATGGCAGATATTATTATTGCATCGAACAACAAAGGTAAAATAAATGATTTCAAGTCGATTTTTCCAAACGATAATGTAATTGGAATTTCCGAAGTGATTCAAGATTTTGATGTCGAAGAAACTGGTACTACTTTTGAGGAAAATGCACGATTAAAATCAGAGGCAGCGGCTAAAGCATTAAATAAACGTGTGATTGCCGATGATAGTGGGCTAGAAGTCTTCGCATTAAATGGTGAACCTGGCGTTTATTCTGCACGCTATGCAGGCTTAGATAAAAATGATGAAGATAATATTGATAAATTACTTGAGAATCTGGGAGAAGAAATGAATAGAGACGCACAATTTGTATGTGTGATTAGTATGAGTGCACCTGGTGAACCAACACGTACATTTAAAGGCACTGTTCCAGGGGTAATAACAACTGAAAGACAAGGCGATCATGGTTTTGGTTATGATCCAATCTTCTATCTTCCTGAAAAGGGTAAAACCATGGCAGAGCTTACAACAGAAGAAAAAGGCGAAATTAGTCATCGAGGTAATGCAATTAAGAAATTAAATGCGTATTTGGAGAGTGAGCAGTCATGACAAAATGGCTTATTGTAAGTGACAATCATACTGAAGCGGGCATTTTATACCACCTTTATGAACAACATAAAGATGCCGATGTGCTATTACATTTAGGTGATTCAGAGTTTGAATATAACGATACAGAACTAAGTCTTTATTCGCGTGTGAAAGGCAATTGTGACTTTTATCCAGAATTCCCAAATGAAGAAGTTACTGAAATTAAAGGGGTTAAAGCTTTTTATACACATGGTCACTTATATCAAGTCAATCAGACTCGTATGAGATTAGCAGAAAAAGCTCAATCTTTAGGATGTCAGTTGGCATTTTACGGTCACACCCACGTAGCTAAATATGAAAATTTAGGAGACGTGCATGTGATCAATCCAGGTAGTATTTCCCAATCAAGAAGTTCAGTTGAAGAAACATTTGCTGAATTATTAATTGATGATGATAGCAAACATGCTACGTTAAATTTTAGAAATCGAGATAATAGTATTATCGATACAGTAGAGTTTGATATTTAGTAAGCGTAAGAGTTAGATGGTGAAGAGTCGGGCGTAGCATAATTTATTAGAAAAGAATAAACAACTTACCCCTTTATTTGCTTTTTCGACTATTATAACAATACGTTTTAAGAGAGGCGTTAAAAATGAATATATATTTATTTACAGTACTATTAATATTGATTTTATTACTTCCTGAATTCATTCGTTTAGCAAGAATATTATACTTGAAGCATTTAGGAATAAAATATATTGGTAATGGGAAGTATGAAGAAATTAAAGGTAAAAAATATAAATGGTATGAATGGTTGAGATAACATGAGTAAATATAAAATACTTAAATTAAATAAAAGAGACATAACACGCTACAAATTTTTATTAAGTACGTATTAATACTCTAAACCGTGTCGATTTCGATACGGTTATTTTTGTGTATACGTGTCAAACACGTGTCCTAATAGTTCTACTTTCTTCTGTTTAGTTCCAAAATAAAATAACCGAAACGCACTATATCAAGGCGTTTCGGTTATTTTTAACGTTTTACTAACGTCCTGGGAGGGATACTATAAGCCTTATAATGACGGGTTTCATGGGCTTTTGGGTCCCTGACGGGTCCCTAAAAATTACATAGCACTAATTATTTGCACTGCTTTCTCATCTTCTTCTTTATACTTTTCTTCCAACAAATGGGAATAAACATCGGTGGTAACTGATATATTTTTATGACCTAATCGTTTAGAAATATAATATATTGATACACCTTTAGCTAACAAATATGAGCAATGTGTATGTCGCAACGCATGAGAAGTTATTTGTTTTATACCTAAACTGCTACAATATGCTTTCAATCTTTTATTCACTGCATTATTTGTTAATTCTCCAAATATAGAACCGTCTAGCGTTCTAGGTAAGAGTTCGACGGACTTAATAATATGCTGCATGTCATTTCTGCTAATGGATATATAGCGAGGAGACGAATCAGTTTTATGTTCATCGATATATAACTCATTTTTAATTTGGTTGATATATTCATGTTTCAAATTCAAAGCGCCACTAATTCTACAACCAGTACAAATCATAATAAATAAAACTAGAGATGAAGCATTACTTTTAGTTTTGAGGTGTTGTTTTAACTTCTCATAATCTGTTAAATTAATAAACTTACTATCTTCACTTTTATGAGGGTTAGTAGCACGATAACTTACTTTAAAAGTGGGGTTTTTAGCAATTAGTCCCTCATAAACCGCATCATCTAAAGAGGTTCTAATATACCCATTTAGTTTTCTAATAGTTTCTTTAGAATGATTTTTCGAAAAATCGTTGATAAAGTTTTGGTAATGGTATCTTGTTAAATCTTTTAATGACTTTTGACCAATGCTATGATCATTAATATGTTCAATTGCAGAAAGATAAGATTTATATGTTTTAGGAGTGACTGTTGATTGTTTAAAAGTTTCACACCAAGTTTTAAAATACTCATATAAAGTTAGATTAGGTTCGTACTCGATACCTTGCTTCAACTCATTTAACTTATCTAATCCGGCAGAATTAGCCTCACGTTTAGTTCTAAAACCTTTCTTTCGATACCTTTTCCCCTCGTATTTAAATTCATATTGCCACTTTTTACCGTCATAACATCGTGTTTGCATGCTATCCCTCCTCAAAAAAGGTAAAAAAATAATAAGGGTACGTGGGAGTACCCCAGATATATTTTATACACATACTTCATTATTTACTGATTTATATATATTTTGTGCAATTCTATTTACTACAGGTACAACAACGGAATTACCTGCTTGTTTATATAAATGTGAATTAGCTAAATCCGGTAATTTGAATGTTTCAGGGAAACCTTGTAATACAAAACATTCTCTAGGTGTGAATTTTCTTATGCCGTGTTTTGAAAGTATTAGGGGAACGTTATGTCCTCCAGTACCCATATTTGCTGTTAATGTTGGAGATACATTACTTTTATTTTCTCTCACATATTTCCTTCTCCATTGATATATAGTATCGCTTTTCACAATAGATTCTTTAAGCAAGTTATAGAACTTATATTTATCTTCAGTGTAATAAAAATTATCATCAACTTTTTTAGAGAAATCTATCACATCTGTTATCCCTTGCTTTAAGTTTATAGGTTTTGGAAAATCGAAATTTTTATATTGTTCGATGTCTTTAAATCCAACTATATAAATTCTTTCTCTATTTTGAGGAATATTCCCGTAATCTTTTGCATTTAACACTTGGTACTTAATGTGATAACCATTTGTTTCTAAAGCTTCTCTTATAACTTTAAAAGTATTACCTTTATCATGACCAACTAAGTTTTTAACATTTTCTAGAAATACTATTTGTGGTTGTTTTTCTACTATAACTTTAAGTGTTTCAAAAAATAAATCTCCAGACGTTTCATCTTCAAACCCTTTTCTATAGCCAGCAATAGAAAAAGAAGTGCAGGGGAAACCTGATAACAAGACGTCAAAATCGGGTAAGTTTTTTGCATTTATCTCTCTAATGTCACATTGAATTAACTCATTATCAAAATTCAATCTATATGTTTCTGAAGCTTTTGTATCAATTTCATTAGCTATAATAGTTTCAAATTTTCCAGTTTGTTCAAACGCTAAGTCGATACCTCCAACTCCAGCAAACAGTGAGCATACCTTTAATTTATTCATTACTTACATTCCTTTCGCAGCTCGCCGCAAATAAAGGGGTAAGAGGGTACCTTCTCACCTCTTTATTTTAGACGTATAACTTTTTCTTTTCTTAAATCAATTTTTGCTATAGGTTGTACATTGTTCTCATTAATAATTTGTTTAATAATAGAAAAACGTGGTCTTCTACCTTGATTTTGTTGATCTCCTAATGTCTGCTTCTTACTTACCTGTACTGATTTTAATTTTTCTGAATTATATTCAGTATCATAAATATAAAGCTCATCGTCTCTTTGATATAATCTCAAAAAGTATAATCGATCAAATTCTTCATTTGGTGAAAAAGATGAGGTATCTCTGTCGAAATTCGAAGTAGCTTTACACTCTATAACTCTATCGTTAATTTCATCATACGCATCTCCACCAGTACCACGATTCAACTTGTAATCTAAAGCATAGCATAATAATGATTCAGATATTATTTCCGGGAAATTTATACCTCTTGTATGTGAATTTTTGATTAATCCATTCAGTTCTTTCCATAAAAAGTATGCCTTTACCATATCACTAAAACGTGATTTATCAATTTTAACATAGTCATGTAATGTTGCCATAATACGGTACCCTCATATTAATAATACTATACAAAAAGAATATATTAAATAATTTCTTTATATTCAAACACTCGCAATGGCTCAAACTGAATAACGTATTTACCGTACCGAGTAGGATGTCCATATTTTTGTTTATAATGTCCTAATATCTCTATTATGTACTTTTCACTTAACTGAACATATTGTGCTAATTCATATAAGTTACTTACACCGTAATTGTGTGCCTCCACAATGATACGTAAAGGTAGTGCTGCCTCGTATCCGTGACGTCTTGCATAGTTTTCAAACTTGCGATTAATCCATTTTGACTGGTCTAATATGTTGCCATATGTAAGTTTATGATGTGCAAGTTCTTCGTATAAGACTTCGGCTTTGCGTGTTTCAGATAGATTTTTATCAATAAGTATAACACTGTTATCATAAAAACCTTCAAAATCCCCTTTTAAAGCAATTCCATCATCAATAGGAATATGCTTATTTTTAATAACTAAATCTTCATACAATGACACAAAAATCTCCCCTTAATTATTACGATGCGCTTTTCTTATTAATTCGGCGTACTTTCTAATTTCTGCTAATTCTTCTTCTGTAAAGTCACCGTCCAAGTGTGCGGCAAGTGTATCTTGTTGCATTTCTTTATCTTGGTCTTGTGTAAGTCGTGACATTGGAACGTTGAAATATTCAGCTATTTCTTCTATTTTACCTATTCTTGGATATTTATTTCCTTTAATCCAATGAGTTACAGAAGCCGGAGATATATTTAGTTCTATTGCAAGTTGTTTTTGGTCTATCCCTTTTTTGTCTAATAACGATAATAGGTTTTCTGAAAAAATTTCTCTCGCTGATTTTTGCACCATTTTTGTCCTCATTTCATTTTTTAATATTACTAAGTAATATTAATTTACCATAAGTTAAAAAGTTTCACAACAAGTAAATTAACTTTGAGTAAATTTTTTTAGTGAAAGTTATTGACAATTAACTTAAAGTAAAATAGAATTTGGTTATCGGAGGTGATGAAATGACAAAACTAACAATCAAAGCCTTACGTGTTAACAACGATATGAACCAACAAGATGTGGCTGACATTTTAGGCGTTAGTAAGCCTACAGTTATTAAGTGGGAAAAAGGAGAAGTTGAGCCAAAAGGTTTAGTTATTTATGCGTTAGCAAAGCTTTACAATGTCGAAATCGAAGATATAGATATTCGACAAAAATTTTTGAAAGTCGATTAACTTTAAGTTAAAAGGAGGAAAACAAATGCAAGATTTAAAAAAGATTCATGAAATAGCAGTAAAAATCATCGAACTAGCAGAAAAAGAAAAATGGAGCGAAGAGGAATTGCTAACGACAATAGACCTCTTACATCTCCAAAATAAAAATACATTGTCTTTAACTGTTAATGGTAAAAAAATTATTTAGGATTTTTTGTATTCATATCAACATCAAAAGTTAAAGGATTTTCATCAACCAAAATTAATCGGTGACTTGAACGTATATCAATATTATTGCCGTCAACTTGGATTGTTACGACCAAACCATTTTCGTAAGCTAATCGAACACCTTTGCTGCCATCTACAAATTCACATGGTGTTTCTTCAAACTTACCGGCATTTCTAACATTGATACTAAAGTTATAGTTAGCTTTCAATCTTATCACCACCCACCATCGCAGTAGCGATAACTAAATTATACACGAAAGGAGCATAAACAATATGCAAGATTTACAAATTTTTAATTTCGAAGAATTACCAGTAAGAAAAATGGAGGTAGATGAAGAACCATACTTTTTAGGTAAAGATGTAGCAGAAATATTAGGTTACTCAAATAGTCGCGACGCATTAGCAAAGCATGTAGATAGTGAAGATAAGCTAACGTCGCAAGTTGCGACGGCAGGTCAAAATAGAAATATGATATTCATCAACGAAAGTGGGTTATACAGTTTAATCTTTGACGCAGCAAAACAAAGTAGAAACGAAAGTATTAGAAAGAAAGCTAAACGTTTTAAACGTTGGGTTACCGACGACGTTTTACCACAACTGAGACGTACAGGAACTTACTCAGCTAATCCAACAATTCAAGAATTAGCAAACAATCCAGAGTTAGTAAAAATGTTAGTTGAACAAATAGCTAGATTGAACGATTCAACTACAAACCAAAGTGAAGATTTAGCTTACTTAAAACAAGCAGTAACAGGTGAATATGTGACACCGCAAGATATTGACGCTATTAAATATGCGATTACAAGTAAAGCAGAAAAGTTTGTTGATGGATTAGGCGTACAACTATCACTTGAAGATGTAATGGTCGGAGATATTTACGAAATGGCTAGAGAAAACAAACGTCAAGAACAACAAAAGAATTACCACATCGGTAAAGCTAAAAGTAGATTACTCGTATTGACTAAAAAACATCTAGGCATGAAAGGTAACGCACCAAACAACCACATCAAACGTAAAGACGTAGATTTAGCAATCCAATTTATCAAAGATGTTAGACCATCGGCAATTGAAATATAGAACCACAAACAACTTAATATAACCACGCTTATCAACACCTACATTGAGCGTATAAGAGCGAGAGTGCGCGACGATATGAGCCACGCCATAATACATGTAAGGTCATTGCGACGACTGTACGTTGAATGTAGGTGTTGATAGAAAACATTTATTAATAGGAGGATGCTCAAATGCAATTATTCAAAAGTTACGAAATAAAAATAGCCCTTTTAATTACAAGTGGGTTTGTAATCAAAAGAGCATATGACTTACTAAAGTACAAAATCTTACAACTAGAAACTAGAGTTACTAAACTAGAATATCCTATTCAAAAGTAACGTAATCACCATCAATAGTAACTCTATACAAATTCATTACAGCTTCATTTTCGATTTCTTCAGCAGTCATTACGTATTCTTTAACATCGATAGTAACTTTAGGACTGCGAACGGTATCGTCAGTAAAAGCTGATTGAAGTAATTGGTCTAAATCTTCCCAAGTTTTGTACTTGAAGAAATGACCAGGTTTTTGACTCAACATATAAATCACCTCCTTATAAGGAGTATAGCAGAAAATTTATGAACAAATTCTACAATCGAACAACCAAATTAAGGAGGATAATATGGAAAACAAATTTGCAGACTTACCAGATAAAATCACTAAACTTATCGAACAGAAAATCGACGAGGTTGCAGCTGAGTGTGAAACGTATGAAGAAGTGAGAATCAAGCTAATTAAAGACCCAAGTATATTCAGTGTTTCTACAGGTTACAAGCTCATTGAAAAACACATAATCAGACGCGCTTTATCACAAAAAATAGAGCGCTAGAAAGCACCCTTAAAAATTACATTGAGTGAGTTGCACTATCTTTGGCGAGTTTATCCATTATTTCCTCGCCAATCTCTTCTGAAAAATCGCGGTCATGTGCTAAATGAGTAAAAATTTCAGCAAGAGCATTAGCTAAATTCTCATCATCGATAGAATTATCTTTGAGAATTTCTAAAATATGGTTTTTATCCATGAAGAGTCACCTCCTTTCATAAGGAGATAACTCATTATACCAAAACAATCGAACAAACAATTTAACAGGAGGAAATCAAATGCAGTTACTATACAAAACAACCCTCCTCATCACAATGGCAGTTGTGACTTGGAAGGTCGTAAAGATTGAAAGCTATTTAAAACCTAAAACAATTGATATTTCTTTATCTAAATCGCGAGCTAATCAGTATCAACAGACAAGAAGGTTTTTAAACTCTCTTTCAAAAGCAATTCAGAACGATATTGAGAATTAATTAAATGATAGAAAACGTCTTTTGTTTCTTCAGAATAATTCGAGTAATTTTCTTCAATGTGATTATTTAACTTATCTTGAAAATCCGAAGAATCGATCTCATTATCAACTTCATTCTCAATTGCACGAAATTTGAGTTCAAACTCATTTTTATCCACAACCAACACCTCCCTTCATTAAGGGATAACAACATTATACACGAAAGGGGGGCGTTAAAGATGACGCAAACTTTAAGCGTAACTGTACCAATTCCTGATACACATGTGTTAATCGAAAAAACTATGTTTGATGACTTAATGGCACAAACACTAGATCCAGTTTGGGATTTAAAAGACTTAAAAAGAAAGTTGAAAATGTCATCGGACGACACAATTAAAGACAAACTACTTTTCAATCCTAAATTTGAGAAGTTACTTAAAAAGCAAGGGATAGCACATTATCCCGATGGAAGTTTTAATCGTTGGAGATTTAACGCTCGCAAGATGAATAAATTTATCGATGAGCATTTTGACGAGATACACAAAGGAGGGATTAGATGAATAACACAGAAAAATCAATATTAATCGCCGGTATGACGTTCAACGTGATTTTCTTTTTACTAATGCTAGTTGAGTTAGTAATTACAAAAGCTGCAGGTTATGCACTATTGCTTTCAATTATGACTTACCTATTCTTTGAATACGGTTTTTATGCACAAAAAAAGACTGAAACTCACAGCCATGAGTAACAGTCAATTAGAAAAATATACAACTTAATTATATCACAGGAGGAAATTATGCGACACAAACTATTAAAAATAGCTAATGAATTGAATGAATTAATACTTAATTCGGATGTAAATGCGTATGTAGAATTTCGTAAATATAAAGACGGGGATATTGGAGTTGATTTTACACATATTCATCAAAGTTATAAATACGACAATGAGAGCATTACTATTTACAGTTTTAACGATGAAAGCACTATGCTAAATAAATTTGAACTAGCTAAAAAAGTAATCAATGGGGAGTGTTTAATTAATGTCTAATTTATTCGACTTATCAACAGACTATGCACAACTTTTGAATATGATTGATGAAGGTTATTCATTCGAAGATTTAAAAGATACATTGGATAGCATCGAAGAAGAATTGAACATAAAAGTAGATAACACAATCGGCTTAAAGCGTTCGGTAGATGCTGATGTTGAAACAATAGATAAAGAAATCAAACGTCTACAAGCAATAAAAAAACAGAAAACAAACTTATCGGACCGTTTAAAAGGTTACTTACTAGACATGTTAGATCAACGTCAATTGGATAAGTACCGCACGTCTACTAACTACATTTACAAACGTAGTAATGGACCAAGTAAAGAGGTCACAGACGAAAAATTAATACCTAAAGAATACTGGGTATCACAAGCACCAAAACTTAACTCTAAAATGCTTACTGATGATTTGAAAAATGGCAAAGAAATACCGGGTGCGAAGTTGAAACACACTGTTAGTTTGGTGGTGAAGTAGATGAATAAATCTGAAAGTATAACGGAACTTAACAAAGCGTTAGCTAATTTCCACAAAGAAGTTAAACAACCTATGAAAGACGCTAATAACCCATTTTTCAAAAGCAAATATGTACCACTTGAGAATGTGGTTGAGGCGATTGATGATGTGGCACCTAAATTTGGCTTAACTTACTCACAATATCCAGTCACTACAGAAAACGGGTTAGTAGGAATATCAACGGTATTACTACATGAAAGTGGTGAATATATAGAATTTCCGCCTGCAACAACTAAACCAGATAAGAATACGGCACAAGGTGTAGGTTCAGCATTAACATACATGCGTCGTTACTCATTGAGTGCAGTGTTTGGAATTACTAGTGATCAAGATGATGACGGTAATGAGGCGAGTGGCAAAAATAATAAAAGCAAACAAACACATCCACAAAAAGCGAGTAACCAAACCATAGGGACATTAAAAAAAGAAGTTAGCAACTTCACAAATTTAATTAAAGGTACTAAAAATGAAGCGCCACAAAACGTTGTTGAGCAACGATTTGGAGTTAAAAACTACGACCTAACAGAAAATGAAGCAGTACAAATAATCAATAAAATACAAAACAATGCAAAAAAAATAACTGGAGGTAATGACTAATGTTAAACAGAATCGTATTAGTAGGAAGATTAACAAAAGATCCTGAATTTAGAACAACACAAAACGGTGTAAGTGTTGCCAATTTTACACTAGCAGTAAATAGAAACTTTAAAAATAAAAACGGTGAGCAACAAGCAGACTTTATTAATGTAGTTGTATTTAGACAACAAGCCGATAACGTAAACAACTACTTATCTAAAGGTAACTTAGCTGGCGTTGATGGTCGCATACAATCTCGTAGTTATGAAAATAAAGAAGGTCAACGTGTATTTGTAACTGAAGTAGTGGCAGACAGCGTTCAATTCCTTGAGCCGAAGAATAACAATCAACAAAATAACCAACCTCAGCAACAACGAGGACAAGCACCAGCAGGCAATAATCCGTTTGGTAATAACAATGCAGATATAGATGATGACGATTTACCTTTCTAGGACTGATTTAAATGCCAATTATTAAAAATTACATCATTCAAGATGACGGTACAACTACCGTCGTCATTGAGGGTGTAGAACTAGATAACAAAACTTCACTCTTACTCGATAACGGGTTTGAAGTAGAAGTAGGTGTGCGAGTCGTAGACCCTTTCAGAATAACTGACAAACAACGTCGTAAGATATTTGCACTTGTAAAGGACATAGAGGCTCATACAGGGCAACCTATGGACTACATGCGCCATATGTTCATCGAATACGTTCGGACTTACTACGGCTACGACAAGCGCATCTCATTAAGCGACTGCACACGTACACAAGCTAGCCAAGTTATCGAAGTCACGCTTGATTGGATATTTCACAACGATATACCACTTGCATATAAAACAAGTGACTTACTCAAGCAAGACAAATCATTTTTATATTGGTCAACGGTCAATCGTAACTGTGTAATTTGCGGGAAACCACATTCAGAGTTAGCACATTATCAAGCTGTAGGGCGTGGGCGTAACAGACGCAAGATTAATCACACAGGTAACAAAGTATTAGCTTTATGTTCAAAACATCACAGAGAGCAGCACAACATAGGCATGGATAGTTTCAATGAGAAATACAAATTACATGAGAGTTGGGTTGATGTAGATGATAGGCTCAACCGAATGTTGAAAGGAGAACGATTGAATGGCTGAAGTATCATGGATAAAACTTAAAGTTGGAATGTTTGATGATAGCAAAATTAAGTATATTGAGGCATTACCTGAACGCGACACAATCATTACGGTTTGGGTCAAATTACTAACGCTTGCTGGTAAGTATAACGAGCATGGTTACATTATGCTATCTGAAAACTTACCGTATAACGATGAGATGTTAGCAAATGAATTTAATAGACCTATTAACTCTATCAGATTAGCATTACAAACATTTAAAACATTAGGAATGATAGATGACTATCAAGGCGTATATAAAGTGACTAATTGGGAGAAACACCAAAGTTTAGATAGTAAAAGTAAGCATAACGAAAAGAATAGACTTCGACAACAACGTTATAGAGAACGACAAAAACAAAACCAAATAGAAAGTAACGTTACCGTAACGTTACGTAACGATACAGAAGAAGAAAGAGAAGAAGAATATAAGAATAAGAATAAAGAAGATAGAAATAATGACATCTTCTCGAATGCAATTAATTACGTAATCACATTCTTAGATAATAATCTAACACCTTATCAAATGGAGCAGATAGGATATGCAGTTGATGATATAGGAGAACATGCAGATGAAGTCATTGAAGTTGCTACTGATTACACAAAAGAAAAAGGGTGTCATGTCGGCTATCTAATCAAAGTATTGAATAATTGGGCGAAAGAAAACGTAAAAACTAAAGAAGACGCAAAAAATAAAATTAAACCTAAAAAGAAAAGTGAAACTGATGATGTTATCGCAGCAATGGAAAAGGAGCTGAATGATAACTAATGAGCATGACTAAACAACAAGCACTAGAGATTATTAAAAACATCAGGCATTTATATAATTTAGATTTTGATAAACCAAAGCTAGAAACGTGGATTGAAGTATTAAGTGAAAATGGAGATTTTGAACTAACTCAAAAAGCAGTTAAAGAATACATGAATAGTGGTAATCCTTATCCTCCTAATCTTCCTAGCATTATGAGAAAAGCGCCTAAAAAGTTGGAGTATGAAGAAGTGCCAGACGATATCAAAGAACACAGGTATAAAATGGCTAACGATCCTGAATACAGAGCAGAACGTCAACGTAGGATAGACGAATTTAAAAGAACGATAAGCAAGTTTGGAGTGAACAGCGATGAATGAACGCCGAGAAATTGAACAAACGATTATCGCTAGTCTACTTAAAAAACCTGATCTAGTTGAAAAGTTACGCATTAAACCGGAGATGTTTTATAACGAAGATTTAAAAACATTTATAGATTATGTGTTTGAAGTAGGTAAAGTGGACCACCAAGATATCTATTTAAAAACCACCGAAGATAAAGAGTTTTTGAACTTTGAAACAATAGAGCGACTTTATAATTCTGAATTCATAGGCTATGGGATTTTTGAGCGATACCAACAAAGATTACTGGAACTGTATCAAATATCACAAGCATATGAAGTGATTAACGAATTCAACCAACAACCTACCATTCAAAATTTTGAAAGTATGTTAAACGGACTAAATGATGTGTCGATGATTAGCGCTAATGACGAAAGCAATACTAAAGCGATTATTGATGATTTTGTTGAAGAATTGTATAGCGATGAACCTAAAGCACAAATCAAAACAGGCTTTCCGTTAATGGACTACAAAATTGGCGGTTTAGAGCCTACACAGTTAGTTGTAATCGCTGCTAGACCGTCAGTAGGTAAAACAGCATTTGCGCTTAATATGATGCTTAATATCGCAAATCAGGGCTATAAAACATCTTTCTTTAGTTTAGAGACAACAGGCGTTTCAATTTTAAAACGAATGTTAGCTACTAAAACTGGAATTGAGCTAACTAGAATTAAAGAAATGAAAGATTTAACACCCGATGAAATCACTAAATTAACCAGCGTTGCGAGCCAAATTTTGAAGCTGAATGTTGATATTAACACTCAAAGTAATGTGACTACGCAGGAAGTGCGTAAACAGGCATTAAAGAGCAAAGATGAGCAACAGGTAATATTTATCGACTACCTTCAATTAATGCAAACAGACGTCAAATTAGACCGCAGAAATGGCATCGAAAAGATTTCCCGTGACTTAAAAATAATAGCTAATGAAACGGGAGCAATTATCGTCTTATTATCTCAATTGAGTAGAGGTGTAGAGACACGTAATGACAAACGTCCTATGTTATCTGACATGAAAGAGGCAGGAGGTATAGAAGCAGACGCAAGTTTAGCCATGCTTTTGTACCGAGACGATTACTACAACCAAGACGCACAAGACGATTTCGGTAAATCAACTGTTGAATGTAACATAGCTAAAAATAAAGACGGCGAAACAGGCGTGATTGAATTTGAATACTATAAACGTACACAAAGGTTTACCACATGACGGTAATTGACTTTCAGAAGTTGCTAGGGAAGTTGTACCGAGAAGATTACCGAGATGATCCAATCATAGCTAAAAACTTTATTGAGCTAGGTTGGGCAACTAAACGCTTGCTGGAGCAACGTAAAATATCGCCGTTTGATGATTATGAAAAAGTGAAGTCACAAATTTATAACGAAGTGGAGTGGCATAAAACATGGCTATCTTAGAGAAGTATTACCTATATCGACCAGACGGGACAGAAGATATAAAAGTAGAAAAGCACCAATCTAATTTGAATATCGTTAAATCGCTCACAGGCGCTCATTTTAGCGCAGAAAGCAAAGAGATGACAGATAGTGAACTAAAACATTTTAAAGCGACATACGGGCTACTGTATGAAGAAGAATTAGGACTACAAGCAACAATATTTGATATATAGAGGTGGCACATGAGTAAGTACAACGCTAAAAAAGTTGAGTATAAAGGTATCACATTCGATAGCAAAGTCGAATGTGAATACTACCAACTATTAGAAAAACAACAAAAAGTAGGTATGTTTGATCGTATTGAAGTGCAACCTAGATACGAATTAATACCTAAATTTGATAACCAACGTAAAACAGAATATATAGCAGATTTTGCACTGTGGAAAGACGGCAAGCTAATAGAAGTTATAGACGTTAAAGGAATGCCAACACCAGTAGCGAAATTGAAAGCAAAGTTATTTAGATACAAATATCCTGACGTATATCTCACATGGGTATGTAAAGCACCTAAATATACAGGTCAAGAATGGATAAGCTATGAAGAATTAATCAAAGTACGCAGGGAGCGTAAGAAGGAGCTGAAGAAGTAATGCCAACATTAATCGTTGATTTTGAAATTAAAGGGCAAGCTATTATATCAACAGACAATAATCCAACTGACGAAGAGAAGCAACGCTTGATAGATGTAGCTTATAAAAATGTAGATAGAGACATTCTTAACGAAGCAGATTTTGATAACGAAAAACTTTGGATAGAAGAAGCTTACTGGAGTTGGTAAATATGCGTAAAAATCCTAGAGCAACTCATGTTTATTTAAACGGAGAGCGTATCTCACTCAGAAATGCAGCGAAAAAATATAGCGTACCACATACTACTTTACGTGGTCGATATAACAGAGGATTAAGAGGTCCGGAATTATTATATGGAAAGGGAGTATACAGCTATGGTGCAAACGTATGAAAGAAATGAAAAGCAATTAACAGCTAAGCAGTTGTATGAGATTCAGCAGGCAGAACTTAGACATGAAAGAGCATTGAAACGTAAACGCAGAGAAGAGCGTATTGCTAGGGCTAAACGTGCGGAGCGTGAAGTGGCTAAACACAGAGTGAACACTAGGTACTTTAAAAATCTAGTACAGAACAATCTCGTAGCCAAAGTCAAAATAGATCAATACGGTAACGTACAGAGGGGGTAGCGGAATGGAATTGCATGAATTAAATAAAGGTGATGACATTTGGTTTAAATATCCTAAAGCCAAAACATCATTTCCAGCAATTGTGGAAGAGTTGAATTATAACTTTGATGGCGAACCTTATCTTATGGTGCGTGTTGGTAGTGAGTTAGTAAAGATTGATGATAGATACGACATAGTAAAGGTGTAGATGAAAATGACAACTAGCACATTAGAATTATCATCAACCATCAACCATCAACCAACGATACAGATACAACACACAAGGCAAGACGCCTACGCAAATACAACAGGAATTACGCAAGCTAGGTGTCAACGGCTTTGTGGTTAAGGTGGCAGGAAGTAGAGTGACAATGTTGGTTGATAGAGAGAATATAAAAACGAATAGGGAGTGTGTAAGGGATGGCAAAGATTAAACGAAAAGTAGAAATGACATTACCAGAATTGATTGAGTGGGGGTTTAAAAACAACATTAGAAATAGAGAGTTTGTGTGTGATCAAGCTAGTTATAAATCAGTAATATTTAATTTAAATGGCTGGTCAGAATTTAGTGGAAATTATCCTTATTTACCACAAGATACTTTCACAGTAGAAGTTGAAGAAGAAATTACGAAAGAAACGAAGATATCTAAATTAGTATCTATCAATAGAAACAATTTAAATGAAGTTAATATAAATTTCCATTGTAGTATCGGACAGTTTTTAGATAGAAGTGATTATAATTATTACTACTTAAACGACGACGGCACAATGACGTTACTTTGGAAGGACGGTGCTATGGTGGAATGAAACTAGAAGAATTTCAACAACTTGGTAAAAATGTAAAATATATTGCCACGAAATTTGCAGAAAATCCCGGGAAGTTTGCAAGTGTAGTATTGCAAATGTACTGGGATGTCAAAAAAGAACGCGATTCATATAAACAACAACGCAACGAACTCATCAATGATATGGCAGAAGTGAAAAGGAAGGCAGAGGCGTGGATAGATTTAAAGAAAGAAATGGTTGAAATGTATCCAGTGTTAGTAAACGATGTTGAAATAACCAGTGGTGAATGCGAAAAAGGTATGTTGTATCAATTAGGTAAGCATTTAAGACGCATGGACGAACTCGACGGGACACATGAGTTTCAAAATTTATTAGATGATTTGGAGCGTGGTAGTGATGAAAGCTAAAAGTCACATGCAAATGATGCAAATGATACAAAACTGTGTAATTGGAAAATACGTGACACATGACCAGTACGTAGAATTAGTAGTTAGAGATAAGCATGGTAATAAAATGGAGATTAAATTTTATCCGAATGAGGAGGAACAATAAATGAATGACAATTTAAAATTGAAAGATAAATCTTCAGAAGAAGAAAATAAAGAAGAAAAAAGCTTTAAAGATTTATTAACAGAAATTAAAAAACAAGCGAGAGAAGAATACTTTGCAGAAGAAGGTTATAAAAGTATTCCAGGTATGGAGAATATGTCGCCGAAAGAAGCTGAACTATATTCTGAAAATTTAAGGAGGAACAATAAATGACTAACACATTAGAATTTATCAAATTATCAGAGAACGCAACTAAACCAACACGTGACCGTTTAGACGCTGGTTTCGACATCTTCGCAGCAGAAACAGTGATACTTGAGCCGCAAGAAAAAGCAGTGATTAAAACAGACATAGCAGTGAACATTCCAGAGGGGTATGTTGGCTTACTAACATCAAGAAGTGGTGTAAGCAGTAAAACACACTTAGTAATTGAAACAGGCAAGATAGATGCAGGTTTCCAGGGTAATATGAAGATTAACATTAAGAATGACAGACAAGATTTTGTTATTGATTCAGATGTGTATCAAGATATTGAAGGTGAAATACATTATACGGATAAAACACTTGATGCAGGCACTTACCAAATCAACAAAGGCGACAAACTCGCACAACTCGTTATCGTACCTATTTGGACACCAGAGTTAAAAGAAGTAGAGGAGTTTAGTTATGTGTCAGAGAGAGGGACAGACGGGTTTGGATCAACAGGCTTTTAATTCTAAAGTGGTCGAAATCGACCATGTTAAAAAGGACATATTAGAAAAAGTAAAAGAGGTGTTAAAGAAGTGAAAGACTTTGAACAACCTACGATAAAAATATTAAAAAGATTATTTAACGGTAAAGATGAGACCAATATTCATATATATCGTCTGAACCTAGTAGATTATGAAGTTATTGAAATGATAACTAATTATAAACTGTCAGAAACTCATACAAGAAATCAACATTTTAGAGATGTAGTGACATTGAAATTTAAAAAGAAAAAGTGAAAGAGGTGCTGGGGAAGTGAAAGTTTTTTTATATTCAATACTAGTAACAGTACATGATATAGCATGGAGTGAAATAAGAATGACATTATCTTTCTTCGTGTTAATTCTTTGTTTGTGGTTATGGCTGATATTAAAAATATTTTGTTAAGGAGTGAGTGAGAATGGAAGATAATAAAAATAACAAGAAATATATTATTGAAATAAAGAGTGGCTTGTACGTATCAACAAATGCATTTGGGAATGCATATAGTTTCACTAAAAACATAAAAAAAGCTACTAAAACCTCTTATTTAGATAGTGCCATGGATATTGCAGAACGCTGCTATGGTACCGTCAAAGAATACAGAATGAAACATGAGATTTTAGAGGTTGTAGAATAATGCAATACCTAATACGCCAATTCAAAGACAGCACAGGTCATATTCACACAGATGTTGAGAAACCACGTAGTAATGAAACTCTCTCTATTGTGGAGGCTAGCAGTAAAGAGTAGGCGTTGAAAATATTTAAAGGTCAAAAGACTAAAGAAGCTCTTGAGAAATTATTAGTAGCTTATAAAAACTTTAGAAAGAAGGTTAGAAACAATGAATAAACGTATTCTTAAAAACTTATTCATCATTGCCATGTATGAATTAGGTAAATACCTAACAAACGAACTTATTATTAAACTACAGTCCGAAGATGATATCGATGTGCCTAAGGACTTTAACCAACTTGATCATATCCATTTGAATGTGGAGGTATCAGAATGACACTAATAATTTCTAATGTAGTAATGTTCGTTGTATGGTTGTTTGTTATGTATAAGTGGATCAAGGCAGAAAAGAAAAACGAAAGTTTGGAAGATGGATGTTATCATCTAGAAAAAGATAAAATTTCTTTGGATAAAAAACTTGTTGAATTAGAAAAACACATAACTAACTTAGAAACCAAAAAAACACAAGAGGTGGACAATATGGGAAGTTATATAGTTGAAGTGAATAATGGTATTTATCTAGTAAAAGAACAGTGTGATGCTTACGAATATTTTAAAAAATATAAAGTTCTACCTCCTTCTGGTTTTTTAACTTTTACCAGAGATGCATTTAAGGCTACCAACTATCTTGATTTAGAAGCAGCTAGAAAATATGCAAAACAATGTGGTGGTCGTGTATTACAACACAAACCTAATTTAGAGGTGGTTGAATAGATGTACAGTAAAGAGGCAATCATCAACATGATAGGTACATATAAAATGAAATGTAACGTGTTAGAAGATGTCGTACTAGAATATGATAGTAATTCAATTGCACAATATGGCATACAGGCAACATTACCTAAAGCGCAGGGAGAGAATGGGAGTAAAGTTGAAGATGTAGTGATACGTCTAGAAAAGGTAAATAAACGATACGCACAGATGTTAAAGGAAGTAGAGTTTATTAATCAAGCACAACAAAAGTTAGGGCAAGTTGATTTCTGTTTCCTTGAGTTACTTAAAAAAGGCTATCGTAGAGATAAGATAATTGAGAAGTTACCTAATTCAAAGATAAATAGAAATAACTTTATGGAACGCAAAGATGATTTAGCAGAGAAAATATACTTGTTACAGTGACGAAAATGACAAAAATGACTGAAATGACAGTATTATGAGAAGTTTAAATTATTTTATATAATAGTTTTGTAAGTACTATCCACAATGTACCTTTCGAGGTACGTGGATGAGTTACTCAATTAGAGTGATTATGTGTAGTAATAGTTTTATACTAGCTACCGATTGCTCGAGTGCCTATCCGTTGGGTAGGTACTTCAATTGCTATGATTCTTGTGAACTTACATGATTTACCTCCTAACTCCTTTCAATAGAATTTCGACTATTCGTGAGACAACACGAGTAGTCTTTTTTTGTATTTAAAATAACTAGAGTGAATAACGTAAAGGCGTGTGATAACGTGAAAACAATTGATTAAATTAACACATAAACAAGAGAACTTTGTTTTAGGACTTATAGAAGGCAAGAGCCAACGCAAAGCTTATATTGATGCAGGATATTCGACTAAAAATAAGTCGGAAGAGTATATAGATAACCAAGCTAGTATATTATCGAAAAATACAAAGGTTATACAAAGGTATGAAGAATTGCGTCAAGAAGTAGCTGAACAATCAAAATGGACACGCCAAAAGGCTTTTGACGAGTATGAGTGGCTAAAAAATATGGCTAAGAACGATATAGAAGTAGAAGGAGTAAAGAAAGCAACTGCCGACGCTTTTATATCTAGTTTAGACGGAATGAACAGAATGGCTCTAGCTAATGATGAGCTATCTAATAAGAAGATTGAAACTGAAATTAAAATGCTTGAGAAGAAAATCGAGCAAATGGATCGTTCGGAAAATAATACACAAGAGGCAGAAGTTGCTAAAGCACTTATTAAGTTAGCAGGTGTTGAAGATGATTAACGAGATACTTAATCCTAAACAACAAGAAGTGTGGAATTGTTTTATCAACGATAGACCTAAAATACTCATTGCGAGTGGTGCAAAACGTGCAGGAAAAACATATGTGTTTATATTGCTTTTTTTAATGCACATAGCAGGTTACAAAGACAAAGGGCTTAACTTTATTATTGGTGGAGCAACTCAAGCCTCAATTAGACGTAACGTGTTAGATGATATGGAGGCTATATTAGGTAGAGAATTAAAACTTGATAAATCTAATGCAGTTAAAATATTTGGTAATAAAGTATATGTATTTGACGGACAAAATGCAGATGCGTGGAAAAAAGCGCGTGGATTTACGTCGGCAGGTGCATTTTTAAATGAGGGTACAGCGTTACACGATATGTTTATCAAAGAGGTATTTTCTCGTTGTAGTTATAAAGGCGCTAGAATACTGATTGATACTAACCCAGAAAACCCTATGCACCCAGTTAAAAAAGATTACATTGATAATAGTGGACAATTACTATCCAATGGCAGACTTAATATTAAAGCCTTTCAGTTTACATTGTTTGATAACACATTTTTAGATAGCGAATACGTTGAAAGTATTATAGCTAGTACGCCTAGTGGAATGTTTACTGAACGTGATATTTACGGTAAATGGGTTGCTGCAGAAGGTGTAGTATACAAAGACTTCAAAGAAGATGTACATTACATAACTCAAGAAGAATTTGATACCAAACAAATTAAAAAGAAATATGCAGGCGTCGATTGGGGTTATGACCATTATGGAACTATTATGGTAATAGCTGAAGATATTAATGATAACAAGTATCTTATAGAAGAACACGCTTATAGACATAAAGAGATAGATGATTGGGTAGCTATTGCTAAAGATGTAATTAAACGTCATGGAGATATCACTTTTTACTGTGATAGTGCAAGGCCTGAACACGTTAGACGTTTTAGAAAAGAAAAATTCAAAGCTAGAAATGCAGATAAATCTGTTTTATCCGGCATTGAGGTAGTATCTAGGTCATTCAAATTGAACAAACTGTTCGTTATTAAAGATAAAGTTAAATTATTTAAAGACGAAATTTACAACTATGTATGGAAAGAAAACGCAGATGAGCCAGTTAAACTTAATGATGATACATTAGATGCCGTTAGATATGCAATATACACAGCTAATAAACCTAGTGGAACAGGTTTTAAATAAGGGGGTTATAAATTGTTTCCTAATAGTCCAACTCAAACTGAAATATTTGATGAGATAGTTAAGAACAACAATCGACCAGAAACATTAGAAGAAATGATTGTAAGGTATATTAAAAATCACGAAAGTAAAATACCGGAAATACAAATCGGACAAGAATATTACGAGCAGAGACCGGATATTATTAAAGAACCTAAGCCGAGAGATGCAACAGGCAAGATTGATCCATTAAAGCCAGATAGTAGGACCATTACTAATTTTCATGCTAATTTAGTAGACCAAAAAGTATCTTACATTGTGGGTAAACCTATCGAATTCAAACATACCGACGATACTATTATCGATACAATCAATGATGTTTTAGGAGATAGATTTGATGATAAATTACATTCTGTTTTAACTGGTGCTAGTAATAAAGGTATCGAATGGCTACATCCTTATTTAAACGAAAAAGGAGAATTTAAGTTATTTAGAGTGCCTGCTGAGCAATCAGTACCGATTTGGACTGATAAAGAGCATGAAGAACTAGAAGCTTTTATTCGTATTTATAAATATGATAATGAAGTAAAAGTAGAATATTGGGACGACATGTTGGTTAGATACTATGTTTACGAAAATGGTACATTAATCGATGATTACTCTAACGATTTAGAAAATGTGCATAATCATTTTAGTACAGGTGGTTGGGGTAAAATACCTTTTATCCCTTTTAAAAACAACGATTTGGAAGTTTCAGATATATTCATGTACAAAACGTTAATCGATGATTATAACAGACGTTTATCTGACTTATCTAATATGTTCAAAGAGTCAACGGAATTAACGTATGTACTTAAAAATTACAATGACCAAGATTTAGCAGAATTCAAAAGATTAATGAGGTATTACGGAGCTATTAATGTTACTGAGGACGGTGGGGTTGATACTATTCAACTTGAAGTTCCAGTAGAAAACAGCAAAGCATATCTTGATGAGTTGTATCAAAAAGTAATGCTATTTGGTCAAGCAGTAGATTTTAGTTCGGATAAATTCGGTTCTGCTCCTAGTGGTGTAGCTTTAGAATTTTTATACACTAATTTAAATCTTAAAGCAGATAAATTAGCTCGTAAAACTAAAGTAGCTATTCAAGATTTACTTTGGTTTATTTATGAACATTTTAATATAAAAGGTAATTATAAAGATGTGGAAATTAGCTTTAATTACAACAAAGTAGCTAATACTGAATTACAAGTTAATATGGCTCAAGCGTCTATGGGTGTTGTATCGCATGAAACTGTTTTAGAAAACCACCCTTACGTTGAAGATCTACAAGCAGAACTTGAAAGATTAGAACAAGAACAACTTGAACTTAATCAACAATTGCCTGATATAGACGGAGGTATTGCTAATGAGCAAGGACAATCCGAAGATAACGAACCAGAATGATATTGATAACTATATTGATAAGTTGATTAAGCAAGCAGAAAAGGAAATCGAAGTACTTTTCTCTAGACGTTTGAAAGCAATTAAACAAGAGTTAGCAGACATGTTCGAAAAGTACCAGTCAGACGATGTATACGTTACGTGGACTGAATTTAATAAATACAACAGGCTCAACAAAGAACTTAATCGTATAGCAGAAATGTTGACTGATGATTATAGCCAAGTAGCTAAAACAATCAAACAGACACAACAGAACGCTTATATTGAAAAGTTTATGATGAGCCTATTTTTGTATGAAATGGCAAGTCAAGCATCAATGCAATTTGATGTACCAAATACTAAAACGATACAAGCAGCAATAGAACAACCAATTGAATTTATAAAATTAATACCTACATTGCAAAAACATCGTGATGAAGTGTTGAAGAAGATACGCATACACATCACACAAGGTATTATGAGTGGAGAGGGCTATACTAAGATAGCTAAAGCGTTACGTGATGACATAGGTATGACTAAAGCTCAATCTTTACGTGTTGCGCGTACGGAGGCAGGTAGAGCGATGTCACAAGCAGGATTAGATAGTGCGTTAGTCGCAGAAGATAACGGTTTGACTATGTATAAAATGTGGGACGCAGTCAAAGATAATCGCACGCGTGATACACATAGACATTTAGACGGGGCTAAACGCCCTATCAGAGAAAACTTCAAGTCTAGTGGTTGCGTAGGACAAGCGCCTAAACTATTTGTCGGTGTGAACAGTGCAAGAGAGAATATTAATTGTCGTTGTAAATTACTTTACTATTTCGATGAAGATGAATTACCTACAACAATGAGAGTGCGTAATGATGACGGTAAAACCGAAGTAATACCTAAAGTTAGATACAGGTATTGGGAACGTATGAAAAGAGAAAAGATGAAACGTAAAGGTGGTAAATAGTATGAATTTAAATGCAAAAGTAGAACTAGATGCTAATGAGGCAATCGAAAAATTAGAGCGTATTAGAGATTTGTATAAAGAAATTATTGAATTACAAAGAAGAGAAGTAAACGTCAATTTATCAATAAACAATCCTGAGATACAAGAATTAATAGAAAATATAGATTAACCAGAATATAAAGTTGTAGTTTTTTTATAAACAAGCTAACACTTAATCGTGTTGGCTATTTTTTATGGCTAGTAACCTACCACTCGACCTTAGCATGTCGTTAAACTGCTTCTTTTTATCCAAATCTTTCGTGGCGTTGCACGTTAAACTCGTAGAAAAGGAGTAGTCAGACATGGACTTATACGCATTATTAGGGCAATTTAAAGACGGAGAAATCGATAAACAGAAAGTTATCGACGCAATTGATGAGTCAAAATCAGGAATGGTACCACGTTCTAGATTGAATGATAAAAATACTGAAATCGATGAATTGAAAGCCGAGATTTCTAACCGTGATGAACAAATTGCTCAATTACAAGACTCTGTAAAAGATGATAGCGAGTTACAAAAAGAACTCGATGAATTAAAAAATAAAAATGCAGAGTGGCAAGATAAGTACAACAAATCACAACTGAATAACGCTGTTAAGTTAGCAGTTGCCAAAGAGGCTAACGACGCTAACGATATTCTAGCTTTCGTTAATCAAGACGAACTAGAATTGCAAGATGACGGTACTGTGAAAGGTTTAGATAAAGCGATTGAGTCGCTTAAAGAGTCTAAACCTTATTTATTTGCCGACGTTAAGCCAACAGGCAACACACCAACAGACGGCGACACAGTACCAACAGGAATTACGAAAGAAAAATTCGACAGTATGTCTGTTGATGAGCGCACAGAGCTATTTGTAAATGACCGTGCGACTTATGACAGGCTTGCTGAAAACTAATTAAAGTGAGGTTATAAATATGGCAGAAGGCATGACAAAAGTCAGTACAATGATCGTACCAGAAGTATTAGCACCTATGATGCAAGCAGAATTAGATAAGAAATTGAGATTTGCACAATTCGCGGACATTGACTCAACATTAGTTGGTCAACCAGGCGATACATTAACATTCCCAGCATTTATTTACAGCGGAGACGCTAAAGTGATTGGCGAGGGGGAAAAAATTCCAGTAGACCAATTAGAAACTAAAAAGCGTGAGGCTAAAATTCGCAAGATTGGTAAAGGTACATCTATTACAGATGAGGCTTTATTATCAGGTTATGGCGACCCTAAAGGCGAACAAGTACGTCAACACGGCTTAGCGATTGCTAACAAAGTAGATAATGATGTATTAGAGGCTTTACAAGGTGCTACATTAACTGTAAACGCCGATATTACTAAATTAGAGGGCTTGCAAACGGCTATCGACAAGTTTAACGATGAAGATTTAGAGCCAATGGTATTATTCGTTAATCCATTAGACGCAGGTAAATTACGCGCTAGTGCGTCAGATAACTTTACTCGTGCTACTCAATTAGGCGATAACATTATTGTTAAAGGTGCGTTCGGCGAGGCGTTAGGTGCTATTATTGTACGTTCTAATAAAATTAAGCAAGGCGAAGCTATTTTAGCTAAACACGGTGCGGTTAAATTAATCACAAAACGTGACTTCTTCTTAGAAACTGAACGTGTACCATCTACTAAAACAACTGAATTATATTCAGATAAGCATTATGTAGCTTACTTATACGATGACTCTAAAGCAGTCAAAGTAACTAAAGGTGCAGACGCAGGAGCTTAATTAGGAGGTAGTAACGCATGTTTAAAGTAATCCAGTATTTTACAGACTTACAGGATAACGATTATGAGTACAACGTAGGAGATACATTCCCTCGTAAAGATTTAAATGTAAGTGATGAACGATTAACTGAATTATCCACTAGCAATAACCGTCAAAATAAGCCTTTAATTGAGCGTGTAGAGGAGCAAGTTAACTATTCTGATATGAAAGTAGCAGAACTGAAACAACTTGCTAAAGAGCGCGGAATTGAGGGCTTTTCTGATATGAAAAAGTCTGAATTGATTGAGGTATTAGAGGGTGGTAAATAATGGACGCGCAAGACGTCAAACTAATTAATCAATTGCCACTTGATAACACTGATAATGATGAGACTATCGAAAAACTTATTGAAATGTATAAAGGTATAGCAGATGATTATTGCAATCGTACTTTTGTAGAACCGTTACCTACTGGCGTTCAAAAGTTCATCGCAGAAAGCATTAAGTTTAGTGCTACTAGCAATGTACAGTCACGCACAATGGGAACGGTTAGCTATACGTTTGTAACTAATCTGCCCGATACAACATACAACTACCTTAAACCTTATCGTAAGTTAAGTTGGGGTAAGCGTTATGTTTAATCCATTTGACGAATTCCCACATGTCATCCAAATGGGCAAACGTGAAGTAGTAGGTGTGCCTCCTAAACAAAGAGAGCGCTTTAAAAGCGAACAAACAATCAAAGGTTTTATGGATACGCCTACATCTTCTGAACAACTAAAGTATTACCAAATGGACAACCAATACGACAGAAACCTATATACGCCGTACAGCGTGCCAATCACTAACAAAACATTATTCAAGTATCAGGGCAAAACTTACGAAGTTATAGGCGAGCCAGTCGACCAAGGCGGACAAAACGAGATTAATCTAACACGATTGCGAGAGTGTCCTATTGGCAAAGGTTAAATACGGTAATTGGGACTTAGTAGCCGAATTGGAAGATTATAGAGAAGAAATGGAAAATTGGGTTAAGAAAGGTATAGCTAAAACTACAACGACTATTCACAATCAAGTTATCGCTTTAATGCCTGCTGATACTGGTTTCTTACGAGAAAGCGTATCAATGGACTTTAAAGACGGTGGCATGACTGGAGTTATCAATGTAGGCGCAGAATACGCTATCTATGTGAACTATGGGACTGGTATTTATGCTACTGGTCCCGGAGGTAGTCGTGCGAAAAAGGTACCGTGGAGCTATAAAGACGCTAACGGTAATTGGCATACGACCAAAGGACAACACGCCCAACCTTTCTGGGAACCGGCAATTGATAAAGGTAGAGCATATTTCAATAAGTATTTTTCATAAAGGGCGGTTAACAATATGTGGGTATCAGTAGAACGAGAGTTATATAACGAACTATATATGCAGTTATTCAATAACCCTATCATCAATAATCAATTTGGTGGTAGGGTATTTGATTGCGTACAAAAAGACGCTGAGTACCCATATATTATAGTTGGGGAAACTAGCGTTACAAATGATGAAATGACCACAAGCATGGTTGAAGATGTTGGTATTACGTTCCACGTATATAGCCAAGCATACAATCGTGATGAGGCGTCGCAAATCATACAATTTTTAGGTTTTGTACTAAATAGAGAATATGAAATTAACAACTATACATTTATTAAGAGCCGAATTGATACACAAGAAGTGATAACTGATATAGACCAGTACACTAAGCACGGTATCATTCGGCTTGTTTATAAATATAGACACAATATTAGAAAAAGGAGTGTATTAAATGGCTCAGAATAAATATATTGCAGCAATTCAAATTGCTGATGAGGCGTTAGCTAGCACTTTGAAAGAAGAAGACGCTATTTTATTAGCTAGCTTATCAGAGGGCGGTCATACGATTAGTAACGACTTAGCCGAAATGATACAAGGTGGCAAAAAAGACTATGGTCGAAATTCTGTTGAAGAAGAAATTAAGCTAACGATTGATAAAGTTCCGGGAGACCCTGGGCAAGAGGCTTTAAAACAATCAGTTAAGTTATTCAAGCAGTTACGCTTATGGATTTGGGAAACTAAAAAGCGTGAGGGTAAATATCACGGCACTTTTGCGTACATCATTGTTGAAGAACATGAATGGTCATTCGACGATGAAGATGACAAAATTGAAGTAACAACTAAAGTTAAATTTAATAGTGCAGACGGTAGCACTGATGAATTACCTGCCGAATGGCTTAACCCTAGTGCAGCTGCAGTTACAGTTGAATGGGAAGATATGGGCCAATACAAAGGCGATTTCGAAAATCGCAAAGCTAGCACAGGCGCATAATACGAGGGCATAACGCCCTCTATTTTTTTGTACAAAAATTAGAAAGAGGTAAAAAATATGACTGAAACTACAATTAATCCAATCACTTCATTAAACATTAACGGAGAAGAAATTGAGGCAAAAGCAGTATTTGCATTCGACCACAAAGCGAAACAATTCTCAAAAGAAGAAGATGACGGTAAAGGTGGCAAAACTACTGTAAGTGGCTTTAATGCTATCTATAACAGTATTTTAGAGCGTGACACTAATGCTATTGCAGACTTTTGGGAATGCGCTACTGCTTATTTAAGCAAGAAAGCACCTTCACGTGAGCAAATCGAAATTACTTTAATGGAAGTTATTGAAGATAAAGGCGATACGCTTGAATTATTACAAGGTGCATTAGATGTAATGAATAATAGCGGTTTTTTCAAGCAAAAATCACGTCTATTCTGGGTACAAATGAACGAAGCGCCAACTATGGTCAAAGAAGACGAGAAAGAAACAACGAAGAATGGTATCGAGTTCATGAAATTGAACTACAAAGAAATCATGGGCGTTCTACCTTACTAGACTATTCAGAAATACGACAATTAACCAGTCAATACATAGGCTACCTACCCTATGACGAGTTGATGCTTATGACACCGAATGAATGGAAAGACTGGATTATTGGTAGTAAACAAGCCTTACTAGATCAACAAGAAAATATGTTATTTGGAGCGCAAGCTAATGGCCTAGTACAAGCTGGTAAATCGTTAAAACGTATGCAACGACAAATCGAACGCGCTCGTTACGAAGTGCGTGGCGATGCAGATGAATACGAAAGAATGAAGAAACGTAAGCTAGCGCAAAATAAACGTAATCGTGAAGTACAGAAACGTGGTACACGTAAGTTTATGAATAAAATGCGTAACACAAGTCAAAAGGGAGGGTAGCAATGGAAAAGAACTTTGTAGCTCGTGTAACTGCAATTATTAGTCAATTTCAAAGGAATATCAGAAAAGCGCAACAATTAGCTAAAACGAGTATTCCTGATGAGATTGAAACCGAAGTTACTGCTAATATTAATAAGTTTAAACGAGCTTTAAACAGAGCCAAAGCATTGGCTCAACGTTGGCGAGAACATAAAGTGGATATTGACGGAGACACTAATCCAATTAAACGTGCGATATCTTTTGCTAAAGCAGAATTGCAACGTATTCGTGATAAACAGGTAGATATTAAAGGTGATAACGATAATTTAAAGCGTTCTGTGATTAGCGCTAAAGCAATGTTAGCGTTACTGCATGATAAAACAGTGCACGTAAATTTTGACACTAGAGGAATGACTAGAGCACAAGTGTTAACAAGAGCTTTAGGTCAATCTTTAGACGAATATGGCGATAAAATGGACGCTTTAGCTACTAAAATTAGAACGTTTGGTACTATTTTTAGCCAACATGTTAAAGGTTTAATGATAGCAAGCATTCAAGGCTTGATACCAGTTATCGCAGGTTTAGTACCTGCAATCATGGCAGTACTTAATGCCGTTGGTGTATTAGCAAGTGGCGTAGTTGGTTTAGCCGGAGCGTTTGCTATTGCAGGAGCAGGTGCATTTGCATTTGGTGGCATGGCAATTAGTGCTTTGAAAATGTTAAAAGACGGTACGCTACAAGCTACTGCAGAAACAAGACGTTATCAAGCGTCATTAGAACAAGTTAAATCAACATGGCAAAGTATTATCAAGCAAAACCAAGCTCAAATATTTAATACTTTAGCTAACGGTTTAGACTCAGTCAATGTGGCTTTAGGCAAAATGAGACCTTTCCTATCAGGCGTTGCTACTGGTATGGAGAAAGCGTCGCAAGGTGTTTTAAAATGGGCGCAAAACAGTCAAACTGCCTCTAAATTCTTTAACATGATGAACACGACAGGCGTTAAGACATTTAATACTTTATTAAGTGCTGCTGGACGTTTTGGTGACGGTTTGGTTAATGTATTTACACAGTTAGGACCATTATTTTTATGGGCTGCTAAAGGCTTAGACAGTCTAGGTAAAAAGTTCCAAAACTGGGCTAATAGTGTAGCAGGTCAAAACGCTATTAGAGCATTTATCGAGTATACAAAAACTAATCTACCTAAAATAGGGCAGATATTCGGCAATGTCTTTATGGGCATAGCTAACCTAATGGGCGCATTTGCACAAAATAGTGCCGGTATATTTGATTGGTTAGTTAAATTAACTAGTCAATTTAGAACATGGTCCGAACAAGTCGGAAAATCAGAAGGCTTTAAGAAGTTTATTAGCTATGTGCAACAAAATGGACCAGTGATTATGCAATTAATCGGCAATATTGTACGTGCTTTAGTAGCGTTTGGCGTTGCAATGGCGCCAATAGCAAGCGTTATCTTACGTGTTGTTACTGCTTTTGCAGGTTTTATTGCTAAATTGTTCGAAACACATCCGGCAATCGCTAAAATCATGGGCGTACTTATGATTTTGAGTGGTATATTCTGGGCTTTAATGGCACCAGTGATAGCGGTTGGTACTGTATTATCAAATGTGTTTGGTACTAGCTTATTCCAAGTAGCTAAAAAAATATTAGAGTTCGTAGGGAAAACTAAATTCTTAACTAAAGCACTAGAATTAGTTAAATTAGCGTTTAGATTTTTAATGAACCCGATAGGCGCAATACAAAAAGTATTACCTTTATTAGCAGGCGCATTTGAGGCAGTTGGTGCAGCGTTAGCAGGTATCACTTGGCCAGTTTGGGTGGTAATAGGCGTTATTATCGCATTAGTGGGCATCATAATTTACCTATGGAAAACAAATGAAAACTTCAGAAATATGATTATCGATGCTTGGAATGGTATTAAAGACGCGATTTCTGGGGCGATACAAGGTATAATCAACTGGTTTACTCAATTGTGGGCATCTATCCAACAAACGTTAAAACCAATCATGCCGTTACTACAACAAGTCGGTTCGTTTATTATGCAAGTATTAGGTGGTTTGGTAATGGGCGCCATTCAGTTAGTAATTGGTGCATTCCAATCGTTATGGTTAGCTGTATCAGTCGTTTTTACTGCTATTGGTGCCATTATATCATCAGTTATTCAATTAATTGTTGGTTTGTTTACAGCATTTATTCAACTGTTGACAGGTGACTTCTCGGGTGCGTGGCTAACTTTACAAACTACAATACAAAACGTAATGATGACTATTTGGAATGCAATTGTCTCAATTTGGACGCAAATATCACAATTTATATTTACAAGTCTAAATTCTATTCTTGGTACGAATATCACAAGTTGGTCTCAAATTTGGTCAACAATCGTTCAATACGTTACTCAAATTTGGAATAGTGTAACGCAATGGTTCGGTCAAATGGCACAGTCCGTTTGGAACAAAATGGTACAAGCCTACAATTACGTAATGAGCGTAGGTGCACAATGGGTTTCATCTATTATTAGCACGGTAGCTAGATTTTTAGTATCTGTTATAAGTGGATTTATTAGAGTGGTCGCAACCGTCGGCGCACATATGGCGTCTGCATTAGGCAGAGTTATCTCAGTTGGCGCACAATGGGTAACTGCCATTATTGGCGCTATGGCTAGATTTGTATCTAGCGTTGTGAGTGGTTTCTTTAGAGTAGTTGGTGCCGTTGGAAATGGCATGAGTAACGCATTAAGCCGAGTACGTAGTTTTATCGGAGATTTTGTTCAAGCCGGTGTTGATATGATAGCCGGAATGATAAGAGGTATTGTTCAAAAAGCTAGAGATTTAGCTGCAGCTGCATGGAATGCTGCAAAAGGCGCTTTAAGTGCTGCTAAAAGTGCCTTAGATAGTCATTCTCCTTCACGTAAATTCATGCAATTAGGTAACGATAGCATGACTGGACTAGGTATGGGTATCTCACAATTTGCCGGAAAAGCTGCAAGAGAAAGTAGATTAGCAGCATTAAAAGTAATGGACGCTTTCAACGCAGACTTGCAACCTGACTTTTTAGACGGAATATCTGGTAATTTAGGTGGCTCATTAGATGCACATATGACTAAAGATGTTAGACATAGTATGCAAGAGAACAACCGTCCTATCGTTAATGTAACTGTGCGCAACGAGGGCGATGTTGAATATATTAAGTCATATATTGAGGAACAAAACGGTAAAGTATCAAGTATTGGTATTTAAGGAGTGATTATTATTGATAGCACACGATATTGAAATCATTAAAGATAAAAACAAGTATATGATCAGTAATAATCGCTTTACTGGTACTGCACTTAAAGTTATCTCATATGATGTGAAAGGCGCCGGGTATAGCCGGGAGTTTGATAAAACAGACCGGTTACAAGGGCGCTTTTTCAATTTTGAGTATGAAGAAAAGAAAGTAGTAAACCTTAGATTAAGGTATCAAGTAGAGAAAATGGCCGAAGTAACACATTTGAAGTCTAATCTTCAAGCGCTGTTACGTGGTCATTTTTATTTACGTGAATTATCCGCACCTGACTTAACTATTCGCTTTGAAGATATGTTCAAGCCACAAAAACAAGAGTTTGAACTTGAGTATACAGACGGTCGACAAATCTATGTAGGTTTAGTTACCGAAGTATCAATAGACACTACTCAAATTGCCGGGGAAATTGAACTAGAATTTGAAACAATCGAATTACCCTACTTTGAAAGTATTGGTTACAGTACCGACTTTGAAAGTGAAAGTTTAAGTATGGAAAAATGGGCAGTATCGGACAATGTAGACTTTGATGTGAATAGTAATAAGCGTAAGTATACATTTCGTAATGTTAAAATTGTTGATATTTATTATGAGGGTACCGTAGAGATTAACCAATTCAATCAAGATAGCGTTGTCGAAATAACTTTAGGAGAAAACGTGGCTAAAGATGATAAATCAGGTGCTACGTTCTACATGACAAATAGTGGTGATGTTATCAGTATCAAAGGCTTAGAGCTACGTTCAGGCGATGTTATTAAATTTGACGGTCGTCACACATATAGGAATGGCTTAAATATTGATGATTACAACATAGGTAAACGTCAACCTACCCTATTACCTGGTTGGAACACGTTCCACAGTACTAAAACTATGCAACAAATCAAATTTAAGCACAAATGCTACTACATGTAAGGAGTGATTGAATGCCAATATCTTTAAAAACATTACAAGGCGTCGGTCAAGCCTTACCAGTAGGCACTAAGCTTAATGAGAAGTTGAATGACTTTGACGGCACTTTGGATATTGAGATTGATGAAAATAAAGGTACTTTCGACGCAATCGGTGCAGTTACTAAAATGTGGACTATCGCAGAAGTTGGAGGTACTGATGATTTCAATGAATATCGAATTGTAATGTTAGATAAAACAACTAAAAATAAAAAGACTAAACTAACCATTAAAGCTCGACCAGTTCAAATAGACGATTTAAACAATAGTCGTGTGTATGAAACTTATAATGGTAGTTTTACTGGTCAAAAGTATTTCGATTTAGTATTTAAAGGGACTGGTTATAAATATAATTTACACGCTAAAGTGTATAGTTCGAAATTTGAAAATCTAGGCAATTGTGATACTAACCTAGATTTATTTAAAAAGGGGCTAGAGGCTTATAATCTAGAATATATTTATGATCCTAACACTAAAACATTCCATTTATACGATTATATTGAGCGTAAGGCGGACTATTATATTAAAGCTGGCGTAAATGCCAATAATATTAAAATAGAAGAGGACGCTACAAAATGCTACACCTTTATTAAAGGTTATGGTGGTTTCGACGACCAACAAACTTATAATGAGGCTAGTTTGCAATTTGAGTACACCTCTCCTTTGGCCGACTTAATCGGTAAACGACATGCGCCACCTGTACAAAATGGACGAATTACTAAAGAAGATACGTTGAAAAGTAAAATGGAACAAGTGATAAATGAAAGTATTAAAACATCAGTAACGCTAGATTTTGTATTACTTAAAAAATACTTTCCAAATGCTCTGCCAAAGGTCGGCGATATTGTAAATGTAATTGATGATTTGATTGGCTTAAATGAGAATTTGAGGATAATCGAAACGACTACAACACGTGATATCAACAACAAGATTATTAAAATGGATGTAGTTTTGGGTGAATTTAGATTACAAGATAGATATGTTAAAGCAGTAAGTAAAGCTGCTAAGTATGTAACTAACTTAAAATCGAATAACCCTGCTAAAACACAACAAGAATTACAAACACAAACTAATGCCAATACTAAAACTGCACAAGATTTACTAGGTAAAACTGACGACCTCAAAGCGAAACTTAATAAAGCAGACGCTAAAAGCGTAACTACTGCTAACGGTACGATTGTGCATGACTTCTCTAGCAAATCTAGTATCAAAAAAGTTAAAACGATTGGTACGATTGGCGATAGTGTGGCTAAAGGATCATATGCAAAAACTAACTTTACACAATTATTAGCCACAAAGATTAAAGCTAAGCCAACTAACCTAGCTGTAAGTGGCGCTACGATGTCAATCAACAAAGAAAATAGCGTTTACGACCAAGCAACTAGAATTAAAGGCGATTTAATCATAGTACAAGGCACTGATGACGATTGGATTAGCAATGCAGATATAGGCACTGATAAAACGGACTTAAAAACGTTTTACGGTGCCTTTTATAGTGCGATTGAAAAGATTAAATCAAACAATCCTAAAGCTAAATTATTAGTGATGACGGCTACACGCCAATGTTACGTTGACGGTTCAACAATCAAACGTAAAGATACTGATAAAAACGACAAAGGGCTAACTTTAGTTGATTATGTTAATACTCAAATCGACATCTGCAACACTTTAAACGTACCAGTATTTGACGCTTATAGATATGAGGCATTTAAACCTTATAGCCCGGCTTTCCGTAAATCTAGTATGCCAGACGGCGTACATCTTAATGAAAAAGGCCATGAGGTTGTTATGTATGAATTAATTAAAGATTATTACCAATTTTACGATGAATAGGTGGGATTAAATGATAAACCTAAACGATTTAATAACTAAGCTACATTCTGCTATGGGGTCAAAACTTGTGTCTCAAGTTCAACAAAACTTTGAAACTATCAAAGGCTGGACGGGCGATTTAGAAAGTGACCTCAATTCCCATAAAACAAAGGATGATAAAGCGCATAAATCATCGCAAATTACTTATTCTGATACGACAGTAGAAAACTATTTAGATTATCTAAATAGTAAGACTACTAACTTAGTATTAGGTCATAACGGCGACGGCATTTCAGAACTGAAAGCCTCACGTACTAGTATTGACGGGAATAACCATGATGATTTATCTAATCGTTTGTTTTATGATTTTCAAAAACAGAAAAAGAGTATGGACGAGTTACGCAAAGAATTTGAATTAAAATTAAAACGAAATGTAAGCGTTGACGACTTTGGTGCTGATCCAACAGGGCAACAAGATAGTACCAAAGCGTTTGAACAAGCATTAGGCAACGGTAATGTAACAGTTAATATGAGCGCCGGTACATACTTAACAACAGGTATTAAAATGCCTAACAATTCCCGTTTAGTTGGACAAGGTAAAGGTATTACTAAAATTAAATTTATGGATAGCACACCGGCACAAAATATAGGTATTACTAACCTAAAAATGAGTGGCGCAGCTAGAAATATTGGTTTAGAGAACTTTGAGTTTGACGGTAATAAGTTTAGACAAAATAAAACACTTAAACCTGCCGGAGGTTCACGTTCAAGTAATATCAGATTTGCCGGCGTAACGAATGGTTACATCTACAACATTGTATCACACGACGCGTTACTACATTGTATTGATGTTACGTATGCTAGTGACGATTATTACTATCAAGGCGACGGTAACCGTGTACCTAGATCAACTGAAAGCCAATTTATTCATATTGACAATTGCGAAGTTTACGCACATGGAGACGACGGTATCACAACGCACCATTCACGTAATATTACTATCACAAACTGTTATGCACACCACCCAACCATTACAGGTGGTAATAACAACGGTATTGAAATTGATGACGGTTCACAACAAATCTACTTATCAGATAACAAAACTGAACATAACTTCGGCGGCTTAGAAATTAAAGCACATGCACCAACTAGCGCTGCAAGATGTATATTTGTTAACAATCATCAATCAGTAGAAGATATACGCTCATATAACATTAGACACATTGGCCACCACCTTAAAAAGACAGATACACCTACGAAAACGGCAGATAGCGTTGTACTAAATAACTGTACGGCTATGTATCCTAAATACAATGGTGTTTATACAGGTTCAACGCCTAGAGCGTTAGTTATCAGTGCTTACCGTAATGTAACCATTAACAACTTCACAGCAGTAGGCGACGGAGATTTCGGTAAATTAGATAACGGTAAATTAGATACTGAACAACCGGTAATCGCCGTTCAATTTATGTGTGAGAACATCATTTTGAATAACATTAATATTGTTAACTTCAAAAACGCCGGCGCCGATATTAAGATATATGGTGGCGACAACAAAGGTTATAAATTTATCTTGAATAACATTAATATATTCGGCTCATCACAAAAAGTTGGTATTTCAGGTGGTTCAGGAATTTATGATTTGAAAATCACAAATTGTAACTTAAAAGGTATTGGAACAGGTGTTGGTGTAGAATTATTTAACAATACCACTATTATTAGCGGTGTTACAGCAACAGGTTATACTAACGCAGCTAAAATAGCAGGTGAAACATACAATACTGTACCTACTGTTTTGAAAGGTGGAGCTAGTATTGCCTCAAGTGGTTCGTCAGGAATTGCAGACCAAAGCGCAGTGATTGCATCAACCGGTGGCTCTAAAGCTTATAACGCACGTAGTTATGTAATTGGTTCTGGTCAAAGTTCTAAAGCGTATGGTTCTAGAAGTAGTGTTATGAATTCATTAAGTTCAGAAACGGACAAAGATAGTCATACGCAAATGGTATTTGCAAGCCGTAATGTTAAATCGCCTGGAAGTTATCACGCAGTAGCCGGTTACAACGACAAAGGTGGTCCCTCAACTTCAAACATTAAAGTTGATTTCAATACATTGAAAGGTGATTTAACACTTGCAGGCAAACTAACTCAAAACAACGCTGATATTGCAGAGTTGTTTGAAAGTCAAAGTGGCCAGGCAATAGATTTAGGTACAATCGTTACATTAGATAACGGCAAAATTAGAAAAGCACAACCGAATGACCGTATCTTAGGTGTTATATCTGGCACTGCTGCACTTGTGGCTAACGATAAGACATATCATCACAAGGATAGATACTTACAAAATGAATACGGTATGACAATTACTAAACGTGTTCAAAAAGAATTTATTGATGATAATGGTAATTCGATTTTTGAATGGCGAGACGAACCAGTCGAAAACCCTGATTATGATAGTAATTTAGCTTACTTATCACGTTCTGAACGACCAGAGTGGAACACAGTAGGTTTGTTAGGTCAAATTTATACAAACGTAGAAAAAGATGTAGTAGCTAATGATTATGTTAATGCACGTGCTGGTATTGGCTATAAAGACAATGCAAACGGTCACGGTTGGGTACAAGAGATTACTACACCTTATACCGAAGAACGTGGATACGCTATCGCATTAGTAACGTGGGGGGTGCCTAAATAATGGAATTAGAAAAAATCGCAAAGATTAATTTAGAAGAAGAGGCATACTTAAAACCAATATCTAACAAAGGTATTGGTTTTTATAATTTAGACAAAAATACTGCTCAATTCCAATTTATTGTTACAAAGAATAAAAAACCTTTATTAATCTCTAATAACAACGTTAAAGGATATGCCTTTTTTAAAGCACAGAATGGAAGTCAAACCGAACGTGCTAGTACATCAGGTGTGTTAGATGTTGAGTATATTGATCCAATGAAAGGGTTAATCGGAGTAACAGTACCTCAATGGTTTTTAAAAAGTGCTACTAATTCAACTGTAAAAGGCGAAGTTTACTTATCATTAAACGATGTTAAGTTACAAGGCAATGATGATACGGTTGTATTAGGTACATTTGAATTTGATGTAAAAGATAGTTTAGTCAATCAAATTAGCAGTGACATTAAAGTGTCTTATATACGTATGTTTGATGATTTACGTACAGTAATTGAACAAAAAATTGAAGATTTGAAACAAGATATTCAAGCAACTTCAAGCATGTTAGAAACGATTAAACAAACAGTAGAAAATGCTATCCAATCAATTAATCAAGCTAAAGATGATAGTTTAAACGCAATAGATAGTAAAAAAGTAGACGCTTTATCAAACATTAATAATCAAATCGTTAATGGTTTAGCTCAAATTGACTCTAAAAAGAATGATGTGCAAAGTAGTTTTGAACTTGCACAAAATGCTATTCAAGCCGATGTAGATAATCAATCTCAAGTTTTCGAAAGTAAGATTGCAGAGGCAAATAGTATTATTGATGATAAAGTAAATCAATTTAAAAACAACGGGGCATTAACTAAAGGTGATGTTGATAGTTTAATGAGTGGTTACGATTGGCAACGTTCTAAGCTAACAGATAGTAATGGTGCTACTTTATCAGTAACTAACCTAGATTTTGATGACCCTTTAACTATGATTACAACATCTGGTTTCTACTATTTATACACACCATTAAATGGTCCAACTGCTAGTGCTAAAAATGGAGTTTTATTCGCAACCTTTGTTAGTAATAACTATATCAAGTTTATTTTCACTCCGTACAATTCTAATGAGATTTATATTCGTACCAAAGTTGGTGATAGTTGGTTAGCTTGGGAAAAAGTAAATGATTTTAAAGATACTGGTTGGGTAGATTTAACAATTGTTAATGGGACAGTTGCTAATACGGTATTTAGCGATAGAAACGGCTTTAAATCATCATTTAGAGTAGTGGCTCAAAACGGTGTAGTAACTAACCACGTGAGACTAAATGCAAGTAATCTAATATCTGGCCAAGTAATCGCAACGTTACCGAATAACATAGTCAAAAATGCACAAAGTTTTCCAGTAGTAAGTTCAGTAAATAAACCTGGTTGTTATGTAAACATTTTACCTAGTGGCGACATTGTTTTCTACACATCAAACATCACTGGCGAATGGACGAAAGATGATTACATTTATTCAGAAATTAAATTTATAAATTAAGGTGTGAAAATATGAAAATTGTTTATTTATGGAAAAACGGCAAACCGGTTGTAGTCTTTAAAAACGATGATGACGAATACGAATATCCAAGCGATAAATGGACGGAAGATAAGCCAACGGACGGCTTATACGCTCCTATTTATTATGATGGTAAAGAATGGATTGGCCAAACAAAAGAAGAATTCGAAAAAACAGTAATTCCAACGAAAGTTGAACCTGATGAAAAAGACATGGTTATTGAAGATTTAACAGAGCAGTTAGCAAAAACAAACGCGGAAGTTGATAGTTTAAAAACGGCTTTTGTAGATTTAACGGAACAAATAGCGTCAATTCAAGGAGGTAATTTAAATGGGTAAATGGGTAATTAAATGGTATAAAGAGGGTCGTTACACGCCGGGAAAATTTAAATTATATGTACGTTGTGGTTGGGTAACGCCAGAACAGTACAAAGAGTTAACAGGAATTGAATATATAGATGAACCACAGGCTTAGCGCTTGTGGCTTTTTAATTTGAGCAAAGAGGTGTTATATGAATAAAAAAACACAACAGAACGAAATGGAATATATCAATGTTGTTTCTTTAATAACAATGGGTATGTTGGCAGTTATAAGAGGTTTATTTTGGATAATTGCTTCGGAAGAAACGGCACATGATAGCCCGTTATACGAAAGTATGCACGAATTAATAAATCTATCGTTTTGGGGCGTTCCTTTCTTTATTGGAGGGGTCCTTTTGGTAATCGCTGGTATCTCGTTACCTTATAGAAAGGTTAACAAGGTATATAGTTTATCGCTTATTCTAGGCGGTTTTATTTGCTCTATGTTCTTCTTCATTATTTCATTAGCAGGAATGGACCAATCGCTAAATTGGTTAACACCTGCAACGTTTCTCATTATGGCAATGGGTAGTGGTGGCTATGGATATGTAGGAGTGTTGTTCTATCGAAAATAATGAGATAGTGCTACCTAGAGAATATTATAATGATATAGATAATATTAACAAACGCATCAGAGAGGTAGATGAGAAACACACAACACAATACAATACATTACATGTTTTGCTAACCGAAACAAATACCACTATGAAATCAGTTGCAGAAACTAACAGAGACATCAAAAATGAACTTGTAAAAACCAACGGTCATTTATCCAATCAAGAAAAGCGCATAAGCAAAGTCGAAAGTGATGTTGAAGATTTAGAAGAAGATAGTTTAGGTTTTAAAAAACAACTTGAAAAAGAACATGAGTTGGCTCAAATGAAAGGTAAAGAAAATCGTGACTTCATATTGAAACTCCTCACTATTACAGTAGGTGGCGGTGGTGCTGCATGGTTACTTAAACCTTTATTTGAATTAGCAAAAGCAATATTTAATTAAGTCGATACTTCGGTATCGGCTTTTTATTTTGGAGGTGTATAAATGGGATTGCCTAATCCAAAGAGCCGTAAACCAACGGCGTCAGAAGTTGCAGCATGGGCAAAATCAGTTATAGGTAAAAGAATTGATTTACCTGGGTCTGGAGGGGGGCCCCAGTGTTGGGATTTACCTAACTATATATTCGAACGCTATTGGCATTTTAGAACGTGGGGCAACGCCGTTGATATGGCTTATTATAAATACCCTAAAGGTTTTAAATTTATAAAAAATACACCAGACTTCGTCCCCCTTCCCGGAGATATAGCTGTGTGGCACCCTGGTAATGGTATAGGTTGGGCAGGTCATACTGGTATAGTTGTAGGTCCCTCTAATAAAAAGACTTTTAGAACAGTGGACCAGAATTGGGTACACTCTGAATATCCACCTAACTATAACTGGGGTAGTCCTGGCGCATACGTAACGCATAGTTACACAAGTGTTACAGGGTTTGTTAGACCGGCATATCAAAAAGAGGTTAGACATGCAGGGACACCTAAAGAAACAACTAAGCCTAAAACGCCTACTAATATCAGACCGGATGTTAAACCACATGACAGTTCTAAAGATGTAACAACTACCGGAGAGGCTAAAAAACCACACTTTAAAGAAGTTAAAAAAGTAGAATATACTGACTTTTTACTTACTTTAGATAAGCAATTAGAATATAATTACCATTTAATTATTGATGAGGGTAAACAACTCGAAACACCTAAAGGCATTTACATAAAAGAATGTCCTTATCTACGTGACGTTGAAGAACTTTACTTACAACGTAAGCGTTACGTGTCGGACGATGAATATCCACACGTTTACATTGATAGGGAGCGAATTTGGACGCCTAGATCAAGGTATATTGAGGCGCCTGAACATCCTGGTTGGTTAGTGTTAGAAGTGTGTGGCGCTCAAACAGAAAGTAAGCGTCAGTTTATGCTTAATCAAATACAAGCGTTGGTTTATGGCGTATGGATGTTAAGTTGGAGCAAGATTAAGTTATCTGAAAGTAGTATTAAAGTTGATGATAATATTTGGCGTACGATGAAAGATTTAATTGATTACGACATGATAAAAAAAGGTGTACCTGACGAAAGTAAATATAAAGATGTCGAAAAGAAAATCATTGAAATGTACTTAAAACGCGACCAATTACGCACAGAAACAATTACTACAACTACTATTAAAAATACGATTAAACTTAAACCTACTGAAACGGCTAAAGATACTAAAAAAGCAACAACGCCTGCCAAAAATACAACAGGTGTAGTTAGCGGTGTTAAAGAGAAGGATGCTAAAATTACAGTTGAGAAGAGTAACTATTCATTCAAACAGGCGCTTAACTTACAGTTATCCAAAGGATATCCACAAATTAGTAACGGTGTGAGCTGGTATCGCCCTACTAATAATCAAGTTAAAAACGCCATGAATCCAACAACGATTTTTAATAGTAAAACGCAAATTTACCAGTTTTTAAATCTAGGTAAGTATCAAGGTGTATCAGTTGAGAAACTGAATATTATCCTTAAAGGCAAAGGCACACTTGCAGGACAAGGTAAAGCTTTTGCAGAGGGTTGTAAAAAGTACAATATTAACGAAATTTATTTAATCGCCCACGCATTATTAGAAAGTGGTAACGGCACCTCATACTTTGCAAGTGGACGTGCAGGAGTATATAACTACTTTGGCATTGGTGCGTATGATAATAATCCTAATTATGCGATGACGTTTGCTAGAAATAAAGGTTGGACTACACCAGCTAAAGCGATTATCGGAGGGGCCAAATTCGTTAGACAAGATTTTATCAACGTAGGGCAAAATACATTATACCGTATGCGTTGGAACCCTAAAAATCCAGCTACGCATCAATACGCAACAGATATACGTTGGTGTGAACATCAAGCAAGCACAATTTATAGTTATTACAAAAAAATAGGGTTAAAAGGCTTGTACTTTATCCGAGATAATTACAAATAACGGGCTATCTACTGACAGTAGGTAGCCTTAATTTATAAATAAGAGGTGTATATATGTTAGGTAAAATGAGCGATATAGAAACAAACATTAATGTGGCAACGGCAGAAAACGGCAATATTAACGCCAATTTTTATACAGAAGATGATGGAAATGCATACATTCGTATTACTGTAACTGATAATCATGTAAATGTAGATTTTACAGACACAAACATGAAACCTAGGCTAGATTTATTCTGTCAAGATGGTTCTATATTCACAAACGAACCATTAGATATCCCACTACCTAAAGATGGTGTTATCTTATACAAACTAAGTGACGCATTGATTAAGCATGCTGGCAAAGTGGACGCTAAATTATTCTTAGAATATAAAACAACAAGTGTTCATGTAGCGAATTTCTTTTTTACTATTAGAGATAGTGGAATCGATGGTCCGATTGGGAAAGAAATACACGTTGATTCATTGCAAAGGCTTGTTAGAAACGTGATGTCTGAAAATGCTATGGGGTTATTAACCGATGAATATACAAAAGAGCTAAAAGATGATATTCATTCATATTTAGTAGAAAACCCTGATAAGTTCAAAGGGGACAAAGGTGAAATCGGACCACAAGGACCTCAGGGGCCTAGAGGTAAAGATGGCTCATCTTTAATTTTTGAAAACGTGCCTACTAAAGACGGCGTTAATTTACGTGTGTTTGATAGTGTAGATGGCCAAAAAGGAGATATGTTATACGAAACGCAAATTAAAAGCGACGCAAATAACAACAAATCAATAACAGACTTATCTACATTAGGTGTAGTTGGAGATGGTAAAACTGACGATACCGTTAATCTACAAAAAGCGCTAGATTATTGTGCAAAAAACAACTGTATTGCTACATTTAACGAGACTGCTTTAATCACTGACACAGTTAACATTAATTGCATTGTAGATATGCCTTTAGGTTCTATCCTTGCAGATACGGCAGGTAAACCGGCTATTATCTACGGTAATGATGATGATTATTTAAAAAATCATATTTCTACTTTACCTAGCGTATTTTCTAAAGTTAGAAGTTGGGATACCCCTAATTCAATGGGAATTAAAGTGTTAAATGTTCTAGAAAGTCATTTAACCTTCGGTAGAGTCGAAAACTTCAATGTAGGTATTAGAATGTCTGCAACTAAAAGTTTATGCTATAACACATTTAATATCGGCTCATTAATTAATAACAAAATCAATTTATATGTCGGCCAAGAAAACGATCTATCATGGATTAACGAGAACCAATTTAATGGTGGTCGTTATGCACATTATTCTAATGAGGGTAAAAACATGGACGGAATTTATCAAATCTATGTAGCTAAGCCGGATACTAACCCTTACATGATTAATAACAATCTTTGGACTAAACCGAGCATCGAGGGCGAAGTGGCAAAAATTGGTGTGAGATTGCAAGGTATGTACAATACATTCTTTAATGCACGTTTTGAAAAGAATGAGAATACACCTTATACAATTAACTTCTTTTCAAACAGTGCAGATAAACCAACACAATTTAACACAATCTTATCAGGTTACCAATCAGCTCAAGTCCAAATCGTTGAAGATGATTACTCATCACGTAATGTTTTGCAATCTCAAACATCACACCGTGCAGCTGTAAACTCCAGCACTGGTAACTATCGCTATCAAAATAAATTTAGTGATAACTCGCCATTATTTAAAATTATCGGAAGTGCTGAAAACATTGATGACAAAGCAGAATCAAACTATAACTTATCTTTAGCACCTAACTACATGAATATGAAACGTGCAACGGACATCTATCCACGTTTGAAATTTGATTTTGTAAGTGGTTCTATTCAAGCAGGTGATGGTACATTTGCACCAACAAACTGGATACAAGGTGCGCAAGACGGTTTCATTGTGAACGGTAATTTATCTTTAAAATCGCACGCATGGAATAATAACCTAATTCAGTTAGGTACAAAATATATTTGGGTAGATAGTAACAATGATATACGTGTCAAAACTGGTAAACCAACTTCAGAATTTGACGGTAAAGTTTCAGGGAGATAAGTCGACTTCGGTCGGCTTTTTATTTTGAATAAAAGGAGGACAAAAATGACATCAGATAAATTAAAACAGTATATCGGTTTGATAGGTGGAATGTTAGGTGCTTTATACCTTGCTTTGAAAGCGAGTGGTATAGAAGTGCCTTTTTTAATGCCTGAAAAATTAGACGCATGGCAGAACTTTGCTACTTCAGCAGTACCGTTTGTCATCGCAATTTATGGTGTTTATAAAAACACATATGTTATTCATTCGCATTCAAAAGCGCAAGAAGAATATTTGAAAGAAAACAATTTAAAATAGGAGTGTTATAAATGGCTACTGAGAATTGGAAAGGCGTAAAGGTACGTTACGATTTATTGACTAAGGGAACACGGCGCTATGGTGAACAATTAGACGGAGGTAAACCACAATTTATTGTTGCTCACGACACTGGCAACCCTAATACATCTGCACAAACTAACGTTAACTATTACGAAAATACGCATAATATACCGTGGAACCAAGTAGCAAGTGCGCATATCTTTGTAGATGATAAAGAAGCTATTATTTGCATTCCTACAACCGAGAAAGCATGGCATGTACTTTATGACGCGCCAACCGATAACCTTTGGTATGGTAAAGATGCAAATGATGTAGCGATTGGTGTAGAAATTTGTTATTTCGATAACAAAGAACGTTCTTTAAAAGCACTAGATAACGGCGCCCGCGTACTTGCGTACTTAGCAGAGTATTGGAATATTGACTATAAAACGCGTATGCCTGGACATCAAGATATTCAATCGGATAAGCAAGATCCGGGTAATCTTTTGCAAGCATGTGGCTATGGTCGCAGCACGAGCAATCTAGATAAACAAGTAGCTAAATATTACAAAAAAGATGTTAAAGTCAAAGCGACTCCTACCCCAGTAAAAAAAGGTGCTACCACCCTTACACGTGATGAATTTGTGAAGTGGCTTAAATCTACTGAAGGTAAACAATACGACTTTGATATGTACGCAGCGTTCCAATGCTTTGATTATGCTAACGTTGGGTGGGATAAGTTGTTTGGTCATGGATTAAAAGGCGACGGTGCTAAAGATATTCCGTTTAACACAATTAATCTAAAATACTTCGAAAAAGAAGCAACCGTTCACAAAAACACACCTAAGTTTTTAGCTAAGCCAGGCGACTTAGTTGTTTGGGGCGCTCAACTTGGTGGAGGTTGGGGTCATGTTGCTTGGGTAGTTGAGGCTACTTTAGATTATATAGTTGTAATCGAGCAGAACTGGTTAGGTGGTGGTTGGACTTGTGGTCCTATTAATAACGGGTCAGGTTGGGAAACTGCTACACGTCGTAAACATGATTACGAAACTGAAATGTGGTTTATTCGTCCTAACTTTAGCGAAAAATCAACTAATACTTTAACTACACGCGTACGTGCTAAAAAACCAGCTAAACAGATTACCTGGAATTGGAAAGGTCGATTTACTACTAACTCAACTATCAAAGTTAGACGTAGTGTAGGACTGAAAGGTTCGGTTGTAGATGCTAGTTCATGGTTGTTACCTAATCAGTGGGTAGACTTTGTTAGTATTACTAAAAAAGATGGTTACTGGTGGGCTAAGTTTAAATATCCGACTAACCCTAGTGCCGGTTATTTCTACTGTGCTTTATGTAAAATTACAGATAAACAGGAACGTATTAAGAAAGAGAAGTATTTCGGCAAGATAACTTGGAAGTAATCTGATGTAATATAACCACACGACATTACACAGGGATAAGCATAATGGTGCTTGTCCTATTTTTTTATGTTACAATATAACTGTCATCTTGGCGGATGAGATTATATACAAGTCGTTGAAACATTTACGGCAATATTGTTAGATATTTTATCTAAAAAACCATATATAACCTAGGTTAGGTAACCGTATCTTAATAGGTACGGTTATTTTTTATGCGTAATTTTCAAAAAAACACAAACCACGTTCTTATGAGTGTGGTTTTTTTATGTGAGGGACTCGGGTCCCTAAAAAGTCCCTAAAAAATAGTTTTATATGGTGTGTTATTAATAGTGGATATAGAAAAAAGCCCGTCATAGCGGGCTTTTTGTTTTCGGAAAGTGTTTAATTTTCGTTTACTAACGTCCTGGGAGGGATTCGAACCCCCGACCGATGGCTTAGAAGGCCATTGCTCTATCCAGCTGAGCTACCAGGACATGATTTTTTAACACAAGAATTATTATAGCTAAAGAAAACTTATTTAGCAATAGTTATCATATAAAAAAAGTTTATATTTTTCACTAATTACGTGTAATTGTAACTTACATTTCTATCTATAGGGCGACGTTTCAATATATCAGAGTTTAAATCATAATAAAAATAATTAATAAACTACAATTAATGAACGCTGTTAAGAAAGGCCCAAAAGTTTTAAATTTATTTTTCGAAATTAACCCTATAAAGCCAAAAAAAACTGTATAAGTATCATTAATATTGAAACAATAATTAAGAAATTACTATTAATAAAAATTAACGTAATAATAGAAAGAACAGTTGCTGAAAGGCTGCGTGAAAGGGCGTAGTAAGAAATGGTTGATCGACTAATATAGCTAGATTGTATAGAAAAACTCATACTTACAATAGCGCTAATAAAAATAAATATAGCTAAAATTAAATACATAAAATACCTCTTTTTATAAATGAATTGAAAATATATTACTTACTATACTACAAAAACACCTTATCTCCCGTATTTATCATAATTTCCAATGATTAAACAGTATAAGTAGTAAATACATGTACTTATATTAATGAAAAGTAAATGTTAACAAGCTTTGTAAAGCTAATGTAAAAGTATTGTAAACGTTTACAGAATTGTCGGATTTTGCAAAACATATTTGAATTCCTAAGTGTATGATTTACAATCTTTGTTTTACAGTTTTGATGATTAATGTCCAAGTTGAGAAAAAAGAGCCAATAGATGAGAAAAGGGCTATATAGTATAAGTATCAAAACGATAGTTAAACACAACAACCTAACAATCGTTTTAAGAATTTTACCAATTAAATTTAAGGAGTGTATAAAATGGAAGGTTTATTCAACTCAATTAAAGATACAGTAACAGCTGGCATTAATGGTGATTGGACTAAATTAGGTACAAGCATTGTTGGTATTGTAGAAAACGGTGTAGGTTTATTAAGCAAATATTTAGGTTTCTAATATAAAAAATTAAAAAAGGAATGGAGAATTTAATATGAAAATAGTACAAGCAATTTCAGATGCAGTTCAAGCAGGCCAAAACCAAGATTGGGCTAAATTAGGTACAAGTATCGTAGGTATTTTAGAAAATGGTATTAGTTTCTTAGGAAAAATTTTCGGTTTCTAATAAAGCAATAATTAAAAATATAATTTTACTAAATAAATAAACAAAGAAATGGAGAGATTATAATGCAAAAAATCGCAGAAGCAATCGCAAACGCAGTACAAGCAGGCCAAAACCAAGATTGGGCTAAATTAGGTACAAGCATCGTGGGTATCGTAGAAAACGGAGTAAGCGTTCTAGGAAAAATCTTCGGCTTCTAATTAAGCAATAATACAAATACAAAGTTACTAAATTAAAAAATAAAGAAATGGAGAGATTATAATGCAAAAAATCGCAGAAGCAATCGCAAACGCAGTACAAGCAGGACAAGACAAAGACTGGGCTAAATTAGGTACAAGCATCGTAGGAATTGTAGAAAACGGTGTAAGTGCATTAGGAAAAATCTTCGGTTTCTAATAACTATCGTAATAGTTGACCAGGGCAAACGCTCTGGTCTTTTTTTATTGCTAATACATTTTCTGTTAAACTGTATACATAAATATAATTAAGGATGTACAGGTATGAAATACAATACAATTTTACTGGATTTTGATGATACTATTGTGGATTTTTATGATGCTGAGGATAAAGCGTTTCATAATATGGCGAAACGTTATAATCATTATCCTACGGCGAAGGATTTTCAGTTTTTCAAACAAGTAAATCAAGCGCATTGGGAAGCTTTTCAAAAGAATGAGTTAACGAAAGAAGAAGTATTATCTCATCGTTTTATAGAATATTTTAACCATTATAATATTGAGGTTGATGGGAAGGAAGCGGATGTAATATTCAGAGATGAATTGGCTAAAGCCCCGCTTAAACATTTTGATACAACGTTAGAAACGCTTGATCGTTTATCGCAAGCGTGTGAATTATATATCGTGACAAATGGCGTGACAGATACGCAACAACGCCGTATTGCTCAACTAGAAGATAAAGATATGTTTGATGATGTATTTATATCTGAGGAAACAGGTTATCAAAAGCCAATGACTGAGTTTTTTGATTTTATTTTCAAAAAGATTGGTAATGAGAAACGTGCAAATTCAATAATAGTTGGAGACTCTTTAACTTCTGATATAGTGGGAGGAAAGAATGCTAATATTGCTACATGTTGGTTTAACATCAGAGGGAAAGAGAATAATACAGGTATTCATCCAGATTATGAAATAACAACGTTAACTGAGTTAGTGGATTTAATTGAAAAGGGTTAAATAGTTAACAACCTGAGACGTAGGATAACAATGTTTATACCTCGTGCGACTGATTATGCTTCGAAGTCTAAACGCTATTATCTTCATCTCAGGTTGTGATATTTATTAAAAGCTATTTGTTGTTTGGTGCCCAGATTAATACATCGTGACCTTCTGGATTCTTTGCTTGAACGTCTTCAAATCCGTGACTAATTAAAAATTCTTTAGAGTCTTGACGTGCAATGGCTTTGATAGGCATATTGTAAGATTTTGCATAGTCAATTAAATCTTTGCCATAACCTCGATTATTATATTGTTCTAAAACTTCTAATTTCCATAATAATAGGTAGTCATCATACTTTGGAAAATACTTTTCCTCTACGTCACCTTTTTTTAATAGTGCCATACGGGCAGCTAAATTTTCCCCATTGAAGATGCCATAGAATGGTGAGTCTGAACTCGCATCAATCATTTGTCCATTAAATTCTTCTACCATATATAAATCTTGATTGCCGAATGCTCTGAATGCCTCAAATAATTCATCAGTTTTATAATTAATCTCAAGATGTTTCACTTCACTCATATTGCAATTCCCCCTTATTTATTTTATATTATTATAACGCAAAAAGTAGGTAAATTTCATTTAATTGAATAATGGAAGAAGCGTTAAAGTCACAAATGAAAAATATTTCTTTCATATATAAGCCGTAAAATTGTCAGATAGTGCTATAATCTTTATACTATATGAGTAATAGCAATGTCGAAGGAGTATGGGTATGGACTGTCAAGTAACATATTTTAAAGAAAAAGATGCGTTTATTACTAAATTGGAAAATAATGACGAACAACTATTAAAATTTTATCAATATAATCCGGTTGAACAATCAAGCTTTATTAATAGAATGAATAGTTCTAATAATGGAAGAGAACAACAGTTAGCGCAAATTATCGAAGCATATATGTCTGATTTAGATATAACTGCGCCTCAACAATCAAACTTAAAGGCATTAGAAAATGGCGCGAAGGTAGTCATAGGTGGGCAACAAGCTGGAATGTTTGGTGGGCCTTTATACACATTTCATAAAATACTTTCTATTGTAACGTTAAGCAATCAATTAACAGAAGAACACAATAAACCGGTTGTGCCTGTATTCTGGATTGCTGGTGAAGATCATGACTTTGACGAAGTAAACCATACATACGTTTACAATTCGAAAGAAGCGCAATTGCATAAAGTGAAATACCATACTATGGCACCACCTGAAACGAATGTGTCGCGTTATTCACCAGATAAAGAAGCGCTTACTGAGGCTTTAAAACAATTTTTCAAAGAATTAAAAGAAACTGAAAATACCAAAACCCTTTATAATAAATGTTTAAATATCATAAATCGATTTGATACATGGACTGATATATTTAAAGGGTTATTACATGAAGTTTTCAAAGACCATGGCGTTTTATTTATTGATGCGCAATTTGAACAATTACGCCAACTTGAAAAGCCATTTTTAAAAGAAATCATTGAAAAGCATCATGAAATTGATGAAGCGTTTAGATCTACTCAACAACAAACAAAGGCGTCAGGGTTAGAGCAAATGATTCAAACGGATACGAATGTGCATTTATTCTTACATGAAGATAATATGCGCCAACTCTTAACTAAAGAGGGAGACACATTCAAATTAAGTAAATCAGATGCTGAATTTTCAAAAGAAGAAATATTAAATTTAATTGAGTCGGAACCAGAACGTTTTTCTAATAATGTAGTAACAAGACCAGTAATGGAAGAGTGGCTCTTTAATACAGTGGCATTTGTTGGAGGCCCGAGTGAAATTAAATATTGGGCAGAATTAAACGACGTATTTAAGCTCTTAAACGTTGAGATGCCTATTGTCTTACCACGAATGAAAATGACTTATATCACTGAAAGAACTGATAAGTTATTAGAACAATACCAGTTGAAAGCGGATAAAGTGATTCAATTAGGTATTGAAGACGATAGAACAAAGTTTGTTCGTGAACAAGCTTCAGAAGACTTTATTCAAAAAGTCAAAGAACTTAAAGCGGAGCAAGCTAAAATTTATCAACATTTGTTAGCTGAAGTAGAGGGTAATCAAGATAACGTAAATTTAGTAAACAAGAATAATGAAATTCATAATGAGCAATTTGATTACTTGTTAAAACGCTATTTGCTTAATATCGAAAGAGAGAATGATATTAGCATGAAACATTTTAGAGAGTTAGAACATGTGTTACGCCCACTCCACGGCTTGCAAGAAAGAATATGGAATCCACTACAAATCATGAATGATTTTGGGATAGATGTGTTCAGTCCCTCCACCTATCCACCACTTGAATATACATTTGAACTAATTATTATAAAGCCTTGATTTAATAAGCATTTGACCCATTTTATCAATAAGATAAAATGGGTCTTTTTATATAAATATAAAGAATTTTAATATATTTTACAGAATTAGTGGAGGATAGTGGTGAGATGTGGTAAATTATAAATAAGGTGAGGTGATAATAATGTTCATGGGAGAATACGAGCATCAACTTGATGCTAAAGGTCGTATGATTATTCCATCTAAGTTTAGATATGACTTAAATGAACGATTTATTATCACGCGAGGCCTTGATAAATGTTTATTTGGTTACACACTTGAAGAATGGCAACAAATTGAAGATAAAATGAAAACCTTACCGATGACAAAAAAAGACGCACGTAAGTTTATGCGTATGTTCTTCTCTGGTGCCATTGAAGTTGAACTTGATAAACAAGGGCGTATCAACATCCCTCAAAATTTGAGAAAGTACGCTAACCTAACTAAAGAATGTACAGTAATAGGCGTTTCAAATCGAATTGAGATTTGGGATAGAGAAACATGGAATGATTTTTATGATGAATCTGAAGAAAGTTTCGAAGATATTGCTGAAGATTTGATAGATTTTGATTTTTAATGGAGGAATTAACCGTGTTTCATCATATAAGCGTCATGCTCAAAGAAACAATTGATTATCTTGACATCAAAGAAGATGGTATTTACGTAGACTGTACGCTTGGTGGTGCGGGACATGCACTCTATTTATTAAATCAATTGAACGATGACGGTAGATTAATTGCAATCGATCAAGATACTTCTGCTATTGAAAATGCTAAAGAAGTACTAAAAGATCATCTACACAAAGTCACGTTTGTACACAGTAACTTTAGAGAATTAACTGACATTTTAAAAAAATTAGAAATTGAAAAAGTGGATGGTATTTACTATGACTTAGGGGTTTCGAGTCCGCAACTAGATATCCCTGAAAGAGGATTTAGTTATCATCACGATGCAAAATTAGATATGAGAATGGATCAGACCCAAGAGTTAAGCGCTTACGAAGTAGTGAATAACTGGTCGTTTGAAGCACTAGTTAAGACATTTTATCGTTATGGCGAAGAATCATTTTCAAAACAAATTGCTCGACGAATTGAAGCACATCGTGAACGACAACCAATCGAAACAACATTAGAACTTGTAGATATCATTAAAGAAGGTATTCCGGCTAAAGCTCGCCGCAAAGGTGGTCATCCTGCCAAACGAGTTTTTCAAGCTATACGTATTGCGGTTAATGATGAATTATCTGCATTTGAAGATTCAATTGAACAAGCAATTGAATTAGTTAAAGTAGGTGGCAGAATATCAGTGATTACTTTCCATTCATTGGAAGATCGATTATGTAAGCAAATTTTCCAAGAATATGAAAAAGGTCCTGATGTGCCTAGAGGGTTACCAATTATTCCTGAAGCGTATACACTTAAGTTAAAAAGGGTGAATCGCAAGCCTATCACAGCAACTGATTCAGATTTAGACGAGAATAATAGAGCGCGTAGTGCTAAATTACGTGTCGCAGAAATACTAAAATAAGGAGTAATTGAAGAAGATGGCTGTAGAAAAAATATATGAACCATATAATGAAGTCCAGCACAACAGCATACCGAAGCAACAACCGCAAACTGAACCACAGACCCGTACAGTTACTAAGAAGGTTGTAGTTCAACTTACAAGATTTGAGAAGTTCTTATACATAACGCTTGTCACTGCAATTGCTGTCATCGCTATCTATATGCTATCTTTAAAAATGGATGCGTATGATACTAATGGAAAAATTGCAGATTTAGAAACAAAAATAGAACAACAATCGAGTGAAAACAGCGCAATTCAATCTGAAATTAAGAAAAATTCTTCTTACGAACGCATTTACGATAAGGCAAAAGAACAAGGAATGAGCCTAAAGAACGATAATGTAAAGGTAGTGCGTACTAATGGCGAAGCGAAAAATTAAAATTAGAAAAAATAAATTAGGAGCAGTCCTCCTTGTTGGTATATTCGGACTGCTCTTTTTTATATTGGTTCTAAGATATTCATATATTATGCTAACGGGTCATTCGGATGGTCAAGACTTGATTATGCGAGCTAATGAAAAATATTTAGTTCAAAATAATGAACAAGCTGAACGAGGAAAAATATATGATAGGAAAGGAAAGGTCCTAGCGGAAGACGTTGAAAGGTTTAAAGTGGTAGCAGTCATTGATAAAAGTGCGAGTGATAACAGTGACAAACCACGTCACGTGGTCGATAAAAAGAAAACTGCTAAACAATTAGCAAAAGTTATCGATATGAAACCTGAAGAAATTGAAAAACGTCTTAACCAAAAGAAAGCATTCCAAGTTGAATTTGGTCAAAAAGGATCGAACTTAACATATCAAGATAAAGAAAAGCTTGAAAAAATGAAATTACCTGGTATCACGTTATACCCAGAAACTGAACGTTTCTATCCTAATGGTAACTTTGCTTCGCATTTAATCGGGATGGCACAAAAAAATCCTGATACAGGTGAATTAAAAGGTGCTTTAGGTGTAGAAAAAATCTTCGATAGTTATTTAAGTGGTAAAAAAGGTGCCTTATCTTATGTCCAAGATATTTGGGGATATATAGCACCAAACACTAAAAACGAAAAAGCGCCTAAGCGTGGGGATGACGTTCATTTAACAATTGATTCCAACATTCAAGTATTTGTTGAAGAAGCATTAGATGACATGGTTAAGAGATATCAACCAAAAGATTTATTTGCAGTAGTTATGGATGCCAAAACTGGAGAAATTTTAGCTTTCAGTCAACGACCAACGTTTAATCCAGAAACGGGTAAAGATTTTGGTAAGAAATGGGCAAACGATTTATATCAAAATACCTATGAACCTGGTTCTACATTTAAAACGTATGGATTAGCAGCAGCGATTCAAGAAGGTAAATTTGATCCAAAGAAAAAGTTTGAATCAGGACATCGTGACATTATGGGTTCACGTATTTCAGACTGGAATAAATCTGGTTGGGGCGAAATTCCAATGTCACTTGGTTTCACATATTCATCTAATACATTAATGATGCATTTACAAGACTTAGTAGGTGCAGATAAGATGAAGTCTTGGTACGAACGTTTTGGATTTGGTAAAACGACTAACGGTCTATTTGACGGTGAAGCATCAGGTAACATTGCTTGGACCAACGAGTTACAACAAAAAACATCTGCATTCGGACAATCAACAACAGTTACACCAGTTCAAATGATACAAGCACAATCTGCATTCTTTAATAAAGGTAATATGTTGCAACCATGGTTCGTGCAAAGTATTAACAACCCAATTTCTAATAAAACTTTCTATAAAGGTGAAAAGACTATCGCAGGTAAACCAATCACTGCGTCTACCGCAGATAAAGTTGAAAATGAATTGGACAAAGTAGTTAACAGCAAGAAAAGTCATGCGATGAACTACCGCGTAGATGGCTATGATATTGAAGGTAAAACGGGAACTGCTCAGGTTGCTGATGAAAACGGTGGAGGCTACGTTAAAGGCGAGAATCCATATTTTGTAAGCTTCATTGGTGATGCACCTAAGAAAGATCCTGAAGTCATTGTCTATGCCGGTATGAGTTTAGCTCAGAAAAATGATCAAGAAGCGTATGAATATGGCGTAAGTAAAGCTTTTAAACCTATTATGGAAAATACGCTTAAATATCTCAATGTAGGCTCTAAAAAAGATGAAACTAAGACTGCTCAGTATACTAAAGCACCGAATGTCGTAGGACAGACTTCAGATAAAGCACAAGATAGTCTTAAATCTGAAAACCTACAGCCAATTGTAATTGGTAGTGGTGATAATATTAAATCTCAATCAGTAAAAGCTGATAAAAAATTATTACCGAACAGTAAAGTATTATTACTAACAGACGGAGATATCACTATGCCAGATATGAAAGGTTGGACTAAAGATGATGTCCTTGCATTCCAAGAGTTAACTGGCATCAACGTGACTACAAAAGGAAGCGGTTATGTCACGAAACAATCTATCTCTAATGGTACGACATTAAAAGATAGTAGTAAGATAGAAGTTGAATTATCTACGGATGACCCAGATGCTACATCTGACAATTCGAATAATAGTTCATCTGCAACAAGTGATGCTTCTTCTAAAGAGGATGATTCAAGTAGTGAAGGTGAAAGTGATTCTTCTTCAAGCAATGACGATGAATCTAACTCAAATAGTGATTCAAATAGCGACTCAAATAGCGATTCTAATTAACCTTTGAGTTACTATTTGAACCTACTTAAGAAAATAATGAGTATAGAGTTGCGAGATGAGGGAGAGGCATAATAAAAAGTAAAGCCTTATCCCTCACCTCGCTAACATACTCAAATCTATATAATGTTATCTAAAAAATTGATAAACTGAGTACAGTAAAATATAACTTACAATTATTAATTTAAAAATTTAATATACATAAAGGAGAATATTATGCTTTTTATACTTGCGCTTATCGCATTAGTTATCACTTTCATTTTAGTGCCTGTATTAATTCCAACACTTAAACGAATGAAATTTGGCCAAAGTATTCGGGAAGAGGGGCCACAAAGTCACATGAAAAAAACAGGTACGCCTACCATGGGTGGCCTTACGTTTTTAATTAGTATTATCATCACATCGATTATAGCGATTTTCTTTATCGATAATTCTAATCCTATTATCCTCTTGTTATTTGTAACTATTGGATTTGGATTAATTGGATTTATTGATGATTATATTATTGTAGTTAAGAAAAATAACCAAGGTTTAACAAGTAAACAAAAGTTTTTAGCTCAAATTGGTATTGCAGTTATTTTCTTTGTTCTTAGTGACGTGTTTCACTTAGTTGAATTTTCAACTGATTTAAATATACCTTTTACTAATGTAAGCATACCGTTATCATTTGCCTATGTTATCTTTATTGTTTTTTGGCAAGTAGGATTTTCAAACGCTGTGAATTTAACAGATGGTTTAGATGGACTAGCAACTGGATTATCAATTATTGGTTTTACCATGTTTGCCATCATGAGCTTTGTCTTAGATTCACCAGCAATTGGTGCATTTTGTATTATCATGATTTTCGCGCTACTAGGATTCTTACCTTATAACCTTAACCCAGCCAAAGTTTTCATGGGTGATACAGGAAGCTTGGCATTAGGTGGGATTTTCGCAACTATCTCAATAATGTTGAACCAAGAACTATCTTTATTACTTATTGGCTTAGTGTTTGTAGTGGAAACTTTATCAGTAATGCTACAAGTTGCATCTTACAAGTTAACAAAAAAACGTATCTTCAAGATGAGTCCAATACATCACCACTTTGAGTTAAGTGGATGGGGTGAATGGAAGGTTGTTACAGTATTCTGGACAGTAGGTCTAATTTCAGGATTAATCGGATTATGGATAGGAGTGCATTAACATGCTGAATTATACAGGATTAGAAAATAAAGAAGTTCTTGTAGTAGGGTTAGCAAAGAGTGGATATGAAGCGGCTAAGTTATTAACTAAGTTAGGTGCTAACGTAACAGTTAATGATGGTAAAGACTTATCGCAAGATCCACATGCTAAAGATTTAGAAACTTTAGGTGTGAACATTGTTGACGGAGGACATCCACTATCTTTATTAGATAACAATCCGATTATTGTTAAAAATCCAGGCATACCTTATACAGTTCCAATTATTAAAGCAGCAGAAGAACGTGGATTGAAAATTTTAACTGAAGTTGAGTTAAGTTATTTAGTATCAGAAGCACCTATTATTGCGGTAACGGGTACAAATGGTAAAACGACGACGACGTCTTTAATTGGAGACATGTTCCAAAAAAGCAGATTGAATGGTCGTTTATCAGGTAACATTGGTTTCGTAGCTTCTAAAGTAGCACAAGAGACGTCACCAGAAGAATATTTAATTACTGAGTTATCTTCATTCCAATTGTTAGGGATTGAAGCATATCGTCCACATATTGCTATTATTACTAATATTTACTCTGCACACCTAGATTATCACGAAACATTAGAAAATTATCAAAATGCTAAGAAACAAATTTATAAGAACCAATTAGAAAGTGATTATTTAATTTGTAATTATCATCAAAGACATTTAATTGAATCTGAAACGTTAAAAGCTAAAACATTATACTTCTCTACACAACAAGAAGTTGAAGGCATTTACATTAAAGATAATTTCATCATTTATAAAGGAATTAGAATCATTAATATTGATGACCTTGTTTTACCAGGAGAACACAACCTAGAAAACATTTTAGCAGCTGTATTAGCAGCAATTTTAGCTGGGGTACCAATTAAAGCAATTATTGATAGTTTAACTACTTTTTCAGGAATTGATCATAGATTGCAATATATTGGAACTAATAGAACGAATAAGTATTACAACGATTCAAAGGCTACAAATACATTAGCGACACAATTTGCATTGAATTCATTCAAGCAGCCAATTATCTGGCTATGTGGAGGATTAGATCGTGGTAATGACTTTGACGAACTAATACCTTACATGAAAAATGTTAGAGTCATGGTTGTCTTTGGTGAAACTCAAGAAAAGTTTGCTAAACTAGGTAATAGTCAAGGTAAAGTAGTTGTTAAAGCAACAGATATTGAAGATGCAGTCGAAAAAGTTCAAGGCGTCATCGAGCCAAATGAAGTAGTGTTATTATCTCCTGCATGTGCAAGTTGGGATCAATACGGTACATTCGAGGAACGTGGAGAACGATTTATTGAGAGCTTCCGTGCACACTTGCCATCTTACTAAAGGGTGTGAAACCAAATGGATGATAATAAAAGGAAAAGCGATCGCAAGTTAAGAGCTATTAAAAGAGCTGAGAAAAGAAGGAATCGTGGCCTAGAATCAACAGATAATCATACATTCAATGAAAATGACTTAAGTGACGATTTAACATACGATGATGAAGAGAGATATAAAATTCATCGAAAACAGGATGAAGTAAACGACAACCAAGAAGATAGCAAAGAAAAAAATGATCCAAAGACGCCACATTCCATTAACAATAAAGAATCAGATACACAAGCAATAAAGGCGTCTCAAAATCATACTGAATCAGACTCTAAGAAACATCGCAAAAAGAATAATAACATGCTTTCGTTTAACAGCCTTAAAGATTTCAACAACCAACGGAAGACTAGAAAACAAGAAAAACAAGATAAATACGAAGGCATGTCGCTTCAAGAAAAACGAGAGCAACAAAGAATTGAAAGGCGAAAGCGACAGAGACAAATTCAATATACAGTTATAACTATTTTAGTACTATTGATCTTATTATTTTTAATTTATATGTTTACACCACTAAGTAGAATTTCTCATATAAATATAACCGGTAATAAAAATGTAAGTAATAGTCAAATTGAGAAAGCTTTAGATATTAAAGATAACTCTCGCATGTATACCTATAGTAAGAAAAAGGGTATCAATAATTTAGAAAAAAATGACCTTATTAAAAATGTGGAAATAGACAAGCAATTGCCTAATACTGTCAATGTAAAAGTGACTGAAAATGACGTTGTAGGTATTGTTAAAGAGAAAAACAAGTATGTTCCCATTATAGAAGGTAATAAAGAATTGAAAAATTATGATGGTGACATTGCTGGAAGCGGGCCAATTTTAGACGACTTTAAAGGCGATGACAAAGATAGCATCATTAAAGCATTATCTAATATGTCGTCTGATATAAGAGATATGATTTCTGAAATTAAATACGCTCCAGAACAAAATAATCAAAATAGAATTTTGATGTTTATGAAAGATGACATGCAAGTGGTAGGGAATATGGATACAATTGCTAAAAAAATTCAATACTACCCACAAATGTCACAATCACTATCTAGAGATGATTCAGGAAATCTTAAAACTCAAGGGTATATTGATTTGTCAGTAGGCGCATCATTCATTCCTTATGGTGATAACGGCGGCTCAGATTCTAAATCAGATCAAAATGTTCGTCAAAAATCACAAGAAGAAACAGTTGCAAAAGATGAATTACAGAGCGCTTTAAATAAAATTAACGAACAATCAGATTCAAATAATTAAAAAATTTCGATATTAATATGTGTTTATAGTTCACAAGCCAAACATCGTATTGTAAACTAAACATAGTGTATTTTAATAGTAATTTGTCAGGAGGTGCCTATCTATGGAGGAACATTACTATGTAAGCATAGATATTGGTTCATCAAGCGTAAAAACAATAGTAGGCGAAAAATTTCACAATGGAATAAATGTGATAGGTACAGGACAAACCTACACTAGCGGTATAAAGAACGGATTGATTGATGATTTTGACATTGCTAAACAAGCAATTAAAGATACAATTAAAAAAGCTTCTATCGCTTCTGGTGTAGACATTAAAGAAGTTTTCTTAAAATTACCTATCATAGGTACTGAAGTATACGATGAAGTTAATGAAATTGATTTTTATGAAGATACTGAAATAAACGGGACACATATTGAAGATGTGTTAGAAGGCATTCGTCAAAAAAATGACGTTCCAGATACAGACGTTATTGATGTCTTCCCTCTTCGATTCATTGTTGATGGCGATAATGAAGTTTCAGATCCGAAAGAACTTATTGCTAGACATTCATTAAAAGTAGAAGCTGGCGTCATTGCTATCCATAAATCTATTTTAATTAATATGATTAAATGTGTAGAATCATGTGGCGTTGATGTATTAGATGTATATTCTGATGCATATAACTATGGCTCAATTCTTTCTGCAACTGAAAAAGAATTAGGTGCTTGTGTTATTGACATTGGTGAAGATTTAACACAAATCGCATTTTATGAACGCGGTGAATTAGTAGACGCAGACTCAATCGAACTTGCAGGACGAGACATCACAGATGATATTGCGGAAGAATTAAATACTACATATGAAACTGCTGAGAAGATTAAACATCAATATGGACATGCATTTACTAACTCAGCTTCAGATCAGGACGTATTTAGCGTAGATCAAGTTGATAGTGATGAATTAGTAGAGTATACGCAAAAAGATTTAAGTGCGGTTATTGAACGTACAATGCAAGATATTATTGATGAAGTCTTTGATGTATTAGTTGACTTAGGTTTAACTAAAGTTAACGGTGGTTTCATCATCACTGGTGGCTCATCTAATTTACTAGGTGTTAAAGAATTATTGAACACTATGGTTAATGAAAAAATAAGAATTCATACGCCATCACAAATGGGTATTAGAAAGCCTGAATTCACTTCAGCGATTTCTACTATATCTAGTAGTATCGCTTTTGATGAGTTGTTAGATTATGTTACAATAAATTATCACGATAATGATGAATTTGAAGAAGAAGTTATTGAAGAAGATGAAAAAGATAACGCTTCTAAATCTGGTGGATTTGATTGGTTTAAACGTAAATCAAATAAAAATGAAGATACTTATGAAGAAAACTACAATGAACCACATGACAGAATTGAAAAAGTAGAAGATCATGATAAGTATGAAACTCCAGAAGAACATCAAGAAACTGAACATCACTATGATGATGAGCAAGAAAGACCTCAAAAAGAAGAGGGTAAATTTAAAAAACTTATGAAATCTCTATTTGAATGATTGGCCATTAAGACTAGGAGGAAATATAAATGTTAGAATTTGAACAAGGATTTAATCATTTAGCGACACTAAAAGTCATCGGTGTAGGTGGCGGCGGTAATAACGCTGTTAACCGCATGATTGACCACGGTATGAATAACGTAGAATTTATTGCAATTAACACAGATGGACAAGCTTTAAACTTATCTAAAGCTGAATCTAAAATCCAAATTGGTGAAAAATTAACTCGTGGACTTGGTGCAGGTGCTAACCCTGAAATCGGTAAAAAAGCTGCAGAAGAATCACGTGAACAAATTGAAGATGCTATCCAAGGCGCAGACATGGTGTTTGTTACAGCTGGTATGGGTGGCGGTACTGGTACAGGTGCTGCACCAGTCGTAGCTAAAATTGCTAAAGAAATGGGCGCATTAACTGTTGGTGTTGTTACTCGCCCATTCGGTTTCGAAGGACGTAAACGTTCTACTCAAGCAGCTGCTGGTGTAGAAGCTATGAAAGCAGCAGTAGATACATTAATCGTCATTCCTAACGACCGTTTATTAGACATCGTTGATAAATCTACTCCAATGATGGAAGCATTTAAAGAAGCAGATAACGTGTTACGTCAAGGTGTTCAAGGTATCTCTGACTTAATCGCAGTTTCTGGTGAAGTAAACTTAGACTTTGCAGACGTTAAAACAATTATGTCTAACCAAGGTTCAGCATTAATGGGTATCGGCGTTTCTTCAGGCGAAAACAGAGCTGTAGAAGCTGCTAAAAAAGCCATTTCATCACCATTACTTGAAACATCAATCGTTGGTGCGCAAGGCGTATTAATGAACATTACTGGTGGAGAATCACTTTCATTATTCGAAGCACAAGAAGCAGCAGACATCGTACAAGATGCTGCAGATGAAGATGTAAACATGATCTTTGGTACAGTAATTAACCCAGAATTACAAGATGAAATCGTTGTAACAGTTATTGCTACAGGTTTCGAAGATAAACCAACATCACAAGGACGTAAAGCTTCTAGCACTGGCTTTGGTACTAGCGCTACATCAAGTGCGTCAACTCAAACAAGTGCACCTAAAGAAGATTCATTTGGCCAAGGAACTACAAGCTCACGTTCTTCTGAAAGTGTAAGTGAAAGAAGTCATTCTACTAAAGACGATGATATTCCTAGCTTTATCAGAAATAGAGAAGAAAGACGTTCTAGAAGAACTAGACGTTAATTGATAAATAAGTTTTAACTAATATTTGATAATACATGACTTAGCGGTTCGAATAGTTATTTCATGTATGAATAGTCTTTCCTTGTGGGGGTATGGAACTTTGGATTCGCTTATGAATTCTGTTCCGCCCCTTTTTTATTTACTTTAAAACAAAGTGAATATTGTTATATAATAAAAGCATGTTCATGTTTAGAGTAAAGATTACATTTTTTAATTTTTAAATAGAGAAATTTTTAGAAGGTGGTTTTGTTTACGTGTCAGAGAAGTTTATTAAGTATCCTCATTATTTAAAATATGAATCTAACGATATCGAAACTGTAACACTTGGATTTACTACGCGTGAAGGTGGCTACAGCTTATATCCAGAAGGTTCTTTCAATATGGCACGTTACATTGACGATGATCCGACCAATGTTACAAAGCATCAACATATGTTAGCTGAGGCTATTGATTTTCAACCTAACCAATGGGTCTTTCCAATACAAACTCATGAAAATAAAATAGCCCACGTTACTCAACGTGATCAGGGTAAAAATATTGATGAATTAACCAACCAATTACATGGTATTGATGGAATGTATACGTACGATTCTAATATATTATTAACCATGTGCTATGCAGACTGTGTGCCTGTTTATTTCTATAGTGAAAAGCACCATTTTATTGGATTAGCTCATGCAGGTTGGAGAGGTACTTACGGACAAATTGTAGTTAAAATGTTGGACAATATCGATTTTAACTTTGAAGATTTAAAGGTTGTTATCGGACCGTCCACATCTATGAGTTACGAAATCAACGATGGTATAAAATCAAAATTTGAAACATTACCTATCGATGCATCTAAATATATTGAAACGAGAGACGCAAATCGTCATGGCATTGATTTAAAACGTGCTAATGCATTATTGCTTACTCAACACGGTGTTCCTTCAGACAATATCTATATTACCGATTATGCAACTTCAGAGGATTTGTCTCTTTTCTTCTCATATCGCATTGAAAAAGGACAAACTGGCAGAATGCTAGCATTTATAGGACAAAAATAATATTATTTATAAAAAGAAATCCGCATTAAGAGGTTGATACTCAAATGAAAGTACAAGATAACTTAGAAACAATTGAAAAAGAAATTAATACACATTTTGAAAAAAGTGAGTCAACGTTCCCACCAAACGTGATAGCAGTTACAAAATATGTTACAATAGACCGAGCTAAAGAAGCTTATGAAGCAGGCTTAAGACACTTTGGTGAGAACCGTTTAGAAGGTTTTCTAGAGAAGAAAGAAGCTTTGCCTGATGATGTTACAATGCATTTCATCGGCTCTTTACAATCGAGAAAAGTAAAAGAAGTTATTAACGAGATTGATTACCTTCATGCTTTAGACCGTTTAAGTCTTGCAAAGGAAATTAATAAGAGAGCTAATCATCCTATTTCTTGTTTCGTACAAGTCAATGTTTCTGGTGAAGAAAGTAAACATGGGATTGCATTAGATGAAGTTAATGATTTTATTGAACAAATCAAGCAATATGAAAATATTAAAATTGTCGGATTAATGACTATGGCACCATATACTGACGACACGGATTACATTCGTCAAGTATTTAAACAATTGAGAGAAAAACGTGATGAAATTAAAAACCTTACTTTAGAGTATGCGCCTTGTGAGTATTTATCTATGGGAATGAGCAATGATTATCAAATTGCTGTAGAAGAAGGTGCTTCATTTATAAGAATAGGAACTAAACTTGTAGGAGAATAGGAGTGAATGCCGTGGCTATAAAAGATTTATTTAACAATTTTTTTCTAATGGATGATGAAGAAGAAGTAGTTGAAGGCCCTGAAGAACATCAACAACGAGCGGTTCAAAATGAAGCGTCTCAAAATAATAATGTACAACAACAGCCAGAACGCCAACAACAAACCAATCAAACAAAGCAAAATAATATAAAATCTGTGCCATCTAAGAAAACAACAAGAGCGTATAACTCAGAAGAAAGGAACAATCGTATGAATCACACACCTTCAAAGTCGAACACTAAGAACGTAGTAACGATGAATCAATCTTCACAAGGGTATAGTACATATGAAAGTTCAAAAATGTGCTTATTTGAACCACGTGTCTTTTCAGATACACAAGATATTGCAGATGAATTGAAAAATCGTCGTGCGACATTGGTTAACTTACAACGTATCGACAAAGTTTCAGCTAAACGTATCATCGACTTTTTAAGTGGTACAGTTTATGCAATTGGTGGAGATATTCAACGTGTTGGTACAGATATATTCCTTTGTACACCTGATAATGTCGAAGTTGCGGGTAGTATTACCGATCATATCGAACAAATGGAATCGCAACACTACGAATAAGGAGCTTAATATATGGATCTCGGCATGTTAAGTAGTATTTTTTCATTTATTTTAATTTTAGTCCAAATTTATTATTTTGGAATGATTATCTATTTTTTTACTTCTTGGGTGCCAAGCATAAGAGAATCTAAATTTGGTGAAATTTTAGGAAAGCTCTATGAACCTTATTTAGAACCTTTTAGAAAGATTATCCCACCTATTGGAATGATTGATATTTCATCACTTGTCGCACTATTTGTGCTTATACTCTTCCAAGCAGGTTTGAGAAGTATTTTTGACATGATTTTAAATTATTTAATGCTACATTAATTTTATATTTTAATGATAGTCTGGAACGGTAAATGTGTTCTAGACTATTTTTATGTTTTATTTACGATATATGGTTTAAATAATATTAAGACTCTATTTATTTGGAAAAAGGAGGTTACAGCCATCGACATATATCAACACTTTAGAACTGAAGAACAAACTTTAATTGATCAATTTATTGATAAATGCGCTCAAGTAGAACAACAATATGCGCCTGTGTTAACTCATTTTCTAGATCCAAGAGGACAATATATCCTTGAAGTAATCGTAGGAAGCTATGAAGATATGCATGTGAGTTTCTTTGGTGGGGAAAATGCAGAAAGAAAACGAGCAATCATCGCACCAAGTTACTATGAACCGTCTGAAGAAGACTTTGAAGAAGTGCTTATTCAAATCAACTATCCTGAGAAATTTGTTACACTACGACATCAACATGTATTAGGCACACTAATGTCCTTAGGAATAGAAAGAGAACAAGTAGGAGATATTATTGTCGGCGAAACAATTCAATTTGTTTTGACAAAGCGATTAGAATCATATATTCTGTTGGAATTAACAAAGATAAAAGGTGCATCAGTGAAACTTAATTCTATTCCATTTAAAGATATGATACAATCAGTAGAGAATTGGAAAATTCAAGGTAGCACAGTTAGCGCTTTAAGATTAGATGTTGTTTTAAAAGAAATGATTCACAAATCAAGATCAATTGCGAAACAACTTATCGAAAAGAAACGCGTGAAAGTTAACCATACAATTATTGATTCACCTGATTTTCAAATACAAACCAATGATTTACTATCCATTCAAGGTTTTGGGCGTGCTCAAATTACCGAAGTGGGTGGTAAAACGAAAAAAGACAAAATACACATCACTTATCGAACATTATTCAAGTAAAAATGAATCATAAATCATAGTCTGATTTGAGGAGGATATGGAATGCCTTTTACACCTAGTGAAATTAAGAATAAAGAATTTACTAAAGTTAAAAATGGTTTAGAACCTGCAGAGGTTAGTGATTATTTAACTCAATTAAGCAATGAAATTGAGCGTTTAAAAGAAGAAAAAAAACAACTTGAAAAAGTTGTTGAAGAGAGAGATACTAATATTAAATCTTACCAACAAGTTCATCAATCAGTTAGTGATGCGCTTGTACAAGCTCAACAAGCTGGGGAAGAAACTAAGTTAGCTGCTACTAAAGAAGCTGAAGCGACAATTAGCAAAGCACAAGCTCAAGCAGATTTAATTGTAAATGATGCTATTGAAAAAGCACGTCATTTATCATTCCAAACTGAAGATATGAAACGCCAATCTAAAATATTTAGATCACGTTTCAGTATGTTAGTTGAAGCACAATTAGACTTACTTAAAAATGACGATTGGGATTATTTGCTTAATTATGACATTGATGCTGAACAAGTTACTCAAGAGAACTTCCAACATTTAAACAGTCAAGATATTACTCCAGAAGAGCAACAACAAGCTCAAACACAACAATCTGCCAATAATGCTAATAATAGCGAAAGTACAAGTAATAGTGCTAATTCACAAAGTGTGACAGGTTCAACTAGTAATGCAGCTAGTACGAGCGAGTCTACATCACTTGAATCAAGTGATGCGCAAAGCCAATCAACATCAAATAAATAATATCTAAATTTAAAAGTCAGACGCGTAAGAAATAGTAAACTTTTCACAGCGAGCTAGGGTGGGTGCAAGCCTAGCAAAAGTGTATTTCTTATATCACTGCCTTATCACATTATAAAATTTTCTAAGAGAGAACTCTAAGTTGAGTTAACAAGGGTGGTACCGCGGTAATTCCGTCCCTTTTTAGTTGAACTTAGAGTTCTTTTTATATTTAAGGAGTGAAAAACAATTATGAACTACAAAGATACTTTATTAATGCCTAAAACTGATTTTCCTATGCGAGGTGGCTTACCAAATAAAGAACCTCAAATCCAAGAAAAATGGGATAGCGAAGATCATTATCAAAAATCATTAGACAAAAACAAAGGGAACCAAACATATATCTTACATGACGGCCCTCCATATGCGAATGGTAACCTTCATATGGGTCATGCCTTAAACAAAATTATCAAAGACTTCATCGTACGTTATAAAACGATGCAAGGATTTTATGCGCCTTACGTTCCAGGTTGGGATACGCATGGTTTACCAATCGAACAAGCTTTAACAAAAAAAGGTGTAGACCGTAAGAAAATGTCTGTAGCCGAATTTAGAGAGAAATGTAAAGAATTCGCATTAAAACAAGTTGAATTACAAAAACAAGATTTCAAACGCTTAGGTGTGCGTGGTGACTTTAGTGATCCATACATCACTTTAAAACCTGAATACGAAGCAGCTCAAATTCGTCTATTTGGTGAAATGGCTGATAAAGGTTTAATTTATAAAGGTAAAAAACCTGTTTACTGGTCACCATCAAGTGAATCATCACTTGCTGAAGCAGAAATCGAATATCATGATAAACGTTCTGCATCTATTTATGTTGCTTTCGACGTAAAAGATACTAAAGGCGTAGTTGATGAAGACGCGCAATTTATCATTTGGACAACTACACCTTGGACAATTCCTTCAAACGTTGCCATTACTGTTCATCCAGAACTTAAATATGGTCAATATAATGTAAATGGTAAAAAATATATTATCGCTCAAGCTTTAGCAGAAACAGTTTCAGAAGCGCTAGGATGGGATGAAGAAGCTGTTAAATTAGAAAAAGAATTTACAGGTAAAGAATTAGAATACGTAGAAGCACGACATCCATTCTTAGACCGCGTATCATTAGTGATTAACGGTGACCATGTTACTACAGATGCTGGTACAGGTTGTGTTCATACCGCTCCTGGACACGGGGAAGATGACTATATCGTAGGACAAAAATATGATTTACCAGTAATTAGTCCATTAGATGATAAAGGTGTCTTCACTGAAGAAGGTGGACAATTTGAAGGTATGTTCTATGACAAAGCTAATAAAGCCGTAACTGATCTTTTAACTGAAAAAGAAGCGTTACTAAAATTAGACTTTATTACACATAGTTACCCACATGACTGGCGTACTAAGAAACCAGTTATCTTCCGTGCTACACCTCAATGGTTTGCTTCAATCAATAAAGTTAGACAAGATATCTTAGATGCTATCGAAGAAACTAATTTTAAAGTAGACTGGGGTAAAACACGTATCTACAATATGATTCGTGATCGTGGCGAATGGGTAATTTCTCGTCAACGTGTATGGGGTGTTCCGCTTCCAGTATTTTACGCTGAAAATGGCGACATCATCATGACAAAAGAAACAGTTAATCACGTGGCAGATTTATTCGCAGAACATGGTTCAAATGTATGGTTTGAAAGAGAAGCTAAAGATTTATTACCTGAAGGATTTAGTCATCCAGGTAGTCCTAATGGTGAATTTACTAAAGAAACAGATATTATGGATGTATGGTTCGACTCTGGTTCATCTCACAGAGGTGTGTTAGAACAACGCCCAGAATTAAGCTTCCCAGCTGACTTATACTTCGAAGGTAGTGACCAATATCGTGGTTGGTTTAACTCATCAATCACTACTGCTGTAGCTACAAGAGGACAAGCACCATATAAATTCTTACTATCACATGGTTTCGTTATGGACGGAGAAGGTAAGAAAATGAGTAAATCACTGGGTAATGTTATCGTTCCAGACCAAGTAGTAAAACAAAAAGGTGCAGATATTGCACGTTTATGGGTAAGTAGTACAGATTACCTTGCAGATGTACGTATTTCTGATGAAATCTTAAAACAAACATCTGATGTTTATCGTAAAATTAGAAATACCTTAAGATTTATGTTAGGTAATATTAGTGACTTTAATCCAAATACAGATGCAGTACCAGAAGCTGAATTATTAGAAGTAGATCGCTACTTATTAAATCGTCTTCGTGAGTTCACTGCAAGTACAATCGAACATTATGATAACTTCGATTATTTAAATATTTATCAAGAAGTTCAAAACTTTATTAACGTTGAATTAAGTAACTTCTATTTAGATTACGGTAAAGACATTCTTTACATTGAACAAAAAGACGCGCATAAACGTCGCAGTATGCAAACAGTGTTATATCAAATCTTAGTAGATATGACTAAATTATTAGCACCAATCTTAGTTCACACTGCTGAAGAAGTTTGGTCACATACTCCACATGTAGAAGAAGAAAGCGTACATTTAGCTGATATGCCAAAAGTTGTAGAAGTAGATCAAGAATTATTAGATAAATGGAATCAACTTATGTCACTTCGCGATGATGTTAACCGTGCATTAGAAGTTGCACGTAACAATAAAGTCATTGGTAAATCATTAGAAGCTAAAGTCGTGATTAGTAGTAACGATAACTTTAACGCTACAGAGTTCTTACAACAATTTGAAGACTTACAACAATTATTCATTGTATCTCAAGTAGAAGTTGTTGATAGTGTTGACAATGCTGAATCATACCAACACGGTGATATTCGTATTGATCATGCTGATGGCGAAAAATGTGAAAGATGTTGGAACTATAGCGAAGAATTAGGCCAAGTTGGCGAACTTGATCACTTATGTCCACGTTGCCAAGAAGTCATCAAAACATTAGTATAAAATTTAAATATAAAAGATATTAATCTTTAATCCCGAATCCCTCAAATGATTTAATAAAATAATTTGAGGGATTTTTCTAATTATAAAATATAGTGGTAATTAAAATTTCAAATAGTAAAAATAAAAAATTATACAATGTTTGATTAGCATGTAGAAAGGCTAATGAGAATAATAAATAGTTCAAAACCTTTTTGATTTTAATAGTAAGGTAATAAAAGGAGTGTTAGCATGGGTAAAGTATTATTAACTGGGGCTTCCGGTTACATTGGAGGCCACTTAAAAGAACAGTTGAAAGATAATCATGAAATCATCGCTATATCTAGAAATGCCGATAACAAAGAAAATGAGCATAACGTAACATGGAAAGCAGCAGATTTATTTGATATAGATGAAATTACTGAAGTAATGGAAGGCATCGATACCGCTGTATATCTTGTCCATTCAATGATGCCAAATGCTAAATTAACTCAAGCTAGTTTCGAAGATATGGACGCTTTACTTGCTGATAATTTCGCACGTGCTGCCAAAGCACAAGGTGTTAAACATATTGTGTTTATGAGTGGTCTTATTCCTAGTGAGAATCCTCTGTCAGCCCATTTACGAAGTCGTTTAGAATGTGAAAAAATATTAGGTTCTTATGGCGTTCCAGTGAGTACCTTACGTGCAGGATTAATCATTGGGGCGAAAGGTAGCTCATATCCAATTTTAAAACGATTAGTAGAGCGTTTGCCTGCTATGGTGCTTCCAAGTTGGGCTTACAATATGATTGCACCAGTTTCCATTGAAGACGTTATCGATAAATTAGCAGGTTTAGTAGACCGTTCTCCTGATGAAAATGAAGCATTTGACATTACAGGTCCAGAAATTATGAATTATAAAGAATTGATTGGACGTACAGCAAAAGTATTAGATAAAAAACTTCCAACTTTAGACTTGCCAATTATTCCAATTTGGCTTAGTCGATATTGGGTACAAATGATTTCACAAGTACCTAAGGAAATGGTTTATCCACTAATGAATAGCTTAGTCCATGATATGATTCCACAACCAAAACGCACACATCCTGATTTTTCATTTGGAAGTATTACTTATGAAGAAAGTGTGCGCCGTGCACTTGAAGAAGAAAAAGATATGAAGCAAAACAAGAAATCAAAATCATCTTCTAAAAATAAAGATAAAAAAGAACAAGTCAAAGACGTGCGTGCAATTACTCGATTTAAAATTCCACAAAGCTTTTCAATGCGTGATGTGTCTCGTGAATACGCAGATTTTATTAATAACATCACGTTACATTTAGTCAATGGAACAATTAATGAAGATGAATTTAATATTAGATTGCCTTTCATTAATCAATTTATTTTAAAAATGAAGAAAAAAGAACATAATTCTACTGAAGATAAAATTGTTTACAAAATTGTGGGTGGCAATCTCGCCTTAGCTAAAGACGGTGGTAACGCAAGATTTGAATTTAGACGTATTTTAGATACCAATGAAGGATTGGTCGCTTTACAAGAATATGAACCTACGTTACCTTGGTCAGTATATAAATTCACGCAAGCAAAAGCACATAAAGCAGTGATGGATATCTTTAAACAACATATGGATAAGTTAGCTACCAAAGAGGAAGAACAAATCGAACACTCAAAATTAAATACAGTGCTTAGTAACTCTGCTATGACACTCGGCGCTATGGTTGGCGCTTGGGCAGGCGTTAAAATTTACCACACATTGATCGAAAAAAGATAAATATTATATAAAGATGGTAAGACGTTAATATAATAATGTACTGAACCTTAAAATTTATATGTTGGTTTAGTAAACTATTTCACAGGCTTGTTTCCTATATTGTTTAGGAGACAAGCCTTTTAATTTTGCTGTAATCCTTGTATAAGGGGAACATTTAAAATACATATCGAGCTAATAAATTGCAAACTACATACAAAATCTGGTAAAATATTGAATATTTTAATGGCGAGGACTAAAAATAAAGTAACGTTACTAAGTAAGATTTTCAAAATGATTAATCAATAACTGTTAATTATAGACATTAGCATTAGGAGGCTACAATGTTTCATTCCAAAAAGGCACATTTCGTAAATGGAGTAACATTAAATATAAGAGACTTAACTATCTTAAGACCGTTTTATGAAAGCGTGCTAGGGTTTAAAGTCGTCACTGAAACAACATTCTCAGTTCAATATGAAGTAGGTAACTCTAATCATTTCATTACTTTAAATGAAATTCATAATGGGAGAGAACCTTTATTATCTGAAGCGGGTCTATTTTATATTGGAATATTATTGCCATCTATGAAAGACTTAGCTGATTTACTCGTACAAATGAGTGACTATGAAATACCAGTTAATGGGGGAGAACAAAGTGTGTGTACATCCCTCTTTTTCGAGGATCCGGAAGGGCATGCTTTTAAATTTTATGTAGATCATGATTCGGATGATTGGGTGTACGTCAATAATAATCTAAATATGGATATTGAGGCTTTAAATGTGCCACGTCTCTTAACAGAAGTATCTGATGAAAAGTGGCAAGGCATTCCTCATGATAGTAAGATAGGTAATTTACATCTTAAGACGATTCGTATGTCAGAGATTAAAAATTATTATTTGACCTATTTTGGGTTACAAAATTCCGCCTATTTAGATAAATTCTCACTTTATTTAGCTTCTTCACATTATCATCATCATCTTGCGTTAAATCAATGGCTATCAAGTACTAAACGCATGGAAAATGAAAACTCATATGGATTAGCACTCATCGATCATTATTATCCTGAAACAACGCATATAAATATAAATGGGCCTGATGGCTTACAATTTAGATTTAATTTTATTGAAGTAGTGTGATAAAGTGAAAAAATTAATTTTAGTTATGATATTAAGTAGTGCTCTATTTACAGGTGGCGCACTATTTGATGGGGTTGATAACCAAGATATGACTCAACCGACGATTCATTTTTGGGAAAAGAATCCTATGAAATTCAATACTTATGTTAAAGGGCAATGTACGTATTATGTATTTAATCATATCCGTCAAGATGGCAATATGATTAATAACAAATGGGGCGATGCGAAATATTGGGCTGAAAAGGCAGATGATGAAGGTTACAAAGTAAATCATGTTCCTTCTGTTGGATCAATATTACAATATCCTAAAGGTGAGCATGGACATGTAGCTTATATAGAAAAAGTGAATTCAGATGGTTCACTTATGGTTTCAGATATGAATTATCGCAAACCTTATGAAGTAACAAAACGAACGGTGTCTTCATATCAAGTAGATAGCTTTAATTATATTCATCCGAAAAATAACGTAAAGACTTAATTTTAAATGAAATATATTTTTATGCCATTCATAACTGTAGCTTTTTTTATATAAATGAGTAAGCTATAATGTAGAGTGTTGTCAAAGCGTTGAGGTGTGAATGGAGGCACGTGAATGAAAAAGAAATATTATGTAGGTTTGTCATTAATAGTAGCTATTGTCATTTTAGTGATTGACCAAATAACAAAACGAATCATTGCAACATCGATGAATATTGGAGATTCTTATGAAGTTATTCCTAACTTTTTAAATATAACGTCTCATAGAAATAATGGCGCTGCGTGGGGTATATTAAGTGGTAAGATGGGCTTTTTCTATATTATTACGCTTATCATTTTAGTCGTTCTTGTATTGTTCTTTATTAAAGAAGCTAAATATAATATGTTTATGCAAGTCGCAATTAGTTTATTATTCGCAGGAGCATTAGGTAACTTTATTGATCGTTTACTTAATGGCGAAGTAGTGGATTTTATTGATACAAATATTTTTGGTTATGCTTTTCCAATATTTAATATAGCAGATTCGAGTTTAACGATAGGTGTCATATTTATTATTATCGCGTTACTTAAAGATGCATCATCAAAAGGATAGGAGGCTACGATTTGGAAACTTACGAATATAAGATAGACAATGAACAACATGTCGGCCAACGTATCGATAAATTGTTGTCAGATATGAATACAGATTGGTCTAGAAGTCAAATTCAAGATTGGATTAAAGAAGAATTAGTAACAGTTAATGATAAATTGATTAAATCAAATTACAAAGTTAAAATGAATGATCATATTGTAGTTACTGAAAAAGAAGTTGTTGAGGCAGATATTCAGCCGGAGAACTTAAATTTAGATATCTATTATGAAGATAAAGATGTCGCTATTGTGTATAAGCCTAAAGGAATGGTGGTGCATCCTTCACCAGGACATTATACAGGTACATTGGTTAACGGTTTAATGTATCAAATCAAAGACTTATCAGGAATTAATGGAGAGATTCGTCCAGGTATTGTTCATCGTATTGATAAAGATACTTCAGGATTACTAATGGTGGCAAAAAATGATATCGCCCACCGTGGATTAGTAGAGCAACTGGTAGATAAAACAGTTAAAAGAAAATACATTGCGCTCGTGCATGGCAATATTCCACATGATTATGGCACAATCGATGCACCTATTGGTCGTAATGAGAAAGACCGACAATCAATGGATGTGGTAGATAACGGTAAAGAAGCAGTGACACATTTTAACGTGTTAGAACATTTTAATGACTATACGTTAATCGAATGTCAATTAGAAACTGGTCGTACGCACCAAATCCGTGTGCATATGAAATATATTGGGTTCCCATTGGTTGGAGATCCTAAGTATGGCCCGAGAAAAACGCTTGATATCGGCGGACAAGCACTTCATGCGGGTGTAATTGGATTTGAACACCCAGTTACTCATGAATATATAGAACGCCAAGCTGATTTACCAAAAGAATTTGAAGAGTTATTAGAAGAAATACGACTAAGAGATGCATAAATGCAAATTTAACAGAGGAACGAGACGGTGGAATCTTTGAAATTATATTAGATTTCCCCTTTGTTCCTTAAAAATATTATAAAATACCACAAGTTGTTTATTTGTTATATGAAGCAGTTTTTTTGAAATTGGCATTGACTTATACCTAAAAAAGCATTAAGCTAATTACAGTTCAAACAAGAAAACGGTGTCTTTAAAAGAGAGTCCAGAGAGGCTTCGAAGACAGAGTGCTAATTATATATACATATTAAATAAACAATTTTACTAAATCTTGAAAAATTGTTTCAATTAATTAGAATGTTATAAGTTTAAGCATAGTTTAAACTTAACGTATATAAATTAAACCTCGTGTCTTTGAAAAGGCACGAGGTTTTTTCAATTAAAAGAGGTGAGATAATGTCTGAGCGTATTATTATGGATGAAGCTGCAATTCAACGTACTGTAACTCGTATCGCACATGAAATTCTAGAATACAATAAAGGGACGCAAAACCTTGTATTACTCGGTATTAAGACTAGAGGCGAATTTTTGGCACGACGCATTCAGAATAAAATTAGTCAAATTGAGCAGAAAACAGTTCCAACAGGTACTATAGACATTACACATTTCAGAGATGATATTGAAATCTCAAATAAACAAATTACTAAAGAAGCTATTGAAATTGATGCGGATATTACTGATAAAGTAGTCATCATTATTGATGATGTTCTTTATACTGGCCGTACCGTGAGAGCTTCATTAGATGCAATATTATTACATTCTCGACCAGATAAGATTGGATTAGCTGCACTTGTTGATCGTGGCCACCGAGAACTTCCGATTAGAGCAGATTTTGTAGGGAAGAATATTCCAACTGCTAAAGACGAAGCCGTGTCGGTCTATTTAGATGAGCGAGATTCATATAATGCAGTAGTAATAGAATAGAGAACCTTTTAAATCAGTACGAGAGACTGAAAAAGGTGAAGTATTTAATGGTGAGTGTGTAAGATAATAGAATAATTTAAATCGTATCTTAACTTACCCATATTAATTTAAATACTTTATCACGTATCTACCGATAAGCAGAAATATATTACTTATTGGTAGAGTTATACGACTTTTTTAGTCTCTTTACATCAACATGTAAAGAGGCTTTTTTATATAGAAAGGGAGACAAAAATGGAAAATGACCAAATGTTTGAACGTACAGTTAAACCAGTGCTAGATGTAAAAGACAAACCGAATCCAGCGCAATGGGGATTATTGAGCTTGCAACACTTATTTGCAATGTTTGGCTCAACCGTATTAGTACCATTTTTAACCGGTTTACCAATATCTGCTGCATTATTAGCTTCAGGAATAGGAACATTACTTTATATCTTAATTACAAAAGCTAAAATCCCGGCGTACTTAGGTTCTAGTTTCGCATTTATTACGCCTATTATTACGGGGTTAAGCACGCATAGCTTAGGCGATATGTTGATGGCACTGTTTGCTAGTGGTGTGATGTACATCATCATTGGTATCTTTATAAAAATAAGTGGCACAAATTGGTTAATGCACTTACTTCCACCCGTAGTGGTTGGACCAGTGATTATGGTCATTGGATTAAGCTTAGCTCCTACCGCTGTGAACATGGCAATGTACGAGAACTCAGGGGATATGAAAGGATACAACTTAAGCTATTTAGTTGTCGCACTTATCACATTGTTAGTAACAATTATTGTTCAAGGCTTTTTCAAAGGTTTCTTATCACTTATACCGGTGCTTATCGGTATTATAGTAGGCTATATTGTTTCAATCTTTATGGGGCTAGTTAATTTCTCAAACATTGCTAAAGCGCACTGGCTAGAATTCCCACATATCTACTTACCGTTTAAAGATTATGTGCCTTCTATACACTTAGGTTTAATTCTAGTCATGCTACCTATCGTATTTGTGACTGTAAGTGAACATATTGGTCATCAAATGGTTATCAATAAAATTGTAGGACGAAACTTCTTTGAAGATCCAGGTTTACACCGTTCTATTATAGGTGATGGAGTTTCAACAATGTTCGCAAGTATTATAGGCGGACCGCCAAGTACTACGTATGGTGAAAACATTGGTGTTCTAGCAATAACTAGAATTTATAGTATTTATGTTATTGGTGGGGCAGCAGTCATTGCGGTGATTTTATCATTCATTGGTAAATTCTCTGCACTCGTTTCTTCAATTCCTACACCAGTAATGGGTGGCGTTTCCATCTTGCTGTTTGGAATTATCGCTGCAAGTGGTTTAAGAATGTTAGTAGAAAGCAATATTGATTTTGCTAATAATCATAACTTGGTTATTGCATCGGTAGTGTTAGTAGTTGGTATTGGTAATTTACTTATCAACTTAAAAGGTTTAGGCGTTAATTTACAAATTGAAGGTATGGCTTTAGCTGCACTTTCAGGTATTATCTTAAATTTAATTTTGCCAAAAGAAAAACACGAAACAAAAAACTAATTTAGCTTAATTATTTCTCAGGAGGCGCTTTATGAAAAACTTATTATCAATGGAACACTTATCAAACGAGGACATTTACGATTTAATTCAAACAGCGAGCGATTATAAATCAGGGAAACAACCTTTACCACAATATAATGATCAATTCGTATCAAACTTATTCTTTGAAAATTCAACACGTACTAAATGTAGTTTCGAAGTAGCTGAGCAAAAACTTGGTCTGAAAGAAGTTAACTTTGAAACAAGTACATCATCAGTACAAAAAGGTGAGTCACTTTATGATACTTGTAAAACTTTAGAAAGTATTGGGGTAAACTTACTAGTCATTAGACATTCACAAAACGCATATTATGAAGAGTTAGAGAATCTTAATATCCCAATTGCGAATGCTGGGGATGGTAGTGGACAACATCCTACGCAAAGTTTATTAGATATCATGACAATTTATGAAGAATACGGTTCATTTGAAGGGTTAAACATTCTAATCTGTGGAGATATTAAAAATTCACGTGTGGCTAGAAGTAACTTTACTAGTTTAACTTCATTAGGAGCCAACGTAATGTTCTCAAGCCCTGATGAATGGGTGGATGAATCTTTAGAAGCACCATATGTTCAAATCGATGATGTAATTGAAACGGTTGATATCGTAATGTTACTACGTGTTCAACATGAAAGACACGGCATTACTGGAGAAGCGAATTTTGAAGCGAATGAATATCATGAACAATATGGTTTAACTAAAGCTAGATATGACAAATTAAAAGATAAAGCGATTGTCATGCACCCTGCACCAGTTAATAGAGGTGTGGAAATTGATACAGAATTAGTCGAAGCACCTAAGGCACGTATTTTTAAACAAATGGAAAATGGTATGTATCTAAGAATGGCAGTAATCAATAAACTATTATCAGGAAAAGAGGAGTAAATAATGAAATTAATTAAAAACGCTCAAATTTTAGATAACGGTGAACTTAAACAAACATCGATTTTAATTGACGGACAATATATCAAAGAAATCAATGACAACATAGAAGTAGACAATAATGTTGAAGTTATTGATGCACAAGGCCAATTTGTAGCACCAGGATTAGTAGACGTTCACGTGCATTTACGTGAACCTGGTGGTGAACATAAAGAAACAATTGAAACAGGAACAAAAGCAGCGGCACGTGGTGGTTTTACAACAGTATGCCCAATGCCTAACACTCGTCCAGTACCAGATTCAGTTGAACATATGGAACGCTTACAACAATTAATTAAAGATAATGCTCAAGTACGTGTTTTACCATATGCGGCGATTACAGTACGACAAGCAGGTAAAGAACATGTAGATTTTGATGCCTTAGCTAAAGAGGGTGCATTTGCCTTCACTGATGATGGCGTAGGTGTACAAGAATCAGCAATGATGTATGAAGCTATGCAAGCAGCAGCGAAAGTCAATAAAGCGGTCGTTGCTCACTGTGAAGATAATAGTCTAATTTATGGCGGGGCAATGCATCAAGGTAAACGTAGTGAAGAACTTGGCATACCAGGTATTCCTAATATTTGTGAAGCAGTTCAAATTGCGAGAGACGTTTTACTTGCTGAAGCGGCAGATTGCCACTATCACGTATGTCACGTTTCAACTAAAGAAAGTGTAAGAGCAATTCGTGACGCTAAAGCAGCAGGCATTCATGTAACTGCCGAAGTCACACCACACCACTTACTATTAACTGAAGATGATGTGCCAGGTGATAACGCCATTTTCAAAATGAATCCTCCATTAAGAAGTAAAGAAGATAGAGAAGCATTATTAGAAGGTTTACTCGATGACACTATCGACTGCATTGCTACAGACCATGCACCTCATGCTAAAGAAGAGAAAGATCAACCAATGGTTAAAGCGCCATTTGGTATCGTAGGTAGTGAAACAGCATTCCCATTATTATATACACACTTCGTGAAAAATGGAGACTGGACACTACAACAATTAGTAGATTATTTAACAATTAAACCAGCGCAAACATTCGATTTACCATACGGTCGATTGGAAGAAGGAAGCTTCGCAGATTTAACAATTATTAACCTAGATGAAGAGCGTGAAATCAGAGGAGAAGATTTCTTATCTAAAGCTGATAACACACCATTTATTGGTTACAAAGTATATGGTAACCCAGTCTTAACTATGGTTGAAGGCGAAGTTAAATATAAGGAGGACAAGTAAAATGTTCGAACGACGTTATCTTGTATTAGAAGATGGAACATATTATGAAGGATATAAATTAGGTTCAGACGATTTATCTGTAGGCGAAATCGTATTTAATACTGCAATGACAGGTTATCAAGAAACAATTTCAGACCCTTCATACACTGGTCAAATTATTACATTCACTTATCCTTTAATCGGAAACTATGGGATTAACAGAGACGACTTTGAAACACTTACACCAACACTAAATGGTGTAGTCGTTAAAGAAGCTAGCACGCATCCAAGTAACTTCAGAAAGCAAAAAACATTACATGAAGTACTTGTACAATATAATGTTCCTGGTATTTCAGGTGTAGATACACGCAGTATTACACGTAAAATCAGAGAACATGGTGTTTTAAAAGCTGGATTCACAGATAATAAAGAAGAAATTGAACAGTTAGCAGCTAAATTGAAAACTGTGGAATTACCTCGTGATGAAGTTACTACAGTATCAACTAAAACACCTTACGTATCTACAGGTTCAGATTTAAGTGTCGTATTATTAGATTTCGGTAAAAAACAAAACATCGTACGTGAGTTAAATCTAAGAGGATGTAATGTAACAGTGATGCCTTACGATACTACTGCAGAACAAATTCTAGCATTATCTCCAGACGGTGTAATGTTATCAAATGGCCCTGGAGATCCTGATGAAGTTAAAGTAGCTTTAGATATGATTAACGGTATCTTAGGTAAAATTCCTTTCTTCGGTATTTGTTTAGGCCACCAATTATTCGCACTATCTCAAGGTGCTACATCATTTAAAATGAAATTCGGACACCGCGGTGCAAATCATCCAGTTAAAGATTTACGTACTGGTAAAGTTGACATCACTAGTCAAAACCATGGCTATGCGATTGATAAAGATTCACTAGCAGATACAGATTTAAAAATTACACATATTGCTTTAAACGATGGCACTGTAGAAGGTTTAAGACATAAAAAATTACCAGCATTCTCAGTACAATATCACCCTGAAGCAAGACCAGGCCCAAGTGATTCAAACTATTTATTCGATGAGTTCTTAACTATGATGAAAGATTTTAAAGAAAAGGAGCATACAATCAATGCCTAAACGTGACGATATTCAAACAATCTTAGTAATTGGTTCAGGTCCAATCATTATTGGACAAGCTGCAGAATTCGACTACGCTGGGACACAAGCGTGTTTAGCTCTTAAAGAAGAAGGCTATCGTGTTATCTTAGTGAATTCAAACCCTGCGACAATCATGACAGATAAAGAAATTGCCGATAAAGTTTATATCGAACCGTTAACTCATGACTTTATTGCACGCATTATTCGTAAAGAACAACCAGATGCATTACTACCTACTTTAGGTGGCCAAACAGGTTTAAACATGGCTATTCAATTACATGATAGTGGTGTGTTAAAAGCAAACAACGTTAAATTGCTTGGAACAGAACTAGAGTCAATCCAACAAGCTGAGGATAGAGAGTTATTCAGAACATTAATGAATGATTTAAATGTGCCTGTGCCTGAGAGTGATATCGTAAATACAGTTGAGCAAGCTTTTAAATTTAAAGAGCAAGTGGGCTATCCTTTAATCGTAAGACCAGCGTTCACTATGGGAGGTACTGGTGGCGGTATCTGTCATAATGACGAAGAATTAAAAGAAGTGGTTAGCAATGGTTTACATTATAGTCCAGCTACTCAATGTTTAATTGAAAAATCTATCGCCGGCTTTAAAGAAATTGAATATGAAGTAATGTGTGATAAAAATGATAATGCCATTGTAGTATGTAACATGGAAAATATTGACCCAGTAGGTATTCATACGGGTGACTCAATTGTAGTTGCACCGAGCCAAACATTATCAGATGTTGAATATCAAATGCTACGTGATGTTTCACTTAAAGTAATTAGAGCGTTAGGTATCGAAGGTGGATGTAACGTGCAATTAGCATTAGATCCTCATTCACTTAACTACTATATTATCGAAGTTAACCCACGTGTATCACGTTCATCAGCATTAGCATCTAAAGCAACAGGTTATCCAATTGCTAAATTAGCAGCGAAGATTGCAGTCGGCTTAACACTTGATGAAATGCTCAATCCTATCACGGGTACATCATATGCGGCTTTCGAACCAACACTAGACTATGTTATTTCTAAAATTCCTCGTTTCCCATTCGATAAATTTGAAAAAGGTGAACGAGAATTGGGTACGCAAATGAAAGCTACCGGTGAAGTCATGGCTATTGGACGTACGTATGAAGAATCACTATTAAAAGCAATACGTTCATTAGAATATGGCGTGCACCATTTAGGTTTACCAAATGGTGAAAGTTACGATATTGATTATATTAAAGAACGTATTAGTCACCAAGATGATGAACGTTTATTCTTTATCGGAGAAGCTATCCGTCGTGGTACGACATTAGAAGAAATTCACAATATGACAAAAATTGATTATTTCTTCTTAAACAAATTCCAAAATATCATAAACATTGAACACGAATTAAAAGAACATACGGGTGATTTAGAATATCTTAAATATGCTAAAGATTATGGCTTTAGTGATAGAGTGATTGCGCATCGTTTTGGTATGACGGAAGAAGAGGTTTATCAATTACGTCAACAACATGACATTAAACCAGTATATAAAATGGTAGATACATGTGCTGCAGAATTTGAATCTACAACACCATATTATTATGGTACGTATGAAACTGAAAACGAGTCTATTGTTACTGAAAAAGAGAAGATTTTAGTACTTGGATCTGGTCCAATTAGAATCGGCCAAGGGGTAGAATTCGATTATGCTACTGTCCATGCGGTATGGGCTATACAAAATGCGGGATATGAAGCAATCATCGTTAATAATAACCCTGAAACTGTATCAACAGACTTTTCAATTTCAGATAAATTATACTTTGAACCTTTAACTGAAGAAGATGTAATGAATATTATTAATTTAGAACAACCTAAAGGCGTAGTTGTTCAATTCGGTGGTCAAACAGCCATTAACTTAGCTGATAAATTAGCAAAACATGGTGTTCAAATCTTAGGTACTACATTAGAAGACTTAAACCGTGCAGAAGACAGAAAAGAATTTGAAGCACTATTGCATACTATTGATGTACCACAACCTAAAGGTAAAACGGCTACATCTCCTAAAGAAGCTCTTGAAAATGCACGTGAAATTGGCTATCCAGTAGTTGTAAGACCATCATATGTACTAGGCGGTCGTGCTATGGAAATTGTTAATAGCGATGTTGAACTTGAAAATTATATGGAACAAGCTGTAAAAGCAAGTCCAGAACATCCTGTATTAGTTGATAGATACTTAACAGGTAAAGAAATTGAAGTTGATGCCATTTCTGATGGTGAAACAGTTATTATTCCAGGTATTATGGAACATATTGAACGTGCAGGTGTTCATAGTGGTGACTCTATTGCAGTATATCCACCACAAACACTTAGCCAAGAAGATCTTGATACGCTTGAAGATTATACAATTAAGTTAGCTAAAGGACTTAACATTGTAGGCTTAATCAATATTCAATTTGTTATTGCACATGATGGCGTCTACGTATTAGAAGTAAACCCACGTGCAAGTCGTACGGTACCATTCTTAAGTAAGATTACGGACATCCAAATGGCACAACTCGCGATGCAAGCGATTATGGGTACAAAACTTGTCGACTTAGGATATAAACAAGGTGTTCAACCATATTCAGAAGGCGTATTTGTTAAAGCACCTGTCTTTAGCTTTAATAAATTGAAAAATGTCGACGTGACACTTGGACCTGAAATGAAATCTACCGGTGAAGTCATGGGTAAAGACCTTACATTAGAAAAAGCTTTATACAAAGGCTTAGTAGGTAGTGGTGTAGAAGTTAAAGATCACGGTACGGTTTTAATGACAGTAAGTGATAAAGATAAAGAAGAAATTGTGAAAATTGCACATCGCTTAAATGAAGTAGGCTATAAAATTTTAGCTACACAAGGTACAGCGGAAAAATTAAAAGAAAACGATATACCAGTAGAAGTAGTAGGTAAAATTGGCGGAGATAATGATTTATTAACTCGTATCCAAAATGGAGAAGTACAAATTGTTATCAATACTATGACTAAAGGTAAAGAAGTTGAAAGAGACGGTTTCCAAATTCGCCGAACAACTGTTGAAAACGGTATACCTTGCTTAACTTCACTTGATACGGCTAGTGCTTTAACAAATGTTATAGAGAGTATGACATTTTCAATGAGAAATATGTAATATAGAGATGAGATAGGTAAGACAACTGTTGAAATTTATGTGAGGTAAGGTTAGTTCATTAATTGTTTATGCATAATTTAAATGATTAATGACGTAACCTCCTTACATATTGATATATGCTAGATTTCATGTCTACAAAGGAGTTACTTAAATGAGAGATTTACCAATTATAGCTTTAGACTTTGAATCGGCTGATAAAGTTAACGCTTTTCTCGATCAATTTAATGAGCCTTTATTTGTAAAAATTGGAATGGAATTGTTCTATCAAGCCGGCCCAGAGCTAATTAAAACAATTAAAGCACGAGGTCATGATATATTTTTAGATCTTAAATTACATGATATTCCTAATACTGTTGAAAAAGCGATGGAAGGTTTAGGAAAATTAGATGTCGATTTAGTAAATGTTCATGCTGCAGGCGGAGTAGAAATGATGAAAGGTGCAGCAAAAGGACTTAGAAAATATAGTAAACATACTAAAATTATCGCTGTAACTCAGTTAACATCTACTACTGAAGAAATGTTACACAATGAGCAAAACATTCAAACAACCATTGAAGAAGCGGTATTAAATTATGCTAAATTAACGCAACAAGCAGGCTTAGATGGCGTAGTATGTTCACCATTAGAAGCGAAATTATTAACGAATGAGTTAGGGTCAGACTTTTTAAAAGTCACACCAGGTATTCGACCACAAGGGGCAGCTGTAGATGATCAAAAACGTATCACTACACCTGAAGATGCTAAACAATTAGGGGCTACACATATCGTAGTAGGACGACCAATCACGCAAAGTGATAATCCAGTAGAAAGTTATACAAATATTAAGGAAAGTTGGTTAGGTTAACATGGCAAAAGCAATTGCAAAATCGTTATTAGATATTGAAGCAGTGACATTATCACCTAATGATTTATATACATGGAGTTCAGGTATTAAATCTCCAATATACTGTGATAATCGTGTGACATTAGGTTATCCTGAAGTGCGTAGAGCTATTCGTGATGGCTTAAGTCAACTTATTAATGAAAAATTTGGCGATGTAGAGATTATTTCAGGTACTGCAACAGCTGGTATTCCTCATGCTGCTTACATTTCTGAACAATTAAATTTACCGATGAACTATGTACGCTCTAAAAGTAAAAGTCATGGTAAACAAAATCAAATTGAAGGTGCTCAAAGGAAAGGTAAAAAAGTCGTTGTTGTTGAAGATTTAATTTCAACAGGAGGTTCATCTATAACTGCAGTCGAAGCACTTCAAGAAGCGGGTGCAGAAGTACTAGGTGTAGTAGCTATCTTTACTTACGGCTTAGCTAAAGCAGACCAAATGTTTAAAGATATTAATGTACCTTTTTATACATTAAGTAACTATAATGAGTTAATTGAAGTGGCACGTGAAGAAGGCAAAATTTCAGAAGATGACATTCAGACTTTAGTTGATTGGAGAGACAACTTGTAATAAGCTATGTCTAAAAGGGGACAATGCCATTGACTAATGAACGGGAACGCAATACTTTTTATACCCAAATGAAACATATTAATGATTTTTTATATAGAAAAGATAATTTCAAAATGCCTGAACAAACTATTTCAATAGATCAAAGTATTGAGAAAATGAGTTCAAAAGAATCAAAAGTGAATATGGATGCCTTTAAACATACAAGTGATGTCTTTAAAAAAGCGAAAGAAAGTTTACGACAAAAAGGTGAAATTTAAATGCAAAAGTGGTACATATACGACAAAATCTTCCAGAATAATGGAAAAGGGGTCGAACATGTACCACTTTTAATATATCTATAGTTAAACTTGGTATACTCTAATCTTAACGTATAAAAATTTTAATAAGAATCCAACCAATAAATAAGACAATAAGCATTGCTAAGATAGGTATAATAAAATGCATCATAAGCGAAAGCCTCCCATTAAACTTTAACTTAATTTTAACTGTAAATCCGAATAAGTCAAAAAATTAAGACGCTACTTTCTATGTAAATAAACTTAATAAATTTCAATTAAAGGACGTTTAAATTTTTTCAAAATAAAGGTTATTAGTTTAGAATAGGTAGTAAATAAACAAACATATATAGGGGGATTACCGTGGAAATACCTAAAATAACAACATTTTTAATGTTTAATAATCAAGCTGAAGAAGCTATTAACTTATATACAAGTCTATTTGAAAATAGTGAAATCTTAACAATGGTCAAATATGATGAAGAAGGTCCAGGCACACCAGGTACTGTTCAACATTCTATCTTTACATTAAATGGTCAAGTCTTTATGGCCATCGATGCCGACAATGGCGAAGAATTACCTATGAATCCTTCAATTTCATTATATATCACTGTTGATAATGCTATGGAAATGGAACGATTATTCAGTGGATTGAAAAAAGAAGGGGCTATCTTGATGCCAAAAACATCTATGTCTCCATTCCGTGAATTTGCCTGGGTTCAAGATAAGTTTGGAGTTAGCTTCCAACTTGCCTTACCAGAAAAGTAAGACTCACGACATGTAAATAAATAAAAAAGGCTATGAAATCTTTTAGATTTATGTTAGATTTCATAGCCTTTCTCGTTTTATGATTGTTTCATACGTTGAATATGATCGTAGTCGGGTGTAGCAAATAAAGTTTTTTGATTGTCGTAAGTTACAAATCCAGGTTTCGCGCCTGAAGGTTTATGCACATTTTTAATCTCTGTATAATCTACTGGAATTTGGCCAGAATTTCCTGCTTTAGAGAAATAGCCTGCCAACATCGCAGCTTCTTTTATTGTTTGTTCGCTCGGTGCATCATTGAGTATGACGACGTGAGAGCCCGGTATATCTTTAGTATGGAACCAAAGATGAGATTTTTGTGCTTTATGCTTAGTTAAGTAGTCATTTTGTTTATTATTTTTACCGACTAAGATAGTATCGCCATCTGTAGATACATAAGTTTGAAGTTGAATTTTATCATTCTTTTTCTTCTTCACATTTTTACGTTGTTTCATAAAGCCTTGTTCGGCCAATTCGTCTCGAATATCATCGATTTCATCTACTGTAATATGTTCGAGTTGTTGTTCAATATTTGCAAAGTAATCAATATTTTCACGCGTTAATTTAATTTGATGAGTGAGCTCACGTTCACGCGTTTTCATACGATTATATTGTTTGTAATAATATTGCGCATTGACTGAAGGAGACTTAGTTGGATTTAAAGGAATCGTTACTTCTTCATTAGTATAATAGTTGAGCGCCGTAACCGAATCGTCTCCCTGTTGGATGCGATAAATATTAGCCGTAATCAATTCTCCGTATAATTGTTGTGTCTCTTTATTCTTCGCACTTTCATATTCATCAATTAATTTACTTAACTTATGTTGATATTTTTGTGATTGCTGTTGCACGAAACGTACTAAGTCATTGGCACGCTGTTTGACGCGTTCGCGTTCTCCACGTGCATCATAATAGCGGTCTAATAATTCATGTAATGATTCATATTCAACCATATCATCTTGAAATTGCTCTAACTTCATAAAGTAGAAATCTTCTTTGCCCGTTTCGTGATTCTTATGGAAAATGGGTTCCACTGTTTGAAGTGTTTGAGCCATTACTTCATCATATGCTTTAGGTAATGTTTCAGATGTCATAAATTGGTAACGTGCAACAATTTCGTTTGTAATTAAAGGACTGAATCCTTCAAATGTGCTTAATAATTGTTTAGCAAGCTTACCTGCATTAAAATCAATATATTTTAGCGCTTCCTCACCGTTTACTTCGAAAGGATTAAGTTTATTCTGAGTCGGAGGTGCTTCATACTTGAAACCAGGCATGACAGTACGATATTGATTGGTATTTGGCGTTAAATGTTTAAAACCTTCAATAATCTTATAGTTATCATCAACTAATAATAAATTACTATGTTTGCCCATGATTTCTAGGATAACTGTACGATGAATGATATCGCCAATTTCGTCTTTACTTTCAACATCAATTTCGATATGACGGTCATTACCAATTTGACGAATGTTTTTGATGATGCCACCCTCTAAATGTTTACGGAAAACTCTTGCAAACATTGGTGGATCGAATGGATTATCATATTTTTTTGTAGTGATATGCATTCTTGAAAAACTAGGATGAATAGATAATAGAAGTGTATGATTTTTACGTTGTTGTCGAATTACCATCAAGATTGTATCATTTTCAGGTTGATTGATTTTATGAATTCTTCCAGATACTAGGAATTGTAATGATTCAACCATTTTTTTCGTGAATAAGCCATCATATGCCATAATTAATTTCCACCTTCAATTTAATCATTCATTATATTGTAACATGGCAAAATAGTAGCGTCATGAGTTAAGTTTATCTAGCTCACTCTATACAATTCAAACGACAATGTGATATTATATTTAAATAATAAAAGAATAGCTTAGAGAGGTCGTAAGGCATGGATAATGAAAAAGGATTACTAATTGTTCTTTCAGGTCCTTCTGGAGTAGGTAAGGGAACTGTACGCAAAGAAATATTTGATGATCCAACTACATCATATAAGTACTCTATTTCAATGACTACACGTAATATGCGTGAAGGTGAAATTGATGGTGTAGATTACTTTTTTAAGACAAAAGAAGAGTTTGAAGCTTTAATTCAGGAAGATCAATTTATTGAGTACGCTGAGTATGTGGGAAATTACTATGGTACACCTGTTCAATATGTTAAAGATACAATGGCTAATGGACATGATGTATTTTTAGAAATAGAAGTTGAGGGTGCAAAACAAGTAAGAAAGAAATTCCCCGACGCCTTATTTATCTTTCTCGCGCCACCTAGTTTAGAACATCTAAAGGAACGCTTAGTTGGACGAGGTACGGAATCTGACGAAAAGATTCAAAGCAGAGTGAATGAAGCACGTAAAGAAGTAGAAATGATGAATCTATACGATTATGTCGTTGTAAATGACGAGGTTCATTTAGCTAAAGAACGTATTCAATCCATTGTTGAAGCAGAGCATTTAAAAAGAGAACGTGTAGAAGCTATATATAGAAAAATGTTATTGGAGGCCAAAAAATAATGTTAAACCCACCTTTAAACCAGTTACAATCACAAATCAATTCAAAATATCTAATTGCTACAACTGCAGCTAAACGTGCACGTGAATTAGATGAAAAGCCAGAAAGTGCTTTATTAAGCGGTTATCATTCAGCTAAACCAGTGGGTGAAGCGTTAGAAGAAATTGCTAGCGGTAAAATCACTCCAGTAGTTCCTGAAGAATTTCAAGCAAAAGCTTAATATTCGTCATACACAATGTTGCTTAAAATAATATAGAATACAAGTACTATAGACATCACGCTTATTTGATATTTCTGAGATATTTAATGTAGTAGTGGTTGACTCATAGACGATTTAATACACACCTTATTGTAATCATAGATAAGGTGTGTGTTTTTAATTAGTTAAATAATTTGTGTATAATAAATTTAATGTTAAATTATCTATAATCATCGAAAAGTAAAGGGAGAAACACGGTTATGAAACATATTCTACTAGCGGTAACAGGCGGGATTGCAGCCTATAAAGCCATTGATTTAACGAGTAAGTTAACGCAAGCAGGTTATGATGTGAGAGTGATGTTAACTGATCACGCTCAAGAATTTGTCACGCCACTAGCTTTTCAAGCAATCAGTAGAAATGCAGTTTACACTAGCACTTTTAAAGAAGAGCGCCCTCAAGAAATTCAGCACGTGGCACTTGGCGATTGGGCGGATGCCATTATTGTTGCACCAGCTACAGCCAACATCATTGCTAAGTTAAGTCATGGATTAGCAGATGACATGGTAACTTCAACACTTCTTGCTACTGAAACACCAAAGTTTATAGCGCCAGCAATGAATGTACATATGTATGAGAATAAAAGAACCCAACATAATATGGAAGTGTTAAAAGAAGATGGTTATCACTTTATTGAACCTGGTGATGGCTTCCTAGCATGTGGGTATGTAGCGAAAGGACGTATGGAAGAACCGTTCCAAATTTTAACTATAATTAATCACTTTTTTAGTGAAACTAAATCATTACCACAAAGTACATTTTATGGTAAACATGCACTAGTGACTGCCGGACCGACTATTGAAGTCATCGATCCAGTGCGCTTTGTTTCGAATCGTTCTTCTGGAAAAATGGGCTTTGCGATAGCTCAAGCACTAAGAGATAGAGGCGCGCATGTCACACTAGTAACAGGACCGACTCAATTAGAAGATGTAGCGGGAGTAGAAATGGTGCATATTGAAAGTGCTGAAGAAATGTTTCAAGCTGTGACACAACGTTATGAACAAGAAGATATCGTCGTTAAAGCTGCGGCGGTCTCAGATTATACACCAGCAGATGTCCTTGACCATAAAATGAAAAAGCAAGACGGAGATTTAGTTGTTAACTTTAAACGTACAAAAGATATCTTAAAATACTTAGGAGAACATAAAACCCACCAGTATTTGGTAGGCTTTGCTGCAGAAACCCAAAATATTGAAAAATATGCCCAAGACAAATTGAAGCGTAAAAACGCAGATGTCATTATTTCAAATAATGTTGGAGATCAATCAATAGGGTTTAAATCAGATGATAATGAACTAACAATGCATTTTAAAACGAAAGAAATGATTAATATTAAGAAAGGGAAAAAAGTACAACTTGCACAACAAATCTTAGATGAATTAGAAACTAGGTGGCAATAATGATTGCAAAGGTAATTGTAGATATACCTTCAAAGAGTGTCGACTTTAAATTTGATTATCTTATACCTAAAGCCTTAGAAGACTTTGTTCGAGTAGGTGTTAGAGTTGTCGTGCCATTTGGAGCGCGTACAATACAAGGCTATGTAATGAATATTGAGGAACATCCGAGTGAGGATATCAATCTTGACAAGTTAAAAGCTATTAAAGAAGTTCAAGATATTCGACCAGAATTAACAACAGAATTAATTCAATTGAGTGAATGGTTAAGTCATTCCCATGTTTCTAAGAGTATTTCTGTACTCGAAGCTATGTTGCCAAGTGCACTTAAAGCTAAATATACTAAAGTATTTGAAGTCGTAAAGCATAATGATATAGATGAAGAATTACTGAAATATTTTAATACCAATGGCCATTATAAGTATAAAGATGCTCAAGAGAATGATCATTTACCCTTATTAAATGAGTTACTGAAAAATGAAAGTGTAAAAGAAGTGACTTTACTTTCTCAAAATATTAAAAAGAAAACTCAACGTGCGGTGCGTATATTAGATGATCGTAACCCAGATGACGTATTAGCCATGCTTGAACGTTCTATGAAACAATACGACGTGTATGCTTATCTTACTGAAGAGCAACATAAAACAGTATTTTTAAAAGAATTAGAAGAGATGGGTTTTTCTAAATCAAGTATTGATGGGTTAGTGAAAAAAGGATTTATCGAGAAATATGACGCCCAAGTAGAACGTGATCCATTTGCGAATCGTGTATTTGAACGTGAAGATAAACGAACATTGACTTCAGAGCAGCAAATTGCTTTTCAAAAAATAAAAAACAAAATTGACAGTCAAGAACAGCGTACGTTCTTATTACACGGTGTAACTGGCTCAGGAAAAACAGAAGTCTACTTACAAACCATAGAAGAGGTACTCAACTTAGGTAAAGAGGCGATGATGCTTGTACCTGAAATTGCGTTAACCCCTCAGATGGTATTACGCTTTAAACGTCGCTTTGGTGATGATGTTGCGGTGCTTCATTCAGGTTTATCAAATGGTGAACGCTATGATGAATGGCAAAAAATTAGAGATGGACGTGCTCGAGTAAGCGTAGGGGCACGATCTAGTATTTTTGCCCCTTTTAAAAATTTAGGAATAATCATTATTGATGAAGAACATGAATCAACTTATAAGCAAGAAGACTATCCGCGTTATCACGCTAGAGAAATTGCTCAGTGGCGCAGTGAATACCATAACTGTCCTTTAGTCTTAGGGAGTGCTACCCCGAGCCTTGAGTCTTATGCACGTGCTAAAAAAGATGTATATCAATTGCTAACATTGCCTACAAGAGTAAATCAACAAGCTCTACCTACAATAGATATTGTTGATATGCGAGAAGAATTAACAGCAGGAAATCGTTCAATGTTCTCAAATGAATTACGTGAAGCTATTCAAGAAAGACTTGATAAAAATGAACAAATTGTACTGTTCTTAAATCGCCGTGGTTACGCTTCGTTTATGCTATGTCGAGACTGTGGGTATGTGCCCCAATGTCCTCATTGTGACATCTCATTAACTTATCACAAAACGACGGATCAATTAAAATGTCACTATTGTGGCTATCAAGAAGTGCCACCAAATATATGTCCAAATTGCGAAAGCCCGCATATTCGACAAGTAGGTACTGGTACGCAACGGGTGGAAGAAATCCTACAACAAGAATTTGAAACTGCTCGTATTATTCGTATGGACGTAGATACTACTTCTAGAAAAGGTGCTCATGAAAAATTACTTACTGACTTTGAACAAGGAAAAGGCGATATACTTTTAGGCACGCAAATGATTGCCAAAGGTTTAGATTATCCAAACATTACTTTGGTTGGCGTATTAAACGCTGATACCATGTTAAATTTGCCTGATTTTCGAGCAAGTGAAAGAACGTATCAATTGTTAACCCAAGTCTCTGGTCGTGCAGGACGACATGAGAAACCCGGAAAGGTTATTATTCAAACCTATAATCCTGAGCACTATGCGATTGAAGATGTTCAAAAAAATGATTACTTAACTTTTTATCGTAAAGAAATGGATTTTAGAAAATTAGGCAAATATCCACCGTATTATTTCCTTGTGAATTTCACGATATCTCATAAAAATATGAAGAAAGTAATGGAAGCATCCAAGCATATTCATCAAGTCTTGTTGCAACATTTAACTGATAAAGCACTTGTTTTAGGCCCTTCTCCAGCGGCTATAGCAAGAATTAATAATGAACACCGTTTTCAAATTTTAGTTAAATATAAAAGAGAACCTGAATTGCTAAAAGCATTACAGTATTTAGATGAAGTTTACCACGAAGCGTATATGAAAGATAAATTATCTTTAAAAATAGATATCAATCCTCAAATTTTGATGTAAATCAAAATAATTTGTATAAAAAAATTATAGTAGATTAATTTTATTTAAAGTGATAAAATAAAAGAGCGTACAAAAGAGAGTCGTCGAACTCTAAAACTAAATGTTTAATTATTCCATTAATATTGCTATGTCACTTAAGCACCAAGAATTCACATCGTTAACTAGCATCTGGCATTTATATTATGGAGGATGACCGCTATGGTTGAAGAAAAATTTATCACTACAAAAGAATTTGTCACATATAAAGAACACGTTGATTCAAGATTTGATGCGCTTGAAGATAAAATGGATTATCAAAATGCTACGTTAGAAAAAAGTTTGGGCCAACGTATTGGTTCAGTTGATGAAACGTTAAACCTTAAATTAGATAAGGTAAATCAAAAAATAGACGAAGTTGAAGAAAGACTGAATCTTAAAATAGATAAGGTAGAACATAAAATAGACGAAGTCGAGAAAAGATTGAACCTTAAGTTAGATAAGGTGGATCAAAAAATAGATGAAGTCGAAGAAAAACTAGTTCAAAAAATAGATAGTAATCACGAAATGCTTGTATTACAAATTAAGGATATGGCCTTACAAATTAAAGAAGATAACAATAAAAAGCGTGTAGATGAAATACGCTTTGTAATACCAACACTTATTAGTATATTAGCGATTGTTGTTTCTATTCTTATGTTTATTTTGAGTTAATAAAAAGAGTTACGCTATAGGGTGTGAACAACCCCTATAAAGCGTAACTCTCTTTATAATTCATCTTACATTACAATGTTGCCATGTTCATTTGCTGGTCTAAATAGTGTTAAAATAGCACTAATAATCGCAATGATATGAGGAATACCTGTCCAACAGAAAACTAAATGTAAAATACCTGGCATTGTTTTTCCAGCGTAGAATTTATGAACGCCAAATCCGCCTAAAAAGACTGCTAAAACAATATAAATAATTTTGTTTACTTCCATTTGTTACACTCCTCTCTTAGTTAATATTTAAATTTTCTTTATTCACCCCTTATTTTAATAGTAAAAAAATAGAAAGCAATTAATAAAGGTCGAGTAGTACAAATTTCAGACTAAGGTCGCAATTCAATTTGAATTAAGTTATAATTATATGATGAATTTTTTCAGGAGGAGCATATAAAATGGCGATACAAAAATTAGTCCAGTCTACGCATCCTGTATTAACAAAACAAGCACAACCTGTTACTCAATTTGATGCAACATTAAAAGATTTGTTATTAGATATCGAAGATACACTGTATGCTGAAGAAGCTTCTGCATTGAGCGCGCCTCAAATAGGCATTAGTAAACAAGTAGCCATGATAGATATGGAATTAGAAGGTCTATTACAACTTATTAATCCTAAAGTTAAATCAGAATCAGATGAAAAGATTCTAGATTTAGAAGGGTCTGTAAATCTTCCGGGTGTATTCGGTGAGGTTGAACGTAGTAAGATGATTGTAGTAGAAGGCAATGATCTAGAAGGTAATACTATCGAATTAACTGCCTATGATGATGTAGCCCGTATGTTGTTACATATCATTGATCAATTAAACGGCGTAGTGTTTACTGAGCGCGCGAAGCGTATACTAACAGATGAAGAGATGGAGGCGTATTTTGACAATGAGTAAAGTAATATTTATGGGGACACCAGACTTTTCAACTAAAATATTAGAAATGTTAATAGCTGAGCATGAGGTTATAGCAGTGGTCACACAACCTGATAGACCAGTTGGACGTAAGCGTGTACTCACACCGCCACCAGTTAAACGTGTGGCTCAAGAACATCATTTGCCTATATATCAACCAGAAAACTTAAAAGATTCTACAGAGTTGGATGAATTGCTAACTTTAGAACCTGATTTAATTATTACTGCAGCATTCGGTCAACTATTACCAGAGAAGTTACTAACATTACCTAAGTTAGGTGCAATTAATGTTCATGCATCATTGCTACCTAAATATCGTGGTGGGGCGCCAATACATCAAGCTATTATTGATGGTGAGAAAGAAACAGGCGTGACAATTATGTACATGGTAAAAAAATTAGATGCCGGCAATATTATTTCACAAAAATCAATAGCGATTGAAGAGAATGACAACGTTGAATCAATGCATGATAAGCTTAGTTTCTTAGGCGCGGATTTACTAAAAGAAACATTACCGTCTATTTTAGAAGGAACAAATGAAAGTATCCCTCAAGATAACGCTCAGGCTACCTTTGCTTCAAATATTAGCAGAGAAGATGAACGCATTGATTGGACTAAAAGTGCACAAGAAATTCACGATCACATTCGAGGATTATCGCCATGGCCTGTAGCTTATACTACAATGGATGAAACGAATTTAAAATTATATGCTTCTCATATAGTAAACGATAAACAAGGCGATGCAGGCCAAATCATTGAAACAACTAAAAAAGCTATCATCGTAGCAACAGGTTCGAACGATGCTGTAGCCTTAACAGATATTCAACTAGCAGGGAAAAAGCGCATGCTTGCTGCTAATTATTTAAGCGGTGTTCAAGAATCGCTAGTAGGGAAAAAATTAATATGACACAAACAGTAAGAGAATTAGCATTTCAAACAATACAAGATATTTTCAATGATTATGCCTATAGTAATTTAAGAATTAACGAAGTAATTAATGAAAATGAGATTTCTGATATTGATAAACCACTTTATACCGAATTAGTATATGGAACTGTAAAGCGTAAACTAACGCTCGATTTTTATCTCAAACCATTTATTAAAACCAAAATTAAAGGTTGGGTTCGTCAATTATTATGGATGAGTCTTTATCAATATATTTATTTAGACAAGGTACCAAATCACGCTATCATAAATGAAGCGGTGGAAATTGCAAAACATCGTGGCGGACCTCATAATGGCAATATAGTTAATGGTGTATTAAGAACTATTTTCAGAAGTGAATTACCACAAATTGACTCGATTAAAAATGAAAAGCAACGCATGTCGGTAGAGTATAGTATACCTAAATGGATTATTGAACATTGGATTACTCACTACGGTGTAGAAACAACACGTGAAATAGCAACTGCATTCTTTACTAAAACAGCAAGTACTGTACGTGTTAATACAAGTCAAAGTAGCGTGGATAAAGTAGTGAATGCTTTAATTGAAGAAGAATATCAAGTCGAAATTGATGATATCATTCCTTATTGTTTACATTTAAAAGGGAAACCTATTATTGAATCACACGCTTTTAACGAGGGACTCATTTCAATCCAAGATAAAAGCTCTATGTTTGTAGGTTATCTAATGGATGTGGAAGATAACGATATCGTGCTAGACGCTTGTAGTGCCCCTGGTGGTAAGGTTTGTCATATAGCTGAATTATTATCGCCGAGTGGACACGTGGATGCAACAGATGTTCATAAACATAAAATTGGTTTAATTAAAGAAAACATTAAAAAGTTAAGACTGAATAATATTAAAGCGTATGATCATGATGCTACAACACCGTATAAAGACATGTACGATAAAATATTAGTTGATGCGCCATGTAGTGGTCTAGGCGTATTGCGTCATAAACCTGAAATTAAATATGTTCAAACACCACAAGATATTCAAGACTTAGTTGAATTGCAATTGCGCATATTAGACAATGTAAAAGATAATTTAAAACCAGGTGGAACGTTAATATATTCAACGTGTACTATAGAACAACTTGAAAACGATAATGTTATTTATACATTTTTAAAAAATAATAAAGACTTTGAATTTGAACCGATGATTCACCCTGTTACAGGTGAAAAAGTTAAAACAATACAAATTTTACCCCAAGATTTTAATTCGGACGGCTTTTTCATAACTAAAGTAAAGAGAAAGGAAAGTTAAGATGATAACTGCTGAAAAGAAAAAGAAAAACAAGTTCTTGCCCAATTTTGAAAAGCAATCTATTTATTCTTTAAGATTTGATGAGATGCAAGAATGGTTAGTAGAACACGGCCAACAGAAATTCAGAGCGAAGCAAATCTTTGAATGGTTATATCAAAAACGTGTAGATAGTATTGACGAAATGACTAATTTATCAAAAGAGTTACGTCAAGTTTTAAAAGATAATTTCGCAATGACAACATTAACTACAGTTGTAAAGCAAGAAAGTAAAGATGGGACAATTAAATTCCTGTTTGAATTACAAGATGGCTATACAATTGAAACGGTTCTTATGCGCCATGAATACGGAAATTCAGTATGTGTAACTACTCAAGTAGGATGCCGAATTGGTTGTACATTTTGTGCCTCTACATTAGGTGGACTAAAACGTAATTTAGAAGCGGGAGAAATTGTATCTCAAGTTCTTACTGTTCAAAAAGCGCTAGACGCAACGGACGAACGTGTATCACAAATTGTAATCATGGGTATTGGTGAACCATTTGAAAACTACGATGAAATGATGGATTTCTTACGTATAGTTAATGATGACAATAGTTTAAATATTGGTGCTCGTCATATTACGGTTTCAACATCAGGTATTATCCCACGTATTTATGATTTTGCTGAAGAAGATATTCAAATCAACTTTGCGGTTAGTTTACATGCCGCTAAAGATGATATTCGTTCTAAATTAATGCCTATTAACCGAGCATATCATGTAGATAAATTAATGGAAGCTATTAAATACTATCAAGAAAAGACAAATCGACGTGTGACATTTGAATACGGCCTATTCGGCGGTGTTAACGATCAACTAGAACATGCACGTGACTTAGCACATCTCATTAAAGATTTAAATTGTCATGTTAACCTTATTCCAGTTAACCATGTTCCAGAACGTAATTACGTTAAAACACCGAAAGATGATATTTTTAAATTTGAAAAAGAACTTAAGAAATTAGGAATCAATGCTACAATAAGACGTGAACAAGGATCAGATATTGATGCAGCATGTGGACAATTAAGAGCTAAGGAACGACAAGTAGAAACGAGGTAATCATAATGCTAAACGCACAATTTTTCACAGATACTGGACAACATAGAGAAAAAAATGAGGATGCAGGAGGTATTTTTTATAACCAAACTAACCAACAATTATTAGTATTATGCGATGGTATGGGCGGTCATAAAGCGGGGGAAATTGCAAGTCAGTTTGTTACTAACGAACTTCAAAAACGTTTTGAAGAGGAGAACTTTATCGAGTTTGAACAAGCCGAAACTTGGTTGCGTTTTAATTTAAAAGAAATTAACCGTGAGTTGTTCGAATATGCTCAAGACAATTCAGAATATCGAGGCATGGGCACTACCTGTGTCTGTGCTCTCGTATTCGATAAAAAAATAGTGGTCGCTAATATTGGTGATTCTAGAGCGTATGTCATTAATTCTAGAGAAATAGAACAAGTAACGCATGATCATTCGTTCGTAAATCACTTGATTATGATGGGGCAAATTACTGAAGAAGAAGCGTTTAATCACCCACAACGAAATATAATTACAAAAGTTATGGGAACTGACAAACGGGTTAGTCCAGATGTCTTTACTAAGCGCATTGGTTATTATAACTACATCTTATTAAATTCTGATGGTCTTACAGATTACATCAGAGATAATCGTATTAAAGAAGCGTTAAATGAATCGCTTACTTTAGAAGAACATGGAGAACAATTAATTCAGTTAGCACTACACCATAAGTCTAAAGATAATATTAGTGTGCTATTAGCATCTATTGAGGGTGATAGTGTATGATTGGAAAGTTAATTAGTGATCGCTATAAGGTGTTAGATAAACTTGGTGGCGGTGGTATGAGCACTGTTTATCTTGCCGAAGATACTATTTTAAATCGTAAAGTAGCTATTAAAGCAATTTCAATTCCTCAAGATGAGAAAGAAGAAACGATGAAGCGTTTTGAACGTGAAGTTAATAACGCTACGCAACTTTCACATGAAAATATTGTAGGCGTATATGACGTTCAAGAAGATGACGATTGTTTCTTTCTTATAATGGAATATATTGATGGCCCTACGCTTTCAGAATATATACATAGTCATGGCCCATTAAATGTAGACACTGCTATCGCTTTTACTGAACAAATTTTAAAAGGGGTACAACAGGCTCATGAGAAATTAATTATTCATAGAGATATCAAACCACAGAATATATTGATTGATAAAAATAAAACTTTGAAAATTTTTGATTTTGGTATTGCGAAAGCGTTAAGTGAAACATCTATGACGCAAACAAATCATGTACTTGGCACCGTTCAATATTTATCGCCTGAACAGGCTAAAGGTGAAGCGACTAACGAAACGACTGATATTTACTCTATAGGTATTGTGCTATATGAAATGCTAGTAGGTAAGCCGCCATTTACTGGTGAAACTGCAGTTAGTATAGCGATTAAACATATACAAGACGCAATCCCTAATGTAACTGATATACGCTCAGAAATCCCTCAGTCATTGAGTAATGTGATTTTAAAATCGACTGAAAAGGATCCTAGTGATCGTTATCAAAGCGTTAAAGAAATGAGAGAAGATTTAAGTAGTGTGCTTGTTTCTAGTAGAGCGAATGAAGAGAAACATTCACTAGAACGTGATGAAACAAATACAGTTTCAATAGACAAGAATGAAATTAAAAATAAAATCAAAAAAGAGCATGATAAAAAAGATATTTCACAAACAATGCAAATACCAATTGTGAATGAACATAAATTCCAAACCGCTGAAGGACCGATTTATGAAACGCCAAAGAAAAAACGTTCAAAAAAGAAAAAGTTTGCAATTGGTTTTATTCTGATATTATTAATAGCTAGTCTATTTGGTTTTATTGCATTAGGAATGTTTGGTAGTAAATATGCTGAAATGCCCGACTTAAAAGGTAAAACTGAAAAAGAAGCTGGGAAAACATTGCATAAATCAAATTTAGAAATTGGCAAAATTTCTAGAGATTACAGTGATGATTATCCAGAAAATAAAATTATAAAAACAACACCTAATTCTGGTGAACGTGTCAATCAACATGAAAAGATAGATATTGTGCTATCTAAAGGACCGGAACGTGCTAAAATGCCAAATGTTATAGGCATGAAAAAAGCAGATGCCATTGATAAATTAAAAGAATTAAAGCTTAAAAATGTTACGGTTAAACAGGAATATAATAACGAATTTCCTAAGGGATTAATTGCGCAACAAAGCGTAAACCCAGATAATGATGTTGAAATTAATGGTCATCAAATTACCTTAGTTGAATCTTTAGGCGTTAAAAAAGTTTACGTAAAAGATTATGAAAATAAAAATTATAAATCTGCGAAAAAAGAACTAGAAAAAAATAATCTAAAAGTTCAAGTTACCACTGAAACAAGTAGTAGCGTGAAAAAGGATATGATTATTTCTCAAAGTCCAAAAAATACAGAAGTTGAAGAAGGAAGCACTATACAATTAACTGTATCTAAAGGTGAAGAAGAGAAAGCAGATGCTAAAAAAGATGATAAAGCGAAAGATAAATCAACTTCAGACAGTGCTAAAGAGAAAAAGGATGATTCTGACAGCAAGTCGGACGTAAAAAACTACACTGAAACATATCACATACCATACACAGGAGACGATGATGACAGTCAAAAAGTCGAAGTATATGTTAGAGATAAAGATAACAGTGGGTCTAATGCGAAACAAACATATAGTATAAATAAAGATAAGACAATTACAATTCCTTTAAAAATTAAAGAAGGTTCTGACGCAGGTTATACTATTAGAGTAGATGGCGATGTTATAGCAGATAAAGACATCACCTATTAATGAGAGATAAACTCCTTCAATCTATACATATTACGTATAGAAATGAAGGAGTTTATTTTGTATATTTAACTACTATAAAATTATTATGTAAACTTAATAAATGCTATTTTCCTAATCAAGTAATACTATCATGCTTGAACATATAATATTTATAAATGATTTGCTATAATATTTAGATATAAATAGTAAATGAGAGGTGTCGCTTTGGAAACTGGACGTATCATCAAATTAATTAGTGGGGTTTATCAAGTCGACGTTGATGGAACATTATATAATACTAAACCTCGTGGACTTTTCCGTAAAAAGAAATTTTCACCCATCGTTGGAGACATCGTTGATTTTGAAATTCAAAATATAAACGAAGGCTATATCCATCATGTTCATGAACGTCGCAACGCGTTAAAACGTCCGCCTGTAAGTAATATTGACGGTTTAGTTATCGTAATGAGCGCAGTAGAGCCAGACTTTTCTACTCAACTATTAGATCGATTTTTAGTGATTGCACATTCTTATAAGTTAGCTCCAAGTATCTTAGTGACAAAAAAAGATTTGGCATCTGAATCAGAAATTCAACATATTAACGAGTTATTAAAGATATATGAAAAAATTGGTTATACCACACACTTCATTCATAAAGATACGGACAAACAAACTATTATTAATTCCTTGCCTAAAGGTTTAGTAGTGTTGAGTGGACAATCAGGAGTAGGTAAATCGACATTTATCAATGCTTTAAAACCTGAATTGAATCTTGAAACAAATGATATTTCAAAATCACTTAACCGTGGTAAACATACAACACGTCATGTAGAGTTGTTCGAAAGAGAAGATGGTTTTATCGCCGATACACCCGGTTTTAGTGCATTAGATTTTGAACATATTGAAAAAGATGAAATAAAGCACTATTTCATTGATATTGATTCATTCGGCGAAGAATGTAAATTTAGAAATTGCAATCATATCAAAGAACCTAAATGCAACGTAAAACAACAACTAGAAGAAGGACATCTAGCACAATTTCGCTATGATCACTACCTTCAATTATATAATGAAATTTCAAATAGAAAGGTAAGATATTAATGAAGAAAATTTATCCTTCACTGCTATCAGCTGATTTTTTAAATTTAAAAGAAGAAATTGTCGCATTAGAAAATGCAGGAGTAGATGGATTGCATTTTGACGTTATGGATGGTCAATATGTACCAAATATTTCAATTGGCTTGCCTATACTCGATGCTGTACGTTCAGCTACCAAGTTACCGATTGATGTACATCTAATGATTGACAATCCTGAGAGCTATATTGAAACTTTTGCTGAACATGGAGCAGATATGATTTCCGTACATGTTGAAGCCACACCTCATATTCATAGAGCACTTCAAATGATTAAAAATGCTAATAAAAAAGCTGGCGTAGTAATTAACCCAGGTACGTCAGTCGAAGCAATTATGCCAGTATTAGAAATCGTGGATTATGTTCTAGTTATGACAGTTAACCCTGGCTTTAGTGGTCAAACATTTATCGAAGCTTGTGCCTCAAAGGTTAAAGTATTGCGTGATTTGAAGCAGTCATTAAATCTACAATTTGATATTGAAGTTGATGGTGGCATTAATGATAAAACTATTGATTTATGTGCGGAAAATGGAGCGACTATGTTTGTAACAGGCTCTTATTTCTTTAATCACGAAGACTATAAAAAGGTTACACAACATTTAAAGGCTGATGAGCTATGAAGATTAATTTATTGTGTAGTGAAAGTAATTTGCCTCCCCATATTTTTGAAAAAGAAAAGCACGCCCATTGGGGAGGGATTGATAGAGGAACGCTTATCCTGACTCATCACGATATTATCCCTGTGTATACGGTAGGAGATTTTGATTCAGTAACGGATGAAGAGCGTGAACATTTAAAGCAAGCTTTAAATATTCATCCTGTTAAAGCTGAAAAGGACGACACAGATTTAGCTTTAGGTGTGGAAGAAGCTGTAAATAAAGGTTATACAGAAATAAATATTTACGGTGCAACAGGTGGAAGACTGGATCATTTCATGGGGATGTTACAAATACTCCAAAAGCCACTATATGTTGAAAAAAAAGTGAATATCATAGTGATAGATAGACAAAATGAAATTCAATTATTAAATACAGGGCAGTATCAGATTTCTAAATCATCTTTTTATAACTATGTATCATTTATTCCAGTCAATGGAGAGGCTACTATATCTTTATCTGGCTTTAAATATAATCTTGACCATCAACATTTAGAAATTGGTTCGACACTTACAATTTCTAATGAAGTTGAAGAAGAAATAGCAACGATTAATCTTGAAGAAGGCCAAGTGCTACAAATGAAAAGTAAAGATCTTTAAGAAATTTAGACATAAAAAATGCCTTCACCACATATGAAGGCATTTTTTAGTGCATTATATTTATTAAACTCTAGTAACTTTACCAGATTTTAAAGCACGAGCAGAAACCCAAACTTTTTTAGGTTTTCCGTCAACTAAAATTCTAACTTTTTGAAGGTTAGCATTAAATCTGCGTTTGTTCGCATTTAAAGCGTGTGAACGATTATTACCAGTCGAAGCTTTACGACCTGTTACGAAACATTCTTTACCCATCAAAGTACCTCCTTTAATAAATATAAATACACTTGACTACTTATATACTTTAATAAGATACCATATCTAAATTTTTAAATCAATGAAATAAAATGTAAATTATTTTAAAATGTTTCGAAACCCATAATATATGGTATAATTGTAAGCTGAGGAGTTTTGTAATATATTTAATAATATTATTATGAAATATTTATGGGAGATTTGGTTATCTTCAAGAAAACAATTAATTTCTTTCTCGTTTCGTCATTAAAACATCATTCAGGAGGAATATGAAAATGACAATAGAAATCTCAACTGACTATGGCAAAATTGATATTTCAAATGAAGTCATTGCGTCAGTAGTAGGCAGTAAAGCTGTTGAAAGTTATGGCATAGTAGGCATGGCATCCAGACAACAAGTAAGAGATGGAATAGCCGAAATATTGGGACATGAAAATTATGCTAAAGGTATAGTAGTAAATGAAAATGATGGTGTTATTGATATAGATATGTATATTATTGTAAGCTATGGTGTGAAAATATCAGAAGTAGCTAACAATGTACAATCATCAGTTAAATATACATTAGAAACTTCACTTAATTTAAAAGTTAATTCGATTAATATTTTTGTACAAGGTGTAAGACTTAATAATAAGGGCAAGAAGGCATAGGAGGACGTAGCACGATGATTAGCAAAATTAATGGTAAATTATTTGCCGATATGATTATACAAGGGGCACAAAATTTATCAAATAATGCAGATTTAGTTGATTCACTCAATGTATATCCAGTGCCAGACGGTGACACTGGGACAAATATGAATTTAACAATCACTTCTGGACGTGAAGAAGTTGAAAATAACCTATCTCAAAGTATAGGCGAGTTAGGTAAAACCTTCTCTAAAGGACTATTAATGGGTGCGCGTGGAAATTCAGGTGTAATCTTATCTCAATTATTTAGAGGATTCTGTAAAAATATTGAAGATCAAGATGAAATTAATGCACAACAATTAGCTAGTAGTTTCCAAGCTGGCGTAGATACTGCATATAAAGCTGTAATGAAGCCAGTTGAAGGAACTATTTTAACTGTAGCTAAAGATGCGGCAAATGCGGCAATGACAAAAGCAGAAGAAACAGATGACTGTGTTGCAATTATGGAACATACAATTGCTGAAGCTGAGAAATCACTAGAGAACACACCAAACCTATTAGCAGTGCTAAAAGAAGTTGGCGTTGTTGATAGTGGTGGTAAAGGATTGTTATGTGTATATGAAGGTTTCTTAAAAGGTCTAAACGGAGAAACTGTTGAAGCAACAAAAGAGAAACTTGATACTGAAGAATTAGTACATGAATCACATGATTTTCATGGTGTGATTAACACTGAAGATATTAAATTTGGTTATTGTACTGAAATGATGGTCCGTTTTGGTAAAGATAAAAAAGAATTTTCTGAGCAAGAATTTAGAAATGACATGAGTCAATTCGGTGACTCATTATTAGTTATTAATGATGATGAAATCGTAAAAGTTCACGTGCATACTGAAACACCTGGAGATGTATTTAATTATGGCCAACAATATGGCGAATTAATTAAAGTAAAAGCTGAAAATATGCGTGAACAGCACCGTGAAGTTATTCGTAAAGAACAACGAAATCAACATAAAGAAGACGATAGTCAATCTAAAACGGTAGAAACTGCGATTATTGCTATTTCAATGGGAGAAGGCATTTCTGAATTGTTCACTTCTATGGGAGCAACTCATATTATTAGCGGTGGACAAACAATGAATCCTTCAACTGAAGATATTGTTAAAGTCATTGAACAGTCACAATGTCAACGTGCAATCATCTTGCCTAATAATAAAAACATAAGAATGTCTAGTGACCAAGCAGCTGATTTAGTTGAGGCAGAGACAGAAGTGATACCAACGACGTCAATCCCTCAAGGTATTGCTGCATTATTCCAATATGATCCATCTTCGTCACTTGCGGAGAATAAATCTCATATGACGACTGCTTTAGATTCTGTAAAATCAGGTTCTGTTACTTTTGCAGTTAGAGATACTAAGATTGATGGTGTAGAAATTAAAAAAGGTCAATTCATGGGCTTAGCAGAAAGTAAAATCGTCACAAGTAATAATGATGAATTTACAACTATCACAGGCTTATTAAAAGAGTTATTATCCGAAGATAGTGAAATATTAACAATTTTTGCAGGTGAAGATGCTAATCCAGATGTTTCAGACAAACTAATTGAGTGGATAGAATCAGAATATCCTGAGTTAGAGGTTGAAGAACACAATGGTGGCCAACCGATTTACCAATATCTATTTGCTGTAGAATAAAAAAATAAGATAATAATATTTGATTTTGAGAAATCGGTAAACACTTCGATTTCAATCGTATTACCCTTAAATGGTTTTTTTATAATCATTTAAGGGCTTTTTTAATATGTTTGTAGAGCATGATAATATAATTTTAAAATTACGCGTACTGAAATATTTTGAAAATACGAATTGAATTAATAATATTAATTACTAAAAAACAAATATTTACAAAAAATTATAGTAATATTCATTGAAATTAGTATAAAATAAAAGTATTAAAGCTAAAGGAGAAACTAAATGGAAAATGTATTATTAGTAATTGGTATTATAGCGTTAATTAGTGTTTTATTAGTAACATTAAAAAACAAAAAAGTTATGATTGCATTAAGCAGTGTGATACTACTTGGGCTCGGGATCAATTTAATCTACGGTAATGATATAGTAGAAGCAAAAACAGGCACTTTGAAAAAAGAACCAGCAAAATTTATTAGAGGCGTGGATGGTGATACTGTTCAGTTATTATATAAAGGTAAAAAATCGACTTTTAGGTTATTACTTATCGATACACCGGAAACAAAAGATCCACGTAAACCAGTTCAAAAATATGGCCCTGAAGCAAGTCGATTCACTACATCTATGATGGCTAATGCGCGTACAGTACAAGTTCAATTCGACCGTGGACAACGAACAGATAAATATGGTCGTTTTTTAGCATATGTTTATGCTGATGGAAGAATGGTCAATGAAGCAGTTGTAAGACAAGGATTAGCTAAAGTAGCATATGTTTACCCGCCAAATAATACATATCAACAAACATTATTAGCTAGCCAATCTAAAGCACAAGCTCAAAAATTAAATATTTGGAGTACTCAAAAAGCTAATAAAACTGCCAAAGCTACAACTAGTGCAAAAGCTTCATCAACTAAAGTTTCTAAACCAAAACCAAAAGTAACAAAACCTAAAACTAATACTGCTAAACCTGCCAAAAAAGAATACTTTAAAAATTGTGATTTAATGAGAAAGAAATATCCTAATGGTGTTTCTAAAAATCATCCAGCTTACCGCGCCACTCAAGACCGTGATAAAGATGGATGGGCATGTGAGTTGAGTAAATAAAATTAAATATTGTACTTTATGATAAACAAACCTGACTTTATTAAAGTTCGGGTTTATTTTTATATATAATGTATCCTTTAAAAGAAGTTCAAATTAGAATAAAAATTATACGAATAATGAATTAAACCTAGTTACTTCAATTAATTATTGTTGAAAAGCTTTACTAATCAATTAATTGAGCTATACATGATAAAATAGATACTAAGATTATAAATATTAGGTGAGGAAACTATGTCTAAGGTCAATTTAGTTGAAAGTCCATATCCGCTTCAAAATATTAAGGGACTCGGACCAAAAAGAATTGCGTTATTACAAGAATTAAATATACATACCGTTGAAGATTTAGTATTATACTTGCCAACGCGATATGAAGATAATACAGTTGTTGATTTAAATATTGCTGAAGACCAATCTGTGGTCACAGTAAGAGGTCAAGTATATGCAGTGCCTACTGTTGCCTTTTTTGGAAGAAATAAATCTAAATTAACAGTACATCTCATGGTAGATAATATTGCAGTAAAATGTACATTCTTTAACCAACCATACTTAAAAAAGAAAATAGAACTTCACGAAATGGTGACAGTAAAAGGTAAATGGAATCGTGCTAAACAGGAAATTAATGGAAATCGCATGTTTTTTAATGACCAAACTCAAGATACTGATGAAGTTAAGTTAGAACCTGTGTATCGTATTAAAGAAGGTATTAAACAAAAGCAGATGCGAGACATGATTCATCAAACACTCAATGATGTAACTATTCACGAGTGGTTGACTGATGATTTAAGAGAAAAGTATAAACTTGAATCATTAGACTCGACAATTAAAACGCTACATCAACCAAAGGATAAACAAGACTTAATGCGTGCCCGTCGTACATATGCGTTCACAGAATTATTTATGTTTGAACTTCGCATGCAATGGCTTAACCGATTAGAGAAGACTTCCGACGAAGCTATCGAAATTAATTATGATATTCAAAAAGTGAAAGCTTTTAGTGATACATTACCTTTTGAATTAACTGATGCCCAAAAGACTAGCGTTAATGAAATTTTTAGAGATTTGAAAGCACCAGTTAGAATGCATCGTTTATTACAAGGAGATGTAGGTTCTGGTAAAACAGTTGTCGCAGCAATTTGTATGTATGCGCTGAAGACAGCAGGATATCAATCGGCCTTAATGGTGCCAACTGAAATCTTAGCTGAACAACATGCCAATAGTTTGACTAATTTGTTTGGAGATTATATGAATGTTGCCTTGCTAACTGGTTCGGTAAAAGGTAAAAAGCGACGCGTTTTACTCGAACAATTAGAAAATGGCACTATCGATTGTTTAATAGGGACTCACGCATTAATTCAAGATGATGTTACTTTTCAAAATGTGGGGTTAGTGATTACCGATGAACAACATCGTTTTGGGGTAAACCAACGTCAATTGCTTAGAGAAAAAGGGGCAATGACTAATGTTTTATTTATGACGGCAACGCCTATACCTAGAACGTTGGCGATTTCAGTGTTTGGAGAAATGGATGTTTCTTCAATTAAACAATTACCTAAAGGACGAAAACCTATTATTACGAACTGGGCTAAGCATGAACAATATGAACAAGTGCTAACGCAAATGACTTCTGAGTTAAAGAAAGGCAGACAAGCTTATGTGATTTGTCCGCTAATTGAAAGCTCGGAACATTTAGAAGATGTTCAGAATGTTGTAGCATTATATGAATCGTTACAACAATATTATGGTAACGAACGTGTGGGACTATTACACGGTAAAATGCAAGCTAGCGATAAAGACGATGTTATGAACCGATTTAGTCAACACGATATCGATATTTTAGTATCTACTACTGTAGTAGAGGTGGGTGTAAATGTACCTAATGCGACATTTATGATGATTTATGATGCTGATCGTTTCGGTTTGTCTACGTTACATCAATTACGAGGTCGTGTTGGGCGAAGTGAGCATCAAAGTTATTGTGTGTTAATTGCTTCTCCTAAAACGGAAACTGGGATTGAACGTATGACAATTATGACTCAAACAACAGATGGATTCGAACTTAGTGAACGTGATTTAGAGATGCGTGGTCCTGGTGATTTCTTTGGCGTAAAACAAAGTGGTCTTCCTGATTTTATGGTGGCAAATATCGTTGAAGATTATCGAATGTTAGAAGTAGCGCGTGACGAAGCAGCGGAATTAATACAATCGGGTATTTTCTTTACAGATGATTATGCACACTTGCGTACTTTTATAGAAGAGAATTTATTACATGTAAGCTTTGATTAAGTCGCATATTTCTTTTTTGAAAAATTAAACTTTCTTATAGTGCATATATAATATTTGTTGAGCTTTATAAATAGAAAGTGTTATGATATGTGAGGAATGATTAAGACTTGGTACTAAATTCACTTGTAAAGGGGGCGCTAAACATTAAATTAAAGAAGACTGAACGTCGTCAAGCTATTCAAAAAGCAATCGACTCAAACCCCTTTATTACAGATAGTGAATTATGTGAGAAGTTTGAAGTTAGTATTCAAACGATTAGATTAGATCGTACAAATCTTAATATCCCAGAATTGCGAAAGCGCATTAAATTAGTAGCTGAACAAAATTATGAGCAGATACGTGCACTTGAAGCTAGTGAAGTGATTGGAGATTTGATTCAAGTCGAACCAAATAAATCGGCTCAATCTATCATCGATATCACTGAAGATTCAGTCTTTATGAAGACACAAATTGCACGTGGTCATGTGTTGTTTGCTCAAGCGAATTCATTATGCGTAGCGCTAATACATAATTCAACTGTGTTAACTCAAGAAAGTAATATTGAATTTATTGAAAAAGTGAAGTTACATGATACTGTAAGGGCAGAAGCAACCGTCTTAGATAAGACCATGCAGCATTACGTTATTGAAGTAAATTCATTTGTAAAAGATACATTAGTTTTCAAAGGAACTTTTAAAATGTTTTATATAAGCGAGGATCGAATAAATGGTTAAAATTGCTATAGATATGATGGGTGGCGATGACGCCCCAGGTATTGTTTTAGATGCTGTCGAGAAAGCTGTTAACGATTTTAAAGATTTAGAAATTATTCTTTTCGGAGATGAAAAGCAATATACTTTAAATCACGAACGTATTACATTTAGACATTGTTCTGAAAAAATCGAAATGGAAGATGAACCGGTTAGAGCAATTAAACGTAAGAAAGATAGTTCAATGGTACGTATGGCTGAAGCGGTTAAGAATGGTGAAGCAGATGGTTGTGTTTCAGCAGGGAATACGGGTGCCTTAATGTCGGCAGGCCTATTTATCGTCGGCCGTATTAAAGGCGTGGCACGTCCGGCGCTTGTGGTAACGCTCCCTACCATTAATGGTAAAGGCTTTGTCTTTTTAGATGTAGGCGCTAATGCAGATGCAAAACCAGAACACTTGTTACAATATGCCCAATTGGGTAATATTTATGCGCAAAAAATTCGTGGTATTGCACAACCGAAAGTGTCATTACTCAATATTGGTACAGAAGCTGCCAAAGGTAATACATTAACTAAAAAGGCCTATACACTATTAAGCGAAGATAATAGTTTTAATTTCGAAGGTAATATAGAAGCTAAAACACTAATGGAAGGTCAAACTGATGTGGTTGTAACAGATGGTTACACTGGTAACATGATATTAAAAAATATCGAAGGTACAGCGAAATCAATTGGTAAAATGTTAAAAGAAACGTTATTAAGTAGTTTCAAAAATAAAATAGCTGCTTTAGTGTTGAAGAAAGATTTAAATACATTCTCTAAAAAAATGGACTATGCCGAATACGGTGGCTCAGTATTATTAGGATTAAACGGCACGGTCGTTAAAGCTCACGGTAGTTCGAACGCACGTGCATTCTATTCTGCAATTCGACAAGCTAAGGTTGCAGGAGAAGAAAAAATAGTCGACATTATGAAAGAAACGGTTGGTGAGGAAAATGGGTAAAACTGCAATTGTTTTTCCAGGACAAGGTGCTCAAAAAGTAGGTATGGCGAATGATTTATATAATGAAGAAACAGCAGCCACTGCAATACTAAATTCTGCACAAGAAGCTGTCGATTTTGATTTATTAGAAACAATGTTTACTGATAGTGAAGGCAAATTAGGAGAAACAGAGAACACACAACCTGCATTGCTTACACATAGTGTGGCATTGTTAAATGCGCTTAAAGATATAGACGCCGATTACACTATGGGACACAGTCTAGGTGAATATTCTAGTTTAGTAGCTGCAGGCGTGCTTAAGTTTGAAAATGCAGTGAAAATTGTCCGTAAACGTGGACAATTAATGGCCCAAGCATTTCCAAATGGTGTAGGAAGTATGGCAGCGGTTTTAGGGTTAAGTTATGAAGAAGTAGATAAAATTTGTAAAGATTTATCTACTGATGATGAATTAATTGAGCCTGCAAATATTAACTGTCCAGGACAAATTGTAGTTTCTGGCCATAAAACGTTAATTGATAAGTTAGCTGAAGAAGGTAAAGCATTAGGCGCTAAACGTGTTTTACCATTGGCTGTGTCTGGACCTTTCCACTCATCAATGATGCAAGTGATTGAAAAAGACTTTGAAGCGTATATTGATCAATTTGAATGGCATGACGCACAATTTCCAATTATCCAAAACGTGAATGCGCAAGGAGAAACGGATGCCACAACGATCAAACAAAATATGGTTAAACAACTTTATTCACCAGTTCAATTTATCAAATCTACAGAATGGTTAATTGATCAAGGCGTAGATCACTTTATAGAAATTGGTCCTGGCAAAGTGTTATCCGGTTTAATCAAAAAAATCAACCGCGATGTCAAATTAACATCAATTCAAACTCTAGACGATGTGAAAGGATGGAATGAGAATGACTAATAAAAATGCTCTAGTAACAGGCGCTTCACGAGGAATCGGCCGTAGTATCGCTTTACAATTAGCAGAAGATGGCTTTAATGTTGCAGTAAATTATGCAGGAAACAAAGAGAAAGCTGAAGCGGTAGTTGCAGAAATTAAAGATAAAGGTGTAGAAAGCTTCGCAATTCAAGCTAACGTTGCCAATGGTGATGAAGTTAAAGCTATGATTAAAGAAGTAGTTAGTCAATTTGGCTCTTTAGATGTACTTGTTAATAACGCGGGTATTACGCGCGATAATTTATTAATGCGTATGAAAGAACAAGAATGGGACGATGTTATCAATACTAACTTAAAAGGTACATTTAACTGTATTCAAAAAGCGACACCACAAATGTTACGCCAACGTGGAGGTTCAATCATCAATTTATCTAGTATTGTAGGCGCAATGGGTAACCCTGGCCAAGCTAACTATGTTGCTACTAAAGCGGGTATTGAAGGATTAACAAAATCTAGTGCACGTGAATTAGCTTCTCGTGGTATTACTGTTAACGCAGTAGCGCCTGGTTTTATCGTTTCTGATATGACTGATGCATTAAATGACGATTTAAAATCACAAATGTTAGAACAAATTCCTTTATCACGTTTTGGCGAAGATAAAGATATTGCTAACACAGTTGCCTTTTTAGCTTCAGAACGTGCTAAATACATTACTGGTCAAACAATTCACGTTAATGGTGGTATGTATATGTAAGTATTTGAATAATCAATGAGTAGCAGGTTGAATGGATTTTGATTTTCACACTTTCAACTTATTATTTATGCTAGATTATTCAAAATAAATAAACACGTTTATCTATAAGACTATTTAATAAACACTTGTGTTTTACCCATTAAAATGGGAAAATATAATAGTCTATGGATAGACACTTTTAAAGGAGGTGAATCGACGTGGAAAACTTCGATAAAGTAAAAGATATCATCGTTGATCGTTTAGGTGTAGACGCTGATAAAGTAACAGAAGACGCATCATTCAAAGATGATTTAGGCGCTGACTCACTTGATATCGCTGAATTAGTAATGGAATTAGAAGATGAATTTGGTACTGAAATTCCTGATGAAGAAGCTGAAAAAATCAACACTGTTGGTGATGCTGTTAAGTATATCAATAGTCTTGAAAAATAAAAAACTTACATCTGAGTCGTCTACAAGATGGCTCAGATTTTTTTCATAGGGGTTTAACATAGAATAAGTTATTGGAGGTTGTAGCATGACGAATCCCAAAAAAACAGAAATGGTAAATGACTTTCAACAGCAATTTTCAAAGAAAATGACAGAACTTGGATTTAAATATTCCAATATTGATTTATATCAACAAGCTTTTTCACATTCTAGTTTTATCAACGACTTCAATATGGATCGCTTAGCTCATAATGAACGTCTTGAATTTTTAGGCGATGCGGTATTAGAATTGACGGTTTCACGCTACCTTTTTGATAAACATCCTAATTTACCAGAAGGTCATTTAACTAAAATGCGAGCAACAATCGTATGTGAGCCCTCACTTGTAATATTTGCGAATAAAATTAACCTAAACCGTTTAATCTTATTAGGTAAAGGCGAAGAGAAGACAGGTGGTAGAACACGTCCTTCGCTTGTTTCTGACGCGTTTGAAGCGTTTGTTGGTGCATTGTATCTTGATCAAGGCTTAGATACAGTTTGGAAATTTGCAGAGAAAGTCATCTTTCCATATGTGGAAGATAATGAATTAGTTGGCGTTGTTGATTATAAAACACAATTTCAAGAGTATGTACATAGTCAGAATAAAGGCGACGTGAAGTATCGTTTAATTAAAGAAGAAGGCCCCGCACATCATCGTTTATTTACTTCTGAAGTTATTTTGGAAAATAAAGCAGTTGCAGAAGGCCAAGGAAAAACTAAAAAAGAATCCGAACAAAAAGCAGCCGAAAGTGCATATAATAAATTGAAAAAATCAACTCCCAAAAAGTAAAGTATATAGAGAGTAGGAGAGAAATCTAAACTATAAATTTCGTATTCTTTCCATGGTATGGTGAATGAGAATGGGACACCGTATATCGGTTTTCTAGAGTGAATTATTAATGTCTCAGTCTCTTCCAACTCCATTGAATATTGTCCTCTTCTCAACAAGAATGAGTATGAATGATTAACAAGGAGAATAGTATGGTGTATTTAAAATCAATAGATGCCATAGGGTTTAAATCATTTGCAGATCGTACTGATGTCCAATTCGATAAAGGTGTAACTGCAATTGTCGGTCCTAATGGTAGTGGGAAAAGTAATATTACAGACGCCATTAAATGGGTGCTAGGCGAGCAATCAGCTAAATCTCTGCGTGGCTCTAAAATGGAAGATATTATTTTCTCAGGTGCAGAACATCGTAGTGCCCAAAATTATGCAGAAGTTCAATTAAAATTAGATAATAAAGCAAGACAACTGCAAATTGATGCTGATGACATCGTGGTTACACGTCGTTTATACCGCAGCGGTGAAAGCGAATATTATTTAAATAATGATAAAGCAAGATTACGTGATATTACTGAGTTGTTCTTAGATTCTGGTTTAGGAAAAGAAGCATTTAGCATTATTTCGCAAGGTAGAGTAGATGAAATACTTAATGCGAAACCTATCGATAGACGTCAAATACTCGAAGAATCTGCAGGTGTCTTAAAATACAAAAAACGTAAAGCTGAATCACTTCAAAAATTAGATAGTACGGAAGATAACTTATCTCGCGTCGAAGATATTTTGTATGATTTAGAAGGTCGAGTTGAGCCCTTGAAAGCTGAAGCTTCGATTGCCAAAGAATATATACAACTATCGAAAGAAATGAAACAAAGTGATGTTATTGTCACTGTGCATGACATTGACCAATATTCAGAAGACAATCGCGAATTAGACCAACGTCTTAATGATTTAAAGAGTCAACAAGCAGACAAAGAGGCAAAACAAGCCCAAATCACCCAATACTTACAAAAGCAAAAAACAAAGCGTCAACATATTGATAATGAAGTTGAACAATTGAATTATGATTTAATTAGAGCAACTGAAGAGTATGAAAAATATACAGGACAATTAAATGTCTTAGAAGAAAGAAAACGTAACCAATCTGAAACTAACGCACGCTTTGAAGAGGAATTAGAGAATCTTAATCACGAATTAGAGACTGTACAACATGAGAAGAAAAGTGTTGAACAACAACGTGCTTCTTTAAAAGATAAACAAAAACAACTGAACAATGAAATTCATCAATTAGAATCTCAATTATATGTATCAGATGAACAACATGAAGAAAAGTTAGAAACGATAAAAAATAATTACTATGAATTAATGTCCGAACAGTCTGATGTAAATAATGATATACGTTTTCTTGAACATACGATTAAGGAAAATGAAGCTAAAAAATCTCGTCTTGATTCACGTTTAGTCGAAGCATTTAATCAACTTAAAGAAATTCAAACAGAAATTACTACAGTGAATAATCAACATCAAGAGACTTTAAAACAACTCAAAGATATTGAAAAAAATACGCAACAACTTGAGAAAGATTTATCCGAAGCTAAACGTCTACAAACAGAGTATGAAGATAAGTTATATCAAGCATACCGCTATACAGATAAAATGAAAGCAAGAGTTGAAAGTTTAGAAACTCAAGAAGAAGATTATACTTATTTCTTTAATGGTGTTAAACATGTATTAAAAGCCAAACATCACACACTACAAGGGATTCGTGGCGCTATAGCTGAAGTAATTGATGTGCCTTCTGAATTAACACAAGCGATAGAAACCGCATTAGGCGCTTCCTTACAACATATTATAGTTGATACGGAAAAAGATGGACGTCAGGCTATCCAATTTTTAAAACAAAAAGGTCTAGGCAGAGCAACCTTCCTACCCTTAAATGTAATTAAGCCAAGAAGATTAACTACGGATATTAGACAAATAGCACAAAATTCAAACGGGTTTATTAATGTAGCCTCAGAGGCTGTGCGTGTAAATTCCGAATATCAAGATGTAGTTGGAAACCTTCTAGGTACCACTATCATCGTGGATAACCTTAAAAACGCCAATGAACTTGCGAGAGCTATTCAATATAAAACGAGAATTGTTACGCTTGAAGGGGATATAGTAAACCCAGGCGGTTCGATGACTGGCGGTGGCGCGCGTAAAACTAAAAGTATCTTGTCACAAAAAGATGAGTTAACTACAATGCGTACGCAATTACAACAATATCAAACGCAAACACAAGAATTTGAAAAGCAATTGCAACAACAAAAAGATAAAGTTGAACAAATGAGTGAAGCATATTTCACTTTAAGCCAACAATATAATGAAATTAAAGAGACATCTCATAATGAAGCGCTTCAGTTAGATCGTTTAAAAACACAAGAAACACATATTAAAGATGAACATGAAGAATTTGAATTTGAGAAAAATGATGGTTATCAAAGTGAACAAAGTCGTATTACTTTAACTGAAAAACAAGAACGCTTATCTACGATTAAAGAACAACTTAAACAACTTGAAGAAGATATTGAACGCTATACGCAGCTTTCTAAAGAAGGAAAAGAAAATACTACACAAGTTCAACAACAATTAAATCAAAAACGTTCTGATCTCGCCGTAGTTAAAGAACGAATGAATGCTCATAAATCATCTTTAGAGCGAATTGACAAACAAATTACTAATATAAGCCAACAATTACATGACGTACAAGAAAAAATCGAATTGTTTAATTCCGACGATATGATGGGTAAGCAAGCTTTTGACAAGCTTCAAGCTAATATTGAAGAAAAAGAAACCTTGCGTGAAACAATAACGAATAAATTAAAAGATTTAAAACAACAACGCATGGATATTAATGAAGATATAGAAATTCATGAAGCCAAACTTCAAGAATGTCATCAAGATTTACTTTCTATTGAAAGTTTTTATCAAGATATTAAAGCGCAACAATCTAAATTAGATGTCCTAATCAATCATACCATTGATCATTTGAATGAAACGTATCAATTAACTGTAGAACGTGCACGAGAAGAGTACCATTCAGATGATACGATTGACTCTCTTAGAAAAAAAGTGAAACTTACTAAGATGTCGATTGACGAATTAGGACCAGTGAATATCAATGCCATCGAACAATTTGAAGAATTAAATGAACGATATACCTTCCTTAACGATCAACGTAACGATTTACGTGAAGCCAAACATACACTTGAACAAGTTATAAGTGAAATGGATCAAGAGGTTAAGGGACGTTTCAAAGATACTTTCTTACAAGTACAAGAACATTTTTCTACAGTATTTCAGTCGTTATTTGGCGGAGGGCATGCTAAATTAGAATTAACTGATGATGACTATTTATCAGCAGGAGTAGATATTATAGTACAACCTCCTGGTAAGAAGTTACAGCACTTATCTTTATTAAGTGGCGGTGAACGTGCTTTAAGTGCCATTGCATTACTTTTCGCCATATTGAAGGTTCGTTCCGCGCCATTTGTTATACTAGATGAAGTAGAAGCGGCACTTGATGAAGCTAACGTGATACGCTATGCCCAATTTTTAAAAGAATTATCTATGCAAACCCAATTTATCGTTATTACACACCGTAAAGGAACAATGGAATATTCCGACCGTTTATACGGCGTGACAATGCAAGAATCAGGCGTTTCTAAATTAGTAAGTGTAAATTTAAATACAATAGATGAGGTTATGGAGGAGGAACAAGTATGAGTTTCTTTAAACGATTAAAAGATAAATTTTCAACTAAATCTACAGATGATATTGAGCAAGAGCTAACTGAAGAAGAAGCCCCAAGTGGTGAACCTTCACAAGAAGATAGCGATTCAGAGCCTGCGCCTAGAAAGAAACCACGTAAATTAAGTGAAGCTGACTTTGACGATGATGGTTTAATTTCAATTGAAGACTTTGAAGAAATCGAAGCTCAAAAAATGGGTGCGAAATTCAAAGCTGGTTTAGAAAAATCACGTCAAAACTTCCAAGAACAATTAAATAATTTAATTGCACGTTATAGAACTGTTGATGAAGAATTCTTCGAAGCTTTAGAAGAAATGTTGATTACAGCCGATGTAGGTTTTAATACCGTAATGCAACTAACTGAAGAATTACGTGTAGAAGCACAACGCCGTAATATCCAAGAAACTGAAGATTTACGTGAAGTTATTGTGGAAAAAATTGTCGAAATTTACCATCAAGAAGATGATCATTCAGAAGCAATGAATCTTGAAGATGGACGTTTAAACGTTATCTTAATGGTAGGTGTCAATGGTGTAGGTAAAACTACAACTATCGGTAAGTTAGCTCACCGTTATAAAATGGAAGGCAAAAAAGTAATGCTTGCCGCGGGTGACACTTTCAGAGCTGGAGCTATAGACCAATTACAAGTTTGGGGCGACCGCGTAGGTGTAGAAGTAGTTAAACAAAGTGAAGGTTCAGATCCAGCAGCCGTAGTTTACGATGCAATTAATGCAGCTAAAAATAAAGGTGTAGATATTTTAATCTGTGATACAGCAGGTCGTTTACAAAATAAAGCTAACTTAATGCAAGAGTTAGATAAAATGAAACGTGTGATTAATCGCGCCGTACCAGATGCACCACACGAAGCATTATTATGTTTAGATGCTACAACAGGACAAAACGCATTGTCTCAAGCACGTTCATTTAAAGAAGTAACAAATGTTTCAGGTATCGTATTAACTAAATTAGATGGTACTGCCAAAGGTGGTATCGTACTTGCGATTAGAAATGAACTCCATATTCCAGTTAAATACGTAGGTCTAGGTGAAAAATTAGACGATTTACAACCATTCAACCCTGAAAGCTATGTTTATGGTTTATTCGCCGATATGATTGAACAAAATGAAGATATCCCTGAAGAAATAGCCAACTCAGACTCTGAGAATGAGGAACACACACATGGGGAAAAATGATTTAGTCAAAACGTTAAGAATGAATTATTTATTTGACTTTTATCAATCATTATTGACCGAAAAACAACGTAATTATCTTGAATTATTTTATCTAAAAGATTACTCATTAAGTGAGATTGCAGAGACATTTGATGTGAGTAGACAAGCAGTTTATGATAATATAAGAAGAACTGGCGATTTAGTTGAAAATTATGAAACTAAGCTAAATTTATATGAAAAGTTCCAACAACGCCAACATATCTATGAACAGATGAAATTATCACTAAAAGATGCTAATAAATTACAACATTATATTAATCAATTAGAAGAACTTGAATAACTAGAGACAAAGGAGGGCAATTAATATGGCATTTGAAGGATTATCCGATCGTTTGCAGAATACAATGCAAAAAATTCGCGGTAAAGGTAAAGTGACTGAAGCAGACATTAAAACTATGATGCGTGAAGTACGTCTTGCTTTACTTGAAGCCGATGTTAACTTTAAAGTAGTAAAAGATTTCGTAAAAACTGTATCAGATCGCGCCCTAGGATCAGACGTAATGCAATCATTAACACCTGGTCAACAAGTCATAAAAATTGTACAAGATGAATTAACACAATTAATGGGAGGAGAAAACACTTCCATTACAATGGCTAATAAACCGCCAACAGTCGTAATGATGGTCGGTTTACAAGGTGCCGGTAAAACAACAACTGCTGGTAAATTAGCGTTATTAATGCGCAAAAAATACAATAAAAAACCATTGTTAGTCGCTGCCGATATTTATCGTCCAGCTGCGATTAACCAATTACAAACAGTAGGTAAACAAATTGACATCCCAGTCTATAGTGAAGGGGATCAAGTTAAACCGCAACAGATTGTTGAAAATGCTTTACAACACGCTAAAGAAGAACATTTAGATTTTGTTATTATCGATACTGCTGGACGTTTACACATTGATGAAACATTAATGAATGAACTTCAAGAAGTGAAAGAAATTTCAAAACCAAATGAAATTATGTTAGTAGTAGATGCTATGACCGGTCAAGATGCCGTGAATGTAGCACAATCATTTGACGATCAATTAGATGTTTCAGGTGTAACACTAACTAAATTAGATGGCGACACACGTGGTGGTGCGGCATTATCTATTCGTGCGGTTACTCAAAAACCTATTAAATTTGTAGGTATGAGTGAAAAGCTAGACGGTCTAGAATTATTCCATCCTGAACGTATGGCTTCTCGTATCCTTGGTATGGGTGACGTTTTAAGTCTCATTGAAAAGGCTCAACAAGACGTTGACCAAGACAAAGCTAAAGACTTAGAAAAGAAAATGCGTGATTCTTCATTTACATTGGATGATTTCTTAGAACAATTAGATCAAGTTAAAAACTTAGGTCCACTTGATGATATTATGAAAATGATTCCAGGTATGAATAAGATGAAAGGCATGGATAATTTAAATATGAGCGAAAAACAAATCGATCATATTAAAGCAATTATTCAATCAATGACACCGGCAGAAAGAGAAAATCCAGCTGTCTTAAATGTATCTCGTAAAAAACGTATCGCTAAAGGTTCTGGTCGTTCATTACAAGAAGTGAACAGATTAATGAAACAGTTTAACGATATGAAGAAAATGATGAAACAATTTACTGGCGGTAGTCGTAAAGGTAAAAAAGGTAAACGTAGTCAAATGGAAAATATGCTAAAAGGCATGAACTTACCATTTTAATAAAATAAACGAGGAGCGGGTTTGGAATCATTGATAGTTTCATTAGATTTCAGTCACCGCTCCTTTAAAGTTAAAAGTATGTTATTCAATGACTAAAAATAGACACTAAATTTTATTTAATGAGATAAATTTATTTGGTAAAGAAAAAACTCTTTACAAAGTTTTATGTTCCTGTTATCATTATTTCTTGTAGAAAATAAAAAATGAAAAGATTTAAAGGAGAGTTTTATATATGGCAGTTAAAATTCGTTTAACTCGTTTAGGTTCAAAAAGAAATCCATTCTATCGTATCGTTGTAGCTGATGCTCGTGCGCCACGTGACGGTCGTATCATCGAACAAATCGGTACTTACAATCCAGCTAGCGTTAATGCTCCAGAAGTTAAAATTGACGAAGAATTAGCTTTAAAATGGTTAAAAGACGGAGCTAAACCAACTGATACAGTTCACAATATCTTATCTAAACAAGGTATTTTAAAAACTTTTGACGAACAAAAACATACTAAATAATTAGTACAAACTTTATTATAATAGAGTTTAACGAGCCTAGGGCATTGATATTAGAATGTTCTAGGCTCGTTAGTTTAGAACAAGTTAACGAGTAAGAAACTATGTTCAACCTTAATTCTATTGATGGGCGGGGTGATGAAATCGTTGAGAATCAATTAGATTTCCACTCCGCTTTCTTATGGTTAAAAGTTACTTAAATGCATGGTATGATAAATATATTATTTTAAAATAACTATAAAGTGTTGAGAGAGGTGCGAACATGCAAGTTGAGGTTGGCCAAATTGTAAATACACATGGTATAAAAGGTGAGGTTAAAGTAAAATCTAATTCTGATTTTACAGAAACCCGTTTTCAACCTGGAGAAACTTTGTTTGTAAAACATAATAATAATGAAATTGAGCTCACAATCACATCCTATCGTGTGCACAAAGGCTTTCATATGCTTAAATTTAAAGGTATCGATAATATTAATGATGTAGAACATTATAAAGGAGATTATTTATACCAAGAACGCGATCATGATGATATTGAATTAGACGAAAATGAATTTTATTATTCAGATATCATCGGTTGTACAGTGTTTAACGAGGAAAATAATCCTATTGGACGTGTGATTAATATTTTCGAAACCGGCGCAAATGATGTGTGGGTAGTTAAAGGGGATAAAGAATATCTTATACCTTATATTGCAGACGTAGTAAAAGACGTTGATGTTGATAATAAGACAATTCGAATCACACCTATGGAAGGATTGTTAGATTAATGAAAATCGATTATTTAACGTTATTCCCTGAAATGTTTGAGGGTGTCCTTCAACATTCGATTTTAAAACGTGCTCAAGATAAAGAAATTATCACAGTTAATACTGTTAATTTTAGAGATTATGCGATTAATAAGCATAATCAAGTTGATGATTATCCGTTTGGTGGAGGCCAAGGGATGGTATTAAAGCCAGAACCTGTGTTTAATGCGATGAAAGATTTACAACGTAGTGAAAAAACACGAGTGATTTTAATGTGCCCTCAAGGTCGTCCATTTTCTCAAAAAATTGCACAAGAATTGAGTGAAGAAGAACATCTTGTATTTATTTGTGGTCACTATGAAGGATACGATGAACGTATTAGAGAGCATTTAGTGACGGATGAAATTTCAATGGGAGATTATGTTCTAACAGGTGGAGAATTGCCTGCAATGACAATGACAGATGCTATTGTACGCTTAATACCAGGCGTCCTAGGTAATCAACAATCTCACCAAGATGATTCTTTTTCAGATGGGTTACTAGAATTCCCTCAATATACCCGTCCTAGAGAATTTGAAGAAATGACTGTGCCGGATGTCTTATTATCTGGAAATCATGCCAACATTGAACAGTGGCGTCATGAACAAAAATTAATTCGAACGTATACTAAACGTCCTGACTTGTTAGAAGATTATCCTTTAACTGAAAAAGATAAAGAAATTATAGAAAGCTATAAAAAGCGATTGAAAAACGAGAAGTAGTATGCTAATATATATCAAGTGTGAAAAGACACTAAAAATCACTATGATCCGCTGCTATATGTATGTCGAGGCAAGAACATAGGTTGAAGGAGAGTATATAAATGAGTAATCATAAGTTAATCGAAGCAGTAACTAAATCACAATTACGCACTGACTTACCAGCTTTCCGTACTGGTGACACTTTACGTGTACACGTACGTATCGTTGAGGGTTCACGTGAACGTGTCCAAGTATTCGAAGGTGTTGTAATTAAACGTCGTGGTGGAGGAATTTCTGAAACTTTCACAGTTCGTAAAATTTCTTCAGGTGTAGGTGTGGAACGTACATTCCCATTACACACTCCAAAAATCGAGAAAATCGAACTTAAACGTCGTGGTAAAGTACGTCGTGCTAAATTATACTACTTACGTAGTTTACGTGGTAAAGCTGCTAGAATCCAAGAAATTCGTTAATCAGCATTATAAACATAAGCATGAGATAAAGGTTAGAAACAACAGTTATCTTACAAATAAGCTTCTAATATCTTCTTGTAGAGGAGATATTAGAAGCTTTTTATTTTAGTACTGATTTGTGAGTGAATCCTAGTTTTGTACATATTCATTTCTAGTCAACCTTGCCGGGGCGGGGCTACGAAATCTTGGAAATTACATTAGATTTCTGTCCCGCTCCCCCAGGAAATGCTAGCCAAACAATACGTAGTATTGATAAAAATTAATAAAAAGAAGCGTAGAGAAGATTGAATCTTCTCTACGCTATTACTTTGGGATTTATTCCCAAGTAAACTTATATATACCTAATTTTAGTGTTTTCTTTTTAACCATAGACTAAATACAATGCTAAGCACGATACCTATAACACTTACAATGATTAAAGGATAAAAATATGGTGGAGTGTAAGTTACTCGGATATGCGTATCTCCCTTACTGACAGGAATCGCAGTCATAATGCCATTAGCTTCTTTTACATCGACATCTCTACCATTCACTGTCGCATGCACGCCTTTAGCATAAACGGTAGGAAGAACGACGTAACCGGAGCTTTGCTTAGGTTTTGTCACTGAGTAACCATTTCGTTCTTCTTGTACTTTAACAGGTGTTAAGTCCTCTGTCGCTTTGTGCAGAGTATGATAGTCTTCTCCGTAAATTCCTTTAATAGATAGGCGATAGTTACCAGTCGATAATCGTACTTTTAATTCATCAGATGATTTCACTCGCATTGTGACAGGTGTTACAAAACGTCGATATTTATAGGTCAATTCATTTCGATTTTGTGAATATTCATTGATACCTACTGTGTGTGCTTTATCAGGTGAGAGTAACTCGACGTCCATTTCTACATATAAATCTTTGTACTTATTAGCAATAGAATTAGGTAAATTTAATGTTAAGCCACCGTTATCTTTGTTTACTTTTAAATGATTCTTATCTTTCCAAGTTGCATCTCTGGTAGAAATGTCCGCTTCATCTAATAAATTTTCATTTTTAGGAAGTGAAGTAGTTGATTTCTCTGAATGTTGGTCAAAGACGACGCCCTGTAACATAGCTTGTTCACGATCTAAAGGAGATTTAAGTTCATCAGCCTCATAAACCTTATCAGTAACATGTACTGCTGGATAATCCGTTGTATTTTTACTATGAACTAATTTATCTTTGCCATTTACGAAAGTGTCTACCTTTTTAAAGCCATAAGGCATGTTTAAGTCGTTTGGATGACGGAAGCGATCTTGTACATTCCATAAGGCCTCGAGATTAGCACGATTGCCCAAATAACGATACGTACTATTTTTATCTACAGGCATATTAATTTGCATTAATTTATCATAATATTTCAATATATCTCCATCAAAAATACTGGAATATAATGAAATGCCATTATAGTGATAGATAAAAGGCGAATTAAGCGCATATCCTGACATATAATCGATGCGATGGAATGGATCTTGATTGTCGTGATTTAACTTGTCGATAGTTTTCGCAAGTACAGGGTTGTGATAGCTTGGATCTTTAATTGTATCTGTAGTCGTCGCGTATGGATTAATAGTGCGTTGTCTTGAATCATGGGTCATAACGACTTGTTGAATGATAAATAGGACAACAATAGCTAATAGTACGAAAGAGTTATTGAGCCACTTTTTCTGCCAGACAAGTAATGCCAAGACGATGATGATAAGAAACGCTACAATCATCCAGTTGACGAAGTTATCTGCTATTATAAAACGCACAATACCTACTATTAAAAAAGGTAGCGCTGCAAATGAAAATTGCTTCATAGATAGTTCTGACAAATGTTGAATATATAACGCACATAACGCACTAGTAGATAGAACTAAAAAGTATACCCAACGACGCTGTGGTAATGAGAAACCGTTAAATGCGCTATCAAAATACTGTGATAGTGAGCCGATGAGTAAAAACCAAGTAATTATGGCAAACAAGCGATAATAATAGTATTTATATAATTTAAAAGTTAATAACGCAACAAGTGCAACAAGCGTAATCGTAATATAAAAACCATTTGAGAATATATAATAATTATTATTTGTTAAATCAGTAAATAATGAGATTTTAAAATCACTATTCTGCTGTCTATCATTATTTAAAAATGATGAGACGCCTGTATAAAATCCCCAAATACTTGATAGTACGGCTAGTATTACACCAATTACGAGTAAATAGAACTTTTGCCAACGTGTAACTATATCGTAGCGATAGTGGAAGATAATACGTAATATGAAATAAACGCCTAGGACTATCGCTTGGTAGTAACTAAAATAAAAGTTAGAAAACAGTGTTATTGCTACTGAGAAAATAAATAATCCAATTTTACGTTGTTGGAAAAATCGTTCCATGCCCCAAAGTGATAAAGGTAAAAATATTAATAAATTACCATAAAATGACCATGTAAAATTATAATAAAGTACAACGGTCGATAAGCCATACAAGATGGTCGCAATCATCAGTGGAGCAGGTTTTAATTTTAAATATCTAAAATAGTAAAACGCACAAATAAATGAAATCACACTACGGACATAGGCTACTATGAGTTGGTTAGTGGGCCAAAAACTTATGTTGTGAGGATTCCAGTTTAATAAATGTTCACCTAACCAGATAATTAAAAAATTGAGCCACATAATTGGTGATAATGAGTAATAGTAAGCTAAACCTTTAACATAGTCTCCGCCTAAGCCAAATGAATGGTCGTAAAAACCTCTTAAGTGAGTTATATGTTCATATAAATAAAGTTGAAATGGCATCATTTGTCTAAAGCCATCACCGGAACCGCTAAATACTACGCCATCTTTGATGAAATCTCGAATAAATGGATAATAAATAGTTAAGGTTAGTAAATTGGCAATGATAAATATAAATCCGAAGGTCCATAACGGTTTCGTCCAAACTTTCTTAATCAATGTGCTTCCTCATCTTTCTTTTTGAATTGCTAAATCTAACAAATATAATACTTATAATGATACTTATTAATGAAATGATTATCATGGTATTCCAATAAGGTGGTTGGTATTTAATAACAATCTTTTTAGCGTCTTGATTAACGGGCACGCCAGTCATCATATAGTTAACCTTCATTGGTTGAACACGCTTACCATCTACATAAGCGCGCATGCCATGTCGATATGGAATATTAATAGAAGCAATCCCTTTTTTATGGTGTGATAAATGAGCTTCTATACCATTTTTAATATCCTTATAAAATGAATTGAAATCGGCTTTACGATGAGCCTGTTTAAGCGTAGCATAATTCTCTCCGTTTAATTGTTGTAAATTTAAATTAAATTCACCATCTGGGGATAAGGTAATATTAATATTACCATTTTTATCTGGTTGAGTACGATAGAGCTGAGTATCAACTCCAGTACGATAGGTTGAATTATTAAATAAACGGTGATTAGCATAATTATTGATAGCTACAGTATAGTTACTGTCAGGCTGGCCACGTTTAATCTTCATCGTGACATAGAAATCTTCGTATTTTTCTCTTAGTGTCTTAGGAAGATGTAATGAAATCGTTCCTCCCTTGCCACCAACGACTTTATATTTACCATCACTCAATTGTTTTATATTTTTATATTTAATTGTAGTTTTAGGTAATAAATTGTCAGCTTTGTTTTTATATTTAGCGCCTTTACTCTCCATAATCACGCCATCTAACATCGCATGTTCTCGATCAAGTGCAGTCGATAAGTTCTGACTATTGTATACATTATTTGTGACCTTTATAGATGGTAAATTAAGTTTATTTTCATATATCGTGTATTGCCCACTTGTTTTAATTTTTTGAAAATGGGCAGGTAAATTGCCTTGATAGTCCTTTAACATCATATAGCGAACCGAGAATAGACTAGCGATATTTTGGCGACCATTCATAGATTGATAACGACTTAATGATTCTTCAGCTAAATTTATCTTCAAAGCGTCATAATAAAAATCGAGAATATTATGATGGAAGATACTTGAATATAAGCTAAGACCTTTGAAATGTTGATACATAGGTGTGTTATCTTGCTCGTTTACACGCCAATCAATACGCTCATCTCCCCGTTTAGCGTGATCCATTTCATTTACAAGTGAACGTTGTAAGTCAGAACTATAGAGACTTGAATTAACATAAAACGTATTTGCACGCTCTTGATGGTCTTTAAAGTAAATTTGATTTTTAATAAATACTATCGAAACCATAATGCTTAATAGAATAATTGACACACCATACATATAGCTCAATTTAAGACGATATTTTCTATCTTTTAAAATTAAGATCAATAAACCAATCAATGAAACAATCGGTACAAGTACTAACCAAGCCACAAACTTGTGGTAAGTAATGGCACTCGCGAAAATAATAATTTCAGCTACAATATTACTAAATACATATGCTTTAATACTTAACGTTCTAAAATATTTAAGAAATAAACCAATAAGCATTGCAGAATTAAATGCTAGGATAAAATGCCAACGTTTCTGAGGCGCAGAAAAACCGTTATATAGCTGGTCAATAAAAGGAATAAAGTTAAATAATATAAAGACAATTGATAATAAAGCAAACAAGCGATAATAGAAATGTTTGTAGAGTTTAAAACATAATAATGCTTGTAGCGTAATAAATAACAAGACAATTAAGTAATTATCGAAGAAGATGTTCGTATTAATATTAAGCTTTTCAAAAGGTTGAACTTCGCCATTAAAGGGCGCACGTCGATTGTTTAAAAAGCTTTGCGCTCCATGAAAGAAAATAAATAAACTATTGCCTAAACCTAGTACCGCACTAATGACTAGGAATAATAGTGCTTTTCCACGTGAAATAGTATCTTTTCGATGTCTAAAGATAAGTCTGATTAATATGTAGCCTGCACCTATAAGTGTTAAATAATATGCGAAATAAAAATTATTGATAAATGATAACGTGATGGTAAAAATGAATAATCCAAACTTCTGTTTTTGTAAAACTCTTTCAATAGATAAGAGTAATAATGGCATCCAAATAAACACATCACTAAAGAACGGCCAATATACAGTGAAACGATAATATAAAGGCGACATAACAAATAAGAAGGACATAATTAAACTTAGCCAATGGTTTTTAGTGATAAATCTGCTATACAAATATGTACAATACATCGCAATACTAGCTTTTAAGATTGATACTATAAGGGCATTGACCATCCAAAACATTAAGCCTTCAGTATGTAAAGAAATAAATGATTTTAAAATTATTATAATAAACACGTTAATGATAAATAGTAAATTTGTGGAGAAATAATAGCTTAAATCTGTAAAGAAGTCTCCAGCTAAACCAAAATCAGTAGCGTAGAATAGATTGCCTTGACTCCATTTCTCAAATAAATACATTTGAATAGGAACCATTTGTTCCATGCCATCATTTGGGCCTGTAAATAGTATCCCGTCATGAACAAATCGGTAAATAAGATAGCTATGTCCTAACAATGATAATGCTAGGAATAAGCCGATAAAAATGAATGTTTTTTTCATGTTTATACCTCTAAAATAAAGATTACTAATTTAAAATAATACAACACATTTAAATTGTAGGGGATAGATGGGTCGATTAAAAGTAATTATACTTTTTAAATGATTTATTTATAACTATTTAATCACCTAATTAATGAATGATAAAATAGAAGAGATTGATTTAGTATTAGTGGTTAGGTTTCTAATTTTCAAGTATAATCAATAAGTTGAATTCGAATTAAATGAAAGCAAGGTGACAGACTATGGCAATACAATGGTATCCAGGACATATGGCGAAAGCTAAGAGAGAAGTAACAGAACAACTAAAAAAAGTAGATGTTGTGTTTGAATTAGTTGATGCGCGCATTCCCTATAGCTCTAGAAATCCGATGATTGACGATGTAATTAAACAAAAACCTCGTGTCGTTATTTTAAATAAAAAAGATATGTCAAATTTGAAAGAAATGCAGAAATGGGAAGGTTTCTTCATCGATAAAGGTTATTATCCTGTAGCGGTGGATGCTAAACACGGTAAAAATTTAAAAGGTGTAGAAACAGCAGCGATTGAAGCTACTAAAGAGAAATTTGAAAAAGAAAAAGCCAAAGGCCTTAAACCACGTGCAATCAGAGCAATGATTGTAGGCATCCCAAATGTTGGTAAATCTACTTTAATAAATAAGCTAGCTAAGAAGAATATCGCACAAACTGGAAACAAACCAGGTGTAACTAAACAACAACAGTGGATTAAAGTAGGACAATCCTTACAACTTTTAGATACGCCGGGGATTTTATGGCCTAAATTTGAAGATGAAACAGTTGGTAAAAAGCTAAGCTTAACGGGTGCAATTAAAGATAGTATTGTACATTTAGACGAAGTAGCAATTTATGGCATGAATTTCCTAATAGAGCACGATCTTGATGCGTTTAAGCAACATTACAATATAGATGTAGCAGAAGATACTGAAATCCTAGAATGGTTCGATGCTATAGGACGCCGTCGTGGCCTTCTCCAAAAAGGTAACGAAGTAGATTATGAAGCTGTAATTGAACTAATTATTAATGATATGCGTAATGCTAAAATTGGAACATATTGTTTTGATTTATATTCAGAAATGAAGAGTGAAATAGATCATGACACTAACAATTAAGGAAGCGAAAGACTTATTAGAAACGATTCAGTCTGTTGATGACTTGAACCAGCACGAGTTAAATAAGGATAAACGTAAAGGTATTCAACAAAGCATAAATCGACGTCGCAAACAGCTACTAAAAGAGCAAGAGATGATTGAACATTATAATTATATGAATAAATATGAAAACATGTTACTTGGAGAAAATCCGGAAGCTTTAATTTGTGGTATAGATGAAGTTGGTCGGGGGCCTTTAGCAGGTCCCGTAGTAGCATGCGCAGTAATATTAAATACAGGGCATAACTTCTTAGGATTAGATGATTCAAAAAAGTTATCAGCTAATAAACGTGAAATGTTAAATGCACAACTTAAAGAAGATGTACTAGATTATGCTTATGGCATCGCCAGTCCTAAAGAGATAGATGAATTAAATATTTATAATGCAACGAAATTAGCTATGGAGCGTGCTATAGGACAACTTAAACAACAACCTAACTATTTACTCATTGATGCCATGAAATTAGATAATGATATTCCTCAAACTTCAATTATCAAAGGCGATGCAAAGAGTGTATCGATTGCTGCTGCTAGTGTTATGGCAAAAGAATACAGAGATACGCTAATGAAAGCTTTAGCCGAGGAATATCCTGGTTACGATTTTGAGAAAAATGTGGGCTATGGTACTAAAGCGCACTTAGAAGGATTGAGAAACCTAGGGATTACTCCTTATCATCGCAAAAGTTTTGAACCGATAAAGTCTATGTTGTAATTATTTGAATTTTAAATTTATTGGCAAAAGTGGAACACTTTCAGTTTACAATAGCGCTTTCATTTTCTATAATTGTAGATGAACTTAACCTAAGAAACAGGAGGATGGAAGATGAATATCCACGAGTATCAAGGTAAAGAAATATTTCGTTCAATGGGCGTAGCTGTTCCAGAAGGACGAGTTGCATTTACTGCTGAAGAAGCGGTGGACAAAGCGAAAGAATTAAATTCAGAGGTTTATGTGGTAAAAGCACAAATCCACGCTGGGGGTAGAGGTAAAGCAGGTGGAGTTAAAATTGCTAAGTCATTATCTGAAGTTGAAACTTACGCGAACGAATTATTAGGGAAACAATTAGTAACACATCAAACAGGTCCAGAAGGTAAAGAGATTAAACGACTTTATATCGAAGAAGGTTGCGATATTCAAAAAGAATATTATGTAGGTTTTGTTATCGACCGTGCTACAGATCGCATTACTTTAATGGCTTCTGAAGAAGGCGGTACTGAAATTGAAGAAGTAGCCGCTAAAACACCAGAGAAAATATTTAAAGAAACAATTGATCCAGTGGTAGGTTTATCACCTTACCAAGCACGTCGTATTGCATTTAACATCAATATTCCTAAAGAATCAATTAATAAAGCAGCGAAATTTTTAATTTCATTGTATAACGTATTTATTGAAAAAGATTGCTCAATTGTCGAAATCAATCCACTAGTAACTACTGGTGAAGGGGAAGTATTAGCATTAGATGCTAAGATTAATTTCGATGATAATGCTTTATTTAGACATAAAGATATTCAAGAATTACGCGATTTAGAAGAAGAAGATCCAAAAGAAATTGAAGCATCTAAATATGACTTGTCATACATCGCTTTAGATGGCGACATTGGTTGTATGGTTAATGGTGCCGGTTTAGCAATGGCAACTATGGATACAATCAATCATTTTGGTGGAAATCCAGCAAACTTCCTAGACGTAGGTGGCGGCGCTACTAAAGAAAAAGTTACTGAAGCATTTAAAATCATCTTAGGCGATGACAATGTTAAAGGTATCTTTGTAAATATTTTTGGTGGAATCATGAAATGTGACGTTATTGCCGAAGGTATTGTAGCAGCAGTTAAAGAAGTAGAATTAACTTTACCATTAGTTGTACGTTTAGAAGGTACAAACGTTGAACGTGGTAAAGAAATCTTAAACGATTCAGGATTAGCAATTGAACCAGCAGCAACAATGGCTGAAGGCGCACAAAAAATTGTTAAACTTGTTAAAGAAGCGTAAGGAAAGGATGGGAACACTAAGATGAGTGTATTTATAGATAAGAATACTAAAGTAATAGTACAAGGTATCACAGGGTCTACTGCCCTTTTCCATACAAAACAAATGCTTGATTATGGTACACAAATTGTCGCAGGGGTAACACCAGGTAAAGGTGGACAAGTTGTAGAAGGTGTACCGGTATATAATACTGTAGCAGAAGCTAAAGAAGAAACTGGCGCTAACGTATCAGTCGTATATGTACCAGCTCCATTTGCCGCAGATTCTATTTTAGAAGCTGCTGATGCTGAATTAGATATGGTTATTTGTATTACTGAACATATCCCAGTAGTCGATATGGTTAAAGTTAAACGCTATTTAGAAGGTAGAAAAACACGTTTAGTTGGACCAAACTGTCCAGGTGTAATTACTGCAGATGAATGTAAAATAGGTATTATGCCAGGATATATTCATAAAAAAGGTCATGTCGGTGTTGTATCTCGTTCTGGTACATTAACTTATGAAGCTGTACATCAATTAACTGAAGAAGGTATCGGCCAAACGACAGCAGTAGGTATTGGCGGAGACCCAGTAAATGGTACAAACTTTATTGACGTTCTTAAAGAATTTAATGAAGATGAAGATACTAAAGCAGTAGTAATGATTGGTGAAATCGGTGGTACTGCTGAAGAAGAAGCAGCTGAATGGATTAAAGCAAATATGACTAAACCTGTAGTAGGTTTCGTTGGAGGTCAAACTGCTCCTCCAGGTAAACGTATGGGTCACGCAGGTGCAATTATTTCTGGTGGTAAAGGTACTGCAGCTGAAAAAATTAAAACATTAAATGAATGTGGCGTTAAAACTGCAGATACACCTTCAGAAATTGGTACTACATTAATTGAAGCAGCTAAAGAAGCTGGAATTTACGAACAACTATTAACAGTTAAATAATAAAGAATTAGTTAATATTAGGCTGAGGTACTCATTTGAGTGTCTCAGCCTTTAATATGTCGATAATTAATGAAATTAAATATGTATTTAAAGCGTTCTTCTAATGATTTAAAGTTCAATTGCATTGAGAGGAAAAATTTAAAGACAAGTAAATAAAAAAGTTAACATAAGTATAGTAAGTAGAATACTTATTAAATTTAGATTTAATTTTAAAAGATTTTGTATAATAAATGAAATGTCACTCCTAATATTTAACGCTATAATTATCTAAAAGGAGAAGACCACATAATGAATAATGACCACTTATTATTAAAGATGGTATGGGCTGGTTATTCAACACAACAAGTACATCATCTTTTGAAACTATACCCAGAACTTTTAACATATTCATATAGAGATCAGTTAGATACTTTGAAGTCTTGGGAACAGCTATACAGTCGTAAAAAATTGATAGATTATGTTAGTAACCTTAAAATAAATGAAATCTTAACTTATCTAAAGAAACACAATATTAATTTCCTAACTTCGTTTGATTCCTTATATCCTTCCTTACTTAAAGAAATTTATGATTATCCTTTGATACTATTTTACAGAGGGAACCCCCAATTATTTAAAACGACACTTACTTTAGGCGTAGTTGGTTCACGTAATGCCACAACTTATTCCGATAATGCACTAAGATATTTATTTTCCCAATTTACTACACATCTCCCGCTTACCATCGTTTCTGGACTTGCTATTGGGGCTGATAGTCTGGCACATTACTACGCATTAAAATATAATCTTCCTACGATAGCTGTTCTAGGCTATGGCCATTTAAAACATTATCCAAAAGAAACTCTAAAATTACGCAATATAATTGAAGAAAAAGGATTAGTGATTAGCGAATATCCTCCATTTAAAAATATAACAAGATACCATTTTCCACAGCGCAACCGTTTAATTAGTAGGCTTTCACGAGGTGTACTGATTACAGAAGCAAGAATTAAGAGTGGCAGTCAAATTACCATTGATTCCGCAATCGACCAAAATAGAAATGTATATGTGCTACCAGGGTCGATGTTTAACCCCCTTACAAAAGGAAATTTGTTGAGAGCGCAAGAGGGTGCTATGATTGTTTCAGAAGCGGAAGATATTTTATGCGATTATTAATAGTAGTTATTTCTATAAAATCTTTATTTCAATATAATTGGTATTTCTCCATATGAAGTATATAGTTATTTTATATTTGAGAAATTAATTTGTTTTTCAATTAGAAAAGGAAGGCAATAGAATTTAATTATTGACAAAAACAAAATTAACCGTTTATCATTTATCTTTAGTAACTGAAAAAGCAAGGGGGAATTCACTTTGGCAGATAATTTAGTCATAGTTGAGTCGCCTGCAAAAGCTAAAACCATTGAAAAGTATTTAGGTAAAAAATATAAAGTTATAGCTTCTATGGGACATGTACGCGACTTACCGAGAAGTCAAATGGGTGTCGATGTAGAAGATAATTATGAACCAAAATATATTACAATACGCGGTAAAGGTCCAGTCGTAAAAGACTTAAAAAAATATGCAAAGAAAGCTAAAAAAGTATTTCTTGCAAGTGACCCCGACCGTGAGGGTGAAGCGATTGCTTGGCATTTATCAAAAATATTAGAACTTGATGATTCAAAAGAAAACAGAGTTGTATTTAATGAGATAACAAAAGAAGCAGTTAAAGAAAGCTTTAAACATCCACGAGATATTGAAATGGACTTAGTAGATGCGCAACAAGCGCGTCGTATTTTAGATAGATTAGTTGGTTATAACATTTCTCCAGTACTATGGAAAAAAGTTAAAAAGGGCTTATCAGCAGGGCGTGTTCAATCAGTCGCATTAAGATTGGTTATTGATAGAGAAAACGAAATTCGCAACTTTAAACCAGAAGAATATTGGTCAATTGAAGGCGAATTTAGATATAAGAAATCAAAATTTAGTGCCAAATTTTTACATTATAAAAATAAGCCTCATAAATTAAAAAATAAAAAAGACGTAGAAAAGATTATGGCCGAACTTAATGGTGACGAATTTGAAATCACTAATGTTAATAAGAAAGAAAAGACTAGACAACCGGCAAATCCTTTTACTACTTCTACATTACAACAAGAAGCGGCTCGTAAATTAAATTTTAAGGCCCGCAAAACAATGATGCTTGCTCAACAATTATATGAGGGTATCGACCTTAAAAGACAAGGTACGGTAGGTTTAATTACTTATATGCGTACTGATTCAACACGTATCTCTCAAACAGCCAAAGATGAAGCTAAAAACTATATTCAAGATAAATATGGTAATGATTATGTTTCTCATAGAACAGCTAAAGGTAAACAAGGGGATCAAGACGCTCACGAAGCGATTCGTCCATCAAGTACGCTACGTACACCAGACGAAATGAAAGCATTTTTAACTAGAGATCAACATCGTTTATATAAATTAATTTGGGAACGATTTGTAGCTAGTCAAATGGCTCCAGCAATTCTAGACACAGTTGCTTTAGATGTCACACAAAACGACATTAAATTTAGAGCAAACGGTCAAACTATTAAATTTAAAGGCTTTATGACTTTATACGTGGAAACAAAAGACGATAAAGAAAACGATAAAGAGAATAAATTACCAAATTTAAGTGAAGGTGATAAGGTTACTGCAACTCAGATTGAACCTGCACAACACTTTACACAACCGCCTCCACGTTACACTGAGGCTCGCTTAGTTAAAACATTAGAAGAGTTGAAAATTGGACGACCTTCAACGTATGCGCCAACTATCGATACTATTCAAAAGCGTAACTACGTTAAATTAGAAAGTAAACGTTTCGTACCTACAGAGTTAGGTGAAATTGTGTATGAACAAGTAAAAGATTACTTCCCAGAAATCATTGATGTGGAATTCACAGTTAATATGGAAACGTTATTAGATAAGATTGCAGAAGGCGATATCGGTTGGAGAAAAGTAATCGACAATTTCTATGGTAGTTTTAAATTAGACGTTGAACGTGCTGAGGAAGAAATGGAAAAAATAGAAATTAAAGATGAACCTGCAGGAGAAGATTGTGAAGTATGCGGTTCACCTATGGTTATTAAAATGGGACGCTATGGTAAATTCATGGCATGTTCTAACTTCCCAGACTGTAGAAATACTAAAGCGATTGTGAAAACAATAGGCGTGACATGTCCAAAATGTAAAGATGGAGATGTAGTTGAAAGAAAATCTAAGAAAAATAGATTGTTCTATGGCTGTTCAAACTATCCAGAATGCGACTTTATTTCATGGGATAAACCAGTTGGTCGTGATTGTCCTAAGTGTAATCACTATCTTATGGAGCATAAAAAAGGCCGTAGCTCACAAGTTATTTGTTCAAACTGTGATTATAAAGAAGAAACTCAAAAATAGATAAATTAATTTAAGGAGGGGAATTATGGATCAACCTGTTAATGTAGTAGGTGCAGGGCTAGCTGGATCGGAAGCAGCATATCAATTAGCTCAACGAGGTATCAAAGTTAATTTAATTGAAATGCGACCTGTTAAACAAACACCAGCTCACCATACTGATAAATTTGCTGAACTTGTATGTTCAAATTCATTACGTGGTAATGCACTTACAAATGGTGTAGGCGTACTAAAAGAAGAAATGCGCCGTTTAGATTCATTAATTATTGCCGCTGCTGATAAAGCAAGAGTACCAGCGGGCGGAGCACTTGCAGTAGATAGACATGATTTTTCTGGCTATATTACTGAAACGTTAAGAAATCACCCTAACGTTACTGTTTTAAATGAAGAAATTCATAGTATTCCAGAGGGTTATACAATTATTGCTACTGGACCACTAACTACTGAAAATTTAGCTAAAGAAATTGTAGATATTGCTGGTAAAGATCAATTGTACTTTTATGATGCAGCTGCCCCAATTATTGAAAAAGACTCAATTGATATGGACAAAGTGTATTTAAAATCACGTTATGACAAAGGCGAAGCAGCTTATCTAAACTGTCCTATGACAGAAGAAGAATTCAATCGTTTCTATGATGCGGTATTAGCTGCTGAAGTAGCGCCGGTTAATGAATTTGAAAAAGAGAAATACTTTGAAGGTTGCATGCCTTTTGAAGTTATGGCGGAACGTGGTCGTAAAACACTATTGTTTGGTCCAATGAAACCTGTAGGTCTTGAAGATCCTAAAACAGGAAAACGCCCATTCGCAGTAGTTCAATTAAGACAAGATGACGCTACTGGAACTTTATATAATATCGTTGGTTTCCAAACTCATTTAAAATGGGGCGCGCAAAAAGAAGTTATTCAATTAATCCCAGGTTTGGAAAATGTAGATATCGTCAGATATGGCGTAATGCATAGAAATACATTCATTAACTCTCCAGATGTATTAAATGAAAAATACGAATTAATTAATGAGAAAAGAATTCAATTTGCAGGGCAAATGACTGGAGTTGAAGGCTACGTAGAAAGTGCAGCAAGTGGACTTGTTGCAGGTATTAATTTAGCTCATAAACTTCAAGGTAAAGGCGAAGTGATTTTCCCAAGAGAAACAATGATAGGTAGTATGGCTTATTATATTTCTCACGCTAAAAATGAAAAAAACTTCCAACCTATGAATGCTAACTTTGGTTTATTACCTTCACTTGAAAAACGCATTAAAGATAAAAAAGAACGCTATGAAACACAAGCCAATAAAGCCTTGGAATATTTAGAAAACTATAAAAAAACTCTATAACTTTATAAAATAATTAAATCAATTTTGTAAAAATTATTTCGATATTTTGAATAATTCTCAAAAGATTTTGAATTCTATAGCTAATTATTTTAGTCCCCTTTATGTTATATGCTACAATGCATATGATGGAGGGGATTTTTAAGTGAAAGAAATCCAAGAGATATTTTTAAATATGCTCAAAGTTGAAAGAAATTTCTCTGCCCATACGCTTAAGTCATATCATGATGACTTAATACAATTTAATCATTTTTTAGATCAAGAATTATTAAATTTAAAAATATTCGAGTATAAAGATGCAAGAAATTACTTAAGCTTTTTATATTCTCAAAATTTGAAACGTACCACTGTATCTAGAAAAATTTCGACATTAAGAACGTTCTATGAATTTTGGATGACACAAGATGAATCAGTGGTTAATCCTTTTGTTCAGTTAGTCCATCCTAAAAAAGAACAATACTTACCTCAATTTTTCTATGAAGAAGAGATGGAAGAATTATTTAACACTGTAGCAAAGGATTCTAAAAAAGGATTACGTGACAGAGTTATCTTAGAATTGCTTTATGCTACGGGAATCCGTGTTTCAGAGCTTGTAAATATAAAATTAAGTGATATCGACATGTCCTTACCTGGTGTGAAAGTATTGGGAAAGGGTAATAAAGAGCGTTTTGTTCCTTTCGGAGAGTTTTGTCGCCAAAGTATTGAACAATATTTAAACGAGTTTAAACCTGTTCAACATGCGCGACATTCTTTTTTGATTGTAAATATGAAAGGTGAAGCGATAACTGAAAGAGGAGTTAGACATGTACTTAATGATATAGTAAAACGAACAGCTGGCGTGACGGAGATTCATCCTCATAAGCTAAGACACACGTTCGCTACACATTTACTAAACCAAGGTGCAGACTTAAGAACCGTTCAATCTCTATTAGGTCATGTGAACCTCTCTACAACAGGGAAGTATACACATGTATCTAATCAACAATTACGTAAAGTATATTTAAATGCACATCCTCGAGCGAAAAAGGAGAGTAAATAAATGAGTAATACATCATTACATGCTACAACGATTTATGCTGTTAGACACAACGGTGAAGCAGCAATGGCTGGCGATGGCCAAGTTACACTTGGTGAACAAGTCATTATGAAACAAACTGCCCGTAAAGTGAGAAGGCTATATGAAGGTAAAGTTTTAGCTGGATTTGCTGGAAGTGTAGCTGATGCGTTTACTTTATTTGAGAAGTTTGAAACCAAATTACAACAATTTAGTGGTAACTTAGAACGCGCAGCAGTCGAGCTTGCTCAAGAATGGCGAGGAGATAAGCAATTACGTCAACTTGAAGCAATGTTAATTGTTATGGATAAAGACGCTATATTAGTTGTAAGTGGTACTGGTGAAGTAATAGCGCCTGACGATGACCTCATTGCTATTGGGTCAGGAGGCAACTATGCTTTAAGTGCTGGTAGAGCCTTGAAACGTCATGCTTCTCAAATGTCAGCTAAAGAAATGGCATATGAAAGTTTAAAAGTAGCATCAGATATTTGCGTCTTCACAAATGATAATATTATCGTGGAAACGCTATAATTTTCTAAAAATGAGAAATGAATAGAAATGGACATACATTTAGTTGGAGGTAAACATTGATGGATGCAATCGGTATAAAATTAACACCTAAAGATATCGTATCTAAATTGAATGAATACATTGTTGGTCAAGACGACGCTAAACGTAAAGTAGCTATAGCATTAAGAAATAGATATAGAAGAAGTCTTCTTGACGAAGAAACTAAACAAGAAATCGCACCTAAAAATATCTTAATGATTGGCCCAACAGGTGTAGGTAAGACTGAAATAGCACGACGCATGGCTAAAGTTGTAGGAGCTCCGTTTATTAAAGTGGAAGCAACTAAATTTACTGAAGTAGGTTATGTCGGACGTGACGTTGAAAGTATAGTAAGAGATTTAGTTGATGTTGCAGTAAGATTAGTGAAAGATCAAAAGAAAGCACTAGTTAAAGATGAAGCAATTAATAAAGCTAATGAAAAATTAGTGAAATTATTAGTTCCTAGCATGAAGAAAAAGGCATCACAAAATAGCAATCCACTTGAGTCTTTATTAGGCGGCGCTATTCCTAACTTCAATAATAATAATGAAGAAGAGGAAGAAGAAGCACCTACTGAAGAAATTAAAACGAAACGCTCTGAAATCAAACAACAACTTTTAGATGGTAAACTTGAAGAAGAAAAAATTAAAATTAAAGTTGAGCAAGATCCAGGCGCTTTAGGCATGCTTGGCACTAACCAAAATCAACAAATGCAAGACATGATGAATCAATTAATGCCTAAGCGTAAAGTTGAACGTGAAGTGCCAGTTAAAACGGCACGTAAAGTTTTAGCTGATGACTTTGCTGACGAATTGATAGACCAAGAAACAGCTAATCAAGAAGCATTAGAATTAGCTGAACAAATGGGTATCATCTTTATCGATGAAATTGACAAAGTAGCAACAAATAATTCTAATAGTGGCCAAGATGTGTCTAGACAAGGTGTTCAAAGAGATATATTGCCAATCCTCGAAGGTAGCATGATTCAAACTAAATATGGTACTGTAAATACTGAACACATGCTATTTATCGGTGCTGGAGCTTTCCATGTTTCAAAACCAAGTGATTTAATTCCAGAATTACAAGGACGTTTTCCAATTAGAGTTGAGCTTGAAAGCTTAACAGTTAATGATTTCTATAGAATTTTGACAGAGCCTAAGTTATCACTTATTAAGCAATATGAGGCTCTACTTAATACTGAAAATGTAACTGTGAACTTCTCAGAGGAAGCGATTACAAGATTAGCTGAAATAGCTTATCAAGTAAATCAGGACACTGATAATATTGGAGCACGTCGTTTACACACTATTTTAGAAAAAATGCTTGAAGATTTATCGTATGAAGCACCAAGTATGCCAAATGCGGTTGTAGATATAACGCCACAGTATGTTGATGATAAGTTGAAATCTATTTCAACTAATAAAGATTTAAGTGCATTTATCTTATAATATATATAAAGGAGAAATTTTATGAGCTTATTATCTAAAACTAGAGAACTTAACACATTATTACAAAAACATAAGGGCATCGCGGTAGATTTTAAAGACGTTGCTCAAACGATTAGTAATGTTACAGTAACAAATGTATTTATTGTTTCGCGTAGAGGCAAAATCTTAGGTTCAAGTTTAAATGAACTTTTAAAAAGTGAACGAATTAATGAAATGTTAGAAAGTAAGCACATTCCAAGTGAATACACTGAATTATTAATGGACGTTAAACAAACAGAATCTAACATTAATATTGATAACGAATTAACTGTATTCCCACCTGAAGACAGAGACGCATTCACTAGTAGCCGTACTACAGTCTTTCCAATTCTTGGTGGAGGAGAAAGATTAGGTACATTAGTACTTGGTCGTGTCAAAGATGACTTCAATGAAAATGATTTAGTCCTTGGCGAATATGCAGCAACAGTTATCGGTATGGAAATTTTACGTGAAAAGCATAATGAAGTTGAAAAAGAAGCACGTGATAAAGCGGCTATTACAATGGCAATCAACTCACTTTCATATTCAGAAAAAGAAGCTATTGAGCATATCTTTGAAGAATTAGGTGGCAATGAAGGTCTACTTATCGCATCTAAAGTAGCGGATAGAGTGGGTATCACACGATCAGTAATTGTAAATGCACTACGTAAATTAGAAAGTGCAGGTGTGATTGAATCTCGATCCTTAGGCATGAAAGGTACATTCATTAAAGTGAAAAAAGAAAAATTCTTAGATGAATTAGAACGTAATAAATAATATTAAAAGTTAGTAAATAATACTATTTCTAATTATATATTGAACTGCTGAGAAGGAAAGTTACCATCAGCAGTTTTTATTCTGATTAAATTCATTTTTGTAATAAAATAAATGATTGCACTATAAGCAGTTATATGATAATATTATTGACGGCTATAAAGCCAATACACACATAATAAATGTATATATAAAGGGTGCAATAAATATTGTCTTTATATTAGTTTGTTATGGAGGTAAAAAACCAATAGGAGGAATTTTATTATGGCAGTAATTTCAATGAAACAATTACTAGAAGCTGGTGTTCACTTCGGCCACCAAACACGTCGTTGGAACCCAAAAATGAAAAAATACATCTTCACTGAAAGAAATGGTATCTATATCATTGACTTACAAAAAACAGTGAAAAAAGTTGAAGAAGCTTATAACTTCATTAAACAAGTATCAGAAGATGGCGGTAAAGTCTTATTCGTTGGTACTAAAAAACAAGCACAAGAATCAGTTAAAGCTGAAGCAGAACGTGCTGGACAATTCTACGTTAACCAAAGATGGTTAGGCGGAATTTTAACTAACTATAAAACAATTTCTAAACGTATTAAACGTATTTCTGAAATCGAAAAAATGGAAGAAGACGGTTTATTCGACGTTTTACCTAAAAAAGAAGTTGTTGAACTTAAAAAAGAATATGACCGTTTAATCAAATTCTTAGGTGGTATCCGTGATATGAAATCTATGCCTCAAGCAATCTTTGTAGTTGATCCTCGTAAAGAGCGTAACGCAATTGCTGAAGCACATAAATTAAATATTCCAATCGTTGGTATTGTTGACACTAACTGTGATCCAGATGAAATTGATTACGTTATCCCAGCAAACGATGATGCTATTCGTGCCGTTAAATTATTAACTGGTAAAATGGCTGACGCTGTCTTAGAAGGTCAACAAGGTATTTCTAACGATGAAGTAGCTGCAGAACAAAACATCGATTTAGATGAAAAAGAAGAAACTCAAAAAGCAGAATCAACTGAAGACAATACTACTGTTGAATCAAACTAAGATATAGTTTAAATGGGTGATAAGATGTAATGCTTATCGCCCTTTTTTCAAATAATTAATTAAATGATTAAACTTAGATAAATGACTTAATACTTTGAAATGTTGGCGGTTTATAAAGCGGTAATTTAATTAAAAGATTAAAATCATATCTAAGGATAAAAACAACTTTAAAAAATAATAATAGAGTATTGGAAATTATAGTACCTTTAATGGTAATATTTAGGTATCATCTATTATTACAATTAGAAATATTGGAGGAATAATTAATGGCAATTTCAGCAAAACTTGTTAAAGAATTACGTGAAAGAACTGGCGCTGGTATGATGGATTGTAAAAAAGCGCTAACTGAAACTGATGGTGACATCGATAAAGCGATTGATTACTTACGTGAAAAAGGTATCGCTAAAGCAGCTAAAAAAGCTGACCGTATCGCAGCTGAAGGTTTAGTACATGTAGAAGTAAAAGGTAATGAAGCTGCTATCGTTGAAATTAACTCTGAAACTGACTTCGTTGCTCGTAATGAAGGTTTCCAAGAATTAGTTAAAGAAATTGCTAACCAAGTTCTTGAAAGCAAAGCTGAAACAGTTGAAGCTTTATTAGAAACTAAATTATCTAACGGTAAAACAGTTGACGAAAGAATGAAAGAAGCTATCTCAACTATCGGTGAAAAATTAAGCATCCGTCGTTTTGAAGTAAGAACTAAATCAGACAACGATGCTTTCGGCGCTTACTTACACATGGGTGGACGTATTGGCGTATTAACTGTTGTTGAAGGTTCTTCTGATGAAGAAGCTGCTAAAGATGTTGCTATGCACATCGCGGCAATTAGCCCTAAATATGTTTCTTCAGACCAAGTAAGTGAAGACGAAATCAACCACGAAAGAGAAGTATTAAAACAACAAGCATTAAATGAAGGTAAACCTGAAAATATCGTTGAAAAAATGGTAGAAGGTCGTTTACGTAAATATCTTCAAGAAATTTGTGCAGTTGACCAAAACTTTGTTAAAGATCCAGATCAAACAGTTGAAGCTTTCTTAAAATCTAAAGGTGGAAAACTTGTTGACTTCGTACGTTATGAAGTAGGCGAAGGAATGGAAAAACGTGAAGAAAACTTCGCTGATGAAGTTAAAGGACAAATGAAATAATCTGTCAACATTATTAAACAAGAAAGAAGGCACCTTTGAGGTTTTCTACTATAAAGTTTACTTTATGTTAGGAGACGCGTCTGTGTCTTCTTTACTTGTATAATTACATATTTTTACAATAGAGAGGAAAAAACAATGGCGCAAACTTCTAAATATAAACGTGTAGTATTAAAACTTAGCGGTGAAGCACTTGCTGGTGATAAAGGCTTCGGTATTAATCCAATTATCATTAAAAGTGTAGCGAAACAAGTTGCTGAAGTAGCTAAAATGGACTGTGAAATTGCTGTAATCGTCGGTGGCGGTAATATTTGGAGAGGTAAAACTGGTAGTGATTTAGGTATGGACCGTGGAACAGCTGACTACATGGGCATGCTTGCTACAGTTATGAATGCTCTAGCATTACAAGATAGTTTAGAACAATTAGAATGTGATACACGCGTATTAACTTCAATTGAAATGAAACAAGTTGCTGAACCATATATTCGTCGTCGTGCTATCCGACACTTAGAAAAGAAACGTGTAGTTATCTTTGCAGCAGGTATCGGTAATCCATATTTCTCTACTGACACAACTGCAGCTTTACGTGCAGCAGAAGTAGAAGCTGATGTTATTTTGATGGGTAAAAATAATGTTGATGGCGTTTATTCAGCAGACCCTAAAGTAGATAGTAACGCAGTTAAATATGAACATTTAACACACATCCAAATGTTACAAGAAGGTCTACAAGTTATGGATTCAACAGCCTCATCATTCTGTATGGATAATAATATTCCTTTAAATGTCTTCTCAATTATGGAAGAAGGAAATATTAAACGTGCAGTAATGGGCGAAAAAATAGGTACATTAATAACTAAATAATTAGAGGTGTAAAATTATGAGTGACATTATTCAAGATACTAAAGCTAGAATGAGTAAATCTATTGATAACTTATCTCGTGAATTAGCTAATATTAGCGCGGGTAGAGCTAATTCAAATTTATTGAGCGGTGTTACAGTTGACTACTATGGTGCACCAACACCTGTTCAACAATTAGCAAGTATCAATGTTCCTGAAGCACGTTTATTAGTCATTTCTCCATATGATAAATCATCTGTTTCAGACATTGAAAAAGCAATCAATGCTGCTAACTTAGGCGTTAACCCAACTAGTGATGGTGAAGTTATCCGTATAACAGTACCTGCATTAACAGAAGAACGTCGTAAAGAGTTAGTAAAAAACGTTAAAAAAATTGGTGAAGATGCTAAAGTTTCTATTCGTAATATCCGTCGTGACATCAACGACCAATTGAAAAAAGACGAAAAAAATGGCGACATTACTGAAGACGACTTAAGAAGTCAAACAGAAGATGTTCAAAAAGCGACTGATAATTCAATTAAAGAAATTGATCAACTAGTTGAAGACAAAGAACAAGATATTATGTCTGTTTAATGAAATCGACAGTAGCATTTTTTTAATAATGTATAAGAGTGTGAAACAAATATGTTTAGAATTTGACAAGAATCAACCCTTTATTCGAGTACAAAATCAGTCTTAAAGTTTTGTTAGAATAGGGAGTGAGATTCGGCTTGAATTCTACTTATGAGAGGCTTTGAATTAGTTTTTCGAAGTATCAATTATTAGTGTTCACGTCTCAATAAATTATTTTAGTCTAAACTGTACCAATTCAGACTTTGGTACAGTTTTTTAATTTGCTTATTCAATGCCATTATCGAGTATGATAAAATGATAGATGATTTCTTAAATAATTAATATAATAACAGAGATGATCAGGCTCGGAGGAAAGACCATGTTTAAAAAGCTAATAAAAAGAAATAAGACTAAAATCAGTCAGAACGATGATTTAGATTTACATAATTTACCTGAACATGTAGCGATTATCATGGACGGAAATGGACGTTGGGCTAAAAAGCGTAAAATGCCAAGAATTAAAGGTCATTATGAAGGTATGCAAACAATCAAGAAAGTAACTCGAGAGGCTAGCGATTTAGGTATTAAATATTTAACTTTATACGCTTTTTCAACTGAAAATTGGTCTAGACCTGAAAATGAAGTTAATTATATCATGAATTTACCTGTTAATTTTTTAAAAACTTTTCTACCAGAACTAATAGAAAAAAATGTTCAAATAGAAACCATTGGATTTTTAGATGCAGTACCTCAATCAACGATTGAAGCTATAGAACATGCCAAAGCGAAAACTAAAGATAACACAGGGTTGAAATTAATATTTGCCATTAATTATGGTGGACGAGCTGAACTTGTTCAAAGTATGAAATCAATTTATGATGAGCTTCAAAATAATGGTCAAACTAGTGACGACATCGAGGAATCAATGATAACGAAACATTTAATGACGCATCCATACCCAGATCCTGAATTATTAATTCGTACTTCTGGAGAACAACGTATTAGTAATTTCCTTATTTGGCAAACTTCTTACAGTGAATTTATCTTTAATGAGAAGTTATGGCCAGACTTTGATGGTGAAGAATTCAGAAAATGTTTAAAAATATATCAATCTCGCCAAAGACGCTTTGGAGGATTAAGTAAGGAGTAGCGTATGAAAGTAAGAACTTTAACCGCAATTATTGCGTTAATAATTTTTCTGCCTATTTTATTAAAAGGCGGAACTATTTTAATGTTATTTGCTTACCTATTAGCATTAATTGCCTTAAAAGAACTTTTGAATATGAATATGATTAAATTTCTTTCTGTGCCCGGTATATTTAGTGCGGTTGCATTAATCATTATTATGTTGCCACAAGATGCCGGTCATTGGGTAAATGATATTCAATTAAAAAGTTTAGTAGCAATGAGCTTTATATTGCTTAGTTATACTGTACTTTCTAAAAACAGATTTAGTTTTATGGATGCAGCATTTTGTTTAATGTCAGTAGCATATGTAGGTATAGGATTTATGTATTTCTATGCTACACGCTCTGATGGTTTACACTATATCCTTTATGCCTTTTTAGTTGTATGGCTTACGGATACGGGAGCATATATCTTTGGCCGTTTAATGGGAAAACACAAACTTTGGCCAGTGATTAGTCCAAATAAAACAATAGAAGGTTTTATTGGCGGGTTGATTTGTAGTTTAATCGTGCCATTAGTTATGTTGTTCTTCGTAGATTTTCATCTAAACATTTGGTTATTATTAGTTGTAACAATCATCCTAAGCATGTTTGGACAATTAGGTGATTTAGTTGAGTCAGGTTTCAAACGTCATTTCGGTGTAAAAGATTCGGGACGTATTTTACCTGGTCATGGTGGCATACTCGATCGTTTCGATAGTTTTATGTTCGTCTTGCCGTTACTCAACATTTTATTAATACAAATGTAGTAAGAATTTAACGTTCTGTTTATATATGAAAAAAGTATAATGATATAATTGAGGAGTTATTGAGTTCACATTTGACTAGATTTACTAGATAATGTAATTCTTAACTCCTTTTCTTAAAAATAAAATTCTTGAATAATTCGACTAAATAATACATAATCTACATCATTCAAAAAGAAGAATAGTTGTAGAAAATAAAGTTAAATGAGGTGTGGCATGTGAGTTATTTAATCACGATTGTCTCATTTATTATCGTATTTGGTGTACTTGTGACAGTACATGAATATGGTCATATGTTTTTTGCCAAACGTGCAGGAATTATGTGTCCAGAGTTTGCGATTGGTATGGGACCGAAAATATTTAGTTTTCGTAAAGACGAAACGTTATACACTATCCGTTTATTGCCCGTAGGTGGTTATGTAAGAATGGCTGGAGATGGATTAGAAGAGCCTCCGGTTGAACCGGGCATGAGTGTTAAAATTAAATTAAATGATCATGATGAGATTACACATATCATTTTAGATGACCAACATAAATTCCAACAAATTGAAGCAATTGAAGTAAAAAAATGTGATTTTAAAGATGATTTATATATAGAAGGTATTACCTCATATGACAATGAACGTCATCATTATCCAATCGCTAAAAAAGCGTATTTTGTTGAAAATGGTAGTTTAATACAAATTGCACCTAGAAATCGTCAGTTTACACATAAAAAACCGTTGCCTAAATTTTTAACATTATTTGCAGGTCCATTATTTAATTTCCTACTAGCAGTAGTGTTATTTATAGGTTTAGCTTATTATCAAGGGACGCCAACTTCAACAGTAGGACAACTGGCAGATAATTTTCCAGCTCAAAAAGCAGGATTAAAAACAGGCGACAAAATTGTCCAAGTAGGCAATCATAAAGTTGATGATTTTGAAGCAATTCAATCAGCAATGAAAGACATCAAAGATAATAAAACGACTATTAAAGTTGAAAGAGATAATCAAACAAAATCATTTGATATTACGCCTAAAAAACAAGTCATTAAAAAAACGAAATTAAACTCTGAAACGAACTATGTGTTAGGTTTCCAACCTCAAAGAGAACATACTATAGTTAAACCGCTTGCTCTCGGTTTTAGTCAATTTATTGATGCAAGCACGTTAATATTCTCAGCTGTAGGCGGTATGATAGCGAGTATTTTCACAGGTAATTTCTCATTCGATATGTTAAATGGGCCGGTTGGCATTTATCATAATGTGGATTCAGTAGTGAAACAAGGTATTATAGCGTTGACATATTATACGGCATTGTTAAGTGTAAACTTAGGTATTATGAATTTATTACCTATTCCGGCACTAGATGGTGGTAGAATTCTATTTGTAATTTATGAAGCGATTTTCAGACGTCCAGTTAATAAAAAAGCTGAAACAGCAATCATTGCTGTTGGTGCATTATTTGTGGTCATTATTATGATATTAGTAACTTGGAACGACATACAACGCTATTTCTTATAGATTTAGGAGGATAAAGATATGAAACAATCGAAAGTATTTATACCAACGATGAGAGAAGTGCCTGCTGAAGCAGAGGCACTAAGTCACCAATTATTATTAAAAGCAGGTTTGATTAAGCAAAGTACAAGTGGGATTTATAGTTATTTACCACTTGCAACGCGCGTATTAAATAATATTTCTAGAATTATTCGTGAAGAAATGGAACGTGTTGATGCGGTTGAAATCTTAATGCCTGCGCTACAACAAGCAGAATTATGGGAAGAATCAGGACGTTGGGGAGCTTATGGCCCAGAATTAATGCGTTTAAAAGACCGTAATGGACGAGAATTTGCTTTAGGACCTACACATGAAGAAGTAGTGACATCAATTGTGCGTGATGAGTTAAAATCATATAAACGATTACCACTTACTTTATTCCAAATTCAATCTAAATTCCGTGATGAACAACGTCCACGTTTTGGGTTATTACGTGGTCGAGAATTCATTATGAAAGACGCATATTCTTTCCATGCTGATGAAGAATCATTAGACCAAACATATCAAGATATGTATAACGCTTATAGCCTTATCTTTAAACGTGTAGGTATCAACGCTCGTCCAGTTGTAGCTGATTCCGGAGCAATTGGTGGTAATCATACACACGAATTTATGGCCTTAAGCCAAATCGGTGAAGATACGATAGTGTTTAGTGAGTCTAGTGATTATGCAGCAAATATTGAAAAAGCAGAAGTAGTTTATCACCCTAATGAAAAACATACTGAAATAGCTGAACTTGAAAAAATTGCTACACCTAATGTGAAAACGGCTCAAGAATTGGCTGACTTTTTAAATCGTCCTCTTGATGAAATTGTAAAAACAATGATTTTTAAAATTGATGGCGAATTTATTATGTTCTTAGTTCGTGGACACCATGAATTAAATGAAGTGAAAGTAAAAGCACATTTTGGTACAGATAATATTGAAATGGCAACTCAAGATGAAATAGTGAACTTATTAGGCGCACATCCAGGTTCACTTGGACCAATTCATGATAATGATATTAAAATCTATGCTGATAATTTTGTAAAAGATTTAAATAATTTAGTCGTAGGTGCAAACGAAGATGGCTATCATTATGTTAACGCTAATATAGAGCGCGATTTCAATATTGATGAATACGGTGACTTCCGCTTCATTCTAGAAGGTGAACAATTAAGCGATGGTTCAGGCGAAGCTAAATTTGCCGAAGGTATTGAAGTCGGACAAGTCTTTAAATTAGGTACTAAGTATTCAGAATCAATGAATGCAACCTTCCTAGATAATCAAGGTAAGGCACAACCATTAATCATGGGTTGTTATGGTATAGGTGTATCTAGAACATTAAGTGCCATTGTTGAACAAAACAGCGATGAAAATGGTATTATATGGCCTAAATCAGTTACACCATTTGACTTACATTTAATTACGATTAACCCTAAAAAAGAAGAACAATTAGAATTAAGTAATCAATTATATTCACAATTGCAACAACAATATGATGTGCTTTATGATGATCGTCAAGAACGAGCAGGCGTTAAATTCAATGATGCAGATTTAATTGGTTTACCAATTCGTATCGTCGTAGGTAAACGAGCTGCAGAAGGTATTGTTGAAGTGAAAGTGCGTCAAACTGGCGAAAGTGAAGAAGTGCATATTGATAACCTTTCTAAACATGTAGCTTCTTTATATGAGAACTTATAACTATATATATAAGAGCAGTCTGGAATGTTTTATTATAAGATGTTCTAGACTGCTTAATTTTAGCAGTAACCAAGTATAATGAAAGTGAATTTCTATGGTTGTTATTATAATAAGAGAGCGTGAAATCTTGAGCATTAAGTTGGATTTCTTTGGCGCTCTCTTTTCTTTTTAAAAAGTTAAAAAGATTAAACGTCATCTATGAAAAAGTTAGAACAGAGTAGTATAATATAAAGCAAGTTTGCAAACAGCAGATCACAAAAAGAGAAAGAAACAAGCGAAGTAATTAGTAAGAAATAAGGTGGTTATCCATTGTGGCAATGACAAGTCAGGAAAAATTTAGAGTCCTCGCAGAACAAATTAAAATGTCTGACCAATTAGATAAAGAGATAATTGAACAAGGCGAGTTAACTCGAGTAAATGTATCAAATAAAAATAGAACATGGGAATTTCAAATTACATTGCCTTACTTTCTTTCAAATGAAGATTATTTAATCTTTACAAATGCAATTACTGAAGAATTTAAAGAAATTGCAAAAGTAGACTGGCATTTTACAATTCAAAATACAAGTAACCAAGATGAGCATGCTTTAAAATATTTTGGTCATTGTATCGAACATACGGCATTATCTCCTAAAGTTAAAGGTCAGCTTAAACAAAAGCGTTTAATTATGTCAGGTAATGTATTAAAAATTATGACGTCTAATGATATTGAGCGAAATCACTTCGATAAAGTATGTAACGGCAGTTTAGTTAAAGCTTTTCAAAAATGTGGTTTCAATATAGATAAAGTAGTATTTGAAACGGATGATTCAAGTTCAGATGATGACTTAGCCTCACTAGAAGCACATATTCAAGAAGAAGACGAGAAAAGTGCGAGAGAAGCTACTGAAAAAATAGAAAAGATGAAAGCTGAAAAAGCGAAACAACAAGATAATAACGAAAGCAACGTTGATAAATGTCAGATTGGTAAACCAATTCAAGTTGAGAATATTAAACCAATCGAATCAATTATCGAAGAAGAATTTAAAGTAGCTATTGAAGGTGTTATCTTTGATATTAACTTAAAAGAATTAAAAAGTGGTCGTCATATCGTAGAATTAAAAGTTACTGACTATACGGACTCTCTTGTTTTAAAAATGTTCACACGTAAAAACAAAGACGATTTAGATCATTTCAAAGCCTTAAGTGTAGGTAAATGGGTACGTGCTCAAGGCCGTATTGAAGAAGACACATTTGTTCGTGATTTAGTTATGATGATGTCTGATATTGAAGAAATTAAAAAAAGTCCAAAACAAGATAAAGCAGAAGAAAAACGCGTAGAATTCCACTTGCACACTGCTATGAGTCAAATGGACGGTATTCCAAACATTGGAGCGTATGTTACTCAAGCGGCTAATTGGGGGCATAAAGCAATTGCTGTAACTGACCATAACGTAGTTCAAGCCTTCCCTGACGCTCATAGTGCGGCTGAAAAGAATGGTATTAAGATGATATACGGTATGGAAGGTATGTTAGTAGACGATGGTGTACCAATCGCGTATAAACCTACAGACCGTAATTTAAAAGAAGCAACCTATGTCGTGTTTGACGTCGAAACTACTGGATTATCAAACCAATACGACCAAATTATCGAATTAGCAGCCGTTAAGGTGCACGATGGTGAGATTATCGATAAATTCGAACGTTTTAGCAATCCACACGAAAAGTTATCAGAAACAATTATTAACCTAACGCACATTACTGATGACATGTTAACTGATGCTCCAGAAATTGATGAAGTACTTACTGAATTTAAAGAATGGGTAGGAGATGCTATATTCGTAGCTCACAACGCTTCATTCGATATGGGCTTCATCGACACAGGATATGAACGCCTTGGCTTCGGTCCTTTTACTAACGGGGTTATTGATACACTTGAACTATCACGTACAATCAATACTGAATATGGTAAGCACGGTTTGAATTTCTTAGCTAAAAAGTATGGTGTCGAACTTACTCAACACCACAGAGCGATTTATGATACTGAGGCTACTGCTTATATTTTCATAAAAATGGTTCAACAAATGAAAGAACTTGGTGTGAAGAACCATAAAGATATCAATCAAAAACTTACTAATGAAGATGCGTATAAACGTGCGCGTCCTACACACGTAACTTTGATTGTACAAACACAAGAAGGATTAAAAAACTTATTTAAAATTGTTAGTGCATCACTAGTTAAATATTATTATCGAACACCTAGAATTCCGCGTTCATTGTTAAATGAATATCGTGAAGGTATTTTAGTCGGTACAGCTTGTGATGAAGGTGAACTCTTTACAGCTGTTATGCAACGTGACCAATCAGAAGTTGAAAAAATTGCTAAATACTATGACTTTATTGAAGTTCAACCGCCTAAACTTTATCAAGATTTAATCGACCGTGAGTTAATTCGAGATACCCAAACGTTATATGAAATATATGACCGTATCTTGAAAGCTGGAGAGAGTACAGGCATCCCAGTTCTAGCCACAGGAAATGCGCATTATCTATATGAACATGATGCTATAGCTCGTAAGATTTTGATTGCCTCTCAACCTGGTAATCCACTTAACCGTTCAACGTTACCAGAAGCACATTTCAGAACGACTGATGAAATGTTAGATGAATTCCATTTTCTTGGTGAAGAGAAAGCGTACGAAATCGTAGTAAAAAATACGAATGAGTTAGCTGATCGTATTGATAAAGTCATACCGATAAAAGATCAACTATATACGCCACGTATGGATGGAGCAAACGAAGAAATACGTGAATTAAGCTATTCTAATGCGAAGAAATTATATGGTGAAGATTTACCACAAATTGTTATTGATCGTTTAGAAAAAGAACTAGCAAGTATTATCGGAAATGGATTCTCTGTTATTTATTTAATTTCACAACGACTTGTTAAAAAATCATTAGATGATGGTTACCTCGTAGGCTCACGTGGTTCTGTAGGTTCAAGTTTTGTGGCAACGATGACAGAAATTACCGAAGTTAATCCGCTTCCCCCACATTATATTTGTCCTAATTGTAAAACAAGTGAATTCTTCGATGACGGTTCTGTAGGCTCAGGATTTGATTTACCGGATAAACAATGTAGCACATGTGGCGCTGATTTAATTAAAGAAGGACAAGATATCCCGTTCGAAACCTTCTTAGGATTTAAAGGAGATAAAGTTCCCGATATCGATTTAAACTTTAGTGGGGAATATCAACCTAACGCTCATAACTATACGAAAGTATTATTCGGAGAAGATAAAGTTTTCCGTGCTGGTACAATTGGTACCGTTGCTGAAAAGACTGCATTCGGTTATGTGAAAGGATACCTTAATGATCAAGGTATTCATAAGCGTGGCGCCGAAATTGATCGTTTAGTTAAAGGATGTACTGGTGTTAAACGTACAACAGGTCAGCACCCTGGTGGTATTATAGTTGTTCCAGATTATATGGATATTTATGACTTCACACCAATTCAGTACCCAGCGGATGATCAAAGTGCTTCATGGATGACAACGCACTTCGATTTTCATTCCATCCATGACAACGTATTAAAACTTGATATACTAGGGCACGATGATCCTACGATGATACGTATGTTACAAGATTTATCTGGTATTGATCCAAAGACGATACCTGTTGATGATAAAGAAACAATGCAAATCTTTAGTAGTCCTGAAACACTAGGTGTCACTGAAGAAGATATTCTATGTAAAACTGGAACGTTTGGAGTGCCTGAATTTGGTACAGGATTCGTTCGTCAAATGTTAGAAGATACGAAACCTACTACGTTCTCTGAACTTGTTCAAATTTCAGGTTTATCTCACGGTACAGACGTTTGGTTAGGTAACGCACAAGAATTAGTGCGTTCTGGAATATGTGACCTATCCGGAGTAATCGGTTGTCGTGATGATATTATGGTTTACCTAATGTATGCTGGATTAGAACCTTCAATGGCCTTCAAAATAATGGAATCAGTACGTAAAGGTAAAGGGCTAACAGATGAAATGATTGAAACAATGAAGGAAAATAATGTACCGGATTGGTATTTAGATTCATGTCTTAAAATTAAATACATGTTCCCTAAAGCCCATGCGGCTGCTTATGTCTTAATGGCGGTACGTATAGCTTACTTTAAAGTACATCATCCTTTATATTATTATGCGTCTTATTTCACAGTTCGTGCATCAGATTTCGATTTGATTACTATGATTAAAGATAAGGAAAGCATTAAAAATACAATTAAAGATATGTATTCTCGTTATATGGAATTAGGTAAAAAGGAAAAAGATGTGTTAACTGTATTGGAAATTATGAATGAAATGGCGCATAGAGGTTTTCGTATGCAACCAATCAGTCTTGAAAAGAGTCAAGCATTCGACTTTATTATTGAAGATGATACGCTTATTCCACCATTTATTGCAGTACCAGGTCTTGGTGAAAACGTAGCGAAACGTATCGTTGAAGCACGTGAAGATGGTCCATTCTTATCAAAAGAAGACTTAAATAAAAAAGCGGGATTATCACAGAAAATAATCGAGTATCTAGATGATTTAGGTTCTTTACCCGATTTACCAGATAAAGCACAACTTTCAATTTTTGATATGTAATTAAAATTCGAAATAATTTTTTATCTAAGCGCATCAGTTCATATAAGTGAAAGGCCTTAATTTGTTTAACAAATTAAAGTGTGATATACTTATAATGCGTAAAAAATTAGACTCAGGCAGAAAGAGTGGGCATATACCCGCTCTTTTCTATTTGCCAAAAAAGGAGGCCTGTATGAGTAAGATAACTGAAGAAGTAGAAACTATCATTACTCCTATTTTAGATGACTTACATTTTGAATTAGTTGACGTTGAATACACTAAAGAAGGTAAAGACCATTTTTTGAGAATTTCTATTGATAAAGAAGGCGGCATTGATTTAAATGATTGCACGCTTGCTTCTGAAAAGATTAGCGAAGTAATGGATGAAAATGACCCAATTCCAGAAATGTATTATTTAGATGTAGCATCACCGGGCGCAGAACGTCCAATAAAAAAAGAAAAAGATTATCAAAATGCGATTGAGAAACCAGTGTTTGTATCATTATATGCGCCAATCGAAGGTGACAAAGAATGGTTAGGTATTTTAAAAGCAGTTGATGACGAAACAATAACTATGGAAGTTAAAGAAAAAGCTAAAACTAAACAAATTGAAATACCAAGAAATAAAATAGCAAAAGCACGTCACGCTGTAATGATTTAACGTGTGAGGAGGAATAATTGTGGCAAGTAATGAATTATTATTAGCAACTGAATATTTAGAAAAAGAAAAGAAAATTCCAAGAGAAGTGTTAATTGATGCGATTGAAGCGGCATTAATCACTGCTTATAAAAAGAACTATGATAGCGCAAGAAATGTACGCGTAGAATTAAATATGGACGAAGGTACATTTAAAGTTATCGCGCGTAAAGAGGTTGTGGAAGAAGTATTTGACGACCGTGAGGAAGTAGATTTAAGTACAGCTCTTGTTAAAAATCCAGCTTACGAAGTAGGCGATATTTATGAAGAAGATGTTACTCCTAAAGACTTCGGTCGTGTAGGCGCGCAAGCAGCTAAACAAGCTGTAATGCAACGTTTAAGAGATGCTGAAAGAGAAATTCTATATACTGAATTTATCGATAAAGAAGATGATATTTTAACAGGTGTTATTGACCGTGTTGATCATCGTTATGTTTATGTAAACTTAGGTCGCATTGAAGCGGTACTTTCTGAAGCTGAAAGAAGCCCTAATGAAAGTTATATTCCGAATGAACGTATCAGAGTTTATGTTAATAAAGTGGAACAAACAACTAAAGGCCCTCAAATTTATGTTTCAAGAAGCCATCCAGGTTTACTTAAACGTTTATTTGAACAAGAAGTTCCAGAAATCTACGATGGTACTGTTATCGTAAAATCAGTAGCCCGTGAAGCTGGCGATCGTTCAAAAATCAGCGTATACTCTGACAATCCAGATATAGATGCTGTCGGCGCTTGTGTAGGTGCTAAAGGTGCACGTGTAGAAGCGGTAGTAGAAGAACTAGGTGGAGAAAAAATTGATATCGTTCAATGGAATGAAGATCCAAAAGTATTCGTACGTAATGCTTTAAGCCCATCACAAGTACTTGAAGTTATCGTTGACGAAGAAAATCAATCAACTATTGTAGTTGTACCAGATTATCAATTATCACTTGCTATTGGTAAAAGAGGACAAAATGCACGTTTGGCTGCTAAGCTTACTGGTTGGAAAATTGATATTAAATCAGAAACAGATGCACGTGAAGCCGGCATTTACCCAGTGATTGAATCAGAAGAACAAGCTGATGAAATTGTAATGACTGGTGATGAAGATGTTGAATTTGATGATGTTAATTTAGAAGAATCAAACTTAACTACTGCAGAACTAGCAGCTGATATCGACACTCCATCTGAGGACAGTGAAGAAACTACTTCTGAAAATGATGAACAAAATAAAGACATTTAAGCTGAAATTGGGGTGAGTAATGAATGAAGAAGAAAAAAATTCCAATGCGTAAATGTATTATTACTAATGAAATGCGTCCAAAAAAGGAAATGATTCGTGTTGTTATCAATAAAGAAGGCGAAATATTTGCCGACGGAACGGGTAAACAACAAGGAAGAGGCGCTTATGTTTCTAAAGATGTAAAAAGCGTAGAAGAAGCACAACAAAAAGGCGTACTTGAAAGATACTTTAATGAAAGTCCTGAAAAATTAGACCCCGTATATAAAGAGGTTATAAGATTAATCTATAGAGAAGAGATTCCAAAATGACCAAGCAACAAATATTTAATTTTTTAGGGTTAGCAATGAGAGCTAGAAAAGTAAAATCAGGAGAAGCAGTGTTATTAACTGAAATTAAAAAACAACAAGCTAAACTTGTGATTTTAGCATCTGATGCTTCTGAGAACTCTTTAAAAAATATAAAAAATAAATGTGAAACGTATAACGTTCCATTTAGAATTTTTGGTACGAGAGCAGAATTAGGACAATCTTTAGGCAAAGCAGAGCGTGTAAATGTTGGCGTAATAGATAGTGGATTTGCGTCCAAGCTTGTGTCTATGATTGATGAATATAGTAAGGAGTGATTATATGAGTAAAAAAAGAATTTACGAATATGCGAAAGAATTAAATGTTAAAAGTAAAGAGATTATCGATGAGTTAAAAAAAATGGACGTAGAAGTTTCCAATCACATGCAAGCACTAGAGGACGACCAAATAAAAGTGCTTGATAAGAAATTCAAACCACAACAAAGTGGTAACAATAACGCTAAACAAAATACTCAAAATAATCACCAAAAACAACAAAGTAATAGCAACAATAACAATAATAAAAATAACAACAACAATAATAAACAAAACAATAAAGGAAATTCTAATATTAAAAATAATAACGGTAATAAAAACAACAAAAACAATAAAAACAATAGCAATAATAAAAACAATAAAAATAACAAAAAAGGTAAGAATAATAATAAACCAGCTGCAGAACCAAAAGAAATGCCAGCTAAAATTACTTACGAAGAAGGCATCACTGTTGGCGAATTAGCTGATAAATTAAACATTGAATCTTCAGGCGTTATTAAAAAATTATTCTTACTAGGTATTGTCGCTAATATTAACCAAGCGTTAGATGAAGAAACGTTAGAATTAATTGCCGACGATTACGGTGTAGAAATCGAAAAAGAAGTTGTAGTTAACGAAGAAGACTTATCAATTTACTTTGACGATGAAGAGAATGATCCAGATGCAATTGAAAGACCAGCAGTTGTAACAATCATGGGACACGTAGACCATGGTAAAACAACATTGCTTGATTCAATTCGTCATACTAAAGTTACAGCTGGAGAAGCTGGCGGTATCACACAACATATAGGTGCTTACCAAATTGAAAATGCCGGTAAAAAAATCACATTCTTAGATACACCAGGACACGCAGCCTTTACAACAATGCGTGCACGTGGAGCACAAGTCACTGACATTACTATCCTAGTTGTTGCTGCAGATGATGGTGTTATGCCACAAACAATTGAAGCCATTAACCATGCTAAAGAAGCTAACGTTCCTACAATAGTAGCGGTTAATAAAATCGATAAACCGACAGCTAATCCTGATCGTGTAATGCAAGAATTAACAGAATATGGATTAATCCCAGAAGACTGGGGCGGCGAAACTATCTTTGTACCACTTTCAGCATTAAGTGGTGACGGTATTGATGATTTACTTGAAATGATTGGATTAGTAGCAGAAGTTCAAGAATTAAAAGCAAATCCTGATAAACAAGCTGTAGGTACTGTTATTGAAGCCGAACTAGATAAATCACGTGGCCCAGCAGCTTCATTATTAGTTCAAAATGGTACACTACATGTTGGAGATTCTATAGTAGTAGGTAACACCTATGGTCGTGTTCGTGCCATGGTTAATGACCTTGGTCAAAGAATTAAATCAGCCGGTCCTTCTACTCCAGTAGAAATCACTGGTATTAATGATGTACCTCTAGCAGGCGACCGTTTCGTAATCTTTAAAGATGAAAAACAAGCACGTCGTGTAGGTGAAGCACGTCATGAAGCTAGTGTTATCCAACAACGTCAAGAAAGTAAAAATGTTACTTTAGATAACTTATTTGAACAAATGAAACAAGGTGAAATGAAAGACCTTAACGTTATTATCAAAGGTGATGTTCAAGGTTCAGTTGAAGCATTAGCTGCATCATTAATGAAGATTGACGTTGAAGGCGTAAATGTACGTATTATTCATACTGCAGTAGGTGCAATTAATGAATCAGACGTAACATTAGCTAACGCTTCTAACGGTATTATTATCGGATTTAATGTTCGCCCAGATGCTGGTGCTAAACGTGCTGCTGAAGCTGAAAATGTGGACATGCGTCTTCACCGAGTTATCTATAACGTTATCGAAGAAATCGAATCAGCTATGAAAGGCTTATTAGACCCTGAATTCGAGGAGCAAGTTATTGGCCAAGCTGAGGTTCGTCAAACATTTAAAGTATCTAAAGTAGGTACAATCGCGGGTAGTTATGTAACTGAAGGTAAAATCACTCGTAACGCTGGCGTACGTATTATTAGAGACGGAATTGTATTATTCGAAGGTGAATTAGACACATTAAAACGTTTCAAAGATGATGCTAAAGAAGTAGCACAAGGTTACGAATGTGGTATCACTATCGAAAAATTCAATGATATTAAAGAAGGCGACATCATTGAAGCATTCGAAATGGTAGAAGTTGCAAGATAGTCATAGACATGAATGAAAGATAAGAGGCTGGGATGTTTATATAAAATGTCCCAGCCTCTCATATGGCAAGGCTTAACTAAAATAGGTATACGCTAAAATTATACTTATTTTTTGTGGTCTTTGCCTAAATTTATAAATAGTATTTATTTCATAATCATAATTAGTATTTAGTTATGAAAATTAGAACCCAAACCTGTGGATAATTATCGTTATATAAGTATATTTATCAATCAGTATTTTAGGGTAAAATAATAAAGCAAAAATTTTTAAGAGGTGAAATATCCATGAGTAACATGAGAGCAGAACGTGTTGGAGAACAAATGAAGAAAGAAATTATGGATATCGTTAATAATAAAGTGAAAGATCCAAGAATTGGTTTTATTACCATTACGGATGTAGAACTTACTAATGACTTATCGCAAGCTAAAGTATTTTTAACAGTACTTGGTAGCGAGAAAGAAGTTAATGATACGTTTAAAGCGTTAGATAAAGCTAAAGGATTTATTAAATCTGAATTAGGCTCAAGAATGAGATTACGTATTGTGCCAGAATTGTTCTTTGAATACGATGAATCAATTGAGTACGGTAATAAAATCGAAAGAATGATTCAAGACTTACACAAACAAGATAAATAGTAGAATAACGAGGTCAAGATAACACGCTTATCATTCAAGTAGGATAAAATAAAAGAATAAATTGATGATATTGTTGGAATAAATGGTCCATGTTTTAAAAACAGTACGTTGAATATTTATCTTTTAACAAATCCTATTGTATTGATTGACGCAAGCGTTAATTATCTTGACCTTTTAATAATTAAAATTTAAGGGCGATAGTTGTATCCTTGAATTAATACATAAATATAGTGATAGCAAGGGTGTGAATTAATGTATAACGGCATTTTACCCGTATATAAAGAACGAGGACTAACAAGTCATGACGTGGTATTTAAATTAAGAAAGATTTTAAAAATGAAAAAGATTGGACACACTGGTACATTAGATCCAGAAGTTGCAGGTGTGTTACCAATATGCTTGGGCTCGGCTACTAGAGTGAGTGACTATGTGATGGATATGGGTAAAACATATCAAGCTACAGTTAGACTTGGAGAAAGTACAACTACTGAAGATCAAACCGGAGAAGTTATTGACAAAGTTGTCATTTCGAACAACGAAGTTAATGAAGAAGCTGTAGACGAGATGTTGGAAAAATTTCACGGTGTAATAGATCAAACGCCACCTATGTACTCATCTGTTAAAGTAAATGGCAAGAAATTATATGAATATGCTCGAAAAGGCGAAACTGTTGAAAGACCAACACGTAAAGTTACAATCAATCACATTCAACGCACATCTGAGTTATCTTTCGACAATGGTACATGTACATTTGAGATTCAAGTTACATGTGGAAAAGGGACATATATTAGAACATTAGCAACAGATATCGGTAAAAGTCTTGGCTACCCAGCACATATGTCATTACTCACTCGTACTCAATCAGGTGGTTTTGATATCGATGATAGCTTGTCATTAGAACAAATTTCAGACTTACATGAGCAAGCCACATTACATTCACATTTATTTCCTATAGAATATGGATTGAAAAGTTTGCCAAAAGTCTACATTTCAGATGAAACAACGAAACAAAAAATTCTAAATGGTCAAAAGTTTAATAAAAATTATTTTGATCATTCTGTAGAAGAGCAATTAGTCTTTATAGATTCTACAACCGATAAAGCAATGGCAATCTATGTTCAACATCCTGAAAAAGCATATGAAATTAAACCTAAAAAAGTATTTAATTAAAGGAGCTTAGAGTTATGAAAGTGATAGAAGTAACCCATCCCATTCAACAAGACGAATTAATTCAAGAAGATGTTGCTATGGCATTTGGTTTTTTTGATGGTATGCATCGTGGTCATAAGAAAGTATTTGAAGCATTGGATGAGCGTGCTAAAGAAAAGAATTTAAAAAAAGCAGTTACAACTTTTGACCCTCACCCTTCTGTTGTGTTGAATCCAGAGCGTAAACGTACTGATTATTTAACACCACTTTCTGATAAACTTGAAATGATTGAACAACATAATATTGACTATTGTATTGTTATTAATTTTTCCTCTCGTTTTGCGAGTGTGACTGCTGAAGAATTTATTCAAGATTATATTATTAAGAATCATATTAAAGAAGTCATTGCTGGATTTGATTTTACTTTTGGTAAATTCGGAAAAGGTAATATGTCAGTGTTAAATGAAATAGATGAGTTCAACACGACAATTGTTGGTAGACAAGAGATGGAGTCAGAAAAAATCTCAACTACTGCTATTAGAGATGCGCTACAAGAAGGAGATTTGAAAAAGGCGAACGACCAATTAGGCTACTTATATCGCATTAAAGGTACCGTAGTACAAGGAGAAAAACGCGGTCGTACAATTGGCTTCCCAACAGCGAACGTACAACCTAGTGACGACTACGTACTACCTAAGAAAGGCGTTTATGCCGTGAGTATTGCTATTGGCGCTGAAAATAAAATCTACCGAGGCGTAGCTAATGTTGGGGTTAAACCTACATTTCATGATCCATCAAAAGCTGAAGTTGTTATAGAAGTTAATATTTTTGATTTCGAAGATAATATATATGGGGAACGTGTTAACGTTTATTGGCATCATTATTTAAGACCAGAAGTTAAATTTGATGGAATTGATCCGTTAGTTGAACAGATGAATGAGGATAAAGAAAAAGCAAAGTATCTACTATCTGTTGATTTTGGAGACGATGTATCGTATAATATTTAAAGTTGAGTTCTAAAAATATAGAATTCATAATATTAATCCTTTATCTTGGCGGGTTGAGACTCCGACGCCTTGCTCAGATTTAGGTGTATATAAAATTTAGGAGGAAATTAATTATGGCAATTACTCAAGAACGTAAAAATGAAATTATTAAAGAATATCGTGTACACGAAACAGACACTGGTTCACCAGAAGTACAAATCGCTGTTTTAACTGCAGAAATCGCTGCATTAAACGAACACTTACGTGAACACAAAAAAGACCACCATTCTCGTCGTGGATTATTAAAAATGGTTGGTCGTCGTAGACACTTATTAAACTACTTACGTGGTAAAGATATTCAACGTTACCGTGAATTAATTAAATCATTAGGTATCCGTCGTTAATATTAATATATTAAAGGAAAGCACCAGTTGGTTTGGTACTTTCCTTTTTTTATAGTTTTAGATAATTCACTAATATAAAATTTTAAAAATAAATGATATGATGTAGTTATTAGAATTCAGAGAGGAGATTCATAATGTCTCAAGAAAAGAAAGTTTTCAAAACTGAGTGGGCTGGAAGATCGTTAGCGATTGAGACAGGTCAATTAGCGAAACAAGCTAATGGTGCAGTTTTAGTACGTTATGGAGATACAGTAGTATTATCAACTGCTGTGGCTTCAAAAGAACCACGAGATGGTGACTTTTTCCCATTAACAGTAAACTATGAAGAAAAAATGTATGCGGCTGGTAAAATTCCAGGCGGTTTCAAAAAAAGAGAAGGTCGCCCAGCAGATGAAGCTACTTTAACAGCTCGTTTAATTGATAGACCTATTAGACCATTATTCCCTAAAGGCTACCGTCATGATGTCCAAATTATGAATACGGTATTAAGTGCTGATCCAGATTGTTCACCAGAAATGGCAGCTATGATTGGTTCTTCAATGGCATTAAGTGTTTCAGACATCCCATTCCAAGGCCCAATTGCTGGCGTGAATGTAGGCTTTATTGATGGTAAATATGTCATCAATCCAACGGTTGAAGAGAAAGAAGTATCTCGCTTAGATTTAGAAGTCGCTGGTCATAAAGACGCAGTAAACATGGTAGAAGCGGGAGCTAGCGAAATAACAGAACAAGAAATGTTAGAAGCTATTTTCTTTGGTCATGAAGAAATCAAACGCTTAGTAGCTTTCCAAGAAGAAGTGGTAGAACATATTCAACCAACGAAAAAAGAATTCGTACCAGTTGAACGTGATGAAGAGCTAGTAAATAGAGTTAAAGCACTTACTGAAGAAAAAGGGCTAAAAGAAACAGTACTTACTTTTGATAAACAAAAGCGTGATGAAAACTTAGACGCTCTAAAAGCAGAAATTGCGACAGAGTTTGTAGATGAAGCAGACCCTGAAAATGACTTATTAATCGATGAAGTCTATGCAATTTTAAATGATTTAGTTAAAGAAGAAGTACGTCGTTTAATTGCTGATGAAAAAATCAGACCAGATGGACGTAAACCGGATGAAATCCGTCCGCTTGATTCAGAGGTTGGATTATTACCTCGTGCTCACGGTTCAGGATTATTTACGCGTGGTCAAACACAAGCGTTATCAGTCTTAACATTAGGTGCATTAGGCGACTATCAATTAATTGATGGTTTAGGACCTGAAGTTGAAAAACGTTTTATGCATCATTATAATTTCCCGAACTTCTCAGTTGGTGAAACAGGCCCAGTAAGAGCGCCAGGACGTCGTGAAATTGGACATGGTGCCTTAGGTGAAAGAGCATTAAGATATATTATTCCAGATACAACGGAATTCCCATACACTATCCGAATTGTAAGTGAAGTATTAGAATCTAATGGTTCTTCATCTCAAGCTTCAATTTGTGGTTCTACTTTAGCGCTTATGGATGCTGGTGTGCCAATTAAAGCTCCAGTTGCTGGTATCGCAATGGGTCTTGTTACTCGTGAAGATAGTTACACAATTTTAACAGACATTCAAGGTATGGAAGATGCTCTTGGAGATATGGACTTCAAAGTTGCCGGTACTAAAGAAGGTATTACAGCCATCCAAATGGATATCAAAATTGACGGCTTAACTCGTGAAGTCATCGAGGAAGCACTTGAACAAGCACGTCAAGGACGTTTAGCTATTATGGACCATATGTTACAAACAATTGATCAACCACGTAAAGAATTAAGTGCATATGCGCCTAAAGTTGAAATTATGACTATTAAACCAGAAAAAATCAGAGACGTTATTGGACCTGGTGGTAAGAAAATCAATGAAATCATTGATGAAACAGGCGTGAAGTTAGATATTGAACAAGATGGTACTATCTTTATCGGTGCAGTTGATCAAGACATGATTAATCGTGCACGTGAAATTATTGAAGAAATTACACGTGAAGCTGAAGTTGGCCAAGTTTATAATGCAAAAGTAAAACGTATTGAAAAATACGGTGCTTTCGTAGAATTATTTGCCGGCAAGGATGCTTTATTACACATTTCTCAAATTTCAAAAGAACGTATCAATAAAGTAGAAGACGTATTAAATATTGGAGATACTATTGAAGTTAAAATTACTGAAATAGATAAACAAGGTCGCGTGAATGCTTCTCACAAAGCCTTTGCTGAATAATTAAAGTTTTCTAGTGAAAGGACATCTAATGTGATTTGAAATCTTTAGATGTTTCTTTTTGGAAAAGTTGGCTAGAGATGGTTTAACACAAATATGTGTCGGTCGACTATAGTAGAAGAATAGAGCGAGGCTAAGTCATAGATATAAATGGCTTAGCCTCGCTATTTTTGACAGTAATTGACTGAAACGAGACTAAGATAATAATAATTCATACTCTAGGAAATCGGTAAACGATATACTAAAAGTAAGATTCTCGGCAAAGACTATCGTGGTTCGACAAAATTTGAAGAATGATTTTATTCATTAAATCAAATTGAATATGGCAGTGTAGCACACTCGATTTTTAAATATGAAGTAATTAATAAAACTAATGATATAGGCTACTAGTAATATTATTTAAGGCATATGAGGAAATACTTTAATAGTGTACATCCAACATAAATTAAACTATAATAAATTATGAGTTTATATGGACGGGGATTTTTATATAGGAGGTAACATTTTGAGTTTAGTAAAGAAAAAAAATGACGATATTCGCATTATCCCGCTAGGTGGCGTAGGCGAAATCGCTAAAAATATGTATATCGTTGAAGTAGACGATGAAATGTTTATGTTGGATGCTGGATTAATGTTTCCAGAAGACGAAATGTTAGGTGTAGATATCGTTATTCCTGATATCCAATATGTCATTGAGAATAAAGAAAAATTAAAAGGTATCTTTTTAAGTCATGGTCACGAACATGCTATTGGTGCAGTAAGTTATATTTTAGAACAAATTGATGCACCTGTTTATGGTTCGAAATTGACATTAGCGCTTGTTAAAGAAAACATGAAAGCACGTAATGTGAAGAAAAAAGTTCGTTATTACACTGTAAATAACGAATCAGTAATGAGATTTAAGAATGTAAATATTACATTTTTCAATACTACACATAGTATCCCAGGAAGTTTAGGAATTTGTATTCATACATCGTATGGTGCAATTGTGTATACTGGAGAATTTAAATTTGATCAAAGTTTACAAGGTCATTATGCACCAGATATGAAACGCATGGCTGAAATTGGAGAAGAAGGTGTATTTGCTTTAATTAGTGATTCTACTGAAGCTGAGAAACCTGGATACAATACACCAGAAAATGTTATTGAATCACATATTTATGATGCATTTGCAAAAGTTAAAGGACGCTTAATTGTATCTTGCTACGCTTCAAACTTTATCAGAATTCAACAAGTTTTAAATACGGCGAGCAAATTAAATCGTAAAGTTTCATTCTTAGGACGTTCACTAGAAAGTTCATTTAATATCGCACGTAAGATGGGATATTTTGATATTCCTAAAGACTTATTAATTCCAATTAATGAAGTTGAAAATTATCCTAAAAATGAAGTTGTCATCATTGCTACAGGTATGGAAGGCGAGCCTATTGAAGCATTGGGGCAAATGGCACAAAACAAACATAAAATCATGAACATTGAAGAAGGCGATTCTGTATATCTAGCCATCACTGCTTCAGCAAATATGGAAGTTATTATTGCCAATACATTAAATGAATTAGTACGTGCTGGTGCTTATGTAATTCCTAATAATAAAAAAATTCATGCATCAAGTCATGGTTGCATGGAAGAGTTAAAAATGATGATTAATATTATGAAACCTGAATACTTTATCCCTGTACAAGGTGAATTTAAAATGCAAATTGCACATGCTAAATTAGCAAATGAAGCTGGAGTAGCTCCTGAAAAAATCTTCCTTGTCGAAAAAGGCGATGTGATTCACTATGACGGTAAAGATATGGTATTAAATGAAAAAGTACATTCAGGTAATGTATTAATTGATGGTATTGGTGTTGGAGATGTAGGTAACATCGTATTAAGAGATCGTCATCTATTAGCAGAAGACGGTATCTTTATTGCAGTGGTTACGCTAGATCCTAAAAATAGACGTATTGCTGCCGGACCAGAGATCCAGTCACGTGGCTTTGTGTATGTGCGTGAAAGTGAAGAGTTAATGAACGAAGCTGAAGAAAAAGTACGAGAAATCGTTGAAGCGGGTCTTCAAGAGAAACGTATTGAATGGTCAGAAATTAAGCAAAATATGCGCGACCAAATTAGTAAACTTTTATTTGAAAGCACTAAACGTTGTCCAATGATTATACCAGTCATTTCTGAGATATAAGATATAAACAATAAAAAGAGGTCGGGACAACATCACAATTGAGGTTGGGACAAAATATTAATGTCTCATTCACTTTATTAAGGACTCTACAGTCTAAATGTGTATGATATTGTCTCAACCTCTTTCCTACTTTTTAAATTAGTTAAAAAAAGAGATTTTAAGGTATTATAAAATAAGCTAAAGCATGACATACATAACGTAAGAAATAAAAGAAGGTGTACAATTTTGCCACAAACTAAGAAAAAAACAACTACTAGAAAAAAAGGGACGACGGCTAGAAATTCTAAAAAGAAAAGAACTCAAAAAAATGATAGTTCACTAAGATACATAATAGCCGTAGTAGTTGTAGTGATATCTATATTAGGTATGTTTCAATTAGGTATTGTTGGCCGCATGATTGATAGCTTTTTCAATTATTTATTTGGTAATAGCCGGTACCTAACATATATTTTAGTTAGTTTAATAACTATTTATATAGCCATGCAACGAAAATTTCCTAAATCTAGACGTACCATTGGTTTAATTTTATTACAAGTAGTTTTATTAATTGCTACTCAGATTATTTATCATTTTAATAAGGGTGTAGTAGCAGAAAGAGTACCTGTTTTATCATATGTTTATAAATCGTATGACCATACCCATTTTCCAAATTTTGGTGGGGGTGTAATCGGTTTTTATGCCTTAAAATTATTTGTGCCACTTATTTCAATTGCTGGTGTTATTATCATCACGTTACTTTTATTAATTTCAAGTGTGATTTTATTATTGAAATTACGTCATAGAGATGTGGCTAAAATATCACTAGATAAAATGAAAAATTCTAGTCAAAGTGCATCGACCACTTTTAAAGAAAAAAGAGCACAAAACAAAGTGAAAAAAGAAGAACGACGTCGAGAGAAAGAAGAAAAAGAACGCGAACGACAACTTCTAAAAGAACGTGAAGAGGCAGAACGTCTTGAAGCACGTGAAAATGAAGTTAAAGATGTAAGTGACTTTCCAGAAATCGAAACGAAAGATGACTCTATTCCTATATATGGCCACGATGAAGCTGAAAAAGAGACGCAAACTCAACCTAAAACGAATAAACGTAAAAAACGTCGCTTTGGAATTGAGGATAAAGAAGAACATCTGGCTTCAGCCGAGTCAACTACAGAGAATAATCAACCTGCAAATGATGATGAAGAAATAAGCGAAATAGATGATAATCAAACTAATGGCTCAATTTCTGAAGTCGGAGAAGTAGCCAATGTTTCTTATCATATTCCGCCATTATCATTGCTAAAACAACCTAGTAAGCAACAAACGACTTCTCGTACTGAAGTTCAACGTAAAGGGCAAATTTTAGAATCAACAATGAAAAACTTTGGCGTTAATGCCAAAGTAACGCAAATTAAAATAGGTCCTGCTGTAACGCAGTATGAAATTCAACCGGCGCAAGGGGTAAAAGTAAGTAAGATTGTTAACTTGCATAATGATATTGCCCTTGCCTTAGCGGCTAAAGATGTTCGTATCGAAGCGCCTATACCAGGTCGTTCGGCAGTAGGTATTGAAGTTCCTAATGATAAAATTTCATTAGTAACATTGAAAGAAGTATTAGAAACTAAATTTCCAGCTAAAAACAAGCTAGAAGTTGGATTAGGACGCGATATTTCTGGTGAACCGATGACGATTCAATTAAATGAAATGCCCCATTTATTAGTAGCTGGTTCAACGGGTAGTGGTAAATCAGTATGTATCAACGGTATTATTACAAGTATACTTTTAAATGCTAAGCCACATGAAGTTAAACTTATGTTAATTGACCCTAAAATGGTAGAACTTAATGTTTATAATGGCGTACCTCATTTATTGATTCCTGTAGTCACAAACCCTCATAAGGCTTCCCAAGCTTTAGAGAAGGTAGTCGCAGAAATGGAGCGACGTTATGATTTATTCCAACATTCATCTACTAGAAATATTGAAGGTTATAATCAATTCTTACGTCGTCAGAATGAAGAACTTGATGAAAAACAAGCTGAACTACCTTACATTGTAGTTATCGTGGATGAATTAGCTGATTTAATGATGGTAGCGGGTAAAGAAGTAGAGAATGCTATTCAACGTATTACACAAATGGCGCGTGCTGCTGGTATACATTTAATCGTAGCAACACAAAGACCATCAGTGGACGTTATTACAGGTATTATTAAAAATAATATTCCATCACGTATTGCCTTTGCAGTGAGCTCACAAACTGACTCTAGAACAATTATAGGTTCTGCAGGAGCGGAAAAACTATTAGGAAAAGGTGACATGTTGTATGTTGGAAATGGGGATTCATCCCAAATCCGTGTGCAAGGTGCTTTCTTAAGCGATCAAGAAGTTCAAGACATCGTGAACTACGTCGTTGAGCAACAAAAAGCAAATTATATTAAAGAAATGGAACCTGACGCGCCTACTGATAAGTCTGAAATGAAAAGTGAAGATGCACTATATGAAGAAGTCTACTTATTTGTTGTGGAACAACAAAAAGCAAGTACATCACTTTTACAAAGACAATTTAGAATCGGTTATAATAGAGCATCAAGATTGATGGATGATTTAGAACGTAACCAAGTGATTGGCCCACAAAAGGGAAGTAAACCAAGACAAGTTTTAATAGATTTAGAAGATGAAGAGGTGTAAAAATGACAGAATTAAACTCAGTTTTTAAAGTAAAAGAGTATATTTTTAATCAGATAAAAGACAATTCTTTAAAACCTGGAGACAAACTTCCTAGCAATTTAGCGATTGCTAGGGAAGTTAATGTGAAAACAGACGATGTCTATGATGCGATTGGTCAGCTTATTACTGAACAAGTGCTAACTGATAACTTTGAAGAAGGGCCAAGCGTAAAGACACTACACCCTTTCTTCTATCCATTAAATAAATTATTTAGTATTAGCGATATGATAAAACAAGCTGGTTATCACTCCGGGACTGAATATTTAAGTTTAGAACAACAACCAGCCTCTATTTTAGATGCCAAAAGATTGGGTATAAAAGATAAACAACCTATTACGATTATAGAAAGATTGCGTACAGCGAATCATCAACCAGTAATGTACTGTTTAGATAAGATTGCTGAAGAAAATTTAACATGTACAGATTACCAGACTAGTGATGGATCTATGCTTAATGCTATCGAACTTAATACCGGTCACAAAGTTGCTTCGGCAGAAACTGAAGTAGAAGCCATTAGCTATGAACCTCACATTTCTGATATTTTGAATGCTTCTCCACATGAAGGATTAATGTTATTAAAGGTTGTACATTTTGATGAAACGGGTAAACCTATTTTATATTCTTTAAATTATGTAAAAAGTAGTCTGGTTAAATTTAAATTAACCCGTACTAAAATCTAACAACTTAATAAGGAGTGAGTAAGAATCGTGACACAAAATAATAGACAAATACATATCGATATACTACCAACTGAGAAATTCAAAACAACAATGATTACATTTAAATTTATGGCACCTTTAAATTATGAGACTATTACAGCACGCTCATTACTAAGTAAATTATTAATCCGCGGAACAAAACAATGGCCTACAGATAAAGCGTTGAGTAAACAACTATCTGAATTGTATGGCGCTTATATCAATAGCTTTGTTTCGAAATTTAAGGATCAACACGTTATAACGATTTCACTTGAAATAGTCAATGAACGTTATCTCAAAGATTCTTCACCTTTATTTGAAAAAGGCTTAAATCTACTACATGAAGTTATTACTAATCCACTCGTAGACAATAATGCATTCAATGCTACATTTGTGAATCAAGAAAAATCATTATTAACAAAAAAAATCGAAGCCATGATAGATAATAAAGCGCAATATTCATTTTTAAACTTACTTAAATATATGTTTAAAGATGAAGCTTATCGTTATTTAGCAACAGGCCAAATTGAAAACATACCTCAAGTTACACCTGAAAACTTGTATGATACATATAAATCAATGTTAACTAATGATAATTGTTCAGTATACGTGGTAGGTAATGTAGATGAAGAGGAAGTTAAACAGTTAATTGAATCTAAATTTGATATTCAACCGTTTGAACTTCAACGTACTGATATGCCTAAACTAGATGAAGATCAAACTGAACCCCAGTTTATTGTTGAAGAAGATGAAGTAGATCAAGCTAAATTAAATTTAGGATACCGTTTCCCAACACGTTTCGGTGCCGATGATTATTATGCCTTAGTGGTACTCAATACTATGTTTGGTGGAGATCCATCTTCAGTATTATTTAATGAAGTACGTGAAAAACAAAGCTTAGCTTATTCTATTCATTCACAATTAGATGGTAAAAATGGTTATCTATTTTTATTAAGCGGGGTATCATCTGATAAATATGAAGTCGCGAAAGATACTATCTTACAAGAATTTGATAAGTTTAAACAGGGAGAATTTGAGGATAGTAAGTTAGAACTAGCGAAAAAAATTATTATCTCTCAACGACAAGAAATTGCGGATCGTCCAAAAAGTATAATTGAAGTGATGCAAAACCAATTACTTTTAGACCAAGCGCAAGCCGATGAAGACTATATTAACGCAATTCGAAATGTAACTAGTGAAGATGTAATAACAATGGCTAATAAAGCTCGACTCGATACAATTTATGTATTAACGAAAGGAGGCCAAGTTGAATGAAAACGCACGTTTATGAATTAATCGATGAGAAAGTATTCGAACATGAACTTTCAAATGGCTTACGTCTATTCATTATTCCTAAGAAAGGGTTCCAAAAAACTTTCGTCACTTATACCACTCAATTTGGTTCACTTGATAGTACATTCAAGCCTCATAATGAAGACCAATTGATTACTGTACCTGACGGAGTAGCACACTTTTTAGAGCATAAATTATTTGAAAAAGATGGAGAGGAAGACTTATTTACAGCATTTGCCAATGATAATGCTCAAGTCAATGCCTTTACAAGTTTTGATCGTACAAGCTATTTATTTAGTGCAACTGATAATGTCGATAGTAATATTATTCGCTTGCTAAATATGGTTGAGACGCCTTACTTTTCAAAAGAAACTGTAGATAAAGAAAAAGGCATTATAGCCGAAGAAATTAAGATGTATCAAGAACAACCAGGCTATAAAATTATGTTTAATACACTACGCGCAATGTATCACAATCATCCAATTAAAGTAGATATAGCGGGAAGTGTAGAAAGCATCTATGATATAACTAAAGATGATTTATACGCATGTTATGAAACATTCTATCATCCTTCAAATATGGTTCTTTTCGTAGTAGGAGATGTTGATCCTGAACATATTTGCAGTCTTGTAGAAACTCATGAAGCGCAACGTGATAAAACAAATCAACCAAATATTCAAAGAGGTACAGTGGATGAACCACTTGAAGTCGTAACACCAGTTGTAACAGAAGAAATGAAATTGCAGTCACCGAGATTAATGCTAGGGTTTAAGAATCAGCCATATGTCGAAACACCACAACGATATGTGCAACGTGATTTAGAGATGACGCTATTTTATGAATTAGTCTTTGGAGAAGAAACTGATTTTTATCAAATGTTATTAACTGAAGATTTAATTGATGAATCGTTTGGCTATCAATTTGTGCTCGAGCCTACATATAGCTTTTCAATAATTACAAGTGCAACGCAACAGCCTGATAAATTAAAAGAGGTCTTATTAAGTGAACTTCAAAAATATAGAGGTAACTTACAAGACGAAGAAGCTTTTAACTTATTGAAAAAACAATTTATCGGCGAATTTATCTCAAGTTTAAATTCACCAGAATACATTGCGAATCAATATGCTAAATTATATTTCGAAGGTGTAAGCGTCTTCGAGATGTTAGATATTATTGAAAATATTACTTTAGAAAGTATAAATGAAACGACAAAGCAATATTTAAATTTAGATAATGTAGTAGATAGTCGTTTGGAGATAAAAAAATAATGAAAGCATTGGTATTAGGTGGATCAGGAAGTATCGGTTCAGCTATTGTAGAACGCCTTTTACAAGATGATTTTGAAGTTATAATTCAATATTATCAATCAGATATAAACAAATTGAGAGAACAGTATAAAAATGAAGCGGTTCACTTTATTCAACTAGATTTAACACAAAATATAGATTTGGATGAAGCATTTGGTCATATTAAAAATCTTGATTGCCTTGTTTATAGTAGTGGGACAGCTTTATACGGTATGTTACAAGATATGTCAGATAATGATATTGATAGAAGCTATAATATACATGTAAAGCAATTGATTAGATGTAGTCGGTATTTCATTGACACATTAAGACAAAGTGCAGAAGGTCGCATTATCGTTATTTCATCGATTTGGGGTGAAACTGGAGCGAGTATGGAAACCATCTACTCTACGATGAAAAGCGCCCAAATTGGCTTTGTTAAAGCACTTAGTCAAGAATTAGCGATGACGAGTGTAACGGTCAATGCGGTAGCACCTGGATTTGTTTCTGGGAAAATGGCTAATGAATTTAATGAAGAAGAACAACAAGCAATTTTAAACGAGCTTCCACAACAGCGAATGATTACTCCTGATGAAGTTGCTCATACTTGTGCATATTTATGGCATCCACTAGCCAAGAGTATTACGGGCACGGTCCAAAAAGTCAACGGAGCTTGGTATCTTTAAAATTTTAATAGCGTTATAGTTAGATTGTTAAATTTATGATTAGTATTTCAAAAATAAATGATATAATATGATTATTATTTTAAAATACTGTTGTTACAGTTGGCATTTAAACAAGGGGCGGATGTAAATGACTGTTGCTGAAAAGAAAGAATGGTATCTTGAATATGAAATAACAGTTAATCGTGCAGGTTTATTAGGCGATATTTCAAGTTTACTTGGTATGTTAGGAATAAGTATTGTAACGATTAATGGTGTAGATCAAGGACGTCGCGGTTTATTGATTAAAACTGATAGCCTTGAAAAAGTAAATCGCTTTGAAAATATCATAAAAGAACTTAACGAGATTGAAATTACTAAATTAAGAGTGCCTGAATTACGTGATCGACTGGCCGTACGTCATGGGCGTTATATAGAACAAGATGCTGATGATAAAAAGACATTCCGTTTTGAACGTGAAGATTTAGGTTTATTAGTAGACTTCCTTGCAGAACTTTTCAAAGAAGAAGGGCATAAACTTATTGGAATTAGAGGCATGCCACGTGTAGGCAAGACAGAATCCATAGTAGCAGGAAGCGTTTGTGCTCATAAACGCTGGCTCTTTATTAGTTCGACCTTGATTAAGCAAACGGTACGTAGTTCACTTATTAAGGGTGAATACGATTCAAATCATGTTTATATCATTGACGGCGCCGTCACAGCTAGAGAAGCAAATCACAAACATCAAGAGTTGGTAAGAGAAGTGATGACATTGCCTTCAATTAAGGTGGTAGAACATCCTGATTTATTTGTTGAGTCTGGTGACTATAGCATGGATGATTTTGATTATATTATTGAATTACGTGAAAATGAAGATCAAAAAATTGAATATGATCAAATGAAACAACAGACAGTTAAAAGTAAAAATAATTTAAACTTCGGTGAAGATACATTTGGCGGAGGGTTTGGATTTTTCGAATAGTAATTGTGGAGGCTTTTAAAAGTGAGAACTATTGGTGAGACTTTAAAAGGAAGAAGAGAGAGACTTGGAATGACGTTGGCCGAGTTGGAAGAACGAACTCAAATCAAACGAGCAACGCTAAAAAAAATCGAAGAAAATCGATTCAATGAATTAGCTAAGGTTGATTATGCAGAGGGGTTTATTAGACGTTACGCAAGCGTTGTAAATATGAACGTTGAACAATTAATCAATGTGCATGGCGAAGAAATTCCAAATAGTCAAAATCAATTAGACACGCTTTTAACGCGTTATCAAAATGATGATGCCCCTACATACCGTACTAAGAATAAAGAACCTCTACAATTAGTCGTGTTAATTGGCGGGATAATTGTAATTACTTTTATTCTTTGGCTCTTAGCTATGTTAATATTATAATTTGTAAAGATAAATTTAGAAATGAGGCTTTAACATGAATATTCCAAATCAGATTACAGTTTTTAGGGTAATTCTTATTCCAGTTTTTATTTTATTTGCTCTAGTAAACTTTGGATTTGGCAGTGTATCGATTTTAGGTGGCTATGAAATACGCATCGAACAACTTATCGCTGCAATTATATTTATCGTTGCATCTTTAAGCGACTTTGTAGATGGATACTTAGCTAGAAAATGGCAATTAGTTACAAACATGGGTAAATTTTTAGATCCATTAGCTGACAAACTGCTTGTTTCAAGCGCATTAATTGTTATGGTTCAATTGGATCTAACTAACTCAGTAGTAGTTATTATTATTATAGCGCGTGAATTTGCGGTTACTGGTTTACGTTTATTACAAATTGAACAAGGATTTGTAAGTGCTGCAGGCCAACTTGGTAAAATTAAAACGGCTGTAACTATGGTTGCAATTATTTGGATTTTACTAGGTGACTTATTTGCTAATTGGATTGGTTTCCCATTAGGACAAGTATTACTTTATATAGGTGTTTTCTTTACAATTTTATCTGGTATTGAATACTTCTATAAAGGTAGAAATGTTTTTAAACATTAATTTAGTGAAATAACCAAGAATAAATGAGATTGGGCGATGTCTTTGAGTACAAATTATTGTTGACTCAGTCTCTTCAATTCTTGGTTTTTTTAAGCTTTAATTTATAATATATAAAGAAAAATTTTAGGAGAGAAACAGTCATGAATATTTCAATTATTGCAGTAGGCTCAGAATTATTGTTGGGTCAAATCGCTAATACTAACGGACAATATTTATCTAAATTATTTAATAGTATAGGGAAAAGTGTAGTTGAACATACTGTTATTGGAGATAATCCCGAAAGATTAGAATACGTTATTAAAGAAGGCTTAAAACGTTTTGATACATTAGTTTTAACTGGTGGATTAGGTCCAACTAAAGATGATTTAACTAAACATACAGTGGCTAACGTATTAGGTAAACAACTTGTTACTGATGATGATGCTTTGAAATATATTGAAAATTATTTTAAAGAACAAGGGCAAGAAATGACACCTAATAATAAACAACAAGCTCTAGTAATTGAAGGTGCTAAAGTTTTAAAAAATAACAATGGTATGGCTCCAGGTATGTTGTATGAACAAGACGATAAGAAAATAATTTTATTACCTGGACCTCCTCGTGAAATGCAACCAATGGCTAAAAATGAATTACTACCATATTTAATGGATGATGATAAAGTTATCTTTTCAGAACAGTTAAGATTTGCTGGCATTGGAGAATCTAAAGTTGAAACGGAATTAATGGATTTAATTGATAATCAAACCAATCCAACAATCGCGCCTTTAGCTGGTGCACACGAAGTATATATTAGATTAACAGCCAATGCTGATTCCGTTGATGAATGTAAATCATTAATCCAACCTATTAAAGAGAAGGTTTTAGATAGAATTGGCACTTATTATTATGGCTCAGATGACATAGTTATTGAACAATCAGTAATGAATGAAATAAATAAGACATTTAGCGTCTATGATGGCGTGACAAACGGAGCGCTATATACACGCCTGAAAACGCATGATGAAGATGAATTACTTAAAGGCCAGCTACCAGATTCTGACATTTTTATTAGTGATATGCCTAATAATGAAGAAAAGGTTAAAAAGGCAGCGAACTATGTAAAAGATTTATATAAAACAGATATGGGTATAGCTTTAATACACGATGAAGAACAAGTGTATTTAGGAATGGTAAATCATAATGAATTTAAAGTAGATTCATTCAAAATGCCGTTAAACAGAAATATGTTACAAAACAGAAGTCAAAATTATGCATTGATTAGATTACTTAATTGGGTAAAATAAATTTTAAATTTGATATATTGTTTAAATTTTAGTACGTTTGTTCGATTTTAGAGATTTAAAGGTTATATAAGCGAACAAATATTCGCAAAATACTTGTAATTAGGTTAAAATAAATGTATAGTATTAACTAAGATAATAATGATAACTATCTCATTAGGAGGTTTCGCTTTGGATAATGATCGTCAAAAAGCTTTAGATACAGTTATAAAAAATATGGAAAAATCTTTCGGTAAAGGTGCCGTAATGAAACTCGGTGATAATAAAGGACGCCGTGTATCAAGTGTATCAAGTGGTTCAGTTACTTTAGATAACGCACTTGGAGTAGGTGGCTACCCTAAAGGAAGAATCATTGAAATATATGGACCAGAAAGTTCTGGTAAAACAACAGTAGCATTACATGCTATTGCAGAGGTACAAAAAAATGGCGGAGTAGCCGCATTTATTGATGCCGAACATGCGTTAGACCCAGAATACGCAGAAGCATTAGGAGTAGATATTAATAATCTATACTTATCTCAACCTGACCATGGTGAACAAGGTTTAGAAATCGCAGAAGCATTTGTAAGAAGTGGTGCTGTTGATATCGTAGTAGTAGACTCAGTTGCTGCATTAACTCCTAAAGCAGAAATTGAAGGTGAAATGGGTGACACACATGTTGGTTTACAAGCCCGTTTAATGTCACAAGCATTACGTAAACTTTCAGGTGCTATTTCAAAATCAAACACAACTGCTGTCTTTATTAACCAAATTCGTGAAAAAGTTGGCGTTATGTTCGGTAACCCTGAAACTACACCAGGGGGTAGAGCGTTAAAATTCTACAGTTCTGTTCGTTTAGAAGTTCGTCGTGCTGAACAATTAAAACAAGGACAAGATATTGTGGGTAATAGAACTAAAATTAAAGTCGTTAAAAATAAAGTTGCCCCACCATTTAGAGTAGCCGAAGTTGACATTATGTATGGCCAAGGTATTTCTAAAGAAGGCGAATTAATTGATTTAGGTGTTGAACATGAAATAGTAGATAAATCTGGTGCTTGGTACTCATATAATGGTGAACGAATGGGTCAAGGTAAAGAAAATGTTAAAACATACCTAAAAGAAAATCCTCAAATCAAAGATGAAATTGATCGTAAATTACGTGAAAAACTCGGTATCTTTGACGGTGACATTGAAGAGAAAGAAAAAGAAGAAGAACCAGCTGAAACTTTATTTGATGATAAATAACTTTTAAAGAGCTTAATAGCCTATTAATTAGAGTTTTATGTTTATAACCTTCACTTTTAGTAGATTTTGATGAAGGACTTGCTATTTTAATATATTGAAGTGGATGAAGTATGTATTATTTCATCCACTTTATTTTATATTGAAATCTAGCTTTCATAATGTATGTAATTCGAATTTGCAGTGGAATTTCATATCTTGACACTACCGAGATAATAAACGTACAATTGATATGTATAATTATTATACAATTTATAAAATCAAATAGATTTTGATATACAAAGCAAATACCTAGAAAAAGGAGGTGTTTATGTGAATTTATTAAACCTCCTACTCATTTTGCTGGGGATTATTCTAGGGGTTGTTGTAGGGTATATTGTAGCCCGAAATATATTACATCAAAAGCAACTACAAGCTAGACAAACTGCTGATGATATTATTAAGCAAGGTCAAAAAGAAGCTGAAAATATCAAAAAAGAAAAATTATTAGAGGCAAAAGAAGAAAACCAAACAATAAGAGAACAAGCTGAATCAGAGCTACGCGAAAGACGTGGCGAGCTTCAAAGACAAGAAGCCCGACTTCTTCAAAAAGAGGAAAACTTAGATCGAAAATCTGATCTTTTAGATAAAAAAGATGAGATTTTAGAACAAAAAGAATCTAAACTTGAAGAAAGACAACAACAAGTAGATGCAAAAGAGAGTAGTGTTCAATCATTAATAATGAAGCATGAACAAGAATTAGAACGCATCTCCGGTCTCACTCAAGAAGAAGCTGTCAATGAACAACTTCAGAGGGTTGAAGAAGAACTGTCACAAGATATTGCAGTACTTGTTAAAGAGAAAGAAAAAGAGGCAAAAGAGAAAGTTGATAAAACAGCAAAAGAATTATTAGCTACCACAGTTCAAAGATTAGCTGCTGATCATACAACAGAATCAACTGTATCAGTAGTCAACTTACCAAATGATGAGATGAAAGGTCGAATTATTGGTAGAGAAGGTAGAAATATTCGTACTTTAGAAACATTAACAGGTATCGACTTAATCATTGATGATACACCAGAAGCGGTTATTTTATCTGGTTTTGATCCAATCAGACGTGAAATCGCAAGAACTGCTTTGGTTAATTTAGTGTCTGATGGTCGTATTCACCCTGGTCGTATCGAAGAAATGGTAGATAAAGCTAGAAAAGAAGTTGACGATATTATTAGAGATGCTGGTGAACAAGCGACATTTGAAATTAATGTTCACAACATGCATCCGGACTTAGTTAAAGTCTTAGGTCGTCTTAATTATCGAACTAGCTATGGTCAAAACGTCCTTAAACATTCTATTGAAGTTGCACATTTATCTGGAATGTTAGCAGCTGAATTAGGTGAAGATGTAAGTTTAGCTAAACGTGCTGGATTACTTCACGATGTTGGTAAGGCTATCGACCATGAAGTAGAAGGAAGTCATGTGGAAATTGGTGTCGAATTAGCTAAAAAATATGCTGAAAATGACACTGTTATTAATGCTATTCATTCACATCATGGCGACGTTGAACCTACATCTATTATTTCTATATTGGTAGCTGCAGCAGATGCATTATCTGCAGCTAGACCTGGTGCTCGTAAAGAAACGCTTGAGAATTATATACGCAGATTAGAAAAACTTGAAACACTTTCTGAAAGTTATGAGGGTGTTGAAAAAGCATTTGCTATTCAAGCGGGAAGAGAAATTAGAGTCATTGTTTCTCCAGAGGAAATTGACGACTTGAAATCTTACAGAATGGCGAGAGACATTAAGAACCAAATCGAAGAAGAATTACAATATCCTGGTCACATTAAAGTGACAGTTGTTAGAGAGACAAGAGCAGTAGAGTATGCGAAATAATTTTAAGCCTGGACATTTAACTAAGTGTCCAGGCTCTTTAATTTGTTAGTAGCTTATAATTGTGAAAACCACTAAGTCCTATTTAATTGAATAAATGACTATATTGAAGTGAAAATGAAATAAAAAAAGAGACTAGAACATTAATAGTTCCAACCTCTTTAAACGTTGTTAAATTATTTGAGTTGTAAATCAGTTTTTCTTAATTCAGAAATAATTTCTGCCGTATCATAACAACTTGTAGCAATATTTGAATATCTTTCTGCTAAACGATAAGCATTGATATATAATTCTAAGCTTTCTTTAGCAATATCTTCTGCGTCTTCTGACTTAGAAGGATTAGATTTTACTACTAATTCTGCAAATTTTTCTGGTTCAATATTAATTGACATTAGATTTTTACAACTCCTATTAATTTGATAGATTTATCTTAACATATGTTGTAAACATGCTAAAGTAAAGTGAAATAGAATTTTCAAAAGAGTATAAATCATCTCTTTTATTCTAGTGACTTATGAATTAAACTGATTTTATGAGAGGATGAACATTAAATGAGAATACTATTTATCGGTGATATTGTGGGCAAGATTGGCAGGGAAGCCATTGCTGAATATTTACCTAAAATAAAACAGGCCTATAAGCCAACAGTAAGCATAGTAAATGCTGAAAATGCAGCTCATGGTAAAGGATTAACTGAAAAGATTTATAAACAATTATTAAGAGATGGCGTCGACTTTATGACGATGGGTAATCATACTTATGGCCAACGTGAAATCTATGAATTTATCGATGATGCTAAAAGAATGGTGCGTCCTGCTAATTTTCCAAGTGAAGCGCCTGGGGTAGGCATGCGCTTTATTCAAATTAATGATATCAAATTAGCTATTATCAATTTACAAGGTCGTTCATTTATGCAAGATATTGATGATCCATTTAAAAAAGCTGACCAATTGATTGAAGAAGCTCAAAAAGAAACGGATTATATCTTTGTAGACTTTCATGCGGAAACGACATCAGAAAAAAATGCTATGGGTTGGTATTTAGATGGAAGAGCTAGTGTCATGGTAGGAACACATACCCATATCCAGACGTCAGATGAACGCGTCTTGCCAAATGGTACTGGGTATATAACTGATGTTGGTATGACAGGATACTATGATGGAATACTAGGTATTAATCGTGATGAGGTTATTGAAAGATTTATTACAAGCTTGCCTCAACGTCATGTAATACCAAATGATGGTAGAAGTGTGCTATCAGGTGTTATTATTGATTTAGATAAAGAAGGAAAGACAAAGCATATCGAAAGAATTTTAATTAATAATGATCATCCATTTAATAAATAACTTTTAATATAAATATATTGAAAAGGCTATGTACATCATAGTCCATTAGTATGAATTTAATTAAATGCCACTGTTGACATAGTAAGACGGTGGTTATTTTTGTTATTATTTAATATGAATTATTTCCATAGGAGGCATATGGTATGAAATCACAAATATCGTGGAAAGTGGGCGGCCAACAAGGTGAAGGTATCGAGTCAACGGGTGAAATTTTTGCGACAGCAATGAACCGTAAAGGCTATTATTTATACGGCTATAGACACTTTTCTAGCCGTATAAAAGGCGGACATACGAACAATAAAATTAGAGTATCTACTTCACCAGTTCATGCAATTAGTGATGATTTAGATATTTTAGTCGCATTTGACCAAGAAACAATAGAACTTAATCATCATGAAATGCGTGAAGACAGTATTATTATTGCCGATGCTAAAGCAAAACCTAATAAACCAGAAGATTGTCGAGCTCAGTTAATAGAATTACCGTTTACTAGCACTGCAAAAGAGCTAGGTACAGCATTAATGAAAAACATGGTAGCAGTCGGAGCTACATGTGCAATTATGGATTTAAATACAACTACATTTGAAGAACTCATCACTAATATGTTCTCCAAAAAAGGCGAAAAAGTTGTTGAAATGAATATAGAAGCATTAAACCAAGGTTACCAATTGATGAAAGAACAGTTGAACACTGTAGAAGGTGATTTTGAACTAGAAGCTAATAACGAAGAGCCACATTTATACATGATTGGTAACGATGCTATTGGATTAGGTGCTATCTCAGCTGGTTCAAGATTTATGGCAGCATACCCAATTACTCCAGCTTCAGAAATTATGGAGTATATGATTGCTAATGTTCCTAAAGTCGGTGGTACAGTAGTTCAAACTGAAGATGAAATTGCGGCAGCTAATATGGCAATTGGTGCGAACTATGCAGGCGTCAGAGCATTTACAGCTAGTGCAGGTCCAGGTTTATCACTAATGATGGAAGCTATCGGACTTTCTGGTATGACAGAAACACCTCTAGTAATTATTAATACGCAACGTGGAGGTCCATCTACAGGATTACCTACTAAACAAGAACAGTCTGACTTAATGCAAATGATTTATGGTACACATGGCGATATTCCTAAAATTGTGGTAGCGCCTACTGATGCAGAAGATGCATTTTATCTAACTATGGAGGCTTTTAATTTAGCTGAAGAGTATCAATGTCCAGTCATTGTATTAAGCGATTTACAACTTTCATTAGGTAAACAAACAGTCAAACGTTTAGATTATAGTAAAATCAATATCAGTCGTGGCGAATTACTACAATCTGACATCGAACGAGAAGAAGACGATAAACAATACTTTAGACGTTACGCTTTAACTGGAAATGGTGTATCACCTAGACCAATTCCAGGTGTTAAAGGCGGTATTCATCATGTGACTGGTGTAGAACATAACGAAGAAGGTAAAACAAGTGAAGCTGCAGAAAACAGACGTCAACAAATGGAAAAACGTATGCGTAAAACAGCTAACTTATTAATTGAAAAGCCTGTTGAACTTAACGAGCAACATGAAGAAGCGGATATCTTGTTTATCGGATTTATCTCAAGTAAAGGTGCCATTCAAGAAGGTACTGCAAGATTAGATGCACAAGGTGTAAAAGTGAACACTATGCAAATTCGTCAATTACACCCATTACCAAAAGATATTATTCAAGAAGCAGTAAATAAAGCTTCAAAAGTAGTAGTAGTAGAACATAACTACCAAGGACAATTATCAAATATTCTTAAAATGAATACTAATATACAAGACAAATTAATTAATCAAACTAAATATGATGGTACGCCTTTCTTACCACATGAAATAGAAGAAAAAGGGTTAGAAGTAGTAAAAGAAATTAAGGAGTTGGTTTAATTGGCTACATTTAAAGACTTTCGTAATAATGTGAAGCCAAACTGGTGTCCTGGTTGTGGAGATTTCTCTGTTCAAGCAGCGATTCAAAAAGCAGCAGCGAATGTTGGATTAGAACCAGAAGAAGTTGCAATCATTACAGGTATAGGTTGTTCAGGAAGACTATCTGGCTATATTAATTCATACGGTGTTCATGGTATTCACGGTCGTGCATTACCATTAGCTCAAGGTGTGAAAATGGCCAACAAAGATTTAACAGTGATTGCATCTGGCGGTGACGGAGATGGGTACGCTATCGGTATGGGTCATACTGTTCATGCATTACGTCGTAACATGAACATGACTTATATCGTTATGGATAATCAAATTTACGGTTTAACAAAAGGACAAACTTCTCCATCTTCTGCGGTTGGATTTGTAACTAAATCAACGCCAAAAGGTAATATTGAAAAAAACGTGGCTCCTTTAGAACTTGCATTATCATCAGGTGCGACATTTGTTGCACAAGGTTTTTCTAGTGATATCAAAGGACTAACAAAACTAATTGAAGATGCTATTAACCATGACGGTTTCTCATTTGTAAATGTATTCTCACCTTGCGTAACATATAATAAAGTAAATACGTATGATTGGTTTAAAGAACATTTAGTAAGTTTAGATGATATTGAAGGTTACGATTCTACGGATAAACAATTAGCTATGAAAACTGTGTTAGATTATGAATCTTTAGTAAAAGGTATCGTCTATCAAGATACTGAAACACCTTCATATGAATCTCAAATCGAAGAATTAGATGAAGGTGCATTAGCTAAAAGAGACATTCATATCTCAGAACAAGACTTCGACAATTTAACTGCACAATTTGTATAAAAATAAATAATGACACGTGATTTTGGAAGCGGGATAGCGAGAACTTTGAAATTTTATAAGGGCGCTATCCCGCTCCTTTTACATAATAAAATACATATTGAAGTGAGGGCGGAGATGGATAAATATAAATCTATGCAAGAATTAGAAAGTAAAACTACTAAAAATAAAGATTGGGAGATTATTGCACAAGATAGAGAAAGTGAAATAACAGTATTAGCTATACACGGTGGAGGCATAGAACCAGCAACTACAGAATTGGCGTATATTATAGCTGAGAAAGGTAACTATAATTATTTTTCATTCAATGGAGTACGAACTAAAGGAAATAATGAGTTGCATGTGACTTCTACTAAATATGATAATGAAATTGCTCTAAATATGATAAGTGCAAGTGATAAAGCTATAGCGATACACGGATGTTTAGGTGAAGAAAGTGTCGTTTATATTGGGGGCAAAGATTTACACTTAAAAAGTGCTATCATACATGAATTAAAAGAAATAGGTGTAAATGTACAAGAAGCATCGAGACAAATGGCGGGTCTCAACCATCAAAATATCGTCAATAAAACGGCTAAAAACGCGGGAGTACAACTTGAATTAACCTCCACATTAAGACGCTCATTATTTAAAAACAATCAATTTAATTATAAAAGTAGACGTGATCAATCGAATTGGGATTACACGATGGATAAGGTAGCGAACGCTATAAAAGAAGCCATTGATAAAACAACTTAACTCAGATTTTTATGCATAAGAATGGTAGAATAGTAATAAAGAATATTTAATGAGGTGATTATCAATGCAAGATACATTAATGAGTATTCAAATCGTTCCAAGAACGCCAAATAATGAGAATGTTATACCATATGTCGATGAAGCTATTAAGATTATTGATGAATCTGGTTTGCATTTTAGAGTAGGACCACTTGAAACAACGGTACAAGGCGAAATGAGTGAATGCTTAATTTTAATTCAAAAATTGAACGAACGCATGGTTGAATTAGAATGCCCAAGTATAATTAGCCAAGTTAAGTTTTATCATGTGCCAGAAGGTATTACAATTGAAACTTTAACAGGTAAATACGACGAAGCTTAATTTAATAAGACACAACACAACTACATTGATTAGCCAAGAACATTAATTATAAAATGTTTGAGGCTTTTTTTATTATTTGTATTTAATCAATTTGCTTTAAACTCTTTTTGCACTTTAAGACTAATTTTAATATAATGTAATAATGGTATTAGGGCATATAGAAAGGATTTTTAAAAGTGAATGAAGAGCAAAGAAAAGCTGGTACGATAAATATTTTAAATGAACGTGATAAGAACGTAGAGAAAGATTATAGTAAATATTTTGAAAGTGTTTATCAACCGCCTAGTCTTAAAGAGGCACGTAAACGTGGTAAACAAGCTATCAATTATAATAGAGATTTTCATATAGATGATAAATTTAAAGGAATGGGCAAAGGACGTACATTCTTAATTAAAACATATGGTTGCCAAATGAATGCGCATGATACTGAAGTAATGGCAGGAATTCTACAGGCATTAGAATATACTGCGACTGATGATATCAACGAAGCGGATGTTATTCTTATTAACACTTGTGCTATCCGTGAAAATGCAGAAAATAAAGTATTTAGTGAAATTGGTAACTTAAAACATCTTAAGAAAAATAGACCAGAAGCCTTAATTGGTGTATGTGGTTGTATGTCTCAAGAAGAATCTGTTGTTAATAAAATTCTTAAATCATATCAAAATGTCGATATGATTTTTGGTACACATAATATTCATAAGTTACCTGAAATACTTGAAGAAGCATATCTATCAAAAGCAATGGTAGTCGAAGTTTGGTCTAAAGAAGGTGACGTAATTGAAAACTTACCTAAAGTCCGTGAAGGTAGTACTAAGGCTTGGGTAAATATCATGTACGGTTGCGATAAGTTTTGTACTTATTGTATTGTACCGTTTACTAGAGGTAAAGAACGTAGTCGTAGACCCGAAGATATCATTGAAGAAGTTAGAGGTTTGGCACGCGATGGCTATAAGGAAATTACTTTATTAGGCCAAAATGTCAATTCCTATGGTAAAGATATTAAAGACTTGGAATATGGATTAGGAGATTTACTTGAAGATATTTCTCATATTGATATTCCACGTGTTCGATTTACAACAAGTCATCCTTGGGACTTTACTGATCGTATGATTGAAGTTATCGCAAAAGGTGGCAATATAGTACCTCATATACATTTACCAGTTCAATCAGGTAATAATGCAGTATTAAAAATTATGGGACGTAAATATACTAGAGAAAGTTACTTAGACTTAGTAGCTAGAATTAAACAAGCAATTCCAAATGTAGCATTGACTACTGATATTATAGTCGGTTATCCAAATGAAACTGAGGAACAGTTTGAAGAAACACTTTCATTATATGATGAAGTACAATTCGAACATGCCTATACTTATTTATATTCTCAAAGAGACGGCACACCAGCAGCGAAAATGAAAGACAATGTGCCAGAGGATGTTAAGAAAGAACGTTTACAACGCTTAAACAAAAAAGTTGGGCAATATTCTGAAGAAGCAATGCAACAGTATAATGGTAAAACAGTGACAGTTTTATGTGAAGGTGGAAGTAAAAAAGACGCTTCAGTTTTAGCAGGCTATACTGAAAAAAATAAATTAGTTAATTTTAATGGCCCACGTGAAGCAATAGGCAAATTAGTAGATGTGAAAATTGATGAAGCCAAACAATATTCATTGAACGGAACTTTTGTTCGATTTCATGATGATGCATTGGTGACAAATTAGAATGTATACTAAAGACGAAATATTAAAACAGGCTGACCAACTTTCCCATAAAATTAAAGGGCTCGAAAGTATTAAATCCTATCAAAATATTGAAAAACAGATTCATGATAACCAAACTATTGAAGAGAAAATGAAGCTTTTAAAGAAACAACAAAAGCAATCTGTGAATCTTCAAAATTATGGTAAGAAACATGCATATGAACAATCTGAAGGCGAAATTCATACACTTGAGAATGAAATTAATAATTTACCTATTGTAGAGGAATTTCGTTCTGCTCAATATGAAGCGAATGATTTATTACAAATGATGATAAGTACTATGGAAAATAGATTAAATGATTATAATAAACAAGAACATGATGAGGATCATTAAGAAAGGAATAACACCATGAATACTAGAAAACTAACACTTACTGCTTTACTAATAGCTTTTAATGTTATCTTTAGTAGCTTTATTGTTATACCTTTAGGGCCAATTAAAGCAGCGCCAGTTCAACACTTTGTAAATGTATTATGTGCTGTTTTTGTAGGACCTTGGTATGGATTAGCGCAAGCTTTAATTTCATCAATAATTAGAATAACTTTTGGAACAGGAAGTTTTTTCGCTTTTCCTGGTAGTATGATTGGTGTTCTATTAGCGAGCGGTTTTTACATGTACCGTAAACATATTTTTATGGCTGCAGTTGGCGAAGTTATAGGTACAGGCATTATAGGTAGTTTAATGTGCATCCCTTTATCATGGGTATTAGGCATGCAAAACTTTGTTGTTAAACCGTTAATGCTCGCATTTATAATTTCAAGTTTTGTAGGAGCTGTAATAAGTTACATCTTATTAATCATGTTAAAGAGACGTGGGTTACTAGATAGATTTATGAAATAATAGATATATAGACTAATTAAATACAAGATTCTAAGGGATTATCATTTTGGGATAGTAATAATAAGAATAGAGATTCTTTTATCTACAACTTAAAATGGTAATCCCTTTTGTTTTATTTAATGAGAAAAGAAAGTTATAACGTACTTTCATTTTAAATTCTTAGTAATATGACTAACGAGCGATAACGCGTTTGTTATGTTAAAATATATGAGTTAAAAGTACATAAATAAAAAGTAATACTTTAGTAAGGTTGTGAAAATATGTCTACTCCGACACCGATGATGCAACAATATTTAAAAATTAAAGCGCAATATAAAGATTGTCTCTTATTTTTTAGATTAGGCGATTTTTATGAAATGTTTAATGAAGATGCCAAAGAAGCTTCAAGAGTTTTAGAGATTACGTTAACTAAAAGAGATGCCAAAAAAGAAAATCCAATCCCAATGTGTGGGGTTCCATACCATTCGGCGAATAGCTATATTGAAACACTTATTAATAACGGCTATAAAGTAGCTATATGTGAACAAATGGAAGATCCAAAGCAGACTAAAGGTATGGTTAAAAGAGAAGTTGTGCGAGTGGTTACACCTGGTACGGTTATGGAACAAGGTGGAATGGATGAAAACCAAAACAACTACATACTTAGTTTCATTAAAAATGAAAATAGTTACGCTTTAAGCTATTGTGATATATCAACGGGCGAACTAAAAACAACTCATTTTGAAGATGAAAGCACACTGATTAATGAAATTATTACTATAAATCCTAATGAAATTGTTGTTAATGAAGAAATAGATGAAGAGCTAAAAAAACAAATTAATTTAACTACGGAAACTATTACAATAAGAGACGAGATTTCTGATGCAAATTATGAAGTTAATGGATTAGATAATGGAGAAACATATCTGTCTACTCAATTATTATTAGATTATATTTATCACACACAAAAAAGAGATTTATCACATATCGAAGATGTAATCACTTATGCGGCTATTGATTTTATGAAAATGGATTATTATGCCAAAAGAAACTTAGAATTAACCGAAAGCATTAGGCTTAAATCTAAAAAAGGCACATTATTGTGGTTAATGGATGAAACGAAGACACCAATGGGCGCGCGCCGATTAAAACAATGGATTGATAGACCATTAATTCATAAGGATAAAATTGAAAAACGCTTAGATATGGTAGAGTTATTTATTAACTACTTTATTGAACGAGATACGTTACGAGGCTATTTAAATCAAGTGTATGATATTGAAAGATTAGTCGGACGTGTAAGTTATGGTAACGTGAATGCAAGGGATCTAATTCAACTAAAACATTCCATTTCTGAAATTCCTAATATTAAATCGTTACTGAATGAGATGGGCGAAAAAACTACTCAGCAATTTGATGCGTTAGAACCACTAGAAGATTTATTACAAGTGTTAGAAGACAGTTTAGTAGAAGAACCTCCAATTTCGGTAAAAGATGGCGGCATATTCAAACAAGGATTTAGTAAACAATTAGATGAATACTTAGAAGCATCTAAAAATGGAAAAGACTGGTTAGCGCAATTACAAGCTAAAGAACGAGAACGTACAGGTATTAAGTCTCTAAAAATAAGTTTTAATAAAGTATTTGGATATTTTATTGAAATTACTCGCGCAAATCTTCAGGGGTTTGAACCTACTAATTTCGGTTATCATCGTAAACAAACGTTATCAAATGCTGAAAGATTTATTACAGATGAACTTAAAGAAAAAGAAGATATTATTTTAGGTGCAGAAGATAAAGCGATTGAGCTTGAATACCAATTGTTTGTTAGACTAAGGGAACATATTAAAACATATACGGAACGTCTACAGAAACAAGCAAAAATTATATCTGAATTAGATTGTTTACAGAGCTTTGCAGAAATTGCACAAAAATATAATTACGTTAAGCCACAATTTAGTGATGATAAAAAGTTAGAACTTGAGAATTCTCGTCATCCAGTAGTGGAACGGGTAATGGATTATAATGATTATGTTCCAAATGATTGTACGTTAGATAAGGATAACTTTATTTATTTAATTACTGGGCCGAATATGTCTGGTAAATCAACGTATATGCGCCAAATAGCTATTATTAGTATTATGGCTCAAATGGGCGCTTACGTTCCTTGTGATTCAGCAATATTACCTATTTTTGATCAAATTTTCACAAGAATAGGAGCAGCTGATGATTTAGTTTCAGGTAAAAGTACATTTATGGTAGAGATGTTAGAAGCGCAAAAAGCGTTAACCTACGCGACCGAGGACAGCTTAATTATCTTTGATGAAATCGGTAGAGGGACATCAACATATGATGGCTTAGCATTAGCACAAGCTATGATTGAATATGTTGCACAAACCTCACATGCTAAAACATTATTCTCAACACACTATCATGAATTAACAACATTAGACCAAGAACTTTCAAGCTTGAAGAACGTTCACGTAGCGGCAGACGAATATCAAGGAGAATTAATCTTCTTACACAAAGTTAAAGACGGCGCAGTTGACGATAGCTATGGTATACAAGTGGCTAAATTAGCTGATTTACCTGAAGAAGTGATAAACAGAGCTCAAGTGATACTAAATGCATTTGAACAAACAACTACTCACAATGAGGATTTCAATAATATAAATAAACCTAGTTTAAATAGTACTACTCAAGCAATACAACATAGTGATGTGAACTCTAACGTGGAAGAGTTACCAAGTATAGATATTCAAGCGAATGAAGAGACCAGTGATAAAACACAAAATGCATTCGAACAAACAAGCTTTGATTTATTTGAATCTGAAGAAAAAATGAGTGCTCTAGAAGAACAAATTAAAAACTTAAACATATCTAATATGACCCCTATTGAAGCGTTATTAAAATTAAGTGAATTACAAAATCAATTGAGATAGAGGTGTTGATTCATGGGGAAAATAAAAGAGTTACAAACCTCCCTAGCAAATAAAATTGCTGCCGGTGAAGTCGTAGAGCGTCCAAGTTCAGTTGTCAAAGAACTTCTTGAAAATGCAATTGATGCCCAATCAACTGAAATTAATATTGAGGTTGAACAATCCGGTATAGCTTCAATCCGAGTGGTAGATAATGGAACTGGAATTGAACAAGATGATTTGAAACTTGTTTTTCATAGACATGCCACAAGTAAATTAGACGCCGACGATGATCTTTTCCATATTAGAACATTAGGATTTCGAGGTGAAGCTTTAGCTAGTATTTCATCAGTCGCAAAAGTAACTTTAAAAACGTGCACAGATAGTGAAAATGGACATGAAATATATGCTGAAAATGGTGAAATAATTAGCGAAAAGCCAGCAAAAGCTAAAAAAGGAACAGATATTACAGTAAAATCATTATTTTATAATACTCCTGCGCGTTTGAAATATATTAAGAGTTTGTATACCGAATTAGGTAAAATTACAGACATTGTGAATCGTATGGCAATGAGTCATCCTGACATACGAATTTCATTAGTTTCTGATAATAAAACGTTACTTAAAACAAATGGTTCGGGTAAAACAAATGAAGTGATGGCTGAGATTTATGGTATTAAGGTAGCTAAAGATCTAGTACACATCGAAGGAGATACAAGTGATTATCACTTAGATGGATATGTCGCTAAACCAGAACATTCACGTAGTAATAAACATTATATTTCTATTTTTATTAATGGACGTTATATTAAAAATTTCGTTTTAAATAAAGCTATTATTGAAGGCTATCATACACTCTTAACTATCGGTAGGTATCCTATTTGTTACATTAATATTGAAATGGACCCAATACTTGTAGACGTTAACGTGCATCCTACTAAGCTTGAAGTAAGATTATCTAAAGAAGAACATTTGTATGATTTAATTGTTAAAAAAATACGTGAAGCTTTTAAAGATAGAATCTTAATTCCGCAAAATGATTTAGATAAAACACCTAAGAAGAATAAAGTATTACATACTTTTGAACAACAAAAATTAGACTTTGAGAAAAAACAGAAAATGCGTAATCAAGCGACAAATGATACTCAACCAGGTTATCAACCAACTGAGGATAGCTTTACGGAAAAGCTAAATGAAGACACATATAACGACTATCAATCTGACAATAATGATTTAGCAATCGATAAAAATAATGATGAATCATCCCTTCATAATAATAAACGTAATGAAGACGTCGATTACTTCCAAATTCAAAAAGAAATTTTAAATAGTATCGATAGAGCTGAAATTGAAGACGCAAATACAGACACGAACGATACAGAGACTTCTAAAGATGACTTAAATGAAGCTACAAATAATATTCAGCAGGACGATATAAAAGGGAAAGTCAGTTCTACACCTACACGCAGAGTTCCATATATGGAAGTAGTTGGCCAAGTGCATGGAACGTATATTATCGCGCAAAATGAAAATGGTATGTTTATGATTGACCAACATGCTGCGCAAGAGCGTATTAAGTATGAGTATTTTAGAGAAAAAATTGGTGAAGTAACTAATGAAGTTCAGGACTTACTTATTCCTTTGACCTTCCACTTTTCAAAAGATGAACAGATGATTATAGACCAATATCAAGAAGAATTAGACAAGGTGGGCGTGCATTTAGAACACTTTGGTGGCCATGATTATATTGTAAGTAGTTATCCAGTATGGTTCCCTAAAGCAGAAGCGCAAGAAATTATACAAGATATGGTTGAACTCGTCTTAAATCATAAAAAAGTGGATGTTAAGAAAATGAGAGAAGACGCTGCAATCATGATGAGTTGTAAAAAATCAATTAAAGCCAATCACTATCTAAAGAATAATGAAATGACCGATTTGATTGATCAGTTACGTGAAGCGGAAGATCCATTTACATGTCCTCACGGTAGACCAATAATTATTAATTTTTCAAATTATGAACTGGAAAAATTATTTAAACGAGTAATGTAGAGAGGAATTTAATAGATGAAAAACCATGTATTACCAGCAATTCGCAACATGAAAGATTTAGAGAAACTTACCAAAACAGATTATAAAATTTGTGTGTTATTAGATATGCATGTGGGACATTTAAAAAGTATTATGGACCTACTTAAGCAACATAATATTGAAGCTTTTATTCATATCGACCTTATTAAAGGTATGGCACACGATGAGTATGCATGTGAATACATTATTCAAACTTATCATCCAAAAGGTATTGTTTCTACAAAAACTAAAGTAATACAAAAGGCTAAATCATTAAATAAATTAACTATTTTCCGCGTTTTTATTATAGATAGTCAAGCATTAAACAGAAGTATTCATCTTATTAAAAAGGTAGAGCCAGATTATGTAGAAGTGCTTCCGGGGATTGCCCATAAAATCGTTAAAACTGTAGATCAAGAAACATCTTCTAAAATCATAGCAGGTGGATTAATTGACGAGGAAAAAGAAATTGATGAAGCCATTAGCAGTGGTGCAAGTTATGTAACTACTAGTAATCGAGCCCTTTGGTAAAACGTGATATCACATCAAATCGAGATTTATACTATTTCTTAAAATGAACTAAAGTATAAGTCTCGATTTTTAAATTCTAAATTAAAATAGATTGCAATATACGTTGTTACGCATGTTAATTGTGACAGTTTTTAGACATAAAACTATTGACAACGCTTACACAATTTATGTATTATTTAATCAAGTTAATATTTGATTAAGAGATGACGAGATTTCTGCAATGCCTTATTAGCGCTTTTGTAGGAATTTTTTTGTCTTATAGGAGGTTTATTCATGAATGTTTATATAGCGGAATTCTTAGGTACTGCTATTTTAATACTATTTGGTGGTGGCGTATGTGCTAATGTAAATTTAAAACGTAGTGCGGGCCATGATTCGGATTGGATAGTCATTGCAGCTGGTTGGGGATTAGCGGTAACTATGGGTGTTTACGCAGTTGGAAAATTCTCAGGTGCACATTTAAACCCAGCAGTGACGATTGCACTTGCGATGGATGGCGGATTTAGTTGGGCTCAAGTTCCAGGATACATAATTTGTCAAATGCTAGGTGGTATTGTAGGCGGTATGCTTGTATGGTTAATGTATTTAGCACATTGGAAAGCTACTGACGATCAGGGTGCCAAATTAGGCGTATTCTCTACAGCACCTGCAATTAAGAATTATTTTGCTAACTTTTTAAGTGAAATTATTGGTACGACAATTTTAACATTAGGAATTTTATTCATTGGCGTTAATAAAATTGCCGACGGATTAAATCCACTCATCGTTGGTAGTTTAATTATAGCTATCGGTTTAAGTCTAGGTGGGCCTACTGGCTATGCTATTAACCCAGCTCGAGATTTAGGACCAAGAATCGCTCATGCTATCTTACCAATCGCTGGCAAAGGAAGTTCAAATTGGGGCTATGCCATCGTGCCAGTATTAGGCCCTATCGCTGGTGGTATGCTAGGCGCAGTGATTTTTAAAGTATTTTATAAAGGACAATTTGATTTAATTTGTGCGGTTGGTATCGTAGTTGTGATTGCTACGTTATTATTAGGACTAGCACTAAATAAATCAAATAAATCTAAGGATATTGAAACTATTTATTAAATTTTAGTGATTTATAGTAGTTTTATGATTAATTTTTTTGGAAAAGTGCTATAACAATAGTACACTTCCATACTACTATTCCTATAGACGTTGGAACTACATTCTGAAAGGGAGAAATATTTATGGAAAAATACATCATGTCGATTGACCAAGGTACGACAAGCTCAAGAGCAATCTTATTTGATAAAGACGGAGAAATTAAAAGTGTTGCCCAAAGAGAATTTAAACAATACTTTCCAAAATCAGGTTGGGTAGAACACGATGCTAATGAAATTTGGACATCAGTATTAGCAGTAATGGCAGAAGTGCTTAATGATAATGAAGTTAATGCTGATCAAATTGAAGGTATTGGGATTACAAACCAACGTGAAACAACCGTTGTTTGGGATAAAAATACTGGACGACCTATTTACCATGCAATTGTATGGCAATCTCGTCAGACACAATCTATTTGTCAAGAATTGAAAGAACAAGGTTATGAAGAAACTTTTAGAAATAAAACAGGTTTACTATTAGACCCTTATTTCGCTGGAACTAAAGTGAAGTGGATATTAGATAACGTTGACGGCGCTAGAGAGAAAGCGGAAAATGGTGACCTATTATTTGGTACGATTGATACATGGTTGGTATGGAAATTATCTGGTAAACAAGCTCACATTACTGATTATTCCAATGCTAGCCGTACACTAATGTATAATATCTATGATTTAAAATGGGACGATGAATTATTAGAAATATTAGACGTTCCAAAAAATCTATTACCTGAAGTTAAAGCTTCAAGTGAAATTTACGCTCATACGAAAGACTATCATTTCTTCGGTCAAGAAATACCAATTGCTGGTATTGCAGGTGACCAACAAGCTGCGTTATTTGGACAAGCTTGTTTTGAACGTGGAGATGTGAAGAATACGTATGGTACTGGTGGATTTATGTTAATGAATACTGGTGAAGAGCCAGTTAAATCTGACAGTGGCTTATTGACTACGATTGCCTATGGTCTAGATGGCAAGGTAAATTACGCACTTGAAGGATCTATCTTTGTATCTGGTTCAGCAATTCAATGGTTACGTGACGGATTAAGAATTATTAATTCAGCACCTCAATCAGAGAACTATGCGACGCGTGTAGACTCTACGGATAATGTATACGTAGTGCCAGCGTTTGTTGGATTAGGAACACCTTATTGGGATTCAGAAGCAAGAGGTGCCGTATTTGGTTTAAGTCGTGGTACTGAGAAAGAACACTTCATTCGTGCAACATTAGAATCATTATGTTACCAAACACGTGATGTTATGGAAGCAATGGCTAAAGATTCTGATATTGATGTAAATAATTTACGTGTAGATGGTGGCGCAGTTAAGAATAACTTTATCATGCAGTTCCAAGCAGATATCGTTAATATCCCTGTAGAACGTCCTGAAATCCAAGAAACTACAGCATTAGGCGCTGCTTACTTAGCTGGATTAGCTGTAGGTTTCTGGAGCAGCAAAGATGAAATCGCTGATAGATGGCGATTAGAAACTGAATTTAAACCACAAATGTCTGAAGAAGACAGAACTAAGTTATATAAAGGTTGGAAGAAAGCGGTAGAAGCAACGCAGGTCTTTAAATTAGAAGATTAATCACTATTAATGGCTTAGTTTATAGAAGTGTGTTACTATATAGTCAAGTTAATATATTAGTCGAGATTTGAGAGACCTGTTTACATACAGCATGATTCTGTATGGACAGGTCTCTCTTTTTTCATAATAAATTATTGGAGGGGTATATTTATGGCTTTATCTACTTTAAATAGAGAAGTAATTAAAAAGAACTTAAGTAACGAAGAGTATGATGTAGTTATTATTGGTGGCGGTATTACAGGTGCAGGTATCGCATTAGATGCATCACAACGTGGTATGAAAGTCGCACTAGTTGAAATGCAAGACTTTGCGCAAGGAACAAGCTCACGTTCTACTAAACTTGTGCACGGTGGCTTACGTTACTTAAAACAAGCGCAAATTAAAGTTGTAGCTGAAACTGGTAAAGAACGTGCGATTGTTTATGAAAATGGACCACACGTAACGACTCCAGAATGGATGTTATTACCAATGCATAAAGGCGGTACATTTGGTAAGTTTACAACTAACTTAGGACTAACAATGTATGACCGTTTAGCAGGTGTTAAACGATATGAACGTAAAAAAATGTTATCTAAAAAAGATACATTAAATAAAGAACCGTTAGTTAAAAAAGATGGCCTTAAAGGTGGCGGTTATTATGTAGAATACCGTACTGATGACGCACGCTTAACTATCGAAGTTATGAAACGTGCTGAAGAAAAAGGCGCTGAAGTTATCAATCACACTAAATCTACTAACTTCATTTATGATTCAAAATCTAAGGTGAACGGTATCGAAGTTCAAGACCTTTTAACAGGTGAAACATATCAAATTAAAGCTAAAAAAGTAATTAATGCTGCAGGACCTTGGGTAGATGAAGTGCGTAAAAAAGACTATACACGTAATAACAAACAGTTACGTTTAACTAAAGGCGTACACGTGGTTATCGATCAATCTAAATTCCCTTTAAGACAAGCTGTTTATTTCGATACTGAAAAAGACGGCCGTATGATTTTCGCTATCCCACGTGAAGGTAAAGCCTATGTCGGTACCACAGACACATTTTATGATAATGAAAAAGCGAAACCATTAACTACACAAGAAGATAGAGACTATTTAATCGATGCGATTAATTATATGTTCCCAGACGTAAACGTTAAAGATGAAGATATTGAATCAACATGGGCTGGCGTACGTCCGCTTATTTTAGAAGATGGCAAAGATCCTTCAGAAATTTCTCGTAAAGATGAAATCTGGGAAGGTGAATCAGGACTTCTAACTATCGCAGGTGGTAAATTAACAGGTTATCGTCATATGGCGTTAGAAATTGTCGATTTATTAGCAAAACGTTTAAAACAAGAATATAGTTTAAAATTCGCTGAATGTGCAACGAAAGAAACACCAATTTCTGGCGGTGACGTTGGCGGTAGCGATAACTTTGATAATTTCGTCGCACGTAAAGTAGATGAAGGTAAAGCAATTGGACTTGATGAAGATGCAGCTTATCGCTTAGCTTCAAAATACGGTTCTAACGTAGACTTATTATTTAATATTGCCCAAATTGCTAAAGACCAAGACTTGAAATTACCATTAGAACTTTATGTACAATTAGTTTACAGTGTTCAACACGAAATGGTTTATAAACCTACTGACTTCTTAATACGTAGAACTGGTAAATTATATTTCAATATTAATGAAGTTAAACAATATAAAGATTTAGTTATTGATGAGTTAGGAAAATTATTAAACTATACTCAAAGCCAAAAAAATGAATTCACAAAAGAACTTAACTTAGCTATTCAAGAAGCTACACACGGCAATGACCAATTAGCAGTGAAAAAATAATAGTATCAATATAAGTTTATAGAAAAGCCTAGTAAAACTACTAGCAAGTTAGCAATTACGCTAATATTGTTAGTAGTTTTTTTAGTATACATAATGCTTTAAGTTAGAAAACATTGTTATTTATAAATAGCGGAAAACAGTTTATTGATGTTACATAATTACTTACAATTTGATAACATTAAAAAGTACAGGTATATTAAGGTGAATATAAATTTTAAATGAAGTATTAGCACTAATTTTCGATAGGAGGCATATGCGTGAGTCAAAATTCTTATAAAATAACCGTTGAAGACGGCACGATGATAGAAGTTAAAATTGATAAGGCCAAAATAGCTACATTTGGTGTCGTTCACATATTTCACGGAATGGCTGAGCATATGGATCGTTACGAAGCACTCGTTCAATCTTTAACGCAACAAGGGTATGATGTTATTAGACATAATCATAGAGGTCATGGGAGAGACATTGATGAAAATGAGCGCGGCCACTATGATGATATGAATACGATTGCGCAAGATGCATATGAAATAGCACAGACATTACACGACGTTAATAAAGATGTACCTTATATTGTATTAGGGCACTCAATGGGGTCAATCATTGCTCGATTATTTGTTGAAAAGTATCCGGATATCGCACAAGGTCTTATTCTAACTGGCACAGGGCAATATCATAGATGGAAAGGTATACCCGCAATGGTTGGACTAAAATTAATCACTTTATTTGCTGGAAAACGTAGTAGATTAAAATGGGTTAACCAACTTGTATATAAATCATTCAACAAGAAAATTAAACAACCGGAAACATCAAGTGATTGGCTTTCTTCCAAACGCGATGAAGTAGATAAATATGTTAAGGATGAATATTCAGGATTTTTAGTTTCAAATCAGTTAATCTACCAGACTGTAAAATATATGACTAAAACGGCAAGCTTAAGACAACTTAAAAAAATGAACCCATTATTACCTATACTCCTAATATCTGGTAAAGATGATCCGTTTGGAGATTATGGTAAAGGGATTAAAAACTTAGGTAAAAAATTTAAACACGCTGGTATTAAACATATTACTGTTCAATTATATGCACATAGAAGACATGAAATTTTATTTGAAGAAGATGAACAAATGATTTGGAATCATATGTTCGATTGGATTCAGAAACAAGTTTTAAAAAACAATCAAGGTGAGGGATAAATGTTGAATGAAGCAGTAAAACCATTTTTAGTGGTGATAGTAGGGCCCACCGCTTCAGGGAAAACAGAATTAAGTATCGAATTAGCGAAGCGGATAAATGCCGAAATTATAAGTGGCGATTCCATGCAAGTATATAAACAAATGGATATTGGTACTGCTAAAGTAACACAACGTGAAATGGATGGAATACCTCATTATATGATAGATATTTTAAATCCTGATGCTAACTTTTCAACATATGATTTTAAAAAAAGAGCTGAAGTATTAATAGACGATATAACATCAAGAGGGAAAACTCCTATCATTGCTGGAGGCACTGGATTATATATTCAATCATTAATTTATGATTATCCCTTTGACGATGAAACTGTTTCAAAAGAAACTGAAGAACTTACACAACAGAAAATGTCGGAACTTGAAGCTCTTGATAATGAGGCATTACATAATTATTTAGCGACGTTTGATAAAGAATCAGCGCATGATATTCATCCAAATAATAGAAAAAGAGTGCTTAGAGCTATTGAATATTTCTTAAAAACAAAAAAACTTTTAAGTTCTCGAAAGAAAGTTCAACAATTTACAGAAAATTATGATACATTATTAATAGGGATTGAAATGTCGCGCAAAACATTATATTCAAGAATAAATAAACGTGTAGATATTATGTTGAGCCACGGGTTATTTGATGAAGTGAAGTTGCTGATTGAACAAGGTTTTGAATCGACTCAGAGTATGCAAGCGATAGGTTATAAAGAGCTTGTTCCCGTTGTAAAGGGTGAGTTAGCTTTAGACCAAGCAGTTGAAACTTTAAAACAACATTCTAGGCAATATGCTAAGCGACAATTGACATGGTTCAAGAATAAATTAAATGTTCAATGGTTTGATAGAGAGAGAATGACACTTCAAATGATGTTAGATGAGATTACAACCCAAATAAATAAAAGGAGTTCTAGACATGATTGCAAACCACAACATCCAAGACCAAGCACTTGAGAATTTTAAAGCTGAAAAAGTAGAAATCACAGTATTCTTTTTAAACGGTTTTCAAATGAAAGGTGTTATTGAAGACTTTGATAAATACGTTATTAGCTTAGTATCTCAAGGCAAACAACATTTGATTTACAAACATGCGATCAGCACGTTTACTGTTGATACTGAATCTGCGGATGCAGAAGAAACAGTAGCGAGTGAAGAATAAGTTGTAATTAAAGTGCACTATTGTAAGTTCTTGAGAGCGTAGACAACGGTCTTCAAGTTTATATCTCTTACAATACACTCATCCAATTTTTTAGCACTTTTAGACAAATGAAGGAAATGTTTGTAATAAAGAAGCTTCATGCTAGAGAGGAATCTGTATAGATTTTCATCTCTAGCATGAAGCTTTTAATTTTATGTGATTGAAAAGTTATAATAATTTTTCGATATCTTTTTCGATTTGAGCTGGTTTTTTCTGAGGTGAGAAACGACTTACTACGTTACCTTCACGGTCTACTAAGAATTTAGTGAAGTTCCATTTAATTTTTTCATTTAACATGCCTTTAGCAGCATCTGTTAAATAACGGAATAATGGATGTTGGTTTTCGCCTTTTACATCTATTTTTTCATGAATAGGGAATGTAACACCATAATTGATTTTACAATTTTGGTTTGCTTCAGCTCCAGAACCAGGTTCTTGATTACCAAACTGGTTACAAGGGAAACCTAACACAACAAATCCTTGATCTTTGTATTTATCATATAATTTTTGTAAACCATCAAATTGTGGTGTAAAGCCACATTCACTGGCAGTGTTGACGATTAACATAACATCGCCTTTATATTCTTCTAATTTATAATCTTCACCATTAGATTTTTGGACTACGAAATCATAAATATTTTCCATATTATCACCCTTTCAATTTAATTTTAACTTAACACAAATTACTATGTTAGTCTTTGAAAATGCTCTATGATAAAATGTTTGAGAAACATAAAAAAGAGGAGATGTATAACGTGGCTCAGCAAACTACACATGATACGAAGAAAAGATTAGAAACTGCTGTTTTAATCGGTGTACATGCTCAAAATGATAATCAATTTAATTTTGATTCAACAATGGAAGAACTAGAAGCTTTATCTCTTACTTGTCAGCTAAACGTCAAAGGACAAGTGACTCAAAACAGAGAACAAATCGATCATAAATATTACGTAGGTAAAGGTAAAATCGATGAAATAAAAGCTTTTATAGAGTTTCACGATATCGACGTGGCGGTTACCAATGATGAATTAACTACCGCGCAATCAAAAACATTAAATGATAACTTGGGCATAAAAATTATTGATAGAACACAATTAATCTTAGAAATATTTGCCTTACGCGCCAAAAGTAGAGAAGGTAAATTACAAGTCGAACTTGCACAATTAGATTATTTACTGCCACGCCTACAAGGACACGGTAAGAGCTTATCACGTCTTGGCGGTGGTATAGGAACACGTGGTCCTGGTGAAACGAAATTAGAAATGGACCGTCGTCATATAAGAACACGTATGAATGAAATTAAACATCAATTGCAAACGGTCGTTGAACATCGTGAACGTTATCGTAATCAACGTGAAAAGAATCAAGTCTTTCAAATTGCGCTTATCGGTTATACCAATGCAGGTAAATCTTCATGGTTTAACGTTTTATCTGATGAAACAACATTTGAAAAGGACTTACTCTTTGCTACGCTTGATCCGAAGACACGTCAAATTCAAATTAATGAAGGGTTTAACTTAATTATTTCTGATACAGTTGGATTTATTCAGAAATTACCTACAACATTAATCGCGGCATTTAAATCTACATTAGAAGAAGCAAAAGGTGCGGACCTATTGTTACATGTGGTTGATGCTAGTCACCCTGAGTACCGTTCACAATATGATACGGTTAATCGTCTAATTAAAGATTTAGATATGAATCAAATCCCTCAGGCAGTCATTTTCAATAAAAAAGATCAGTGTGACGCTAACGATGATGAACTAGTGTCAGAAGTACCTTCAGTCTTTGTATCAAGTCGCGACGATAATGATAAATCTAAAGTGAAAGATTTAATGATTAATCAGATTAAAGAGGCATTAATATATTATGAAGAAGCGGTGCCAAGTACTAACGCGGATAGATTATATTTCTTAAAACAACATACATTGATTGAGCGTATGGACTTTGATGAAGATAATGAAAGCTACATGATTAAAGGATTTAAAAAACAATAAAAGGAAGTAAAATAGAATGTCAGAAATTAAGAATGTCATTGCTCAGGTGGAAGAAACGTTAATTCCATATTTTAAAGAAATTGAAGAAACAGCATATGTTAATCAAGAAAAAGTGTTAGACGCTTTTCATCACGTAAAGGCGACTGAAAGTGATTTAACGGGGACAACAGGCTATGGTTATGATGACTTTGGACGGGACCATTTAGAAGAGATATATGCCCATACGTTTAAAGCTGAAGATGCTATAGTGAGACCTCAGATTATTTCAGGTACGCATGCAATTACGTTAGCACTTCAAAGTATGCTTAAATATGGTGATGAATTGCTTTATATTACTGGCAGTCCTTATGATACTTTACTTGAAGTAATAGGTGTGAATGGCAATGGCATTGAAAGCTTAAAAGAACATGGTGTGACTTATAATGAAGTTGCTTTGAAGAATGGACAAATCGATGTTGAAAAAGTCCTAACAACGATATCTAGTCAAACAAAAGTCGTTGCGATACAACGTTCTAAAGGGTATGATCAACGTCCTTCTATTACCCTTGATGAAATGGAACAGGCTATTACTAAAATCAAACAACAATACCCTGATATCATTATTTTCGTAGATAATTGTTATGGCGAATTTGTAGAACGACGTGAACCTATTGAAATTGGAGCTGACTTAATTGCAGGCTCTCTTATTAAAAATCCAGGTGGAGGCCTCGCTAAAATCGGAGGCTATATTGCTGGTAAGAAAGATTTAATAGAGCGTTGTGGTTATCGATTAACGGCTCCAGGTATTGGTAAAGAAGCAGGCGCGTCACTCTATGCTTTACAAGAAATGTATCAGGGATTTTTCCTTGCGCCACATGTAGTTAGCCAAAGTTTAAAAGGTGCATTATTTACAAGTTTATTTCTTGAAAAGATGAACATGAAAACAGTACCTAAATATAATTCGAAACGTACAGATTTAATTCAAACCGTGCAATTTGAGACAAAAGAGCAAATGATTGCATTCTGCCAAAGCATTCAACACGCTTCTCCAATTAATGCACATTTTAGTCCTGAACCAAGTTATATGCCAGGGTATGAAGATGACGTCATTATGGCTGCTGGCACGTTTGTACAAGGGTCGTCAATCGAATTATCAGCCGATGGTCCAATACGACCACCTTATGAAGCTTACGTCCAAGGCGGTTTAACATATGAACATGTAAAACTTGCAGTGACTCGTGCAGTAGTTAATTTAAAAGAACAGAATTTAATCTAATAAATAGTATCAGAATCACATGTCAGAAAACCTAACATATTTTTGTAATCTTAAATAAACTGTGCTAAATTATAATCAAGTTCAAAAATAGGGGTGAGGTTATAGGTGTCTAACGATAAGCTCAGACGTAATATGGCCGTATTCTCTATGAGTGTTGTATGTAAATTAACAGAACTGACAGCAAGACAAATCCGCTATTACGAAACACATGAACTTATAAAGCCCGAGCGTACTGAAGGAAATAAACGATTATTTTCAATGAATGATTTGGAAAGACTTTTAGAAATTAAATCTTTAATTGAAAAAGGATTTAACTTAAAAGGTATTAAACAAATCATCACAGGTGACCAAGGGCATTTAACAGAAGATGAACAAGAGGTTAGAAAAAGAATGATTGTAGAAGCAACGCAAAAACCAACTGGTGAAGCTTTGCCAATAAATCGTGGCGATTTATCACGGTTTATTAAATAAATATTTGGAGGATCTCTACATGCCTAAACGTACATTTAGTAAAGATGACATTCGTAAATTTGCAAAAGAAGAAAACGTAAGATATTTAAGATTACAATTCACTGATATCTTAGGTATCATCAAAAACGTTGAAGTGCCAGTTAGCCAATTAGAAAAAGTATTAGATAACGAAATGATGTTCGATGGCTCTTCAATCGAAGGATTCGTACGTATTGAAGAATCAGATATGTACTTACACCCAGATTTAGATACTTGGGTAATCTTCCCATGGACTGCTGGTCAAGGTAAAGTAGCACGTTTAATCTGTGACGTTTACACAACTGACGGCGAACCATTTGCTGGTGACCCACGTGCCAACTTAAAACGCGTATTAAAAGAAATGGAAGATATGGGCTATACAGACTTCAACTTAGGGCCTGAACCTGAATTCTTCTTATTCAAATTAGATGAAAAAGGCGAACCAACGTTAGAATTAAATGATGATGGCGGTTACTTCGACTTAGCACCAACAGATTTAGGTGAAAATTGTCGTCGTGATATCGTATTAGAACTTGAAGATATGGGCTTCGATATCGAAGCAAGTCACCATGAAGTTGCACCTGGTCAACACGAAATTGACTTCAAATATGCAGATGCAATTTCAGCTTGTGATAATATCCAAACATTTAAATTAGTTGTAAAAACAATCGCACGTAAACATAATTTACATGCTACATTTATGCCAAAACCATTATTTGGTGTAAACGGAAGCGGAATGCACTTTAACGTATCATTATTTAAAGGTAAAGAAAATGCATTCTTCGATCCAAATGGTGAAATGCAATTAACAGAAGATGCATTCCACTTCACAGCAGGTATCTTAAACAACGCACGTGGATTTACTGCAGTATGTAACCCACTTGTTAACTCATACAAACGTTTAGTACCTGGTTACGAAGCACCATGTTACATCGCATGGAGTGGTAAAAACCGTTCACCATTAGTACGTGTGCCTTCATCAAGAGGATTATCAACTCGTATTGAAGTTCGTTCAGTTGACCCAGCAGCTAACCCTTACATGGCTTTAGCTACTATCTTACAAGCTGGTTTAGACGGAATTAAAAATAAAGACAAAGTACCAGAACCAGTTAACCAAAATATTTATGAAATGAACCGTGAAGAACGTGAAGCAGTAGGTATCCAAGATTTACCATCTACACTTTACACTGCATTAAAAGCTATGCGTGAAAACCCTACAGTCAAAAAAGCGTTAGGTAATCACATTTACAATCAGTTTATTAACTCTAAATCAATTGAATGGGATTATTATCGTACCCAAGTGTCTGAATGGGAACGCGATCAATATATGAAACAATATTAATCTTTAAGACAAGTGTGTTAAAGCTTAGAGATACAAGGAGTTAAGGCTTATCGCCTTAGCTTCTTTTTTTCATAAAATTGGGCAACTAAGTTATTAAAATTAAACTGATTTCATTAAAATGGGCAACTTTTGGGCAACTAAATTTAAAATACATTCTTAATATACTTCTCAAAGTTTTCTTTAGCATCATCATTCATTTTCTTAGTTACATGACTATATACTTCACTAGTGATAGCTTCGGATTTGTGGCCTAAACGTTCTTGAATTACTTTCATAGGTACGTTACTTTCAAGTAATAAAGTAGCGTCTGTATGTCTAAGTTTATGAATACTTAACCTATTTTCTTTGCCTAATAATTTTTTGAGATGTTATAAAATTCTATTTAATAATCTTAATTTAACAGGTGTACATAACTACGACTACACAAAAATTGAAATTACTTTTAAACCTAATTTGTCTAATTATTTATTTGAATCTATTGAAGTATTTAATGCACTTAGAGCATGATGCTCTTGAACATTATTTAATGAATAATTATTATTATAAGTATATATACGCTCATAAAATTGTGGGAAGAAAATATGATTACTCAAGATATATTGAATAAGTAAGGTGATATAGGTGCTTATATTAAGAAAATTAAATGAAGATGAACAAATTATTAGATATGAATATGTACCACAAGGTGACATCAAAAATGGTAAAGGCGAGATAGTTGTTAATAAATTAAGTTCAGAGGTAAAAGAATATAGTTTGTCTAAATTAGAAATTAATAAAAATATTTTAACTTATAGAAATAAATCGTTTCTTGCAATCTTAGATTTTATTGAGGAAGGTAAATTTCCTATTAAATATTTATATGCGTGGTATTGAAAATAGCATCCTTTCTGCATAGACAGAGAGAAAGTGGTGCTATTTAACACCTTGACGGTAAAAGTCATTGCTAAATTAGCAGTAGGAGCCATTAAAATTGTTTGAAAATTCTGATTAAAGTTATTGCAGTATCTAAATTAATGATATAATTGAAGGAACAATATCTAATAGGAGGGAGAGTATTAGAAGATATAGTTAATAAAGTAAAACTATAATTTTATAAAGTTTTAATAGTTGCTATAGGAAAAATGGAGGCAATAATTAATGAGTAATTAAATGACCTCTCCAATGTTTTTTATATCTGAATTCTAATACTCATATGTTATGAAAGCTATTTACATAATTTTAATCTTACTTATCTGGCTTAACGTATTTTTAGGAAATAATATCTTGCATAGTGTTTTAGCGTTAGTAATAACATTAGTTTTAATTAACACACTAAAAAAGACTAAGAAAAGCGAAAACAATTAATTTTAAAGCTATTATAAAACAAAGAATTAATAAAGAATGAAGTTGTAAATACTAGTAGAATGAGAAGCTTGATCAATCTTCTTCACAATTAAAATTTCTAGCACAGCGCTACTTCCCTTTTGAACTAATTACTATTTTGAATTATATATCACTTAATCTTTAATTAACGTCGATGGTATATTATATAGAAAAATAATGCAAAACTTAATAATATTATTATATAATTGAATTAATAGTTATTAAGGAGTGGTTTAATATGAATAAAGTATCAAGTTTATTAGATATATCGGGAATGATAGTGAATATAGCATTAATACTAGTATTATCAGTTAGTATATTGAAATATCTAAAAGAAGATACGGAACTATAAATTAATAGATTAGGAGCATGGAAGTGAAAATAACCATAAATATAAGAAAAACGACTACTAAAGAAAAATTAGAATCCATAATAGGGTTAGCGTTAATAATAGGTTTTATTTATTTCGTGCGTCATAGATAAGTAATTTAAAAAATAAGTCAAACATTAGAAAAGCGGGGCAATAAAATCTTTAAAATAATATAGATTTCTGTCCCGCTTCTAATATTATTAAATTAATTCTAACAGTTGATCGACATTTGCTTCAGTAGTAGCCCAACTTGTCGCGAATCTCACTACACGATGGTTGTCATCATACTTTTCCCAAACGGCGAATTTAACTTTTTGTTGTAACTCTTTTATTTTTTCTTCACTAAGTACAAAGAATTGTTGATTTGTAGGTGAATCAAAATAGACTTGATAACCTTTATCTAAGAATCCTTTTTTCATTTTATTAGCCATATTAATAGCATGGCGACTAATGTCTAAATATAAATTATTTGTAAATAATTCTAAAAATTGCACGCCGATGAGACGTCCTTTAGCCAGTAAAGCACCATGTTGTTTAATGCGTGTAGTAAAATGTTTAGGTTCATTGTTTTTAGTAAAAACGATTGCTTCTCCGCATAATGCCCCAATTTTTGTCCCACCAATATAGAAGATATCACAATACTTTGCAATGTCTTCAAAAGTTAAATCACTTTGATCGCTCATTAAGCCATAACCTAATCTTGCCCCGTCCATAAATAGGGGTATCTTGTGCTCTTTACATACAAGAGCTAAATCTTTTAATTCATCTTTGCTATACAAAGTTCCGTATTCTGTAGGATGAGAAATATAAACCATGCCAGGAAAGACCATATGTTCATGTTTAAAATCATTGTAGAATGTATCTAAATACTCATTTACTTCTTTAGGCGTAATTTTTCCTTCATGAGAAGGGATAGCCAACACTTTATGCCCGCTGAACTCGATAGCGCAACCTTCATGAACAGCTACATGTCCAGTATCAGCAGAAATCACACCTTCATAAGGTTCTAAAACTGAATTAATGACTACTTGATTCGTTTGTGTTCCCCCAACTAAGAATCTTACCGTAGCATCTTCACATTTAATGGTTTCTCTAATTTTGTCCGCTGCTTGTTTTGAAAATGGGTCATCGCCGTATCCAGCAGCCTGGATTAAGTTCGTTTCAAGTAATCGTTGCAACACTTTTTCATGTGCGCCTTCAAGATAATCATTTTCAAAAGAAATCATAAGCATCCCTCCACAAATCGATTAAAAATAAATTGTTTAATTATTCTGAAAAATAAATAGAATATCTTAAGTATACAGTAATTCAGTATTAAAGTGAATTAAATATTTAATGCATATAATTGTAAACGCTTTAAAATATGATTAAAGTTGTTAATATTCGTGAATTTAGTTGCAAACTGTATGTAACAATACTATGATTTAATCAAATAAATAAAATAGGAGTGTTATGTTAATGGGTAAAGTAAAATTTAAAAAGATTCAAGAACAAACGGTTGAAGCGCTTGAAAATAAAATAAATGATTATTTAGAAAGCGATGAAGGCAGTCACTTCGAAATATTAAATATTTCAATCGATAAGGTAGAAGAGCGTAAGTTTCCAAATAATGAAGAAGTACTAAGTGCATTATTGATTCTAACTCATAAAGATTAAATATATTTAATAAATTAACAGGAGTATTAAAAATGAAATTTTTGTTCACCACGAATATAGGAATAATTTTAACGATTATACTTGTACTTGCATTTATTATTAATGTCGGGTTAGCTTTTACAATTATATTTTTAGAAAGAAATAGAAGAAGCGCCACATCAACATGGGCATGGCTATTTGTACTATTTGTTTTACCAATTATTGGCTTTATTCTCTATTTATTTTTTGGAAGAACAGTTTCCAAACGTAAAATGGAGAAAAATAACGGTAAAGAACTTGATGCCTTCAAGGGACTAGTAAATAAACAAATTCAACAGTTAGATACACATACATATCAAAGTGATAATGATGAAGTAACTAAGCATCGTGATCTTATTAGAATGTTATTAAATCAACAAGATGCTTTTTTAACTGAAGATAATAAAGTGAATTTATTTACTGATGGACATAAACTATACGATAAGGTAGTCGAAGATATTTATAATGCTAAAAATTATATACATTTAGAGTATTATACGTTTGAGCTTGATGGTTTAGGTCACCGTATCATTGATGCGTTAGAAACCAAGCTTAAAGAAGGCCTTGAGGTCAAAATTTTATATGATGACGTAGGGTCTAAAAAGGTTGGAATGTCTAAGTTTAAACACTTTAAAGCATTAGGTGGAGAAGTTGAAGCTTTCTTTGCTTCGAAGTTTCCATTAATTAACTTTAGAATGAATAATCGTAACCACAGAAAGATTATTGTTATTGATGGCCAAGTAGGTTACATAGGTGGCTTTAATATAGGCGATGATTACCTTGGTCTAGGTAAATTAGGCTATTGGCGAGATACACATATTCGCGTTGAAGGTAGCGTAATTGATGCCTTACAAATGCGTTTTATACTTGATTGGAACTCTCAAGCTCATCGTCCGCAATTTGAATATGATGATAAGTATTTTCCTGAAAAGAAACCACATCAAGGAGATGCTGCAATTCAAATTGTTTCAAGTGGTCCAGCAGTAGAACTTCATCAAATTGAATATGGTTATACTAAGATGATTATGAGCGCGAAGAAGTCTATTTATATGCAAAGTCCTTATTTTATTCCAGACCGTTCTTATATTAACGCATTGAAAATGGCAGCAAGTACTGGTGTGGAAGTACACCTTATGATTCCTTGTAAACCCGATCATCCATTTGTCTATTGGGCGACGTTTTCTAATGCGGCAGAGTTATTAGAAAGTGGCGTTAAAATATATACTTATCAAAAAGGATTTATATTCATTCCAAAGTATTAATGATTGACGATGAAATCAGTAGTGTAGGTTCTGCAAATATGGATTACCGCAGTTTTGCATTAAACTTTGAAGTAAATGCGTTTATATATGATAAAGAGGTTGCTAAAGAAATCAAGGATGCCTACGCCAATGATATCGAGAATTCTAAATTATTAACAAAAGAAAAATATAACAATAGACCTTTAAATATTAAAATTAAAGAAGACATTGCTAAATTAGTTTCACCAATATTATAGTTTAAGCTAAATCGCTAGAGCTCTCGCAGCTATAGCGATTTTTTTATGACATTTGTCATATTATCTAAATGACATTTACTACTAATTTTTATAGTAACTAAACGTTAAATTAAAGACATAGACAAATTAGTTAAGGGAGTGGCAATTAGATGATTAAGATTAAGCAAATATCTAAGCGTTATCAAACTAACAACGTATTAGATAACGTATCTATGGAGTTGGATGAAGGATTATGTACAGCTTTAATTGGAAAAAACGGAGCCGGAAAATCAACTTTAATAGATATAATAATTGGTCATATAAAGCCGGACAAAGGAATAATTGAAGATCCACATTCTATCATTCAGCCTAAGAATATAGGGATTTTATTTCAGAAAACTAATTTTCCAAAATCAGTGAAAGTTAAAGAACTATATTCACTATTTAAAGGTGTTTATCGCGACGGAATGAGTTTTGAACAATTTCAAAATATGACTCGGTTTTCAGACAAAATGATGAACCAATACGCAAATGATTTATCTGGTGGCCAAAAAAGATTACTTGACTTTATCTTGTGTCTCATTGGTAATCCTCAATTATTGATTTTAGATGAACCGACAACGGCGATGGATATTGAAACTAGAGAACGCTTTTGGAACATCATTCTGAAATTAAAAAAAGAAGGCACAACAATTCTTTACACATCACACTATATAGAGGAAGTGGAAAGGATGGCAGACAAAATCACATTATTAGAAAATGGGGTCGTGAAATTTAGTGGATTACATAATGAAATCATACATAATCAGAATTATTCCATTATCGAGTTTCCTATAAGTTCAGAAGAACAAATACTAGAACTACAATCTAAGTTTAAGGTTGAAGTTAACGACAACACAATTAAGTTAAAAACGAACAAAGTACAAGATGTTATTAATGAATTGCTAAATTTAAAAATTAATTTTAATGAAATGATTATTTCAAAACAATCATTATTAGAAATGATGTTTGAACAAGAAAGGGGAGATAATGATGAATAGCACAGGGATACTATTAAAAATAGAACTTAACTCAATACTTAGAAGAAAACTAACGACATTTATGGCTATTCTCTTACCTTTAGCATTTTATTTGCTATTTACTTCAATTCTTGATCTACCTGAAGAAGCTAAAAAACAATTCAATAAAGACTACATGTATAGTATGACAACCTTTAGTTTAATCAACTTCTGTTTAATGCAATTTCCTTTTGGTATGATTGAAGAAAAAACAAATGGGTGGTATAAGCGATTAACTACAATACCTATTGCTCCTTCCACTTATTTTTTAGCAAAAGTATTGAAAACAATGTTGCTGTTTCTCTGCTCAATAGTATTAATTTTTTCAGTTGCACATTTTTATAAAGATGTAACTCTCGAAGCGTCACAGTGGATTCTATCTGGCTTAGTTTTATGGGTAGGGGCAAGTTTGTTTCTTACGCTTGGTTTAGTTATTGCGCAATTTAATGACATCCAAAAGGCTAGTAGTATAGCCAACCTACTTAACATAGGTATGGCTATACTGGGAGGATTGTGGTTCCCGACTAATACATTCCCCGATTGGTTACAAACTATTTCGAAATGGATGCCTACGTATCAATTAAAACAAGTTGCTATTGAATTAAGTAAAGGTCATTCAATACCAGTAAACTCTAGCTTATTATTAATTGTCTATAGTATCGTTTTTCTAATCATTGCATTGCTTATCAATAAGAAAAAGGAAGTGAAGTAATTGGAAAATAGGAGTTGGAGCGTCAGACTAGGAGAAATTTCGACATTAATTTATTTAATTTTCCCCATTATTGGGATGTTTGGAGAAAAAAGAGGATCAGAGTTTATATATATTACAGTTTTAATCATCTTTACCATTAGTTATTTGCTCATGGTGTTAGCGAACAATAAATTAACAACTAATATACTATATGCTTTATTGGTATTGCATTATTTAGGCGTAATATATTTTGTTTATAGCGTTAATCCCATGATCAGTTTATTCTTTTTCTTCAGTGCTTTCGCTCTACCTTTTACTTTTGATGTAACTCTAAAATCTAAAGAATTTATCACTTTTATTATTACTATGACTATATGTTTTTTAGTTAGCTATTATCTATATGAAAGTACAATTGCTTTCTCAATCTTAATTTTTTATTTTGTAATTTTAACTGTTACATTAGGGAATTTTAAAACTAAGAAGGATAGAAAGATTAAAAAAGAATTAGAAGAAAAAAATAAATATATCAATGTACTCATTGCGGAACAAGAACGTAATCGAATTGGGCAAGATTTACATGACACATTAGGTCATGTTTTCGCGAGTATTAGTTTAAAATCTGAACTCGCTATTAAACTGATAGATTCAAACCCTGACACAGCTAAACAAGAAATTATTAATATAAATGAGATTTCTAAAGAAACTCTTAATAAAGTAAGAAATATCATTGAAAATTTGAAAGTTCAAAATTTTGAAGAAGAAGTTAAGTCTATTGAAAATATACTAAAAGATGCCAATATAGCTTTTACTTTTAAAAATAAAAAAGGGGCAAATTCTTTAAATCCAGCTAAACAATCTTTACTGGCAGATTTTAAGAGAAGCGGTAAATAATGTAATTAAGCATGCACATGCTAGTAGCGTAAAAGGCAAAATTGAATATTATCCGGAAGGAATTAGATTACTCATTAGTGATAATGGCGTAGGCGTAAAAGAACCCAATTCAACTATATTAAAGAGTATTAATGATAGAGTTGAATTATTAAATGGTACACTTGAAGTAACTTCCGATAAAGGTATGACACTTAACATTACTATTCCGAGAGAAGGTGTGAAATGATTTCAATTGTGATTGCAGAAGATCAATATATGTTAAGAAAAGCAATGATTCAACTTATTGAATTTAATGAGGAAATGAAAGTCATAGCTAATTTTGAAAATGGTGTTGATACATTAGAATATATAAAAGTAAACCATCCCGATGTGGCAATATTAGACATAGAAATTCCCGGAATAACTGGATTAGAGGTTTTGTCAGAGATAAGAAAAGCGAACATAAACACCAAAGTCATCATAGTAACGACGTTTAAACGCCCTGGCTATTTTGAAAAGGCCGTGGCTAATGACGTTGATGCTTATGTCTTAAAAGAACGCTCAGTTGACGATTTAATTGCCACAATTAATAAGGTCATGAAAAATGAGAAAGAATATAGTTCTTCATTAATGACTTCAATATTTAAAGAGTCAAATCCTCTTACGCATAAAGAACAAGTTATTTTACGTGAGATTGGCGAAGGTTTGGGCAGTAAAGAAATTGCAGATAAATTATATTTATCTAACGGGACAGTCCGCAATTATACGTCTAATATTATTGATAAATTATATGCAGATAATAGATTTGAAGCTTGGAAGAAAGCAATTAAAAAAGGTTGGATTTAATTATTTTCAGTTTTAGCTTCTTCTAAGTTATCAACATGAGTTGCTAATAAGCGTAGTACTTGGGCGACTTTGTTAGGAGGCGTATCATTCGCAAGTGTATGTTCAAAAATATTTCCATTTTGCGTTTGTACTCGATAAATAAGTCCATGCGTATCGATAATAATATCTAAAATTTCCATGTTTTCCACCTCTTTGTTTTTTATTTTTAATGAGGCTTCCATTCATTAGAGTTGAATATAGGTTATAAATATATAGAATTTATTATTCAAACTATTTATTTGAAAATTAATTTTATACTTGTTGCTAATACATACCACTATTTGTTAGAAATAACCGTAAACAATAAAAAAAGCTAAGCCTTTTTTAATAAGGGCTTAGCTTTTGGTTTAGACAGTAGTTGACTGAAGTGAAGAAGCGTTAAACCGTACTTTCTTTCTCTTTAGTCAATTTTTCCAGGGCAGAACTACGAAACCTTAGAAATTACATTAGATTTCTATCTCGCTCTATTTTATTTATTTTTTCTTTTACGCATAATATTTTGAACTATATAAACAATGAAACCAACTAATACTCCTAATAAAATTGCTACGACTACTGATACAATAATAGGTAATTTAAAAACTATTTGTAAAATAATGCCTACGATAATAGCTATCACTGCGGCAATAATTGTAATCATGTTTTCATTACGCTCATCCATTTATTTCACTCCTAACGACATTATTATAGCACGATATCCTTTTAGTCTTCATTCTTTACATGAAGGTTGACTATCTTAATTTTCAACAGGAAAAAGAAGTGATTGACGATTAAAATGATATTATATATTATATTTAAGTATTGAATAATAAGAGTAGGTGAAAGCCGTGAATTCAAAGAAAGCTATCAGTGTTATCGTTGTAGCAATATTAATAGTAGGTGTTTTGGGCTTTCAATTTATTAATCACACTGGACCATTTAAAAATAGTGGTAGTCAATCATCCTCTAGTGGCGAGTTAAAAGACAAGCAGAAAGTACATGTAGAACGTGTAGTAGATGGTGATACCTTTGTAGCTACTAATAATGATGGTAAAGAAATGAAAGTGAGATTGATAGGAGTAGATACTCCTGAAACCGTTAAACCGAATACGCCAGTTCAGCCTTATGGCAAAGAAGCTTCAAATTATAGTAAAAAACATTTATCAGGTAAAGATGTTTATTTAGAATTTGATAAAGAAAAAGAAGATCGATATGGACGTACGCTTGCATATGTATGGCTAGATAAAGAAACCATGTTTAATGAAGAATTAGTTAAAAAAGGTCTAGCACGTGAAAAGTACTTCTCACCAAATGGTAAATATAGAAATGTCTTTGAAAAAGATGAAGCACAAGCTAAAAAAGAGAAACTCAATTTATGGAGTTAAATAAAAGCGACTGGCCCAATATCCTTATTGGATAGAAGTCAGTCGCTTATTCAATAGTTTATATAATTAGTCAACTTAGATTAATTGTTAAAACTATTAATAATTTTAGTTACTTGTTCTTCTGAAAGTGAATATTTAGATAGTTCGATGGCATCTTTAATAATATTTTCAAGAGATGTTTTAGTAGATACAGTATCTACGTATTTTTCTCTTTCTTCTGCACCTTCAATAATATTGACACTGCCATCACTAAAGTAAACAATGCCTATACTTTGTATTTTGTGATTAAAATGATTTTCAACGCCATCTTTCAATGATTTAGAATTTATGGCAGCTTGTTCATACGGATCGTGGTCATAAAAATCATAAACAACGCGATTGTTTTGAATCTTTTCGATAAATGTATAAATCTCGCTACGAGGTGAATCAAATTGGCTGTGATATTGCTTACTAATATAATGACCAACGATTTGATTAACATCATCCGTTCCAATAGGCATATCATCAGTAATAGGTGCGTTGAAATGATAAAATGTCTTTTGTTTCCAATTTTTAACATCTATATTAATAAGTCCTATATCTGAAACTACTATATAGTCAAATGTTCTAGCATGTTCGAAAAATGGATGCTTTGTAGCTAAATTACTCGTAGTAATAATATCGTAGTATTTTAATTTACCTTGTTCCTTGTAATTATCAAGGATGTTAGTTAAAACATGTTTTGCGTTTTGCTTAGCATGAGAACTGACATCATTGTTAGAACTTAACATTTGATTCTTTAATTCTAGATTTTCACTACTCAAGATTGAGTTTTTAGTAACCATTTGATTTCTTGCGTAGACTTCAGTATCTACTCTATCTTGCATATAACGTTGATTGGTAAACAATATCAAGATAAGAATCACAATGATAACTAATAAGATTATTGTCAATGTCATTATTAATCACCTGCGTCCAAATTTAGTTTTCATATTATAATATTTTATTATTGCAAAAAATATTTAAGTAATATAAAACACTATGTAAATTATATACATTATAATTACTCAGTTCAACAATAGATGATTTAAGTACGATTTATAATTATAAATTCGAGGTTGGGACAAAAGTGTTTAGGATTTGAGCAGAACCGAACGATGAGCAAAATTGTTTTTCAAATTTTGTCGAATCGTGACGGTATCTGCCGAGAATCCTACTTTTGGGACACCGTTTATCGGTTTCCCAGAGCATAAATTATTAATGTCTCAGTCTCATTTACCAACTTTTCACAATTCGTAAATTGAAAATCAATAATATTAAAGGTATAATTAGCCTTAATGAAAGCGTTTCCTTAGGAGGGTAGTAAAATGGAGAATAATCATCAACATCATGTAGAAGAATTAGTTAATACATTAAAAAAACAATGCCGCACAGCATTTAAATTTCATGGGGAAGTCGCTATGCATTTATTTTTAAATGATAACTTTATACTACCTTCTAAAGTTGATATTTGTGTTGAGCGTATAAATTTAGTAGAAGTTTTAAAATCAATTCCCACAACCTATACGTTCAATTATTATGATAAGAAAAATAAGCTAATGGATAAAGATAATTTAAAAGTCCCCGAAGTATCTTACATTGAAATAACTAAAGATAACTCATTAGTAATGAATGTCATCATCTATGATGTGATTAATGAGGAATGGCTATTTAGATTAGATAGTAATATTCGAATACCAAAAAATAGCATCTACTTCCATTCGTTAACATGGGGCGTCGATTACATTAAACCAGAAATTGTACTTATGTATGATTTGCTCGGGAATATGGATTCTCAACAATTAACTAGCTATAAGAGAGTATTGGATGCATTAAGCTATTACCAATTTGTCATATTAAAAGGTGTCGTAGGCGAACGTAAAATTAATGAAGTCATTGCTCAAAATAGATAAGTTACATAAAGAAACATCTAATATTTAAAGGAAATCAGATAAAGAACTCACTTTAAATATTAGATGTTTTTTGTTATTTGCTTTTGCATAAATTCTTTAAACAAACACCGTGATAGCAGTATTCATAGGTAGACAATACTGCTTTATCGGCATCCTCGACTGAAATTCCGAACATCATTGATATTTCTGAAGCACCTTGGTTGAGCATTTTTAAGTTAATATTAGATTCTGCTAGGGCGTGCGTAATTTTATTAGCAGTACCAACCACTTTATTCATGCCTTCGCCAACAATCATTAAGATAGCTAAGTTATGCTCGACACTTAATTCATCTACGTCACATTTTTTTCTAATAGCGTTTAAGACATCTTTTTCTTTATTTTTTATTTGATTTGTACGCATAATAATACTAATACTATCAATTCCTGAAGGCATATGATCAAATGAAATATTGTAATCCTCTAAAATACCCAACACTTTGCGCGTGAAACCAACTTGTCTATTCATTAAGTACTTTTTAATATTGATAACTGTAAAGTCTTTGTCACAGCTTATTCCAATAATTACATTTTTATCATTGATATCACGTTCATGACGAATAAATGTTCCTTTATCTTGAGGACGATTAGTATTTTTAATTACCACTGGAATTCTATGTTTATATAGCGGCTGTAATGCTTCATCATGAAAGACGCCAAATCCTGCATAAGAAAGTTCTCGCATTTCTCTATACGTAATTTCTTCAATAAGTTCCGGATTTTTAATTACGTTAGGATTCGCTCTGAAAATACCTGACACGTCTGTAAAGTTCTCATATAGCGATGCCTTTACACCTCTTGCGATGATAGCCCCTGTAATATCAGAACCTCCTCGTGGAAATGTAACAACAAAATCGTGTTTTGAGACTCCAAAGAAACCAGGAATAATAATCTTGCCTTCAATATCTCTTAATTTATAAATTTCATCATAAGCTTCTTCTAATATTTGAGCTTGTTGAGGTAAATCAGTAACTAAAATACCTGCATCTTTTGGAGATAAATACGTCGTTTTAAAACCTTTAGAATTATTGTAACTTGCGATTAATTGAGCATTAAAGTTTTCGCCACATGATAATAATGCATCATATAAACGTGGTGGTTGTTCTTTTAACGTTGCAATAATATTTTCTAATGTTTCATCAATTGTTGTTAGTAACGACTTCTCCATATCGAGTTCTTCTAAAATATCCGCATAACGTTGAATAATTTCTTTTTTCTTATCTTGGTAATTTAAATTGTTAAGAACCTTTTCATAAAGACGAATTAAAAGATCAGTAGTTTTAATGTCATCTTTATGTCTCTTACCAGGAGCAGACACAATAATAATTTTACGTTCAGGATTCTCATTTACAATATCAAGGACTTTTTTAATTTGTGAGGCGTTTGAAACTGAACTACCGCCAAATTTTGCTACTTTCATATAGGAAACCAACCTTTCTAAAAAATCAGAAAATTCTATTTAATTTTCTGATAGCACATGATAATATATATCTAAGTATTTACATTTTACGTTAAAAAAGTCCTATCAATTTAATATGTGTTAATAGTATACTAAATTTAAGTCTATTTCAATAAAACAATTGTATTTATGAGTAATACATAAGGGGGAGATAATTATTATGAAAGAATTGAATGTTGCCTTGCTAGGTCTAGGAACAGTGGGATCAGGCGTTGTAAAAATCATCGAAGAGAATCGACAACAAATTAAGGACACGTTAAATAAAGATATAGTTATTAAACAAATATTAGTACGTGATAAATCAAAAAAGCGTCCTATCAATATTAGCCAGTATCACTTAACTGAAGACGTAAACGAAATTCTAAACGATGACTCTATTGATATCGTTATAGAAGTTATGGGTGGTATTGAACCAACAGTCAATTGGTTAAGAGATGCGTTAAAAGGTGGCAAGCATGTTATTACTGCTAATAAAGACTTGCTAGCTGTCCATTTAAAATTATTAGAAGACTTGGCTGAACAACAGGGATTAGCACTTAAATTTGAAGCGAGCGTCGCAGGTGGTATTCCAATTGTAAACGCAATTAACAACGGGTTAAATGCTAACAATATTTCTAAATTTATGGGAATCTTGAATGGTACATCCAACTTTATTCTCTCTAAAATGACACGCGAACAAACAACATTTGAAGAAGCGCTAGATGAAGCGCAACGATTAGGCTTTGCCGAAGCGGATCCAACTGATGATGTTGAAGGCATTGATGCGGCGCGTAAAGTTGTTATTACATCATATTTATCATTTAATCAGGTAATCAAATTAAATGATGTAAACATTAGAGGTATAAGTGATGTGACGCTATCTGATATTAATGTTGCTAAAAAATTGGGATATAAAATCAAATTAATCGGTAAAGGTACATATAATGGCAAAGTCAATGCGTCAGTAGAACCGACTTTAATACATCAAGCGCATCAACTTGCAGCTGTAGAAGATGAATATAATGCAATATATGTCGTTGGAGATGCAGTGGGGGACACAATGTTTTACGGTAAAGGTGCAGGAAGCTTAGCTACAGGAAGCGCAGTAGTGAGTGACTTATTAAATGTAGCATTATTCTTTGAATCTAATACACATACATTGCCACCACATTTTGAATTAAAAACAAATAAAACTCGTGAATTAATGGATACTGATAATACTATAGCTATAAAAGAGAAATTGAATTTTTATGTTGTAATTAATAATGAAGAACCTATTGAACGATTTTCAGAAGCGTTAAAAGAGGCGTTACCGTTCCATAGATCACTCCAAATTGAACAACGCGATGAACACTCATATGGAGCAGTAATTATTGGTTTGGATTATTCACCTCAAGAAGTATTAAGTAGAGCTAACTTTAATATTGAAAAAATTTATCCAGTTGAAGGGGTTTAATAACTATGAAAAGATGGCAAGGTTTAGTAGAAGAATTTAAAGAATTTTTACCAGTGAATCAAGATACACCAAAGCTAACTTTAAATGAAGGACATACACCATTAATACATTGTGAAAATGTGTCAAAGTTATTGGATATTGATTTATACGTAAAGTATGAAGGAGCAAATCCTACAGGTTCATTTAAAGATAGAGGTATGGTCATGGCTGTAACAAAGGCCAAAGAGCAAGGGAAAAAAGTAGTTATTTGTGCTTCAACTGGTAATACATCAGCATCAGCGGCCGCATATGCAGCTAGAGCTGGATTAAAAGCAATAGTAGTTATTCCAGAAGGTAAAATAGCGTTAGGTAAACTCTCTCAAGCAGTTATGTATGGCGCTGAAATTGTATCAATCGAAGGTAACTTTGATGAAGCATTAGAAATCGTGAAAGAAATTGCTGAAAATGACGATGAAATTGAATTAGTTAACTCTGTTAATCCATATCGTATAGAAGGACAAAAAACAGGTTCATTTGAAATTGTCGAACAATTAGAACAAGCACCTGATATTCTAGCTATACCAGTTGGTAATGCCGGAAATATTACGGCGTACTGGAAAGGTTTTAAAGAATATCATGAGAAAAAAGGCAGTGCACTACCTCAATTGTATGGTTTTCAAGCTGAAGGTGCCTCTCCTATTGTTCAAAATAAAGTTATTAAAAACCCAGAAACTATTGCGACTGCTATCCGTATCGGTAATCCAGCAAGTTGGAGTAAAGCTACAAAAGCATTAGAAGAATCTAATGGTTTAATCGATAGTGTTACCGATGAAGAGATTCTAGAAGCATATCAATTAATGACATCTAAAGAAGGAGTATTTAGCGAACCGGCAAGTAATGCTTCTATCGCAGGATTAATTAAATTACATCGTAATGGTAAATTACCGGCAGGCAAAAAAGTTGTGGCTATCCTTACTGGTAACGGCTTGAAAGATCCTGATACTGCTATATCAATTTTAGATAATCCAATTCAACCGCTTCCAAATGATAAATCAAGTATTATCGAGTATATTAAAGGGGCTTTATAAAATGAGCGAGTATCTGTATCTCAAAATTCCAGCTTCTACTGCCAATTTGGGCGTAGGATTTGATTCAATAGGGATGGCTATTGATAAATATCTAAATTTATATGTTCAAGAAATTGATGATGAAGAATGGAAATTTGGATATTTAAATCCCGAATTAGAATCTCTTCCTAAAAATGAAGACAATTATATTTATAAAGTAGCTCAACAAGTTGCTTCTAAGTATAATGTTCATCTACCTAATTTAAAGGTTGAAATGAGAAGTGAGATTCCTTTAGCTAGAGGATTAGGTTCTTCTGCTTCAGCTTTAGTAGGTGCACTTTATATCGCAAATTATTTCGGTAATATTCAACTTTCAAAACACGAACTATTACAATTAGCTACTGAAATTGAAGGACACCCTGACAACGTAGCTCCGACAATTTATGGTGGGCTGTTAGCTGGATACTATAATCCAGAAACTAAAGAAACAAATGTGGCACATATTGATGTGCCTGATGTCGATATTATATTAACTATACCTACATATGAATTAAAAACTGAAGATTCTAGAAGAGCATTACCTGATACATTTTCTCATAAAAAAGCAGTTCAAAATAGCGCTATAAGTAATACGATGATTTGTGCGCTTATTCAACATAATTATGAACTTGCAGGGAAAATGATGGCACAAGATGGTTTCCATGAACCATTTCGCCAACATTTAATACCGGAATTTGAACAAGTGAAAGCACTTGCTAAAGAATACGATGCATACGCAGCAGTAATAAGTGGTGCTGGTCCTACAATATTGACGCTAAGCCGTAAAGAAAAAAGTGGGGAACTCGTTAGAGCATTTAGAACTCAAATTTCTTCATGTATATCTGAATTAGCTACTATTAATGAAACGGGTGTATTAGAAGAAGTGGTGTATCCTTCTTAAATTTGTTGTAGAATGAATGAGAATGAATTTTGAAAGGAGTACATCAAAGATATGAGTAATTACAAAGTTATCGTAATGGACATGGATGATACTTTAATAAACAGTAACAATGAAGTGAGTCCTGAAACTAAAGAATATTTAATAGATATACAAAATCAAGGTTATAGATTAGTACTTGCTTCTGGAAGACCTACTGAAGGTATGTTGCCTATTGCTAGAGAATTAGAATTAGATAAACATGATAGTTATATTATAAGTTACAACGGTGGTAAAACAATCAAAGTAGCGACTGAAGAAGTTGAAGTAAGTAAAAGTGTATCAAAAGAAAATTTTGATAAGATTGCTGATTATTGTAGAGAAAAGAACTTTTTAGTACTAACTTATCAAGACGGACACATTATCCATGATGGTGACCACGAGTATAGAGATATAGAATCTGAACTCACTGGCTTACCTATGAAACGCGTAGATGATATAAAAAAATATATTAACGAAGATGTACCAAAAGTGATGGGCGTTGATTATGTTGAAAATATTACTTACGCGCGCGATGCAATGAATGGCTCTTTCAATTCACAAATTGATGTAACAACAAGTAAACCATTCTTTTTAGAATTTATGGCTAAAGGTGTATCTAAAGGAAATGCGATTAAAGCATTATGTAAACAATTAGATATTTCTTTATCAGATGTCATTTGTTTTGGAGATAGTTTGAATGATCAATCAATGTTTGAAGTCGTCGGTTATTCTGTAGCAATGGGGAACGCTAACGATGAATTAAAAGCAATAGCTGATAAAACGACACTAGATAATGATTCTAACGGTATACCAGCCGCATTAAAAGAACTTTTATAATATGAAAAACGAGCCTCTTTCCACACGTGAAGGAGGCTCATTTTAGTATGTTTATGTTATTTAGCTGTGTGTGTCCACTCATGTTTACCTTTGTAACGTTTAACATACGCATAGACTTGGTCTGCTGCATAATCAAGATTTGTATAAACAGTTATCGTATATGCCGACTGATGTTCTCCAAAAGGCTCATTACTAAATACGTCTTTTAAATGATTGAATAGATTTTCCATTTGGTTATGTTCAAGGCTTGGATATTCTCGTAAAGTACGTTTAAGTAATTGGCCGTTTTTCTCTTCAAGAGATTGGACCACTATCACAAAACGTTCTTCGCTTTTAATGACGTCATCAAATAAGTTTGTTTGACCAACCATAGTATTTCTCACCTCTGAGTTCATATCTTTACTTTAATTATACTAAAGATAATCGTTTTGGAAAATAAGGAGACATGAATTAAATGGCAATATAAAAACGAATAGCATAGGATTACTTTTAAACCTAAATGCCATTCGTTTTTATTATATATTTCTATTAAATTAGTCGTGATATTGATGTGGCGTAATATCCATTTTATCAAGTTTCACGTATTTAGTTTTTCTTATAAGTTTATGAACAAAGAAAATAAGTGCCAAGATAATGATAGGTAAGATATTAACGAAAAATTTTCCAATATCGCCACTTGTTAAATCTTCAAATGAATTACCAAAATATAAAAAGATTAAGGTAGCAAATACGATGATAGGCCCTAGAGGATATAACGGTGATTTGTACGGTAATAATTTATCCATATCTTGACCTTGTCGTTTAATTGCTTTGCGTAATCTTACTTGAGCCCAAGAACTAGCTGCCCATACGATAATTACTAAAGAACCAATAATATTTAGTAAGCCAAAAACAGCGTTAGAATAAAAGTTGGCAACTATAATAATGGCTACAATTAAAATATATGTTGTGACTAAAGCGCGTAATGGTAATTTGCTTTTGTTATTTAATTTGCTAAGGAACTTAGGCGCTTGTTTTTCATCACTTAGTGAAAAAAGCATTCTACTAGTTGTATAGATGCCTGAGTTAGTTGCAGATAATAATGAAGTTAAAATAACGGCATTAATTACTGAAGCGGCAAATGCAATACCAATTCTATCAAATACAATTGTAAATGGACTTTGAGACACCGATTGATTTTCATTTAATAATAAAGAATCAGTATAAGGTATGATTGCAGCAATCACGGCAATAGATAAAACATAGAATAATAAAATTCTCCAAAATACTTGTTTAACTGCTTTAGGCATTGTTTGCTCAGGATTGTCCGATTCCCCAGCTGTCACTGCGACTACTTCGGTACCACCTACTGAGAATCCAGCTACTAGTAGTACCCCTAAGAAACCTGATAATCCACCTACAAATGGTGCTTCGCCTTTAGTATAATTTTCAAAACCATACGTATGGCCACCTAGAATACCAAATATCATTAAGAAACCAATGATAATAAAGACGATAATTGTAATAACTTTAACTAGAGATAACCAAAATTCCATTTCTCCAAATGCTTTAACTGTGAACACATTTAATAAAAACATTAAAGTAATGAATATTAAGCTCCACACTATAGGGCTAAAGAATTTAAAGATATCCCAATAATATAGAACATTTGAAGCTACCATAACGTCTACACTTGATACTAAAGACCATAAAATATAGTATAACCAACCCATCGTAAACCCAAGTGAAGGGTCTACAAAACGAGTAGCATAAGAACTAAAAGAACCAGATACAGGATAGAATGTAGCCAGTTCTCCAATTGATGACATTAAAAAATAAAGCATGATTCCAATTAATAGATAAGCTAAAATGGCACCCCCAGGACCGGCTTGAGCTACAACACTACCTGTAGCTACAAATAGACCAGTACCGATTGCGCCACCAATTGCAATCATGGATATGTGTCTTGAGCTAAGACCACGTTTCATATTGTTATCTTCCATACGATGTCTCCTAAACTAAAATTTAAAATATACACATCATTTTAATGCTTTTAGCTTTAGTATTCAATAGCTTTCGAATAAGTTGTTCTAAAAATTTTAAATTTTCTGCCATTTAAGAAAATATGAAAATATTTTGATAATTGAACAAATATTAAACAAATGACTTTAATTATAAATATTTCTAGATTATAATTATTACAAATTAGGGAGGGGATTTATAAATGTCTAAAGAAGATAAAAAGTTGACAGGTTTATTTGGCCATCCAGTGTCAGATAGAGAAAATAGTATGACAGCAGGTCCACGCGGGCCATTAATGATGCAAGATATTTATTATTTAGAGCAAATGTCTCACTTTGATCGTGAGGTTATTCCAGAAAGACGTATGCATGCTAAAGGTTCAGGAGCATTTGGTACTTTTACGGTTACAAATGATATTACTCAATATACAAATGCGAAAATGTTCTCAGAAGTAGGAAAACAAACTGAGATGTTCGCACGTTTTTCAACAGTAGGCGGTGAACGTGGGGCTGCTGATTTAGAAAGAGATATTCGCGGTTTTGCTTTGAAATTCTATACCGAAGATGGAAACTGGGATTTAGTAGGTAACAACACACCAGTTTTCTTCTTTAGAGATCCAAAACTATTTATAAGTTTAAACCGTGCCGTAAAACGTGATCCACGTACAAACATGAGAAGTCCTCAAAATAACTGGGATTTCTGGACTGGCGTGCCAGAATCATTACACCAAGTTACTATCTTAATGTCAGATCGTGGTATGCCAAAAGGCTTCCGTAACATGCATGGTTTCGGTTCACATACGTATTCTATGTATAATGATAAAGGCGAACGCGTATGGGTTAAATATCACTTTAGAACTCAACAAGGTATTGAGAACTATACTGATGAAGAAGCAGCAGAAATAGTTGGTGGAGATAGAGACTCATCTCAACGTGATTTATTTAATGCTATCGAACAAGGCGATTATCCTAAATGGAAAATGTATATTCAAGTTATGACGGAAGAACAAGCGAAGAATCATCCTGATAATCCATTCGATTTAACAAAAGTGTGGTATAAAGGCGATTATCCACTTATTGAAGTTGGGGAATTCGAGTTGAATCGTAATCCTGAGAACTACTTTATGGAAGTGGAACAAGCTGCATTTGCACCAACTAACATCGTTCCAGGTTTAGATTTCTCACCTGATAAAATGTTACAAGGTCGTTTATTCTCTTACGGTGATGCACAACGTTATAGATTAGGCGTAAATCACTGGCAAATTCCAGTAAACCAACCTAAAGGCGTTGGTATTGAAAACTTATGTCCATTTAGTCGTGACGGTCAAATGAGATTCCTTGATGGCAACCAAGGCGGCGGACCTCACTATTATCCAAATAATCAGGGCGTATACGGTTCACAACCAGAATATAAGAAACCACCATTCCCAGTTGATGGTGATGGCTACGAATATAATGAAAGACAATATGACGATAATTACTTTGAACAACCAGGTAAATTATTCCGACTACAATCAGACGCTGCTAAAGAACGTATTTTCACTAATACTGCAAATGCGATGGATGGAGTAACTGAAGATGTTAAACATAGACATATTCGCCATTGTTACAAAGCAGATCCAGAATACGGTAAAGGCGTAGCTAAAGCATTAGGAATTGATATTAACCAAGTTGATTTAGAAGGTACTAATGACGAGTTATATGAGAACTTTAATTAAGTTTGAAACTTTTTAATTGCACAAGACGGTTGGCTATGGTAAAATTTTAAATCGTAAGTATTCCTAGTTAAATAAGAAAGGATGTTAACTATGCGCGTTAATGTAACTTTAGCTTGCACAGAATGTGGCGATCGTAATTATATTACTACTAAAAATAAACGTAATAATCCTGAGCGTATTGAAATGAAAAAATATTGCCCAAGATTAAATAAACACACGCTACACCGTGAAACTAAATAATCTCTTATCTTTTAAATACGACATTAAAGATAAAGTTTATAATGAAAAGCCGGGACATTTAATTGTTCCGGCTTTTTTTATGCATGAATAAAGGAAGATGTTAAAAATAGTAATCAGGTTAACACTCGATTTTCATGAAAATTAAACCATTACTCTTGTAATTATAAAATCATATGTTAAGATATAAAACGTAATTATTACGATTTAAGAAAATGGAGTGACAAAATATGGCTAAAAAATCTAAAATTGCTAAAGAACAAAAAAGAGAAAAACTTGTTAATCAATATTATGAATTACGTAAAGAATTAAAAGCTAAAGGTGATTATGAAGCATTAAGAAAATTACCTAGAGATTCATCACCAACTAGATTGACTAGAAGATGCCGTGTATCAGGGCGTCCTAGAGGTGTAATGCGTAAATTTGAAATGTCTAGAATTGCTTTTAGAGACCATGCACATAAAGGACAAATTCCTGGTGTGAAAAAATCAAGTTGGTAATGTGTAAAAAGTAGTACTTTAGTCTATTTACAATACATTTAAAAGATTGTAAAGTATACAATGGTAAGAATTATGAATGATTGATATATTTTATATAAAAATCGTTCGTTTTTTAAAAATATAATTAAATTGTATAGGGGCTAAAAAGTATGAAAATTTTTGATTATGAAGATATTCAGTTAATTCCAAATAAATGTATTGTTGAAAGTAGATCTCAATGTGATACTTCTATTAAGTTTGGACCTAAGACTTTTAAATTACCTGTAGTACCAGCTAACATGCAAACGGTTATGAATGAAGAATTAGCACAATGGTTTGCAGAAAACGATTATTTCTATATTATGCACCGTTTTGACGAAGAAGCTCGAATTCCATTTGTTCAAAGAATGCAAGATGCAGGTTTATTTGCATCTATTTCAGTAGGTGTTAAATCAAATGAATTTGATTTCATTGAAACTTTAGCATCTAAAAACATCATTCCAGAATATATTACAATTGATATTGCACATGGACATTCTGATCCAGTCATCAATATGATTAAACACATTAAAAAGCATCTTCCTCAATCATTTGTTATTGCAGGTAATGTAGGCACGCCTGAAGGGGTTAGAGAATTAGAAAACGCTGGCGCCGATGCTACTAAAGTTGGTATTGGACCAGGAAGAGTATGTATTACAAAGATTAAAACTGGCTTCGGTACAGGTGGCTGGCAATTAGCTGCATTAAATATTTGTAGTAAAGCTGCCCGTAAACCAATTATCGCAGATGGTGGATTAAGAACTCATGGCGATATCGCTAAATCAATCAGATTTGGTGCAAGTATGGTAATGATTGGTTCTTTATTTGCCGCTCATGAAGAATCACCAGGTGAAACTGTTGAATTAGAAGGAAAATTATATAAAGAATACTTTGGTAGTGCATCTGAATTCCAAAAAGGTGAACACAAAAACGTTGAAGGTAAGAAAATGTTTGTCGAACATAAAGGTTCATTAAAGGATACACTCATTGAAATGCAACAAGATTTACAAAGTTCTATTTCATATGCTGGTGGTAAAGATCTCAAATCATTAACTACAGTTGATTATGTAATCGTTAGAAACTCAATTTTCAATGGGGATAAAGATTAAAATTTGAGCGGTAGGTGTAAAATATCAAAAAATTTCTTTTGTTTTCTTTAGTGTTTTTATCAATTACCTTATTTGTACCACTGAAAGAAAGCCAAACATTAGTTAATTTGCAAAATAATGTTAGAGACAAAGTTGAGCAAGTTATGAATGAGGATACTAGCGCTAAAACTAATGCGCTAAAAACGCCTCAAGAACAGGAATTTGCAGTCAATAACATTCAAATGAATATGACGAAAAAAGAAGTTGAATCTAAAGTTGGTAAGCCTAAACGTGTAACTTCGAATGAGTATGGTACTAAGTGGTATACATACTACGATAGTGACTACGAAAACTTTACTATGATTAGTTACATTGATAATAAAGTCAATGCATTATACAGCAATCAAAACGTAATTACTTCGAAATCAAAAGTTAAGTATAATACACCAAGAGATGTAGTTGAAAAACGCTTAGGTAAACCAATCGAAGAAATGACTAAAGGCAGATATCGAATAGAAATTGACAACGATGAATATGATGTCTTCCATGATTCGCATGTCTATTCCACAGTTTTTTACGACAAGCATAATAATGATGGTGTTACCGCTTTACTTCAAGTTAGTGATGCTATGGAAAATAGATTACAACAACAATATGGGGCACCTTCCTCTAAATTAAAAGAGAGTTACGAACATCAAAACTTTGATTTAGTAAATTCAGAAAGAAAACAGCATGGGTTGAATACTCTAAATTACTCTAAATCAATCTCGAATACTGCTAGAAAACATAGTGCGGATATGGCCGAAAATAATTATTTTGATCATACAAATTTAGACGGGGATTCACCTTTCGATAGATTAAAAAAAGATAAAATTAATTTTAATTCTGCAGGCGAGAACCTGGCATATGGACAGCAAAGTAGTATTTTTGCGCATGAAGGTTTGATGAATTCATTAGGACATCGGAAAAATATTCTAAACACAAGTTTTAGTACTTTAGGTGTTGGAGTAGACTTTAATGACAAGCGCCAACCATACTGGACGGAAAATTATACAGGTTAATAGTTTCAAAGTGAACTATTTGGGGTATCTTTTAGTTGATAAGGAAGTTGATATTATGACAACTAAAGATAAAAATAAAAAAGATATTCTAGATAAAGTAAAAGAAATTTTGAATAAAAAAGAATCTGATAAACAAAAGAGCTAGGAAAGCATTTAAATGTTTTCCTAGCTCTTTACTATTTATATTAAATATATAAGAGAGATTTTAACGAAAGATAACAAATATAGCCTATAATTCTCTATAAAGACCTATTACTTTACCAATAACAGTAACGTTATCCAAGTATATAGGACTCATAGTAGAATTTTCAGGTTGTAATCTGTAACGATTTTTTTCTTTGAAAAATCGTTTTACTGTAGCTTCATCCTCGTCAGTCATGGCTACAATAATATCTCCATTTTCAGCAATCGTTTGACTTCTCACAATTACTTTATCTCCATCTAAAATACCAGCTTCAATCATACTTTCGCCAACAACATTTAGAATAAAAATATCACTATTATGTGTAGATGTTAAGTGTTCTGGTAATGGGAAATATTCTTCAATGTTCTCAACTGCAGTAATAGGAATACCGGCTGTAACTTTACCAATTACAGGGACATATATAGTTTCTTCCATATTTACTGCATCATTAGATTGTTCGCTTACAATCTCAATGGCTCTCGGTTTTGTAGGATCTCTCTTAATATAACCTTTTTCTTCAAGTCTAGATAAATGACCGTGTACTGTTGAACTAGAGGCTAATCCAACCGCTTCTCCAATTTCACGAACACTTGGTGGATAACCTTTCGTTTGCACGACATGTTTTATATAATCATATATTTCACTTTGTCTTTTAGTTAATTCTCTCATATATAGGCACTCCCTAGTTTTATTTAATCATATTATAGCATTTATTTTATTGTTGAGCAAACATTTGTTCGTTTTTGTGTTGACTAAGAACAGATGTTCTGATAAGGTATTAATACAAACAAACGTTCTAGGAGTGGAAATAAATGTTAAACAAATATACTAGTAAATTCATCACAAATATAGTCGTATTAGCAGTGTCATGCATTGTTTTTCTAGTTTTTTTCTTGAATTTATATCATAACTCTCAAACGGAACAAACGTACGAAATTACTGACCATACTATTTCTAAAAAGGCCATCATTAATGATAATAGTAAGAACGTAAAAGAGAAAAATACAGAACAAAATGACTATAAAGTGTTCGCTTTAGTAGAATAAATATAATATATAGAGATTAGGAATATTTTGCTTTTATAACTAAAGCTTTTGTCCTAATCTCTTTTTTGTTATATTCTATGAAGTAATAAAAATGGTTTAATAAGTACGTTTTATTTACTTATAGAAAGAGTGGTTGTATTGACTAAAAAAGACTTAAATATAGATAGAATTAATGAATTAGCTAGAAAGAAAAAAGAAAAGGGCTTAACTGAAGCTGAAGCTAAAGAACAATCAAAGTTACGCAAACAATATCTAGAAGCATTCAGAAAAGGATTTAAGAAACAAATTGAAAGTACAAAAGTAATTGATCCGGAAGGTAACGATGTTACTCCAGAAAAGTTAAAGAGAATACAGGAACAAAATAGAAACCAAAAAAATTAGAATTCATTTTGTTATAGAAGACTCTTTATTAGAATGGCACTTTTAGTTGTTTAATAATAAGATTGTTTTGTAATTATAATGTATAAATAGAAGATTTCTATAGTATAAAAGAGTTTGTTCATATTATGAGATTAATCTCTTATCAATTACATTGTATTTAAGTTATAATGTAACAAAGATTATTAAGTAGAAGGGAAGTATTTAGATGTTTAATGAGAAAGATCAATTAGCCATTGATACGATTCGTGCTTTAAGTATTGATGCAATCGAAGAAGCAAATTCTGGCCACCCAGGTTTACCTATGGGGGCAGCGCCTATGGCATACACATTATGGACACGTCATTTAAACTTCAATCCTCAATCAAAAGATTATTTTAATAGAGACCGTTTTATCTTATCAGCTGGACATGGTTCAGCACTATTATATAGTCTATTACATGTTTCTGGAAGTTTAGAATTAGATGAACTTAAACAGTTTAGACAATGGGGTTCTAATACACCAGGTCATCCTGAATTTAGACATACTGATGGCGTAGAAGTTACAACAGGACCATTAGGACAAGGTTTTGCAATGTCAGTTGGTATGGCATTAGCTGAAGACCATTTAGCTGGTAAATTTAATAAAGAAGATATCGACGTCGTTGATCATTATACGTATGTATTAGCTTCAGACGGTGATTTAATGGAAGGTATCTCTCACGAAGCAGCTTCATTTGCTGGTCATAATCAATTAGATAAATTAATCGTTTTATACGATTCAAATGATATTTCACTTGATGGCGAATTAAACAAAGCATTTTCAGAAGATGTGAAAAAACGTTTTGAAAGTTATGGTTGGAACCATATCTTAGTAAAAGAGGGTAATGACTTAGAAGCTATTGATAAAGCCATTACTAAAGCTAAATCTCAAAAAGGCACAACTATGATTGAAGTTAAAACAGTTATTGGTTACGGCGCACCAAACGTAAGTGGTACAAACGGCGTCCACGGTGCTCCGCTAGGTGACGAAGAAAGAAAATTAACTTTTGAAGCATATGGTCTAGATGCTGAAAAACGTTTCAACGTTCCTGAAGAAGTGTATGAAATTTTCCAAACAACAATGCTTAAACGTGCCAATGAAAACGAAGAAGCATGGAAAGAAAAATTAGAAGAATACACTAATAAATATCCTGAATTAGCTGAGGAATTCAAATTAGCAATTAGTGGCAAATTACCTAAAAACTATAGAGATGAATTACCTCGATTTGATAGTGATCATAACGCTGCGACACGTGCTGATTCTGGAGAAGTTATTCAAGCATTAAGTAAATCAGTACCTTCATTCTTTGGTGGTTCAGCTGACTTAGCTGGTTCTAACAAATCGAACGTTAAAGAAGCGACTGATTATGACCGTAATACTCCAGAAGGCAAAAACATCTGGTTTGGTGTTAGAGAATTTGCGATGGGTGCAGCTGTAAATGGTATGGCAGCACATGGTGGATTACACCCATATGGTGCAACATTCTTCGTATTCAGTGACTACTTAAAACCAGCACTTCGTCTATCTGCAATCATGGGATTAAATTCAACATTTATCTTTACACATGATTCAATTGCAGTAGGTGAAGATGGTCCAACTCACGAACCTATTGAACAATTAGCTGGTTTAAGAGCAATCCCTAATATGAATGTTATTCGTCCTGCAGATGGTAACGAAACTCGTGTTGCTTGGGAAGTAGCATTAGAATCTGAGCAAACACCAACTTCATTAGTATTAACTCGTCAAAATTTACCTTATTTAGATGTAGCTGAAGATGTTGTTGAAGAAGGCGTACGTAAAGGTGCATATGTTGTATTTGAAACTGAAACAGCTCCTGAGTACTTATTATTAGCAACTGGTTCAGAAGTTAGCTTAGCTATTGAAGTAGCAAAAGATTTAGATAAACAAGGTAAAGGTGTTCGAGTAGTTTCAATGCCTAACTGGAATGCGTTTGAACAACAATCAGACGAATATAAAGAATCAGTAATTCCAAAAGATATTACTAAACGTGTAGCAATTGAAATGGCTTCATCATTAGGTTGGCGTAAATATGTTGGTACTGAAGGTAAAGTTATCGGTATTGACGGCTTTGGTGCAAGTGCCCCTGGTGATTTAGTAGTAGAAAAATATGGATTTACAAAAGAAAATGTTTTAAATCAAATTCGCACATTCTAGTTTTAATGTATTGTGAAAATTTGTGTAGAATAAATGATATATTTGAAGAGGACTCTCAATGTGGGAGTCTTCTTTGTTTTGTAATATAGAAGACTTGGGTGTCTAAATTTTAAGTTTTTACATTTAAATTTTATAAATATAGAATTACATTTCTACAACAATTTGTTATGATTACAAATGAATAGTTTATTCTTGAACTAACTCTTGAAAATGAGATAGTAATTTAGTAAAATTCAGTAGGATATAGAAAGTGGGTGAAACAATGGCAACTTGGTTAGCAATTATTTTAATCATTGTAGCACTTATTGGTGGACTAATTGGTGGTTTCTTCTTAGCGAGAAAATACATGATGGATTATTTGAAAAAGAACCCACCTATTAATGAAGAAATGTTACGTATGATGATGATGCAAATGGGTCAAAAACCATCTCAAAAGAAAATCAATCAAATGATGACAATGATGAATAAAAATATGGATCAAAACATGAAAGGTAAATAAAGCCTATCATATAGGGCGTTACAACGATTTTGAAAATTCGTTGCAACGCCCGTTTTTTGGTGATGACATCATTTTGACATCACTAATTTTTATTTTTTCTAAAATTTTGTTCTGTTAATTATGCTTGCTATTTTAGATTAATTCGGATTTTTATTTTCATTACTTTTCGTTTATTATTCCATCGTGGTCTCTATCTTTACTAGGGTCATAACCAGGCATATCACGTGTAATTTCTCCGGGTTTAGGCTTGTCTTCACTATCTGTTGACTTAGGTGTGCTATAGGTGTTTGAAGTGCTTCGGGCGTCATTTGATTCTGGTATATCATTTTTTTCGGGCACATCAACATTAGCGTTAGTGTCTAACTGAGGTGTTTCTTCAGTTTGTGGCTCTTGTTGTGTAGCATTTTCATTCGTTTGAGGTTCTGTAGTTACGGATTCTTCATCACTCCAAATATTAAGTTTTTCTTCTTGAGCTTTCTTCTGACTTTCTTTCAATTTATCTTCATATGTGTTGTTAGGTGGGTAAATATATTTAACTCTTGCCAATCCTTTTCTAGCTAATTGGTTATTTACCATTTTACCGTCAGCATATAAGTAAACTAAATATCTATCATATTTATCCTTTTTATCTCCTTTATCAAATTCAATTTTTAAGTCTGATGAATTTTCAACCATATTTTTAGTGAATTGCGATGCCTCTTTACCATATGGCTCAATGCCTTTGGTAGGATGTTTTGTTTCAGGTGTATCAACTAATAATAATCTAAATGTTTCTTCCTTACCTTTATAATTAAGCTTTACAGTGTCACCATCAACTACACGTGATAATGTAACATCTTGTTTTGAACTATCTTCGCTATTATTCTTCTCTTCATTATTATTTTTTGATTTATCGTTTGTTTTTTCTTGTGTGTGTTCTTCTTTGGCCTTGCTATCATTTATCTCTTTATTATTACCTTTTTCCGTTTTATCTTCATTAGTGCTATCTTTGTTATCGTCTTTCTTTTCTTTCTTTTCTTGCTTTTCTTGCTTTTCTTCAGTTTTGTTAGCAGTTTCTTTATTACTATTTTCATTGGCATCTTCAATACCCATACCAAATAATGATGAGACTAAAAAGCCTAGGATAATTATGCCAACGCCTTTTAGTTTCTTGTTATTTTTAAAATATTTGATACCATATACAAAACCTAAAATTAAAACTATAAGTGCTAAAATACTGCAAATTGTACTAATCATTTATAATCATTTCCACCTTTTGTTTTTTAAATTTAGACGTTTGCGTAGTCCTTAGTGAGTTCGCCAATCTGTTTTCTAATGAAGTTTCACATTTTTAATTACCGTTAATTATTAAATATTCACAAAGTTATTACTTAGTTCTTTTATAAATACATATAGTTCAATATATGGATTATTTAAAATTAAGATTCTTTATAATTAATGAACTTATGTTTGTAATAGTTTAATAGTATATAAAACTTGTATCGGTAATAGTTCTTACTTTTTGAATATTTAACGGAAAAACTGTGATTCTTTATAAACTATTTTTGCTAACTTTTACACACATTAATCACCTCCTAGCCTCAGTATAAGTTTTAAGTTAATAGATTTTAAGGGGAATTATAATTAATTGTTCACAAAATATATCATTAAAGTAAATAAGCACTTTTTTCTTTATAATATATTTTTAGAACAGTAATGATGAGATATAAATTAGTTATAAAATGCAAAATAATAATCTTTGTGGTAAATTTAATTGATGATATCCTACTTAAAAATGTTGAATGCGTCTTTAATCAACTTCTATTAGTGTATAAAACTAAGAATATAGAAATAATTTGCAGAGATAATTGGGCATTTGACTATATTTTTGTGGTCTGTTTACTTTTACTAGGTTCTATTTTTGTAATGTATGAAGTGACCAATAATAATTATAGTCTCAAAGGTTTACAATCATTCATTTTTGTAGTAAAACAATTTTAGTGTTACTTAAAGTTAAACAAAATTTAAATGTTCATACTTCACTAAAGAACCAATTAATAGTATTAGTTTATGAATATAAGAAGGTGTAATTTTGGCATATCTAATTTTTTCAGTAGTTGTTGCATTAGTTATGGGGATTGTCGTTATTGTGATACGAATGAAAGCACAACAATTTCCAGTCAATGAAAAGAAAATCATTTTACCACCATTTTTTATGTCTACCGGCGCACTTATGTACGTCGTACCATATTTTAGGTTAACTGGTTCAGAAATTTTAGAATCTATTATTCTAGGTGTAGTCTTTTCATCTGTATTAATATGGACAAGTCGTTTTGAGGTTCACGGTAGTGAAATTTACATGAAAAGATCTAAAGCTTTTCCAGTAATCTTAATTTCATTGTTAATTATACGTACAGTTATTAAAATATTTATTAGTAGTACTATCGATCCAGGAGAAATAGGTGGAATGTTCTTTTTAATTGCCTTTAGTATGATTGTTCCTTGGAGATTAGCAATGTTATACAAATTTAAAAAGTTAAAAAATACTATAGTTCTTTAGATAGTGAAGTAGGACAGAAATTTAATATACTTCAAAGATTTTGTTACGTTCTAACAAAATAGACTAACCATAGAAAGTAGGGTCTAAGACATTTTATAATATAAATGTCTGGGCTCTTTTTCATTTGCATATAGTAGAAAGACAGAGTATAATTTATACGAACAAACGTTCTTATTGGAGGTTTATTATGAAAATTATTCATACAGGTGATTGGCACTTAGGCAAGATTCTTAACGGAAAGCAATTTTTAGAAGATCAAGAATACATATTAGATAAATTTATACATAAATTAGAAGAAGAAAAGCCTGACTTACTTGTGATTTCTGGGGACATTTATGATACTTCATATCCAAGTAAAGAGACAATAAAATTATTTGAAAAGGTAATTGGATTAATAAATATTGAAATGGGCATACCAACTATTATAACGAATGGAAATCATGATGGTAGAGAGAGATTAAATTATGGGGCGACATGGTTTCAATATTCTAAATTATACATACGTACGCAATTAGAATGTATGGATAAGCCTATTACTTTTAATAACGTTAATTTTTATACATTACCGTTTGCAACAATTAGTGAGATTAAAGAGTTCTTTGATGATGAAGAAATTAAAACTTATGAACAAGCAACACATAAATGTATAGAATATATTGGAGAAAAATTAAATCCAGAATCTATCAATATCTTAATAGGACACTTAACAATTAATGGAGGAAAGACATCTGATTCAGAACGACCTCTGACCATTGGTACTGTTGAAAGTGTTAATAAATCTAATTTTAATATATTTGATAGGGTTTTATTAGGTCATTTACATCATCCATTTAGTATTCAAGATGATGTCATTGATTATAGTGGTTCTTTACTACAATATTCATTTTCTGAAGTTAACCAACCTAAAGGCTATAAGCAAATAATCATTGATTCAAAAGATAGTATAACAACTAAGTTTATTCAATTAACCCCTATGAGAGAACTTGAAGAAGTTAAAGGAGACTATCAAGAAGTTATCCAAGGTGATTTACCTGTTAAAAATAAAGATAATTATTTTCATTTTAAACTCGAAAATATGTCACATGTTACTGATCCAATCATGCATTTAAAGCAAATATATCCTAATACATTAGCGCTTAGTAATTTAACTTTTGAATATAAAGGGGATTTTCAGCACGTTGAGTTAGAACAAGAAGAGGATGCAACAATAGTCAGAAAGTTTTATAAGAGCATTACAGATAAGGAACTAACGGACTATCAAGCGAAAAAAATAGATGATTTATTAAATAAAATTCTGAATAAGGAGGCCTAATAAATTGAAACCATTAAAATTAACGCTTAGTAATTTTGGACCATTTTTAAATGAAACAATTGATTTTCAACATATTAAAGATGAACATTTATTTTTAATAAGTGGTAAAACCGGATCCGGTAAAACTATGTTATTTGATGCAATTGTATTTGCATTATTTGGAAAAGCCTCTACAGAAGGAAGAAATGAAGGGGATTTAAGAAGCCATTTTGCAGATGGAAAATCACCTATGAGTGTTACTTATGAATTTAAACTTAACGATAGAGATTTTAAAATAGTTAGGCAAGGTAGCTTTATAAAAGAGGGAAATTCATCTCAAACAGCTGGAAAATTAGACGTATTTGAATTTAACTCACAAAGTAATCAATATGAGCTAAAAGAAAGTAAAATTAGTACTGGAAATAACTTTATTAAGAATTTATTAGGTATTAACGCAGAACAATTTCGACAACTATTTATTTTACCACAAGGAGAGTTTAAAAAGTTTCTAGTTTCTAACAGTTCAGATAAGCAAAGTATACTAAGAACGTTATTTAATAGTATAAGATTTGAAGAAATGCAAAATACACTACTAGATGAAGTGAAGAATGAAAAAAAACAAATTGAAACTCGTTATAATCAAATTCAGTCGCTTTGGGAAGATATAGAGACGTTTGAAAATGAAGAATTAATACAATTAAAGCAATTAAACAGTATGCAAACGAAAGAAATTATCAAATCTATTCCTCAATTTGAAAAGTTAGGATTACAGGTTAACGAAAAAGTTGAAAAATTAAAATCACAACAACACGCTCATCTATCTTCTTTGAATCTCCGTATTGAAGATAATAAAAAATTAGTACAAGCCCAAAATGAACTTGAATATAACAAGAATCAAAAAGAAAAAATTGAAGAACGAAAAGACGAAATTGATAGTTTGAAAAAAGAATTAAGACGATTAAATGAAGTAAAAACATTAGACAATCTGTATCAGCAAAAAAACGCTAAAGAACAAAAGTTCAAGGAAACTAATTCGAAAGTAGTTAGTGCTAAAAATGACATTGCTAACATTAAGAAACAATTGACTTCACTCGAAAAAGAATATGAATATTTGGAAGAAAGTTCAAAAGATATTAAAAGCAAAGAGGAATATATCAATAAAACTAAACAATTTTTTGATAACTTAGGTAAATATTCTTCTGCATATAAGGAAGTAGTAGAAATTGAACAACAATTATTGTCTAATAAAGAAAAGCAAGAGGAAAATGATAAAGATATTTTAAATTTACAAAATAATATTAAAGAAATCGATATAGATGATGATAAAATAAATCAATTATCCCAATATATTTCTCAACTAAAAAGTGAGTTAGATAGAAAAGCTATAGTAAAAAATAACAGAGATAAGTATAACGATTTAAATAATCAAAAAAATAGCACTATTAAAGACATGGAAGAACTTCAAAATGAAGTTAAACATTTATCTGAACAACTTGAATCAGTTGATAAAACAAGTATTGATTTGAATAATAAACAAACTTTCGTTACAGAAATTCAAGCAGCTTTACATATTGGTGACACTTGCCCTATTTGTGGTAACACAATTGAATCGCTTAATGAACACATCGATTTGGACAAAATTAGTAAGAACCAACAAGCCATCAAACAACTGACTAATGATATTAACGTTAAGAATAATCAAATTGGAAAACTTGAAACCACTGCTCAACTCTTATCAAAACAAATGGATGAATTAGAGATTAAGCAGGATGAAGATTTAAATATTGAAACATTAAAAAAAGAATTAGATACGAAAAATGAGGAAATAGAATTCCTCCAACAACAATCTAAAAAATTATATAAATTAGAAAAAGACTTAGGAAATCTTAAAGATAATAAGAATAATTTACTACTTCAATTTGAAAGACTATCTTCACAAAAACAACAATATGAAATATTAATTAATGATTTTGAAAATACAACGACATTCTCTAAGATTAAAGACTTTAAAACGTGTTATATCAACTACGATTCAGAAGTAGATAAATATAAAACTAAAATAGAAACTATAAATAGTGACATTCAACAGTCTAAACACAATTTGGCACTTGAAACTAATAATTTAAATAATTATGTTAGTGCCTCTGAAGATTTAGATAATGAAATAAAAAATTTTGAAACTAATATTGAAGATGAGATGGAAAGAATCGGTTTAAACTCTTCTGAAGAAGTAAATGACTTATTGAGTAGATTAAGTTCGAAAAAAGAAATTGAAAAAGAAATTGATAATTATAACCGTGAACACCAAAAATATTCTCTTGAAATAGATCGTTTAATCAAATTAACTGAAGGCAAAGAATTAGAAGATATCTCTACTTTAGAAAATGAAAGAAATGAAGTTGAAAAACTATACAATAGTTATGTCGAAACTAGCGCTACAATTCAGTTTAAAATTCAAAAAAATAGAGAAAAATTTGAGAGCATTGAAGAACATATAACTTATCTAAACAATGAACTTAAAGAACAACAACAAATTTTCGAATTAGCAGAAGTCCTTTCAGGCAAAAATAGTCGAAAGCTAACATTAGAAAATTATGTCTTGATTTATTATCTAGAACGTATTATTCAACAAGCCAATATTCGATTGGCAAATATGAGTGGTAAACGTTATCAACTACAAAGAAGTCAAACAGTTTCTCAAGGGTATAGCGGTTTAGAAATTAACGTATTTGATTTTTATTCAAATAAAGCAAGATACATTAGTTCGTTATCAGGCGGAGAGACTTTCCAAGCATCATTAGCATTAGCACTTGGTTTAAGCGAAGTCGTACAACAAGAATCTGGTGGTATTACGTTAGAGTCAATGTTTATAGATGAAGGGTTTGGTACCCTCGATCAAGAAACATTGGAAACAGCTTTAGATACCTTATTAAAATTAAAAACCACAGGCAGAATGGTGGGTATCATTTCTCATGTGAGTGAGTTGAAGCAACGAATACCGTTAATCTTAGAAGTGAAGACTAACCAGTACCAAAGTTACACTCAATTTAAATGGAATTAAGATTAGTATAATTTAAAAGACATCATAACGTTTGTATTTCATACATGAATAAACGTTATGATGTCTAATTAAAAATTATTTTTGTCTTAATAAATCGCGAATTTCTGTTAATAAAACAGTATTCTCTTCTATTTCTTCTTCAGGCTCTTCTTTTTTCATTAATGTATTCGCAATCTTTACAAATATAAATAATGCGAGTGCTACAATAATAAAATCAATTATTGATTGGATAAATAATCCGTATTTAATTCCCCAGAATTCCCAATCTTTAGCAAAGTCTACAGAACCAAAAATCTTACCAATTAAAGGCATGATAATATATGTAACTAATGACGTTACGATTTTATTGAAGGCTGCACCCATAACTACAGCAATAGCTAAATCTAGTACATTCCCTTTTAATGCAAATTCTTTAAACTCTTTTAACATGACATAATTCCTCTCTTTAGACATGAATAAAATCGAAATACATGAATAAAAATGATTATACAATGTATAAATTATTTAGTAAATAGTAAAATTAATGAAATTTGATAATAAATAGGGGCTTTGTTATCCTATTATATAGCTTTACGAAAATAATTCTTTATTATTTTCATACTTTGAAAATTTAATAACGGGAATGAAAGGAGTATATTAATTATGAATTCTTCTTCTGAGTTAAACAAAAAAGGAAAGAAGTTTTCGCCGGTTTTTATTTATAGTGCTATTGTAGTTGCAATTGTAGTACTTATCGGTGCATTTTTGCCAACACAATTTGACTCAGTGACTAGCCAAATAAGTGGTTGGATTACTGAAAAACTTGGTTGGTATTACATGATTTTGACTACAGTTATCGTGTTCTTCTGTATATTCTTGATTTTTAGTCCAATTGGTAAATTAAAGCTAGGTAAACCTAATGATAAACCTGAATTTAATACTATTTCATGGTTTGCTATGCTATTCAGTGCAGGTATGGGTATTGGTTTAGTATTCTATGGTGCAGCAGAACCTATGGCTGACTTTGCTTCTCCACCAAGTGCTGATCCAAAAACTACTGAAGCTTACACTGAAGCTTTACGTTCAACATTCTTCCATTGGGGATTCCACGCTTGGGCAGTGTATGGTGTAGTTGCACTAGCACTAGCTTATGCACAATTTAGAAAGAATGAACCAGGGCTAATCTCTAGAACATTACGTCCTATTTTAGGGGACAAAGTAGAAGGCCCTATTGGTACAATCATTGATGTTTTATCTGTATTCGCTACAGTAGTTGGTGTAGCTGTATCACTAGGTATGGGTGCACTTCAAATCAATGGTGGTTTAAACTACTTATTTGGAGTACCAAATAACGTATGGGTTCAATCTGTTATTATTGTAGTAGTAACAATCTTATTCATTATGAGTGCTTGGTCTGGTCTAAGTAAAGGTATTCAATACTTAAGTAACTTAAACATTGGTTTAGGTACTGTGTTAATGATTATCGCTTTAGTCATTGGACCTACAGTATTAATCTTAAATATGTTTACTACTTCAACTGGTAGTTTATTTAATTCATTCTTATTTAACAGTTTTGATACTGCGCCATTAAATCATCAGAAAAGTGAATGGATGTCTTCTTGGACACTTTATTATTGGGGTTGGTGGCTAAGCTGGAGTCCATTCGTAGGTGTATTCATTGCACGTGTATCTAAAGGACGTTCAATTCGTGAATTTATTTCAGGTGTATTACTTGTTCCTGCAATCGTAAGTTTCTTATGGTTCAGTGTCTTCGGTGTGTTAGGTATCGAAACAGGTAAAAAACACCCTGAACTATTCAATATGACTCCAGAAACTCAATTATTCGGAGTATTTAACCATGTACCTTTAGGAATGGCTTTATCACTTGTAGCTTTAGTATTAATTGCATCATTCTTTATCACTTCTGCCGATTCAGCAACCTTCGTATTAGGTATGCAAACATCTTATGGTTCACTTGAACCTTCAAATGTTATCAAAGTAACATGGGGTGTAGCGCAATCATTAATTGCCTTCATCTTATTACTTGCTGGTGGAGGAAATGGTGCACATGCTTTAAATGCGATTCAAAGCGCGGCAATTATTAGTGCATTCCCATTCTCATTCGTCGTTATAATGATGATGGTTAGTTTCTACAAAGATGCTAACCAAGAAAGAAAATTCTTAGGTTTAACATTACAACCTAATAAGCATCGACTTGAAGACTACGTTAAACATCAACAACAAGATTATGAATCTGATATTTTAGAAAAACGTGAATCAAGAAGAAATGCTGAAAAAGAATAATTAATTTTAGAAAAGTCCTTAAATGCTTTTATGTTAAAAGTATTTAAGGGCTTTTTTTAATAGAAATACTAAAAGTGTTTACTAATGAAAATCATTCTCAATTAATAACATTTGCTTATTATACTCAATGTGTATGATAACATTTACTTATATAGTCTGATTATAAAAGCGAAAGCTAAATTGAGAGAAAACTAGGGGTATACAGTTGTTTTGAAAATCATATAATTATACAATTTAATAAAGGCATATAATTATGAAATTTTAATATTCAAGGGGGATAAACATATGACTTCTAACATGAAGCAACAAGCCAAAAAGTCGTTTGAAGTAAATGGTCAATCATACACGTATTACGATTTGAAAAGCTTAGAAGATCAAGGTTTAACAAACATTAGTAAATTACCTTATTCAATTCGAGTGTTATTAGAGTCGGTATTGAGACAAGAAGATGATTTCGTTATAACTGATGAACATATTAAGGCATTAGGTAATTTCGGCAAAGCGGACAATTCAGGGGAAGTTCCATTTAAGCCATCACGTGTTATTTTACAAGACTTCACTGGCGTTCCAGCAGTTGTGGACTTAGCGTCATTACGTAAAGCAATGGATGACGTTGGCGGGGATATTAATAAGATCAATCCAGAAGTACCGGTAGATTTAGTTATCGACCACTCAGTTCAAGTTGATAGCTATGCTAATCCGGAAGCGTTAGAACGAAATATGAAATTAGAGTTTGAACGTAACTATGAACGTTATCAATTTTTAAATTGGGCAACTAAAGCATTTAATAACTATAATGCAGTTCCACCTGCAACTGGTATTGTGCACCAAGTTAACTTAGAATATTTGGCAAATGTGGTACATGTACGTGATGTAGATGGTGAACAAACGGCATTTCCTGATACATTAGTTGGTACTGACTCACATACAACAATGATTAACGGTATTGGTGTCTTAGGTTGGGGCGTTGGTGGTATCGAAGCTGAAGCAGGCATGCTTGGACAACCATCATATTTCCCAATCCCAGAAGTTATCGGGGTACGTTTAACAAACGCATTACCACAAGGTTCTACGGCAACAGACTTAGCTTTACGTGTTACTCAAGAATTACGTAAAAAAGGCGTAGTTGGTAAATTTGTAGAATTCTTCGGACCAGGCGTAACAGATTTACCACTAGCAGACCGTGCAACAATTGCTAACATGGCTCCAGAATACGGTGCAACTTGTGGTTTTTTCCCAGTTGATGAAGAATCACTTAAATACATGAGATTAACTGGTCGTAAAGAAGAGCACGTTGAATTAGTTCAAGCATATTTAGAACAAAATAATATGTTCTTCACAGTGGATAAAGAAGATCCTGAATACAGTGATGTAATTGATTTAGATTTATCAACTGTTGAAGCATCACTTTCAGGCCCTAAACGTCCTCAAGATTTAATTTTCTTAAGTGATATGAAAAAAGAATTTGAAAAATCTGTTACTGCTCCAGCGGGTAACCAAGGACACGGTTTAGAAGAAAGTGAATTTGATAAAAAAGCTGAAATCAACTTCAATGATGGTTCTACTGCAACTATGAAGACTGGTGATATAGCTATTGCTGCCATTACTTCATGTACAAACACATCTAACCCTTACGTTATGTTAGGTGCAGGTTTAGTTGCTAAAAAAGCAGTAGAAAAAGGTCTAAAAGTACCTGAGTTTGTTAAAACTTCATTAGCGCCTGGATCAAAAGTTGTAACTGGTTACTTACGAGACTCTGGATTACAAGAATATCTTAATGATTTAGGCTTTAACCTAGTTGGTTACGGTTGTACAACATGTATTGGTAACTCAGGTCCTTTATTACCTGAAATTGAAAAAGCTATAGCTCAAGAAGATTTACTTGTAACATCTGTTTTATCTGGTAACCGTAACTTTGAAGGTCGTATCCACCCACTTGTAAAAGCTAACTATTTAGCATCTCCACAATTAGTTGTGGCTTATGCATTAGCGGGAACTGTGGACATTGACTTACAAAATGACCCTCTTGGTAAAGGTAAAGATGGAGAAGATGTATACTTAAAAGATATTTGGCCATCAATCCAAGAAGTTTCTGATACAGTTGATAGAGTAGTAACGCCTGAGTTGTTCTTAGAAGAATATGAGAATGTGTATAATAATAATGAAATGTGGAATGAAATTGATGTCACTGATGCACCATTATATGATTTCGACCCTAATTCAACATACATTCAAAATCCAACATTCTTCCAAGGATTATCTAAAGAACCTGGCACAATCGAGCCTTTAAAAGATTTAAGAGTCATGGGTAAATTTGGCGACTCAGTAACAACTGACCATATTTCTCCAGCTGGGGCTATCGGTAAAGACACGCCAGCAGGTAAATATTTATTAGATCATGATGTATCAATTCGTGACTTTAACTCATACGGTTCTCGTCGTGGTAACCATGAAGTAATGGTACGTGGTACATTCGCTAATATCCGTATTAAAAACCAATTAGCTCCTGGTACTGAAGGTGGTTACACTACTTACTGGCCAACAGATGAAGTGATGCCAATTTATGATGCAGCTATGAAGTATAAAGAAGATGGCATCGGCTTAGCAGTCTTAGCAGGTAACGATTACGGTATGGGTTCTTCTCGTGACTGGGCAGCTAAAGGTACAAATTTATTAGGTGTTAAAACAGTAATTGCTCAAAGTTATGAACGTATTCACCGTTCTAACTTAGTAATGATGGGCGTATTACCATTACAATTTAAAGAGGGTGACTCAGCTGAATCACTCAATTTAGACGGTAAAGAAGAGATTTCAGTAGATATCGATGAAACAGTACGTCCACACGATGTTGTTAAAGTTCATGCTAAAAAAGAAAACGGAGACGTTGTTGATTTTGAAGCGGTTGTTCGTTTTGATTCATTAGTAGAATTAGATTACTACCGTCATGGTGGTATTTTACAAATGGTTTTAAGAAATAAACTTGCTCAATAATCTAAAATCTTAAGCCGTGCTAGCAATATGTTAGCATGGCTTTTTTATGTTACTATTATTTGTGAATGATATTTGAAAAGAGGTACTTAAGTATGATTTACAGTATGACTGAAATTGAATCTAGATATCAAGAAACAGATAGAATGGGTGTTATCTATCATGGCAATTATGCTACATGGTTTGAAGTAGCACGTACTGATTATATCCGCAAATTAGGTTTTAGTTATGCAGATATGGAAAAAGAAGGCATTATCTCACCAGTTATTGATTTACAAATTCAATATAAAAAATCTGTCTTTTACCCAGAAAAAGTAACTATAAAAACGTGGGTAAGTCAATATTCTAGATTACGTTCTGTCTATAATTATGAAATTTATAATGAAAATGGAGAACTTGCTACAACTGGATCAACAACATTGATTTGTATAAAAGGTGAAAATTTCCGACCTGTAAGATTAGATCGATTTTTCCCTGAATGGCATGCGGTCTATAGTAAAGTAGAACAATTAAATCAAGAGGGTAAAGATTTTGAAATAACACAAAGTAGTGATCTTGATTTCTAATAAAAAAGAGCGAAACAGAAATCTAATATAACTTTATGATTTTGTTCTCTCTCCTGAACAATGACATATTAAAGGCTAGGGCATTTTAAATATCAATGTCCTAGCCTCTATATAATCGTTATTTTATTTTAGAATAAGCTATTTCATCATCGTGATCGACTTTTTCTACAAGCACTTCATTATCTTCAAAGTACCATAAGTCTTCTGCGGATACAACGATTACTAAGCCGTTATAATTTTCCTCATAACCAATTTCTACATCTTCTCTTGGCTCAACACGAAAAGCTGGACTAAATCCTTGTTTAAGTTGGAATTCGCCACCATATCTCACATAAAATTGTAAGACTTTATTATCTTCTGGCAAATCTAGTTCATCTTTGAACCATTCTGCAGCTTGATCGGTTAGTTCGATTTTCATTAAAAAGCCTCCTACACTATATATCTATAAATGTTAAATAATTTTAAATTAGAACTCTTTGAATTATAACATATTGCTTACTTTTAAAAACGTTTAATACTCAGAACCTGAACTAACAAAGTAATAATTTGAATCCATTCTACATAAAGATAGACAAATTAATAAGCCTAGAACATATAAGCGTTCCAGGCTCTATCAATATTCATTTACATCCATTTAATTTTTGGCTCTTCACCTTTGAAAATTCGCACTATATTCGTTCGGTGTCTGATGATTAATAAAATCGCCACCACTAAACTCATTCCGAATAATATATAATCTTGGATAATTAGTGAACCGATAACGCAACATATTGCAGCCACAATACTTGAAAGTGAAACATATTTAAATAAATATAATACACCGAAAAATATTAGTGCTAAGATTAATAGTAGAATAGGATTCACACCTAATACTACACCAGCACTTGTTGCTACAGCTTTACCACCTTTGAATTTAAGGTAGACAGGATAGACATGACCTAAAATAGCAAACAAACCGACGATTAAGCCATGTGTGAAGAACGTGCTAAGCGGTCCATCTGCATGAACTGGAAACCAAATAGGAAAGAATACAGTTATAAACCCTTTAAATATATCTAAGAATGTAACTATAAAGCCAGCAGGTTTACCGAGTACACGAAAGCTATTAGTCGCTCCTGTATTACCACTTCCGAATTGTCGTATATCTTTTTTGAAAAAGAGCTTTCCTATTACATATCCATTAGGAATAGCACCGATGAGATAGCTTAATAAAAGCATGAGAACTATCATCATATAACTTTACACATCCTTTAATAACGTAGCTATATTTTACCATAATCTTAGATTAACCACGACTGAAATTAAAAAATAATTAATACATAAGTATAATCAGTGACTGTGTATAACTCACACTTGCAATTTAACCCGATTTATATAAGAATAACTATTGTATAGTTTTTAAAACGAACGTACGTTTGTAGGAGGCGAACGCATTGGCAACAAAAAAAACAAATCATTATTCAGATGATTCTATTCAGGTTCTAGAAGGTTTAGAAGCTGTTAGAAAGCGACCAGGTATGTATATAGGGTCCACTGATAAAAGAGGATTACATCATTTAGTATATGAGATTGTCGATAACTCCGTTGATGAAGTATTAAATGGTTACGGTAGCGAAATTAATGTAACAATCAATCAAGATAATAGTATTTCAATTGAAGATGATGGACGTGGAATGCCGACGGGGATGCATGCCTCTGGAAAGCCAACTGTAGAAGTTATATTCACTGTGTTACATGCAGGGGGTAAATTTGGACAAGGTGGATATAAAACATCTGGAGGACTACATGGTGTTGGTGCGTCTGTAGTAAATGCTTTAAGTGAATGGTTAGAAGTTGAGATACATAGAGACGGTAATATTTATAAACAAAGTTTTAAAAATGGAGGTATACCAGCTTCTGGTTTAGTTAAAGCAGGTAAAACTAAAAAAACTGGTACCAAAGTAACATTTAAACCTGACCCTGAAATTTTCAAAACAGCAACATCTTTTAATTTCGATACATTGAGTGAGAGACTGCAAGAATCTGCATTCTTATTGAAAAGCTTAAAGATCGTATTAAATGATTTACGTAGTGGTAAAGAGCGTGAAGAAGTCTATCACTATGAAGAAGGAATCAAAGAATTCGTAAGTTATATCAATGAAGGTAAAGAAGTACTTCATGATGTTACAACATTTAGTGGAACATCAAATGGTATAGAAATTGATGTCGCGTTTCAATACAACGATCAATATTCAGAAAGTATTCTAAGTTTCGTAAATAACGTGCGTACTAAAGATGGCGGAACACATGAAGTTGGATTTAAAACAGCTATGACTCGTGTGTTTAACGATTATGCTCGCCGCATTAGTGAACTTAAAGAAAAAGATAAAAATTTAGATGGTAACGATATACGAGAAGGATTAACAGCAGTTATTTCAGTCCGTATTCCTGAAGAATTATTACAATTCGAAGGACAAACCAAATCTAAGTTAGGTACTTCAGAAGCGCGTAGTGCGGTAGATTCAGTTGTTTCTGATAAATTACCTTTCTATTTAGAAGAAAAAGGGCAACTATCTAAATCTCTTGTTAAAAAAGCTATTAAAGCACAACAAGCTAGAGAAGCGGCTCGTAAAGCGCGTGAAGATGCTCGTTCAGGTAAAAAGAATAAACGTAAAGATACCTTGCTCTCTGGTAAATTAACACCAGCACAAAGTAAAAACACTGAAAAAAATGAACTTTACTTAGTTGAGGGTGACTCTGCCGGTGGTTCTGCTAAACTTGGTAGAGATAGAAAGTTTCAAGCTATTTTGCCACTTAGAGGTAAAGTTATTAATACTGAAAAAGCACGCCTTGAAGACATTTTCAAAAATGAAGAAATTAATACCATTATCCATACTATTGGTGCTGGCGTAGGTAATGACTTTAAGATAGAGGATAGTAATTACAATAGAATTATAATTATGACCGATGCCGATACAGATGGGGCGCATATTCAAGTATTACTATTAACATTCTTCTTTAAATATATGAAACCTTTAGTTCAAGCAGGTAGAGTGTTTATCGCTTTACCACCTTTATATAAATTAGAAAAAGGTAAAGGCAAATCAAAACGCGTGGAATACGCTTGGACAGATGATGAACTTGATAAGCTTCAGAAAAAGCTAGGCAAAGGATTTATGTTACAACGTTACAAAGGTTTAGGTGAGATGAATCCTGAACAACTTTGGGAAACAACGATGAACCCTGAAACGAGAACCTTAATTCGTGTTCAAATAGAGGATGAAATGCGTTCATCTAAACGTGTAACTACTCTAATGGGTGATAAAGTTGCGCCACGTCGTGAATGGATTGAAAGTCACGTGGAATTTGGTATGCAAGAAGATCAAAATATTCTAGATAACAATGAAGTACAAGTATTAGAGACTGAAGAATACACTGAGGAGGAAATAAATTGAGTGAGATAATTCAAGATTTATCACTTGAAGATGTGATAGGCGATCGTTTTGGAAGATATAGTAAATATATTATTCAAGAGCGTGCGCTACCGGATGTACGTGACGGATTAAAACCGGTTCAACGTAGAATTTTATTCGCAATGCACAGTAGTGGTAATACTTACGATAAAAATTTCCGTAAAAGTGCGAAAACAGTTGGGGACGTAATTGGACAGTACCATCCTCATGGTGATTCTTCAGTTTATGAGGCAATGGTGCGTCTAAGCCAAGATTGGAAATTACGTCATGCGTTGATTGAAATGCATGGGAATAACGGTAGTATTGATAACGACCCTCCTGCCGCTATGCGTTATACTGAGGCGAAATTAAGTCAGCTATCTGAAGAATTAGTACGTGATATTAATAAAGAAACAGTATCCTTTATTTCAAACTATGACGATACAACACTTGAGCCAATGGTTCTTCCAGCTCGTTTTCCTAATTTATTAGTAAACGGCTCAACGGGTATTTCATCAGGTTATGCTACGGATATTCCACCACATAATTTAGGTGAAGTGATTCAGGCTACATTAAAATATATTGATAATCCTGATATTACAGTAAGCCAATTAATGAAATATCTTAAAGGACCAGATTTCCCAACAGGTGGTATTATCCAAGGTATCGATGAGATTAAAAAAGCTTATGAATCTGGAAAAGGTAAAATTGTCGTACGTTCTAAAGTGGAGGAGGAAGCACTTCGTAATGGACGTAAACAATTAATAGTGACTGAAATTCCTTATGAAGTAAATAAAAGTTCACTTGTAAAACGTATCGATGAATTACGTGCTGATAAAAAAGTAGATGGAATTATTGAAGTGCGTGATGAAACAGACCGTACTGGTTTAAGAATTGCCATTGAACTTAAAAAAGATGTTAATGCAGAAGCGATTAAAAACTATCTCTTTAAAAATTCTGATTTACAAATTGCTTATAATTTTAACATGGTAGCTATTAGCGACGGTCGTCCTAAATTAATGGGTATTCGAAAAATTATAGATAGTTATCTTAGTCACCAAATCGAAGTTGTAACGAATCGAACTAAATACGATTTAGATCACGCTGAGAAACGTATGCATATTGTTGAAGGATTAATGAAAGCTTTATCTATATTAGATGAGGTGATTGCTCTAATCCGTAACTCAAAAAATAAAAAAGATGCTAAAGAGAATTTAATAGCTGAGTTTGATTTTACAGAAGCACAAGCAGAAGCTATTGTTACGCTTCAACTTTATCGTTTAACCAATACTGATATTGTCGCTCTTGAAAATGAGCACAATGAATTAGAAGAATTGATTAAAGGTTATCAGCATATATTAGATAATCATGATGCTTTACTTAAAGTCATTAAAGATGAATTAACAGACATTCGAAAACGTTTTAAAACAGAAAGATTATCATCTATTGAAGCGGAAATTTCGGAAATTAAAATCGATAAAGAAGTTATGGTACCTAGTGAAGATGTTGTTCTAAGTATTACTCGTCTAGGTTACATTAAACGAACTTCTACTCGTAGTTTTAATGCGAGTGGCGTATCAGAGATTGGTCTAAAAGATGGAGATAGTCTGCTTAAATACCAAACGGTAAATACACAGGACACAGTACTTGTCTTTACTAATAAAGGCAGATATTTATTTATTCCTGTTCATAAATTAGCAGATATACGTTGGAAAGAATTAGGACAACATGTCTCTCAAATTGTGCCAATAGAAGATAGCGAAATGGTTGTAGATGTGTATAACGAGAAAGATTTTAAAGACGATTCCTTTTATATACTAGCTACTAAAAATGGCATGATTAAGAAAAGTACACTATCACTATTTAAAACTACGCGCTATAACAAACCACTAGTTGCCATGAAAGTAAAAGATAATGATGAAATTGTTAACGTCATACGTTTATCTAAAGACAGCTTAATTAGCGTATTAACATATAAAGGTATGTCATTAACTTATTCTACTGCAGAATTATCAGATACTGGATTGCGTGCAGCAGGTGTTAAATCTATTAATCTAAAAGATGAGGATTACGTTATTATGACTGATGCTGTTAATCAAGACAGTTCAGTGATTATGGCTACTCAAAGAGGTGCAGTCAAACGTATTAATTTCAAAGTACTTCAAGAAGCTAAACGTGCTCAAAGAGGAATTACATTGCTTAAAGAATTGAAGAAAAATCCTCATCGTCTTGTAGCTGGCCATGTTATTAAAGATGAAGAAACATATACTATTTTCTCTAATAGCCATGCAGAAACAGGCGCAATTGCTAATATTCATCAGTCTGAACAATATACAAATGGATCATTTATCGTTGATATTAAAGATTTCGGTGAAGTCATTAATATGACTTTAAGTTAATAAACTTTAAAAGTTATTATTTTCAATTTATTCATAAAATGATAAACTTAACTTTGTTAATTGAACTATGCATAAATTCTCAAGAGATTTGTATTGATTTTGATTAGAGATTAAGAGGCTAGGGTATAAACTTTTGTGGTTATCCTTAGCCTCAAGGATTTTTATTCAATACAATATAAATCTCTTGTAACATATTTTAGGATATTATTTAAAAAATGATTAGAGGGATGTAATTGAGTGATTTTGATAGTTTGATTCCTGGGTGGTTTAAATCCATCGTCCAGGTAGGTAATGATTTAATATGGTCGCAATATCTAATAGGTTTATTATTAACAGTTGGTTTCTTCTTTACAATTAGTTCTAAGTTTGTTCAGTTGCGTATGCTACCTGAAATGTTTAGAGCTTTAACGGAAAAGCCTGAAAGATTAGACAGTGGTGAGAAAGGTATTTCGCCTTTCCAAGCATTTGCTATCAGTGCTGGTTCACGTGTAGGTACAGGTAACATTGCTGGTGTAGCTACCGCTATTGTTTTAGGTGGCCCAGGTGCTGTATTTTGGATGTGGGTTATCGCCTTTATCGGAGCAGCAAGTGCTTTTATGGAAGCTACATTAGCTCAAGTTTATAAGGTACATGATAAAGAAGGTGGCTTCCGTGGAGGTCCAGCATATTACATAACTAAAGGTTTAAATCAAAAATGGCTAGGTGTATTTTTTGCCATTTTAATTACTGTAACATTTGCGTTTGTATTTAATACTGTACAATCTAACACGATTGCTGAGTCATTAAATACTCAGTACAACATCAGCCCTGTGATTACAGGCGTAGTCTTAGCAGTGATTACAGGTATAATTATTTTTGGTGGTGTACGAAGTATTGCAACACTTTCATCATTAGTTGTACCAATCATGGCAATTATTTACATTGGTATGGTATTAGTTATTTTATTATTAAATATTGATCAAGTTGTTCCAATGATTGGTACAATTATTAAAAGTGCTTTTGGCTTTGAACAAGTAACAGGTGGTGCCGTGGGTGCTGCAATACTGCAAGGGATTAAACGTGGTTTATTCTCAAATGAAGCTGGTATGGGTTCTGCACCTAACGCAGCTGCCACTGCAGCCGTACCTCATCCAGTTAAACAAGGTTTAATACAATCATTAGGTGTATTTTTCGATACAATGCTTGTTTGTACAGCTACAGCAATCATGATTTTATTATATTCAGGATTAAAATTTGGAGATAATGCACCTCAGGGCGTACAAGTAACTCAATCAGCTCTTAATGAACATTTAGGTTCAGCTGGAGGAATATTCTTAACAATAGCAATAACACTATTTGCCTTTTCTTCAGTAGTTGGTAATTACTACTACGGTCAATCAAATATTGAGTTCTTATCAACTAACAAAGTTGTACTATTCATATTTAGATGTTTAGTAGTTATCTTAGTATTTGTAGGTGCAGTTGTAAAAACTGAAACTGTATGGAGTACTGCCGATTTATTCATGGGCTTAATGGCCGTTGTAAACTTAGTCTCCATTATAGGTCTTTCAAACATTGCAATTGCCGTAATGAAGGATTATCAAAAACAACGTAAAGCTGGCATGAGACCCGTCTTCAAACCCGAGAATTTAGAAATTAACTTGTTCGGTATTGAAAGTTGGGGACGAGAAAACAAGATTCCTAAAAAATATAAATCTTAGTCTAGATGACAAAGCAAATCTATATTATACTCCTTTCAAAGTGATTAACTTATTTGTTAAAACTTTGAAAGGAGTATTTTGTTTAAAAAAAGATACCTTTTAAATTTTAATATTTAGCTATATAATTTTATTAATACTAAGAAAGGTGATTATGATGAGTGAGTACTATATCTCTAAAACATTAAATAACAACGTCATCATATGCACTTATAATAATCAAGAGGTTATTTTAATAGGTAAAGGGATCGGATTTAATAAAAAAGTTGGAATGACCTTAGACGATGATGCTTCAATAGAAAAAGTTTACAAACTAGAACAACGACAACAACAAGAATACTATAAAACATTAGTAGAATTAGCGGACGATCATGTCTTACAAGCGGTTATCGAATCAGTAAACTTTATTACAAGTGCGACACATACTATTGATGATAAGAATCTAGTTGTAGCATTAACCGATCATATTATTTTTGCATATAATAGATTAAAGCAAAATCAAATTATTAGTAATCCTTTCGCTATAGAAACGAAACATTTATATAGTGAGGCGTATGATATTGCTAGTCAAGTAATAGATAGATTAAATCAGCACTTAGATGTTGAATTTCCTCCTGATGAAATAGGTTTTATAGCACTTCACATTGCTTCAAATACTGAGGATTTATCTCTGCATGATATGTCATTAATCAATAAACTAATTAGTAAGAGCATTGTCATTATAGAGAACGATTTAGGTCAACCAATTGATAATCAAACGGTACAATATCAACGTTTTATTAGACATATGCAATTTCTAATTCGCCGATTTAACAATAAAGAAGCCGTATATGCACAAGACGCTTTTATTAATATGGTGAAAACTTTTTATCCTAATTCTTATAATACGGCCTTCAAAATTTCTAAAATGATTCAAAAATATCTTAATGTTCCCGTAAATGAATCAGAAATCGTTTATATGGCATTACATATTTATCATTTCGAATCTCAGATTAATTCATCACAGAACTAAGCAATCAATTGAATCATTTTGTGTTATGATGAATAATAGCTAAATTTAATATTGTTAGTTAAGGTATGGTGAAAAGCATGGCAATAGAAAAGAAGCAAGGTGAAGAAAAGGCAAATCAGAAATTGAATTTCACTGAAACAAGGTTTATGAAATTTTTAGGTGGAAAAGATTTAATATTTGCGTTAATTTCTCTTGTATTATTAGGTATTTTTATTTTTATATTTGATAAGGTTTCGTATGTATTCCAACCCTTTATCATTGTTTTTAATACAATAGCCGCACCAATCATTGTATCATTGATTTTATTCTATCTTATTAATCCTATTATCAACTTAATGGAGAGATACAATATTCCACGGCTACTTGGAATAACGATTGTCTTCTTATTAATTATAGGAGGAGCTACATTAATTGTTACTCTATTAATTCCAGTTATCGGAGATCAGATTACACGTTTAGCTAATAATATCCCTAGATACGTATCTAAATTTAATAATGTAATTGATAAGATAACGCATTTCTCATTTTTATCTTCATTTTACGGTGAAATACAGAACTGGCTAGATTCAGTTTCGAAAAAAATTCCTTCAGTAGTATCTAATTATTCTGATGGTTTTGGCACTAAAATTAAAACGTTTGCTGAAGCAATCGTTAATGTGGGTGTAGTAATTGTAACCACACCATTCGTCTTATTCTTTATGTTAAAAGATGGCCATAAATTTAAAGATTATTCTACAAAAATTATGCCACCTAGATTTAGAAAAGATTATCATGATTTAATTGAAAAAATGAGCGTGCAAGTAGGTTCATATATTCAAGGACAAATTATTGTTTCATTCTGTATCGGTGTTTTATTATACATTGGTTATACAATCATTGGTTTAGATTATGGTTTAGTTTTAGCTTCTATTGCTGCTGTAACGAGTGTAGTACCTTACTTAGGTCCTACTATTGCAATATCACCAGCTATTATTATTGCTTTAATCACATCTCCATTGATGTTATTAAAATTGATTGTAGTATGGACGCTTGTTCAATTTATCGAAGGCCATTTTATTTCTCCAAATATTATGGGTAAAACATTGAAAATTCATCCACTTACAATTATCTTTATTTTATTAAGTGCAGGTAATTTATTAGGTATTGTTGGGGTTATTCTAGGTATTCCTGGTTATGCCATTCTTAAAGTATTAGTCTCTCATTTATTCTTAATATTTAAACGTCGCTATAATAAATATTACGGAAATGATTCAGGTGAGTATGAGATTAGCAAAGAAGAATCAAAAGAATACACTAAAGCTGATTAATAGACTAAATAAAAGTAATAAAGTCACGATATTCAATCACGTTTATCGTGGCTTTTTGTATGCTTATGTTTAATCACTATGCTAATAAGTCATACATTACAATTCTGTTAGCCCAATACAACTGATTATATATGTTCATACTTAAAAAGGTGTGATATATTTTAAAATAATATAAATCGAAGGGTCGAAATAAAATATGTCTGAAGAAATTAAAAATAGAATATTATCAGTATTGAAATTTTTATTCGCAGCAATATTGTTTATTGTTGTGGTAATAACGCTATACCATGAACTATCTGATATTAATTTTAAGCAAACTCTTGAATCCTTTGGTCGAATTAATCGTTGGCATCTATTCGGATTATTTGTTTGTGGTGGCGCTTCAATGATTTTATTAAGTTTATATGATTTGATTCTAGTTAAAACTTTGAAATTAGATATAGCTACAAACAAAGTATTCAGAGTGAGTTATATTATTAATGCTTTAAATGCCATTATAGGATTCGGTGGTTTTATTGGTGCGGGTCTTAGAGCATTTGTTTATAAGAACTATACTTCAGAACGGAAGAAGTTAGTTCACGCCATTTCAATTGTTTTAATCTCTATGTTGACAGGGTTAAGCCTTTTATCCATCCTCGTAGTACTACATATTTTCGATGCTTCCCATATACTTGATAAAGTAAATTGGGTTAGATGGATACTATATGTTGTAGCACTCTTTTTACCTATCTTTATTGCTTATACAATTATTAAGCCAATTGATCAACAACATAAAACGATGGGTGTTTCATGTACACTTGTTTCAAGCTTAGAATGGTTAGTTGCAGCAACAGTATTATATTTATCTACACTTACAGTAGATATTCATATTGCTTTTACTACTGTGATTGGTATTTTTATCATTGCGGCACTTGCTGGTCTGGTTAGTTTTATCCCTGGAGGATTTGGGGCGTTTGATTTAGTCGTAATAATAGGGCTTAAATCATTAGGTGTTCCTGAAGAAAAGGTACTCTTAGCATTACTACTTTACAGATTTGCTTATTACTTTGTACCAGTGATTATTGCACTTATTTTATCAACGTTTGAATTTGGTTCTTCGGCTCGTAGATACTTTGAAGAATCTAAATATTATGCTCCAGCAAAAGATGTCACATCATTTTTATTTTCTTATCAAAAAGATATCGTAGCGAAGATTCCTTCATTTGCACTTGCGGTACTTGTGTTATTTACAAGTTTAATCTTTTTTATTAATAACATTACTATTGTGTATGATGGATTATATGATGCTAATCATTTTGTATATTACATTATGTTATGTATTCATACGAGTGCGTGTTTATTACTATTTATTAATATAAGAGGAATCTTTAAACAAAGTAGACGCGCCATTATTTTTGTGATGATTTCTTTAATTTTAATCTTTGTTGCTACGGTATATACGTATGCATCATTCTTATTGTTATCGTGGTTAATTTTAATCTTTGTGTTACTTATCTTTGCTTATCGACGTGCTAAGGTTGTTAAGCGACCATTTAGATTGAAAAAGTTAGTGCTTACGTTATTGGTAAGTGTAGTTGTGTTATACATCAATCATTTATTTATTTCAGAAACACTTTATGCCTTAGATATTTATCATCTTGAAGTGGATACGTCGTTATTAAGATATTATTTCTGGCTAACTATTTTAGTTATTGTACTTTTAGTAGGGACAATAGCGTGGTTAATGGAAGTTCGTTTTAATCGACCACATAAGGTGAAAGATTTATCTCAGTGTATCTCTATTATTGAAACATATGGAGGTAACTATTTAAGTCATTTAATTTACAGTGATGATAAAGATATTTTCATGGATGAGAGTAAACAAGCCTTTATGATGTATCGATATAAATCGAATGCGCTTGTTGTACTAGGTGATCCAATCGGTGATGATAAAGTATTTCAATCTTTATTAATTGATTTTTATAGTTATGCTGAAAAATTAGGATATGACATTATCTTCTATCAAGTGTCTGATAGATATATGCCTTTATACCATAATTTTGGAAATCAATTTTTCAAATTAGGTGAAGAAGCAATTATTGATTTAACACAGTTCACAACTTCTGGTAAGAAACGTCGTGGTTTCCGTGCTACACTAAATAAATTTGAGGATTTAAATATTAAATTTGATATTATTGAACCACCATTTTCACAAGAATTAATTTCAGAATTAAAAGAAGTGAGTGATCAATGGTTAGACGGTAGAAATGAAATGCATTTCTCGGTAGGTCAATTTACTGAAGATTATTTAGAAAAAGCGCCAATAGGGGTTATGAAAAATGATGAAGGTAAAATTATCGCGTTTTGTACATTAATGCCAACTTACTATAATGAAGCAATTTCAGTTGATTTAATTAGATGGCTACCGGATTTAGATTTACCTTTAATGGATGGTTTATACTTGCATATGTTATTGTGGGGCAAGGAAAAAGGATATAAAGCATTTAACATGGGTATGGCAACCTTATCTAATGTAGGTCAATTGGATTACTCTTATCCTAGAGAACGTATTGCTGGCCGCGTATTTGAACACTTTAATGGCTTATACCGTTTCCAAGGCTTACGTAGATATAAGGAAAAATATGGCCCTGGTTGGGAACCTAGATTTTTAGTTTATAGAAAAGACAGTTCACTATGGTACAGTATGTTAAAAGTTATGAGAGTAATTCGTCATAAATAAGAAGATTTAAAAAATGAAATATAAAAAGTATCCGATTAAGTGGGAAAGATAGGAATAGCGTTACTCACTTGTTCGGATGCCTTATTTAATTAATAGTTAGATGATTTATAGTTAGCCCGATCTTGTTGTTCTTGAGCATAGCGTTCAGGATTCTTTTTGTAAAAGTCTTGATGATAAGTTTCGGCTTTGTAGAAAATTGAAGCGGGTAAGATTTTTGTAGCAATTGCTTTATCAGAATATATGCTGTGTTTTAATTGCTCTATATATTCTTCAGCAAGTTTCTTTTGATGATCATTTGTATAGAATATGGCTGTTTGATATTGCGAACCTCTATCTTGGAATTGGCCACCGTCATCTAATGGATCAATTACAGAAAAGAAGATTTCGAGTAACTTATTGTAGGAGAATAAAGCTACATCATATTCAATTTTGACAATCTCGTAATGGCCTGTAGTTCCACTTTTTACTTCTTCATACGTTGGGTTTTGAGTTGAACCGCCCATATAGCCAGATGTAACTGTTTCTATACCATCAAACTGATCGAAAGGTTTGGTCATACACCAGAAACAACCACCAGCAAAATATGCTGTATTAATATTCATTTATGCCATCCTTTCATTGGACCTTAGTACCATTTATTTAGCAATTACTTGATTTTTTGAAGTAATTTCTATAACTTTGTTATATATAATTATAATACATAGATATACAATTTTGAAGATATTTAAAAGATAAAAGGTAGGTAAATATGACAGAAGAGAAGGATCAGACAGTATACAGACGACACGCAGAGACACAAACACCTTCCAGACGAAAAAAGAAAAAGAAGCTTCGCAAGTTACCTTTTATAATATTGATTTTAGCATTATTATTAATAATAGCTATTATCTATATTGTTCACGGTTATCGTAGCGGTGTTGATTATGCAGAAAAACATGCTAAAGATATTAAAGTGCACAAATTTAACGGCCCAGTGAAAAATGACGGGAAAATTTCAGTTCTTGTACTAGGCGCTGACCAGGCAAATGGTGGGCAATCACGTAGCGATTCAATTATGGTTGTACAATATGATTACATACATAAAAAGATGAAGATGTTGTCAGTGATGCGTGATACTTACGCAGAAATCCCTGGTTATCAGAACTATAAAATTAATGCGGCATATTCACTTGGAGGACCAGAATTATTAAGAAAGACATTAAATAAAAACTTAGGTATTAATCCAGAATATTATGCTGTTATTGACTTTAAAGGTTTTGAAAAAATGATTGATGAATTAGAACCTAATGGTGTACCAATCGATGTTGAAAAAAATATGTCTGAAAATATAGGTGTATCGCTTAAGAAAGGTCATCAACGTTTAAATGGTAAAGAATTACTTGGCTATGCAAGATTCAGACATGATGAAGAAGGCGATTTTGGCCGTGTAAGACGACAACAACAAGTGATGCAAACTTTAAAACAAGAACTTGTTTCACCTAGTACGGTTGTTAAATTACCGAAGGTTGCTGGTATATTAAGAGGTTACATCAATACAAACATGCCTAACTCAGCAATCTTCCAAACAGGAACTAGCTTTGGTATTAGAGGAGATAAGAATGTTGAATCCTTAACGGTTCCAGTGAAGAATTCTTATCAAAACATAAATACTAATAACGACGGTAGCGCCTTAGAGATTGATAAAGAAAAAAATAAAGAAGCAATTAAAAAGTTCTTTAACGAATAATAAAAGAAAGTGTGATAAAAGCTAGTTAACAGCTTTTTAAGCAAAAGTGATAAGTTTTTTAGTCGCTACTATAATGGCGTGAAGATAATCTCATTATGAGAAAATATCTTCACGCCATTTTTTTATGTTACTTTAATGAATTTTTGAAAGAGTAAGCTATAAAATTAATAAAAATCTTTGTTTTAATATAACAATAAGATAATTATGTAAACCTTGAATTAATTATCAGATTTTCTTACTCCACCTACACCATAATGGTTCTTTTGCATTTCTTCAATAACCACGTGGATAGCTTCACGATTAGCACCAGTTGTTTTTTCTACAGCATTTGTAACTTCAGTTACTAAATCTTTTAATTGTTCATCAGAACGTCCTTCAAGTAATTTAACATTTACAATCGGCATATATAGGCCTCCTTTTCTGAATTTATAGTTATTATAGCATTTTTTTGAAAAGCGCTCCATAAAAATAATAGAACATTCGTTCTTTTATATATTGAAATAGAACAAATGTTCGTATATAATAAAAGTGTCTAAGGGAGGTTGCTAATGTGTATGACTATAATTTACTTGAAGACAGAGATGTATTATGTATTGATCAAAAGAGTTTCTTTGCGAGTGTAGCGTGTATTGAGAAAGGTTTAGACCCGTTAAAAGCCAAATTAGCTGTAGTAGCCGATACTAAACGACAAGGGTCAGTAGTTTTAGCGGCTACCCCTAAGTTAAAGGAAATTGGAATAAAAACAGGCTCAAGATTATTTGAAATTCCACATCGAAATGACATTTATATTATTAATCCTAGTATGAGAAAGTATCTGGAAGTATCAATTGAAATTTCTAAAATTGCATTGCAATATATTCCGGGAGAAGATTTACATCAATATAGTATCGATGAATTTTTTATGGATGTGACGAATAGCTATCATCGTTTTAATTCTACTGTCATTTCATTTGCTGAGCGATTGCAACAGGAGATTAAAGATAAAACAGGTATATATTGTACGATAGGCATTGGCTCTAATATGTTATTAAGTAAGGTCGCCATGGACATTGAAGCTAAGCATACAAAAAATGGTATTACTGAATGGCGTTATCATGACGTACCACAGAAATTATGGAAAATAAAGCCACTAAGAGACTTTTGGGGAATAAATAGAAAAACTGAGATGAAGTTAAATAAAAAAGGGATTATTACGGTAGGAGACTTAGCTCAATATTCTTATAGATATTTAAAAAGAGACTTTGGAATTTTAGGAACTGATATGCATTTACACGCTAATGGCATTGACCAAAGTAAAGTAAGAGAAAAATATAATATTACTAATCCCTCAATTTGTAAAAGCCAAATTTTAATGAGAGATTACCGATTTGAAGAAACTAAAGTGGTAATGCAAGAACTTATAGAAGATGTTGCAAGTCGTATAAGAGCACGTAAGCAATTAGCACGTACAATCCATTTTTCATTTGGATATACCGAAGGCGGGGGTGTACACAAACAGTATACTTTAACAGATGCTACTAATTTAGAAAGAGATATTTTTAAAGTCGTTAATTATTATGCTAATCAATTATGTGATAAGCAAGCACTGTATCGAACACTTAGCGTATCATTGACACAATTAATTAGTGAAAACGATAGACAATTAAATTTATTTATTGATGAATATGCGAAAAAAAGAGATGAAAAACTAGCTAAAACGATTGATTACTTACAAAGTAAATATGGAAAAGGCATCGTATCTAAGGCTATTTCATATACTGATCCAGGAACGAAACATGGACGTTTAGGATTAATGGCAGGACATAAAATGTAGAGAAGCATCCTCCAAATTAATTACTAATGCTACAATTCGAGAGTTGTCGAAACAGCATTGAATTAAAGGAGGATGCTTTTATTTATAGAATATGTGTTTCGAAATCACTCAAGACTTTAATAGCTAAGTCGCGGTGTTCAGGAGTTTTAAAATAAATTTGTAAGGCACCTAAAATATCTTCACGATTTTCAATGATTTTTAAGTTACATATAGAAATATTATGTAAACTTAATATAGTAGTAATTTCACTTATCATACCCACTTTATCCGGAATATCAATATATAGTGCATACTCAGTATTTAAGTCACCTTGTTGTTTAGTAGGTAATTGATCTCTGTACTTTTTTGCATTGTCAAAAAAGTCATATATTTCTTTAGAATCATTATTTTTAATATGGCTAGAAATATCTTTAATTTGTTGTTGAATCATTTCTAGTCCTTGTAAAATATTCTCTTTATTACTTAGTGCTATATCTCTCCACATGTTAGCATTACTGCTAGCTATACGGGTTATGTCTCTAAAACCACCGGCTGCTAATTGTTTAATTAAGGGGTGGTTAACTGCATTTCTTTCACTCACGTGTACTAAACTTGCTGCCAAAATATGAGGGACATGGCTCACAATACTAGTTACAAAATCATGTTCTTCAGCTGAAGAGGTTATAAACTTAGCTGAAGTTGATGATAATAATTCTTGTAAAATCTCTGCTGACTTAGCATTGCGTGGATTGTTATAAATTAAAATATAATAGGCATTTTCAAATAAACGACTTTTAGCATTTAAAACACCAGATTTGTGACTTCCTGCCATAGGATGACCACTAACTAAATGGATGTTATGTTTTAAAAGATTATCTTCGTATCTTTGAATAGTTAATTTAGTACTACCGGTATCTGTAATAATGAGGTGGGGACGAGTTTGATAATTAGGCAATTCTTTTAAATAGTTTTCAGTCTGTTGAACTGGCGTAGCAAATATAATTATATCTGCGTCTTTAACACCAGTAGCATAATCTTCAACAATAGTGTCAATAATACCAATGGATAAGGCCTTATGTAGTTGGCTAGTATTACTATCAAAAGCTGAAATTTTAAAATTTGATCTATAAAACTTTAAATTACTAGCTAAACTCCCGCCAATTAATCCTAGACCTACAAATAAAATATGTTTAACCATAAAAAAATCACCTTATTTCGAAATTTTCAGAATATATACATTGTAAATTAGACTTAAGATTTAAACAATAAGAGAATATGGAAATAATAGAGATAGAATTATAAATAAGCTAAAATAGCAATAAATAACATTTTTATAGAGGGGGAATTTGAATGAGCGAAACAATATTACAAACGATACAAGAGTTAACTGAGATTAATAGTCCATCAGGGAATGCTACAAATGCTATTAACTATGTTAAAGAGAAAGTAGAGCAATTAGGCTATCCAACTCGACTCACAAATAAAGGTGCATTGATTATTACAGCTCAAGGCGAAGATGATGAAATGCAAAGATGTATTACGGCGCACGTCGATACATTAGGCGCGATGGTTAAAGAAATAAAGGAAGATGGTCGTCTAGCTATTAGCTTAATCGGTGGTTTTACTTATAATGCTATTGAAGGGGAATATTGTGAAATCCAAACTGAAGCTGGCGAAGTGTATACTGGAACAATTTGTTTACACGAAACTAGTGTTCATGTCTATAAAGATAATCATCAAATTCCACGAGATATAGAACATATGGAAATCCGTATAGATGAGAAGACGACAACAGCATTAGAAACTAGAAATTTAGGGATAGAAGTAGGAGACTTCGTAAGTTTTGATCCTAGAACTCAAATTACTTCTTCAGGTTTCATCAAATCTCGACATCTAGATGATAAAGCAAGTGTAGCAATGATAATGGAATTACTTGAAAAGCTTAAAATGGAGAATATAAAGTTACCTCATACAACTCAATTTTATATCTCAAATAATGAAGAAATTGGCTATGGAGCTAACGCATCTATCTCACCGAATATCGTCGAATTTATCGCTTTTGATATGGGAGCCTTAGGAGATGGCCAAGCGTCTGATGAATATACTGTTTCTATCTGTGCTAAAGATGGTTCGGGACCATACCATAAAGGTTTAAAAGCACATTTAGTTAATTTGTGTAAGCTTCATGATATTCCTTATAAGATTGATATTTATCCTTACTATAGCTCAGATGCTTCAGCGGCGTTAAAAGCCGGAGCAGATATTCGTCACGGGTTATTTGGTGCAGGAATTGAATCTTCTCATGCACTTGAACGCACACATATTGAATCGATAAAGGCTACTCAAGATTTACTATATGCATATTGCTTATCTCCAATTAATTTATAAATGAATGTTGACAAATAAATTATAAGTGTGTATTATACTGAAATATAAGAATTATTAAACAATTCTGTTAATTAAGTAGATGATATGATTTGTAGTAAGAAGAAAGCTAATGGGTGATGTAAATTAGCACAACATATCGTTCGAAATGGGCTCAGAATTTCAATGTTTTATATATGGTGAGTGAACATAATTTTATGTTAAGTAAGGTGGCACCACGGTAACGCGTCCTTATGATAGACGTGTTAGTTGTGGTGTTTTTTGTATACAATTAAATCAGTATAAATGTAGTAATTATTAGAAAGGTAGCTATAGAAAGTTAGTGGTTGATGTAAACTAACACCTCTAATAATGAAATTGGGTTTATATGGAAACAATTAAATAAAATATGAGTGAACTTTAAATATTTTGATTATTTAAAATATTTAGTTAATTAAGGTGGTACCGCGCGTCAGCGTCCTTGTATACAAGGAGGTTGGCGTTTTTTGTGGAGAAAGGATTAAATATGGAATTTTATTATGAAGTTTTAAAGGCAAAAATCACCCCAGAAGTTTTGGGTGATTTAAAAGAAAAGAAAATTATTCTAGAAAGTGCAAGCCAACAACAAGTAAAGGGCAGATACTCCATAGTAGCATTTGATAATTATGGGACATTGACACTAACTGACAAAGAATTAAAAATTGTAACTCGTGATACAACTACTGTGATAAGTGATCATCCATATAATTATTTGAAAAACTATATTAACCGCTTCAATCATACAATTACAGATGACAAATTAAAGCAATTGCCTTTTATTTCTGGATTTATCGGTGGTTGTAGTTTTGATTTAGTAAGACATGAATTTCCAGTTTTGAAGAAAAAAGTAATAAATGAAAACAACAAAAATTATGACGTGAGATTTTATATGATCGAAGATGTGTATGTCTTTGACCATTACAAAGAAAACTTGTATGTGATAGCAACTAATCAATTCTCAGGAGATAACAATAAACAGTTAAAAGCTAGAGTGAAGAAGAATATTAAGGCATTGTCTCAAATAAAAGTTTATGAAGAAAACTATATCTTACCACCTAAACGATCTGAAATAGTTCCTAATATTTCGAATGATAAATTTATAGAAATAGTTAAATACCTAAAGCAAAAAATTACTGAAGGAGATATGTTTCAAGTTGTGCCTTCAAGAATTTATAGTTACCAACATCACTTTGGGCAAGATAAATATCGATTGAGCTATCAGTTGTATCAAAATTTAAAACGACAAAATCCTAGCCCATATATGTACTATATCAACATGGATGACGAGATGATTATTGGTAGTTCTCCCGAAAGTTTCGTTGCTGTGCATAATGGAGAAGTTATCACTAATCCAATAGCTGGGACGATTCGAAGAGGAGCCACGCCTGAAGAGGATGACCGAAACGCGCAACAGTTATTAGCAGATGAAAAAGAAAGAAGCGAGCATAGCATGCTAGTAGATCTAGGTCGTAATGATATTCACAGAGTGAGCGTTACTGGTACTTCACAACTAACAAAACTGATGGAAATAGAAAAATATGAACATGTCATCCATCTTGTTAGTGAAGTGAAAGGAAAAATTAAAAAGGAATTGTCTCCTATGACAATTATAGCCAATTTATTACCAACAGGTACGGTATCTGGTGCTCCAAAACTAAGAGCGATAGAACGTATTTATGAAGTTCATCCGTATAAAAGAGGAATTTATAGTGGAGGTATAGGCTACATCAATTGTAATCAAAATTTAGATTTTGCCTTAGCGATAAGAACAATGCTTGTCGATGATACCACTATACAAATTGAAGCAGGGTGTGGCGTAGTTTATGATTCCGTCCCTGAAAAAGAATTAGAAGAAACGCGATTAAAAGCCAAAAGTTTATTAGAGGTGACACCATGATATTAGTGATAGATAACTATGATTCTTTTACCTATAACTTAGTAGATATCGTCAATCAAAAAGAAGAAACCATTATTAAATATCCTGATGATGAAGATGTATTAACTTATACGTCTAAGGTTGACGGCGTCATCATCTCACCTGGGCCGGGACACCCATTAGACACAGATTGTTTAATGAAAATTATTGAAGCATATCAGGCATTGCCTATTTTAGGCGTATGTTTAGGTGCACAAGCCTTAACTTGTTACTACGGAGGCAAGGTTATTCAAGGGGAAAAGGTTATGCATGGCAAGGTAGATACGATGAAGGTAACCCATGAAACAAGGTTATACCAAGGTCTACCTAAACAATTTAAAATTATGCGTTACCATTCACTTGTTAGTGATACCAAAACGTTTCCACCTAATTTAACAATTACTGGCGAAAGTAAAGATGCACTACAGTCTTTTGAAGACACTCAAAAGCTTCATTACGGTATTCAATACCATCCTGAATCATTCGCGACAGAATTCGGCACTCAAATCATTCAAAATTTCATCAACATCGTTAGTGAAAGGGGCACCATAAATGGAAAACTTAGCTCAACTCAGTAAACAACATACGTTAAATCAACAAGAAATTACCCAATTTATTGAATATTTAATCAATCCATCAATTGATAATGATAAAAAGGTTGAAGCTTTACTACAATTCACAAAGAAAGACATTCAACAACAAGAATTGACTTATGTAGTGAATAGCTTAATACAAATTATGTATCCACAACAACCAACTTACGAAGGTAGTATATGTGTATGTGGCACAGGCGGTGATCGATCGAATAGCTTTAATATTTCTACCACAGTAGCATTTATAGTGGCAAGCGCAGGTATTCCGGTAATTAAACATGGTAATAAAAGTATAACTTCAAATTCTGGAAGTACAGATTTGCTTCAAGAGTTAGATATTGCTAAGACTAATGTGTCGGAAGTGCCTTTTCAAGTACAAGAAAAAGGCTTAGCATTTATTAGCGCGACACAATCGTATCCAATAATGAAGTATATTCAACCTCTGAGAAAAATGATAAGTACGCCAACGATATTCAATTTAGTAGGACCATTAATTAATCCTTTCAAATTATCCTATCAAGTGATGGGCGTCTATGATCCTACTAAGTTAAAAATGGTGGCTGAAACTCTAAGAGATTTAGGTCGACGACGCGCTATAGTCGTACATGGCGCAAATGGTATGGATGAAGCATCGCTTTCTGGAGATAACGAAATCTATGAAATAACAGAAAATGGCACAATCGAGCATTATTATTTAAACGCTACAGATTATGGTCTGAAATATGCTGATAATAATGAACTACAAGGTGGCACACCTAAAGACAATAGAACTATCACACTCAACATTCTTAGTGGACACGATAAAACATGCAAAAGAGATGTAGTCGTTCTAAATTCAGCATTAGCGTTTTATGTATCTGGAAAAGTAGAAACGATTAAAGCAGGAATAAAATTAGCTGAGGATTTAATTGATAGTGGCTGTGCCATGAAACAATGTTTAGTCATGGAGGGCAATTAATATGACGATTTTAAACGAGATTGTAAGTTATAAAAGGCAACTGTTAAATGAGGGATATTATGCGTCTAAACTTAAAACATTAAGCGAAATTAACTTGCCTACTAAATCCGTGTTATCGAAGGCACTAGAAAAGAACAATGATTTGAGTATTATAGCAGAGATAAAATCTAAAAGTCCTTCAGTCAAAGCTTTTCATGAACGTAATTTAGTTCAACAAGTACAAGATTATGAACGTTACGGTGCAAATGCGATTTCAGTGCTAACCGATGAACAGTACTTCGGGGGAAGCTTTGAAAGGTTACAAAAACTCTCACTTAAAACCACGTTACCAGTACTCTGTAAAGATTTTATCGTAGACCCGCTTCAAATTGATGTTGCTAAAAAAGCTGGAGCCTCTATTATATTGCTAATTGTTAATATTTTAACAGATACGCAATTAACACAATTATATAACTATGCAACATCTGTAGGGTTAGAAGTATTGGTCGAAGTGCATGATAAAGAAGAACTAGAAAGAGCTTATCAGTTAAATGCTAAAATTATTGGAATTAACAATAGAGATTTAAAAACATTTGTAACGAACGTTGAACATACGAATCAAATATTACGATGTAAGCAACCTGGCCATTATTATATTTCTGAAAGTGGTATTAATTCAGTTGAAGATGTTCAGAACATCGTTAATTCTGGAATCGATGGTTTATTAATTGGCGGTGCCTTGATGAATTGTGATGATTTATCATCATTTATGCCTAACCTTAAGCTACGTAAGGTGAACATATGATATTAAAATTTTGTGGATTTAAGACGGAAGAAGATATCCAGAAAGTCAATTTACTTAATATAGATATGGTCGGCTTTATACATTATCCTAAAAGCAAAAGACATGTTGATATCAGTCATATAAACAAAATGTCACTTCTTATGTCTAATGATATAGATAAAGTTGTGGTAGTAGTGAATCCTACTTTTCAAAAAGTAAAAAATTTAATTGAAAATACAGCAATTAATACGATTCAATTTCATGGAAGAGAATCACCAGAATTTATAAAAAATATTAGGGATAATTTCAAGAATATTAAGATAATTAAAGCGTTGTCAGCTGATCATAAAGTTGCAGAAACTATGAAATTATATAAAGATTTCGTCGATTTATTTATTATTGATACACCTTCAACTCAATATGGAGGTACTGGAGAGTCTTTTGATTGGAGTTTATTAAATCATATTGATATTGAAGTACCTTATTTAATTGCTGGAGGCATAGACGCTAATAAGATTACACAAATAGAGAAAATGGGTCTTAAACATGCAGGTTATGATATCTCGAGCGGTATCGAAATAGCAGGAAATAAAGATAAAAACAAAATGATTACTATCGTTAAACTAGTTAAAGGAGCGTTAAAAAATGAAAAATATACAAACAGAAGCTGATGAATTAGGATTTTTCGGAGAATATGGAGGACAGTATGTACCAGAAACCTTGATGCCAGCGATTATCGAATTAAAGCAAGCTTATCAGAAAGCTAAGCAAGATGAAGAATTCCAAAAAGAAATCGCTCATTATTTAAAAGACTACGTAGGTAGAGAAACGCCATTAACATACGCAAAATCCTACACTGAACAGTTAGGTGGCGCAAAAATATATTTAAAAAGAGAAGATTTAAATCATACAGGAGCGCATAAAATTAATAACGCGATAGGACAAGTGTTACTTGCAAAACGTATGGGCAAAAACAAGTTGGTTGCAGAAACTGGCGCGGGGCAACACGGAGTAGCGAGTGCAACCGTTGCAGCACTTTTCGATATGGAACTTGTAGTGTTTATGGGCAGAGAAGACATTAAACGCCAACAACTTAATGTATTTAGAATGGAACTGCTTGGCGCGAAAGTGGAAGCAGTAGATGATGGACAAGGTACATTATCGGATGCGGTAAATAAAGCGTTGCAGTATTGGGTGAGTCATGTAGACGATACACATTATTTGCTAGGCTCTGCTTTAGGACCAGATCCGTTTCCAACTATGGTTAGAGATTTCCAAAGTGTCATTGGACAAGAGATTAAAACTCAAATACTTGATAAAGAAGGGCGTTTACCGGATGCGGTGGTTGCATGTGTGGGTGGCGGTTCCAATTCAATTGGCACGTTCTATCCGTTTATTCAAGATGATGTAAAACTATATGGAATTGAGGCAGCTGGTAAAGGTATTAATACAGATAAACACGCTCTGGCTATTGGAAAAGGGCGTCCAGGTGTACTTCATGGTTCTAAGATGTACCTTATTCAAGATGATCATGGTCAAATTGAATTAGCACATTCCATCTCAGCAGGTTTAGATTATCCAGGTATTGGTCCAGAACATTCATATTATCATGATATAGGAAGAGTTCAATATGAAAATGCTAGCGATGAAGAAGCTATGGAAGCACTTATCCGCTTCAGTCAATGTGAAGGGATTATTCCAGCAATTGAAAGTGCGCATGCACTAAGCTATGTTGAAAAATTAGCTCCAACGATGGATAAGGATCAAGTTATTGTGGTTACTGTTTCAGGTCGTGGAGACAAAGATATGGAAACAATTCGTCAATACACTGAAGAAAGAGGTGATTTACATGACTAAATTATTTATACCTTATTTAATGGGAGCGAAAGACTTTATCGAAGATGTTAAATTACTAGATAAACATGGTGCCGATATTATAGAAATTGGGGTTCCTTTTTCAGACCCAGTAGCGGATGGACCAGCAATTATGAAAGCAGGTAATAAGGCAATTGAAGATGGCATAACGATTGATTACATCTTTGATGAATTAGAAAAACATAAAGGTGAAATTAAAAATAAATATGTTTTGATGACTTACTATAATATTATATTGTCTTATGGCGAAGAAGCATTCTTCCAACGATGTCAAAATGTGAATGTTTATGGAGTGATTATTCCAGATCTACCATTTGAATTAACAGAGCAATTGAAAGCCAGAGTGTCTAAATTCTCTGTAAAGATTATCTCACTTATAGCAATGACCGCTTCCCAAGATAGAATCAAAACAATTGCTGAAAATGCAGAAGGATTTGTATACACAGTAACTATGAATGCAACAACTGGAGAAAATGGTACGTTTCATCCTGAACTCAAAGAAAAGCTACACAAGATAAAAGAATATACTTCTATTCCAGTAGTAGCTGGCTTTGGTATTCGAACACCTGAACATGTTCGCAGTATAGCTACTGTAGCAGATGGTATTGTAATCGGAAGTGAAATCGTACGTCGTATTGAGGAAGGGAATACAACGGAATTTGAAGCATATCTAAACGAGATTAGGGCCACACTGGATTCGTATGAATAAATAAGAAATTTAAAATAATAACGTGACTTTTACATTATGATAACTTGTAACCTATTAAATTATCATGAGTGAAATTTATAATCTATGTGATTAGACAGGGGTTGACTGGAATGAAGATGCATCCAAACTGGACTTTCTTCATCTCTAGTTAACTTTGCCGGGGCGGGACGATAAAATCTTAGAAATTGCATTAGATTTCTATCTCGCTCCCTTGTTTCAATGGTTGGAAAATTAAAGCGAAATGATTTAGAATAAGTGACAAGATAATTACTATAATAGCCTGGAATGTTTAATAAAATGTTCTAGGCTATTAATTTGCATGTAGTTTAATAATTCTCTTATAGAAATGGTTTCTATTTCAGTTTTATAGTCAACTATTGTATAATTAACGAGATTAGAAAGATAAAAATTTTTATTAATGATACATATAATAATTATTAAAACTATAATGCAAATAGTGAACATCAAGAGAGAAAGATTCTTTAAAATGGGAGTTATAAAAAAATGAAGTTTACAAATTTAACAGCGACTGAATTCGGTGATTTTACAGATAAAATGCCGTACAGTCATTTTACACAAACGGTCGAAAATTATGAAGTGAAAGTTGCTGAGAAGACAGAAACCCACTTAGTTGGTATTAAAAATAAGAATAATGAAGTCATTGCAGCATGTATGTTAACAGCAGTACCTGTAATGAAATTCTTTAAATATTTTTATTCAAACCGTGGGCCTGTGATTGATTATGAAAATAAAGAACTTGTTCACTTCTTCTTTAATGAACTAACTAAATATTTAAAACAACACAACTGCTTATATGTAAGAGTCGACCCTTATTTACCTTATCAATATCGTAATCATGATGGTGAAATTACAAATAATGCAGGCAATGATTGGCTCTTTGATAAGATGCAAGAGTTAGGATTTGAACACCAAGGATTTACAACAGGTTTCGATTCTCTTCTCCAAATTAGATTCCATTCTGTGCTTGATTTAAAAGATAAAACAGCTAAAGATATTTTGAATAATATGGACAGTTTACGAAAACGTAATACCAAAAAAGTTCAAAAAAATGGTGTTAAAGTTAAATTTTTAACTGAAGAAGAATTGCCAATCTTTAGATCGTTTATGGAAGATACAACAGAAACTAAAGATTTTAAAGATAGAGAAGACAGTTTCTATTACACTCGATTTAAACATTTTAAAGATAGAGTATTAGTCCCATTAGCATACATTAAATTTGATGAATACATCGAAGAACTTCAAAATGAAAGAGAAACATTAAATAGAGACTTAAATAAAGCTATCAAAGATTTAGAAAAACGTCCTGAAAATAAAAAGGCACAAAATAAACAAGTCAATTTAGAACAACAATTAGAGGCTAATCAACAAAAGATTGATGAAGCAACAGAATTACAAAAGGAACATGGCAATGAATTACCAATTTCAGCTGGTTTCTTCTTTATTAACCCATTCGAAGTGGTTTACTATGCTGGTGGAACGTCTAATAAATACAGACATTTTGCTGGTAGCTATGCGGTTCAATGGACAATGATTAACTATGCCTTAGAGCATGGTATTGATAGATATAATTTCTATGGAATAAGTGGTCATTTCAGTGAAGACGCAGAAGACGCAGGAGTTGTGAAGTTCAAAAAAGGCTTTAACGCAGATGTAATTGAATATGTTGGTGATTTTGTGAAACCAATTAACAAACCAATGTATTCTGTTTATAAGACACTTAAAAGGGTTAAAAAATAGATTTTATTAAGAGGGGATTAGACTAATATGAAATTTACAGAGTTAACAGTAAAAGAGTATGAAAACTTTGTACAAAATCCATCATTAGAAAGTCATTACTTTCAAACTAAAGAAAATATCCAGACCCGTGAAAATGATGGGTTCCAAGTAGTATTGTTAGGAGTCAAAGATGAAAGTAATAAAGTCATTGCTGCTAGTCTTTTTTCTAAAATACCAACTATGGGAAGTTATGTATATTACTCAAACCGTGGACCAGTCATGGATTATTCTGACTTAGGACTTGCAGACTTCTATTTACGTGAATTAGAAAAGTATCTACATCAACATCAATGTTTATACGTTAAACTTGACCCTTATTGGATTTACCAAATCTATGATAAAGACGTAAAACCTGTTGAAGGTCGCGAAAAAAATGATGCGATTGTTAATTTATTTAAATCACATGGCTATAATCATCATGGTTTTACAACTCAATATGATACTTCAAGTCAAGCGAGATGGATGGGCGTTAGCTACTTAAAAGGTGAAACGCCTGCATCGTTAAGAAAACAATTTGATAGCCAACGTAAACGTAATATAAATAAAGCGATAAACTACGGAGTTGAAGTTAGATTTCTTGGTAGAGATGAATTCCATCTATTCTTAGATTTATATCGTGAAACAGAAGCACGTACTGGATTTGTATCAAAAACTGACGAATATTTCTACAATTTCTTTGATACCTATGGTGATAAAGTTCTTGTTCCACTAGCTTATATTGATTTAGACGAATACATAAAATCACTACAAGACGCTTTAAGTGATAAAGAAAATCGTCGTGATCAAATGATGGCAAAAGAAAATAAAAATGATAAGCAATTAAGAAAAATTGCCGATTTAGATAGCCAAATTGAACACGATAAAAAAGAACTCTTAAACGCGAGCGAATTGCGTCAAACAGATGGTCAAATTCTAAATCTAGCTTCAGGTATTTTCTTTGCGAATGCCTATGAAGTGAATTACTTCTCAGGAGGATCATCAGAGAAATACAACAATTATATGGGACCATACATGATGCACTGGCACATGATGAACTATTGCTTTGAACATGGTTATGATCGCTATAATTTCTATGGTTTATCTGGTGACTTTACTGAAAATAGTGAGGATTATGGTGTTTATCGCTTTAAACGAGGATTTAATGTTTATATTGAAGAATTGATAGGAGATTTTTATAAACCGATTAATAAAGTGAAATATTGGCTATTCACAACTTTAAATAGTATTCGTAAGAAAATAAAAAAATAACTTTTAAGAAGAGGCTGAGCCATTAATATAAAAAAATGGTTCAGCCTTTAGTTATGGCAGTAATTGTCTGAAATGAAGGGGTGTTCGAACCTCACGTTCTTCATTTCTAGTCAACCTTGCCGGGGCGGGACGAGGAAATCTTTGAAACTTGGCAGTAGTTGTCTGAAATGAAGATGCGTTCGAGCCTCACTTTCTTCATTTCTAGTCAACTTTGCCGGGGCGGGACGACGAAATCTTTGAAATTACATTAGATTTCTGTCTCGCTCCCTTTGCTTTTAGCGAAGGTTGAGGGAGAAAGGGAGAGGCGTTGAAATTATACATTCTGCATCTCTCCCCAACCTTGCCAGAGCGAGATAATAAAACCTGCGAGAACTTTAGATTTCAATATCTTGCTTTTTTATCGTAACGAGTGATAGAGACAAGTTACAATATGTTGTAGGTAAAATTCTAGGTGTTATAGCATGTTGATTCCTACAGTTTTATAATAGCACACTTATAATTTTTAACAATAATATTGACAAACTATTTTATTTAGTAAAATTTAAATCATTTGTAAAATGAAAAATTTAGTAAAACTAACATTTTGTCTAGATAAAACAACAAACATTTATAACGTAATTATTACGATTTGAATAAATGTTGATTTAACGGCCGTATATTAGCAAATTTAATGATTATATTGAAGCTATGTTGATGTTTTCAATCTTATCGGATTATAGTCCGTGGATTTTCCAAATTATAAGGTACTAATGCCTTAGCCTTATAATTCGAATTGGCTATTAATTTATTATTGATTAGCAAGTATTGTAAGTTAAAGGTTTAGAGTTCCAATCAACGTATTCGTACATATAGGTATCATAACAACGAACTAGACAATTTATTTATCATGATTATATTAAAATTAAAGATCAGATCAAAACGTTAACAGATGGATTATACGGTTTAAGAAGTTTAAATGCTCAGAAATCGTCGTGACAGCGTTAAGAATAGCAGTATAGATATTTTTCAATATTTTAGTTTACATAATATATATTATAGGAAGTAATGTGTTGAGCTTTAGGGGACCACTCCTTTTATTATTACTTTAATAATTATTGCTCAAATAAATCGTTAATCATTTCACTACACATTTATATTCGTACGCTTATTACCACGTCATTATGATAAAATTCTCTATATAACATACATATATACGTATATATGTAATATAAGGAGTTTATAAATGAATATCATCCTCGATATTGATGGCACGATTTGTTTTGATGGCCGTCATATAGATAAAAGAATTATAGAGCGACTTTCTAGTTTACATAACATAGGACATAGAATTATTTTTGCTTCAGCGAGACCTATACGCGACTTATTACCTGTACTTCCTACACAGTTTCACGAATTTACATTGATTGGCGGCAATGGTTCGATTATTTCTGAAAATAATCATATTCAAACACTAGCTACTATTTCAAATGAAGATTTTGCGCTTATTAAAGAAGTTATAGAACAATATAATTTAAGTTATATTATCGATGATGACTGGAACTATGCTGCTGAAGTAGCTACAACTAATACTATTTATCAACATTTAGACCCTCATCGTCTTGCTCAAAAGCTTTCAATGAATGACATTCAATCACCTATTAAGACTATTTTATTAAATATTAACCAAGACAATTTCAAAGATATTGCTACATATCTAGCTACAAATGGTAAACAACTAGAATTAATTAATCACTCAAATGAATTGAATATCGATATCACTGCTAAACATATTAATAAATATTTTGCTATTACTCATATACTTGGTACAAATCCAACTTATATTGCTTTTGGAAATGATCATAATGATATTAAAATGCTCAATCATGCGCAAGCTGCCTATTTTATTAATAACAGTACGATGAGCACTTCTTTATTTGAAAATGAAGAATTAATTACTTTTGTTGATGCTAATATTAACTCGGTATGCAAGGTGTTAGACAGTTTAATGAGTAGATAATAATAAGAACAATTGAGATTTTTAATAAATTGTTATTGAAAACGATTATCATTTGCAATTATAATGTTACCTAGGAGGTTACATTATGAAAAATACATTCAAATTAAGCATATTATTAATTACTACAATATTAATACTTGTAGCATGTAGCAATAAATCTAATTCAACATCTTCCTCTAATAAGGAAACCATTACAGTTGAGAACACTTATGAGTTTAAAGATCAAAAACACACGCACAGCAGTGGCGAAAGTAAGACTCAGAAAGTTAAGGTCCCTGTTGATCCTGATCGTGTAGCTGTATTAGACTACGGTGCGTTAGATATCATGCAACAAATGGGATTACAAGGCAAAATAGTGTCTATCGCTAAAGGTAAAGGTGCATCATTTCTACTCTCTTCCCTTTCTGAATTTAAAGACAGTAAATACGCTAATTTAGGTAATCCTGGAAGACCTAATTATGATACGTTAGCTAAATCTAAACCTGACGTAATATTTGCTTCTTTTAGACAAGCTCATACAAAAACACTTGATGAAATGAAGAAAGCAGCGCCTAATGCTAAGATATTATTTGTTAGTCCTGATAATAATAACTACATTCATTCTATTAAAGATCATACAACATTATTAGGAAAAATTTTCAAAAAAGAAGATAAGGCCAAGGAGCTTAATAATAAATTAAGCAATAAAGTAAAGGATACTAAAGAGGCCATTAATAATGATACGGTTCTATTTTTAAATGTGGATGATAAAGGGGTTAAAGCCTTTGGTTCTACAGGCCGATTTGGTGGCTTCTTAAATAAGGATTTAGGTATTCAACATGCTGATAAAAATATGAAAGAGAATTCAGCGGGTAATACAGTTACTTATGAATATTTGAATAAAGTTAATCCGGATAAATTATTGGTTATAGATCATACGAAAAATGGTGATGACAAAACCTTACCATCAGTGTTGAAGAATGATGTAATTAAAAATATGAAAGCAGTAAAAAATAATCAAATCTATCAATTCGAAACAAATGCGTGGTATTTCAGTGAAGGCGGTATTAATACTACTATTGAACAATTAGATAAAATCGAAAAAGCGTTTGAAAAGTAAGGGATTCTCCTTCACTTTTACTAAATAGATAGAGCGAGTTAGTCACCAAAAGTGGCCTACTCGCTCTATTAGTTTTATCTTCTATCACGACGACGATATTGAGGTTCATCGTGCTCATATTTCTGAATTTCTTTTTCTAATTGTTTCTTTTTACGTTCGCGACGCCAATTTTTGGTGAAGTACCATAATAAGAAACTAATGATTAAACTGATGATTGCTAAAAATGCTGCATAACCTAATAATGGTTGGAATGAAATATCATAAAAATTTGGTATAAAGAATGCTAAAACAGCTAACACTACAAATGTGATGACTGCAGCTGCGAACCACTTTTTCAAAACAAGTGAACAAAAAACAGTTAAAATAATCATTGCTATGATAGTAACCCAAAGATAATTTGGCATATCAAAAATAGTCATATTACTCTCCTAACATAATAAAATGAATTATTAACTCATGATACAATATTATTTAAATAAATTATACACCTTTCTATAAATCATCAACTCAGGCTAAAGGCTTAATAATGAGTTCGAAAAAAATATTGTGTATAATATGCGTAAGACTTAGTTTAGGGAGTGATATATATGTCAACAGGATTACCATCTAGAAAAGATATTCCGACACAAGAAACATGGGACTTAAAAGACTTATTTGAAAGCGATGAACAGTTTTATACTACTTTAAAAGAAGTATTACAGATTTCTAAAGCATTTAATCAAAAATATAAAGATAAAATAGAAGCTAGTATAGTTGAAAAAGTATTAGCTGAACTTGAAGAAATACTTATCCAGTTAGACCGTTTAGGTAACTATGCTGAACTAAGATTAAGCGTGGATACTACAAGTGAAGATGCTCAAATACTAAGCGCTAAATTATCTACTAGTTACGGTAAAATAGCAAGTCAATTATCCTTCGTAGAATCTGAAATTTTACTATTATCAAGTAGCGAAATTGAAAGTATAATGGCTAATTCAGAAGTTCCTCACTATCTTGAAAAGTTAATTGAAAGAAAACCATATCAATTATCATCAGAAGTTGAAGAAGTGTTAGCAAGTCTGTCCCCTACTTTCCAAAGTGCATATGAACTATATGGAACTACTAAAATGCTAGATATCGCATTTGAATCGTTTGAACATAACCACATTAATTATCCAATGGATTACGCTACGTTTGAAAATGAATACGAAGACAATGCAGATCCTGAATTCAGAAGAAAAAGTTTTGAAAGTTTTAATAATGCATTACGTAAGTATCAACATACGACTGCTGCTACTTATAATCAGCATGTACAACAAGAAAAAATTGAAGCTGATCTCAGAGGTTATGATTCAGTCATTGATTACTTATTACATGACCAAGAAGTGACTCGTGAAATGTACGACCGTCAAATTGATGTAATTATGAGTGATTTAGCCCCTGTGATGCAGAAATATGCGAAGTTATTACAACGAATTCATGGCCTTGATAAAATGCGTTTTGAAGACTTAAAAATTTCAGTAGATCCTAGTTATGAACCTGAAATTTCAATAGAAGATTCTAAAAAGTATATTCATGGTGCATTAGATGTACTTGGTGATGATTACGCACAAATGATTGATAATGCTTATAATCAACGCTGGATTGACTTTGCTCAAAATAAAGGCAAAGACACAGGTGCTTATTGTGCTAGTCCTTATTTTACTCACTCATATGTTTTCATTTCATGGACTGGTAAAATGGCAGAAACGTTTGTATTAGCACATGAGTTAGGCCATGCAGGTCATTTCACTCTTGCCCAACAACACCAAAAATTATTAGATTCTGAAGCATCTATGTATTTCGTTGAAGCACCTTCAACAATGAATGAGATGATAATGGCCAATTATTTATTTAGTAACAGTGAAGACCCTAAATTTAAACGTTGGGTGATCGGTTCAATATTATCCCGTACGTATTATCATAATATGGTAACTCACCTACTTGAAGCGGCCTATCAACGTGAAGTTTATCGTAAAGTCGATAATGGTGAATCGTTAACAGCTCCGGTACTTAATTCTATTATGCGAGATGTTTACGAACAATTCTTTGGCGACGCAGTTGAATTAACAAACAGTGCCGAATTAACATGGATGCGCCAACCACACTATTATATGGGATTATATTCATATACTTATTCTGCCGGATTAACTATTGGTACAGTTGTTTCTCAGAAAATTAAACAAGAAGGCCAACCTGCAGTAGATGCTTGGTTAAATACACTTAAAGCTGGCGGTAGCAAATCTCCAGTAGAACTTGCTAAAATTGCTGGTGTGGATATCACTACCGACGCTCCATTAAAAGCAACAATTAAGTATATTTCAGAACTGGTTAATGAAGTCGAAACCTTAACAGATCAAATAGAACAACAAAATTAATGATATTATGAAAGACCTGCTATTCATCATTCAATGAGTAGCAGGTCTTTTACGTTCTATTTATTTGGGTTATTAAGAAGAAAATTTATTCGTAGTATTCACCAGTAAAGTAGTAATAAACACTCTCGGCAATATTACTTACATGATCCCCTACGCGTTCTAAGTTACGCGCGGCTAAATGTGCTTGTCCAGCTACAAATGGATCATTATCAATAAGATACGTCGTATTAACGATATTGACATATAAATCATCAATATCATGATCACGTTCAATGATTTCTTTAATTAAAGTGATATCCTCATTTTTAAAAGCATTATCTAAATCTTGTAACATCAGCATAGCCAATTTCCCCATTGTTTTTAAACGTGTTAATACATAATGGTCTGTGATTTTTACACGTAAACGGATATGAGCGATATTTGCCGCGTTATCTCCCATACGTTCAAAATCAGTTGAAATTTTTAATGCCGACATCATCATTCTTAAATCTGTAGCAATCGGCTGCTGTTTAGTAATTAGCATAATTACTTTTTCATTAATTTCGTAATCTAAGTTATTAATCGTTTTATCTTTTTCAATAATCTCTCTTGCAAAATTTCTATCATTTTCACTTAACGACACTAATGCATTTTCGATATTAAAATAAACATGAAGACCAAGTCGACGAATATCTTTAATTAAATCGCCAAGTTGGCCTTCGTATTTCTGTCTAATAATGGCCATTATCGAATATCAACCAAAACGTCCTGAAATGTAGTCTTCAGTTTGTTTATCAGAAGGATTAGAGAAAATTTTATCAGTGTCGTCGTATTCGTTAACATAACCATTAAGGAAGAATGCAGTTTTATCAGATACACGTGCAGCTTGTTGCATGTTGTGTGTAACAATAATAATAGAGTAACGTTCTTTTAATTCTTGAACTAACTCTTCGACTCTTAAAGTAGAAATTGGGTCTAATGCTGACGTAGGCTCGTCCATTAAGATGACGTCTGGTTCGATTGCTAAACATCTAGCAATACAAACACGTTGTTGTTGTCCACCAGATAAACCATAAGCATTTGTGTGTAATCTATCTTTCAATTCATCCCATATTGCAGCGCCACGTAATGATTTTTCTACAATTTCATCAAGTAATTTTTTGTCTTTAATACCATGTGTTTTAGGGCCGTAAGTAATATTATCGTAAATTGATTTAGGGAATGGGTTAGGCTGTTGGAAGACCATTCCTACATTAGTTCTTAATTTTTCTTTTGAATAATTTTCATCAAAAATATTTTGGTCACGATATAAAATTTTACCGGCAGTTTTCACAGAAGGTACTAATTCTACCATACGGTTTAATGCTTTAATGTATGTTGATTTACCACAACCAGAAGGTCCGATAATGGCAGTAACATTATTTTCTAAAATATCTAAATTGATATTTTGTAATGCATGTGTATCTCCATACCATAAATCTAAATTTTGAGTAGAATAAACGACTTTTTTATCGCTATCATTATGTTGAATGTGTTGGTGTTCATTTGAAGAGACGACTGTTGAAACAGGTTCTTGTGAACGATCAGTGTGTTCTGCTACTTCTTGTTTTTTCTCTTTTAAGTTTGTATTTGTCATTATTAAAACTCCTTTTATATCTGAGAGAAGGAAGTTTCTTTAACATCGCCTTCTCTATTCCCTAATTTAAGCTATGTGTAGTTGTATATTAGTATTAATATTTTCTAGAGAACTTATTACGTAAGAATATCGCTACGCCGTTCATTAATAATAAGATAACAAGTAATACGATAATCGCTCCTGAAGCGACGTCTTGGAATTCAGCTTGAGGCATTTTAGCCCAAGTATAGATTTGCGTTGGTAACGCAGTGAACATTGACATGATACTTGTTGGTGTTGCTAATAAAATGGTTGGAATACCGATTAAAACTAAAGGTGCTGTTTCACCTAATGCACGAGATAGAGACAAGATGAAACCTGTTAAGATACCAGGTAATGATGCTGGTAATACGACACGTCTAATAGTTTGCCATTTATTAGCACCTAAACCATATGAAGCTTCACGTACTGAATTAGGTACTGCGCGAATTGCTTCCTGACTTGAAACAATAATGATTGGTAGTATAAGTAGAGACATGGTTAATGCTGCTGCGATAACGCTGTTACCTAATGATAATGCCTCAATGCCTCCACCACGTACGAATAGAGTTAAACCTAATAAACCGAAGACGATTGAAGGTACACCTGCTAAGTTAGAAATACTGATTTTCACGAAACTAGTGAAGAAATTATCTTTAGCATATTCTTCTAAGTAAATTGCTGTCCCTACACCTAAAATAATTGAAATAGGAATGATACTTAGCATTAACCAGATAGTTCCCGCTAAGGCCCCTTTAATACCTGCTTGTGATGGTGTAGAAGAAGAGAAACTTGTAAAGAACTCAGGTGTTAAATAACCAATCCCTTTAACAAGCGTTTGAACGAGTAATGCTACAAGGACAAGTAGTGCAATCACTATACAAGTGAAAAACAACCATTTATTAAGTTTATTTTTTTTACTACGACTCGTTATATTCTTTTCAACTTTGTTTTGGTCTACTAACGTTTTTGAGTTAGCATCTGTAGTAGCTGTCATATTAATACTCCTCTCTGAAGCGTTTAGAAATCCAATATGAGATTAAGTTCATGATTAGTGTGAATACAAATAATGTAAAACCAACAGCATAAATACTGTAGTACATATCTGAACCAAAAGTTGCGTCCCCAGTTGCAACTTCTACAATATAACCAGTCATTGTTTGGATAGAACTAGTTAAACTTAATGAAGATGTTGGTGAACTACCAGCTGCTAATGATACAATCATTGTTTCCCCGATAGCTCTTGAAATACCTAATACGATAGATGCAACAACTCCTGAAGCTGCCGCTGTTAAAACTACTTTTGTAGCTACTTCAAATCTAGTAGAACCTAGTCCATAAGCACCTTCGCGAATTTTTGAAGGAACGGATGCCATAGCATCTTCACTCATACTTGTAATAACTGGAACAATCATGATTCCTACTACAATCCCAGGACTAATTGAGTTAAAACTATCAAGGCCAGGAATAATTGTTCTAATAATTGGTGTTACAAAAGTTAATGCAAAGAAACCAAAAACAATAGTTGGAATACCTGCTAAGATTTCAAGAATTGGTTTAATAATACGACGTGCTTTATCACTTGCATATTCACTTAAGTAAATTGCAGCGCCTAAACCAATTGGTACAGCTACGATTGTAGCGATAACTGTAATTTTCAATGTTCCAAGAATTAATGCCCAAATACCATATTTAGGATCAGAGCCAGTTGGGTTCCAATCTTTAGTAAATAAGAATTCAGCTAATGATACTCGTGTAAAGAATGTAATCGTTTCAGTTACTAGCGTAAATAAGATACCAATTGTAGTTAAGATAGAGATAGCAGCTATAATTCCTAAAATAATGGGAACAATTTTATCACTGAAACCACCCTTTTTGGCGTTATTCTTAGCTATCAATTCTCTAACATTTGTTTCTGATGCCATATATAACCCTCTCTTTTTCTCCCAATGTATAAAAAAGAGCGAGAAATTATCAGGTAAATAATGAGTTCAAATTAATCTACAACATTTTAACAATCACCCATATAATCGAGAACAAGGTAGCGGTAATGCCACCTTGTCCTCCCCCTTGAATAATTTCCAGCCCTTTGATATTAAAATTGATTATTATTTATCTGAATCTTTGTCATATTTTTTTAGTTCTTTTAATTCATCTTTGTAAGTTTTTTCTGGAGAAGCTACATAACCAGCATCTTCAGCCGCTTTACCTTTATCTTCTAAAGTGAATTTAATGAATTCTCTCATTACATCATTTTCTTTTAATGATTTTTCTTTAACATATAAGAATAATGGTCTACTTAAAGCATAAGAGCCTTCTTTGATTGTTTTCTTAGTTGGTTCAGTTGCTTTACCTTTGTCATCTTTGATTTTAACTTCTTTTAATTTATCTTTATTTTGTTCATAGAAGTTATAACCGAAGTAACCAATACCTTGTTTGTTCTTTTCAACTGATTGAACGATTACGTTAGTGTCACCGTTTTTCTCAGCTTTGATATCTTCTTTATCCATTACTTCTTCTTCAAAGAAGTCATAAGTACCATGACTTGAGTTTGGAGAAAAGGCTTTAATTTCTTTATCTGGCCAACTTGAGTTTACATCTTTCCAAGTTTTAGCTTCGCCAGTGTAGATTTTTTTCAATTGGTCTTTAGATAATTCATTTACGAAATCATTATCTTTGTTAACTGTAACTGTTACACCATCTTGTGCAATTTTGAATTCTTTATATTTAATACCTTTGTCTTCTAATTTTTGTTTTTCTTCATCTTTAATAGGTCTAGAAGCTTGTGAGAAATCAGTTTCACCGGCGATGAATTTTTCAAAGCCAGCACCAGTACCTGCTTGACCAGAAGAGATAGTTGCGTTTGGATGGTCTTTTGCCCATTTTTCATTTAATTTTTCAACGATTGGAGCTACTGTAGATGAACCTTCACCTTTTGCTTGGCCTTTAAGATCTTTTCCATCTCCTGAACCGCTACCACTACTATCGCCACCGCCACATGCGCCTAATAATACCGAAGCGCCTAAAACAGTTGTACCGACTAATTGCCATTTTTTCATTGAAACATCCTCCTAATATAAATAACCCAAATTGTTATATGTATTTCTTACAATGCCTATATTACATACCTTTTGTTAATATAAAATAGATTAAATGTAAAGGTTTTGTTAAGATGATAGAAAATTTAATATGGTAGATAAAAAAACTTTATAAAATAAAAAACATTCACTGATTAAGCTATAACTTAAACAATGAATGTTTTGTAATAATAGTAAATTATTGATATTTGTTGATTATGTCGAAACTTAATAATAGAAGAAAAACGTCTCTATTCATTATTGTTCTGCATGACTCCAACCTTTTTTAGTTAGTGAAATTTTGCCAGTTTCAATGTTAATCATTTTTTGTTTATAAAGATGGCCAATCGCTCGTTTAAATGAACCTTTACTCATGTTAAAGACTTCTTTAATCGCCTCAGGACTAGATTTATCCCAGAATGGAAGCTCTCCTTCGTATTCGACTAATAAATCGAAAATAATTTGTCCATCTTCATCTAATCGTTCATGTGCTAAAGGTAAAAATGAACCATTGAGTTCACCTTTCTCATTGTGACCGATAATTCTTACTTCTACTTCCTCACCTAAGCGAGGTTCGTATTTACGCTCTGATTCATGCACAAAGATTTTATAACCATCTTCTGATAATAGGAAACTTCCTATACGTAATAAACGATAAGGGCGTGCTTTGATTAATTTATTTTGTTGGCTATCGTCAAGTACTGGAGTAAACATACTCTCAACGATAGTTTCACTTGCTAAACGTGCGAACATTTGATTTTCTCTATCTATTCTCATAGTTACTAATACATAATCGCCTACTTGAGGCCATAATGATTTAACTTTAGGCAGGTCTTCCCAAGGAATTAATACTTCTCTAGGTAATCCTACGTCAACACGTGCGCCGTCACGATCTGTTTTTAGTACTTTTGCAAAATCATATTTATCTTTAGTAATGTCAGGCATGTTTTGAGTAGCAAATAACTCGCCTGAACGGTTAGGGTAAATAAAGAAACTATATTCTTCTCCTACTTCTAATTCATCTTCATCATTGATTTCAGATTGATTTAATTTAACTTGTTCATTGTTAGGCCCTTTTAAAAGGTAAGTAGAACCTTCTAAGCCGGTTACTTCTAAGAACTCTATTGAACCAACGATATCTTTATCTAATGCCATAATATTCTCCTTCAAGGGTTTGTATTCTTACCTATTATAACACGCTTAATAGAAACTAGCATTTCACTCTTTCAGTTTTAGATTAGGTCGAAACTCAAAAGATAATATGATATAATTTTTCCGTTAGATAAACGATTAATAAAGGAGTACATGCATGTTACAAGTAACTGATGTAAGTTTACGTTTCGGCGATCGTAAACTATTTGAAGATGTAAATATTAAATTTACAGAAGGTAATTGTTATGGACTTATTGGGGCAAATGGTGCTGGTAAATCTACATTTTTAAAAATATTATCTGGAGAATTAGATTCTCAAACTGGCCATGTATCAATGGGTAAAGACGAACGTTTAGCAGTTTTAAAACAGGATCACTTCGCTTATGAAGATGAGCGTGTTTTAGACGTAGTGATTAAAGGCCATGAACGTTTATATGAAGTAATGAAAGAAAAAGATGAAATTTATATGAAACCCGATTTCAGTGATGAAGATGGTATTCGCGCTGCTGAATTAGAAGGCGAATTTGCTGAAATGAACGGCTGGAACGCTGAAGCGGATGCTGGTTCCCTACTTTCTGGTTTAGGAATTTCTGCTGACTTACAAGATAAGCAAATGTCAGAGTTAGAAAACAACCAAAAAGTGAAAGTGTTATTAGCCCAAAGTTTATTCGGAGAGCCAGATGTATTATTACTTGATGAGCCTACCAATGGTTTAGATATCCCTGCCATCAACTGGTTAGAAGACTTCTTAATTCATTTTGATAATACTGTAATTGTGGTATCCCACGACCGTCACTTCTTAAATAATGTGTGTACGCATATTGCAGATTTAGACTTTGGTAAAATTAAGTTATATGTCGGTAACTATGATTTCTGGTATCAATCAAGTCAATTAGCCCAAAAGATGGCTCAAGAACAAAATAAGAAAAAAGAAGAAAAAATGAAAGAATTACAAGACTTTATCGCTCGTTTCTCTGCTAACGCTTCTAAATCAAAACAAGCGACTAGTCGTAAAAAACAATTAGAAAAAATTGAATTAGATGATATTCAACCATCTTCTAGACGTTATCCATACGTTAAATTCACTCCAGAACGTGAAATTGGTAATGATTTATTGACTGTTGAAGGTCTTTCAAAAACAATTGATGGTGAAAAAGTATTAGATAATATTTCGTTTACTATGAATCCAAATGATAAAGCTATTCTAATTGGAGATAGTGAGATTTCTAAATCAACATTATTAAAAATACTAGCTGGCGAAATGGAACCTGATGAAGGTTCATTTAAATGGGGCGTCACAACTTCATTAAGCTATTTCCCTAAAGATAATTCAGAATTCTTTGAGGGTGTAGACATGAACTTGGTTGACTGGTTACGTCAATATGCGCCTGAAGACGAACAAACAGAAACATTCTTACGTGGTTTCTTAGGTCGTATGTTATTTAGTGGCGAAGAAGTTAAGAAAAAAGCGAGTGTGCTTTCAGGTGGTGAGAAAGTACGTTGCATGTTAAGTAAAATGATGCTTTCTAGTGCTAATGTATTATTACTTGATGAACCTACGAACCACCTTGATTTAGAAAGTATAACTGCTGTCAACGATGGTTTGAAATCATTTAAAGGTTCAATCATCTTTACTTCATATGACTTTGAATTCATTAATACGATTTCAAATCGTGTCATTGATTTAAATCAACCTGGTGGTCTATCTAAAGAAGTACCTTATGAAGAATATCTTCAAGAAATTGGTATATTACAAAAATAGTCTTTTAAATAAATATAGCTTGTCCCCTTTTAGATTAAGTTTAAGGGAACAAGCTATTTTTCTATTCATACTGATAACTTTTTCATATAATAGCATAGATTAATTTTCAGTCTTTTCCAAAAAATCACAATTATCTGTTTACATAAATATTTAGCTTATGTATAATGTAACTCATAACAATTAAATAAAATCGATGAGGCGCATCAATCATCAGTATATATTAGGTTAACTGTCTGCAACAGCTAATATTGAAAGGGTGCGATGCCGAAGTAGATTATAAACGCAGTTATAATTTATTGGACTTTATGGTTAAGAGCTAAGAGTTTGTCATTATTATTTGATAATGGAGTGCATCACTTATATATATTATGAGTAAGTTCGTGCATTTCGAACTTACTTTTTTTATATCGCATGTCTCCACATAATATTTATAATTAATTTTTCGAAAATTCAAAAAAGAACAATGGAGTGACTTTTCATGACAAGAATAGCAGTAGTTGGTGCAACAGGATTAGTTGGAACAAAAATGTTAGAAACTATCGATCGTAAGCATATTAAATTTGACGAGTTAGTATTATTTTCATCTGCAAAATCTGCAGGTAAAGAGATTAGTTTCCAAGGACAAACATATATTGTTCAAGAACTTACTGAACAAACGGCAAGTGAAAAATATGATTACGTTTTAATGAGTGCTGGTGGCGGAACAAGCGCACAATTCGCCCCTATCTTTGAACAAGCGGGAGCAATCGTAATTGATAACTCTAGCCAATGGCGAATGACTGAAGATATTGACTTAATTGTTCCTGAAGTCAATGAACCTCAATTTAAACGTGGAATTATCGCTAATCCTAACTGTTCAACAATTCAATCAGTAGTACCTTTAAAAGTATTACAAGATAAATTTGGCTTGAAACGTGTGGCCTATACAACATATCAAGCAGTTTCTGGTTCAGGTGTTAAGGGTAAAAGAGATTTAATTGAAGGCGCAAATGGTAAAGCTCCAGAAGCTTATCCCCACCCTATTTATAACAATGTGTTACCACATATTGATGTGTTCTTAGAGGATGGCTATACCAAAGAAGAACAAAAAATGATTGATGAAACACGTAAAATTTTACGTGAGCCAGACTTACGAGTAACAGCAACATGTGCGCGTGTGCCAGTTCAAGATAGTCATAGTGTGGAAATTGACGTGACACTCGATAAAGAAGCAACAGTTCAAGAAATTAAAGATTTATTTGAAAATGATAACCGAGTAGTTCTAGTAGATAATCCTGATAATAATGAATATCCTCAAGCGATTAATTCAACTGGTAAAGATGAAGTATTCGTGGGTAGAATCCGCCGTGATGATTCTTTAGATAATACATTCCACGTATGGTGTACATCTGATAACTTACTTAAAGGCGCGGCATTAAATGCAGTACAAGTATTGGAGCAAGTCATTAATTTAAAAGGAGCTAGATAATATGACGCATATCTTTGAAGGCGTAGGTGTAGCATTAGCTACTCCATTTACAAATAATGAAGTTGATTATAACGCATTAGAAAAACATGTAGACTTTTTATTAGAAAATAATGTACAAGCTATTATTGTTAATGGGACTACGGCAGAAAGCCCTACTTTGACGGAAGAGGAAAAAGAATCAGTACTTGAAGCGGTCATTAAACAAGTTAATCACCAAGTTGCTATTATTGCGGGAACTGGGACAAATAATACTGAAAAATCAATCCAAGCCTCATTACGTGCTAAAGCGCTCGGTGCTGATGCAATTATGTTAATCACTCCGTACTATAATAAAACGAATCAACGAGGACTAGTTAAGCATTTTGAAACGATTGCTAATAAAGTTCAGTTGCCTGTGGTGTTATATAATGTGCCTTCAAGAACGAATATGACGATTGATCCAGAAACTGTTGAAACACTAAGTCATCACCAATATATTGTAGCAATCAAAGATGCCACTAATGATTTTGATTACTACGAAGAAGTTAAAAAACGTATTAATCAAGATGAATTTGCTTTATATAGTGGTAATGATGATAACATTGTAGAGTTTTATAATCGCGGGGGTAACGGTGTAATTTCAGTAATTGCAAATGTGATTCCTAAAGAGTTTCAAGCGCTATACGATGCTAAACAAAGTGGAGAAGATATTTCAAAAGAGTTTGAAGCAGTTGGTAAATTATTAAACGCATTATCAGTAGATGTTAACCCAATTCCAATTAAAGCGTTAACGAGTTATTTAGGGTTCGGTAACTATGAATTACGTTTACCACTCTTGCCTTTAGAAGTTGAAGATACAAAAGCATTAGTAAATACGTATAAACAGTTTAAAGCGGGTGAACTTTAATGAGAATTTTATTAATTGGTTACGGGGCAATGAACCAACGTGTTGCACGACTTGCCGAAGAGAAAGGTCATGAAATTATTGGTGTAATAGAACCTGAACATAATGAGGCTACACCATATACACATTTTGATCATATCGCTGATGCTCAAGACAAAGCAGATGTAGCTATTGATTTTTCTAATCCGAACTTACTCTTACCTCTTTTAGATGAAGCGTTTGAGTTACCTTTAGTGATTGCAACTACAGGTGAAAAAGAAGCTATTGTAAAAAAACTTGAAGAATTAGCGTCACGCATGCCAGTATTCTTTAGTGCCAATATGAGTTATGGTGTCCATGCACTTACTAAAATATTAGAAGCGGCAGTTCCCCTATTACAAGATTTTGATATTGAGTTAACTGAAGCGCACCACAATAAAAAAGTAGATGCACCAAGTGGTACGTTAATTAAATTGTATGATGCGATTAAAGAAGCACGAGAAAACATTACTCCAGTTTATAATAGACATGAACGTAATGAAAAACGTACTAAAGATGAGATTGGTATTCATGCAATTCGCGGCGGTACAATCGTCGGTGAACATGATATCTTATTTGCCGGTATTGATGAAACAATCACTATTTCTCATAAGGCACAATCTAAAGACATTTTCGCTAACGGTGCAATTAATGCCGGTGAAAAATTAATAAAATTACCTAATGGTTATTATACATTTGATAATCTATAAAAATATAATTTTCAAGGAGAGACTAAACTTATGGTACAACACTTGTCAGCAGAAGAAATCATTCAATATATTAGCGATGCTAAGAAATCAACACCATTAAAAGTATATGCAAATGGTAATTTTGAAGATGTAACCTTTCCACAAACATTTAAAGTATTTGGTTCAGAAAATTCAAAAGTAATTTTCTGTGAGACAGATGAATGGAAAGAATTTTATGATAGCTATCAAGCTAATATTGAAGAATTAGAGATAGAAATGGATCGTCGTAATTCAGCGATTCCGCTTAAAGATTTAACGAATACCAACGCACGTATTGAACCAGGTGCGTTTATTCGTGAACAAGCTATTATTAAAGATGGCGCTGTAGTAATGATGGGCGCAACAATTAATATCGGTGCTGTTGTCGGTGAAGGTACTATGATAGATATGAATGCTACATTAGGTGGCCGTGCTACAACTGGTAAAAATGTCCATGTTGGCGCAGGCGCAGTATTAGCGGGTGTTATTGAACCACCAAGTGCCTCTCCAGTAGTTATTGAAGATAATGTTTTAATTGGAGCCAATGCAGTTATCCTTGAAGGTGTGCGTGTGGGTGAAGGTGCGATTGTGGCTGCAGGTGCAATTGTAACCCAAGATGTTCCCGCTGGTGCTGTTGTTGCTGGTACCCCTGCTAAAGTAATTAAACAAACTTCTGAAGTTGAAGATTCGAAACGAGAAATTGTTTCAGCTTTAAGAAAGTTAAATGACTAAAAGTTAATTTAATAGAAAATTATTTTGAGTTAAGAACTATATTTAATTAATCCCTACTAATTATAAGATTAAGAGCCTAGAACATTTGACTAAATAAATGTTTCGGGCTCTTAACCATATTTATATTTTTGTGACATTAATTTTACCAGTTTTCCAGACACATTATTGATGCCTCACTCTCCCATGATTAAGCTAAGCTTTACATATAAAATTTTTAATGAAAAATAAGTTAAAGGAATGATATTATGAGCGAATTAGAATTTGTAACTAAACATAGAAGACATTTACATCAACACCCTGAGTTAAGTCTTCACGAATATGAAACAACACAACATATTATTCAATTTTTAGAAGAATTAGATGTGCCACATCAACGACCTTTAGAAACTGGCGCAATTGCATATTTAGAAGGTAATAGTGATCACACTATCGCTTTTCGTGCTGATATCGATGCTTTACCTATCTTTGAAGAAAATGAAGTGGACTACCGCAGTCAAACAGATAATGTGATGCATGCTTGTGGCCATGATGGTCATACAACAGCGTTAATGCTATTTGTGAAACGTTGTAAAACTATGGCAGACCGTAATGAACTACCTCATAATGTTGTCTTTATCTTTCAACCCGCTGAAGAAACTGGCGGTGGCGCACATCGTTTAATTAAAGCAGGTGCATTTAAAGATTACCCTATCGAAGCGGTCTTCGGCATTCATGTGAATCCTTTTGCAAAAAAAGGACAAGTAGTCATTAGAGATGAAGAAATTACTGCTAGTGCTACTGAATATAGATTCTTTTTAAAAGGATTATCAAGCCATGTTGCCGATAAAGAACAGGGACACTCATGTGGTGAAGCACTGTTACATGTACTTAACCAAGTTGGACAAATTCAACAATATCATTTAAATGGATTAAAACGAAATATTGTTCATATGGGTCACTTTGAAGCTGGCGAAGCCATTAATACAGTACCTAGTAATGGTTATCTTGAAGGCACAATTAGAACATATGATCCTGAAGACTTAAGAGTTGTAACTGCTCAAATGCAAAAGATAGCTGACAGTGTGAGCTTATTGTTTAATGTAGAATGTGAAGTTAAATTTGAAGAAGGATATCCACCTACTATGAACAGCCCAAAATTGCGTGCTAGCGTTGAACGAGCTATTCAAGATGCGAATTTAGAGGTTATAGATAAACCTCTACCTTTCTTGTTCGGTGAAGATTTTAGTTTTTATGGCCAACATTTAGCGCCCTCTTATTTTGCTTTTGTAGGTACACGAAATGAAGATAAAGGCTTTGTAACAGGTCTACATACTCCTACCCTTAATTTTGATGAAAAGGTTTTAATTTATGTAGCAAATTATTATGAACAATTATTAAAAAATTACGGAAAGGAGTAATAGATTGTGACAGCAACTTGGTCAGTGGATACAGAACGATTTTATCAAAATGTAGTTAAAGTAAAAAATGGTAATTCAATCATGGCGGTAGTTAAAAATAATGCCTACCATTATGGATTAGAATTTGCTGTAAAAACTTTTTTAAAAGCTGGGATAACTACATTTAGTACTACATCTTTAAAGGAAGCAGTGAAAATAAGTTCACTTGCTCCTAAAGCAACTGTCTTTTTAATGAATGCAGTATATGATTTTGAAACGGTTAGAAAGTATCAAATTCAAATGACTTTACCTTCACTAGAATACTATTATCAATATAAAAGTGATTTACAAGGGATTAATGTCCATTTAGAATTTGAAAATTTATTACATCGCTCTGGATTTAAATCATTAGATGAAATTAAAGAAGTAATCGTAGATCATCAAAATAACCAAAGTCATCAAAAAATGAATATTGTAGGATTATGGACTCATTTTGGTTATGCTGATGAGTTTGATGTGCCGGAATATACGGTGGAACGAGAAGCGTGGTTGAATGTAGTTAACACTTTATTAAATGAAGGCTATAATTTTGATATGATTCATGCACAAAATAGTGCAAGCTATTATCGTGAAGGACGCGCCCTTCTTCCTCATCATACACATGCACGTGTGGGCATAGCGTTATATGGTTCTCGTCCGTATAGCAATTTAGATGAACAAGAAATTAATCAGGCACTCACAGTTAAAGCTAATGTAATTCAAGTACGAGAAGTTAATCATGGTGACTATTGTGGTTACAGCTTTGCTTTTGAAGCAACGAAAAATCAAACACGTTTAGCGGTTGTGGATATTGGCTATGGGGACGGTATTCTTAAGTCTCGCGCAAAACATGAAGCATTAATAAATGGCAAACGTTACCCTATCCGAGCTTTAATGATGAGTCATATGTTTGTAGAAGTAAATGATGAAGTCCATGCACAAGATGAAGTGATATTATATAATGAAGATATACGCATTGATGAATACACTTTCAAGGGCGTAGGCGCTAACTCAGAACAACTTAGTGCAATGAATCATGATTCTCTCATAAAGGAGTATAGATAAAGATGGCAGTTAAATATAATGAGTATGGTGAATTAACAATGGCGGGCACAAGCTTAAAAACGCTTGCTCAAAGTTTTGGGACACCTACTATTGTGTACGACGAAGACGAAATTCGCAATCAAATGCGTAGATATCATAAAGCTTTTCAAGAAAGCGGATTAAAATATAATATTTCTTATGCATCTAAAGCATTTACTTGTATTCAAATGGTAAAACTTGTGCAAGAAGAAGACTTACAGTTAGACGTGGTGTCTGAAGGAGAATTATATACAGCTCTAGAGGCTAAATTCGATCCTAGCAAGATTCATTTCCATGGTAACAATAAAACTAAACGTGAGATTCAGTATGCGTTAGAAAATGGCGTAGGTTATTTTGTAATTGATTCGCTTGAAGAAATTGATTTAATTGATAGATATGCGAGTGATACTGTCAATGTTGTAATTCGTGTAAATCCTGGCGTAGAGGCTCATACACATGAATTTATTCAAACTGGACAAGAAGATAGTAAATTTGGCTTATCAATTCGTCATGGTTTAGCACTTGAAGCAGTTAATAAAGTGCGTGATTCTAAACGTTTACATTTAAAAGGTGTTCACTTCCATATAGGCTCTCAAATCGAAGGCACTGAAGCAATGATTGAAACTGCGAAGATTGTATTAAATTGGTTACATGAGAATGACATTAAAGTCGAGTTGCTTAACTTAGGCGGAGGATTTGGAATTAAATATCTTGAAAGCGATGTAAGTTTCCCTATTGAAGAAGGCATTGGTGAAATTACTAACGCTATTAAACATGAAGTTGAACGTTTAAATTATGACATGCCAGAAATTGGTATTGAACCAGGTCGTTCAATTGTAGGTGAAGCCGGTATTACATTATATGAAGTAGGAACAATTAAAGATATTCCAAATGTAAATAAATATATTTCAATTGACGGTGGTATGAGTGATCATATTAGAACTGCTTTATATGATGCTAAATATCAAGCCTTACTAGTAAATCGTCATGAAGAAGCGGATGACACTGTAACGATTGCAGGTAAACTATGTGAATCTGGAGATATTATTATTCGTGATGCGCAGTTACCTTCATCAGTTGCACGCGGTGATTATTTAGCTATATTATCTACTGGAGCATATCATTACTCAATGGCTTCTAATTATAATCAAATGCAAAAACCACCTGTGTTCTTCTTAAAAGATGGAAAAGCACGTGAAGTTATTAAACGTCAATCACTAAGACAATTAATCATTAATGATACAAAATAAACTTATGAAAAGCCTTATTCCACTATTTCAGTAGAATAAGGCTTTTCATAATTGTAGAAATAAAAAAACACCTTACATCTTGGTAAGGTGTTACTAAAGTCAATATTTAACAATCTATTTATTATAGTTTAACAACGTTTGCAGCTTGAGGACCGCGGTCGCCTTCAACTACTTCAAATTCAACTGATTGACCTTCTTCTAATGATTTGTAACCATCTTGGTTAATTGCTGAGAAGTGTACGAATACGTCGTTTTCTCCTTCAACTTCGATAAAACCAAAACCTTTTTCAGCGTTAAACCATTTTACTGTACCTTGTTTCATAATTCTGAAACCTCCAAGACTAAAATTCATTCAATATGCATTATTCGCATATTACAAAAAATACATGTGACAATTATGTATTAATAACACAACCTATAAATAACTCTTACAAATATTCTTTGCAATATGGAATAAAACCATTGCTTATTAGTTATTATATGTTAATTCGTACTAAATTGCAATACAATTATAGAAAATTGTCATTTAATTAATTTTTGGGAGATTATAATAAACATCTTTATTATTTAAAACAATAAAACTATAAAATATTTGCAAATCTTCATCGCAATCCTCACAAAAATTTAAATCACAATTATTATAAAAAGCGTGAATATTGTATTTCCCAACTACATAATTATCATAATATTGCATACTTTGCTTAATCAATGTCTCATAATTTTCAATCATAGTGTCATAATCATCAAATTGATGTTTTTCAATAATTTTATCTGTCCAGTCGCTAAATAACCACCATCCCTCATAGTCAGCTCGAATCTTTGCAACTGTCCACATTGTAAATTCCCCTCTCAAATTAGCCTATAACAAGTATTTTAACTTTTTTACATTTGAATTCAAGTTTAATGGCTCATACTTTTGACCGATGTAGAGCGTAATGTGATAGTAAATATTAGTTTTTTAATACAAAAATTCGTATAATATATTTAAGAGGTGATACTATGCAACATAAGCATTTACGAGTTTTTGGAACAGTTCAGGGAGTAGGTTTCCGTTACTATACACAAAGATTAGCGCACAAATATCATATAGTAGGAACAGTTGAAAATGAAGAAGACTATGTAGATATATATGCTCAAGGTGAAGAACAAGACTTAGAGCAATTTATTGATGCAGTAAAAAATGGTGCCTCACCTGCTTCTTCGGTGACTGACTATGATATCGAAGATTTAAATTCCAACGATCAATATTCAGATTTTAAATCGATTTAATTATATAAAGGAAGATGAATTTTGAAATATAATATTTCTCGACTTTTAGGTGTAATTGTAGGCGTTCCAGTAGCATTTGTTTCCTGGATGGTCAGCGTCTTTGGGTTTGACCTTTCATTTATAATAGATGGATTAATAGGCGTCGGCATGTTTTTCGTCTCTTACTTCCCTACTCAAAGACTTACATCTAATAAGTATTTAGTTGAAATTGGATTATCGCGTAGAGATTATCGTTTTGTGAGAACTAACTTAAACCAGGCACAAGATAAAATTAGAAATATCTTAAAATCATTTATCAATGTTAGATCTCTAAAAGATTTTCGCCAAATTAATGATATTTATAGAATTTCTAAATCAATTCATTTCGCAGTTAAGCAAAGACCTGCTTTATTTTTTAAAGTAGAAAGCTTCTTTTACTCACATATAGATAACGCCTTAAATTTAATCGATTCATATACGCGTCTTTCAAAAATGCCTAAGAAAACTATCGAAGAGAAACAAAAATTAGAACAAACACGTATTACCCTAGATGAGGTAAAACGTACATTAATTGCAGATTTAAAACGCATTAACGAAGAGGATTACGAGCGATTAGATGTAGAAATGGAACTCAATCGTTTAGAACAATCACGTCGTAAAGATTCTTAAATAAAGAAATGGAGCGAATTTTTAAATGACTCGAGAAGAACAATTTATCAACTCACATCCATTAGATGATTATATAGAGCAACAAGATTTAAATCAGTCTAATCAAAATGAGATTACTCCAAATGCTATAGCTGAAGAAACTGAACTTCAATTTAGTGATAAAGAACTTCAAAAGATTGAAACTATCAGTCAGCAAATTAAACCACTAGATGACGAAGGCTTATTATCATTTGGTTCCCACTTACAACAAAATATGTCTAAATTTTCTCATCGTATGTTAGATGAGGTGCAAACTAAAGATGTAGGACCTATTGGTGACACGCTTGATCAGCTTATGTCTAAGCTTAAAGCGGTCAACCCTGATGAGTTGAATCCTGAAAAACAATCTAAAATCAAACGTTTATTTAAAAGAACGAAAGCTTCTATAAATGAAGTGTTTTCTAGAATGCAATCAGTAAGTTCACAAGTTGATCGTATTACAATTCAATTAGATAAACATAAAGCAAATTTATCTAAGGATATTCAACTATTAAATAGTTTATATGACCAAAACAAAGAATATTTCGATGATGTGTCATTATATATTGCAGCTGCGAAACACAAAAAGCGTGAAATACAAACTAACGATATTCCTAAATTGCAACAACATGCTGAACAAACAGGCAATCAAATGGATATTCAGGCAGTCGCTGATATGGAACAATTCGTAGACCGTTTAGATAAACGTATTTATGATTTACAATTATCAAGACAAATAGCAATTCAAACTGCTCCACAAATACGAATGATTCAAAATGTAAATCAAGCATTAGCAGAAAAAATTCAAAGCTCAATATTAACAAGTATTCCGTTGTGGAAGAATCAAATGGCAATAGCACTTACATTGATGAGACAACGAAATGCAGTATCTGCTCAACGTGGGGTTACAGATACGACTAATGACTTATTAACTCAAAATGCAGCGATGCTAAAACAAAATGCTATCGAAACAGCCACTGAAAATGAACGTGGCATTGTTGATATTGAGACATTGAAAACAACTCAAAGTGATATCATCGAAACGATTGAACAAACCTTACAAATTCAAGCAAATGGTCGTCAAAAACGCCAAGAAGCTGAAAAAGAATTATTAGGTCTAGAGAATGAGTTAAAACAACATGTTTTATCCATCAAAGAGCCTAATACGCAAAAACTTGATAACAAATATTAATATAAAAAAGCAATTTCTATCCTATTTCAATAGAAATTGCTTTTTATTAATCATTTTTGGATGTATTCTTTTTTACAAATAGTGAACAAATCAATCCTATAATTGTTAAGACGGTTAAGTACCAAAAAGTATGTTCAGCTCCATATGCTATAAGTGAAGGCCCAGATAGTTGAGTAGTTCCTTCTGATACACTTTTCATAGATATAGTATAAATTGTAATAGCGATAGTTGTTCCAGCAGAGCCACCTACTTGAATTAAAGTAGTAATTGTTGCGGAACCATCTGGATATAATTCTTTTGGCAATTGATTCAATGCATTAGTTTGAGCTGGCATCATAATCATTGTGACGCCAATAAACATCACTATAAAAGTGAGGATAATTACCCATATAGGTGTTGTTGCAGAAATTGTTAGCGCAAAAATAAGCATGGCAATAAAAAGGATGACGAATCCTAGCGTTCCAAATAATTTTGCTCCTAGCTTATCGAATAACTTACCTATTATGGGTGAAAGAACTAGATTGATCGCGTTTCCAGGTAGAAGAATTAAACCAGCCATTATGGAACTAAAGAACAATGCTCCTTTAATGTAGATTGGAAGTATAATACCTGTTCCTAAAATACATAAAATGACTAGAAAGACCATAGCAGCACCCAAATTAAACATTGGATATTTAAATACTCGTAAATTTAACATTGGGGAAGAAATACTGAATTGTCTTCTAACAAATAATGCTAATGAGACTATACCGATTAATAATGGGCCCCATACTGCCATTTGAGCGAATGACATTTCTGCCATCATATTTAATCCTAAAATAATACCTGAAAAACTAATCGTTGATAATATAATTGAGAAGATATCCACTTTAGGTTTAGTTATTTTAGCTACATTTTCCACTTTAATAAAGGCAATAAATAATATAATTATATATAATAAGGCGCTAATCCAAAATATATAATGCCAACTTAAACTAGAAATAATTACCCCTGCGATTGTCGGTCCTAACGCTGGGCCTGCAGTCATTACTAGCCCCATCATCCCCATGATAACTCCTCTTTTTTCTATAGGGAAAATGAGCATCAATACGGTTACCATTAATGGTAGTAGTATGCCTGTGCCTAGCGCTTGAATAATGCGTCCTAACAATAATATTGAAAATGTAGGAGCTACTGCAGCAGTTAAAACCCCTACCAATGACAATGTAACGCCTGAAACGATTAATGTCTTAGTACTAAACCATTTCATTAAATATACTGATATGGGTACTAAGCACGCCATCGTTAATAAGTAGCCTGTTGTAAGCCACTGAGCTAAAACTGCGGTAATATGATAATCTTTCATGATGTTAGTTAAAGCCATGTTTAAAGCTGTTTCACTAAAAAGCCCCATAAACCCGCCTAACATTAATACGAAAGCAAACATTTTTGGACTACGTACTTTTACTTGAGCTGTCATTTCATACCTCTTTCTTTATATTCTTCCTTTAAAAGACTTACTTAATATAGCAAAGAGGTTTTCGTTTTGTCAACTTAGTTGACAAAATTAAGGGATCAGAATCAACAATATATATCTAGTTAACTTTAAAATCTTCTAAATGCCAATCTGTTCCTAGATAGGTTTTTAATAATTTCATATTTTCGGCACCAATTTGTGTTTGAATATAAAGTTCGATTTGATGTTTTATATTTATATATTTCTCACAACAACTTTCTCCATATTGTGTCAATGCTACGCTTTTTTCTTTTTTATTGCCTTCAACATCACTAACAGTAACAATATTTTTTTCTTGTAAATTTTTAACTGCTTTATGAATGGCTTGACGAGATAAATTCATCCGGTCATTTAATTGAGATAAGCTAGATGTTCTTTTATAAATGATTGTAATTACGTACCATTGTGAACTTGATAAGTGATTGTCTAATATTTCATCATTAGTTAATTTTTCTATCATTGTTCTTAGCTCACCGTGACGCTCACTCATTAAATCTACGAAATCTAAATTTTCATGTATTTTCTTCATATCAGTCACCTTTTTATTTACTTTAATTTTTATTATAAGCTCTTATACTTTAAAATTCCCGTCAAAGCTGTGTGTAATTTTAGACATATTAAAACCAGTCTAGAACACTGTAAATGTACTAGACTGGTGAGATAAAAGTATATTCTCAAATAAAAAGCTTACTCTTTTTGGTATACAATATAATCTTGTTTAACAAATTTAGCTACGATATATCCGACTATAGTCGCTAAAATAGCAATTGGGAACCATTCTAAAGAATATTGCTTTAACGGTAACGCATCTATAAATGACATCTTTATCCAACCACTTGTATTAATTACGCTTAATATTGAGACAATCGTCACTATTACAATTGGTATTTGTTGTGCAATAGGTTTTGTAGGTATTAATCGAGCCATTAAAATAAGCAGAACTACAGTGATTGCCACTGGATAAATGATGCTTAAAACTGGCACAGACATTGTAATCACAGAATTTAAACCTAGATTTGCTAAAATAAAGCTGATTAAAGTAAAGAATACAGCATAAATTTTATAGGAAATTTTAGGGAAGATTCTATGGAAATATTGACTTACTGATACGATTAAACCACAAGCTGTAGTTAAACAAGCCAACGCTACAATAATTCCAAGCATATATTTTCCGAATACACCAAAGCCATTTGCAGCAATGGTCGTTAAGAGATAAACGCCGACATTTTGATCTTTAGATACAAGGTCTTTCAACGTACTTTCTGGTACATGCATGTGATTTCCAATATAACCTAAGGAAACATAAATAAAAACAAGCGCTACAGCTGCAATTAAGCCTGCCATCACAGTTTGTTTAAAGATATTATCTGCATGTTGAACACCAGTTGCTTTAATAGCATTAACCACAATCATAGAGAAAGCGATAGCCGCAATAGCATCCATGGTTAAATAACCTTCAGTAAAGCCTTTTGAAAAGCTTTCCAATCCAGAACTATATGCTTCCGGATTACCATGAGACGAGCCATTTCCACTAAAATCTACAAATCCTTTAACAATCATTGCTAAGATAGTAAGTAATAACAATGGTGTTAAAAGTGAGCCAATGCGGTCAACTATTTTCCCAGGATTAATACATAAATATAAAACGACTAGGAAATAAATGAGTGTAAATATAAATAAAGCTAATTTACTATTAGTATGTGCAATAGGCGTAATCGTCATCTCAAACGATGTCGAAGCCGTACGCGGTATTGCAAATAAAGGACCAATAGTTAAATAAATTATAATTAAAAAAGTAATTGAGAATTTAGGTGAAATTTTATTAAGTGAACCTACGTACCCTTGTTTATCAAGCGCGCCTACAATAACGCCCAGTAATGGTAAACCAATACCGGTAAGGCAAAAGGCTACAACTGCGGGCCAAAAAAATTGTCCACTATCTTGTCCTAAATTCGGTGGAAAAATGAGATTACCTGCACCAAAGAACATGGCGAACAAAGTAAAACCAATTATCCAAGTGTTCTTGTTCATAGAATTGCTCCTTTTTATGTATATGTGTGCAATATTTAACATTCTAGCACAAAAAGGAATTACAAGTCTATGTAATTTCAGAAAATTTGAAAATCTGAAATATATATAAATTATATAATATCTAAAATTAGAATGATTTTAATAATAATTTTTTCAGTAATGGAGATAAATGACTTGGTAAATTCTCTACACCTTCAACAAATAGCGCATATTGACCATAAATATTGTGGATAGTTTGTTCAATGTCTTCAGTAATTGCGTCTTGGCTTAAAAAGACATTAAATACTTCGATACCATATTTACGAGCCATTTCTACCGCCTCATAAGTATCTAAAATTCCATCTTGCGCATAGTTATAGGCAGATGGCTCTCCATCAGAGAATACAATTAAGAAGCGCTGATTGTGACTTCTTCTTAATAAACGTTCACTTGCTACCCTTATAGCGACACCATCACGATTGTCGTCTTGAGGACTTAATGACATAATGCGTGGCCCATTTTTCTCCATAGTAGAATAATCATAACCGATGATTTCATCGATGATATTCGGTTGTTTATTATCATCAGCTTCAAATGCGTCTTCATTAAAAGCTAAAATCTCATGTTTTACATTGAGTGATTTTAAAGTTTCATGGAAGAGTACTACACCTTTAATTGTTTCTTCCATTTTATCGAACATACTCGCTGATGCGTCGATCAATAATGTGAAAGTGGCATCGAACGTCTTACTTAAGTCTTGTTTTTTATAAAATAGCTTGTATTGATCATCTATAAACCAATTAGTTAAATCACGTTGTAAACGACCTTTAGTTAAATTATGACGCTCATCGACATGTTCACGGTCGATAGTTTTTTTAATAATTTGAATTAAATCCTTAGTTTCAAATTGAACGTCGTTTTTAGCGTTTTGATATTCACTGAGATATTCTGGCTCAATATCAGGTACTTTCCATTCTATTTCAACGTTATTATTAATCCCTTTAAGTGCAAAAGCAGCATTTTGACCTACTGCGCCGCCCTCTTCATTATCTAATGTACTCTCAGATCCGCGTCCTTTTTTAGTCATTATATCAGTCATATCATCTGTAGAATCGCCTTCACGAGCAGTGTCATTATCGCCAATAACGTCACTATTTTCGCCTTCGTGTAATTCCATTTCAAGATAAGCGCCACCTTCAGACTTGCTATCTTGAGCATTAGTTTCAGCCTCAGCTGTTTCAGCTTCAGATTCTTCATTTGTATTATCTTGTCCATCTACGTTACTTGCATCCGTACGTTTAATATCCTCAAATGTTAAGTCGTGAATTGCTTCATAGACTCTACGTGGCAGATGATAATATTCATTAAGCATATCTTTGGTTAACATATCATCGATTTGAAACATGATTCGTTGAGCGAGATACATATTGTCTTCTGATGTTTCATTTTGGAAAAAGTTAGGCAAATACTGCAACATATGATTTAAGATATCATCTAATTGTGGATGAATCGTCGGGATATCAAAGAAGTTTTGACTTAAAAATGCACGTTCCAAATATAAAAATAGTAAATCAGTATATACCGTTTTAGTCTTGTAAAATTTGATTTGAGACTCCGTATATGATAAACGCGTTTGTAGACGTAAATCGATTAATTTAGCGGTACTTGGACGTTCGTTTTTAATATGGTTAAATACACGCATATCTTCTAATAAACGAAAAATTTGATGATATAACTTTGGATGAGCAAATTCATCCTCATGTAAGACCTCATTAACGATTGATTCATCCATCATTTCATAGCCGTAAGCTGCTAGCATGACATCGGTTTTCAATCCAGCACTTTCAATCTCTTTTGGACGATGAGACCAGAACCAACTAGTGATAAGTGTATTATTGATAGGATCATAATAAGGGAATTTTTGTATTTTAACTTGTGTTTGTTCGTTTTTTAGTAGCAAGCGAGCTAAGTCTTGTAACATCATGACTTGTTTGGCATCTAATTGCTCATCATTAAATTTTATAAAACGATCACTCATAATAGCCCCTCTTTAAAAGTTTAATTCGATAGCATTTTTAATTGCTTGTTGTTCACGTTCATCTTCTAATTTATCGATAATTGTACGTTGAATTGCACGTTCGATTGGCATAACAGTAATTAAATCACTTAAATCGATTAACGCACGTATACTTGCTGCTTCTTCTGAAATTTGACCTTGTTTAGACATTGTACGTAAATCTTCATTAAATTTGATAATTTGTTCGATAATTTTATCATCTTGCAATCTACTTTGTTGCTTAATAACGTTTTTCAGAATATCGCCGTCGATGTAATCTACTTGAATTACCACGAAACGGTTTTTCAAGGCTTCGTTCATAGGTAAAGTACCTACATACCCTTCATTAATTGCAGCAATAACGTTGAAGCCGGGTGCAGCTTTGATAACTTCCCCAGTAAATGGATTAGTTAATTGACGTCTATAGTCGAGCACGCCATTTAAGATAGGTAATGTTTCTGGCTTAGCCATGTTAATTTCGTCAATGTATAAAATATGACCTTCACGCATAGCTTTAATAACTGGGCCATCAATAAATACTATTTCTTGTTGACCTTCTTCATTAGTTTTAATCGTTTTAAATCCTAGTAAACTTTCAGCATCTAAATCTACAGAGCAGTTAACTTGATGCATTGGAGTATTGACTTCTTGACCTAATGTTTCGGCTAATTTAGTTTTACCTGAGCCTGTTGGTCCTTTTAATAAAATATTTTTATTTAAACTAAACAATGCTTTAGCATCATTAAATACAGATTCATCTGAATTAATATATTGATTTTGTATCATTTTAAATTTACTCTCTCCTTTTTAACATGAAAAATAGCCCATGAGGCGGAATTAAAGTGCTTAGGAACGTTAGAATCATTATATAATGATAAACTCCTATCCTCTGAGCATATATTCTAAATGTAGTTACAATGATTAAACTAATTATACTTCTTTAAAATAATCTTTGAAATAGCCGCCAACTTTACCTGAATTATCAATAATTTGATAGTATTCTTCTGTTTCATTAATTACATCATATTGTTGTCCGATAGTTAACATATTAGAAACCGTAAATTTCTTAGCATCAGTATTAACTACTTCTACCTTTTTAATTGGTGTACGTTCCTTCCATGTTTCATGTAACATTGCCATATTAAAATCCTCCATTAATGTTAAAGTAATAATTTATTAAAATTCAGCTCAATGCTGATAATTATTTGTTGTCTAAAGTATAAATAAATGAGATACCACTATTTTCAGTAATCCTTAAAGACTTAGCATCTCCTTGATTCAATGACTGGTAAGGAATGCCAATTTCGTCCAACTCTCGTTGTGCTTTATTAAACTCTTCTATTGAATTAGCGCTAAATTCAACTTGTTCAACAATACCTTCTTCTTTTAATTCAACCGGTTCGTCAGGTTGATATAGATGAATTTCTCCACCTAAACCTCCTTCGCCAATTCGAAATACTTGAATAATTTGGCCTGAGAATTCGGTTGACTCATATTCTGCATAATGAGTTAAATTAAATACATTTTTGAAAATTGAAGCAGTGACCGGCAACTCATTAACCTTAATAATTACAGGACCGAGGCCTTGTAACTGATGGAGCGGATTGACTGAACTATCAAAGGTTGGTGTACCTAAACCAACTCCGGTATTATGTTCATTAGAATAAATATCGAATATTTGATGATTCGCATCTTTAAAATCAAAATGTTTATTTCCATTTAATTCAGTTACCGGATTAAAATCAATATGATGTTCTTTTAAAATAGATTGATATTCATCCAAACCTGAATCAGTTGGTGTTCTTAACCCTACACTTGAGATATGTTGATTCTCATATTCAGGATTAGCAACCTCTACAAAATGAAGTCTAGTACCTGGATTTAAATCAGCATCCCCGAAACGTAAAGCCTGATTCTTAGATGCAACATTTAATCCTAAAACATCTTTAAATAATTCTTTCGTTTTAGAAAGATCGCTTGTGCCTATCGTGACACTTCTAAGTCCGCTCATTTATTGACACCCCTAATATTTGTCTTTTCCAATATATTATAACGCATTTTAAATACGATTTATATGATGAGGTATTGGGTCAAAGATATAATGATTGTAAAGATTATTAACGAACTATAATTAATTAAAAGTTGTTTAAAGTTCGATAATTTTAAATTGATATTTTGTATAAAGAATTACAAAACTAACTCCCCTACCTTTATTTTATTAGTGAGGGGAGTTGGTCGTTTATTTCTTTTTGCACTAAAGAATAGTGAGTTTGAATTGCTTTAAAGTTCGTTATTTACCATTTTGTAAATATATAAGCTAAATAACTTAATACTTATATTTAGCTTTTAACAACACTAAACAACTATTATTCATACTTTTATGCTAGATAAGTTGTAATTATATTATAAACCATTTTACTTTAATTAAATGAAAGTTTAGTCCCTAACCTGCAGATGTGTATAGTTATGGTTATGTTATTGCAATATTGAAAATTAAGTCTATATTTGCCTTGTTATATAGCATAGACAAGGATAAGACTTTTCAGAAGCCCGGTTCCAGATATCCACTCCTTTAGCTCGAATTATATCTTAAAATAGCATATAGGCTTATCTAAAAGAGTGATAAGAACATAAAAAATCCAATTGAAATTGCGACATCTCAATTGGATTTTAAATCATTTATATTTCAAATTTTAAATTGATTATATTTGAATTAGCTTTCGAGTAGTAAGTCTTCAGGGCTTTCAATTAACTCTTTAATTGTTTTTAGGAAACCAACTGCTTCCTTACCATCGATAATTCTGTGATCATAACTTAAAGCGATATACATCATTGGTCTGTTTTCAATAGTATCTTTATCAATCGCGATAGGACGCGTAATAATTGAATGCATTCCCAATATCGCTGCTTGATTACCATTGATAATTGGAGTACTCATCATTGATCCAAATACGCCACCATTAGTGATAGTAAACGAACCATTAACCATGTCATCTAAGCCAAGTTTTTTATCACGTGCTTTTACAGCTAAATCTGCAATTGCATTTTCAAGTTCAGCAAAATTTTTCTTATCACAATCTCTAACGAAAGGTACTAATAAACCATCGTCAGTTGATACAGCAATACCGATATCATAGTATTGTTTAGTAATCATATCGTCGCCGTCAATTTCAGCATTAACTTCAGGATATTTCTTCAATGCTGCTACTGCTGCTTTTGTAAAGAATGACATGAAACCTAATTTAGTACCATCGTGGTCTTTAATAAATTGTTCTTTTTTACGTTTACGTAATGCCATAACATTTGTCATATCAACTTCATTAAATGTTGTTAACATTGCAGTATTATTAGATACTTCTAATAATTTCTTGGCAGCAGTTTTCTTTCTACGTGACATTTTTTCACGAATTACTGGTTTATTAGGAGCGCTTGATGATTTTTTAGATTCTTCTTTTTTGCTTGGTTCTGATGCTTTATTAGAAGATTGTGTTTGACTAGCTTTTTGATTATTATCGATATCATCTTTGCGTAAAATATCATTACCTTTTCCAGAAACTGAACTTAAATCAACACCATTTTCGCGTGCGTGACGACGTGCAGAAGGTGTCGCATTAACACGTTGATTAGATGATGTTTCTCCAGTTGATTCATCAGTTGCTTTTTCTGATGTGTCTTTTGATTCTTCTTTAGATTCAGTTGGCGCATTATCTTTATCTTCAGTAGTGTCTTCAGCTTTCTTATCATCTTGATTGTCTGAAGAGTTATTACCACTGCCTTCCCCAACAGTAGCAATGACTTGACCCACTTCAACTGTATCTCCTTCAGAAGCGAGTTGTTCTTGTAAAACACCTTCTTCTTCTGATACAACTTCAACATTGACTTTATCAGTTTCTAATTCAAGAATGGCTTCTCCTTTTTCAACGCTATCTCCTACGTTCTTTAACCATTCTGCAATCGTACCTTCCGTAATAGATTCTGCTAATTCTGGAACTTTTACCTCTGGCATAGTATTTCCCCCTAGTTATTTTTCATACTACTTTCAATAATTTTATTTTGAACAAGCTTATGAATTTCTCCATCACCTTCAGCTGGTGCCGCACGTTGAATTCTACCGTGATAGCTTAGGTTATATTGATCGCCTACAAGAGATTTTAAGTATGGATAAACAAATAACCATGCACCTTGGTTTTTAGGCTCTTCTTGAACCCATGAAACTGTTTCAAGATTTGGTAATTCGTTTAACACTTCTTTAATTTCCTCTTCAGGGAATGGATATAATCTTTCGACAGCTACTAACAAAATAGACTCATCAGGATTTTTAGCTAAATGTTCTTTTAAATCAATTAACATCTTACCTGAAGCTAAAATGACTTTTGTAACTTTATCTTTATTAGCTTCATCAACGATAATTGGTTTAAAACCACCTGATGTAAATTGGTCAATTGGTTGAGCCACTGTTTTGTTTCTTAATAAACTTTTAGGTGACATAACAATTAATGGTCTCATAGCCTCTGTATTTAGACTTTTAGCTTGAGCTCTTAATAAATGGAAGTAGTTACTAGAACTTGATAAGTTAACTACTGTACTATTATTTTCAGCTGCAAGTTGTAAAAATCTTTCAAGACGAGCTGATGAATGTTCTGCCCCTTGGCCTTCAAATGCATGAGGTAAAAATAGAGTCAAACCACTGCGTTCTCCCCATTTTGCACGTGCAGAAGACATAAAGTTATCAAAGATCATTTGAGCCATGTTTGAGAAATCACCATATTGTGCTTCCCAAATATTCATACTGTTTTTATTCTCAACATTGTAACCATATTCAAAGCCAACGACAGCTGCTTCTGATAACGGACTATTATGAACTTCAAATGTTGCTTTTTGATCCGGCACATGATGTAAAGGAGTGAATGTATCTCCATTTTCTTCATCATGTAATACAGCATGTCTATGACTGAATGTTCCTCTTTCGCTATCTTGGCCAGTTAAACGCACTGATATGCCGTCTTGAACAATAGTCGCAAACGCAAGTTGTTCTGCTTGAGCCCAGTCGACTAAACCATCTTCTTTTTCAAATGGCTCTCTACGTTTTTCAAGAACTTTATTAAGCTTTTTCAAAACATGGAAATCTTCTGGATACGTTAACATCGCATCATTAATTTCTTTTAAATGCTCGAATGAGAAATCTGTATCATCACTTTGTAAAGGAAGCTCAAGTGATTCGGGTTTTTCCATATCTGGATTATCCATTTTATCAGTTTTATCGATTTTATCTTGAGCAGCACGCATTTCTTTTTGCACGTTATCCATTATTTCATCCATTTGTTCTTGAGTTATAACTCCTTCATCTACTAATTTTTTACCGTAGATAATTTCAACAGAATCATGTTTACGAATACTTTGATATTGAACAGGGTTAGTGATTGATGGTTCATCCATTTCGTTATGCCCGTAACGACGGTAACCTACTAAATCAATTACAAAGTCTTTATGGAACTCTTTTCTAAATTCCATAGCAATATCAATCGCTTCGATAGTTGCTTCAACATCGTCCGCATTAACATGTAATATTGGAACATCATAACCTTTAGCAATATCTGTAGAATAAGTTGTTGAACGACCGTCGATAGGTTCAGTAGTAAAGCCAATTCGGTTATTAGTAATGATATGTAATGCGCCACCAGTAGAATAACCATCAAGATTACTTAAGTTCATCGTTTCAAAATTAATACCTTGTCCTGGATATGCTGCGTCCCCATGGATGATAATTGGCATAGCCTTATGGAAATCAGTCGTAGGACCACCATGATGTTGTGTATTATCTTGTGAAGCACGTGTTCTACCAATTACTACTGGTGCCACGACTTCTAAATGACTTGGGTTATTTGCTAATGAAATACGTTGTTCAATACCATATGAAGATGTAGTTTTAACGCCACCTAAGTGGTATTTAACATCGCCAGTCCATCCAGCAGTTAGTTCTAAACTGCCATCTTCCGGTAAGAATTTCATAGGGTCTGTATGCATAAACTCAGAAATCATCATTTCATAAGGTTTCTCAAGTACATGAGTTAATACGTTTAAGCGACCTCTATGGGCCATACCAATTTGAATATTCTGAATTTCGACTTCTGCAGCACGTTTTAATGTTTGTTGAAGCATTAATACTAATGAATCTACACCTTCAATAGAGAAACGTTTAGCTCCAACAAAGTTTTTGTGTAAATATTTTTCAAAACCTTCAACATGAGCTAAAGTATCAAATAATTGTTTTTTCTCATCATTATTAATAGTAGCTCGGTAAGGTGTTTCAATACGACGTTTTAACCATGTACGTTCTTTATTATTGTTAATATGGTTATATTCGAATGCAATCGATCCCTTATAACGCTTCTCCATGCGTTCGATTGCTTCATATGCGTTATCATAAATATCACTGAAATGATCTGAGACAATACTTGAAGAAATGTTCTCTAATGTTTCTTTGTCTAAGTTAAAATCTTTCATTGTCAGTTTTGGAACGTTGGTTCTTTCAGGAGTATTTACAGGATAAATAGCCGCCATGAGATGGCCGTATTGACGTATATTATCGATTAAGCGCATAATGCGTTTGATGGTGTCATCACTTGCTGATGAGCCACTCCCTTCAGTGGCAGGCTGTGCCTGAATATTTGCTTCACCATTTTTAATTGTACTAAAAAGAACTTGTAAATCATCTGGTACAGAAGTAGGATCTTGTAAATAATCATCATATAAATCAAGCATAAGTCCTAAATTTGCACCAAAGTTTACAGGAGCTTCCGTAACATCCTTGTTATCCTTTGCCATAATGTACCCTCCACAAAATAGTTAAACCGCTTACATGACAATAATAGCACTATTTAGCACTTTGATAAAGTCTATTAACTGAATATTATGGAAAAACAATGAGGTTAAGACAAAACATATAGCTAATAGCAAAATTAAGTGAGAGAGTGGTATAGAAATCTTAATGTCTTACACTCTATTCCTTAAAATGTTTACTATAGCTCTTGCTTTGGTAACCTTAATTAATTGATTGGTTCACAAAGCATTCACGATGATTGTCTTAACCCCAAATTTATATATATATAATATTATTTGAATATGATTTTAAATTTAGTGTATTTATTGACTTCACTTTCAACTAATATATAGCCACCATATTGTTGAACAATTTTTTCAGCGATAGATAATCCTAATCCATTCCCACCTTGACTTCTCGCTCGGGATTTATCAACCCTATAAAAACGATCAAAAATGAAATCTTGGTCTTCTTTAGGAATACCTAGTCCGTGATCAGTGATTTCAATACTAGTTTGTTTATTACGTAAGTTTGTTTTGATATGAACATGTTTATTATCTTTATCGTATTTCATCGCATTATCTATAAAAATTAATAAGAGTTGTTCAAATTGATGACGATTAATTTTTAACGTTAATGGTTTGTTAGCTAAATCTGTTTCAAATTTATAGTCAGGATGTAATTGTTTCAACGATTTAATACGAGACCGTATTTCATCATTGATATTTACTTCTTCAGATTCTAAGATTTGGCTATTCACCTTATCTTTTGTTAAAAGTAATAATTCCTCAACAAGTTTTGTGATCCGATTCATTTCTTCTAAAGAAATATTAAGTGATTCTTCTAAAATTGCTGGGTCTTTTTTACCCCATCTTTGAATTAAATTTAAATGTCCTTGTATAATTTGTAAAGGAGTTCGTAATTCATGTGAAGCATCCTCAACAAACTGCCGCTGTTGATTAAAAGAGTCTTCAATTTGGTACATCATATCATTAAAGGTATCAATTAAATTGTCTGTTTCTTCATAATTCGTATTAAGTTCTAATTTCTTCTGAAAACCATCACGTTTAATCTGATTCATCTTATTAGACATCGTTACTAATGGTTTCGTGATTTGAGTTGAGAAGATGTAGCTAATACCGCCAGTAATAATAGTAGCTAGTAACCCAAAAGCAATTGCTACAACGTATAGAGATCGTACTACATTGTTATAGCCTTCTAGAGAGTGCGCGAGTACGCTATAACCTTCGAAATAACGAGTGTGAATAGGTTCGGTTAAAATGAGATATTGCACACCTTCATTGCGTTTCACTTGGATATGTTCTATCTTTGTGAAATCAATTGAAGGTTTAAAATTCATACCATTTTCATTTGAAGTTTGCATAATTTGTTTGCCATCTCGATCATAAATAATAGCTTCTTCAAAGTTTTCTAGTGACGCACTCAAATCTAATGTAGATATATTATTAATGGATTTAGTTTGAATTAAATTTACGATATCACTTAAACTGTGCTCAGCTTCATCAATTTCGCCATGTCTTAATGTATCTTTAAGAAAAAAGATAATGATTAAGCAAAACAAAATAATTGTAGTGAACATTATGAGGGTAGTTATCATCATCCATTTGTATTGTAAAGTACGTTTTTTAATCATCTAATCACATACCCAACGCCACGAACTGTTTCGATTGTCTTTTCTTTGCCAAATGGTTTTAATTTATTTCTTAAATAACGAATGTAAACATCTACTACATTTGTTTCAACTTCACTGTCATATCCCCACACATGATCGAGGATTTGCTCTCTTTGTAAAACATGATTACGGTTTGTAGCTAACAAATATAGTAAATCATATTCTGTTTTAGTGAAATCCAATTGTTGACCCTCTATAGTCACTTTAAAGGCAACAATATCTATTTTAATTCCATTTATATCAATAATATCCTTTTGTGGTTGTCGGCGTAGCACGGCACGTATACGGGCAAATAATTCTTCTATTTCGAATGGTTTGACGATGTAATCATCAGCGCCATAGTCTAAGCCTGTTACCTTATCATACGTATCACTCTTTGCGGTAATAATGATAATAGGTGTACTTTGTTGTTGACGCACACGACGACATATTTCTAATCCATTAATATTAGGTAACATTAAATCTAATATAATTAAGTCGTAATTATTGGTAAGTGCTTTATCTAGACCAGCTTGGCCTTCATATTCAATATCTACACTGTAGTTATCATGAGTTAATTCTAACTCTAAGAAACGAGCTAAATTTTGTTCATCTTCAACGATTAATATATTTGTCATTGTTTAAAAACACCTCTTATTTAATATGAAAAAAGTTAGGACTATAAGTATGTATAATAGAACGTTGTTAATCCTAAATGATGAGCAAAATTATCACTCAAAATTGGCAATTTATGATTTGTTCTGACAAAACGTCTAATTTTAAAAGCCCTTTTTAAATAAAAGTAAATATAGTGATATTTAAGACTTTTTAAATTGAGTATGGGATACGTCAATCATTTCCATAAAGAGACTGAAACAATAATATAAAAATGAATCAGTTGGCAGTAATGGTCTGAAATGAAATTCAGACATTAATAATTTGTGCTTTTAAAAACCGATAAACGATATTCTAAAAGTAGGATTCTGTCCCGCTCATTAGATTTCTGTCTCGCTCCCACTCTTTTAAGCTATTTTGCATAGACTATATTTTATCACATAAAAGCTTAAAAATAAGCGTTTCATTTGAAATGATATGACAGTTTAACGAAGTGTAAGATATGAAAGTTTTAAAATATAAAATTTAATTGAGAATTTTTCGCATTTATAATTGACAATGATTCTCAGTACTGTATAATAATATTTGAAAATGATTATCAATACCGACTAAGACAATTCCCCCCACATATATTTCGTTCTTAAAGGATTGATCATTTTCAAGTTATTCCCCTTTTATATGCCCGTAAAAGACTAACGTTAAAGTTTTCAAATTAACTTTGAACGTTTTAATTAAAGCAGTGAATCTAATGCCGAGATTCACTGCTTTTTTATATGTTTATTAATATGCATTTGTTACATATAGAAAAAGAGACTGAAACATTGTGACAATGTCTCAGTCTCGCTCGCATAAAATCTTTTAACTTGATGAAGGATACAATTGCTTTTTCAAAATTAAAGTTGAAAGCACAATACAAAATGCTCCGCCAATAATTCCAGCAATTACATCAGTTGGGTAGTGAACACCTAAATATACTCTAGAAATAGAAATGAGCATAATAAAGAGTGCGCAAAGTCCAATTAATACACCTTTGTAACTTCCTGACATTCGTCGATTAGCTATAAATATAGCACTGCCAAAGAATGAGGTTGAACCCATAGCATGGCCACTAGGAAAACTAAATCCTGTGATATCAATAAGACGTAATAAAGTAGGACGTTCACGGTCAAAGATATTTTTTAGCACTGGATTAATGATACTAGATAAAATCATGACAATTACAAAAAATAAAGTTTCGATTCTATATTTTTTAAGCATTAGATAGGCCACTAGCATTAATGATAAACAGACCATAGCCCATACTTCGCCGATTTTAGTAGCACCTAGTAAGATTGAAGTTGTTATAAAACTCTCTGACGAGTATATAAATTCATAAACTTCATTATCTACCCATTTGCCTAGGCGTGATTCATGGAAAAAGGCAATAATTCCAAATATTAATGTAAAAATAATAAGTAAGGTAATACGCTTTGTACGATTCATTGTGTGCGCCTCCCAAGCTTATAAAGCATCTTTTAAAATTTTATTGAATAAATCTTCTTTTGTATAACTTTCTTTGTAAGTTTCCATTTGTTTAATTATAGCGTCACGATTAGCTTCTATGTCTTTTAATTGCTCTAATAATTTAATTTGAGTTAATTGATCTTCAGGAATGAATCTTCCGTAACCTTTTGATTCGAAATTCTTAGCGTTATCAATTTGGTCACCACGTGATTGATCTAATCCTAAAGGAATTAACAACATAGGGAGGCGTAAAGTTAAAAATTCATAGATTGCATTGGAACCAGCACGACTTACCACAGTATCTGTAATTGCTAATAAGTCTGTAAGTTCTTCTTTAACAAATTCATATTGGACATACCCTTTTTTATCATATGAGTTGTCTACTAAATCATGACCTGTTAAGTGAATGATCTGATAATCATGTAATAAAGCTTCTAAATTTTCACGAATGGATTCATTTAATTTTTTACTACCTAAGCTGCCACCCATAACTAGTAAAACTTTTTTAGAATTATCAAAACCAGTAAGTTGATAACCACGGTCCTTTTGGCCTTCTTTTAAGTCTTCACGAATTGTAGCGCCCACAAAATCAGCTTTTTCGCGTGGTAGATATTTTAATGTATCTTCAAAGGTAGTATAGATTTTTTTAGCAAATTTCAACGAGATTTTATTTGCTAGTCCAGGCGTTAAATCAGATTCATGAATAATCGTAGGAATATTTAAAGAGCGCGCAGCTATTACAACTGGTACTGAAACGAACCCACCTTTAGAAAATAATATATTGGGCTTTTCACGTTTAAGTACCTTGCGTGCATCGAGTACACCTTTTAACACTTTAAAAATATCCTTTGCATTATCAAAAGATAAATATCTACGTAATTTACCGCTAGATATGGGATGGTATTTAACATTAGGTAATTGAGTTTCTATCATTTCACGTTCAATACCCTCTTTAGACCCAATATAGAACGCTTCGTGTCCTTTTTCGGTAGCAGTTGGTATTAGACTTAAGTTTACTGAAACATGTCCAACTGTACCGCCGCCGGTAAATGCTATTTTAGCCATAGTTATTAACCTCTATTCTTATATGTTTTTATAGTATGCATAGAAAGGTGCGCCTCTATCAAATGGATGATAGTCTATTTCTGCTTCGCCAACCTTTTCAAAACCAAATTTCTCAAAAAGACCTTGAGCAGGTTTATTTAAAGCAAATGTATCAGTTAATATAACATGGATGCCATGCTCTTCAGCTAAATTGACTGCGAAGTCGAAAAGTTGAGTGGCTGCACCTTTATAGTTTTGTGAACCAGCTAATCTATGAATGACATAAGCACCTTCTCTATCAACTGGCCATTCTAAATCATCATACCATTCTGATTGTTGTTGGTCGACCACTATAAAACCATAAATTGTGCTTTTTTCTTCTAACACGTATAGTGTTTTAGCGTTAATATCTTCTTCAAAATGTTCAGTCACAGGATATTTGTCATCCCATTGGTTATTATCAAATTCTTGCATTAATTCTTTTGCTTCTTGGACTAACGTTTCAATTTGGGAGATATCCTCCATAGTACCTAATCTAATCATTTGTTTAAATACACCTCTTTACTTTATTTAAGTTTATCTATTAATTTATCTAATACTGTATCTTCTTTGTTAGATTTTTCAACTAATAACTGTGTGAATTTCTCATTAGTTTTGGTATCGAATTTACCATTTGTTGTTAAATTGTGCTCGTTTTGGAATTGCTTAATAGCTTGTTCTAAATCTGTATCAAATTGATTAGACTCGTCATTAGTGTGATATCCTAGCGCGTCTAAACCTATTTTTATTGATTTAATATTTTTATTACTGTCACCGACTGAATATGTTTTATCAGTTGGAATGACACTTATAGATTGATATTTAGGAGAACTAATTTTAACATCTGGTTGGATTCCTTTGCCATGGATATAATGACCATCAGGAGTTAACCATTTCATTTGCGTATATTTCAATAATGAGCCGTCTTTAAATTCACGTGTAGTTTGTACTATACCTTTACCAAATGTTTTAGAGCCATATACTTTCGCTTTATTGTAATCTTTCATGGCTCCAGTAAAGACTTCAGAAGCACTTGCAGAACCTTCATTAACTAATATACTCACTTTCATATCTTTTGCTTCTTTTAATGAGTTGTTTGACGTCGTAATAGGTTCTGTATCATCACCTTTTTTAAGCTTAACGACTGTTTGATCTTTATCAATAAAGATATTAGCCATTTTGACAGCTTCATCTAATAGTCCACCCGGATTATTTCTTAAATCTAATACGATATCACGGACACCATCTTTGTGTGCTTTGATAATAGAGGATTTTAATTCTCCGGCAGTGTTTTCTTGAAATTTATTAATTGTAAAGACGCCAACGTTATTTTTCTTTTTGTATTCAACACTTTTAACGTGAATTTTATCACGTTTGATATCGATATCTTTTTCTTGAGAACCACGCTTAATAGTAAGTGTCACTGTTGTACCTTCTTTACCTCTTACCATTTTAACAATCTGGTCTAATGGTTTATCTTTAGTAGATTTACCATTCACTTTAGTGACTACATCTTTTGGTTTAATACCAGCTTTTTCGGCAGGAGAATCTTTCATTGGACTTGTAATCATAATTTGTTTATCTTTCTTTTGCATTTCTGCGCCTATTCCTACGAAGTCACCAGACACATCTTCATTGAAACTTTTAGTTTTATCTTTCGTCATATATTCTGAATATGGATCATCTAATTCTTTAACCATACCGTCAATAGCTGCTTCTGTTAATTTATCAGAATTTTGCTTTTTATAATAATCATTGTTTAAAGTTTTATAAGCATATTCTATTTTTTTCATTTCTTTAGCTTCACTTTTAGTTAATCCACTAATTTTGTGACTAATTCCAATAGTAGCTGCGACTGTTATGCCAGCTGTGATAAGAATAGTAACTAATAATAATAATATGAATTGCCAAACTTTTAAGCGTACTTTTTTATTTGATGATGTCGTTTCTTCTGATTTAGATCTATTATTATCATTATATTCTTCAGATTTGTTACTCATAAAACCACTTCCTCTTGTAACCTCTATGTATTTATATTGAATGATGTCGAAAAGATATTACTAGTATGTCTTTATTTTAAATTAAACGCAACTTAAAAGGGACGATTTTATAGACGCAATATAAAAGCTGAGACGTTAAGGGTCTCAGCTTTTGTCTTAACTTAGAATTTTAACCATTCTTGATATTCAGCGTACAAATCATCAAAGATAGACATTGGTAATGTGATATCACTTTGCATTTCAATATAATCGGATAATTTGTTGAAGTCACTCTCATGCTTAGGAAACGATAAATCATTAAAGATTTCTTCTGCTAGTTCCCCTTTACTATCTTTGCGACCTCTTGCTGTTAAAGCAAATTGATAAAATGAATGATCTTTCATTAGCTCATTGTCACATCAACGATTTTAGTTTCACCTTTGATAACAGCTTGTGCATCATTGATATAAATAGATTCAGTTTGATCAGAATTTGTAATAATAATTGGTGAAATAACATCTTTAGCATTATTTCTAATAAATTCTAAATCAAATTTAAGAAGCGGGTCACCGACTTGAACCGTATCTCCACTATTTACTAAAATTTCAAAGCCTTCTCCATCTAATTGGACAGTGTCTAAACCAATGTGTACTAAAAGTTCTAAACCATTATCTGCCTTTAAACCAATTGCGTGTTTAGTTGGAAAGACATTATCAACTTTACCTTCTATAGGTGATACAACTTCACCTTCAGTAGGATTAATTCCAAAGCCTTCGCCCATCATTTTTTGTGCAAAAACAGGGTCGGGAATTTCTTCGATATTTACATACTCACCTGTAATTGGTGCATAAATTTCAATGTTTTTATCTACTTCTTTACCTTTTCCAAATAATTTTTTAAACATTAACTGTCACTCCTATTTTTCAAAGTATGGTATTAAATCACCGTATCCAAGTTCTTCTAGTTTTTCGTATGGAATAAATTGGATAGCTGCCGAATTAATGCAGTAGCGTAATCCGCCTTGATCCTTAGGGCCATCATTAAACACGTGGCCTAAGTGGCTGTTGGCACCTTCTGATCTAACTTCAGTTCTAACCATTCCAAATGTTTTATCCACAAGTTCAATTATTTCATCATCATCAATAGATTTTGAAAAACTTGGCCATCCGCAATCTGATTCGAATTTTTCTTCAGATGTAAAAAGTGGTTTACCTGAAATTTTATCGACATAAATGCCTTTATCAAAATGATTCCAGTATTCATTTTGAAATGGTGGTTCTGTACCATTTTCTTGCGTTACTAAATATTCCATTTCATTTAATTCATTTTTATTTTTTTTAATCATTTTGAGACCCCCAATGTGATTCGATAAATGCTTTGCGGGCTGACCCACGTTGGTATTGTTCGTAATGCATTGGATTTTTCTTATAATAGTCTTGATGATAATCTTCAGCTGGGTAAAAGTTTTTATAAGGAAGAATAGGTGTCACAACAGGTTTCTTGAACACACCTTCTTCGTTAAGTTGTTGTATCTTTAGCTCAGCAGCCTTTTTTTGATGTTCATCATGATAAAAAATAGCTGGTTCATAGCTCTCGCCTCTATCAAAGAATTGTCCACTATTGTCAGTTGGATCAAATGTTTTAAAATAGACGTCTAAAATATTTTCGAAGGACGTGATTTCTGAATTATAAGTGATTTGAACTGCCTCTCTGTGACCAGTTTGATTTGTACAAACTTGCTCATAAGTAGGATTTTCAACGTGTCCGCCACTATAACCAGACACTACACTTTCAATGCCAGGATAAGATGTGAAAGGTTTTACTAAACACCAAAAGCATCCTCCTGCGAATGTTGCGTATGCCATATAATTACCTCCTCTATCATTACTTAAATTTACGATAATATTAGCTTAATTTAAAGTAATTTACTCAGCTATGTCTCGTAACTCCCAAGTAAGTATAGATAAAAGTGTATTACTTCGCTTCTCTAACTACAACTAGACCAATAGCACCTTGGCCAGTATGAGTAGTCACCACAGGTGTAGTTACGTTAACATCATACTCATGTTTACCGAAAGCATCGTCAAATTGAGTTTTAAGCTTTTCGACAAATTCAATTACATTCGCATGGGCTACACCAATTGATTTGATTTTATGTTTGTCTATAAATTCTGAAATTTCTTTTTTCAAATATTGAATACTTGAGTTTTGTGTACGTGAATTATGAACAATTTCAAGATAGCCATCTTCAAGTGTACCAATAGGTTTGATTTTCATAATATTACCAATAAAACCTTTAGTCTTACTAATTCGTCCACCTTTAATTAGTTGATTTAATTGGCCAATCACTACAAACAGTTTAATATTTTTTTGTAATTCTTGAATTTTAGTGACAATTTCATTTGTTGAGAGATTAGTGTTTACTAATTCTACTAATCGTTGAATTTGATAACCTAAACCAAATGAGATGGATTTAGAATCGATGACTGTGACGTTGGCATCGACCATATCACTCGCTTGAAGCGCAGTTTGGTAAGTGCCACTAAGACCAGAAGCCATGTGAATACTAATAATTTCAACATCTTCTTGTCCTAATTGTTCATATAGTTCTATGAATTTGCCGATGGGCGGTTGACTTGTTTTAACATCTGCATCTTCTTCTATTCTTTGAATATAATCTTTAGATGAAATATCAATTTGGTCTACATATGATTGTCCGTCGATAGTTAAACTCAAAGGGACAACATGTATATTGTGTTGCGTTAAATAGTCTTGTGATAAATCTGATGTAGAATCAGTCACAATTATTTGTTTAGTCATAACTGCCTCCGCTTAATAATTTATTTTTGTTTATTTTCTTACAAGATGTAAAAAGGTATGTGGAATTTTATTTTTTTCATCTAATTGACCTTCTTCTGATGAAGCAATTTCCCACTCTTCAAATGTATAAGGTGGGAAGAATGTATCACCTTGATGTTTACCTTCAACAACAGTGATATACATATCATCCACCTTATCCATCATTTCTTCAAAGAGTGTTTGTCCCCCAAATATAAAAATATGACCTTCTAACTCATAAATTTCATCAATTGAATGAATGACATCCACACCTTCTACGTTAAAAGAAGTATCGTGAGTTAAAACGACATTTCTTCTGTTAGGTAGTGGTTTACCGATTGATTCAAAAGTTCTTCTTCCCATCACTAAAGTATTACCGGTAGAAAGTTTCTTTACATGTTTTAAATCGTTTGGTAAGTGCCAAGGTAATGCGTTATTGTAACCAATCACTCGTTGTTGGTCATGTGCTACTAGAATTGATAAAGTCATGATCTTACCTCCAGGTTTTATATTTGAGTATATTTATATAATTAGTAAATTTATCATACTGCTATTGGAGCTTTAATTGATGGATGAGATTCATAATTTACTATTTCTAAATCTTCATAATTAATATCAAAAATAGATGCATCTGAATTAATCTTTAAAGTTGGTGGAGTAAAACTATCTCTAGATAGCTGAGTTTGAATAGCGTCAATATGATTTGAGTAAATATGGGCGTCGCCAAATGTGTGAATAAACTCTCCAACCTCAAGATTACATTCTTTAGCGATAAGATGAGTTAGAAGTGCATAACTAGCAATATTAAATGGAACGCCTAGAAAAATATCTGCACTACGTTGATAAAGTTGGCAGCTTAATTTACCCTCTTGAACATAAAATTGAAACATTGTGTGGCAAGGAGGTAAAGCCATAGTATCAATTTCGGTAGGGTTCCATGCCGATACAATATGTCGACGAGAGTTAGGATTTTCTTTGATTTGTTGAATCACCGTTTTAAGTTGATCAAAGTGATTACCTTCTTTATCTACCCAATCACGCCATTGCTTACCATAAACATTCCCTAAATCACCATATTTTTTCGCAAATTCATCATCATTAAGAATTTGTTGTTTAAACTTTTTCATCTCTTCTTTATAAAGCTCATTAAATGCTTCATCTTGGAGTGCTCTATGTCCAAAATTACTCATATCTGGACCTTTATAATCACTTGATTGAATATACTTTTCAAAAGCCCATTCATTCCAAATATTATTATCGTATTTAAGTAAGTACTGAATATTCGTATCACCTTTTATAAACCACAATAATTCAGTAGCGATTAGTTTAAACGATACTTTTTTAGTAGTTAACAAAGGAAAGCCTTTAGACAAATCGAATCTTAACTGATGACCGAATTTTGATATCGTACCTGTATGTGTTCTATCATCACGTTGTCTGCCAAGCTCTAAAATCTCTTCGCATAAACTATGATACGCTGAATCAAATGGATTTAGCATATTTTCATCTCCTAGAATTATTTATATTAATGTTTATTATACTAGAAAACTGATACTTATAAAATTAAATGTAGGTCAATTTCTCAATTTTAAATATGATAAAAAAACGTCTAACTATAATTTATCGATTAATTTAATAAATTATAATTAGACGTTAAGTGAGATTGGGTCACCGTATATTGGATTCCTAGAGCTCATTTTATTAATGTCTCAGTCTCATTTTAAATAAAGTTACGATTTAGCAATTTTCATCAAAAGCGTCTTTAATATCCATACAAATATCTTGGATGTCACGTCCTTCAATATGTTCGCGAGGGATAAAATGTTTTAATTCTGTCCCTTTAAATAATGCATATGAAGGGCTTGAAGGTATTTGTTGAATATATTCGCGCATTGTTTGCGTTGCTTCTTTATCTTGACCAGCAAATACTGTGATTTTATTTGTTGGTTTTTTCTCATTTTGTTCAGCAACTGCCACAGCGGCTGGACGTGCTAAGCCAGCTGCACAACCACATGTTGAGTTGATAACTACGAAAGTCGTATCATTATCATTTACGTTATTCATGTAATTAGATACATCTTCAATTGTTTCTAAGCTTTCAAAGCCATTGTCAGTTAGTTCTGAACGCATTTGTTGTGCTAATTCATGCATATATTGTTCATATGGATTCATAATTATTACTCTCCTATTTTGATTAGCTTAATTGTTTTCACTAGTTTTATTTCGATTGGCTATTTGTTTCCATACAGATCCTAAAGCTGCATCCCCATTTTCAATGCGAGAAATAGCCATTTCTATCTGTAATTTCACTTCGTACGCAGGGTCATCTACGTGTGATTTTAAGGCGTTTAATTGAGCTTTTCCACCTTCATCAAAAATAAACATTGCTGCTCTCCAACGAACGATTTTTTGTGGATCATCAAGTGCCTTTTCCATTTCTGGTAATGCTTCCTTGAATCCTAAATCACTAAGACAATCTCCTGCAGTACGTCTTACGGCCGGACTTTTATCGTTTAAACCTTCGTACAAGTATGGAAGTACGTCTTTAGTTTCAATCATTCCTAATAGGACAACTGCTTGACGTCTAAGTGGTGCCTTATCTTCTTTTAAAGCTTGTTGTAATAGTGGCGTATCATCCATAGTAGGCGTTGGAAAATCTTTCAACATACGTAAACGTGTTTTCCAATTAGTTGTTTCATTATACTCTTCTAAAGTGACGTGTTTATATTGTTGTTGAGGCACGATAATATCTTGAGATAAAGCTATATTGACTAATTCTTCGATTCTATGAGTAGGATACAAGGCAATTACTTCCTCATATACATCATTCATAACTTGTTCAAGGTCCCCATAACGAACACCTAAATCTTGCCACTTACGTAAAAATACAATGTTGTCGCCTTCTTTTTGTGCTTTTAACATACTATCAACATACTCATCAGGTAGTTGCTTACGTTGCTCTTCAGTTGAAGACGTCAGTTTGATTTGATAAGGAATATCTTTGAAAGTTAAAACTTCTGCTTTAATTTCTCCAAAATGATCATCTGGTTGATAAGATTCTAAAGAAGTTTCTTCCTTATTCAACGTAGATGTAATATCAGGTAATACATCTTCCCATTTAGCTTTAGGTTGTTTATCGATAGCTAAGAAGTCCATAACATAAAAAATAGATTTTACACCGTCAAGTGCTAGTAAGTCATTGATGAAATTGGGATGTTCTGTACTAGTTTCAGTGTAAGTATTAGATTTATTATCTTCTCTTTTTTCTGATAGTACTATTTTCATAGTATTTGGACTTGGCGTTGGCTCGACACGTAAAATTTCCATATGCTTCCCCTTTCTAGATTGAAATATTATTCGAAAGTGGATTGGATTTTAGGTAGTAAGTCATCCCAATCTGCGTCATCATCTTTATCTACTGAGATAAAATCCATAACATAAAAAACTGACTTTACACCTTCGATTTCAAATAATCGGTTAATAAAATCAGGTTGTCCCTCTTTAGCAGAAGTAAATGTGTTAGATTTATTATCTTCTCTTTTTTCGTTTAAGTTAATCTTCATTGTATTATGATTTGGTGTTTCTTCGATTGATACGATTTGCATATTCAATTACCTCCTATTGAAGTTCATTTCCTAATTGTTTAATCTGTTTACCAATTGAACATTCAGAAATACAAAAGTGATGTGCTTGTGTCTTACCTTCAGTTTTTCTAATGTGTTTTTTAAGTAAACAGTTATTGCAATAAGTATTCATTAAATCATCAATTTTATCAATTGCTTTTTGTTCGGAATGTGTAAGTATAACAGTCACTCCTTGTACACAATTTCGTTTATTATAAGCATGAAATTATTATAACTTACTTTGTATTTATTTTGAAATAATAGGGAACGGGAAAGTAATCTAGGGAGCGGGACTGAAATCTAATGTAATTTCAAAGATTTCGTAGTCCCGCCCCGGCAAGGTTGACTAGAAATGAAGGCAGTGAGGCTCGAACGCACCTTCATCTTAGACAACTACTGCCAATACTAGAGTCTAGACCATTGTTATATTAATGGACCAGACTCCTAGTTTTTCAATTATTATGAGACCTATTGCAACAAGATAACTTTTAATATAAAATGAATAAGTTGTTTTGCGGTTTCTAAACACCCGCACTATCAAAATTTAGGAGGACAATCATGTATAATGAAATCTTTGGAGTAGCTACATTTTTAGTTACTTTTATTTTAATGGTTATAATGTTTCGTTGTTTTGGGAAGCATGGTTTGCTTGCTTGGGTAGCAATCGGTACAGTTATTGCGAATATCCAAGTAATAAAGACTGTAGATATTTTTGGTATTTCAGCTACATTAGGTAATGTAATGTTTGCTTCGATTTATCTAGCAACAGATATTTTAAATGACATCTATGGACGTAAGGTGGCTAAACGTGCAGTTTGGTTAGGATTTTCATCTACATTAGTAATGATTATCGTAATGCAAATGTCACTGCATTTTATACCTGCCCCTGAAGATATGGCGCAAAAGTCACTTTCAACTATTTTTGATCTTGTCCCTAGAATAGCACTTGGTTCTATTGTTGCTTACATTATTGGTCAACACGTGGATGTATTTATATTTTCAGCAATTAAGAAGATATTTAACTCAGATAAAACATTTATTATTAGAGCTTATGGTAGTACTATCTTAAGTTCTATTATAGATACTGCGTTATTTGTCACTATTGCATTTGTTGGTACATTACCGGCAACAGTAGTTTTCCAAATCTTTATCACGACATATTTCCTTAAATTACTGTCAACTATATTCAATGTTCCATTTGGATATATTGCCAAATCAATGTATCGTAAAGGACATATTCATAAATTAGATGAAGGATATTAATTAATAGTGAGGTTGTGACATCATTTACCGATGTTCGCATGCACAAAGTATTAATGTCTCAGTCTCACTTTATTATTAGAATAAATCTACTTTTCGAAAAGGTGTTATAATATGGCGAAAATTTATTTTGATGCAGCATCGAGTGGTAATCCTGGCATAAGCACTTGTGGGATAGTTATTAAAGAAGATGATATGAAACATACTTTTACTCATGAGCTAGGTATATTAGACAATCATAGCGCGGAATGGGCTGCCCTTATCCATGCGCTAGAACATGCTCGTGAATTAAACGTGACTAACGCTTTATTGTATACAGATTCTAAGTTAATTGAAGATAGCGTGAATCAAGGTTATGTGAAAAATATTCGCTTTAAGCCCTACTTTGAAAATATGGAAATTTTAGAACATAGTTTTGAATTATTGTTTGTAAAATGGGTCCCTCGTGATCAAAATAAAGAAGCAAACCAATTAGCACAACAATTCTTATATAAAATAACTAAGAAATAACTTTAAACCATATACTAAATGCTCTCATCAACGTTAAACGTTTGAATGAGAGCATTTTTATATGCATTAAATAGCTTTTATTAGAACAATTTATTCAATAATAGCTTAAAGGTTCGATGAAATATATTTACCTGAAATATATAATTCGTGTTCATTACAAATTGAAAGAATATGATTAAGTGAATGTGCATACGTCATTTCGTTATACAATTCTTCAGTATCAATTGGAACCTCTGTATAGATTTCAGCAAGTTGCTTAGAGAGTATTAAATTCTCTTTATCATTATTAATCTTTTTTTGTTGTGCCGGTGTAAGCTGGTCAAGATGTTCAAGAACATTGTCCACACTTCCGTAAGTTTGAATTAACTTAAGCGCTGTCTTTTCCCCTATTCCTTTTACACCAGGATAACCATCAGCTGAATCCCCCATAAATGCTTTAATATCGATAAGTTGAAGCGGATTTAATTCATATTCTTCAATAAATCTAGAAAGTGTATAACGGTTATAAATAGTAAATCCTTTTTTGATTAACCAAACTTCTACATTATCATTGATACATTGTAATATATCTTTATCCCCCGTGATAATATGAACTTCATTATCAGTTGAGTAAGCTTTCGCTAAAGTGCCTATCACATCATCAGCTTCATAATTAGTAACGCCAACGTTCACGAAACCAAATTGTTCTGATATTTCTTTTACATAATTAAACTGAGGAATGAGCTCATCAGGTGGTGCAGCTCGGTTTTGTTTATACATGTCATACATTTCATTTCTGAAAGTATCTTGACCCATATCCCAACATACCGCTACATGGCTTGGATTAATTTCTTTAATTGCTGTGAAAATATGACGTACGAACCCTTGAATTCCATTGGTAGGTATTCCTTCTGAATTGTACATAAATTGGTTGTGTAAGCTAGTGGCGTAAAAATGTCTGAATAGTAACGCCATGCCATCTACTAATAGGACACGTTGTGTCATTTAATGTGCCTTCTTTCTACTTTATTAAAGCATTTAAATCTTTATTAACATCTTGTAGTTGTTGAATTAAAGAATCATCCATATCAAATGAAAGTAAATCATTGATCTGTTCTTGAATATCTTGTTCGATATCAACAAATTGTTCCTCAGCTACTGCAGTTAATTTTGCTACAAAGTCTATTAAAGCTTGTCTGAGTTCGCCTAGTTGATTTTGTAACAACTCAAGTGTATTTTGACTAATCATTTCTTGTATTTCACGTTGTGAATTAGGATTTAGAATCTTTCTTTTAGTAAGTTGTTTTGGTAATACTGCCATTAAATCATTTAAATCAATTCGTAAGTATGCTGTATCACCGAAACTAGGTTTAATTTCGAAATCTGGGTGTACGAGTACATGTAATTGATTTAATTTTTTAATAGTAGGTGCAACTTGTTCGTTTAACTGTTGGTTAAAGTACTTTTTAATTCTTTCGATTAATAAACTTTGTTCTAAATATAATCGTTGATGAATCTGATCTAAGAATGCTTTAGAAGAAATTTTCTTTTCAGCATTAAAGTCATTATTTTGAGTCATTTGACTGTTATATATACTTTTAACGTCATCTAATAATTGAAGTTTTAAACGTTTATTTAAATGATAGATTTGATCTTCAACTTCGTTTGTCGTGTGCTGTTCACTAGTAAAAAGTAATTGGTTAGATAAACGTTGCTTATTCTTATAAGCGTTTAATTTATTTTGGCGTTCAGTAATTTGCTCTTTATTATGATGGAATTCATTAATCATTTGATCGAATGATTGACTCATTTGTTCGAGTTGACTAATCATTTGTTGTTCTAAAATTGTTTTAGAGTCTATTTCCACAAACTGTTGGATACTTGCACGTAATTCATTGATACTGTCGTCACCGTCTTGTAACGCACGTCTGCTAGAAACACCAAATATATCTGAATTTAAATTTGTTTGATTTAACGCATCTTTAACATAGTATTTAACAGCATTTAAATCATTTTCATTCTCTGCTAAATCTACAGCATTGATAACCATTTTAAAAGCTTGATTTTCGTTCAGTTGATTCATATCTTTCATATGTTCGATAAACGCTTTATCGTTATCTGTAAATGAATGATTGAAATAACTCACATATAAAATTAAATCAGAAGAGGTTAGAATTTGTTCTGTTTCGTTTGTATGGCGTTGGTTATTTGAATGTAATCCTAATGAATCGACAATGATTTTGCCTTTTAACCATTCTATTGGTAAGTGAAGATGGACTGTTTTAACAAACGTAGCGTATTCATCTTTAGCACTCCATTTCTTAACTTCTTCTTGAGAAATAGTGTGGGTAACCCCTTCTTCTAACATTTCGTTATACATTGAGTAATGTTTTTTTACTGCACTAATAAAAGCTAGCTGATTTTTTTCTAATTTTTGTTTTAGTGCTTCAATATCACTGTTGATAAATGTTTCTAAAGAATCGTAAGAAATATTATGGTATTCAATCATTTGATTTAATTCATTAAGTAATTGTTCTTTAGTTTTTAGCGTGATTTTACTATTGTCTCCATAAGATAATTCTGTAGTAGCAGCCGTTGTAGGATTAGGAGAACTTACTAAATATTGACCACCTAATAATGCGTTAATTAAACTACTTTTTCCAGCACTAAATGTTCCGAATACACCTATTTTAATCACTTTATTATCAAGGCGTTGTAACGTTTCTTCTATATCGCTTTTTGTTCTTTCGAAAAGTGGAACAGGTTTAACTAACTCTAACGCTGCTCGAATATCTACTTCTTGTTTTGAACTTGCACTTTGAGTATTAGCGGATGTATCATCTGCGTAATTATTATTTAGAGCATTTTCGCTTAAATCATAATTTGCTTCAGTTCTACCGATTAATTTATCTAGTGAATCTTCCATATGAATGTAATAATGTTGATAATTTTGAGTGGTTAATGATTCTCTTAAATTCTTAATTTCGATAAAACGTTCATACACTTGCAAATCTTCATTTTCAGTTGTAGACAGTTCATTTGCTTGTGTATTATTTATCGCTTTTTCGAATAATGGGTTAGATTGTTTTTCAACATAGTTACTAATCGCTTTTAATACGTCATCGCTAAAAGTTAAGACATAAGTATTGCTTATATTAGTTTGCGGTTGATATATATTTGAAATTAAGTCACTACTGATTTCATAGTGTTGATTTAAAATTTCATTATTAACCTTCGTGTTATTAATAAAACGTGTCAGGAATGACATATCTTCTCTTAAAGGTTGACGTACTTGTTGATTGACTTTATCTTGTAATTTCTCGGTTACTATTTTTAGACGATTTTGTTGTTCTTCTTCTTTTTTCTTTTTCTTGTTAAATAACCCGCCTACTTTAAATTCAGACGACATACTTTCTAAATATGAACGAATATCCTCTCGCATATCATGCGTCATAATATAAGCATTTTCTAAGATGTCTTTACGTTTTTGTTTTAAAAAGCTAAATAATTGGTCAGGATTATTTAATAATTGAGCTTCTTCACTAATTGCTTGATTCTGATTAAATTGCGCATAGGCCTGTTCAAATTCATCTTCATTTATATTTAATTGATCTAGTATATCTTGGAGTTCGTTTTGAATATATCCTAATTGAGCTTCAGTAATAAATTTTACAGTACGGTTAACATAGTCTTCTATAGACTCACGATGGTGATCTTTTTCCACTAAATAGTCCGATAATTGTTGGAGTTCATTTTCAGGATGGTCAAATTTAGAGACATAAAAAATTCTTGTTAAATCAATACCCCAGTCATTAATGGATTGATTGACACTTTCTTTAAAAGTTTGGAAAGTAATTTCATCTTCATTATGTTTATCAATTTGATTAATAACAAAAATGACTGGAATACCAATATCATTCATACGTTTCATAAATTGGAAATTCAGCGCAGATTGTACATGGTTGTAATCTACCGTATAAAACAAAATGTTACTCGTATACATGAATTGTTCAGTTGTTGTTTGATGCGTAGCAACATTAGAGTCAATACCTGGCGTATCTTGTAACGTAAAACCATTATGAAATTTAGCAGATGGGAATTTAATTTCGACAGATTCAACATCCACGTTTAAACGATTCATCTGCTTCACTTCGTCATAGGTTTTTAATTTTGTATATTGTTGATTTTCTAAATTAGCAATAATCCCTTTATCATCTGATACAGAGACTATGGCTGTATTACTCGTGGTAGGTACCGGAGAACTAGGTAGTATATCTTGTTCGAGTAATAAATTTATAAGTGTTGATTTACCAGCTGAAAAGTGACCAACAAGTGAAACGGTATATTGATTTAAATATACTTTTTTAATCACTTGATTGATTGTATGTATTAAAGCAGTGTTATTGGATTTTTCTACTTCTTTTTTTAATTTATATAAAATATCTAATTGTTCATGATTTGCCATGCTTCTATCCCCTTTATCCAATCATTCTAAATATAATGAAAATTAACCAGTGCATATCTTCATGATTGCAATTTTTCAGGCTAATTAATTATGCAATAATTGACTAAAATAAAAAACCCCACCTTAGGCATGCTTTTCACTTTAGTCATTATTATTGTAAAAGAATTAAAACACTATCAAATTTTAATTGAAAGATTATTAATTCTTATATAGTTAGAATGGTAAAATCAAAGCCTTCACCCTTGTTTGATTTCATTGATTAAATTTTATCATATTGGGGGGATGAAACAAATATATAGATTACTAGTTAAACCAAGCCGGTTTGTCACCATCAGTATTAGGTTTATTGACACCGATATTTTGTTTTAAATATAGTTCAGGATTTTTAGCAATTCGAACAGCCAAGCTGGCAACACTACGTCTTGAAACTTCTGTCCCTTTAAATTCTGAGTTTTTATCTGTTACTTCGTAATCAGTTTCGTTTTTGAAAGTTAACCAAGCTGGACGAATGATAGTGTAATCTATGTTAGAATCTTCGATAATATCACTCGCTTTACGATATTTAACTAACTTATCGCCAAATTGTTCTTTATTAAATTCGTTAAACTTCGGTGGTAATTCATCATAAATGCCTGGAGCAGCAATAAATATTAAACGTTGGACATTTTTGCTATTCATAGCGTCTATAATTGCTTTAGCTTCGATATCCAATGAACCTGATAAGCTAGCAAAAACAATATCCACGTTATCTAATGCTTGTTCTAAATCTTCAACATTTTTAGCATCACCTTCATAAACAGTTATTCTATTTGAAGCATAGTCTGGTAGACGATGTGCATTTCTTAAAAATAAATCAACATTAAAATTAGAATCTTCTAGAAATATTTTAGTAGCCTCCATTGAGACTTTTCCGTTAGCACCAATAATTAAAATAGTTTGCATATTTTTCTCTCCCAACTAAGATGTGATATTGAGTTATGTTATATATAATGAAACACTCTTAATACTACTTTACATCAGTAATATTAAGAGTGCTAATAAATTGTTTAAATTAATTAAATATTATCTAATTAGTTAAGAAAAATTTACAAATTTAATAAAAAATATACTCAATATTTATTGTTATTAATCATGCAGTATTATATTTATTATTTGTTGAATCTTTCGCCCCAATATTGATAATAAGTACATTCAATATAACCATTAAATAGTTTACGTCGTTTAGTGGCTTTTTTATTAACTAAATACTCAAATTCTTTGTTACTTGTCAGAATATAAGTTGAAAGATAAGGATGATCTTTCATTAATTTACCAATATAACGATACATTTCTTCAACTTCTTCTCTATCACCAATACGTTCACCATATGGCGGGTTGCCTACAAGCGCCATAGGTTCTTCACTATCAATAGTAAGTGTATTAACATCTTTAACACTAAATTGAATAATATCACCTAGACCGACTTCTTCAGCGTTACGTTTGGCAATGTCTATCATTTCAGGGTCAATATCTGAAGCATATACTTGTACGGGCTTATCATAATCAGCCTGTTTGTCAGCTTCGTCACGCATTTCATCATAAATATTTGGAGGCATAACATTCCATTCTTCTGATACAAAGTCTCGATTGAATCCTGGAGCGATATTTTGAGCAATTAGACATGCTTCAATCGCGATTGTCCCAGAACCACAGAAAGGATCGATAAATGGCGTATCACCTTTCCAGTTTGCTAAGCGAACTAGACTAGCAGCTAGTGTTTCTTTAATAGGTGCCTCACCTTGCGCTAAACGATAACCTCGTCTGTTCAAGCCAGAACCTGAAGTATCAATAGTTAATAGAACATTATCTTTTAATATAGAGACTTCTACAGGATATTTTGCGCCACTTTCATTTAACCAACCTTTTTCGTTATAAGCATGTTTTAAACGTTCAACAATCGCTTTTTTAGTAATCGCTTGGCAGTCAGGCACGCTATAAAGCGTAGATTTAACACTACGTCCTTGAACAGGAAACTGCCCTTCTTTATCTATAATGTTTTCCCAAGGCAATGCTTTTGTTTGTTCGAAAAGCTCATCAAATGTTTTTGCCTCAAAACGACCTACAACGATTTTAATTCGGTCAGCTGTACGCAACCATAGATTACACTTTACAATTGCTTTAGCATCACCTTCAAAAAAAATACGACCATTTTCAACTTGTGTTTCATAACCAAGTTCTTGTACTTCTTTAGCGACAATCGCTTCTAAACCCATCGGACATACCGCAAGTAATTGAAACATCCACTTATCTCCTTTATTTATATGATTAATTTTTATGTTAACAGAATTTGATTTAGTTATGTATATTTACAAAAAATAAAAGCTCTCCCGTTAAATGGAGAGCTAAACTAGTCATGATATTTCTGTAAGCCATGTTCTGTACCATTGTACTCATAACGTACACTAGTTGTACTGGTACTCAGGTGGTAACCATCTGTCTACAAATCTTTATTAAATGAATAAAGACGTCTCGTTTATACGTTGAATTCCGCTAAACAAGTGCTCCTACCTAATTTGGATTGCTCACTCGAGGGGTTTACCGCGTTCCACCCTTTATATTTCTATAAAGACTACGTCACTGTGGCACTTTCAAACTATTCTAACCATATCCTGAGACGTAGGTTATTTCGTTGCCGTCAAATTAATGCCTTGATTTATTGTTTCATCAAGCACGAACACTACAGTCATCTCAGACTGTGTGAGCATGGACTTTCCTCTATATTTCTATAGCGATTACCCAAAATATCACTTTTGCGATTATAACACAGTTTTAAATACTATAACAGATAATTTCTAGGCAATATATTTAATAAGGTAAATTAACTACCATTTTAAATATAGCCTTGTTTTGAATCAACGAACCCAATCTAATATTATTTACCAAAAACAGCTTTTTCAAGATTAGAAATTCTTTTTAAAATATCTACATTGTTCGATGAACTCGTATTATTTGAAGAGAAAGATTTGTTATCAGAAGGTCTTGATGTTGCAACTCTTAATCTTAACTCTTCAACTTCTTTTTTTAATTTGTTATTTTCTTCAGATAATTTTACAACTTCATTATTCATATCAGCCATTTTTTGATAATCAGTAATAATATCATCTAAAAAAGCATCCACTTCTTCGCGACGATAGCCACGGGCCATTGTTTTCTCGAAATCTTTTTCATAGATATCTTTTGCTGAAAGTTTTAAAGAAACATCTGCCATTTTTTCCACCTCATTCGAAACTTTGATATTGTTCCCACTGTAAGTCATTTATAAATTCAGTGAGTTCATCAAACGCCACAATATCACAAGTATAGTTTGTTTTTTTCATAAAATCAACTAACATCCTTTTGAAGAATTTAGGGCTTCCCTCTTGTTCTTCGTCATAAATTAGTAATGACATATCAGAATGGTCTAACATAAATTGATCAGTTTGTTTAAATTGGTGCGGTCCTTCATATTCAGTATGATGTACACTTTCTAAAAAATCAGCTTCTTGAGCTATTTTATTATATTTAGCTTGGTTTTGTTCGTTCCATTTAGAAGTATGTCCATAAAATGGAGTAATTATGCCTAATTTTAAATCGGGATAAGATTCACGAAGTTCAATGACTACTTCAGCGGTCCAAAGCTCAATACCTATTTGACCTTGAATTAGCACCCATTCTAACCCTTCATCTAAATACTGTTCTAATTTATGTTTGATAAAAGCTTTTAGATAAGTTACTTCCGGTATATCTTCTTTGAAAATATTCAATTCAAAAGATTTGTACCCAGTTACATACACCGTTTTCAAATTAAGAACCTCACTCTTCCTTACTACTTTGAAGTATATAATTTAAATCATAATTAACAGCTTTTAATTTTTCAGTAAATAACTTTCTACTTGTTCTTTGAAAATGACAATCCACCGATAATTCTTTAATGGTGTTGATTAATAAATCAAATTTTTTACTATTCATATAAGGTAAATTAATAATCTCATCCTTATATTTAGTTAAATCTTGTAATTTTTTATCAATACGTTGTGCGTAGGGATACACTGTTTCATAAAAATCAAAGTCTTGATTTGTAACTTTTACTTCATTATAGCGTCTTTCTATGGTGTAAAGTTCAAGTAACATCTCATTAATAAGTTCATACATAAAGACGCCTCCTACTTCACTATAATTTATCATAATTAAAAGGAAGCGTCATGTAGTTGTACTATCTTAAATTAAAGGAAATATTGTTTTAACGGGTAAAGCACGTTAAAATAAAGAAAGTTAATAATGAAAATAATCGTCTAGGTCTTTATAAATTATTTTTGTTATTGTCTAATAATGGTTTGGCTGCCCTACTTACAGTAATAACGGTTTACAGTGTAGGACTAGGGATAAGTATGTAGAAAGGAATACTTAATTATTTAATGGTATAATGGTTGAGTTTCGTTCTACTATAGTTAACCAAACTAGTGTGGTGAATACAGTGAATTATCCTAATGGGAAACCTTTCAAGGTAAATACGACTAAGGCCGGAAGAAATTCTTCTTCTAACTCTAGTAAGATAGAGTATGGTAGTCGAGGTATGTCTCTTGAAAAAGATATTGAACTATCAAACGATTTTTACTTAAAACATGGCAAAGCGGTTATTCATAAAAAACCTACGCCAGTACAAATTGTTAATGTTCATTATCCCAAACGAAGTAAGGCTGTTATAAATGAAGCCTATTTTCGTACACCTTCAACGACTGACTACAATGGCGTTTATCAAGGTCATTATATTGATTTTGAAGCAAAAGAAACGAAGAACAAAACTTCTTTTCCTTTGAATAATATTCATGATCATCAGGTTGAACATATGAAAAACGCTTATCTTCAAAAAGGTATTGTGTTTCTATTAATAAGGTTCAAAACGCTTGATGAAATATATTTATTACCCTTTTCAAGATTTCAAAAATTTTGGGATAGATATAAAAATGAAATAAAAAAATCAATAACAGTTGAAGAAATAAGAAAAAATAGTTACTATATTCCTTATCAATATCAACCAAGATTAGATTACCTCAAAGTTGTTGATAAGTTGATATTAGATGAAAGTGAGGACCGCGTATGACGGAGAATAAAGGATCTTCTCAGCCGAAAAACGGTAAAAATGGGAAATCCAAAGCAAAAAAGAATAAGAGTGTTAAAAGAACGATTATTAAAATAATAGGCTTTTTATTAATTGCTTTTATCGTATTAGCTCTACTAGGTATTTTGTTATTTGCGTATTATGCTTGGAAAGCTCCAGCATTTACTGAATCTAAATTACAAGACCCTAAACCGGCGGAAATTTATGACAAAAACGGTGATTTGGTTAAAAAATTAGATAACGGCGCAAGAAGAGAACATGTTGATTTGAAAGAAGTACCTAAAGACATGAGAAATGCTGTATTAGCAACTGAGGATAATCGTTTCTATGACCACGGTGCATTAGACTATAAACGTTTGTTCGGCGCAGTTGGTAAAAACTTGACAGGTGGTTTTGGTTCACAGGGTGCTTCAACTTTAACTCAACAAGTAGTTAAACGTGCTTTCCTTAGTGAAGAAAAATCAATCGGTCGTAAAGCTCAAGAAGCATACCTATCTTATCGTTTAGAGCAAGAGTACAGTAAGGATGAAATCTTCCAAATGTACTTAAATAAAATTTATTACTCTGACGGTGTGTACGGTGTTAAAGCTGCAGCTAAATATTACTTCGACAAAGATTTAAAAGATTTAAATTTAGCTGAAAAAGCATACTTAGCTGGATTACCACAAGTTCCAAACCTTTATAATATTTACGATAATCCTAAACAAGCTGAGAGTCGTAAAGATACAGTATTATACTTAATGCACTATCACCACAGAATTACTGATAAAGAATGGAAAGATGCTAAAAAAATCTCATTAGAAGATAATTTAGTAAAACGTAGTACTAAAGAACGTCAAATTGGTACAAATAATGAAGATTCTGAATACGACTCATATGTTAACTTTGTTAAATCTGAGTTAATGAATAATAAACACTTTAAAAACAAAAATTTAAGTGATTTATTACAAAGTGGTATTAAAATCTACACTAACATGGACAAAGACGTTCAAAAAACATTACAAGATCGTATTAATAATGGTAACTACTATAAAAATGATGACCAACGAGTTGGATCAACAATTCTTGATAGTAAAACTGGTGGCCTTGTAGCAATTTCAGGTGGCCGTAACTTTAAAGATGTTGTTGATAATAATGCTGCAACAGACGCACATCTAACAGGTTCATCATTAAAACCATTCTTAGCATATGGTCCAGCCATTGAAAATATGCAATGGGCTACAAACCATTCTATTCAAGATGAATCAAGTTATTCTATTGCTGGCGGTACGTTCCAAAACTATGATGCTAAGGGTCATGGTGACGTTACAGCGTATGATGCTTTAAGACAAAGTTTCAACATTCCAGCATTAAAAACTTGGCAAAGCGTTAACTCTAACGCTGGTAAAGATGCAGTTAAAGACTTTGCATCAAATGTTGGCCTAGATTATCAAAGTGATCTTGGTCCTGCAGATGTATTAGGTGGTGGCGCATCTGAGTTCTCACCTACTCAATTAGCTTCAGCTTTCGCTTCAATTGCGAATGGTGGTACTTATAATAATGCACACTCTATTCAAAAAGTCGTAACTGCTGATGATGACACTATCGAATTTGACCATACGAGTCATAAAGCTATGAAAGACTACACGTCTTACATGTTAGCTGAAATGTTAACTGGTACATTTAAAGCTTATGGTTCTGCATACGGTCATGGCGTATCTGGTGTTACAATGGGTGCTAAAACTGGTACTAGTACTTATGGTACTGAAGTTAACCAACAATATAACTTACCAGATAACGCAGCTAAAGATGTTTGGATTAACGGGTTCACTCCTAAATATACTATGTCAATATGGATGGGATTCAGTGAAATTAAAGAAGGCGGAACAAACTCATTCTTAGGACATTCAGAACAAGAATATCCACAATATTTATATGAGGATGTAATGTCTGATATCACATCAAGTAGTGATGGTGACTTCAAAAAACCAGATTCAGTTAATGGTTCTGATGCAGATGACTTATCTGTAAGTGGTCATCCTGATGATAATACAACTAACCGTAAAGTGTATGGTAGTAATGGATCTAGCGATAGCGGAGATTCAAGTAGTTCAAGCTCATCAAGTAGCTCAAGCAGTTCAAGTAGTTCAAGCAATTCAGGTAACTCAAACAGTTCATCTAACGGCTCTACTTCAACTACAAATAACAACTCTACTAACTCTACTACACAAAGCAGTAACAGTGTAGGCGGCACATTATCTAACATTTTCCATTTGAATAGTATATTTGATGTAAAAAAATCATCATAATATAGCATAACTAAAGGAGCTTAAGCATTGCGCTTAGGCTCCTTTTTTGATGAAAATAATTATATAAACGAAAAAGCTTTTTACAATAATTTCACGACATGGTTAAACCTATTGGTCTTAAAACATGTTGTTATTGTAAAAAGCTTTCTTTTTAATTGCGACGTTTTTTTCTAATTTGGTATGAAGCATTCATTTTAATTAGTTCATTTTTCAATGTTTTCATCTGACTGTATCCCATAAAGTGATATTTTCTAGCTAACATGTAGTTGTATCGTTCTTCAAAATTCATAGGAACGACCGGATATTCATTCAAATCTTCAAAATTAATATATTCAATTTCATTAATTTGTTTAAAGAATTGAATAATAAGTTCAAAGTATTTATCAATTATAGGTTTAGCTTCAGGACTTTTTAAAGCTCTTTGACTAGAAAATACATCAAGTTGTGCTTCAATATCTTCAAATTCTTGTTTATTAATCATCTTATCAAGCTTCCTTTAGTTATACTTTCATACGCTTTTGCCCTTCTCTACAATCTTCAAGTAAAGGGCAAATATCACATTTAGGCTTACGAGCAATACAGTGATAACGACCGAAAAAGATAAGCTGATGGTGGCTTTTACTCCAACGTTCACGTGGAATAATATCACATAAACGATCTTCAACTTGAGTGACATTATCTTTCCAACGATTAATACCTAACCTTTTGGATACACGTTCAACATGGGTATCTACTGCTAATGATGGTTCATCAAACGCCACGCTCATCACTACATTTGCTGTTTTACGCCCAACTCCTGCAAGACTTTCAAGTTCTTTATGCGTTTGAGGTATATGCCCATCAAATTTATCCAAAAGAGAACGACAAAGTTTTTGTATATTTTTAGATTTATTACGATATAAACCTATAGAGCGTATATCTTCTTGCAATTCTTCAATATCTACATTTAGATAATCTTCAGGCGTTTTATATTTCTTGAAAAGTGAGCGAGTAACCTTATTCACCAAGTTATCGGTACATTGAGCAGAGAGTAGCACAGCAATTGTTAATTCAAAAGCATTATCATGTTTTAATTCACATTGCGCATCAGGAAACATATCGGCAATTACATCAATCATTTCGAGTGCCTTTTTCTTACTTATCATCTAAGTTCTCTCCATTTAACCAGTCAAATTTAGGGACGTGTGTAACTGTATGCTTCATTTTGGGTTGATTGAATTTTTCCCTTATTTTTTTGGATTCTTCAGTTGTCGTTACATTGTTTTTCTTCCAGTTTAATAATATACGGTCCACGTATTTAAAGCTAAGTTTATCATGACTATAAGCTTCATCTAATGCTGCACGTATTAAAGAAAAATCGTGTTGGTCGACATCTATCCATTGATTCAAAGTTTCAATTTCATATGGTGATAAAGGTCTAGCAAATAATTGTTCAATATACTGGAATAAGTCTTTGAAATTTTGTTGAGAAGTTGATTGCTTATTATCTGTTTCTTCTTGAATTAATATTTTATTTAATTTGTCATAAAAGCTATCTAAATTCATGTATTCTGTAAATTTGCCTTCTTCATCCTTTTTTACTTGAAGTTGTAATAAATCTCGTTGTATTAAATGTTGGATGACAGAAGTTACTTCACGGGGTTCCATGTTAGAACCTCTTTTTAAAAATTCAATAGACGGTTGTTTATTTGAAGTTTCAGAGGCATATATTAGTTTAATTAAGATGACTAAATCTTTCTCGGACAGTCCTAATTCATCGTAATGGTCAAATAATTCTCGTCTAACCACTACCGGACGAGTTTTAAGTTGCAATTTATCCAAGATATTACCCCCTTTTTTAATAAATATCTACTAACAATTTAAAAGTAATCATTAACGTTTGTTGAATGATTTACTCCTAAATGAATAAGCCTAGAACATTTCAAGATAAATGTCCCAGGCTCAATATTATATAAATCTTATGGATATAAACGATTTAATAAACGTGGGAATGGAGATGTTTCTCTTACATGATCAACACCTGAAATCCAAGCTACAGTACGTTCTAAACCTAATCCAAATCCACTATGAGGTACACTACCGTAACGACGTAAATCTAAATAGTAATTATAGCTTTCAGGGTCTAAATGATGTTCATCAATACGTTGTTCTAGTAATTCTAAATCGTTTATACGTTCAGAACCACCGATGATTTCACCATAACCTTCTGGTGCTATTAAATCTGCACACAATACTGTATCTTCATTTTCAGGATTTGGTTGCATATAAAATGGTTTAATTTTAGTTGGATAATTTGTGATAAATACTGGTAAATCATAATGATTTGCAATAGCTGTTTCATGAGGCGCACCGAAATCTTCGCCCCATTCAATATCATCAAACCCTTCTTCTTTTAAGAATTTGACCGCATCATCATAAGAAATTCTTGGGAATGGTGTTGCTACTTTTTCTAATTTACTAGTATCTCTATCTAACGCTTTTAACTCTAATTTACAGTTTTTTAAAACTGATTGAACAACGTGTGCGACATATTGTTCTTGAACTTCTAAGCTTTCAGCGTGATTTGTAAACGCCATTTCAGGTTCAATCATCCAAAATTCAATTAAATGACGTCGTGTTTTAGATTTTTCTGCTCTAAAAGTTGGACCAAATGAGAACACACGGCCATGTGCCATAGCAGCAGCTTCCATGTATAATTGACCACTTTGTGATAAGAATGCATCTTCATCAAAATATTTTGTATGGAAAAGCTCACTTGTACCCTCTGGTGCACTTGCAGTTAAGATCGGAGGATCTATTTTTGTAAATCCATTGTCATTAAAGAATTCATATGTTGCTCTAATGATTTCATTTCTAATTTTCATAACTGCATGTTGTTTCTTAGAACGTAACCATAAATGACGGTGGTCCATTAAGAATTCAGTACCATGATTTTTTGGAGTAATAGGGTAATCGTGTGCTTCATGGATAACCTCTATAGATTTAACTTGCATTTCATAACCTAAATCTGAACGATTATCTTCTGTAATAACCCCAGTCAGGTATAATGAAGATTCTTGAGTAATCTCTTTAGCTAATTGGAAAGTTTCTTCATCAACTTCAGACTTAACTACTACTCCTTGCATGAAACCACTGCCATCACGTAATTGTAAGAAGGCAATTTTACCACTAGAACGTTTATTAGTTAACCAAGCGCCAATTGTTACTTCTTGGTTAAGATATTGTTTTGCTTGTTTAATCGTTGTTTTCATAACCAATCTCCTAATTGAAATTTCTTTATATTCAATACCTATTTATTTTAACAAAATAGATAGTGAAGTTCTAGCACATGAGCGTATTGAATACGTATTCTCACTCAAATGCTAGGTGTTTTTATTGATATCTTGTTGTATTTTTTTAAGTAACTTACTAAATTGTTTAATATCGCCCTTTTTCTGGCTATAATTTTCAAGAGTTTGAGCGAAAAAGTTCTTATAATTACTATTTACAAGTCGATCATCGAAAGAGACGATTAATCCCTTATCATTTTCATTACGTATTAAGCGGCCTAAACCTTGTCTAAAACGTGTCACGGCATCAGGTAATACATAATCTTTAAATGTAGATTCAAATTCAGAATTCATTAACCAGTGTTTTGTATTGTATTTATTCATAAATGGTAATTTCGCAATCATAACACACTTAATGCCTTTAGCTTGATAATCAAAACCTTCAAAGAACGTAGAAGTACCAAGTAATATTGATTTTTCAAAGTTATTAAATTGTTGGACAATCTTATAGTTCTGATTTTGTTGTTGTGTTAAGACAACGTAATCCTCAAATGCAGGTAACTCATTTAATAATTCTTGAACCATAAGCATCATACGATAACTTGTGAAAAGTACTAAGCACTTAGATTCAGTTATAGTGATATATTCTTGAAGATAGTCTACTATAGACGCAACGTAATCATCGATATTCTTAAAGTTATATGATGCCACATCACTTGGTATATAAACATTCGTATTGTTGTGTTTGGCAAGTGGTGACTGAACTTGGTACGTGTTAAAGTGAATATCTTCGTTAAACCAATTTTTAAAGGCATCGAAAGAACGATTGAAAGTTAAAGTACCAGAAATAAAAGTTAAAGAATTAAACTTGTCTAAAACTCTAGTCGTTAACACATCTTTCACGTCATAATCTTTGACGATTAATCGTATTGTAGATTTCTGAGCTAGATTTTTAATAGATAGATAAGCAGTATGCTGAGCTTTTAAGCTTTGTTCAATATTTCTATAGTTATCATTGATGTATAATAATTGCTTACGTATCGTTTTTATTGTTTTGTGGTTCATGCCATTGAAAAATTCTAGGGTTTTATTGATTTTATCTACGATCGCATGTAAATCGTGAAGTATTTGAGTTGTATCAAATTCGAACACATAATGATAGCGATGGCTATCATCATCATGGACATCAGAATCTTTAATAATAGTATATAAATTATTGAATAGTCGTTCGTTCAATTCATGAATTTCATTGATATTTGTTTTTAGACCAAATACATCAATTGGGGCTATATCTAGACGTTCTAAAATACGACGTTGTTCTAATGTATCAATAGCATGTAAAAGTCGTTCATTTTCATTTTTACCAATTAAGCCTAATTGGTATTTTAAATCTGAATAATTGAGTTCATTGGTCACTTGATTTAATGCATAGTCAGGTAAACGATGCGCTTCGTCAATAATACAATCATCAAATAATTGATAAATTGAATTTTCATAATCAGAATGTATTAAATGAGCATGATTTGTAATTCCAATTTGAATATTATGAGCATTACGTTTTATATAATTATAGTAATGTATATCATGTCTTACAGGCACATACGTTTCAACTTTTTGGTCAAAATACATCTTTTGACCACCCTTTAGATTTAAATCTTGTATGTCGCCGGTTGTGGTCTCGGTAATCCAAATAAGTAACTGCATTTTTAAAATGTTAACCTCATAATTTGAGGTCTCATCTTTTAGTATTTGGCTAATTAAACCTAGTGATATATATTCGTTTTTACTTTTAATTAAAGCAGCATTAATTTTAAAATTTAACGCTTGATTCAAACTAGGTATGTCTTTTTGTAATAATTGATTTTGCAGCAATTTAGTATTTGTAGAGATCATTACATGACGCCCTGTTTCAATGTTATACATCAAGGCGGCAATTAAATAAGCAAGAGACTTTCCACTTCCTAGTGGCGCTTCAATCATAGCTTTATCATTATGCATCAATTGCTCTAAAATAATCTCAGACAAATAAAGTTGTTGAGGACGGTATGTAAGGTTCAACGCCTCTGTGACACTTGAGTATAGTTGTTTTAATGAACCGTTAAACTTAGTTTGAGGTGCTTTTAAATCAACTTGTTTTTTATAAATAATTTGCTCAAATTGTCCGAACCTATCATCTAAACTAGATTGATTGTGATGTCTTACCATTTCAAACAAGATATTAAATAAATCGTACTTAAGATTCTTACTTAAATAATATAGTTGCTTCAAGGTATCCAATGGTAGTTGTTCAAACTTTTTAAAAGCATTAATCATTAAATAAGCAGTAGTTGTAGCATCTTCATCAGCCCTATGCGCATTTACTAATGACACATTATGCGCTTCCGCTAATTCGCTAAGTTGGTAACTTTTATCAGTGGGAAATGCGATTTTAAAGAGCTCTAATGTATCAAGGACCTTTTTAGGTTGAAAAGTAATGTTATTTTGTTTAAAGGCTTTTTTTAAAAAATTTAAATCAAAATCTACATTATGTGCCACAAATATACAATCTTTAAGTTGATTATAAATTTCGTTCGCTACTTCATGAAAATAAGGTGCTTGTTCTAACATTGTTTCTTCAATTGAAGTTAGAGCTTGGATAAATGGCGGGATTTCTAAATCGGTACGAATCATTGAGTGATATGTCCCAGATATTTTATTATCTCGTACAAACGTAATACCAATTTGTATAATTTCATCGTAATCCAGTTGGTTTCCGGTCGTTTCTAAATCCACTACCGCAAAACTAGTATTTGCCATAATAAACTCTCCTTATCTTCATGTGTTTCTATTTAGATTTCGATATCGGCACTAATAAGGCGTCTTATCTGATCATTTTCATCTTTAACCATTAAGAAACCATCTTTATCAATATCAATCGCTTCACCGATGAATTGTTTTTTATTCTCAGTGAATTTCAATTTTCGCTGCCAAATATTTGAAGCTTCAATATACTCATCTCTAATTGATTCAAATGGTTGGTTTAAAAATTGATTGTACCGTTTTTCAATGGCTGAAATAAGTACTTTTAAAAAATCGTAGCGGTTTATTTTTTCATCACTATGCATTCGGATGCTTGTTGCTCTATGTTGAATATCTTCTGAAAAGTCTTCCGCTAAATGATTTAAGTTAATTCCAGTCCCACATATAATGGCTTCAATTGAATCATAATTTGCCACCATTTCTGTTAAAAATCCACACACTTTTTTATCATTAATATAGATATCATTAGGCCATTTAATTGCTACTTTATCTTTAGAAAATTGTTGAATCGCTTCTTTAATACCTAATGCAATGAATAGATTAAATTTTGGAATCATAGAGAACGGTATATGAGGTCTTAGTACTAATGACATCCATAGCCCTTTTCCTTTAGACGATGCCCAATTACGATTGAAGCGACCACGTCCTTTAGTTTGTTCATCGCTTAAGATAATCATAGTATCGTTATTTCCAACTAACGTTTGCTTAGCAATTGTTTGAGTAGACTCTACAGTATCATAAACATTGATAGATGTAACAAGCTGATTATCGCTTAAAATATGCGATACAATCCCACTATACCATTGGTCAGCCAATTGATTTAATTGATGTCCCTTATGATTGATAGAATCTATTTGGCAACCGTCCGCCTTTAATTGGTCTATCACCTTTTTAACAGCAGCTCTCGAGATATGTAATTCATCCGCTATATCTTGTCCTGAAATATATTCTGATTGATGCGTATAAAGTATTTTAATAACATCTTGGCTATATTTTGACATTGTCCTTCACCCATTCCAAAATTTCTTTTTTCACATTTTGAACTTTGTTAGTTATAATAGCACACTCAATTTCGCGAAGTACTTCCTTTATCCAAGGCCCACTCTTTTTATGAAAATAATTTAATAAATCTCCACCATTTATATTCATTTCTTTACGTTCTTGTATAGGAAGTTGCTGTGCTACTTCATTAATTGATTGCGTATTAACGATAAGTGGTGAGGATATGGCTAAATTATTCAGTGTTAATAATGATTGAATTGAAAATATCTCTAAAATGTTTTGTTCGCCATAATCATACACAAAAATTCTAAAAGCGTCCTTACTATTAACGTTTGGTAGTTCTAAGATAATCTTTTTATATAACTGAATCATACTTTTTTCTTTGTTACTAAGGTTGAGTACTGCCAAAGAAAGTTCAGATTGACTTTTTGCCATAAGAATTGCTAACCAAATTTCAAAAGATACCGGCACTGTGATAGTAGTTTCTGACATATCTAATTCTTTGAAAAATGGAACATAGTCAAATAAACCTAAATTTAAAGAATTATGATAACTTTGACTCACATTTTTACCTTTAATTAACTTTTTAAATTCAACTATAATCCGTTCAATTGAAAGATGTTCAATATCTGCAATTTGACCTTGCATTGCAGAATAAGTAGCTGCATCTAATGAAAATCCGAGTTGAGCTTGAAAACGTAATCCTCTAACAATACGCAAAGCATCTTCACTGAAACGTTCTTGAGCATTACCAACAGTACGTATGACTTGTTGATTAATATCTATTTGACCATCAAAATAATCGTAAACGTTATAGTTTCTATCCATAGCTATTGCATTAATCGTAAAGTCCCGTCGTTGTAAATCTTCTTTCAAGTCCCGAACAAAATAAACCTCGCTTGGTCTACGATGATCTAAATATTCAGCTTCCGCTCTAAAAGTTGTTACTTCATAATTTTCTTTGTTATAAACTACATTAACTGTGCCATGTTCTTTGCCTATTGGTATTGTTTTATCAAACATCTCTTCTACTTCATCAGGTGTGGCACTGGTAGTAATATCAATATCATGAATTACTCTATTCATTAGATAATCTCTAACAGATCCACCAACAAAATAAGCCTCAAACTCATTGTTTTCTATTGTTTCTAAAATGGGCTGTGCTTTTTCAAATAATTCTATTCCCATATTATTCCTCATCTTGATTTAACATTTTTCTATAATAATTTTCATATTGATCAGTGATTAGTTCTGAACCAAAGCGCTCTTTTACATCTTGTAACATATTTTGTTGCAGCTGTTTATATAATGAGTCGTCAGTAAGCAATTGTATTGCGTATTTACTAGCATTTTCGCTATCACCGATATCAACGATAAAGCCCGTTTCTTCATGCTTAATAACCTCTTTAATACCACCAGCATTAGAACCTATTGGTACAACACCTGTCTTCATTGCTTCAAGCAAAGTAAGGCCAAAACTTTCTTTTTCACTTAAAAGTAAAACTAAATCTGATAATTGATAAAATTTACTTACTTGGTCTTGTTTACCTAAAAATAGCACGCTATCTTCAATATTTAAATCTCTAGCCATTTTACGCATATCAAGCAATTCTGGTCCGTCACCTAATAGTAAGAGTTTACTTGGTATGTGTTTATGTACTTTTGCGAAAGTTTCTAAAATAGTATCTATACGTTTTACTCTTCTAAAATTAGATACATGAATAAGTACTTTCTCATCTGGTTGAATTCCATAGACTTCTTTAAGTTTTGTTTCACGACGTGTAGGAAATTCATTTTCACGTACAAAATTATAAATAGGAACAATCTCTTTATCAGTTTCAATAATTGATTTTGTTTGTTCGGCGAGTGAACGACTCACGCTTGTGACTATATCGCTTTTTTCAATACCAAACTTAATTGCTCCTTTTAAAGAATGATCATATCCAAGCACTGTAATGTCAGTTCCATGTAAAGTCGTCATTATTTTAATATCTTTACCGGACATTTGACGTGCCAAAATACCACATATCGCATGTGGAACAGCATAATGCATATGCAATATATCTAAATCGTATTCTTTAATAACTTCTGATATTTTTGTGCTTAACGTTATATCATATGGAGGGTATTGAAACACTGCGTATTGATTCACTTCTACTTGGTGAAACGTAATATTCGGCAGTGGTTTCCGAATTCTAAATGGAATATTTGAAGTGATGAAATGGACGTCATGACCTCTTTCTGCCATTTTAATACCTAATTCTGTGGCAATAATGCCTGAGCCGCCCATTGAGGGATAGCACGTTATACCAATTTTCATGATAGCGCCCTCCTTCTCTTTCTTTATTATCTTATTTACGCTCGAAGCGATCTTTATCACGAGTATTGAATTTATGCATGGTATCATTGAAACTTTCGGTCATATCTATTCCTAATGAGTTAGCTATGCAAAGTAAAACGAATAGATTATCACCTAGTTCAGCCTTAATCGTATTATCAGCTTCAGAATCTTTCTTTTTCTTCTCACCATGATAATGATTAATTTCTCTAGCTAATTCGCCGACCTCTTCTGTTAAACGTGCGAGATTGGCTAATGGAGAGAAATAACCTGCTTTAAATTGGCCTATATATTCGTCGACTTCATTTTGCATATCTTGCATTGATTTCATATCTATACTCCTTTATAAACATTTCTTAATTAGTATATATCATATTAATCAATCATGCATTTCATGAATTCGTAAAGTACAGATAAATTCCCCTTTTACTAGTGATTGATTAAATTAAGTGTAACTATACAAAAACTGGTAACCATTTCAAAATGGTTACCAGCATAATATAAATTCAATCGCTTATTAATTATCGCTCGCTCTAGCCATTAGAATAATTCTAACTAGCTCAGCAACAGCTGTTGCAGTTGCAGCAACATAAGTCATTGCAGCGGCAGATAATACTTTTTTCGCATGTTTATATTCTTTTTCATTCACTATATCTAGTGCGGTAATTTGTTTCATTGCTCTTGAACTTGCGTCAAATTCAACAGGTAATGTCACGATAGAGAATAAAACCGCTAGTGACATTAAACCAGCACCAATCCATAAAGCTGTAGAGCCGAATGCGCTACCCATTGCAGTAAGGATAATTCCTAACATAACAATCATGTAACTTAATGAACTCCCTACATTAGCTAATGGTACTAATGCTGTTCTAAAACGTAAGAAAGCATAACCTTGTTGGTGTTGAATAGCATGTCCAACTTCGTGTGCTGCAATAGCTGTACCAGCTACTGAAGGTCTATCGAAGTTTGCAGGAGATAAACAAACAACTTTTTTATTAGGATCATAGTGGTCAGTTAAAAAGCCTTGGCCTTTAACTACATCTACGTCGTAAATACCGTTAGCATGTAAAATTTCTTCCGCTACCTCACGGCCAGTTTTACCACTTGTAGATCTAACTTGAGAATATTTTTCATAATTTGATTTAACTTTATGTTGTGCCCACATTGGAATGAGCATAATAATGACAATATATATGATATAAGACACTATAGACAATAATTCCACTCTCCTTTAATAATATTTTACTGACTATCGTCTTTTTAATCAAATAATTTAACCGTTAAGAGACGGTTAAGAGAATAATACATAATTAAAGCAAACACACTTAACCAGAATGCAATATAACCGATTATAGCGCTATGTTCAGCGATAAAGCCGTAGTATGGGAACTTTCCTAGAACATAATCAATAAAGTCATTGTGAAAGACCCAAATCATTGCAACTAAAAACCCGCTACATGTGACTTTAAAACGTGGATAAAAATAAATAGCTTCTAACGCCATTATGCCATGACTCATAATTAAAAAGACATTCATTATTGTAATATCGTGATACATATTAATCATGATGATATTCATAATAACGGCCCATAATCCATATTTTAATAATGAAACAAATGCTAAGGCACCTATTATAGAATTACTTCTGTTTAAAAGTATAGTTATTATTGCTATACATAAAAATAGTGAAGCAATAGGACTATCGGGTATGAATGGTAAAAAATACCATTTTGTTTGGAACAGCTGATCACCGTACCATATAAACCCATATATTGTACCTAAAATGTTACATATTAGTAGGATAATTAAACTTAACCTATGATACAAAGTTAGTTCCCACATTTGTTTAAAAGTTAGCATAAACGTTAGTTCCTTCGTTGTTAAATAATTTTTAGTGTGTATTAAGCAGATTTAAAATTTGAGATAATTGATAAAATTGATGACGGTCATTCATCTGTAAACTTAAATCTATACTTTGTTGTAATTGTTCAATAAGTAAGTGCTTTTTATTAGGTTCTAATGATAGATGATGAATATTATCAAGGTATGCATCAAACTGAGAAGAATACATAAGTTGATTAATAATGACTTCGTTAAGTCGTCTATCAGTCGAGTGATATTTATCAAAATGAAACAATATATCGAATGGTCTACGTTGCGATATAACATAACTAAAAATTTCATTCGTATTGATAAGTGCCTGATTATCACGTGAAAGTTTAATAGCAGACATTTGAGAGTCTTTTAAACTTATTTCAAGTGTTTCATGGTTAGGTACTTTATGATTTACGAAATGAACATTATTTAACATCTCAGGAGAAGCTTTCAAGTAATTTAATATCCATACACTTATACGCGATTTAAAATGATAATGAAACAAAGCATATTCTATATAGCTTTGTTTCATTTTGAAAAGTGTTTGATTCAAGACATTCACCTACTTAGTAATCCAAACGGCTTGCTTCTTCATGCCATGTTTCATTGCTTGGATCAAGCTCTAACAATTCATTAAGAATTAATTTACCTTGGTCTTTTTGACCTATTTCAGTTAAGTAGAAGTAATAATCACTTAGGAATGCACTTTGAGATTTCAATGTAGGATAAGCAAGCGTGAAGAAGTGTTGTGCTTCAGTATCTCGCTCTTCTTGACCATAGGCATGTGCTAAGTGCCACATAAATACAGGATCTAAATCTTCTTCGTCAACGTAAGAAAGTAATCCAATAATAGCCTCGTAATCTTCTTCATTACGGAATAAATCACTTAAGATTAATAACGGTTCATGATAACCATTATCTACTTCAAGTGCTTGTTTTAATAATTCAACACCTTCATTAGCATCGCCATGTTCTATTTCAAGACTACCAGTCGAAACCATTAATTCTTTGTAGAATTGGTTTAAACGTAACCCCTCTTTACCAGTCTCAATAGCATCAGGATAGTTCTTTTCATTTTCATATAATGATTGTAAATAAAAGTAGCCTTGAATGAAATCAGGGTCTTTAGACAATAGATTAGTCATAATCTTAATTGCTTCTTGCGTAATTTCGTTCTTTTCATAGGCAATTGCTTTTTTGAAGAAATCTTCAGAGGCCATTTCGTCTTCATTAATTTCATCATATAAATGAATGGCATCACTATAATTTCCGCTTTGTAGTGCACAATCAGCCATACGTGCAAATAGGTTGACCCCATTCACTTCGTACTCACCAGTATCTAAGACAACTTCATATTCGTGTGTAGCGCGTAAATATTGACCATCGAAATATAATAACTCAGCTAATGCAAAATGAATGATTGGATCATTAGGTTCTAATTCACGTGCTTCAGTGAGTTTATCTATAGCAACTTCAGTCATATTAATTTGTTGATATAAGTCAGCTTCTAGCATTAGCTTTTCAGTTGAAAGCGTAACTTGACTTAGGTATTCTAGCGCTTCATCAGTTTGATTTTCAGCCATTAAGCCCTCAATAAAGTAAATCAATAGTTCACTCTCATCAGGATATTTGTGGTAAAGCGCTCTAAATACTTCTAGTCCTTGAGGTGTCAAACCAAAGTTATATAAGGTCTCCCCTAGAATAAATAAAGCATCATCATTGTTAGAATTCAATGCCTCATTCACACGTGAGTCTAGATTGTCTATTTTTTGAAGATTAATATCATCTATTAATTTATAGATATCTTCCATAATGTATTATCCCTCATTTTCTAAAAGCTTTAATTTGGGCAAGAAACCTGGAAACGATACATTGACTGCATCAAATTGACGTATAGTAAGAGGCTCGTTGCTTAAAAGTGACGCGATAGCCAACATCATGCCAATACGATGATCCGTCATACTGCTCACTGTAGCGGAACGTGTAAATGTAGATGGATGAATAATTAGTCCGTCGGCAGTAGGTTGTAATTCAAAGCCTAATAAGCCAAGCATATCTGCAGTTGTATCGATACGATTTGTTTCTTTAACCTTCAATTCTTCTGCATCTTTAATGATACTAGTACCTGACGCTTGAGTACATAATAATGCAACAATTGGTAATTCATCAATTGCTTTAGGTACTAATTCACCTTCGATATGAATAGGTTTCAAATTCGGTGTATAGCGTATGCGAATAGATGCAGTAGGTTCCGAGGTTTTAGTAATATTGAATAAGTCAATATTACCACCCATTTGTTGGACGATTTCTATAATACCTGAACGTGTCGGGTTGATGCCAACATTATGAATTGTAATATCACTTCCAGGTGTAATAAGCGCTGCAACGATAAAGAATGCTGCTGAAGAAATATCTCCAGGTACGTGAAAGTCTTTGGCTTGAATATTCTCAATTGCGTTTGCAGATGTAGTAATAATATTCTGTTCAACTTGTAATGGAATATTATAATGTTCAAACATCGTTTCGGTGTGATTACGCGTAATGTCAATTTCAGTTATTTTAGATGATTCTTTTGAAAATAAACTAGAAAATAAAATAGCACTTTTTACTTGTGCACTCGCTACTTCCATTTGGTAATTAATACCTTTAATAGAAGCGGGTTTAATGATTAAAGGTGTGTAATTATTATCAATACCGTTAATATGCGCCCCCATTAGTGTTAAAGGCTTAATAACCCGATCCATTGGTCGTTTACCTATAGATGCATCTCCAGATAACACACACTCAATACCTAAACCACTCAATAAACCAGCTAATAAGCGAGTTGTAGTACCTGAATTACCTGTGTAAAGCGTTTGATGTGGCGTTTCAAAATTTTGATATCCTGGAGAATGAATAATAATTTTTTCATCTTCAATGCGAATATCTACACCTAGTAATTTGAAAATATCAATTGTACGTTGACAATCTTCCCCTAGTAAAGGCTTATAGATAGTAGATGTACCGGTAGCTAAGGAGGATAACATAATTGCTCTATGTGTCATAGATTTATCGCCAGGTACTTCTATTTCGCCTACTAAAGGGCCATGTATATCAATTATTTGTTCGTTTGTCATTATCCTCTTCACCTACTTTAATAATGATTGCAATTCGTTAAACGCTGTAATTAATACATTTTTTTCAACATGACGAACATGAGGCTTACCTAACGCTTCAAGCAATACCATTTGGATGCCTTGTTCATCATTCTTTTTATCTAATAACATATAGTGATACATTTCCTCAAAGTCTAATGTTTCCACTATTGAAGTTGGATAATGAAGTTCTTTAATATAATTTGCAAAATGATGCGTATCGAATTGAGCGCCCATTACTTCATTAGAAATAATAAATTGGTAAATTATACCAATCATGATGGCGTGGCCATGAGGAATTTTATACTTATATTCTATCGCATGGCCCAATGTATGCCCTAAATTTAAGTATTTACGCATATTATGTTCTTTTTCATCTTTAATAATAATATTTAACTTAGTTTTAATCCCTTTAAAGATAAATTGGTCCATCTCTTCTAATGATTGTAATTTTTCTTTTGTTGAAAAGTGCTTTTCAATGTCATCTACTGCAACTTGTCCGGTTAAAAGTGCGTGTTTATATATTTCAGCATAGCCACTTAATACTTCTTCGTAAGGCAAAGTTTGTAAAAAATCTAAATCATAAATGACTGCTTTAGGTCTATAAAATGCACCAATAAGATTTTTAACGTGAGATGAATTAATACCGACCTTACCCCCAACACTAGAATCATGAGCTAATATTGTAGTTGGAACCTGAATAAAATCAACGCCTCTTAATAGAGTTGCCGCTAAAAAGCCAGTCAAGTCGCCAGTTGCTCCACCACCTATGGCTAATAAGCAAGTGTTACGCGTAACGTTATAACTTAATAGTTGTTCTAGTGTTTGCTGATAATGTTCGAAAGTTTTCATTTTTTCGCCAGCTGGCATAACTAACTTATAAACGTTAGGACTTTTAAGTAAAGGTTCAAATTGTTGTTTAAAGTTAAAATCAACATATTCATCTATGATTAAAAATGCTTTATCATATTCCTGAATGTAATCAGACAAATAAGAAATTGCATGATGCTCTACGATAATCGGGTAATTATTACTATGATACGTTGTTTGTAATTGCATGTAAAAAACCTCGTTTCTTACTGTTCTTATTAATTAAAATTCAATATTTAACTTTCTGCGTTCTTTAATTTGTTCTTTTAATTGATCGATATGATTTGATTGGAACTCTTCTAATAATGCTTTTGCCACTTCAAAAGCAACCACGTGTTCACATACTACACTTGCTGCAGGGACTGCACAACTGTCTGAACGTTCAATCGTAGCCTTAAAGTCTTCTTTCGTATTAATATCTACGGAATTTAATGGTTTATATAAAGTTGGTATAGGTTTCATCACACCGTTTACGATAATTGGCATACCATTCGTCATGCCACCTTCAAATCCGCCTAAGTGATTAGATCCTCTATAGAATCCTCTCTCTGAATTATATAAGATTTCGTCTTGAATTTGGCTACCAGGCTTTTCAGCTGCTTTAAAACCTTCTCCAAAACTTACGCCTTTAAATGCATTAATACTTACCACGCCCTGAGCAATTCGGCCGTCTAATTTACGATCGTATTGAACATAGCTACCGATTCCAATAGGCATGTTTTCTACCATAACTTGAACGACGCCACCAATTGAGTCGCCCTCTTTTTTAGCTTCATCGATTTTATCTCTCATTTGTTGCGCAATAGTATCATCAATCACGCGCACATCATTTTTATCAATATTTTGTTTGAATGTTTCAGTGTCGTATAATCCTTCATCCTTAACGCCACCAATTTCTACTACACGACTATACATTTGAATGTCTAGTTGTTGTAATAAAATCTTTGAAACAGCTCCCACTGCTACACGTGCTGCGGTTTCTCTAGCAGAAGAACGTTCTAATACATTTCTTAAATCGCGATGATTATATTTCATGCCACCGATTAAATCAGCATGACCAGGACGAGGTTTAGTAATGGTACGTTTCATATTTTCACGTTCTTCATCAGTAATAGGCTCAACACCCATGATTTTTCTCCAATGAGTAAAATCATCATTCGTAACAACAATTGTAATCGGGCTTCCTAACGTGTAACCATTTCTAACACCAGAAACAATTTCTACAGCGTCTTTTTCGATTTGCATTCTACGCCCTCTACCGTAGCCACCTTGACGCTTAAACATTTCCTTATTAATATCTTCAGCTTTAATTTTTAAATTGGCAGGTACACCTTCAATAATGACTGTTAATTGAGGGCCGTGTGATTCTCCTGATGTTAAATATCTCATGAGCACAAGCTCCTTTCTCTTTACTACGTTAAATTATGATATGTGTTATCATATCATATTCAGTGTATTTACATAACGGTTGGAAAACGCTTAAATTAAAATTATTTGAAAATTCAAACAAATATCCGATTATATCTTCTTGAAATTAAGAAATTAAAAAGCAGGACCTCATTCATATGAATAGATTGTCCTGCTTTATTATTAGTCTATTGTTAATTGATTATTCGTATAACCATGTGTCTCTTGGTGATTCATAATTGCTTAACTCATCTTCTTTAAACCATAAATTAATTTCTCGTTCGGCAGATTCAACTGAGTCAGAACCATGAATGACGTTTCTACCTACTGTTAATCCTAAATCTCCTCTTATTGAACCAGGAGTTGCTTCTGAAGGATTTGTTTTACCTATAATATGTCTTGAAACGTCTACAGCATCTTCACCTTCAACGACCATTGCAAATACTGGCGCTGAGGTAATGAATGAAATAAGTTTACCGTAGAAAGGTCTTTCAACATGTTCCGCGTAGTGCTCTTCTGCTAACGATTGTGGCACTGTCATTAATTTAGCTCCCACAAGTTTTAATCCTTTACGTTCAATTCTAGAAATAATTTCCCCAATTAAATTACGTTGTACAGCATCTGGTTTAATCATTAAAAATGTTCTCTCCATCACACTTCATCCCCTTGTTTGTTTATCTTTCGTTATTCAGTGTTGTTAAATATGTATTTAACTATCAATAAAAATAAAACCTGTTACTAGTTTATAGTAACAGGTTGGTAAAGCGCTTTCAATACAGTTTTATTCTAAACGTTTCGGGAACCCATTTTCTTTATCAATTTTACAAAAAGATTTTGAGCATTAGGTTCTTCGAGTTGATCGATTAATTTTAAAGCTTTAGCAAGATAGCGATCACTAATTCTTTTAGATGTCTTTATACTATCTGAATTTTTTACTCTTTCAATAATAGGCTCAAATACTTCAGTACTTGTATTATGGTTAAGTGATGCAATCTGTTGCTTAAATGAGTTATCACTTCTCATTTCGAGTAGTACTGGTAAAGTAATATGGCCATTCATTAAATCACTACCCACAGGCTTTCCAAGTTTCTTTTCAGAACTAGTGAAATCTAAAATATCATCGACAATTTGGAAACTCATACCTATATAATGGCCAATCATTTTTAATTTTCGAACTGTCTCATCATCAGCTTCAGAAGTAATCGCACCAACTTCAGTTGCTAATTGGATAAGTAAGGCAGTTTTACGATTAATACGACGTAAATAATTAGTTATAGTTTGTTCACTATTGAATTGATCTTGAAATTGGAATAGCTCGCCCCTACAAACATCTACTATTGAATTAGATATAATATGGTGGATGCGATTATCCTGTATTTCGGATAGATGATGTAAGCCTAAAGCAAGTAAAAAGTTTCCAGTTAAAATAGCCGTTGTAACATCCCATTTTTTTACTATAGTTAAACGGCCTCTACGCTTATCGCTTTTATCAATGACATCATCATGAACAAGTGTAGCCATATGAATTAATTCTAAAGCTACAGCTACACGATAAGTATCTTCAGTATTCTTTTTTGGACCGAATTGACTACTTAATATAACAAACGCTGGTCTAACGCGTTTCCCTCCTGATGATAGTAAATGAAATGTAGCTTCTTGTAACACCGGATCATTACTTTTAATAGCTTCTTGGAGGCGTTTTTCTACATTTTTAATTTCACTATTCATGTTTAACTTTGCCACATTAATCACCTTTTATTTAGAAGAACTTTTTTGTTTATAGCCTAGGTGCATTGCAGCAACGCCACCTGTGAAGCTACGGATTTTAATATTATTAAATCCAGCTTGTTCAAACATACGTTTTAACTTTTCTTTATTAGGAAAATTAAACGTCGATTGTTGTAACCATTCATACTCTTCTTTAGATTTGGCAAATAATTTACCAAATACAGGCATAACAAATTTAAAGTATAGTTTATAGACTTGTTTAAAGACGGGCATAGTAGGTTGACTTGTTTCTAAACATACTACCATACCACCAGGTTTTAGCACACGATTCATTTCTTTTAGGGCAGCTAAATAATCAGGGACGTTACGAAGCCCAAAACCAATAGTGACATAATCGAATGAATTATCTTCAAATGGTAAGCTCATTGCATCGCCATGGACTAAATGGATATTATCCATAGTTTTAGTTTTTTCTTTACCAACTTCAAGCATATTTTCACTAAAATCTAATCCTGTAACTTCGCCATGTGGCCCTACTGCTTTACTAAGAGCAATTGTCCAATCGGCAGTACCACAACATACATCTAGAGCTTTGCTCCCTGGTTTAACGTTCATTGTTTTCATGACATGTTTACGCCAAACCTTATGTTGTTCGAAACTAATAATATTGTTTAAACGATCGTATTTTTTTGAAATATTTTGAAAGACTGTATGAACTTGTTCTTTTTTTGCATTATTTTCAGCCATTTTTATTACCTCTACTTTTTTCTATATAGCTTTGATTAATATCTTTAATAAATTGATGAACTTCATTTTCATTATACATTTTCAAGTAAGATGGATAATACGTATCGACATCTTTGAAAAGGTATTTATATATATCAACTTCCGATAAGTTTTTGTCACCAAAATGGGACAATGTTATATATGGGAAAATTGTTTCTATTTCAATAATGGTTTCATAAATATCATTTAATTCTAGAGATTGGTAATGTAAAGATGATTTTAACTCATTAGACTTAACGATAGCCTTACTCATAGCCAATTGAAATTTAGGTTCATTAATTTCAGCTAATAAAGTATAAAAATGGGCACTTAATAAATCTCCAATCAATATTGATTTCTTTGATAATTTATTATATGAAATCTTGTCAAGATGCTTCATTGAAGTATCGATAGTGAGGCAAGCAAGTTTAGCATTTTCAGGGATATCAAATCTATCCAGTAAATCGCTTAAATTACTATTGATATCAATTGATTCATAATTATTGATACCCTTAAGCCTTTGATCAATTTGTCTCTTTAATATGCTTAATGTTCTTTCCATGTTCACACCTCACGTTATTATCACTATACATCTTAACATTATATACATAAAAATAAAATATAGTGATTTAGTGTGAATCAAACTTTATTTTATAATTAAGAGAAATTAAGTTTATTTGAAGAAAGTAATTAAACTAACACATATATAATAACTTAATCGTTTTAAATTTTATGTATAAAAATAAAAAAGCCCTTATGTAGGGCTTTTAAGTAAATTATTTAACAGCATCTTTTAATGCTTTACCAGCTTTAAATGCTGGAACTTTACTTGCAGGGATTTCGATTTCTTTACCTGTTTGAGGGTTACGTCCTTTACGTGCAGCACGTTCACGTACCTCAAAGTTTCCGAAACCAATTAATTGAACTTTTTCACCTTTTGAAAGTGAGTTTTGAATTGATTCGAAAACAGCATCTACAGCAGAACCAGCTTCTTTTTTAGTTAAGTCAGCTTGTTCAGCAACTGCATTAATTAAGTCAGTTTTATTCATTACGAGTTCACCTCCAGATGAATGATAATGATATCTTTATATCATTATGCTATGACTTTAACACAATGATTAACGTCACCGCAATGATTTATACGCTTAAAACACTGAAATATCAGTATTTATACATAAAACTTTTAAAAAATAGCTATTAAAGTGTAATATAACACATTATTCTGCTTTCTTGTCGCGTCCCATTAAATCTCTTACGCTATCTTTCACAGGTTTATCTTCAAATAAAACTTTATATAATGCATTAGTAATCGGCATATCTACATGTTGTTCTTTAGCTAAATGATAAACAGAATTAGTTGTGTTGATTCCTTCAACGACCATATCCATTTCATTTAAAGCTTCTTCAGTAGTTTGACCTTTACCTAATTTATAACCTAAAGTGTAGTTTCTAGAATGTGTTGATGTACATGTTACTATTAAATCGCCGATACCTCCGAGACCTAAAAATGTCATAGGGTCGGCGCCTAATTTTTCACCTAATCTACTTATTTCAGCTAAACCTCTTGTCATTAATGCAGCTTTTGCATTATCTCCATAACCGATTCCGGCAACGATACCACTAGCAACGGCAATAATATTTTTTAAAGCACCGCCTAATTCAACACCTACTAAATCATTATTTGTATATACACGTAAATAATCATTCATAAATAAATCTTGAATTAATTGGCTAATGTGTTCATCTTTTGAGGATGCCGCAACTGTAGTAGGCTGTTTAATCACTACTTCTTCGGCATGACTTGGCCCAGATAATACACCTATACCACCGTTATGAGCTTCAGAAATTGAGTCTTCAATCATTTCTGACACACGTTTAAAGGTTTTGTTTTCAATACCTTTAGCTACATGGATAAATGTTTTTTTAGAATCAATAAGTTGGTCAATTTGTTCAGTAACCTCTCTGATTGCTTTCGTCGGTAATGCCATTAAATAAACATCAGAGAACTCTGTAGCTTCCTTTAGGTTACTTGTAGCTTTAATAGTATGATTTAACTGTGCACTTTTTAAATAACGTTTATTTTGATGATGGTCGTTAAGTTCTTTTACACTGTCCTCATTTTTTCCCCACATTAAAACAGTGTGTCCATTTTCAGCTAGCACATTTGCTAACGCAGTACCAAAACTCCCCATACCAAATATTGTAATTTTAGTCATAGTTAAGTCTCCTTTTTAGTTTCTTCTTCTTGGAATGATATGAATCGGCGTGCCTTCAAATCCAAAAGCGTGTCTAATTTGATTTTCAAGATAGCGTTTGTAAGAGAAGTGCATTAATTCAACATCATTTACGAATACAACAAATGTAGGAGGTTCTATTGCTACTTGTGTAGTGTAGAAAACATTTAAACGACGCCCTTTATCTGTTGGAGTAGGATTCATAGAAATCGCATCAGTTACCACTTCGTTTAATGTAGAACTTTTCACGCGTTTTTTGTGATTTTGACTCGCTTCGTTTATATAAGGGAATAGCGTACGAAGACGTGTTCTTGTTTTTGCTGAAACAAACGCAATTTGCGCATAATCTAAAAATTGGAATTGATTTCGTACGTCGTCTGCAAATTTTTTCATTGTATTACTATCTTTATCTACTGTATCCCATTTATTCACTACAATAACAATTGCTTTACCTTCTTCATGTGCATAACCAGCCACACGTTTATCTTGTTCTATAATACCTTCTTCGGCATCAATGACAATTAATACTACGTTAGACCGTTCAATTGCTTTTAATGCACGTAGTACTGAATACTTTTCGGTCGATTCATATACTTTACCTTTTTTTCGCATTCCAGCAGTATCGATTAATACATAATCTTGTCCGTCATAACTATATTCAGTATCGACAGCATCTCTAGTAGTTCCGGCAACGTTAGATACGATGACACGTTCTTCACCTAAGATGGCGTTAACTAAACTTGATTTCCCTACATTTGGTCGTCCAATTATAGATAATTGTATCGTATTTTCATCGTATGGGTCTTCAGTTTCTTCTTTAAAATGTTGAACAACTGCGTCTAATAAATCTCCTAGCCCTAGACCATGTGAACCAGATATAGGATATGGATCGCCAAATCCAAGTGAGTAGAAATCAAATATATCACTCTTCATTTCAGGGTTATCGACTTTGTTAACAGCTAAGACAACAGGTTTTTTAGATTTATATAACATTTGAGCAACTATTTCATCGCTTTGTGTTAAACCTTCACGTACATTAACCATGAAGATAATAACGTCTGCTTCATCGATGGCAATTTCTGCTTGTGCTCTAATTTGTGTTTGAAAAGGAGCATCTCCAATTTCTATACCACCAGTATCAATAATGTTGAATTCATGTGTTAACCATTCGCCTGATGAATATATACGGTCACGTGTTACACCAGGAGTATCTTCAACGATTGATACACGTTCACCTACTACTCTATTAAATATTGTAGATTTCCCTACATTAGGTCTGCCTACAATAGCTACAATAGGTTTAGTCATAAGTTAACTTCCTCTCTTTCTAAAATCTCTATAATTTTATCATATGCGTTTATGTTTTAAAACTAAGTATATAAGTATGACTTGAGCATTACCAATTGAATACAATATGTATAAAGAAAATAAGAGCAGGATAGAAATCAAATTTAACTAGTATGATTTCACACTCCCGCTCGGTTTAATTAACTAGAAAAGATTAAGAAATTAGTAATTTATGCTCTGGAAAACCGTTAAATGATGTCTCTAAAGCAAGATTCTCGACAGATATCGTTATGATTCTACTCAAATTCTAAACATTCTTGTTCTAATCTTCTCTAATCAACATGAACCAAATAAATGAGCCTAGAACATTTCACTATAAATGCCCTAGGCTCTAATCTTAAAAGTTATATTGCAATTAATTAAAATTTTAAGTTTTTAAATTTATCGCCAAATACGTCTCCTAAAGTAGGATTATCTTCGTTAGAATCATTATTTAGATAAGAACGAGTTGTCGCATCTGTACTTTCAATTAGGTCACCTTTAGGTAACGTAGCTTTAATAGATAATGAAATACGTTCATTTTCTTCATCAATTCCTAAAATTTTAACATTAACTTGTTGGCCTGGTTCTAATTTTTCGCCAGGAGTACCAATGTGTTCATGTGCGATTTCAGAAATATGAACTAAACCTTGAACACCAGGTGCGATTTCCACGAAAGCACCAAAATTAGCTAAACGCATAACTTTACCTTCGATAACATCGTCTTCATGGAAACGACCTTTAATGCTTTCAAACGGTGTAGGAAGCGTATCTTTAATAGATAGTGAAATACGTTCTGCATCTTTTTCAACTGATTTGATTTTTACATCTACTTCTTGACCTACAGAAACTACGTTTTCTGGAGAGTCAACATGTTCGTGAGAAAGTTCAGACACGTGTACTAAACCATCAACGCCTCCGATATCAACGAAAGCACCAAAGTTTGTTAAGCGTGCTACTTTACCTTTAATTACATCACCAACGTTAAGTGATTCTAATAATGATGATTTCTTAACATCATTTTCAGCTTGTTCTACAGCTTTACGGCTTAAAATGACTCTGTTATTTTCTGGATCTAATTCTTCAACTTTAATACGAATTGTTTGTCCATCGAATACAGAGAAATCTTCAATGAAATCAGTTGAAATTAGTGAAGCTGGTACGAAGCCACGTTGGCCAACGTCTACAACTAAGCCACCTTTAACAACTTCAGTAACTTTAGCTTCAATTACTTCTCCATTATCAAGTTTTTCTTGTAAATATTCATATGATTTTTCAGTCTCAAGTTGACGTTTAGATAAAATGTAAGCACCTGAGTCATTTTCTTCATCGATTTCGATTTTAGTCACATATGCTTCAATTTCGTCGCCTTCTTTTACAACTTCACTAGGATTTTCAATGTGATGCGTTGAAAGTTGGCTAATAGGAATTATCCCATTGAATTTACCACCATTAATGTGAACTACGACTTGTTTATCTTCAACTTGTTGAACTTCGCCAGTGACTTTGTCACCTTCTTTAATGTCGTTAATCATTGATTCATTGAATTCTTCAGTCATCTTGTTTCCCTCCTTATACACTACATAATAATAACATCTTATAAACTGACAGAATTGTCAAGACATTCCCCTTTAGCTTCATAAGTTTTGATGAAAGCTATCAATCGCTTTGTTTATTTAATATTGAGTAATTAATACTGCAATTTATAATTTCAATTTATATTGTGACTCGGGAATGCATATAAGATTTAGAAGTGACTATTTGTTTCTAACATCAATTATATCGAACAAAAATAGCTATTTAAAACAATTCGCACTTTAAATAAAATAAAACGCAAAATATTCTAAATAGCTTTAATGTAATTTCTAAAGATTTTTGACTAACGCCATAATTTCTTCTGTAACTTCTTCAATTGTTTTACTTGTTGTATCAATTGTTATAGCGTCTTCAGCTTTTCTTAAAGGAGAAATTTCTCGATTCATATCGTATTGATCACGATCTTCAATTTCTTTTTTTAATTGTGACAGTGTTGAAGGTATACCTCTTTTTTCGTTTTCCTTTTGGCGTCGTTCAGCTCTTTCTTCTACTGAAGCAATCATATAGATTTTTAAATCAGCATCAGGAAGTACTACCGTCCCTATGTCTCTGCCATCCATAACAATACCTTTTTTAGCGGCTAAGTCTTTTTGTTTTTCTACTGCAAATGTACGTACTGGTGCTTTTGAAGCTACGTAAGAAACATTTTGAGTGACATCATTTTCACGTAAAAAATCAGTTACATCTTCGTTGTCTAAGATGATACGTTGACCTTTTGAACTATCATAAGTTAATTCTAAAGTAGTTTGGTCAACAAGTTCTTGAAAATCTTCTGGACGGTTTTGTTGTAAATATTTATATGTTAATGCTCGATACATGGCCCCGGTATCTACATAAATCATTGATAGTTTACTAGCTACTTGTCGTGCTATAGTACTTTTTCCTGCAGCTGCAGGTCCGTCCAAAGCTATATTAATTGAATCCATAAAATTTATATCCTTCCTTGTTGTTTTATTTGTATTATTTTATCATAAATATGTAATTTAAAAATAGGAGGAATTTAATGAAGCGTCTTCTCGTTATACATACTGGTGGAACGATTAGTATGTCTCAAAATCAATTTAATCAAGTAGTAACAAATGAAGTTAATCCTATTTCTTTACATAAAGATGATATTAGACAATATGCAGAAGTAGATGAAATCCACCCTTTTAATGTTCCTTCTCCTCATATTACGCTACAACATGTTATTGAACTTAGGGACATTATTATGCAGTCGATTAGTACCGAAGAATACTCTGGTTTTGTGATTACACATGGTACAGATACTTTAGAAGAAACTGCTTACTTATTAGATTTATTATTAGATATTGAAGCGCCAATAGTCATTACTGGAGCTATGCGTTCCTCTAATGAAATTGGATCAGATGGTCTTTATAATTTTATTTCTGCCATACGTGTAGCTTCATCAGAGCAATCACGCAACAATGGAGTAATGGTTGTATTTAACGATGAAATACATACTGCAAGAAATGTAACTAAAACACACACTTCTAATATCAATACATTCCAAAGTCCCAACCAAGGCCCATTAGGTATTCTTACTAAAGATAAAGTGCAATTTTATAATCAACCCTATCACCAAAAATCATTTTCCAAAATAAGTAATGATTTGTACGTGCCATTACTTAAAGCATATGTAGGCATGCAAAGCGATGTTTTACATTTTTACGCTGAACAAGAAGTAGACGGTATAGTGATAGAGGCACTAGGACAAGGTAATTTGCCACCTAGTTGCTTAGATGGGATTGAGGCATGTTTAAATAAAGATATACCTATTGTGCTTGTCTCAAGGTCGTTTAATGGTATCGTTAGTCCAGTTTATGCGTATGAAGGCGGCGGCTACACGCTAGCAGAAAAAGGATTGATTTTTTCTAATGGTTTAAATGGTCCTAAAGCGCGTTTGAAATTATTAGTAGCTCTAAGTAACCATTTAGATACAAGTACATTAAAACAATATTTTGAAGAACAATTTTAAAAAATAAAGCGAGAACAATTGAGATTTAGATACCGTTTATCGGTTTCTAAGAGCACAAAATAAGTGTGGCTCAGTCTCAAGTATTCTCGCTTTTTTATATTTAACTTTCTAAAGGCGTTTGTTTTTTACTTAATATACTTTGAGTAATGATACCGCCATGGTACTTCCCATTTTCAATGAAAATACTGTTATTATCATTACCAGCAGCAATAACACCTGCGATATAGCAATTCTCTACATTTGTCTCAAATGTTTCTTTATTGTGGACGGGCGCAGTACCAAATTCATTAGTATTAATTTCAATACCAATAGATTTTAAGAAATCATAATCTGGATGATAACCTATCATCGCAAACACATGATCATTTGGAATTTCAATGACTTTGCCATTTTTTTCATAAAACACACTATTCTCAGTGATTTCGGTTACATTGGCATTAAATTCCATCGTAATCTTCTCGTGATTTACTAATGATTCAAAATTAGGTAAAATCCAAGGTTTGATAGCCGCAGAATAACGGTCACCTCTATATAACACAGTCACATTAGCGCCTGCTTTTTCTAATTCTAGTGCAGCATCTACTGCAGAGTTTTTACCACCGATAACGGTCACATTTTGATTGAAGTATGGATGAGCTTCTTTAAAATAGTGTTGTACTTTAGGTAATTCAGCCCCTTTAACTTCTAATGTATTATGTTGACCATAATAACCAGTCGCCACTGTTAAAAACTTACATTCGTATACATCTTTTGTAGTTGTAATCGTAAATTTATTATCAATTTTTTTAACAGTTAGTACTTCTTCAAAAGCATTCACATTTAAGTTGTGATGTTTTACAACTTCTCTGTAGTAAACGAGTGCCTGGTTACGGTGTGGCTTACTCTCCTCTACTATAAAAGGAATATCCCCTATACTTAACTTGTCACTTGAAGAAAAGAATGTTTGGTGTGTTGGATATTTATAAATCGCATCCACAACGTTTCCTTTTTCAATAACTAAAGTTTTAATCCCTTTTTTCTTTTGTTCAATTGCAGCACTTAAACCACATGGGCCTCCGCCGATAATTATACTTTCTATGGTTTGCATGTCATTGGCCTCCTTTAATCACCCATATATTATAGCAGTTCATACTTTAATTCTAAATAGAAATAACTTTTGAATTTCTAATTGAACATAAATTGATGAAAATATGGAGAGGAAAGTGCATATTAAATAAAAAAAGCGAGACATCGAAATCTAATTTAATTCTTAGATTTCAACGTCTCGCCTAGGCCAAAACTCAAATAATAATTATTGAGGAATAACTAATTTTTGACCATTAGTAATGTTATTACTTGATAAGCCATTAGCTTGTTTTAATTTATTGACGTTTTCAACAGTACCTTCACCATAGTATTGAATAGCAATTCTATATAAGTTTTCATTGCCAGAAACTACGTGAGTTTGTCCGCCTGATGAAGAGTTACTAGATTGGCTATTGTTATTATTATTGCTTTGTGTACTGTTATTATTAGTAGCTTGTGAATTAGCATTATTGTCGCTATTAGATCCATTAGATGAATCATTAGAACTGTTATCTGAATCATTAGCGTTACTATCTTCTGAAGAAGAACCAGAAGTTGTTGCTTTATCAGATGGATTAGAACTGTTGTCATCACTAGATTTATCTTTATCAGATGAGTTATTGTCGCTATCATCTTTTGAAGCTTTATCGCTAGATTTATCTTTATCGCTATCGCTAGATGCTTTATCTTTGCTGTCTTTATCATCAGATTTATTAGTAGTTTGTTCAGTTTTATTATCACTTTGTTTACTATCTTTATGGTCATTATTTAAATACATGCCTATGAAGATAGCTAATGCAGCTAAAATTAATAATAATGCTATAAGTGGTAGTAAAATACCCATTAAGCCACGTTTCTTTTTACCATTGTGTGCTTGGAATCCATCATTGTCATCATAACGATGATTATCACGGTGATCATCACGATAATCGTCTTTGTGGTTATCATGACGATGATTGTTGTCACGATGATTTAAATCATTGTCGTGAGAATGTTTATTTTTATGTTTAGCAGCGGCCGCGCCAGCAGCTCCAGCTCCAGCAACTCCTGCCCCAGCTACTGCGGCCTTTTTACCTTTACTTCCTTTTTTACGAGAATCACGTGAGTCATTTAAATCTTCATGACGCTCATCATTGTCTACATGATGTTTATCTTCATAACGTTGATCAACATCATCTTTAGTATTGTGACGAGAATTACGTGGAGTATTATCATCTAAACGATCATTTTTACGATGTTTACCTTTGTCTTTAGCTGCATATGAAGCACCAGCTGCACCAGTGGCGCCTGCGCCTCCAGCAATAGCAGCGTCTTTACCATCAACTAAACGGTCATCGTCATCATGTTTGTTGTGTCGTTTAGTATCATAGTCATCTCTTTTGGAAGCTTTAGCATCTTGATACTTTTCTTCATCTAAGTCACGAGTATCTTTTCTAGAAGGACGGCGATGTTCATCATTTCGAACGTCGTCTTCATTTAAGTTTGTTGAATTTCTTTCGTTTCGATTATTATGTAAATCATCAAATGATTCTTCATCATAACGATCATCTAATGAACCTTCATTTATATTTTCATTTTGTTGGTCATTAAATTTTTTATTACGATGAGTAGCTTGATTACGTCTTCTTTGACGTCTTTGTGAGTTTCTAGGTGGGAATTGCTGATCTGATTGATTGTCAACATTATCAACGTTATCATCAGAATGATTCGTCACTTGATCGACTTGGTCATCAGAATCTATCGATTGACGATTCTTTTCAAAGTCATCTTTAAAGTTGTTTTTAGACACGGTCAACATCCTTTCATATTGTTTATTTTAATAACACATACTTTATACCCTGATAAGTGTTAAATATGTATCATTTTTGATATTTCTTGTAAAACATTCAGTGATTTTATTATATCCTGTATAAAATATTTAAGTAAAGAAAAGCTATTCTACTTTAAACAAATTTTCTAGTTTTTCAGTATAAGTTAATTTGCGTTTTACTTTTTTTCTATTAAATTTCGATATATTGCTTAAGTTTGAATCTATATCACAGCAATTCTTCGGCTTATCTGGTATTTCACCGAAAAATTCTAAAAGATAGCTTCTTCTGCATTGATCTAAAGTTGTATAACCTAACATGCGTTGATAATTTCTTTTTTTACGTTGTAATGAATTAGCAAAAATAGTCTTAAGTTGTTGGGTAGTATAATTTAATGCTAAGACATCTAACATTTCTTGTTTGTTAGGTGGTAGAAATGCGCCTAATTGATATCCATCTATATCTTCTGGCATGATTGCGTCATTAAATAGTAAAGTCTCAAGAATGTAACTATCATCAGGTTGATATAAACTAATTGCTTGGCTTGGTTGACCATCTCTACCAGCCCTGCCTATTTCTTGTAGATAATTTGAAGGACTGGTTGCTAAGTGGTAATGAATAATTGTTCTAATATCTTTTTTATTCACCCCCATACCAAAAGCATTGGTTGCCACAATAATAGGTATAAAATTATTAAAGAATTGATACTGTACAGTGTGACGCTCTTGATAAGACAAGTCGCCATGATAAATGCCGGTTAAATAACCATGTTGATATATTAGTTTTGCAAGTTCTAAACATATTTTCTTAGATGACACGTAAATAATAGTAGGACCAGAATGCTCTATAAATTTGAGTAGCCATGATATTTTCCCTTCGTCGTTATCAAAGTTAATATGAGAAAATGATATATTATCACGATTCATAGTTGTCTTTATTATTTCCAATTTAGTAGACAAAATCATTTCTAAATCATTTGATAAATGTGGAGGTGCTGTTGCAGTAAGTGCCAAAATAGTTGCATTATTGAAGTGACGTGTAATTTGGCCAATTAAAGCATAGTGAGGTCTAAAATCATAACCCCATTCTGATAAGCAGTGGGCTTCATCTAAAACTATCAATCCAAACGATAAATGTTTTATTAATTTAAAGTTGTTAGGTTGTAAAATAAATTCTGGACTTAAATATATAAAACGACTTTGATTTAGCATATCAATATTTGCTTTCTTCTCATACTCATCCATGCCTGAGTGAATACATGAAATTAACTTCTCACCTTGTGATTTTAGTTGTGTAACTTGATCATCCATTAAAGAAATTAAAGGTGAAATAATTAATGTTGGTTGTTGTTTCATATAAGTTGGAAATTGATAACACAAACTTTTACCACTACCGGTTGGTAAAATACCTAGTGTATGTTGTTGATTTAGTACATTTTGAATAATTTCTTTCTGCCCAGGATTAAAGGTGTCATAGCCAAACCATTCTTTTAGCTTGTCTTCAAGCATAGATATCCCCTCTCTCTATACCTACAATTATTAATTTAATTTGAAAGTAAGATAATTCATTAAACGTTTCTTTAAATACTTTTAATTTTTCGCCTCTATAATCTAAATAAAATATTTCGAAATTTTTCACTACATCAAAAGGAATATAATGTTGATAATTTTGGTAATAACCCTTAATAAACAACTCTAAAACATGATCTTCTACTGTATTAAGTTTCACATCTTGGGTAACTGCTATTTCTTCCATCGATAAGCCTTGAGCTAATTGTTGATATGAAAGTGCAGTTTTATTTAATAAAGACGGCAATATAATTAATTTTGATAATAAAGGAAAATTCTCTTTAGATTCGATAGCAAACATCATATCTACCAAATTATTAAGTTCAAATACAAAAAGCTCTTTAATAGGCACACCTTCAATTAAACTGACCTGTTGTCTTGTGTACATTGATTCTTCATAACCTTGAAGATAATAATGTAAGTAGCAATGATGTTCATTATTTTGATCAATGATTGTAAAAAGACGTTTAATTTCATCTTGAAAATGAGTAAATAAATCATTTTGGATAATTTCTGCATAAAGTTGTTTTACTTTTTGTTGAACCATCATATGTTGAGAAACGGGAGTAAAGTCTAAATGGTCATTCAAGTAATGTGAAATGGACTGAGCTAACAACTGAATACCACTAAAAGTATTGATAAGACTATCATATGTATAGCGTGGGTGAATTTTAATTTTTATATTTTCATTTGTCTTTTCTGTAATAAATCGCTCAAAAGACGGATATTTTAATTTAGGAAAACTATGATATAATGATAAAAGTTGTTGAGAACAAGCATCAAAAAACGTTTGGTGCGTTTTTTTACCACTTAAAATATTATAGATACTTTTATCAGTTTTATATTTAAATGCATGCGTTGATGCATATGAAATGATTGAATGCATTTGTGAATCCTCACTTTATGAAACTGTAAAATAATAAATTAAATAATCGAAGACTTAGTTAACATTTGTTATACTAGTGTAACATTTTTATCAAAGGAGGCGAAGAAATTGGCGAAGTATACAATCGTTGATATGGATACATGCATAGCATGTGGTGCGTGTGGTGCTGCAGCGCCGGACATTTATGATTATGACGACGAAGGTATTGCTTTCGTAATCCTTGATGATAATCAAGGTACTGCTGAAGTACCTGAAGAATTATATGAAGATATGGAAGATGCTCTTGATGGTTGTCCAACAGATTCAATTAAGATTGAAGAAGAACCTTTTGATGGTGATGCATTAAAATTCGAATAAAATCTATAATTGAATTGTACCATATATATTTTGGAATTGGGATATAACCCAACAATAAAGGCTTAGAGATGATTGTTTTATAAATCGTCTCTAAGCCTTTTATAGTATCGACACTTTTTCAAGTTCGTTAAACTAGAATAGGTTTATATAATATTTTATTTGATAACTTTTCTTAAACGTTCATATAATAGTACAAATATGATTGAAATAACAATACCTTTAATAATATTAAATGGAATGATGCCAGATAAAATTATAATTTTTAGATTACCAACTACATCACCTAAATTAAAAATCATGCCATATAGAGGTAATAGTACAAAGTAATTAAGGATACTAAGTACGATTGTCATAACAACTGTACCAACTATTAAACCAATAATTAATGAACGATTAGAATTAGAACGTACACGTTTACTTACATAATAAGCTGAAAGTAGAAAACTTATGCCAGCTAAAAAGTTAGCCACAGGGCCAACTGGATCTCCCATATTAAATAAAAAGTTAAGAATATTTTTGATAAGCGCTACTATTACACCAGCCATTGGTCCTAATATAAATGTAGCTAGCAATGTAGGCACATCACTAAAATCAAGTGTTAAGTATGGCGGTAAAAATGGCAATGGAAATTTAATAAACGTTAGGATAAACGCGATTGCCCCCAACATACTTATAGTAATAAGACGTTTGTTTTGTTGCATATTAAATTTTCTCCTTCCATTCATCTTACATAGAATTGGAGATAATTTGCGCAACAAAAAACCTCCATCTCCTCCCATCCAGACTATACTGTCGGCTTCAGATTTACACTGAATCAGCCACTTCATAAGAAGCGGGTCGCAGGCTTAATTTACTGCCGGTTGGGACTTGCACCCTACCCCGAAGATGAATTGTATAATTATTTATTTAAATCTTACATGAAGCATATGAATTGTGCAATACTGTTGCTCAATTAAAAGAAGACCGTTTAAACCAATTAATTAAGTAATTAAAAAGTTTAAACGGTCTTATTATAATACAATAGGGTTTAAGATATTGTTTGTGGCTTAGGTAATCGAATAATAAATGTTGTGCCTTCATTAACTTCACTTTGAACAGAAATTGAACCACCATGTTCTTCGATTATCATTTTACAAATAAATAATCCTAAGCCTGTCCCCTGTTTACCTCTTGTTCTAGAAGCCTCTACTTTGTAGAAACGGTCAAATACAAGTTCTAGATGTTCTGGCGCTATACCACTACCAGTATCACTGATATATAATATTTGATCATCTTCAGTTGAAGATGTAGTGATATTAATTGAGTCCCCTGGTTTAGTATAGCGTGTCGCATTATCGATTAAGTTAGTGAGAACTTGGTCGATACGATCGGCGTCATAATACCAAAGTTCATTACCAACCTCTGGCGATAAATTTATATCCAATTCTAAATCCAATGCTTGTTGACGATATTTCATTTGTATTTTTGAAAGCAGTGTTTGAATTGGCTGAACTTCTTTGTTTACCGTCAAGCCTTCAGCATCCATGCGTGCCACATTTAATAATTCGTTTACTAATCGATTAAGACGCTTAGTTTCATCAAGAACAATGGATAATGAATCTCTTATTTCTTCTGGCTCTGTAACAATACCATCAACAATTGATTCGGTATAGCCTTGTAATAATGAAATTGGTGTACGTAGTTCATGTGATACATTAGCTATGAAATCTTTCTTCATTTGGTCAAGATTATGTTCATTTGTCATATCCCTGATAATCACTACAATGCCACTACGCCCGTCTTGTTGAATTCGCTCGATATAACTCATAATAAATACATAGTATTTAGAGTTAAATTCATATTCATTAAATTCTGTACCTTTAGATTTAAAGGTCTTTTCAATTTGTCTTTCGATTTCTTGGTAAGTATTATTATCAATTGTAGGAATGATATCATCAGCCATTTTATTAGATAAAATGATCTCTCTATTATCATTTAGACCTAAAACGCCTTCCACCATTGAATTAATCAAACTATCTCGAATATTTTTTTGTGTTGATAATGCTTCAATGTTTTCCTGGATTTCATGGCTCATATGGTTGAAGGTATGAGAAAGTTCTCCGATTTCGTCTTTTGTAGAGACCGTCGTTTTTTGAGAATAATCTCCCTTTGATACATTAATAGCTTGTGATCTTAACTCTCTCAATGGTTTAGTTATACGATTTGATAAAAAGAACGCAAATATAGTTGAGATAGCTAAGAAAATGATTGCGGTAATTAAGATAATAATTGTTATCGCATTATTAGTATCTTCTATAGATTTTAAATCTTGGAAAATAAATACAGCACTATATTTAGAATTAGCGTTATCTTGTGCTTGCATTGGATAACCTAATAAAATGTATGAATGTGAATTTCCGTTTTCTCTAATAGTTACATTCTGGGTTGCTGATTTGCCCTGTGAAAATACTTGCTTAAAGTGACCATTATTATGTATTTCTTGGAGCATTTTATTTTTAGTCTCACTGTTTGAATGATCAGCCTTCGTATCTTTGTTAGTCATTATAATGACGCCACCTGAACCATCAATCAGTTGTTGACTATGTTTAATAGCAAGAGATTTATTATCAGCTTTCTCGACGAGATGACTAATCCTTGACGCATCTTCTCGAATTGAATTTTCAGTTTGTTGAGTATAGTAATATTGAATAAAGGTGATTAAAGCAGCGCTTAATAAAATTAAAACTGTCGTTACTATAAATAAAATAGTTAACCACAGTTTTATGACGACACTATTTAGTCGGTTCTTCACTAGATTTTACCTCGAATTTGTAACCAACGCCCCACACTGTTTGAATCATATGAGCTGCGTCAGCAGAAACGCGATTTAATTTTTCTCTTAAACGCTTAACGTGGGTATCCACGGTTCTTAAATCACCATAAAATTCATAATGCCATACTTCTTTAAGCAGCTGTTCACGATCAAATACTTTATTTGGTGTTTTAGCTAAATAGATAAGTAGTTCATATTCTTTAGGTGTTAAGTTAACTTGTTGATTATCCGCTAAGACACGATGTGCATCGTTATCAATAAGTAAGTGATTAAATTCAATAACGTCTCTTGCATGAGGTTCACTTTGTTCTGGTTGGGATGATTGAGTTCTACGTAATAAAGCTTTAACTCTAAGGACCACTTCTCTAGGTGAAAATGGTTTGACAATATAATCATCAGCACCAGATTCAAATCCTTCAACTCTATTCATTTCCTCGCCTTTTGCAGTAAGCATAATAATTGGAGTGTTCTTATGCTCACGCAATTTAGATGCCATTTCAATTCCATCCATTTCAGGAAGCATTAAATCTAAAAGAATGCACGCATAGTCATTTTCAATGGCAAGATCATAAGCTTCTTTACCGTCACTTGCTTCATGAATAGTAAACGATTCTCTTTCTAAGTATAGTTTTAATAATCTTCTAATTCTATCTTCATCGTCTACAATTAATATTTCTTTCGTCATTTTGCTTTTTACCTCCTACACATGCTCTTTACTCCATTTATTATAGCATATAGAACTAGTGAAAGCTTTATCTAAAGATATACTTTGTGAAAAAATTAGCAAGCGTAATTGCTAAAATTTATTTTCAGTTATATAGCTAATTATTTACCGTTTTCTGCCATATGTCTTAAAACTTTAACTTCATGAGGAGTTAAGACACGACCTTCTCCAGCATTTAAACCTTTAAGATCTAGGTTTCCTAACTCAATACGTGTTAATTTATCTACTTTTTGGCCAAAATGCTCAAACATACGTCTTACTTGTCTATTACGTCCTTCGCTAATAGTAATTTCTACAAGCGTTGTGTTTCTTTCTTTATCTTGTTTTTTTACTTTAACTTGTGCGGGTTGTGTAAAGCCATCTTCTAATTCAATACCATTTTCTAATGCTTTAACTTCTTCACGCATTAGGTAGCCTTTTAATTTAGCGACGTATTTCTTTTGAATATGGTATCTTGGATGAGTCATTAGATTTGTGAATTCACCGTCATTTGTAAGTAATAATAAACCTGATGTATCATAATCAAGACGACCGACTGGATAAATTCTAGTTTCTAAGTCCTCAAAATAGTCTGTAACTACTCTACGGCCTCTATCATCAGAAACACTCGTAATAACTTGAGTAGGTTTGTAGAATAAAATATACATTTTATCTTCTTGTTCAATTTTAATCCCTTCAACTTCTACATTATCTGAAGGTTTTACTTTGGTACCTAATTCGGTTACAACTTCACCATTCACTCTAACTTTACCTTCAGTTATTAATGTTTCTGCTTTTCTTCGTGACGTATAACCACTATTTGCAATTCGTTTTTGAAGTCTTTCTAATTCTTTGCTCATTTTGAATCTCCTTTTTGATTTACAAGGTTACTGAAGAAATCTTCCATTTCTTCTTCATCTTCTTCAGTTATAGGTAAATCTTCTATTTTTTCAATACCAAATACATTTAAAAATAAATCAGTTGTTTGTAAAAGATGACTACGTGAACTTTCAACATCTTTAGCTTCAATCAGACCACGAGCAATTAAAGTACGTACTGCACCATCAGAATTAATGCCTCTTATCAGTTCTATGTCATTTCTGGTTAAAGGCTGATTATAGGCAATAATGGATAAAGTTTCCATCGCAGCTTGAGAGAGTTTCATATTTGCTTTTTGTTCAATTAGTTGTTCTATATAGGAAGCGGCTTCTTTTTTTGAAGTTAAAATATAAGTAGAACCAAATTTCTGAATGGTAAGCCCCGTAGAATCATAAGATGAAATCAATTTATCTAGCGCTTCTTTATCTATATCAAGAATTTCAATGAGTTGTTTCTCTTCAAGACCTTCGTCACCGGCTGTATAAAGTAATGCTTCTATAATTCCCTTATTATCCAATGTTAAAATTCACTCCTCTGATGATGTTGATGTCATCAAAATTCTTTGATTGTTCTATATTAATGAGACCAGATTTAGACATTTCAAGTATAGCGAGAAAATGTGTTACTACTTGCTCTATCGGTTCGTGAAATGTGAACAAACTGAAGAAATTGAAAGATGACTGTTTTTGTAATTGAAGTGAAACCTTTTCAGTAGCTTGTTGAATGGTAAACGATTCTTTTGTAATTTCAACTGATTTAGGCGTGTTAATCGCTACTCTATTTCTCACTCTTTGATACGCTACAATTAATTCAGTTAAATCAATTGTTTGGTTTGCATCCCATGTTGCGTCTTTTTCTAAATGTGATAAATCAGTGGGATGTTTAGTGAAGTATAATTCACGTTCCTTTTTCATATCATTAAGTAATTCCGTATATTGCTTATAGTTTTGATATTCTATTAAACGTCCAACTAACTCTTCTCTTGGATCTTCAACAATTTCATCGTCCATTTCTTGTTGTGGTAATAATAGTTTGCTTTTAATCATTAATAATTCAGAAGCCATGACTAAGTATTCACTCGCCCCATTAATTTCAAGCTGTTTCATCGCATGGATATATTGCATGTATTGTTCAGTTAGAGACTTCATAGGAATATCATAAATATCAATCTCATATTTCTGTATTAAGTGTAGTAACAAATCTAACGGGCCGTTGAAGGCATCTAATTTTACTTCATACATAGTTATCGTCCTCATAAAAATTCTATAACGTGCATAATTTACTAGAGTATTATAGCATGAATATCATAAACATTTAAATTAAGGATGATGTAGATTGGAACAAGCATTAATAAATTTCTATTATCATTTTCATAAGCATCAACATTATTTTCTCTGCCATGATATCTTAGAAGAGGCTTGGAAGATGAACCCATCTTTTTCCAAAAAGGATGCTATTGTAAGTTTAATCCTGTTTTCAACTGCGATGTATCATTTTAGGAGACATAATTTTAAAGGCGCTTTGAAAAGTTTCCAAAAGGCATTGCTTACTTTTCAACAAGCGTCAGATAAAGTAGATATAGGTTTAAAAGAAGAGGACTATATTAATTTAATAGAAAAACAAATCGATAATGTAATGAATCACCATACATTTATACCTGTATATTTACCTGTGACTAATTATATGGAAAAGTTAATATATAAAGTTTATCCAGATTATGAATTTAAACACTTACCAGTGAGAGAAGATTACATTGTACATCACCATTTGTTAAGAGATAGAAGAGAAGTTGTAGAAGCTAGACAACAAGCACTTCTAAATAAACATAGAAAAAGAGAGAGACGAGACAGAAATCTAATATTTTACAAGGATTTCATTGTCTCGTCCCAATATGGCGACATAAAAGAAAGGCATTAGATTTAATACACCTATATCTTAGTCAACCAGTGTTAGAGAGATTTAGCCTCTTTTGTTTACGCTCTAGGATGAAATTGATTATACATTTGTCTAATTTGGGTTTTTGAAACGTGTGTATATAATTGTGTTGTGGATATATCTGAATGACCTAACATTTCTTGAACCGCACGTAAATCAGCCCCATTTTCAAGTAAATGAGTGGCAAATGAATGTCTTAACGTATGTGGCGTTAACGTTTTAGTAATATTCGCTTGTAAACCATATTGTTTAATAATCTTCCAAATACCTTGCCGTGTTAAAGGTCGGCCATGCATATTTAGAAACAATACGTTAGTGACGGTTTTCTTTAATAATTGCGGTCGAACGTTATTAATATAAGTATCTAAGTATTCAATAACTGTATCGCCAAGAGGGATAATACGTTCTTTATTCCCCTTACCGAACACTTTTACAAACCCCATGATTAAATTAATATCTTCAATTTCTATTTGAATTAATTCAGAAACACGCATTCCAGTCGCATACAATAATTCAAGAATTGTGCGATCTCGATAACCATTATTCTTATTTAGATTTGGTGTTTCTAAAAGTTCAAGTACTTCATCAACTTCTAGTACGTCTGGGAGTTTTTTTTCATACTTAGGTGTTTCAATTAACACAGTAGGATCTTTAGCTGCATATTTTTCACGTAATGCAAATTGGTGAAAACTGCGTATTGTAGAAATAAAACGGGCAATTGATTTTGAGGAAGCACCTTCATCGATTAAGTGGCCTAGACATTCTTGAATCGTTTGACGGTCGATAAAATCTATATGTGCGATTTTATGTTCTGACATATATGTTTTATATTTATTTAAATCTCGACGATAAGCACCAATCGTATTCTCACTTAACCCTTTTTCTATTTGAATGAATTTTAAATATTCTTCGATAATTGTATCCATAACAACACCTCTATTTTTCAGAAAAGGAATAGAAAAGGATTCATGTTTAACTTTCTAAGTTTTAATCTTTACATGAACCTTTATCATCCTGTCTCACCAATCAATTCTTTATTGATTTTTTTTAGCTTGGCATTCGGCACAAACGCCATGAAATGTTAATCTGTGGTCTAAAATTTTGAAATTGTATTCAGATTCTACACGTTCTTCTACTTGAGGTAATAAATCTTCATGAATTTCATCTACTTTACCACATTCCATGCATACTAAGTGGTGGTGAAAGTGTTTAGCGCCCTCTTTTCTAAGGTCAAAACGAGCCACGCCATCACCGAAGTTGATTTTATCAACTACTTTTAGTTCGGCAAGTAATTCTAAAGTTCTATATACAGTGGCTAAACCTATTTCAGGCGCTTTATCCTTTACTTTTAAGTAGACATCTTCTGCACTAAGATGATCCTTTTCATTTTCAATTAAGACACGCACTGTTGCTTCACGTTGAGGTGTTAATTTATATGAAGATTGTTGTAATTGTTGTTTTACTCTATTTAATCGTTCTTCCATGGGAGCGACACTCCTCTATTAATAATTATAATCATTTTAATTTGAAAATATTTCAATTACTAAATTACCAATATTTTCGCTAAAAAGCAAGTCGTAAGCCATTCTTATTTAGAATGATTATAATTTAATAATACATGTTGTAATCCAATGATAGTTTTAGCATCTTCAATTTCGTTACTATCAAGTAAGGCTTTAATATCTTTAACAGGGACTTTATGTAATTCCACAAATTCGTCGTCATCAAGATTTAGTGTGCCTTCACTTAATTGATCTGCAAAGTAAATCGTTAATTTTTCATTTGAAAAGCCTGGTGATCCATACATATTTGTAATTAGCTCTAAATCTTTTGCAATATAGCCTGTTTCTTCTTCTAACTCACGTTTTGCTGCTTCTTCTCTTTCTTCGTCTTCTTCTAATTTACCAGCTGGTAGTTCTAATAATGGTTTCTCAACAGGTTTACGATATTGTTTAACTAGCAGTACTTCGTTCTCAGGTGTAATTGCACAAACTGCGACAGCACCATTGTGATAAACTAGTTCGCGTTTAGAAGTATTGCCATCCGGTAGCTCTACATCATGTATTTCTAAATCGATAATTTTACCGTTATAAATTACTGTTCTATCAAAAGTCTTTTCATTAAATTCCATTTAATTCACGTCCCTTTTAATTCGTTATATTAATTGATAAGATAAATGCGTTACCTAAAGTGTATCGAAAGGAGATTGGACATGCAAAAAAATATTTTAAAGAGTGGCATCGAAATTTCAGAACTAGGTTTAGGTTGTATGAGTTTAGGAACTAATTATCAAGAGGCTGAACCAATTATCGAAAGTGCAATTGAAAATGGTATTACTTATTTTGATACTGCTGATATATATGACAGAGGAACAAATGAAGAAATCGTGGGTAAGGCACTAAAAAAATATCAAAATAGAGATGATATTGTTATTGGTACAAAAGTTGGAAATCGTCCAACAGAAGATGGTGGTACAACTTGGGATCCTTCAAAAAAATATATTAAAGAGAGCGTTAAGGAATCTTTAAAACGTCTCGGGTTAGACCATTTAGATTTATATCAACTACATGGAGGCACAATTGATGATCCATTAGATGAAACGATTAGTGCATTTAATGAATTAAAACAAGAAGGTATTATTAAAGCGTATGGTATCTCATCAATTCGCCCTAACGTTATCGATTATTATTTAAAACATAGTGAAATTGAAACAATTATGTCTCAATTTAACCTTATCGATAATCGACCAGAAAAACTATTAAATGATATACATGCTCATAATGTTAAAGTTTTAGCACGTGGTCCAGTATTTAAAGGATTATTAACATCTAATAGTGTTAATGCTTTAGATAATAAATTTAATGAAGGTATCTTTGACTATAATCATCATGATTTAGGTGAAACAATTGCCTCTATTAAAGAAGTTGAAAGTAACTTGAGTGCCCTTTCATTTGAATATTTAAAATCTCATGATGCACTTGGCTCAATTATTGTAGGCGCTAGTTCTCCTGAACAAATAGAAGAAAATGTGAGAAATTATCACAAAAAAGTAAGTTTAGATCAAGTTAAAGCTGCACGTGAAAGAGTTAAAAATCTCGAATACACACAACATTTAAAATAAAACTTATCAATAATTATAATAGTCCAGGGAGTTAATATCTTCCCTGGCTATTTTAATTGCTTTAAAATAGCGAGCTTTTTAAAAGGATATTCGTTTTTGGTTAATTTTTTAGTATAACTTTTTATATAAGTAGTTATCCCCTAGTGATTCACTATCTAGAGCAACGTTCATGACTTCTCCTCTAAGTATTATTTCGTGAAATTTAAATTCAACAAATTCTTGTTCCGAAACTTCTAATGAATCATAATGCTCATGCCCTAATAAATCTCTAAATGTAAACGTACTATGAAGTTCTAAAGCAGGAATATTTTCTACTGCCTGTTTGACATGATGATTGACGCAACACAACATGATAACCCCTCCAATTTAAATATTAACTTTTATTTTTAAAAAATGGTGTTAGCCATTGTTCAAATGTTCTCGGCGCTAAATGATATAACTTTAGTAATTGATGCATCCATTTAGGTTTGTTAATTTCTTTTTTTTGTTTAATTATGCTCTCTACTACTTCACTTGCTAATTGCTTAGGGTCTAACATAAGCGCTTCATACTTCTGAGCGTATGCTAGTGTGGGGTCAGCCTTTTCGTGAAATGGTGTTAGAATCGGTCCGGTATTAACCGACATCACATGATAGTTAGGTTCTTCAATTCTTAAAGCGTTAAGCACGGCGTTTAAAGCTGCTTTGGAAGCACCATAATGAGCGGCATGCGCCTGTGTCACATAAGCTGCTTGGCTAGCAATCCCAACTATTGAAGCCTTCGTAGTGAAATGAGTGCGTAAGACGTCCAATATAAGATTAAAGCTAATCACATTCACGTCATAGGTTTCAATCATTTCTCTAGGTGAATGTTGCTGAATAGACTTAAAATAGCCTAAACCAGAACTATAGATTAAGCCATGTATTGGTTTATTGATATTTGACGCTAATTTAAAAATTGCTTCCCTATCTTGTAAGTCACATTGAACCATTGAGACCTTATCATGATATGTCTTGAAATCAATTTGGTTAAATTTTTGAGGGTTTCGAGCAATCATCGTCACGTAAGCGCCACGTTTAAGAAGTTGTTTAACAATTTCTAATCCTAAACCACTCGTGCCTCCTGTTACTACATAATGGTTGCCAATCATGATGACTTCTCCTCCTTTAAAGATTCATACTTATACTAACGTATTCATACTATTTGATAAAGAAAATAATAAATAAGCCTGGAAGAGATAACTTAGCAAAGTAACCACTAGTTTGCCATGATGATTGTATAATATGTTACTATGGTTTTATAAAAAATAGAGTGAGGATGATGTAGTCAATGAAATTAGTATTCTATGGCGCTGGCAATATGGCGCAAGCAATTTTCAAGGGAATTATTAACTCTAAGAAATTAAATTCAGATGATATCTATCTTACAAACAAATCTAATGAAGAAAGTTTAAAGAAATTTGCGGAAGAATTAGGAGTAGAATATAGTTACGATGATGAAGCCTTATTAAAAGATGCAGATTATGTATTCTTGGGAACTAAACCATATGATTTCGAAACAGTAGCAAAACGAATCCGTCCTTATATTACTGATGAAAATCGTTTTATCTCTATTATGGCAGGTTTACCTATCAACTATATTCATGATCAACTACAAGTTACAAATCCAATTGCTCGAATCATGCCTAATACGAATGCTCAAGTCGGTCATTCTGTTACAGGGATTAGCTTCTCAGGGAATTTTGGACCTAAATCTAAAGATGAAGTAATTGATTTAGTAAATGCATTCGGTTCAGTCATTGAAGTAGATGAAGATCATTTACATCAAGTTACTGCAATTACAGGCAGTGGTCCAGCCTTCTTATATCATGTGTTTGAACAATATGTTAAAGCTGGTACAGAATTAGGCTTGGAAAAAGGACAAGTTGAAGAATCTATTAAAAATTTAATTATTGGAACGAGTAAAATGATTGAACGTTCTGATTTAAGTATGGAACAATTGCGTAGAAATATTACATCTAAAGGTGGTACGACACAAGCAGGTTTAAATGCTTTAGATCAACATGATATTAAAGGCATCTTTGAAGATTGTCTAAACGCAGCAGTAAGTCGTAGTATTGAATTATCTAAAAATGACGATAACTAATATAATCATTTAAAAATAGCCCCTAGAATCTTTGTTATTCTAGGGGTTTTTGACATGGCACATTAAATTTTAAACGTATCAAAGTCTTTCACAAACTCAAAATTTGGTGTTTGTTCTTTGGCTTGTAAGTCCAATTTTATTGAGTCAATGACATCATGATTGTAACGGTTACTTAAATGAGTAATTAAGCTTCGTTTTACATTAGCTTGTTCTATTAAATCAAAGACATCTTCTATATGACTATGATGATAGTTATTGGCTAATGTTTTATCGCCTTCTATATACGTAGCTTCGTGAACCATAACGTCAGCATTTTCAGCTATATAAAATTCATTTTTACAAGGCTTAGTGTCACCAAAGATTGATACAATTGGTCCAGGTTTAGCAGGCCCTTTAAAATCATCTGAATTAAATATTTGGCCTTCATGTTCAAACGTCTCATAAACTTTAACTTCTTGATATTTAGGTCCAGGTTCTAAACCTATCGCTTTAAGCGCATTAACATCAATAGTTCCTGGAGTAGTTGGCGATTCAATGCGATAACCATATGATGGGATACCATGATTTAATAGTTTAGCAGAAACTGTAAAACCGTCATGATGATATGTAAAGTTATTATCTATTTCAATATATGTAATAGGATAATTTAAATGGGATTCTGATAATCTTAAAGTAGTTTCAATAAAATTTTGTAATCCCTTTGGCCCTATAATCGTTAGTGGCTTATCTTCCCCACCTTGGAATGAGCGACTTGTTAATAAGCCGGGTAAGCCAAAGATATGGTCGCCATGCATATGCGTGATAAATATATGATTCACTTTGCCAAGTTTAATCGAATGATGCAAAATTTGATGTTGTGTACCTTCCCCAACGTCAAATAGCCAAATAGAATTCGAATAAGGTTCTAGATTTAAAGCGATGGCTTGAGTATTTCTTTCTTTAGTTGGCAACCCAGCGCTTGTACCAAAAAACGTCACTTCCATGCATATGCCTCCCTTTTTCTCCAATATATTTTATCACATCTCCCATTGATTGTTATAATAAGAAATGAAATTAACTAACTAGAAACAATTTAAGGTATAATGATATTAATAAATTATTAAATTGCTCGTCTTTCATTTCATACGTACATCCTGAAAATAATATATATATTTTAGGCAAAATTGTATGAAGCGGTGTCAATTTATTTTATAATAAATTAATCATAGCAATTAAAGAATTGAGGTTTTGATCTTGAGTAAACATACTAAACATATCCCTTGTTTAATTACTATCTTCGGGGCAACCGGAGATTTAAGTCATAGAAAATTATTTCCATCTCTTTTCCATTTATTCCAACAAGACAATTTAGACGAACATATTGCCCTTATTGGTATTGGACGTCGAGATTACACAAATGAAGTCTTTCGTGAACAAGTTAAAGAGTCTATAGCAACACATGTGAAAGATACTGATCAAATAGATGAATTTATGGAACATGTTTATTATTTTAAACATGATGTTAGCGATGAACAAAGCTATCATGCACTCTTAGATTTCTCTAATGAACTTGATAGTAAATATCAATTAAAAGGTAATCGTCTATTCTATTTAGCGATGGCTCCTCAATTCTTTGGCGTTATTTCTGATTATTTAAAATCAGCTGGCCTTACTGAAACAAATGGATTTAAACGCTTAGTCATCGAGAAACCATTCGGTAGCGATTTAAAATCGGCTGAACAATTAAATAATCAACTACGTCAATCATTTAAAGAAGAAGAAATTTATAGAATTGACCATTACTTAGGTAAAGACATGGTCCAAAATATTGAGGTACTTCGCTTTGCGAATGCGATGTTCGAACCATTATGGAATAATAAATATATTTCTAATATTCAAGTGACTTCATCTGAAGTTCTAGGTGTAGAAGATCGTGGTGGATACTATGAATCTAGTGGCGCATTAAAAGATATGGTTCAAAATCATATGCTTCAAATGGTAGCTTTATTAGCGATGGAAGCGCCTATAAGTCTTAAGAGTGAAGATATCCGTGCTGAGAAAGTTAAAGTACTTAAATCTCTAAGACAATTAAAACCACAAGAAGTGCGTCAAAACTTTGTACGTGGTCAATATGGTGAAGGTCATATAAACGATACTAAAGTAAAAGCATATCGTGACGAAGATCGTGTAGCTGAGGACTCTAACACACCTACGTTTGTATCAGGACGCTTAACAATTGATAATTTCCGTTGGGCAGGCGTACCTTTCTATATTCGAACTGGTAAACGTATGAAATCTAAAACGATTCAAGTCGTTGTTGAATTTAAAGAAGTCCCATTAAATCTTTATTATCAAACAGATAAACTTCTTGATTCTAATCTTCTAGTGATTAATATTCAACCTAATGAAGGTTTGTCACTTCATTTAAACGCTAAAAAGAATATTCAAGGCATTGATACTGAACCAGTTCAATTATCTTATGCCATGGGCGCACAAGATAAGATGAACACAGTAGACGCTTATGAAAACTTATTATTTGATTGCCTAAAAGGTGATGCTACGAACTTTACTCACTGGGAAGAATTAAAATCTACTTGGAAATTTGTGGATGTCATTCAAGAGGAATGGACAATGAATGAACCTAATTTCCCTAATTATGAATCAGGCACAAATGGTCCATTAGAAAGTGACTTATTATTAAGTAGAGATGGTAATCACTGGTGGGACGATATTCAATAAATTTAATGTAAACTTTACAATTGAATAAGTCAGAGTATATGGGAAGACAGCTCATTTGAAGCGGTGTCTTCCCTTTTTTGAATTGTTTGTGAAAAAATTTTACGTTATAGCACACGTTAAGATGTATATTTTCTAAAAATAAGGTAAAATATGAGTTAATGATTGTAAATTTATTGGAGTGAAAGTTTTGAACGTTATCAAGCAGATACAACAGGCAATCGTATTTATCGAAGACCGTTTATTAGAGCCGTTTAATTTGCAAGAGTTAAGTGATTACGTTGGTCTTTCTCCTTACCATCTGGATCAATCATTTAAAATGATTGTAGGACAATCACCTGAGAGCTATGCGCATGCTAGAAAAATGACAGTAGCAGCAAAAGAGATGATACAAAGTTCTTCGAGACTTGTAGATGTGGCAAAAAAATATAATTATGTGAGTTCAAATGACTTTGCGAATGACTTTAGTGATTTTCATGGTATCTCACCTATACAAGCATCTACCAAAAAAGATGAATTAAAGTTACAAAAACGTCTTTATATAAAATTAACAACCACTGAACGTGCACCTTATCCATATAGATTAGACACAACAGACGATATCGCACTAGTAGGCTACGTTCGATTTATTGAAGGAAATGATTTGTCTAATCCTTATAAAGTTCCTGATTTTTTAGAAGATTTATTTCTTGATGGTAAAATAAAAGATTTAAAAAGATATAATAATATAAGCCCTTTTGAGTTATTTGTAATTACTTGTCCTTTAGATGAAGGTGTAGAAATATTTATAGGCGTTCCGAGTGATCGCTACCCTTCTCATTTAGAAAGTAGATTATTGCCTGGTCGTCATTATGCAAAATTCAATTTACAAGGTGAAATTGATTATGCTGTAAATGAAGCCTGGTATTACATTGAATCAAGTTTACAACTTACTTTACCTTATGAAAGAGACAGCTTGTATGTCGAAATTTATCCTTTTGATATCTCATTTGAGGACCCATTCACTAAAATTCAATTATGGCTACCTATTGAACAAGACGACTATGATGATTTAGATTAATTAATTTAAAAATTTAAAGAGCCTAATAATTAAACACTAAAATGTAAGAGGCTGGGACATAAATCCTAAAATAATAGCGTAGAGATGATTCAGTACATGATTGAATCACCTCTACGTTTCTCTTTTTATATCGATACTTCGTATTGTTTGGCTCTCGTTCCTAGGGGGGGAGCGGGACAGAAATCTAATGTAATTTCAAAAATTTCGTAGTCCCACCCCGGCATGGTTGACTAGAAATGAAGAAAGTACAGATTGGACGCATCTTCATTTCAGACAACTACTGCCAGGTCGAGCCTCGGTCTCGACACTCATCCTATTCCCTCAGGAGTCTCGCCAACAATACTATGTTATATAAATAAAGAAAATGGTAATTTCTATTGAAAACAGATAGAAATTACCATTTTACCTTTAAGCCGAAATGTTTATGTCCCAGACGCTTCTATTTTTATCAATGCTATGTTAGTTTCAGGTACATTTAAATTAAAAAATCTTAAATAGTTGCTACGAAAGCTTCGTATGGTTTAAGTGTTTTGAGGTCAATGTCAGTATGATAATTATGAAGTTTAATACCATCTTTGGTTAAATCAAATGGTAACTCTAATGAAGCATTGTCACCAGTAAGATTTCCAACTACTACTACTGTTTGACCATTAAGTTGACGTGTATAAGCGAACACTTTGTCATTATCAGCATCTACTAAATCAAATTGTCCATACGTATAAATATCATCTGATTTTTTCAATTGAATCAAATCTTTATAGAAATTTAATACTGAATTGTCATCTTGTAACTGATCTTCAACATTAATTGACTTATAATTTGGATTAACTGGGAACCAAGGTTCGCCCTTCGTAAAGCCACCATTCTCTGAATTATCCCACTGCATAGGTGTACGTGAGTTATCACGGTTTTCCATTTTATATTTATCCAATAATTGATTAACGTCGCCACCTTGCTCTTTGACGATTTGATATTCATTTTTAACAGCAACATCATTAAATGTTTCGATACTCTCAAATGGATAATTCGTCATACCAATTTCTTGGCCTTGATAAATAAACGGCGTGCCTTGTTGTAAGAAGTAAACTACGGCGTGACTTGTAGCAGATTCAAACCAATAATCTTTGTCATTACCCCACGTTGAAACTCGACGCGGTTGGTCATGGTTTTCAATAAATAATGCATTCCAACCTACATCTTCTAATGTCTTTTGCCAACGATTTAATACTTCTTTATAGGCTTTTACATCAAATTGTGAATCACCTGTGCTCCATAAGCCTAGATGCTCGAATTGGAAAATCATATTAAATTTTCCTTTATCTTTGCCGACCCATTCTTCAGCATTATCTGGATTCACACCGTTAGCTTCCCCCACCGTCATGATGTCGTAATGACTTAAAGATTCGTCTTTCATTTCTTGTAGCCACTCTTGAATACCAGGTTGATTCATATCTACATCAAACGCTGGAGCATATCTTTTACCTTCAGGAATCGGTAAATCCCCTGCTTCAAATGTCTTCTTGATATGAGTAATCGCATCGACTCTGAATCCGTCGATCCCTTTTTCAAACCACCAATTCATCATACTAAAGACAGCTTCACGTACTTCTGGATTATTCCAATTTAAATCCGGTTGCTTTTTACTAAAGAGATGGAAATAGTATTGATCAGTTACTTCGTCAAATTGCCAAGTAGACCCGTTAAAGATACTTTCCCAATTGTTCGGTTCTGAGCCATCCGGTTTAGGGTCTGCCCAAATATACCAGTCACGTTTAGGATTGTCCTTACTTGATTTAGATTCAATAAACCATGGATGTTCATCAGATGTATGGTTCACTACTAAATCTAGAATTAATTTCATGCCTTTGTCATGAACCTTTTCCAATAGAAGATTGAAATCGTCCATCGTTCCAAACTCATCCATAATCGCTTGATAATCACTAATATCATAACCATTATCATCATTCGGTGATTGGTACATTGGACTTAACCAAATCACATCAATCCCTAAGTCCTTTAAATAGTCTAATTTCTCTATAATACCAGGTAAGTCCCCAATTCCATCATTATTACTATCATTAAAACTTCTAGGATAGACTTGATAAGCTACGGCTTCTTTCCACCAATTTTTAGTCATAATTTAATCTCCTTTGTCTTTGCACACATTTTGATATGTATTTCTATTTTTGAAAATGAAATTGCTAGGCGAATATATTAACTTGATATTTTGACTAGTTAATCGGAATATAAGTAAGCGATTTCATATATGAGTATACTCATATCGTAATAATTTAAGAAATATAAGTCAATTAACTAATAAAAATAACTAAATAAACAAACAAAATTTTATAAAAAAATGGCTGAAATTGCCAACGACAAAATCAACCATTTTAAATATTAGTATTAAACCAAGATTATAAAAACTATTACTCTTCTTCAACCCATTGTGTATGGAATACGCCTTCTTTATCTTTACGTTGATAAGTATGCGCACCAAAGTAATCACGTTGTGCTTGAATTAAGTTAGCAGGTAAGTTCTCAGAGCGATAGCTATCATAATAGTTAACACTTGCAGAGAAACCAGGCGTTGGTACACCATTACGTACGCCAGTAGCTACGACATCTCTTAATGCATCTTGATAGTCTGTAACGATATCTTTAAAGTAAGGATCTAATAATAAGTTTTGTAATTCAGCATTATTATCATAAGCGTCTTTAATTTTTTGTAAGAATTGTGCACGAATGATACAACCTTCACGCCAAATCATAGCTAAATCGCCTAATTTAAGATTCCATTCATTTTCTTCACTTGCTTTACGCATTTGAGCGAAACCTTGTGCATATGAACAAATTTTACTCATATATAATGCTTTACGAATTTTTTCTAAAAATTCTTCTTTATTACCTTCAAATTTAGCGTTAGGTCCATTTAATTCTTTAGAAGCATTCACACGCTCTTCTTTAATTGATGAAATAAAACGAGCAAATACTGATTCAGTAATGATAGTTAATGGAATACCTAATTCTAATGCGTTGATTGAAGTCCATTTACCTGTACCTTTTTGGCCAGCAGTATCAAGAATTTTTTCAACTAGAGCATCATTATCTTCATCTAGTTTAGTGAAAATATCGCCAGTAATTTCAATTAAGTAGCTTTCAAGTTCGCCAGCATTCCATTCTTTGAAAGTTTTTGAAATTTCTTCGTGTGACATGCCTAATAAATCTTTCATCATGGCATAGCTTTCTGCGATTAATTGCATATCTGCGTATTCAATACCATTGTGTACCATTTTTACGTAGTGACCGGCACCGTTTGGTCCGATGTATTCAACACAAGATGCGCCATCTTTAGCTTTGGCTGCGATAGCGTCTAAGATATCACTTACTTTATTATAAGCTTCTTCTTGTCCGCCTGGCATTAGTGATGGACCAGTAAGCGCACCGATTTCTCCACCAGATACACCCATACCAATAAAGTTAACGCCACTTTGCGCTAATGCTTTATTACGACGAATTGTATCTTGATAATTTGTATTACCACCGTCGATTAAAATATCATCGTCATCTAATAAAGGTAATAAACTTTCAATTGTTGCATCTGTAGCAGGACCAGCTTTAACCATTAATAAAATTTTACGTGGTTTTTCAAGTGAATTCACAAACTCTTCTAAAGAGTATGTTGGATGGATTTGTTTACCTTCTGATTCTTTAACCATTATGTCTGTTTTTTCGCTTGAACGGTTATAAACAGATACACTGTAACCGCGTGATTCAATGTTCCAAGCTAGGTTTTTACCCATTACAGCTAAACCTACTACACCTATTTGTTGAGTCATATTACTTACCTCTCTCATTCAATTTTTCAATAGTATTGTATCATAAAAACGAGAATTACTTCACTAAACTCAATCGTTATTTAGAGACTAATTCGATTATTTTAATCAATTGTTGAGCTAATTGATTTAAAGATTGTACTGAAATTCGTTCTGATGTTGTGTGGATATTTTCATAACCAACTCCAAGTATAACGGTCGGTATACCGAATGTATTAATGATACTTCCGTCTGAACCACCGCCAGCAATGACAGTATCTCCTGTTAGACCAAGTTCTTTTGCACTATTTATCGCATATTGAGTCACTTCTGCATTATCTTCAATCTTAAATCCAGGATAGCTCTTTTCAATACGAACATGAGCTTCTCCACCTAATTCTTTAGCCGTCGATTCAAATATATCTTTCATATGAGTAACTTGTTGATTAATGCTTTCATCGTTGTGAGAACGTGCTTCAGCTTCTAAGACAACTTCGTCTGCAACAATATTAGTAGCAGAACCACCGTGAAATTTGCCTATATTTGCGGTAGTGTACTCATCGATTCTACCTAATTTCATTTTACTTATCGCTTTAGCCGCAATATTAATAGCACTCACGCCTTTATCTGGTGTGCTTGCATGAGCTGTTTTACCCGTTATCGTAGTATGAATAGACATTTGTGTAGGCGCACCCACGACAGTTGTACCTACAGGCTGACTTGCATCTACCGCATAACCGAACTGAGCATCAAGTGCGTTGCTATCTAATTCTTTAGCACCTTTTAGTCCAGATTCCTCTCCTACTGTTATGATAAATTGGATTTGGCCATGAGGCAGATTATGCTCTTGCAAGTATTCAATTGTCTCAATAATAGCTGCTAAGCCAGCTTTATCATCTGAGCCAAGCACGGTAGTTCCGTCTGAATAAATGTAACCATCATCGCTTACATGTGGTTTTACATTGATTCCAGGCACGACCGTATCCATATGACTTGTGAAATAAATACTAGGAATGCTATTATCTTCACTTGTGCTTGGTAACGTACATATAAGATTGTTTGCTCCTAACCATTCTTTCTCAGAAGCATTATCTTCAACTACATTTAACCCAAGCTGTTCAAATTTATTTTTTAAAATGGGTTGAATAACTTCCTCGTGTCCAGTTTCAGAATTAATTTGGACTAATTCTAAAAATGTATCAAGTAATCGTTGACTGTTAACCATTAGTAATAACCCCTTTCTTATATAAATTCTATTCTAACTAATTTTTCACCATATCAAAACTAAATTGATTGCTATTTGTATAAAAATCATTTAAAGTATTTTTATATGTAATTAAATCGAATAAGTTAAGCTTTATCTGTGCTTAATAGTAAGGAGCGTTATAGATTGAACAATAAAGTTTTAAGAATCATCATTATTGTTATGTTAGTTGCAATTGTAGCGGCATTATTACTTACAAGTTTAGTACCACTTATGCATTAATAACATAAAGCGTTCGAATTTAAACATATCTAAGTTTTACTAAATCATGTTTTATATACGCTTTTTATATGAAAAATTAACGACTAGCCCCCTCTTTATTGAATAGAGGGAGTTAGTCGTTTTTTGAAATGAATTAATTTAATTTATTGTTTAATACGGTTTCTATAAACTAGGAATAAGCCGATAAATATTGAAGAATATGCTATGACATTGATTAATGAATTGCTTTGAGTTACACCAGTATTAGGCAATACACTCGCACTATGAGTTAAAGCGTTAGGTTGAGTATTAGCTTTAGCTTCATAATGATTTGAACTATTGTCATTATTCATAGCATTGTTACTGTTAAGTTTATTATAGTTAGTTGTATTAGAGCCATTATTGTTATTAGATACGGCTTTATTATCAGTTGTATGATTAGCTTTATTTGAAGTTACATTGCGATTAAGCGCATCACCAGGATTAATAGGATCTTCAACTACAAGCGTCGGCGAATCCTTGACCTTGACATTAAGCTCATCACCAGGAATAATAGGATCTTCAACTTCTAGAATATCATAATGAGGGTTTACGTTAGGAGGAGTAAACGTCCCATCTTTATGAAGAATACCGTGATCCAAACCATTAGTAGCGTTATTGATATTACCATTACTGTAATTACGCTCAGCGGCATGAGCGTTATTTAAATTTATTGTTGTTACTGTAGCCATTAACGTGCTTACTAAAATATTTTTTTTTAACATATGAATCTCCTTCCAATTATATTATTTAACTTTAGTTACATCTCTACTATTAAAATAACCAACCCATTTATTTTTAGAATCGTATAATGAATAATATGTTTGTCCATTTGGATGATTATATAAATACTTAGCAGTATAGATATTACCTACCTTGATATTTCGTAAATCTTTTCTAGAAGTGAACTCAAGGTTTCCCCAAACTATAATTTTACTCCGTGTTACTTTAACTTTGTGATTATAAGAATGAGCTAAGGGTGTTCCAATCCAGTGTTTTATATAATCTATGTTTATTGGATTTAATTTAGTTGCTCCATTATATTCGCTAGAACCAAAAGTATGCACCCCTATTACTTTGTTATGTTTGTCTCTTATACTACTACCACTTTGTCCTCGATTTGTGTCCATTAAATAAAATAAATTATTAACAGTAATTCTCTTTATAGTACCAGTAGATTTATATTGTGTTGCTCCACCTTTGTCTCCAGGGAAGCCTGAAGTTTCAATTTTATCATTGACTTTCATTGAAGATGTTAATGATAAAGTCCCAGTTTTTTTTCCTAAATTAGAATCTAATTTTATAGCTCCTAAATCATATTCTGAGTTTTGAGAATTTTGCCATGGCTTTAAAACCATCAATTTTTTAGATTTAGCTTTACCAATTTTATAATTATTAACTTTTATTCCAGCATATACAGTAACACTTTTAGCCCAACCAAATTCTTTAGAATAAAGATTGTGACCGGCAGTAAGTACAGTATCATTTCCAACCATTGTGCCAGAGCCTATATAAGTAAGTCCATTAGAAAAAGTTATATTTAATAATACAACTTGTTTATATGGAGTAGAGGTATAATTAGAAACTTTTACTCTTTCATCTTTTCCAAATACTCTTTCTTCAGTATCATATAAAACTTCATCAATAGTTTTTAACTTCGATTGATCTAATTCAAGCTTACCTGATTCTGGCGCTTCAGTAGCTTCTTTCCCCTGAATTTCTGGGTTAGATTCAGCTAGTTCGGGGTATTCCTGATTTTCAACGATTCCATCGTTTGCTACATAGTCTTCTTCAGCATGAGCGCTAAACTGAGTGCTAAATAACATACTACTTATTAAAGTTAAACTAGCTGCTTTTAAATAAAATTTCTTATTCATTTCAACACCTCACTAATATATTTGATTTAACTATATAACTATTTTATAAAATAATCAACAACTTTATTATAATATTTATCTAAACGACCAAAACTTATATTTTCGAATTTAATGTCTGTTTTTCTGAACAAATTAAAAAATAAGATAAACCAATAAAAAATGCTTAATTTATAGATATGCTAATAAGGCTAATATAGAATAGAGGCTTAATTATTTAAATTGGTATTTAATGTTTAAAGAAATTATAATCATTTGTACTATAGTATTATTTTATGGTCAAAACTTTATACATATAAAAAAGAGATTAAGCAACAAAACATTGCTTAATCTCTATAAATACACTTAAAACTTATCATTACTATATTTCACTATGTAACTTTAATGAACCAAAGTGTGACTTAATATTTAAATATTCTTCTAACTCATTTAATATTTGCATCATACTTGCGCGTGATTTTAAAGATTGATGAGAGCTAGGTAGAGGTAATTCGTCTAGTGTTAAACGTATCTCATACAGTGAATGTAATCTTAACGCAGTATAATCATTACTGTTTACGTTGTTACCTATCTCAGCCATTAATTTTGAAATATCACTAATTAATGGGTCATCAACAGTTATTTGATGAATAAGTGGTTGGATTCTACGTAAAAGTTCTAATTGCTCCTGTCTCATATCAAAATAGTGATAATATGAATTTTCATTACGTACAAAATGATTTTTTACATCTTTGAAAGCAATTGATTTAGCTTTACGAATATCTAATTGCAATTTTTCAAAAGAGACTGTTAAATCATTATGATAATTTGTGCATGCATGACTATACGTTTTAAAAATCTCTTTAAAGCCCGTTTCAATTTCTTTCTTCAAATTGCCTAATGTTTTATCGAAGCTAGGCATAATCAAATTCATAATAAAGGCAATGCCTAACCCTACACTTAAAAGTAATATTTCATTAATAATAAGGTGAAGATTAATCGCACTAGCGTTAAATACATGGAGTAATATAACGCAACTTGTAACGACACCTTCTTGAACTTTCAACATTACTGTAATAGGTATAAATAATAAAACAATCAAACCTAAAACTAAGGCATTTTGACCAAGTAAACTGAACACAAGGGAGCCAAATAATAATATTAAAAGACATGATACGAATCGAGATACAATTGCTTGAACAGAGTGCATTTTAGTATGTTTGATACATAAAACGATAAGGATAGCGCTCGATGCATAATTATCGAGCCCCATCCATTTAGCTAAAATAACACCGAGAGTGATACCTACCGCAGTCTTAAGTGTTCTAAATCCAATTTTATAGGGATTTAACTTTAACATTGGTAAGTCCCTCTTATCTTTCTTCGCAATATTTATCGAATAAGCCTTGTAATTGATTAATAACATCCATTACATCGTGACCTTCGATTTGATGACGTTCAATCATTTCGGTAATTTTTCCATCTTTAATAAGTGCAAATGATGGGCTTGAAGGTGCATAACCTTCAAAATAATCTCTAGCTTGTTGTGTTGCTTCTTTATCTTGACCAGCAAAAACAGTAACTAATCTATCTGGTAATTTATCATAATGCAAAGCATGACTTGCTGCTGGACGAGCGATACCGCCTGCACAACCACATACTGAGTTAACCATTACTAGAGAAGTACCATCTTGTTGTAATACTTTATCTACTTCTTCAGCACTTGTTAATTGCTCATATCCTGCAGATTCAATCTCGTTACGAGCTTGATCGACGACACCATTCATATATAAATCAAAGTTTAAATCCATTAGAATCACCTTTCAATCAATTGTTATTTAATGCTATTTTACTAATTTGACAGTCATAGTTCAAATAGCTTGTCTAGTTAATTTACAGGCAAATTAATAGATGTTAGCTGTTTCGATGGCATATTGCTCGATACGTTTTTTCACTTGCGCCATAAAGCGTCCTGTTTGTACGCCATCAAGGATACGGTGGTCAATTGAGATACATAAGTTAACCATATGTCTAATCGCAATCATATCATCGATAACTACAGGTCTTTTTACAATAGATTCTACTTGTAAAATGGCTGCTTGAGGATGGTTAATAATACCCATCGATGATACTGAACCAAACGTACCCGTATTATTAACTGTGAATGTGCCACCAGTCATGTCCTCTTGCGTAAGTTTCTTATTACGCGCTTTACGGGCAAGTTCATTAATTTCTCTAGCTATTCCTTTAATTGATTTTTCATCTGCATGCTTAATTACAGGAACATATAATTTATCTTCATCGGCAACGGCAATAGAAATATTAATATCTTTGTGTAAGATAATTTCATTATTATCCCAAGTACTATTTAGTAATGGATTAGCTTTAAGCGCTTCAGCTACAGCTTTAATAAAGAATGCAAAGAACGTTAAATTGTAGCCTTCATTTTCTTTAAAAGTGTCTTTATAATAATTTCTTGTTTTTACTAAATTAGTCGCATCTACTTCTACCATCATCCAGCCATGTGGAATTTCTGTAGCACTTGTTACCATGTTTTGCGCAATTGCTTTACGCACACCATTAACTGGTATCGTTTTACCAGAATGATTTGATTCGCTTGATGCTTTATTATTTGAAGGAGCAGATGGTATATCTTGGCTAATAGCTGTTTGACTACTATTTTGTGTTGGTTGATTTTGTGTATTTAAAGACGCAGATTGTTGTTCAGAACTTACATAAGCTTCTATATCTTTTTTAGTTACACGACCCTCAAAACCTGTGCCAGGTACTAACGATAAATCGACATTATTTTCTGAGGCAATTTTAAAGACTACGGGTGAAAATCTTCCGTTATTAACTTGTGATGAATCTGGTGTTTGTTGTTGAGGTTGATTTGTTTCATCCTTATTTTTACCAACATTATTAGAAATGTCGTTACCTTCAAGTGCTAAATTATCATCGCCACTTAAATTGACTTCGCTATGATTTGAATCTGTATCATTATTGTCATTTGATGAATCAGTTGAATTAGTTGTTTCAATCTTACAGATGATATGATCAACTTGAACAGTTTCTCCTTCATTAACTAGAAGTTCTGTAATGGTACCTGATACGGTTGAAGGCACCTCGGCAGTAACTTTATCAGTTACTACCTCACATAAAGGTTCGTATTCATCAACATGATCGCCTACAGATACTAGCCACTGTTCTATAGTTCCCTCATGTACGCTTTCACCTAGTTTAGGCATTTTTACGTCCATTGTATTGCCTCCTTAAAATTGTGCAAGTTCTCGCATTTTAGTTAAGATTTTTTCTGGATTCATCATTAGTTCATTTTCAAGGTTAGGAGAAAATGGCATTGATGGTACATCGGCACCAGCTAATCTTATAATCGGTGCATCAAGTTCAAATAAGCAGTTTTCAGCAATAATTGCAGAAACTTCAGACATGACACTACCTTCTAAATTATCTTCAGTTACTAATAAAATTTTACCATTACGTTTAGCACGTTCAATGATAGTTTGTTTATCTAACGGATAAACGGTTCTTAAATCTACGACTTCTACACTTACTCCATCAGCAGCTAAGATGTCAGCAGCTTGTAAACAGTAATTCACACATAAACCATATGTAAATACAGTAATATCGTCACCTTCACGTTTAACATCAGCTTTTCCTAGAGGAACAGTATAATAGTCAGTAGGAACTTCTTCTTTTAGAAAACGATAAGCCTTTTTATGTTCGAAAAAGAGCACTGGATCATTAGATTCAACAGAAGAAAGTAATAAGCCTTTAGCATCATATGGTGTTGAAGGAATAACAATAGTTAATCCAGGTGTTGAAGCAAAGATACTTTCAATACTTTGTGAATGGTATAGCCCACCATGAACGCCGCCACCAAATGGTGCACGAATAGTAATTGGACATTGCCAATCGTTGTTTGTACGATAACGCATTTTAGCAGCTTCACTAATAATTTGGTTCACTGCAGGTAAAATAAAATCAGCGAATTGAATTTCGGCGATTGGACGTTTACCCATCATTGCAGCGCCAATAGCTGTACCTACGATATTGGATTCAGCAAGTGGTGTATCGATGACGCGTTCAGCACCGTATTTTTCTTGTAAACCACGAGTGGCACCAAATACGCCACCTTTACGTCCTACGTCTTCTCCTAAAATGAAGGTATTAGGATTGTGCTCCATAGCTAAGTCTTGTGCTTGTTGAATAGCTTCAATGTAGCTCATTTTAGTCATTGTTAATACCTCCTTCAGGGTCGTATACATAAGTATAAGCTTCATCTACAGATGGATATTCAGCTTGTTCAGCATCTTTAGTTGCTTTATTTATAATTTCTTTATGAGCTTCTTCAAGTTCAGACAACCATGCTTCATCAATAATACCTTGTTCAAGTAAATAATCTTTGAATTTTAAATTACAATCTAAAGCTTTTAATGATTCACGTTCCTCTTTAGTACGATATGTATCATCATCATCAGAAGAGTGAGGTGTCATACGACTCGTAACGGCTTCAATTAAAGTAGCGCCTTCGCCATTAAGGGCTCTGTCACGCGCTTCTTTCATTGCTTTATACATAGCGATTGGATCATTCCCATCGACAGTTTCTCCATGGATGCCATAGCCAATCGCTCTATCAGATAATTTTTCCGCGGCATATTGGAGGGAATCAGGCACAGAGATAGCGTATTTATTATTAATGATGACACACACAAATGGTAATTTATGTACGCCCGCAAAGTTTAAACCTTCGTGGAAATCACCTTGGTTAGAACTACCTTCGCCTACTGTAGCTGTAGCTATGTTAGATTTTTTATCCATTTTCAAAGCTAAAGCAGCACCGACTGAATGGGGTATTTGAGTTGCCACAGGAGAGCTTTGTGATAAGATTCCTTTCTCACGATGGCTAAAGTGTGACGGCATTTGTTTACCGCCCGAATTGATATCATCTTTCTTACCAAATGAAGCAAGCATCGTATCATATGGTGAAATACCCATATAAGTTACGAAAGCTAAATCTCTATAGTATGGAGATGAAATATCTCCTTCTTTCATTGCATAAGCCATTCCAATCTGAGTCGCTTCTTGTCCTTGTCCACTTACAACAAAGGGGATTTTTCCAGCTCTGTTAAGTAGCCATAAGCGTTCGTCGACTTTTCTTCCTAAATCCATCCATTTATAAATTTCTTTAAGGTCTTCTTCTGTAAGGCCGACAGATTTATAATCAATCATCCTATAATTTCCTCCCTATTAAACATGAATTGCTCTGTTCTCTATTTTTAATCCTAATTCCATTAATACTTCTGATATTGATGGATGAGCATGCGTAGTAAGACCTAATTCTAATGCTGAACCATTCATAAATTGTAAAAGGGCTACTTCATTGATAAGTTCAGTAACGTGAGGGCCTACCATACTTATTCCTATAATATCGCCAGTATCTTGGCTGGTAACCACTTCGCAAAATCCACGTTGTCTAGAATTATCTTCAATTACAGCTTTACCATTTGAGTTGAAAGGAACTTTGTAAGCTTTCACATTCAGACCTTCTTCTTTAGCTCTATTAATATTGAGCCCTATCGAAGCTATTTCCGGATATGTATATACGCATTTAGGCATTGTATTATAATCAAGAGATACCGGTGCTTCATTAAACATATGTTCAACCGCTATGACACTTTCTTTTGATGCCACATGTGCTAATTGTAACTTTCCAATACAATCGCCGGCAGCATAAATATGTTTATCTTCAGTTTGCTGATATTCATTAACTAATATGTATCCAGCAGTATCTTTTTTTATCTTAGTATTATTCAACCCAATATCATCTGTATTAGGAGTACGTCCAATTGCAACTAAAACTTTTTCGACATTAATTTTAGTCTTGCCAATCGTAATAGCAACTTGGTCGCTACCAATTTCGTAAGCGTCTTCGTTTAATTGACAATTTTCAAAAAATTGTACCCCTCTAGCTTCTAATTTTTCTTTTAAAAACTTTGATATTTGAGTACTCTCAGTTGGTAAGATACGATTTCCTGCTTCAATAACTGTAACTTCTTTTCCTAAATCAATAAGTAAAGAAGCAAATTCTAATCCTATTACACCGCCACCTATAATCGCCACACTCGATGGTAATTCCGACATTTCTAGTAAATCAGTACTAGAAATAATTTGGTTATGATCAAATTCTAAAATCGGCAAACTTTTAGGTGCGGAACCAGTAGCAATAAGTACATATTGGTTAGGTAATAAATCAGACTCTCCATCACTATATTCTACCGATATTGTTCCACTTTGAGGTGAAAATATTGAAGTACCCATAATACGACCCGTGCCATTATATACATCAATATGATTCTTCTGCATAAGACTATTAACGCCTTGATACATTTGGTTAACAATTTCCGATTTACGCTCCATCATTTTAGAAAAATCTATTGTAAAGTCGTTGATGTTTACTCCAAAATCAGATGAATGACGTACCGTACGTGTCACTTCTGCAGATTTTAATAATGCCTTAGTCGGGATACAACCCTTGTGTAAGCAAGTTCCACCTAACAATGATTTTTCAACTATGGCAACTTTTTTACCTAATTGTGAGGCTCGAATAGCGGCTACATATCCTGCTGTTCCTCCACCTAATACAACTAAGTCATATTGCTTTTCAGACATATGCTTACTCCTAACTACTCTAAACTTAGTTTTAGGCTAGGACATCATCTTTTAATACTAATCAAGCTTTAGATGATAATGCCCCAACCTACCAATATAATTCATACTTATTTATTTTACATCAAAAAGTTTTATTAATAAATTCATAAACTGAGTCTAGTTACTTATGTTATTAATAGTGTATTACTTATTGCGATTATTTTGCGCTATCATTTCTTTAGCATTTTCGCGTGTTAACTCTGTTACACTTGCACCCGAAATCATTCGAGCAATTTCATCAACTTTGTCATCATCTTCAAGTTCTTTAACTTGAGTTGTTGTACGATCATCCGTTGAAGCTTTGCTAATTAGTAAATGGTGATCACTCATTGAAGCAACTTGAGGCAAGTGAGAGATACAAATAACTTGAATATATTCAGCTATATCGCGCATTTTTTCTGCCATTTTCTGAGCAGCTTGACCTGAAACCCCTGAATCCACTTCATCGAATAAAATAGCAGTTTGACCACGTGATTGGACGAATATACTTTTAAGGGCGAGCATAATTCGAGACAATTCACCGCCTGAAGCAATTTTATTAAGACTTTTAAGTGGTTCGCCTTTATTAGGACTAATTAAAAATTCTACAAATTCTATACCATTAATTGTAGGACTTTCTAAAGGTTGGAAGGAAATTTCAAGATTTGCATCTTTCATTTGTAAGTTTTGTATTTCCGCAACTATGTGATCTCTCAAAACAAGTGCAACTTTACGACGCTCATCAGATAGTTTCTTACCTTGTGACATCACTTGTTTATAAAGTTGAGCGATTTCATCTCTTAGTTGTGACGTACTTTCTTCATAATTTTCAATTTTAGCAATTTCATTTTTTAATTTATCTTGATAATTGATTAATTCGGAAATATCTTTTCCATATTTTCGTTTTAAATTATTGAGTAAATTCATTCTAGACTCTAATTCGTTTAATGTTTGCTCGTCAAACTCTGTATTAGACATTTCGTCATACAATTCGTGTTTTGCATCTTCAAGCGTATAATAAAACTGGTCTATGTCTTCTTTTAATTTAGTAAATTTATCAGGCAGAATTTCATCAATTGATTGTAGATGATTACTCAATTCATATAATCTATCAGTTATCGCATGTTCATCTGTTAAAGTAAGATGCGCATTATTTAGAGCTAAGCTTAACTTTTCAGAATTTTGAATTCTACGGATATCTACTTCTAATTGTTCAGCTTCGCCCTCTTTAAGAGATGCTTCCGTTAACTCTTCATATTGGAATTTCATTAAATCTAGACGTTGAAGTAATGCTTGGTCAGCTGACTCAAGTTCTTCTAATTCTTGTTTTTTATTTTTATATTCATTGAAAATATGTTGATATTTCTCTTTAGTTTTTAAATATTTCTCTTCGGCGTAATCATCTAATAGTTTAAGATGATATTTTTGTTTTAATAGTGTCTGAGTCTCATGTTGACCATGAATATCTAGAAGTTCCTGCATAACTTTTCGCAAATCTTGAAGTGTAACGATTTGATTATTTAATCTGCAAATACTTTTCCCAGAGCTAAAAATTTCTCGCTTAACTAATAAGAAATCTTCATCGATATCAATATCTAAATTGTGAAGTACTTCAATAGCATCCTTACTATTATCAATATCAAAGATACCTTCGATAATCGCTTTCTTCTCACCATGCCTTACATAGTCAGATGAAGCACGCACGCCAATCAATTGACCGATTGCATCTATGATGATAGATTTCCCAGAACCGGTTTCACCACTTAACACAGTTAACCCATCTGAAAAATGAATTTCTAATTCATCGATGATTGCAAATTGTTTTATTGATAAGGTTTGTAACATGGAAACATCGCATCCTTATAATAAATTGAAAATTCTAGTTTTAATTGTATTACTTGCTTCTTTATCTCTACAAATCAAAAGACAAGTATCGTCGCCACAAATCGTTCCAAGCACTTCATCCCAATCAATTTGATCAAGAATTGCACCTATAGATTGCGCATTGCCTGGTAATGTTTTTAAGACTAATAGATTGTCTGTTCCTTCGATATTTACAAATGAATCCATCAAGTATCTTCCAAGTTTTTCTAATGGATGATACTTACGATCATTAGGTAGGCTGTAGACGTACTGACCTGATGGTGCTGGAACTTTGATTAGTTGTAATTCTTTAATGTCTCGTGAAACAGTAGCTTGAGTAACATTAAGGTCGTATTCATTTAGACGTTTAACAAGTTCATCTTGGGTCTCTATCTGTTCACTTGAGATAATTTCTCTAATTTTTATATGTCTCACTGATTTTTTTGCCATTATGAACACTCCTGGTTTCGAATATTTATACATTAATTTTAACACAACTATATATGAACTACTACTAAAGTTGATTTGTGTAAAATACTGATATGACGTGCATCTTATCTTGAAGTTAAGTTAGTTTGACTTATTAAATTGTTGAATAATCCATTTGTATAATGTATAAAATTATAAATACTTATGAAAAAAGTTAGCGTTTTTTAAAATAATTAGCAAAATCTATTCTAAAAATAAAACCCTTCAAAGTCATTATGTATTTACTATCTACTTTGAAGGGAGAAGTTATTTAAATTGTTTAGTGATCTCTATTATAAAAAAGATTTACAATATCTAGTAAAGGCTCAATATCATAGTTAGAAGACAATTGGTTAATTGATTGAATGGCGCTATCTTTATGATATTCTAGTTTTTCTTCAGCGCCCTCTTTACCTAATAATGATACATAAGTACTTTTATCATTTTCTAAGTCGCTTCCAACTTTTTTACCTAATTTCGCTTCATCACCATAAATGTCGAGTAAATCATCTTTAATCTGAAACATTAAACCGAGATGTTCACTATATGTTTCAAGTGCTTCGAAAGTGGCTTGGTCGACTTCTGCTATCTCAGCGGCACTCAGAATAGCAAATTTTAATAACGCGCCAGTTTTAGCTTTGTGAATTTGTTCCAATGTTGCTATATCAATTGGTGAATCTTCACTTTCCATATCAAGTGTTTGTCCACCGACCATTCCTAAATGACCACTATCATGTGCTAATCTAGAGATAATTTTTACTTTAACATCAGCACTTAGTAGGTCATCATTAGCGACTAATTCAAAAGCCTTAGTCAATAATGCATCTCCAGCTAAGATGGCTTTCCATTCACCATAAACTTTATGATTTGTAAGTTTACCACGTCTATAATCATCGTTATCCATGGCTGGTAAATCATCATGGATAAGTGAATAAGTGTGAATCATTTCAAGCGCAAGTGCTGTTTGACGTCCTTTGTTATAATCTGCATTTAATACATCTAGTGTAAGTAGTATGAGTAAAGGACGTATTCTTTTGCCACCTGCATTTAAAGAATATTGCATGCTCTCTTCTAAATTAGTTTTTAAAGGTGATGTCCCAATAATACCGTTAAGATCATTATTAATATTTTCAATCAAATCATTCATTGACTTCTTCATCATCTTCAACCTCGGTTTCGTCTTTGATCAATTGATTTACTTTGTTTTCAGCATCTTTTAAAGTTGAATCACATGCTGCTGATAATTTCATACCACGTTGATATAAATCTAGTGACTCTTCAAGAGAAACTGTTTCGTTATCTAATTTCTGAACTATATTTTCTAATTCTTGCATCATTTCTTCAAAGCTTTGTTGTTCTTTACTCATCTTCACACCTTACTTTCTTAACAATGGCATCAACACTACCATCTTTCATAGATAATGTAATTTCATCATTTTCTGCTAAATCATGAGTACTCGTAATGACTTTGTCCTTTTTGTTGATAATTGAATAACCTCTCAACATTGTATTTGTAGGACTTAAATTATCGAGTTGTTCTATTTTATTCTTTAGTTTGTTATGACTATTTTGGATGTTCTTATTAGTCGTATTAATTAAGCGATTACGATAATTATTTAAGTGTTGTTGATTCTGGGTAATTGATTGGTTGAGCTTTTTCAAATTAAAATAATTGCGTAATAATTTAATTTCATTTCTTTTATTTTCAATTTTTGATGTTAGCAATTGTTTTAATTGTCTTTCTAAATCATCTCTTCTTTGAATTTGTTGGTCATACAGTAATGAGGGCTGCTTAAATTTATAATACGAAGAAAGATGATTTAAATGTTGTTGTTGTTTCTCGACAAATTGTTTAATAAATTTAGTTAATGAAAATTGATACTGCTTGATTTGTTGCATGAGTTCATATTGATCTGGCGTTGCAATAACGGCTGCTTGTGTAGGCGTTGCTGCCCTTACATCCGCAACAAAATCACTTAGTGTGAAATCTGTTTCATGTCCAACTGCCGAGATGATTGGAGTATTACAATTATAAATTGCTTTTACTACGTCTTCTTCATTAAAGTTCCACAAATCTTCAATTGAACCACCACCGCGTCCTACGATAATAGTATCTACGCCTAATGTATCAGCATATTCAATTTTTTCGATGATATCTTTTTTAGCTTGTGTCCCTTGTACTAAAGTACTTAATGGAATTTTTTCAACTAAAGGATATCTACTTTCAATTGTAGATTGAATATCTCTAATTGCAGCTCCTGTACTAGCTGTTAATATAGCTATTTTTTTCGGGAATTTTGAAATTGCTTTTTTATGCTCCTTATTAAAATAGCCTTGCTTAGATAGTTTGTTTTTAAGCTGCTCTAATTTTTGATAGAGATTACCTATCCCATCTAATTCCATTTTATTAACATAAATTTGATAATTCCCTCTACGCTCATAGACAGAAACCCGTGCCTCGAGTAGCACCTCATCTCCTTCTTTAGGATCAAAAGTAAGTTTAGAAGCACTTCCTTTAAACATCATTGCACTGATAACGCTATCCTTATCCTTTACATTAAAGTATAAGTGCCCACTAGAATGTCTTTTAAAATTAGAAAGCTCTCCTTTGAGCAGTACTGACTGTAAATGAGGATCTTGGTCAAATTTATATTTAATATATTTAGTTAAAGTTGTTATGCTTAAATACTCTGACATAATTATCACTCAATATTATTAGTTTATATTACTTAAAACACCATTGATAAATTTATAGTGGTCGTCATCACTAAATTGTTTAGTTAATTCTACAGCTTCGTTAATAATTACTTTTGGAGGAGTATCACTATGAAGTAGTTCGAATGTTGCCATTCTCAAAATGATACGGTCTGTTTTTAATAAACGTTGAAGTGACCAGTCTTTTAATTTAGGTTCAATCGTATTATCTAAAACTGGTTCATGGTCTTTTACACCAGTAACTAACCACTCTATAAATTTTAAATCTAAGTCTGGATAGTCATCTTTGATAAAGTTAATTGCTTCATTAATCGTTAAGTCAGTATTTTTCATTTCTAACTGAAATAATGTTTGAAACGCTTGTTTTCTCGATTCTTTACGACTCATAAATAACTCCTTAATTTAATGTTTCTTTATTTTATTCTGCAGTAATATGCATGATATGAACGTTAATCTCTTTAGGTTCTATAGCAGTCATAGTTTTAATTGAGTTGAAGATAGAAGTTTGTATTTTACTAGCAAATTTAGATATGTTAATACCATGTTTGATTGAGCAATACACATCTATTTGAATGCCATCTTCTTTTGCCTCAATTTTTAAATTTTTATTAAGGTTTTTACGACTTATTTTTTCGAGGTTACTATTTTTCAATTCGGAAAAATGACCTGTTACCCCTTCAACCTCAGAGACTGCGATACTCGCAATGACTTGAATTACCTCAGGTGCAATTTCAATTTTACCTAAATTAGAAGATGAATAATCTGCTACATTTACCATATGATTTAACCTCCTACTCACTATCATCCATAATGTTGTATTTTTCTAAGAAATTAGTATTAAATGAACCACTTCTGAATATGTCATTATTCATTAGTTTGAGATGGAAAGGTATTGTAGTATCAATGCCTAAAATTAAATACTCACTTAATGCTCTAATTCCTGTCATTATCGCTTCATCTCGAGTTGGTTCATGTACAATGAGCTTTGCCACCATTGAATCATAATATGGTGGTATCGTGTAATTGGTATAACATGCTGATTCGATTCTTACACCATACCCGCCTGGTGCTAAGTATTGAGTTATTTTACCTGGAGAAGGCATGAAGTTTTTATATGGATTTTCAGCATTAATTCTATATTCAATTGCATGACCATTGATAGTTATATCATCTTGTGTGTATGGTAAAGCTTCACCCATTGCTACTTTTAATTGTAATTTAACTAAATCGATTCCTGTTACCATTTCAGTTACAGGATGTTCTACTTGAATACGCGTATTCATTTCCATGAAATAAAAGTTATCTTCATTTAAATCGTAAATAAATTCAATAGTTCCGGCATTTTCATAGTTAACGGCTTTTGCAGCTCTTACTGCTGCATTACCCATTTCTTGACGTTTAGCATCAGATAAAATTGGTGAAGGAGATTCTTCAACTAACTTTTGCATGCGTCGTTGAATTGTACAATCTCTTTCTCCAAGATGAATTACATTACCAAATTGATCTCCAATAATTTGGATTTCAATATGACGGAAGTTTTCGATGAACTTCTCAAGATACAATCCACCATTACCAAATGCAGTTTCGGCTTCTTGTTGAGTCATGCGATAGCCGTTTTCAAGTTCTTTCTCAGTGCGAGCCACTCGAATCCCTTTACCACCGCCGCCAGCAGTAGCTTTAATAATGACAGGATAGCCTATTTCTGATGCTATCTTTTTAGCATCTGCGATAGATTCAACTAGACCATCACTACCTGGCACAACGGGAACGTTAGCAGCTATCATTTCAGCTTTGGCTACGTCTTTTATACCCATTTTTTGGATAGACTCATAACTAGGACCAATAAATTTTAATTGACATGCTTCACATAGTTCAGCAAAATCGCCATTTTCAGCTAAGAATCCATATCCCGGATGGACCCCATCACAGCCTGTTGAAGTTGCGATAGATAATATATTCGGAATATTTAAGTATGAATCTTTAGACTGAGTAGGACCAACGCAATATGCTTCATCAGCAATTTGAGTATGTAATGCGTCTTTATCTCCCTCAGAATAAATAGCTACAGTTTGGATACCTAAATCGTGACAAGCTCTAATAATTCTAACTGCAATTTCTCCACGATTAGCTATTAATATTTTTTTCATTATTTCACCTTGAATAACGGTTGGCCATACTCTACCATTTGCCCGTCTTCTACTAGGATTTCTACGATTTCGCCAGAAACTTCTGCTTGGATTTCATTAAATAATTTCATTGCTTCTAAAATACATACAGTTGAATCACTAGTTACTTTATCGCCCACTTGAACATAAGCGTCCTCTTCAGGTGATGGTGATTTATAGAATGTACCGACCATAGGTGCATTGATTGTTTGATAATTTGTATCATCATTAGATGCACTATCAGCACTTGGTGATGCCGTAGCTTCATTATTGCTTGGAGCTTGAGTCATTGGCGCTGCTTGAGGTGCCATCATAGGTGCTTGTTGTGTATATTGTGGCGTAATTATTTCAGTTTCTTTTTGTTTCTTTAAGTTAATTACGCTGCCCTTGTTATCTTCAATATTAATTTCAGTTAAACTCGATTGATCAAGAATTTCGATTAATTCTTTTACTTCTTTAAAATTCATAAGTTACTGACTCCTTGACTTAGTTTTCATCTACCAATCTATTTTACTTGACTGGAACAACCAATTCAAGCATGTCTCATTTTGGATGTGATAGAGTTTAGCTTATTACTATATTGTACTATTAATGGTAAAGTACATTCTATTATTAAGTATGTAACAAGTAAATTAATATAAAAAACAGCCAAGGATATTAATGTCCCTGACTGTATAATTTAGATATAGTTATAAGAAGCATATTACGATAAATTCTAGTTAACTAATATTAAAATTTGAGATTATGCTCTTGAGATGTAACTACCATCGCTAGTATTGATAACTAAGACATCGCCTTCATTAATAAATAAAGGTACGTTTAAAGTGTAACCTGTTTCAACTGTAGCTGATTTAGTAGCACCAGTAGCTGTATCACCTTTAATTCCTGGTTCTGTTTCAGTCACTTCTAACTCAACAGTTTTTGGTAATTCAACGCCGATTGTTTCACCTTCATAAGACTGAATTTGAACTTCCATACTAGCTTTTAAATATTTTAATTCGTCTTTTAAATAATCAGCTGATAATTCAGTTTGATCAAATGTTTCATTATCCATAAATACATGGTTGTCACCATCTGCATATAAATATTGCATACGGCGATTTTCAATCATTGCTTGTTCTACTTTCTCACCAGCTCTGAAAGTTTTTTCTTGAATAGCGCCAGTTCTAAGATTACGTAATTTAGAACGTACGAAAGCAGAACCTTTACCTGGTTTTACGTGTTGGAAATCAATAACTTTCCAAATACCATTATCTACAGAAATAGTTAAACCTGTTTTAAAATCATTAACCGAAATCATTCAGTTTCCTCCTCAATTATACGCTTACTTTAAAATAATAAGGTCTTTCGTGCATTTAGTAAAGACTTCACAACCATTTTCAGTAATTAAAATATCGTCTTCGATACGCACGCCACCAAGACCATCGACATAAATTCCTGGTTCAATAGTAACACAGTTATTTACTTGAATTGTACCTTTAGCATTTTTAGATAATAAAGGCCCTTCATGAATATCTAAACCAATACCATGACCTAATGAATGACCAAACTCTTTACCGTAACCATGAGCATCAATATAATCTCTAGATAAAGCATCAGCTTCTTGAACAGTCATCCCTGGTTTAATTTCATTAATTGCTTTAATTTGAGATTCTAGAACAATATTATATATTTCTTTCATTTTAGGGTCTGGTTCACCAATAGCGAAGGTTCTAGTAATGTCAGAACAATAACCCTCATAGTAAGCACCAAAATCTAATGTAATCATATCGCCTTGTTCAATAACTTTATCACTTGCTACTCCATGAGGGAGTGCGCCTCTATAACCTGAAGCTACTATTGTATCGAATGAAGGACCTTCAGCACCTAAATGTAGCATTTTGCTTTCTAGTAATGCTTTTAATTCTTTTTCAGTCATACCGGCTTTCGCCACTTCTAAGATATAGTTGTACGTGTCGTCCACTATTTTAGCAGCATGTTTAATTTTCTCAATTTCTTCAGGAGATTTAATTTGTCTAATTTCTTCAATTACTTCGCCAATACTAATGAAAGTAGCAGATGTTTCATTAAGAGATTGATATGTATCATAACTTATTAAATGACCTTCAAACCCAACACGTTGTAAATTAAGCTTAGTAATAATCGATTTAATTTCATCAATTAACCCCTCACTTCTATTAACTATTTCAAAATTAGTAGCTTGATTTGTTGCTTGCTCAATATAACGGAAATCAGTAATTAGTTGGTTTTGAGTCGATGTAATTACTAAAGCGCCACTAGTTCCCGTAAAACCTGAAAGATATCTTCTATTGTAATCTGATAAAATTACAATCGCATCAAGATTTTGCTGTTTAAGTATTTCGCGAACTTTAGTTAATTTATCCATAAAAATCACTCCTAGTATAACATTTGTACATTTTCCCTATTTACTTTAAAATAATAGCATACTTATTTTAGAAATAAAGAGATTTTGATTTAGGGAGATTTACATGAAAAAATTAATAGCCATTTTAGGAGCCTCTTGTTTATTGGTTGGTTGTGGGTCTCAAAACTTAGGTCCTTTAGAAGAAAAAACTACCAAATTAAGAGATGAAAATCATAATTTGAAGTTAGATATACAACAACTAAATCAAGATATTAGTAACCAAAAGTCTCAAGTTGAGGCCTTAAATAAAGATAAGAAGAACGTATCTAAAACCGTTGATAATAAAAAGCAAGCAAGATTTTTAGAAGCATCGTCTCAATATTATCAAGATATTGTGAAAATCATTGGTAATTATAATCAAATTGATTTGAGTAAGAAAAAGAAAGAAGATAAAGAGCAAAATTTAGAAAAGCTTAATACTATTTCGAATGATATTGACGATGCATATAGTAAATATAAAGGCTCTATTTCAACTAATGAGATGAGTAGCAATAATAAAAAAGAAGATAAAAATATCCGTCAGATTAATAAAGATATTCAATCAGCATTTAAGGATATCAAAAATGGATATGAAAATAATAACAAGAATAAACTAAATCAAGGACGTACTAAATTATCACAAATAGACATGTCTAGTAGTTCGTAAATTAGGAGTTTTAAATTTGAAAAATGTAGTATTTTATATCATTTTAGCTATTGCAGCTATTGGTTTATTATTAAATCTAAATATGTTTTTAATGTCATTTGCTAAAACTATTTTTACATTAATCATTATAGCTATAATCATTTATTTAATTTATTATTTCTTCTTCTTAACTGAAGAGCAAAGAAAATATAAAAAAGCAGTACGTAAATATAAAAGAAAGAATAGAAAATAATGACTTACGAATAACATTACAATTATATATTCGTTTAAATATGAAAAACTCACGCTTATACTTTGCAAGTATGCGTGAGTTTTTTAGTTATAATTTAAGTTAATTATATAGTTTAAGATATGGTTATTTTTTGTATAACCATTCATCAGAACGATATTTTTCTTCAAGTTCTTTGACTTCAGCTAGTTGTTCCTCAGTTAATGTTAAAGGTTTGAATTCTAGTCCTAAACCTTTTTTAAATCCTTCTTCAAAGGCTTGTTCCATTTCTTCTAACGTGATATGTCTATCTGAGATATCATTGATTGCAACTGCTTTATCGACAAACGCTTTTTTCATTTTTTCTTTTAAGCGATCATTTTTAAATGTAAACATATCAAATAATTCATCTACATCTACATCTTGTAATAATGAACCATGTTGAAGAATTACGCCTTTTTGACGCGTTTGAGCGCTTCCAGCTATCTTACGACCTTCGACAACTAATTCATACCAACTAGGAGCGTCAAAACATACTGCACTTCTTGGTTGTTTTAATTTTTCTCTTTCTTCTTTAGAACGTGGAATAGCAAAGTATGCTTCAAATCCAAGTAACTTAAAGCCTTCTAGTAGCCCTTCTGAGATAACACGATAGGCTTCTGTTACCGTTGAAGGCATATTTGGATGAGATTCAGGCACAATTACACTATATGTTAATTCTTTATCATGGAGCACGCCTCTTCCACCTGTTTGACGTCTTACTAATCCAAATCCTTTTTCTTTAACTTTATCAATATCTATTTCTTTTGTTAATCTTTGGAAATAGCCAACTGAAAGTGTTGCAGGGTTCCAAGTATAAAATCTGATAACAGGATCGATTTCACCTCGTGAAACAAAGTTAAGTAATGCTTCGTCCATTGCCATATTATAATAAGGGTCATGGCTACCAGTGTTTATAAAATTCCAAACTTCAGTCATAAAAAAACTCCAATCACAGCATTTAATCTTTTATAAAACTTAAATAAAAATTACTTACATATAATGTAACACTATAAATAAACGATAAAAAAATTTTGATAAATTTAGCTATCGGCCTTATAATTATAATATCGGTTAATTAGGGAGGATGCAATATGAATGTATCTTTGATCATAGCATTGATTATTATAGTTTTAATTATTCTTTACATGGTAGGAAATTGGTTTATTAATAAACGTGCAGTAACTGAATTAGATCAAAATGAGTTTCATAATGGTTTAAGAAAAGCTCAAGTTATTGATGTACGTGAAAAAGTAGACTATGACTATGGACATATCAATGGTGCGCGTAACATCCCAATGTCAATGTTTAGCCAAAGATATCAAGGTTTGAGAAAAGACCAACCTATATATCTTTGTGATGCAAATGGTATTGCTGGGTATCGTGCTGCTAGAATTCTTAAAAAGAATGGCTATAAAAACATCTATATGCTTAAAGGTGGATATAAAAAATGGACTGGAAAAATTAAAACGAAAAAATAATTTAATAGTCCATGTTTAACTCTCAGAGAACTTGAATCTTTGAGAGTTTTTTTATTTTTTGGTTATCAGAGATATAAAAACTACGATTATTCTATATAGTGGTTATGAATTTTAATTCTTAGTACAGAATAAATTTAATAAATAAAGTGACCGCGTATGAAACTTAATATAATTATAAAGAGTTCGGTCTCCCATCTAAGATTGTTCAGAGATCAAAAAATATGGGATTGATACTTATATTTCCTTCAGTTATCTACAGATAAAACTAAAAGCTGAGACATTCGTGTAAAATGTCTCAGCTTTTCTCATAGTTCTAATTCAGTTCACTACTCTATTACTATTCTTTTTCAGAATGTAAGTGCTCAAATTTAAGCACTGGTTTACGAGCAGCTGTTGTTTCATCTAATCTGTCAATAATTGTTGTATGAGGAGCTTCTAAAACTGTATCTAGATTTTCTTTAGCTTCTTCAGCAATTTGAATCATAGATTTAATGAAGTAATCTAATGTTTCTTTAGATTCAGTTTCAGTTGGCTCAATCATCATACCTTCTTCTACATTAAGTGGGAAATAGATAGTTGGTGGATGTACACCAAAGTCTAATAAACGTTTAGCCATATCTAATGTACGTACACCGTTTTCTTTTTGCTTAGAACCACTAAGTACAAATTCGTGTTTACAATATTGTTCATATGGAATTTCAAAGTGGTCTTTAAGACTTGCTTTAATATAATTAGCATTTAATACTGCAGCTTCAGATACTTCTCTTAAGCCTTCAGCACCCATAGTTCTAATGTACGTATAAGCTCTTAAGTAAATTCCGAAGTTACCATAGAATGGTTTAACTCGACCAATAGAATTTTCAATATCATTGTCATATTTAAATTTATCGCCGTCTTTAATTACCATTGGTTTTGGTAAATAGCTTGCTAATTCTTTTTTAACGCCTACTGGTCCTGAACCAGGTCCGCCACCACCGTGAGGGCCTGTGAACGTTTTGTGTAAGTTTAGATGTACTGCGTCAAAGCCCATATCTCCAGGACGTACCTTATCCATAATAGCGTTTAAGTTTGCACCATCATAGTATAATAAACCGCCTGCTTCATGCACAATCTCACGGATTTCCATAATGTTTTTCTCGAAAATACCTAAAGTATTAGGGTTAGTTAACATGATAGCTGCCGTATTTTCATTAACAACGCGTTTTAAGTCTTCGATATCGACTTCTCCACGTTCGTTTGATTTTACAGTCACAGCTTTAAAACCAGCAAATGAAGCTGATGCAGGGTTAGTACCATGCGCTGAGTCAGGCACGATAACTTCGTCACGATGACTTTCACCGTTTTTAATATGATAAGATTTAAAAATCATTAATGCAGTCCACTCACCATGAGCACCTGCAGCTGGTTGTAATGTTACTTCATCCATACCAGTAATTTCTTTAAGTTCTTCTTGTAAACTATAAATGATTTCTAAAGAACCTTGAACTTGTTCTTCTTCTTGAAGTGGATGTGATTCAGCAAATCCAGGAATACGTGCTACTTTTTCATTAATTTTAGGGTTGTATTTCATTGTACAAGAACCTAATGGGTAAAATCCTGAATCAACACCAAAGTTTTTATTAGAAAGTTCTGTATAGTGACGTACTAAATCTAATTCTGCTACTTCAGGAAATTCAGCTTTATCTTTACGAATAAATTTATCGTCTAAGATACTCTCTACAGAATCACTTTTGATATCACTTTGTGGTAATGAATAAGCATATCTATCTGCGCGAGATCTTTCAAAAATTAATGGACTTGATTTACTTACTACCATTTAGCTCACCAGCTTTCTCAACAAATGTGTCAATTTCATCTTTTGTTCTTAATTCAGTAACGGCCACTAGCATATGATTTTCAAAGTCTTTTGAAGCTTCGCTTAAATCAAATCCGCCAATGAATCCTTCATGTGCTAATTTTTTATTGATTTCTTTAATAGGTTGATCGAATTTAACAACGAATTCGTTAAATGAAGTACCGTCTAGAACTTCGAAACCTTTATCTTTAAATTGGTTTTTAGCGTAATTAGCATGTTCTAAGTTTTGAACCGCAATATCGTAAACACCTTGTTTACCAAGAGCAGACATTGCAATTGATGAAGCTAACGCATTAAGCGCTTGGTTAGAACAAATATTTGAAGTCGCTTTATCACGACGAATATGTTGTTCACGAGCTTGTAATGTTAATACAAATCCTCTATTACCATCTTCATCTTTAGTTTCACCAACTAATCTACCAGGTACTTTACGCATTAATTTTTTAGTTGTTGCGAAGTAACCACAGTGAGGTCCACCAAATTGTGTTGGAATACCAAATGGTTGAGTATCACCTACAACAATATCTGCGCCAAATGAACCTGGAGGAGTTAATAATCCTAATGCTAATGGGTTAGCATATACGATGAATAAGGCTTTTTTATCTTCAATAAATGATTGAATTTTTTCTAAATCTTCAATAGAACCGTAGAAGTTAGGATATTGAACTGCTACAGCTGCAGTTTCATCATCCATTGCTTTTTCTAGTTTATCTAAATCAGTAATCGTACCATCTAAGTCGACTTCAACAATCTCGAAATCTTCACGTACTTTTACATAAGTATTTAGAACTTGTAACGCTTGATAATGAAGACCTTTAGAAACTACAATTTTATTTTTCTTAGTATGGTTAAAGGCTAAAATACAAGCTTCTGCAAAACTAGTAATTCCATCATACATAGAAGAGTTTGCAACATCCATATTTGTTAATTCACAAATTAGTGTTTGGAATTCAAAAATTGCTTGTAATTCACCTTGAGAAATTTCTGGTTGATAAGGTGTATAAGCTGTATAAAATTCAGAGCGTGAAATCATAGCGTCTACTACGGCTGGCGCATAATGATCATAAACTCCTGCTCCTAGGAAAGAAGCATGTGTTTCTTTAGTAACGTTCTTTTTAGCTACATTACTTAATCTTCTTAATAGTGATGTTTCAGCTTCACCACTTGCGATATTTAAATCTCTATTTAATAAAATATCTTCTGGTACATCACCAAATAATTCATTGATAGAGTTAGCACCAATCGTGTCTAACATTTCTTTTTTATCTTTTTCAGTTAACGGTATATAACGATGACTCACAATACACACCCCTTAGTTATTTTTCAATTTGGTTTTTCTTAACAATTTTAGCTTTTAGTTGTTTTTTACGGACTTGAACTAATAATTCACGTCCCATTTCAAATTCATCGCGTTTAATAATTGCCATAGCAATTGATTTACCTGAAGAAGGAGATTGTGTTCCTGAAGTAACTTCCCCAATTTCATTTCCATCAAGGTCATATACTGTATATCCAGTTCTAGCAATACCTTTTTCAAGTAATTCTAGTCCTACAGTTCTACGAGATGAACCATTTTCTTTTTGGTCTTTTAATACTGATTTACCAATAAAGTCTTCTTCAATTAAAGGCTTAGCCGCAAAAGCAATTCCGCCTTCATAAGGTGTAATTGATTCAGTTAAATCTTGACCATGTAAAGGTAATCCAGCTTCTAATCTTAATGTATCTCTAGCTCCTAAACCACATGGAACTACATCATGTTCAACAAAGCCGTTCCAAATGTCTACTGTATCTTTAGAATTACAATAGATTTCAAAGCCATCTTCACCTGTATAACCAGATTGAGATAAAATAACATTTTTTCCGAATAGTGTTACATCTTGTTGAAAATCAAATGGTTTCATTTCACTTACATCGATGTCTACTAATTCACTAACTAAATCTCTTGCTTTAGGGCCTTGAACCGCTAATTGACCATATTGGTCTGATACATTTGATACTTCAACGTCAAATTTTTCAGCGTGTTTTTGAACCCAATCAAAGTCTTTATCTGTGTTAGCAGCATTTACAATTAATAAATAACTATTATCTCCCACTTTATAAGTTACTAAGTCATCAATAATACCGCCTTCTTCATTACATAAAGCAGTGTATTGAGCTTTAGTATCAGTTAGGTTATTAGTATCATTTGAAAGTAAGTATTGGACAAATTTACTAGCATCATTGCCTTTAATAGAAATTTCTCCCATATGGCTAACATCGAACATACCTACGTTATATCGAACCGCATTATGTTCTTCTTTGATACTTGTAAACTGAACAGGCATAGCCCATCCACCGAATTCTACTATTTTAGCACCACTATCAACATAATTTTGATACAATGGTGTCTTTTTTAATTCGCTTGTCATTTGAAAACCCCCTATAATTTTTATAAAAAAACAGAGTAGCAAAAAGCTACCCTGTTTATACACTTAATCCAGGAATGCGTAACAGTATTATCCTTTTGCCTGAGAGTTTCGTATGAATACTTGCACCTTCGGCGATAATGTTTAATTACTATGTGTAAATAGAATTAACATTATTCTCTCTAATACTGATCAACCGCAAGATAGATTATTTGTGATTAAATCACAAACATCTTTGATTGTTTTTTCACTATTCACTTTCATGAATGCGATTTCATTATATCTTGAAACCCTTGATAAATACAAGTTTTTTAATTGTTTTTTACTTTTGTCTTTTGCATTCGGTCTGTGGGCATCGTTTCGAATTCTATTGTAAATTACCTCTATATCGCAATCTAACCAAATGACATGTTTGGAATTTTTTAAGATTTTTAGCGACTCTGGATATTCAATAATTCCACCACCGGTAGCGATAATGTCGTATTTCTCTATACATTCTTTCAAGTATTTGCATTCCAACTTTCTAAAACCTGACTCGCCTACCTGTTCAAATAGTTGTGGAATAGATTGTTCTTCCTTGAATTCAATATAAATATCTAAATCGACAAAAGACATGTCTTGGGCTAGTGATAAGTATTCGCCAATAGTACTCTTACCAGTTCCCATGAAACCAATTAAAATAATTGGGGTTTGTTTATTATTCAATTCAATCACCTTTTTCAAATTTCTCAATAATTGTTCGGTCATAATAATTATTAATATTCTGGATTGTTTTTAATTTTAAACCAAATTGAGTGGTATAAAAAGTGATTAAAGACAAGTAAATCATAAAGATCATTAAAGTGTAAGGGCTGATAAATGCTTTTAATTTAAATATATAATGTTTTCTCATAGTATTGGTTAGCATCACCTATCTTTAGATTTATTACTATTATTTTTGAGTTAGTATTATGAAATTTAGCAGCGATAACATTATTAAGTAGTGTGATATTCCCTCGTCCTTCATTTTCGTAGATTAGTTTATTATTCTTAAACTTTATATAATTTCGTTCATTCTTAGTTTGAACGATAATCGAATTGTGATTTTCTAGTTTTAAGGTTGTATGTGAGTTGTTAACTATGTGTGATAAATCGGCTTGAAAAAATGAGTATTCGGTGCGATTATTTTCGTAGGCTTCATGAAAGTAGAAATTTGTTAATTTAATTATGTTAGGTAATAGCGTTAAAATTGTAACTGTGATTAAGAGTGAGAGCGCCATTTCAATGAAGGTGAAAGCTTTAAGTTTAGTACTTAATGCAAATTTTCTTTTTAAGAGAGAGATTGTCGTTACATATAGAGTTTTTAGAAAGTTTAATGTCATATTTACCTAATCTAATTCCTTTAAAAAGATCCTCCTTTTTATAATGATTAATACTAGTTAAAATAGCCTGTTTCATTTCCAATTTTTCATATTCGTCATCTAGAGATAATGTTAATTTCAATAAAATAGGGATAAAGATAGTTGATATTATCATAATGGTTAGAAAGCTAAGTAGACTATCGGCAAGAATACTAGCGTTAAATTTTGGCATATCTTATTCTCCCCTTATCGATATGGAAGATAATTCTGTATAAATGATTGTGTACTTGTAATATAAAGGAACCAAAGTTATTTATTGTACCCTCTTTATTAAATGTGATTGTTTTTACTTTTGAAACGTAAGTGATTTTTCCGTCTAGTATTTTAAAATTATATTTCTTATCCTTTTGTTCTATAACCTTGATTACAGATGAATTCTTACTCAATAATAATGTTATAGATTGATTTTCACCAATTGCTTTTGATTTAAAATACTCAAGTTGAGTAATTAATTGATTTACTTTTAGTTCATCATTAACTCTTAATAAGGTTGATAAATTAAATGAGGATAAAGAGAGTTGTAATAATATGGTTAGTACTAACATTACTAATAAACTCTCAACTAAAGTAAAGGCTTTTAGTAAACTAATTTGCAATCGCTTCACCGTTACTAATTGTAATTGATTCGCCAGATTTACAATTCTTTTGTCCTTCTTTAATGTAGCCTTCTGTTACTAAATCATCAATACTTGAAGGCATTCTATTGTGTTTTAAATTGTATGCTTCTATTTGACTATTAACCATCTTCACTTGCGCTTCGCATCCTGTAGACTGTATGTGTGCTGTTTGTTTAGCGATATTTGGAATAATTAAAATTAACAATACGCTTATGATTAGAAGTACTAATAACATCTCTATTAACGTGAATGCTTTCATTTTTTTGATATATTGCAGATATTTTCTCATTATATTAACCTCATTTCTTATTTAATATTTTGCATTAGTTGGAACATAGGAAGCATAATTACTAAATATAAACTTATGATGAAAAAACCTAAGAAGAAAAATACTAAAGGTTGTATTATTTTAGTGTGCTTTATAGCAGTATCTTGAAATCTTTTAATTAAAATTGGACTATAAATAGTAAGTTCAACATCTAATTTGCCACTTTTCTCTCCTTGTGAAATAAAATTAATTAAATCTTTTTGAAAACATGGAATTTTATCTAGGCTATCAGCTAAACTAAGGCCATTATTAGTACTAGCCAGTAGTTGACGACCTAAGTATTGTAAAAAGTCATTATCTTGTTGCGTATATATTTTGACTATATCTTGTAGGTTAATACCATTTTTATAAAATAGCGCTAAGTCTGTAGAAACTTGATAGGTTTTAATAATCTTAAAGTAAATGTTTAAAATTGGAATATGAGTTAATAACTTAATCTTTTTAGCAGTATCGTATTTAGTATAAATAATAGATAAAGTCGCGCTTATGAGTATAAGTGAGATAATAAAGGTGAATATTGAAGCGGGCAACGTGGAAATGATATGCGTTAAAATTCTTTGAAACAAAGTTAGATTAACATTTATCGTTGTATATAATGTTTCAAATTGAGGCAAAACAGTATAATTTAGAAGTAAAATCATACTCAAAAAAATAATAATCAATATTAAAGGATACTGTATCGTCTTTATGATTTGTTGTTTAGCGTTAACATTAATTTTTAAATATTGAATTGATTCTTTTAAGGCGTTATCTATATGACCATATTTCTGTGCGAAAAATATTTGGGTAATAATAGAATGTGGATAGCCTATAAGTTTTAATATTTCGCTACAAGTCATTCCATTTTTAATATTTTTAATAATTTTAGTGTCTAACTGTTTATCTTTATATTTAAAATATAGATTGATAAAGTTAAAGCATTCTAAAAGTGTAAATCCATTACTAAGTAAGCTTGTTAAATTCTCTAAAAGCATAATCTGTTGATAAGCATTTAAGTTCTTTTTAGGAAGTTTAAATATACTTATTTGCGATATCTTCACATATTGTTCCTTCTCTCGATAAAGATAGTAACTTATCTTCTAAATGATTAAAGTTGTTAGGTAATGTATTATTATGTTCGAAAAAATATTGGATTTGATTATTATTGATTATTTCACAAACAAGTTGTCGTTGGTTCTTGTTGTTAGTAATTAAACGTTGATTCGATATTAGATTAATGGCTTGGCTTATTTCTTGGACACTAATGCCCATTTCAAGTAATCTTAAAATCGCTCCTTTACAATTACTCGAATGCATCGTGGATAACACGAGATGGCCACTCAAGCTTGCTTGTATAACACATTTAGCTACTTCAGCGTCTCTTATCTCTCCTATTAAAATTACGTCAGGATCACATCTTAAAATCGCCTTAAAGGAGTTCACGTAATCAATGCCAGCTTTTTTATTAATAGAAACTTGTGTAATTCCTTTTATAAGCTGTTCTACAGGATTCTCGATTGAAATAACATTGAGATTCAATTCCTCATGCGCACATAACACCATTTGATACATTAAGGTACTCTTACCAGAACCAGTTGGTCCAGTAAATAATATAAGCCCTTGCTTTTTATTCATTAAATACTTAAAGTCTTTGAAATCTTTATATTCTTTTTTGCATTGAAAATACTGAGGAATGATTCTAATGACGCAACTTTCTATGCCAAGTGATAAAGGTAATGTAGAGACTCTTAAGTAATAAATTGATTTCGATTGATACGTGTAACGTCCACTTTGTGCAACTTGATGACTAGACACGTCCAACCCCGCTTGAAATTTCATGTAGACTAATAACTTTTGGTAAATTTTCATTTTGAAAATGTCGTACAATTCCAAACAATCGTTAACCCTAAATTTAATATGTACTTCTTCTTCACAAGGAATAAAATGAATATCGCTAGCATTTTGCGAAATGGCTTTGTTAATTATTTCTTGAAATAATATCTTCAAAAAATCACCTCCTACGTATATAAACGTAGGAGGTGATTAAATTACTTTATTTTATTGTCCATCAAGAAATGGATTTAATTGTTCATCATCAACAGTTGTGTATTGGCCATGACCAGGAAATAGAGGTAAATCGCCATCTAGTTCAAACAATTTATCTTTTATAGAATCAACTAAGGTTTCATAATCGCCTTTATATAAATCGGTACGGCCTATACCATTATTAAATAATGTGTCGCCTACTACAGCAAACTCATCAAACACAAAGGTTAAACTACCAGGTGAATGCCCTGGCGTATGAAGGACATTAAACTTAAAGTCTTCAATAGTGAAAGATCCTTCGTCTAATTGTTCAGGGCTTGCCTTACTTGTGATAAGTGGCATACCGTATTGTTTGAATTTAGCTGAGCCATTCTTTTCAGGATCAGTTAGAAAATCAAATTCTTCTTTATGCATATATAATGGTACATCATATTTAGCCAACACATCATCTAATGCAGCGATATGATCAAAATGAGCATGAGTTAGTAAAATTGCTTTTAACGGTTTATTAATCTGATTTAACTTTTTAAGGATTTTATCAGACTCACCAGCCGGGTCTACTAATAATACGTGGTCATCATTCTCAATGAAATATGCATTGGTATCAACTAACCCTAACGTTAAGTTTGAGATTCTCATATTATTCTCCTTGATTATCTAAGTGTTTTTGTACAGATTTTAATTTATCATTCATTTTGCGTGATTTATCTCTTCTGTCATCAATACGTAGATTTGTGCAAACTCTATCTAAACCTTTATCGAAAGGTAATTCATGGATTACTTGCACAACTTCAAATAAATCTTTAAGATCACCTTCGATAAGTGTGTTCATTGGTGTTAATTGGTAATCAATTTTACCTTGCTTTTTGAATTCTTCTAATTTCTTTTGAATTTCTGCAATATATTTACTTACACTTGGACCATTAGTACCTACGGGAATAATAACTACGTCAACGATAGCCATTATTTAACACCATCCTTTTCAATAATATAAGTTTTGATTAAACCAGCTGCGCCAGTTATACCGGCATCGTTACCTAATTTGGCTTGTACAATTTCGGTATCCTTTTGCGCAGGCGTAAATGTTAAATTATGATATTCAGTTTTAATATTTTCAATTAAGATTAATCCAGCGGTAGACATGCCTCCACCTAAAACAATATATTTTGGATTACTTGTGGCACTAATAATACTACATAAATATCCAATATGATTAGCTACTTTTTCTGTAATGAAAATACAGAATTGATCCCCTGCTTTAGCGGCATCAAATACTGCTTTAGCCGTTACTTTATTTTCTTTAATTAGAGGTAATATAGAAGATTTAAATGTTAGTTTAGGATAATAAAAATTAACTAGGTTGACTACCCCAGTTGCAGAAGCTACTGTTTCAATACAACCAGATTTGCCACAGTTACAGTTAAATCTTTGGTCAAAGTCAGTTCTAATATGTCCAATTTCTGCGCCTGAACCATTATGGCCGTGTACTAGTTCGCCATTGGAAATGATGCCTCCACCTAAGCCAGTACCTAAAGTAATAGCTACTACATCATCTGCGCCTTGTCCAGCGCCTTTATGTTTTTCACCTAGCGCAGCTACATTTGCATCATTATCTACGTAAATTGGACAATCAATAAATTCTTTAAATATTTCTCTAACGTTTACATTTTCCGGCCAGTGTAAGTTAACAGCACCATTAACAATACCTGTCTCAAAATCAACTGGTCCCGGCACACCTATACCTACTCCAATAACGTCCGAAAGGTTCAAGTTGCGAGTTGGCAATATTTCGGTGAATGAATCATAGATGTTTTTTAATAAAGTTCTTCCTGTGTGATCCGAAGTATCAGTTTCAATTGACCACTTGTGTAGTTGTTCTAAATTCTCATCAAATATTCCTAATTTACAAGTTGTTCCACCAATATCAGCTGCTAAAATTATATTTTTCATTTATGCTCATTCCTTCTCTGATTAATTATTAAAATACATTTTAGATACTCATCTTTAGTTAATAAGTCGTAGTTATATAATGATTTGATTTCTTGTAACATCATCTCATGCATATCATCTGAGTTTTTAAAATAGATGATAAAGCCATATTTTTTTAAAAGTTGTTGGACATCATAGAAGCTCTTAATTTCCCGATTCATGTGCATGTCTCAATTCTTTTTCTAAATTTTTATAGTCGTTATTATGTGAATCTAACTTTACTGCATTTTTTATATATTTTAATGCTTTATCATTATCATCCAAGGCTCTATTAGCAACGGCAAGCTCATAGTTTAACATCCCAGAATTTGGATGATTTTTTAAACCTCTTTCCCAATCCGCCATACCTTCAGCTCTTGAACTGGTCGTAGCAGTAATCAACCCTTTTAAATAATAAGTACGATCGTCATCGTAGCCCTTTTTTATGGTATGACTTACTAGTGAATTAGCTTCTTTATAATTATAGTCTAGCATCGCATCTTGAATTAATTTATCATAAATATTTTGTTCTTTGATGGTAAAAATTCTTATCTGTAATGCCACAAAAATAATTAATAATAAAATTAAAAATATCCAAAATAGATTACGGTTCTCATTAAAATAGTAACCTATTAATATAATTAATACGCCCCCAACGAAACCACCTAGATGAGCCATAATATTAACGTTCGACATAAATAATGATAGAACAATAAGGACTAATAATGCAATTAACATCTGGCCTAAAACTTTTCTATTAAAGTTTTTACTTACAAACATCATTGCAAAAATAGCACCAATCAAACCAAAAATAGCGCCACTCGCCCCAACTGAGATAGTATGCAAATTAAATGATAATGAGATGAAGTTACCTAATAATCCTGAAATTAAATAGACACCTAACATCTTTAACGGTCCTATAATAGATTCCACTATCTTGCCGAATATGTAGAGAGATAGCATATTCATTAAAATGTGTTCAAAATTAAAATGCAAGAACATGGAGGTTATGAGTCGATACCATTCACCGTGAACAACATTAAAGTGAACTAATCCGCCGACATCTAATAGCTTTATGTCTGAAAAATGATTTAAATAAAGAATCATGATTAACCAGACAATAACATTTAAGGCTATTAGAAGATAAGTCATAGGAGTAAAAGTCATCATATACTTATCAATAAAATTCCGAGTTAAAACACGTTTTCTATAATAAAATGATGTCTTATTATCCTTTCTAACTATAGTCCTAGTTAAAAATGGATTAGATATCATCTTCTCTATATGCTTATCTTCAGTGATTGCATTGCACTTAATTTTAACCGGATGGGTTTCAATAAATTCAGTTATATTTAACTGTTTATCGGAAAAGTAGAACAATTCAACCATTTTAGGATCAAATTGAACGGTCTCTTTAATGTGTTCATAATTATCTAGTATCTTTGATTTATCAAATCTAATTTCTTGTGTAGAAGTTATCTCTTTTCTAAAAATGGCAATTTTCTTTTTATGTTTATTAATTAACCAGATTTCATTTTCATTTTTCTCAATATTGATTAGCTGATAATTATAATACCTTATCCAATAATAAATCGATTTCCAAAAGCGTTTTTCAATATCCATTAATTCCTCCAAAATCTATGTGTTGTAAATAATTAATTTATCAACTGGTTGATCATGACTTTCTATTTCAAAATGTGTTAATTGAAAGTCATAAAGTAAACTTAAAGTTGATGCATTTGAGTTACTTAAAAAACGGTCGAAATATCCGCCACCATAACCAATTCTATATCCATCTTCTCTAAAGGCAACGCCTGGGACAATGACTAAATCTAAGTCATCTGTAATTTCAGTATTCTCGCTCACATAATAAATACCTTTTTCATCTTTTTTTAGAGTAGATAAATCTTTTAATTCTTTAAAGTTCATACTATGGGAACTATAGTCAGTATTTGGCACAAATATTTCTTTATTTCTAGACAATGAGTCTTCAATTATCTTATATGTATCAACTTCATGTGGCATAGATAACACGATACCTATGCGTTGTGCCTTTTGGTAACTTGGATTAGTAAATAACTGTTCCTTTAACCATTGATCTGCCTTTACTTTATCTTCATCCGGAAAAGCTTTCATTTTTGTGAGTATGTTACTACGTATCTCTTTTTTTCTCATTAGAATCCCTACCCTTCGACACTAAATATATTATAACGTTATTAAATGATGATGTCATTTAGATGAAATATAAAAAAAGTGACTTTCCATTTAATTAGAAAGTCACTTAATAGTACTAATATGTTATTTAGTTTCACGATGTAAAGTGTGTTTGTTATCACGTGAACAATATTTTTTCATTTCAACACGTTCAGGGTTGTTTCTTTTGTTTTTAGTTGAGATGTAGTTTCTGTCACCACATTCTGTACAAGCTAATGTTACGTTTACGCGCATGTTAATTCCTCCTTACCTTTTCTAAATACGACTTTATTATCATACCACTTAGCAGAATAATTGAAAAGTATTAATTTTTTTATACTAATTTGAGTTGAATACGTTAAATTTTTTAAAATTACTTTTTATCTTTAAAGTAATAGTTAATAACATCTCTACCTAAATCGCCACCATTTAACCATGGAGGTGGTACGGGTTGGTTAGTGTAAACAATTGAAAAGGCTAATTTAGGATCTTTCACCGGAGCGTAACCAATGTAGGTTGAGTTAACTCGAGGTTCACCATCTTGATAAACCTCAGCCGTACCCGTTTTACCCGCAGAAGGAACAACTGTTTTATGGAAACTTGCATATCCTGTACCATCTTTTTTATTGAAGGCCATGTTAAAACCTTCTTGAACTTCATCTACTTCTTCTTTAGAATTGTTTACTTTATTAAGTACATTACCTTTAATTTTTTGTTTTACAGGGCCAACTTCATCACTATTAGTAGCATTATGTACTGCTAATCCAATATGTGGTTGAATTCTATAACCATCATTCGCAATAGTTGATACATACTGTGATAATTGTAGTGGCGTATACGTATCATATTGACCAATTGATAAATCAAGATAGTTACCTGAATTGTTAGTGAGTGGTTCAATTTGTCCAATAGTTTCATTAGGTAAATCAATACCAGTTTTAACACCTAAGCCAACTTGGTTTAGTCCTTTTCTTAATTTTTTACCTGCTTCAGAAATATTATTAGGTAAACTCATGCCATATGAATAAGGGTCGCCGGCTAATTTTAAGGCCGTTTTAAACATATAAACGTTTGAAGAATGCATAAGTGCTTCTTTATCATTTATTTCAACTTTTCCATCTTTATTAAAGTATGAACGTTTAGTTAAGCCGCCACTAAAATGTAAAGGCTCATCAATCATCTCTTCTCCAACTTTTATAGCGTTATTTTGATAACCGGCTAATAATGTTCCTCCTTTAACTGAAGAGCCTACAGCAAATTGGCCAGTAAAGTTACCTAAATCGTAATCTGTTAGTTTACCATCTTTATCAATTTGCTTACCTGCCATAGCAAGTATGTCTCCATTTTTAGGATTTTGCACTACTATTAAAGCATTATCCATATCACGAGCGCCTTGACTACGGAGTGTTTTAATTTCATCTTCTAATAATGATTCTACTTTCTTCTGTAAATCGATATCAATGGTAAGTTGTAAGTCGTCTCCTCTTGATCCAGGATTTATAACTTCTGAGTTAATTACTTTACCAGATTTATCCGTAGTATATTTCATTTCTTTTTTCTTACCACGTAAAATATCTTCATATTGATATTCTAGATAGGATTTACCTACTCTATCATTTCTTGAATATCCTTTTGCTAAATATTGTTCAGTTAATTCTTTAGGAATACCTTCTGATGGAGTTGAAACATTTCCGAATATACTTCTGAGACTGTCTCCATATGGATAACGTCTGTCCCAATCCATGGTAGTGTTCACACCAGGTAATTCATCTAGTTGTTGAGATACAGCGGCGTATTCTTTTTCAGAAACATCATCATTCTTTATAGTTTGTGGATCCATAGTAGATCCGACAGACATTTCTCTATATATTGCTAGAACCTGTAAATCATCCTTAGATAAACTTTTTAATTGTTTATCACCAATTTTATTATATAATTGTTCGTCAAATTGATCTTGACTTATACTACCTTCGTCTAGCATGGATTTTTCTTTATCCATTAATTTGTTAACTTCATCCGGATTTTTCTGAATCCAGAAATCTTGTTTGTCGCGTTCAGTTATTTTATCTGTTTTCATAGAAATTAACTTTGATAATTTTTCGGCGGTATGTAATATATCTTCTTGGCTTGTCTTTTTCGAACGTGTATATGTAATTGCCAATTTTGAAGCATTATCTACTAAAACTTTGCCGTTTCTATCCAGTATTCTCCCTCTAGGAACAGATTCGTTAACTGTGATATTCTCATCATTTTTGACAAGTTGACTGTAATGATTGCCTTGAGCAATTTGTAAATAGCCTAGGCGCAAAACTATAATTCCAAAAATTAATACAATCGCACCAAAGATAAAACTAATTCGCTTATTCATCGTGTGCTTTATTTTTTCATCATTTGATTTTTCTTTTAATCTTTTTAGCAAGATAACCTACCTCAATTATTAAACATGTTTACTTATAAATGATATATGAAATTTATAGATATTGCTATAATTTTCATAAAAAAAGTGGCCTCTTAATAGAGACCACTTAATCAGAGAATTTACTAAACAACTTATTTAGCAACGTTGTATAATTCATCTACTTTTTCCCAGTTTACAACGTTCCAGAATGCACTGATGTAATCTGGACGTTTGTTTTGATATTTAAGATAATAAGCATGTTCCCAAACATCTAAACCAAGGATTGGAGTTTTACCTTCAGTTAATGGGTTATCTTGGTTTGGAGTAGTAACGATTTCTAATTGGCCGTTATTAACTACTAGCCAAGCCCAACCTGAACCAAAGCGTGCTGCAGCTTTGTCAGCAAATTCTTTTTTGAATTCATCTAAAGAACCCCATTGTTCTTTAATTTTATCAACTACAGTACCTTTTTCTTCAGAATTAGGAGTTAATAATTCCCAGAATAATGAGTGGTTTAAGTGTCCGCCACCATTATTACGAACAGCTGTTTGAATATCTTCAGGTACGCTATCTAAATTAGCAATGATTTCTTCGATTGATTTAGATTCTAAGTCAGTACCTTCAACTGCAGAATTTAATTTTGTTACATAAGTGTTATGATGTTTGTCATGGTGAATTTCCATTGTTTGTTTATCGATATGTGGTTCTAATGCATCTGCTGCATATGGTAAATTTGGTAATTCAAAAGCCATAAATAATCATCCTCCTAAAATTTCGTTACCTTAATAATAACAAGTAGTTAGATAAGCAACAAACCTTTTGCTTATAACTTATATACTTATTATTTGTTACGCTATTAATATAACTCAAATTGGTAAGCTTTAAACATCAAAACACTCTAGAATTAATGATTTTCTTGATAATTCATACTTTTGGCCTATGATATAGTCATTTTTTCTACTGATTGAAAATAAAAAAAGAGATTGAGACGTTTATCTTTTATGTCTTGGAAACTATAAATTAGATTCCCGCATATTGATAAGGTCTCAACCTCGTGTAATATATTGAATTGGTTATAAACAGTTATTTGACGCCTTTATTATGACAACTTTCGCAAATGCCATAAACTTCTAATTTATGAGTGTGTATATCTACATTTGGTAAAAATTGTTTAATTTGATCAATTGGACAGAAATCAATGATCTTAGTATCTCCACAATTTTCACAAATAAAATGGTGATGATGGTGATTCATACATGCAATTCTAAATTTCATCTCACCATCTAATTCTGTACTTTCAATGATGTTTAAATCTTTAAATAAATGTAAGTTTCTATAAATCGTATCAAAAGAGATACCTGGATAATCTTTATCAAGTTGTTGTTGGACATGTTTTGCATTAATATACTTATCTTCTTTAACGAAAATATTAATCATATCTTCACGTTTTTTCGTATATTTTAAACCATTATCTTTTAAAATTTTAATCGCATCGTTTGTATTCATATTTTAATGCCCCTTTTTAACTCTTACTATAGACTTTTGGTATAACATTGTAATTCCAAGTAATAAAACTAATAAAACTACAATAACACCACCAGGAGAAATATTCATATAAAATGCAAGCACTAATCCTAAAATTACCGAAAATTCTCCGATAATTACACTTAGGACAATAAGTTGTTTAAATCCTTTTGTAATTCGCATGGCAATAGCTATTGGTAAGGTAATTAATGCACTTACTAATAATATTCCGACAACTCTCATTGACGCTGAAATAACCATAGCTACTATAACGATAAATAAAAATTGAATCCATTTTGGAATATTGATTACCTTACTATATTCTTCATCAAAAGATAAAATAAATAATTCTTTATAAAATAGAACAATAAATAGTAAGACAAGAATAGAAATAATAATGATAGTTGTTAAATCACTTAAATTTACTGCGCTAATTGAACCAAATAATAAACCTACAATTTCTTGGTTAAAGCCATCTGCTAATGAAATAAAAATAGCACTTAGAGCAATACCAGCACTCATAATAATAGGAATAGCTATTTCTTGATAATTTGAGTATGAGGTTCTTAGCTTTTCAATAAGCAATGCGCCAATTACGGCGAATAGTATCCCAAACCACATTGGATTAATAATAGCTAATGCCGGTGATAATGTTAAAACAAACATCCCAAAGGATATACCACCTAATGTCACATGGCTTAATGCATCAGCTATTAGAGATAATCTTCTTACAACTATAAAAGCACCGATCAGTGGTGCTATAAAACCTATTAATATACCACTAATTAGTGAATACCTCATGAAGTCGAAATTAAGTAAGGCGTCAATCATTGGTATCACCACTTATACAAATTTTTAAACTCTTCATATTAAACTCCTATTATATTAATAATTTAAGCTTCGCAACATTCTCTATCGTGTTGATGATCCACAAATTTAACAGGATGGCCGTAAATTTTTGAAATTTCCACTTCATCAAGAGATTTAAAGGCTTCCGTTGAACCATGAAAATGTAAATGTCTATTTAAGCAAGCTACTTTAGTCGCTGTATCAGCTACTACGCCGATATCGTGCGTTACTAAAATAATTGTTATACCTTCTTCTTTTAAACGTTCCAATGTTTCGTAAAACTCATTTACATGTTTTGCATCAATACCATTTGTAGGTTCGTCTAATACCAATACAGTCGGATTAGAAATTAATGCACGAGCAATTAATACACGTTGTTGTTGACCACCAGAAAGTTCGGCAATATTTTTATCAATTAAATGGTGGATATTTAACCTAGAAAGCACTTTATCTACTAATTGCTCATCCTCTTTATTAAACCATTGAAACAAGCGTTTGGTTTTAGTTAAACCACTTAACACTACTTCTTTTACACTAGCAGGAAATCCAGCATTAAAGGCAGTAGCTTTTTGAGATACATAACTAATTTTTAAGGCTGATTGATTATTTTTCTTATATGATTTACCATCTATATAAATCTCGCCTTTTTGTAGAGGGAGTAATCCTAAAATTACTTTCAGTAAAGTAGATTTTCCGGCGCCATTTGGTCCAACTATAGCTAGAAAATCCCCTTTGTTAATTTGAATATTTATATTTTCTAATACTTGTTTATTATCAAAGTGGTAATCAATATTTTTTAATTCGAATACTGGTTGACTCATTATTTCACCTCGGTTAATACTATACCGTTATCTTCTAAATTTGTAAATAGTAACGTTTACGACTTGAAATTGATATATTACTAGTCTTAAAGAAGACGCAACGTTAATGTTTCGCGCCTTATGAAATTAATAAGCGCTTTAAGTCTGTCCACTTTTCTTTTACTTAATCGTTAATAACTTTAATTTCTTTTCTAATACTAAGAAACCCGGTACATTCATTGTAAATGTCCAGGTTTCTTAATTTTATATAATCATTTATTGTTGTAAAATCTTGTCTTTTAAATCAGCATCAAATTTTTGAGCTTTGAGCATTTCAATTTCAAACTTGTAAGGTGGCTTTTTATTCTTTTTATCTTCGCCTACATATGGTGTTTCCAATATTTTTGGAATATCTTTAAATGAATCATGATGGACAACATAATTTAAAGCATCGAATCCAATATGACCAAAACCGATATTTTCGTGACGGTCTTTATGCGCACCTTGTTCATTTTTACTATCATTAACATGTACCACTTTGATACGATCTAAACCAATAACTTTATCAAAGTGATTTAACACTCCATCGAAATCCTCTTTAATATTATATCCGGCATCATGAGTATGACAAGTGTCGAAACAAATAGAAAGTCTATCATTATGAGTCACACCATCAATAATACGTGCAATCTCTTCAAAACTACGGCCCACTTCTGAACCTTTACCTGCCATTGTTTCTAATGCAATTCTAACGTCGTTATCGTGCGTTAAAACTTCATTTAAACCTTTAATGATTTGTTCAATCCCTTTATCGGCACCAGCGCCAACGTGAGACCCAGGATGTAAAACAATATCTTTGGCACCAAGTGCTTGAGTTCTTTCAATTTCATTTTGTAAAAAATCTACGCCTAATTGGAATACTTCAGGTTTAGTAGTATTAGCAATATTAATAATATAAGGAGCATGAACTACAATATTTGAAAGTCCATAATTCTTCATTGCTTCATGACCTTTTTCGATATTTAAATCTTCAATACTTTTACGGCGTGTATTTTGAGGGGCACCTGTATATATCATAAATGTAGATTCACCAAAGCGATGTGCTTCTTCAGCTGAACCTTCAAGCATTTTTTTACCACTCATAGATACGTGAGAACCAAGTAGCATTTTATCCACCTATCCTTTTTTATTATTTTTACGTTGTTGACGGTTTTGACGTTTACTATATTGTTTACGTTCTTGGCGTTTCATTCGGTCAACTTCTTGTTTAAATTTCTTTTTATATCCTGGTTTAACTTTATTTTTAGTTTTACTACGTACTTTATGTTTAACTTCATTAGTTAAATAATCATGTTTTCTTTCACGCTTACGTCGAGCATTATGAGCTTTGATTGGTGACAATTCACCGTTTTTCACATCCACATTTTCAAAGTGATATCCTTTATTTTCTATTAAAGATATATTGTGCTCTTCATCGGGACTATATAATGTAATAGCGACGCCTTTATAGTTACCTCTTCCTGTACGTCCAACTCTATGCGTAAAGAAGTCAATATCATTAGGTACATCAAAGTTTATCACATGGCTTACACCTTCGATATCAATACCGCGAGAAGCTAAATCACTTGCGATAACATATTGAAATTCTAAATTACGAATTCGTTTCATTTGTTGTTTACGTTCTCTAGGAGTTAAGCCACCGTGAATCATTCCAACTTTAATACCAGCTTGATTTAATGAATTAGTTAATTCGTTTGCGCTATCTCGACTATTACAAAATACGATACATAAATACGGGTTGAGAATATCAATCAGCTGAAGTGTTTTATCAACTTTTTCTGTACCTTTAGTAGGAATTAGATAAAATTCTATATTTCTTTTATTGTGAGTTTTAGAATCCACAACAACAAATTCTGGATTACTTAAATATTTATTTAAAAATGGTTGTAAAGATTTAGGAATTGTAGCACTAAATACTGCGATATGCGCACTGTCATCAAGACGTGAAGCAATATGATCGACATCTTCAATAAGACCTAGGTCAATCATTAAATCTGCTTCATCAATAACAAGATTTGAAGCTAGATGAGCATGTAAGTGACCGCTTTGAGCAAGGTCATTGATACGCGTAGGTGTACCAATAACTAATTGTGGTTGATAATTAGTACGTTGTCTGTCTTTCTCAATATCGGTACCGCCAATAAATAAACTTACTTTCACATCAGTTTTAAATTTAGCTAAGTGGCTTGCTGCTTGGAACAACTGTTGAGCTAATTCTCTTGTAGGAGCAACTACAATGGCCTGTGGTTCTTTTATCGTTGTATCTATTAAATCTAATAAAGGTAATAAAAATGCATGTGATTTACCCGTACCAGTTTGCGATTGTCCGATTAAATTCGTTCCTTTTTTAATTCTTGGAATAATTCTATTTTGTATTTCAGTTGGTTTTTCAAAATTTAGATCTTTAACTGCATCTATTAATGTAGCATCTAAATTAAATAATTCGAATGGGTGGTTTGCCATTAAATTGGCCTCCTTTAATATCCTCTTTAGAGGTTGAAAATAATTTATAAATAATTGAATGGATCAGTATTAATATCTGATGATTCAATTTTGAAGTTGGTACTATAGTCGAATAACCATTGATGTAGTAAGTCTTTAAGCCCATCTTTCATGACATATTCACTATAGTGGTTAATATCTAATAAATTGATACCATTAGTTTGAGCATCTAAGGCATCATGATGTTTAATATCACCTGTAATAAAAATATCAGCGCCCTTTTTAAAGGCAAGTTCTTCAAAGCCTATACCAGCTCCGCCAATAATAGCTACTTTACTAATCATTGCATTAGTATCCCCTGTAAAACGAACACTTGGAATTTGTAGTTGAGCTTTGACTTGCTTAACAAATTCTTTAATTGGCATAGGTTCTTTCAATTCGCCTAATTTTCCAAGACCATAATTTGCTTCTCTTGTCATTTCGATAAAATCGTAAACGGGTGTCTCATATGGGTGATTTTTTATAATCGTTTTTTCGGTTAACATACGTTGATGATGTTCAATCATAAATTCAATTTTAACTTCATTAACATATTCTATGCTGTCGATTTGTCCAATATGGGGATTAGCTGCTCCAACGGGTTTAAATTGCCCTTTTCCTTCTGATTCAAAGAAACAATACTCATAATTACCTTCTTGAGCTAAACCTACTTGATTTAGTGCATCTTTGAAAGATTCGACATTTTCTTTCGGTATATATGTTTGTACTTTATAATAAGTTTCTTGGTTTGTATTTAAGAACTTAATATTATGGAGGTTTAGTTTTTGAGCAAGCATTTCATTAACACCATCTACGTGATTATCAAGGTTGGTATGCAACGCAATCAATTGAAGATCGTTAGATATAATTTTACGAATAAGTTTGCCATAACCATCATCTGTTATTGATTTAACCCCTTTGAAAATGAGGGGGTGATGTGCCACGATAGTATTATAGCCTTTCATTATTGCTTGATCTACTATCGCATCTGTACAGTCTAAAGTAGTCAATATACCCGTAATTTCGGTGTCATTACTACCAATCAATAAGCCGACGTTATCCCAGCTTTCGGCAGTATGTAAAGGAACATTTCTATCTATAATTGACATTAATTGTTTAATCTTCATTAACAAGCACCTCTTTAATTAAATCCATTTCACTTTCTATCTCTTTAAGTCTCTCATGATGCACTTCAGAATTCAATTGTTTGCGGATATGCTCTAAGGCATTTAATTCTCGACGCCATTTCTTATAAAAAGTTTCTGTTCTATTTTTGAGAAGTTCAGGTCCGAATTTTAATTGCTTTTTAGTTAATGTTTTAATATTATCAGTAAATTCGCTAACTACTATTTCATACACATGGCCTTTTTCTTCCATAATTTCTTCAGCAATGATGGTATAGTTTAAAGATTCTAGAGTTTGTCTAAGAACTTCAGTTTGAATATTACTCTGTAAAATTAAACGAGGTTTATTTGAAAGACGAGATTTTCCTTCTCTTAAAATTTTAGCGATTAAAGGACCGCCCATACCACAGATTGTTATATTTTGAACATTATCCTCTTCTCTTAATACACTTAGCCCATCACCTAGCCGAACATTAATTAAATGGTTGAGTTGATGTTCATTAACGTTTTTCTCTGCCGACTCAAAAGGACCTTTAATTACCTCGCCAGCAATAGCACGAGAACATAAATTATTTTCAATAGCATATATTGGTAAATAAGCATGATCAGATCCAATATCAGCCATTGTATGAGGTGTAAGATAATGGCTTACATGTGTTAATCTTTGATTTAAAGTTACCATAGCTAACTCCTTTATTTATAAAAATAGACTGGGACAATAAAGTGTCTCAGTCTAAGTATCGTTTAAGCAAAATAAAGCTAAATTAATAAGTAAACGTAATAAAATTTAAGACTGGTTAGTATTGGAATTAATATATTGATTTGTTCTAAAAAGCATTTAAAGTCTTCTAACAAGATTTACGATAACTGTCATTGCGATTAGGATAATTAATATAGAATTCCACCTAATCACTCGAATCTTCTTAAATCTATAATGCTTTTGTGCTAAACTCTTTCAAACCTAACCGTCTACTTGGATTAATCCATGAAATCTTTAAGTCGTTTACTGCGACTTGGATGTCTAAGTTTTCTAAGGGCTTTCGCTTCTATTTGACGAATACGTTCTCTTGTAACACCAAATACTTTACCCACTTCTTCTAGTGTTCTAGTTCTACCGTCATCTAAACCAAATCTTAAACGTAATACATTTTCTTCACGATCAGTAAGCGTATCAAGTACATCTTCTAACTGTTCTTTTAGTAATTCATAAGCAGCGTGGTCAGATGGACTTTGAGCTTCTTGGTCTTCGATGAAATCGCCTAAATGGCTGTCATCTTCTTCGCCAATTGGTGTTTCAAGTGATACAGGCTCTTGGGCAATTTTAAGGATTTCGCGAACTTTTTCAGGTGGTAAATCCATTTCTTCACCAATTTCTTCCGGTGCAGGATCACGGCCTAAGTCTTGTAATAATTGTCTTTGAACACGAATCAATTTATTAATTGTTTCTACCATGTGAACTGGTATACGGATAGTACGTGCTTGGTCAGCAATTGCTCTTGTGATTGCTTGTCTAATCCACCAAGTAGCATAAGTTGAAAATTTAAATCCTTTATTGAAGTCGAATTTTTCTACTGCTTTAATAAGCCCCATGTTACCTTCTTGAATTAAATCTAAGAATAACATGCCACGACCTACGTATCTTTTAGCAATACTTACAACTAAACGAAGGTTTGCCTCAGCAAGACGTGATTTAGCAATCTCATCCCCTTGCTCAATACGTTTAGCTAATTCGATCTCTTCTTGTGCACTAAGAAGATTTACACGACCAATTTCTTTTAGATACATTCTAACTGGGTCGTTGATTTTTACACCTGGAGGGGCACTTAAGTCATTAGGGTTTAATTTTGCATCAGTATCTGTACTGTCCTTCTCATTCACTAAACTAATATCATTGTCATTTAATTGATCAAAGAAATCGTCCATTTGATCAGAATCTATATCGAAGTTTTGTAGCTTTTCAGCTATTTCTTCGTGGCTAAGATGACCTTCCTTTTTACCTTTTTCAATTAATTGTTTTTTAACATCTTCTAATGTTAATGTCGGATCAATTGTTTGTTTTTTAATTTTAACTTGGTTATCAGACATGAAAAGGCCTCCCAATTTTAATATATGCTTTCAATCAAGAAATTAATTATATAATATTACAATATAATAAGAAAAGTATAGAGAATTTCTATAATAATTCTAACATGTTAAAAAATATTATTATATATTCTGTAATAAATTTAATTTCGTTAAGTTGATTTGTATTTGATTAATATACAGTATATTCCATATTTACCCATTAAAAGCGCATAATAACCATTATACAATAATGGTTATTAAATAGGAATACTATAATAAAAGTTCTTTAATACTTTATAGCTTAAAAGTAAGCTATACAAATGAGCCTACATTCGTTGTTTATTTTTATTAACAATTTGTTGTAGGTAATATTTCTGTAATTCAATATCTCCAATTCTTGTGGCTTCACGGAGCTTATGATTTAATTCCTCTATTGAGTCATCAAATTTTGATTCATTTATGATGTCTATATAGTCTTCAATTTCACTGTCATAAGGTTCTTCGTTCATATCATAATTATCAAGCGTAATGAGCGCTTCTCTAAGTTCGTCATTATCCGTGTAAAGGATAATATCGCTAATCATATATTGGTCATTTTCAGCATAAAATTCTTGCAAAACATTAAATATACGCTTGAAGAAATTATTTGTAAAGTCATCATTCTCTAATTGTTTTTGATAATTTAAAAATAAATCTTTGTCGTTCATAAAATGTTTAAGCAATGCTCTTTCAGCCTTTTCATGTTTAGATAGGTTAGTAAATAAGCCTACTGTATTTTGAGCACTATCGTAATAGTTACCTTCATCTATATAGCTATCAGGAAAGTATGATTCGTTAGGGATGTTTTGTTGTGCAACATCACCATTGAGCGTTCTAGGATCAATATTGAAAATGTCTGCTACATCTCTAATAACTTTATTTTGTAATATTGAAGATTTCATCAACGCAAGATCATGTGTGATTTCTTTTAAGTATTTTTCATAAGCTAAATCATTATTATTAATTTCATCTTTATGACGATTTACTTTATATATAATGAAGGATTTCTTCTCATTATTAACAAATTCTAAAAATTTATCTTTACCATATTTAGCAATATACTCGTCAGGATCCATATCTTTAGGTAATTGTACTACAAAGACATTTAATCCCTGTTGCAGCATATGTTGACCTGTTTTCATCGTAGCTTCTTGACCAGCAAAATCACCATCAAACATTAACGTAACATTTGTAGCTAGTTTCTTTAAGACTGTAATATGTTCATCTGACAACGCAGTACCCATACTAGCTACTACTGATTTCAAGCCAGAATCATCTGCTTTGATGACATCCATAAAGCCTTCTAATAAAACAGCCTCATCGTTCTTTCGGATAGCCTTTCTAGCATTATCGAGATTGTATAATAGTCTTCTTTTTTGAAAAATAGGCGTTTCAGGACTATTCAAATATTTAGGTTCTTGGTTATTATAGGTTCTACCAGAATACCCTACTATTCTTCCTTGCGCATTTCTAAGTGGAAACATGATGCGGTCTCTAAAACGGTCATAATAGCTAAAGTTCTCTTCATTTCGCGACAGTAAACCTGCTTCATAAGCTAGCTCAATATCATAACCTTTATTTTGTAAAAAATCATGACAGAAATGAGAGTTATTAGGCGCATAACCTATGCCACGTGATTTGATTAAAGATTCTGAGAAACCACGTTGTGTTAAGTAATTTAAAGCTTCTTCGCCTTCAACTGATTTCATCAAGGCATATTGATAATACTCTTGAATCAATTCATGCATTTCAATCATATTTAAATCATCAGAAGCAATTTGAGTTGATTGCTCAGCTGAATTACCAACGTCAACAGAAATATTGACACGTTCACCTAATTCCTTAACAGCTTCCACAAATGAAATGTCTTTAATGTCTTGTGTAAATTGAAAGACATTTCCACCTTTTTTACATCCAAAGCAATGACAAATTTGTTTATCTTCAGAAACTGTGAAAGAAGGCGTTTTCTCATCATGAAAAGGACACAAACCTATGTAATTGCGTCCTCTTTTTTCTAATTTGACGTATTCACTTACTAAATCTAAAATATCCGTCTTATCTTTAATTTCATTTATTACTGACTGTTCGATACGCAAAATAAATCACCTATTAAATATTAATTATAATATTATACCTTCCTAAAGTAATAATTGAAATTATTTTGCTTGTTGCTCTATAATATGTATCACGTCATTAGCGGTTTCTTCAATAGCTTTGTCTGAAACATCTATAACAGGACAACCAATTCGTTCAACTATCTCTTCAAAATAGCTAATTTCTTCTTTTATACGAGCCTCATTAGCATATCTAGCAGAATCACCTAAACCCAATTGTTTTAAACGTTGTTTACGTATACGATTCAGTTTCTCTTCACTTATTCTTAGAGCTATACATTTAGAAGGATCAATTTCAAATAAATTCTCAGGAGGAGTAACTTCAGGTACTATTGGTACATTCATTACCTTATAACTTTTATGTGCTAAGTATTGAGATAATGGCGTTTTGGAAGTTCTTGAAACCCCAATTAATACAATATCAGCTTTTGGCAATCCTTTAGGGTCTTTACCGTCATCATATTTTACAGCAAATTCAATTGCATCAATTTTTCTGAAATACGCATCATCTAAACGATGCACTCTACCGGGTTGGTTATATGGGTTTTCATCGTAAGCTTCATTTAATATATTCATTAAAGGTCCCATAATATCAATTGATTGTAGATTGTATTCTTTAATTTTTTGTTGCATATAATTTTTAATATCAGGTTTAACAAGGGTGTAAACAATGATTGCTTGTTTGTCATGTGCAACTTGAATGACCTCATCTATATTTTCAAATGATTCAATATATGGGTATCTTAAAAACTCATGTTTACATTCTTTAGGGTTAAACTGTGAAACACAAGCTCTCGCTACTAATTCAGCAGTTTCACCAATTGAATCAGAAGCAATGATTATCTTTATATTTTCCATCGATGTACCACCTATTCTTTAAATAATGAGACAAATACTTTTGTAATAGTAGTCTTTGAAATTCTGCCTATAACTTGAAATTTGTCATTTTCTTTCTTTCTAATTATAGGGATTGAGTCTATCTCTTTTTCTATCATTTGATCAGCTGCATAAATCACTAATTCATCTTCTGTTAAATAAGTTAAGTTAGGCATACGTGACATATTTACACTAATAGGCATAGTGTGAATATCTTCCCCAATCATAGAAGCACGTAATAAATCTTTTCTAGAACATACCCCGATAAAATCATTATCATCATTAATTATAAATAATGTACCAGCATCTTCTAAAAAGATTGTGCATATCGCGTCATAAACCGTCATGTCTTCTTTAACTACTACAGGAGGAGACATATAGTCTTTAACTACATATTGACGTAACTGATCACTCATCAATTTGTTTTTTGATTTACCTGAGTAGAAATAACCTACTCGAGGTCTAGCTTCTAAAAAACCAGACATAGTAAGGATAGCTAAATCAGGTCTAAGTGTTGCACGTGTGAGCTCTAATTTTTCGGCTATGTGTTCACCAGTTATTGGGCCGCCTGTTTTAACAATTTCAATAATTTGTTGTTGTCTTTTACTAAGTTCTATAGGTCTTCACCCCTTTTAAATTCATATCTATTATACCTATTTATCTATCTCCCTACAAATACGTATAAATCCTTGCTAATAAATAATGAATGAATTAAACTATTGTTAAGCGAGTTAAGGATGGTGTAAGCTTAACAACTTATTTTGGCATATTAAATAATTTTATAAAAGTGAGTGGCTACACTAATTTGGGTGGAACCGCGGGTTAAATTAGGTATAAACTATATATTTTAGATATATAGCTTAATAAATCAACTCGTCCCAAGATGATAATAAGTGTTTTTACATTTATTTATTGTCTTGGGGCGTTTTTCTATTAAAAAGGAGAGATTATATGGTTAAAGATATGGATACAATTGTATCATTAGCGAAACACAGAGGTTTTGTATTCCCTGGTAGTGATATCTATGGCGGTTTATCAAATACATGGGATTACGGTCCTCTAGGTGTAGAATTAAAAAATAATGTTAAAAAAGCTTGGTGGCAAAAATTTATTACTCAATCACCATATAACGTTGGTATTGATGCAGCAATTTTAATGAATCCTAAAACTTGGGAAGCATCAGGCCACTTAGGTAACTTCAATGATCCTATGATTGATAATAAAGATAGTAAAATTCGTTATCGTGCTGACAAATTAATTGAAGATTATATGCAAAATGAAAAAGGCGATGAAAACTTTATCGCAGATGGTTTAAGTTTTGATGAAATGAAACGTATTATTGATGATGAAGGTATTGTATGTCCTGTAAGTGGTACAGCAAATTGGACAGATATCCGTCAGTTCAATCTTATGTTCAAAACATTCCAAGGTGTAACTGAAGATTCTACAAATGAAATCTTCTTACGTCCCGAAACTGCACAAGGTATTTTTGTAAACTATAAAAATGTACAACGTTCTATGCGTAAGAAATTACCATTCGGTATAGGTCAAATTGGTAAATCTTTCCGTAACGAAATTACTCCTGGTAACTTCATTTTCAGAACTAGAGAATTTGAACAAATGGAATTAGAATTCTTCTGTAAACCTGGCGAAGAAATCGAATGGCAAAATTACTGGAAGACTTTTGCTAGTCAATGGTTAAAAGACTTAAATATTAATGAAGATAATATGCGTTTACGTGATCATGATGAAGAAGAATTATCTCATTACTCAAATGCAACTACTGATATCGAGTATCGTTTCCCATTTGGTTGGGGCGAACTTTGGGGTATAGCTAGTCGTACTGACTTCGACTTGAAAAAGCATAGTGAGCATTCTGGTGAAGATTTCAAATATCATGATCCTGAAACAAATGAAAAATATGTACCTTATTGTATCGAACCATCACTTGGTGCAGACCGAGTAACGTTAGCATTCTTATGTGATGCTTATGATGAAGAAGGCGTTGAAGGAAGTAAAGACGCACGTACAGTAATGCACTTCCACCCTGCATTAGCACCATATAAAGCTGCTGTATTACCTTTAAGTAAAAAATTATCTGAAGAAGCAATTAAAATCTTTGAACAATTAAGTTCTAAATTTGCAATTGACTTTGATGAATCTCAATCAATTGGTAAACGTTACCGTCGTCAAGATGAAATTGGTACACCATACTGTATTACATTTGATTTCGACTCATTAGAAGATAATCAAGTAACAGTACGTGACCGTGACTCAATGGAACAAGTCCGCATGCCAATTGCTGAACTTGAAACATTCTTAGCTGAAAAAGTTAGTTTCTAGGTCATCATTATTATCATTAACTCTATAACTTTAAAAAGTTAAATAAAGCTCTCTTCAATGTGAAAACAATTGAAGAGAGCTTTATGCTTATATTAGATAAAATTAATCATTTCCTAGTCTTTTAAGTTGATTGATTAACTTTTGACTCTTGAAATACATTCCAGCATATTCTTTATAAAGTAAAATGATTAGCTCTGACATTTCATCTAAAATATCCTGACTAATATTGAACTGATTCATTTTAGTTATAGGTAATTTTTGAAGGATATCTAATAAATAGAATGTTTTATTAGATATTCGCAAGGCATACGGGTCTTTCATTAATTGATCCTGAGATATTGTGCCGTCATATCTAAAGCTATAGGCAACTAGTTTAGATTGATCTTCATCTCCTGAAATTGCACAGTGATCAAAGAAAGCCGTAAAACCAAAACGGCTCATACATTTAAGTAGTACAATTATTGACATTAATTGAGCAGAATCCCCTCTAGATATATTCTCCAAAGAAAAATGTAATAATTGATAATGATATGGCGAAACTTCATCTTGTTCCATTGAACGATCAATCACTTCTGCACATAAAGTTGCGTAACTACTATTAAAAATATCTAAACGTAAGTCATAATATTGATTAATGACATCAATAGAATTTAATGTACCCATGCCTTTCCATTTATTATAAATAAATAAGCCATACACAAATAATTGCGTATGGGCTTGTAAGCCGGTTTTAGATTTTTTAGCACGTCTCACCATTAATGGAATTTTAGCACCATGCTCATTTAAGACAGTAATAATTTTATCAGATTCACCATAATCGACTGATTTAATAATAATTCCTTTTTGCTTATCGAGCATTCATCCCACCGGCTTTCTTTCACATAATCAATATTAATCTTGGTCTTCAATATAACCCATTTGACGAATAAAGTTAACTTTATTGCGCCAATCTTTTTGAACCTTAACCCATAGTTCTAAGTACACTTTTGAACCTAAGAGCATTTCAATATCACGTCGAGCTCTTTTACCTACTTCTTTTAATTTCTTACCGCCTTTACCAATAACGATACCTTTTTGCGAATCACGTTCTACAAATATAGTAGCTTCTACTCTCACACGGTCTTCGCTTTCTTTCACCATTCTATCTACGTTAACCCCTATTGCGTGAGGAATTTCTTCGCTTGTTAAATGCAATATTTTCTCACGAATAATTTCACTAACCACGAATTGTTCAGGATGGTCAGATATCTGATCGTCTGGATAATATTTAGGGCCTTCTGGTAAATATGTTTTAAGTACATCAATAAAGTGATCTACATTAAGACCTTCTAACGCTGAAATAGGTACTATTTCAGTGAAATCCATATATTCTTTATATTGTTCAATTCTTGGCATTAAGGCATCTGGATGCACTAAATCAATTTTATTTAAGACTAAAAATACTGGCGTTTTCACATTTTTTAACATTTCAATAATATATTCATCGCCACGTCCAATTTCTTCATTTACATTTACCATAAACATAATAGCGTCAATTTCAGATAATGTATTTTTAGCTACGCGCATCATATAGTCGCCTAATTTGTGTTTAGGTTTATGAATACCTGGTGTATCTAAAAAGATAATTTGGGCATCTTCTCTAGTCATAACACCTTGAATTTTATTACGTGTTGTTTGAGCTTTATCAGACATAATTGCTATTTTATGACCAATCACTCTATTCATAAATGTTGATTTTCCAACATTTGGTCTTCCTATAATTGAAACAAATCCTGACTTATGTTCTGTCATTTATTCTAAATCCTTTCCTGAAAAGCCGTATGGCAATAACTCAGCCACTGTTGACTCTAATAATTCGCCTGTATGATTTGTCATATAAACCGGCATGTCATCATCACATAATTCTTTTAATACTTGTCTGCACGTACCACAGGGAGAAGATGGTTTATCAGCATCAACAGTAATTGTAATTGATTCAAATTCTCCTGGACGATAACCTTCTGAAATCGCAGCGACTAAACTTGATCTTTCCGCACAAATACAAGAAGGATATGCTGCATTTTCAACATTAGCTCCATAAAATGTACGTCCATCTTTAGTTATTAAATATGCGCCCACTTTGAATTTACTATATGGTGCATAGGCACGCTTTTGTGCTTCTTTCGCTTCTAAAAAATAATGTGATTGATAACTCATCTATCATATCCCCTTTTCCCCTAAAAAATATGTGGTATAAAAACAATTAGTCCAATAATTAATGCTAATATTGAAACTAACAACACACTAAATGCTGCGATATCTTTAGCTTGCTTAGCCAGTTCATGATACTCCATAGTTACTAGATCTACGACACATTCAATAGCAGTATTCACAGCTTCTAATGTTAACACTAAAAATATTGCTAATAATATAAACATCCATTCAATACTATTTAAATTGAAAATGAATCCTAAAACAATAGTGAGTATTGCAATAATAATATGCAGTATATAATTATGATCTTTTAGAAGAAGTGTTTTAAAACCATCAAAGGTATGTTGAAACCTTTTAAAAAGTTTAATCTCTTGTCAGTCCATATGCATTTAATATAGTGTCTTGACGGCCAAACATTCTTTTTTCATCTTCTTCATTCATGTGATCATAGCCTAATAAATGTAAGAAACCATGTAGAGATAAGAAACCAAGTTCACGTTCGAAAGAATGCCCATACGATTCTGCTTGTTCTTGAGCTACATCCGTACAGATAATAATATCGCCAAGCACTCTTGGCATATCTAATCCAGTAATCTCAGGTTCATCTTCTTCTAAAGCAAATGAAATAACATCTGTAACTTTATCTTTGTCTCTATACATTTTATTAATTTGTTGGATTTCGTCTTTATCTACAAATGTAACAGAAAGTTCAGCATCCTCTTTGATGCCCTCTTGTTCTTTAGCGAAAGTGAGGAGTTTATCGATTTGTTGATACCAATCTTCCTTTACTAATTCAGTGTGATCATTAAAATCAATTGTAAACATTTAGATATCTCCTTCATAACGGTCAATGATTTTACTAACTAATGGATGTCTTACAACGTCACTTTGGTCTAATTGCATAATAGTTATACCTTTCACATCTCGTAGTTTCTTGACGGCTTCTTTTAAGCCACTCTTAACTCCTTTAGGTAAATCAATTTGAGTTTGATCTCCTGTAACTACCATTTTCGAACCAAAGCCTAATCTTGTTAAGAACATTTTCATTTGAGCATGTGTTGTATTCTGAGCTTCGTCTAGTATAACGAATGCATCATCAATCGTACGACCACGCATATATGCTAAAGGTGCAATTTCAATGGTACCACGTTCAATGAAACGCGCAGTTTGTTCTCTGCCTAGCACAGTATTCAAACCATCATATAAAGGTCTTAAGTAAGGATCTACTTTTTCTTTTAAATCCCCTGGTAAAAACCCTAGTGATTCTCCGGCTTCTACTGCTGGACGTGTTAAAACGATACGTTTAACATTCCCTTTTCTTAATTGTTTAGCTGCATAAACCACAGCTAAAAATGTTTTACCTGTTCCAGCCGGTCCAATACCGAATACTAAATCATTTCTTTTCATAGCATTCACATATAAACGTTGACCCATTGTTTTGGCACGTATAGTTTTACCAAATGCATCCTTAGTAATTTCTTCGTCATATAAATCTAATAGATATTGAATTGTATCATTTTGAGCCATTTTTATTGCGGCTTCAACATCTTTTAAAGTAACTGTATTTCCTAATTCAATTACCTTCAATAAATTTTTTAGAACTAATTCTGCTTTTTCAACATGCTCTAATACTTGTCCTTTAACAGCGATTTCTTGTCCACGAGCATGTATCTCAACATCAAATGATTCCTCAATAGCTTTTAAGTGTTCATCATTATTTCCTATTAAAGCTTGAGAATGATTGATGTCTTCTATTTGAATTATTCCAGGCATATAAGCGCTCCTTTTCACTAATACAAAGTTATATATTTCAATGTAAATTGGTTATTAATTCACATATGTAATAATTTGAAAATGAGTAATCAAATTTAGCAAATGATTCTCACTAAAACAAGTATATATTAAATTATAGTAATAACGTCTTCCATATAAATTTTACTAAACAATGCTTAAGTATACAAATTTTATTGATTTATAGGGCGTGTTAGGTGTAAATATCATCGTATAGTTATTTAAATAAACCGCTTAATTTGTATATTAAATTAAAAAAGCCTAGAAATCTTTCACTAGGAAAGTTCTAGGCTTCGCCAATATAGCTATAATTGCTTTGGTTTATTCAATATTTCTTGCCATATGACACCGTTAATAACTGGATCGCTATCAAATTGTAGCTTTTCATGGGTCATATTTTGCTCTATATTCTTGCTATTAAGCAATTGCTTTAATTTGAATCGTTTAGTACGTTCGGATAAGTTTTTGTCGCTAATAATTGAACGGGCTCTATTTTCAATATGAGTAAGTTGCTTCTCTTTTTCTCTATCAATTTCAGCTCGAACGTTATATAGATTATCGACTAACTCCGATTCCAATTCTTTTTGTAATTTTTGACGTTCTTGGTCACTACCGCGAGTTGAGTTTGTTTGTCTAGTCTGACGGTCGGTATGACGTTGAACAGTTCTTTGTGAACGTTCTAATTCTTCAGAAGATTGTTCCTCTAAAATTTCCCTTTCAAGTTGTTGATCTTGATAAACGGTTCTTTTGTTTTTAGGAACTTCTTTTCTTTTTTGAGAAGTTGTTTCATCATCTGAAAATCCCTTCTCTAATTCGCTAAAAGCTTCTTCAATTTGTTCGAAAAACCCTTTTTGTTGCTTGGGCTTTTGATTAGGTGAAGTAGTTTTACGTTGAGGTGGACGTTGGTTCTGACGTTGCTCATGACTTTTATCACGTAAAGCACTAACACCTGAAATAATGATAGATATTATAAATATGATAATACCTATATCCATTTAATCACCCCTTATCGTTTACTCTGGTGATTCATCGTCATTTTGTTCTGAACGTTGATTAATGGCGTTTCTCATTCCTGTATCGGCTTCAATATTTTTCAAGTTATAATAATCTTTAACGCCAATATTACCTTTACGTAAAGCTTCAGCCATTGCAAGTGGAACTTCAGATTCTGCTTCTACTACTTTAGCGCGCATTTCTTGAACACGAGCTTTCATTTCTTGTTCTGAAGCTACAGCCATTGCACGACGTTCTTCTGCTTTAGCTTGTGCAATATTTTTATCAGCAAGTGCTTGTTCAGTTTGTAAGTCAGCACCGATATTTTTACCGATATCTACATCGGCGATATCAATAGATAGGATTTCAAATGCAGTACCTGAGTCTAATCCTTTACTTAATACTGTTTTAGAAATGTTATCTGGATTTTCAAGTACTTGAGTATGATGTTCACTTGAACCGATAGTTGAAACAATACCTTCACCAACACGAGCGATAATTGTTTCTTCACCCGCACCACCGACTAAACGTGAAATGTTCGCACGTACAGTAATTCTTGCTTTGGCTTTAACTTCAATACCGTTCATAGCCACACCAGTTATAAATGGTGTTTCAATAACTTTAGGGTTTACTGACATTTGAACAGCTTCTAATACATCACGGCCTGCTAAGTCAATTGCAGCAGCACGTTCGAATGGTAAATTGATGTCTGCACGTTGAGCAGCAATGTTAGCGTCAACCACTCTGTCTACATTACCACCTGCTAAATAGTGAGATTCTAGTTGATTAGTTGTTAAGTTCAAACCAGCTTTATGTGCTTTGATTAATGGACCAATCACTTTACGTGGGGAAACACGACGTAATCTCATACCTACTAAAGTACCAATACCTACTTTAACGCCAGCAGCTATTGCAGATATCCAAAGTCCTACTGGTACAAATGAGAATAAAATTAATAATGCTATGACAATAATGACAGCAATTATGATAATACCTATTCCAAACATTAAATCGCTCCTTTATAATTATTCAATTTCTCTAACTACAACTCTTGTACCTTCAACTTCAAGAATTTTAACTTGCTTATTTCTAAGTATGAACGCTCCATCAGAGACAGCATCAATTCTTTCGTTATCTAGTGAAATAATTCCTGCTGGTCTAAGGTCAGTTATAGTTTGTGCTGTTTGTCCTATCAAGTGAGAACGGTCATCGTGAGATCTATAACCTGCTTCTGCATTCGTTGAATCTTTTAAAACGACTTTATCTAGAAATGGAATTCTACGTTTGAAAATTTTCACCAATATCACCCATTCAATAATAGCTAGAATAGAAGCAATCACTACATTCATTAACATTAATAATATGTTATCTCCAAGCATAATTATACTTAATACAATTAAAGTGATTCCTATGATTCCAATAATCGCACCAATTACAAATAATTCAATAATAACCAGTATCGCACCAACGAAAAATAAGAGTACAGATACTAAGTTAACATCGCCACTTACTAGAAAACCTAAAAATAGAACTAAAAGTGCAAGACTTGCAATAATACCCATAAGATTTACTCTTTTCGAGTATAATTGATAGAGAAAGCCTAAAAAGATAATACAAGTCAGTATTAAGGAGATAAGTGGGCTAGTAATAATATCGGATAATTGGTTCATCCATGTATTAGTAGATAAAATCGAATTGAAAATGATATGTATCGCATTAAAATAGTTCACAATTTCACCTCGCTCTCATTTTCGATTATACATTAATATATAGGGAGTTTATAGTGTTAGAATAATATCTTTAAAAAGAAAAAACTCCCGATTAGTTTACACTAATCGAGAGCATATTTATAATTAATATTCTTGTTGAGGGAGTCAACAGAGCTATTAATTATTTGAATTTACGTTTACGTGCAGCTTCTGATTTCTTTTTACGTTTAACACTTGGTTTTTCGTAAAATTCACGTTTACGTACTTCTTGGATAGTACCACTTTTAGATACTGAACGTTTAAATCTACGTAATGCATCTTCTAGTGATTCATTTTTACGTACTACTGTTTTAGACATCTGTATTTCCCTCCCTCCAAATATCAACGAAACTTTAAAGTCATTAGTCGCATAGTGCTATATGACTATGCTTTACTTAGTATAATATATGAAATAATTATGGTCAATTGCAAATCTTTATAATTTTAAAAATTTATAATAGTACACCTTGTTCTGATTTATTAGTTGCATGGTCTACTACTCTAATAGCATTACCAATATTAATTGGATAATCAGCTTTTAAGATTTTAACTTTTACAATTTGGCCAATTAATGATTCATCAGCTTCAAATTCCACTTTCATATAATTATCAGCATAACCTACTAATGTGCCTTCTTTTTCGCCTGCTTCTTCTGGAATGACTTCTAACACTTCATTTTCGAATTTAGAAGCATAGTCTTTAGCAAGTTGATCACTTAATGCAATCAATTTATGCACACGTTCATTTTTAATCTGTTCATCAATTTGGTCATCCATACGTGCTGCAGGTGTACCGATACGTGATGAATAAGGAAAAACATGTAACTCTGAAAATTTATGCTTAACAATAAAATCAAATGTTTCTTGGAATTCTTCTTCAGTCTCACCTGGGAAGCCAACAATGACATCGCTAGTAATAGCTAAGTCTGGTAATGCATCATGTAATTTCGTTAATCTTTCAGAGAAATGTTCCATAGTATATTTTCTTCTCATACGTTTTAACACTGTGTCAGAACCTGATTGCAATGGTACGTGTAAGTGTCTAACAACTTTATTGGATTGTTTTAAAACGTCGATGACTTCATCAGTAAGTTGACTAGCTTCGATTGATGAAATTCTAATACGCTCTAAGCCATCAATTTCTTCTAAATCTCTTAATAGCTGTGCTAAGTTGTAATTTTTTAAATCTTGGCCATATCCACCAGTATGAATACCTGTAAGAACGATTTCTTTATATCCTGATTGTACTAGTTGAGTTGCTTGTTCTACTACTTTTTCAGGATCTCTAGAACGCATTAATCCACGTGCCCATGGAATTATGCAAAACGTACAGAAATTGTTACAACCTTCTTGAATTTTAAGAGAAGCTCTAGTTCTATCAGTGAAATATGGAACATCTAACTCTTCATATGTACGGTTCTTCATAATATTTCCAACACCGTTAATCGGTTGACGTTCTGCTCTGAACTGGTCAATATAGTCTAATAATTTATATCTATCTTGTGTGCCGACAACGACATCTACTCCAGGAATTTCCATAATTTCGGCAGATGATGTTTGTGCATAACATCCTGTCACACAAACTACTGCATCTGGATTTTGACGAATCGCTCTACGTATAATTTGTCTACTTTTTTTATCGCCAGTATTAGTTACGGTACAAGTATTGATAACAAAGACATCTGCATTTGTTTCAAAATCTACTCTATCGTAATCTGCTTCTTTAAATAATTGCCAAATTGCTTCAGTTTCATAATGGTTAACTTTACAACCTAATGTGTGAAACGCAACTGTTGACATGAAATTCACCCCATTAATTCTTTTTCAAAACTTATAGCACTCAATGCGTAAAGCGGTGCTGTTTCTGCCCGTAAAATTCTTGGACCTAAGCCAACATTAGTACTTACATCTTTGAAGGTTATGATTTCTTTTTCAGAAAATCCACCTTCTGGCCCAAATATGATTAATATGCGATCGTTAGTCTTAAATTGTCTCAAAGCATCCTTGAACAAGCTAATTTCCCCACGTTTCGCTTCATCTTCATATGCTAATAAAATATAGTCATAATGACTAATAGTATCATAAATTTTATTTAAATTCGACTCGAATTTAATATTAGGAACGATTAAACGATAACTTTGTTCTGCTGCCTCTTTGATAATTTTTTGCCAACGTTCTAACTTCTTCTGAGTTTTGTTTGGTGGTAATTTGGCAACAGATCTATCCATTTCTACAGCGATAAATTCTGATGCACCCATCTCTGTAGCCTTTTGAATCATCCATTCATATTTATCGGATTTTATTAATCCACTACAAATTGTAATATGCATAGGTAGTTCGGTATTTATATCTAACTTTTGAATGAGTTTAAGTTCAATTTCTTGAGGTGTAATTTGCGTAATCTCAGTTGTGTAAACTTCTTTGTTTTTGAAAGTTACTATAACCTTATTACCAACTGAGTTTCTCATGACATTCGTTATATGATGTATATCTTCCTTATTTGTTATAAAAAAACGCTGATCTTCATCAGCGTTTTGATCTATAAAGTACCTTTGCAATTTATTCACTCACTTTCTGACCAACGATGCATACCCAACCGTTGTCATGATTGATTGATACTATTTCAAATCCTACACGCTTCATGTGAGATAGAATTTCTTCATGTTTTTCTTCAATTATACCAGAAGTAATAAAATAGCCTTCTTTATTTAAAGTATTATATGCATCTTCAATCATATCATCAATAATATGAGCTAAAATATTTGCGATTACAATATCAAATTTTTCAGTTTCATCTTGCAATAAATTTCCTGGCACAGCTTCAATTGAATCTTCACAATTATTTTTTCTAAAGTTTTCTTTAGCAACATTTACAGCCATTTCATCTATATCGAGTGCTTTAATTCTCTTAACACCTATTAAGTGAGAAGCGATACTCAATATTCCAGAGCCTGTACCTACATCAATCACTGAGTTTTGAGGAGATACATAATGCTCTATTGCTTTTAAACACATACTCGTTGTCGGATGGTCACCTGTTCCAAATGCCATTCCAGGGTCTAATTCGATGCATAATTCTGCATCTGTTTCTTTAGTATAGTCTTCCCAGCTAGGAACGATTGTAAATCTCTTTGACGCTCTAAAAGGATGAAAGTAGTTTTTCCATTCGTTTGCCCAATCTACTTCTGCGATAGTTTTTTCAGAAAAGTTCACAATATCAGTGTCAATTCCCTCTAGTGATAAAATTTGATTCTCTAATTTATCTCTGAATTGAGACGAATAAGTTAAATCATTGAAATAAGCTTTTAATCTAACGCCTTGTTCAGGATAGTCCTCTTTTTTCAATTCATAAATTTCGCCAAATTTATCTGCAGGTTGATTGATTAAATCATCAGAATCTTCTATAACTACACCGTTTGATCCATTATCTTCGAGTATATCAGTTACTAAAGGCTCAACTTCATGGTTAACTACAATTGAAAGTTCTGTCCAGTTCATCATTTATTCTCCTCTAAAAAATTTGCGTGCTTTATCTTTGAAATTAGAAGGTTGTTCTTCTAAAGTTTCCCCACTAATTTCTGCAAATTCTCTCATTAGTTCTCTTTGTTTATCTGTAAGTTTAGTTGGTGTAACCACTTTAATGTTAACAAATAAATCACCGTGACCGTAACCATGAACATTTTTGACACCTTTGTCTTTTAAGCGGAACTGTTTACCTGTTTGTGTGCCTGCAGGAATAGTTAACATGACATGCCCTTTAAGTGTTGGAACTTTAATTTCGTCACCTAATGAAGCTTGTGGGAAACTAACATTTAGATTGTAATATAAATCATCGCCATCACGTTCAAATTTATCTGAAGGTCTAACACGGAATACTACATATAAATCACCGTGTGGTCCACCATTTTCTCCTGGTGTACCTTCGCCTGCTAAACGAATTTGTTGATCGTTATCGACACCTTCTGGAACTGTTACTTCTAGTTTAACTGTTTTATTTTCTGTACCTTTACCATGACAAGTTGGACATGGTTCTTCAAACTCTTGACCAGAGCCATCACACTTAGGACAAGTTTGTTCAGTTCTAACTCGGCCTAAAATAGTATTTTGTTCTACTGAAACATGGCCTGCGCCGTTACAATAACTACAAGTTTTCTTACTAGTGCCAGGTTTAGCGCCATCACCATTACATGTGTGACAAGTGACGTCTTTACGGATAGATATTTCTTTTTTAGTTCCAAAGACTGCTTCTTCGAATTCTAATGTCATTGTATATTGTAAATCATCGCCTTTACGTGGCGCATTAGGATCTCTTTGACGTGAGCCACCGAAGAATGAACTAAATATGTCTTCGAATCCGCCACCAAAGCCACTGAAATCTTGGCCGCCAAATCCTTGGCTTCCGAAGCCACCTTGCGGACCTTCGTGACCAAATTGATCATAATTAGCACGTTTATTGTCATCACTTAGTACTTCGTATGCTTCAGAGATTTCTTTGAACTTCTCGTCGGCACCTTCTTCTTTATTAATATCAGGGTGATATTTTTTTGATAATTTACGGTAAGCTTTTTTTATTTCATCTTTTGATGCGCCTTTGCTAACGCCTAAGACTTCATAATAATCTCTTTTAGCCAATTTCATCTCTCCTTTTAAAGCGGTATTTTTATGAGCATCTCCAAGTATTGTAAATACAAAAGAAAAAGTCAAAGCCAATGTTCAATTGACTTTGACTTTTTGGCTGACATTTATAGTGGTTTAACTAATTTAGCGAACCTTATAAACGATTAGCGATTATTTTTTATCTTCATCGTCATTTACTTCTTTAAATTCAGCATCTTCTACATTGCTGTCATTATTGCCTTGTTGTTGAGCATCAGCACCTTGTGCTTGTTGTTGAGCTTGTTGATAAACTTTAGCTGATAAATCTTGAATTACTTTTTCAAGTTCTTCTTTTTTAGCTTTAATGTCTTCTAAATCTTGACCTTCAAGGGCAGATTTTAAAGCATCTTTTTTACTTTCAGCATTAGATTTGTCATCTTCGCTAATGTTTTCACCTAAGTCTTTAATAGTTTTTTCAACTTGGAATACTAAGCTATCTGCTTCATTTCTTAAGTCTACTTCTTCACGACGGCTTTTATCTGCTTCAGCATTTTCTTCTGCATCTTTAACCATACGATCGATTTCTTCATCAGATAAAGCTGAGCTTGATTGAATTGTGATATTTTGTTCTTTATTAGTACCTAAGTCTTTTGCAGTAACATTTACGATACCGTTTTTATCAATATCGAATGTAACTTCGATTTGAGGTACGCCACGTGGAGCAGGTGGAATATCAGTTAATTGGAATCTACCTAATGTTTTATTATCTGATGCCATTGGGCGTTCACCTTGTAACACGTGAATGTCTACTGCTGGTTGGTTATCAGCTGCAGTTGAGTATACTTGAGATTTTGAAGTTGGGATAGTTGTATTACGTTCAATTAATGTGTTCATACGTCCGCCCATGATTTCAATACCAAGTGATAATGGTGTAACGTCTAATAATACGACATCTTTAACGTCGCCAGTGATAACGCCACCTTGGATAGCAGCACCCATTGCTACTACTTCGTCAGGGTTAACACCTTTGTGAGGATCTTTACCAATTTCTTTTTTAACTGCTTCTTGAACAGCTGGGATACGAGTTGAACCACCTACTAAGATAACTTCATCGATTTCTGAAGTAGATAAACCAGCGTCTTTAAGTGCTTGACGAGTAGGTTCCATAGTTCTTCTAATTAATGAATCAGCTAATTCTTCAAATTTAGAACGAGTTAAACTAATTTCTAAGTGTAATGGACCATTTTCACCAGCTGAGATGAATGGTAATGAAATTTGAGTTTGAGAAACGCCTGATAAGTCTTTTTTAGCTTTTTCAGCAGCATCTTTAAGACGTTGTAATGCCATTTTATCTTGTGATAAGTCTACGCCGTTTTCTTTTTTGAATTCTGAAACTAAGTGATCGATAATTACTTGGTCAAAGTCGTCACCACCAAGTTTATTATCACCAGCAGTTGAAAGTACTTCAAATACGCCATCGCCTAATTCAAGGATAGAAACGTCAAATGTACCGCCACCTAAGTCGAATACTAATACTTTTTGGTCTTGTTCAGTTTTGTCTAAACCATAAGCTAATGCAGCAGCAGTTGGTTCGTTAATAATACGTTCAACTTCTAAACCAGCAATTTTACCAGCGTCTTTTGTAGCTTGACGTTCAGCATCATTGAAGTATGCAGGAACTGTGATAACTGCTTTATCAACTTTATCTCCTAAATAGCTTTCTGCAGTGTTTTTAAGGTTTTGTAAAACCATTGCTGAAATTTCTTGAGGAGTATATGATTTGCCTTCAATATCAACTTTATAGTCAGTACCCATATGACGTTTAATTGATTGAACTGTATTAGGGTTAGTAATAGCTTGACGTTTAGCTACTTCACCAACTTGAGTTTCACCGTTTTTGAATGCTACTACTGATGGAGTAGTTCTAGCACCTTCAGGGTTTTGAATTACTTTAGGTTCGTCACCTTCTAAAATAGCTACACATGAATTTGTTGTACCTAAGTCTATACCGATTACTTTACTCATAATAAAATTCCTCCAATATAATTATTTGTTAAAATGGTATTTTCATCAAATGCTTTATTGATTTACTTTAACCATTGATGGTCTTAGAACTCTATCCTTTAATTTATACCCTTTTTGTAGTTCTTGAGTAATTTCTCCAGATTTGAAATCAGGATTATCATCTTGAACTACAGCTTGGTGATAATTAGGATCAAATTCTTGACCTTCAGATTTAATTTCTTCAAGACCATTTTCTTGAAGTGCTCTTAATAAGCTTTCATGAACCATTTGTACACCTTTTTGCAATGATTTAAATGATTCATCGCTACCTTCAATTTGTAAAGCACGTTCAATATTATCAATTGTAGGTAAAATATCAGTTAACACGCGTTGTGATTGATATTTTTTATTAGTTTCATTTTCTTTTTGAATTCTACGTTTATAATTTTCGAATTCTGCGTACAATCTTAAATATTTTTCTTCATTTTCATTCGCTTTTAATTGTAATTGCTGAATTCCCTCATCTTTAGGATCTACTGATGTTTCTTCACTTTCATCACTATCTTGTGAATTATCATTTTCAACTGTAGCAGTTTCAGCATTTTCTACTGATGATGTTTCTTCATTAGTTGTTTCATTTTCTTCAGTATTTTCAGTAGTATTTTTTACTGATTCATCTTTTTCTGTCATTTTTTACCCTCCAATATAATTACAATTAAACTCACCAAATTTGGTTAAGTAATTGAATCACATTTTGATAATGCATTGCAGTTGGTCCAATAACCGCTATTTGTCCTTTTAGAGAATGATCAAAGTGATATTGGCTAGTAACAATTGAGATATCACTAAGACTTTCATCAATTTCTTTTCCAATTTTGACATTAATTTCAGAAGAAGAAATATCTTCTAACAATTCAGTAATCCGCTCTGACTCTAAATATTGTAAAATTGGTTGAATTGACGAAACATTTGATTCATTCAATGCATCAATTAGTTTAACCTTTCCACCCATAAAAATGCTATTACTTTGTTTGTGAAGATGTGAATTAAGCATATGAACAATATTATTAATAAATAGTTCTTCTTCATTAGAGTTAACAAACGCTTTAATTTTATCTTTAAAGTTGAAAGTTTTATCGCTATATTGTTGGCTAATGAAATTAGAAATATCAATTAACCTATCATTGTCTAAATTGATGTATGAATGCAAATGTAAGTGTTCTACGTGCCCTGAATTGTAAATAATCACCATTATAATAATCGATTGATTTGCACGTATTAAATGAACGTTATTTATAATATCTTTATTGTGGTCTGGACGAACAACCAACGTTGCATATTGAGATTTCATTGATAATTCATTTGCAAAATAATTTAATGCTGAAGAAATATCGTAGTGATTCTCAATCAAGAGTTGATTTAATCGTTGAACTTTATTGTGTTTTTGATGAGATGTTTTCTTTAACAATTGATTGACGTAAAGTCTAAATCCTTCTTCTGAAGGAGAACGACCTGAAGATGAATGTGTTTTTTCTAGAAAGTTTAATTCTTCTAGATATTTCATTTCATTCCTAATCGTTGCTGGACTGACATCTAAATGATGTCTGTCAATCAATGTCTTAGAACCAATTGGTTGTCCTAAATCAACATAATCTTCAACAATTGCATTTAAAATGCTTAATTGTCTATCTGTAATCATGTTTTCACCTCATTAGCACTGTTTCCTCTCAAGTGCTAATTATAATTTATCAAATTGGTCAAAGTAAGTCAACGTTAAAGCATTACTTTTTTAAAATATCTATATATTTAACAGAAAAGCTTCAAAAACCTCATTTCCAATCACTTTTCCACGTTCAGTTAAAGAAATATATCCATCTTGTTCTTTTAATAGTTCTTTAGTTTTTAAACTATCAATAGTGTGGCCAAAAACCTTATCTATAGAAACTTTAAATTTAAGGTTAAATTTTTCTCTGCTTACGCCTTTATTCATTCTTAAACCTAAGAACATTTCTTCTTCCATTTTTTCCTCAAGTGTCGGTGTATTGCTTGTTAATATAGGCTTTTCATCATTATTCACTTTATTGATGTAATGTTGGACTGGATTTAAGTTTGTATACCTTCCTCCATTTACATAACCACTTGCCCCGGCTCCGAAACCATAATACTCTTCATTAAGCCAATACACTTTATTATGATATGACTCATGGTTATTTTTAGCGAAATTAGAAATTTCATATTGGTTAAAAGGTGTATTTTCGAGAGTATTCATTAAATACTGGTACATTTCAGCGCCTAAGTCTTCATTTGGTAATTTCAACTTACCTTTTCGATACATATTATAAAATTGAGTTTTAGGCTCTAAAATTAGGCCATAACTTGAGATATGATCGATATCCATATTTATTGCTCTATTTAAACTGTCTGAAAAGTCTTCTAAAGTTTGTTCAGGCAAATGATACATTAAATCGAGGCTTATAGATTGAATGCCTGCTTTTCTAGCATTATTTACTGCATTATATATATCTTCCGTCTCATGAGTTCTGCCAAGAATGCGTAATAATTCAGGTTTGAAAGTTTGTACACCCATTGAAATTCTATTTACCCCGTATTGTTTTAGCAATTTCACTTTATTAAAAGTTAATTCATCTGGATTAGCTTCAAAACTAAATTCTCCACTAATTGAAAAGATAGAAGTGATTGCTTCTAATAATCTTTCAAGTTGTGCTTCACTAAGTGCAGTAGGTGTTCCTCCCCCTACATACATAGTGTCTAACTCCCTATTAGAACTTGTCTTCATTTCTTTAATTAACGCAGTTAGATATTCATCTACAGGTTGTTTATCAATAAAATACTTATTGAAATCACAATAAGTACATATTCTAACGCAAAACGGAATATGGATATATGCACTTTTGACCGTCATATTTACACCTTCACTTATTTTATAATTGAATTAAAAAGAGACTGAGACAATAACATTGAAGATTTTAACAATGGGAGAAAATAAATAGTTTAATAGTACATACTTTCCACCATATTTAAACATTAAAATCTTAATTTATAACTGTCTCAACCTCTTTGTTAACTATTCGTCGTCCATTTTTAATACTGCTAAGAAAGCATCTTGTGGTATTTCTACGTTACCAACTGCTTTCATTTTAGCTTTACCAGCTTTTTGTTTTTCTAATAATTTACGTTTACGACTTATATCGCCACCATAACATTTAGATAAAACATTTTTACCCATTGATTTAATGTTAGTTCTAGCTACGATTTTTTGTCCAATAGCAGCTTGAACAGGTACTTCAAACTGTTGTCTAGGAATTAATGTTTTAAGTTTTTCAACTAGTGCTTTACCTCTTTCATAGGCGAAGTCTCTATGCACGATGAAACTTAAAGCATCTACAGTATCACCATTTAATAAGATATCCATTTTAACCAGGTTACTTACTTTATTTTCAATGAATTCATAATCAAATGAAGCATAACCTTTAGTATTTGATTTTAATTGATCGAAAAAGTCGAATACTACTTCAGATAGTGGAATTTCATAAACGATGTTAACTCGGATGTCATCTAAGTAGTCCATGTTGATAAATTGTCCACGTTTACGTTGACATAATTCCATAACGGCACCTACATAATCATTTGGAACCATCATAGTAGCTTTAACATACGGTTCATAAATAGCTTCTATTCTATCACGCTCTGGCATTTGGGCTGGGTTATCTACTGTAACTTCTGAGCCGTCTTTCATTATACATTGGTATATAACGGATGGTGCAGTAGCAATTAATTCAATTCCGAATTCACGTTCAATACGTTCTTGAATAATTTCCATATGAAGCATACCTAAGAATCCAGTTCTAAAACCAAAGCCTAATGCTTGTGAAGATTCAGGTTCAAACTCTAAAGAAGCATCATTTAATTGTAACTTCTCTAACGCTTCTCTTAAATCATTATAATCTTTATTTTCAATTGGGAATAAACCACAATATACCATTGGGTTCATTTTCTTATAACCTTTAAGTGGTGATTCTGCAGGTCTATTAGCATGTGTGATAGTGTCACCTACACGTGAGTCATCTACATTTTTAATACTAGCAATGATATAACCAACGTCACCAACAGTTAGTTCCTCTACTGGTAATTGTTTAGGAGTATTAATTCCTACTTCACTTACCTCAAACTCTTTGCCAGTAGCCATCATTTTAATACGGTCGCCCGCTTTCACTACGCCTTCCATTACACGTATAGATGAAATTACACCTCGGTAAGGATCATACTCAGAATCAAAGATTAATGCTTTAAGTGGGGCACTAGGATCACCCTCTGGTGGAGGAACTACTTCAACTATTTTCTCTAGAATTTCTTCAATACCTATGTTAGATTTCGCACTTGCTAACACCACATCATCTTGGTCTAGACCGATGACATCTTCAAGTTCTTGTTTAACTCTTTCAGGTTCAGCAGCAGGTAAATCAATTTTATTTACAACAGGTAATAATTCTAATTCATTATCTAGTGCTAAATAAACATTTGCTAGAGTTTGTGCCTCAATTCCTTGAGCAGCGTCAACTACTAGAATAGCACCTTCACATGCAGCTAATGATCTTGATACTTCATAAGAGAAGTCGACGTGTCCTGGTGTATCTATAAGATGGAAAGTATAAGTTTGGCCATCATTAGCCTCGTATTTCAAACGTACTGCATTTAATTTGATTGTAATGCCTCGTTCTCGCTCTAAATCCATTGAATCTAATAATTGATTTTGCATGTCTCGTGTTTCAACAGATTTCGTATTTTCTAAAATTCTATCTGCTAATGTTGATTTACCATGATCAATATGAGCAATAATAGAAAAATTTCGTATATTTTCTCTTCTGTTATAGCGTTCTTGCATATCCATGACCTATCATTCTCGCTTTCATAAAATTAGCCCGTGTATGTATACATCTTTGATATAATATCGTTTTTAATACTTAATTGCAAACCTAATAAAGGTAATAATATATTAAAATTGAATCTTTCGAATTAATCGTGATTTAACGAACTTGATAACTTGTTATAATGTAATTATAAAGTGTTGAGTTTTGCATTCCAATAGCTAATACTATTTAAATAGTAATAATCACTAGTAAGCTATAATTAATGATTGCACAAACACCTTTGTTTTGATAAAATATTTCTTGTTGTAATCAAAATAAAATTTGATATGCTTAAGATCACTTTTAGGAGGTGACAGTAATGCCAAATATTAAATCTGCTATTAAACGTGTGAAAACAACTAATAATGCTGAAGCTCGTAATATTTCACAAAAAAATACGATGCGTACAGCAGTAAAAAGAGCTAAAACAGCGATTGAAAACAATGCTGATAATAAAGCTGAATTAGTTAACTTTGCAATTAAAACAGTTGATAAAGCTTCACAAAGTAACTTAATTCACTCAAACAAAGCTGATCGCATTAAATCAAAATTAATGTCATCAAGTAAATAATTTTAAAAGTTCAAGCCTAGTGCTTGAACTTTTTTATTGCTTTTATAGTGCAAGTATTAATAATTCTAAAATTAATTGTTTATCTATATAGGAAGATTTAAGCTTATAGTCTGTTTCTGCGCAATGATCAATAATATTAAGTAATTCATTGAGTTGATAATGCTTTACTTGTCCGAGAGCTAACTTAACTCTATACGGGTGCACATTAATAGTCTTAGAAATCTGTTGGCCACTATACCCTTTTCTTGATAAAATCTTACATTGATAATAAAGACGGTAATTACTAGTAATTAATGCTAATAATTTAATCGGTTCTTCTTTCATTATTATTAAATCTTTAACAAGCTGAATGGCTTTGTTTTTATCTCCCTTTTGAATATATTCTGTTAATAAAAATACATTCTGTTCTAAACTACGGTTAATGATTAAACTGACATCATTCTTATTTATTGTTGTTCTATCCCCTAAAAATAATATAATCTTGTCTAATTCTTGTGATATAACATTAAAATTAATTCCTGTTAACTCAATAAATAAATTTAAAGCATCTTGTTTAATGTCTTTATAATTTTCATGTAATTTATTTTGAATCCATGATTTCATTTCTTGTTCAGACATTTGTTCAACTTTATAAAGCTTACTAGTATTCTTTAATGTTTTTGTTAATTTTTTACGTTCATCTAATTTACTTTGGTAAATTTCAAAGATTAAAAGATTATTACCATCATACTTCTCTAAAAACTCAATAACTTGATCTGTATTAGGCGTTATTTCTTTAGAAACTTTTTCGCCGGTAAACATAAATGAATTTTTAATCACAATTGCTTTTTTCTCAGAAATAAATGGCAACGTCAAAGCTTCTTCTATAATTGAAGATATGTTAGTTTCATATAGGTTGAATTTAATGAAGTTAAAATCATCTTTTCCTTCTTCTAAAAAGTCATTGACTAGTTCATTACTTTTCTTTTCTACTAATTCTGGTACTTCACCATAAACAGCTACTACGTTATTTCTCATGTTAATGAGCATCCTTTCAAAATATAAAGCGTTTAAATATTATATCATGTGAATTGTGATAATCACTACTTAACTATGATTTATTTGAAAGATATTTTTAAATCTCTATCAAGGTCAATTGTAATTTCTCCATCATTTTGAGTATTATAAATTTTACTGTTGAATGATTTTAACTTTTCAATTGTTTCCTCATTAGGTAGATGATATTTATTATGTTTACCACTTGATATCACACTAATAGATGGACGTATGATATTTAGAAACTCTTCAGAACTACTAGTTTTACTGCCGTGATGACCTACCTTTAAAATATCGATTTTCGGTAGATTATATTTATGTATTAATATATTTTCATTATTTTTAGTAGCGTCTCCCATCAGTAATATCTTGTATTTTAAATACTCTATTAAAAGAATAACACTTTGTTCGTTCTTATCGCTGCTAGTTGGGATATAAGTATGAAAAAAATGAATAGTAGAGGAATTTAAATTAATAGTATTGATACGGGAAGCATCGATTAATTGAATGTGATTGCTATGGCATATTTGTTCAATCATAGAAAGTTTATTTGGTGGATAACTAGCTAAATATATCATTAACTTTTTAATTTTTAGATGTTTTGCTAGATACGGTAATTCAGCCATATGGTCGGCATGAGGATGAGTGATGATTAAATAATCAATCGTGCTTATACCTTTGGACTTAAGTGTAGGCATAATATGATATTTTGATATTTGATAATTTTCTTCAGCACTATTTTCTTTCCCACCAGTGTCTACCATAACAGTCTCTTGACTTTTAGTTTGAAAAATTAAACTATCCCCTTGCCCAATATTTAAAAATGTAATAGTTGAAGAACTAGGTTTAGTAAAGATAATTATACAAGTAACAAATAATAAAATGACAAGCAAACTATGGATAAGTCTCTTATGGCATACAAATAAGATAATTAAAAAGATTAAAATAAAGTAAATAAAAAGTTCTAACATAGAATGGAAAGTTATAAATAGGCGCAATTTTTGAAAAGGTAAAAACAAATTCAATAATAAGTCATGTATCTTAAATATCTTATTAGTTATTATGTTTAACAAAGTTATATTGTTAACGAAATGATAAACTATAAAATTACATATAGCTAATGGAAATATAACAAAGCTATATAAAGGTACGAATATGATATTAGAAAATAAACCTAGCCATTGTAACTGATTAAAATGATAAATACTAATAATAAATGAGGAAAGTTGAGCGATAAGTGAAAGCAATAGAAAATTTTTAAATGGTGAACTGTTAAAGAGTGGTAAAGACAAAAGTATAAATAAGGAAATTAGAAAAGAAAACTGAAATCCTATATCATATATAATATTTGGATAACACATTGTTAACAAAATAAATACTAATCCTAATATATCGATGGAAGTTAGTTTGTATTTTCGAGGAAGTACAATAAATATAATAGTTCCAATAATGGCTCTTAAAGCACTTGGTGCAAAATCAGTATAAAAAGCGAATAGTATTAATAGTAAAATAATTATAGTATTAATGATCAACTTAGGTAGATTAAATCTTACTAAGCTTTGATATACAATAAAGGAAATGGTAGCTATATGTGAACCACTGACTGCTAATAAATGATAGATTCCGACATCTTTGACTTCTTCAATATAGTTCGGGTTTATTGCACTAGTATCACCAAAGATTAAAGCTATGATTTTTTCTGGTTCACGTAAAGTAGATTTATATAGCTTGTTATAAATAAAATTCAAATGACGATTAATAAAAGTGGTATTATCAATCTGATGACATGAATTATAATCCACGTTTTTCACAAAAACATAAGCTTTACCATTAAAAATATTAGTAATGTCCCCTTTAATATGACACGCTTTATGTTCTAAATTGAGTGGCTTTGTATTTTTATATTTAAATGTAAATAAATAATCTACACCATTATAATAAAAATCCCCTTTGATAAGATGATGAGCTATCTTAAAATTATTACCAAATTTCACTTCTGAATTAATGCTATGATTATTCGTTGCTTGTGTAATTAATCTATTATTTAATTGTTCATTATGTTGAACTGTTAGGAAACCTATAATAAAGAATAAGCTCAAAATAATAATAAATTCTATGCGAAATAGTTTTCGCATTATTATTATACATAAGATTGTAGCTACAAATAATGAAAATAATTTTAAGTGTAACCATAATATACCTGCTAAAAAACTTAATGCAATGTAAATCATAAATTATTCTGTTAAGTATTGAGCTACTTTACTAGGAGAAAAAGCAATTTTTTTATATTCAATGCCTGACTGGTTTAATAATTTAAGCGCATAGTCATGATTATGATAGTCTTGAGCATAATAAATTCGAGTGATACCAGCTTGAATGATTGATTTAGTACAATTTAAACATGGAAAATGCGTAACATAGATTGTTGCTCCTTCAGTAGACACCCCTTGTTTAGCACATTGTAACAAAGCGTTCATTTCTGCGTGAATAGTTCTAATACAGTGCCCATCTTCAATTAAGCAACCTTCGTCTATACAATGAACTTCACCCGATACTGAACCATTATAGCCTCCAGCTATTATTCTGTTATCTTTTACTATTGTAGCTCCAACAGAGAGTCTTTCACATGTTGAACGCAGTGCTAATAAATGACTTTGAGCCATAAAATACTCGTCCCATTTAATTCGTTCCATTTAAACAGCTCCTTTTAAAAATATATTAATTATTATAGTTTAAGTTTCAATTCAATCCAATATTATTTTATTCATACAGTAAAATATTCTTTAATTTTTTCAAATGTCTTTTCACCAATTCCTTTTATCTTTTTTAAATCCTCTACACTTTGAAAGGTTCCTGTTTTTTCTCTATAGCTTATTATTTCTTTTACTTTTGTGGGGCCTATACCAGGTACATTGAGTAATTCACTCTCACTACTTGTGTTTAAATTGACTTTATTATTAGTAGAAGTCTGATTTACGTTACTTGTTTTAGTAGCACTACTACTTGTTGGAGTAATAACTGACTCAGTTTTAGAATTATTTTCATTTTTGTGTGGAATATAAATCATCTTTTGATCTACAAGCTTTTCTGATAAATTAATTTGCGAAATGTCAGCATCTTTTAATAATTTGGCTTTAGTTATTAAATCATTGATTCTATCAGTAGATTTCATTATATAAACGCCAGGTTTTGTTACAGCTCCTTTTAAATCAACATATATATTTTGATTGTCTTGTTGACCGGTGTTATTATCATCGCTCGTTATTCCTTTCTTATGATCAAGAGCATTGGGTTGGTTATCTGTTGAATATTCATCTTTCGTGCGTTTATTCTGACTATATTGAATAGTATTACTATCGTTTTCATCTCTGTGGGATATATTATTATGTAAAGTGGTATAAAGAATGATGCTAATCGCTATAATACCCGCAACTATATATAGTTGCCATTTCTTCAAAAACGTTATCATTTCATTTTTACTTTTAAACAAAAAAACTCATCTCCTTATACATATAAACGTATAAGAAGATGAGTTTACTTTAAATTTATTTGCGAGCGACGAAAAATAATCGTTCACCTTTATCGTCGTGATTTTCGATGCTAAAATCTACGAATGTTTCAATATTAGAAAAACCAACTTGTTTTAATAATTGAATATAAGTATCTTTATCAAACGTTCTTTGGTAATGAGATTCATCAAATCTATGATAATTACCATCACTATTTTTTATAAAAAAGTTCATATCATGATATACACTATTTGGTTCTTCGCCAGCAATAGCTTCCCATGCTAAGAAGACTTGTTCATTTTCATCAATATAACATTGATTATTAAATAACGTATTCATTTTAAAAATAGTGTGGACATCAAATATAAATATGCCAGAGTCATCTAGATGTTGCATTACGCATTGAAATGTTTGCTGAACATCCTCAATATCTGGTAAATAATTCAGTGAATCACAAAATATTGTAATAACATCAAATTTAGTATTTAATGAAAAATCGGTCATATCGCCTTCTAACCAAGTGACTTGGTTAGATTTATTTACAGCAATAGATAGCATATCAGCGCTCAAATCTATGCCTGTAACCGAACCAATAGAAGTAAGTTTTGAAGTTAAGCTTCCAGTGCCACAACCAATATCAAGTAGCTTAAGGTCTTTATTAAATGATTGTGTATAGTATTTTACTATATCGTACCATTTATCATAAGGTTGATCTTGAGCTAATTGATCGTATACTGCACTCATTTCAACATACTGAGACATCTTAATAGACAGCCTGACCGTATGTTTCTATTGGTGCATCTTGATATAGTTTCTCAATATTATAATAATTTCGTTCGTCTTTATGGAATATATGAACCACAACATCAGCTAAATCAATAAGCACCCATCTTGCACCTTGATAACCTTCCATACGTTTAACGTCTATTTCGTTTTCATGTACGGCTTCTTTTACAGCTCGAGCTATTGATTGAACTTGTCGTTCATTATTACCATGACAAACTACAAAATAATCAGTCATATCACTAATACCTTGCATATTAAGAGAAACAATATCTTCTGCTTTTTTATTTTCTGTCGCATTGACAGCAATATTTAATAATTCTTCTGAATTCATTTAATCATCCTTTATTCTTTGATCACTATAATTATAATAGTTTAAACATGAAATTGTTGCACCAAAAACTGTTATATCTTTATTAATTAGAAACAATACTGTACGCTTAGATATTTCATAAATTGTTTTATCTAAACTACCTTGATTGTATGCCATATCTCTGATTTCTTCAACTCCTGGAGTTTTTCTGCCAGGTTCAATATAGTCAGCGATAAATACTAATTTTTCAGTTTTAGTCATTTCTTTACGACCCGTAGTATGATTTTTGATGGCTAATAACACTTCTTCATCTTTTACATTATAATCAGCTTCCATTATTGCAGCACATACTGGCCCATGAAGAATCTCTCCTCCATAACTCAACAATTCACTATCTAAATCATATTGTCGAACAATTTGATACATAGTGCTTAATTCATCATATTTACAATAGTCGTGTAACACTCCAGCTAATTCAGCTTTCTTTTCATCGCCGTCGTAGATTTTAGCGAGTTTAACCGCAGTTTCAGCCACTCTTAATGAATGTTTAAATCGTTTTTCAGGCAATTTATCTTTAACAAGTTCAACAGCTTTTTTAATCTTCATAGAATCCTTCCTCTCTAATATAGTTATTAACATTATGAGGGACCAAGATGTTGATTGTTTCGTGGTTTTTAATTCTCTCTCTAATCATAGAAGAGCTAATATCCATACGTGGTATATTAATCGAAATCATATTATTTTCCACTTCTTGGAAATCTGTATCTCTGTTTACGATAATGAACGTTATCAATTGCTTTAACTTATCAATTTCATACCATTTATCTAGTTGTTTATACTGATCAGTACCAATAACAAAATAAAAGTCAGCATTGGGATTATCAGAAACTAAGCTTTTTAATGTTTCATAGGTATAACTCTGACCTTTTCTTTCTAATTCAGCATAACAAATGTCTCCAAATCCTAGCTCTTCTATAACCATTTCAATCATTTTAATTCTAAATTTAGCATCTAAATAATCTTCATGTGTTTTTAAAGGTGCCATATAACTTGGCAAAAAGTAAAATTTATCAGGCTTTATTTGTGAGAATACTTCATTAGCAACTAACATATGGGCCGTATGAATCGGATTAAACTGACCGCCATATAAAACAATTTTTTTAGTCATATTACAATTAAGGTAACGTAATTTGTTTATTATCTTCAGATTCCCTATAGATAACAATCATAGACCCAATTATTTGAACAATATCACTATTAGTTGCTTCGCTTAATGTAGTAGCTAATTCTTTTTTATCATCAAAATTATTCTGTAAGACATGGATTTTAATTAATTCACGTGTTTCAAGGGTATCATCTATTTGAGATACCATATTTTCATTTATACCTGCTTTTCCTATTTGAAAAATAGGATCAATATTATGCGCTAAACTTCTTAAATATCTTTTTTGTTTTCCTGTTAGCATGTTATTCTCCTTGTAAATTTTTTAGTACTGCATATTTCATTTCTTGAATATTGGGTTGTTTACCTGTCCAAATTTTAAAACTTTCAGCTCCTTGATAAACAAACATATCAAGGCCATTATGAATGTGGTTTCCTTTTGATTCAGCTATTTCTAAAAATGGTGTTTTATAAGGTATATAGACAATGTCGCTAACGAGTGAATTAGGTGATAAATTTTCAAGGCTAATTACGCTATCAGTATTGTCGTTTAAACCTGCAGACGTAGTATTAATGATAATATCAAATTCGTCTAAATAATTTTCTGCTTCCTTAAGCGAGATAGCATTAATATCTAAATCCCAACTTTCAAAGCGACTCATCGTTCTATTCGCAACAGTTAACTTAGGTTGAACGTAATGACTTAATTCATTCGCTATACCTTTACTAGCACCGCCAGCGCCTAAAATTAAAATATATGCATTGGCAACATCGGGATAAACTTGTTTTAAACCTGTTAAATATCCTAAACCATCCGTGTTATAACCAATCCATCTATTATTAACTATTTTAACAGTATTTACAGCGCCGACTGCTTTAGATTGCTCATCTATTTCATCTAAATAAGGTATGATTCGCTCTTTATGAGGAATCGTTATATTAAACCCATCTAGCTGCTTTTCTTCAATAATTTCACGAATATGGTGAAAATCATTTGTTGGAACATGTAAAGCTTCATATGAGGCTTCTATACCTAATGCTTTAAAATTGGCATTGTGCATTATTGGAGATAAGGAATGTGAAATAGGATCGCCTATAACCGCATATTTCATATACAAACCACCTTACATTATTGAATTACGTAATATGACATCGACATTTTTAGGCACTCTTACTATTACCTTCGCCCCTGCTTCAATAGTAATAAAGCCTAACCCTGAAATCATAACATCTCGTTTTTCTTTTCCAGTTTCTAATCTGACCGCCTTAGTTTCATTCATGTCAAATTGCGTTGGATCACTAGGTGGCGTTAACACGTTCCCAATTTGATTACGCCATAAGTCATTCGCTTTTTCAGTTTTAGTTCTATGAATATTTAATTCATTTGAAAAATAACATACTAACGGTCGTTTGCCTCCAGAAACATAATCAATTCTTGCTAAACCACCAAAAAATAACGTTTGACCTTCGTTTAATTGAAAGACACGTTGTTTAATTTCATTCTTAGGAACGATTACTTTCAATTCTTTGTCAGAAACATAATGAGTCATCTGATGTGATTGGATAATACCTGGTGTATCAAACATGAATGACTTTTCATCTAATGGAATATCAATCATATCTAAAGTAGTTCCAGGAAATCTAGAAGTAGTGACTACATTTTTCTCACCAACGCTCTCTTCAATAAGCTTGTTAATAAGTGTAGATTTACCTACATTTGTAGTCCCGACGATATAAACATCATTGTTATTACGATGCTTATCAATAGTTGTTAATAACTCATCAATGCCCCATCCTTTGTAGGCAGAAATTAATACAACTTCCTCAGCTTTCATTCCATATTTTCTAGCCGTTTTCTTAAGCCAATCTTTAACGCGACGTTTATTAATTTGTTTAGGAAGTAAGTCTAATTTATTTGCTACTAAAATGATTTTTTTATTACCTACAATACGCTTTAATGCGTTAATAAAAGAGCCTTCGAAGTCAAAAATATCGACAACATTTACTATAATTCCTTGTCGCTCAGCTAGACCATTAAGTAAATTTAAAAAGTCTTCACTATCCATTCCAACATCTTGAATTTCGTTATAATTTTTTAGTCTAAAACATCTTTGACAAATAACATCTTCTCTAAACAGGTTGTGCTCGGGCACATAACCTGGCGCATTTTTATCTTCAGATTGTAATGGTGCTCCGCAACCAATACATTTTAAAGTGTCATCCATTCAATTTTCCTCCCATGTAATATAACCTTTATTCTTGAAGTAATTTAATAAGCGACGTTCAATGATTCTATTAAACCTAGTCACTAAACCATCTGTTCTTTTCACAGGTACTACCATAATCGTGTATAAGCCATTGCGATTACCTCCGAAGACGTCTGTTAACATTTGATCTCCAATAACAATCGTTTCTTCTGGTTTAATATTCATATACTTAATTGCTTTATTAAAAGATTTACCCATAGGTTTACGAGCTTTGAAAATAAAATCTACATCTAAGTCTTTTGAAAAACTTGAAACACGGTCTTCATTATTATTCGAAACAATTGTAATTGTAATTCCTAAATCATTCGCTTTTTTAAACCATTGTTGTATTTCAATAGTTGGTGATTTTACATCCCAACCTACTAGAGTATTATCTAAATCAGTAATTATCCCTTTAAAGCCAGATTTAGCAAGTTTCTCAATATCTATTTGAAAAACTGATTTAACGTAATCATTTGGCATAAAAAATTTTTTTATTAATCCCATATATTCGTCACCTTTATCAATTATTTATAGTGTTAAAATTAATTGCTCTACGATAGTACTTGAAGATTTCGCAGCTTGTCCTAAAAATTCTTCAAATGACATTTCTGCTTCGCCATTTGCCAAATCAGAAACTGCACGAGTTACAATAAATGGTACTTTGAATTGATAACACGTCTGAGCTATTGCAGTTGCTTCCATTTCGACCGCCATTGCCTCTGGAAATTGACGTTTAAGAACAAGACGCTGTTCTGCACTGCCAATAAAACTATCACCACTAACAATTTGACCGACTTTAGCGTTATAATTTTGCTCAGTAATAACCTTTTCAGTTAAAGTTAAAAGTTCATCATTTGCGTGGAATTTAGCTGGCATTTGTGGAATTTGACCGTATTCATACCCGAATGCTGTTGCATCTGCATCATGATACATTACATCATTACTAATTAATATATCACCTACTGCGAGTTGCTCATCTAAAGCGCCTGCTGAACCAGTATTGATAATAACTTGTGGATTAAATTTTTCAATCAATAAAGTTGTTGAAATTGCAGCGTTAACTTTACCAATACCGCTTTGAGTTAAGACAACTTCTTTATCATTTAATTTACCACGATAAAATTTTACATGGGCTACTGTTACTTCGCTCATTTCTGTTAATTTATCTTTTAAAATAGCTACTTCTTCTTCCATAGCTCCTATAATTCCTATCATATTTACACCTCAGTTTTTTTCTTAGCATTTGTTATTTTATCATATATTTTTATTCATCACGACAAAGATTATTCATTTATGTTTGTAGAATAATTTTTATTTAAAATGATTTTATAGATACTTTCATAACAATAATACCCACTAGCAAACTTGTCTAAATTCGCTAGTGGGTATTAAATGAAACGTTATTATCATCTTTTTTTACTATATAAAATAAGAATTAATATTTAAATTAGAGCAATTGATTAACCTTTCCATAGAGCTGCTAAATCTTGTAATGAGAATATTCCAGTTACTATTGTGACAATAACTGCAATCACCCCAAACACAACCATCCATGTTGGGTGTTTATAATCTCCAACAATTGATTTTTTGCGACTCGCAATTAAGATAGCACCTAAAGTGATAGGTAAGATCCAACCATTTATTGCTCCAGCAATGATAAGTAAACTTATAGGTTTACCAATGAATAAGAAAATTAATGTAGAAATAACGATAAAAGTGATTACAATAAGATTATTTTTATTAAATAATGATTTATGTAAAGTTTTTAAGAAAGTAGCACTTGTGTATGCTGAGCCAATAACTGATGACATGGCTGCTGCAAAGATAACTACTCCAAAAATATTTTTACCGATAGGACCGATTGCATGTTCAAATACTGACGCTGGTGGGTTATCAGCATTTAATGTAACTCCAGTAACAACTACACCTAATACTGCTAGGAAAAGAAGTACACGCATGATACCAGTTGTCATGATACCTGCTATTGCAGAACGGTTAACGAATGGCACAAACTCTTCGCCCTTCATTCCAGAATCTAATAATCTATGTGCACCTGCAAATGTAATGTAACCACCAACAGTACCTCCAACTAGAGTGATAATTGGTAGGATTAATTTGATTGGATGTTCTGGTGCAACTGTATGAACAAGCGCATCAGCATATGGTGGATTAGATACAACCATTACGTATGCCACTACTAAAATCATTACAACACCAAGCACCATTGAGACAACATCCATAATCTTTTGTCCACTTTTGCTTACAAAAATTAATATTGAGAATACAGCAGTAATTGCTGCACCCCATTTGATATCGAGACCAAACATGGCATTTAAGCCTAAGCCGGCGCCAGCAATGTTCCCTATATTAAATGCTAGACCACCGAATGCAATTAATATTGATATCAAAGTTCCTAAACCAGGAAGTACTTTATTAGATACCTCTTGACCTCGTAAACCTGTTACTACTAAGACACGCCAAATATTAATTTGAGCCCCAATATCTATTAATATTGAAATTAATATTGCAAAGGCAAAGCTAGCGTAGAACTCAGCTGTAAAAACAGCAGTTTGAGTAAGGAACGCTGGTCCTATTGCCGATGTTGCCATCAGGAAAACTGAACCGTATAGCAATCGTCTATGATTTTTAGTAAACTTAAAATCTTTTTTATCTTTTTTTACTTCGTTATTTGGGTTTTGTTGTAAATTTTCTCCCATCTTTGGTACCCCCTATAAGGATTGAATATCAATGCCTTCTTTCGTTAATTTTTTTCTGATTTGTGTTACAAATTCAAGTGCATGTGCCCCATCACCGTGTACACAAATTGTATCTGCTTGTAAATCAATTTCTTTCCCGTTTTTACTAACTACTTTATTTTCAGTAACCATTTTAATTACTTGGTTTAGTGCTTCTTCAGTGTTAGTAATAGATGCATCTTTTTCTTTACGGCTTATTAATTGGCCATCATCTTCATAGCGTCTATCTGCGAATACTTCTGAAGCAACTTTAAGACCGATAGCTTGAGCTTCTGAGATGAGTAAAGTGTTAGACAATCCTACAAATATTAACTCCGGATCAAAATCATAAACGGCTTGAGCGATAGCACGTGCAATTGTTTTATCACGAGCACCCATTTGGTAAAGTGCGCCATGAGGTTTTACGTGATTAATACGTGTTCCATGTATTTTGCAAAATCCGTTTAATGCACCTAATTGATAAACAACTAGATTATAGATTTCATCTGGAGCGATATCCATGTTGCGACGTCCAAAACCTTTTAAATCTGGCAGTCCTGGATGTGCGCCAATGCCTACACCATGTTCCTTAGCTAATTTTACTGTTTCATTCATTACATTCTCATCACCAGCATGAAAACCACATGCAATATTGGCAGATGTTATTAATGGAATAATATCAGCATCTCCACCAAATGAGTAGTTACCGAAAGCTTCACCCAAGTCACAATTTAAATCAATTTGCATTATAGCTCCACTCCTTTTACTATTTGATGTTTTTCAAGGAATTTTATATCCACTTCACTAGCATCACCATCAGCATATAAAGGATAACTTAATACTGCATATAAAAAGTCGGCAGTTGTTGTAAATCCTTCAATGACCATTTCATCTAAAGCTACTTTTAACTTGTTGATGGCTGTTTGACGATTGGCATCCTTAACAATAACTTTAGCTACTAGCGAATCATAATAAGGTGATACTTGATAGCCAGGGTATAGCAATGAATCGACACGAATGTTAAAACCTTGAGGTAAATGTAATTTTTTTACTTTACCAGGTGTTGGACGGAATTTCTTCTCAGGGTCTTCTGCATTGATACGTGCTTCAATGACATGCCCATTGAATATAATATCTTCTTGAGTGAATGGTAATTCATCATGTTGTAATAAGTATAATTGCGCTTGTAATAAGTCTCTATCCGCGCGCATTTCAGTTACTGTATGTTCAACTTGAATTCGAGCATTCATTTCAATGAAATAATGCGCATCCTCAGTAACTAAGAATTCGATAGTTCCTGCACTACGATAATTTGATGCTATTGCCACAGCTACTGCGTCGTCACAGATTTGTTGACGTCGTTCTTCTGTTAATGCAGCACAAGGTGATTCTTCGATAAGTTTTTGATTTTTACGTTGAACAGAACAATCACGTTCACCTAGATGTACGTAATTCTCTTTACCATCTCCAATAACTTGAACTTCAACATGCTTAGCTACTGGTATAAACGCTTCCACATATACTCTATCGTCATTGAAATATTTTTTACCTTCACTTTTAGCTTCTTTAAGTGATTTTTCGAGTTGTTCAGGTTCCTTAACAATACGGATACCTTTACCGCCACCACCACTTGCTGCTTTTAAAACAAGTGGATAACCGATTTCCTCAGCTAATTCTTTAATTTCGTCAATTGAGTCTACTGCATCTGTTGAACCAGGTATTACTGGTACTCCAGCAGAATCAACTGTTTGACGTGCAGTAATTTTGTCACCCATCATTTCCATTGTTTTTTTACTAGGTCCGATAAAGTGAATGTCATTTTCTTCAACTTTTTCAGCAAAAGTTGTACTCTCAGATAAAAATCCATATCCAGGATGAATGGCGTTTGCCCCAGTTATTTCAGCAGCGCCAATAATACGTTCGATATTTAAATAACTATCTAAAGAATTCGCTTCACCTATACACACAGCTTGGTCTGCAAGGCTGACATGTAAACTTTTTTCATCACCTTTAGCATAAATCGCAACTGTTTCAATATTCATTTCGCGACATGCTCTAATGATACGAACCGCAATTTCTCCTCTATTTGCCACTAAACAACGATACATGTACCTGTCCCCCTTATTTAACTTTGACTAGTACTTGATCATACTCAACATTAGTTCCGTGATCTACTACTATTTCAACTACTTCGCCATCAATATCACTTGTGACTTCATTCATTACTTTCATTGCTTCAACATATCCGATGACATCACCAGATTTAACTTGATCTCCAACTTTGATTTGTGGCTCAGTTAACTCTTTACTATCTTGTAAAAAGAATGTTCCTACCATAGGAGATGTAATTTCTTTAGATGCCTCTTCAGAAGTATTTGATTGAGATTGACTTTCTTCTTGTTGGTTTGAAGTTGTCGCTCCATTATCTTGATTTTGAGATGGGATAAATGAACTGTTTTGAGTCCCTTCAGTGAAATCTAATTCTAATTCATTTTCAAAATCTTTATATTTGAATTTTTTAACGTTATTAGATTTTACTAATTTAATAACTTCTTCTATTTTTTGTATATTCATTTTTAATTATTCCTCCTCGATTATTCTTGCTAATTTGTTTGAAGTTGGTCGTAACCATTCAATATTATAAATTGGATGTGATGAGACTCTCTCTAACAGTTCATTAAATTCTTTAGTGAACTGTTGTAATTCTTGGTTCGCATCGTTCATTGATATCCACTCAAATTGAATGGTATCACCAGGCTTGAACTGAGCTAATTTTCTTAAATCTAACTGACTTACAGTTGCTATCTTAGTATAGCCACCAACAGTTTGCTTATCGTTTAATAAAATAATAGGGTTACCATCGTTAGGTACTTGAATACTACCTAGTGCTACAGGCTCTGAAATGATATCAGCACTATTTTCAGGAGCTATATTGTCTCCAATAAGTCGATAGCCCATTCTATCTGATTTGTCTGAAATATTATATTCACCTTGTACTAAGGTTGTTTTCTTTTCTTCTGAAAATGCTTGTGCCTGTGGGCCTTCAATAATATGAATAATATTATCTTGAGCGATTGCGTCATATTCTAATGTTTTTCCTAAGTTCAATTTAAAGTTATCATTAGGAATGATATTAATGACATCGTTCTTTTTTAATGGTCTCCCTTTAAATCCTCCAATCATACTTCTTGTATGTGTGGAATAACTATCGGCTACTTTATCAATATCTAAAGGCTGTCCGAAGAATATATACCCTCTTGCACCTTCTATCGCATTACCAATTTCTAATCGGTCACCTTGAGACACAAAAATGACTGTATTCTGAGGGACTTTTTGATTATTCAACTTGGCATTGAATTGACCACCAGTAAGTACGACTGTATTATTCTTATCAAATTGTATTGTTGGACCAATAATTGTATATTCAAGGCTAGGCCCCTGATTATTAATCAAGGTTTGTCCCACTTCATAACTATACTTATCCATCGCACCAGCACTTGAGAAGCCTAAATGTTGATAACCATAGCGACCTTTATCTTGTACAGTGGTGAAAAGACCAGGTTTTATAATTTTAATGCTCATTATTAGACACCCACTTTTCTTTATTAAATCTATTTTCAGCAATTTCAGTTTCAATTTCTTTAAAAGTTGATTCATCAATTGCATAAAATTTAATGTAATCTCCAGCTTCGTAAAGTGTCATTGGTTCAGAGTATTGATCAAACACTTTTAAAGGTGTTCTACCTATAATTTGCCAACCTCCGGGCGAATCGGAAGGATATAGGCCAGTTTGATTATTAGCGATACCTACAGAACCAGCATCAATTTTAACTCTAGGTTCAGATCTTCTCGGAGTATGTAAACGTTCGTCGAGACCTCCTAAAAATGGAAATCCTGGCATAAAACCTAACATATAAACTAAATACTCATTACTACTATGAATATCTATCACGTCTTCAACTGTTAAATCATTATGATTAGCTACTTCTTCTAAATCAGGACCTACTTCTGAATTATAAAGCACTGGTATATGTATAACTCTTTTTTCAGTTTTAGTATTTAAATCTAGATGTTCAATATTATCTAAATCTAGACGTTTTATTAATTCTTCATAATCAATTAATTCATTATCAAAATTCACCATAATGGCTCGATATGAAGGAACAATATCTTTTATTGCTGAAATATTTTTAGAAAGTATGTATTGAGTCGTTGCATCTACTTCTTTATAATTATCTTCACTTATTTCTTCTTTAAAATATAGCAATATTGATTGCTCATTAACTAATTTAATGTCCAATCTATTGCCTCCCCCCTTGATGATACTACGTTTTAATCAACTAAATTAATTAGATAGTTTAAATTTGTTAAAACTCATTATTAACAAATATATATAAAATTATACCACCTAATAATCATAGTTGTTTAATAAGTATTTCAAATTAAGAATAATAAAAAAGTAAGACTATTGTAATCGCTTACTTTACTGGATTCATTGGTCATCTCTAGTTGTATTCACATAGTTATTTAAGCATATATATCATGATTTGTCATGAAAAAGTTCTGAAATTTAAATATATTTGACAATGTTTAATAAGAATGTTGTTAAAAATTATGTAAATTTAATCTAAATAAATATTTTTACATCAATATATAATAGTAAAAAAACCACTCCAACGGCTAAATTATAAAAATTTAGCGCTTGAAGTGGTTGAAAATTTATTTAATATCGACTATTTTTACGTTGATTTCGCCACCGTTTGGAAGTGGTACGCGAACTTCATCTTTTAAGCTTTTGCCTATTAACGCTTTAGCCATTGGTGATTCGTTTGAAATTTTACCTTTAAAAGCATCTGATTCAGCAGAACCAACAATTTGATAGCTTTCTTCTTCGTCACCAGGTAATTCAACAAATGTAACTGTTTTACCAATTTGAACAACGTTATTATCACCAGTATCTTCGATAATTAGTGCGTATCTTAACATATGCTCAATACGTTGAATATCCTGTTCGATGAAACCTTGTTCGTCTTTAGCAGCATCATACTCAGAGTTCTCAGATAAGTCACCAAATGAACGAGCAACTTTAATTTTTTCAACTACTTCTGGACGTTTCACAGTTTTTAGTTCTTCTAATTCTTGTTCTAACTGTTCATAACCTTCTTGAGTCATTGGATATTGTTTTTGGTTTTCCATTATGTCATCTTCCTTTATCAGTAATATTTTTCAATTTAAAAAATGAAATAAAACGAATCACTTACGCATGGATTAATGCTTGCTTACAAGCGTTTGAATTTTAGTTGTCATTATATCAATTGCAACCTTATTACTTCCACCTTCTGGAATAATAATATCAGCATATTTTTTTGTTGGTTCAATAAATTGATTATGCATCGGTTTAACAACATTCAAATATTGATTAATAACAGATTCCATTGAACGGTCACGTTCTTTAGTATCACGTACTAGACGTCTTAAAATTCTTAAATCTGCATCAGTATCAACGTATATTTTAACATCCATCATATCACGTAATGTTTTATTTTCTAAAGTAAATATACCTTCTACGATAATAACATCTTTAGGTTCAAATGCAATCGTTTCATCGCTTCTTGTATGGTTTGTAAAATCATAAGTAGGCACTTCAACTGCGTGACCGTTCACTAAGTCACGTAAATTTTCGATTAAAAGATCATTATCAAAGGCGAAAGGATGGTCATAATTTGTTTCTAAACGCTCTTCAAACGTAAGATGTGATTGATCTTTATAATAAAAATCTTGTGCTAATAAAGCAACGCTATGGCCTTCTAAATTCTTCAAAATTTCATTTGTAACTGTGGTTTTACCAGAACCTGAGCCACCAGCAATACCAATTATTGTTGTCTTCGCCATTATCCGATTTCCTTTCTCATCATATTATTAGGATAAATTGGATGTTCAACCTTGATTTGCACAATCTGAAGTGGATGTCGTGCAGCATCTAAACTGTTACCCTCTTCATCATAAATAACATCAACTACTTGCTTAAAGCTGTCAATCTCAGGGCCGAAAAATTCAATCTCTTGTCCAGGTTTAAAGTGGTTTCTTTGCTGAATTGTTGCGATCTTAGTAGATGCATCATAATCTAACACTAGACCACAAAAATCATATGGTGATTTCTTATTTTGTTGCATGCCGAACATTTGCTCTTCGTACCCAGGTGTCCCTTCGAAAAATGCTGGAGCAGTATCCCTATTCGCGCATTTATCTAATTCAATTAACCATTCTGGCTTAATTTTAAAGTTTTCTGGATCCTCAGCGTAGGCGTCAATTACTTTTCTGTAGACAGAAACTACTGTAGCAATATAATGTATAGATTTCATGCGTCCTTCTATTTTTAATGAATCGATACCAATATCCATCATCTGAGGTATAGATTCTATTAATTTTAAATCTTTAGGACTCATTGCGAAAGGAACAACTTCATCGTCTTGATAATATAAATCAAGCTCTCCATCTTTATCGACTGATAACAAATCATAATCCCAACGACAACTTTGGCAACAGCCACCTCTATTTGAATCGCGAGCCGTCATATGATTACTCAATGTACAACGTCCTGAATAAGCAATACACATTGCCCCATGAATAAACGCTTCAATTTCAATATCTACGTTTTCTTTCATTTCTTTCATTTCCATTGCGCCCGTTTCACGTGCTAATACGACACGATCTAAACCTTCTTCTTTCCAATACTCTACGGCTTTATAATTTGATAAAGATTGTTGAGTAGATAAATGGATTTCTAGCTTAGGTGCTACTTGTTTACAAGTTTCTATGATTAGAGGATCGGCTACTATTATACCTGAAGCTCCAGTAGCTTCTAAGTCTCTCAAATAATCTTCTAAGCCATCCACATTCTCATCATGTGCAATAATGTTAGTCGTTACGTAAATTTTCGCGTTATACTTGTTTGCAAATTCAACGCCTTCTTTAATTTCTTCCATAGTAAAATTATCAGCGTTTGAGCGTAAACCGTATTCTTGGCCACCTAGAAATACGGCATCAGCCCCGTAATGCACAGCAATTTTCAACTTTTCTAAATTACCAGCAGGCGCCAATAATTCAGGCTTTTTAACTTTATTTTTTGATTTTGAAGTGATTTCAGTTAAAGTTTTCACTTTAGCGCCTCCTTTTAGTAAACTGTTTGTTTGTATAAGAACCCTTCATCAAATGGACGATGCTCAGGTTGAATTTCTTCAATTGGGTCTACTAGCATAAATTTTTCATCTTCGTAAGCTTCTGGATCTTCATTATATAAATCGATAGCTTCTCTATATTGACGAGTTACAACATTAATGTACTCTTCACTTTGCAATACACCATCTATTTTAAAAGAATCAATATTTGCTTGGAACAACGGTTCTAACTCTTCAATAAGACATATATCGTTAGGCGACATAATATGTGTCCCATTGTAGTCTTCAAAGACAGGGTATTTATTTTCTCGTTCTTCATCATATAATAATAGTTCATGTTCACTGTTATCACGTTGAATCTTCATTTGTCTATCTTGGAAAGTGTAATAATTTCCTAATAACAGCCTTTTAGATTGGAACATACATGTCATTCCATGAACTTGCACTTCAATTTCCACATTTGCTTTTTCTTTAATACTAATAATTTCATCCAAGTTCAATTCGCGAGCTAAAACTGCTCTTTTCGCACCTTTTTTGCCCCAATAATTACACTGAAAATAGTTTGTTACTATAGTTTCAGCATCCCAATTTAATGGAATTGGATTTTCTTGATTTTTAACATACATGACTACGGCAGGATCACCGAAAATGATGCGGTCCACTTCTAACTCATGTAAGTAATTAATATAATCTTCTAATGCATTTAAATGATAATTATGAAAAATTCCATTAACCGCTACATAAACTTTTTTATCATTTTCATGAGCTAAGGCAACAGCTCTTTTAATATCATCACGTTTAAATTCTCCAGCTAATCTCAACCCAAATTTCTGTTCGCCAATAACAAACGCATCTGCGCCGATATCTATAAGTGTTTCCATATGAGCTAAAGACTTAGGAGTAACAAGTAGTTCAGTCATCATTATTCTCCTTTGATAGAAATGGCTAGTCCATCATCCATATTTAAAAAATTAGTTTGATAATTTTCCTGTTCCATAAGCCAAGTGTTGAACTTTTGTACTTTTTTTACCATTTGTTTTACATTACGAGAACGAACAATCTCTATGTCAGAGACAAATCCGTGATAAAGTACATTATCTGTAATGACTAGGCCTCCCTTTCTTAAAAAAGGGGTAAAGTGTTCAAAAAACTTTTTAGATTGAGCCTTTGCAGCATCAATAAATATTATATCGTATGTTCTGTTATTAACCTTTTCTAATTGCTCAAAAGCATCGCCTTCTAATAAGGTAATTTGGTTATCATAACCATATTTTTTAAAATTAAGCTTTGCTTGGTTAATCATATTATCATCACGTTCGATTGTAGTAACATTAATGGTTGGTGAGATTGAAGCAAACTGCATAGAACTGTAGCCTATTGCTGTGCCAATCTCTAGAATATTGGTAGGTTTATGAATTCTGATTAATTGCTTAATCATTTCTAGTGATAATCTATCTACTATTGGAACCGCATTTTCTTCGGCATATGCTCTTAATTCTTCAATATTATTGTCAGTTTCTCTATGTATCTCAAGTAAATATTTTTGATTTGCTTCCATTTTTTTACTTCCTTTTAAAATGCAAAATGACATTAAAAAATAAACCAGTTCATTAAGCCTGATTTATCTTCACGTATTAAGGTGGAGACATGCGTCTACTATGTGCCAAAAATTATTGATTTGTAACACGAAAATTATTTATGCCTCTCCTTATTTAATGACTAATCTGTATTCTTAATTATTTATACATGTACTTATAAAAATTTACTTAAAGTATTTTACCATAGTTTCACCTTAAATTTAAGTGAGATTAAATAAATTAAGCTAAATTGTCAACCCCTATTCTATCGTTTATATAATTCATCCATACTTAGCTAACTTCATACTTTATCTTGTAATGTTATCGCTTTTTTATGAAATTTAAAATGAAACGAGAAAGCAGCCTGAAACATTAAGTGTTCCAGACTGCTTGAAATAGTTATTTAACTATTCTTCCATGTTTGTATTGACAACTTCTTCAATCATATCCCATTCTTCGTCAGTTTCGATTGGGACTAATTTACCACCGTCACCTGATTCGTCAGGTTCATTAATCATTGGAATAAGTTCAATCATATCGTCATCATCTGATTGAGCGCCTTCTTCTGCTAAAATAACATATTCCTTTTTAAATTCTGGATGGTAAAACTCTAACATTTTACGGTATAACACTTCATTGTCATTTTCATCGAATAAAGTTAATAATTCTTCTTCGTTACTAATATTTAAATCTACATCATGGTTATGTTCAGTCATAATTTAAATCTCCTTTTAGATAGAATCTAAATAGCCTTGAAGTATAAAAACTGCAGCCATTTTATCAATTACTTTCTTTCTTTTTTGTCTAGAAACATCTGCTTCTAATAATGAGCGTTCAGCAGCCATAGTACTCAAGCGTTCATCCCACATTACAATTTCTATATGTGGTAATGCTTGTTGAAGTAGCTCTTTATAGTGTAACGAAGCTTCTCCACGAAATCCAACAGAATTATTCATATTTTTCGGTAAGCCGATAACTACTGTACCTACATTGTTTTCTTTAACAATCGTTACAAGCTTATCAATACCGAATTCATTATTTTCCTCATCAATTCTCAGAGTGTCTAGTCCTTGGGCTGTCCAACCCATTAAATCACTTATAGCTATGCCAACCGTTTTACTACCAACATCTAAACCTAAAATTTTATGTGTAAGCATAAGCTATTTCTTGTTCTCTTTTAAGTAGTTTGAAACAAGTTCTTCCATAATAACGTCGCGATCGATATGACGTATTTGATTGCGTGCATCATTCTGACGTGGAATATAGGCAGGGTCGCCTGATAACAGATAACCAACTATTTGGTTGACTGCATTATATCCGCGTTCTTCTAAAGTTCGATGTACATTATTTAATACTGATTCGACATTTTCTTTTGGAATTTCTTCGTAATCAAACTTCATAGTTTTATCAATATTATCCATAGCTGCGACACTCCTCTAAAACGAATTATCTTACATATACTGATTTTACACTAGTTGATTATAAAGTTATAGTTTTTTAATATAATCTTTAATAAAGCGTAATGATTCTGAGATATTTTCAGGTTCAGTTCCGCCACCCTGAGCCATATCAGGACGGCCGCCACCTTTACCACCTACGATTGGTGCCATGTTTTTAATTATATCTCCAGCTTTAATGTGCTCAGTCAATGTTTTAGGTACTGATGCAATAAGTGATACTTTACCACCGACATCACTAGCTAAAACAATAATAGCATCTTGTTGTTTAGATTTAAAATCATCCATCACTTGTCTAATTTCTTTAGGGTTAGAAACTTCTACTTCTGTAGCAAGTACTTTAAAGTCATTGATGACTTCAATTTGTTCTTCAATATTTCCCATTTTAAGTGAAGTGATTTCTTTGTTACGTTGTTCTAATTGTTTGTGGAGTGCTTTTTCATCTTCTTGAAGTTGGACAACTTTATCAAATACTTGATTGTCTGATTTAACTTTAACTTGTTCTTTAATAGAATTAAATTTCGTTTGAATATCTTCAAGATGTAAGAACGCAGCTTTACCAGTTAATGCTTCAATACGTCTTACCCCTGCACCGGTACCAGACTCACTGATAATTTTAAAGAGACCAATTTCAGCAGTGTTATCTACATGAATACCGCCACACAACTCTATTGAAAATGGTGCCATATTAACTACGCGTACAATATCGCCATATTTTTCACCGAATAATGCCATAGCTCCTAGTTGTTTAGCTTCATCGATTGGCATTTCTTGGATGTGTACAGAAATACCTCTCCAAATTTCTTCGTTAACACGTCGTTCTACTTGGTCTACTTCTTCTTGAGTCATTGGTCCAAAATGAGAGAAGTCAAATCTTAGACGTTCACTTTCAACTAATGAGCCTGCTTGATTGACATGTTCTCCAAGAACTTCTTTTAGTGCAGCATGTAGTAAATGAGTAGCACTATGATTTTTTTGAATATCTTTGCGCTCATCTCTATTGACGCTTGCATCTACTTCACTATTCACTTTCACTTGTCCAAATTGTACAACACCTTGATGTAAGTTTTGACCATTAGGCGCTTTAGTTACTTCTTGAACTTCAATTTCAAAGTTCTCGTTGCCAACAATACCTTTATCCGCTACTTGACCACCGCTCATAGCGTAGAAAGGCGTCTCCTTAAGAATAAAGTAAACAGTTTCGCCAGCATCAATTGTATCAACAGCTTCCCCGTTATAAATCAAATCAGTTAATGTTGTTTGATAATCAGTTGTGTCATATCCTACGAATGTGCTTTCTGTATTAATATTTTTAAGCACTTCGCTTTGGATTTGCATAGATTGAGAACTTTGACGAGCTTCTCTTGCTCTATTACGTTGTTGTTGCATTTCAGATTCAAATGTAGCCATATCAACAGTGATGTCTTCTTGACTAGCGAGTTCCTCAGTTAATTCAATTGGGAAACCATATGTGTCATATAATTTGAACGCATCTGAACCATTGATTTCATTATTACTTTCTTTAGCATTAGCTATTAAATTATTTAAAATTGTTAAACCTTCTTGAAGTGTTTCATGGAAACGTTCTTCTTCTGACTTAATTACACGTTTAATAAAATCAGCTTTTTCTTTAACATTAGGATAATAAGGTTCCATAATGTCTGCTACAATATCAACTAATTTATACATAAATGGTTCGTTAATGTCGAGTGTTTGACTAAATCTCACAGCACGACGTAATAATCTGCGAAGTACATATCCACGTCCTTCATTTGCTGGTAACGCTCCATCAGAAATCGCGAATGCGATTGTTCTAATATGGTCTGCAATGACTTTGAATGCTACGTCATGTTCATCAACTTTTAGATAAGTTTTACCTGAAACATGTTCAACTTCATGAATAATTGGCATGAATAAGTCTGTTTCATAATTAGTACGGACATTTTGCGCAATTGATGCCATACGTTCTAAGCCCATGCCGGTATCAATATTTTTATTTGGAAGTGGTGTATACGTATTATCTTTATTATGGTTAAATTCACTAAATACTAAATTCCATACTTCCAAGTATCTTTCATTTTCTCCTCCTGGATACATTTCTTCTGCTGGATCTTCTTGGCCATAGTCTGTACCACGATCATAGAAGATTTCTGTATTTGGTCCAGAAGGTCCTTCGCCAATATCCCAGAAGTTACCTTCAATTCTAATGATACGACTTTCTTCTAAACCGATTTCTTCGTTCCAAATGCGATAAGCTTCAGTATCTTCAGGATGGATTGTTACATATAATTTTTCAGGTTCCATACCCATCCATTTATCACTTGTTAAGAATTCCCATGCAAAATGGATAGCTTCTTTCTTGAAATAATCACCGATTGAGAAGTTACCTAACATTTCAAAAAATGTATGGTGTCGTGCAGTAAATCCAACATTTTCGATATCATTTGTTCTAATTGCTTTTTGTGAGTTTACTATTCTAGGTTTTCTAGGTGTTTCACGACCATCAAAATATTTTTTTAATGTAGCAACTCCTGAGTTAATCCATAGTAATGAATCATCATCAATAGGTACAAGTGGAGCTGATGGTTCAATCATATGCCCTTTTTCTACAAAGAAATCAATATATATTTGACGAATTTCACTTGCTTTTAAATTTTTCATTCTCATTCACTCCTAAGTTATTATTATCTAACCTTAAACAAAAATAAAGAACGTTCATCCTATAAAGGGACGAACGTTCTCGCGGTACCACCCTAGTTATAAGAGTTCATGCTACATTTAAATATCTTGTTATCAAACATCAAATTTAAATGCTATTCTCTTATCTCTTAATTACTATATTCAAATAACATGAAGTAGCGTTCAACAATTTACATTGTACTTCACACCAACCAGTACATCTCTAAAATAGTAAGTATTGTCTACTCGTCTTCATGCGAATTTAAATTTATTTTAAGTATTTTCTGACTAAATGTCAACGTTCAACGAAATCATACGGGGATACATCTCCCATATTTATCATTGGATCAATTCGGTAAATAGTAGTTTCATTTAAAACTATATTATCTTTGTTAGGAGTTTCTTCTTCATTTGCTTTTTCATTAGAACTATCGACACTTTGTTCAATAGATGATTCTTCTTGATTAGACTCACTTTTAAAGTAGGCCAATATGAGCTCACGTAATTGTGTATGACGTTCTTGACCTTGCGTATTTAACCCTATTTCAAATGCTTTTGGATCGCCTAATAAAACTAGGGATTGTTTAGCTCGGGTAAGTCCCGTATAAAGGATAGGACGTTGAAGCATACGAAAATACTGTTTAACAATAGGCATAATGACTATAGGAAATTCTGAACCTTGAGATTTATGAATAGATGTACAATAGGCGTGGGTTAACTCTAATAAATCTTGACGTGTAAAAGTAATTTCATTGCCTTCAAAGTCAACCACAATAACATCTTTGTTGAGTGCATTTTCCTTTGCCCAAAAAATACCAACAATAACACCTATATCTCCATTAAATATATTATCATTAGGACGATTAACTAGTTGTAGTACTTTATCGCCCTTACGGAATTTGATATCGCCAAATTCAATTTCTCTCGTATCTTTTTCTTTAGGATTTAAAATATTTTGTAGCACTTGATTAAGTCGCTTAATACCTGCACTACCTTTATACATAGGTGCTAACACTTGGATATCACTCATATCATAGCCTTTGTTTACAGCACTAGAGACGACCTTTTCAACAACAGTAGGAATTTGATCTACCGAACAGTTAATAAAACTTCTATCATGATAACGTTGAGTAATATCAATAATTTCACCGTGCTTCATGCGATGAGCTAAGTCGATAATACTTGAACCATCTTGTTGACGGTAAACTTCAGTAAGATTAACTCTAGGTAACACTTGAGAATCAATCAAATCTTTAAATATCTGTCCTGGTCCTACAGAAGGCAGCTGATCTTCATCACCTACAAGGATAATCTGAGCATCCAAAGGTACAGCACTTAAGAATTGATGAAATAACCATGTATCCACCATTGACATCTCATCAATAATAATAAGTTTAGCTTTAATTTCATTATCTAAAATATCATCAGGTTGTGTTTCTTGATTCCAGCCAATTAGACGATGAATCGTCATAGCCTCTAAACCTGTTGATTCTTGTAATCGTTTAGATGCGCGTCCTGTTGGGGCAGCCAAGACCACAGGATAGTCATCATCTTGATAATCTGAATAATCTAAAGATAAACCGTGTATTTCTGCATATAATTCCACTATTCCTTTAATAACTGTTGTTTTACCTGTACCAGGCCCACCAGTTAATAACATAATCTTAGAATTGATTGCGGTTTGTAAGGCTTCTTTTTGAGAAGGCGCGTATGAAACATTGTTGGCTTCTTCAATACTCCCAATATGGATTTGTAAGTCGGACTGTTCAATTTGTTTGAGTTTATTTTTATAGGTTTTTATACGATATAAATTCTGAACGCTTTTTAATTCTGAATAATAGAGACTAGGTATAGCAACACGATCATTATCATATATCAGTTTATTCTCTTCAGATAATAGTTGTATTACCTCTTCAAGTTGTGGCACTTCAACAACTTCTTCACCCTGTTCATCACTTAACATATCTTTAGTAACTTCAATGATATGATTATAAGATAAATATGTATGTCCTTTCTTGATACATTCTTCTTCTAATGTGTATAAAAGACCGGCTTTTAAACGTTCCGTATCGTTAAATTTCACTCCACTATTTCGAGCTAAATTATCAGCTTTTTGAAAACCAATACCCTTAACATCATATACGAGTTGATATGGATTTTGTTCTAAAATATGTAAGGTTTCAGATTGATAAAATTGATAAATTGCCATCGAAAGTTTTGGTCCAAATCCTAAATCATGCAATCTAATCATAATCTTTTCTGATTCTTGATTGGCACTCACTTGCTCTGCTATTTGCTTTTGCTTTTTCTTAGATAGACCGGGCACTTTTGCTAATACTGATGCATCATTTAATATGTCATTGATGGCATTTTCACCGATTGCATTAACAATATTTTGTGCCGTTTTCTTACCTATTCCTTTAAAAAGGTCACTCGATAAATAGCTAACAATGGCATCTTTCGTTTGTGGTAATTCTTTTTCGAATGTATCGGCCTTAAGTTGTTTACCGTAACGTGGATGTTCAACGAGTTGTCCTTTAAACGTATATACGTCGCCCTCGACTATATTAGGAAAAAACCCTACCACTGTTGGCAAGTTATCAAATGATTCATTTGTTTCAATAGTATCTACTTTAAGAACAGTATAAAAGTTATCATTATTTTGAAATAATATCGCATCTACTGTTCCTTTAATCATTGAATAATCAAAAAGTGTAGGGTTTGACATATTAAGACTCCTCGTTTTTTAATGCTTCAAATGTTGCTTTTGCATGCTGACTTAATAGATGGCCTGAATCTATTTCGATTGCTTTATCAAAATAAGCAATAGCTGAATCTATATCTTCTGATTGCATATAAGTTGCTAAACCAAGATTATATAGTGCATCGACATGTTTAGGATCTATAGCTAATACAACGCTTAATTGTTTAATAGCTTGTTCAAACATTTCTAAATGACAAAGAACTAAGCCATATTGAAATTGAACTTCGGCATCTGATGATTGATCTTGTTCAGCTGCCGTCATTAAAAATGGCATTGCTTCTTTAGGTGCATCTAGTTGGTTAAATGACATTCCAATCATATAGTTAGTATCTACTTGATCCATTTCGTATTTGGATGCATTTTGGTACAGTTTAATCGCTTCTCGATAGCGACCTTGATCATAATATAAGTTAGCTAAATTATAATAAACTGCACCGTTTTTGTCATCTATCGTAAGTGCGCGTTGGAAAAATCGTTCAGCTTTTTCAATTTCCCCTGCATCTGCTAAAACAATACCAGCATTAATATAGTTTTCAATTGTGTCTGGATCTTTTTCGATATTTCCAAATAATGCTTTAAGTGCTTTTTCAAGTTCTCCATCTTTAATCCATTGATAAATTGTCTCTTGTTCGGTCATACTACTATCCTTCCTTTCTTATTAGGATTTATCATTAGTAAAAAAAGGAGTGGAACAGAAATCTAATATAATTCAAAAGATTTCGTTGTTCCACCCTTGCTAAGTTGATTAGAAATGAAGAAAGAGAGGCTCTTACACAACGCTTCTTTATTTCTAGTCAACTACTGTCAAAACTAAAGTTAAGTTATTTTTTAATTAAATGTTCCATTCTCACATTGAACTAATTAAACAACATAACTTAATTGTCCAGATGTTTTAAATACATCATCAATAGTGGCACCGCCTAAGCAAACTTCACCATCGTAAAATACGACTGCTTGTCCTGGGGTGATAGCGCGTACGGGTTCATCAAATGTTACACGGATTGAGTTATCATTTTCACGTTGTACGAATACTTTAGTATCTTTTTGACGATATCTAAATTTAGCAGTACAAGAGAAACCTTCTTCCAAATCAACTGGATTTACAAAACTAAAGTCTGAGGCAATAAGATAATCACTGTATAAAGCATCATGATGGAATCCTTGTTCGACATATAATATATTGTCTTGTAGATTTTTTCCTACTACGAACCAAGGGTCTCCATCGCCGCCTATGCCTAATCCATGGCGTTGGCCTATTGTGTAATACATTAAACCACTATGCGTTCCCATTTTTTTACCTTCAAGCGTTCTCATATCTCCAGATTGAGCTGGTAAATATTGAGATAAAAATGTTTTGAAATTACGTTCACCTATAAAACAAATTCCTGTAGAATCTTTCTTTTTAGCAGTCGCTAAATCTTGTTCTTCGGCAATTTTACGTACTTCTTTCTTCTCAATATCACCGATTGGGAACATTACTTTTGACAATTGTTCTTGAGATAATTGATTTAAGAAATAGGTTTGATCCTTATTATTATCTACACCACGTAACATTTCTACATGACCATCTTCATGACGACGAATTCTAGCGTAATGTCCTGTAGCAACATAGTCAGCACCTAATTTAAGTGCATGTTCTAAGAATGCTTTAAATTTAATTTCTTTATTACACATTACGTCTGGGTTAGGCGTACGCCCTTTTTTATACTCATCTAAGAAATAGGTAAATACTTTATCCCAGTATTCTTGTTCAAAGTTGACGGCGTAATATGGTATACCGATTTGGTTACATACAGCGATTACATCATTATAATCTTCAGTAGCCGTACACACGCCGTTTTCATCAGTGTCATCCCAATTCTTCATGAAGATACCTATAACGTCGTATCCTTGTTCTTTTAATATGTGTGCCGTTACTGAGCTATCTACGCCACCAGACATACCAATAACAACGCGTATATCTTTATTAGACAAATTTATTCCTCCTTAAATTTATGATATATTTTATGAATTTCGGCTACGATATATTTTATTTCATGTTCTGTAGTTTGTTCATTAAAACTAAAGCGAACAGAATGTTTGGCACGTTCTTCGTCTTCATACATAGCAGCTAAAACATGTGATGGAGTGGTTGAACCAGCAGTACAAGCTGATCCTGATGAAACATAAATATTTGATAAATCTAGTAATGTTAACATTGTTTCAACATCGATAAATGGAAAATATAAATTAAGTATATGACCAGTGGTTTCAACCATTGAACCGTTGACTTCAAATGGAATTGCACGTTCTTGTAAACTAACTATGAATAATTCTTTTAATTGCATTAAGTGAATATTGTTAGCATCTCTTTGTTCATCGGCAAGTGTTAATGCTTTAGTTAAACCAACGATTTGAGCTAAGTTTTCCGTTCCTGCACGACGTTTAGTTTCTTGTTCTCCACCCAATTGAGAATATTCAATAGGTGTTTGATCTTTAACTAACAGAACACCTACTCCTTTAGGGCCACCAAATTTATGTGCAGTAAGACTCATCGTATCTATTTTAAAATCTTCGAACTTCACATCTAAATGACCAATCGCTTGTACAGCATCAACATGTAATAATGCGTTTGAATCAGCCACAATATCTTCAATATCGTACATTGGTTCAACTGTTCCAATTTCATTATTAACAAACATAATTGAAACTAAAATCGTATCGTCAGTTAATACCTCTTTAAGTTGGTCTAAATCGACTTTACCTGTATCATCTACATCTAGATAAGTAACGTCATATCCTTCTTTTTCTAGTTGTTCAAATACGTGCAATACTGAATGATGCTCAATTTTAGTTGTAATGATATGGTTTCCAAGATGTTCGTTTGCATAAACTAAGCCTTTGATTGCTGTATTATTTGATTCCGTAGCGCCACTCGTAAAGATAACTTCACTAGGCTTGGCTCCTAATAAATTAGCTACATTTCTTCTTGATTCATCTAAATAGCGACGTGCGTCTCGTCCAATTGAATGAATTGATGATGGATTACCATAATGTGATTGATATATTGTCATCATCGATTCTACAACTTCAGGTTTAACCGGTGTAGTAGCAGCATAATCTGCATATACTTCCATTCTCTAGTACACTCCTCATATTTTTATCAATGTTCCTATAATAGCACCTGACTAATATTTTTTCTACATTGGTGTTTATAAACTACCTATTTCATACTTATATTATATTTTAACACTTACACCTCTATTTAATTAACACCTTTTATATATTTACTTTTGAAAATAATAGCAAAAATCCATTTGAGCAATTTAATAACTGTTCATATTATATCTTGTTACACTAGGCAGTAGTAATAATAAAGGAGAGGTTGAAGATGTCGAATATAAAATTATCAGCTCTAAATCTAGTACCTATTCGAGAAGGTCAAAATGATAAAGATGCAATTGATGATATGGTAGAGCTTGGACAACAATTAGATGAATTAGAGTATGAGCGTTATTGGATAGCAGAGCATCATAATGCGCCCAATTTAGTGAGTTCAGCGACTGCCCTACTCATTCAACATACTTTAGAACATACTCAAAATATAAAAGTAGGTTCGGGTGGAATTATGTTACCTAACCATGCGCCACTAGTTGTTGCTGAACAATTTGGTACGATGGAAACCCTTTTCCCAAATAGAGTTAATCTAGGGTTAGGTAGAGCACCTGGTACTGACATGATGACGGCGAGTGCTTTGAGACGTGATCAGCATAACGGTGTTTATGAATTTCCTGAAGAAGTTGAACAATTGCAAACGTACTTTGGTCCTGAAAATAAACAAGCATATGTACGCGCTTATCCTGCCGTAAACAAGAATGTTCCTTTATATATATTAGGATCTTCAACAGATTCAGCTAATTTAGCTGCCCGTAAAGGATTACCTTATGTCTTTGCTGGACACTTTGCACCTCAACAAATGAAGGAAGCGATTCAAATTTATAAAGAATTATTTGAGCCTTCGGATGTATTAGATAAACCTTACATGATTGTATGTTTAAATACGATTGTGGCCGAAACAGACGACGAAGCAGAACGTTTAGCAAGCACACTTGCACAAGTATTTACTAGTATTGCACGTGGTAAAATGCAACCCGTTCAACCGCCTACTGATGACCTTAAAAATTTATTAACTCCAAGAGAATATGAAATGGCCAAACAAAGAGAGCGTAACTCCTTAATTGGTTCTGAAGAAACAGTAAAACAAAAATTAGAAGATTTCATTGAAGAGTATGGTGAAATTGATGAATTAATGGGAATTAGCTATATTTACGATAAAGCACAACAAGTCGATTCTTTTAAACGATTAAAAAATGTCATTCAACGTATTAATAATTAAGATTTAGGGAGCTTCGAATTTAATTTTAATTCATTTCTGTCATAAAAAAAGAGTGATGAGAATCTCATCACTCTTAAAAAATATCAACTATTTATCGTCTTTTTTATCATCTTTGTTATCACTGTCGTTACCGCCAGTGTATTCATTAATTTTATCTTTAGGTTTGTCTACTTGCTCATTATCGCTATTTTTGAATTTTTCTGCTGCATCTTTCGCTTTGTCCATGAATCCCATAGTGAAATTCTCCTTTCAAATTTAAGCTTATAATATATTGAATAAGTATTGACAAATATACGATACGAAATAATCTACACATTGTATCGTTGTGATGTATTAATTAAATACCACCAACAAAAATGAATAAACATATTTACTTAAAAAAATTTAAATATAGAACATGTAGCCATCTAATTGATTATCAGTTTCTACATATTCAGCTAAATATTTTAATGTTGTATTATCTAAAACTTCTCTTACCGCGTCTCTCATACGTAACCAAAGTTGCTTTTGGGCCGGCGGTTCTGATTCAATACTTTCTACAATTGTAATGGGCCCCTCTAACAAGCGAATAATATCACCTGCAGTGATTTCATCAGCGGGTACTCTGAGTTGGTAGCCACCTTTAGCACCACGAACACTTCGAATTAAACCTGCATTTCTTAAAGGGCCTACTAATTGTTCAAGGTATAAGTCACTTAACTTATTTTCCTCAGCGATTGACTTCAATGAGACACAGCCTTGTCCTTCCCTTTTAGCTAGGGAAATCATTAAAGTTAACCCATATCTCCCTTTCGTTGATATTTTCATAACATAACCTCACTTAATTCGAATAATATATATTCCCATTCTATCATTTTTTCAGTTAAGATAGTAATAGAAAGGTGTGAATAATGTGACTACTGAACCTTTGGCTTCCAGAATGCGACCTACAAATATAGATGAAATTATATCACAGCAACATTTGGTGGGTCCTAAAGGTATTATTAGACGAATGGTTGAAACTAAGAAATTATCTTCAATGATATTTTATGGTCCTCCTGGAATTGGTAAAACAAGTATAGCAAAAGCAATTTCAGGTAGTACTGAATATAAATTTAGACAATTGAATGCAGTAACAAATACTAAGAAAGATATGCAATTAGTAGTTGAAGAAGCGAAAATGTCTGGCCAGATTATTTTGTTACTAGATGAAATTCATCGTCTAGATAAAGCTAAACAAGATTTTCTATTACCTCATTTAGAAAATGGGAAAATCGTATTGATTGGTGCAACTACTTCCAATCCCTATCATGCAATTAATCCAGCTATTCGTTCTAGAGCTCAAATTTTTGAACTTTATTCTTTAAATGACGATGACGTACGTCTTGCATTAAATCGAGCCTTAGAAGATGAGCAACGTGGTTTAAAAACTTATCATCCAGATGTAGATGAAGAAGCATTAACATATTTCTCAACACAAAGTAACGGTGATGTTCGTAGCGCATTAAATGCTTTAGAATTAGCTGTGTTAAGTGCTGAAGTCATTAATAATACAAGACATGTGACATTAGAAGATGCGAAAGATTGTCTCCAAAAAGGCGCCTTCGTCAGTGATAAAGACGGAGATATGCATTACGATGTGATGAGTGCTTTTCAAAAATCGATTCGAGGTAGTGACGTAAACGCTGCGTTACACTATTTAGCTCGCCTGATTGAAGCTGGAGATTTACCAACAATTGTAAGACGTTTATTAGTCATAAGTTATGAGGATATAGGTTTAGCTTCCCCTAGCGCCGGACAAAGAACTTTAGCAGCGATTCAATCTGCTGAACGCTTAGGATTTCCTGAAGCACGCATTCCACTTAGCCAAGCTGTGATTGAGCTTTGTTTATCTCCAAAATCTAATTCTGCTATTAAGGCAATCGATGGCGCACTTAGTGATATTCGTAAGGGAAAAGTTGGACAAATTCCTGATCACTTAAGAGATGGTCATTACGCTGGTGCAAAAGAATTAGGAAGAGCGATTGGCTATAAATATCCTCATGATTATGAAAATGGCCATGTAGTACAACAGTACTTACCTAGCAACTTAAAAGGTAAAATATACTATGAGCCAAAACCGACTTCTAAAAGTGAACAACAATTTAAAATGGTATACGATAATTTGAGAAATAAAAAATAAAACAAGACTATGATAGAGTTACAAGTTGAAAGTGGGTTAGCAAAGTCTTGAATGACATTAACTTTGCGTTCCATTATTCACTATATAACTCATCATAGTCTTAAATTTTAAATATTTCCTTTATCTTTAATACGTCTAACTGGAATATCTTTCAAAATATCATTTACTACATAACTAGCACAAATTAATCCTACTGTACTTGGCACAAATGCATTTGAAGATGGCGGTATTTGTCCCTTACGATTAATAGCATTAGCGTCCCCAACTGTTGCCTTAACATCTTCACGTATAACAATAGGACTTTCATCAGAGAAAACTACTGGCACTCCTTTTTTAATACCTTGTCTTTTCAAACGGTTACGAATAATTTTGGCCATTGGATCCATAAACGTTTGTGAAATATCGGCGATTTTAAATCGTGTAGGATCAGTTTTATTAGCAGCACCCATACTTGAAATAACTTTAATCCCTCGCTCTAAGCATTCTTTCATTAAATGAACTTTATATATAATTGTATCGCTAGCATCAATAAAATAATCAATATTATAATTATTAAATAAATCCTCGTAAGTTTCTTCTGTATAAAACATATGTAATGGCGTAACTTTACAATCAGGGTTAATTAATTTAATTCGCTCTTCCATTAATGTAACTTTACTTTGTCCAATCGTTGTTGTTAACGCGTGTATTTGACGGTTGACATTAGTAATATCGACATCATCTTTATCAATTAATATAATATGTCCAATATTAGTACGAGCTAAGGCTTCAGCAGCAAATGAACCTACTCCCCCAACGCCTAATACTGCAACGGTTTTCCCTTTTAATAAGTCTAGACCCTCTTGACCATATGCTAACTCATTTCTTGAAAATTGATGTTTCATTGTAAACTCCTTTTTATAAACCATTCAATAACTTTTAAATTCTAAAAAAGTGTATAAAAATACGCAAGACAGTAAAGCCTTGCGTACCGATAGAGTCCGTAATTGCCGTAGTTATAAATAGCTTGATCATTCGGCCTGCTATATACAGGTGGGTGCCCTGTTTCTTGTTTTGCAAGTCCTCCATTGAGGCGTTTGCGCTGCAAGAAAACCTATTGGGCTCCCTGATCAAAAAGTGTTAGGCCCAAATAAAAAGCAAACATACGAACAATACAGATGACTATCTTATATAGATATAATAGCACAAAAGCCCTATTATTGAAATCCTAATGACTTGGGTAGAAAAGTTTATTAGGAAAAATAATTAAATATTATAAGTTGACATAATATATTTATAGTTATTTAAAATATGGTATGTCATATTTGTTTCTTTTCATAATAAAAACACCTTATAGGCTAGTCTTTAAACTAACTTATAAGGTGTTGGTTAATAAAACTAAATTTAAGTAATTAATAGTTTTTCAAGAATTAGTGACGGATACGTAGTGATAATTCTTCTAATTGTTTATCAGATACTTCTCCTGGTGCATCAGTTAATAGACAAGTAGCTGATGCTGTTTTAGGAAAGGCAATTGTATCTCTAAGATTTGTACGATTAGTCAATAACATAACTAAACGGTCTAATCCTAAGGCGATACCACCATGTGGAGGTGCACCGTATTTAAAGGCATCTAATAAGAAACCAAATTGTTCTCTAGCTTGTTCTTTTGTGAAACCTAAAACTTCGAACATTTTTTCTTGAAGCTCACTATTTGAAATTCTTATAGAGCCCCCACCGAGTTCATAACCATTTAATACAATGTCATAAGCATTAGCTTGAACATTTTCAGGTTCTGAATCTAATTTAGCGATATCTTCTTGTTTAGGTGATGTGAATGGATGATGTGCTGCAACATAACGTTTAGCATCTTCATCATATTCAAGTAACGGCCAATCTGTAACCCATAAGAAGTTTAATTTATTTTCATCAATTAAATCTAATTCTCTTGCAATTTTAATACGTAATGCTCCTAAACTTTGAGCAACGACATTTGGTTTGTCTGCTACGAACATTACTAAGTCTCCTGGTTTAGCACCAGTTAACTCTTTTAATGTTTCTACATTTTGATCTTCGAAGAATCGTGCAATAGGACCGCTTAATCCTTCATCAACGACTTTGACCCAAGCTAGGCCTTTAGCACCGTAAATATTAACAAACTCTGTTAAGGCATCCATATCTTTACGTGTATAGTTATCAGATGCTCCTTCGGCAACAATGGCTTTCACTTCACCATTATTTTGTACAGTATCTTTGAAGACTTTGAAGTCCATTTCCTTACCTAATTGTGATACATCAATTAATTCCATTCCAAAACGTGTATCAGGTTTGTCAGAACCATAACGTCTCATCGCTTCTTCATAAGTCATACGTGGGAATGTGCCTTCTATGTCAACGCCTTTTACATCTTTAACAACTTGGCGTAACATTTCTTCTCCCATTTGAATAACGTCTTCTTGATCAACGAAACTCATTTCAATATCGACTTGAGTGAATTCAGGTTGACGGTCAGCACGTAAATCTTCATCTCTGAAACATTTAACAATTTGATAATATTTGTCAAAACCACTAATCATTAATAATTGTTTAAATAATTGTGGTGATTGAGGTAGTGCGTAAAACTCACCTTCATGAACACGTGAAGGTACTAAATAGTCACGTGCGCCTTCTGGTGTAGATTTTGTTAATACTGGTGTTTCAATATCAAAGAAACCATTATTATCAAGATAGTTACGGATAGATTTAGTTGTTTGATGTCTCATTTTAAATGTTTGTGCTAATTCAGTACGTCTAAGATCTAAGTAACGATATTTCAAGCGAATATTTTCGTCAACGTTTTGATTTTCCTCATTAATTGAAAATGGTGGCGTTTCAGATTTATTAATAATATTAATATTTGAAACTTGAACTTCAACTTGACCAGTTTTAATCTTAGGGTTAACTGTTTCTTCATCACGTTTAGTTACTGTTCCTTCAACTTCAATAACATACTCAGAACGTACTGTTTCTGCGATACTTAAAGCTTCTGCAGAGAAATCAGGGTTGAATACTATTTGAACAATACCTTCTCTATCACGTAAGTCTACGAAGATTAGGCCACCTAAATCACGTCGATTATGCACCCAACCTTTTAATGTTACTTTTTGGTCTAGTAATTCTTCAGTAACTAAACCACAATATGTTGTACGTTTACTCATTTGAATTCTCCTTTATTGTTTAAAATACTGTACAAGTTCATCTACTTTAACTGTTTCTGACTCACCTGTTGCCATATTTTTAATATCAATTTCATTATTTGCTAATTCTTGATCACCTATAACGATTGTATATTTAGCATTTAAACGATCAGCTTGTTTCATCTGACCTTTAATTTTACGTTTTAAATAATCTTTATCAGCTTTAATGCCATTTTTTCTAAGATGATTTAAAAGTTTAACACTATAGCGTTCAGCTTCATCACCCATAGTAACTATAAATAAATCAAACTCTTCTCCAATATCTAATTCAATACCTTCTTCTTCAAGTGCAAGTAAAAGTCTTTCAATACTTAATGCAAAACCAATACCAGTCTGACTAGGACCATCTAGAAGTTCTAATAATCCATTATAACGGCCGCCACCGCATAGTGTTGTAATTGCGCCATCATAATTAGGATTATCCATCATTACTTCAAAAGCAGTATGAGTGTAATAATCTAGCCCACGTACTAAATTAGGATCTTCGACATAGTCAACGCCTAAATCAGTCAAATATGATTTAACTTCTTCATAATATGCTTTAGATGCTTCATTTAAATAATCAGTAATACGCGGAGCATTTTTTACAGCTTCTTTATCACGATCAATCTTACAATCAAGTATACGCATTGGATTTGTATGCAATCGTGATTGACAATCTTCACAGAAAGTATCTATTACAGGCTCAAAATGTTTTACTAATGCCTCGTTATATTCTTTACGTGAATTTGCATCACCAATACTATTAATTACTAATTTTAAATGTTTTAAACCAAATGATTCATAAATGTGCATAACCATTGCTAGCACTTCAGCATCGATACTTGGATTTTCTGCACCTATAGCTTCTATACCAAACTGATTAAATTGACGGAAACGTCCTTTTTGTTTACGTTCATATCTAAACATTGGTCCATTATAGTAAAGCTTAATCGGTTGATTTGGATAACCTTGCATTTTATTTTCAATGTAAGAGCGAACAACCGCAGCGGTACCTTCTGGTCTTAACGTTAAGCTTCTGTCACCTTTATCTTTAAACGTATACATTTCTTTTTGCACAACATCAGTTGAGTCTCCCACACCACGTGCAAATAAATCTGTACTTTCAAAAATAGGTGTACGTATTTCTTTATAATTGTAAAGCTTCATTAATTCGTCTAATTTATTTTCAATATAGCGCCATTTGCTTGAATCTTCAGGTAAGATATCTTGCGTACCTCTAGGTATTCTAATCACGCAATCACTCCTTTAATAATTTTACTCATCTATATTAAATCTTCTTTAATAAAAAAAGTCCCTTATATAGCCAATAACTATATAAGGGACGAAATGCCGTGTTGCCACCCTAATTGAGATTAAGATTATACCTTAATCCCCACTCAAACGCTTAACGTGCGTAAACCGGCTTATTTATTAAAGCACCTCTTCTTGTGTTAAAAGTTTTAAACTACTCAGTATAATCTTTCAGCCTTGGATTATATCTCTACGTGGTTAACGAATTGTTAGCCTCTACCTATTTCATTTAAACTTCCAAGAATATTAACGGTATGATTTATAAAGTTCATTAATAATGATAACTAGTTTAGATTAAGTTTGCAAGACTTAAGATGCAAAATATTGTTTTAACCCATCAACTACTGCTTCTTCAACTACTTGTCTATGAAGTTGATCTGTTATCATTACTTCATCTGTTGGATTACTAATATATCCTAGTTCTAATAATACTGCTGGTTTATTAGTTTGTCTTAGGACTTGAAAGTTTTCCTGTCTAGTACCTTTGTTAGACAATAAAGACTTTTTCTCAATACTAGCCGATAATGTTTCAGCTAAGGTTTCTTGATTATCTTTAAACCAATATACAGTAGCTCCGTTCGCATTCGGACTATCAAGAGAATCATTATGTATACTTATAAAAGCGTCGCCATCCTGTTTTCTATCTTCTAAACTGACATAGCTATCATCGGAACGTGTTAGTTTTACCTTAGCTCCCGCTTTTTCTAACGCTTTTTTTAATTCTTTCGCAGTCTTTAGCGTATAATTTTTTTCAAGACTTTTTTTGGATGTATTGCTTGAAGCACCTTGGTCATTGCCCCCGTGCCCTGGATCTAAGACAATGACCTTATTCTTCAAAGGATTTTCTTCCTTACTTGCATCCGCTTCAATATCCAAGCTTGTATGCCATCCTGCTATCCATCCTTTTTCGGTGCCATCTCTACTTTCTACTTCAATCCACTTACCAGACTTTCCTAGTCTAGTAAATGTTTCGCCTTTATCAACTTGGTAGAGTACTGGATAAGCAGCATTAGGACCTGTACGTAATTCTGCATTTTCCGAAACCGTAATCCGATTACTACCTTGATCACTATGATTCATAAGCATAAACAGTATAATTAAAAATAATATAAAAGCAATCACCACAGAAAGTGTAAGTCCATTCTTTAGACCATGTTTTGATAACCATGCATCTAGTTTACTCATACAATCTTTCCATCCTGACTTTCATAAATAATCGTAACAGGACCATCATTTATAATTTCTACTTCCATATCCGTACCAAACTCACCTGTTTCTACTTCAACACCATAAGCTCTTAATGCAGTATTAAACTTCTCATATAACTCATTTGCCTCATCAGGACTCATTGAATTAGAAAAACCAGGTCTATTACCTTTTTTAACATCAGCATAAAGCGTAAATTGTGAAATTGATAGGATTTTACCCTCAACTTGTTGAACGTTGAGATTTAATTTACCATTTTCATCTTCAAACAAACGTGCGTTGACTATTTTTTTTGCTAATGCATCTACATCCGCTTCAGTAGAATCTTTACCTACTCCCACTAATAAACAATAACCTTTGTTAATTTTATTTTGAATATGCGCATTCGTTACTGAAGCTCTTTTAACTCTCTGTACCACTATCTTCATCTCTATAGCACCTCTATTAATTCCATACTCTGGATACTGTATATACATCACTTAATTGTTTAAGCTTTTCTACAACTCTGAAGACATCATTTACATTTTTAACCATCACGCTAATTGTAATAATCGCATGCTTATCTGTATCTGAACGTCCGTTAATTTTAATAATACTTCCAACTGTGGAATTGATAGCTTGAATGACTTCGTTAAGCAAGCCATTTCTATCATATGCACTAACTTCTAAATCGACTTGATAACGTTGAGTAGAATCTTTAGATTTTACCCATTCGACATCAATCAAGCGTTCAGTTTCATTGATGATATTAGGACAATCAGTGCGATGTACTTTAATACCATGTCCCTTAGTAATATAACCTACAATATCATCTCCAGGGATAGGATTACAACATTTAGATAGTTTAATTAAAACATTCTCAATTCCTTCCACATAGACACCACTATCTGTAATGATATCCTCTTTAATTGGAAGTGACTTCGTAATTTCTTGAGCTGCATTTAATGCTTTTTGCTTATCTTGTATACGTTGTCGTTCAGTTAATTTGTTAACAACTTGTAGGGCTGTTACCCCACCAAATCCTACAGCAGCATACAAATCATCTTCATTAGCAAAATTGTACTTTTCATTGACAACTTCAATATTCTTCTCAGTTAAAATATCATCAACTCTAAAGCCTTGGTCTTTAATTTCAGCCTCAACCATAAACTTACCTTTTTCAATATTTGAAGAACGGTCTTGTTTCTTGAAGAAGCTTTTCACCTTACTTTTCGCGCTCGATGATTTAACAATTTTTAACCAATCTCTACTTGGACCATAAGAATGCTTACTCGTACGTATCTCGATAATATCTCCTGTTTGAAGTACATAATCAATTGGCACGATTTTACCATTAACCTTTGCACCAATCATCTTATTACCTACTTCACTATGAATCGCATAAGCGAAATCAATAGGTACAGCACCATACGGTAATTCAATAACATCACTAGCAGGAGTAAATGCATAAACCTTATCACTTTGTAAATCATATTTTAATGATTCCATAAACTCTTGTGCATCTGAAGAAGTATGATCAGTTTCTGCTAATTCTTTGAGCCAATTCAGTTTATTTTGGAAATCTTGCGTCTTCTCGTTAACTGTTTTGCCTTCCTTATATGCCCAATGTGCAGCTACACCATGTTCAGCGATTTCGTGCATTTCATAGGTTCTAATTTGAATCTCTAAAGGATCACCATTAGGTCCTACAACTGTAGTATGTAGTGATTGGTACATATTTTGTTTCGGCATTGCAATATAATCTTTAAAACGTCCTGGCATAGGTTTCCATAATGTATGGACTAATCCTAATATTGCATAGCAGTCATTAATTGAATTGACTATAACCCGAATCGCTAATAAATCGAATATTTGATCAAATTGCTTTTTCTGTTTCATCATTTTTCGATAAATACTATAAATATGTTTAGGGCGGCCATTAATCTCGCCCGTAATATTCATATTAATCATTTCTGCTTGTATTTTATCAATAGCATTAGCGATATAAGCTTCTCGCTCACTACGTTTCTTTTTCATTAAATTAACAATACGGAAGTATTGAACACTGTCAATATATCTCAAAGCAGTATCTTCTAATTCCCATTTAATAGTATTAATACCTAATCTATGAGCCAATGGTGCATAGATTTCTAACGTTTCTTTAGATATACGCACTTGTTTTTCACGGGCCATAGCTTTTAGCGTTCTCATATTATGAAGTCTATCTGCTAACTTAACTAATATAACTCGAACATCTTTAGCAATGGCGATAAATAGCTTTCTGTGATTTTCAGCTTGTTGTTCTTCTTTAGAGCGATATTTAACTTTTTTCAATTTCGTTACGCCATCTACAATTCGCGCAATTTCCTCATTGAACATACCTTTAACATCGTCAAACGTATAGGCAGTATCTTCAATGACATCATGTAGGAAGCCAGCCACAATAGTTGGCCCGTCTAACCGCATTTCAGTTAGTATACCGGCTACTTGAATTGGATGCATAATATATGGCAATCCATTTTTACGGAATTGACCTTGATGTGCCTCATAAGCAATGTGGTAACTTTTCAAAACATATTGGTATTCATCAGTTGATAAGTAAGATTTTGCTTTATGTAGCACCTCGTCAGCGCTATATGGATACTCGTTATTCAATATATGACACCCCAACTCTTTAATATTCCAAATACTCCACTCGATATTCGAATTTTTGAAAATTAAGAAAACATACCTTGCCGCTTCATTAATCCGAGTATAACAGAGGTTGGGACAAAATATTTATGATTGATGTCCCATTCTGAATGCGAGTATTACTTTAATTTTATCAAATATCAAGCAAACTATAAAAGGTTTGATTTTTTCTAAATAATAGTTCTATGATACTACAAGTTTTTAAATAAATAAATGGTGTAGGATTTAATTTACATTCACCTATTATATCCAATATTAAAAGGTAACAATGATATAGACATAAACATAAATAATAAAGAGGTCGAGACACCTTCATCAATGTCTCAACCTCTTTGTCTATCTTATTTAATGATTTATTCGTCGTAAGAGATTAAACTCATTACGTCATAATCTTTAATTTTTTCAATACCATTTAGATATTTTAATTCAATAATGAATGCGATACCTACAACGATGCCGCCTAACTTTTCAACAAGCTTAATAGCTGCTTCAATAGTACCACCTGTCGCTAATAAATCATCTGTGATTAATACGCGTTGTCCAGGTTTAATAGCATCATTATGCATTGTTAAAACATTGGTACCGTATTCTAAGTCGTATTCGTAGCGAATCACTTCACGAGGTAGCTTACCTTCTTTTCTCACAGGAGCAAAACCAATGCCCATTGAATAGGCAACTGGACATCCAATAATAAAGCCTCTAGCCTCTGGTCCTACGACGATGTCTACATTACGTTCTTTAGCATATTTTACAATTTGATCAGTAGCATAGCCATAAGCTTCCCCATTGTCCATAATTGTTGTTATATCTTTAAAACTTACTCCCGGTTTAGGCCAATCTTGTACCTCTGAAACATACTGCTTTAAATCCATTTAAATGTGTCCTCCCTATAAATTAACCCTTTTGAGCTTCTATCCATTGTTTAAGCTGTGAAAAATCATCATACAACAAACGTTTTTCAACTTCTATTCGTGATAATCGTGCTTGATAAGTTTGGCTCGTTTCAATATTTTGCTTATTAGGATTATTGTTTATTTTAATTATACCATTATCATCAATAATAAAGCCTAATTCAATAAACACTTTTAATATAAATTTTAAAATATTGGGTTTAATGTTTAGAAATTGGCATAATAACATACCCTCTTTTTCTAAATTCATTTCTTGTTTATTAATAAGTGCTTTATAACATTTTTTAAATATTTCTTGACTCGGTATACCTTCAAAGTAAATAGATGCTTGATGTTGTAGCACTACATACATTTGTGAGTAATTGATTCCATTCAAGCTATGAATGATACTTTCTAAATCTTGAGGCAAATCTCTAAGTACAACAATTTCGTATCCCTCACCTATAGTTTCACCATAATAAAAGTAATTGTCATTTAATTTTTCCTTTTTAGGATGAATGATAAATGCAGTTTGATGATCATTTGAGTCTAAATTAAGCTGCTTACGTTTACTGCGATAATCTAAAATCTGTTCATCATTCGTGGCAAGGTCTTGAATAATAAATTGTGGCGATTGATTACCATTCCATTCATTTATTTGTAAATGTCCTAACAAACTAATCGGTTGCCCTAATTCAATTTGTGAAGCAAGATGACCATTATTCCAGTAAAGATGTTGTAAGCGAAGTTGACCTGTCGTTATTTTAAGGTGTTTATTATCTTTACCTATTGCTTTTGCATCAATCACATCACTATTGTCTAATTCAAATAACGGTTTCTCAAAGTCTGTTCCATATGGACTCAATTTTTGAATATCTCTTATGTTCTTAACCGTTATATCCGCTTCATCAAGTTTTACTGCTACACGCTTAGTAGGTGCTAGTGATGTATGTTCTGCTAACTGTGCCATCCAATCATTAAGGCCTTGTTCTAATTCTTCTATGTTTTCAATATCCATCGTCATGCCAGCAGCCATGTGATGGCCGCCGAATTTAGATATTAAGTCTTGATGAGCACTTAATATTTCAAACATTGACACTTGTTCAATACTACGAGCGGAACCTTTCGCATGATTTTGTTCTAGATCAATATTTAAAATTAATGTTGGCAACGCATAGGTTTCGACAACTTTAGAAGCTACGATTCCTAATACGCCTTCGTGCCAGTCTTCTTTAGCTAGAAGTAAAAATCGTCGCCCATCTTTAACTTTTTCTTCAGCCATAGCTAATGCTTCTTCTGTTAACTGAGCTACAATTTCTTTTCGCTCGGCATTAAAATGTTCGACTTGTTCAGCTAAGAATTCCGCTTCCTCTTCTTCCTCAGACATCAATAACTCTGCAGCTAATGAGGCATCTTCTAATCGTCCTACCGCATTAAGTCGTGGTCCAATAATAAAACCTACCGTCTCCTCATTAATAGTGTCATTAAAACCGGCCTGATTAAGCATGGCTTTAATTTGAGGTGGACAGTAGTCGTTTAAATTGGTTAAACCTTGTTTTACAATTGTACGATTTTCATCTGTTAATGAGACTAAATCTGCAATCGTTCCAATAGCAGCTAGACTAACGAAATAGTTAGGTGGATTATCTAGTAATACTTGAGATAGTTTATATGCTACTCCAGCACCACATAAATAATGAAAAGGATAGTCGAATTCTGGATGCATTGGATGAACTATCGCATACGCTTCAGGTAATGTACGTCCGATTTCATGGTGGTCTGTCACTATTACATCTACGCCTAATTCTTGTACCATTTTAATTTCTTCATGTCCTTGAATACCATTATCTACCGTAATAATGAGTGAAATACCTTCATCATAGGCATTTTGAAAAGCTAGCTTATTAGGGCCATAACCTTCTGTGAAGCGGTTAGGAATGTACCAACCTACTTCAGCGCCCAAAGTTTTAAGCGTGCTCACTAAAATAGTAGTAGACGTCACGCCGTCCGCATCATAATCTCCATAAACTAATATTCTTTCCTTTTTATCTATAGCTTCATTAATACGCTCGACTGCTTTATCCATATCACTTAAGCGCCAAGGATCGTGATTAATTAATGTATCTGAAAATACTTCTTTAATATTTTCTTCTTGGACAATAGATTTATTCTCAAGTACTTTTTTAATAATTGGCGTTAATTTATAACGTTTAACTAAGTCTTCACTGATATATTCTGTTGGTGGTTCATAAAGCCAGTTATATTTAGATTTAATCATACAATTATCCTTCCTTTTTTCAAAAGCCATTATACCTAAAAATATAGTAAATAAAAAGCAAATCCAATTTAATAGAGTGAATTTTGACATAAAAAATCAGCCCGGAACATTTTAATAAATGTTCTAGGCTGACTTATTTACTTTAGATGATTAAACTAATATTTTTTCATCGTTTGATTTTTTCTCTTTATGAACAACTAATTTGCCATCGTCTGATTTTTTCAGTTGTCGTTTCTTCATAATGCCCCATAGTGGAACCGCGATAAAGATTGAAGAGAACACACCTGAAACTAGTCCAATTAATAACGCTAGTGAGAAGTTAAATAGACTTGATGCACCAAAGATGAGAATCGCTATAACAACGACTATTACTGTTAATACAGTATTGATTGAACGCGTCATCGTTTGGCGAATTGATCTATTAACTATATCATCAATTTGTTCCGGTTTAGTAATCACTTTAATCTTATGCAAGTTTTCCCTTACACGGTCAAATGTAACGATGGTATCGTTGATTGAATAACCTACAATTGTAAGTACTGCTGCTATAAACGTGATATCTACTTCTAAACGGAATAGACTGAATATCGCAACAATCATAAAGACGTCATGTAATAATGCTAGGACAGAAGATAGTCCCATTCTCCATTCAAATCGTAGTGATACATAGATGATAATACCAATGGCTGCATAAAGAAGTGCTTTCATAGCATTCTTAGCTAATTCTTGACCTATCATTGGAGATACTGTATTTACAGTTGGTTTATGTCCAAATTCATCATTAACCTTTTTGTTAAGTTTTACAACTTCATTTTTAGATAAGTCTTTTTTGAATTGAACAGTAGCTTGTTTATTACCATTACCATTTATTTGAACTTGGTCTGGGTTAAGTCCTAAGTCCTTAACAGTACGTTCTACTTTAGTTTGTGTTAATTTCGAGTCTGAATTAATATCCACACGTGTACCAGAAGAGAAATCGATACCTAAGTTTAATTTGAAAATACTTAAGATAATAATACCGACAACTAATATAAGTACACTGGCTCCAATTAACGGTTTGGCTAGTTTAACAAAGTTCCATTTTTCAAATGATGTTTTTAAGTCATGTACATCTACGCCTTCATTAATGTCATGACGGTCTTTTTTGTTAACTCCAAATAACCAGTATTTCTTTTTAAAGTAATTAGATGATACAAGTAATGATAGTAATCCTCTAGATAAGAAGACTGCAGTTACAAATATCATTAAAATACCTAATAGCAACATTGTAGCAAAACCTTTAACTGAACTTTCACCGAAGAAGAACAGTACGCCTGCTGCAATTACAGTTGTCAAGTTAGAGTCGAAGATTGTAAGGAAAGAACTCTTATTTGCTTTAGAGTAAGCTTGTTTAAGCGTTCGGCCTATCCTCAATTCGTCTTTTATCCGCTCGTACATAATGATATTGGCATCTACTGCCATACCTACACCTAATACCAGAGCAGCTAAACCAGGTAATGTAAGCACACCTGAAATAAAGTTAAATGCTACAAGTGTTAAGTAGATATAAACTATTAACGCAATAATTGCGACTAAACCAGGTAATCTATAGAATCCAACCATAAATAGATAAATGATAGCAATACCTATGGCAGAAGCAAAGATTGTTTTATCAAGTGCATCTTGACCAAACTGAGCCCCAACTGAATTAGAGTAAACTTCTTTTAAATCGACTGGTAATGAACCAGCGTTTAATAATTCAGCAATCTGTTTAGCTCGTTCTACACCTTCTTGGCCATGGAAACCACCTGAAATTTCAACACTATCTGAATTAATTGGTTGATCAACAGTTGCCGCCGAAACATATTTACGTTTATCTTCAGGCTTTTCTAATTCTTTATGGTAGCTGTCACCTTTTTTAAAGTCTAACCATACTACCATCATATTTTCTTGCTTTTTAGATATTTCTTCAGTTACTTTTTTAAATTTATCACGATCTTTCAATTTAAAAGTAACTGCTGGTTCGTTCGTGCCTTGCTTAAATTCTTGCTTAGCCGAACCTTGTTCAATATCCTTACCAGTTAATTTAACTTTATCATCCGCATCACGGATAGTTAAATTCGCTTGAGAGGATAATATATTTCGTGCCTCATCAGGGTCTTTAACTCCAGCTAATTGGACTCTGATACGATTAGGGTCTTCTACCTGAATGTGAGGTTCAGATACACCTAATACGTTAACACGATTTTCCAAGGTTTGAGCAGTCGATTGTAAAGCACTATCATCTATCTTCTTACCGCCCTCGAGTGGCTTAACTTGGTAAAGCACTTCGAAACCACCTTGTAAATCAAGTCCAAGATTTACGTTTTTAACTACATTCTTATATGTAAGTCCCATACCAACAAAGAGTACGGCGACAATTAGTATGAATGCAATTATCCTACTAAATTTTTTCACATGAACACCTCATTGTTTACTTATGTACTAAGAATAATCCTTTAATAAACCACACGCAAGTTAATAAAAGATTACATAGATATAACATGACTTATCTATATTAACATACCATGCCTTTTAGTGAAATTAGGACTTTAGTCTTTAGTAAATGATTGAGAGATGAGAATTGAGAGAAAAGTCTTATATAAGTTCAAAGATTTTAACTCTTCTTCCCTTGTCTTACCATGACAAAGATTGACACTAGAAATGAAGAAATTTCAATTTGACCACATCTTCATCTCAGTTCATTCTTACCTACAATATAAAAGCTGAGACACTTTATACAAATGCCCCAGCTTTTCAAATAACTATTTAATTAATATTGCATCCTTAATTAAGAAGGATCAACTTGTTTAATTGCTGGTTTCTCAAATGTCATTTCTGTACCATGACCGTTAACAGTAATCACTACTGTAGTTTCATCTACAGCTTTAACTGTTCCTTTTAAACCACCAATTGTTGTAATTCTTTGTCCCGCTTCAATTCGACTAATCATTTCACGATGCTCTTTAGCACGTTTTTGTTGTGGTCGAATTAAGAAGAAGTAAAACACTATAATTAAAATAATAGGTAAAATAAGTGCTGAAACGTTCATTCTGTTATCTCCTTATTAAAAGTTTTTAGGGTTATCCACATTAAGACCGTATTGCTCAAAGAATTCTTCTTTAAAATCCAATAGACGATCTTCGCGAATGGCTTGTCTAATATTTTCCATTAATTTTAGCAGAAAATGTAAATTATGAATAGTAGTAAGACGGATACCAAATGTTTCCTCGGCTTTAATTAAATGTCTAATATAAGCACGTGAATAATTCTTACATGTGTAACAATCACAATTTTCATCAAGTGGGCCAAAATCATTAGCAAATTTAGCGTTTTTAATAACTAATCTTCCGCTAGAAGTCATGCATGTACCATTTCGAGCAATACGAGTTGGTAAGACGCAATCAAACATGTCCATTCCTCGAATACTACATTCAATTAGTGCATCAGGAGAACCTACGCCCATTAGATAGCGTGGTTTATCTTCTGGCATATATTGAACAGTATGTTCAACCATATCATACATAACAGGTTTCGGTTCACCTACTGATAAACCACCTATTGCATATCCAGGAAAATCAAGATCAACCAATTCTTTAGCACTTTGTTCTCTTAAATCTTTATACTCTCCACCCTGGATAATACCAAATAATGCTTGGTCTTCAGGACGTTTGTGAGCTTTAAGACAACGTGCAGCCCATCTTGTAGTACGTTCAATTGAATCTTTAACATATTTATATTCTGAAGGCATCGGAGGACATTCATCAAATGCCATCATAATATCTGAACCTAAATCATTTTGTATTTCCATTGATTTTTCAGGGCTTAAAAATAGTTTAGAACCATTGGTATGATGTCTAAACTCTACACCCTCTTCAGAAATTTTTCTAAGATTACTTAAACTAAATACTTGGAAACCACCTGAGTCAGTAAGAATAGGGCCATTCCAATTCATAAACTTATGCAGACCCCCAGCTTGTTTGATGATATCATTTCCAGGTTGTAACCACAAATGATACGTGTTTCCTAATATGATTTGTGCTTCCATTTGACGTAACTCTTCTGGGCTCATTGTTTTAACTGTAGCTTTTGTTCCAACCGGCATAAACATTGGTGTTTCAAAAGAACCATGTGGTGTATGAACAATCCCTAAACGCGCGCCTGATTGCTTACAAGTTTTTATATGTTCATAAGTAACTGCTGGCATACTATAAACCTCTCATTCATTAAATAATTAACATTGCATCTCCAAAACTAAAGAATCTATATTTAAGTTCTACTGCTTTATTATAAGCATTTAAAATATTTTCTCTACTACTAAACGCTGATACTAACATAACTAGTGTAGATTTAGGTAAGTGGAAATTAGTTATCAAACCATCGATAGCCTTATACTTAAACCCAGGATAAATAAATATATCTGTCCAACCACTTACTGCTACAAATTTATCATAATCACGACGAATGGTTTCTAGAGTTCTAGTAGAAGTGGTACCTACTGAAATAATTCTATGACCTTGCTCTTTAGTTTGGTTTAATAAATTAGCAGTTTGCTGTGTCATTTGATAGTATTCACTATGCATCTGATGATCATCAATATTATCAACACTTACCGGTCTGAATGTACCTAATCCTACATGCAAAGTAATAAACGCAATGTTTACACCTTTAGCTTTAATTTTTTCTAATAAATCATCTGTAAAGTGTAACCCCGCTGTAGGTGCTGCTGCGGAGCCATTCTCCTTAGCATAAACTGTTTGATAACGATCTGGATCGTCTAAACGCTCTTTGATGTAAGGAGGTAACGGCATTTCTCCAAGTTCATCTAAACGCTCTTCAAGAATACCTTCATAATGTAAACGCATAATGCGTCCACCCTGTTCTAATTCATCAATACATTCAGCGATAATTTTACCTTCACCAAATGATAATTTATTACCAATTTTAATGCGTTTTGCTGGTTTTAGTAATACTTCCCAGTCATTACCCTCAATACGGGTAAGCATTAACATTTCAACCTTTGCTCCAGTTTCCTCTTTTAGACCAAACAAACGCGCTGGCATTACACGTGTATCGTTCAGTACAAGCGTGTCACCAGGGTTAAAATAATCAATGATGTCAGTAAAGTGTTTATGATCAATTTCACCTGATTGACGTCCTAACACTAATAAACGGCTATGATCTCTATCTTTCAAAGGAGTCTGAGCAATTAATGATTCAGGAAGATCATAATCAAATTCCTCAACGTTCATTTCTATTCCCTCATTCTTTTGTTTTTTTAAAATGTTCATATGCATACGCAGTTGCTTTTCTTCCTCTAGGTGTGCGTTCGATAAACCCTTTTTGAATTAAAAAAGGCTCGTATACATCTTCAATAGTTATACGTTCTTCGCCAATAGATACTGCAATCGTATCAAGGCCAACTGGTCCTCCGTTATATTGATTTATAATACAATTCATCATTTTATGGTCAATATAATCTAAACCTTCATCGTCAACATGTAGTAGTTTTAAGGCTTGCTTAGTAGTCTCGATATAAATTTGTTCATCTTCATTGACTTGTTGAAAATCACGCACACGTTTTAATAATCGATTAGCTACCCTCGGTGTTCCACGTGAACGTTTAGCTAATTCAGAAGCACTTTCATCATCAATTTGAGTACCTAAAACTTCTGCAGTTCTTATAATAATTTCTTTTAAATCAGATTCATTATAATATTCTAATCTTAAATGTACTCCAAAGCGATCTCTTAATGGGCCAGTTAAGCTACCTGCACGTGTAGTGGCGCCAACAAGTGTGAATGGTGGTAAATCAATTCGAATACTACGAGCCTCATCACCTTTACCAATGATAATATCTATGAAGAAGTCCTCCATAGCTGAATATAAAACTTCTTCAACCGTACTACTCAAACGATGAATTTCATCAATAAAGAGAACATCACCAGGCTGTAGACCAGATAAGATTGCAGCTAAATCCCCAGGTCTATCTAGTGATGGACCAGATACAGTTCTAAGATTTACATCCATCTCATTAGCAATAATATTAGATAATGTTGTTTTACCTAACCCTGGAGGGCCAAAGAGAAGCACATGATCAAGTGGCTCTTCACGTAATTTAGCCGCTTTTATAAACACTTCTAAATTATTTTTAATAGAAGTTTGTCCAATATATTGTTTTAATTTCGTAGGTCTGAGCGAGAACTCGAAAGATGATTCTTCATTATGTAATGATTGATCGACCATTCTATCATCCATTATTATCCCCCCAGTAAATTAATCTATAATTAAGGGTTAAGGAGAAGCGGACAAAATGTCCTAATCCCCTTAACCTTTTTATGAAACTAATGTTTTTAAACCTAGTTTAACCGCTTCGTCAACAGATTCAAAGGCTTCTTTGTTAAGTACTTTTTCAACTTTAGCCAATTCTCTTTTAGAATATCCTAGAGCAGCTAACGCTAATAATGCTTCTTTAATTAAACGCTCATTATTTGAAGGTTGGTCATCAACAGCAAACAAAGTTTCGCTAGTTTCCTCAGTAATTTGGACTTTACCTTTTAAATCAAGCACGATTTGGCGTGCCGTTTTCTTTCCAATACCTGGGAACTTCGTTAAATATGCATCATTTTCATTTTCAATTGCACGTTTAACTTCATTAGGCGTACTTGTAGCTAAAATCGCTAACGCAGATTTAGGCCCTATTCCTGTCACTTTGATTAAACTTAAAAACATTTCTTTTTCTTCTTCATTAATAAAACCATAAAGCAATTGTGCATCTTCTCTAACTATTAATGAAGTATAAATAGTAATTTCTCGATCTAAATATTTTTGAAAACGATAAGAGTTAGGTGTTTGTATTTCATAACCAACTCCACTAGACGTTTCAAGCGTAACGTGCGTTGGAAACAATTGGGTCAATTGCCCTTTTATATAAGCGTACATGATTTACCTTCCTTACATACTCATACTTATTAATTCAACCTTTGATACATGTTCAATATTTCTTAAAGCTATAATAATTTCGTCAATTGATAGTGCTGTGTTTTTAGCACTTAATGACAAGGTTATCGTCGCTTTATCTTCCATTGGAACACTTTGGTGAATTGTTAATACAGATAATTCTAATTGAGAAATGGTATTTAATACTTGCGCCAGCATACCAACAATATCGTTGACATATAAAATAAGTGTAAATTCACGATGTTCAAATATCTTTTCATCAACAGGAAAGATAGTCTCGCGATATTTATAGAATGCGCTTCTAGATAAATTAAATCTTTTCACGGCTTCATAAATGGACAGCTCAGAATCATTCTTTAAAGCATCTTTAATTTTTAAAGTCTTTACAACTGATTCAGGTAAAACATCTTCTCTTATTAAATAGAACTTTTTATATTCTTTGTTGTCCACTTAAAGCACTCCTATTCTATAAATTCAAATTCTCCACCTAATATTCTTACGATATCGCCATTACTACATCCTCGCGCTCTTAAAGCATCATCGATACCCATAGAACGCATTTGACGTGCAAATCGTCTAACGGCTGGATCACTATTGAAGTCAGTCATTTTGAACATTCGTTCAATCGCATTACCGCTTACTACATAAGCACCATCATCATCACGGGTAATTGTGAATTTATCTTGAGAAGGTGTATGTTTATAAAGTACACGGTTAACTCCAACTTCTTCATCTTTTTCTACACTAAAGTCGATATCTTTAACTTCGTCTAATTTATCCATAATAGTATATAACAATTGATCGATGTTATCACGGGTAATTGTAGAAACAGGCACAATGATTGCGTCTGACGCTAATTCTTTCTTAAAGCGTTCTAAATTTTCTTGTGCTTCAGGAATATCCATTTTGTTTGCGACAATAATTTGAGGTCTTTCCTCTAATCTTTGTTTATAATTTAAAAGTTCTTTATTAATGACTTGATAATCATCAATAGGGTCTCTACCTTCAGAACCACTCATATCAATCATATGCACGATAACTTTTGTTCGTTCCACGTGTCTTAAGAATTGATGACCTAAACCAACACCATCAGAAGCGCCTTCTATTAAACCAGGTAAATCGGCCATAACAAAACTTCTATTATCAGGTGTAGATACTACACCTAAATTAGGTTTTATAGTAGTGAAGTGATAAGCTCCAATTTTCGGCTTAGCTTTAGAAACGATGGACAATAGTGTTGATTTACCTACACTTGGGAAACCTACTAAGCCGACATCTGCTAATAACTTAAGCTCTAGCGTTACATCCAATTCTTCACCAGGTTCTCCATTCTCACTGAAATCTGGCGCTGGATTTCGTGGTGTAGCAAAACGAGAGTTACCTCTTCCGCCACGACCGCCTTGAGCAACGATAGCACGTTGACCGTCTTCTACTAAGTCAGCTAATACTTCTTCAGTATCTACGCTTTTAATAATCGTGCCAGGTGGTACTTTTAACACTAAATCTTCTGCATTTTTACCATGCATATTACTGCTTTGGCCATTTTCACCTTTTTTGGCTTTAAAATGTCTTTGATATCTAAAATCAAGCAACGTTCTTAAACCTTCATCCACTTCAAAAACAACTGATGCGCCTTTACCACCGTCGCCACCAGCTGGGCCTCCAAATGGTACATATTTTTCTCTACGATAAGCAGTGATACCATTACCTCCATCACCAGCTTTTAGAGATATTTTAACTTGATCGACAAACATATATCTCACCTCTTTTACTTTCGATTCATTAATGACAATATTATATCATTAAATATTTACCAGTTTAAAATTTATCATTTTAGATAATTCACTTATAAACAAAAGAAAACACCAGAAGCATTCACTTCTGGTGTTAACTAGACAAAATTATTCAGCTGCTGCATATACAGAAACTTGTTTTTTGTCGCGTCCTTTACGTTCGAAACGAACAACGCCATCGATTTTAGCGAATAATGTATCATCGCCACCACGACCTACATTTTCACCAGGATAGATTTTAGTTCCGCGTTGACGGTATAAGATAGAACCGCCAGTAACGTATTGACCGTCTGCACGTTTAGCGCCTAAACGTTTAGATTCTGAGTCACGACCGTTTTTAGTAGAACTTACCCCTTTTTTAGATGCAAAGAATTGTAAGTTTAATTTCAACATCGGGATACACCTCACTTGTAATTTAATCTGATATTTTCATTATATTCTTCTTCAATGGTTTGTAAAGAAACAAGCATTGCTTGAAGAATTAATTGTGCTTGTTCATTATTTGTATCTACACTTCTTATATGAAAATGACCGCCGTCATCATCATAGTCAATGTCTGGTTTTTCAGAAGTTAAACCTAATATAGCATTTACACTGCCAAATAGAACTGCTGAAGCGCCAGCACAAACAATATCATGACCATATTCACCATGGTCTGCATGGCCATCCATAATAACATCTGTTACTTTGCCACTATCATTTATTGTAATATCAACAGTAATCATAGAGATTAAGCGTTGATTTTATCAATAGTTAATTTAGTGTATGGTTGACGATGACCTTTTTTACGTTTAGAGTCTTTACGACGTTTGTAAGTGAATACAGTAATTTTTTTACCGCGTCCTTGTTTTTTAACTGTAGCAGTAACAGTAGCACCTTCAACAGTTGGAGCACCAACTTTAACTGAATCGCCACCTACAAAGATAACTTTATCAAATGTAAATGAATCACCTTCATTAACATCTAATTTTTCAACGAAGATATCTTGACCTTCTTCTACTTTGATTTGTTTACCGCCTGTTTCAATAATAGCAAACATACTTTGCACCTCCTATATTTATAAGTCACGCCATATACAGGTGACATTCTAAATTTAGATTATTTCCAATTTAGTTATTCGCGTACTTAAACCTGTATTTGAGCGGTTGTATGTAGCTATAAAACTACTCAACTATTGCATAGTACCATTACTACACTTTAGTGTCAATCTTGTTTTGCATTTTTTTAATATATTTAAGGAAAATTGGAAATATAATAATTAACAAAATAAAGTTTAATATTAATGTTGGCAATAATCGTAATAATAAGAAGTTGATTATATTAAAGTTAATAAATCCAATAATCGCATAAATACATGCTATATAAATCTCGAAAACAACTACACTACATAAGTTCAACATAAACATCATTGTGTAATCTCGATAAAATACTTTAAGGAAGTTATCAAAGAGAAGAACTAATAGAATGTAACCGAACATGTATAAACCATATACGCTGCCCAAATATAAATCAGTTACAATTCCTAGTACTCCTCCTAATATTAAACCAACACCAAAGCCACGGTATACGGTTAATAATAATATAAATAAAAGTGTTAAATGTGGTACAAAGATAATCTCAAACTTACCTATATGCATTGGGATAACTAATCCAATAATTGTATCGATATAGAATAGGATTATACCTATAACTAAGTATGATAATGCTCTCATTAGTTGTCCCTACTTCCATCAGCAGAACTGTTCGCATCACTTTTAGCTACATAAACATGGTTAATATCAGATAAGTTAGCACCTGTTTTCACTCTTACTTCCTTAGCTAATCCATATTCATCATTTTCAACTTTTGTAACTTCACCTATGTATAAGTCACTTGGTAACTGATCAGCTAAACCACTTGTCACGACTTTATCGCCTTTAGAAAGTTTATCTTTATTGTTGATATTACTAATAATAAGTTCTTGATTTTTATTATCATAACGATCGATAAGTCCAAAAACATTATTAGAGTCGTGTTCAATATTAACTGATAATTTACCTGTCCGAGTATTGGTTGAAAGTAAATCCACTTGCGAAGAAAATTGGTTTACTTTAGTGACTCGTCCAATTAAACCGTCAGCAGTCATAACTGCCATATTATCACGAATACCATTTTTCTTACCTTTGTCGATTATAACTGTATTCATCCATTGATCTGGATTTCGTGCAATGACTGCACCAGAAATTGCATCATATTTCGATGCATCTGTCATATCTAATTCTTTTTTCAAACTTTTATTTTCGGCTTCTAATTTCTCATTTTTAGCCTCAAGTTGTTTAATCTTTTTATTATCAGTGGCTTTGTTTGAACTAAAAAGATTATTTATTGCTCCAGTCACAAAATTAACGGGATAACTGACCACTCTTTGACCGAAAGAAACAGAATCCCCCACATATTGTTCAGGAGGTGATTGAGTTTGTGAACGTAAAGACAAACCAATCAGTGCAATGAAGACAATTATCGCACACAAAACAACAATCAACTTGTTATTTTTAAAAAACTTTTGCACTCAGAACACCTCTACCAATAGTTATTTAAATTGTCCTTTTCTATTTTATATTACTCTTCCGGTTAAATAAAGCACTAAGTTTGAAGCATGGACAAAAGCTTTAAGTACTAGTTACATAAACGAAGCGGTATACGAATAAAGTCAATCGTTCGCTTTGGCATAACATACCTATTATTAATATTTTGGTCTCTATCACAAAAAAGAGATTAGGTTCTAAGTTCACTATCACTTTAAATTACAAGTGTAAATAAACTTTATTACCTAATCTCTTTAACAATTCTATTCTTCATTTTTATCGTTATTATCTTGTTTGTTCTTTTTTTCATCTTCGCTATATAACGTTTCTTTTTTACGCCATTTAGCAAATAAGTTTGTAGCTTTAGCTTGCTCATTGGCTTGTTTTTCTTTAGATTGTTCAGACATTATTCACACCAACCTTTGAATTATTATCATATCTAAAACTCTAACGTAAAAACTAGTTCTTTTCAAATACTACAATTTAAATAATAGTATTCTAATATGAGCCTTGCGGTTTAAGTTCAATACTTTGGCCTAGCCCATTTAAATCTTGTTCCATTTCAATTTCGGTACTATATACTCTCATGGAATCACTTCCAAATTTATAGATGATAAATTCGTCATCCCGCTGACCGGCTATGTAGTTTTCATTGTAGCCCATTCTACCTAATCCAGAAACTGCCATAAATTCATTTTTATCAAGGAGCTTAAATACATTTTTCACCTGACTATGAGGAATATTTTGGATAATATCATTTTCCTCTAACACATAATGTTTACCATTCGTTGGAACTTGTTCATTATTCATCATATTCTGAGGTGCACCTACTTGCGTACTATTAGACGTATGATTCACTGGGTTCCATTCTTGTTCTCTCAAAAAGGGAGCATATTTTAATGCAAAATATACAACACATATAATAGCCATTACTGCAATGATATTTTTAAAGATACTTAGAATAAATCGCATTAGCTCTCCTCCTATTTCAATCTTGGCTATTATAAAGTAAATGTTATTATTTTTCATCAGTCCTAAGTACGATGTAACTAGATAACTAAAGTATGATACCCAATTTTGAAAAAATGATTTACAATATTACTATACTATATTTATTAGAGTTCACGAGGAGTGTATAAAATGAGTATATTAAGTATCATTTTAATAGCATTACTTGTGATTTTACTATTCAGAGTGGGCCTTGCTATTTTAAGATTTATAATTTCAGCAGCTATAGTGTTGTTAGGATTATATTTAGCTTATCAAGGTATACTATGGATTTTTGAAAATTATCAAGTAATTACCGCTTATTTACCATAAAATTTAAAATGCTAGTTAGGCTATTTTACGAATTAATATGTAATAGCCTAACTAGCAATTTTTATTTTCTAAATGTATGAGATAAATAGTTATAAAGTTTGTAAACTCCTGCTAATAATAATCCCCAAATTATTCCAACTACTATAGACGCAACAATTAACGATAGTATATTGACTTGTTGATGACTTACTAATACACCTAATAATGAAAATATCGTGATTCCTACTACCGATAGACCTATAGTAATGAGCGTTTCTTTAATTCTAATAGTGTGTTGTTTTATATTTAATCTCAACACATAGATAATAGGTATCAAAATACCCACAATTAAAAAGATTGTCATAAAGCACCTCGAACATTAATTTAAGTTTTATTATACAAGAAGTTAACTTTATAAACTATGGTAAATTTTATAGACATGCTTATTCAAAATACCCTTCTTCGACTAAACTTGTAAATTTTTGATCCCCAATAATAATGTGATCTAACAAATCAATCCCTAAAATATGCCCACATTCTTTAAGCCTAATTGTCGTAGCGATATCCTCATTCGATGGGGTGACGTCCCCTGAAGGATGATTATGAACGACGATAATAGAATTGCTAGAAGCCCTAATGGCTGCATTAAACACTTCACGAGGATGAATTACAGATGAATTCAACGTCCCTTTATATATAGTTTCTTCTTTAATCACTATATTTTTAGAATTTAAAAATAATGCTACAAAGTGTTCTTGCGTTAAATCTTTCATTTTTGACATCATCATATCTGCAACATCTTGTGGCGATTTAATCTTAACTTTTTCTAAAGTACATCTAGCATTCATTCTTTCACCTAATTCGAATGCTGCTTTCAATGTTACAGCTTTATATACGCCAATACCCTTAATCTTAATTAAATCATCTATTGATAAATGTTTTAATTCTTTTAAACTACCATATTGATTCATAATATCGTTAGCTATATCGATACTAGAATATCCTTGTCTTCCTGTATTTATTAAGATAGCTAATAATTCACTATTAGATAAACTCTTTTCCCCTTGTTGTATCAAACGCTCTCTTGGTAACTCACTTGTAGCCATGTCTTTAATGTTCAAAGAAATCTTCCTTCCTATAAATAAATGATAATATCGTGGTAAAAATAGCTGGTAATAACGTAGCTTACTAATATAAATGGAATAAGTGGAATATAATGTTGATGTTTAATTAATAACATTATGCTTGAAAAGATTAATGCAATTGTAAATGTAATAGTTAAAAAGATTGTAAAAAAGTTATATGGATAAAAGAGCGATAAAACAGTTAGAAGAAGAATATCTCCGTAGCCAATTTGATGGGGTTTAAATAAAAAGCATAGGTGGATTAAAGGGGCGAATAATAAAAATGTTTGAAAATGAAGCGGTGCTATAAAAATACATATTATTAAAAGTATAATGACTAAATTTAAATTAAGTGTCAAAGTTTGTATATCATATAAAGCCATTGTGAGTAAAAATAAAAAAGTAGTTAAAAATAATGGTGCGTACACATCGAAGTGATTAAATGAGATGAGTGGAATGATTACAAAAGCAAGAATTTCTCCGAGAATATAATTGAGGTTTAACTTCTTATGACAACATAAGGTTCGCCCTTTCAAATAGATAAAGTTTATGATTGGGAAGAGCTCTAACCAGCTCAATCGTCGACTACAATAATCACATTTAGAATGCATTATGAAGTACTTAAGATTCAATTGATCAACCGTAGTTAAATGATATAAGTAACTAAAGATTACACTACATGCATAAGCTAATAAAAACATATAACAACTCCTTAGAGTTATTATACCTAATTCAATTTAAAAGTAAATTATATTTTGATGCGTTATATAATTTAGTTATCTATTTTCAAAATTATCTTAGTATCTCAATTTAGATTTTAAAGTTTTGCTTGTTTTATGTATATTTAAAAATAAAGAGAAACTGGATGAATAATGATTCTAATAAGGCATCGGTTTTAGGATTAACTCTAAAGCGATTAATTGTTTTATAAGAAGGCGTTTGATTTTGAGCTAACCACATCATTCGAATACTATCATTGAGTAATTTTTCGATTTTACGCCCAGAAAATACAGACTGTGTATAAGCGTATAATATAATTTTCAACATCATTTTAGGATGATAAGATGTAGCTCCACGATGATGTTTGAATTCATCGAATTCATTATCAGGTATTGTTTCTACAATTTCATTGACGTGATGTGATATATCAGTAGTAGGAATTAAAATAGAAGTTTCTATTGGTAGTGTAAGTTGAGTCATGTTATAATTTTTGTACATAAGACACCTCGTTAATTTAGTTTAGTGATGTTTATTAAATTATACGGAAGTGTCTTATTTTTTTAAAGTATTTTAATGTAAAATTACATATATGTAACGTAGTATTGTTGGCGAGACTCCTGAGGGAATAGGATGAGTGTCGAGACCGTGGCTCGACCCGTCCCCCTAGGAAAGCCCGCCAAACAATACGAAGTATTGATAAAAGAAAAGCTTAGAGATGATTCAATCATGAATCATCTCTAAGCTATTATTTTGGGATTTATGTCCCAGGCTCTCTCAATATTTTAAATTAAAATTGTGTTTTGGCTTTTACTTCACTAATGAAATATAAACTTCCAGTGATTAATAATCCGTCACCTTCATAACGGTTTATAAAATCAAGATAGTCATCTATAAATTCAATGTTTTCCACGTTTACGTCCTCAGCTAATTCTTCTTTAGTTAAGGCTTTAGGGAAATCAAATTCAGTGAAATAAATTTTATTTGCGATTTCAGATAGTCTATTCAACATACCAGAAATTGGTTTACCTTTAATGGCAGAAAATAAGATATCCATTTTACTATTGTCATAATAATTTTTAATAGTATCAGTCAAAGCTTCTACACTCTCATTATTATGAGCCCCATCGATAATCATCAAAGGGTTCTCTTTAACTTGTTCGATTCTCCCTGTCCAGGTAACGCTTTCGATTGCATCAATCATTTTATTGAAATCTAAATCGATTACATCTTCTTCATTTAGTTCAATAAGCGCTGTAATTGCTAATGAAGCATTCTCTTTTTGATGCTCACCTAGCATGTTTAAAATGATTGTTTCTAATTCATAATCTTTGTAACGATACGTAAACTCATCATCTTGAGACACCACTACAATTTCACGATCAAGCTCGATTGGCTTAGCGTCATTGCTTTCTGCTAAATCACGAATATATTTTAATGCTTCTTCATTTTTCACTGCATAAATAACTGGTGTGTTTGGCTTAATAATTGCGCCTTTATCTTTAGCAATGTCTAAATACGTATTTCCTAAAATGTCAGTGTGATCTAAACCAATACTCGTCAAGATAGAGATAATTGGCTTAAAGACGTTTGTAGAGTCGTTTTTAATGCCTAGTCCCGCTTCAACTATAACGAAATCAACTGGATGGATTTCTCCGAAGTATAAAAACATCATTGTTGTTATAATTTCAAACTCAGTGGCAATGCCTAATTCAGTTTCTTGTTCTAGTGCTTCACTAACCGGCTTAACTCTCTCTACTAATTCTACTATTTCATCATTTGTAATAGGATAACCATTTAAACTAATTCTTTCATTAAAAGTTTCGATAAACGGTGAAGTAAAAGTACCTACTTCATATCCATTGTCAACTAAAGCGGCTCTTAAATAGGCTACCGTAGAGCCTTTACCATTTGTACCACCAACATGAATACCTCTAATATTTAATTGAGGGTTATTCAAACGATCTAGCATCCATTCCATTCTTTTTACACCAGGCTTGATACCAAATTTAGTTCGTTCATGTATCCAATACAAGCTATCTAGGTAATTCATCGGCGATTCTCCTATGCTTTTAATTGTTCGATTCTGTTTTTAACACCATCATATTTTTCTTGATAACGTTGTTGCTTATCTTTTTCTTCATCAATGACCTTTTTAGGTGCTTTATTTACAAAGTTCTCATTAGATAGTTTTTTATCTACACGGTCTAGTTCATTTTGTAGTTTAGCTAATTCTTTTTCTAAACGTGCAATCTCTTTGTCCATATCAATTAATCCTTCTAATGGTAGGACCACTTTGCCGGCTACCACTACAGCTGTCATAGCTTTTTCAGGAATATCAATATTGGTATCAATCGTTAATTCACTTGGATTACAGAATTTATGAATGTAATCGGCATTTTCATTTAAAGTTGCTTTAATATCTTCGTCTTTAGCTTGAATGAAAATTGGTATCTCTTTTGAAAGTGGCGTATTTACTTCCACACGTGATTGTCGCACTGATTTAATAATTTCCACAAGTTGTTGCATTGTTTGTTTACTTTCTTCAAATACAAGTTCCTCTTTCACTGTTGGCCAAGACGCTTTAACAATTGTCTCGCCTTTATGTGGAAGACTCTGCCAAATTTTTTCTGTGACAAATGGCATAAATGGATGTAACATGCGCATGATTTGATCGAGTGTATAACTTAATACTGAACGCGTAACTTGTTTTTGTGCTTCATCTTCACCGTTCATTGGTATTTTACTCATTTCAATATACCAATCACAGAATTCATCCCAAATGAAGTTATATAGTGCTCGTCCAACTTCACCAAACTCATATTTATCACTTAAGTTTGTTACGGTTTCAATTGTTTCATTTAAGCGTGTTAATATCCATTTATCTGCTAATGATAAATCACCAGTTAAATCAATATCTTCATACTTAAAGTCGTCTCCAATGTTCATTAAGCTAAAACGTGCACCGTTCCAGATTTTATTGATGAAGTTCCATACTGATTCTACTTTTTCAGTAGAATAACGTAAATCATGACCTGGAGATGAACCTGTAGCTAAGAAATATCTTAAGCTGTCTGCACCGTACTGTTCAATTACATCCATTGGGTCAACACCATTACCTAATGATTTACTCATTTTACGTCCATCTTCAGCACGTACTAAACCATGAAGTAGTACATCATTGAATGGACGACGATCAGTAAATTCTAATCCTTGGAAGATCATTCTCGCTACCCAGAAGAAGATGATGTCATAGCCAGTCACTAAGGCATTTGTAGGATAATAACGTTTGAAATCTTCAGCTGCCTCATTAGGCCAACCTAAAGTTGAAAACGGCCATAAAGCACTTGAGAACCAAGTATCTAAAACGTCTTCATCTTGTTCCCAATTTTCAATATCTTGAGGAACTTCCTCACCAACGTATATTTCACCAGTTTCTTTATGATACCAAGCTGGAATTTGATGACCCCACCATAATTGACGTGAAATTGTCCAGTCTCTGATTTCTTCCATCCAACGGTTAAATGTATTTTCAAAACGTGGTGGATAAAAATCAATGCGATCATCCGTATTTTGGTTATCTAATGCACGTTGTGCTAAAGGTTTCATTTTCACAAACCATTGTGTAGATAAGTACGGTTCAACTACTGCACCTGTACGTTCTGAATGACCAACTGAATGAACATGTTCTTCAATTTTGATGACCATATCTTGTTCTTTTAAATCTTCAACTAGTTGTTTACGGCACTCGAAGCGGTCTAAACCGGCATATTTATCGGCTTTATCATTCATTTTACCGTTCTCATCCATCACGATGATATTTTCTAAGTCGTGACGTTGACCAATTTCAAAGTCGTTAGGGTCATGTGCTGGTGTTACTTTCATAGCACCACTACCAAATTCAATATCTACATATTCATCAGCTAAAATTGGTAACTCACGACCAACGATTGGTAATATAACTTTTTTACCTATAACGTCTTTATAACGATCATCGTTAGGGTTAACTACAATTGCTGTATCGCCTAACATTGTTTCAGGTCGTGTAGTAGCAATCTCAATATAACCGTCACCATCTGCGTAAGGATATTTAAAATGATAAAAATGTCCTTGTACATCTTCATGGATAACTTCTATATCTGAAAGTGCTGTACGCGCTTCAGGGTCCCAGTTAATGATACGTTCGCCACGGTAAATGATTCCTTTGTTGTATAAATCAACGAAGACTTTTTTGACTGCTTGACTTAAACCATCATCTAGCGTAAAACGTTCTCTACTATAATCAAGTCCAAGACCTAGTTTAGCCCATTGTTTTCGTATAAATGAAGCATACTCTTCTTTCCAAGACCAAGCATGTTCTAAAAACTTCTCACGTCCCATATCATGACGAGAGATGCCTTGTTCTTTTAACTTAGCTTCAACCTTGGCTTGAGTAGCAATACCTGCATGGTCCATACCTGGTAGATATAAAGTATCGTAACCTTGCATACGTTTCATTCTTGTAATTATATCTTGCAACGTTGTATCCCAAGCATGCCCTAAATGTAATTTACCAGTGACATTTGGAGGGGGAATTACAATCGTATATGTTTCTTTACCTTGCTCTTCTGAGGGTTTGAAATACTCATTTCTTACCCATTCTTCATAACGCCCCGCTTCTACTTCGCGCGGATTGTATTTAGGCTCCATGTTCATAGAAAAAACCTCCTAATAATTAAAAAACACCCATCCTAAAAATATAGGACGGATGTTCCGTGGTACCACCTAAATTCAAGATTCTAGGACGTTAACGTTTAATACTTTAGATAAACCTGAGACATTAATGATTTATACTCTGGAAAACCGATATACGGTGTCCCAAAAGCAGGATACTCGGCAGATATTGTCACGATTCGATAAAATTTAAAAAAATTTTACTCATCGTTCGGTTCTCTCTAAATCCTAAACACTTTTGTCTCAGGCTCTTCTTAAAGTAAGGTTTCGTCCTAACCTCTTGCACTTAATTATGATTAACGCTCAAACACGCTTTTACCTACATACTATTTCAATAAAAGTCAAGTGGGCTACCTTCAGTATGAACACTATACATATTTTCACCGACCATATGCTCTCTGTGCTACCGTTCAAACTTACTCTTCCCATTAATATATTTAATTACCTAATTATAGTATAATGGAAATCGCTATAAGTCAATCTCTTGGAGGTATATTTATGAATGAATGTGCGTTCGGCACAAAAGATCCAATCTATTTGGATTACCATGATCACGTGTGGGGACAACCCTTATATGATAGTAAAGCTTTATTTAAATTAATCGCACTTGAGTCTCAACATGCTGGTTTATCATGGCTCACTATACTTAAAAAGAAAGCCTCTTATGAAGAAGCTTTTCATGAATTTGAACCTGAAAAAGTAGCTCAAATGACTGAAACAGATATCGATCGATTAATGGAGTTTCCTAATATTGTTCATAATCGTAAAAAATTAGAAGCTATCGTTTCTCAGGCACAAGGCTACTTGAAAATTGAACAAGAATACGGTAGTTTTAGTGACTTTTTATGGTCGTATGTTGATGGGAAACCGATAGATATGCAATACCAACATGCATCAGAAAGAATCACAGTTGATGAACGTGCCACACGTTTGTCTAAGGATTTAAAGTCGTACGGGTTTAAATTTCTAGGGCCTGTAACCACGTTTTCATTTTTAGAAGCTGCTGGTTTATATGATGCACATTTAAAAGATTGCCCTTCTAAACCGACTCACTAATTTATAAAATTTCTATTTTTTTCCGTATTTTTCCACACCCATTTTCAAGAAAAAACTAATAATTGGTGCCACAATGAATAAAATAAAGAAGATTCTAAAGATATGGAAACTTGAAATCATAGCTACATCGGCACCTGTGGCTATGGCAACTAATACGATTTGACTCATTCCACCTGGTGCGCCTCCTAAGAACAATTCATTGATAGAGCTATGTGTGAATAAATGGATTATATACACCATTACAAACGCACCAATGATTAAAAATACATTTTGATAAATAATCGCTACGGCTATTCTTCCTTTTAAATCACCCAATAAATTAGCAATTTGTAATCCAATTCTGATCATGTAGATGACTTGTGCGGACGCTAATACATAGTTATCAAGCGTAAAATTAATATGAGTAACTAAGTTCCATATAACCAACACGATAATAGGTGCAAGCAATTGTTTAGTTGGAAAATTTATTTTACTCATCACCATATAAACAAGCGCAATCATTATTCCGAGAAATAAAATTTGAGGAAGATTAAGCGCATTGGTTAAAGGCGTCACTTTGGCAACACTTTCAGTATTATTAGCGCTATTACTAAATAAAAATGAAATAAATGGAACTAAAATAACAACGAAAATAACACGTGAAGTTTGCGTTAAACTAACTACTAATATATTGGCTTTCTTGCTTTCTTCAGCCATGATTAACATTTGGCTAAGTGCCCCTGGAATAACACTTAATATCGCTGTTTCAGTATTTACACGTGCAATTTTTTTGAAAAAGTAAGCAATTAAAAGTGATAGCATAATGAGTAAAACAGTTACAAGAATGATAATAAACCAATCATCTTTAATATCATTCATTACTTCTGTAGTAAACGTAGTCCCTATTTGAACCCCGAGTAAAATAAGTCCAATTTGACTAAGCCAAAATGGCCACACTACTTCTAATTTAAAAACCTTCACCACTAACAATGCAGCAATAATAGGCCCAAACATAAATGGTAAAAGTATGTGGGCAAAATAAAAGACTATACTCACGATAATCGCAGTTACTAACAAAATAAGTTGATTGAGTCGCATTTTATTCATTAACGACCACTTCTTTCCATAATATAATTACGTTATAAAATTATTTTAAAACCATTTCTTCACTCTACTGTAGCAAACTTTATTAGTATTATCATCCTAGTAGCTTTGTACTACTCAACCTAAATTAATGGAAAATAAAAACTAAGAGACAAGATAGCATTATTTTATGATTTTAAAAACTTTGACATTTCTTTTCGACGTGGTTGGCTAAAAATAAAGATAGTAAAATTTACCTATAATCATCCTTGCCTATAAAATAAATAAAAAGAGGCTAAGCCATTAGTATTGAAATAGCTTAACCTCATAATTTTGGCAATCGTAATCTGAGATGAAGAAGCGTTCGAGTCTCATTTTCTTCATCTCTAGTCAACTTTGTCAGAGCGGGACGACGTAATCTTTGAAATTACATTAAATCTCTGGCGCTATACCCTGGATTTCTGTCGTCACTCTCTTTTAACTTATTTTATACTATGCGACTTAACGCATTATCAAAGGCTTGAATTGTTTTTTCGATATCTTCTTTAGTATGAGCAGTAGACAAGAAAGTACCTTCAAATTGAGATGGTGGTAAGAAAATGCCTTCTTTAGCCATTTCACGATACATATTACTAAAGAGCTCTAAATCACTTTTGTTAGCTTCATCAAAATTAGTTACTGGACCTTCATTTAAGAAATATCCAATCATTGAACCAGCTCTATTTACTGTAATTGGTACATTATGTTTACTAAACACTTCTTTAAGTCCTTTTTCTAGAAGGTCTCCTAATTCTTGGAAGTAATCATATGATTCAGGTGTCAATTGGCTTAATGTTTCATAACCACTTGTCATTGCCAATGGATTGCCTGATAAAGTACCAGCTTGATAAATATTTCCTACTGGTGCTATTTTATCCATGATTTCTTTTTTACCACCAAAAGCGCCTACTGGTAAACCGCCACCAATAACTTTTCCTAAACAAGTAATATCAGGTGTTACACCAAAATAACCTTGAGCACAATTATATCCTACACGGAAACCTGTCATAACCTCATCAAAGATAAGTAAAGAACCGTAATCTGAAGTAATGTCACGTAATCCTTGTAAGAAGCTGTCTTTAGGCGGAACAACGCCCATATTACCTGCTACAGGTTCAACTATGATAGCTGCAATGTCGTCTCCATAATGTTCAAAAGCAAGTTTGATTGCATCCAAGTCATTATATGGTACAGTTATTGTATTTTTAGCAGTACCTTCAGGCACTCCAGGTGAGTCCGGTAATCCTAAAGTTGCTACACCAGATCCTGCTTTAATAAGTAAGGAATCACTGTGTCCATGATAACAACCTTCAAATTTAACTATTTTATTTCGTCCAGTATAACCACGTGCTAATCTAAGTGCAGCAAGTGTAGCTTCAGTACCAGAAGAAACCATACGTACTTTCTCTATTGAAGGCACACGCTCAATAACTAATTCAGCTAGTTTATTTTCTTCTAGTGTTGAGGCACCAAAACTTGTACCTTTATCAACCGCTTCATGTAATTTGTCTATTACTTGTTTATTTTTGTGACCTAAAATTAAAGGCCCCCAACTTAATACATAGTCAATATATTCATTACCATCGATATCATAAATTCTTGAACCTTCTGCATGGTCCATAAAAATCGCAGGTGTATCTACCGATTTAAATGCTCTAACTGGACTATTCACTCCGCCAGGCATAAGGTTTTCGGCAATATCCATTGCTTCTTGTGATTTCTTATAACTCATGTTAACGTCCTCCTATATATTGAATGTTTATTTATCTAAATAACGACAAATATCTTTAGCAAAATAAGTAATAATCATATCTGCACCTGCACGTTTCATTGAAACCATTTGTTCCATTACCACACGTTCTTCATCTATCCAACCATTTTGTGACGCAGCTTTAGTCATTGCGTATTCCCCACTTACATTGTAAGCAATTACTGGAATGTTGGTATTATTTTTAACATCACGTACAATATCTAAGTAACTCAATGCAGGTTTTACAATCATCATATCTGCACCCTCGTTTAAGTCACTTTCCAATTCTCTTAATGCTTCTAAGCGATTAGCTGGATCCATTTGATATGTTTTTCTGTCACCAAATGATGGCGCTGAATCAGCTGCATCTCTAAATGGTCCAAAGAAACTTGAGGCATATTTAATACCATAGCTCATGATAGGAACATTATAATAACCTGCTTCATCTAAACCTTGACGGATTTCAGTAACAAAGCCATCCATCATATTACTTGGTGCAATAATATCAGCACCCGCTTCTACTTGAGAAATCGCTGTTTTAACTAATAATGGTAAGGATTTATCATTATCTACGTCTTTAGTACGGTGATCAATCACACCACAATGGCCATGGTCTGTGTATTCACATAAGCAAGTATCTGCGACAATTAATAAATCATCGTGTAAAGCTTTAGCCTTACGTGTAGCTTCTTGAATAATGCCGTTATGGTCATATGCGCCAGAGCCTACGCTATCTTTTTCATTTGGTACTCCGAAAAACATGATTGCTCTAATACCTAGTTCGTATGCTTCATTAATTTCTTCATCTAGTAAGTTTAAACTAATTTGATATACGCCTGGTAAAGATTTAATTTCACTTTTAACATCATCTTTTTCAACTACGAAGATTGGATAGATTAAATCCTCTTTTCTTACATGATTTTCTCTTACCATGTCACGCATTGATTTTGAAGAACGTAATCTTCTATGTCTATCAAATTTCATTATAAATTCCTACTTTCTACAATTTTGTTTATAAGTGCTTCTAATGTTTGTTGTTTTGCTATCTTAGGTGAATATCCATATTGTTTTATTGTATGAGCTGTTTGGGCTCCAATTGCATAATAATCATTGAAATTGGGCGGAATATTCTCATTAAAATAATAACGCACAGCAGATGAACTTGAAAATGTAAGTGCATCAACCTGGTTAGTTTTAATCAATTGAATGACATCTTGTATATTCTCATGATGTGCAATAGGCCGATATAAATCAATTTTGGTAACATCATTATTTTTGGCTAGCTCTTGTTGCAGTTTTGGTCGAGCTTTTGCACTACTCGGTATCAATATAGTTTGTTGATTCACTTTTAATTCTTTTAAAAGTCCTTCTTGAGAATAGTCTGAAGGTATAAAATCTACGTTGATTCCTAACTCTTCACATAAACGAGCAGTTTTACTTCCTATTGCAGCAATAGATTTAACATTTATATGATCTAAATATTGATAAAATAACCGGACTGCATTTTTAGAAGAAAAAATAAGCCAGTCATAGTTATAATGCAAAAGCTGAGTATCAAATTCAAGTGACTGGATTTGAATAAATGGCTTATGCACTATTTCAACTAAATCACTTTGTATGTTACTCGTTTGCGTCATTACTACAACTGGCTTCATTAACCATTACACCTCTATAATTAAAATATTAATGTGGTTGTTCTTCATTAAGCTTTCTTATTATTTCATATGCACCTTGTTCTTTCAAAACATTACTTACTTTTCGCCCTAATTCTACAGGGTCTTTTCCAATTTCAGTATGTTCATATCTTTCAGTACCATCAGGCGTCATAATTAAACCGGTGAATTCAATTTCTCCACCCGGTTGATTTGTAGCATAACCGCCGATAGGTACTTGGCAACTTCCATCCATCGCTGCAAGGAATGTTCTTTCAGCTGTGACACATTCGGCTACTTCTTTATTATGAACTTTTGCTAATAATTCAAGAAGTTCTGTGTCGTCACTTCGACACTCAATCCCAAGTGCGCCTTGACCAATAGCTGGTAATAAAACATCCTTATCAAGGTAAGTGGTCACTATATCATCTGACCAACCCATACGTTTTAGACCTGCAGCAGCTAATATGATGGCATCGTAGTTTTCAGTCTCTAGTTTTTTTAATCGTGTATCTATATTGCCGCGAATCCATTTAATTTCAAGCTCAGGATATTTGGCTAATATTTGAGCGCCACGTCTTAATGAACTCGTGCCTACAATACTACCAGCTGGCAATTCTTCCAATGGCGTATGATTTTTTGAGATATATGCATCAAATGGTATTTCTCTATCAGGTATACATCCTAATGTTAAACCTTTAGGGATAATACTAGGCACATCTTTTAGAGAGTGTATCGCCATATCGATGTCTTTATTAAATAACTCATTTTGAATTTCTTTAACGAATAACCCTTTCCCACCAACTTTAGATAATTGTTTATCGACAATTTGATCACCTTTAGTGACAATTTCCTTTATTTCAATTTCTAAAGTAGGGTCTACTTCTTTTAGTTTATTTATAAATTGTTGGCTTTGCGTCAAAGCAAGCTTGCTTCTTCTCGAACCTACAACTAATTTGCGCATACTTGTGGCCTCCTATTGCCCTTTTGAAAATTAAGTAAAGTGCGTAGTAAAAAATAAGTTAACCATACATAAGCAAAATAACACAATGTTAAAGTAAATTAAATGAATTGATTTAAGCCACTTATTCACACGACATAGCAAGAATATTGCGTAAAGTATTGTAATAATCGTCGATAAAATAACTTTTGAGTCAGCAAAAATACGATGACCTATCGTATAGACGCCCCATTGTGCTCCTAGTATGACACTTAACATAAGAATAATGAAACCAGCTAACGAAGAATAGAATATGATTGCTTCTAATGTCGCAACGCTTCCTATTCTAAAGTATTTCTGATCAAAATTCTTTTCTCTCAAATTACGATATTGAATGATATATAGTAAAGAATTCACAAATGCTAATGCAAAAAATGCATAACTTAACACGGCCAACCCAATATGTACGAGTAGTAATTCATTAATAATCGCTACTTGCTGCATGTTAGTCGCATAATGATTAGGCTGAAACGTATTCATCATTAATAAAATAAATCCTACTACATTTAGAAAAAAGACTGAGAAACTTAAAACTTTTATAACATTCAAAATCAAGGATATTGATATAATAATCCATGCTAAAAAGAAAAACACATCAAATAATGAATTCAATGGTATTTGATTGTGAGAGGTTATATAAATAGACAAAGAGATTGTTTGTAATATCCAAACAATCCCTAGTGTGTAAATTCCTAATTCTCTAATTTTATGACTTTTTTTAACGAAATCAATAAAATAACAGAGAATACTGATTAAATATATAATTAATACAATTTCATGAAATCTTATAAACAGGGTTTCTTGCATATTATCACCATATTAATATGCTTATTCAAAACTAAAGATATGTCGAACAGAAATCTCCTTTTCTTTTTGTGCTTTACGTGCTTTAACATCTTCATAAGGATCTTCAGCTTCGATATCAAATATGTTTTGAAATAGCTCTAATTTTTCATTACTACGTTTATCATTACTCAATTCTTTAGCCTGTTTAATTGGATCTTTCAACATTTGATTGATAATACTTTTAGTGTGTTTCGAAATAACCGTACGTTCTCTTTCTGATAAATTAGGAAGTTTTCTATCAATACTTTCCATAGTTTCAGATTGAATCGTCATCGCTTTTTCACGAAGTGCTCTAATAACAGGCACAACACCTAACATATTCACCCAATCATTATGATTTTGAATTTCATCAGGGATTTGTTGTGCTATTAAATCAGCTGCCATTTGACGTTCACGTAAATTCGCATCAACTAAACCATTAAGGTCGTCTACGTCATAACTAAACACGTCTTCATTAACATCAATACCAGGTTCTATATCACGTGGAACCGCAATATCAATTAATAATAAAGATTTAGATTTTCTATAATTTAAAACATTATCAATCATAGATTTAGTAATAATAAAATCTGGTGAACTTGTTGAACTAATCACAATATCAGCATCAGCTAATAGATTAGGTAATGATTCTAGAGTACCATATTCTACGTTATGTTTTGTAGCTAATTCTTTTGCATTTATTTCAGTTCTATTAACCACTGTAATATGTGTTATGCCTGAACCTAATAAATTTAAAAGTGATAACTCACTCATTTCCCCTGCACCAATAATAACAGCATGTTTACTTTTTAGTTTACCGAATACCTTTTTCGCTAATTCAACTGCTGCATAAGACACACTGACCGCATTATCTGCTATATCTGTTTCGTTATGCGCTTTTTTAGCGAAAGTAATAGCTTGTTTAAATAGATGATTAAATATAGTTCCCGTTGTATTAGTTTCTTGAGCTAAGAAAAAGGCATCTCTCATTTGGCCAAGAATTTGTGTTTCGCCTAATACAATTGAATCTAGTCCAGAAGTGACGCGCAATAAGTGTTCTACTGCTTCGTCCCCCACTTTAACTTCTGACATTGATTTAATATCATCTACTTCAAAACCAAATGAACGCGCTAAAAATCTTTGAATATAATAGCGACCTGTATGAATTTGGTCTACAACAGCATATACTTCTGTACGATTACATGTAGATAATATAACATTCTCTAGAATAGATTTAGTTTCAAATAAATCTTCATGGGCTAATCGTAAGGCATCATTTCTAAAAGTAACTTGCTCTCTAAGTGCTACATCGGCTGTACGATGATTTATACTTAAAGCAATAAAATGCATTTATAACGCCCTCCATATACTAACAATAACATTAGTATAACACATTCTATACTGAATTTAAGTCACTTGCTCAAATAAATTAGAAGGATTCTAATTTAGAGTCATAATTTTGACATTTATGCATCAGTTTTTATATTTAGAGATAATTTTAATTGCAAAATTTATAATGATTATAAATAAGAAGCAATTAAATCCCAAATCTGTTGTTGTTTCGTATTTTGAATCGATGAATAACTTACAATTTCATCGTCTGGATCTAAATCTAACTTTTCTTTAATATTTTTTAAATGTTTTTGTACTTTACCTTTAGCAATTTTATCTTCTTTGGTACAAATAACTAGTGTTGGTATGTCAAAATGTTTTAGATAGTCATACATTAAAACATCGTCTTCTGTTGGATTATGACGTAAATCGACTAACTGAATCACAAGTTTTAAATTTTCTCTCTTCGTTAAATATTCTTCTATCATTTTACCGAATTTTTCACGTTGAGATTTACTTACTTTAGCATAACCGTACCCAGGCACATCGACGAACACTAGTTGTTCATCAATATTAAAAAAGTTTAAAGTTTGTGTTTTACCTGGTTGTTGAGATGTACGCGCCATATTTTTTCTACCAATCATACTATTGATAAATGATGATTTACCAACGTTAGAACGTCCACTTAACGCTACTTCAGACAGTCCTGTTTCTGGATATTGAGCTTCTTGTACTGCGCTGATGATAAGATCAATATTATTAGGATTAATATTCATAATTTATCCTCTCTCTTTTAATTTATGTTAACTGTTTAATTATAATATATTTTCTCTCTTTTCTAAAACTATTCTTAACTCCATATATAAAAAAGGCAATTTCTACCAAATGCGATAGAGATTGCCTTTGTTTACTTAATATTGTTTTTACTAAAAAATTTCATTATTAAGCTGAAGTTTTACTATCATTTAATAGATTACCTTCAGAATCATATAGTTCTGGTTCTACTTCATCTTGAATTGTTTTAGCAGTAATTACAACTTTAGATACATTGTCAGATGAAGGTACATCATACATGATATCAATTAATGCTTCTTCAATAATTGATCTTAAACCACGAGCACCTGTTTTACGTTCAATTGCTTTTTCACTTACAGATGCTAATGCTTCTTCAGTGAATTCTAATTCTACATTATCTAGTTCAAGCATTTTAGTATATTGTTTAACTAACGCATTTTTAGGTTGAGTTAAGATATTTTTCAATGCATCAACATCTAATGTTTCTAAATTAGCTACAATTGGCACACGACCGATAAACTCAGGAATTAATCCGTAAGATTGTAAATCTTCAGGACGGATTTGTTCAAGTAGAGCTTCTTCATCGTATTTATCAGCTTCATTACTAGCAAAGCCAATCACTTTTTCGCCTAAACGACGTTTAATTACTTCATCTATTCCATCAAATGCCCCACCTAATATAAATAGGATATTTGTTGTATCGATTTGGATAAGTTCTTGGTTAGGATGTTTACGTCCACCTTGTGGAGGAACACTTGCTGTTGTTCCTTCTAAAATTTTAAGCAAGGCTTGTTGAACACCTTCACCAGACACATCACGTGTAATTGAAGTATTTTCAGATTTTCTAGCAATTTTATCAATTTCGTCTACATAGATAATACCTTTTTCAGCTTTATCAATATCGAAATCAGCTGCTTGAATCAATCTTAATAAGATATTTTCTACGTCGTCACCCACGTAACCAGCTTCAGTTAAGCTAGTAGCATCCGCGATTGCAAATGGAACGTTAAGTGTTTTAGCTAGCGTCTGAGCAAGCAATGTTTTACCACTACCTGTAGGTCCAATTAACGCGATGTTACTTTTTTGAAGTTCAACTTCGTCTTCATTAGGTCCTAATTGTTGAATACGTTTATAATGATTATAAACTGCAACTGCTAAAGATTTTTTAGCTTTTTCTTGTCCAATTACATACTCATTTAAATGGTCCATAATCTCTTTAGGTGTAGGTAGTTCAGTGAATTCTTCAGAAGTAGTTTGAGCTAACTCTTCTTCTACGATTTCTGAACATAATTCAATACACTCATTACAAATATATACGCCGCTTCCTGCGACTAATTTTTTAACTTGATCTTGATCCTTACCGCAGAAAGAACATTTTAAATTTTCTTCGTCTTCATTGAATTTAAACATTCATTTACACCTCTATTCTTAAACGACTCTACTAGATAGCATTCTACATCGTAACTTAATAGTTAACAACTATAATGCTTAAAATATATAGTAGCAGGATACATATAGTGATGCACCTGCTACTTCATATTTTAATTTATTAGTTTAATATTAATTATTTTTCTTCTTTAGTTGATTCAACGTATTTAGCATTATCTCTAATTAAGTCAATAACTTTTTGGATACGTACATCATTTTTAATGATATCAGTGTTACCTAAAGTTTGTTTGATATCTTCAACTGAAATGTTGAATTGTTTACTCATTTTTTCTAACTCTTTATCGATATCTTCGTCTGTAGCTTCGATATTTTCTTTATCAGCAATTGCAGATAAAGTTAAGTTAGTTTTGATGCGTTGTTCTGCATCATCTTTCATTTGTTTTCTTAATTGAGATTCATCTTGACCAGAAATTTGGAAATAAGTTTGTAAGTCTAATCCTTGTTGTTGGATTCTTTGACCAAACTCTTGAACCATACGATCTAATTCAGTATCAATCATTGCTTGAGGAATATCGATAGTTACGTTTTCAGTAGCTTTATTAATTGCTTCTTCTTTTTCAACGTTTTCAGCTTCTTCAGCTTTTTGTTCAGATAAACGTTTACGTAAGTTCTCTTTATATTCATCAACTGAGTTAGCGTCTGAATCTAATTCATTAGCAATTTCATCATCTAATTCTGGAACTTCTTTATATTTAATTTCATTTACTTTAGTTTTGAATGTAGCTTCTTTACCAGCTAATTCTTCAGCATGGTATTCTTCTGGGAATGTTACGACAACGTCTTTTTCTTCGCCAGTTTTCATTCCTACTAATTGATCTTCAAATCCTGGAATGAATGAACCTGAGCCAACTTCTAAGTCGTAACCTTCAGCTTGTCCACCTTCAAATTGTTCACCATCTACATAGCCGTTAAAGTCGATGTTTACTGTGTCGTTTTCTTCAACAGCACCGTCTTCTTTAACTACCATGTCAGCTAAATGACCTAGGCTATGGTCAATTGCTTCTTGTAAATCTTCTTCAGTTAGTTCAGAATTTTGTTTTTCAATTTCTAAACCTTTGTAATCACCTAATTGAACTTCAGGTTCAACTGTAACAGTAGCTTCAAATTCGAAGTCTTTACCTTTTTCAATTTGTGTAACATTAATTTCTGGTTGAGCCACTGGGTTAATACCAGCTTCTTCAATTGCTTCACCATAAGCTTCAGGTAAAAGAATATCTACTGCATCTTGATATAAAGCTTCAACGCCAAAGCGTTGTTCAAAGATTGGGCGAGGCACTTTACCTTTACGGAAACCAGGCACATTAATTTGTTTAACTACTTTTTTAAATGCTTGATCTAATGCTTTATCTACTTTTTCTGCTGGAACTGTAACTTTTAATAATCCTTCGTTACCTTCCTTTTTTTCCCAAGTTGCTGTCATGTATAATACCTCCATGATTACATTTTTAATTTTTCAACTTCCCTATTATAGCACACGTCCTATATGGACACAAACAGTCTTTAACAGGGCTTTTATACTCATATTTTTTGAAAATCAATACTCTAACTTTAACGAATTTTAAGTGTAATGGAAAATGATTTGCTCAAATTTGACCATCTAACATATAAATAAGATTTAATATATCTTCATTGACCTCACTAGTCTGTATACCAATCATTGATTTAAAATAAACATCGTACGTAGATATCCACTCATTTGGGTTATATATTTCAAATATCTTTAATGGATATAATAGTATCGAATGATTATTCATTACGTGTGTAGCTTCTTCTGAAATATGAAGTGCACCATCACTAAGCTTATCTAATACTTTTGGTATAACTTCCACCTTTAACTCAGTATGCTCAATACCTTTCAGTTGATTGGGAATGACTGTAATCGTGTATCCGTACTTCTCAATGGTAACTGAATCACTATACTCAGCAAAGCGTAAGAATTCTAGCATAAGGCTTTTTAAATTGTTAGCTTTCACATCACGAGTTAATAAAAATGCCACAGTTTCTTTAAATTCATAATGTCCATTATCAATTAGTTTCATTATTAATCTAATTTGCTCATTCGTGTTTAAAGTATCAAACTTTGCTAATTGCTGACTCGTTATGTGTTTATCTTCATTTAATTGTGATTGCGCATAAGCTTTAATCGGAAATAGTTCCATGCGGGTTTTATGACTTTTAACTTCTTCAATGATTTGGTCAATAACTTCAACTGCTTCATAATATTGTCCTAAACCATTTAATGATTTAACATAATACAACATCAATTCATCATAATATTGAAGACCTTTTTTCAAAAGAATAATAGTTTCTTCTCTTAATTCTAAGTAATAACCTTGATGATATAACATTTCACATTTAATCAACGATAGTTTATCATCAAGCTCAAATTGTGATTCATAGTCTTCGAATAATTGATACAATTGGTCGTAATCTTGTTTATGATCTACTTCAATGATATCGTTATATAATTTCTGTTGAAGTTTTGGAAAAGGGATGATATCTGACATCTTTATACCCCCTTTTTATAACTCTTTTAAAATTAACGCACTCCATGTTTCAAAATCATCATAGTTATCAATTTGCTCTTGCTCAAGCCATTGAATTTTAAGCGTATCTGTTTCACGGACTTCGATATCGTTAGAGTTAACTTTAACTTTAAATACAACGCCGATGTGTACTTTTCCCACTTCGTTTGTATCATCATTGATAAAGCCGATATAATTCATATTTTGCGAATCAGCCTCTGATAAACCTACTTCTTCTTCAAGTTCGCGTTGAGCATTTACACGTAATATTTCATTAATCGAGCTAGCGCCCACTACATCGTTCATATGACCACCTACACCAATAGAAGATTGGCCATGTAAGCGAGACTCGCCACCACCTGTTAAACGTTTGTAGACAAGGAGTTCGCCTTTTTCATTCTCTAATAAGCAATATGAAATAAGTTGTTTAAATGAATCGTCTTCCTCCATATCACCACGACGCTTAACTTCATATTCAGAAAATGTTTTAAAAACTGCTTCCCCTTGGGCGTCATTTTTAGGTAAGAAACCATTGAAGGCATTTACTTCATCTTCAAATAGTACGTTTCTTGGTACTACTATAATTTGTTCATCATATTTGGACATATTAAACTCCTTATTGAAAATATTCTTCTTATGTATTTTATCAGACAAATGTATTGAACTACAATTAAAAGCGAATGTACGTTGATAAGCCCTTTATTCTAAAATAAAGGCTAAGACAATGTTTATAGCAATGTCTTAGCCTTTAATATATTGAACTTATTTTAAAGCGTCTTTAGCTTTTGAAACTAATTCAGCAAATGCTTTATCGTCTGAAATAGCTACTTCAGATAACATTTTACGGTTAATGTTAATGTCAGCTTTTTTCAAGCCGTTCATTAATCTTGAATAGCTGATGTCGTGTTTACGAGCAGCCGCATTGATACGTGTAATCCATAATTTACGGAAGTCACGTTTACGTTGACGACGGTCACGGAAAGCGTATTGACCTGATTTCATTACTTGTTGTTTTGCTACTTTATATAATGTGTGTTTAGCACCGAAGTAACCTTTAGCTAATTTAATCGTTTTTTTACGACGTGCTCTTGTTACTGTTCCACCTTTAACTCGTGGCATATTAAATTCCTCCTTAGATATATCAGTTAATGATTGTCCATTTTAGATTGTTCAATTATTTTTTGTAAGCTAATAATTGTTTTACGCGTTTCATATCGCTTTTAGATACTAATTTAGCTTTACGTAATTTACGTTTTTGTTTAGTATTTTTGTTTGCGAATAAGTGAGATGTGAAAGCTCTTGAACGTTTTAATTGACCTGAACCAGTTCTTTTAACACGTTTAGCTGCTCCACGGTGAGTTTTCATTTTTGGCATGATTCATTTCCTCCTACTAATTATGAGTTATTTTTCGTTTATAGGCGATAACATGATAAACATTTGTCGCCCTTCCATTTTAGGTTTCTGTTCAACAGTGGCAATATCTTTACATTCTTCAGCAAATTTTTCTAAGACACGTTGACCAATTTCTTTATGTGTAATCGCACGACCTCTGAAACGAATTGAAACTTTACATTTATCGCCTTTATCTAAGAATTTACGGCCATTTTTCAACTTAGTTTGGAAATCATGTTCCTCGATAGTTGGGCTTAGACGTATTTCTTTAACATTGATAACTTTTTGTTTCTTCTTCATTTCTTTTTCTTTTTTCTGTTGTTCGAATTTGTATTTACCATAATCCATAATTCTTGCAACAGGTGGTTTTGCGTTTGGTGCGACTACTACTAAGTCTAATTCTACACGTTCAGCCATTTCTAAAGCTTCTCGTTTTGATTTAACACCGATTTGGTCACCATTTTGGCCAATTAAACGTAATTCTTTAGCGCGAATCTTTTCGTTAACTTGCGTTTGATCTTTTGCTATGGTTGACACCTCCCAAAATTTTACGAAATTTTCCCAAGCAAAAAGAGCGGGCATAGAATGCCCGCTCTCTTCTCATACACAATAATGTGTGACATGATTAACCTGCCAACTGCTTAATGCGTCGCTACAGGTGAGAAACGGGTGTTTCTACTTGGTTCGTTTCGTATTCAACGTCATTAATCATATCAACAATTAATATATAAGTCAACAATTATTTTTTAATTAGTGATGTTTAACTTCATCCATTGAAATATCTTGTCGTAAATCTACTTCGTCAAGTGGAATCATTTTAGTTTTATATCTTAGTTTATGATAGATAAAGAACACTAAAAATACTGGAATACCCATGTAAGTAATAATAAATCTATTTAAGTCAAAGTCCCCTGTTTTAATGAAGTCTACGTCTTGACCAAGAATTACTATTACACAAAGAAGTCCTGCAAAGATAGGACCGAATGGGAACCATTTTGCTTTGTATTTTAATTCTTTTTTATTATGATGTTGTCTTTCAAATGCTCTTCTAAATCTAAAATGACTTACCGCAATACCAACCCATGCAATAAATCCAGTCATACCACTTGCTGCTACAATATATTCATAGGCATCGCCACTTAATTTTTGTACTAAGAAAATGATGACTACTATTACGCCAGTAGCTATAAGTGATAGATAAGGTACACCGTATTTATTTGTTTTACCAAATGAAGGAAAAGCTAATTTATCTTTACTCATTGAATATAACATACGTGTTGATGCATACATACCAGAGTTTCCGGCAGATAATACTGAAGTTAAGATAACCGCATTCATAAATGAAGCTGCAAAAGCTAATCCAGCATTTTTAAATACGAGTGTAAATGGTGATGTTGCAATACTATCACCGCCACCCATTAAGGCGCTACTATTATAAGGAATAAGCATTCCGATAATAAAGATAGCTAAAATATAGAATAATAATATTCTCCAGAATACTTGTTTAATGGCTTTTGGTACTGCACGTTCAGGATTTTCTGATTCACCTGCAGTGATACCGATAAGCTCAGTACCTTGGAAAGAGAATCCGGCAACTAGGAATACACCTAAAATTGATAATAAACTGCCACCTAAGTTACCGCCTAAAATAGGTCCTTCTCCTTGGGTAAAGATATCAAAACCTACAAATTCGCCACCCATAATTCCTAAAATAGTTAATAAACCAATAATAATGAAGATGATAACTGTGACAACTTTAATTAGGGCGAACCAATACTCACTTTCACCATATACTCTAACTGATAAAGAGTTTAATGCGAAAATTATAACTAAAAAGATACAGCTCCATGCCCATGCTGGCATACCAGCCATTGGCGTCCAGTATTGAATAACTTGTGCTGCTATTGTTACGTCGGCAGCTACTGTGATTACCCAGTTAAACCAGTAGTTCCAACCTAAAGCAAATCCTAATGAAGGATCTACAAATCGAGTAGCATACGTACTAAATGAACCTGAAACTGGTAAGTACGTTGCCATTTCCCCTAATGATGTCATTAAGAAAAAGACCATTGCACCAATGATTGCATATGCTAATAATGCACCTAATGCACCAGCGTCATGAATTGCGCCACCAGATGTCATAAACAGTCCGGTACCAATACATCCTCCCATCGCAATCATAGATATGTGGCGATCTTTCAGACCACGTTTAATCTCGCCTTCTTGAGTTCCGTCTTGTTTCATAGAAGCTCCCTTTCTTTCGGTAGAGGCTTAAAGGTTATTTGTTTTGTGATGATAATTGAATTATCATATTTAAACTTTACATAGTTGTAAAATTAAAATCAAAGCATAAAAAATGGCTGCATACCTGAAAGATATGCAACCATGGCTTAATCTATATCGGTAGCACATCACAAACTGTGACAGTACAGTTTCTATTCGATAACTGTCCCAACAAATGATACATGTGGTTATCATTCATTTCGGCAACTTTACCTTTCACTCTTCAACATATGTTCCACAATAACTTCCGAAGAGTTAATCATTAAAGATGCAACCTCTAACTCATTTATATTTTTATTTTACTACTTTGTAATATACATTAAGCTATCGTTTTTAGCAAGACTATCTATGTTTTTTTAAACGAATTTCATCTACTAAATTCCAAATAAATTCATCTTTTTCTACAGTTTCTTGGTCTTGTGAACCATATTTACGTACATTGACTTCATTATTTTCAACTTCTTTATCACCTACAACGAGTTGATAAGGAATTTTTTGCATTTGAGCTTCACGTATTTTGTAACCCATTTTCTCATTACGATCATCGATTTCAACACGTACGCCTTGAGATTTAAGCTCGTCTTGAAGATTTCTAGCATAATCATAATGTAAATCAACATTTACAGGGATAATTTCAACTTGTTTAGGTGCTAACCAAGTTGGGAATGCCCCTTTAGTTTCTTCAGTTAAGAACGCTACGAAACGTTCCATAGTAGAAACAACACCACGGTGAATAACTACTGGACGATGGTTTTCGCCATCACTGCCGATATAAGTTAATTCAAAACGTTCTGGTAATAAGAAGTCAATTTGTGCAGTAGATAGAGTTTCTTCTTTACCCATTGCAGTTTTAACTTGAACGTCTAATTTAGGGCCGTAGAATGCCGCTTCACCAATTGCTTCAACGTATGGTAAGCCCATTTCGTCGACAGCTTCTTTAAGCATTGATTCAGCTTTGTTCCACATTTCGTCATCATCCATATATTTTTCTTTATCTTCAGGGTCTCTATAACTTAATCTGAAAGTATACTCTTCAAAACCAAAGTCTTCATAAACTTCTTGAATCATATGAACAACACGTTTGAATTCATCTTTAATTTGGTCCGGTCTTACAAAGATATGAGAGTCATTTAAAGTCATACCTCTTACACGTTGTAATCCTGATACTGCACCACTTGCTTCATATCTATGCATTGTACCTAATTCTGCGATACGAATTGGTAACTCACGATAAGAATGTGGTTTATTATTATAAACCATCATGTGGTGTGGACAGTTCATAGGGCGCAATACCATCTCTTCAGTTTCGTCTAACTTCATTGTTGGGAACATATCGTCTCTATAGTGATCCCAGTGACCTGAAGTTTTATACAAATCAACGTTTGCTAATACTGGAGTATAAACATGGTCATAACCCATACTCACTTCTTTATCGACAATATAACGTTCAATTTCACGACGGATAGTAGCACCGTTTGGTAACCATAATGGTAAGCCAGCTCCCACAAGTTGACTATTAGTGAATAATTCTAAATCTTTACCAATTCGACGATGGTCACGTTCACGACGTTCTTCTAACATTTGTAAATGTGCTTTTAAATCTTTTTTATCGAAGAATGCAGTACCATAAATACGTTGCAACATTTTATTATTGCTATCGCCACGCCAATATGCACCAGCAGTTGATAATAATTTAAATTCTTTAATTTTAGATGTTGAAGGAACGTGTACACCACGACATAAATCAGTAAACTCACCTTGAGAATACAATGTCACGCTTTCTTCTTCAGGAATTGCTTCAATTAATTCTAATTTATATGGGTCATCTTTAAATAATAATTTAGCTTCTTCTCTTGCAACAACTTTACGTTCAATTTTGTGATTTTCATCCACAATTTGTTTCATTGTTTTTTCAATTTTTTCAAAATCATCAGAAGAAACTTTTTCATCCATATCAAAGTCATAATAGAAGCCGCCCTCAATGACAGGACCTACACCAAACTTCACATCGCCATATAAACGTTTTAAAGCTTGAGCCATTAAGTGAGCAGTTGAATGACGTAATACTTCTAACGCTTCATCACTGCCAGGTGTAATGATTTCAATTGAGCCATCTTCCTCTAAAGGTCTTGTTAAATCGACCATTTGCCCATTAAATTTACCTGCTACTGCTTTTTTTCTTAGACCAGGACTGATTGATTGTGCAATATCTTCTGTTGTAGTCCCTTTATCAAACGCTTTCGAATTACCATCTGGAAATTGAACATTAATTTGACTCATAATATAATCCTCCAATTTAAATTCTATTATCGTTGAAAATAAAAAAACCCGCCCCCTAAACAGGGACGAGTTCGTCGTGGTACCACCCTAGTTATTTAGCGAATAGCTAAATATCTCTACTTAAGATAACGGTCTTGAGCCGGGTACTGATTACCAATACCTAAACACGAAGGAGTAATAACTTAATATATTAACCAAAATCTCATCAAACATTGGCTCTCTGTATAATATGGATTAAGCTATCGTATCTTCGTTTATTTCAACGATTAAGATTTAACTTCATTATACAACACTTATTTTAAAATTCAATTGTTTCGTAAATTTTCCCCATCTAAATAATATGCATTCGTTAAGCTTTTAATTCTTTCAATAATTCTAGCAGCTTTAGTTTCTTCTGCTCCTTCTCGAGTTATAGCTAAATGATGTTCTAACTCATCTAAATTTAAGTTAGATGATAGGAAAGTCGGTAATTCATGTACCATTCTATAATGAAGTAACGGACCAATAACTTCATCCCTTACCCAAGGCGTAACTTCTTCAGCACCAATATCGTCTAACATTAAAATATTAGCTTCTCTAATACGTTGTAACTTCGTTTCATAACTTCCATCTCTAAATCCGCTTTTAAGTGTACGAATATATTCTGGTAAATAAACAATAGTTGAAGCGACGCGCTTAGATTTTAATTGGTTCGCAATTGCCCCTAGAATAAATGACTTACCCGTACCAAAAGGACCATGAATGTATAACCCTTTAACTTGTTCTTTATTAACCAACTTTTTACAAATATCATTAACTGCCATTGCAATTTCTAAGCGATTACGTCCATTAGTATGAATATCTTTCACCTTAGCGTCTAAAGTGTCTCTTTGCATATGATGTGACGTAATAAGTTGAGAATTGAATCGCTCTTCATCATATTTAATTTTACAAGGACATAAGTTATAACGAATTTTAATTCTATTATTCTCAATGTACAATTCAGGTACATGTCCTTTTACGAAGTTGGGACAGTCTTCATAGTCATGGCCATCATAGTTCTTTTGTTGATCTTTATATTCTTGCAATACATTTAAATCATTATCAATGATTTCATTGGTCAATTCGGATTTATGTTCAATTAAGAACGCTTTAACATCTGGATCATTAATCACTTGTTGTTTAATTTTAGCAATTCTTTTTTCTAAATCATTATTTGTCTTGAGAATGCTATTGATTGGTTTCATCTAATCCTCCTCCCAATCTTGGGCTAATTGTGCACGAAACGCTTCTCTATCTTTTTCAAGTTGTTCATCATTTTCATTATTTGTGGACGCTTTTTGTTGACCTCTATCTTTAAGCCATTTCGGTGTCTTCTCTCTCGAAACGATTTCTCGAGATTTTGAGTATCGTTTACGAGGCTGTGTTTGATTAGAAGAATTGTAAGCAGGTTTATCTTCAGTCGTTTTCTTCGCTTGTTGATATGCTTGCTCAGCAGTTTTGATACCTAATTTTTTCCAATTTGAAGCAATTTCAAATATATACGTTTTAGGTAATTTCATTTCATTTTTCAACATTACAAATTGTAATAGTATATTTATTACGCCAAATGATAATTTTTCACGTTCGATTAGTTCTTCAATTATTCTTTTTTGTTGAAAAGTAGGTTCTGATTCTGACCAAGACGCTAACATATCAATCGGGCTTGTTTTATCAAGCAACTCAAACCACTCTTGATTTGACGATGGTGTATTAGTCGTAGTTTCCGCTTTTTCAGTTGACGCATGCCCATTATTATAATTTGATTTAGTTTGTAATTCTGGCAATTGTTGGTTGTGTTCAATCAGATAAAACGACCGTGCATGCTTTCTCATTTCTTCAAAGGACAACTGTTGCCCGCTAGTGATAGAATTTAAAATGATTCGTTTCATTGAATCTGCCGTTAATCCATATAAAGTTGCCAATTGAATAATAAGTTGACGCGCTTCCTTCGTAATAATTTCGCTACTTATAAAATGATGTTGTAACATCTCTCTCAACATATCGAAATCAAAAGTTTCATTAGATAAATCAAAGCCATTATACGTAGCCTCTTTCCGAATCGTTGAAGAATCAATCGCAACATTTGTATGAGGCACTTTAAATACATCTGTAAACTTACGCGTTACTTGTTGAAATTGATTTAAATCTGGTTCATCTTTCTCGAAGTAGGCCTTTAAACTCTTATAGCGTTTATTATCAACTTCGCTATATAGATAAACAGATAACATTGGGTCATTAAAAAATTGATAGGCAGTTGGAGGTTGGACAAGTTCATAAATAAAAAATGATTGCTGTTCATCATGTTTTACAAATGTCTTTACCAATCCAATGCCTTCTAATAAATCCATATATTTTCTAAATTCAATAAGGTTGAGTTTTAGCTCATTCATTATCGTATAATGTGTATATACTTCATCAGTTTTATCATGTATAAATTGATTCATAAAATGGTATAAACCAATTGCCTGCGCACCTATTAAAGGTACATATAATCTGTTAAGTATATCTAGATGACTATGGTTTAAATAAAAATAACGGTACACTTGAAAACCGTCATGTGGACTTAAACCATATTCATAAGATTTCAAAGTCATTTATGAATCACTCCGTTTATTATCATTCAAAATCCCTTGCATTGAAGCTAATAATTGATCAACATCTTTAAACTCTTTATAAACAGAAGCGAAACGTACATATGACACTTGATCAACATGCATTAATAAATTCATCACATGTTCTCCTATTTCTCTAGAAGAAATTTCTGTTTGTCCACTATCACGCAACTGCCACTCTACTTTATTAGTAATATCTTCTAATTGTTGATATCGCACTGGTCTTTTTTCGCACGATCTGACTAATCCATTTAATATTTTTTCTCTTAAAAATTGCTCACGTGTCCCATCTTTTTTCACAACAATAAGAGGACTTACTTCAATATGTTCAAATGTTGTAAATCGCGTACCGCAATTTTCGCACTCTCGTCTTCGTCTAATTGCATTGGCTTCATCAGCATGTCTTGAATCTACTACACGTGAATGTGTAGAACTGCATTTTGGGCATTTCATATCTATCACCCTCTTGAATAGATTATGCTTCATTATACTATAAAAGTGCATGAGACAAAAGCAGACTAAACTTACCTAAAAATGTCTGTTTTATATTATGTTGTTGTATTTATTTGAATCTCGCCACATTGAGCTAATGTGTTTTTCAAATATAAGCTATATCTTTTGAATTTTAGAAAAATAATAAAGAAAGTATTTTAAGATAAAGTTAAACATAAATAAAAAAGAGACATGTAAAGAATTCATTAAGAACTCTTTGCATGTCTGCCATTTAAATCTATATACCCATCTTACCTATGTTAAATTGTAAATTATTTTGAAGTTACAGCGCTTTCTGAAGCGATTAAGTCACCTATTTGTTCAGCAACTTCAACTACTCTATTTGAATAACCCCACTCATTGTCATACCAAGCAATAACTTTAACTTTATTATCACCCATAACAATTGTATTCTGAGCATCAATGACAGCAGAGTTAGGGTTTGTATTAAAGTCTACTGAAACTAATGGCGCATCTTCAACATCTAAAACACCATCTAAGCCAGCGTTTCTAAATGCATCATTTACTTCTTCAACAGTAACCGTTTTGTCTAAGTCAACAACTAAATCAACTAAAGATACATTTTTAGTTGGTACACGTAAAGCAAGACCATGTAATTTACCTTCTAATTCTGGTAACACTTCTTTTAAGGCCTTAGCCGCACCTGTTGATGTAGGAATAATGCTTTCATTGCAAGAACGTGCACGACGTAAATCTTTATGAGGATTATCGATATTATTTTGGTCATTTGTTATAGCATGAACTGTTGTCATTAAACCATTTACGATGCCAAACTTATCATTTAACACTTTTGCTACTGGTCCGATACAGTTTGTTGTACATGATGCATTACTAAAAATGTCGAATTTTTCAACATCTAATTTATCATCATTTACACCTTTAACAACCATTTGTACTTTGCCACCTTTAGATGGTCCAGTTAATAGTACTTTTTTCGCTCCAGCATTAATATGGCTAATTGCTTTGTCACCATGATTAAACTTACCTGTAGCTTCAATTACGATATCAATATCTAATTCTTTCCAAGGTAAGTTTTCTGGATTACGATCTGAAACAAGTTTAATATCATGACCATCTACACGAATGCCATTTTCAATCGGCTCAACTTTTTTATCGTATCTTCCGTGAGTTGTATCATAATTAATTAGATGTGCAATTGTTTCTGGTGGGTAGCTTGCATTAATCGCTACTACATTCAAATTATCATTATGTAAGGCAATTCTTAACACCATTCTTCCAATTCTACCCATACCATTAATTGCTATATTCGTTGACATTTAAAGCACCCCTTGATTCTTTGTTTATATGTTATACTTTATAAAAATAGTGTAACATAATAAAAGATATTTGGAAGCGTTTTCTATTAATTTTAATAATAAATTTGCATTTAGGTTAAATTTTCTACATATAAAAAACTAGCAATAAGGAGACTAAGCATGAATTACTTCTGCTTTAAGTCTCGTTATCGCTAGTTTTTACCGTATCTATAAGTATTATTTATTCCTTTTCAAGAAAACCTTGTTCTACCAACAAACGTTCAAGATTTTGTTTTAATTCAAGTTTGTCTCCGAGATTATCTATTACATGGTCAGCCATTCTACTTTTCTTATCGATAGAAATTTGGCTATATACACGTGCTTTAGCATCCTCTAATGAGAGATCATTGCGCTCCATTAATCGATCTATTTGAATGCTTTCAGACGTATAAACTAACCATACTTCGTCTACTGTATCTTGTAATTCATTTTCAAAAAGAAGCGGAATATCCATAATGACATTATATCCTTGTTGCAGATATGTCTGCTTTTCCTCTTCCATTATTTCTCGGACAATCGGATGAACAATAGCGTTAAGTTCAAGACGTTTTTCAGGTTGATTAAAAACTAAGTCTCCCATATATTTACGGTCCATCTCACCCTCTTCAGTGATAGCCTCATCACCGAACTGTTCTCTTACTTGTTCTAAACCTTTTGATCCTTTAGCTACTGCTTTTCTAGAAGCAATATCGGCATCTACTACTTTAAAGCCAAAAGCTGTTAATAATTCTGAAACAGTTGACTTTCCTGTAGCAATACCCCCTGTTAATCCAATAACCTTAGGCATTTTAATCACCGCTCTCTTTTAATTCTGACAGTGTGGACAGAAATGACTATTTCTAGATGCCACAACTTTTTGCTCTATGTCGTGCCCACAAACTTTGCATACTTTTTGTTTGTAGACATTCAAATGTAATTGCATTTCACCTGTCTTACCATCAGCATGACGGTAATCCGAAATACTAGTTCCGCCGTTATTTATACCCTCTTTTAGTACTTCTTGAACGTAGTAGAAGAGTACACGACGTTCTTGATCGGTTACATCTTTAACTTTGCGTGAAGGGTCGATGCCTGTTCTAAATAGTGCTTCACATGCATAAATATTTCCACATCCGGCAATAATTTTGTGATCCAATAACATTTGCTTAATAGGTTTATTTTGAACTTTTTTCTGTGCTAGATAAGTAGTGAAATGTTCAATAGCCTCTTCTTCAAATGGTTCAGGCGCTATTTCTAAAAATGCTGGATAATCATTAAAGGTACTTAGATTTCTAATTTCACCGAAACGTCGTATATCTGAGAACACAAGCATTTTTCCATTATCTAAATGAAACACAACATGCCAATGCTTTCGATAATTTGGCGTGCTAATCTCTGAAAGTTGATTAACAATAAAGAAACCGCCCGCCATTCCTAAATGACTTAATAAAATACGTTCTACATTATTCTTCTTTAAATAAAAAACGATATATTTACTACGTCGTTCTATATTATTAATTGTATAGCCTTCACTATTAAGACGAAAACCGTCTAAATTGATTCCTTTTATAATGGTTTCTTTTCCATTATTTTTTCCTTCAATTACTTTTTTTGAAAAAGTAACACTTTTGATAGTAGTATTTTTAACAAAAGGTTCTATACCTCTTTTAACATGTTCAACTTCTGGCAATTCTGGCATTGATTATTCCTCTTTCTATTTTGCATCATACCAAGTAGAACCATAATTAGAGTCTACTTTTAGTGGTACAGTTAGTTCTAAAGCATGTTCCATTATTTCTTCTACGAATGAACTAAATTCTTCAACTTCGTTTTTAGGAACTTCAAAGATTAACTCATCATGTACTTGTAATAATAATTTAGCATGATAAGTTGTATTCTTTACTTGTTTATCAAATTCAACCATGGCTAATTTAATAATGTCTGCTGCGCTACCTTGAATAGGTGTATTCATTGCAGTTCTTTCAGCAAAACTTCTTAAGTTAAAGTTACGGCTCGTGATATCTGGAATGTAACGACGACGATGCAATAGCGTTTCTACATAGCCATTCGCTTTTGCGTCGACAACAATATCTGACATATATTGTTTCACACCTGGGAAACTAGCTAAGTAATCATCTATAAAAACTTTAGCTTTTTTACGCGTAATCCCTAAACTTTGGCTTAAGCCATAATCACTTATACCATAAACGATACCAAAGTTAACTGCTTTTGCCTGTCTACGCATTAAATCATCAACTTTATCCGCTTCTACTCCAAATACTTTCATTGCTGTTGCAGTATGAATATCATGGTTATTAATGAATGCATCAGTCATACTTTCATCTTTCGTAATATGAGCTAATACTCTTAATTCAATTTGTGAGTAATCTGCTGACAGAATCACACTGTCATTTGAAGTAGGTTTAAATGCTCTGCGTATTTTACGCCCTTCTTCCAAACGAACCGGTATATTTTGCAAGTTAGGATCCACTGATGATAAACGTCCAGTTTGAGCTAATGTTTGATTAAAACGAGTATGAATACGTTGGTCATCACTGATTACTTTTTGAAGACCTTCAACATAAGTAGATTGTAACTTAGATAGTTGTCGGTATTCTAAAATATAATCAATAATAGGGTGTTCACCTTGTAATTGTTCTAAAACATCAACAGCAGTAGAATAGCCTGTTTTCGTTTTTTTAATAACAGGTAGTTTTAACGTTTCAAATAATACGACGCCTAGTTGTTTTGGAGAATTAATATTAAACTCTTCTCCTGCCGCTTCATGTATATTACTAATGAGTAAATCTAATTTCTCTTGAATTTCTTGTTGCATTTGTTGCAAGTCACGAACATCAGTATAGACACCTATTTCTTCCATTTGGCCTAATATGCGTGCAAGTGGAAGTTCTAACTCTAGCAATAAGTCAACTTGATTATGCGCTTCTAATTCCTCATGCATTAAAGGTTGTACTGCATGAACTGATTCTGTAATAGAGGCGATATGCTGATTTAAAACGTCATCTTGTGGAACTTGACGTTTTTTTCCTTTTCCATAGATAGAAATATCATCTTTAACATAATGTTGGTGATAGTTAGTCACTACAGAGCGTACATCATCAATTGTTCTTGAAGGGTCGATAATATAGCTAGCTAACATGGCATCAAAAGTAATGTTTTTAATATCAATATTTAATCTATGTGCACAGACATATGTCTTTTTAGCATCATAAACACTTTTTTGAGTAGTGTCATCTTCTAACCAACTTACTAATTCGGAATAATTGCTGATGTCATCACTATCGATAACGACATGATGCTCCCCACTGAAGAAACCAAATTTAAGAATTGGATCTTTAATGTAATTTGAACCATCCACTTCAAAGTGAATAACTGCTTCTTTTAGATTTTCAAAATCTATTTGTGTAAAATCAGTTTCGATCTCAAATTCCTTATTTACATCTTCTTGTGTTTGGCCTTCTCCACCATCAATATCAGCAAGTAATTGTTTAAATTCTAACTTTTTAAATAGCTCTATCTTCTGTTGATTGTCTTGTAAATCCTCTAACATTGTATCTTTTAACGATACTTCAATAGGGCTTTCAACATTAATCGTTGCTAAGTCTTTACTCATTAAGGCATCGTCATGACTGTTTTCAAGTTTTTCTTTTAACTTTTTACCTGAAACATTATCTATATTTTCATAAACGCCTTCGACAGTAATATATTGTTTAAGCAATTTAATAGCAGTCTTTTCTCCGACGCCTGCTACACCGGGGATATTATCAGAAGTATCGCCCATAAGCCCCTTCATATCGATGATTTGTTGAGGGCTTAAGCCATCATATTTTTCCGCTATAAACTCTGGAGTATAATGATCGACGTCTGTGACACCTTTCTTTGTGTAATAAATAGTGACATTATCGGTAGCAAGTTGAGTTAAATCTCGATCCCCTGTAACAATAATTGTTTCGAAGTCTTGTTTACTAGCTTCCTTACTTAATGTGCCGATGATATCATCAGCTTCATAATTTTCTAATTCATAATGTTTGATTTGATACGCATCTAATAATTGGCGAATATAAGGAAATTGTTCGCTTAATTCAGGGGGTGTACTTTGTCTGCCACCTTTATATTGACTATATTTAGAATGTCTAAAAGTCGTTTTACCAGCATCAAATGCTACTAAAAAATGCGTTGGTTGTTCTTCTCTAATTATTTTCTCAAGCAACATAGCAAATCCATAAATTGCATTTGTATGAATACCAGCTTTATTAGATAGAAGTGGCAAAGCGTAAAAAGCTCTAAAGCTTAAACTGTTACCATCTATTAGGACTAATTTATTCAAAGCACAAACCTCCAGATTGAATTTAACTATATTTTAGCATATTCCTGACGTCAGAACGAATGAATGATTTTCACTCTATAGCAGCGCAAAATAAAAACAGCCTAGTAAGTTAGGACTTTCATCGTTTCTTACTTAAGTCACCGATTAATGGCATCCAAAAGCACAAACTAATTACGTCCAACTCCTATGGCTGTATAGTGTATGAATAATTTCTTAGCGTATGAAAATGTAAATTTCGATTAAAAAATATATTTAAGAAAATACGTATTCTTTAAAATCACTTCTAATTTCCGTTTCTTCTATACCTTTTATTTTTTCTCATCTAAAATAGAAACTCTAAATAGCGAACCTTCTCCCGGCACACTTTCAACATTAATAGTACCGTTATGAGCTTCCACAATATGTTTCGTTATGGATAAACCTAAACCTGTACCACCTGAGTCACGGCTTCGTGCTTTGTCCACACGATAAAATCGTTCAAATATATGTTTTTGGCTTTCTTTATCAATACCTATGCCAAAATCTTCAATTTCTAAATTAACTTTTAACCCCTTACGATAAACCCTCACAATTACTTTATTATCTTCTAATGAATAGTTGATGGCATTCGATAACAAGTTTGTTATAACTTGAGCCATTTTATTCTCATGCGCTTCAATAATCACATCATTTTCGATATCTGATTCAATTACAATATTTTTATATCGAGCCTGATTTTGAAGGTTATCTATGGTAGTATAAGCCAATTCTGAAAGATTAACATATGATGTCTCTAGTTCTGTTTGTTGTTCAATATGTGATAAATCCAATAAATCCATAACTAATGATTCAATACGATTTGATTCTTTTAAAATGATGTTCAAGAACATGTCGAGTGATTGTTCATCATTCTTAGCTCCTTCAATCAATGTTTCAGCAAACCCTTTAATAGAAGTTATAGGTGTTTTAAGTTCATGTGACACATTTGCTACAAATTCTCGTCTCAAGTTTTCAAGTTTCTTAAGATTTGTAATATCATGCATCACGACAACCATGCCTTCTAAACGCTTTTTAGATTTACTTAATATAGGAACACATGAAACATCAAAGTACTTATGATGAACATCATTAATAAAGGTTTCAACTTGATCATACAAAGGTCTTTCAGTTCTAAAACTTTCTAAAATCAACTTTTGAATTTCGTTATCTAAGTATGAAGTATAATCTTTATTTTCAATTTTGCGATCAGGTTGGAAAACTTCGTAATATGCATGATTGGCTACTACTATCTCTCCATGTTTATCAATCATCAAAACCGAACTTGGAATATTTTCCAACGTCGTTCTTAAACGATTAGATTGAATTTTTTGTTTGTTATTTAATTTTTGTAACCGTCTAGCTAAATCATTTGTAGTAACAAATAACGCTTTCGTTTCTTTAACATTGCTTTCAGGTACGCGTACATGATAGTACCCATCTGCAATTAAAGATGTCGCATATGTCACTTCATTAATAGGTCGTATATATGTTCTGTTAATACTTCTTACAGCTAAATAAATAGCTAATAGTACAATGATGCCTATTAATGATAAATACTTCCACATGCTTTTTTGCAATTCTAGAATTTCAGTATTAATACCACTTATGTATATAGTTTTATTATTAATAGTAGTTTTGAAGGTATATCTTACTTGTCCATTTTCTTTATTGTAAATAATATTGGACGGATTAGCTTCATTACTAATATTTTTATTAAGTTTTTCTTGGTTTCCAACTTTATAAATAGTATTTTTATCTTTGGTAATTTTAACGATTAAATTTTGATTAGTAGAAATATTTTTTATTTCAGCATAATCGCGCTCTTTTTGAAGCGATAAAAACTTTTCCGAAATATGATTTAATTCCGCTACTTGAGTAGTAGATAAAATTTGATAAATTGTATGATGAATAATCGCGCCTAAACCAATAAAACTGATAATGGTAATCGTACTTAATAATAAGAGTAATCTATGGTGAAATTTGAGCATTAAGCCTTAGATCTTTCTAGCTTATATCCTAGACCACGCACAGTTTTAATCAATTTAGGTTGTTTAGGATTCTCTTCTAACTTATCTCTTAAATGACTGATATGTACATCGACTATTCGAGAATCTCCCGCAAACTCATAATTCCAAACAGAGTTAAGCATATGTTCTCTTGTTATTACACGTCCTTGTCTTTCAATTAAATAGAGTAATAACTCAAATTCTTTTGGAGTTAACTCTAACAATTCATCATTTTTATAGACTTCAAAGAATTCAGGTCGAATTCTAATGTTTTCAATAAAGATATCTTCCTCATCTACATCTTGTTTTTCAATTTCGCTTACAAATTTTGATCTTCTAAGTATCGCTTTCACTCTAGCGACAACTTCTCTAGGTGAAAATGGCTTAGTCATATAATCATCAGCACCTAGCTCTAATCCTAAGACACGGTCGAATTCATCATCTTTAGCCGTTAACATTAAAATTGGTACTAAATTTTTATCTGAGCGAATAGTCTTACAAACTTCTATTCCGTCTTTTTTCGGTAACATTACATCTAGAACAATAAGTTCTGGCTGTACTTCTTTCACTTTCTCTAAAGCTTCTTCCCCATCGTACGCAACTTCTACGATGTAACCAGCTGTTTCTAGGTTATATTTTAGTAAAGTTACTATTGATTGTTCGTCATCAACCACTAATACTTTTTGTGACATGATGTGCCTCCCTGATTAGAAATAACGTTTTCAAATTCATTATAACTGATGTTAAAAGAAAAATAACATACCACATATTAAATTTACATAAACTTAACAATTAATATAATATTTAGTATTTATAAAGAAATTATTTTTGCTTTCTTAAAGTTATATTAACAAATTTTTAATATTATTTATAACTTTTTGTAAGCGCTTTTTAAAAATAAGATAATTTCTATTATATCTTTAAAGAAATTAGCGTAAAGTTCAATGATAATTAATTGTTATGATTTATCCTTTTAACAAAAGAAATACAATAAGGGAGTGGTCTAAGCATTCATCTTATCGGTGTCCCAAAACACATATTATGAATGTATTAATCTCCTCAAAGACAGCTACTATCAAAATAAAAAGCTGAGCCATTCTTTGGCCCAGCCTTGTTCTATCATCTATTAATATTTAACAAATGCTTATTTTAAATTTTTAATTAATTCATCAGCAAATTCAGAAGTTGAAACTTCTTTCGCATCTTCCATTAATCTTGCAAAATCATAAGTTACAATTTTAGATGCAATTGTTGCTTCTATAGATTCTGTAATTTTATCAGCCGCTTCTTGCCAACCTAAATGTTCTAACATTAATACTGAGCTTAATAATTCAGATGAAGGATTTACTTTATTTAATCCAGTATATTTAGGAGCAGTACCATGTGTAGCTTCGAAAATAGCATGTCCAGTTTCATAGTTAATGTTTGCACCTGGAGCAATACCAATACCACCAACTTGAGCTGCTAAAGCGTCTGAGATGTAGTCACCGTTTAAGTTCATAGTAGCTACGACGTCGTGCTCATCAGGACGTGTTAAGATTTGTTGTAAGAAGATATCTGCAATTGAATCTTTGATAATAATTTTGCCGTCTTGTTCAGCTTTTTCTTGAGCTTTATTAGCTGCATCTTTACCATCTTGTTCAACAATTTCATCATATTGTTGCCATGTAAATACTTGATCAGCAAATTCATTATGCGCAATATCGTAACCCCATTGTTTAAATGAACCTTCAGTGAATTTCATGATATTACCTTTATGCACTAAAGTGACAGATTTACGATTATTGTCTAATGCGTATTGAATAGCTGCTCTTACTAAACGCTCTGTTCCTTCTTTAGAAACTGGTTTAATACCAATTCCTGAAGTTTCAGGGAAGCGAATATTTGTAGCACCCATTTCATTTTGTAAGAAATCAATTACTTTTTTAACTTCATCTGTTCCTTCTTTAAATTCAATACCAGCATAGATATCTTCAGTATTTTCACGGAAGATAACCATATCAACGTCTTGAGGACGTTTAACTGGTGAAGGTACACCTTTAAACCAACGTACTGGACGTAAGCATGTAAATAAATCTAATTCTTGACGTAACGCAACGTTAAGAGAACGAATTCCTCCACCGATTGGAGTAGTTAAAGGTCCTTTAATAGCTATTAAGTACTCTTTAATTGTTTCTAACGTTTCTTTAGGTAGCCATTCACCTGTTTCGTCATAAGCTTTTTGTCCTGCTAATACTTCTTTCCATTCGATACGTTTCTTTCCATTATAAGCTTTTTCTACTGCCGCATCGATAACACGACTAGTCGCTTTCCAAATGTCAGGTCCGATTCCATCGCCGATGATGAACGGAATAACAGGTTCGTTTGGTACATTTAAACCATCATTTACTCTAGTAATTTTTTCTGCTGACATATTATTAAACCTCCATAAATTATAAACTCTTATTTAAACTATTAATTAATATATTATCTTTCTTCAATAGGAAGATATTTACGTTCAGTTTCACCGATATATTTTGCACGTGGACGCATGATTCTGTTATCACGATATTGTTCTAAAATATGCGCTGTCCAACCAGATGTACGGCTTACCGCAAAAATTGGTGTAAATAAATCATGTGGAATATCCATACTATGGTAAACAGTTGCACTGAAGAAGTCTACGTTTGGAATTAACCCTTTTTCTTCATGCATACGTTTTTCAATAGCGATTGAGATATCATATAATTCACTTCTACCAGCTTCTTCAGTAATTTTACGGCTCATTTCACGTAAGTATTTCGCACGTGGGTCGCCATCTTTATATACACGATGTCCGAAGCCCATGATTTTTTCTTTATTTTTAATTTTTTTATCAAGATAAGCATCAACTTCATCAACTGATTTCACCTCAGCCAACATGTTCATTACTTGTTCATTTGCGCCACCATGTAATGGGCCTTTTAAAGAACCAACTGCTGCAACAATACCTGAATACATATCAGATAAAGAAGATACTGCACAACGAGCAGTAAAAGCTGAAGCATTAAGTTCATGATCAGCATGTAAGACTAAAGCTTTGTTGAACGCTTCTACTTGCGTATCTGTTGGTAATTCCCCTTTTAACATGTATAAGAAGTTTGCCGCATAACTTAATTCAGGATTAGGTTTAATTGGTTCTTTGCCTTCACGTACACGAGCAAATGCAGTAACAAGTGAAGCAATTTTAGCTTGGATTCGTACTGCTCTCTCGATACGATTTTCTTCAGTTTCATTTTCAGCGTCTGGATCGAAATGCGCAATATAAGAAACTGAAGTACGTAATGCCGTCATAGGATGTACATTATCTGTCGCATATTCTTCAAAGTGGTTATAAACTCTAGGATTTAAAGTCATATAATAATTTAATTTATCCTTTAAAGCATCTAATTCTTCTTGATTTGGTAGTCTATAATTCCATAATAAGAATATAACTTCTTCAAATAATGCATTTTCAGCTAAGTCATCAATATCATAGCCCGCATATGTTAATTGACTATCAACGATTGAGCTGATTTTTGTTTCTGCTGCAATTACCCCTTCTAAACCTTTTTGTAATTCTGCCATAAGCAATTCCCCTTTTCTTTTACTTAATGTAATGGCTTTCAATAACATTATAGCTAATTGAATTCGCTTTGTGAACGAATATATATTTTGATACAAGTACAACTAAGGTGTAATTTTATCTTTAAGTTTAATTGAAAATGTCTTCAAAGTAGCTATCTTAAAGCATTTTATTATAAAATAAATACCGTATTTTTATCATATATATTCAGAAATTCAAATTTTTTATCAATCATGATTACAAATTTTCAATCAAATATTAAGGGAATTTTTAGAAAAATTTTAAAAAATAATTGTCGAAATGAATATATAAGTGCATAATAAATATTAATTAAATGTAAGGGAGTTGTCTTATGGCTGAAGAAAAATTACAAAGAGGATTGAGTAATCGTCATGTGCAATTAATTGCAATTGGCGGCGCTATTGGTACTGGGTTATTCTTGGGAGCTGGGCAAACAATAGCAATGACTGGTCCATCTATTCTCCTAACTTATATTATTATAGGATTCATGTTGTTCATGTTTATGAGAGGACTCGGCGAGATTATCATTCAAAATACTCGCTTTAAATCTTTCGCAGACGTGACTAATGAATACATAGGACCATTTGCAGGGTTTGTGACAGGTTGGACTTATTGGTTATGTTGGATTATCACGGGTATGGCAGAAGTTACAGCAGTTGCTAAATATGTAAGCTTCTGGTTCCCTGCTATTCCAAACTGGATTAGCGCACTATTTTGTGTTTTAATTCTGATGTTATTTAACTTATTAAGTGCTAAGTTATTTGGTGAATTAGAATTCTGGTTTGCAATCATTAAAATCATTACAATTATTGCTCTTATAGTAGTTGGTGTAGTAATGGTACTATTCGCTTTCAAAACACAATTTGGTCATGCAAGCTTTACTAACCTATATAAACATGGCATTTTCGCTAACGGCGCTTCAGGATTCTTTATGTCATTCCAAATGGCACTGTTCTCATTCGTAGGTATCGAAATGATTGGTGTAACAGCCGGTGAAACGAAAGATCCTACAAAAACGATTCCAAAAGCAATCAACGCCGTGCCACTAAGAATATTAGTATTCTATGTAGGTGCATTAGCAGTTATCATGTCAATCATTCCATGGGATAAAGTTGATCCAACTGAAAGTCCATTCGTACGATTATTCTCATTAATCGGTATTCCTTTCGCAGCTGGATTGATTAACTTCGTAGTATTAACTGCTGCTGCTTCATCTTGTAATAGTGGTATTTTCTCTAATAGTCGTATGTTATTCGGTTTATCAGACAAAAAACAAGCTCCACCAATTTTTAGTAGTACTAACAAAAGTGGAGTGCCTCATATAGCTATTATTGTTTCATCAGCTCTATTACTTGTCACAGCGTTACTTAACTACATCTTCCCAGACGCGACATTAGTGTTCACATATGTAACAACAATTTCAACTGTATTATTTATTATAGTTTGGGCTTTAATTATTGTAGCCTATATCAACTATCACAGAAGAAATCCAGAGTTACATAAAACAGTATCTTACAAACTACCTGGTGGTAAATACATGGGATATGCAATCTTAGTATTCTTCATCTTCGTATTTTGTTTATTATTTGTAAACGAAACTACAAGAAATGCAATCTTTATTACACCAGTGTGGTTTATCTTCCTAGGATTAATGTATCTAAGATACAAACAAGTTACTAAGAAAGCAAAATAAAAGTCTTTATACTTCCTTCTCTTAAATAAGAGTTGGAAGTATTTTTTTTATGAAAAAATGAGATACGGTCAGAAATTCAATATAAATTCCAAATTTCTCTTACCCCTACCTTTCAAAGTTGATTAATAAGAGCCAATTAAAGTTGTGTATTCATACGTAATTACTTTAGCTAGCTTTTGGCATACAAAAAGCTAGGACACTTGTGATATAAGCGCCCTAGCTTCTACTTTGATAAATTATATTAAATTATCGAAATCTCTCTTTCTAATAAAACCCTTAAGGATTATTATAGTACGTTTGCATATCCTTCAAAGACTTTTCCATGAGCTGCATCAACTGTTACTAAGATATCATTTTTAAATTCTTTAGTAGCATGTTCAACGCCAATAATTGTTGGTATACCTTTTTCAAGACCAATAATAGCGCTAGGTGAAGTAATACCATTTTCTTCTGTAATTAAACCAACTGCTTTTTCAACATATGGTACTAATGTTTCATCAACAGAGTTAGTTACGATAATAGCATCACTTAAATCTTTACCTTCTAAGTCACTAGCATTTTTTGCTACTACAACTTTACCAACAACTGAGCCACGTCCAACACCTTGGCCTTTAGCGATTTCATCACCAACTAAATGTAATTTCATCATATTAGTTGTACCTTTTTCACCAGTTGGCACACCAGCAGTAATAATAATTAAATCACCGTTGCTAACTCTTTCAGTTTCCACTGCTGTTGCAACTGCATTATTTAAAAGATCATCAGTAGTTTTGCGACCTTTTTTAATTACTGGGTAAGCACCCCATACAAGTGCTAATTGACGTGCAGTATGTTCACTTGGAGTTACAGCAATAATGTCTGAATGTGGACGGTATTTAGAAATAGTAACTGCTGTTGAACCACTTTCTGTTGCTGCTACGATTGCTTTTACATTTAAATTTAAAGCTGTGTGAGCTACAGAAACACCAATAGCGTTAACTAATGAAGTTTCTACAAGTTTAGTGCGGTCAGATAATAATTTTTTATAATCTTGAGCCGCTTCAGCAGAAATAGCAATATTTCTCATTGTTTTAACCGCTTCTTCAGGATATAAACCTGCAGCTGTTTCACCTGATAACATAATTGCATCCGTACCATCATAAATTGCGTTAGCTACGTCACTTGCTTCTGCTCTAGTAGCACGTGGGTTACGTTGCATAGAGTCTAACATTTGAGTAGCAGTAATAACTGGTTTACCAAGTTTATTACATTTTCTAATTAAGTCTTTTTGAACGATTGGTACTGATTCTGGTGGAATTTCAACACCCATATCACCACGAGCTACCATTAAACCGTCAGATACTTCTAAAATCTCTTCGATGTTATCGATACCTTCTTGGTTTTCAATTTTAGGGAAAATCGTAATATTGCGATTATTTTCTCTTTCTAAAATTTCACGAATATCTAAAACGTCACTAGGACGACGTACGAAACTAGCAGCGATATAATCGATATCTTCTTTAATACCAAACATGATATCGTCAGCATCTTTATCAGTTATACCTGGTAAATTAACTTTTACGCCTGGTAAGTTAACACCTTTTTTATTTTTCAATTCGCCAGTATTTAAGATGTCACATTTAACTTCGCCATTAGCTTTATCAATTTCTTTAACTTGAAGTTCAACTAAACCATCGTCTAATAGGATGTAAGAACCAACTTGTACATCATTAATTAAGTCTTGATAAGTAACAGAGAATTTCTCAGGTGTACCTTCAACTTGTGACATACTTACTGTAACTTCATTACCTTTTTCAAGCATGATAATGCCATCTTTCATATCATGTGTACGAATTTCAGGTCCTTTAGTATCTAATAAAATACCAATTGTTTTACCTAATCTGTCAGCCACTTTACGAATTGTATCAATACGAGCTTTATGTTCTTCATGGCTGCCATGTGAAAAGTTTAAACGCGCTACGTTCATACCAGCTTTCATTAATTTTTCTAACATTTCTTCAGATTCTGATGCTGGTCCTATTGTACATACAATTTTAGTCTTTCTCATTTTAAAAAGCCTCCTAAATTAAATAGATAACTCTTTCGCTAATTCATAGATATCAGTGTTAAATTTATGTTTTTCGCTATTAAAAATTTCGTCAAACGGAGTAGCAGTAAGTTTGTTATTTTCAATACCAACGCCTTTACCAGTATGGCCTTGCATTAATAATTCTACAGCGTAACCTCCTAAACGTGAAGCTAAAACTCTATCAGCTCCTGAAGGGCTTCCTCCACGTTGAATGTGACCTAAAACTGATACACGTGCATCTACATTTATATATTTCATTAATTGATCTGCACATTCTTGGCCACTCATACTGCCTTCAGCTACCATAACGATTGAATGTTTCTTACCACGTTTGATACCTTTTTCAATCTTTTCAGCGATATCTTTAATATCCGTACTTGCTTCTGGAACTAGAATCGTTTCAGCGCCGACTGATAAACCTGCCCATAATGCTAGGTCTCCACAGTCTCTTCCCATTACTTCAACAATAAATGTTCTAGCGTGACTTGAAGCAGTGTCACGAATCTTGTCGACACTTTCAATAATAGTATTTAACGCTGTATCGAATCCAATGGTAAAATCAGTACCATTAATATCATTATCGATAGTACCTGGAATACCAATAGTTTGAATATTCTTTGTTTCTTCACTAATGCGTTGAGCGCCACGATAACTTCCGTCCCCTCCAACAACTACTAGACCTTCAATACCGCGTTTTTGTAAATTCTCGATACCTTTTTGTCTAACATCTGCCTCTTTGAATTGAGGACATCTAGCTGAGTAAAGGAACGTACCTCCCCGTTGAATCGTGTCTCCAACTGATCCCAACTCAAGTTTATGAATATTGTCATCTAACAATCCTTGATAGCCTTGATAGATTCCATAAACTTCAATATCGTTATAAATCGCTTTACGTACTACTGCTCTTACAGCAGCGTTCATACCTGGTGAATCTCCACCGCTTGTTAATACCGCAATTTTTTTCATGACGACATACCCTTCCTAACTAGAATTATCTTTAGTATTAAATTACCACAATTTTATTAGGTGTTCCATTAATATAGATAGAATATATTTATGTAAACGTTTTATATATTAAATTTAACTTATTCAATAGAAAAAAACTAGAAATCAAGGGGTAGATTTCTAGTCTCATAATTAAGATTCATTGAAAGAACCTATATTTCTAAATTTATTAAAACGAGTTTCTACAAGTTCATCACTACTTAAACGTTGTAACTCATTTAATTGTTTTACGAATGTAGCTTTAATGTCTTTAGCTTGTTGTTCCACGTTATTATGTGCTCCACCTAATGGCTCATTAATAACTTCATCAATCACTTCTAGTTGGTATAAATCTTTGGCAGTAATTTTCATCGTTTCGGCAGCCATTTTAGCTAACGTACTATCTTTCCATAATAAAGCAGCGGCACCTTCAGGTGAAATAACTGAATACGTACTATTTTCAAGCATATTTATTTTATTAGAAATACCAATACCTAGTGCACCACCACTACCGCCTTCACCGATGACAATAGTAATTACAGGTACTTTTAGTGAGGCCATCTCAACTAAATTTTTAGCAATCGATTCACTTTGGCCACGTTCTTCAGCAGCTTTACCTGGATACGCACCTTTAGTATCAATGAAAGTAATAATAGGACGATTAAATTTTTCAGCTTGTTTCATCAATCTCAACGCTTTACGATAACCTTCAGGATGTGCCATACCAAAGTTACGATAAATATTATCTTTAGTATCTTTTCCGCGTTGTTGACCTATTACAGTTACAGGAGTGCCGTCTAAATAAGCGATACCTCCAATCATTGCTGGATCATCTCTAAAGTTACGATCTCCATGCAATTCAATAAATGAGTCAAAGATGAAAGGAATATAATCTAAAGTGGTTGGTCTTTCTTGAAGACGCGCAATCTGGACTCTATCCCATGGCTTTAAGTTAGTATAAATCTTCTTAGTTTCTCTTTCTAAAGAGGCTTCTAATAAATCAATCTCATCTTGCAAATCAACATCATTTTTTTCTTGTGATTCTTTTAGCGATTCAATTTTATTTTTTATTTCAAAAAGTGGTTTTTCAAAATCAAGCATTAGGTTTCACCTCTTGATGCATTTTTAGAATTTGAGCAAGTGTCGTTTTCATTTCTTTACGATGGATGACTTTATCAAGTTGTCCATGCTCAAGTAAAAATTCTGCCGTTTGGAAATCATCTGGTAATTTTTCATTAATTGTTTGTTCAATAACTCTTCTTCCCGCAAAACCTATTAATGCTTTAGGTTCACTTAGGTTAATATCACCAACAGAAGCGAAACTAGCTGATACGCCTCCTGTAGTAGGATGAGTTAAATAAGAAATATATAATAGCCCGGCATCAGAATGACGTTTTAATGAAACACTTGTTTTTCCCATTTGCATTAAAGATATGATACCTTCTTGCATTCTAGCGCCACCACTAGCAGAGAATAAGATGAAAGGCAGACGATGTTCAGTACAATAATCAATAATTCGACAAATTTTTTCGCCAACAACTGATCCCATACTACCCATTCTGAAACGTGCGTCCATGACCGCAACGCCATATTTCAAACCGTCTAATTCAGCTGTACCAGTCACAACCGCTTCATTTAAATCTGTTTTCTTTTGATCTTTTTCGATTTTTTCTTGATATCCAGGAAAATCTAACGGATTAGCCGATGTCATACCTTTATCAAATTCTTTAAATGTATTTTCGTCTGAAATAGCTTCAATTCTTTTATAAGCTGGTAAAGCAATGTGATGATCGCAATTAAAGCACACATTTAAATTTTCAGAGAGCTCTTTGGTGTACATAATTTTTTTACATTTAGGACATTTAGTCATAATACCTGCTGGTACTTCATTCTGCTTAGAATCTTGTACAGTCAAATATTTCTTTTTCTTACTACTTCTATTAAAAAAGTCTTTAAACATTCGTAAACCTCCACATAACCTTTCAACATTCTAACGCTCTCTATAATAAAAAATCATTTCTATCGTGTTTTAAAAATATGAGAGAGAAATTATGTAAGTCAATTGACATCTGAGTTAGCACATTCACAGTTTTTACTTTTAAAAACAATGAACAGTTTCTAACAACTAAATGGCTACACATTTATCAACCAACGCTTCATAATTTCTCTATAAATATCTCAAAAGTTATTCTAATATTTAGAATGGTAGCGTTGAAAAGAGTTATAGATTATTTCAAATCAGTTAATTTCATTGTGCGATCGTATACATCTTGAGGGTCAACTTCAATTCGTGCTACGCCAGATTCCATAGCTGCTCTTGCTACTTCACGTGCAACTGAAGGAGCCACTCTTTTATCGAAAGGACCAGGGATACAATAGTCTGGATTTAATTCATCTTCTTGAATTAAATCTGCAATAGCTTCCACTGCTGCTTTCTTCATTTCTTCATTAATGTGAGTAGATTCAGTATCTAATGCACCTCTAAAGATACCTGGGAAGGCAAGAACATTATTAATTTGGTTAGGGAAATCAGAGCGGCCAGTTCCTACGACTTTAGCACCCGCTTCTTTAGCATCATCAGGCTTAATTTCAGGATCAGGGTTAGCCATAGCAAAGATAATTGCATCGTCAGCCATTGATTTTACCATCTCTTTAGATAATAAATCTGCAACTGAAACACCGATAAATACATCAGCGTCTTTAATCACATCTTTTAAAGAACCTTCAATCTTATCTTTATTTGTAAATTTAGCTACATATTCTTTTGTATCATTCATACCATATGAACGACCTTCAAATATAGCTCCTTTTGAATCACACATAATCATATTTCTAACGCCATATGCGTCTAATAATTTAACGATAGCAATTCCAGCAGCACCGGCACCGTTAAGTACGACTTTGATATCAGATAAATCTTTACCAACGATTCTTAAGGCGTTAATTAAACCTGCAGTTGTAACGATAGCTGTTCCATGTTGATCATCATGGAATACTGGAATATTCGTTTCTTTTTTCAATCTATCTTCTATTTCAAAGCATCGTGGTGCTGAAATATCTTCTAAATTAATACCGCCATAATTAGGTGAGATTAATTTCACAGTGTTAATAATTTCTTCAGTATCTTTAGTATCAAGTGCTATCGGCACACCATTTATACCAGCGAAACTTTTGAAGAGAACTGCTTTCCCTTCCATTACTGGAATACTTGCTGCTGCCCCAATATTACCTAAGCCTAATACTGCTGTTCCATCTGTAACGACTGCCACTGTATTTCTTTTAATAGTATAATCATATACTTTTCGAGGATCTTCATGTATTTCTTTACACGGTTCAGCTACACCTGGAGAATATGCTAAGCTTAATTCTTCTTTATTAGTTACTTTTACATTTGGTGTTACTTCTAATTTACCTTGATTTTCTTTATGCATTTGTAACGCATCATCTCTTAAAGACATCAAATCAACCCCTGATCATTTACTATTAGTTTTATAAGTATAAAAATATAATGGTTATTTTCTATTTTAAACTAAAATTTTTCTAATAAAATAAACTGATGACTTTATTTTATTAATCATCAGTTAACTATATCATAATTTTTTTACTTATAAAAGTTATAAAAGTCTAATATCACTTGGTTTAAATAGGTCAATAAAGCGATTAAGCGATTGTTCATCACGCTTAATAAATCCTAAATGAGAAGTAGTGTTAGTTTGTTGATTATATATATTTACTTCTAAACTATTCTCAAATTTTTGAGATGCAAGATGTTGTTTAATACTATCTAAATCCTCTACATTTCTTAGGATAATTTGACGTGCTTGTTTTCTCTTGCTTATTTCAAAATCTTCAATGGTTTCAACTTGATTAATAATGAGCTGAAGTTGTTGATTCCGTTTCTCGAATTTCCCTTGAACGATATAAATCTCATTTTCCTGTAAAAAGGTCTCAAAACGTTTGAATTTGTCTGGAAATAAGACGCCATCAATAGTACGTCTTCCATCATTTAATACAACAAAAGCCATGTTTTGACCATTTTTAGTTCTAATTTGTTTTAACTGATCAAATTGGACAAGGATAGGCTTATAATTTGAAACATTAGCTAATGTGAAAATGCCTAGATATTGCTTACTAATAAATAATTTTTCTACAGGATGACTAGAAATATAGAATCCTAAATATTCTTTCTCATAGTTACTAATCATCTGATCGCTTAACTCTTCTTTATCTTCATACGTTTGTTTAGGCGTTAAAAGATTGAAAAGTAAATCATCTTGTTCAACATTTGAGACTTGATCTATCACTTGGTCAATTGCAGTTAACAATGTAGCTCTCGTTTTACCGAAGGCATCAAATGCGCCAACAAGTATTAATGCTTCTAATAATTTACGTGTTTTAATACGTTTTGGAATTCGTCGCGTAAAATCAAAAAAGTCTTTATATTTTCCATTCTGATAACGTTCATCCACAATTGATTTTACACTTTGGTAACCGACGCCCTTAATGGCTCCGAGAGATAGATAGATATTGGATTCTGTTGCTTTATAGAACCAGTGACTCTCATTAATATTAGGTGGTAAAATACTAAGCTGTTGATGTTTGGCTTCATCAATAATTGTTGCTGTCTTCGTTTCATTACCTACAACGTTACTTAGTATATTGGCATAAAAGTAATTGGGGTAATGAACTTTTAAATAAGCCATAATATAAGCTATTTTTGAATAACTCACTGCATGTGCTCTTGGGAAACCATAATCAGCAAACTTTAAAATTAAATCAAAAATCTGTTTACTAATTGTTTCATCGTAGCCGTTCTTAGTAGCTCCAGCAATAAAGTTCTGACGTTCATTTTCTAATACTGCCCTATTCTTTTTACTCATCGCACGTCTTAAGATATCTGCTTGTCCATAACTAAAGCTAGCAAATTTACTAGCGATTTGCATAATTTGTTCCTGATAGATGATAACGCCATACGTATTTTTGAGTATAGGCTCTAAATCAGGATGTAAATAATGTATCTCACTTTCTTTATGTCTACGAGTAATATATGTCGGTATTTCTTCCATTGGGCCCGGTCTATATAAAGAAGTCACGGCTACAATATCTTCAAAGTGTTCAGGTTGTAAACGTGTTAGTACTTTACGTACACCTTCAGATTCCAATTGGAAAATGCCGGTCGTATCACCTTTAGATAATAATTCAAAAACTTTTCTATCATCAAAAGGAATAGCTTCTATATCGATATCTATATTTAAATCTTTCTTCACTTGAGTAATAATTTGATGAATAATAGATAAATTTCTTAAACCTAAAAAGTCAATTTTAAGTAGTCCTAGTCTTTCAGCTTCTGTCATCGTCCATTGCGTGAGAAGACCTGTATCTCCCACTGTTAAAGGAGCATAATTGTGAATAGGTTGATTATTAATAATAATACCTGCAGCATGCGTAGAGGTATGTCTTGGTAGACCTTCTAACTTTTTACTAATATTAAACCATCTTTCATGGCGATGATTACGATGAACAAATTGTTTAAATTTCTCCTCTTGATACGCCTGATCTAACGTAATGCCTAATTGGTGAGGAATTAATTTAGAAATTTCATTCAATGTAATATCATCAAAGCCCATTATTCGCCCTACGTCTCTGGCAACTGCTCTCGCTAATAAATGACCAAATGTAACAATTCCTGCCACGTGATGTTCTCCATACTTTTCTTGAACATATTGAATCACTTTTTCTCTGCGAGTATCTTCGAAGTCAATATCGATATCTGGCATTGTGACACGTTCAGGATTTAAAAAACGCTCGAATAGTAAATTAAATTTTAGCGGATCGATGGTTGTGATTCCTAACAAATAACTTACTAATGAACCAGCTGAAGAACCACGCCCTGGACCTACCATTACATCATGAGTCTTAGCATAATGAATTAAATCACTTACAATCAGGAAGTAATCTTCAAAGCCCATCTCTGTAATAATATTAAACTCATGATTTAAACGTTCAACATAACGTTCATCATTATTAAGTTGTAAGTTATTTAACTTTCCAGTCAATAACGTCCATAAATAATCTTTAGAACTTTGATTTGAAGGAGATTCATATTTAGGCAACAAATTTTGGTGATATTCTATGTGAGCAGTACAGTTTTTTGCTAATTCTATAGTATTCGTCCAAATTTCTGTTGATAATTCAAGTTGTTGATAATCTTCTTTTGAAGGAAAATGTTCTCCAAGGTCTTGAATATCATGTACTAAGTCTAACTTGGTGTTATTTTTAATTGCTTCTAATGCTGGGATAGTATCTACATCGTCAGAATTAAGATATCTTGCATTTTGTAACCATACTACTTTTAAATCAAAATAATTATAATCGCTAGTATGATTAAGATACACGTATGTTGAATTTGTAAATTCATTAATGATAGCTTCATGTTCACGTTGTGCTTCTTTAAATATGATGGCTAAATTTGCAGAATAATGTTGTAACCACTCAATAGAAACAATATCTTTATTTTTCATATTAATAGCAGAAGATAGTTTATAAAGCGCAGTTAATCCATCATTATCACGAGCAAGAAGGACAGTTTCAATTGTATTTAGTCCATCAGATAATTGAATTGTCATTCCAAATATTGGTTTTATATTCGCCTCAACACATGCATCATAAAACTTAGGGAAGCCATATAGAACATTTGAATCAGTAATAGCTAAAAATTCATAACCATTGTGCTGTGCCTTTTTAACGACGTCATTTATTTTTAAGCTTGAATTTAATAAATCATAAGTTGTATGAATATTTAAATGCGCAACCATATATGACTTCCTTTCTAGATTATAATTTTTGGCGTAAAGCTTTAGCTAAGTCTTCAAATTCTTCCCAACTATATACTGAAACACCTGATGCGTTAGGATGGCCACCGCCACCAAATAGACTTGCAATATCGTTAATTACAATACCTTTTGAACGTACTCGGCATCTAATTTGATCGCCCTCATCTACACCAAACATCCAAATTTTCAATCCATTAATATCTGCCACAGTATTTACGAATTGAGAGGCTTCGTTTGGTAAAATTTGATACTCTTCTAAAATTTCTTTCGTAATTCTAACTTGGCAGTATTCATGATTTTCACTTAATTCGAAGTTTTGCAAGATATAGCCTTGGAATGGCATCACTTTTGGATCTTTCTCAGACATTTTATTTAACTCAACATTATGGTCAAATGGGAACTCTAATAATTGGCTAGCGACGTTCATCGTGTGAGGTGTCGTATTATTAAATAAGAAACGTCCAGTATCACCAACAATTCCTAAATAAAGTACACGCGCTACTTCTTTATCAATAATACTTACATCATTAAAGTAAGCGATAAAATCAAAGATGATTTCACTCGTAGAAGAGGCTTCTGTATTTACATAATTAATATCTCCATATTGATCTTCAGCTGGATGGTGATCGATTTTTATTAATTTTTGTCCATTCGCGAAACGTTCGTCATCTATACGTGGCGCATTAGCAGTGTCACAAACTATTACTAATGCTTCTTCGTATACACTATCCTCAACGTCATCTAAGCCACCAATAAATGTTAATGACTCTTCAGCCACTCCAGTCGCATAAATCGTCTTATGAGGAAACTTACGCTCTAAATATAGTTTAAGCCCTAATTGTGAACCATAAGCATCTGGATCCGGACGAAGGTGTCTATGTATTACAATCGTGTCCTTTTCTTCTATTTCTCGCATTATTTTATTAAAGATTTCATTCATATTATAAGCTCCTATTTTTTAATTTTTTAAAATGCAGACCCCTACATTTAATCATGTATTTAAATATCTTCAAACATTTGGCAAATAATCATAGCATTTGCTACTCTATCATTTCCACTTAGCATCGTCACTTCTAATTTAGCAAAATTCCTACCGACATCAAACATGTCATATTGGACTTGAATTGAGCTTTCAATCGATACAGTTTTAATATAAATGATATTTAAACTTTCTATCATGACGTCTACTTTTTTATATTTACGTAATTCATGCTTAATTGTTTCTTCGATAATCGCCACAAACACGGCTTTACTCAATGTGCCATATTGATTTGTTAGTAACGGAGACACTTCTACTGAAATATCATTTTGTGTAATCGTAATATGCTTGCCGATTTGATCATTGATAGTTTCACCGATTTGAGGTTGTCTACCAATGAGTTGCATCGCTTTCAAAACATCATCTCTTGTAATGACACCGATTGCTTTTTTATTCTTATTAGTTACTGGCAGTATTTCTATGCCTTCCCATATCATCATATGTGCGCAACTCGCAACGGTTGTAGTGAGTTCTACATTAATTGGTCGTTTAGTCATCACTTTATTTATAGAATCATTAGCTTGCATTTGTATGATTTCTTTACTTGTGACTATGCCGACTAATTTCCAATCTTTATCTACTACCGGAAATCGTGAATGTCCAGTTACTTTAGCACGTGATTTATAATCTTCAATTCCCATTTCATCAAAGATGACAGTCATATCATTAATAGGTTTAACTATATCATCAACTATTAGAATCTCTTTTCTAATCATTTGATTGTACATAGCCCGATTTATAATATTCGCTACTAGAAATGTATCATAGTTAGACGATAATATTGGTAAATGATGCTGATCAGCGTAATCAATAATCTTTTGAGAGGTTTTAAAACCACCCGTAATTAAAACGCCACTTCCTCTTCTTAATGCCTCTAATTGCACATCAGGTCTATTTCCAACGATTAATAATGTATGTTGGCTTAAATATTTAACCACATCTTTAAGTTCCATGGCGCCTATCGCAAATTTGGATACACTTTTGAACAGGCCATTTTTACCACCAATAACTTCTCCGTCAATTATCTTTAATATTTCATTGAACGTTAGATTTTCAATTTCTTCGCGCCGTTTCTTATCAATTCTCACGGTCCCTACTCTATCTATAGTTGTTACCATTCCTAGTTGTCCAGCATCTTTAATTGCTCTATATGCTGTACCTTCGGATACTTTCATCACCTTGGCTACTTTTCTAACTGAAATTTTCTGACCAACAGTTAACGATTCTATATATGCTATTATTTGTTCATGTTTTGTCATTCGACATACCTCTTCATAATGGACAGTGTTTTATATATTATAACTTTTTCATCTTAAAAAATCGATTTTGAAAAGCGTTAAAAATAATTAATGTATCAAACTTCGAACCATTTTATAGTGTAATTTAATCAATAATCAAAATAAGTTGGAAAAATATTTAATTATTAAAAATACATTTGTTGGAAAATTAAAATATCTTATATATAATTGAAGTGAGGAGGGATGACCTATGTATAAAAATATTTTATTAGGTGTAGATACGCAATTAAAAAATGAAAAAGCTTTAAAAGAAGTTTCAAGATTAGCAGGACAAGGTACTGTGGTTACTATTATAAATGCTATTGGAGAACAAGATGCTCAAGCATCAATTAAAGCCGGTACACATATTGATAAATTAACAGAGAAACGTAGCCACGATCTTGAAAAGACACGTAACGTGTTAGAAGATTATGGTCTAGATTACGATCAAATCATTGTACGTGGTAATCCAAAAGAAGAATTAGTAAAACACGCAAACAGTGGAAAATATGACATCGTAGTACTAAGTAACCGTAAAGCAGAATCTCAGAAAAAATTCGTTCTCGGAAGCGTAAGTCATAAAGTAGCTAAACGTGCTACCATCCCTGTATTAATTGTTAAATAAACATAACAATAACTCCTATTAAGGTTTAGATTATCAAGTATTAACTACTTGACATCTAATACATCTTAATAGGAGCTTTTTTAATTTATAAGTAGCATGAAAAATTACATTTTAAGTCGTGTAACTTTATTATATTAGAAAGAAACCTCGTCGCCAGGTTCTAGAATTTGAACTTCCCCTTCTGTTACAGCATTTTTAAATTCTTCTGGGTTTTGTTCAATTAATGGGAAAGTATTGTAGTGAATTGGTACAGAAATTTTTGGTTTAATAAATTCATTAATTGCGTAACTTGCATCATCTATACCCATAGTAAAGTTATCACCAATTGGTACGAAACAAACATCAACTGGATGACGGTCAGCTATTAGTTTCATATCACTAAAGAGTCCTGAATCGCCAACATGATAGATTGTTTTACCTTCTGCTTCAATAATTAAGCCCATTGGCATACCTAAGTATACTGGGATACCATCTTCATGAGTAAAGCTTGAACTATGAAAGGCTTGAACATATTTAACCGTACCAAAATCGAATTTAGCTTTACCGCCAATATTCATACCATGAACGTTTTCCACACCATGATAAGTAGTTAAATAGCCTTGTAATTCAGCAGAACCAATGACTGTAGCATGATTACGATTAGCAAGTTCAACTACATCGCCAAAATGATCGGCATGACCATGAGTTAAAATAATATAGTCTACATCAAGTGTTTGTTCATCTAAATCACATTTATCATTCCCTGAAATAAATGGATCTACAATAACCTTTTTACCATTACCTTCAAAATAAATTGTTGATTGTCCGTGAAAAGAAAGTTTCATAATAAAGCCTCCTAAATTCTTGGTTAATTCTAATATACCCTAGCGATGGGCAATTATAACACTAGCAATTATATAATTGAGTTATTTCATTCAATAGTTTTGAATTTATAGGTCATTAGACGTAAACTTAAGGTAACTCAATATTAGGAGGATTATTGTATGTCTAAGACTGAAGAAATTATAAAAACCTTACAAAGTGAACAAGCGGATGCAGCGTGGATTACTACCCCTCTAAATGTTTTTTATTTTACTGGTTATAGAAGTGAACCTCATGAAAGATTATTCGCATTATTAATCACAGCTGAGGGTAATAAAACGCTATTCTGTCCGAAAATGGAAGTGGAAGAAGTTAAAGCATCACCATTTGAAGGTGACATTGTTGGCTATTTAGATACTGAAAATCCATTTGATATCGCACCACATACATTCAATAAATTATTAATTGAAAGCGAACATTTAACTGTTAAACGTCAACGTGAATTAACACAAAACTTTAAAGTTCAAGAATACGGCGATATTGATCAAACTATTAAAAATTTAAGAAATATCAAAAGCGAATCGGAAATTGCTAATATTAGAAAAGCAGCTGAATTAGCTGATAAATGTATTGAAATTGGCGTGGATTTCCTAAAAGTTGGAGTTACTGAAAGAGAAGTTGTCAATCATATTGAGAACGAGATTAAAAAATATGGCGTCAGTGAAATGAGCTTTGACACTATGGTATTATTTGGCGACCATGCTGCTTCTCCTCATGGCACACCAAACGATCGACAACTCGAAGATAATGAATATGTCCTATTTGATTTAGGTGTCATTTATAATCACTATTGTAGCGATATGACTCGTACAGTTAAATTTGGCAATCCTTCAGAAAAAGCTCAAGAAATTTACAATATTGTGCTAGAAGCTGAAACAAGTGCTATCGCAGCAATTAAAGCCGGTGTGCCACTACAAGATATCGATAAAATAGCAAGAGATATTATAACAAACGCAGGTTATGGAGAGTACTTCCCTCACCGCCTTGGACATGGTCTAGGTCTTGAAGAACACGAATACCAAGATGTTTCTAGCTCTAATTCAAATCAACTTGAAGCGGGTATGGTCATCACAATTGAACCGGGTATCTACGTTCCAAACGTAGCTGGTGTGCGTATTGAAGATGATATTTTAGTCACTGAAGATGGTTATGAAATTTTAACGCACTATGAAAAATAAATAAGAGCTTAGCAATTAAAATCTAAATTTAATTATTTAATTTTAAATTCCACTCCACAATATATACCAAAAAGAGCCAGAGATGTTTAATATAAACATCTCTGGCTCTTAATTACTTTATTAAATTAACCTTCTTTTAAGGCATCTTCAACAGAAGTATATTCTAAACCAAATGCCTCAGCTACACCTTTGTGTGTAACGTGACCTTTGAAAGTATTTAAACCTAATGATAATGCATGGTTTGCTTTGAATGCTTCACGATAGCCTTTGCTAGCTAATAATTGAGCATAAGGTAAAGTTGCATTATTTAATGCGATAGTTGATGTACGTGGTACCGCACCAGGCATATTAGCTACAGCGTAATGTACAACTCCGTGTTTAACGTAAGTAGGATCATCATGAGTTGTAATCTTATCTGTAGTTTCGAAAATACCACCTTGGTCGATTGCGATATCTACTACAACAGAACCATCTTTCATTTGTTTAATCATATCTTCAGTAACTAAGCTTGGCGCTTTAGCACCAGGAATAAGTACAGCACCAATTACTAAATCACTTTCTTTAACTGCATTTTCAATATTTAATGGGTTTGACATAATTGTATTTACGCGACCATCAAATAAATCTTCTAATTCAGCTAAACGTTTAGGGTTAACGTCTAAGATTGTTACGTCAGCACCTAAACCTAAAGCAATCTTAGCTGCGTTTGTACCAGCTTGACCGCCACCGATGATAGATACTTTACCTTTTGGTACTCCAGGTACGCCGCCAAGTAAAATACCCATGCCGCCGTTAAATTTTTGTAAGAACTCTGAACCTACTTGAGCAGACATACGTCCAGCTACTTCACTCATTGGTGTTAATAATGGTAATGAACGGTCAGGTAATTGAACCGTTTCGTATGCAATACCTACTACTTTATTGTCAACTAACGCTTGAGTTAATTTTTCTTCATTAGCAAGATGTAAGTATGTGAATAAGATTAAACCTTCTTTGAAATATTTATATTCTTCTTCTAAAGGTTCTTTAACTTTGATTACCATGTCTACATCCCAAACTTTAGCTTGGTCAGATACGATTTCAGCACCTGCATGTTTGTAATCTTCATCTTCAAAGTATGAACCTAAACCTGCATTTTTTTCAACTAATAATGTATGACCTTGTTCAACTAATGCATGTACACCACTTGGTGATAAACTAACTCTATTTTCGTTATTTTTTATCTCTTTTGGAATACCAATTTTCATTCCATCCACCTCCATAACTATCGTAACTCTAAACCAATGAAAGCGCAATTAGAAAAAGTACACATTATTGTTAAAATTTAAATAATTCTTTTTATTTAATTCATGTTAGAATAGAATTAAGAAAAGCTAAGGGGGTTGTTAAGATGTTAACTTATAAAAACATTTTAATCGCAGTTGATGGTTCACACGAAGCAGAGTGGGCTTTCAATAAAGCAGTAGACGTAGCAAAACGTAACGACGCCAAATTGACAATTGTGAACATTATCGATTCAAGAACATATTCTTCTTATGAAGTTTATGATGCACAATTCACTGAAAAATCTAGAAGTTTCTCTGAAGAATTATTAAAAGGTTATCAAGAAGTTGCTACACGCGCAGGAGTAACTAATGTAGAAACACGTTTAGAATTTGGTTCTCCGAAAGCTATCATCCCTAAAAAATTAGCAAGTGAATTAGGTGTAGACTTAATTATGTGTGGTACTTCAGGTTTAAATGCGGTAGAAAGATTTATCGTAGGATCTGTATCTGAAGCTATTGTACGTCATGCACCTTGTGATGTTTTAGTAGTACGTACTGAAGAAATTCCAGAAGATTTCCAACCAGAAGTTGCTACTCCAGAATTTAGACAACAATATTCTTAATATTTCCTATCAAATGATATGGAAAAGGCTAGCGATGGAAACATCGCTAGCCTTTTTTAATACTCAAATATAAATTAGTTTAGGACGATGACTCTATCCATTTCTTCAACAAAATAAGACCTAGAACATTGTATGCTCTAGGTCTGTAAAATCATACTATATTATAATTCGCCAAATTTAACTGTGTCTCTAGCGATCATAACTTCTTCGTTTGTTGGGATAACGATAACTTTTACTGGTGAATGTGGATAGTTAATGAATCCTTCTTCTCCATGAATAGCTTCGTTTTTCTTAGGATCCCAATAGATACCCATAAATTCTAAGCCTTCTAAGACTTTAGCACGTACAGTTGAAGAGTTTTCACCTACACCAGCTGTGAAGACAATAACATCTACGCCGTGCATTCTAGTTGCATAAGAACCAATATATTTGTGAATTCTTGAAGCGAAGACATCTAAAGCTAATTGCGCACGTTCTTTACCTTCTTCTGCATCACCTTCAAGGTCACGTAAGTCACTTGATGTACCTGAGATACCAAGTAAACCTGATTCTTTGTTTAATACATTAAGTACTTCTTCTGCAGTTTTACCTGTTTTTTGCATAATAAATGGAACTAACGCTGGGTCAATGTTACCTGAACGTGTACCCATTGTTACACCTGCTAATGGTGTGAAGCCCATTGATGTATCAATTGATTCACCGCCATCAATTGCAGCAATTGAAGCACCGTTACCAATGTGACAAGAGATAATACGTAACTCTTCAATTGGTTTATCTAAAATTTCTGCCGCACGTTGTGATACATATTTATGACTTGTACCATGGAAACCATATTTACGAATACCGTAATCTTTATAGTATTGATAAGGTAAGCTGTATAAATATGATTGTTCAGGCATTGTTTGGTGGAATGAAGTATCAAACACTACTACGTGAGGAATGTTTGGTAATAATTTTCTGAAAGCACGAATACCCATTAAGTTAGCTGGGTTGTGTAATGGTGCTAATTCACATAATGATTCGATTTTTTCTTCTACTTCATCAGTTACTAAAGCTGAAGTTGGGAATAATTCCCCACCATGCACAACACGGTGGCCTGTACCAGCGATATCGTTAATATCTTCGATGATACCGTGTTTTTTGAAGCTATCTAACATGATGTTAATTGCTTCTTCATGGTCTTTGATATCTCTAACTTCTTTTACTTTTTCTCCATTTACTTCTACAGTAAAGATTGAGTCTTTAATACCAATACGTTCGATTAATCCTTTAGTTACTAGTGTTTCTTCAGGCATTCTAATAAGTTGAAATTTTAAAGAAGAACTACCAGCATTAATCGCTAAAACTAATTTAGACATATATATTGTCCTCCAATTTATTAATTAAATATCCATATTTATTTAACCATTAATACAGTTATAATTCAAGAATATCACAGTTTATTTTTTTAAGTGATTATCTTGCATCCATTGATTTAATTCAGATATAAAACCTTGGAACTGATTAGGGTTTTTAAAGTCAGGTATATTAGCTAAGAATACTTCAACTGGCTTAGTTTCATTTGGCTTTTTCTTTTGTAAAATTAAGATAGACTTTCGAGCATTTTCATTTTTAAATAATGTTTTAGGTAAATTTAAGAATGCTTGCATTTCTGTTTCTGTAGCAATGAAATTTTCTAACTGTTTTACATGTTCACCCTCGAACAAATTACTAGGCACAACTAAAAAGGCGTATCCAGTTTGTTTCAATGCCGTGATTGCTTGTTCAATTAGTAAATAATGCGAATAACTATGTCCTTCTTCGAAACCAAGTTTCATTTCTTTACTACGCTCATCTAATGGATAATATCCAATTGGGAAATCCCCTACTACAATATCTGCCTCTTCTAATGGTAAGGGCATAATTGCATCTTGTGGATAGACATCAAACGGAATTTCCAAGAAATTAGCTAAGTGAACACTTACTCTTGAAAGCACTGGATCCACCTCAATTAAATGATGCATCACTGTCTTGTCTTTTAATACTTCATTGACTGATGCACTTAAATGCCCAGCACCACTTGCGATATCAACGACATGTAATTCTTCTTTGTCTTCAGTAAATTTCTGAACTAAGAATCCTAAGACTAATCCAATTGAATCCGGTGTAATTTGATGGTTCGCTTGGATATTTTCCTCTTGCAATAAACTTAAGTACGCAAATTGAAATGCTTTTCTACGATCTTGCAATGTCGCTTGCTCTAATAATTCTCTTTTATTCTGATATACATCTTCCATAGCCAGTCCCAAGTTTTCGATAAAACTTTGACCATTTTCTTTATTTAATGCTTTAGATTTTTCATCTAATGTACGGAATAATTTTTCCATTACAGTTTGTTCTTCAGTCATATTAAATTCCTTTCCAACAAAAAAGCGCCCATACGTTTTATTTCTTTAAAATGGATAAAGATTAATACTAATTCGCATTTTCGAAATAAATATGGACACTTTCAATCTATGTCTTGTGATTGCCTAATTTTTAAATATTGCGGTAAGCTTTTAAAGCATCTTCAAAGTTAGGGAAGTCTGTACCTTCGCTAACTAATTCTTTATAAACTACTTTATTATTTTCATCTAATACAAATACTGAACGAGCTAATAATCGTAACTCTTCCATAACTACGCCATAATTTTCACCAAATGATAAATCTTTATGGTCGCTTAAAGTAATCACATTGTCTAAGCCATTAGAGGCACACCATCTTTTTTGAGCGAATGGTAAATCTGCTGAAATTGTTAGAACGACGCCATCTTCTTGTGCAGCCTCTTCGTTAAATTTACGAGTTTGTTGATCACAGACACCTGTATCAATTGAAGGAACAACGCTGATAAGTTTCTTTTGTCCTTTGAAATTATCTAAGCTTACTTCATTCAAATCATTATCTAATACTTTGAAATCTGGTGCTTGTTGTCCTTCTGAAACTTCAGTTCCTGCTAAATGAATAGGACTATTTTTAAAAGTAATTTGTGTCATATGGTATGACCTCCTAAATGAATTATGCATTATATCATTTATAATACGATAGCAATAAATCTGAAATCAATTATTTGATATTAAAAATGTTGATTTAGAGTTATTTACCTAATATTTGCATGATATAGTCGTAAGTATTTTTCAAAATAAGTAATGCCGTTACTATAATAAACAGTACTTTAACGTAACTCACACCTTTATTAATGGCGAATTGAGCGCCTACATATGAACCTATAACCATGCTTACTGCCATAATTAAACCATAGACAAAATCAACTTGGCCTAAAATGATAAATAATATCAGTGCCCCTAAATTAGATGCAAAGTTAAGTACTTTGGCATTACCTGCTGCACTCAAGAAATCGAATCCAAACATGAGAAGTACAAATAACATAAATGACCCTGTACCTCCGCCTAGAAATCCATCGTAAGCGCCGATTAATAACATCATCCCAACAAATATGATTGATTTACCTAAAGTTAATGTTGAAAAAGTTCGAACGTTACCCCATTCTTTCTTGAAAACTGTATAAATCAATACTAATGTTAAGATGATAATTACTAAAGGTTTGAGCACTTGTGCAGGTAAAAATGTGGCTAAACTCGCACCCCCAGCGGAGAACAAGAAAACGAAAGGAAATAGTTTTAATACTATTTTCAAATCTACATTTCCTGAACGCAAGAATCTAAACGCACTTGTAAGCGATCCAAATGCGCTAGCCAATTTATTTGTACCTAACGCCAAAGACGGTGGCATCCCTATAGCGAGCAATGCAGGGATTGAAATTAAGCCACCCCCACCTACTACTGCATCAATAAATGCTGCTAAAAATCCAAATCCTACAATAATAAGAATAATGTTTAAGCTTATATCCATGATGCATATCCCCTTTGTTTCATACTAAGATAAATTAAGTTTAAAACAATTCATCAATTAATGCATCAGTGTCTTTGTCTTTATCACTTTTATAGTCTTTATTTATTGTAATTGTTTCTATACTATCTGCAGCTGCTTGGACCATCTCATCAAAGTTAAATACACTTTCATATTTAACTACTTTGTCAAAGTCTGGTTCAGTTACAGGGTTTTTAGGTGTAAATATCGTACAACAATCTTCGTAAGGTTCAATTGATACATCAAAAGTGCCAATTTCACGCGCTTTTTTCACAATATCTTCTTTATCTAAGGAAACGAGTGGGCGTAAAATAGGTGTTGAAGTCACGTCGTTAATCGCATACATACTTTTTAGCGTTTGACTTGCGACTTGGCCTAAATTTTCGCCATTTACAATGGCATGACCCCCGATACGTTCTAAAACGATATCAGCTACGCGTAACATCATACGACGAGTAGATGTCATAGTATAACGTGGATGTACCACTTTATTGATTTGTTTTTGTAATTCTGTGAAATGAACGATGTGTAATTTGATTGGACCGACACGTTCGGATAGAATACGTGTTAATTCAATCACTTTGTCTTTTGCTTTTTCGCTTGTAAATGGTGGACTATGGAAATGGATTGCTTCAATTCGCACGCCACGTTTCATAATTTCCATACCAGCTACAGGCGAATCGATACCACCAGAGAGCATTAATAGCGTCTTTCCTCCTGTACCTACTGGTAATCCTCCAGCACCTTCGTAGACTTTAGTAAAGATGTATACACCATCTAAACGAACTTCTACTCTTACATTATAATCAGGTTGTTTTACATCTACTGTCACATCTTCAGTCGCGTTTAAAACAGCGCCACCTAATTCTCTTTGTAAGGCATAAGTATCTAGTGGGAATGATTTATCAACACGTTTTACATCAATTTTAAATGTTTCACCACTTTTAAAATCCTGTGCCAAGCGAGCACATAATTCTTTAATATCATCTAACTCTTGTGTCGTCTTATAGACAGGGCTTATCGATTTTATACCGAAAATTTTTGATAATCTATCAATTACTGCTTGAGGATCCGCTTCTTCAGAAAGTGATACATACATTCTGTCTCTTTTACCTTGAACGTGTGTGCCTTCTAAAGTTTGTAAAGATCTAATTACATTATCTTTCAATGCATTCACAAACTTTTTGCGGTTCGCTCCTTTTAACGTCAATTCCCCATATCTTACTAATAAATGATCAAATTTCATTTACTTAAGCAACTCCTTAACTTCAGAATAAATAATTTCAAATTTCTTTTTGAAAGATTCAATATCTTGCGCGGTTGTAGTCTCTCCTAATGAGAGTCTTATACTTCCTTCAATTTTATCTTCTCTAATATCCATCGCTAATAAAACTTCATTAAGTTTCCCTCTTTTAGAAGAACATGCACTTGTAGTTGAAACCATAATATCTAATTTTGAAAAAGCATTTACTAATACTTCGCCTTTAACACCTGGAAATGCAATATTTAAAATCTGTGGTGCTCCATTTTCAGGTGAATTGATATATATGCTGTTATAATTTTTAAAAAATGTGCGCAACTCTCTATTAAAAGAACTTAAGCGTTTGTGGCGTTCTTCCAAATTATCTAAAGCTAGAGCGATAGCCTTAACTAGCGACACATCCATAGCTAAGTTAACTGTACCACTACGTAAACCATATTCTTGACCGCCACCATGCATAATTGGTTCTAATTTTTCTTTATTATCTATTAATAATAAACCTTGGCCTTTTAAACCATTGAATTTATGCCCACTAAAACTAAGACTATTAATACCTTGAAATTTCATAGGTATTTTACCTAAAGCTTGCACTGCATCTACGTGTAAATGTGCTTTGGGATACTCTTTTAAGAGTTCAACGATTTGGTCAATAGGTTGAATCTGTCCCATAATATTATTGACATACATACATGTAACCAGACCGACTTTATCTGTCATTAACGTAGCAAGATGGTCCATATCAATTTGACCATTTTCAGTAACATCAACATATTTTAAAATAAATCCTTCTGTTTCTAAATGACGCATCACTTCAAGTACTGAAGGATGTTCTAGTACTGAGGTAATAATTTCATTAGCAAATTGTTTTTTACGATAGGCAATACCTTTTAAGGCAATATTATTTGATTCAGTTGCACCACTGGTAAATATCACATCATATTGTTGCGTTGGAGATAAGATATTATTAATACGTTCTTTTGCTTGTAATAATATTTTTTCGGCTTGTAATCCCATTTTGTGCGGACTATTAGGATTAAAATAAACTGATTCATTTACTTTTACAAACGAATCCAATACATCTTTATGAGGTTGGGTTGTGGCTGCATTGTCGAAATAAATCACTTACAACACTCACTTTCACATTTCAATTTACTATATATTAAATAAGGTTAAGCTAACTCTAATGAAACGTTCAATTTTTTATGCTATCAGCAGTTTTATAGAGTCTACATTATAACTGTCATACCTTATTACATACTTAAAAATAGATACTAGAGCATTATACTATTTTTCATTAAAAATAAAAGGGAGTGAAACTAGAAATCTCATTTAATTTCTAAGTTTCCATAGCCCACTCCATCAATGATGTTTAAAATTGGTTATACCACGATTTCAACTCATCACTGGTTTAGTCCTCTATTACTAAAAAAGAGGTTGAGGCATTAATGATATAAATGCCCCAACCTCTCACACGATATTATTTTGTAATTTCATCTTCGATATATTTAGTAATACCAGGTTCCACACTTTCAAGTGCTTGTTCTGAAATTTCTATTGAACGTTTATAACGATTGTTTTTAAATAAGCGTTCTGCTTCATTTAAACTTTTATCTACGTTGTTATGATCTTTACGGTATCTATTACCATATTGAATTAAACGTTCAGCGTATACTGCATTTACTAATACATCATTTGCTTCATCTTCAAATGTGTTCATTTGAATAACTATTTTAGAAACTTTATCTTTTAATTGTTTAACATGAATTGGTCGTTCACTAAATTGTTCATTCGTCGCTCTTACTTCGTGATCAATTTCATTCTTCATAATAATAAATCGTTCTGGAACACTTGGTAAGTTTGAAGCTAGAAGTCGACGATACACTTCTTCTTTCTTAGATTGCACTCTTAATAGATTATCTTCAGCATCCGCTTCATCTTCTCTCAATTGAATAAGATGATTTTGTAGTGTTTCTTGCTTTTCGTTAATGACTTTAACGTGGTCATCAAGATATTCAAGATTATCTTTTACTTCACTATATCTTACTGCTGATTTAGCCATTTCTTTAAGAATTTCATCATAAACAGCTACTAGATTTTGAATTTCATTTTCATGTTGTCTAATACTATGAACATCACTTTCATTAATGAAGTAATTCTCACGGATATAGTCAATTTCAGTTCTTAACGTATAATTCATTTCTCTAGCTTTAAATAATTCATCCGTAATTTGTTCTTTCGTTTCTTCTACTTCATTTTTAGCCTTAACTTCATGTTCAATTAAATCGTACATTTCATCTAACTTATTATTGATTTGTTCTAACTTATCATTTGCGTTGTCTAATTCTAAACGACTAATCATAGGCTCAACAAAGTTCAATTCTGTTTTTAAGCTTTGTAATGTACCATCAATTTTAACGTGATCAAGGTCATAACCATTTACTTTTAAATCACGACATCCATATTTTAAATCTTGGAACTGTCCAGGTAATTCTTTTTGAGCTTCACGGATTAATTCAGGAATTTCCTCCATATAATCTTTAATCTCATTAATAGACTGATTTAATCCCATAATATGATTATGCGCTTGTACATAGTTACCTTCTTCTTTAAGCGTAGTATATTGCTCAAGTTCAGGTTCGAATGATTCAATGCGTTTTTCAAGTGGTGCTGCTGCTTCGCCAAACTGATGTCTATTTGCTAAAACATCACGTTTCATTTCACGATAATCAGTTTTACATTTCTCAAAAACTTCTTCATTTTCCTTATGTAAAGCTACAATTTCGTCCACTTCTTCAACTTGTGCTCGATATCCTTCTTCATATCTATCCATTAAATCGTGCGCATCATCAATATCACTTTGCGCTCCTGAAAATTGGAATTTATCAAGTTGAATTTCAGCATCATGAATCTTTTCTTCTACAGGTGCTAAATAATTATTTGTGTAATCTAAGGTGTCTTGCTTAAAAGCATCATATTTAGTTCTTGTTTCACCTTTTAAATTTAAGTTAGAAAGCTTCTCTAAATTCTTTTCAAAAGGTAATCTTTGTACCTTTAATTTACGTTCTTCAGCTTCTTCAACAATTTTGCGCTTATTAGAACGCAAGTAAAACATAATACCAATGACAATTAGTATAATTACTATTATTGCTAATATAGTATATAAAACCATCTCATTCTCCTCCTACGTTATCATCATTATAACGTAATTTGTACATTCAATAAAACACTAAATGAATGAATTGATAGAATAATTTTTTCCATTTATAATTTAGTTTAAAATAACAAAATGAGGTCATCGTATGTCAACTATAAATGAAACGAATTATACATTAATAGAAAAGCAACTTGCTAGTTTAATTGAAGATGAAACCAACTTAATTGCTATTCTAAGTAACACTTCTGCACTACTTAATGATAATTTAGCCCAAATTAACTGGGTCGGCTTTTATCTAATAGATAATAATGAACTAATCCTCGGACCTTTTCAAGGCCATCCCGCTTGTGTGCATATTGCTATTGGTAAAGGAGTGTGTGGCACAGCTGTATCTGAAGACAAGACGCAACTCGTTGAAGACGTTCACGCCTTCCCTGGACACATTGCTTGTGATGCTAATAGTAAATCAGAAATCGTAGTGCCTATCCACGTGAATGGAGAAATCATCGGCGTCTTAGATATTGACGCCCCTATTAAAGGCCGTTTCAATGAGAAAGATGCACAAGGTTTACAAGCAATTGTCTCAGTTCTAGAAAATCAATTAGCTAAACAATAAAAATGTATTGACACTTTGTAAAATACTGGTACAATGAAATTTGTGTGAATTAACGAAAATAGCAGTTGTATATCAATAGGCTCTATGTTGTTCCCAATGCGGACGTGTCACGTAACTGTCGCTATAAGGTGAAGACACATAAAACAATATATCCTGTTGAGCATGCAACACTCTTTTTTGTTTCTTCATAACAACAAAAAAGAAAAAGGAGGAGTCTTATTATGGCTCGATTCAGAGGTTCAAACTGGAAAAAATCTCGTCGTTTAGGTATCTCTTTAAGTGGTACTGGTAAAGAATTAGAAAAACGTCCTTACGCACCAGGACAACATGGTCCAAACCAACGTAAAAAATTATCAGAATATGGTTTACAATTACGTGAAAAACAAAAATTACGTTATTTATATGGAATTACTGAAAGACAATTCCGTAATACATTTGACATCGCTGCTAAACAACACGGTGTACATGGTGAAAACTTCATGATCTTATTAGCTAGTCGTTTAGACGCAGTTGTATATTCATTAGGTTTAGCTCGTACTCGTCGTCAAGCACGTCAATTAGTTGGACATGGTCACGTTGAAGTTGATGGCCGTCGTGTAGACATCCCATCATATTCAGTAAAACCTGGTCAAGTTATCACTGTACGTGAAAAATCTCAAAACTTAGACATCATCAAAGAATCTATCGAAATTAGTAATTTCGTACCAGAATACTTAGACTTTGATGCTGATAACTTAAAAGGTACTTTCGTACGCTTCCCAGAACGTAGCGAATTACCAGCTGAAATTAACGAACAATTAATCGTTGAGTACTACTCAAGATAAGTTGCTTAGTTATAAAAACACCCTTTCCTATTGGATTGGGTGTTTTTTTATTGCATCTAATTTTTAACTATTTCTTATGTTTTCAACTATTCTTATAACTTAAACAGTTCATCAGGAATATCAGAGATAACCCCATCTACCCCTACTTTAATCAAATCTTTAACATTTTTCGCCATATTAACCGTATAAGGCATCACTTTTAAAGATGCATCATGTGCTCGGGCAATAAATTTTTTATTAACTAATTTATAATTAGGATTCACGTAACTAGCATATGTGGCAATTTCTTCAAAGTTAGGTTGCTTGTACCAATATTTCTTCTTACTCACTAACAAGCCTAATTTATATTTACTTCGAAGCTCCGCTAAACGTTTCACACTATTAGCATCAAACGACTGAATAATCGCTTTATGGCTAGGTACATGATAAGCTTCTAATTTTTCTAACACTGCTTGTTCAATGCCTGGATACTGCTTAGGCACCTTAATCTCGATTAATAACGTTTTTGAATAATGATTAAATAATTCTAATACTTCATCAAATGTAGAGATAGTAGTATTCGCAAATTTTTCACTATGTTTAATACCAAAATCAAATTTTCTAATTTCTTCAAGAGTATAGTCTTTTATTTTACCTTTTCCGTTAGACGTTCGATCAATTGTGTCATCATGAACCACAACAAGATAATTGTCTTTAGTAAAATGAACGTCAATTTCTAACATATCAATATGTTGCATTAATGCAGCTTTGAATCCTTCAATAGTATTTTCAGGATATTGATGAGATAATCCTCGATGTGCAACAATTTGAAATTCGTTATTAGGTTTATTAATTTTCATAGAAGACACCTTTCTTTAATTATGTAACACTTTAAACTACACTTAAGTTACCATACTATAAATGGAGGTTAAACATGAATGATTAAACATGACTTTAAAGTTCAAACCAATTGGCAAGGAGGCCGCGATGAAGTCGGCACTGTAAATGGAGATGTTCTCTCTGAACAAATTTCTATCCCATCTTCCCTGGGCGGCAATGGTACAGGCACTAACCCTGATGAAATGTTAGTATCAGCTGCCTCTTCTTGCTACATCATTTCCCTAGCCGCTACTCTAGAAAGAGCGAAGTTTAGTAATGTCACCTTAACTGTAGATTCAGTGGGTACAGCTATTTTTGAAAATGGAAAATTCAGAATGGATAAGATTACACATTATCCTTCCATCTCTGTTCCAGATAATGAAAAAGAGAATTTAGAAAAACGTTTACCAAAACTATTAGAGATTGCAGATAATAATTGTATGATTTCTAACTCTATAAGAAATAACGTAGCTATAGAGATTATACCAACTATTTTATAACAAATTATTTAGTACTCTTTTAATAAGCGTTTCTGTAAGTGAATTGATAATCTAGGAACAATAAAACTTTCAATCTCCGTTCATCTACCCTAGCGTGGAACAATATTCTTTTCTCAACAAATTGATATTTGTTCCACGCTAATAATGAACCTTTAAAAATGTCAGAATTTTTGGTAAAATAAGTAAATCTAATTACGAGAGGAAAGTTTACTATGAATTATTATGAACCATTGTTATTAACACCCGGTCCTACTCCCGTACCTAATGAAATTAATCATGCCATGGCATTGCCTATGGTCGGTCATCGTTCTCCAGATTTCGAAGCTATTGCCAAGGAAGCTTTCGCAAATTTAAAACCTATCTTTGGTACTAAAAACGATGTCATGATTTTAACTTCAAGTGGTACCAGTGTTTTAGAAGCTAGTATGTTAAATATCGTTAACCCTGATGACCATTTTGTCGTTATTGTATCAGGTGCATTTGGTAATCGTTTTAAACAAATTGCAGAAACTTATTATCAAAATGTTCATGTCTATGATGTCGAATGGGGTAAAGCTGTAAATGTTGAAGAATTTACGACATATTTATCTTCACTTGAGCATAAAATTACGGCCGTCTTTACGCAATTTTGTGAAACTTCAACGGCAGTTCTTCATCCTGTAGCACAATTAGGTAAAGCTATTAAAGAAATTGATGAGACCATTTATTATGTGGTAGATGGCGTGAGCTGTATTGGTGCTGTCGATGTCGATTTAGAAAGAGATAATATTGATGTGTTGGTTTCTGGTAGTCAAAAAGCGCTTATGTTACCTCCAGGTTTAGCATTTGTAGCTTACAATCAACGTGCATTACAACGATTCAAAGAAGTAACTACACCACGATTCTATTTAAATTTGAATAAATATCATGATTCTCTTCAAAAAGACACAACTCCATTTACTCCGAACGTTGGTCTGTTCAGAGCAGTGAATGCTTATGCAGATTTAGTGAAAAATGAAGGCTTTGACAACACAATCACAAGACATTGCACAATTCGAGATGCGTTAAGAGTTGCATTAAGCGCATTAGATTTAGAGTTATTAGTTGAAGATGCTTACGCCTCTCCTACTGTAACTGCTTTTATTCCAAGGGATAAAGAAGAATTAAACCATATTAAATCTACATTAAAATCTCAGTTCAACATTACGATTGCCGGTGGCCAAGGCAAATTAAAAGGTACGATCTTACGTATCGGCCATATGGGAAAAGTATCACCATTTGATATTTTAGCGGTAGTAACTGCCCTAGAAATCATCTTATCAGATTATCGTAAAGTCAATTACATCGGTAAAGCAACTTCAAAATATACGGAGGTCATCTATCATGACGCATCAAATATTAGTATCTGATCCAATTTCTGAAGAAGGATTGCAAAGTTTAACATCTCATCCAAATTTTAAAGTGGATATTAACACTGGATTAAGTGAAGATGAGTTATTAAAAATCATTCCAGACTATGAAGGTTTAATCGTACGTAGTCAAACGCAAGTCACAAAAGCGATAATCAAACAAGCAAAAAATTTAAAAGTAATTGCTCGAGCTGGTGTAGGCACTGACAATATCGATATCGAAGCAGCTACCTTACAAGGAGTGCTGGTTATTAACGCGCCTGATGGTAACACAATTTCTGCGACGGAACATTCAGTCGCTATGATTCTTGCGATGGCACGTAATATCCCTCAAGCTCATGCTTCTTTGAAAAATAAAGAATGGAATCGCAAGCAGTTTAAAGGTGTTGAACTATATCAAAAAACATTAGGTGTCATTGGTGCTGGACGTATAGGAATTGGTGTAGCACAACGACTTCAAAGTTTTGGCATGAACGTCTTAGCCTTTGACCCTTATTTAACTGAAGAAAAAGCACAACAATTAGGCATTAAACTTGTGACAGTTGATGAAATTGCCCAACAAGCTGATTTCGTTACCGTTCATACGCCATTAACGCCTAAGACAAAAGGGATTATTAACGCTGAGTTCTTTTCAAAAGCAAAACCAACATTACAAATTATTAATGTAGCCAGAGGTGGCATTATAAATGAACAAGATTTAATACATGCTTTGGATAACAATCAAATTTCACGCGCTGCGCTTGATGTTTTCGAACATGAACCGCCAACTGACTCACCTCTTCTAGATCATGAAAAGATTATTGTAACACCTCATCTAGGTGCATCAACGGTAGAAGCGCAAGAGAAAGTAGCAATTTCAGTAGCTGAAGAAATTGTAGACATTTTAGAACATGGGAACGTTACGCATGCCGTTAATGCTCCGAAATTAAATTACAATGAGATTGATGAAGATACTCAACGGTGGATTAATATCGGACAATTGTCTAGTGAATTAGCTATTCAATTATTAGATGGCGCACCTAGAGCTATTAAAATCACATTTAATGGTGATGTTGCGAATAAAGAAACCGACTTAATTACACGGTCAATTGTGACACGTGTCTTGCAACAAGATTTAGGCGAGCGTGTTAATTTAATTAATGCTTTAGCTCTTCTTAATGAACAAGGTGTAGCACATAATATCGAGAAGCAAGCATCTCAAGGCGCATTCAGTAACTATATCCAAGTCGATTTAACAAATGATACGGAAGAGGTTAAAATTGGTTGCACGGTAATTTCAGGATTTGGCGCACGCATTGTACGTATCAATGACTACTCAGTCGACTTTAAACCGAATGCTTATCAATTAATTTCTTATCATGGTGACCAACCTGGTATGGTTGGTTTAACTGGCCAATTATTAGGTAAACATGGCATAAATATCGCTTCAATGTCTTTAGGACGTAATATTGAAGGTGGCCAAGCCATGATGATATTATCTGTCGATCAACCCGTTCCATATGAAACGATTAACGAATTATATCAACTCGGTGGATTTGATAAACTGTATGGTACATCATTAACCCTTCCAAAAAATTAGATTATATAATTAAACAGCGATGGCAATCATAACTCGATTGTCATCGCTGTTTTAATCTTTTATAAAAGAATATCTCTAATATGACTAACATGCTCTACAATGTAATCCGCCTCGTAATCCTCTAGCTCTTTTCTTGCTGCTTGCCCTTTAAGACCAGTTAGCGTGCCAATAAATGTAGCTCCTATCTTTTTAGCACAAAGCAAATCTGCCAGTGAATCTCCGACGATAAATACCTCTTCTTTATTCACAATATTGGTTTGTGCTGAAACATAATCTTTATACTTACTTTGGTCATTTCCATTAAGTGTCGCAATATAACAGAATGGATTAGGTTTACCTAATGGCACATATTGAGGAAAAGCTTTCTCCGCATTCAACACATCTGTCGCAGTCACAATATGGTCATCTTGGAAGAACTTTTTAAGACCGAGAGATTTAAATGGCACCATCGTTTCTGTTCGAGGTCGACCCGTTGCAATTGCAAGCTGATATCCTGCTTCTTGTAAATCTGTTAATAATGTTTGAATCTCTTCGACAGGTCTCAGTATAATCTCATCATAGATAAAGCCATTTTTAAAGTTTGAAATAGGTAACTTGTCTTCAACTTCTTTAAATAAGCTTGAACCTAAATACCATTCTTGATAAACCTCTCTTGAAAAATGCCACAACGGCCCTTTAAGTTTAAATAAACTTGCATCGTCAACGTTTAATTGTAACTTAGCATACGCTTCCAATTCTGCATAAATATTTTCTTTACCTTGTTCACTATGATTAATAAATTCTAACGGTCTATAATAATCAATTGTGATATTTTGATTAATTAAATTTTGTAGTTTTGTTAATTCAAATTTAGATATAGAGTCGTAGTTTAAAACTTTTTCAATTTCATCTTTATCAAGCATTTTTAAGATATTAATAAAGTGAATGCTAAATACGACAAATAACATATCCCAGTTAGAATTTAATCCTAGTGATTTTAATTGAGTTAAAATTTGATCGTCTTTAAACACTCGTTTACGTATATCGTGAATGAGTTGATCGCTTATATTTGCAAATGGTATAGAAGTATCTAAGCCTAAGAAGTCTTCGTTTTTTAGTATTTCTTCGACAGTAAGTGCCGAAACATCGAAACAACGTTCTTCACTTAAAAATACACCATCGACATCGAATAATATTGATTTCATATCCTTTTCTCTCCATTAATTTAGAATATTCTGATTCTTTTATTTATAAGTATAATTACTTACTTTCCATATTATCATAAATCAAAAAGCTAATGAACGTAAGATTGGACTTTACATTCCCCTTTATACCAATACTTCGTATTGTTTGGCTCGCGTTTCCTAGGGGGATGGGCCGAGCCACGGTCTCGACGCTCATCCTATTCCCTCAGGAATCTCGCCAACAATACTACGTTGAAAACATATAATTTTATTCTGAAAGGCTTAAGCTAACAAGACTATTAAGTATATCATATGTTCCAAAAAGCAACTTCTATATTACTAATTAAATTAACTTATTATATATTTGCATCTATTATATTTCGACTTTCCCAATACTAATTAGCTATAGCTTTTGAATTAACATTTTAATTTTAGTCATATTTTAAGAACTAATTAGATATTTAAATTCAAATATACTACCCAAGTGAAAAAACAACAATATAAAAAAGGATAGCTACTAAACTATCCTTTTATAATTAAAATTTTTAATTGAAAATTATTTTAATTGTTTTTCAATTTCATCTGCAACTTGTTGGACGTGTGTGCCGATGATGACTTGTGTAGAGTGTTTACCATTTTTAGTAACACCTATTGCGCCGGCGTTTCTTATCTTTTGTTCATCTATAATAGAATTGTCTTTCAATTCCATTCGTAATCTAGTTGCGCAATTTGTGAGTGTATCTATGTTGTCACTACCGCCTAAGCCTTCTAGAATTTGATTGGCAGTTGTATGGTATTTCCCTTTTCCAGAAGCAACGGCTTGATTGTCAGTTTCATCGCTAGAGATATCTGTTGGATCAGCCAGTAGATTATCTCCACGGCCAATAGTATTTAAGTTAAACACTTTGATGACTACTCGGAAAATCACGTAATATAAAATAAAGAATACTACGCCTTGTACGAGCAACATTAACGGATGATTTGCGACTGGATTGATTAATGATAAGACATAGTCAATTAATCCAGCGCTAAATGAGAAACCTGCAGTCCAGTGAAAAACAGACGCTATAAATAAAGATAGTCCAGTAAGGAATGCATGAATAAGGAATAAAATCGGTGCCACGAACATAAAAGCAAATTCGATCGGTTCCGTTACCCCTACTATAAATGCAGATACAGCACTAGCTAAAAACCAGCCCCACACTTGTTTCTGTTGCTTAGTTTCAGCACTATGATACATCGCTAATGCAGCAGCTGGGATACCAAACATCATGATTGGGAAGAACCCAGCTTGATAACGGCCTGTAAGACCTTTTACTGCGTCTTGACCAGTTTGGAATTTCCCAATATCATTAATTCCTGCTGTATCAAACCAGAATACGGCATTCAATGCGTGGTGTAATCCAGTTGGTATAAGTAAACGGTTGAAGAAACCATATAAAAATGCACCAAATGAGCCGAATCCTACAAGCCATTTACCGAAAGTTACTATACCTGTAAAGACTAGTGGCCATAAGAATAATAGAACAACTGCTAATACAGTACAGAAGAATACTGTCATAATTGGAACTAAACGTTTACCACTAAAGAATGATAATGCCATAGGAAGTTCGACTTCGCTAAACTTATTATAAGAATATGCAGCGATTAAACCGATAATCATACCTAGAAATACGTTAGAATTATCCATCTTAGTGAATCCTAAGTTGACTGCTTTTTCTTTAATATTAAACATTAATGCGACGTTTTCAGGATTTAATACTTTAGTTACCATCGCATAACCTAATGCACCAGCTAATGCGACAGCCCCATCATTTTTCTTAGCCATACCGATTGCTACACCTATAGCAAAGATTAAACCTAATTGACCTAAGATTGCAGTTCCTACAGTTGAAAAGAATAACGCAACTGTAGGAAGCGCATGAAGTGCTTTGAGTAAGTTACCAATCCCTACAATGATTGCCCCTGCAGGTAGCACTGCAACAGGCAACATGAGAGATCTCCCTAAATTTTGAAAAAATTTAAACATTTGTGTCCTCCCAAAATCATACTTATTTGCAATTAATAATAGAATTTTTAAAAAGTATGTATTTTTTATTCCTTTATTAATTTACCACAAATGAAAGCGCTTTTGATGTGTCATTTTTACAAACATTTGATAATAAAATGATGTTAAGGGGAATAATAAGTCAAAGACTTGATTGAGATTCATATATATTCGAAAGCTCACACAAAATTAAATTAGACCTACTCTTTTCATTTTAAACGCCAACTTATATAATGAGATTATGGTTAAAGGCTTTCGTCCTAACCTTTTTAGAAGAACGTTCTAACAAGTGCTATGATTTGTATTATTAGTCTCGCAACCATTAATCAAATCGTCAGCTTTTGTTGACGTTTTTTATTTTTTTCAATTTATTTCATTCATAATTATATAACATATAAGATAGACTATTATTTTATTATAAATGAGACAAGATATATTCATTTTCAACTCGTTTCTAAAGTCAGAAGATTGGAGGTACTTATGTCCTTTCTAAAAAACAATATAAACAATGCCAAAACACTTTGGGATGACTGTGTAAATAAATCATTTATTCAAGAACTCAAAACTGGAGATTTAAAAGAATCTAAATTTATCAATTTTTTAATTCAAGATGTTTTATATTTAAAAGCTCATGCAAAAGTTTATGGAAAAGCTCTTTTTATATCTGAAACACTTGAAGATTATAGAGTTTTTCATAGTGTATTAGGTGTTATCGATAATTCAGATGACTCTATACAATGGAACTATATAAATCACTATAATCTAACTGATGAATACATATCCGAGACACCAGCTAAAACCGAAACTCAAGAGAGTATAGATTTTATTATGAAAATTGCACATCAAGATGATATACGTAAAATTTTAGTTGCTATACTTCCATGTTTATTAAGTTACAGTTATATTTTCCAAAAACTCAATGAAGATCCATTAAGTAAAACATCTCCTTACGCTAATTTAATACATAACTATGCTAGTCAAAGTTATAAAGAAAGTTGTGATTATTGGATTGAATACACAGAACGTAAATGTGCAAATAGTACAATACAAGAAGAAAAAGAACTTTCTCAAATATTTAAAAAAGCTAATGAATTAGAATTAAACTTTTGGGAAATGTTATCTAAATCCTAGCTGAATACAGAAACTATTTTAAATAGCTTTTTAACATTTCCCTTTTTTAATCTACTAGGAACTTTATTTTAATTAAATCATCAAGACTAACTTCAATTTTTTTGAAAAATCATAAAGTTTTATTTATTTTTCTAAGAGGAATTTATAAAAAATTACATTTTAATAAAGAGAGATTTTATAATCACTCAAATAGAGTTTTTTTATTTGGAGAAGTCAAAGGTATGCAAGATAATTTGCAATACGATAAAGAATTTCTTTATATAACTTCTTTATTCTATGTTTTATGTTTAACTCAAACTTATAATAGTGTTGATTTAAGATTCGATGTAGACGGTGCTAATGCTGTTAAACAATTTTAAGAAATTATAATGATAACGACTGTGATTTACAACTTGCTTGGATGCTATTGCATTACATACAACACTAGGCGTAGCTGAACATAAAGAAGATAATGTGGCGCTATTGTATCATTGTGTAGGAATGGACGTTATGGTTGATAATTGGAATCAATATTCTAATGAGATCCGAAAAGCAATTTCCACTAAATTTCCAAGAAGTAATTTTAAGCACGATGAAATTAAATCATTATAATTTTTACTCATGAATTTTAAGCTCAAAATGGGAAAGTTAAAATAATCAATAGCTTTTTAATGTTGAGTCTAAAAACCTTTAACTAAACTGATTGGATAATCATTTACAAGTTTAGTTAAAGGTTTTCTATTAAAATCAATAAATTTTTGGGGCACAATTACATGTATTAATTTCAATTTGTCTTAGTTGCTTGATGAAAAAATAATTTCCAATCATCATAAAAAAGCCATAATGAACTTCTATCACTTTTAGTATTAGACATTTCATCTAATAAAACATACTTACATAACCGAGCTTGATCAGATAAATCAAAAATAACAAAATCTTTCATTAGTGTGTTGGTTATTAATCTAATAATCAAAAGCTTCATATGTTAGTACGATTGTTGGGTTAACGAGCTACATTTTATTCCTTACTAGTTCCAGCAAAATTTGTATACTGATTTTTTATTTCATCTAATCGCTCAACAAATTGATCAATTAAATGTTGTGGCGCAATTATTTTGGCATGTGGAGCTAACTGATAAGATATGTAAAATGCCTCTAAGTCTGTACAATTTACTTCAACCTTAAGAGTCGTCTCATTTTCTTCTAATATATTTTGTACTGAAAATTGTTGGTTAAATTGATCCCAAATTTTTTTACTTATTTCAAAAACAATTGAATTTTCTGTATTCACTTGTTCGAACTGTGTTTCTAATATAGTTAAAGAAATTATTGAACGTACTGGTATAGTTAAAATTTTCTTTTTATATTCATAGGTGAACCAATATTCATAATGCATATACATCATTGATAATGGTTTAACAATAATTTTCTCAACTTGTCCTTCAATATTTAATCTTACTTTTAATTTCTTCATGATAGCGCTTTGTAATGACATTAAATTATAACCTGGTAAACGCTCATCTCTCTGATTGAAGTGACTTAATACTGACATTAAAACCTTTTGATTTTCAATATTTTGTCCATTAATCTCTTTTTTAAAAAAATCATAAATTTCCTTATGTAATGTAGGAGTTAAACTTTTAATTTTAATTAATAAACTTAATAGACGTAAGCTTTTTTGGTTATGTTCAGTGTTAACTAATTGATAACCATTTAGTCGTCTGTTATAGATCACCTTGGTTTGTTGATCACACCAAAATTCACTTTCATAGAAAAATAAATTGATGGTATTAATATCTCTTTGTATTGATTTAGAGCTTACATCACTCATATAAATTAAATCTGATGGATAAACCACATTTTTATTTATTAAACATGTTAGTAAGTTCAAAACTCGCGTTGCTTTGTCCAAGAAAATCAACTCCTAAGAAAATTATAAAAGATTAAACGGACACATATTGTCTTTTTACAACCTTTATCAATTTAAAAATAAGGAATAGATTCATAATTCATCTATTTTAATGAACTATGTTCTATTCCTAAAACATATCGCTTTAACAATTTAATTAATTATGATTGATGTTTACGATTTGAAAATAGTAAAATACTTCCTGCAACTCCTAAAATAGCAGCAATAATTGTAATTATACCTGTTTGTTGTCCCCCTGTTTCAGGTAATACTGATGCTTCATTTGATTGCATTTGTTGCTGATTAGTGTTTGAAGGCATGTTTGAAGTTGATGATTGATAGTTAGCATTTGTTTGGTTTTCATTTACTTGAGCAGGTTGTTGAGAGTTACCTTGCATATTTGATTTTTCTTCACCATTATTAGAAGCTTTAGTTTGGTTTGTATCTTGCGCCTCGTTTGGATAAACATATTCTATCGGCGCTGCACTTTCACTAAGTTCTTCCCCTGCTTTAACTCTATTCAAATACTCTTGATATGTTTCATCACCAACTACTATGCGAACGTCTGAACCTGGCCCGCCGCCAAAACCTTCAGTGGCCCCAGTTTTATTTTCGTTAAACTCTTTTTCTGTAAATACATATACTGGCGTTTTTTGTTCTGCCGCATGTGCTTGTCCTGTAAAAATACCTGTTGCTAAAACTGTCCCTGCTAGTGTAGTTGCAATTAATCCTTTTTTCATTGTACTAACCTCCATTGATTGATAACTTCAGTTGAAGTTTATCAAGTGACGAGGACATATAATGTCGGTTTACAATAAATATTAATTATTTCTTACTTTACGTATATAATTTCTAACTTTTTCAAATTCTTCATCTTTTGCTTTTACATACCCTTCATGTCCATATATATCGCTAATAACTTTGTTTCCTTTTTTAGTTTTACTTATATCTAGAAAAGCATCGCTAATCTTAGTCTTCCACGATTGACTCATATCACTTCTTACAGAAATAGTATCATTAGGAATTTTATCACTACGATAAATGACTTTAGTATCTTTATAAATTTTAGGGTAATCTTCTTTTAAATCTGTTCTAGCATCTTGATAAGTAGCAGCTGCATCGATATCGTTGTTTAATAATGATATTAAAGCTTGGTCATGCCCCTTCAATTGTTGAATATTTAAATCATTTTTGGTAATACCTATCTTTTCCATACTTGCTAAGGGATAAATATATCCTGAGGTTGATTCAACATCTTGAAGCCCTATCGTTTTACCTTTTAAATCTTTTAAATTTTTAATTTTACTATTCTTTTTAACAACGATTTGTGAACGATAATAATCTACAAGTTGATTTGTTTTATTTCCTTGATTATCCACTAGATAACCTTTTGATTTTAATAATACTTCAGCTGCACCTTGATCATGAGCAATGACATAGGATACAGGTGAAATAAATGCCACATCGATTTTTTTCGATTTCAATGCTTCAACCATCGTATTATAATTTGTCGAGATGTGTACTTTAACTGGAATGCCAAGTTCTTTTGATAGTAACTTTTGTAGCGGTTTAATTTTCGCTTCTAATGTTTGACTATTCTGTGAAGGTACAAATTCTACATTTAATGTTTTAGGTTGGTATGTTTCTTTATTACTTGATTCTGAAGTTTGATCGCAACCTGAAACGATTAAACCTAATATTAATATTACTATTAAACTAAGTAACTTTTTCATATTCCAATATTTCCACACCCTATATATTTTAATTTCTCATACTCTATATTAAATATTATAATTTAACATAAATATTTATAGCAATGTATTTTTATTATTTTCACTTTGTATTTTCATATTACATAATGTTTTTAAAATAAAAAATCTCTCAAATTGTCGTTGCTTTTATACATTTGAAATATTATGCACTTATTATTTCGGGCAAAGAAAAATGGTAACTTCTATCTTATTTAATAGAAATTACCATTTCGCTTATTTTCGTAATTTTAATTACTTACTCTTTACTTAGTTCAAACTTTTCATCACTTTTATCAGGATTTTGAAGAATTAATTTATCACCTTTGACTTTGTAGTCAAATTTTATATCTCCTTCTTCCATATTAAAAGTCATTGTTTTTTTACTTTTATCAACATGGCCTTTTACATTACCATCATTTTTTTCAACACCAAATATACCTCCATCATTTTCTAAATAATCCAAGTGCATTGTAGCGTCATTACTATCTTCGCTAACAGTTACACTCATCTCACTGTTGTTATATGTACCATCTAACTTGCTGCCGCATGCTACTAAAATTAAAAGCGCTCCAATACATAATATAAAAATCTTTTTCATAATTTTACTCCTTTTGTTTTATCGTTCATAAAATTTTATTAAAGTCTTTAAAGAAGTAATTAATCTTAATTAACTTTATTTTTTATAACTTATTCGACGGTTAAGTATTAATAGGCTTCCCATTACTAATAATACTGAAGCAACCATCACTCCTATATCAGTATTTGTTGATTCCTTTCCAGTCTCTGGTAATGATTGAGCTTCTAATTGTTGTTGAGAATTTGTATTTTCTTGAGCATTTGTGCTAGTTACATTTTTGTCATTAGTATTATTATCTACTGTGTTGTTATTTTCCTTTTGTTGAGCAAATTCATACTTACCTACTTCATTGAATTCACCTTGGTCTTGTTCTCCGTAAATACCACTGTTGTATTGTACAGTACCGTCTTTATAGACACGTGCACCGCCTACTCCCATGCCAGATTTATTAGTCGTCTGAATAAAATAATAATCGCCTTTATCATAAGTACCATAATAGTTTGCTAGCGTAGGTTCATTACCATAATCTGTAAAAACGTCTTTGGCTACTTGAATCGCATTGTTTTCATTTACATTAGTTTCTGTACCCATTGCTTTAGCTTGGTTCATGTTAAATCCTGTAAATAATAATGTGCTAGCTAATGTTGTTGTCACCATAAATTTTTTCATTTTCATAAAAATACCTCCATATCCATATTTAAATTATTTTATATTTCATACTTTGTATGATGTACAATTGAACTTTATCAAATAAATAAGACATTAAATGTCCGTTAAATTACTTTTTTATTCATCATATAAAGAACGTTTTAAATATATATGTTTAGTACTAAACAATATGGATTATATTGATTGTTGTTTGAGGGGCTGTTTTGTATTAGTTTTTAATAAGATAAAGAAAAAAAGGTGGAATTTAAATGAATCTAGATACTGAAGTTATTATTGTCGGTGGAGGTCCATCGGGTTTAATGGTAGGTAATGAATTAGCGCAATTTGGAGTAGATACGTTAATTCTTGAAAAGCGTAAAGAGCCTTATCTATCAAGAGCAGGGGTCATACAACCGAGAGTACTAGAGATATTTGATTCTAGAGGATTTGTGGAAACGTTTATCAATAGAGCACAAGAATTCAACCCACATCCAAAATCAAGTGGTGGCATTTGGGCCGGTTTATCTGGGCTAGATTATTCTAAATTAGACAGTTCATTTCAGTATAAATTACTGTTAACTCAAGTTGAAACTGAAAAAATACTTGCAGAACGAGCAACACATTTAGGAGCTAACTTTAAACGTAATATAGAAGTAACAGATGTTAGAGAACAAGACGACTTTGTTGAAGTAGATATATTAGATGAAAATGATTACAACAAAACTTTAACTTGTAAATATGTAGTCGGAGCTGATGGTGGTAATAGTACGGTGAGAAAGTCATTAGGTATTCAATGGAATGGCTATGAACCTACGCATTCTATCGTTAATTTAGAAGTTGAAATACCATTTCCGTGGTCAGAACGTCAGGCAAGAGTAACTGACAATGAACATGGTTGGTGTTTAGTCATTCCAATGGGTAAAAATCTCACACGTTTTACTGTTATCGATGCAGAAGATACGACTGAACTTCATAAAAATCAACCTGTTGATCTTGAAAAAGTTAAAACAAGTATTAAGAATATTTGGGATAGAGATTTCGACTTAGATAATGTTAAATCTTCACTAAGATTTAATGATGCAATGTATATGGCTGAAAAGATGCAAACAGAACGCGTCTTTTTAGTAGGAGAATCAGTTCGTATACACTACCCTGCTGCAGGCGTTGGAATGAATTTTTGTTTACAAGACGCTTTTAACTTAGGTTGGAAATTAGCTTATACCGTTAAGCGTGTAAATCAAACGGCTTATTAGAAAGTTACGAAGCTGAACGTAAACCGGCCGTTATTGCACATTTAGATGGCGTTAATCATCAGACGGCCATTCAATTAAACTTTTCAAAAGATATGATTTCATTTAAACGCTATTTTGAAACTTATTTTATTCCAATGGATGAAGTTAATAAACGACTTTCTAGTGAATTAGCTGGTCTAAATTTTTCTTATGGGGAAAATGAGGAAACACTCGTTGGCAAGCCGATGAGAAATTTAGACATTACCTCTAACAACGGAGAAAAATATACAATCTTTGAATTATTACGAGATCAGAAATTTTTACTTATTGATTTAACTAATACTGAAACTCCTGAAGTTCCAGAATCCGTGACAAATTATATTCACTGCATTTCTGGAAGTATAACAGAACATGAAGATGTAAAAGGCATCTCTACACTTTTCATCAGACCTGATGGACATGTAGCTTGGGCTAGTTCTGAAAAATTTAACGCTTCAGATTTTCAAAAAGAGCTTACTAAATGGTTTTAAAATTAATGATGCTATAAAAGACTATTAAAATGGAGGAATTATGTTTTGAATACCTTAGAATTAAATGGAGCGAATATTAATTATAATATTGAAGGCAAAGGTCCCCTACTAATCTTAATCCCAGGGGCAAATGGTACGGGAGATATCTTCGAACCATTCGTTGAGCAATTAAAGCATCAATTTAGCGTAGTAACATATGATCGTCGTGGCTATGGTAAAAGTAATTTCACAGAGCCTTTACCAGAACGTACGAAGAATGCTTACGATGACTATAGAATTAAACGAGACGTAAAAGATATAGTCGAATTATCTAAATATCTAGCTGATGAATCAATATATGTTTTAGGTACTAGTTCTGGTGCTATCGTAGCGATGCACTTACTCAAAGACTATCCTGAAATAATTAATAAAATTGCCTTTCATGAACCACCGATTAACACCTTTTTACCTGAGGCGACGTATTGGAAAGAGAAAAATGAAGATATTGTAGATGACATCTTTAATAAGGGTCTTGAAGAAGGCATGAAGACCTTTTCCAAAAAGAATAATGCTTCTTCGGAATATATGGAAACTGCATCTCAATTTAACGTTAAAGATAGCGAAGCTCAAAAACAAAAATACGAACAAACTTTATTTTGGGCAAAATATGAGATTAGACAATATACCCATTCCGATATTACGCTTGAAGATTTAGCTAAAAACAAATCACTTATTACTTTATTAAGCGGAGCAGAATCTAAAGATACGTTTGTAGATGAAGTGAACAATTATATCTCTGAACAGCTTAACATCAACGTGATGCGTACACCTGGTGGCCACTTCGGTTATATGCATTCTCCGAAAGAATTTAGTGAGACTTTATATTCTTTTACTAAATAAATGAGTGAATTTGCATACTAAATAATAAAGGCAACGTACACTATTCGGTTGTACGTTGCTTTTTTACTAACGAATATCAGTAACTAAACTATATTTAGCTATTTTTACAATTCCTATAATTGTTTATCAAGGCTATTTATATCAAATTTATCTTTATCTATATAAATACAGATTTGAAAATAAGTCCTCATCATTTATTTTAATAGCTCAGGAAAACTTTGATATCCTTCACTAATATTTACAACATTTTCAAAGCCCTTGCTTTCTAATATTCCCACTGCGATCGAACTTCTAACGCCTGACTGACAATGTACGTATATTTTATCTTCTTTATTAAAAGGAATCTTTTCATTTAATAGTTTGCCGTGTGGAATATTCACTGCTTGCTCTAAATGGCCATTATTCCACTCTTCTTCATTCCGTACATCCAAAACATGAACTTCTTCTCCAGTTATATCAGCACTATGGATTGATTGTGTTTTAATTTCTGGTTTAGGTAAACGATAACCTGCTACATTATTAAAACCGATTAATTGCAAAGTATATGCTGCTTGCTCAACTGTAAATTTATCGCCGATTAAATCTATACTTTTTTCAAAATCCAAATACCAACCAATTTGATTAATAAAATTTTTATCGTAAGGAATATTGATTGTCCCTTTTATATGACCACCATGAAAAGCCTCTTTGCTACGAAGATCAAATGCTATTCTCTTATTTTCTAGACTAGGATAAATATTATACGGCTGATACAAACTCATACCAAATTGGTTAATTTTTTTCATTTGTGCAAAGTGATGCGGAGGTGCTGGTTGATTTGATATTAAAGTTTCAACAAACTTAGTTTCATCATTTACATTAAAAGCCCAATTATTTATTTTTTCATAGCCTAGCGTAGTCATTGGTACTGCGCCTAATGCTTTATCACAAGGACTTCCAGCCCCATGCCCTGGCCAAATTTGTATATAATCTGATAAATGTTTAACACTTTCAATAGATTGATACATCTGCTTCGCACTAATTTCTGTTGAGCCTTCCATTTGAACTGATTTTTCTAATAGATCAGGTCTACCTATATCCCCGACGAAGATAAAATCACCGCTAAACAGGCCCATTGGAATATTCGATCCTCCCCCTTCATCAGTAAGTAAGAAACTGATGCTTTCCGGGGTATGACCAGGTGTATGCAATACTTCTAATTTAATATTACCTACATAAATAATATCTTGATGTTTAACAAATTGTGTTTGTTTTGGCATATTTTTATAACTTAGTTGATCATCGCTTTCGCCAGATACATATATATTTGCGTTTAATTGTTCAGCTGCGTCTCGAATTCCAGAAGCAAAATCTGCATGAATATGCGTTTCTGTAGCTTGTGTAATTGTTAAATTCTCAGTATCTGCAACTTCAATATACTTTGATAAGTCACGTACAGGGTCAATAATAATTGCCTCTCCTGTGCGTTGACAACCAACTAAATAAGATGCTTGAGATAAATTATTATCGTAAAATTGTTTAAAAAACATAAAAAAACTCCTTATTTTTAATAGTTTTAAATAAATAAATTATGACTTGCGTTTTCAGTATCACCTATATATGTCCCTACTCCACCGTATTCAATTTCGTCTCTGAGTTCTTGTTTTTTAATGCCCATAACCTCCATACTCATCGTACATGCGATTAATTTGATATCTTGGTCGATCGCTTGATCAATAAGTGATGGTAATGAATCAACATTTTTCTTTTTCATAACGTAGCGCATCATTATATTTCCTAAACCAAACATATTCATTTTGGAAAGAGGCATTTTTAAAGGTGTTCTTGGTAACATAAAATCAAACATTTTTGCGAAACCTTTCTTTTTAACATTAAGCGTTTGAGCTTTTTTTAATGCGTTAAGCCCCCAGAAAGTAAAGAAGATGGTTACATTTCTCCCAGAAGCTTTAGCACCATTCGCGATAATTAATGCAGCCACTGCTTTATCTAACTCTCCACTAAATAGTACTATTGTGGTATTTTTAGGCGCATAGTTCTCTTTATTATCTTTTGGTGTTCCTTTTTGGATAATTGCATTAATTTCATGCTTATTTTCATTAAGTTTAACTAATATATGTCCAGTTTGCTTTGCCCAACTTTTAATGTCATTAACGAATCCAGGATCGCTAACCGTAACCTCAATTTGATCGCCAATTTCAATATTTTTTACTTCTTTACTAATGTTTACAATTGGTCCTGGACATTGAAGATCACAATAGTTAAATTGTTTACGCTCTGTTTTAATTTCTACGTTTTTACTTTCATCTTCTGTATCGTCGCTGATATGTCTTGCTTCATAGCTTTTATAACCACCATCTAAATTAATAACATCATAATCCTGCTTAGCTAGATAATTACTTGCTTTAGCACTTCTATTACCACTTTTACAGTAAATATAATAGGTTTTATTTTTATCTCTATTAAATGTTTCAATTTCATCTACAGGATGTAATATTGAACCTTTTATGTGCCCTAATTCATATTCTTCTTGCGTTCTTACGTCAATCAATTGGCCTGTTGAGCCCAAGTTCTCTAATTCTTGTTGACTTAAATTGTTAATATATTTTTCATCAAATTGTTTCATAAATAACCTCCTAATAAATACCTACAGGGGTATAATAAACTGATATACAAACTATGTCAAATACCCCGTTGGGTATTTGACATAGTTGTTTTTATCTATTATTATGAAATTATTCAATTAAAGATGGAGGATATAACTATGAATTATGATAAAAAATTAATTAATCGTATTAATCGAATACAAGGGCAACTAAACGGAGTTATTAAAATGATGGAAGAAGAAAAAGATTGTAAAGATGTAATTACTCAAATCAGTGCATCAAAGAGTTCTATTCAACGTTTGATGGGCATAATTATTAGTGAAAATTTAATAGAGTGTGTAAAAGCAGCCGAAGAAAACGGAGAAAACTCTCAAGAATTAATTAACGAAGCAGTTAACTTATTGGTAAAAAGTAAATAATGGATATTGTTACCATGCTTATCATGTTACTTATTGGAGTATTCGGCGGTTTTATATCCGGTCTAGTAGGTGTAGGTGGTGCTATCATTATTTATCCAGCTATTTTATTATTACCACCATTATTTGGGGTCCCCTCTTATAGCGCATACATTGCCTCAGGACTTACTTCCAGTCAAGTGTTTTTCAGTACTTTAAGTGGCTCAATAAAAGCTCGTAAAAAACAAGAGTTCTCATCACTATTAGTATTTCGCATGGGCGGAGGTATGATCATCGGGAGTATGTTAGGTGCTCTTTTAGCAAATTTATTTGATGCTAAATTCGTAAATACAATATATATCATTATTGCTTTATTTGCATTGATATTAATGTTTGTTAATGTTAAACCTAGTTCAGGTCAAACCTCGCTTAATAAACCTTTATTGATAATTGTAGGTTTTTTTGTAGGCATCGTTTCAGGCATTGTTGGAGCAGGTGGAGCATTTATTATTGTCCCGATATTATTAGTTATATTTAAATTGCCAATGAATACAGTAGTTGCTAATAGTATAGTGATTGCTTTCATATCCTCAATTGGCACATTCCTCATTAAACTTATACAAGGTTATATACCTATTGAAGACGCTTTATTTCTAATAATAGGAAGTGTTATCTTTGCTCCGTTAGGTTTAAAACTAAGTAAAAATGTTTCTAACTTTATTCAAAAAATGATTATTAGTATTTTAATTATTTTTGCAATTATTCAAATTGCTTTATAAATATGAAGAGATATATCAACGAATAATGAAATTGCTAAAAAGCTAATTTATTTGTTAGACACAAAGAAGACGACTATGATGTTAAAATATCGCGTCATAGTCGTCTTTTCCAATATATTTAATTACTAATCAAGTCATGAATCGTCTCATCATCTATATGAGTTATGTCGCTATTAGGGTTTGCTGTATTGATAATTTTATTTTTGTGTTTAATTAAAAGATCTTGTACAAAGTTTCTAGCCCATCGCCCGTTAGATTTTTTAGAATCTTCTACATTAGAATAGATGCTAATAACTTTTTCTCTTAATAATTGTTCGTTAAATGTCCATTCTTCTTTTTCGAGGGTTAAAATTACAATATCTGCAACTTGTTGTGGCGTATAATCTTCAAAATGTATTTCGTAAGGAACTCGGGATTGAAGACCTTCATTCGCTTCAATAAAGCGTTTCATATCATCTTCATAACCAGCAAAAATTGCGATAAATTTACCTCGATTATTTTCTAATTCGGTTATAAGCGTTTCAATCGCTTGCTCACCAAAATCATTTTCATTCGAGGAAACTAATTGATAAGCTTCATCTATAAAGAGCACGCCTCCCATAGCATGATCCACTGCTGTTTTAGTGTTTTTCTCTGTATGACCGATATATTTACCAATTAATCTGCTTCTATCCGTTTCCACTAAGTGTCCTTTAGACAGAATGCCTAATTGACCGAATATTTGAGATACTAACCTTGCGACTGTAGTCTTACCTGTACCAGGTGATCCAGTAAAAATCATATGGTAATTACTATTAGGAACAATTTGCCCTTTATCTTCAAGCATTTTATTAAATTTAACTTCATTAATTATTGCGCTTACAGTTTCTTTTACGGAATTTAAACCTACTAAGTTATTTAATTCATCTATTAGTTTTTGTAAGGATTGGTTTGAGTCGTTATCTTGATTTAGGAATATTGCTAAATCTTCGTGAGTAATTTCCATTAATGCATTTTCATCTTCATAGTCTCCACTTTCGGCAATTCTTTGCATTTGTTGAGAGGTTAATTTTTCATTAAAATTCCTTACCCAACGGCCATTACTATTATCAAAGTTACGATTATATTCGCTAGACATCGCTCTATAGTACTCGTTCAAATCGAAGTTGTATTCATTCTTATATAAAAATTTAACTCCAATTTCTTGTAATTGTGGTAAATTATAATCTTCGAAATCAAATGTATGAGGTATTCTAGAAGCTAATCCTGGATTTGAATTTTTAAACTCAATCATTTCATTAGTATAACCTGCAAATATAATCATAATTTCATTTCTATGATCTTCCATAAATTTTAGGATTACATTGATAGCTTCTTGGCCAACACCTCTATCACCTTCGTTGCCAACTAACGTATATGCTTCATCAATGAACAAGACACCACCTAGCGCATCTTTTAAAATTTCTTCCGTTTGAATAGCTGTTTTACCAATAAATTCAGACACTAAATCTTGTCTACTTACCTCGATAAAAGAATCGCTTTGGGTTACTCCCTCTTCATATAAAGCTCTTGCAACTAAACGAGCTACTGTAGTTTTTCCGGTTCCTGGATTACCGACAAATAATGAGTGCATCGCTGGAGAATTTCGTTGTAACCCTTTTTCTTCTTTAACTTTATTTATTTTAGCAATATTTATAAATTTCTTAATACCATCTTTAACCGTATCTAGACCAATGAGTTCATTTATTTCATCAATTGCTCTTGTGAAATTTTGAGTATTTTCTGTTTGAGTATTTGAGTTAGTTATTGATTCATTATTTATATAATATTCGTTGTCCTCAGTGGAGTAATCATTTTCAATATAGGATTCGGAAGTTTGATTATAAGGGTCAGAAGTATGATTATAAGATTCAGTTGTTTCAGTATAGTTGACTTCATCCGCGAGTGTTTCTCCTGTAGTTGAATGGCTCATTTGTTTTGAAGGTAAATTTATCACATTAAAGCCTTCTCCAACTGCATCTGAAAAGTCATCAACATTAACCCTGTAGCCATTAACATTATCAGTGTGTATATCATTTAAAGATAAATACGATTCCCTTACTAACGCTTTAGAATGACCTGATATAACAGTTAACCCTTTAATGAACGCTTGGCTATCGTTTAATATATTAATGTCATTTTCTTTCCTAGGATTATCAAAATATAGTCCTGCAATTTGTGCCTTACTACTTTTTTGAACACATAAAAATCCTTTTAACATATTCTCTTTCATTTCTATGTAAGAATTTTGATATACCATAATCGTATCTAATAAAGAATTTATTATTAAAGCTTTTGAATTAGAGTTTATAAATATATCTGAATTTGTTTCTGTAGAAAAATAGTTTTTAATAATAGTAACATTTTCAATTTTTATATTACTAAATTCAGTAGCTATAATAGAACTTGCTTGAGGATTGGTTTTGATAATAATATTTCTTAAAGTAACATTGCAGTTTTCAAATTCTAATGCATATTTTAAATTGTCACTAGCATCGATAGTTAAATTTTCGATAATAATATTACTATCTTTACCTCCCATGCTAGTTTTCAGAATTACATCTTCCGGATTATTTTCTCCTCTAAATGTGATTCCAAAATTATCAATATCCACGATATTTTTATAAATATGAGGCTCTTTACCCATGTTTTCAAATACTACTACACTATCATTTGGAACATTCGCTTCATCTATTAAATGAGTAAAACTAATTCTTCTAAACCCTTTTCCCACGAGGATTGGTTTCTTCATCTTATACGACTCCTAACCTAATTTTTTTGCCAGTGAATATAAATAGATAATTGCTATAATACCTAAAAAACATGAGAATCCCCATACAAAGTAATAGAACATATATTTAATTATTACTTTAATAACTAGAGATTTTATTCCCATTTCACTTAAATCTTTTACAAAGCTTGAACTACTAATAAGTTTATTTAGTAAATGATCCACGACACACATTAAAAATGGGAATAATATAAGATTTAGTATAACCACGACCCCATATGCACTGAGTCCACCCATAAGAGAGAAAAAGGCAAAGAATATTAATGAAATTATGCCTCTTTGAATCCATTTGCCCGTCGAATCAAGTTTAAATATATTGAGAAAATTTTTCACAAATGAATTTGAACTCTTTTCTGAAGAGGCACCAAAGTTTTCCGTACCAAACTCTGTATTATTATCATTTGTGTGAGCACCAAATGATGAACTAGATTGATAGTCAGTATAGGACGCATTAGAATTAGCTCCAAACTTGTTAGCTAAATCTTCATTACTATTTTGAGTATGATGACCATAGCTCTGATTTTGTTCTAAATTATCATTAGTTTCTTTTGAATCATCATGGAATTGATTATTTTGATTATTATCTGTTTTTGTGTAAGCTCCGAATTTTTTTGTATCCATCTTAGCATCCATTCCTTAATTAAAGATTGTCAAATTCTTTCTTTTCTTTTTCTTTCTTTGTTTTATACTCATCTGTGTCTTCGTATTTCTTAATCTTGCCATCGGATGTGTCTTTATCAAGAACGATTTTAGTGTTTTTAGGGACCTCAGTAATCAACATGTTTGAGTAGCCGATTAAACTTCTATTTCCATTGAAATCATATACGCCTTTTGCGATTCCAGCATATGTTTTACCTTTAAAATTAAACGGCTCTATAATTACAATATTCTTCTTAGGAAAATCAGTACTAGCGAGCATAGTGTCATAACGTGGTTTCCAAATATCTTTAGAATCAATATCCAAATCATCTTCTGGAGCACGGTAATACCCAACTATTTCATAATCTTCAGAAATTAATTTATCATTTTTAGTGTAATAAACTTTCTTTATTCCCTTAGGACTATGAGGTATACCTAAGTCTTCTTTTTCAATTAAATTATCGTTTTTCTCTTTAATATTTATTTTTAATAATTTTTCAAATTTTCTATGATTTTCACTTATACTATTTTCAGACAATTTACTAAAAGTGGTTCCTTCAGGTAATTTATCATCTACTGAATCCGGGCTAAATGTATACTTAAATCCTTTATTGTCTTTTATATTAAAAACTCCATCTATATCAAAATCATTTAGAATTTTTTCAGGGTTGTTTTGAAAATATTTGAATTGTTTTTCATCATTTGTTTCAGCGTATATACCTTTATAATTTAATTTATAAACTAGATGTTCTTTCCCATCATTAAATACATCACTAAAAGTTGTTTCTTTCATTTCTTGTTTATGAGATACACTTTTATTATTTTCTTGTTTGCTAGTGCTTTCTGATTTATTCGTGTTATTGGTTTTATTATTCTCATTTTCGTCTTTATGTGAAGAACATGCACTTAAAATTAGAGCAGAACTTAGAATTCCTATAGCTAATTTTTTCATATTTTCCTCCTAAAATATTTATTTTGAATGATTTATGTAGAGACTTTAATAATATTTTCGATATGTGAAATTTTGAATGATTTTAAAATTAATCATATGTAAAAAAGTGAAGACGACTATAACGTATTACTAACACGTTATAATCGTCTTCTTTAATATATTATTAGCTTATTTATAATTATTTATTATTTTTTGAAAAACGATTAAATGTTAATAATGATCCGGCTGCTAATAATACTGAAGCAACTAGCGTGATTAAAGTACTGTTTGAAGTTTCACCTGTTGCTGGTAATTCTTTAGCATTTGATTGTGTCATTTGGTTGATATTCTCTTCACTAGATTTATTAGTCATTGTAGCGTTATCTGAAGTTTGTGAAGGTTGTTGGTTATCTTGTGTCATAGCTTGGTTATTATTCACTGTGTTATCTGTAGCTTGTGATGATTCGTTAGTATTATTTTGATTTTCAGCAAATTGATATTGTCCGCTTACATGGAAATCACCTTCATCAACAGTACCTTTATATCCTGATTGAACTTCGACAGTACCATCTTTATACACTCTTACTCCTCCATCACCAACGCCAGACTTATTATTAAAATCGAAGAAGTAGTAATTTCCTTTATCTTTCGCACTATGAAAATCAATATTTTCTGGAGCGTCACCATCTTTCTTCATCACATCAGATGCAATATTCATAGCATTATTTGCATTGACTTCGCTTTCCGCCGCATGTGCATTTACCCCAGTAATTAATAATGCACCTGCTAAAGTTGTTGCTCCTACAATTTTCGTTGCTTTCATCATAACGCCTCCACTTAAAGTATATTTATATCTCTTCAAATCAAACATGTAATACACCTAAAATAATATCAAACGCCGAAGACACATCATGTCTATTTAGACGTAAATTATATAAATATTTTGCATAAATAATGTAAATGAAAGAAAAAGAAGACTACAACGTAGACGATACGTCGTAACCTTCTTAATTATTTTTAATTATTGGTTATTTTTTGAAAAGCGTTTAAATGTTAATAAAGATCCAACTGCTAGTAATACTGAGGCAATTAGTGTTACTAAAGTGCCGTTTGATGCTGTTTCACCAGTTTCAGGTAATACTTTGGCATCTGCTTGTGTCATTTGCTTTGTTTGTTGTTCATTAGCATTATGATTAGCTACTGCAGTATTATTCATAGCTTGTGTTTGTTGTTGGCTATCTTGTGTCATAGCTTGGTTACTAGCATTATTGTTTACTGTATTATCTGTAGCTTGTGCAGGTTGTTCATTATTTTGAGCCATACCTTGATTATTAGAATTATTGTTTACTGTTTGGTTTGTAGCTTGTGATGATTGAGTAGCGTTATTATTTGCTTGAGTTTGATTACCATTCAAATAATCTTTACCTTCTTGAGGAACTTTTATATCTACCCAGTTACTATTTTTAGCATAATCTAAATTATGTTTTACATATTCTGCGTAACTCTTATCATAACTATTGATTGAAGTAGGTCCGCCACCTTCTCCTCCATGATTTGGATTTGCAAGTCGACCTTTTAGCATTTCATCATGTTTCTTTTGCCATTTTTCAGGAGTAGCTAAAGTAAGTGTTTCTTTATCTTGTGAATCTGCATGTGCTTCATTAAAATGAGTCGCACCAAAGCCTGTAAATAATAATGCGCTAGCTAAAGTTGTAGCTCCTAAGATTTTCGTTGTTTTCATAAAAACGCCTCCAATTTAATTAGTATTCACCTATTTGAATATAAAAAGTAATCTTGATGTACGCTTTGATAATACCAAACAAGCGTGACACATCATGTCTATTTACATAAAATAATTAACTTATTTTAGTTTTTAAACATAAAAAAATTCCCTAATCTCGTAAAAGATAGGGAAATTAATAATTTTAATCGATTTAGTTTTTATAAAAAACTTACTCTAGCTACATTCAAATTTTTAACTATTCTCAACCGCTTCGCTTTTATTAAATAACAAGATAAATATCCATATTAGTGCCAATATATCTATTATTGAAAAGAAAGTATTAGCTAAACTAATGTTTTGATAAATACTAGCTATTGTGGCGATGATAACAAGTGATATAATCACCACTTTGATTACATTAACAATCATTGATAAAACCTTATTTCTACTATTTTTCAAAAATGATGATGTAGCATATATCCATATTAAAAGACATATACTACACGTTATGTATGTACTGAATGAAATACCACCGTCTTTAATCACCCAGTTAAATAAATTTACAGCAAAATCATGACTATGATGTATATTATCATTTTTTACACTATTAATAGTATATTCAGCAGTAATGCCTTGCACTATTAAAGACATTCCATTTATCAAAAAGTATAATAATCCAAATACTAACATTATGAAAGTATTACTGTTTATGTATCCAATCTTAGGTTTAAATTTAATAAAGATATATATAGGTATAATCAATCCCAACAAATAACTTATTCCTTTAGTTACGTGGTCGAAGCCATAGTACCCTTTTAAATGTGAATAGTAAATTAACGCATCATAAGTTGAACTCACACTCTTAGTTGGTGGATATAGTATACCTTGAATAACAATACTCATTAATAGCCAAAATACTATCAATACAAAAATTGAAATATATGTAACCTTTGCGTATTTCTCTAACTCTCGCAAATCCTCACCTTCTTTCTAATTTAGTTGTTGTTATATAGATATTTATTCATATAAAAAGAAGACTTCTAACGTGAGAAATCTTCTTTGATTAAACTTAGTCATTTAACCCATCTTGAATAAGACGAAGTTCTTTTTGTAATTGAGCTGTACGTGTTTCAATTTCTTTTGTTAAGAAATCGATTTTTTCATTACGTTTTAATTCTTTTGGAATATCTGATGGATAGATAGGTTTACCAAATTTAATTAAGGCTTGGCCTGTGATTAAGCCTTGTAATTTTTTTGGACCTACGTATGCTGCTGGTAAAATAGGTGCTTTACCAAGTAATGCGATGGTTGAGGCACCACGTTTTAAAGGTGCACCTTCAACAGATGTACGATGTCCTGCTGGGAAAATCCCTACAGTTTTATTTTCTCTTAATAAATTCACTGGGCGTTTTAACGTACTTGGTCCAGGATTTTCACGGTTTACTGGAAATGCATTTAAAGACGTTAAGAATTTACCGAACCATTTGTTATTAAATAATTCTTTTTTCGCCATATAATGAATTTCATTTGGGTAAAGTGCGACACCTAACATAATAACCTCGTTATAGCTTTCATGCGTACATGTTACTACATACTTATTATCTTTAGGTATGTTCTCTTTACCTAATACATATAAAGATTTAGCCATTTTCACTAAAATAATATCTAAAAATCCACTTACAAATTTATACATTTTTTGCCACCTGCTTCTTGTTTTCTACGCTTTCTTGATTTTATCACTATCCACATTTTTGAACAAGATTTCACAAAGATACATCTAAAGTCTGATAGTACTTTACTAGCAAATTTTCCAAAAAAAATTCATAATTAAGGTAATAATTTATTTAATAATGGAGGTTTAAAATGTCTGACTACAATCAAGATAATCAATCAGCACATTTCAATTACCAACAATCTCAACCAAGGAAACCTAAATTCCCATGGTTTAAAACTATCTTGGTCGCTTTAATTGCAGGGATTATCGGCGCATTATTAGTGTTAGGTGCAAGTAAAATGTTGGGAATGTTTGGCTTAAATGATAATGGCTCACAAGTTCAAGAAGCGACTAATAGTAAAGGTGGCAACGTGCTTGATGGTAAAAGTGAGAAATATAAATCCGTCAATGCGATGATTAAAGACGTGTCCCCTGCTATTGTAGGCGTGATTAATATGCAAAAAGCTACTAGCTTCAATGACTTATTACAAGGTAAATCTTCTTCTAAAGCTGAACAAGCTGGGGTTGGATCTGGTGTGATTTACCAAAAGAATGATAATTCAGCTTATATCGTGACTAATAATCACGTAATTAGTGGTGCTTCAGAAATCAAAGTTCAATTACATAGTGGTAAGCAAGTCAAAGCTAAGCTCATTGGTAAAGATGCGGTATCAGATATTGCAGTATTAAAAATTGATAATACTAAAGGAATCAAAGCAATTAAATTTGCCAATTCTTCAAAAGTTCAAACCGGAGATAGCGTATTTGCGATGGGTAACCCGCTCGGCCTAGAGTTTGCGAACTCAGTTACTTCTGGTATTATTTCCGCAAATGAACGTACGATTGAATCTAATACAACTTCAGGCGGTACAAAAGTTAATGTACTACAAACTGACGCTGCAATTAACCCAGGTAACTCTGGTGGTGCACTGATTGATATTAACGGTAACCTAGTCGGTATTAACTCAATGAAAATTGCTGCCGAACAGGTGGAAGGTATCGGTTTTGCAATTCCAAGTAATGAAGTTAAAGTTACCATAGAACAGTTAGTGAAAAACGGTAAAATCGAACGTGCATCAATTGGTATCGGCTTACTAAACTTAAGTGATATTCCAGATTCATATAAGAAAGAACTCAATACTGATCGTAAAACTGGCATTTACGTTGGAAAAGTTGATAGTTCAAGCGATTTAAAAGTTGGCGATATCATCACTAAAATTGACGGTGAAAAAGTTGAAGAAGATACTGATTTAAGAACTTATTTATATCAAAATAAAAAACCAGGCGAAACTGCTAAATTAACAGTGGAACGTGACGGTAAAACAAAAGAAGTTACAGTTAAATTGAAAAATCAAAAATCCACTTCTATAAATTCAGAGTCATCATCTAACTCAGAATTTGGTAGTAATGGTAGTAGTCAATTTATACAATAATATCAATACAGAAAATGCACATCTAGCTATATTTCATAGCCTGATGTGCATTTTTATTATTTTGCTAAATCTTTTCTTTTATGAGTAAGAAAGAGTGATGGAATCACAATAATGATTAATGCGATGACTGACACTAAGAAACCGGCATGGTATGCCGTAAGATTATTTTCAACTGAAGAACCTAACTGATGAACTACCATTACTAAGATTGTAGCAATAAAGGCAGTACCGAAACTTGAACCAATATTTTCAATCATATTTACACCTACGCCCGCTTCGGCAATTTCATTATCATCAAGTCCCATGTAAGCATCAGTAGTTAATCCTAGATTAATACCCCCCTACGCTACATCCACGAATAAATAAAATAAGCGCTAACCAAAGTATACTGGTATGTTGAGTAATCACTAGTAAAGGAATTGAACCAAACATTACGATAACTAAGCTAATGATAACAACCCATTTAGCGCCGTATTTGTCGATGGCTTTACCTATATAAGGACGTGTAAGAAGCATACCAAGTCCTTGAGGAATAAGTGCCAACGCAGCACCAATTGCGGTATAGTGCTTAAAGGTTTGGAAATATAAAGGTATGATAACCATAGGTCCCATTATACCTACATTAAATAGAAACAAACCGATAAATGAAGCGGTATAATTTCTTTTCTTAAATAAAGATAATGGTAAGATAGTGTCATTCTTTTTATTACGGTTATAAAGATAATAAATAATCACTAAACCGAGACCTACGCTTACATAAATGATAGTTTCAGTATTTAGAAAATGATGATAATCGGTAGCTTTAGTCAACCCATAAATAAAAACCAAACTTATCAACGCGAGAACTACGACACCTATTACATCGAGTGATTTGTCCTTATTAAATGGCTTAAAATTGGGTAGAAATTTAATTTGTAGCATGATGGCTATAACCACAACCACTATATTAATAAAGAACATCCATCGCCATGTAGCATAATGAATAATAAAACCGCCTATGACTGGACCGAGTATAGGGCCTAATATCATAGGCGTACTCACAATTGCCATGACCTTCCCAATATGTTCCTGTCCTGTGGTTTTAATTAACAGACTAAACATAACGGTAGTTATAATGCCTCCACTTAATCCTTGAATAACTCGAAATAATATAAATGTTTCAATATTCCAACTAACACCTACAAATAATGAAGCTACGCCGAACAATATAGAGGCACTAATAAAAACTTGTTTACCATTAAAATGATTAATTAACCATCCAGCAACTGGAATTATCATTGCTAAGGCAAGTACATAACCTGTAATCCCCCATTGAACGCTATCTAACGTTGTCCCAAAGGTTTGGTTAAGTTGTTTAATTGCTATATTGATCATTGTAGAATCAAGCATTGGTGCTATAGCTCCAAGTGCAATAGCCCATGCAGCCGTCATAGTTGATTTTGAAAGTTGAGTATTATCTGTATCTGTCATAAACTTACTCCTTAATATTGTTTCTTCGTCAACAAAATATACTCTCTTTTTGTTTCCTTGTCAACAATAATAAGATATAAAAAATTCCCAACTATAATTTAATTGGGAATTTTAATACTCTAGAATGACAATTACCCATGTTCAAGAATTTATGGAATACGTTGTTCAACTTGAATTTGATGATCTAAGTGTTGATTATATCTATTAATAAAAGCCATCATATTATCAAATTCCTCATCAGTCATACTATCAAAAACTTCTTGATCCCGTTGTTGAAATTGTTGATGTAATCGTGAATGCGTTTGATAAACTTCTTTACCTTTATTAGTCAATTTAAAGTAAATCTCTTTTTTATTTTCTTCACTTTTAAAACTTTCCACGAGTTCTTTTTGTTGGAGACGTTTAGTCAACTTACTAATAGCACCACGTGTCATATAAAGTGTATCTGCTAAATAACGTACATTAGGCTGATGATATTCAGCAATTGCTTCAATACAATGGACTTCGCTCGGTTTATAACCTTGTAGCGCTTCTTCCATCTTATCCTTGTTAAGCCATCCAATCTTATTAAATAAATCTCTGAAACTACTCATAAGTATTTCTTCTTTATTTTTAGCCATCTTATCACTCTTTTAATTATGAAAATTAAGTCTATTATAACCTACATTCATCATACGTTTTGATTTGTTAAAAGTTAATCAATATAAGAATTATTTGTAGTTAACCATAAAGTATTTTTTCTTACCGCGACGGATGATTGTAAATTCATTGTCAATTTTATCAGCTTCACTTAGTTCATAATCTACTGACTGTTGGCGTTTACCATTAATATAAATCGCGCCATTATTAACATCTTCACGTGCTTGACGTTTTGATGATGAAATACCTGTTTCAATTAAGGCTTCAATAATATTTGTTGTTTCAGATGATAATTCGACTTGAGGTACATCTTTAAAGCCTTCTTTTAGTTCTTGCGCAGATAATGATTTTAAATCACCACTGAATAATGCCTGAGAAATACGAATAGCATCGTTTAAAGCATCTTTACCATGGATAAATTCAGTGACATTTTCAGCTAAGGCTTTTTGAGCTTCACGTAAGTGAGGTTGTTCTTCTTTTGATTGTTCTAAACGATCAATTTCTTCTTTATCTAAGAAAGTAAAGTATTTTAAGAACTTAATTACATCTTCATCAGATTGGTTAATCCAGAATTGATAAAATTCATATGGACTAGTTTTTTCAGCATCTAACCATACTGCGCCGGATTCAGATTTACCAAACTTTTTACCGTCTGACTTAGTTACTAATGGAATAGTTAAACCGTAAGCTTCAGTTTGACCGTACATACGACGCATTAATTCAATACCACTCGTAATGTTACCCCATTGGTCAGAACCACCTACTTGCATCTTACAATTTAATTCACGGTTTAAGTAACCGAAGTCAATCGCTTGTAAGATTGTGTAAGTAAATTCTGTATAAGAGATACCGTTTTCTAAGCGTGATTGGATTGAATCTTTACCTAACATGTAATTGACGCCGACATGTTTACCGTAATCACGAAGGAAGCTAATTAAAGAAATTTGACTTAACCAATCTCTATTGTTAACTAATACTGCGCCTTTATCAGTCCCAAATTCAAATAATTTATGCATTTGTGCACTGATACCTTGTACATTTGCTTCAACTTGTTCTTCAGTTTGTAATACACGTTCTTCAGATTTACCTGAAGGGTCACCAATCATGCCAGTGCCTCCACCAATAAGAACGATTGGACGATGACCATGTTCTTGGAAACGACGCAATGTCATAAATGGTAATAAATGACCAATATGTAAACTGTCAGCCGTTGGGTCAGCGCCACAGTATAATGAGATTTGTTCTTTATTTAATAATTCTTCGATACCTTGCTCATCAGTTTGTTGGTAAATTAACCCTCTCCATTGTAATTCTTCTAATAATGCATTATCCATATTCAATTCCTCCTGTGTAATTTATAAGATAGTTAATATATTAATTTTCAGAAAATAAAAAACACCCTTACATCGCTAAACAATGTAAGGGCGCTTGTGCACGTTACCACCATACTTAAACAACTACTCAATTCATCGTAGTTATTCGCTCTCTTAATGATACGTTCATTAATTAAACGTAGGATAATACCATTGAGGTGTATTCATATAAAAGCAATTGTTAGTTTACAGCCACCACTAACTCTCTATAAATCACAGATATACTACTTCTCCTCTTATCCAATATATATTGAATTGGTATTAATTATAAGTAACACTTCATTAAAAGTCAACTTACCGAATATGATATACTATATTTAAATTTCAGGAGGATTAAGATGAACGACAAACTAGCCAATTATAAATCAGATAACAAATTAAATCGTTTTGAAAAAGTCTACAAACGAATTAAGTATATTCTTGTGGGCTTATTTGGCGTTGGCTTATTTATTACACTGATTGCCTTTGTAGCATCGGTCGTTTATTTTCATTCCTTAACGCAACAAGCTTCTCAACTATCTGATAGTGAATTGAAGGAAAGGGTCTTACACTTTGCAGGTGATAATGTATTAAATCACGATAGCAAGAATGTCTTACAAGAGTATGACCAATCTGAAAACTCTTTAATTGTAGGCCCTCATCACGTTAGTCCTAATGTTATAAAAGCGCTCACTTCATCTGAAGACACATTATTCTTCAAACATAATGGTGTTCTTCCAAAGGCGTTAGTTCGCGCTATGGTTCAAGATGTATTCAATTTAGACCAAAGTACCGGTGGCAGTACGATTACGCCACAATTAGTGAAAAACCAAGTTTTATCTAGTAAAAAGACTTATAGTCGTAAAGCAAACGAACTTATACTCGCTATGCGTCTTGAAAACTTATTATCAAAAGATGAAATTATTTATACATATTTAAATATCGTTCCTTTTGGCCGTGATTATAATGGCAACAATATTACTGGAATAGCCTCTGCTTCTTACAGTTTATTTGGTATGCCACCTTCTCAATTAAATGTGGCTCAGTCGGCCTATCTTGTTGGATTATTGCAAAGTCCTTATATGTATACGCCGTATGATATGGATGGTAGTTTAAAATCTTCTAGTGAAGTTCAAGTAAGTATTCATCGTCAACATTATGTATTAAAGAGAATGTTAATTGAAGAAGTTATTAGTAAAAAAGAATATGAACAAGCTAAACAATTTAATATTTATAAGCATTTACTTACTAACCCAAATTTAAAGGGTAATGCTAAACAATCAGCATAAAATATGGCGACATATCTCTCACCTTTTTTCAAAATAAAAAAAGTAGTAGAGCTTATCACCCTACTACTCTTATAACATATTTTAATTAGAATAAACCTACAGCGTGGCCGTCATCTGTAACGTCCATGTTTAATGCTGCTGGTTTTTTAGGTAAACCAGGCATAGTCATGATTGCACCTGTTAACGCTACGATGAAACCTGCACCTGTTTTAGCTTCTAATTCTCTAATAGTGATATCGAAACCACTTGGTGCACCTAATGCTGTGGCATCATCACTAAATGAATATTGTGTTTTTGCCATACAGATTGGATATTTGCCCCAACCGTTATCAGTGAATTCTTTAAGTTGTCTTTTAGCTTTTTTACTGAAAGTAACTGAAGAACCACCATAGATATCTTTAACGATTGTTTCGATTTTTTCTTCTAATGATTGATCTAAATCATATAAGAATTTGAAGTCGTTTGGTTGTTCGATAACTTCAAGTACTTGGTTAGCAAGGTCTACGCCACCTTTACCACCTTTTTCCCAAACTTCAGTTAAAGCGATACGTACATTATTTTCTTTAGCCCAAGCTTTAACCGCTTCAGTTTCAGCGTCTGTATCGTGAATAAACGCATTTAAAGCGATAACTGGTTCAACGCCGAATTTACGGATATTGTTAACGTGACGTTCTAAGTTCACAATACCAGCTTTAACTGCTTCAACGTTTTCTTCTTTTAAATCATCTTTAGCTACGCCACCATGCATTTTAAGCGCACGAACTGTTGCGACTAAAACGACTGCTGATGGTTCAAAGCCTGCTTCACGTGCTTTAATATCGATGAATTTTTCAGCACCTAAGTCTGAACCGAATCCTGCTTCTGTAACTACGATATCTGATAAATCACGAGCAGTTTCAGTTGCTAAGATTGAGTTACAACCGTGTGCAATGTTAGCGAATGGTCCACCATGAACTAATGCTGGTGTGCCTTCGATTGTTTGTACTAAGTTAGGTTTAATAGCATCTTTTAAGATCATTGCTAAAGCACCTTCAACTTTAAGGTCAGCAACTGTAACTGGTTTACGATCACGTGTATAACCAATTGTAATACGGCTGATTTTATCTTTTAAGTCGTTAATATTACGTGCTAAACATAAGATAGCCATAATTTCTGATGCAACAGTGATGTTAAATCCGTCTTCACGTGGTACACCGTTTGTTGGTCCACCTAGACCTACTGTAACATGACGTAACGCACGGTCATTCATATCTAATACACGTTTCCATTCGATACGACGAACATCGATACCTAGATCATTACCTTGGTGGATGTGGTTGTCAACGAATGCTGATAACGCATTGTTTGCTGTTGTAATGGCATGGAAGTCACCGTTAAAGTGTAAATTAATATCTTCCATAGGTAACACTTGTGCGTAACCGCCACCTGTAGCGCCACCTTTAATACCGAAAGTTGGTCCTAACGCTGGTTCACGTAAAGCAACCATAACGTTTTTATTTAATTCATTAAATGCATCAGCTAAACCTACTGTTACTGTTGATTTACCTTCTCCGGCTGGAGTTGGGCTCATTGCAGTGACTAATACAACTTTCCCTTTGTTTTCTCTAGGTTTAACTTGATTAATATCAATCTTCGCTTTGTAATGTCCATATTGTTCAAGTGCTTCTTCTGGAATTCCAGCGTTTTTAGCAATTTCTCCAATTGGTTTTAGTTCTGATTGATTAGCAATATCTAAATCTGATAAATGTGCCAACTTATTTCAACCCCTTGTAAATATTAGTTATTATTTTTATGTAAGAATGAGATTGTGACAAATTCAGTTAATGTCTTAATCTCTTCTTTAAATCTTACATACTAATAATAACTAACTATGAAAGCGATGTCGAATTTTTGAGAGCGTTTCCAATGATTTGTGTAAAATTTAACTAATTTTAGTAGGATAATTACATAAAAAAGGAGCGACGACAAAATCTTATTTAATTTCAAGATTTTATCGTTACGCTCCTACGATTGTTATTAGGAATGAAAAAGTATATTTATGCTTTTTCAAGTCAGCCTATTGCTGTCGAATTATTTAGTTGTACCTCTATATTCAATTCTATGAGGTAAAATAACGTTTGGTTCTTCAATTTCTTCATCATTCATATATTTAGTTAATAAACGCATGCCTACTGCACCAATGTCATATAATGGTTGGATGACACTTGATAATTTAGGTCTAACCATTTCTACTAAACGTGTATTATTAAAAGTAATAATTTGCAAGTCTTCTGGTACTTTAACTCCAGCGTCTAAAGCACTGTGCATAATTCCTATAGCCTGTTCATCACTAATAGATAGAATCGCATCAGGTAAATTATCTTTGATTTCTTCAAATACTCTAATACCATCTTTATAACTTTCTGAACCTGAAAGTTGAACGGTATCATTTAATTTAAGTTGATGTTGATTTAATACTTCTTTCAAGCCACTAAGTACATCATCTTGTGCTTTTTTAGAATAATCACCACTTACTAATGTAAACTCTTTCGCACCAGATTGGATTAACTCTTCGGTAATTTCCTTAGCTGCTTCTTTAAAATCAATGTTTACGGAAGCGATGTTATCATCTTTACCATTAGTGCCTGATACTACAACAGGTACTGATGATTGATTAATTAAGCTTTTAATTTCATCAGAAATAGTACCGCCTAGGAAGATAATGCCATCCACTTGCTTACTTAATAAGTTATTAAAGATTTCTTTTTCTTTTTCAGGATCATTATCTGAATTTGAAATAATCGAATGATATTTATACATTGTCGCAATATCTTCAATACCACGCGCTAATTGAGAATAATAAATATTAGAAATATCTGGAATAATAACGCCTACTGTTGTCGTACGTTTACTAGCTAGTCCTCTTGCCACAGCATTAGGTCTATAATTTAATTTTTTAATTACATCATTAACCTTTTTACGGGTTTCAGGTTTCACGTTCTGGTTACCATTGACTACTCGTGAGACAGTTGCCATTGACACTCGAGCTTCTCTAGCAACATCATATATAGTTACTGTCATAATTTCCTCCTTGTAAGCGCTTTAGTATCTATTATAAAGTGTTTTCATTTTATTTTCAAAGTTTATCATAAAATCTATTCGTACGAAATACGTTAATTATTAATTCACATTTATGTCAATATTTTACGCTAAATAATTGTTTTAGTCGCAAACTCACTTATGTCATAATTAAATTTAACTAGATTTATATAATCAAATTATAGTCTTCAAACTATAGAAATAGAAAATAGCTATCCATTTTCCCAGAAATAATAGTATAGAACATTTATCTCTTTCAGTAAAATGAATAGCTTGATATTGGTCATTATAATAATTTTAGCGTGAGTTATTTTAATTTTTTTGAATTATATAATTCAGCGAGTGGCTTTAATTCACTATAAAATTCATTAAATTCATTTAAATCCATTTGTTGGCCACTATCACTTAGTGCTACTGCTGGATTCGGATGAACTTCTGCCATTACTCCGTCTGCGCCTACTGCTAGAGCTGCTTTAGCTGTTGGGAGCATAATATCTTTACGACCAGTACTATGTGTCACGTCGACCATAACAGGTAAGTGTGTGCCTTGTTTTAGGATTGGTACTGCTGAAATATCGAGGGTATTTCGTGTCGCTTTTTCGTATGTACGGATACCGCGTTCACAAAGAATAATATTTTTGTTGCCTTGAGATGCAATGTACTCAGCAGCAAATGTAAATTCTTCAATAGTAGCTGATAAGCCCCGTTTTAATAAAATAGGTTTATTGGTACGTCCTGCTTCTTTTAATAATTCAAAATTTTGCATGTTACGTGCCCCAATTTGGAAGACATCTAAATAGTCATCTGCCACTTCAAAATCTGCAGGATTAACTATTTCGCTGACTACATTTAAACCAAATTTATCTTTTACATTCTTCAGTATTTTAAGTCCTTCAACACCTAAACCTTGGAAATCATACGGAGAGGTACGTGGTTTAAATGCGCCACCGCGAATGAATTTTTCTCCTTTAGCTTGTAAATCTTTTGCTACAGCATCTACTTGTTCTTGAGATTCAACTGAACATGGGCCAAATACAAACGATTTATTGCCATCTCCAATTATTCCACCATTGTCAAATTTAACTATTGTATCTTCAGGTTTAAGTTTTCTAGATACATATAAATGTTTTTCATGTTCTGATTTCTGTAAATCAGTGGAGGCTTTAAATATCTCTTTGAATAATTGTTTAATGACATTATCATTAAATGGACCTTGGTTACGATCCATTAGATGATTAATCATCTCTTTTTCGCGTTGTGGGTCATAAACTTTTGTACCTTGTTTAATCTTCTCTTCGCCAATTTTTTGCGCTAGTTCCCCTCTTATAGAGAGTAAATCTAAAATTTGATTATTAATAGAAATGATTTCATTTCTATATTGTTCTAACTTTGTTGACACTACTGCTCACCTCAATAAATTTTACTTACTTATTTATATTACTTTAAAGCGATAAAATAATTATATTTAGATAATATTTTAACAATTACATTCCGAATGTTCAACCGTTCAACGCATTTAGTTTTCAGAATTTTGAGAATTCTATCTTTATATAAATCTTATTTTACATTAAAAATTGAAAAAAGAGCAATGCAAATTCAATCGCATTGCTCTAAATATTAGTTATTAATCATTAAACGTACGTTTGTCTATTTTACTTTTAGCTTTTTCAGTTCTTTGTTTTTGCTTAGCTGTTTTATTATTTTGAACATTTTTCTTATTTTGAGTTTTTGGTTTGTTACTATTTGATTGTTTATTGTTTGATTGAGATTTAGTCTTTGATGCTTGATCTTTAGTATCATGAGTAACGACACCATTGTCAAATTTAGCTGAAGAATGTGCTTGATTATTCTTAGATTTAGCTTCACCTTTGTTAAAATCTTTTGTTTCTTTTGTAACTAAATTTGGCACTTTTTTATTAGTAGATTTCGCAATTGGTGTTTCTGCTAATAAAGATTTTGTTTTACTAGCTACTGATTTATCATTGCTTAATTTTTCTTGTTTAGCTTTTGCTGCTGAAGCTAATCTATCAGCAGATGATTGTTTAGCATTTCTTGGTGTTTCATTAGTTACTGATGGGTCTGCTAAGTTATTTTCAGCTGCTTCTGTTTTCACTGCATTTTGTTGTGCAGTTAATTCAGATTTGCTTACCTCTTTTGAATCTTTAGCATTTTGAGTGTTATTTTTAGTAGTTGTTTCTGCTTTAGCTTCTTGAATTTCTTGCGCTTGTGGTGATTGATCTGCTAAATCATCTGATGTTTCTGCTTTTATTGCATTTTGTTGTGCAGCTAATTCTGTAGCACTTGTGTCATTAGAATTATCAGTTGTTGCTTCCGCTTTAGCTTCTTGGATATCTTGTGCTTGTGGTGATTGATCCGCTAAATCATCTGATGTTTCCGCTTTTATTGCATTTTGTTGTGCAACAATTTCTTCTGCGCTATTCTCTTGATTATCTTTTTGGTGATTATTTGATTCTGTTGCTTCTGCTTTAGCTTCTTGAATTTCTTGTGCTTGTGGTGATTGATCCGCTAAGTCACTAGATGTTTCTGCTTTTATCGCGTTTTGTTGTGCAACAATTTCTTCTGCGCTATTTTCTTGGTTATCTCTTAAATGACTATTGTCTGTTGTTGCTTCTGCTTTAGCTTCTTGAATTTCTTGCGCTTGTGGTGATTGATCTGCTAAATCATCTGAAGTTTCTGTTTTAATTGCATTTTGTTGTGCTTTAAGTTCTTCAGAAGAAACTTTAGCATCTTTTTTATTTCTAAAATCTTCTATTTTTTGTTTAACATTTTCAATGCTACCTTCAGCTTGTTGTTTAATATCGTTATAACGTGTTCTAAACTCTTCTTCTTTTGCTTTAGCTTGGTCTACTTTTTCTTCCGCTTTATTTTTATAAAATAAACCGACTGCAGAACCAATTAAAGCACCTGTTATAAAGCTAACTACAAAGTCTTTACGTGAGCTATGAGAGCTATTTTTATGTTGGCTATATTGAGAATGTTGAACATGACTACTGTTTTGTTGATTTACACCTTTACCATGTAAATCTTTACCAGTATTATTTGTTTCCATCTCATCTCTATTGTAATGTTTTGTATTTAAGCCTTGGCGTGCTTTTCCATTAACTTGGTTAACGCCATTATCACGTAAATCTTCACCCGTGTTATTTGTTTCAAACGCATCTCGGTCGTAATGTTTTGTGGCATTTGACTGTGCTACATCATCTTGTTGGTTTGCGCCTCTACCATGTAAGTCATTGCCTGTATTATTTGTTTCGAATGCATCTCTATCATAACGTTTTGTGGCATTTGACTGTGCTGCACCATCTTGTTGGTTTGCGCCTTGCCCATGCAAGTCGTTGCCTGAGTTATTTGATTCATATGCATCTCTATTATATTTCTTACTCATGCTAATTCCTCCTATAAGAAATGCACTTAAACAAGTACAAACCTCATTTAAGTGCATATGTTTAAATCGTATTAAAAGTTTTTATCTACGTTAGTAGTATAATTCTGTGTTGAATGATTTGCATCATTACCTACAGAACCACTTCTGTAGTTTGCACTTCCTCTACGGTAGTGTCTATTTTGCCATTTGTCAGCAATTTCCATTGCAACATTTGACCATTGAACTACTTGAGAAATCTTATCTTCATTTTGAGAAATGTTGTGTGTAATTGAGTTAGTTACACGATCAACTGAACCATTTAAAGTTTGAACTGAGTCGCCGATACCTTTAACACCATCAACAACTGAATTTAAACGTTCAACTTTGCCTTGGATATCCTCAGTTAAGCGATTTGCTTTGTGAAGTAAATCCGTTGATTCACGAGTAATACCTTGTATTTGGCCTTCAACACCATCAAGTGTTTTAGCCACGTGATCTAAATTCTTTTTAACTGAAAGTAAAACCACTACGATTCCAATACATAATACTAAGAATGCAATCGCGGCAATAATTCCAGCAATTGGTAAAATCCAATCCATTAAAAACGCCTCCTAATTAGCTTTTAATATAAAAGTCATTAATTATAAATACCCAGCATATTTATATATAAACATATTAAAATTCATTTGTCATGCCGACTTTTTCTTCGTAGGCACGTTGAAGTTTTTGAATGTCTCCTGCGCCCATAAATAAAATTACGGCATTTTCAAATTCTTCTAATACGTCAATATTATTTTCATCGATTAAAGTAGATCCGTCAATACGATTTATTAAATCTTGGATAGTTAATTCTCCATTATTTTCACGAATTGAACCAAAAATCTCACATAAGAATACTTGGTCAGCTTTACTTAACGATTCAGCAAAATCGTCTAAGAAAGCTTGTGTTCTAGAAAATGTATGCGGTTGAAAGACAGCTACAATATCTTTATTAGGGTATTTCTTACGTGCTGTTTCAATTGTAGCACTAATTTCTCTTGGATGGTGAGCATAATCGTCTACAAGTACTTGTTTAGACACAAAAGTTTCATTAAAGCGACGTTTTACACCACCGAATGTTTCAAGTGCTTCTTTAATGTTGTTGACGTCCATTTTTTCTAAATAACTAATTGTAATCACGGCTAATGCATTTTGAATATTATGATCACCGTATTGAGGTGTTAAGAAATGATCGTAATATTCTCCATCAATATAAACATCAAATTCTGTACCTTTATCAGTGATTTGAATATTTTCAGCGTAAACGTCGTCTTTATTATTTAAACTGTAATAATAAATGGGTACGTCTGCTTGTAATTTTCTTAAATGTTCGTCATCGCCCCATGCAATAATTGCCTTTTTAACATTGTGCGCCATACTTTGGAAAGCACTTGCTACGTCATCTATATCTTTAAAATAGTCTGGATGATCGTAATCAATGTTAGTCATAATCGCATAATCAGGGTGATAACTTAAGAAGTGACGGCGATACTCACATGCTTCAAAAGCAAAGTAATCACTCGCTGGTAATCCCATACCAGTACCATCACCGATTAAGAAAGAAGTCTTTTTGTCTCCGTTCATAACGTGAGACAACAATCCAGTTGTTGAGGTTTTACCATGTGCGCCAGTTACGGCTACAGATGTGTACTGATTAATAGCATGACCTAAGAAATCATGGTAACGAATAATATCTAATTTTAATTCATGAGCTTTAACGATTTCTTCGTGTATATCAGGAAACGCATTACCTTGAATAACTACCATGCCTTCTTTAATATTATCAGCACTAAATGGTAGAATTTTAATTCCTTTATTTTTTAATGCTACTTCTGTAAATACATATTTTTCAATATCTGAGCCTTGCACTTCATGCCCTAAATCATGCATGATTTGTGCTAAAGAACTCATTCCTGCACCTTTTATACCAACAAAATGATAATGCGTCATATACATAAACTCCTTTTAAATTAATCTTTCTGTAAATCTGCCTCAGTAATAAATACATCTCTTGGTTTAGAACCATTAGCGCCAGATATATAATCTAGTTGTTCTAATTGATCCACAATGCGTGCAGCACGATTATAACCAATTTGGAAATGTCGTTGAATTAATGAAGTGGATATATGTCCTTCATGAACCATAAATTCGCACACATCATCAAAAAGTTCATCCTGTGCTTGAGTTTGGTTCTTCTTCAATAGTTCCTTTTCCTCAAATAAATAATTCGGCTCTCTTTGATCTTTAATAAAGTCAACTACATCATCAATTTCTTCATCAGAAACAAATGTGCCTTGTACACGTATAGGCTTGTTCATTCCACTACCAAGATAAAGCATATCGCCGTAACCTAATAAGCGTTCAGCGCCGCCACTATCCAATATAGTTCTAGAATCAACACTAGATGAAACCATAAATGCTATACGTGTTGGAATGTTAGCTTTAATTAAACCAGTAATAACGTTTACTGAAGGTCTTTGTGTAGCTACTAACATGTGTATACCACAAGCACGTGCTTTTTGTGCAATACGTGCAATAGATTGTTCAACTTCTTGAGGTGCCATCATCATTAAATCAGCTAACTCATCAATTACAATAACAATTTTTGGCATTCTTTGCTCATATGAAGCTTTCTTATTAAATGCTGTGATATTTCTAACATGATATTGCGCAAATAATTTATAACGGCGCTCCATCTCATCCACAGCCCATTTCAAGCTTTGCGTAGCTGCTTTTACATCAGTAATCACAGGTGATACTAAATGTGGTAAATCATTATAAGGAGCAAGTTCCACCATTTTCGGATCAATAAGTAATAATCTTAACTCTTCAGGGTGATTCTTATAGAGTAATGACATTAAGATACTATTGATACACACTGATTTACCTGAACCTGTGGCACCAGCGATTAAGGCATGTGGTGTCTTCGCGATATCCATTAATAGTGGTTCGTTATTGATACGATTACCCATTGCTACAGTTAATTTAGAATCGGCATTTTTAAATTTCTGAGTTTCAAGTATCGACTTCAAATTAACTTTAGTCGGGTTCTGGTTAGGAACTTCGATGCCTACAAGACTCGTTCCAGGGATTGGCGCCTCAATTCGAATATCTTTAGCCGCTAAAGCCATTTTAATATCATCTTGTAACGCTGTAATACGCGACACTTTTACGCCTTTTTCCACTGCGAGTTCAAATCTTGTTACACTCGGTCCTCTAGTCACATTTTGAACTTCTGCTGGAACGTTAAAATAATAAAACGCGTCATTCAATTCTTGTTTTTTCTCATCTATCCATGTTTCATCGACATCATATTCTTCAGGCGCTTCTAATAAATCTAAACTTGGCAATTTAATATTAGGCCCTCTTCTAATTGTACTTTTAGCACCAGTTTGAGGTGATGTTTGGACAGAATCTTGTTGTTGATGTTGACCTGTTTCACTATGATTTATAGATGTCTCTTCACTTTCATTTTGAAAATGACTCTCTTCAACTTCATCATGAGGTTGAGCAATCGTATCTGAGATTGTTTCTCCCTCATTGTTATCTTCTTGTTCAACGTGATTTTCAATAATATTAGAATCATTATCCATTAAATGATTATCTTCATGTGATGCTTCTAACTGATCATTTAATATATGATTATCCTCATTATTTAACGATTGTGTGTCGATGTCTGCAGTATCATTTTTAGTAGAAGATGAAGAATGTGATTTAGTATCTGTAGATGCATGAGTAGAGTCAAATTTAGTTTCTGGTTTTAACTCAGGTACATCAACTTTAGAACGTGTTCGTTTATCTTTTTTTGCATCCATCATTTTTTTCTTATCAGATGGTGTCATCACAACATTAAACGGTTTACTTCCTGGTTTAATATTACGTTTAGGTGTACTTGTCTGTTCTTTTATTTCAGTCTCATTATTTTTAATGTCGTTAGACTCGCTATCTTCATTTTGATTAGCCACATTATCTTCGTTATCTACACTAATACTTTCTTCTTTATTAGGTTCAACACTAGATGTTGCGTGGTTAATATCAGCGTCTTGTGAGTGCTCTTCTTCCGCTTCATCATGATATTCACGATTATCGACACTATGTTTAGGTTGATGTCTATCTTCAGTAACAGCTGCTTGTTCTTGATGATTCATTTCTTCACGGTGTTTAGGTGCATATTCAGTATCTGATTCAACCGCATTTTGCACAAAATCAACATTATTATCGGCAGTATCAGTAGTTGAAGGATGGGATTGAACCTCTAAATCTTCATCCCTATTCTCTTCGCTATTTTCAATTTCACGATAGTTCGCCTCATCTATATCACTGTGAGAATCTTCATGTTGATTTGTTTCATTATCAAAGTCTGTAGCTTCCACAACATCTTGATTATCTTCAACCTCATTAGACACTGAGTCAGTTGTTTCAGGTGAGTTAAATTCCTCATTATGCTCATCTGCCACTTCACTTGCATTGACATCACTAACTTTTACATCTTCATCATTCACTTGTTGTACACTAGTAACTTGATTCAAATCAACTTCTTCATAATTATAGTGTGCGTCATCTTCACTGTCTTGTTGTAAATTTTCATCGTGGTTATTTTCATTGAGTTGCTCAGTATCAGTACCCAATGCATTTTCATGTTCTTCATCAAAATGACTCGCATTATCTTCATCATGATCTAGAGAACTTTCACCAATATATTGCTGGGCTTGTTTCGCGTACATTTCATCAATAGCTTTTTGAATACCATCTTCTTCTTCATCCACTTGTTGGCGCTTATGTTGCAACGCTTGCTTAAATCTACGTTTCTGTTGAGCTTTACGCTCTCTCTCACGTCTAATTTCTTCAACAATTTGGGAAGCATAGATATTTTCAATATTGACCGTGTTATCTCTTTGAGAGTAACTTGGTGTTTTACTTTTAGATGACTCAATTTCATTGTTAACATCATTCTGATGTTCAACTTTACTACTATTACTTTTCTGTGTAGAAGACGTAGAGTCGTTGTTCAATTGTGCGTTATTCTTTTCATAATTATGACTATGAGAAGATAACGTTACATTGTCATCTTTTTTAGATGATGTTGACTCATTATTGACGTCATTGTCAGCTGGAGGAATAACTCCGTTTTCAATTGGTCGTCGTTTTTTAGTTCCAAATATCGCTGAAGGTACTTCAGACGTTTTAAAGCTTGGTCGATGATATGTAAAATCAAAATTCATTTTATAATCTGATTTAAAGCGCTCTGATTGTAATTTAAAACGATTATGATTTTGAGAACTTCCTGAGTGCTTTGTATCTTTTGTCTTCGATGCACTTGTACTTGTTGTATGAGTATTATAATCGCTCCTACGTGAAGACGAAGTACGACTTTGAGGTGTTCTATTTTTAAATGAAGGTATGCCAGTATCATCATGATTAGTGTGTGTTCTTCTACGTCGTCTACGCGTCTCATTTGAATCATTGTCATAATGATTAATATCATTATCCTTACTCGAATGATGAGAAGCATAATTATTATCATAATCATCAGTAAGTTGATGTGACTCTGTAAAATCTGGTTCTTCACTTTCACTATCATAATAAATAGCATCTTCGTAATCTTCAGTATCTCTACCGATATCTATCGGAAAGCGAAACTTGCCCTTAGGACGATCATAAATATCATTATTTTCAGGAAGTAGTGCATCATCATCTTGCATTTTTGAGTCTTGACGTCGTTTGTTCTTACGTCTTAGTAATTCTTCATCAGAATCATTATTGTTGTTAAATAAATCGTCAAACCAACTCATACACTTACCCCCTTCCTTTTTTATTCAAAAAATGCTTTGCCGACTTCATAGTCATCAGATAAAACCATAATACCTTTTTCTTGAGGTGCATTTGGTAAGTCTAATTCTCTCATTGAACAAATCATACCACTTGAATCAACGCCTCGTAGTTTAGCATCTTTAATCACCATTCCACTTGGCATTACAGCACCTACTTTAGCGACAACTACTTTTTGTCCTTCATCTACGTTTGGTGCACCACATACAATTTGTAATGTTTCAGTACCTACATCTACTTTAAGCACACTCAATTTATCTGCATCTGGATGCTTTTCTTTAGTGTTCACATATCCAACTACAAATTTTGGTGATAAGTCTGCATCAAGTTTAAAGTCGATACCGGCTTTTGAAATTGCTTGTTGTAATGCTTCTACAAGTTCAGAAGTTAATTTAATATGGCCGTTATTTTCAATTTGATGATAGTTAGAAAAATTAAAAATGTTAAAACCTACAATTTTATCTTCATGAGTGATTGTAACTACATCATTTTTAGTGTTGTACTCAAATGGACCATCAGTAGGCTCGATTTGTAAAAACGCAACGTCGCCTACGCCTTCTTTATTGTAAAATAAATTCATTGTTATTCTCCTCTATTTGCTTTATTTCTTATTATTATATTTTTTACGATTCGCTTCCAAACGTTGAATCACATTAGGATCACGTTTTTGTTTATTATTTTTACCTAAGATGAAGATAGGTTCGAAATGACCTTTTTCATAACCAAATGATAAGGAAGTAATCGGCACAAGTCCTTTAGTAAAGAACTCCATAGTTAAATGGGCCATCACGTCGTAACCTGTTTTATTGCGAATATCTGCAATGACTAACACATCTTGGTGTGGCACGGCTACTAGCATTTCACCTTCACATTGTTGATAGATATCATCTAAAAACTTAGTGTTTAAAATACGACTCGCATCATATCCATCATTGGAATTCACAAAATAGAAAATATTACCTTTTACTTCATCTGTTTTAAATTTATTTTGTAATTTGCGCACGTTGAATAAAGACATTTCTTTCACTTGTTGCGCAGTTAATCCAAGTGTTTCAAGCATACTTTCATCAATCAAACGATAGGATTTTCCTAAATCAAGTGCGTAGTAAATGTTAGTTTCTGCAGTATGCTCATCTATAATAAATTTGTGACCTTCTTGCGTCTTTTTATCAAAACTAGTTGCCCGAATAACAGGCATGACTTGGATATCACTCATACGTGAAAGTCCCTCATCATCCATTTGAGCTACAGCTTCTTCGACGTAATACACAATTTCATCAACGATTTTTTCTTTTTGTTCTTCATATTTAGCAACAATCGCGTTTAACTTAATTGTTACACCTTTATGATTGTCTTGTCTGTATATACGTAAGGTTTCTTCCTCACGGTCGAACTTAAAATCGACGTTTAAATGGCTTAAACGTTGCTTTAATTTATCTCTCATTTGAAAGACGTTCATAATTAACAACACTCCTATATTCGCACCTTATCATATTTTACAATAAATAAGCATTCAATTACAGAAAAATTCATCTAATATACGAATTCATTTTAATCAATTAAAGTACTAAAAGGTTTATCGCATATAATTTCTGAAATAAAACAATACTATTTCGAATGAAAGTTAACTATATTGATTTAAGAATTCATCAATTTGTTCAATTGATTTACGTTCTTTACCAATATAACTTCCTACAAGTTCTCCTTGTTTATATACTAAAAAACTTGGAATACCCATAATATCATTTTCAATAGCTAAATCTATAAACTCATCTCTATCAACTGATACAAATTTAAAATCTGTGTATTTTTCTTCTAATTTAGGTAGATCTGGTTCAATTACGCGACAGTCTGGACACCATCCCGCAGTAAATTCAAATACTGTGTGACCCTGTTTTAAATCTTCAAATTGTTGTTCAGATTCTAATTTAATCATAAATTTTCTCCTTCATTTTGAAATTGTAATGTATTAATTTGATTATCATCTAAGTTAATTATTGCTTGTTTTAATAACTGACGGGCTGAGAAGTAATCTCGAATATCAAAAATCGCATTGGTACTGTGAATATATCTTGCACATACCCCGATAACAGCTGTTGGAATACCTTGATTTGCTTTATGAATTTCTCCGCCGTCTGTACCACCTGGAGAAATATAATATTGATGGTTGATATCATAGCGTTCTGTAAGATTTAATAAGTAATCTCGGAACGTAGGTTGAAGAATCATTGTACCGTCTTTAATTCGAATCAATGTCCCCTTACCTAATTCTCCAGATAATTGTTGTTTACCTTTAATATCATTCGCTGGAGAACAATCGACAACAAATGCCACATCGGGTTGAATTAATTCAGCTGAAGCTTTAGCACCTCTTAAACCTACTTCTTCTTGAACATTAGCTCCTACATATAAATCAACATCTAACTCAACATCTTTGAGTAATTCTAATATTTCAATTGCAATGACACAACCATAACGATTGTCCCATGCCTTAGCACTAAAACGATGTTCAGTTAATTGTGTGAATGGCGCGTAAGGTACAATCGTGTCACCGATTTCGATACCACGTTCTCTTACTTCATTATCACTTTCAGCTCCGATATCTAACATTAAGTCTTTAATTTCTGGCGCTGCTTCGTTACCAGTTCTAAAATGTTTAGGGATATTAGCAACCACTCCGACTACATTTTGACCTTTTCTATTTTTAACCTGTAATCGTTGACCTTGCCAAATATCATTTGCTACGCCACCAAGATTGGTAAATTGTAACATCCCATTAGAAGTAATATTCGTCACCATGAATCCAATCTCATCCATATGTGCAGCAATCATTACACGTTTCGCATTTGCCTTCTTAGACTTCTTAATACCGAAAAAACCACCCATGTGATTCGTCACAAACTCATCTACATAAGGTGTCATTTCTTTTTTCATAAACGCACGCACTTGTTCTTCAAACCCTGGTGCGCCATGCAATTCTGTTAACGTTTTAATACGTTCTAAAGTTTTGTCATTTTGCATCTTATAAACACGCTCCTTAAATGTATTATATCATTTTGATTATGGTAAACTAATGATATGAACTAATTATAGAGAGGTAAGGATTATGACACGTCAAACTTATAAATACATCTCCATTCCTGTAGCTCTAACACTTGGTTTATCTACAGCGATTGTGTTTTATTTTCTTTTTGAAAATAACAGAGTTAAAGACCCTGGCAAGATATTAGAAGAAGCGAAATCTTATTTCATGGACATAAAAGGCTCGTACATTCTTCATCAGCCATTTGTCGACAATAACCTCTATTCAGAAAGATTAATTTACCAAGGTGGCATTACACAAAACAAACATAATAAGAATATTGAATACGTGTTCTACGCAGACGCTAAAACAGGTGAAATCTTAAATATTCAAGAATTATAATTTTCGATATCTTTTAAAAGCAAAATATAGAGAGAAATGCTAAACAACCAAAAAGCACCAGGCAACTTTAGATCGTTGCTTGGTGCTTTTATTAGTTCTCTTAAAGCTATAAAAAATAAGCTAGTACATTAATCATTGGCGTCTTCCAATGTAATTAATGTGAATCTAGCTTAACTAATGTTTAATATTATTATGAAACTTCGCTTCCATACGATAGATACGTGATCCCTTATCAGAGAATTTCTTTTCATATTCAGTTAAGATATTATCTTCGTCATCTTCATCGTGAAGATTTAAATTTAATTTAGTAAAATACATACCGTATTGCGACATACTTTCTAAACTGAAGGCAAACAATCCTCGGTTATCTGTTTTAAAATGAATTTCTCCATCTTCTTCAAGAATTTGTTGATACAACGCTAGAAACGTATGATATGTTAAGCGACGTTTAGCGTGTCTTTTCTTAGGCCATGGATCTGAGAAGTTTAAATAAATTCGAGATACTTCATTATCTTTAAAATATTCATTTAATTCAATCGCATCGTTACAAATCATTTTTAAATTTGTGAGGTTTTGTTCTTTCACTTTGTCTAGAACTTTATACATAACGCTTTTTTCTCGTTCCATAGACACGAAATTAATCTCAGGATATTTAGCAGCTAACGTCGTAATAAATTGTCCCATACCAGAGCCAATTTCAATATAGATAGGTTGTTGTTTATCAAACCATTCCGTCATTTTTCCTGCATGTGTGCCGTCCATATCCACTAAATCCGGATGCGATTTTAAATAATCTTCCGCCCATGGTTTGTAGCGAACTCTCATACGTGATATCTCCTTAAATAAATAAGTTACTATTCATAACTTCATTTAAAAATTTTAACCAAGTGTTCATATCTTTAAATCTCTTTTGTTCTTCATACCATTGCACCATGCCAATAGATTGAATAACTGTATACCATTTCATACGTTTATTTAAATCAATCGTTTCTTCGACACCATACGTGCTAAACCATTGAGACCATTTCTTCTTGGGAACGTAGTTGTAGAGCAACATGCCTATGTCTATCGCAGGGTCAGCAATCATTGCGCCTTCCCAATCCACTAAGTACAATTCATCTCTGTCAGATAACAGCCAATTATTATGATCAACATCACCGTGAACTACTGTAAAGAAACGTGGATCTAAATTTGGTATATGCTCTTCTAGATAAGTTAAAGCTTTACGCACGATATGATGAGTTAATACCTCTCTGGATAATGAAGTATTAATTTTTTTCAACATAATTGTCGGTGTAATAGGTTCCATTTCCATGCGTTTTAGCATATTAAGTAATGGTTTAGAACCATGTATTTTTTTCAATAATTCAGCTACTCTAGTTTGATACATTTCAGAAGGTTCTAACTCTCTACCGTTCTTCCAATGTTGAGCTGTAACGACTTCGCCTGTTTCAATACGTTTCGTCCATACTAATTTAGGTACAATGCCTTCTGCTGATAACGCTGCTATAAATGGATTAGAATTACGTTTTAAGAATAACTTCTGACCATCTTGTTCAGCCATATATGCTTCACCTGAAGCTCCTCCAGCTGAGTCAAGCGTCCACCCTAACTGATAAAACTGCTCCAACTCGTTCACCTCACTTTCAATTAGAAAATGGCTCGAGAAATATAGTTTTCAAGAGCCATATATTCTAATTTGTTATATCCCGTTGTTGGAATAACGCGATTACACTATGTTTTCATAGATATTAATTTTAAAATAATTAGTTTTTATTGTCCCTTAGACGTTTAAATATTAATGACGTCTCTTTAATCACTCATTGATGATTTTATAATTTTTAGCCTTATTTTTCAACTGAAAATGAGAAACAAAAAGATACATTTTACTAGTCTGAGATGGCTAAAATTCCGTTAAATCTTTAAGTAACAGTATATCATATTATTACCCTATTTGCCGGACAATTTTCGTTTAAAACCAATAAAAAATAATCATCTTATTCAACTCGATTTAAACTAGCAGCAAAAGCTTGGTCTCTCGCTAGTTAAATCAAAAAGTTAAATAGATGATTATTTTAAAATTTATTCATAATTATGGGAGCGGAACAAAAATCCAAAGTAATTTCGAAGATGTCTTCGTTTCGCTCCTGTAACGTTGGCTGAAAATGAATAAAGTATAATTATAGATTAGGAAATTACATTCAAGTTTTTGCTTATCATTGAGTTTTGCCTAAACCCTAAAAACTTTTGTCCCAATCTTTAGATGCTTAATTAATTACTTCTAGTCTCAATATATTTGTCGAACCCTTCTTGTAATTTACGAGTAATAGGTCCTACATTGCCATCCCCAACAGTTTCACCATCTAATTTAATCACAGGCATTACTTCTGCTGAGGTACTAGAAATGATGATTTCATCTGCATTTTTCAAGAATTCAACGTCAAATGTTTCTTCGATAAATGGAAGTTCATAGTCTTCAGAAATCCATTTAATCACTTTACGAGTTATACCATTTAAAATGTAATTATTAACGGGATGAGTATAGATTTTACCATCTTTAATCGCATATACGTTGCTTGAAGCACCTTCAGTGACCGTTTCGCCTCTATGTTGAATTGCTTCACTAGCGTTATATTTTACGGCATATTCTTTAGCAAGTACGTTACCTAAAAGATTCAAACTTTTAATGTCACAACGTAACCATCTAATATCTTCAACAGTTACAGCATTAATGCCATTCTTCAAATCTTCATATGGCCGATCATAGCTTTTCGCAAAAGCCATTAACACTGGTTTCACTTCTGGAGTCGGAAAGCTATGTTCGCGTGGCGCAACCCCACGTGTAGCTTGAATATAAACGCCACCACTTTTAATTTCGTTAACTTCTAAGAGTTGTCTCACAATGTCGATTAATTCTTCTACTGTATATCCAAGGTCTATTTGGAGTTCTCCTGCACTTCTAATAAAACGTTCAAAGTGCTCGGTAACTGTAAATAACTTGCCATCATAGGCTCTAATATATTCGTAAATACCATCGCCGAATACATAGCCTCGGTCCTCGTACGATACTTTAGCGTCTTCTTGATTAAGAAATTCACCGTTAATAAATACTTTTGTCATAGTTTAACCCTCCACACATAGCGCATAAATTGCTTCTAAATAGATACTTGTTGCATTGAATAATTGTTTTTTAGTAATATATTCATTCTTTTGATGCATTAAATCTTCAGAATCTGCAAACATTGCTCCGAATGCTACACCTTTATCAAGGTTTCTAGCATATGTGCCACCACCGATTGTATAAGGTTCTGACATATCTCCTGTTTGATTTCTATACACTTCTACTAGTGTTTGTACAAATGGATCATTTTTATCAACGTAATGTGGTTTTTGAACTTTACCTAATTCAATATCGAAGCCTTGTTCTTTAATTTCTTTAGTAAAACGTTCAATGGCTTCTTCAAATTCAAAACCTTGAGGATAACGTAAGTTGATTCCGAATCTGCCTCCATTTTTGTTGTCATAAGAAATGACGCCTACGTTGGTAGTCACATCTCCCATAATATCAGTATGGAATTTCATTCCCATTTTCTCACCAAAATGAGATTCGTGTAGATAACGATTACTGAATTCTGCAAATGATTTGGCAGTTTGATTTAGATTTAATGTTGATAAGAATTCTAATAAGTATAAGCCGGCGTTGACACCTAATGATGGGTCCATACCGTGTACGGCTTTACCTTCAACTGTTAATACTAATTCGCCACTATCAACGACGCCTTCACCTTGTAATTTATGTTCATCTAAAAATTGTTCAAAGTGTTGGACTACATCTGTCATATTTTCTTTTACAAGCACACGTGCTTTGGCATGATCAGGCACCATGTTATAGCGTTGACCAGATTCGAATGATAATAACTCATCATCTGGTTCATTAGAATCTTCAAACGTAGACGTTTGGACTAAATCGAATGTTGTAATACCTTTTTCCCCATGAATTGCTGGGAATTCTGCATCGGGTGCAAAACCTAATGTTGGCATTTCTTCAGTTTGGAAATATCTTTCTGTACATTTCCAATCAGATTCTTCATCTGTACCTATGATGATATGAATTCGTTTTTTCCAATCTACATTCATGTCATTTAAAATCTTAACTGCGTAATACGCAGCAATTGTTGGACCTTTATCATCAAGTGTCCCTCTAGCAACGATAGCGTCATCTGTGACAACTGGTGTAAATGGATCAGAATCCCATCCGTCTCCAGCTGGCACCACGTCGACATGGCATAATACACCTAAAACATCATCGCCATCGCCCGCTTCAATTCTTCCTGCTATATGGTCTACATCATGTGTAGAAAAACCATCTCTCTCGGCAATTTTATACATATAGTCAAGTGCTTCACGAGGTCCTGGGCCAACTGGCGTTTCGCTAGTAGCTTGTGAATCATCTCTAACACTCTCAATTGAAAGTAGACCTTTTAAGTCATCAATAATCTGACTTTCATATTCTTGAACTTTTTCTTTCCACATTCGAGATCAACTTCCTTTTCAATAGATTTACACTTTATTTTACATAACTATGACGATAAATTACAGTGAGATGTCAGAATATTTATTAGTTTTTATAAAAAAAGAGCGAGAACATTAAGTTCTCACTCAAAAACATCTTCGCTATAATAAAATTTAATCTTTATCTTCTAATGCATTTTTATTATTTTTTAAATCTTCTTCAGTGACAACTCTTAAATTATTATTAACAGTTGTACCACCTTCATCATCAAATTTACCTTCTTCTAAATCATCCGTTTTATTAGGATTAGAATTTAAATCAGTAAATTTTGATTTTTCTTGTTCAATAAATGATTTTGGATCATTTTTTAAACGGTTAGCATAGTCTTGAGGATTATTTCTTACCTCTTGAATCGTTTCATTCGCTTTTGAACCGATTTGATTTGCTAAACCTTTAGCATTTTCTTTATAACCTTCTGGATCTTCTTTATATTTATTATATTGTTCTTTTAATTTATCTCTGCTTTCTTTACGAGATAACACGACAGCTGCAACTGCTGCTCCAACTCCAGCAACAATTCTTAATAAACCTGTACTTTTAGCCATAGTTAACACCTTCTCCTTTATTATTGCTGTAATAGTTTTAATTCTTCATCAGTGAGTAATCTATACTCACCTGATTGAAGTTTTTCATCTAACACTAAATTAGCGATTTTAAGACGTTTTAATTCTAATACCTCATTTTCGATAGCATGAAACATCCTTTTTACTTGATGGTACTTACCTTCATAGATTGTCACATGTGATAGGTTTTCGTTAACTTTAACTAATTCTGCTGGTTTGACCGGCCCGTCTGATAGTTCTAGACCATTTTCAAAAGCAAGAATATCATCATTGGTGATTGGAGTCGCTGACACAACTTCATAAGTCTTCGACACGTGTTTAGATGGGCTCATCAAATCATGATTAAATTGGCCGTCATTGGTGATTAAAAGTAATCCTTCAGTATCTTTATCTAATCGTCCAACTGGAAATATATCTAAATGTTGATACTCCGGAATCAAATCGATAACAGTTTGAGCTGAATTATCGTGAGTGGCAGAAATATATCCTTTAGGTTTATTTAACATCACATAAACATTATTGATATACGCAATTTTTTCACCATTCACAAAGATAACATCAGTATCTGGATTAATTTGAGTTTTAGGTGGTTTTTCTATTTTATCATTAACGGTTACGCTACCTTTTTTTAAAATTTGTTTAACATCAGTGCGCGTACCTACACCCATATTGGCCAGAAATTTATCTAATCTCATCGTAAGAACCCAACTTTACGACGAATTTTACCAGGTAAGTCACCTAAAAATTCATCTGCTAAACGATTCTTAATCGTGATTGTGCCATAAATTAAGCCACCGACAATGACACCTAAGATTAAGATGATTAAAGCGCCAAATTTACGTTCTACTGGAATAAATAAACTTAAGATTAAATATACTACTTCAACGCTAATCATCATGATTAAACTATAAATAAATATCTTAGCGACTTGAACAAATGTATCTGTAAAATGATACTTCGCATGAACTTTTAAAACCATTAAATTTGCAATATTCGCTACTAATAAGGCAATTGCTGTACTTAACACAGCGCCTGGCGTGTGGAACAACATGATGAAAGGAATATTTAAAATCAATTTCACTAATACCGCTCCAAGAATAATAAATACGGTTAATTTTTGCTTATTAATACCTTGTAACATTGAAGCTGTAACACTTAATAAAGATATTAAGATAGCGACTGGCGCATAGTAAAATAAGATCTTGTTACCATCTGGATTATATTGATAAAAGACTGTGTATAACGGTGAAGCTAACGCCATTATTCCTAAACTTGCTGGCACAGTTATGTACATTAATACGCCAATTGAAGTTTGAATTTGACGATGCATTTCCGTTAAGCGTCCTTCAGCAAACGTTTTTGTGATAAACGGAATTAAACTTACCGCAAACCCTGCTGCTAATGATGTCGGAATCATCACAATTTTATTAGTTGTGAAGTTTAAGATAGTAAAGAAATAGTCTTTATTTGCATGGAATCCTACTGCATCAAGCGCATTATTATGTGTGAATTGGTCTACTAAGTTGAATAGTGGGAAATTCAAACTAACAATAACGAAAGGAATACTATATGAAATAATTTCTTTATACATTTTGGTATAGGAAACTTCTAAACCTGTATGATCTGATTCAACCATCTTATCTATATGTGGTTTACGTTTCTTCCAATAGTACCAAAGTGTAAGTAACCCGGCGATAGCACCTATCGCAGCTGCAAATGTTGCTACGCCATTTGCACTTAAATAAGAACCATGGAATACATTGATAACTAAGTAACTGCCAATTAAAATAAAGATAATTCTTGCAAGTTGTTCTGTTACTTCAGACACTGCTGTTGGGCCCATGGATTCATAACCTTGAAAGACACCTCTCCATGTAGCTAATAGTGGTATAAAGACTACAACTACACTTATGATTCTAATAATCCATGTGATATCCTGGATAGTCCATCCACCTACGCCTTCTTTTTGGCCTAAGGTGATTCTTGCAATATCAGGTGCCAGCACAAATAAAATTAAAAATCCTATAACCCCTGATATACTCATAATAATAAAACTCGATCTATAGAGCTTTTGCCCTACTTTATATGCTCCTAACGCATTATATTTAGCTACAAACTTAGAAGCTGCTAATGGAATCCCAGCAGTTGCAACGGCAATAGCAATATTGTAAGGAACATATGCATAGTTAAATGGAGCTAATTTTTCCTCAGCATTGGCGCCCATAATCGCATAGAATGGTATTACAAACAGTACGCCTAATACTTTTGTAATTAAAATACTCAATGTAATCAGAAAGGTGCCACGTACCATTTCCTTATTTTCACTCATATTTAATCTTCCTACCTTTTTAATAATCGATATAATTAATTTACAATCTGCACATTCTAACGGCTTGCATTAATATAAAATATATCACAAAATACTTATTGTTTCCCATATCTTTAACAGTTTCATTAAAATTATTAACTAACACTATATCGAATATACATATATAATTTAATTTACAGAACCAATCTTAAATTATAACTAATTTTATTTAGAATTCAAATTAATACCAAATACTGACGATGAAGACAAATTGCAAACGGAGGTCACGCAATGTATCAAACAATTATAATTGGCGGAGGACCAAGTGGTCTTATGGCCGCTTTCGCAGCGAGTGAACATAGTGATAAAGTCCTTTTATTAGAAAAGAAAAAAGGTCTAGGTCGTAAACTTAAAATTTCAGGTGGTGGCAGATGTAATGTTACTAATCGTCTCCCCTATGCAGAAATTATTGAAAATATTCCAGGTAATGGCAAATTTTTATATAGCCCATTTTCAGTTTTTGATAATGAATCAATCATTGAATTTTTTGAATCGCGTGGGGTAAAACTTAAAGAAGAAGATCATGGACGTATGTTCCCTATGTCCAACAAGGCTCAGGACGTGGTCGATACATTAGTGAATACGATTAAATCGAATAATGTGGAAATTAAAGAAGAAACAGTTGTTAAGAATGTTGCTATTGCGGAAAATGGTCATTTTATAGTTCACACTCAAAATGAAACTTTTGAATCCACGTCATTAGTTATTGCCACGGGTGGTACTAGCGTGCCTCAAACTGGTTCAACCGGAGATGGTTATGTTTTTGCTGAACAATTCGGCCATTCTATTACAGAACTTTTCCCAACTGAAGTACCTATTACTTCTAGTGAACCTTTTATTAAGTCTAAACAACTCAAGGGTTTAAGTTTAAGAGACGTTGAGTTATCTGTCTTAAAGAAAAATGGTAAAAAACGTATAAGTCATCAAATGGATATGATCTTTACACACTTTGGTATAAGTGGACCTGCCGCTTTACGATGCAGTCAATTCGTATATAAAGAACAAAAAAATCAAAAGAAGCAAGATATAAAAATGCAATTAGATGTGTTTCCAGATTTGAAACGTGCTCAATTAGAAGAAAAAATCTTAAAATTATTAAAAGATGAACCTGATAAATATTTAAAAAATAGTTTAAGAGGATTGTTAGAAGAACGATACTTGCTCTTTATGCTTGAGCAATCAGAAATCGACAATGATACCACCTACCATCATCTTTCAAATCAACAATTAACACGCTTAATTGATAATTTGAAAGGCTTTACGTTTACCGTTAATGGTACCCTTCCTATTGAAAAAGCTTTTGTTACAGGTGGAGGTGTGTCTCTTAAAGAATTATGGCCAAAAACAATGATGTCTAAAAAACAAGCCGGCTTATTTTTATGCGGTGAAGTACTAGATATTCATGGTTATACTGGCGGTTATAATATCACGAGTGCGTTAGTGACGGGACATGTAGCCGGAAATGAAGCGGGTAAATTCAAACCAGAAGATTAAGTTATTGCTTACAAAAAGTTAATTTCAAATTGAGTGATAAATATAAATAGCTCGACGATGTTTTCAAAGTCACTTTTGAAGTCATCGTCGAGCTATTATTTTATATGTTATATCATCTAATCGAAGAATCTATTAAATACTTTCTATTTCAGTTCCTTCAGAACCCCATGCATTCATACCGCCGTCAACATTGACAGCATTAATTTCTTGGTCTTCTAAATAGTTCACAACTTTAGCGCTACGAACGCCAGCTGCACAGATAATATAATATGTTTCATTTTTGTTAAAGTGATTTAAGTTATCAGGAATTTCATTCATTGGAATTGTTTTCGCACCAGGAATGATACCTAATGCAGTTTCTTCGTCAGTTCTCACATCAATGACATTCACAGGATTAGACCCTAGTAATTTTTCTTTTAATTGATCTATTGAAATACTTTCCATATATAAAACTCCTTTAATAATTATTTAACAACGATATTCACTAATTTTTGAGGTACTGCAATTATTTTTTTAATTTCTTTACCCTCAATAGATAGTTTAACATTTTCATCTTCTAATGCTAAATCTTGCATTTCTTCTTTAGATAAGTCTTTAGGAATTTGTAATTTGGCTCTCACTTTACCGTTCACTTGAACGACGATTTCTACTTCTGAATCAACTAATAATGATTCATCATATGTTGGCCATGGTTGGTAAGTAATTGTGTCATTATTACCAAGACGACTCCATAGTTCTTCACCAATGTGTGGTGCAATTGGTGCTAACATTTTCACAAAGCCTTCAACATAAGATTTATAAATACTATCCACTTTATAACATTCATTAATGAAGACCATTAATTGACTGATAGCTGTATTAAAGTTAAGTGTTTCAAAATCTTCCGTAACTTTCTTAACTGTTTGGTTATAGACTTTATCAAGAGATTTATCGTTAGTGTCATCAACTTTGCTAGATAACGTGCCATCTTCGTTAATGAGTAATCTCCATACACGGTCTAAGAAACGTCTAGAACCATCTAAGCCATTTTCACTCCATGCGATAGAAGCATCTAAAGGTCCCATAAACATTTCGTAAAGACGTAACGTATCGGCACCGTGGGATGCTACGATATCATCAGGGTTGACCACGTTACCTTTCGATTTACTCATTTTTTCATTTCCTTCACCAAGAATCATACCTTGGTTGAATAATTTTTGGAAAGGTTCTTTTGTTGGTACTACGCCTAAATCATATAATACTTTGTGCCAGAATCTTGCATATAATAAGTGAAGTACTGCGTGTTCTACCCCACCAATATATAAATCAACTGGTAACCAATGTTTTAATTTTTCAGGATCTGCTAACATTTTGTCATTATGTGGGTCGATATATCTTAAGTAATACCAACAACTACCTGCCCATTGTGGCATTGTATTTGTTTCACGACGACCTTTCATACCAGTCTTTTCATCAACGACATTTACAAAGTCATCGATATTTGCCAATGGTGATTCACCTGTACCAGAAGGTTTAATTTCATCCGTTTCAGGTAGTAATAATGGAAGTTCTTCTTCTGGCACTGTTGACATAGTACCATCTTCCCAGTGAATAACTGGAATTGGTTCGCCCCAATAACGTTGTCTACTAAATAACCAGTCTCTTAGTTTATAGTTAACCTTTTTCTCACCAGCATTTTTAGCTTCCAATAACTCAATTGCTTTAGCAATCGCTTGTTCATTGTCTAAGCCATCAAGTTCTCCAGAATTAATATGTGCGCCTTCACCAGTATATGCTTCTTTGGCAACGTCGCCACCTTCAATTACTTCAACGATAGGTAATTCAAACTTAGTAGCAAATTCGTGGTCGCGTTCGTCATGTCCAGGAACCGCCATTACTGCCCCTGTGCCGTAGCTAGATAATACATAATCTGCAATCCAAATTGGTAATTTTTCTCCAGATAAAGGATTAATCGCATAGGCACCTGTGAAGACACCAGATTTATCTTTAGCTAAATCAGTACGTTCTAAATCAGACTTTTTAGAAGCATCTTCTTGGTATTTTTTAATTTCTTCTTGTTTTTCATCTGCTGTAATTGTATTAACTAATGCATGCTCTGGGCTTAATACTAAGAACATTGTTCCAAAGATTGTATCTGGACGTGTAGTGAAGACATCTATTGTTTCGCCGTATCCTTCTACTTCAAAAGACACGCGCGCGCCTTCAGAACGGCCAATCCAGTTATATTGCATATCTTTGATTGAATCAGGCCAATCTAATTCTTCTAAATCTTCAATTAGTCGATCAGCGTATTCTGTAATTTTAAGTACCCATTGTTTCATTGGTCTTCTATATACTGGGTGTCCACCACGTTCAGACACACCATCTACAACTTCTTCGTTAGATAGTACAGTACCTAAAGCCGGGCACCAGTTTACTGCTACTTCATCTACATAAGCTAAACCTTTATTATATAATTGGATGAAGATCCATTGCGTCCATTTATAGTATTCAGGGTCAGTAGTATTCACTTCTCTATCCCAATCATAACTAAAGCCTAATTCTTGAATTTGACGTTTAAATGTTTGTACGTTTTGTTTTGTAAATTCTCTTGGATCATTACCAGTATCTAATGCATACTGCTCAGCTGGTAAACCAAATGCATCCCATCCCATTGGATGTAAAACGTTATACCCTTGCATACGTTTATAACGTGAGACGATATCTGTAGCTGTATAACCTTCTGGATGTCCTACATGTAACCCTGCCCCTGATGGATATGGAAACATATCTAGCGCATAGAATTTCTTTTGACCTAAATTGTCATTGGCTTTAAACGTTTTGTTGTCAGCCCAATAAGCTTGCCACTTTTTTTCAATTTCATTGTGATTGTAACCCAAAGCATTTTCCTCCTAAAATATAAAAACATCTCAAACTATTACAATTTGTGTAGGGACGACTCAGAGCCGCGGTACCACCCTATTTCACATCAAGATGTGCACTTTATAATAGTAAGAGATGTTTAAAATTTAATTATTTAACGGTAAGTTCACTTAATTCTTAACACTAGTTTACACCACCACTAGCTCTCTTTCGAAAAGTATTTAAGCTACTACTCCAATACATTTTAATATTATGAGATTCGCGTCTTAATTGCAAGTGGTTGAGCTAACTTTTAATCGTGTGCTAAGAATTTTGTCTCTTTTTACCTTTTGGAAGTCCGCTATCAAAAATTGATACAAAGAATAAACCTACGAATAACAGTACGATCATTCCAATGAACATGACGCTCATATTAAAGGCATCAACTAAAATACCACCAATAAGTGGACCAAACGCTTTACCTACTGTAGAAGCGGAGTTGACTACGCCTTGATATTGGCCTTGCTTACCTTCTGGGGCTAAATAATTAGCGATTGCTGGTACAGCTGGCCAGATGAACATTTCACCAAATGTAAGAATAATCATACCAATTAAGAACACTGAAAATTGTTCAGCAAAACTTGTAACTAGAAAAGATAACATAAACACAAAAATCCCAACTATCATTTGAGATTTCAAGTTACCTTTTAATAATGTAATTATAGGTCTGATTAATGGTTGTGCAACTAATATCATAATGCCGTTAACCGTCCATAATACACTATATTGAGGTAATGAGATATTAAGTTCTTGCGTAAATGATGCAATTGAACTTTCCCATTGAATATAAGCTATCCAACAAATACTAAACATAGCACATAATAAAAGAAGTGCTACGAAACGCTTTTTATTCTCTTTACCATGAATATCAAGGCTATCTGGCACTCTCACTTTAGCATGATACTCTAAATTGAATTGCGTAGTAGCTACTATACCAAATAGTACGTACATTACTAAGTTAGCAATGAAGATATAGTTAAAACTAAATTCAGCTACAAACCCGCCTAACGCAGCGCCTGCAGCTACACCAATATTTTGCGCTAAATAAATAGCGTTAAATGTCGTTCTTCCTCCGTTTGGCCAAACAGCTCCAGCCATCGCATAAATTGCGGGAACAATCATACCGCCACCGAAGCCTAATAATACTAACCATAATGCATACCAAGGCCATCCATGGAAGAAGTTTAACAACGTAGTACTTATTAAACATGTAACAGTACCTATCATGATTGTTCGATATCCGCCTAACTTATCGAACAACGTGCCACCTAGTAAATTTCCGACTACCATACCAAATGAATTAATCATTAGAACGATACTAGCAATTGTCAGGCTTTTACCAAGTTCTTCTTTCATATATATCGTGTTTAAAGGCCATAAAAAGCTAGAGCCAGTTATATTTAGTGCCATACCAATAACTAGCCACCATACTGATCTAGGTATATTCATATTTAATGTCCCCTCTTTATATATTTATCGAAGTACAATAAACACTATAACATTAAAGTATGTTAAAATCTTTACTTAGAACTAAGTTAGATAGAAAGGAAAATGTCTTATGGGTAATTATTTCCCGTATGCCTTTGAAAACAAACGATATCATACATGGAACTACCATTTGAAAAATAAATTTAATCAAAAAATATTTAAGGTTGCACTCGATGGAGGATTTGATTGTCCCAATCGTGATGGCACTGTAGCACATGGTGGCTGTACATTTTGTTCTGCAGCCGGAAGCGGTGATTTTGCGGGTAATAGAGCAGATCCTATCGAAGTGCAATTCCAACAGATTAAAGACCGCATGCATGAAAAATGGAGCGAAGGTAAATATATCGCGTATTTTCAAGCGTTTACTAACACACATGCCCCAGTTGAAGTCTTAAAAGAAAAATATGAACCTGTCTTAAAAGAAGAAGGCGTTGTAGGCTTATCTATCGCAACACGTCCAGATTGTTTACCAGATGACGTAGTGGAATATTTAGCTGAATTAAATGAACGTACGTATCTATGGGTCGAACTAGGCTTACAAACCGTACATCAAGAAACTTCAGACTTAATTAACCGTGCACACGATATGAAGACTTATTATGAAGGTGTAGCTAAATTAAGAAAACATAACATTAATGTATGTACACACATTATTAACGGTCTACCTGGTGAAGATTATAATATGATGATGGACACAGCGAAAGAAGTAGCTCAAATGGATGTGCAAGGCATTAAAATTCATTTACTCCACCTATTAAAAGGCACGCCTATGGTTAAACAATATGAAAAAGGTATGCTTGAGTTTATGTCTCAAGATGATTATACAAACTTAGTTTGTAATCAACTTGAAATTTTACCACCTGAAATGATTATTCATCGTATTACCGGAGACGGCCCAATAGACTTAATGGTCGGTCCTATGTGGAGTGTCAATAAATGGGAAGTTTTAAATGAAATTGATAATGAATTAGCACGTCGAGAGTCATATCAAGGTAAATTCTATAAAGCGGAGTCAAAAGTTAAATCATGAAATTAGAACGTATTCTTCCATTTTCAAAAACATTAATAACCAGTCATATACAGGAAGATAGCATTGTTATTGATGCAACGTGTGGCAATGGGTATGACACACTCTTTTTAGCCGAGCACGTACCACATGGTCACGTGTATGGCTTTGATATTCAAAAAAGTGCTATTCAAAATACGGCAGAAAAAGTTAAAAACTATAATAATGTCACACTAATTCAAGATGGACATGAAAATATAGTCGAGCACTTAGATGTAACTAAAAGTGGCATGGTAGATGCAGCGATTTTTAATCTTGGTTATTTACCTAAAGGTGATAAATCAATCGTTACTCGTCCTGAAACTACTATTAAAGCAATTGACAGTATTTTTAATGTGCTTAATGTAGAAGGTATTATCGTTTTAGTCATTTATCATGGCCATGAAGAAGGACAAGTTGAACGTGATGCCATTCTCAATTATTTAGAACAATTTAATCAAAATAAGGCACATATCTTAAAATATCAATTTATTAATCAAGTGAATCATGCCCCATTTATATGTGCAATTGAAAAACGTTAAGGCATCGCCATTGACTAACATATAGGTTTCAAGCTAAATGCCCTATCGTACTAAATCATAATATATTAAACAAGCTCTGATTGAATTTTAAAATTTCATCAGAGCTTTAAATATATATTCAGTTTAACTTGAAAACATTTACACGCCCATTAAAGAATTTAAGCTATTCTCTAAGGATTCATATTTTTTCTTAATCATTTTAGAAATAAATTCTAATAACTCAGTTTTAAATTGAGACTTTTCTTCATTAAAATGAATAATTACTGTGCGTTCATCATCAAGTGGGCGTTCTTTATTAATCCACCCTGCATGAACTAAATTGTTATATGTACTGGTACGTTTGTATGATTTAATGCTCACATAGCTATCCATTTCTTTTAACGTCATGGACCCTTTATCCCATAAAGTAAGCAAAATAAGTACTTCTTCCTTAGTTAAATCATACGATTCATAAATGACTTTGAAAATAGAGTTGATTTCTTTACACAATTCTTCTAATTGTAATATCATAGTGACGCTTTCTTCAGCTTGATTACTCAATGTTGACCCCTCCCTTACGATTTAGACACCTGTTTAAATAATCAATCACCCATAATATATTAATTATTTACCCATTCTATTTAATTATAATTAAATATAACTAAATAAATTTATAATTTTTTATATTTAGAATATACCAATATCACAATTTACATTCAACTTTCCTGATTTTCCCATATTTTTAGCTATTTAAAAGATTGAATATATTAATTTAATTAATTATCGAGGCGTGTCACTTATTAAACAAAAGTTAAAAAAATACAGTTCAGAACCTGGATGTATGTTCCAAACTGTATGATTTAAAAGATGACCCTAATACATTTATAAAATATCCTCAATTTCATCTTCTTTAACGATAAATCCCATAGTATTAACACTATTATTAAGGAAAGTTAAGACGTAGCGCATCACTTGATCACGTTCAGGTTCATTGTGAACTTCATGATATAAACCGGGCCAAGCTTTAAAGTATAATTCTGATGTTGCTAATTGAGTTTTTAAATTAGCGATAGCTCTGACGTCTAATAATTTATCTTCAGTACCGTACATTAGTAACGTTGGCATTGGTTTTATATCTTTGATATGTTGTGACGTTTCTTTCATCGTTTCAATCACGATGTTGTACCATTTATATGTAACTTTTTTAAGCATTAAGCCATCTTGTTCTGTTTCTTCAATCACTTCAGGGTTACGTGTTAATTCACTATAATCAATACCTAATTTAAATCGTGCATCTTTATTTCCTTTGCCAATATTTGAAATGAACATGTTTTTACGAGTTTTGTTATTTCTCTTTAATTCAAGCATTGGAGAAATTAACATCATGCCTTCAATCGGTAATTCTGTCTTTTCAAGCATATTTAACACAATTAAACCGCCTAATCCTACACCCATAACGAAAGTTGGGATTTTATATTCATTAGCTACACTTACCCATTCGATAAGCTTTTCATGATAGATTTCGAAATTTTTAAGTTGACCTTTATTGGCACGAGAAGTTTGTCCCTGCCCTGGCAAATCACCCATAATAACATGATAGCCATTGCGTCTTAACATTGTAATGACATAAGCATAACGACCCGTATGCTCTAAAATATTATGTAATATAACGACAACGCCTTTAGCGTCGTGTTCAGTTTCCCACTTCCACATGATTATTAATCCCTTCTCACTTATATTTCAACACAAGTATTATATCAAATAATTACATCTAATTGGCACTCATGCGTATGTATGATTCAGAGGAATTTACATTTTAAAATTAGAGATTTTGAAATTAAATTGTAATTCTACCTATTTAATTAGGGTATACAGTAATGGAAACGCTTTCTTATAGCTCTTTTTCGTGCTAAACTTATTAATAAATAATAGATTATGGGGAATATGGAGGAATTTAGTATGTCACTTTTCAGAAACTTTTTTATTGCCTTATCTAATAGTAGCTATTTAAATGAAACTGCTCGAAAATTAGGTCCAAGAATGGGCGCAAATAAGGTAGTAGCGGGTAACACAATCGAACAATTAATTGATACAATTGAGTATCTTAATGATAAAAATATTGAAGTAACGGTAGATAATCTTGGTGAGTTTGTAGGCACTGAAGCCTTAGCAACTCAAGCTAAAAACGAAATTCTAGAAGTTATGCAAGCCGTTAAAGATTATGATGTAGACGCACATATGTCAGTTAAATTAAGTTCATTAGGTGGAGAATTTGATACTGAATTAGCCTACCAGAATTTAAGAGAAATTTTATTAAAAGCTGATGAATTTGATAAGATGCATATTAATATTGATACTGAAAAATATGACAGTTTACAACAAATCATCAAAGTACTAGATCGCTTAAAAGGTGAATTCAGAAATGTAGGTACCGTAATCCAAGCCTATTTATACGATGGACTAGATTTAATTGATAGATATCCTGAATTGCGTTTACGTTTGGTTAAAGGCGCTTATAAAGAAGATGAAAGCATTGCCTATCAAACGAAAGAAGAAATCGATGCTAATTACATAAAAATCATCGAAAAACGACTTCTAAACGCGAAGAATTTTACATCTATCGCTACACATGATGATAAAATTATTAATCACGTTAAACAATTTGTTAAAGATAATAATATTGAAAAAGACGCCTTTGAATTCCAAATGTTATATGGTTTCCGTAGTGAATTAGCAGAAGAAATTGCACATCAAGGTTATCATTTCACAGTCTATGTACCGTATGGTAATGACTGGTTTGGTTACTTCATGCGTCGACTTGCTGAACGTCCTCAAAACTTAGCGCTTGCATATCAAGAGTTTGTATCTACTGAAACACTTAAAAAAGTGGGTCTAACTAGTGCTATTGGTTTAGGTGCGCTCGCAGCGATTTCAGGTGCCGTAAAATTCTTTAGACGCTAAATTTAAAACAAATTATTAATACTCTTATTAAAAAAGCCCTAAAATGATTTCTGATTAAAGAAACCATCTTAGGGCTATTCATTTATCATTTTCTTCTAGATTAAAATTGTTTTAACAAGTTCGCCATTTCAATTGCGCTAACTGCAGCATCTGCGCCTTTATTACCTGCTTTAGTACCTGCTCTTTCAACAGCTTGCTCAATACTTTCAGTAGTTACTACACCAAAGATAACTGGAGTATCAGATACATCGTTCGCTTTTGATACACCTTTTGCTACTTCATTACATACGTAATCATAATGAGATGTAGCACCTCTAATTACACATCCTAAAGTAATTACTGCATCATATTCGCTTTTTTGAGCTAATTTTTTAGCAACTAATGGAATTTCAAAAGCACCTGGTACAAATGCAACATCAATATTATTGTCATCTACACCATGTCTAATTAATGTGTCTTTCGCTCCATCTAATAAACGATTTGTTATAAAATCATTAAAACGACTTACTACTATTGCAACTTTTAGATCCGTACCTACTAATTTACCTTCAAAATTCATATTAAAAGCCTCCTATAATAAATGTCCCATTTTAGTTTTTTTAGTCATCATATATACATGATTATGTGCAGTTTCCGGCACAATAATTTCTGTGCGTTGCGCTACTTTAATTCCATATTCTGTTAAGCCTTCAAATTTCTTAGGATTATTACTTAATAAATTAACTTGCTGTACATTAAAATAATTTAAAATTTGAGCAGCTATATGATAATCTCTTAAATCTTCATCAAAACCTAAAGCTAAATTTGCTGTAACTGTATCATGACCTTGCTCGATTAATTCATAAGCTTTCAATTTATTAATTAACCCAATACCTCTACCTTCTTGAGGTAAGTAGATAATTAAGCCACCATGCTTATTAATATAATCCATTGAGGCTTCTAATTGAGCCCCACAATCGCATCGTTGACTATGAAAGATATCCCCTGTTAAACACGCTGAATGAATTCGAACATTTTCAGTGGCACGAGGTTCACCTTTCGCAAGTACAACTATTTCCTCATCAGTAAATTCTGATTGGAAACCATACATTTCAAAGTCACCATTATCAGTCGGCATTTGTACACGTGCTTTTAATTTCACTTCATTCATATTATGTTTACGAAATTTAACTAAACTCTCAATTGTAATCATTTTTAAATTATGACGTTCTTTGAAGCGTTGAAGTTCTTCGCCTTTAGCCATAGTGCCATCATCATTCATGATTTCACAAATCACACCTGCTGGCTCAGCATCACTTAATTTAGCTAAATCCACTGCCGCTTCTGTATGACCTGTTCTTTCAAGCACACCTTTATCTTTAGCGATTAATGGGAATAAATGACCCGGTCTATGAAAATCTTCTGCAGTAGACTCTGAGTCAATTAAAGCACGAGCGGTGGCCATACGGTCAAAGGCACTAATTCCTGTTGAAGTCGTCACGTGATCAATACTAACTGTAAAATTAGTACCGAAACCATCCGTGTTATGTTCGACCATTGGCATAAGGTTTAAACGTTGAGCTATGTGCGTACTGATTGGCGCGCAAATTAGGCCACGCCCTTCTTGTGCCATAAAATTTATTGTATTATCATTCATCCACTGAGTAACTGCAATTAGGTCGCCTTCATTTTCACGGTCTTCATCATCTACAACGATAATACTTTCACCGCGTTTTAAAGCTTCAATTGCTTCGCTAATTTCATCAAATTTCATCGGTTACGCCTCCTAAAATCCAAACGCTTTTAATTTATCAACTGTTAATTCTGTATCATTTCTATTAAGTATAGTTTCTACGTATTTAAATAAAACATCCGTCTCAAGATGCACATTGTCACCAATCTTCTTGGCAGAGAGTATCGTAGAGCGTCTCGTTTCAGGGATTAAATGAATGTCGAAGCTATTACTATGTAAGTCGAAAACGGTAAGACTTACACCATCAACCGTAATAGACCCTTGCTTCACCAACTGTTTTATAATCGTATCAGGTGCTTTGATTGTCACAATTCGAGAGTTAGGCGTTTCATTAATATGCGACACCACTCCTTTTTGATCGACGTGACCTAATACAAAGTGTCCACCAAAACGTCCATTTCCTGCCATTGCACGCTCCAAATTCACCTCATCATGTTGCTTAATTTGAGATAAATATGTTTTATCCTCCGTACCTTTAATTACTTGTACAGTAAAATAAGTATCTTGGAAGTTGATAACAGTTAGACATGCGCCATTGACGCTAATAGAATCACCAATCTGCATATCTTCTAAAATCTTATGACATGCAATGTCTAGCGTTCTTACGGATTGTTGTGTACGAATGTTTTTCACAGTACCTATTTCTTCAACGATACCTGTAAACATTGTTATTCACTTCTTTCGCATTATCATTTTTATATTTTGATTGATTAACTCAGTAGAAATAATTTCAAATTGTGTGGCCTGGTCTAAATCAATGACATGATCTGTTTGATAAAATTGATGTGTTCCACGACCACCTATTATTTTCGGGGCGTAATAAATAATAAGTTGATCTAAGTATTTAGATTGGAGAAATGCTGAAGTAACACGAGGACCTGCTTCAATTAATAGTTTACCTACGCCTCGTTCGTAGATATCAGTTAAAATATTATCTAATTTACAATCTGCTAAATGTATAATTTTAATATGATTATCTGGACTTGTTAGCGATTCATTTTCAGTGTAAATCCAAACTTCACTCAAATTATCATGAAAGATTTGTTTCGAAAAATCAATATCTCCCTTTCTTGATAAGATAATGCGCGTTGGATGTTTTCCATCTTGAATTCGCGTCGTATACTGTGGATTATCCGCTTCAACAGTGCCATAGCCAGTAAGTACTGCGTCATGAGTATGACGTAAGCGATAGACGTCTTGTTTGACTTCAGGGTTAGTAATCCACTGACTTTGTCCATTATCAGTCGCTTGTTTACCATCTAAGGTTACTGATACTTTTACAGTTATTTCAGGTACTTTGTCATTTTTTGCTTTGAAAAAGTCTTCATATAACTGTGCCGCTTCAGTTGAATGTTGATATTCAACTTCAATTCCAGCTTTTTGTAAGATTGCATCTCCTTCAGAAGGTAAAGTAGTGTCTTTGACTGCATATATTACTTTGCTAAGTCCAAATTCAATGATTTTATTGACACATGGCGGTGTTGAACCATAGTGCGTACAAGGTTCTAATGAAATATAAATTGTACCGCCTTTTGCTTTGTCTTGAGCCATATCCAATGCTTGAACTTCGGCATGTTTATCGCCTTGCATCAGATGTGCACCTAAACCTACGATGCGTCCATCATTGACTACTACTGATCCTACTGGAGGATTAATACCAGTTTGACCTTCAACCATTTGCGCAAGTTGTATTGCGTATTGCATAAAATTACTCAACTCATCACCTCTATAACTAAAAACTCCCTATACCGTAATGTAATTATTAGGCATAGGGAGTCTACATGTATATTTAAATAAGCTTACGACATTTTATAAATGTGCACGCTTAACAAACGTCTTTATTCAATGACGTCTTCATTCTTTCTCCCATCCAGACTTTTACTGTCGGCTCTAGAGTTTCACTAGATCAACCGAGCATGTCGTTACCAACATGCTCGGGTCGCAGGCTTGATTTACTGCCGGTTGGGAATTGCACCCCGCCCCGAAAGAATTACTATGAAATTGTGATTATTGAGTTAATGTAGATTAATTACTACAAAATAATCATACCCTTAATTTTTATAAATTACAAATGTAGAAACCATGTAAAAGTGAGAGTTCGCTATTTAATGAATAGTTCAGCTAAATAAGTGTAAAGATTTACTATTTGTGGTCAAAATGACTTTGTATTTTGTAAAGATAGTCAACTGTACTAACAGCTTGATCAACAATCATTTTCACACCATTACGTAATTTGTTAACACCATTCGTAACGTGGCCAATAGCAATCATATTATTAAGCGTGCCATATCTTGGACTTATAACTTGGTTCGTTTCTGGAATGATTTGAATACCACCCATTGGATGAGGTTGTACGATACGATGATTTTCAAGATTTAAAATAAGCTGATCATCTTCATCTAAATCTGCTAAATGCGTTTTTGCACCGGTAGCATTGATAACAATATCATAGTGATATTCTGTATCATCGTCTTTAAATTTCAAGTTAAAATGACCATCTTGATGTGAAATATCTTCTAATCCTCTTTTTATAATAAGTGAGTCATTATTTATCAATTCAATAATCAATTCTGCAGTTCTCGGTGGCATAGGATTAGAATTTAATTGAATAATCTTTGTAAAACGTTGATCGAATTCTTTTTGATCTTCGTTACTCAAACTATTCCAAATCCAATTTAAATTCTCTTTAACATTTTCAATTAAGCTTTGGAAAGCCCCTACTTCTTCAGGGTGCTGTAAATCATACTCTAAATCATCTATCACATTTCCAGTACGACGATGTGCTAAATGTTCTAAATCAATCTTATAAAGCTCACAATCTGACTGGAACAGTTCAAACGCACGTTCTAGTGGCACATTGCCATAATGTTGCGCTTTTAATTTGTTAAAATTCTCTTTAGTTAAGTGTTTAAAAGTAATAGGAATCATCTTCCCTCTAACACTAGGCAGATAAGCCGAACGACTCGTCATAGTAATAGGCAATTTCGAATGATGTGCAGTCACATATCGTACAACATCGAGACTTGCTAAGCCGGTGCCAATAATTGCAATCTCATCAGACTGAGATACATCGTCCAATGTATTATATGTAGGATAAGGCGTTGGTATGTAACCTTTTTTACCTTTCAATTCATATGGGTCATGATATGCAAATGTTCCAGTTGTTAAGAAAATATAGTCATATTCTTTCCATTCATTCATATCTTCTGACGTACACACGTAATATTTGAGTGTCGTTTCATCTACTTCTGATTTCGTAAATATCTCATCAACCTCTTTATTGATAATAGTGAGATTATTATATGTATGTTCATAGTTTGAAAGATACGATTTCATATAATGCCCAAATACAAATCGTGGTAAGTATTGAGGATTGTCAAATTTAAATTTAGTTTGGTCTTGGTACCATTTCCAGAACTCTTCATCATCATCTAAATTTAAACTCATATTTTTGGTAGGTAAATTAATCAAGAGCTGACTACTATCATTTTGAAAAGGGACGCCCTGTCCCATGTTTTTAGCATTATCATATACATCTACTTGTAGATTTTTAAATTCATCATACTTCACCAGTTGTCTAAGCACACTCACTCCAGCTGTGCCCGTTCCAATAATTGCAACACGCATATTTAACATCATCCTTCAGTTGAACTCTATATTTATTTAACTATTCTAGTATTATATCAATAACTTAATACCTATAAAATGAATTATACTTACTATATATAGCCTTTCTATATAATTTTTAACCCATTTAGGATATGTTATTATCTAGATATTGAGGTGAAATAAATGAAATTTTTAATTAAAGTTACTTTAGTTTTTGTGATTGCTTTTAGTTGGTTAAGTAGAAAAAATAAAGCCGAATAACTATAAACATTTAAAAAAACAAGAGTCTGGGACATAAATCCCAAAATAATAGCGTAGAGATGATTCAATCATGAATCGCCTCTACGCTTCTCTTTTTATCAACACTTCGTATTGTTTGGCTCGCATTTCCTAGGGGATGGGTCGAGCCACGGTCTCGACACTCATCCTATTCCCTCAGGAGTCTCGCCAACAATACTACATTATTTATACATAATTCCATATTAAAATACTAAAAAACAATACACTTTTCCTCATCATTTAATAAATATTAATAAAATAAATTAAGAAATGTCTTATGATTATAAGACTATAGTCATTTAGGTAATCATAAAATTATATACTCTATACTTTATATACTTAATCTCTTTAATTGAGCCCATCAGTCCGATTTGACAGAGATACGTTGGTTTTTGTGTTATTTATGTTTATTATCGTCTTTATAAACATAAAGTTTAAAATATTTACCTTCAGTTTTCATTTCTTTATAGAAATCTGCGATAATTTGAGCATTACTTTCTGCCCATTTAATATCAGTGGCATATTGATGTTCACCTGGGTTCTTAGGATTCCATCTCATGCTATATAATGTATTTTGGTCATTATGTGATAAGAAATGTTGATGTATAAAATCGGCTCCACCTTTAATTGCTTTTTCAGGTGTATCCCAACCATGCTTTTTAGCGTATTCTGCACCAGTTTTAATTGGGTCACTATCTAAAGCGCCGACGCCATAGAAGTTATAATATTTTTTACCGTCTATTTCTACGCCATTCGCAAGTTCACTTTTAACTGATCCTGTTTCTAATAATGCGTGAGAAATTAAATATACTTCATTAACATGCTTTTCTTTCGCCGCTTCGATAAATGCATCAGTATGTTTCAACAACATTGGTCTATCAAATAACATACGTTTAATACGATTTTCATCAATACCTTGATATTTTGATAAATCTAAAAATTGGTATTTTTGTTTGTCATTTTCAATGAATTTACTACTATCCATTGCTGATTTAATTTCGCCAGCTGACGCATCTCGCCACGCTGTATTATTTTTATTTGAGACTTGTTGACTTGTGTAGTTATCGATTTGTTTCTCAGCAGCTTTATTTAATGTAACATCTAAATGTTCTACACTTTCTTCTTCATCAACGTTCTTGAAAAATATTTGATCAGAAATCATTGAGAAAAAGACAAAACCCGCTACTACTAAAACAATAAGCAACCCTACTAAACTTATAATAGAGCCCTTCTTGTGCTTCGTCATATTCACACCTCTTAGGTCATTGTTGTAATCTTATTTAAAGTCTTTCATGATAATAAAGTTTAACATTATTAATACCTTTAAACAATTTTATAGTTACAATGTTACAAATTCATAAAATAAAAGTAATCAAATTGAAACTTAATAAAATAAAAAGTAATGAAACAAGATTAATTTCATTACTTTAATACGAGTCCGTCGATTTTATAAAATTATTTATTTTCATTGCGATAATCCATCATAATGAAACTTGCTGCTTGTGATCTATTCTTGTAAAAATATTGATTCAAATCAATTGTTCCTTCGATTTCACCGTCACGGTACATCATTTCATTAGTAAAATTATTAATCATTACAAATTCTGAACGATCTCTAATAATGTCTAACTCATCATTTCTTGCAAAAAAATGCTCAAGATTTAAATGTGCATAATCCAACGCTATACCTCCCATATTTTAGATTGGCCTTTAGCCTATAGTTTCAATTAATTTACCAATGTTAGGTACAATTCTATATAAATGTCGAATCACGTTCAAACAAACGAATTTAGACAAATTTTCACTAATATTAGCTATTCTATGTTTACTATTTAACACCTATTTTTTAAATTACGCAAATGATATTTCATTGTTTTTATTTTAATATCTTCTTATCCGGAAAATTTAATTTATGTACATAAACAAGGAGAATTAAAATTTAGCATTGAATTTTGAAGAAATATATCTTAAACATCATAAAATTATTCACTATTTGTTAAAACAATATCACATCAAGTATAATTATGATGAATTTTATCAATTGTTATTAATTAAATTATGGCATTTATCCACGTTATATCATCCCACTTCACACATTACAATGGCTTCCTTTTTATACACTCGCTTAAAATTCTATCTTATTGACCTTTTCAGAAAAGAAAATCTAAAACTTGAAGCAATGACTATGGATACTCAAATGATGTCCACTTTACCTATCTCTTCCGAAGATTATCATGCATGTTATTTGAATGATGTTAAACTGTTTCTTACGCCTCGTGAATATAGATGGCTTAATTATTATATTCAAGGTTATAAACAATACGAAATAGCTCAATTTATGCATGTATCAGTTTCGATGATTAAAAAATATAAAACGAATGCGCTTATGAAACTCCGTAACTACTATCATGAAGGTGTATAGTATGTTACCTCATAATTCCTATAATTTATTATATCTCCAAACTTTAAAAAGTAGTTCGCTTAAAACTAAGTGCTGCTTTACCACATATGACATGGTTCTTCCTTTTCCTATAAAAAAAGTACTTATCTATTATTTGGAGCAACATCATAAATCTTACTTACAACAAGTAAAATTGGCGAAACGTCTGCTCACAATTAATAAATTAGTACCTTTGTATATTTCTGAAAAAGTTGTGTTATTTCCTGTTAAACATCAACGCGCTCCCCTACAAGTTTATATTAATGCCTTCACCGTGATAGGATTAAGTTCACATAAGGATGGAACGCTTATTACTTTTGAAAATAATTTGTCATTTTACGTGACTGAGCCTTATACATTAGTATATAAAAAATGGCAAGAATGCATACTCTTAATGCATTTAGTCCAAAAAACTACCTCATTTTATTAAATTTATATTCAAGTAGCTTTTTAGTAAATAATGCGGTTACCGATTTGATGAGTAATAGACTTACTAATGCTAGGAGTATTGACCCAATTAAAATTAAGATTACGTTAATAACTGACATCGATACCTGGGGATTTATAAAGTAATGGATGGCTGTCAGACTTGTAATAAAGCCTGCGAGAAACACTCCCATTAAACATGCATAAATAAGCACCATACCTATTAATAAAATGAGTAAAGATGTACTAGATACACTCTTTTCTTTAAAAATATTTTGTTTTAAAAAGTTATTCGCAAATTGTATAGGTTTGTTATATTTTTTAGTATTCTCTTCTACATGGTCATTTTGACTATACTCGTATAATTTATCTTGCAATAATGTCTTTTCTTTCTTATTTAAAAACCACAGTTGTTTTTTTACTTTTTGTTCAAAAGCTGCTTGTTTCATACCGTGTTGTCTCTCCTTTTTCTCTCTTAGAGTAAATCTTAACGAGATTTGTTAACAGACACAAGCGTTTAAAGTATATATTTTTCCAAATAAAAACTCCGTGAAAGGAGCGATAGTAAAGCGCTACATAATACATGCTTTAATACCTCCCTTCACGGAGATGAATTATAAAATTTATAGAATTGATAAACCTGAACTTTGGATATCTTTTGCGAAACCTTGAACAGTGTCTACAGATAATTCATTAATGTCGCGTCCTAAGTTGTTATTTACTTTTTTAACAACGTCGGCTGGACATGTAATAATGTCAGCACCAATTTCATCTGCTTGGATGACATTGAATAATTCACGACAACTTGCCCATAATAATTTAACACCATCTTTACTGTGCGCCACTTCAACAGATTCTTTCATTAATGGTAATGGATCTACGCCAGTATCAGCTATACGACCAGCAAATACAGAGATATATGTTGGTACGCCGGCAGTAACTGCTTCAGTAATTTCTTTTACTTGTTCAATTGTATACACTGCAGTAACGTTTAAACGTACATTATCAGCTGATAATTTTTTAATTAATGAAATTGTTGATTCACCTTTTGAGTTAACCACAGGAATTTTAACAAATACGTTATCGCCGTATTGTTTTAAGATTTCTGCTTCTTTCTCCATTGTTTCTAAATCATCTGAAAAGACTTCAAATGAAATTGAAGCATCTGGAATTTCACGAACCGCTTCCTCAGCAAATGCTTTATAGTCAGTCACACCTGCTTTAGCCATTAAACTAGGATTCGTTGTGAAACCATCAACCTCTTTATTTTTATAAGCTGATTTCATTTGTTCGATATCTGCACCATCTGCAAATACTTCTACTTTAAGATTACCTTTAGCCATATTAATTTCCTCCTATATGTCACATTACGAATATAGTCAAATTCCATCATCATGGAATTAAATTGCTATGTATATAATGTCCTGTCTCACATGATGTATTTACTATTCCGTATAAATTAAACATTTATAATTTATTTATATCATTCTTAAAGACTGTTAGCGAATGTTTTGCTCTTTTGAAAATGAATTCCCTATGAAAAGAAACATTAATGACACTATTATATCTTTCTCTAAATATGGTAATATTGTTTAGTGATATCGAGTAGGAGGATATATATGTCGAAATCAAAAAAATACTTCTTTATTTCAGTCGTATTATTAATCATTAGTTTTTACTTTAATACATTTAATCCATTTTTAAGTCAACAAATTACATCTGTTAAATACCTATTAATAGCGTGTAGTATCGTCAATGTCATTATTTTAATCGTTGCAATTATATTTTCAGATAAAGCAATTAAACATTTAGATAAACAACAACGTGGTTGGCTTAGAATTTGTAGCAAACTATTACCTTTTATTATTCTTATAGTGATTTTATTCCACATTTACGCTTCCATTAGTACATTTGGCGTTTTATCATAATTCATGTTAAGCACTATTTCACAATATTGAGTAAAGGTGATATACAAATGCAGTACGTTTTTATTTTTATAGGTGGTATGGTTGGCGCATTGCTTAGATTTTTAATATCTACGCTTAATCCCACATCTTCCTTACCCATTGGCACACTTATTGCTAATTTAGTAGGTGCTTTTTTAATGGGTTACCTGTCCACTGTTGCTATACAATTATTTCAAAAATATCCTTTGATAAAAAAAGGAATAACAACTGGATTATTAGGTGCGCTTACCACATTTTCAACATTTCAATTTGAACTTGTGAAAATGTTCCATCATGAGTCGTTTAGTTTGTTGCTAATATACGGACTAACGAGTTATATCGCTGGTATAGTAATGTGTTGGCTTGGTGTTAAACTAGGAGGTCGCACATGATGATTAATGGTTTACTAGTTATGTTAGGTGGCGGTTTAGGTGCAGTGGTGAGAGCGTGGCTATCTGACTATATTAAGGAGAAATGGTCTCCAAACTTCCCTATTGCTACGTTAATAGTGAATGTGTGTGGCAGTTTCTTAATTGGTTTAGTAGTTGGCGTGACGCTACACTATCAATGGTTCAGTATGCTTGTCGTGACAGGATTTTTAGGTGGATTAACTACCTTCTCAACGATGTCTTATGAACTTGTTCAAATGATGACGTCGAAATTTAAGCCATTGCGTTTTATAAGCTATACACTATTGCAATTTATTGTGGGCTTTATCGCTTGCTATATAGGATATTCGATAAATTAAACACTTCATAATTAACGCTATCATCGTCGCTAATTATGAAGTGTTTTCGTTTACTTATTTACCTTCAAATGTATTTGGATCTGGTCCCACTCGTTTATCCTTATTTAAATTATCAATTTTCTTCATTTGCTCCTCAGATAATTCAAAATTAAAGACATTGATATTTTCTTCTATTCTACTAGGTGTAACTGATTTAGGAATGACGATGACCCCGTGCTGAATGTTCCAACGTACAATCACTTGTGCAGTAGAAACATCTAGTTCATTGGCCACTTCTTTTAATGTTTCATCATTTAAAATTTGAGCGTTCATAAATGGTGACCATGATTCCATATAAATGTTTTGTACTTCTAAATATTTTCGAAGTTCTTTTTGCGTAAAGTAAGGGTGAAATTCAACTTGGTTAATGACTGGTTTAATAGAAACTTGTGCGAGTAAAGCTTCAAAATGGTCAGCATTAAAATTACTTACCCCAATATTTTTTACTTTATTATCTTTATATAAATCTTCCATACCTTTCCATGTATCTATCATGAGTGCCTCGTTAGTCCCGGGCCAATGTACTAAATATAAATCTAAATAATCTAAGCCTAATTTTTTTATACTTGTTTCATATGCTTGTGCCACATTTTCACGACCGAAATCTTCAAAATACAATTTAGAAGTGATAAATAAATCTTCACGGTTTAAACCAGTAGACTCGAGTGCTTCTTTAATACCTAGCCCTACTTGTTCTTCATTACCATATACTTTAGCTGTATCAATACTACGATATCCCGCTTCAATAGCATGTTTCACTGCTTCTTTACATTCTTCATTATTAGCAACTCTAAATGTACCTAAACCAACCTTAGGCATTTTATGGCCATTATAGAATTCAATTGTCTCCATAGTATTCACTCCTCTTCTTACATTATTATAGTTTCATATTCCCTAAATAATAGTATATAAAAACTGTTTTTTTGTATTAAAAATAGGCTAAAGATAAATTCTGTTCGAAATCATCTTTAGCCTATCATATGTGTAGTCATTAGTTATTTAATTAAATGTTTCAATTTTATCCATCACATCTTGTAGTTCATCTACATTATATTGGATACGTCCGTGGAAGACGAACTTATTAAAGAATTCATCTAACTGTTCAGAACCAACTAATACTTTGACACTTGAGCTTTGTGCATAGTTTGAAATAGTGACATCGCCTTCATATTTAGGATTGAAATATAAAATAGATGTTGGTGTATATTTAGCACCTAATTGAGTTTGTAAATCTGTCGCTAACTTTTCAATTGCTGCAAGTTGGTCGGAATAATTTACAAATGATAATGAGTGTTTATCGTCGTTTTGATCTAGCACTAATGTTTGTGGAGATGTAGCGTCTAAATCTAACGTATTAAACACTTGCTCCATTAAAGGTAACTCTTGGAATTGGTTACCACTAATACCATTATAAACATGACCTTTTAACAGTTGAGAATCAATAATGTAAAGTCCTGTACGTGTTAATACAAGGTGACTAATACGTTGAACATCGTTAAATTCATTACTTGGTAAGAAGATGTTCGCCATAATATGCATATCTTCACGTCTGATACGTTTTTCATTAACTAGGCGATCACGTATACCAATTAAACGCATATCAGTAATATATTCGCTTTTATTTTTTGAGAATACTTTAAGTGCATCGATTTCACGGTTTTTACCACTTACGGTTGCGTCGAAATCTTCTTTTTGTTTCGTCACTTGCTTTTTATTCTCAATTCGTTCTTTTTCAAGAGCTTCTTCGTGAGTAGCTCTCATTTCTTTCTCTTTATGCTCATACTCTTCTTTGGTTTTTTGTTGAATATTATTTTTACTTTTCAAAGCAACTAAGAATAATATTAGGCAGATAATAGCAATTACTACCGCTACAATTAAACCAATCTCGACTGGTCCGAATGAATTCATTAAAACAACGCTCCTTTTAAACTGTCAATTATGTTCATTATAATAGAAAATATCTATAATTTCGACAATTAGCATATCAAATTGCTTAAAGCGTTAATTAAGCTTGTACCGCATCTTTTAGTACATTAACTTTATCTAATTTCTCCCATGGTAATAATACATCAGTACGACCGAAATGACCATAAGCTGCAGTTTGTTTGTAGATTGGGTGTTTTAAATCTAACATTTTGATAATGCCTGCTGGACGTAAATCAAAGTTTGCTCTCACTGCTTCTACGAGTTGTGCTTCTGTCACTTTACCAGTGTTAAATGTATCAATCGCTATTGAAACGGGTTCAGCTACACCAATCGCATAGGCTAATTGTACTTCACATTGATCAGCTAATCCGGCTGCTACGATATTCTTCGCGACATAGCGTGCTGCATATGCTGCTGAGCGGTCAACTTTTGTTGGATCTTTACCACTGAAACAACCACCGCCATGACGTGCATAACCACCATATGTATCTACAATGATTTTACGCCCAGTTAAACCAGCGTCACCTTGAGGTCCACCAATTACAAATCGGCCTGTTGGATTAATAAAGAATTTAGTATCTTCATCAATAAGTCCTTCTGGAACTGTAGGATAAATGACATGTTCTTTAATATCGCTTTGAATTTGTTCTAATTCAATATCATCCGCATGTTGTGATGATACAACGATTGTGTCGATACGTTTAGGTTTATCATTGTGATCATATTCAACTGTTACTTGAACTTTACCATCTGGACGTAAATATTTTAAAATGCCATCTTTACGTACATCTGATAAACGTTTCGCAAGTTGATGTGATAAGAATATTGGTAGAGGCATATATGTTTCTGTTTCGTTAGTCGCATAACCAAACATTAAACCTTGGTCTCCTGCACCAGTCGCTTCAATTTCTTCTTCTGAAATATCATTTCTATATTCGTATGCTTTGTCTACTCCTTGAGCGATGTCAGGAGATTGTTCATCAATAGCTGTTAGTACAGCCATTGTTTGATAATCGTAGCCATATTTAGCACGTGTATAACCAATATTTTTAATTGTTTCGCGTACAACTTTAGGAATATCCACATATGTAGAAGTTGAAATTTCCCCTGAAATTAAAGCCATGCCAGTAGTTACTGAAGTTTCACACGCAACACGAGCATTTGGGTCATCCTTTAAGATTTCATCTAAAATAGCATCAGAGACTTGGTCAGCAATTTTGTCCGGGTGGCCTTCTGTAACTGATTCTGAAGTAAATAAACGTTTATTATAAGTCATGATTGGCTCCTTTTTTCTTATATTTACGAAAATTCTCTTTAAAATTATGAGCTAAAAAAATAAAAAAGCCTTCTTCACTAATAAGATAGAGAGAAGGCTCAGATACGTCCATTCGCTCTTATCGTTCAGACCATATTTGTCTGCAAACGGTTTGGCACCTTTCTTTAATAAAAAAGAGGTTGCTGGGTTTCATTGGGTCCATGTCCCTCCACCACTCAGGATAAGAGAATCCGCTAAGAACTATACTACCGAATTCACTTATCAATGTCAATTTTGTTTTTTAATGATTTTTTGTCTTTTCCATGTGGAATAATCGTTGTATTGTGTTATACTACTTTAATGTAAAGGCTTACACGAAATATTTATAATTTGATGTTGGAGGGAAAGGTATGTCAGTAGATACATATAGCGAAACACCTAAAATTAAACACTTATTAGAAAAAGAAAGTTCATTATTTCAACTTTCTACTACTCAACTTTATTACAAGATTTTAAACAACAACGAAGGCGAATTAACAGAACTAGGTGCTGTTAACGCAAGCACTGGTAAATATACAGGACGTTCTCCAAAAGATAAATTCATCGTAACTGAACCTTCTTACAAAGACAATATTGCTTGGGGCGATATTAACCAACCCATCGATGAAGAAACATTCTTAAAACTTTACAATAAAGTTTTAACTTACCTCGATCAAAAAGATGAACTTTATGTATTCAACGGCTACGCTGGTAGTGATAAAGATACACAATTAAAATTAACAGTAATCAATGAACTTGCATGGCATAACTTGTTCGCACAAAATATGTTCATCCGCCCTGAATCTAAAGAAGAAGCTCAAAATATTAAAGCTAACTTCACAATCGTTTCAGCACCATATTTCAAAGCTGACCCAGAAGTAGACGGCACTAAATCTGAAACGTTTGTTATTATTTCATTTAAACATAAAGTCATTTTAATTGGTGGTACAGAATACGCTGGTGAAATGAAAAAAGGTATCTTCTCAGTTATGAACTATTTATTACCTATGCAAGATATTATGAGTATGCATTGCTCAGCTAACGTTGGTAATAAAGGCGATGTAGCTTTATTCTTCGGATTATCAGGTACTGGTAAAACAACATTATCTGCTTCACCAGATCGTAAATTAATTGGTGACGACGAACATGGTTGGAATAAAAACGGTATCTTTAACATTGAAGGTGGTTGCTATGCAAAAGCGATTAACCTTTCTAAAGAAAAAGAACCTCAAATCTATGACGCGATTCAATACGGTACAATTTTAGAAAATACTGTTGTAGACGAACGTGGCCGTGTAGACTTTGACGATAATACACATACTGAAAATACACGTGCAGCTTACCCTATTCATCATATCGATAATATCGTATTACCATCTAAAGCAGCACACCCTAATACAATTATTTTCTTAACTGCTGATGCCTTTGGTGTACTTCCACCTATTTCAAAATTAACGAAAGCTCAAGCTATGTATCACTTCCTAAGTGGTTTCACTTCTAAATTAGCAGGTACAGAACGTGGTGTAACAGAACCAGAACCATCATTCTCTACATGTTTCGGTGCTCCATTCTTACCATTGAATCCAATTAAATATGCTGATTTATTAGGTGAACTTATCGATGAACATGATGTAGATGTATACTTAGTAAATACAGGCTGGACTGGCGGTAAATATGGTGTAGGTCGTCGTATTAGCCTACATTATACACGCCATATGGTAGATCAAGCGATTTCAGGTAAATTGAAAGATGCTGAATTTACTAAAGATGAAAAATTCGGCTTAAACATTCCAGCTGAAATGGAAGACGTACCTAAAACTATCCTTAACCCTATCAATGCATGGAGCGATTCAGATAAATATCGTGAACAAGCTGATGACTTAATCAAACGCTTTGAAGAAAACTTCAAGAAATTTGGTTCTGAAGTAGAAGACATCGCTCAAACTGGTGGATTTAACAAATAAAATTAGAGTTTTCTATTTAATAAGGTAAAAAACAAATACTGGGATAAACTCCATAAATTTAAGAGGAGTGAAGGTGAATTCAAATCGATTCACCTTCACTCCTCTTTTTATAATAATAATTACGTTGGATTCTGTGATTATGCTAAATTAATTGTCGCTCTCAATGCGTTTCATCCAGTTTTTAACGTAAGTTAATGTATCTTTCATTGCTTCTGGTCGTGGTACATGGCCTTCATTGGGTTGATAAAACGTTTCATATTTGGCATTTTTTACTTTTAATTGCTTTTCTAAATAATGTGCCTGGTCAATATTCACTTGTTTATCTTTTCCCCCGTGAACAATTAATATCGGCGGACTTTGACTATCAATTGATTTAACGGCATCTCGCTTATCGTATTGGGTTGCATCTTTCTTAGGATGACCTACCATACGACGTAACATACCACGTAAATCAACACGTTCTTCATACATTAAACGTACATCTGAAACGCCACCCCAAATGATATAACTATCGACTGGATAATCTTGAAATGTGAGCAATCCTTGTAACCCACCTCTAGAGAAACCAATCATATGGAGAAAAGCATTCGGATACTGTTGTTTTAAAATATGAATCAGATACGTGACATCTTTTAAATCTGCATTACAGAACTCATCTTGTCCTTCACTACCACTACTGCCTCTATAATAAGGACCAACCACTAACGTTTGTTCATTTGCAAACTGCATTAATCTCGCAGCTCTTACACGCCCTACTTGCCCTTTACCTCCACGTAAATATATTACGATGCGTTGTACTTCTTCACGAGAAGGCACCATTTGTAAGGCTTTTAGCTTTAACCCATCCACAGTATAAGTAATCTCTTCAAAATCATGCGTTTTGGAAGTAATAGGCATTTTTTTATTCTTGATAATATCCAAGCTCTATCACCCTTTCTAAACAATGTAAGATGGCATCATCTTGAATCAAATAACTTCGTTCATTAGTAGGAATATCATTTATATGGTTATATAACAAAGGACCTTTTGTTTCTAAATAATCTTCTTTGGTTTCTAATTGCTCTACATTTATAAGATAGACATCTTTTTTGAACATGGAGCGATCTTGTGTAGAAACGTCATATTGAGCAATATAGTGTACATCTTGAGCAATGCCACCCGTTTCTTCATACAATTCTCTTTCAATCGCATATCTACTTTCTTCACCCTGTTCAACTTTACCTCCAGGAAATTCAATCCCCCTTATTTTGTGTTGGGTAAATAAGAGTTGATTTTGAAAAATAGGAATAGCTAAAACGTGATTACCATTTGGCCTATCATTGTCTGTTTTATACTGCATTGTTACGCGTCTATTATCTTTATCTATAAACTCCACATTGCTCACTACTCCTTTATATGTGTTAAAATATTTAATAATTGAAAATCAGTTGGAGGCTTAAAATGCTTAAAAAATTATTTTTAGGAATAATTCATATTTATCAACGTTATATTTCGCCTATGACACCACCTACGTGCCGTTTTTATCCTACCTGTTCTGAATATACCCGTGAAGCAATTGAAGTTTACGGACCATTAAAAGGTGGCTATATGGGCGTTCGCCGTATATTAAAATGTCATCCGCTTCATAAAGGTGGCTTTGACCCCGTCCCTTTAAAAAAAGATAAAGACAAACATAAACATTAATTAAAATATAATAATTTAGACTTATCAACTTGAGGAGGATTAAATGAAATTAATCCTCTTTTTAATTTGCCTACGCCTTGTGTGAAATCTTCATCAAAGTAATATCCATCTGGCGTCACATCACCTGGATAGGATCCCTCTTTAGCTAGTAAAGCCGTGAAATACCTACTTAACCCATATTCATACATTCCACCGACCACAAATTTCACATTATGCGCTTTTAATTGAGTGATTAGTCGTAGCACTCTATCTATTCCACCTATTCTAAATGGCTTTATAACTACTACCTTAACGGGATAGCACTCAATAATTGATAAAATTGTAGTCTCATCTATAGCTTTTTCATCTATAGCAATTGGTGGATAATTTGTTAAATCAAGTTGGTGTAGTGTCGATAAGTCTTTAAACGGCTCTTCTATATATAAAATATTGGCCAGTGTTTGTTTCTTAATTTTCTCAAAATCTGAAATATTGAGTGACTCATTCGCATCTAGGGCAAAGTTAACGTTAAATGGTAGTTCTGTAGTCAAAGCGTCTATATCTGAAAGAAGTGTCTCAGACCATTTCAATTTAATACGTGATGGCTGTGTTGCTTGCAGTGCAGTGAGCTGATGCTCGGTTAAACCACTAGCTGTAGCGCCATATTCCACTTCAAAGCTAGGCAACGAATGATACATTTGATAAATAGCCATCACTATCGTACATCTTGCTGCCGGTTGATAATCTAATAATTCTAGATAAGGCAACCATTCTTCAAACGTCGTAAACGCTTTATTTTTAATCTTCTCTGACCACTGTGCTAAGGTCTGTTTTACTGAAATGATTGTCACCTTATCATACCAAGCCGTTTCAAACGCATTACACTCCCCATAAAACGAGTCGTGTGTATCAGTTACCAGTTCTACAATAAGTGCTTTACGATGAGTCAGTTTTACCTTAGGAGTCGTAATAGCTGACTTAAATTCAGCATTATAGTAATAGAAATGAACATCTTGAACTCTCATTAAATTAATCTCCCTAATTCACTTTATTACGTTGAAGTTTACCAGTTGAGGTGTACGGCAACGTTTCTACTCGTTGATACGCTTTCGGCACTTTATACTTCGCTAAATTTTGTTGTAGAAAATGAGTAAGTTGCTCCTCTTGCACGTCTACATCAGATACATAGTAAAGTTTCGGTACTTGGCCCCATGTATTATCCTCAAGTGGTACACATACCGCATCTTGTATCGCCTCATAGCGCTTAGCTACCGTCTCAATTTCATAAGGATAAATATTTTCTCCTCCACTAATAATCAAATCTTTACGACGATCATACACCATGACAAAACCATCTTTATCAATTTCGGCAATGTCACCAGTCTTAAAATACCCTTCTTCAAATGTATCGCTTAAATGACTAGGATATAAATAACCATTCATGACATTTTCTCCCTTGATAAGTAATTCGCCCCGACCCTTTTTATCAGGATGCTTAATTTTAACTTTCACATTGTCACTTGGCTTTCCTACCGTATCATAACGTTCCGCAAGCATTTCAGGCGACGCCGTTAAGAATTGAGAGCACGTTTCCGTCATTCCAAACGAATTATAAATTGGCAATTGATAACTTAGCGCTTGATCAATAAGCGTAGATGATAGCTTTGCGCCTCCTAATAAAATTTTCTCTATTGAAAATGGCTGTGTTAACCCAGCACCCATTAACCATTTCAACGTTTGAGGTACAAGCGATATATGCGTAGGCTCTTCATGTTTTATAATAGATAACATTGTTTCAGTATGATACTTTTTCAAAATACGCACCGTAAAGCCCTCAATAATAGAACGTAGTAGTACGCTTAAGCCTGAAATATGGTAAATAGGTAAGACTGATAACCATATCGTTTGTTGATTAAATCCTAAGCTTTCTTTACACCCGATAGCACTTGCATAATGATTTCTAAAAGTTTGAGGCACCGCCTTTTGTGGACCAGTAGTCCCCGAAGTGAACATAATTGAAGCAATGTTATCAATATCGAATACTTCATTATTGGGTTGTTTCTTATATGTATGTAAATCACTACTTTGAATAACATTAAATGATGGTAAATCAAAGTGAGTAGTAGTTATTAATGTAGAAATGTTTACTGAATTCATTTGATTGATCATTTCTTGTTCTGTTAATCGTGTATTAATCATCGCCACTTCCACATTAGCTAACCAGCAAGCATTCACTAAAATCACTGAGGCAAGATCATTATTGATATATAGACCTACTCTATCTTCATTTAAAGATAGTATATTCTCAGAAAGTGAATAAGCTTCTTTGTATAAATCTTTAAAAGTGATTGTCGAGTCGCCCTCGCTAATAGCAATCTTATCTCCATTGTATAGGCTTTGTTCTTTTAACCAAAAATCCACTGCGCATTCCTCCATAATTTGTACACATTAATTATAACGATTTTTAAGGAAGTTAGCAGTGGTTATGATTGAATGGGATGATAATTAGGTTATTTATTGGGAAGTTTAAAAGCATGGAGTGAATTAATTAATTGACAATCCATCTATAATTGAAAATATGCAGCTCAACCAACACAAAAAAAGCCATAACTAATCAACTAGTTACGACTCATGCCTATGATTTTCAATTATAATGCCTAGTCTCATAGGAAACGGCTACTATCTACCGTTCAATGTATTTTGGTTTACAAAGTCCACGCATTGTCGTTGACTTGTATATAGTATAATATATTTATAAAATAATTACAATATTAAATTTCAACTTTCTCCATTTTTCATTATTATTTCGTTGGAACAATTGTTAAAATCGTATTCATAAACGTTAAAATAGATATACTATTAGTATCCACTACAATTATTAATAACTTGTCATGAATTGATGACAGTTTAATGAGACTTTGGGTAATCTTAATATAAATAATAAAGGAGAATGATGAAATGGAATTTAACGGATGGACTATCAATATCATTTATAAAGGAGAATATGAAGTATTAACAAACAATAATACCTTTGCTGTTATAGATGAAGACGATGATTTCGCTCTTTTCATTAAAGAAAAAGACGGCATATTAAAAGTTAATAAGATTAATTACAATAGTGACTTTTATATCAATCATGATAAAAAGGAACTAACTCTTGAAATACATAATCCCCTTTTAGAAAATGATGAATATTAAAAATTACATTATACCAATTAGAAAGATAAATATGGTAATCTCTGAAATCAATCTATATGGATAAACCGCAAGTTTGAAAAATTACGCGAAACATCATGGATATGAAACAGCACTACTTTTGCGCTTAATTATAGAAGCGTATGCTTAAGGCTTTAGTAACTTACACCAACTATCTCAATACGTTCAACTAAGTAAAAGATACATACTAAAAATATTGAAGCATTATAAAAATAACATGGTACTCGAACTCATTACGGTAATTACTCTATAAAATTTGAACCGTTGTGAGTTTTTGTATAGAAAATAAATTAAGGAGAATATAGAATGGAAGAAAATAATCAAAACCAACAAAAAAGTCAATAAGAGCAATTCTAAGAATATCAAAGGCATCAAGAGGAGGAAAAGATATTATGGCTAATAAAAAGAAAAACTTAGATTTGATTACAGGTTCTTTTTTACACGAAAACGAGAAAATAGCTCACGCTATTTTTGGAGCTTATGAAACAAAATCGTTAGGAAACGATACAGTCAAAAATGGCGTTTTGGCAGCGACTGAGAAGAGAATAATATTTTGCGCTAAAAGATTAAGCGGATATGATTCAGAAATTTTTCATTATAATAAAATAAGTACATTTGAATTAAGTAAAAAATTAATGGGTAACATAATTACTTTTTACTCAAGTGGTAATAAAGTTTCTATAAAGTGGATTAACGACAATGAATTAGATAATTTTATTGAATATGTAAACAAAAAAATAAATGGTAAAGAAACAGATACTCAAAATGATTTAATACCTGATCAAGACACTTCCAATGAGGATAATGAATTAGAATCGTTTAAAAAAATAAAAATGTTAAAAGAGTTATTAGATATGGATGCTATAACTCAAGATGAGTTCGAGGCTAAAAAGAAAAAACTGTTGAATTTATAAATACGGGTAGCACGCCTACCCTTATTATTTTTTTACTTTTTTTAGGAGGAATAAGTAAAATGGCATCATTTACAGTAACAAAACGTAAAAATAAAACATCTTCATCATGGCAGGATGACGTTAAGCACCCCTATTTTAAGTCGGGTAAAAAGCGTAAGTCAGGTTTTAAAACGAAAGTAGAAGCTATCAATGCAGCTCAAAAACTAATTAGAGACTTAGATGATGGTAATAAATTAGAAGATAACAAAACGTTTTATGATTATTACCAAGAATGGCTAGTGCTAAAAAACAAAAAGGAATTATCGCCACAACAATACTATTGGTATGAACGTTCATTGAGACTATTTGAAAAATATTTTGGTGATAAGATGTTATTAAAAAACATTAAACGAACTGATTATCAAAGATTTTTAAATGACTACGGAAACGGTCATGCAGATGAAACGGTACGTAAAGTAAATGGGTGTTTAGGCCCTTGTATACGTGATGCAGTTTATGACGGTTACATAAAAAAAGACCCTACCTACAAAATTGAGATTAACGGAACAATTGAGGCGAAAGACGAAGATTTTAAATATATGAGCATTAAAAACTATTCAGATATGTTGAATTATTTTAAATCAAGAAATGAAGAAAGCTACATCTTTTTATACTTATTAGCTATCACTGGTGCTAGATACAGTGACTTAATCCACATGACTTACAAAGATTTAAATAAAAGTGATGGTGTTGTGCATTTACCAGGTACTAAAACTAAAAACAATAAACGAGATGTGGAAGTTAGTTCAAAAGACATTTTGTTAATCAATACTAAACTATCAAATTTACCACGTAGGATTAATGGTAAGTTATTTAGTGTTAGTCATAACGCTGTTAAAAAGTCTTTTAATTATACTAAAAAACAAATTGGTTTAACTAATGATAATATAACGCCCTATTCACTTCGACATACACATACATCTTATTTACTTTCTAAAGGTATACCAATCGAATATATAAGTAAACGTTTAGGTCATGCTAGCATATCTATCACTTTAGACACATATTCCCATTTGCTTGAAGAACATAAAAAAGAGCAAGGTCAACGTGTCAGAGAGTTATTTTCTTGACACATATTTGACACTTGCTAGCTTGAAACCTTGCTATATAAAACTTTATGTATGGAGAGCAAGGGATTCGAACCCTTGAGACGCGATAAAGCGTCTACACACTTTCCAGGCGTGCTCCTTCGGCCAGACTCGGACAGCTCTCCTTAATAATAAATGACAGAAAAAAACAGAAGCGATATTTCACTTCTGTTTGTATGACTCCTACGGGACTCGAACCCGTGTTACCGCCGTGAAAGGGCGGTGTCTTAACCGCTTGACCAAGGAGCCATGGCTCCACAGGTAGGACTCGAACCTACGACCGATCGGTTAACAGCCGATAGCTCTACCACTGAGCTACTGTGGAATAATTATATAATGGAGCGGGTGATGGGAATCGAACCCACAACATCAGCTTGGAAGGCTGAGGTTTTGCCATTAAACTACACCCGCATCTTAACGATTATGGGGCGGTTGAAGGGAATCGAACCCTCGAATGTCGGAACCACAATCCGATGCGTTAACCACTTCGCCACAACCGCCAAAATGATTGAATGGTTCAGGACAGAGTCGAACTGCCGACACATGGAGCTTCAATCCATTGCTCTACCAACTGAGCTACTGAACCGTAATAAGTAATGGCGGTCTCGACGGGAATCGAACCCGCGATCTCCTGCGTGACAGGCAGGCGTGTTAACCGCTACACTACGAGACCAATTAAAACTATGTATTGCGGGAGGCGGATTTGAACCACCGACCTTCGGGTTATGAGCCCGACGAGCTACCGAACTGCTCCATCCCGCGCTAATATTATTTGATGTCTCAAAAATCAGTACTTAACTAGTGTATCATTAAACACTTAACAAAGTCAACACTTTTTTAAATTAATTTTAACATTTCTTTAATTTAATCTTTATAAATTAATGCGATAATTAAAAGTAAGTCGTTGCTTTTTTCAATACTTTATTAGTATATATATTTAGTTCCCCATAGTCAATAACTATTATAAAGTAATTTGTGTAAAAAAACGCTTCACATAAAAAATTTTAATTAAAGATACCAATTGGATGTCGCTAATCAAATAAATACTAGTATAAATGCCTCTTATACATACTCCCCTATGCTTTAACTTCGTTTGTAATCATTCTAATCAGCCCGTAACTAACACTAAAGTTAAATAAAAATATATTCCATTCTACTTATTTAGTCATATATTTTTGCATTTTTTCTTGTAGTTCAGTAAATGAAACAAATCCCTCTTCTTCTAAGAAATGGCCGCCTTCTTCGACGATTCTAGTTCTTCCACCTAACTCATCTATTAGACTTTGTGTTTCCTTATATGAAACATAACTATCATCTTTAGATGCTAAACCGTAAAAACGTTTAATCTTTTGTTTAATTAGATCATAATCAATCGTAATGTGATCTACCCTTATTGATTCGTCAATATCTTGGGCATCTTCTTTAAAACCAGCAATACTAAAGAAACCTTCTATAGGAAAGTCTAAATGTAATCCCTCAACAAATTTTAAAGTCGCAATTGAACCATAACCATGTGTCATAAAATAAGTATCTGCTGACTTAATATCAATTTGTCGTTTCATTTCATCAACCCATGTTTCAATATTTCTATTATTTTCCTTATCTAAATGAAATAATTGAACATCATATCCTTCAAGCTCTAAATTGTGTTGAAGCCATTCATACCAATGATTATGCGAATTGCCTAATTGTGAATGAACGATAATTACATTTGTCATTTATCTCTCTCCTCCTATGTAATAACACTAATAAACAATTTTCTACTTTATTTTAAAATAAAACACTTTTAAGAGATATGGTTAACCTCTAAAAAGTGTTTCAAAATTATAATTCTTCTATTAATTCTTCTACAGCGTGTTTACCTTGTTGAATACAATCGGGTAAACCAACCGCTTCAAATGGTGCGCCAGTGATGCGCAGTCCTGTATAAGTTTGTTTAACATGTTGTTGGATTTTTCTAATTTGACTGATATGACCTATATGATACTGTGGCATACTTTTAGGAAGTCGATTAACAATGGTAAAGTCGGGATCGCCTTTAAATGTCATCATTTTTTCTAAATCGCGTCGTGCGATAGCAGCTATTTCTTCATCAGTATGATCTTCAACTACAGTATCCCCTGGCTTACCTACGTACGCACGTATGAGTACTTTACCTTCAGGCGTAGTAAATGGCCATTTTTTTGTCGTCCATGTACATGCAGTAATGTCTGTATTACTTGTACGTGCAATCACAAATCCAGTACCGTTATAAGTGTTTTCAATATTTTGTTCATCAAAAGCAAATACTACTGTGGCAACTGAAGTAGAGTCCATCTCATTGAAGTATTTAAATGCTTCATCATGATTGAACCATTTCATAAATGTTTGATGTGGCGTAGTTACTAATAAGCCATCAAACGTTTCGCTACTGTCCCCAATTTTGATGTCATATTCACCTTTTTTAGTCACAATATCTTCAACTGCTGAATTATATCGAATAGTCACGCCTTTACTTTCAACGTCTTTCGCTAATGCTTCAATGAAAGAACTTAGACCATGTCTAAATTGTTTGAACTGACCTTTAGGCGCGCCAGGATATAATTGACGTTGTTTCACTCGCTCGGCTTTCTCATGTTGCATCCCTTTAATTAAACTGCCGTACGATTCCTCTTTCTTTTTAAAATCAGGAAACGTGCTCATTAAACTTAAATGATCGATGTCAGTGCCATAGATGCCACCCATCAATGGTTCGATAAGATTTTCAAGAATTTCATTACCTAGACGTTGTCTAAAGAAATCCCCTACTGAAATATCATCTTCAATTTGGATTGGAGATTTAAATAAGTCTAAACTTGCTCTGAGTTTACCTAATGGAGAAATTAAACGCGTCTTAAGAAATGGTTTAATATCTGTTGGAATCCCCATAATTGACCCACCAGGAATAGGATAAAGTTTATTCTTGGCAAAAATATATGATTGGCCAGTTTGATTAGTAATCAATTCATTCTCTAAGCCAAGATCCTTCGCAATCTCCGTCATGATTGTTTTACGACCTAAATAAGATTCTGGGCCTAATTCAATTGTATAACCGTCTTTACGGTACGTTTGAATTTTACCTCCTGGTCGATTGGTTGCTTCAAAGATTGTGACATCAATATCTGGTTGATAACGTTTAAAATAATATGCACTAGCGAGTCCAGTAATGCCAGCGCCTATGATTGCAACTTTTTTACTCACAACGAGTCCCTTCCTTTATTAAAAAACTGTTTTAATTTCGTCTACGATGGCACCAATAAATAATGAATCTGTATTAGGCATTTCAGGACGATAGTAATTTGCGCCTAACTCATCACACACGACTTTACATTCATAGTCGTTATCGTAAAGTACTTCTAAATGTTCACATACAAATCCTACTGGTGTATAAATGAAGTTTTTATAATGATGTGCTTCAAATAAATCTCTAGTTAAGTCTTGCACATCTGGTCCTAACCATGGAGTGCCTGTATTACCTTCGGATTGCCAACCTTGGGCAACGTGTTTAATGTTAGTAGAAGCTTCTAAACGTTTCATTGTATCTTGTAATTCATCCGGATATGGATCATTATTTCTTTCGATTAATCCTTTAGGTAAACTATGTGCTGAAACGATTAAGATAGTTTCATCGTGTTCTTCACTAGGAATTTGTTCTAACGTTTCATTAATTTTGTTTGTCCAGTATTCAATAAATTTCGGTTGATGATAATATTGCTCAACATGATGTAACTTAATACCGTATTTATCTGCTTCTTCTTTAGCACGTTCGTTGTAAGATCCCACTGAAAAGCTTGAATAATGAGGTGCTAAGACTACAGTGACCGCTTCTTGTATACCGTCATTATGCATCTTTTCAACTGCTTCTTCTATATATGGAGAAATATGTTTCAATCCTAAATACAACTTAAATTCAACGTCTGAATATGCTTCATTAAGTGCGTCTTTCAATGCTTCAGCTTGACGATCAGTAGTACCAGCTAAAGGAGAAAGCCCACCGATGAATTCATAACGATCTTTTAAATCTTGTAGTTCTTCTTCAGAGGGTCTTTTACCGTGTCTAATATCTGTGTAGTATGGTTCAATATCGCTTTCTTTGTATGGTGTACCATAAGCCATAACTAATAAGCCTACTGTTTTAGTCATTATTTAAAACCTTCCCTTATAATAGTTTCTTTATTTTCTAGTATAATCATGCACAAATTGAGTCACACGTTTAAGTGTATCTGGTTGTACTTCAGGGAACACGCCATGACCGAGATTAAAGATATGCTGACCTCTGTGCATGCCTTCATCAAGGATAGCTTTAATTCTCTTTTCAAGAATGTCCCAAGGTGCAAGCAATAAGGATGGGTCTACGTTACCTTGTAATGTTTTATTGACACCTAATTGCGTAGCTTTAGTAATTGAAGTACGCCAATCTAAGCCTAAAACATCAATCGGTAAATCGTTCCATTCATTGATTAAATGACTCGCGCCTACACCGAATAAAATGACGGGCACATCATAGCGTGCTTTAATACCTTCTACTAATCGTTGCATGGCTGGTTTAATATAGTAGCGATAATCTTCTACATTTAATGCGCCTACCCATGAATCGAAAATTTGAATTAGCTCTGCTCCCGCTTCGATTTGTGCTACCACATAATCAATAGAAATATCTACAAGATGGTTCATTAAAGCAAACCAAGTTTCTTCATTCCCATACATCATAGCTTTAGTAAAATTATAATTTTTTGAAGGGCCACCTTCTATCATATATGAAGCCAAAGTAAATGGTGCTCCGGTAAAGCCTATAAGTGGTACGTTTAATTTTTCTTGAGTTAATAATTGAATTGTTTCTAATACGTATGGCACATCTCTTTTAGGATCTATGTGCGTAAGCTTTTCAACATCTTTGATACTGTGAATAGGATTATGAATAACTGGGCCTATGCCAGACTTAATATCGACCTCCACACCGATAGGCTTTAACGGCGTCATAATATCTTTATATAATACAGCAGCATCTGTGTTGTAATTATCAACAGGAAGTTGTGTGACATAAGCACATAATTCTGGCTGATGTGTGATCTCAAAGAGAGAATATTTTTCTTTCAGTTTGCGATATTCTGGTTGAGATCTTCCAGCTTGGCGCATAAACCATACTGGTGTATGGGACGTTTCTTCCCCTTTTATTGTTTGTAGAATTGTATTGTTTTTATTATGCACCATAGCGTCCTCCTAAATTAAAATCATTCTTATCTATAATATCATATCGTCATAATATTATCGTTTATACCGGCTTAAATGTCATAAAAAAGACATAGCGCCATAATATCTTTAACCTTTATTTTTAAAATTAATTATAGATGATTTTGCATGTATAAAACTACATGTTACATAGATTTTTTATTTTTTGAAAATAATAACGTTATATAATTAATTATTATAGTCACATTTTATATTTAACCGTATAATATAATCAACAAGGGAGGGATAATCATGAAGATAAATACCACGTATGGCACATATGGATTTTTAAATCAAATTCGTTTGAAACATCCAGATAAAGATTTATTTTTATTTTCAACTGAGGATTCAACAGTCATTATTGAGGAAACTGAAGATAAATCTATATTGAAACACCCTACAATTTATAACACGATTAATGAAATTAATGAAATGAATAATGACCATTTTTATTCAGCACTATTCATCCCATCTTCAGATGATCATGCGCATCAGTTAGAAAAACGTCTAGCTAATTTAGATTTAAACTTTGACAACTTTGCAGGATTTAAAAGTTATCGCTTCTTAAAACCTGTTGAAGGTACGACATATAAAGTGTATTTTGGATTTGCTAATCGAGAAACGTATGAAGATTTTAAAGAAACTGACACGTTTAAGGATTATTTTTCAAAAGATGCATTAAAGCGCTACTTTGGTTCAAGTAGTCAACACTCAAGTTATTTTGAAAGATATTTATATCCTATTAAAGACTAGATAATTTTAAAGGTTGCTTTATATTTGTGAGCTATAACGCTCATTCATATAAAGCAACCTATTTTTTTAATCTCTAAGTAATGTTTCTTGATACTCAAGCTTTTTAATTGTACTTCTAATCGTTAGCCATCCAACGATAAAGAAGACAATCGCAAAGAAGAAAAATTGTGGGTACATGACAATAAATGTCACTGCAAAAATGATACCAATCACAAGCATTAAGCGATATAAGAATTTTTCATATCCTCTAATTACTTGTGTGTCAGACACAGGCCATACCTGTGGCCATAAGCCATATGCTTGTTGCGTATAGAACTGCGACATTTGTAGTAACGTAATATACATAAATAGGCTTCCGATAATAACTGTCACTATTGGTGATGACAACCAAATCATTAACACTAAGGCAATAATGACTAAACGTAAAATAATGCTAAATGCATCTCTACCTCTTACGAAACTACGCGTAAACAGATATAAGTACATATTTTTCGGATTGAATCTTTGCCCTTTTGGTGTTGGTAATAAAAAGTCTAAATATTTACGTCTGACTGCACTCTCTTTAAGATGCTTAACATCTGTAAACATATTTACAAATTTATAGTAATTCGTGTGGTGGCGTTGCTCGACTGCAATCATTCTTTCCCATGGGAATAAGTTGATTTGCTTCATTTTCGGAATAAGGAAAATTGCTACAACTAACCCGATTGTTAATACAATAGCCCAATAGAATTGATGACCTAAAACAAGATAGTAAGTCAGGGCATTAACTATAAACAATAAGATATTGATAGACCAACTAGATAAGCGAAGTTGATACCATTGCCATCTCAATCTTAAACCAAGATAAGGGTGTACAAGTAGTAAGATCACAAACACTACATAAGCGATTACAAGTTGATTGCTTAATTTATAAAATAATGGAAATAAGACAATCGCTATTATTATTTGTAACGCAATACGATTAAAGTAACTATATTGTAGACTTAATTTCATATAATCTTTCATGTTTTTTTCAAATGGTAAGAGAAAGATTCGGTCTGCGTCTTTTAAAAATGTTCTAATTGGAAATATAGAAGTAATAGCTAATACAATACTCGCAAATAATGCATAGTCAATATGATGTGGAATGTGTTGCAACCATTGACCATATCCTAAAATAAATGCACCGAGTAAAATCACTAAAAAGACTGTGAAATGACCATTAAATATAAACTTATTGTAATAGCTCTTTTCTTTACGAATTGCTTGATGACGCTTTTTAAATAAGTTTGAAGCTATCTTATTCATGATGTTGACCACCTTGAGTTACATGAATGTAGATATCATCAAGCGTCGAATCATGTAGCCCTGTTTGTTCACGAAGTTCTTCTAAATTACCTAAGCCTACTACTTTCCCTTTGTCTAAGATGATAAAGCGATCACAATAACGTTCAGCAGTTGCAAGTATATGCGTACTCATCAAAACGGTACGGCCTTCGTTTTTCTTTTCAACCATTAAATCAAGCATTGATTGGATACCTAAAGGATCGAGACCGAGGAAAGGTTCGTCGATAATATATAATTCCGGATTAACGATAAAGGCGCAAATAATCATTACCTTTTGTTTCATTCCTTTAGAAAAATGACTTGGAAAGACGTTTAATTCATTTTCTAATCTAAATGTTTTAAGTAATGGTCGCGCGCGTTTCATAGCTTCTTCTTCACTTATTTGATAAGCCATCGCAGTCATCGCAATATGTTCTTCTAAGGTCAATTCTTCATAAATTACTGGCGATTCAGGTATATAAGATAATTTCTTACGATAAATTTCAATATCTTCTGTTATGTCTGTATTTGAAATAGAAAGATTGCCTTGCATTGGCGTTAATAGTCCTAACATATGTTTGATGGTAGTACTTTTACCGGCTCCATTCAGTCCTATTAAACCTACTATTTCGCCTTCTTTTAATTCAAAATTTATATCTTCAATAACAGGACGCTTACCATAGCCACCTGTTAGATGTTCAACTTTTACTGTCATATGGCACCTCCATGAATTATATTGTACCAAAATCATTGTCTAACTACTAAAGTTAGATATGTCTTACTAACGAAATTTTAATATACTAATGATATAATAAGATACAAATATGACATAAGGAGTGTATTTAAATGGCAGAAACTGTTTTCGGCAAAATCCTTACTGGAGAAATCCCAAGTTTTAAAGTCTATGAAAATGACTATGTGTATGCATTTTTAGATATTTCACAAGTTACTAAAGGACATACGTTACTTATTCCGAAAAAAGCGTCAGCAAACATTTTTGAAACTGATGAAGAAACAATGAAACATATTGGCGCTGCATTGCCTAAAGTGGCTAATGCAATTAAGAAAGCATTTAATCCTGATGGCTTAAATATTATTCAAAATAATGGTGAGTTTGCAGATCAATCTGTGTTCCATCTTCATTTCCACTTCTTACCTCGTTATGAAAATGATATCGATGGATTTGGTTACCATTGGGAAACTCATGAAGAAGAACTTAATGATGAGCAGAAAAAAGAAATTGCTGAACAAATCAAAGCGCAATTTGAATAATTCTGCATATTGAATGACATAATAGGGTAATATAGAATTAAACTAACTTGTCGAGTTTTCTAAAGATAAAAATACAACGACATATTAAGTGAGGAGAATAAACATGAAAGTAACACGCGTATTATTTGGTATTAGTGTGGGAATCGCATCGGGTATTGCAGTTTCATGGATGAATCGTGATGCTGATAGCGTGAAAAATAATACTATTGATTCTAAGACCCCTACTGGTTCTCGTTCAGAATTAGAACGTGAAATTGAATCTATCAAACGTAGTTTCCATAATATTGTTGACTATGGTAAACAAGTTAAAAATGATGGTGTAGAATACGGTAGCGAAATTGGCGATGAATTTAAAACATTAATTGGTGATTTTAAATCAGATATTAATCCTAATATTGAAAAGTTACAATCACACATCGAAAATCTTCAAAATCGTGGCGAAGAAATTAGTAATACATTTTCAAAAGATAAAAAATAATTACTTGTCATGAGAGAGAACGGAACATAATTATGTTTCGTCTCTTTTTTTATACCTAAATTGTCTTGACTGTTGTAGTGGTTAGTTAGATAATACGTAGCGTATATAAAAGAGTTATAAAGAGGTGTCTCTATGTTCCTATGTAAACGTCAAATCGATATTCATGCACGTTTTGGTGTGCCAAGAATCGCATTCCTTAGCTTTACTATAACTGTCATTGCTTTTTTAGTGAGTTATGAAATTATGTATTATTTTGTAGACACTCCTTTATCAGATAGACATTTTATTATTTTATTATTTTTTGTAATCTTAATGTACCCTATTCATAAATCGATACATTTACTCTTCTTTATTCAACATTTCCACTCTTTTAGAATGCATAAGTTGAATAAAAAAAGATGGTTACCTTATTTTAATACTTATGTCAGCACGCCTGTTCACAAAGTATATTTTTGTATTAATTTATTATTACCATTTATTATAATTACCTTATTTTTAATCTTTATGACAATGATGTTCCCGCAATATGGTCATTATTTTATGTTTTTATTAGCATTAAATTTTGGAATTTCTGTACTTGATTTTTTGTATCTTAAAATAATCATTTTCTCAAATGAAGGTCAATTTATTGAAGAACATCAAACGGGTATCAATATTTTAAATAAAGTGCCTTATAGTTCATTTCATTAAGATATAACGTTGTGAAACAAATGCTAATACTATTTAACTAAGCGAAACATTAATTCTTTGAATATGAATTTTTGTTTCGCTTTTTATTTGTGGAAAAATGATTAAATTTTAATGCTTAAGACTTATATTGACTAGTACTTTGGTAGTATTGAGTCTGTTTCTAATTGGTGTAGCATGGATAATATGTTATATTTACTTTGTTATTATTGTAAAAGGAGCTTTCAACTATGAAAATTATGAATAAACTAATTGTTCCCGTAACAGCAAGTGCCTTACTTTTAGGTGCATGTGGTTCTAACGCAACTGATTCGGAAAGTAATACGCTTATTTCTTCAAAAGCTGGAGACGTAAAAGTAAAAGATGTCATGAACAAAATTGGTGATGAACAAATCGCTAGCACATCATTTAGTATTGCGCTCAATAAAATTTTAGCTGATAAATATAAAGATAAAGTAGATACTAAAGATATTGACGAAGATATTAAAAAAGAACAAAAACAATATGGTGGTAAAGATCAATTTGAAAGCATGCTTAAACAGCAAGGCATGACATTAGATACATATAAAGAACAGAAAAAACTTGCCGCTTACCAAAAAGAATTATTAAACGATAAAATCAAAGTTTCTGATAAAGAAATAAAAGAAAACTCTAAAAAAGCTTCTCACATTTTAATTAAAGTTAAATCAAATGATGATGATAAAGAAGGTTTAACAGATAAAAAAGCTAAAGCAAAAGCTGAAAAAATCCAAAAAGAAGTTGAGAAAAATCCAAGTAAATTTGGAGAAATAGCTAAAGATGAATCAATGGATTCTTCAAGTGCTAAAAAAGATGGTTCTTTAGGCTATGTAGTTAAAGGACAAATGGTAAGTAAATTTGAAAAAGCCCTCTTCAAACTTAAAGAAGGCGAAGTATCTGATATCGTTAAAACGGATTATGGTTACCATATCATTAAAGCCGATAAGGAAGACGATTTTGATAAACAAAAATCTAAACTTAAAGCTAAAATCATAGAACAAAAAGTTCAAAAAAATCCAAAATTACTTACAAATGCTTACAAAGACTTGCTTAAAGAATATGACGTAGATTATAAAGATAGTGACATCAAAAAAGCTGTTGAAAACACTATTCTTAACCCAGACAAATTAAAACAACAACAACAATCATCTGATAGTTCAGCATCATCTAATTTATCTTCATAATTTTCTAGAATTAACTCAATCATTTATTAAAACGCCTTGTCTAGAAGTTGCATAGAAACATGCAATAAGTCTAGACAAGGCTTTTTTAGTTATAAAAAAGCTTTCTACTTAATAAAGTGAAACTGCTTCGTTCTTCACTCATGATTTAAGTAGAAAGCTTATATATGTTTTAATCTAATTTTTCAGGATTATAGAATTGGCGATTTTCCATACCAAATATACGTTCAGTAAATTGCCCTTTTTCTGTCTTTTTAAAGGCTTTATCAAACATATTCATTTTAGCGTCAATGTTATCAATAAAGAATAAGATTTCCGCTTCTTTTAAGTGTGGTAATTTTGGTGATCCAAACTCCATCTTACCATGATGCGCTAGAATCATATGACGTAGTAACATCACTTCTTCACCTTCAATATTAAGTTCCTTAGCTGCTTCTGCAACTTCATCACTCGCTATTGAGATATGACCTAGTAAATTCCCTTCTACCGTATACGTCGTAGCAACTGGGCCACTTAGTTCTCTTACTTTTCCTAAATCGTGTAAGATGATTGAACTATATAATAAACTACGATTTAGTAATGGGTAAATATCACATAATGATTTAGCAATTTGAAGCATTGTCAATACGTGATAGCTTAATCCACTAGCGAAATTATGATGATGTGAACTTGCTGCTGGGTAAGTGAAAAATTTAGTTTGATATTTTTTCAATAAATGACGTGTAATACGTTGTAGATTAGCATTTTCAATTTCTAAAATATAATGTGAGATTTGCTCTTGAATCTCATCTGCTGTCAATGGCGCTCCGTCGACAAAATCTTGCGTTTTAAAGCCATCTTCTGGCGTAGCTAATCTAAATTTATTTACTTTCATTTGTTTACGGCCACGATAATTTATAACGTCGCCTTTAACCCATATAATTTCCTCAGGTTTTAAAATCTGCATATCCTCTTTACTTACTGTCCATAATTTGGCTTCGATATCTCCACTTTTATCTTGGAGGAAAAGCGTCATATAATCTTTGCCTTGAGCAGTCACTCCTTGTGTAGCTCTATGAACTAAAAAGAAGTTCTCTACCGAATCTCCCGGATTTAACTTTTCTACATTTCTCATTATTTTCCGCCTTCCTCTATTTTATTTAATATCAACATCTCTTTAGAAGGAATTGCAGTATCTTTAGTACATGTAAAGTACAATACTTGATAATCTCTAGCCAATTCTCTTAAATAGTTTAACATCATTGATTTTCTTTGTTTATCAAAATGAACGAACGCATCGTCAATAATGATTGGGAATGGATAATACGGTCTTAGTATATGAATTAAACTTATTCTTAGCGCTATATACAATAATTCTTTAGTTGACTGACTTAATTCTAGAGGATGATACATTTGTCCATTACTATGTCTTATCATAATGGAATCATTCTCATAAGTAATTAGATTATAATTGCCATTAGTTAATGTTTTAAATATTGTGATTGCTTCATTTATCACTTGTGGTAAACGCTTATCCTTAATCTGTTTGATATGTTCGTTTATAAGCGCTTCTAAATAGCTTAAACTAGCCCAATCTTTCGCAATATCATTCATTCGATTTTTCAAGCTGAAATATTCATGGCGCAATCTAGATAAGGTTTTATCTGTTTCCATTTGATTGATTTGCGCAGTGAAATCACTTACTTCAGTTTGTTTGTCTAAGTATTGCTCGTTATAGTCATCTACTTGTTGTGCTAGTAATTCGTCTTCTTCTTCTAGTTGGGCTGTTGTCTTTTCACTTAAATTAGAACTATCTTCATATGAGAAATGATGGTTTTCTAAGTAAGTTGATAAATCATTAAAACGTGCAAGTTGTTGTTGATACAATTGATAGCGTTCATAAGCTTCGTAATACTCTTCTTCATTATTAACATTATTCGCTTTGAATAACTCGGCAATGATATCTTTATTTTCTGTTAATCTATCATTTAATTGTTTTAGTTCGTTGCTTAATAATGTTATTTGACTTTCTAGTTGTGTTTTTTGTTCTTTATCTTTCTCATAGTTAGCTATCCAACGTTTTAAATCACTAAATAGCGATACTTTGTTAAAGCTAGAAAATTCATCTTCAGTTTGTTGTCGAGCCTTTTCATAAAAAGCAGAGAGTTTTTGTGTAAGCTTTGATCTTTGTTCTAATAATTGATTAAGATAATTATCATTCGATTTGACCTGATTCATCGTATTGAAGCTATCGACTAATAATTCATCTGACATTGTTCCAGGTAATCTTAAATCTTCTTTTACTTTATTAATATGACTTGATAAATCACTTATATCTTGTTCAGTCTGATTTAATAAACCTTGTTGATGTTCTAATTTATTAGTTACTACACTCTTATTATTGCTAGTATTACTCCAACGCTCACGCAGTTGATATTGATGGTCAAGATCGAAATCTAAATCATAATTAGCTTCTAGCTCGCTTAGTTGACGTTCTAAATCACTAATTTCTTCACTAATAGTTTCACTATAATCAACTTCTTTAGTTCTAGTAAAGAAAATGCCTACTACAAAAATTACAGTTAAAATGACGAATATAATCCCAAAGATAAGATTTTGAGTCGCAAATGAGAAAATGGTTAAACCTAGACCAATTAATGCAAGGATGATAAAACTAAATCTTAACCACCATTGGCGTTTTTGTTTTTTCTCTTTATCTTTGTTGAAGGTGTCTTTTAATTTATTATAGAGATTTTCTTTTTCATGTAATTCTAATTTTTGTTGGTTATATTGTTTTTTCTTATCAAGTGCATTTTCAGGAACTAATTCTTTTTCAAGACCTTCAATTTCTTCGCTCAAAGCGTTTTGTTCAATTGTATTCTCTTCAATCGTTCGCTCGATTTGTTGTTTTAGTGCACTTTGGTTATTACGTTCTTTAACCTTTTCGCTTACATAATTTTTTGTAGCTTCTGACGTGTCAGTCTCATGATAAACATCTTGCCACCCAATGCTTGTTTTTAAATCTTGTTGTTGACGTTGATATGTTTCGATTTCTTTTGAAAGAGACTCTGCTTTTAATTCGGTTTGTTGAATATCGTTTTCGTCATGACTGAGTCGATAAAGGTGATTGACCGTTTCCTCGCTAGGTAAATCTATCGCATTGAAGTCATATTCTAATTGTTTAATCTTTTCTTCTCTTAAACCAATATCTCTACTAAGTGATTGTTTATATTGTGAAGCTGTTTCATAGCGCTCGATGCCCTTTTCCGAGAATTTAAGTGGTTCAACATTCAATTCTTGTTCAAGTCGCTTCCACTCTTGCGCTTGTTCATGAATCGCTAGTTGCTTTTGCTTCGTTTCATGCATTTTAGATAATTGATTTAAATTCTCTTTTAAATGGCCTAAATGTCGTTGTGATTTATCTTTTTCATCTACAAGACGTTGATATTCATCTAGTTTCGTTTCTTCTTCGCGAATTTGAGCTTCTAATTGTTTCAATTCTTCTATTTGTTGATTTAAAATTGGGTTCTTACCCGCTTTTTTATACAATGTTGCTTTCTTTTGACTAACTAAATTACCCATTGTCGTAAATTCAGAAGACCCTAGCGCACCAGCTTCAAGTAAGTAACTTTGTAATTGCTTTTCGTCTAAATTACGATGAATATCTTGTAAACCTAGTACGTTAAATGAAAATATTCCTTGATAAGTTTTTTTAGAAATGTAGTTTAATTTCTTCTTCAACCAAGCTTCATCACGAATTAAGCCATTTTCAAGATAAACCTTTACATCGCCTTGCGCACTGCCTTTAACACGTTCTACGATGACTTCTGATTGATCTTCGAAAAGCAACGTCAGCTTACCACCATATTGATTACCCATGCGTGGTTCTAAACGCGGTTCTTTTTCTTTCTTTGTAGGAAAGCCAAATAATATAGAGTGGATAAATGCTTGAATTGTAGATTTACCCGCTTCATTTTCACCAAAAATTTCGGTAAATTCTTTATTAAAGTCAATCTTACGTTGCACAAACTGACCGTAACCATAAATCTCAAGCGTTTTAATGATCATTGTGTTCACCTCTCATATCCGCTTTCAATAAATTCTCAGCGCGATTAACTAACTCAACTTTGTCAAATTCAGTATAATCTTCTAGATATTTAGAAGCTCTCGGATTTAAATATAGTTCTGTCATAGCATCGTCAAAGACTTTCGAGTCATTAGTCAATTCTTCTGAAAATTCCTTAACCAGAGGCGTTTCTTCATTTTGAAGATAATTATAAGTAATTTCATCGATGACTACGAAATGACGTTCATTCTCTTCATAGTCATCAATCATTTCTTTAATTTGCAATATATCTTGTGAAGATAACATAGTTTCACTATCAATATTGACCGTTAATTTGTAGAATGCTTTGCCTTCATGGCGTACACGATCTTTAAAAGATTGAATTTCTTCATAAATTCCTTGTCTACTCGTCTTTTGCGTAGTTATAGTAGCTTCATCAAAGCGAATAGATTGTGTTGGTATAAATTTAGTATTTAATCTTAAATGGTCACCTTCTACAAGCAAACATCCTTTTAATCCTTGTTCCCCAAAATGTCTCCCTTGTACATTACCTGGATAATGAATTGGAGGCATGTCACTTAATTCTTGGCGTTCGTGGATATGTCCTAATGCCCAATAATGGTACAACTTTTTATTTAAATCTTCTAAGATAAATTCAGTATAACGATCTTTAATTGAAGATTTACTATATGTTCCATGAAGCATGCCAATGTGAATACCATTTTGGCCTTGACTAGATGGGAAATCATCTATTTTATTCTCATAACTTCCATCATTTTGATAACTAAAGCCGTGGATGTAGATTGTTTCACCATCTTTAGTTATAGCTTGATATGTTTCAACATTACTAGAGAACACCGACACATTCTCAGGCCAATCGTCTGTAATTCTCTTAGTAAGTGGGTCGTGGTTACCATGACTTATGTATACAAAAATTTGTTCTTTTTCTAAGCGTTTAAATTGTTCTTTCAAAAATACTTCAGCACGTAGTGTTCGATTCTCACTATCAAATAAATTCCCTACGATAAGTACAAAATCTACTTCTTCCTTTAAAGCCGTATCGACTATTTTTTTGAAGCTTTCATAAGCGCTATTTTGTATATCTTCAAAAATTGTAGGTGCTAAATAGCTTTTAGACTTAAAGGGGCTATCAAGGTGCAAATCAGCACAGTGAATAAATTTTATCATGAATATTAGCTCCTTAATAATATGATAATGTAGCTTTGATATTCCTATATTTTACCATACCTTATTTATCTGGGTCGATGAACTTTATCAAACTAAAAAAAGCTACAAAGCTTTCGTTGGAAAGCAATGTAGCTTTAAACCTATAAATTAGTCAGCGTAGATTTCATCTAAAGGTTTAACAATGATTTGGTTGATTTCTTGGAAGACTTGGCTCATGTTTTGTTCAGCTTGCATTAATTCAGAGATGTTTTCATCTTTTTCGATTGCTTGAGCTTGTTCTTGAGCTTTAGCTAAGTCTTCTTCAGGAATTTCTTCACCTTGCATTTGTTTTTGTTGGAAGCTTAATTGAGTTTCACGGAACTCATCAAATAATTTTTTAGATTCTTCATTATCTTTTACTTTAGAAAAAGCATCTTTAATAGCTTTGTATTCATCATTATCTCTTAAAGCTTGTTCTAATTGGTTTGCATAATCATATAAATTTACTGCCATGTCTGTTTGCACTCCTTAGTGTAAAGTTATTTTTGACAACTCTTTTATACCATAACATATAATTTATTGTTAGACAAAGATTGCGACCAATCCTTGGAAGAAGCCAATGATACCGCCTAAAATGAAGCCTAAAGACATGATTAATTTTAATTCTTTATTAGCTATTTCAATAATCAAACGTTCAATATAATCTAAGTCGAACGTGTTAATTTGATCTTCAACTAATTTACGTAAATTGATTTTTTCCATAATAGTTGATAAGTGTGTTGAAGCTTGATTGATGATTAAATCTGTTATTTTATTTACAACTTCATTTTCTAGATAATCAATAAAATTAGGTGCTAATCGATTTAAAGGCGTATCGACTTTCTGATTTAAATTAAGATAATTTGTAATTAATTGTGAAGTTGAATCAGATATTTTTGAAAATTGTTCTTCCTTAACGACTTGTCCTAATGGTTGTTTTTTAAGTGTTTCATATTCATTATGAATCACTTTATCAATAATAGACTTTGCTTTAGGATGACGAGTTAAACGTATCAATTCATGTTGAATTCTATCTGCAATGCTTTCTTTAGTCATAAACATTTGTAGTAAACCGACTATTTTCCCCTTTTCAGTGAAGAAAGTCTCAAGCATATCATAAATATCTCGCGCACCTTTATCTGATTCTAAATATACACGTGCACGCTCACACAATAAATCTCCAACATCATCTATTTTATTATCAATCATAGCAACCGCTTCTGCCGGCAAAATTTCATTTATTGCGACATCTCTATGTGATGCATAATATTCATTAAGTTTTGTAGCAATTGTACTATCTAATCGTTCGTTCACTAATTTATCAATATCAATGTCGAAATGACTAGCGAATCGACGAATGGTTGCATCATCGGATTTTAGCTTAGACACTTGTTCTTTTACTAACTCGTTAATCGATGCTCTAGTATTACTTTCATTTAATTTATTATTGATGACAGTTTCTGTAATTAAGTGTTCTTCTATTACCTGTCCAATTTTACTAGCGATTTCTTCTCTTCTCTTCGGAATAAGACCGGGTGTGAATGGGACACGCATTTTAAAAATATAGTACGGTTTAAAAGGATGAAATAGCATGCGTATAGCGATAACGTTGGTAATACCACCTATCACTGCGCCTACTACCACCATGAATAATATTACTAAGAAAGCTTGCATTGAGATTACTCCTTAATTTGTTGAGATAACATTACGATGATTATATCATGAGAGAAATTAAACTTCACAATTTAAATTTATTAAATCATCAAAAGGTTCAGTCAGTTTATTTTCAAAAAATAGGATACCTATTATTTATTAGAATATGAGCGCATTCAGACAATAAATGACAAAAATAAGGAGCCTAGTTCATTTCAAGTGCAAATGTTCAGGGCTCCGTCATTATCTATATTAAAATAGTGACTAAATCTTTAATAGACTCTTCTATCACTATATCGCTATTTTGAAAATTTATATTTTAAACGTGCATTAATTCTTCTTTCGCATTTCTATTAAAATAAGTTTCTGCTTCTCTTAATTTTGAAGTACCGAAGATAGGTTGTTTTTCAGAATTAAGCACTCTGTAAATATTACTTACTTTATTACTTTGTAAGATGAAACCGTTACGCGTTTCAATCGTGTTCCAATAAATATCACTTGTTGTAGAGTGATTTGGGTACGCACAGTGATTACGTGAAATTGTTTGAACGATTTCTAATGGATCACAACCAAATGTGTTATTTAATACATCTGAATCTCTAAATAACGCACAAATAGAAACACATGTCGTCCAGTTTGGTAATACTCGTTCTTTTTCAATTTGAACTAATGTCTTTTTTGAAAGGCCGATTGTTTGAGCCATAGTATCTTGCGTATAGCCCGCTTCAATTCTAACCATTTTAAATTTTGTTTGAATTAAATCTGTAAAACTCTGTCTATCCATATTTATTCTCTACCTTTCTAATAGGGGGTTATTTAATCCGGACACAAGAAATTGCAATAATACACATTTCTTGAAACACAAATTACATCTTAATATATTTTTAATCAAATGAAAAGAGGAATTTTTGTTTTTATACACAATTTTATTAAAGCCGAAATTATCAAAATAATTAAATTAGTTATATAATACAGTTTTTTTAAACAAGTTAAGTATTATAAAATGTGATTATTTCAATGAAATTTCCCTATTACACTTAATTGTAAACTTAAATTAGTTTATTCTCTATCGCATAAATAGCAGCTTGAGTACGATCGGTTACTTCTAGCTTATTAAAAATGTGACTCACATGTGTTTTAATCGTCTTTTCAGAAACATATAACGCATTAGCAATTTCTTTATTTGTTTTACCTTTTACCATTTCACTGAGTACATCTAATTCACGTTTAGAGAGTTTATGATTATAGTGTGGTTTCTGAGACATAGTTTCCATCACACTTTTAGCTTCTGGATGAATAACTTGCTTATTATTTAACACATCTAAAATAGTAGTGATAAGCTTTTGTGGTTCAACGTCTTTCATTTCATAACCATCTGCGCCTTTATTGATTGCTGAAATGACATGTTCATCATCTACGTAACTTGTTAGAACTAAAACTTTAATCTCAGGATAGTGTTTCTTTATGTATTCGGTCACTTCAATGCCATTCATTTCTGGCATTACTAAATCTAATAATATAATATCTGGTGCTGAATTCTCTTCTAAATACTTAATGAAAGACTCACCATTTGCAAAACTAGCTTGTACTTCTAATTCATCGACAGTGGATATCAAGAATTCTAAACCTTGTCTCACAATATGATGGTCATCAATTAAAATGACTTTTGCCAACTGTTCTTTCCCCTTTCAATATTATTAAAGTGGTATTTGCATCGAAATTTTTGTTCCTTTATGAGGCACTGAATCTATATGTAGTTGCCCGTTCAAAAGGCGTATACGCTGACTTATATTTTTTAAACCTTGCGATTCAGTACTATTTGATTTGTTGATTTCAAATCCCACTCCATTATCCGTTACATCTATGCATAATTTATCAGTTGTTTGTTTTAAATTTACATATATATGTTGTGTCTCCGCGTGCTTTTTAGTATTATTCATCGCTTCTTGAAGTATTCTATAAATATGTTCTTCAATAACAATAGATAGATTAATTAACCCCTCAACTTCAATATTTAAGTTCAATTGAAGGACTTGGGCATATTTTTTAAGGGCTTGTACTAAGCCATATTCCAATCCGGCTGGCTTTAGTTGCCATATAAGCGATCGCATTTCATTTACGGCACTTTGACTCGTATCCTCAATCGTTTTAAAAGCTTTCTTAGCCATGTCATCAGACGTGATATCATGTGCTGCATGCGCCGTTAATTTTAACGAAAATAACATTTGATTTACTGAGTCGTGTAAATCTCTAGCTAAACGATTACGTTCATTTATACGCGCCGCTTCTTTTTCTTGATCAGTTAAATAAATTCGTTTAATAGCTGACCCAATTTGTAACGCTACAGACTCTAATAATTCAAGGTCTTCTTCACTATAATGAGAGGTATAGGGCGTCGCTACATTAAGCAAACCATACTGTTCATCCCCAGAGCGTAATGGGACGGTGGCATGATGAGTAATACCATCTGTCTCCTCTTGATGCGCTTGATTTGCTAAATTTATACGTGAGCAATTTATAATATTAGAAGCTTTAGTCAATCGTTCATTGTGATAAGCACTAACACACCAGCACGAACCTTCTTTCATATAATTGCAATTATTTTTACGCAAAGCTCCAGGAAGTTGTACATCTACGACCAATTCATGCTCACCTACATCGTTTATAAAAAAGATCCAACCAGTCGTAAAGTTGCTTCCGTTTATTAAATATTTCACTGCGCCTTGCATCATACTATATAATTCAGTTTCTTCATTGAGATATTCTGCAATTTCTTTTAATAACGCTAAGCGTGTAGGTTTTTCCATTCAATCGCTCCAATATTATACTAATTTCGCAATAGTATTATTATACAGTGTGTTGTTATTTTTTAAAATTATTTATCAATTCGCACCATATTTTCAACCTTCTAAAAGTTTAACATGTATGTATTTTGAAATTCATTACTGTATATCAAGCTCATTATCATCTATCAAATTTCAAAAGATATGATATGATAAATACGTACTTAATAGGAGGACTTTATGAATTTTAATATACCTAAAAACTTTAATAATTTTACTTTGAGAGAAATTTTCCAAAGTTTAAAATTACCTAAAAAAGATTTGCATCAACTTAATATGTCTAAAGATATCACTATCAATCACCAACCGGCTAAACTTACAGATAAAGTAGTGACAGGTGACGAGGTTTATATCCCTACGCCTACAGAGAAAAGTAACTACTTACCAAGTTATCGCTATGCCCAAATTAGTTATGAAGATGATGATTTAGCCATTGTGATGAAACCTAAAGGTGTGAAAACACATCCAAATGATTTAAAAGAAAGTAATACATTAATGAACCATGTGATTTATACGATAAATAGTGACTATGCAGAACCTATTCACCGTCTTGACCAAGAGACAGTCGGCTTACTTATTATCGCAAAGAATCCATTAATGAAGAAAATATTAGACCGTATGTTAGAAGAAAATGAAATTAACAGAATATATAAAGCGAACGTAAAAGCGTTATTACCAATTAAACCTCAAACAATTGATAAACCTATTGGTAAAGACAAATTCCATCCTAACAAACGCCGAATTTCTAACACTGGTCAACGTGCAGTCACTCATATTTTATCTTCAAAAATGATTAAAGAAGGCGTATGTCAATTAGACATTAAATTAGATACTGGTCGTACACACCAAATTCGTGTACACTTAGCTGAAATCGGACATCCTGTTCTCGGAGATCCATTGTACGGCGACTCAACATTACGTCAATTAGAATTAAATAGTTATAAAATTGAATTTACGCATCCTCTTACACAAGAATTAATTTCTGTTAGCTTAGATGATGAGTAATATAGAATATAGTATGAGATAAGCAATTCTTATGTAATTGCATTCGATTTGCGGTCTCGCTTCCCCTTGTAAATATGAAATCAAATAATAGAATAAGGCGTAGAGAGAATTCATATAACTGAATCTCTCCTACGCCTCTATTTTTGAATAATACTCCAAACTCTTGCTTATATTTGAAAAAATTAGTGTGGGTCAACCATATCTTCTGGTTTAATCCATTCTTCAAATTGTTCTTCAGTAACATAACCAGACTCAATTGCAGATTCTTTTAATGTTAAGCCTTCTTTATGTGCTTTTTTAGCAATTTGAGCTGCTTTTTCATAACCAATGTGTGGATTTAATGCTGTTACTAACATAAGTGATTGATTTAAGTAATTATTGATGTTTTCTTCAATTGGTTCGATACCTGCTGCACAGTTATTGTTAAATGTTTCCATACCATCTGCTAATAAGTAAATTGATTGTAATGTATTATGCAAAATAATTGGTTTAAATACATTCAACTCAAAGTTACCTTGTGAGCTTGCAATACCTACAGTCGTGTCATTACCCATTACTTGCACAGCCACCATTGTTAGCATTTCACATTGTGTTGGGTTAACTTTACCTGGCATGATTGAAGATCCTGGCTCATTTTCAGGTATAGAAATTTCAGCAAGACCTGCTCTAGGACCTGACGCTAACCATCTAATATCATTCGCAATCTTCATTAAATCGGCAGCTAGTGCTTTCAATGTGCCATGTAATTGCACTACTTCGTCATGTGAAGTCAATGCGTGGAATTTATTCTCAGATGATACAAATGAATAACCTGTATTATCTGAAATAAATTTAGCTACTTTATCGCCAAATTCTGGATGTGCATTAATACCAGTACCTACTGCCGTACCACCAATAGCTAAATTTAGAATATGTTTCTTAGATTCAGATAATAATTCTTCACATTTATCTAACATATAACGCCAACCACTGATTTCTTGGCCTAATTTAATCGGTGTAGCATCTTGTAAATGCGTACGTCCTATTTTAATAATTGATTGATATTGGTCTTCTTTTTCTTTAAAAGTATCACGTAAATGTTTTAACGCAGGTTCTAATTTAGTTTCAACCTCATGATATAAAGCCACATGCATTGCAGTTGGGAATGTATCATTAGAACTTTGAGATTTATTCACATCATCATTAGGATGAATTGTTTCATCACTATTATTCTCTTTTAAATATTCATTTGCTACATAACTAACTACTTCATTGACGTTCATATTACTTTGTGTACCGCTTCCAGTTTGCCAAACGACTAATGGAAAATGCTCATCTAACTCGCCTTTTAAGATTAAATCACAAGCATGGACAATTGCATCTTTTTTAGCATCGCTTAATTTGCCAAGCTCATGGTTAGCTAAAGCAGCCCCTCTTTTCAACTGAGCAAAACCATAAACTACTTCAATTGGCATACGTTCTTTACCTACTGGAAAGTTACGTTTACTTCTTTCAGTTTGAGCACCCCAATATTTATCTCCAGGTACTTCAATCTCTCCAAAAGTATCGTGTTCAATTCTTACTGACATACGATAATCTCCCCTTATTCACTTATTTACCAATAGTATAGCATTATTTAAATTAGAGGAGCAACGCACAATTAAAGCGTTTACAAATATATTTAGCTAGTTCAATCAATAGTTGAATTTTAAGGCGTGGTTCATTTTTCATTTAAAAATAGAAGCGAGACAATGAAATCATTGAACTACAATAGATTTCAGTCACGCTCCTAGCTTTAGTTTATTATTTAATAAATTTAACTTTAACAGCCTGTACAACGGCAAAGGCACTTAAAACATATAAAACAACACTTATAATCAATGTAAACGGACTAAGCATTACTAAATAGCCTAAAATGCCTGTTAAGCCTTGATAAAAATCATTTAATGTATAAATCAAAATTCCAGTAACTAGTAGACAACATAACACACTAATAATGATTCCTGTTTGATTACTTTTAATAAAAGGACGCGCATTGATATCATCAATCAATCCTTTAGATAAATTTAATTGTAACTGTACGATTTTAAATAACAGTGGCAAATAAAAAGCTCCTAGTGCAATTGGAAAGCCTTTAATTGATAACAAACTTATAATGATAGTAGCAATAGTTAAATGCAACCAATATTTATGTAACATTATTTTATCTCCTTAGTGATTTCATTAAGTTACATTTTAGCATAAAAAAGCACTCCATATTAACCTTATACAAAGCGTCAATATGAAGCACAATGAACAACATTTATTTAGTTGTCGCTTAAATCAGAACGAACCTCTGAATCATGCGATTGATTCAATTTTTCTTCATCATTTTTCTCAGAAATTTGTTCCATTTCTTTACCTAACTCTTTTAAATCATCTAAGTCCTCAACCATAGCATTTTCTTCTTCACTATAATATAGTTTAGATTCTTTATTTTCAGTCATAAATTAGACCCCACAATTTAAATTTATGCAAATTCAGCTGTGAAATATTCTTTGACATCTTCAGGAAGACCTTCAGCTGCTGCTCTGTCTAACACTACAGTTACCATGCGATGTGTTTTCAAGTCAGCTGGTTCAAAGTTTGATTTACCATTTTCTTCATATAATTTTTTAATAACTTCTTTTTTATTAGCACCAGTAACTACTAATACAACTTCACGTGCTTTTAAAAGACCTTGTCTTACATTTACATTTAAGCTACCAGATTCATCAATAGACGTAACTTGTAAAATAAGTTTGCCTTTATTTTCTTTAGTTTTCATTTTATCGTCGATTAATGATTCAGCATCGTCGTCTAAATTAATAGGATATACTTGGCTAGCAGGTACGCCTAATGTTTCATAATATGAACGATTATCATCATAATCTAAGATATTGATTTGACTGAAATCTACAGCATTTCTATCAACATCTTTTTTTAATTCATCTAATACTGGAGCTGCATCCTTAGTTAAATGAATTCCAGCAATAGTAGTTGGATTGTTGTTAAATTGTTTTCTAATGATATCTGCAGTGAATTTAGCTACATGTTCAACATCATTAAATACTTTAAAGTTCATTGCCATTGTCATTACACTCCTCTTACTTCATCAATATTTTAATAATTGTCGTATTATAAGTTAACTTACCCTACTACACATTAATTCAAACCATTTAACAGGGTATATTAAATCACTCATTAATATAACATTTTTTAGTGTTCAGTTGCATTTAATAATTCTTCTTAATCACTTTTGCTTAAGATAATCCAGGAAAATTCTGTTGACGTAACGCTTCATAAATTAATAGTGCGGCCGTATTAGATATATTTAATGATCTAATTTTATCACTCATTGGGATTCTTAAAGCCGTGTCTGCATATTTCTCTTTAACCCAATCAGGTAAGCCTGTCGTCTCTCTACCAAAGATAAAATAATGCTCAGTCTCGAGTTGTGAAAAATCGAAATCACTATAAGTCTGTTTACCAAATTTAGTAAGTAAATAATATTCACCACCAGTAGCTTCAAAAAATTCTTCGATACTTTCATGATAAGTAATATTTACATGTTCCCAGTAATCTAAACCTGCACGTTTCAACATTTTATCATCTGTACTAAACCCTAATGGTTTGATTAAGTGTAAATGTGTATTTGTTCCAGCACACGTACGTGCTATATTCCCAGTATTTGCAGGGATTTCAGGTTGAAATAATACAATATGGTTAGTCATTTATGGTTTCCTCATTTCTAGTCCTTTTGTCATTTCTTGTTGAACTTCTTCGAGTTCATTATCATAATGTTCTTCAATAAAGCTACGTGCTTCTTCGCCAAGAATCTGACCAATAGCCCAATAAGCAGTACCTCTAATCATTGGACGCGGATCATTTAAAGCTACCTCTTTTAATTCGGGAATTGCAGTTTCTTCATTAAAATGTGCTAATGCTATTATAGCATTTCGTTGAATAGGCTTTTTACCTCTCCACGCCCCAGCAAGATAGCCATAAGTATTTTTAAATTCTTTATTACTCATTTGTAGTAAAGGTACAAGACGAGGTTTAAGAATTTCAGGTTCTAACACGATATCATCATGAACGGTGTTAATACCTCTATTTTTAGGACAGACTTGTTGGCATGTATCACAGCCGTATAATCGATTCCCAATTTTATAGCGATATTCATCTTGTAAATAGCCTTTTGTCTGAGTTAAAAAACTAATACATTTTTGAGCATTGAGTTGTCCATTTCCTACTAACGCACCTGTTGGACATCTATCTACGCAAATTGTACAGTCTCCACAGCTATCTAAAATTGGATCGTCGGGTTCAAATGGGATACTGACTAACATTTCTCCTAAATAGGTCCATGTCCCTAAATCTGGATTTATGATAAAGCCATTGCGCCCGGCAAAGCCAAGTCCAGCTCTTTCGGCTACAGCTCGATCAGATAATACCCCTGTATCTACCATACTTTGAATCTCAACATCAGGAACATTTGTTTGGATAAATTCCGCTAGTTTATCAAGTCTTTTTCGCATGATAGTGTGATAATCTTGTCCCCATGAAGCACGAGCAAACATACCTCGTCGGTCTCCTCTAACGCTCTTAGGTGCGCCTTTAAGTTTATTAGGATAACCGACTGCAATAGCTATAATTGAACGTGCAGTCGGTAAACTTAATTTAGGCTCCGTACGTAATGCAATATCAGATTCTTCAAAACCAGAGGCATAGCCTTTTGAATGATAATCTTCTAACTTTTGCTTAAGTTCATCAAAAGGATCTGCAGTTGTAAAACCAATACTATCTATCCCTATTGAATGTGCAAAGTCGATGATTTCACTTTTCAACTCTTTATAATCCAATTACTTTGCCTCCTATAAAAATATACATAGGATATTTTAACATAAACAGGAATACATATATTTAAAAAATTTCATAAAAAAGCAGGACAAAGATTTAATTGCCATTGCTATAAATTCTTTGTCCTACTTACTATGTTAGGTAACGAAGCAGACTTTTAAATACATCCAATATTTCATGATTCCGCTTCGTTAGGATTAATTAACATTTATATTCATATTAGCTGATTATAAAACTCTTTCAAGAAAGTTTTGAGTTCTTTGATGTGTCGGCGTATTAAAAATTTGTTGTGGTTCTCCACTTTCTACAATTTCTCCATCCACCATGAAGATTACTTTATCACTCACATCTCTGGCAAAGCCCATTTCGTGTGTTACAATCACCATGGTCATGCCTTCTTTCGCTAAATCTTTCATTACTTGTAATACTTCGTAAACAACTTCAGGATCTAATGCAGAAGTTGGCTCATCAAATAATATGACGTCTGGATGCATTGCCAATGCTCTAGCAATAGCCACTCTTTGTTTTTGACCTCCAGATAATTGAGATGGATACGACGATATTTTATCTCCAAGCCCTACTTTTTCCAACAATTTCTGACCTTCGATTTTCAAGTTTTCCAACTTATTCTTATTAAGTAATTTAGGCGCTAAAATAACGTTATCTAATACCGTCTTATGAGGAAATAGGTTGAAGTTTTGAAATACCATGCCCATTTTTTGGCGTAAAATATTTAAGCTACTTTTATTATGCATTAAATCTTTTCCTTCAAATATCACTTTTCCACTAGTTGGTGTTTCAAGTAAATTCATACAGCGCAACAAAGTACTTTTCCCACTTCCAGAAGGACCAATAATAGCTACAACTTCACCTTTATTTATTTCTAAATCAATATTTTTTAATACTTCATTTTTACCGAACGACTTATTTAAATTTTGAACTTTAATCACTGGCTTTCATTCTCCCCTCAATTAAATTCATTACTCTCGATAAAGAGAATGTTAGGACAAAGTACATGACTGCAGCTATCATAAGTGGTGTGAAAGGATCAAATGAGATACCTTGCACTACCTGAGCATTGAACATTATTTCGCTCACACCAATTGTAGAAACGATTGATGACTCTTTAATTAACGTTACGAATTCATTACCAAGCGCAGGTAGTATATTTTTAATTGCTTGAGGTAAAATAATATGAATCATTGTTTTAGAGTAATTTAATCCCAGACATTGCGCAGCTTCGGTTTGTCCCTTGTCTACAGCATTAATACCAGCTCTAATAATTTCAGCAATATATGCGGAAGAGTTAATCACTAAAGCAATAGTTCCACAAACTAGAGCTGAAACATCTAATCCGAGCAATGCTGTAGTACCGAAGAATACAAGAAATACTTGCACTAGCATTGGTGTTCCTCTAAGAAATTCTATATATATTGAAGCTAACCACGAAATAACTTTAAACTTACTTAACTTCGCTAAAGCAATAAGTGCACCGATGATTGCTCCACAAATTACGCCGATAAATGAGATAAGTATTGTATTTTTTAGTCCCTTTATAAAGAACGTTCCATATTTTTGATAAAAATTACCATCATCTACCATAGCTTTAGAGGCTTTATCCATATAACTATTGATTAAATTTTTATCTTTAACATCACTAATCGTTTTGTTAACACGTTCTAATAACATCGGTGATTGTTTCGGTACTGCGATGACTGTAGGTTTCTTTGCTTCGTTAAAAGAAACCTTTGCAAATGTAAGTTCTTTATTTTGTTTAATATATGCTTCAGCTACTGGTTTTTCGATAACTAGACCATCGATCTTTTTACTTTTTAACGCGAGAATAGCATCTGGCAAACGATCTAAAGAACTCACTTCAGCTTTATCAATTTCTGTTTGAGCTATCTTTTCTTGTTCAGTTCCCTTTTGAGCACCTATTTTTTTCTTTGAAAAGTCTTTTAAGTCATGGTATTTGTCTAAATCAACTTTTCTTATTAATAGTGTGTTACTTGTTTCCATATAAGGCTCAGAAAAATCAACTTCTTTTTTTCTTTCTGGTGTTGATGTCATACCTGAAATAATCAAATCAATTTTCCCTGTCTTAAGCGCCCCTAATAAACTATCAAATTGCATATTTACTATCTTAAGTTTCACATCATTATCTTTAGCAATTTTCTTAGCTAGTTCAATATCGACTCCTTCGTATTCACTCTTACCATTAACTGTTTTTTCAAATTCAAGCGGTGCATAATCAGCAGATAAACCTACTTTTAATTCTCCACTTTCCTTGATTCTTTTCCATGTTGCATCTTCATCAGCCTGAGCCATTGGTTGTATATATATCAAGGTCATACTAATTAAGATTGCTATGACTACTAATTTTGAAAAATATTTCATATAGCAACCTCCTTTTTTATAGTTCATTATTATACAATTAAGTGTATTAATATGCAATAACAATTTTAAAAAAGAGCGGAACAGAAATCTATTATTATTTCAAAGATTTCGTTATCCCACCTTAGCAAGTCAATTAAAAAATGTAAAAGTGTAGTTTAAGGGTAAAAGCATTTAGTCACCTACTGCATAATAAAAAAACTGAGCCATTTTATATTAATGACCCAGTTTTTTAATAAGCTATTATTGTTTTGGAATCTCAAATCTATAAATTTCATCACTATAAGTTGGTACAAATTTTTTGCATATTTCATGTATAATAAATGCACTAACAAATGGAATAATTAAATAGCCGAATAATAGTAATACAATATTCATGGTAGCGTCTCCAGGCATTCTATTAAATGCATTAATTGGACCAACCAATCCCGTATAACCAAAACCTGCAGATAGCGGTGTACCTTTAATGCCAATAACATACGTCAATATACCAGACACGATACCATTTAAAGTTAACGGTACGGCAATGATTAAATGCTTTAAGTATACAGGTATCATCATTTTCGCTGCTCCAATTAGTAACACGATATTTACTCCTAAAGAATTAACTCGAAGTGATCCAAAGATAAATGTAACACACGCTGCAACAATACCCATATTGGCAGCACCACTACCTAGTCCAGTCAGACTTATAGCAGTAGCTATGGCAACTAGAGATATTGGTGTAACCATTAAGAGTGAGAATGCTACACTAATTAGTATAGACATAAGCAACGGATTAAGTTCCGTAAATGAGTTAATCATATGTCCTAACGCTTTAGTAATAGTTTGTACGTAAGGTAATATTAATAAGCCAATTAATCCACTGACCACAGGAATTAAAACTGGCAAAATAATCATTTCTAATGAGCCAAGTTTACCTTGCAACATGATGTACAATGCGCACGCAATAATTACTACCAAAATAGCATTGATTATATCCCCTATGCCCTTCAACATAATTCCATTTGAAGTGACTTGAATTGCTCCAGAACCTAACATAGCTGATACCCCAACCATACAAGCGCCAGCACCATTAAATTTTAATTGATGCGCAGCTAAAACACCGATAATAAACGCCATAAATGATTGAATAATTGTAACAAGCTGATAAATAAGCTCTAAAGTATGGTGATTATGCATAAACAGTTTCAAGAACTCACCTAACAATGCATTAGGTAGTAATGCTATAACCACGCCTGCGCCAACAGCATTAAGGATATTACTAAAAAAATATTTTAAATTCATACGTTGTTTAGTCATAGTAGCCTCCGTTTTTAAACATTAGCTTTATATTAGTATATTATTTTGTTATAAACAATATAAAATGAATACTTTTTATTAAATTTTAAAGTTTGCGTCAAAAATTTGTAATTTTATCTAGCAATTTAAATTTAAATTAGTTAACTATTTTACCGATAATCGATTATTTAATATTACTTCTAACACCTTTACAATCGGTTATATCTAAATTAGAGTCTATCAGACCGATTTGACAGAGAGCCAAAAAAAGAGTAAGAAAATTGAATTAACAACATTCTTACTCTTACATTTATTCGTATACCGGCGGTCGGGATCGAACCGACACTCCAATAAAGGAACGGGATTTTGAGTCCCGCGCGTCTGCCAATTCCGCCACGCCGGCTCAATCTAGATAAATAAAAAACTTCCACTTGGAAGCAAAATATGGAGCGGAAGATAGGACTTACACCTATATCTCGTTCCGGGAAGGAACGTGTTTTAAGAGTTAAACTACTCCCGCATGTATTAAATTATGGAGCGGAAGATAGGATTTGCACCTATATCTCATTCCGGGAAGGAATGTATTCTAAGAGTTGAAATACTCCCGCATGTATTAAAATTATGGAGCGGAAGATAGGACTTACACCTATACCTCATTCCGGGAAGGAATGTGTTCTAAAAGTTGAACTACTCCCGCATAGTACTTGGAGGCGGCAACCGGATTTGAACCGGTGATAAAGGTTTTGCAGACCTCTGCCTTACCACTTGGCTATGCCGCCAATAACTGGGCTAGCTGGATTCGAACCAGCGCGTGACGGAGTCAAAGTCCGTTGCCTTACCGCTTGGCTATAGCCCATTAATAAAATTAAGGGCGGTTGAAGGGAATCGAACCCTCGAGTGTCGGAACCACAATCCGATGCGTTAACCACTTCGCCACAACCGCCATGGCAGGGACAGTAGGAATCGAACCCACATCAAAGGTTTTGGAGACCTCTATTCTACCGTTGAACTATGTCCCTATAAAAATAGATGGTGGAGGGGGGCAGATTCGAACTGCCGAACCCGAAGGAGCGGATTTACAGTCCGCCGCGTTTAGCCACTTCGCTACCCCTCCGTGAGATGGTGCCGGCCAGAGGACTTGAACCCCCAACCTACTGATTACAAGTCAGTTGCTCTACCAATTGAGCTAGGCCGGCAACATGAAATGGTTCAGGACAGAGTCGAACTGCCGACACATGGAGCTTCAATCCATTGCTCTACCAACTGAGCTACTGAACCATAATAAAAGTAATGGCGGTCTCGACGGGAATCGAACCCGCGATCTCCTGCGTGACAGGCAGGCGTGTTAACCGCTACACTACGAGACCTAAAAAATAATAATTGCGGGAGGCGGATTTGAACCACCGACCTTCGGGTTATGAGCCCGACGAGCTACCGAACTGCTCCATCCCGCGATAATAATAAATGGCGGAGGAAGAGGGATTCGAACCCCCGCGGCCCGTTAAGGCCCTGTCGGTTTTCAAGACCGATCCCTTCAGCCGGACTTGGGTATTCCTCCACTTATTAAAAGAAATGCTATTTAATTATTAGATGGCGGTCTCGACGGGAATCAAACCCGCGATCTCCTGCGTGACAGGCAGGCGTGTTAACCGCTACACTACGAGACCAAATACGGAGGAAGAGGGATTCGAACCCCCGCGGGCCGTTAAGCCCCTGTCGGTTTTCAAGACCGATCCCTTCAGCCGGACTTGGGTATTCCTCCAAAATTATATGGACCTTGCAGGACTCGAACCTGCGACCGAACGGTTATGAGCCGTTAGCTCTAACCAACTGAGCTAAAGGTCCAAATTATAATTCTACAACTAATAATTAGTGGCGGTGGAGGGGATCGAACCCCCGACCTCACGGGTATGAACCGTACGCTCTAGCCAGCTGAGCTACACCGCCATTATGTAGTTTGTAAATTTGAATATGGTGGAGACTAGCGGGATCGAACCGCTGACCTCCTGCGTGCAAAGCAGGCGCTCTCCCAGCTGAGCTAAGCCCCCATATTTAAATTATTTAAAAGTTCCTATCGGGAAGACAGGATTCGAACCTGCGACCCCTTGGTCCCAAACCAAGTGCTCTACCAAGCTGAGCTACTTCCCGTAAGAGAACGCGCCCGATAGGAGTCGAACCCATAACCTCTTGATCCGTAGTCAAACGCTCTATCCAATTGAGCTACGGGCGCAAAATATAAATGGTGCCGAGGACCGGAATCGAACCGGTACGGTGATCTCTCACCGCAGGATTTTAAGTCCTGTGCGTCTGCCAGTTCCGCCACCCCGGCAAAATAATGGAGCGGAAGACGGGATTCGAACCCGC
>NZ_JABTXV010000010.1 GCF_016238465.1 Staphylococcus caledonicus
TAGCCCATAGTACTTGTTCTTTGGTTCTTATTTCGGAACTACCTTTTGTGCTTGTTTCTTCTTGGTTCTCTTTTTGAAACTGCGTTTATATTATTTTGACCTCTTTATTTTATATTATCTATTATCCTGTTATTTTTTTATTTTTTCTTGACTTTTTATTATTAATTCTTATTATTTTTCTTATATTTTTATCTCTATTTATCTTTAAAATCTTCGATTTTATAGTTCTATTTTATGAACCGTTTATTTTTCGCTTTGTTCTTATTGTTTTTAGCAATTAAAACACAATAAAAAAGGGCGTCATATCAGTGTATGACACCCTTTTAGGTCGGTTATTTATCTATTATCATGCCCATGATAATTTTCTGGTGTTCCTCCTAGTTGATGGAACCGTTCGTACATATAGCCTGAGAGCTCTTCGAACGCCATATTTAAACGGTTAAAAGCATTTCTAGTGCCGATATATTCACGGTCTTCTAATAACGCTCTTCTTGTATATGCGACTTCTTTCGCAAATGCGACGTTTAAATCATAGGATAGCGAGTTTTTATTTCTGCTTTGAAAGTACTCTAAACCTGCACTCTTGATAGGATTTAAAAGGTCTAGAAGCGGTTGAGGGTCTGGTCTTAATCCTCTCTCTTCAGCAATACTAGGACGTGCCTCTGTAAGCGTCTCAGCTTCTTTTATATAGCCACTATCTTCTAAATCAGCGATAACCTCATCAACTTCTCTTTGAACGTCTTCTCCTTGCTCTAGTGACTCTCTATATCGTACAAAACCACTGACATAATCACTTCTTAACTTTTCAATCTTCTTAACAATACTTTCTGCTTTGTCCTGTTGCCCATCTTCCATTGCGTCGATTAAATCCATGAGTACGTTTAATTCTTCGATTTCTATTTTACGGACTTTCAGTAATCTCCATGCTTCTCCGATACTATCTTCGTCTAAATCGCCATCTAGCTTTTCTCTTGCTCGTTTTAACTGCTTTACCGACGGTTGATTATCTTCTTCGTCTAAATCTTCTTCTATCGCTTCTATATGCTCATCTATACGGTCTCGTGCACTCTGTGCGACATTCTTTACATCTGCGTCTATATCTAATTTATCGCCTTGCTTAATAACACGCTGCTGCACCTTACCTAACGCATGTGATAGATTGCTATACTCTTTTCTCAACACATTCATATACTCATATCGTGCTTCTAAACTACTTAGATATGGCTCCATCATGCCCTGTGCTTCATTCATCATTTGTTCAATCGTTATAAATTTATCTAAATTCGTTGTAGCCATTACTCAATCCCCCTTAACACAATCTCTGTTCTCGGATTATTCATCTCTTGAAACTTGCCCATCGATACCATTGCAACACGACTATCTTTAACATCTAAGCCCCTAAAAATACCATCAAGAACGGCTTTGAGTAAGTTATCTATATCTGGTGCTGTGGTTCTTGTTAGCTTTTTAAGCCTTTTTTGACTTTTAGGTGCTTGTACGTAAAACATGATTTCGGCTTTTACACCTAACTCTGTATTTATCACTTCATAAAAATCATCGTTAATAGCGTTATCCCTTGCTAATTGAGCTTGTATTGCGTCTAAATAATCACTATATGCTTGGTCATAATACGTTATGGTTCTTCCATCATCTAAACGTCTCGTACGTGGTCTTGGCGTCCCCATCGGTGGTTGCTCTATTGTATACTTCCATACCTTAGCCATCGGCTTCTCATCTCCTATTTATCACGCTTTTGTGCGTCCCAAAACTCTGAAATTCTGTCTGCTTCACTTGCTTTATATGCCTTTTCTTTCTCTTTTCTCTCGGGACTATCTTTAGGTAATGCTTTAATTTCTTCTAGTAACGCTTGTCTTTCTTCATTATGTCGGGCTACAACCTCTGATTTTGTATGGTCTTGAGACACTTTATCATTTTTTTGTTGGTCTTCATTTTCTTTTATTTTCGGTGCTGCTTTTGGCTTATTTTCATAACCTAAATAATCCATATTCATATCTTTGGTATGTTTTTGAATAACTTCGGCTTGTGATTGTAAATCTACGTCTGATTTTTTCTTTGGTTTTTCATACTTTTCTGGGTGCTCGATTGTGTCGTTAAATAGCTCTATAACAGTGTTTAATTGGTTTAATGTGAATACTTCTCCTAGTGCATATAATGGGTTGTTTTCATCTGTCATTTCTTTGATTTGTTTCTTATATCTGAAAATTGCTGTCTTTCCTAATCCTAAATTTTCAGCAAGTAATTTCCAGTGAGCGTCATTTACAATCCACTCTGCGATATTTTCACTTTTTGTCTTTGAAATACTTAACGGTTTTTGTGTTTTTGTGTTTGCCATAATCAATCGCTCCCTTATCTATTAATGTCTATTATTTACATATTTATTTATATCTATACTTATTAGTCTATTTATCTCTTTAATTACACTTATAAGTAAACAACCAGTTTTGCCCTATAAATACCGTTAGGTATTAATTTATAGCATTTATAG
>NZ_JABTXV010000011.1 GCF_016238465.1 Staphylococcus caledonicus
TGATGCAAGGTTAAGCAGAAAATGTGGAGCCGTAGCGAAAGCGAGTCTGAATAGGGCGTTTAGTATTTGGTCGTAGACCCGAAACCAGGTGATCTACCCATGGTCAGGTTGAAGTTCAGGTAACACTGAATGGAGGACCGAACCGACTTACGTTGAAAAGTGAGCGGATGAACTGTGGGTAGCGGAGAAATTCCAATCGAACTTGGAGATAGCTGGTTCTCTCCGAAATAGCTTTAGGGCTAGCCTCAAGTGATGATTATTGGAGGTAGAGCACTGTTTGGACGAGGGGCCCTTCTCGGGTTACCGAATTCAGACAAACTCCGAATGCCAATTAATTTAACTTGGGAGTCAGAACATGGGTGATAAGGTCCGTGTTCGAAAGGGAAACAGCCCAGACCACCAGCTAAGGTCCCAAAATATATGTTAAGTGGAAAAGGATGTGGCGTTGCCCAGACAACTAGGATGTTGGCTTAGAAGCAGCCATCATTTAAAGAGTGCGTAATAGCTCACTAGTCGAGTGACACTGCGCCGAAAATGTACCGGGGCTAAACATATTACCGAAGCTGTGGATTGTCCGTAGGACAATGGTAGGAGAGCGTTCTAAGGGCGTCGAAGCATGATCGCAAGGACATGTGGAGCGCTTAGAAGTGAGAATGCCGGTGTGAGTAGCGAAAGACGGGTGAGAATCCCGTCCACCGATTGACTAAGGTTTCCAGAGGAAGGCTCGTCCGCTCTGGGTTAGTCGGGTCCTAAGCTGAGGCCGACAGGCGTAGGCGATGGATAACAGGTTGATATTCCTGTACCACCTAGCATCGTTTTAATCGATGGGGGGACGCAGTAGGATAGGCGAAGCGTACGATTGGATTGTACGTCCAAGCAGTGAGATTGAGTGTTAGGCAAATCCGGCACTCGTAAGATTGAGCTGTGATGGGGAGAGGAAATTGTTTCCTCGAGTCGTTGATTTCACACTGCCGAGAAAAGCCTCTAGATAGATAATAGGTGCCCGTACCGCAAACCGACACAGGTAGTCAAGATGAGAATTCTAAGGTGAGCGAGCGAACTCTCGTTAAGGAACTCGGCAAAATGACCCCGTAACTTCGGGAGAAGGGGTGCTCTTTAGGGTGCAAGCCCAGAAGAGCCGCAGTGAATAGGCCCAAGCGACTGTTTATCAAAAACACAGGTCTCTGCTAAACCGTAAGGTGATGTATAGGGGCTGACGCCTGCCCGGTGCTGGAAGGTTAAGAGGAGTGGTTAGCTTCTGCGAAGCTACGAATCGAAGCCCCAGTAAACGGCGGCCGTAACTATAACGGTCCTAAGGTAGCGAAATTCCTTGTCGGGTAAGTTCCGACCCGCACGAAAGGCGTAACGATTTGGGCACTGTCTCAACGAGAGACTCGGTGAAATCATAGTACCTGTGAAGATGCAGGTTACCCGCGACAGGACGGAAAGACCCCGTGGAGCTTTACTGTAGCCTGATATTGAAATTCGGCACAGCTTGTACAGGATAGGTAGGAGCCTTTGAAGCGTGAGCGCTAGCTTACGTGGAGGCGCTGGTGGGATACTACCCTAGCTGTGTTGGCTTTCTAACCCGCACCACTTATCGTGGTGGGAGACAGTGTCAGGCGGGCAGTTTGACTGGGGCGGTCGCCTCCTAAAAGGTAACGGAGGCGCTCAAAGGTTCCCTCAGAATGGTTGGAAATCATTCATAGAGTGTAAAGGCATAAGGGAGCTTGACTGCGAGACTTACAAGTCGAGCAGGGTCGAAAGACGGACTTAGTGATCCGGTGGTTCCGCATGGAAGGGCCATCGCTCAACGGATAAAAGCTACCCCGGGGATAACAGGCTTATCTCCCCCAAGAGTTCACATCGACGGGGAGGTTTGGCACCTCGATGTCGGCTCATCGCATCCTGGGGCTGTAGTCGGTCCCAAGGGTTGGGCTGTTCGCCCATTAAAGCGGTACGCGAGCTGGGTTCAGAACGTCGTGAGACAGTTCGGTCCCTATCCGTCGTGGGCGTAGGAAATTTGAGAGGAGCTGTCCTTAGTACGAGAGGACCGGGATGGACATACCTCTGGTGTACCAGTTGTCGTGCCAACGGCATAGCTGGGTAGCTATGTATGGACGGGATAAGTGCTGAAAGCATCTAAGCATGAAGCCCCCCTCAAGATGAGATTTCCCAACTTCGGTTATAAGATCCCTCAAAGATGATGAGGTTAATAGGTTCGAGGTGGAAGCGTGGCGACACGTGGAGCTGACGAATACTAATCGATCGAAGACTTAATCAATTATTATTTCAACGTTTTGCGACGCAAAATCGTTTACTTACTATCTAGTTTTGAATGTATACTCATTCACTTGTCTGGTGACAATGGCAAGGAGGTCACACCTGT
>NZ_JABTXV010000012.1 GCF_016238465.1 Staphylococcus caledonicus
GTCTATTATTTACATATTTATTTATATCTATACTTATTAGTCTATTTATCTCTTTAATTACACTTATAAGTAAACAACCAGTTTTGCCCTATAAATACCGTTAGGTATTAATTTATAGCATTTATAGACTTATTGATTAATTTACTTATTATCTTATTTAAGGTCTTGAGTACATGTTTAAATATAGCTTTATTTATCATCTTATTCACATTAATACTTAAGTTTATAATTACAGTTCTAAAAAAAGAACTATCATTTATATTTAAAGTATATAAAATATAGTCCGATATTTCAAACTATATTTTTACTTATTTTTATTTAAAAATACATTAACCATTAATAAAATATATTCAAATATTTTCGTTCATTTATTTTTAGAAGTTTAATTTTATTAATATTAACTAATCGATAAAAATACAAGTGTAGTCATCAAATTCAATTGTTTAATATATCAATGTGTTGTATAATTATAGTATAGAATTTTTTAATTTATTCGAATAATGGAGTGATAAAATATGTCGGTAATTCCTGACAATCTAAAAAACTTGGAAGAATCAACAAAATTTAATAACGTTGAAATGTTTGAGAGCTTCGATATAGAATCATTTTTATCAGGTAAAGTTCTCGCCGTCGAGAAAGTATTAGTAGATTCTCATATAAAGTTAGAACTTAGAATAGTGAAAGATAATACTATATATAATGAAGAGACAGAAATTAATGCTAACAAAGACAAATTAATTACAGCTATCTTACATGACGATATTGTAAATGATGTAAATATCGTTGATATTATTGGTAATGAAGTCACTATAAATAATATTGATTCAGAAGATGCTCTAGTTTACGGTATTAATTGTCTACAATTAACAGTTAAAGATATAGATATTAAAAATCATAAAATCGAAGATTTTAAACAAAGAGAGAGTTTTACAAAAGTTGACTATAGATTAGTGAAAATGAATCTTTTCAAAACTTTCAACTCTAATAAATTTCTAAATTCATATGAAATGAAGTTATTAACCATTTACCCACAAAATCCTACTACTGCTAGAGCAATAATTTTAATAACTAGTGATTTAACAAATGTAGAAAACGATTTATCAAATGTAGGTAAAACTTTTGGTTTAAAAGTAGAACTTTCAAATGTTAGAGATATTCCTCTTGAGTTTATTATCGGTAATAAAGATATTCATAGAGATAATATATTAGGAAATCTTTCAGGTATGACAGTCAAAAACAATCAAGTTTTACTTACTGCTGATAAAATCAGATTAACGGATAATAACAATAGTATAGTTATCGGTAAAGATACCAATATCCATACAGATAATAGTTTAAATAAAGATATGAATACTAATATAAATAATCATACAAATAGTACTATAAGTAATAGCGTAAATAACATTTTTAAGTAATAACGTAAATAACATCGTAAGTAATAACGTAAATAACATCGTAAGTAATAACGTAAATAACATCGTAAGTAATAACGTAAATAACATCGTAAGTAATAACGTAAATAACATCGTAAGTAA
>NZ_JABTXV010000013.1 GCF_016238465.1 Staphylococcus caledonicus
ATCGTAACTCGCCGGTTCATTCTACAAAAGGCACGCCATCACCCATTAACGGGCTCTGACTACTTGTAAGCACACGGTTTCAAGTTCTCTTTCACTCCCCTTCCGGGGTACTTTTCACCTTTCCCTCACGGTACTGGTTCACTATCGGTCACTAGAGAGTATTTAGCCTTGGGAGATGGTCCTCCCAGATTCCGACGGAATTTCACGTGCTCCGTCGTACTCAGGATCCACTCAAGAGAGAATATATTTTCAACTACAGGATTATTACCTTCTTTGATTCAACTTTCCAGATGATTCGTTTAATATATTCTTTTGTAACTCCGTACAGAGTGTCCTACAACCCCAATAAGCAAGCTTATTGGTTTGGGCTCTTCCCGTTTCGCTCGCCGCTACTCAGGGAATCGATTTTTCTTTCTCTTCCTCCGGGTACTAAGATGTTTCAGTTCTCCGGGTCTGCCTTCGGACAAGCTATGAATTCACTTGTCGATAACACGACATAACTCGTGCTGGGTTTCCCCATTCGGAAATCTCTGGATCAACGCTTACTTACAGCTACCCAAAGCATATCGTCGTTAGTAACGTCCTTCGTCGGCTTCTAGTGCCAAGGCATCCACCGTGCGCCCTTAATAACTTAATCTATGTTTTCCACCAGACTCTAAATGTCTATCAAATGATAAACAATTTAAAGTACAAGTTTAAAACCTGTTATTAATCTTGTGAGTGTTCTTTCGAACACTAGCGATTATATTTTTAATGAATTCAAAGCTTTAACACTCTAATTCACTCGGTTTTGCTTGGTAAAATCTAATTTACTTACTTATCTAGTTTTCAATGTACAATCATTTAAATCAATAATCACAATAAAGTATTATACCAAAATATAATATCTTATGCAATCTTCATTTAATTGTTGAATGTTTCAATAAACATTCAAAACTGAATACAATATGTCACGTTATTCCTTCACCTCTACGAGGTGTTCCGAATATATCCTTAGAAAGGAGGTGATCCAGCCGCACCTTCCGATACGGCTACCTTGTTACGACTTCACCCCAATCATTTGTCCCACCTTCGACGGCTAGCTCCAAAATGGTTACTCCACCGGCTTCGGGTGTTACAAACTCTCGTGGTGTGACGGGCGGTGTGTACAAGACCCGGGAACGTATTCACCGTAGCATGCTGATCTACGATTACTAGCGATTCCAGCTTCATGTAGTCGAGTTGCAGACTACAATCCGAACTGAGAACAACTTTATGGGATTTGCTTGACCTCGCGGTTTCGCTGCCCTTTGTATTGTCCATTGTAGCACGTGTGTAGCCCAAATCATAAGGGGCATGATGATTTGACGTCATCCCCACCTTCCTCCGGTTTGTCACCGGCAGTCAACTTAGAGTGCCCAACTAAATGCTGGCAACTAAGTTTAAGGGTTGCGCTCGTTGCGGGACTTAACCCAACATCTCACGACACGAGCTGACGACAACCATGCACCACCTGTCACTTTGTCCCCCGAAGGGGAAAACTCTATCTCTA
>NZ_JABTXV010000015.1 GCF_016238465.1 Staphylococcus caledonicus
GCAGGATTTTAAGTCCTGTGCGTCTGCCAGTTCCGCCACCCCGGCAAAATAATGGAGCGGAAGACGGGATTCGAACCCGCGACCCCCACCTTGGCAAGGTGGTGTTCTACCACTGAACTACTTCCGCGTATGCGGGTGAAGGGAGTCGAACCCCCACGCCGTAAGGCGCTAGATCCTAAGTCTAGTGCGTCTGCCAATTCCGCCACACCCGCGTATACATGTGAGCCATAGAGGATTCGAACCTCTGACCCTCTGATTAAAAGTCAGATGCTCTACCAACTGAGCTAATGGCTCTTAAATGGTGCCGGCCAGAGGACTTGAACCCCCAACCTACTGATTACAAGTCAGTTGCTCTACCAATTGAGCTAGGCCGGCTATTAAGTTTAAATGGTGGAGAATGACGGGTTCGAACCGCCGACCCTCTGCTTGTAAGGCAGATGCTCTCCCAGCTGAGCTAATTCTCCAATATAATATTTGCCTGGCAACGTCCTACTCTAGCGGAACGTAAATCCAACTACCATCGGCGCTAAGGAGCTTAACTTCTGTGTTCGGCATGGGAACAGGTGTGACCTCCTTGCCATTGTCACCAGACAAGT
>NZ_JABTXV010000016.1 GCF_016238465.1 Staphylococcus caledonicus
AGGATCAAACTCTCCATAAAAATTTATGATGTTTGATTAGCTCATAATACTAAATAATGTTTGTAACATTTAAGTTACTTATTGGAATTAACGTTGACATATTGTCATTCAGTTTTCAATGTTCATTCTAAAATCTTTATATGGTGGAGACTAGCGGGATCGAACCGCTGACCTCCTGCGTGCAAAGCAGGCGCTCTCCCAGCTGAGCTAAGCCCCCATAATATTTTAAGAAGTCGGGAAGACAGGATTCGAACCTGCGACCCCTTGGTCCCAAACCAAGTGCTCTACCAAGCTGAGCTACTTCCCGTATGTAGTTATTAAATAATTTTAAATGGCGCGCCCGATAGGAGTCGAACCCATAACCTCTTGATCCGTAGTCAAACGCTCTATCCAATTGAGCTACGGGCGCTATATTTAAAATGGTGCCGAGGACCGGAATCGAACCGGTACGGTGATCTCTCACCGCAGGATTTTAAGTCCTGTGCGTCTGCCAGTTCCGCCACCCCGGCAAAATAATGGAGCGGAAGACGGGATTCGAACCCGCGACCCCCACCTTGGCAAGGTGGTGTTCTACCACTGAACTACTTCCGC
>NZ_JABTXV010000017.1 GCF_016238465.1 Staphylococcus caledonicus
TTTCGAACACTAGCGATTATATTTTTAATGAATTCAAAGCTTTAACACTCTAATTCACTCGGTTTTGCTTGGTAAAATCTAATTTACTTACTTATCTAGTTTTCAATGTACAATCATTTAATGGTGGAGACTAGCGGGATCGAACCGCTGACCTCCTGCGTGCAAAGCAGGCGCTCTCCCAGCTGAGCTAAGCCCCCAAATATTCAAGTATTTAATGGTGGGCCTGAGTGGACTCGAACCACCGACCTCACGCTTATCAGGCGTGCGCTCTAACCAGCTGAGCTACAGGCCCATTAAATCGTTGAATGTTTCAAATAAACATTCAAAACTGAATACAATATGTCACGTTATTCCTTCACCTCTACGAGGTGTTCCGAATATATCCTTAGAAAGGAGGTGATCCAGCCGCACCTTCCGATACGGCTACCTTGTTACGACT
>NZ_JABTXV010000018.1 GCF_016238465.1 Staphylococcus caledonicus
TTTCAGGAATGCGATCCAAGACCTTTGTTTTTCGTCAGGTTGCTGCTTTGAGGAGTTTTATGGAGACAGACTACGATGTTTCTGATTTAATGCAGCTTTAATTGCGTGACATTGGTCGATTTCCACTTCTCAACGCGGCTCAGGAATTGCACTATGGTCAGCAGGTTCAGATCTTAATGCAGCTTCAACAGTTAAGAACAACACTCTTGAAGCAATTACAGAGAGAACCAACGATCGCAGAATGGGCAACCGCAGCAAAGCGAACTGAAACAGAATTAACCGAAGCGATCGCCGCCGGAAGTCAGGCAAAGCGGAAACTGCTTGAAGCGAACTTGCGATTTGTGGTGTCGATCGCAAAACGCTATCAGAAGCGAAACGTTGATTTACTTGATCTCATTCAAGAAGGCTCACTTGGACTAGAAC
>NZ_JABTXV010000019.1 GCF_016238465.1 Staphylococcus caledonicus
GCCTGAACCACCTGCCAAGCACAACGGAACAACCTGCCAGACACGCCAAAATCACCTGCGTGTTATGCCAGAACCACTTGGAGGACTCTCTGGGATGACCTGCCGGGCATGCCGGAACCACCTCTCAGACGTGCCAGAACCATGTGGCGGACAGGCCGGAATCACCTACCAGACAGACCGGAACCACCTGCCGAGCACGCCGGAGCCACCTGTTCGACTCGCTGGAACCACCTGCCGGACAGGCCAATATCAACTGCTGGCTATGCCAGAACCACCTGGGGGACAGTCCGGGATCACCTGCCAGCCATGGCGGAACCACCTCTCAGACGTACCAGAACCACCTGCCGGAGAAGCTGGAAACACGTCCTGGACAGACTGGAACCACGTGACGGCCATGCCTGAAC
>NZ_JABTXV010000002.1 GCF_016238465.1 Staphylococcus caledonicus
GGATAAAATGAGTGAAAATGATAAAAAAGTACAAAATTATATTGAAGAATTAGAGAAATATAAAATAGAAAATAGTAATTTAAAAGTTGAAAATGAAGAATACAAAGTTTATTTCAAAAAGAAAATACATATTATTGGTATTCCAAAAGATTTATATTCAATTTGTAATAAATTAATAAGAAATTACAGTTCTGATGAAAGTGAAAATTTTATTAGTAGTTATAATAAAAGACCGGAAGATACATATTATATGTTTAAACCAAATGTTACAACATATGTAAGTAGACAAGTTCTGAAAAAAACTGATGTGATAAATATAAAAAATAGAGAAGAATTAATTTCTATTATAAAAAAGGCGGATGAAAATGAATAATTGGGAAAGTGTAAATTTAATTGGTGTGATTGCAACTAGTGATGAAATTAAACGGACTTATGATAAAGAGAGGATATTTATTAACAAAAATAATGATATACAATTTTATGTAAAAATTATTTCAACCACTCCGTATGATTATCCAGAAGAAAATAATAAGACAAGATACATTTCTTGTTTTGCTAGTCATATTACAGCTTTCTATACCGATGATCCCACTAAAAGCGAAGATGAAAGAGTAGATGACTTCCTTGATTATATAGATGATAAATTTATTTTACTAAATGTAGAACAAAAAGAAGATTATACTTATTTAAATAAGTATTATTATAACGGACTTATAAAATCTATTGAAAAACAATCTGAAGATTTAGACAGAAATCAAAGTTTACATCCAATCCCATTATTTAACCAAAAAAATTCAAAAGAAAGCAATAATTTAGAAGAATTTTTAAATAATATAAAAAATAATAAGGCTTTGGGAAATATAAAGAATATTTCAAAAGAACGTGAAGATGTACCACAATATATTTTTTATAAAGATAATAATAATGATATAAATGTAATTGGTGAAATAAATGATTATGAATACTTTAATTTAGAAGGTTTCAACTATGATTTTAGTAACGAAATCAAATATATTAAATTGAATGAGGAAGATTATAGAAGTTTGATTGAGACTGATTATAACATAGTTTATATATCAACTGAACTTAGTCAAAATATTGAGAAAAGATTGTATGAAGAAAATAAGAATGTAATCAAGATGAATGATAGCGAAAAAGAAATAAATAACCAGAAATTTGAACAAGAATTTTTAGACTATCTATTTGCTAAATTAACTGAATTGAAATTAATTTATAAAAAGGAAGATGTGTTAAATTTTCATACAGCAATGAAAACATCTAATTTAGTTATTTTATCTGGTATGAGTGGTACTGGGAAATCAAAATTAGTCAAAGCCTATACTGAAGCTTTGAAAATTAAAGGTAGTTTTAAATTTATCCCAGTTAGTCCTAGTTGGACTGATGATACTGACATAATTGGATATGCTGATACATTAAATATGATTTATCGTCCTGACGACCATGGATTGGTAGACACACTCATTGCGGCTTCAGAAAAAGAAAATGAAAATAAGTTGTATATTATATGTTTTGATGAAATGAACTTAGCAAGAATAGAACACTATTTTTCTCAGTTCTTATCAATTTTAGAATCTGACGGAGATAATAGAAAGCTTACTCTTTATAATAAAGAATTGGGGGGCAAATTATATAATTCTACAAAATATAAGCATGAAATAACTATTGGGAAAAATGTAAGATTTGTAGGTACAGCAAATGTAGATGACACAACTTATCATTTTTCGAATAAAGTATTAGATAGAGCAAACTTAATAAATTTAAAAGTAATGCCATTTGAAGATTTAGTAAAGATAACTAAAAAAGAAAAAATTACTATTAAAACAGATGTTGATTTTGCAAATAAATATATAGAAAGCTTTGTAAATAATGATAAAGCAATAGCATTTGATGAGAATATAATTAATTTTTTACAAGAATTTCATAATTTATTAACTACTATTCACGATCAATTTGGAATAGGACCACGAGTCATTAAACAAATTGACTCTTATTTGAAAAACATACCTGATAATCAAGATTCATTAACTTTTGAAAAAGGATTGGACTTGCAAATAGTTCAAAGAATATTAACTAAATTACGAGGATCAAGCGAGGAGTTAACAGAAATAATAGGGAATTATGATCCTACTACTAAAGAAGTTAGCTCTTCTGAATTAATTGGTTTAATAGAAAAATATAAAGATATTTCTGATTTTAAAGAAACAAAAAGACATATCATAGCAAAAGCTAAGGAGTTATATTTGAATGGTTATACCTTCTAATATTAAGTTGAAAATAAATGTGGGGCTAAATTCTGAATTTAAAACTGAATTAAAATTTTTTGAAGATATCCAAAGTATAGATTTTGAAAATGATATAGTAAAAGTTAAAGAGTATCATCACCTAAGTGTGATGAATCAAGAGAAAGTTAAATTGTATTTTGATGGTTTTGATGTTTTAGAAGATGAAAATTTGATATACGATGAAAATAAAAATAAATATTTATTTAACGGCGAAGTTACTCTAATAGATAGTAATAATATAAATAACATCTTAGTCCCCGGTTATTATTTATTTAAGGTTGTAGATGAGAAAACATATTATTCTATTATTGAAATTGAACCAAAACATATTAATGGATTAGAGTGGAAACAACTTTACAAAGAAATTGATAAATTTTCAAATGGTCTTTCGCGTTCTTTAATTAATAAAACTAATTCAAAAGCAATACAAACTAAAAATGATTCGAATTTCTATGAAAAAATAAATTATTTAATGGAAAATTATAAACAGATTGTTCATTCATTAAATTTTATTAAAACTAATCCAAGACATAAAGTATCAAAGAATTATAATTGGATTAATAAAAATGCTACAGCGCTTATAGACAAAAATAGTATAAAAAAACATAGTAGTTCACCACATATGAAAAACTATTTATATTCGTATAAAAGAAATATAAATTATAATATTTCAGAAAATATTTGGTTGAAAACTAAATTAACTTCATTATTAAAAGAATTAAATAGTATTCAATCAACATTAAAAGATTTGAAAGAAGAAAAACCAACATTTCAAACTAATATAATAAGAAATACTAGAGTGAGAAATAATGTTTATATTATTAATAAACAAATTATGACAATAAAAAATACAATTATAAGTTTATTAAGAGAAGAATGGATTAATACTTTAAGTAAAAGTGATTCAATAAAACCGAATAAAGCAGCCCTAATGGATTATAATTACAACACAATATTTAAATGGGTAAAAGAGTTTAATAAAACTAAATTAGACATAGTTTTTTCAGAAATCATTCAGAACTCATGGAAAAGAACAGATGAACTTTATGAAATATGGTGTTACATCCAAGTATTATTAAAATTAATAGAAGAAAACTATGAGCCTATAGATGGGTGGCTTTATAGTGAACAACCTGAATTAGAGTTATATGAAAAAACTATAGTTAAATTAAAAAAAGATAAAATTAGTCTTAATATTCACTATAACTCTAAAATGAAAGGGAAAAGTAGCGAAACAAGTAAATCGCATCCACTATATACTAGTAATAGAAAAAATAAACCAGATATAAGAATAGATATATTTGTTAACCACATATTTTTAAAAAGTATACCTATTGATGTTAAATATAGAAAATTGAGTAATATCACTCACAAAGATAAAGGGTCTCTAGATCAATTGTTTGCTTACAAAGATAGTCCTAGTTCAATATATCACTTAGAAGGTGCTAAAGAATATAAACGGAAAAACCATAGAATTATCAATAAAGTAGTAGTGTTATTTCCTAAAGACGAAAAAAATTCTCACAAAACCAATAATTTAAAAAAAGAATATGGAATAGAGTTTTATGAACTTAGTCCTAATAATATTGAAGACGGTTTTGTGAAAATGATTAAAAACGAAATTCAAGATATGATAGAGCTTTATGAAGATACTTATAATAATTAAAATAATAAATAATACCAAAAAGTTTCTATTTTATATAGAAACTTTTTTATGATATATGAATAGAAGAATATGAATAAGTTAGACTTCGGGTTGTGTGGCTGTATAGTGCGGGTTGTCTAAAATTGAGAATTTGTACTTAAAATAAGCAAGAATTCTAATTTTGTAGGTCTTACATGTATCCAATTGGTGTAACTATTGGTACGATAATCTTAATACTTTATTTCCGTGGAAATACAATTGGGAGGTGTGGGTATGGATTCTAATACTGAATTTAAAAAAGGAGTCTTGTTTGCGTTAGGGCGCATTTGCTATGGGGAGTTCTTCCTATTTACTGGAAATTAATAGGGGGAATAAGTGCGTTTGAAATTCTTGCCTATCGTATCGTGTTATCAATGATTTTTATGGTGCTCATGATCTTCATTTTGAAGAAAACGAACACATTTAAGCGAGACATAACAAATTTAGTTTCACATCCGATACAACTTATCGTGATTATCATTGCGGGGGACGTTATTACGATAAACTGGGGAACATTCATATGGGCAGTGTCAAATGGACATGTGCTACAGGCAAGTTTAGGTTATTACATTAACCCATTAGTAAGTATTCTATTGGCGTTCATTTTCCTAAAAGAGAGATTTAATAAGTTTGAAACGTTGGCCATTATCTTTGCGATGGTTGGCGTAGTCTACATGACCATTCGTGTCGGCGAGTTTCCATTTATTTCACTAATGCTAGCATTTTCATTTGGTATTTATGGCTTGCTTAAAAAATTAGTGCGAGTTGAAGCAATGAGTAGTATCGCAATAGAATGTATCGTTACTGCGCCAGCGGGTCTTATTTACATGGCTTACCTATGGCAAACAAGTCAAAGTTCAGTAGGTATAAATATGGATAGCTTCTGGCTTCTCTTTTCAGGAATGATTACGGCAGTGCCGCTAATCTTATTCTCAGCAGGCGCTAAACGTATTCCACTATCATTAACTGGCTTTATTCAATACGTCAGCCCAACGCTAATATTTATCCTAGGCATCTTTGCCTTTAAAGAACCATTCGATATTCATCAATTGATTACGTTTATATTCATTTGGGTTGGTATCGCGTTATATAGTATTTCTCAATATGTGAAAATGAAACGTAACGCTAGACCACAATAATGAGAATTTAATACATCGTAAAGGAATTTCTATATAACGTAGGAATTCCTTTTTTAATTCAATTCTATGTAAAATATTTTAATTTTTATCACAAGTTTTTGAAAAAGTGGATAAAATTACTACAAAAATTGATAAAATAGATAGTAATAGAGGATAGGTTAAACAGGTGATAATATGGGCAAAATGCTAAAAATAGAAAATATACAGTATTCGATGGAGAACCTTAATAATTCAGTACAAGATTGGGAAACATCTACAGACGGTAAGTTTTTACTAAGGTATCCAACAGTATACATAATAAATGATAAAAAACAGGAAAATAATTTTGAAGTTTATGTAGGCGAAACGGCAGATATTAGAAATAGAACGAGACAACATTTGAATGCAGATACTAAAGTAAAAACATTTTGGGAAGACTTTTCCGAATCAAAAAACTCTTCTATGTATGTCATAGGACATGAACTTTTCAATAAGTCATTAACTTTAGATATTGAAAATAGACTTATGCAATATTTGTTAAGTGTCGACAACATCTCACGGGTTCATAACAGTAGAACCAACCAACAAAATGAATATTATACATCTGAAAAATTAGATGAAATATTTTCTGACATATGGAAATCATTAAATAAGAAGAATAAATCACTCTTTCCAATTGAAAGTATTATTAAAGATTCAGCAATATTTAAAGCGTCTCCTTTTCATAAACTAACGCAAGAACAAATTAACGCAAAAGAAGAAATTATGATTAAGATTAAAGAAGCTATCTTATCAGAAGAAGAAAGCCAATTAATCATTGTAGAAGGGGAAGCAGGTTCAGGGAAAACGGTATTAATGAGTACGCTTCTCTATGAACTAGGTAAATATAATTTAGACTTAGATAGAAATCTTGATATTCATTTATTAGTCAATCATGACGAGCATGTAATCATCTATAATCAAATAGCAACTAAGTTAGGAATTTCGAGTAGAAATAATAGTATTGTAGGAAAACCAACTAGCTTTATTAATAATCATTATCCCGAAGATAAAGTGGATGTTGTAATTGTAGATGAAGCACATTTACTGTTAACACAAGGAAAACAAAGCTATAGAGGTAAAAATCACCTTGAGGATTTATTAGAACGCGCAAAAGTAGTCGTTATTGTATTTGATTTAAAACAAGTGCTCACTACTGAACAGATTTGGGAACAAGATAAGTTGGAACATTATTTTGAAAAAGCTAAAAGTAAGAATAACCATGTTGCGTTAAGAAATCAAATGCGCATTAATAGTGATGAGAAAACAATTAATTGGATACGAAATCTAATCGATGATCAAACTATTAATCATATTCCTGATGATGAAAAGGGTTATGAAATAAAGATTTTTGATACACCTGATGAACTTGAAAAAGCTATCAGACATAAGGCTCAAAATACTGACAGTGGTATATCAAGAATGCTTGCTACATTTGATTGGTACTATAACTCAAAACCGCCAAAAGACCGTGATTATTGGAGAGTAAGCATAGGTGATTGGTCTATGCCTTGGAATAACCAGTTAAAAAGTAACAGAAGAGAGTCGAAATTGCCTTGGATTGAAAAAGAATGTACATTAAATGAAATTGGTTCAACCTATACAATACAAGGCTTAGATTTAAATTTTGCTGGTGTAGTAATTGGGCCGTCAGTGAAATACAGAAACGGTAAATTAATATTTGATGCAGACAGTAGTGCGAATAAAAAAGCAACACAGAGAAGAACGTTAGACGATGGTAGTAAACAACATTTTTCTGATATGTTACTTAAAAATGAATTGAATGTATTGTTAACACGTGGAGTAAATGGGCTCTACATTTACGCCGTAGACGAAGAATTAAGAGAAGCACTAAAAAACGCAGCAAAAGGTGAAAATAATGAATGAAACAAAAGACATATTAAAAGAAATCAATCATTTTCGAGATGAACGCAATTGGCGACAATTTCATAATGAAAAGGATTTATCTTTATCTATCAGTTTGGAAGCGGCAGAATTACTTGAGCTATTTCAATGGAAATCATCTGAAGAAGTCGTACAAGATAAACAAGAAAGATTAGCTGAGGAACTAGCAGATGTCTTAATTTACAGTTATATGCTTGCCGATAATTTAGATTTTGATATAAATGAGATTATACGCAAAAAATTAAGAAAAAACGCAGAGAAATATCCAGTTGAAAAAAGTAAAAACAACAATGCTAAATACGATGAATTGTGATGCTAGGGATGAATTGTATTTGTTATGTTAACCTTAAAGTAAATCTTATATTACTTAAGGAGGGCATATGCGCACCTTTAATCGATCATTAATTACATATATTGTTTTAGTGTTTATACTTACGTACGGATTAGAAGGTTTAATTTATGCGATAGGTGGTTTACAGGCATTTGCTATAATAGCTAATCTAGCAATGTTACTACCTGCGATTTCAGCGATTATAGTGTGGTTAATTTATCATCGCAATCAGAAGTTTTGGAAGTTTTTCGCTTTAAGATTGGGCAAGCTAAAATATTGGTTTATCTATCCACTATGTATGATTGGCATTATGGTTATCATATATGGCGTATCATATTTAATTAATCCATCTCAATTTTTAAACCAATCAGAACTCCAAGAGCGAATGTCAGATATTTTCGTGTTTTTACCGCATGCGCCTGTATTAATTAATTTACTTATTCCTTTGGCACTTAACCTTACTATAGGTATAGTTTTTAGTATAATTGCTTATTTAGGTGAAGAGTTAGGTTGGAGAGCTTTCATGTATCCGCAACTAACAAGAATTGGTCTGACGAAAGGTTTAATTATCGGTGGCGTAATATGGGGATTATGGCATTTACCTTTAATATTAATGGGACATAATTATCCTAACCATCCAATTTTAGGAAATCTTTTAATGATTTGTATGTGTATACCATTAGGCATCATTCTTTATTATAGTTACCTCAAATCAAAGAATATTTTCGTGCCAGCTATTTTACATGGGATTTTAAATCAGTTTTCCAGTACACTAACAACATTTACGACAAAAGAAACTGTGTTTAATCCTCTTATTTCAGGACCGACAGGCATCATTGGAATTATTATTTTAAGTTTGATTGCTATAGCTTTAATTTTGAAAATGAAGAACTCAGGAACGCTAACTATTAATTATGATAATTAATTTAAGGACTTGTTCTCTAAAAGGTTAGAGGGCGAGTCTTTATTTTTCCAAATAAAAATACACTTATAGCATTGGGAGGACTATAAGTGTATTGGCCATAAAGCCTTTTTTGGGAATATACAAATGTTTGGGTTTTAATAAAATGTATGACAGGGTTACATTTTATTGTATGGGATGTTGGTGATTGATAAATGTACTCTAAATTTAAGGAAGTCTAAGTCTAGTACAAACTAATTTGAAAAAGAAAAGAGTATATATTCTCCGGCACATTATAAATAATGCCAAGTTATCCCAAATAGATACTTAATTTATGTATCTAGCTTGTTTTACCCGTTTATTTTGTTTTAAAACTGTTTTTAACAATAAAATGTATAAATTTAATATCTTTTTAAAAATTGTGTAGAAATGAACCTTTATTTCAAAATAATATAAATTAGTCCAAGGATCATGGTAATGCTAGCTGAAGCGTTATTAAGCATATGTACAAGAATGCTATCTTTCAAGCTACCACGACGTTGATAGGCCATATACATGCCCATGCCCATTAACATATACATCAAGAAGCCGATAATATTTCCTGAAGCATGATTAATAGAGAAGATGGCCGATGATAGAATTAATGGCAACACGAATGCGCCTCTTTTAAAGATAGTTTCTTTGAAAATGCCTCGGAAAGTGTGTTCTTCTAAATATGGTCCGACAAAAGTAATCGCTATAAAGAAAACGATTAAGGCGATAATAATTGATGGTGTTAGATGATCAATGCGTTCTAAATTCTTCATTAATGCTTTATCATTGGCAGATTGTGATTGGCCGTATACAACTCCCATTAGTAGAGATAAACCAATTGCCATTACACGCAATAAGAAGAACCAAAGGATATCGATCCCAACATCTCGAGGTTGTAATTTCAAATGTATATTTTCATATGTATGACGACGATAATATGTTCTCACTGCCCAAATCACAAACACTGAGACGATAATGAAAACGACAGATAGACCAATGGTTAAACCTATGCTATCTTTAGCCACTGTGAGTCCTAAAATTGATAGTGCTAATATTGCTGGAATTTGAACAAAAATCATAAAGAATATAAAAATTAAAACGTTAAGAAATCGATTGCCTTTCGGTTTAACCAACTTTTGATGATTAGGTTCTAGTGGTTCTTGATTCTGAGTTGCCTGAGTACTTGAAGTACGCGTTGAATCCATAGTTTGTTCCAAAGTGTTAACCTACTTTCTATATATTTAATGATGTTACCAATCGTACATGGTATATTTTCATCATACCATACATAGAATTGCTCTCTAACACGTCTTAAAATGGTGTTTTGTAGATTCTCATCGATAATTAAAGTGTGGCGAAGAATAAGTAAGTTGTTGCACTAAAGTTAATAATGGTGTATAATTACATCATAAATTACAACATAATACCAACCTTCCTTCTGCGTCCAGTAGACGTCTGAAGGTCAAACGACGGACTTATTATACCACCGTCTGATTCATTTGAATTAAAGGCGATAAAGTATAAAAAAGTACGTCGTTATATGTAATAAAGTTACGCATTTGATGAAATAGAGGCATAGGTTTTATAAAAATAGAATAACTGTATCATTTTTACTTTCCACTCAACAGTAATCTTTAAATTTTGAAGGTTATTACTCTCATTTTATAATAAAAAAATTTCCCATTTAATTTTAATTTCTATTCAAACTATATTCTTTGAGAAAAGAAAATAATTAGAAAGCGTTTGCTTTTGTTTCTATAATTTCTATTTTTGTGTAATAATATAATTGTAGAAATACACCATATCATCTTTATTGTAGCACTATTGATTAAATAAAATTGCAAATATAGTGTAAGTGTAATTTTTTTGTCATTTTAACAATAATAATATCAGAATAAATTTTATATTCATTGTTTTAAAATTTGCAATCGTTTACAATAAACGTGAAATTAATCACAAAGGAGTTATGCGGGATGAAAAATTTAAGAAATAGAAGTTTTTTAACACTTTTAGACTTTTCGCAACAGGAAGTTGAATTTTTACTTAACTTATCTGAGGACTTGAAAAGAGCGAAATATGCAGGAATCGAACAGCAGAAACTTAAAGGTAAAAACATTGCCTTAATTTTCGAAAAAGATTCTACGCGTACACGTTGTGCCTTTGAAACTGCAGCCTATGATCAAGGCGCACATGTCACATATCTTGGACCAACTGGTAGCCAAATGGGCAAAAAAGAATCTGCCAAAGATACTGGTCGTGTATTAGGTGGTATGTATGACGGTATTGAATATCGTGGCTACTCACAACGTGTAGTAGAAGAACTAGCTAAATATTCAGGTGTGCCTGTATGGAATGGCTTAACTGACGAAGATCATCCTACTCAAGTACTTGCTGACTTTTTAACAGCAAAAGAAGTATTGAAAAAACCATATCATGAGATTAATTTCACTTATGTTGGCGATGGACGTAATAATGTAGCCAACGCATTAATGCAAGGTGCAGCTATAATGGGAATGACGTTCCACCTTGTATGTCCTAAAGAGTTAAATCCTAAAGCCGATTTATTGCAACGTTGTAAAGAAACTGCTGCTCAACACGGTGGCGAAATATTAGTAACTGATAATATTGATGAAGGCGTAAAAGGTTCAGACGTTATCTATACGGATGTATGGGTGTCTATGGGTGAGCCTGACGAAGTTTGGGAAGAGCGTATTAAATTGTTAGAACCTTACCGTGTAACGAAAGAAATGATGGAAAAAACTGGCAACCCACACGCAATCTTTGAACATTGCTTGCCTGCATTCCATGACACTGAAACTACAATCGGTAAACAAATTCAAGAGAAATATGGTTTAACTGAAATGGAAGTTACTGATGAAGTGTTTGAAAGTGATCGCTCTGTTGTCTTCCAAGAAGCTGAAAATAGAGCACATACAATTAAAGCTGTGATGGTTGCAACTTTAGGAGAATAAATAAGGAGGACCTGCCTATGTCTAAAAAAATAGTAGTGGCTTTAGGTGGTAACGCCTTAGGACAATCACCTGAAGAGCAATTAGAGTTAGTTAAAGGAACAGCGAAATCACTTGTCAGCTTAATTGATAAGGGCTACGAAATTGTCATTAGTCATGGGAATGGGCCACAAGTCGGCAGTATTAATTTAGGATTAAATTATGCTGCTGAACATGAACAAGGTCCGCCGTTCCCATTTCCAGAATGTGGTGCTATGAGCCAAGCATATATTGGCTATCAATTACAGGAAAGTTTATTAAATGAATTACATTCTTTAGGTATTGATAAGCAAGTGGTGACGCTTGTCACACAAGTTGAAGTGGCAGGAGATGACCAAGCGTTCAACAATCCAACGAAACCAATCGGCTTATTCTACACAAAAGAACAAGCAGATAAAACAATCCAGGAAAAAGGGTACCAATTTGTGGAAGATTCTGGACGTGGTTATCGTCGCGTCGTGCCTTCTCCCCAACCAATTAATATCGTTGAATTAGAAAGCATCGAAACACTTATCAAACATGGAACACTCGTTATCGCAGCAGGCGGTGGCGGTATTCCAGTTGTTAAAGAACAAGGCAATTACAAAGGCGTAGATGCCGTAATTGATAAAGATAAAACAAGCGCCTTATTAGCGGCTCATTTACAATCAGACCAGTTGATTATCTTAACGGCAGTGGATTATGTCTATATTAATTATGGAAAAGATAATCAAAAAGGTCTAGGCGAAGTGTCAGTGGCTGATATGAAACAATATATTGCTGATAATCAATTTGCGAAAGGGAGTATGCTTCCTAAAGTTGAAGCTGCGTTACAATTCATCGAGAAACATCCTGAAGGTAGTGTGCTTATCACATCATTAGCAGATTTGGGAGATGCGTTAGATGGTAAGATTGGTACATTAATTAAAAAATAAGTATTAGATAGTTTAACTTTTGACACAATGATAATACCCCTCTATATATTTAATAAATAAGTAAAACCTGAGCTTAACGTATGTGATTTACATAGTTAAACTCAGGTTTTTTAAAAATTAAAGGGAATGATTTAAGGTAGAGTCGATACATCCTCTCACTACGGCAATAGCGAGTGAATTGGTGGGTATATACTAGGAATTTTGTTGATTTAAATATAACATCATAATAAAGTACGCGTATTTGAATATATACGGAATAAAATATTAAATAATCTCATCTTTTTTAAAAAAGAACTCAAAATTAAGGTTATTGGAAAGTAAAGATGTCTTACATTAAAGAAATTAAAAGGGGGGACATAGATGAAACAAGTATATTTTCATCATGTAGAGCATAGTAAGGTGCAAAAGCAATCTAAATTGACTTTATGGGCAACACTTTTAATTACGTTGTTTTTTACAATTGTAGAGTTTGCAGGAGGATTATTATCTAATTCTTTAGCTTTATTGTCTGATTCATTTCACATGTTAAGTGATGTACTTGCATTAGGATTATCTATGTTAGCCATTTACTTTGCGAGTCGTAAGCCGACAGCACGGTTCACTTATGGCTATTTGCGTTTTGAAGTGTTGGCAGCTTTCTTAAATGGTTTAGCTTTATCAGTGATTTCTATTGGTATTTTTTATGAAGCTATCATGCGTATCGTCTATCCTAAACAAGTTGAAAGTGGTTTAATGCTTGTTGTCGCTACGATTGGTTTAGTCGTAAATATCATACTAACTATTATTCTAATGCGCTCTTTAAAGAATGAACAAAACATAAATGTTCAAAGTGCTTTATGGCATTTTATTGGAGATTTATTAAATTCAGTTGGCGTGATTTTAGCAGTATTATTAATACATTTCACGGGTATTCAGTTGTTCGATCCTATATTAAGTATGCTAATTTCAATCATTATCTTTAGAGGTGGCTACAAAATTGTGCGTAATGCTTGGATGATATTAATGGAGTCTGTGCCAGAAGATTTAGATACTGATGATGTTATAAAGACAATTAAGACTGTTCCTGGAGTTATAGATGTTCACGAATTTCACTTATGGGGCATTACCACAGACCAATACTCTCTAAGTGCACATATCGTTTTAGATAGTAAAAGTAGTAAAGAGGCGTTTGTTCATATCAATGCTATAGAAGCATTATTAAAAGAAAAGTATGGATTAGCACATACGACACTACAAATAGAACATTTGGATATTAATCATCTTGATGAGCCTTATTTTGATGAGATTAAGCATAAGCAGGATTAATGATTTAGAATTATATTACACGAACTGTAGGTTAATTAGCTAGTGCTTATTACTTAAAAATCCCCTTACTACGAACATAGTAAGGGGATTTGGTGCATAAAATGCTAGACTTTTTTGTTAAGTGTATTATAACACTTTAATGGATAGGATACAAAATTATATTGAATTTTTTTCGATTGATAACGCTAATATTAAATTATTATATTAACATAGTGTTACTTATCGGAAACCTTATACAACTAAGATATATAAGATAGTATAATATAAAAGTCGTCTGTGTCTCTCAGACGTTAATTTCAACGTTGAGAGGAGGTGCTTAATATGCTTATAATCTTCGTGCATATCATTGCACCAGTCATTAGTGGCTGTGCAGTTGCGTACTTTACTTACTGGCTTAGTAGTAAACGCAATAAATAGAAGGCGACGTTAAGCCGCATCAAAAAAACCCCTCACTATTGAGAGTAGTGAGGGGTTTGGTGCATATATGCATATAATCTTCGTTAAACGTATTATAACATCATAGTATAGAGAAATGCAAAAGTAGAAGAATTATTAAAGGAGGAAGGTTATTGACAGGGCCTACCAATTTATAAACTTTATTTCGAATTACTCCATTAGATAGAGAAGTAAAGGTATCCATTATATTTTACCTCGCTTTTTAAAGATTTAAATAATACAAATAAGAGAACTCATCATAGAGTTCTCTTATTAAAAATATCCTGTTACGGTGTAGTACCAGGATAATATTTTTTAAATTTTCAGTTTATTTATTCTGGTTATCTTTTTAAATTAATAATTAAAATATTGATAATACCTGTCACGTTATGTAATGTTTAAGATTTCTCTTTGATATTGCTAAAAGAAAATACAATTATTGAAATAATTAACAACACCGATAATAACTTATACGTTTGTATTTCATTAATATGGTTGAAGCTAATTAAATTGTTTAGAGCATGTATCGTTATTGTTATAAATAAATTTTTGGTTATTACAAAAATAATTGCTAATGTAACACTAGCAAAAAGATGAGTCAATGACATTAAAAGTGATTGAGCTAAGTGTATTGACCAAAATAACAATGTAGAGACTAATATAAATAAGATATTTGTTATATATTGATTTGTCTTATCTCTAAAACTCCATATAGTTTATTATAAATATTTTATAAACTTAAATATTCACACTTATATGATACAATATTTTATAGCACAATTAAATAAAAATATTAGGAGGTTTTAAAATGAGTACATTTATTTTTATTTTAATCCCAGCTATGCTAACTTTTTTCTATTTAATTTATAGAGAAAATAAGAAGTAGTTTAATTATTGACTATATAATATTTTATTAAAATAGTTGTAAGGATCTTATTGCTACATTTTTCTTTATTTTTTAAGTTATTATAGTCAATTATCTCATTATTCAAGAAGAGTTAAAAAAGTTTATGATACGTTAAAACTAATTTTGTGAATTGATCATTTTCAAAGAAAAGGAGATAATTATATGAATATTTTAACTGTAGAAAATTTAACCAAAAAGATAGGTAATAAAACTATTCTTGAAATATTTCTTTAACCTTGAATTCAGGGCAGATTATTGGTCTTGTCGGAGCAAATGGAGCAGGAAAAACATCTTTGATGAAAGTAATATTAGGATACTCAAGTTATCAAGAGGGAAACTTTAAGGTAACTGAAATTAAAGAAAAAAAGTAATATTGGTGCATTAATTGAAAGTCCTGGAATATACCCTTTCATGTCAGGGTATGACAATATTAAGTTACTAAATGAAACTAAAATACTGTTCAACAAGGAATTAATCAAGCAAAAACGGCTTGGAAGCCAGGCAAACAAGTTTTCCATATCCCATTTGGTAAAGAAATGGAATGGGCACAAGTTAGCCAACAAAAAGCCCTTGATGTTCGAATGAAAAAGATTAATCAAAAAGTTGAAGATGGTAAAAAATTGAGTAAGAATGATTTGTTTACTATCCTAATCTACCAACAACAAACGCATTCTAAAGAATTATCTAATAGCGTTCGAAAATACATGGAAGATAATGAAAATGATATTTCTAGCGATTTAACTGTAGATAGCTCAACCACACTTCTAGAAGAGTATGGTAAATATCTATCTAAAAATCCTAATTTAACTATAAATGGTAGAATGTTTAAAGACTATGGCGTTGGTATTGCCAAGGTAGGTAAATATGGTGGACATGTTATGGGAAGCTTAGGTTTTGGTTTTGGATTATATACAGATATTAAAGAAGATAATAAAACAATTGGTGAAGTTGTGGCACATAATGGGTTGTTATTAGGGGCTGGAACTTTAGGAACTTTTCTAGGTTCAGGATTACTATTCTCAAATCCAATAGGCTGGGCAATTGTTGGTGGAATCGGTTTAACATATCTTGTAGATCAAATGTATAAAAATGATATTTTTGGTTTAAAAGATGGGACAAGTTGGATTGGTAAAAATTAATAGACCCAGCTTTTAATTTGGTAAGTAATAAAGCTGAAAAACTCTATGCTTTAGAAAAAAGTAAGCTTGAATTTGAGGGCAAAATGATAAGTAATGGATACATTGAAGTAAAAAATATAAGCAAAAATTTAAATAAGGATGAGGTAGTTTCTATAATAGCGAATTCTATAGTTAATGGTGTTTCCAAATTAAATAATACTCAACATTATACAGTTGTTACTATCAAAGACTATAAAATTAGCACAAATCAAATTATCAGAAACACTAAAGATAAAGCAACTAAAATTTCTCATATTGTTATAGACTTATCTAATTATGTTAAAGGAGAAGTAGGGCAATCAATAAATAATGTAAGAAGTTCATTGAATCCTATGAAAACTTGGTAAAAATTAATATTTTGATAAAGGAATGAGAGAATTCATCGAAAAAATAAAGATAGAGACTATTGAAAAGAACAGTAAGTATAAATTAGTACACTACAAAAATTCACATTATATTATTGATTTAAATCAAAATAAGTTAACTTATATTTTTCCATTATTAAATTATGCAACAAGAAAGTCATTGATGGAAGTACAAAAAGAAGACCTTAGCTATATTAAAACTATTTTCACTTCTAAAGAGAAAGAAGAAAAAAGAAGTTCTCTAACAAACTTTGTTGCAGGTTTAAGCTTTTTGGTTGCTATTCTAACAAGGTTTATACTTGACAGTTTGAATTTCACAACGAACATTTATATAAATATATTTTTATTATTATTAACTATATTACCCGTATGTATATTTAAATATATAGTTGATAAAAAGAAAATGGTTAAACTTAATATTAGATTAACTGAGGTACAGGCGCATGCATTTATATTACCCGATATAAAGTACGTATTTCAAAATATCTTTTTTTATATTATTTTTGTATTTTTATTCAGTGCAAGTATAGCTGGATTATTAACATTGGAACGTACTAATATTATTTTTGTTATTGGGATTACAATGACTTTGATATTTATTTTATTTCAAAACGTATTTTTATACGCTCAAACTGAAATCGATGGAAAGATAGGCGGTATAAAATGGAAACAATAGGGAGTATTATATATTTAAAAGACGGTTCTCAGAAATTAATGATTATTAATCGAGGTCCTATAGTCGAAATAGATAATCAGCAATATATGTTTGATTATGCAGCATGTAAATATCCCATCGGTGCAGTAGAGGATCAACTATACTATTTTAACGAAGAAAATATTGATAAAGTGATTTTTAATGGTTATTCTGATCAAGATGAGATAAGATTCCAAGAATTATTTGAAGAAATGAAAGATAGTTTAGATAGCAATATTCAACGAGGAGTTATTAAACAACAAGATAATTTTGATTTAATTTAATATAATTCTTTATTGGAAGCCGTATGCAACTCAAATATAAAAGTCGCCTATATCTCTCAGGCGTCAATTTTGACGTAGAGAGGGGGTGCATATCAAATGGTCGAGGCTCTTGTCCATATTATAACCACTGTTATCAGTGGTTGTGTTGTTACGTTATTTACGCAATGGCTACGTACACGTAACAATAAGAAAAAATAGGTGATATTTAGCCATCACCAATAAAAATCCCCTCACTATCGCGAGTAGTGAGGGGATTGGTGCATATAATGCACGAAGCTCTTGTTAATTGAATTATAACACTAGGGTATAAAGAAATGCAAATCAGTATCTATATAGGAGGATGAAATAAGATAGAGAATATTATAGGAATTCTAACAATAGTTTTCTTTGCTGCAATGATTATCACTTTTACTTTTACGGCTATGCTTTATATAATAAAAGGTATTTATAACGAGAGAGCAACAAGCGCTCTATTATCAAGTATTATATTCCTAATTTTATTTATCTTTTCTGCTCTTTTTTATTTTTATTTAGTAAAAAAATGGGAAATAGACTGATATTTTAAGAAGTATTTAAAGATATTACTTAAACTACTTTCCTTTATAGAATAACCAGATACTAGCCATAACCAAAAATCCCCTCACTACTCGCAATAGTGAGGGGATTGGGTGCATACACAATGTACGACACTTTCGTTCATATCATGACCACCGTCATCAGTGGTTGCATCATTGCGTTATTTTCGTTTTGGCTACGTAACAATAAATAATAGGCGACTAAGCCACACCAATAAAAATCTCCTCATTACTACAAGAGTAAGGGGACTGGTGAACTTATGAATTTCTCTTTGTTAAGTGTATTATAACACTATAGTATAGAGAAATGCAAAATACCAATTAAAATTTTTTTACATATAATTTTGCACCAAAGGCTAGGGCATCAATATGCAAAATGTCCTGTCTTTAAGGTTCACCAGTGAATTTCTCTTACCACTACCTAAATTTCTATCGTCGCTTCTAAATAAAACTACATTGTTAACTTAAAATAAGGTCGACAAGTTCTTCGGCGGTAATATTGCCAAAGTAGAAGTTTAGGTTGATACTGTTTAATCGTGCGAATAAATCTGTTTTAACCATACGTGTACCGACTAAGTGTGCTTCAACATCACTTATGTTACCTTGGCCGAAGAAATCGCCAAAAATACTACAAGCGGCAATACGGTTATGTTCAATAGATAATGAAATATCTATCGTGCCACTATTAAAACGTTCATTACGGTTGTATTCATAACGTGGTGAACGACCATAGTTCCATTCCCAATTATCATACTTTTCAGCGACTAATTGATCGATGCCAGCCCAGTCTTCGTCGGTTAATTCATAGCGTTTGGCCTCTTTAATGTCATCGATTCCCATAATTTGAGTGATGATTAAATCTTTAAATTCATCGATAGTAATGTTCTGATATTTAGGGTCTAATGAATCTCTAATTTGACCGACACGGGCGCGTACGGATTTTATTCCTTTAGATTCAATTTTCTTACGGTTTGGTTTTAATACGTTAACCATTGCTTCATAATCGACATCAAGGAGTAGGGAATACCCGCCATAAATTCGATTATTTAATAATGTCATCGCTGCACCTGATATTTTTTTATCATTTAAAGCTAAGTCATTACGACCACTTTGAATCACTTCAGTGGCACCTAGATTATGCAACGCTTGAATAGCTGGACGATAGAAACGTTGAAAGTCACCATAAATAGAAGTATCTTGTTCTAAAATACAACATACATTTACGGCACCATCATCTACGTATACTGCACCACCACCTGTATCACGACGCACAACTTTAATATCATTGTCATCGACGTAATCTTGGTTGATTTCTACGGCAGTATTTTGAAAACGACCAATCTCTACTTTAGGTTGGCAGTAGTAAGGTAACAAAATATCTTCGCCTAAAAAGATATTATTATTAATATACACTTGCATTGCTAAGTTTACGGCACCATCATCGATATATTTTCCATTACGAATAGGTTCTATTAAATACATGATTCTGCTCTCCTAGATTGCTAATATTTTATGAACTTTTTTAATTAAGAATGAAATATCTTTATCTAAATGAATGGTTCTATCTTGAATCGCTTTTGGAACGTGGTAATCTTTTTTATTTAAAGTCACAAATACGGCGTTAGGGTTCTCACGCGTCATACGATGGAATGGGTGCTTAATAAATTGAGGCGTCGTGTAGCCTACGCCAATTTCTAAATAAGCTACCTTATCGTCTTTATGCTCTTCGAGAAATTCATTATAGCGATCTAATTGCTCATGAAATTCTTCATCCTCAACCATGCCCACTTCAGCTTTACGCTTATTGATTTCCATTGGGGCATCACATTTAGGACAACGTGGAATCAGCTCGTATGGGACTTTCATATTTTCTTGTTTAGCGACCATTTCACGAATCGCATCTTCATCTCGATAGGTTTGTGCATGACAATGTTGGCTACATTGCCAAAGAATGTATTTACCTTGCATATGAAGGACTCTACTTTCATCAAAACATGCAAATTCAATACCATTATCTGCGTTAGTAGTAATGATAAAATAGTCATACATATATTTAAGTAGGTCCCTAAGTCTAAGGTAAGAAGGACCCACGGGTTGCTCTAAAAAATTGAGTTTCACGAAACGACTTTGGAAAGCCCAATATTCTTGCCAGCTCTCAAAAGAATGCAAACTCGCTTGTAACATATCCAAGAAATTATATTTTTCAATAAAATCTGGAAAATTTTTCGTGAAACGGTCACCGACATAGGTATAACCGTCTGATGCTGACATACCAGCACCTATCCCAATAACCAAAGCATCGGATTCGGCAAAGACTTGAGCCAACACATCGGCTTGAGAGGTTTTTTTATCGCGTGCTAGAGTAAGGGCAGTCCATTGTTCATTTGTCATATTGGTCGAAAGCCTCCTTGTAAAGTGTCCAATCTTTATCGCTAAACACGTTAAAGATAACGTTAATAGATGAGTCTGTTTCTCGTAAATACGTCATTGTAGTGTCAATCGCAATACGGCATGCTTCTTCTTGAGGGAAACCAAAGACACCTGTTGAAATAGAACAGAAGGCGAGATGACGTAAGCCGTGTTCATCAGCTAACTCTAAACAACTACGATAACAGCGCGCTAATAAATCTTTATTCATTTGGGACACCGGACGCTTACGAATTTGAGGCCCAACTGTATGCAATACATAGTTCGAAGGTAAGTTGTAGGCCGATGTGATTTTCGCTTTGCCAACACCTTCTTTACGACCTTGTTCTTCAATAATCTTCGCGCAATCTAAACGCAATTGCACGCCTGCTTTAGTATGAATAATGTTATCAATACAATCATGGTTCGCTTGCATGCAGCCTAAGAAACGACTGTTCGCTGCGTTCACAATACCATCTACTTCAAGCGTCGTAATATCGCCTTGCCATAAATAAAGTTGCGTTCCTAAGATAGGGTTCAAATCATTTAAACGAGTTAAATCTTGTTGGTTATTAAGCGTAGATAAATATGCATCTTGAACATCGATATATTCGGCACTAATAGGTTCCGGTGGACGTACATTCGCTAGCCCACGATAACATTCCCATTGTGCGTCGGCAGTGTCAGGGACGTCTAAAGGCTTATCTCCATAACGTTCTTCCCACATAGATTGAATGAGATAAGCAAGACGTTCTTGTTGAGTATCTAACATTTAGTCTTCATCCGATTCCGGTAAAGCGTTATAAGCATCTTCATCTACATTTTCTAATTTCACTAACCAGTTTTCTTCTGCTTTTTCAGAATTTAAAATTGCAGGTTCATCTTCTGCTTTCGTATTACGTTCAACAATTTTACCAGCAAGTGGTGATTGCACATCTAAGACAGTTTTAGACGCTTCAATACTTACAATTTCATCGTTCACACTGACTTCATCTGGCCCCATAAATTCTACATAACCCACTGTACCAATATCATCCTGCAATTCTGGTGTCATGCGATAAATATATTGGTTGCCTACTTTTTCAACAAATAAATAATTAGCTAATTTAGCCATTTCATAACTTCCTTTCTATATCTATAAATACGCGTGTGCTAATAATTCAATAGTACGACAGCGTTGTTCAATGCCCGGTAATAACGGCACGACCAAGACCTCATCGGCTTCAAACACTTCAATCATCGCATCCAACTGAGGCTTTACTTGTTCCAATGTACCCGCTAAGATACGTGCACGGTGTTGCGCGATGACACGTTCGTCACGCTCACTCAGTTTGTAACGTTGCGCAGTTTCAATAGATGGAAAACGCTCGAATTCCGCAAACTGACGCTTACCTAATAACCAAACGTCCAATGCATGTAATAGCTGTTGCGCCTCATCCTCATCATCCGTCACAATCACAAACGTCGTTAACATAACCTTAGGCGCCATGTTTAATGCTGTTTTTTGAAAATGATCGCGATACGTCGCAAGGCTGTTCTTGGCAGCATCTATTTTATCCTGACTAGGTAGTAAAAATGTACCTAACGTGTAGCCCATTCCTTGCATCGCAGCAAGCTTAGCAGAACGCTGACTTGTACTTAAGAGCCACATTTCCGGATGGCGAGAAAGTTGCGGTTGCGCAATCACCTTGCCAACACGTTGTTCCTCAGGTGGACTCGTTAAATAGTGACGTAAGTCTTCAATACTTTGTGCGTAATCGAGATACGCGCTTTTATCTTCATCCATAGCACGCTTAACCACAGTAGTTCCAGGATTATTCCCAATGCCTAGGTCCACACGGCCAGGATGTAAGGCTTCTAACATTTTAAATTGTTCCGCTACTTTAAAGGGACTGTAATGTGGCAACATCACACCACCAGAACCTAGTTTGATAGATTCTGTATGGTTAAGTAAATGCAACATGAGTAGTTCAGGACTACTACCCGCAAAGGCAGGAACATCATGATGTTCCGTTAACCAAAAGCGATGATAGCCTAGTTGATCTGCCAACTTCGCCAGTCGCGTCGTATCTTGTAACGCTTGTTCTGCATCTTTGCCTTCATCAATTAAGGCATAATCTAAAATACTTAACTTTATGTCGCGTTCATCTCCAAAACGTACTGTTTCCCTTTTATAATACCCACTACTATTTTAACGTGTTTAACGGAAATTTGTTAACTTTTGATTTCTATCACACACTTTTCCCGGGCAATAAAATACGAGCGAGCATACACCGTTCACAAACAAGTCGATTGAGTATTATGAGAACGCATGGTAATTTGAATTTAAGAGATAAAATACGAAAGAGGATGTCATCACATGTCAAACTACGCACCATTACTTCAACCTATCACGGTACCCAATGGTATAAAGCTATCAAATCGTTTTGTCTTATCGCCAATGACTACCAATTCATCGACCAAAGAAGGGCACATTACTGATGAAGATTTACGCTATGCGCAACGACGTGCAGATTCTGCGCCCTTACAAGTTACTGGCGCAGCGTATATTGAACCGTATGGCCAGTTATTCGAATATGGTTTTAATATTTCTGACGATGATTGTATTCCAGGTTTGAGAAAAGTGGCACAAGCCATGAAACACAATGGCAATAAAGCAATTATTCAACTCGCACATGCGGGACGCTTTTCAACTACATCAATCATGAACTATGGCAAAGTTTATGGACCAAGTCCGATGACGTTACATTCACCGGTTCAACATGAAGTAGAAGAAATGTCAGTCGCTAAGATTCAGGAAGTCATTACACAATATGCGAACGCAACCTCACGTGCTATTCAAGCTGGATTTGATGGTGTTGAGATTTCGGTGGCGCAACGTTTACTCATTCAAACTTTCTTTTCAACATTCTCAAACCAACGTCATGATGCGTATGGCGTAGACACATTGGAGAATAGGGCACGCTTTGGTTTAGAGGTAATGGCGGCAGTACAGAAAGTAATTGATGCGGAAGCGCCTGACGATTTCATTTTCGGATATAGAGCGACACCTGAGGAAACAAGAGGAAGTGATTTAGGGTATACGGTTGATGAATTTAATCAACATTTAGATTGGGTGATGGACGTAGCCTCTATCGATTATTTAGCAATTGCCAGTTGGGGCCGTAATATTTATCAGAATAAGACGCGTACGCCGGGCGAGCATTATGGACGTCGTGTTAATCAAGTGGTTTACGAGTATTTAGATGGACGTGTGCCATTGATTGCGAGTGGAGGCATTAATTCGCCAGACACTGCGTTAGATGCTTTGGAAAATGCGGACATGGTAGGCATGTCATCTTCATTTGTAACGGAACCAGATTTCGTACACAAACTTTCAGAAGGCCGGGAACAAGACATCGATTTGCATATTCAACCTGAGGATTTAGATGAACTGGCAATTCCACATGCAGCCTTTAAAGATATTGTTCAAATGATGGATTATGGCCAAGGTCTTGAAAAGAAAACACGCGATGAATTACGTAAACTAGAACAAAACTATGATCATAAATAAGTAAACGAACGTGTTTGGGGTTTGAGCGAAACCGAACGATGAGCAAAAAAGATATTCCTTGCCGGGGCGGGACGATAAAATGTTCGAAATTTGGCAGTAGTTGTCTGAAATGAAGAAGCGTTCGAACCTCACTTTCTTCATTCCTAGTCAACCTTGCCGGGGTGGGACGACGAAATCTTTGAAATTGCATTAGATTTCTGTCCCACTCCCTAAATTTCTGTCACCGCTCCCTTTTTATTATGCTATTTTTAATGTAAACTTATAAATATAAAAAGTTTACATTATGTAGTTTATCGAAGGCATTGAGCAATTTTAAAAGGTAAGGAGTAAGAGACAGCATGACATTAAACTTAGCACAACGTATCCTAAATCAAGAGACGTTAACTAAAACAGAAGCGTTAGAATTATTCGATAATCCAAGCATCGACACATTCGACTTATTACATGAAGCCTATATTGTAAGAAAGCATTATTACGGCAAGAAAGTAAAATTAAATATGATTTTAAATGCGAAAAGTGGCATCTGTTCGGAAGACTGTGGGTATTGTGGTCAGTCCGTAAAAATGAAACAAAAACAGAGATACGCTTTAGTAGAACCAGAAAAGATTAAAGCTGGTGCTCAAGTCGCTTCGGATAATCATATTGGAACGTATTGTATCGTAATGAGCGGGCGCGGTCCTACAAATAAAGAAGTGAATCATATTTGTGATACTGTACAAGATATTAAAGAGCTACATCCTCAACTTAAAATATGTGCTTGCTTAGGATTAGTGGATGACGAGCAAGCAGATAAACTGAAAGAAGCGGGTGTTGATCGCTACAACCATAACTTAAACACTAGTGAACGTTATCATGAAGAAGTGGTAACCACGCATACATATCAGAATCGTGTAGATACGATTGAAATTATGAAAGAACATCATATTTCGCCATGTTCAGGCGTCATTTGTGGGATGGGGGAAACGCATGAAGATATTATAGACATGGCATTCGCCTTAAAAGCGATTGATGCCGATAGTATTCCAATCAACTTCTTGCATCCGATTAAAGGTACAAAATTTGGAGGCTTAGATTTACTCTCACCGATTAAATGTTTACGGATTATCGCCATGTTTAGATTGATTAACCCAACAAAAGAAATTCGTATTGCCGGGGGACGTGAAGTGAATTTACGCTCATTACAACCGTTAGCACTACAAGCAACTAACTCTATTTTTGTAGGAGATTATTTGATTACCGGAGGCCAACCAAACGAACTTGATTATCAAATGTTAGAAGATTTAGGTTTCGAAATTGATGGGTAAAGCATAGTGAATCATTTTTTAAAGTGAGGTGTTAGAGGTGCTTCAAGACAAAGAAAGCACAAGATTGTTATATCAAGCAATTAGTGAATTGGCAGAAGAAATGGGTCAAAACCAAATTGATACGAAGTCTGTAAGTTTGTTGTTTTTAGATATGGACTTAGAACACGAAGTATTTGAAAGAGTATTTGGCGAATTTGTAAAATATTTGGCACATAGAAATGAAGAAGATATTGAATATAAAGACTTAATCGCATTAATCGACCAATCATTGCCAGAAGATCGCGAACTAGCACCCATTATAAAGAATCGTATTATTATAGGATTTGCTAATAATTATCTACCTACACTTAAACCACTTGCTAGTGATATTAAAATGGAAATGAGTACGAGCATCCAAGCAGATTTAGATATATAAACAAAAATAAAGTCCTTAAATACTTGTCTATTACAAGAATTTAAGGACTTTTTATATTATATCAACATGGAAACTGATTATAATTTACTGTTGATTTGATCGGCTTTGCGATTAGCCGCAGCTGCATCACGACTGGCACTCGCTGCATAATCTCTAGCAGCAGCTGAATTGTCTGATGCTTTTTTAGCCCAAACTGCTGATATTGCTGAATTGGTTGCAGCAATACTTGAGGCATATCTTGCAGCTCTGGCATCGACACTTGCTTGTGACACAGTAGATAGAATTTGTTGTTGTTTATTTTCTAAACGTGCTTGGTGTGCTTCTGTTTCATATAAGTTGATAGCTTCTTTTAACGTATCCGCACATTGATTATAGAGATATTCAAACATTGATTGAAGTGCATGAAGATGAGCATATTTCTCTGGAATGCGATTATTAGCCCCAGAAGCATTCAATGTTTGGTTAACTTCATTGATTTCTTTTTTACCACCATTTATTGAAGAAACCATATCTTTACCCTCTGACGTTTCGCAAACTTCGTTTTGTGCTTTCTTATAGCTATCTGAGTGTAATAAGTTTTGAGTTTTATTTTTGACTCTTTTATTTTGGAAGAACCATACTCCGAAAAGTATTAATCCAATAAAGAATAAAAGACCAGAATGAAAGATAGGAAAAGCTAAGAAAATAAGCGCTAAACTTGGTAAGAGAAAGTACAACATATTTTTTCGTTTAATATTTTTTAAAGTTAACTTTTGTATTTCATTTTGTTTATGATTAATTAATTGATTAAAAGCGAGAATTCGACTTTTTCCTTTAATCAATAGGGCGAGATCGGACATGAGTTGTTCTTTAGTATTATCCATAATTATAATTCTCCTTATTCTACATTTAAATCTGAAAACTTAATTTGTGTAACATCTTTAGTAGGTAGTTGAATCAATTTTTGGTCTTTATTGTCTAACTTAATTGTTGTAGAAATATAAGCGTCATTATCACTCTCTGATGATTCACTTTGTTTTAAAGAAGAAGGATTAAAAGTAAATTGACCAAGATAGTCTACATCCTGTTTCGGACTTTGCGATTGACCAATATTAACATCGGTATAGAATAACGCACTATCTTTACCATTTTCTAAAGTATCAAATACATTAGAGATATCCTTTTTAATTTCTTTTTCATCACTATCTTTAGTAGTAACAAACGTCATTAATGGATCACCGCTATTAGTTGTTACTTCGATATATGACTTAACATCTTTATAAGGTGTTTCGTAATATTTTATATCTTTCTTGTCTAAAGTCTTCTTAATTTCATCGGCATCTAATTTGTAAAGTAGTTCTGGTGATAGCTCTGGATCTTCATCAAACATTATCATTTTCATTTGACCATTTTTAGTTAAATAGAGACCTGACGTTTCAAGCCCTTCATCATCATTACTTGTAGATACATAAAGCATGTGTTCTTTTTTATCATTAATAATGTCTTTGATTGAGATTTCTTTTTTCTTCTCAATACTTTTACTACAGCCGGTTAACGCGACGATTAATAGCCCGATAATAATAAAGGAAAGAAGATATTTTATTTTTCGCATCTGTTTCGCTCCTCTGAAAATGATGATTAATATGTGAACAAGGGAAGTTAAGACATCGTTTATCAACTTTTCAAAGTTAAACTATTGATGTCTTGCTCCCTCTAATTCACATTTAATTGTTAAACTTCGTGTCGTAGATAAATCATTTGTAATTTAATAAGCTCAGTCGTGAATTGATTGAGTAAGGTAGTAGGTGAGATAAGACGTAAAGACTTTCGATATCTGAAACATAATTCGATTGCTTCAGTTGAGGTTAATTCCAACTTGACCGTTAGTGACTTCGATGAACGATGAATCACTTTCATGTCATAACTATCTTTGAGTTTTTGATAGAGTTGAGGCTTTATTTCATATGTAACGTGGATAATTTGTTCTTGCTCTCCCGAACGTTTATAGGCACTTTTAATGAAATAACTATTTTTGCCTTGGTTGAAACAAACCTCTTCTTCAATATCAGAACGTAAATTCATTTCATATAAGAAGTATCTGATATTATCGATGTCTCGTTGAATCGTTCTAGGGTTGACATCAAATTTCTTTGCTAATTGAGACTTATTCACCGTTTGTTTCGTTACTAATTTAGAATAAATATATAAAACTCTATATGCTTGTTCCATTGGCAGGTCTTCCCTTCACAAAACCTAGTTTTATTATAAGAAATGACCTTAGACATATAAGGTCATTTCAATAAAAAAATAAAATTAATAAATAACACGTAATATTTAATAGAAAGGTATATATTCAATTTATAAAAATATTGGTAAGTTAGTTAATACATACCCTAAATATTTCCTCGTACATACGATTGCAATACGTACCACTCTGCTAAGTCGCTAGCGTTCGTAGCTACGTAATTTAACTCAGAACGCGTGTCATCATTACTATTTAACTTTTGGAAAATTCTCTGAAAATAGGACATAAGTTTTGTTTCTTCGTTATGATGAGCTTGACCAAATTCAATACGTTCATAAATTCTAATGACACATTGTGGCGTAGTTTGATAGCGTTTAAGTTCATTAGTTATTTGTTCATATAACATGTGTTTCACCTCCATTTCTTCATGATTGAAACTAGAGTCGCCTCGGAGGCGACTCCTTTTCTCACAAAGAGAATGGAATTTTGAACATCAGAACAAAGCACAAAAAGAACGCAAAAATGCCGCCATTACCGATTCGAGGTAATGGCGGCACAAACTCTCGGGGTCGCATGATAAGCGACCCCGAGAGCCGTTTACATATAAAACAACACATAAAACAAAGATAATTCAGCATCACATGTTAGACATCATACGTCACTCACCCTAGAAAAGTTGATAAATAAAGAAAATTGTTAAAGAAAGAGAATTAGCTTGAAAGTGTTCTAATGAGAAATGACATATAAATAACATAGTATTGTTGGCGAGACTCTTGAGGGAGCAGGATGAGCGCCGAGACCGTGGCTCGGCCTGGCAGTAGTTGTCTGAAATGAAGGTGCGTTCGAGCCTCACTTTCTTCATTCCTAGTCAACCTTGCCGGGGCGGGACTACGAAATCTTAGAAATTACATTAGATTTCTGTCCCGCTCCCTAAGAACGCGAGCCAAACAAAGTGTAGTAATGATAAAAAAATAGCCTTGAAGGTGATTTCTATTGAAATCATCTTCAAGACTATAACTGTATGATTAGTAATACATACTTACATTAAACCAATGACTTTCATCCATAATGAACCGATACCAAGCCAGATAATGAAATAAACCACACCTAATACCAAGTTCATGAGCCACCAACGTTTTTGACTCACATAACCTGCCGCATACAGAATAGGCGCAGGACCACTACTGTAATGCGTTGTTGAAGCCATTAAGTTACCGAAGAAACCAAGCATTAACGCACTAAATAATGGTGGCGCACCAGCCGCAACAGCTACGCCAAGTAACGCCGCATACATGGCACTTACGTGAGCAGTTGAGCTCGCGAATAAATAGTGTGAATAGAAGTAGAAAATAACTAGAATAACAAGTACAATTGGCCAACTTAAGCCACCTAAACTATGCGCAATTGTACTACTTAACCATGGAATAAAGCCTAATTTATTCAATTGATCGGCCATCATAACGAGTACTGAGAACCATACTAATGTATTCCAAGCACCTGTTTCATTAAGGATATCTTTCCAATTTAACACGCCAGTAATAAGTAATAATGATAAAGCGATAAATGCAGTTAATGTAGCTTCAATACCTATAAAGCTACCGGTTATCCAGAGTAAAAGGGCGATAATAAAGATTCCAATCATGAACTTTTCAGCCTTAGAAATAGTTCCCATTTCTGAAAGTTCATTCTCAGCCCATCGCTTAGCGTCAGGCGTTTCTTTAATAGTAGGTGGATACATTTTATAAATAATAAATGGCACCACGATAAGTGAAATTAAACCAGGAACGAGTGCAGCTAAGAACCAATTCATCCATGTTAGATGAACGTTAGCTGTTTTTTCGGCTAAATTTTGAGCGAGAGGGTTACCTGCCATCGCTGTTAAGAACATTGCCGCAGTAATTAAATTACCTTGGAATTCTGTAAATATTAAAAATGCTCCCATCTTACGTTCGGTGCCTTGTTTAGGATCTGAATCGAAAGATTTTGACAATGATTGAATAATTGGGAACATAATACCACCCGCACGTGCGGTATTACTTGGAGTAGCAGGAGCTAGAATTAAATCTACTCCGACTAATGAGTAGGCTAGGCCGAGCGTCTTTTTCCCGAAAAGTTTTACGAACTGTAAGGCGATACGACGGCCAAGTCCTGTCTTTACGAAACCTCTAGAAATAAAGAATGCCATCGCAATAAGCCAGATACTAGGATTACCAAAACCTTGAACCGCTGTTTTAGTGTCTACTACACCAACAAGCACGGTTAATGTGAAACCAAGGATTGAAACGGCACCAATCGTCATAGGTTGTGTGATACAAGCTATAATTGTACCGACGAAAATCGCAAACATCATCCAAGCTTGTAGGTTTAATGCTTCAGGTCTAAACGGTGCGAGTAAAGCAATAAGAATACCTACAACAAGTGGAAGTATAAATTTCTTATATTTTACTGAGTTCTCCATAGCTGAACCTTCTTTCTAAGATAATGAACATTTCATAAAATAGAATAGACTTAATTTTAAACGTTGTACAGAGGATGTAGGAAATTAATTGAGAATATTTCTCATTATATTTTTAAGTAGAATTAATATGTAAAAAAGCAGGGGAGAAATCTCGATTTATTCCAAAGATTTCTTAGCCCCACTTCGATAGTATTTAAGATACGCTAGATAGTATTTAATAATTTTAATTATTCAAGTCACTGTCTTTAATATCAGTAATAAACATATGACCTGGTGAATGTGTAATCATCAATTCAGGTTTAGCATCAAGTGCTACGGATTGAGGTGTAACGCCACAACCCCAAAAGACAGGTATTTCTCCAGGTTTGATAGTGACCGCTTCACCATAATCTGGCGTATTAATATTTTCGATTCCAAGTGTTTCAGGTGATCCGATATGAATCGGTGTACCATGAACATTTTTAAAATGTGAGGTGATTTCTGTGGCTTTAATCGCTTGAGCCATCGTCATAGGACGCATACTCACGGTAATATTTCCTTTAAACTCGCCACTCGCTTCAGCAGGTATATTGGTTCTATACATTGGAACATTATGGTCTTCTTCAATATGACGAACCGGAATACCACCTTCAAGTAGGGCATGTTCAAAGGTAAAACTGCATCCAATAAGAAAAGACACCATATCGTCAGTATACAGGTGTGTAATATCATCTACTTCTTCGACAAGCTCCCCACGCTTGTAAATGCGATATTTCGACACATCGGTACGTATGTCAGCATCTTTCCCATAATATGGAAAAGACGGTGAACCTATCTCAGACACATCTAATAATGGACACGTCTTTGGATTTCTAAAACAAAATTTTAAAAAATTATAAGCATATGAAGAAGGTAAGATGACGACATTAGCTTGAATATAGCCATCTGCCATACCACTCGTATGACCAGTAAGTGTCCCTTCGCGAATTAATTGACGTAATGCTTGTGGCGTTTGATGCTTAACCTCCATAGACATCCCCCTTATCCCCTTAATAACTACCAAGTTCTTATTACTATTATATTTTAAAATTACACCATTAACAATCTAGATGTTAAAAATAAGAAATTGTGTATTACTTTCGATAGTTCTTAAATAAATGAAAAAATAGGGACCGACAGCTAAAGACGATTAAAGGTAATAAACAATAAAGACTTACAATCATCCAATTATCGTCTACTTTGTAAATAACGAAAAATAAAATGAATAAGAATAGTGTCGCTAACAAACCGAATAAAGGTAACAGTTCATAGTATTTTTGAATGTTATTCTTGTTCTTTCTCATTATCTTCATCCTTTTTATTTGAAGATTCTTTTTCACGTTGTTCTAAAGGAATGGAATAATCTTTATCATCATTAATATAAGACATTTGGAAATGTTTCGTATGTTCTCGACGTAATGCCCGCATAATTGAAATGGTCATTAATAATAAAATAATTGAGAACGGTAAGCCTGTCACGACAGAAGCTGTTTGTAAACTTGTTAAACCGCCTGCAATTGTCATCGCTACAGAAATGGCACCAATTAATAGCCCCCAGATAACTTTGTGTTTCACTTTCGGATTCTCACTACCACCAGTCGCCATGCCTGCAACAATATGGGTCGTAGAATCGGCGCTCGTAACGATAAGTAAGAAGATTAAGACCACTGCTAATATACTTGTAACATCTGCTAGTGGGAATTTAGACAATAATTCAAAGAGTGCGACGGTATAATCTTTATCGACCAATTGAGCGATATTATCGCCACCCATCGCAACTTTTACTGCCATGCCACCGAAACCAGCAATCCAAACAAAGGAAATAAGTGGCGGTACGACTAAGACACAAATAATAAATTCACGAATTGTCCGTCCTCGAGAGACACGAGCTACGAAACCACCAATAAATGGTGACCATGAAATAACCCAAGCCCAATAAAAGACGGTCCATTGTTGAAGCCATGCATTCTTACCGGTATAAGGATCAATACGCAAACTATATTCTATAAAGTGACGTAAATAGTCCCCAATAGCTAAAGTATACGATTCGAAAATAAATTTTAAATCGCCGAAAATCAACATAAAGACAAGTAATAACCCACCTAGCATAATGTTGATATTGCTCAACCATTTAACACCTTTATTTAGACCAGTAATCGCCGAACCTAAGAATAAGCACACCATTAAGACGGTAATTGCGATCTTAGTGAAATTATTATTAGGTACGTGAAAGACATGATTTAAACCACCACTAATTTGCATAATACCTAAACCAATTGATGTAGCAATTCCCATTACTGTCGCAATAATTGCTAGAATATCGATAATATTACGGAATGGACGTTTATATGCCTCACCAAAGACGGGTTCCATGGCTGTAGAAATTAAGCCATCGCGTTTTTTACGAAATTGGAAGTAAGCGACGATAAGACCAGCCATCGCAAAAATAGACCATTGTGAAATCCCCCAATGGAAGAACGTGTAACCCATGGCAACACGTGCAGATTCTGGTGATTGATCAGGAACTTTTCCTGGAAAAGGGGAATGAACATAGTGGGTAAGTGGTTCAGCTACCCCCCAAAAGACAATTCCTACACCTAAACCGGCAGAAAATAACATACCGAGCCATGACATAAATGAAAATTCTGGTTTCTCGTCATCACTGCCGAGTTTAAAACGGCCATAACGAGAAATAGCTAAAGAAATTAAAAAGATATCTAAAACAAAAATAATAAGTAAGAATAACCACCCGAAAGAGTTAGAAATAAAATCATATACACTTTGTGCGTGGGTGCCGAACGCTTTAGGAAAGAGACCAGCAATTGCAGTAATGATAATAATGATTGTTACAGAAATAATATAGACTAAATTGTTATGTTTCTTGCGCTTGTCATTCATTCTTCAATTGATTCTCCCTTTATATGTCGGTTGTTACGAGTATACCTATAATTTTGAAAATTTACAAAATGCCATTTTTTTATAAATTTAAAACTATATATAAAATTCATTATGAAAACTTTTTCCAAAACTAGAATTACGATAAATTGAAGAATGTGAAATGCTATAATTGATTACATTAGAAGAATTATTTAGAAAAGAAGGTCAAACATGTCAAAGTATGTCATTACTAACGGGAAGATTTATACAGAAACACACGTCATTGAACAAGGTTATCTTGTAGTAGAAGATGGCAAAATTAGTGAAATCCAAGAAGGTCAATATACTGGTGAATTAGAACAAATCGATGCTAAGGGCCAAAATGTCTTACCGGGCTTTATCGATATTCATATTCATGGAGGCTACGGTGAAGATGCCATGGATGCATCATTTGAAGGTTTGAAACACTTATCTGAACAATTGTTATCAGAAGGCACGACTACATTTTTAGCGACAACCATGACCCAGTCGGATGCCAACATCGAAAAAGCGTTGAAAAACATCGTTGATTATCAAGCGCAACAACAAAGAGGCGAAGCTGCTGAAATTGGAGGTATTCATCTAGAAGGGCCATTTATTTCAGAACATAAAGTTGGCGCGCAAAATCCAGAATTTGTGCAACGTCCCTCAGTAGATAAAATTCAACACTTCCAAGAAATCGCGCAAAATCAAATTAAAATCATCACATTTGCGCCCGAAGTTGATGGTGCACATGAGACATTAAATGCGTTACATGACGATATTATCTTTTCAATGGGGCATACCATAGCTACATTTGATGAAGCGAACGAAGCGGTTGAACGTGGTGCTAAACATATTACGCATTTATATAACGCTGCCACTCCATTTACACATCGTGATCCAGGCGTCTTCGGTGCAGCTTGGACGAATGAAGGATTGAACACAGAAATTATCGGTGATGGTATTCACTCACATCCAGCTTCTGTACAAATTGCCTATAAGCAAAAAGGAAATGAACATATGTATTTAATTACTGACGCTATGCGTGCGAAAGGCATGCAAGATGGCGAATATGATTTAGGCGGGCAAAACGTGATTGTGCGTGGCCAAGAAGCTCGTTTAGCAAGTGGTGCGCTAGCAGGAAGTATTTTAAAAATGAATGATGGCTTATATAATTTAATGAACTTTACTCATGACACGTTAGACAATCTATGGCGTGTAACAAGTTTAAACCAAGCTATTGCTTTAAATATCGACGCCCATAAAGGTAGTTTAGCCATATGGAAAGATGCGGATATCGTCATTGTTGATGATACGATTAAGGTTAATACTACGATTAAAGCAGGTACAGTTCATAATTATTAAGACTACCCGCAGTGTGAAAATTTTCATTTCTGAAAGCAGACTATCGTCTCATGATACAACTTCTCAATCAGCTTATTTTTCATAAAAATATATACAAATTGTATACACTTTTATTCTAATAGGTTTGAAATAATGCATAGAGGTGTATATAACTATTGAATATATAAACATGAGAATATATAGAGAAAGAGGTGTGAGAAGATGCAACATGACTTGAGGTTCCCTAGCGCTAAAAAGTTTTTCTCATCATTAGCATGGCTAGCAATTATTGCTTTACTAGCAGTGGTAGTAGTTAATCTAATTGCGAATAGTAATTTAAAAGACTTTTCTAATATTGGTGTTAACTTTAATCAAAACGATATTATCTTCTTAAGCACATTTGCGATTATTGCAGTGGTAAGTTTAATTATTGCGCAAATTCTAAAATTATTTAAACATTCATAAAACATATTGAGCCTAGGACATAAATCACAAAATATTAGCGTAGAGATGATTCAATCACGAATCGCCTCTACGCTTCTCTTTTTATCAATAATTCGTATTGTTTGGCTGTGCGTTCTATATCATGTAAATACAATTTATTAGGTCTATTAAAACCTGTTCGAACTTGTTCAAGTAATCCCACTTCTTGAAATCTTGTTTCTTCTTGATCAGAGTAGCCCTCAAATATAACGTTACTAATATTTTCTTCATTGAAATAATAGATTTGATTTTCTACAACACCAACTGGGTGCTTACATGCTGAGTAATCAAATATATACTGGTGATTATCTATATTTACAATGGGACCACGATTAATAATCATTAATTTTTGGGAACCTTCTCTTAGGTATACGATACTTCTTATTGTTTCCATATTATTTCACTTGCTTTTCTATGTTTTTAATTTTGGCATGTACTTTTCTATCAGAAATTGAAGCTATGTTCATAAAAGTAAACATAAGCAACGTAACTAACCAACACACATAACCAAATATGTTTTGATTTTCATCAAAAATCATTTGAATAGGGGCAATTGATAAAAATAGGAACATAAAATAACAAAATACCACCAGTATCATATTTTTGAATGATGGAATCAACATTACTTTTTGTGTGCTATTTAGATTAAATGCTGGATGATTCAACTTCTTTCTTATAGATAGACGTAATGCAATCACAGAGACAAATCCGAGTAAAAACATTAGTACTAACCAAATTTGGCTAATATTAACATTCATGTAACCCATTACGCTTCTTAAAAGCACACTTACAGTGACACCAATGCCAGCAGCCATCATACCTTGACTGTTTTGACTACCATTATTAAAAATATTTAAATTATTGAATTCTTGATAAGTTAACTCAGTGTATTTAATAGGAATAAACCAATTCAACATAGGGCATAGGTATGAATACCAATTTTGTTCTAAGTCGACCATTAAATAGTGATTATCTTTTTGGATAATTTTATATCTAGGATTTTTATATATTGTGTATACATTTTCCATTTAGCTTCACCAACTCCATTTCATTGGATTCGCTAATTTTTTGACATTGTTGACAGCTTCTCCAACATTTTTTCGACTTTTTTTGCTTTATTACTAAAATAGTTGGTACCATTTTCAACACTTTTTATAACCTCTTGAGAACTATGTTGTAACTTGTTTTTCATATATAATGCTTCCTATTTTTCCAATTTATCTCACCTACCTTTCTCTGAGAACATTTTGAAATGATTTAAGGTTTACTTTTAATCTTACCAATTTTACCTGAAATTTCTGTTTGGGCGTATAACAACACATTTTGAAACAAGATAATTGTTAATAATAATGACATTGCTACCAAATAAATAAAATTAGATTCTTTTTGAGATATAAACCCATAAATAATAGCAACGAATATAATAGTAACAATGAAGTTTAAAAGTATGTTTTTGACAACTTCCCTATTGTTCGGTAATACGTGTGCTTTAAATGTATCGTTTTTTAAATATAATTGTAGTTTTAACTTCTTGTTTTTATCTACAACACTTTTAATGAGCAATATAGGCACAATCGCAATTAAAATTAATATAATGTTTAGTATATATGTTGTTGAAAAATCCAAATAATCACCTAAAGGTTTTACTAAATAACCTATAAGTACAGATGTACCAATACTCAAACTAGTAATCGCATTTTTGGTATTATTTTTTGCCAAATTTTCAGTCTTGACCTTACTAATTTCATTTTTATCAATCTCAATCAATACTTGTTTCGTCAAATAATTCAACAATGGAAATATATATGTTAATTTATTTCGATTCAAATCAATAATAAAGTATCTATTTTCATAATGGATTAGTTTAAATTTACTATTTTTTTCGACAGTTTCTATTGTTATTTTATCGATGATTAATCACATCCTTTATATAAAATTTATTAATTATATAGTTTTTAATAATTAATTATACTGTATTATTTATAGATATGTAATGGTATTTACAAATATCAAAATTTCTGTTTCATTTATCTCTTATTGTGTTTAATTCTATATACTGTTTCCCTAGTAATATCAACTTCTTTCGAAATCTTACTAATCGATTTACCTTCTTTTAACTTTTCTATGACTCTATGATAGATGTATCCAATTGGGCAAAGGTGTTACACTCAGAGAAGCAGGCCAAAATATTCAACAAACCTTCACACCAAATCATCAAGTGACACACACTAAAAGATAGTATGGTAATGAGTGAAGGTAGACATGTAAGTAGTAGTCAAAGTCATGGTTCCAATCATGTTCATTATCAAGAAGACTCAAATCTTACAAAGGTTGAATATGATGAGTATGATGAACGTGGATTTATGAAACGTAAAAAATTGAAAGCCAACACCGAGTATACAACACCGCATGGTCATGTGAATCGCACGGACCACAAAGGTCGGATTAAAGAAATATATGCGGAAGATTTATCACTTCAAGAATGAAATTACAGAATTCAAATCAAAAAACAAATTAGGAAAAGTTTTAAAAAGCATGACATATGGTGGCAAAATATTAGGTCCAATTGTTGGCATGTTAGCTGTTGAATCGAATTTTGCCTCTGAAAAATCTATGCAAAGAAAAGTAGTAGAGTCTAGCGTAGATCTCGGAGCTATGGCTGCTACAACTGGAACATCAACTGCTATCTGTGAAAGTATAGGAGGTCCACTCGGAGCAACTGTTGGTCTAGGAGTTGGGATAATTATTTCGTCTTTATCACAACAAAATTTAATTCATGAAAAGTCGGTTACTGATATAATCAAAGATAAGTTGAACGAAAAAGTAACTGCAATAAGAAATTCAGAAGCGTGGAAATATACAAAAAAGCGATGCTATTAATAATGTGAAAAATTTTGGTACACCAGTAAGTTCAATATTTTCATAAGGGTGGTTAAATAAATTGGATGAATCATTAAAGCAATTAAGAAAACCGGCAGTTCAATTTTTAAATATATTTTCATTAATTTTTATATTTTTTTCATGTTTACAATATAATTTTGATTTGACTATAGCGAATACACCTATTTATCTAATAGTAACTACGATAATAGCAATTATAGTAAATATACTAGGGCTATTACAATTCTTAGAAAAAAAGAGACACAACCTGTAAAAAGAGCAAAGCGTTATTTAATAATTAACATATTAAGTAGTTATACTGCATATATGACATTTTATAATTTGTACTTTTTTGTAGCTGCTGAGCATCATTATTATTTGGATAACTATTGGTATTTTGGAATTATGACATTATTATTTTGTTCTACTGCTCATATACTAAGTGTATTATTAATGATGTTTACTCCTAATTGGTCAAAGGGGAATAAGATGGTAGCTATCATTATTCTGAAGGTATTAGCTTCATTAATATACATTCAAAAAATTGTAGAATATTTTACTGTTCCAAATATTGCAGAATCACATTTTATATTTTTATTATCAATACTATTTATTTTTGCGTGTAACTTTATAGTTACTCAATGTTATTTACTGTATGTAAATGTTTCTACTGACGTAGAAGATGACAAAAATAACTTAAAAAATATTTAAGATGAGATTAATGGAAAATGAAGAACCCAAATTATTATATGAAATTGAAGAATTTGCAAGAAATAATAATATGCGAAGAATCTCACCATTTTATCATATAGTAAATGAAATAGCCGAAGTGAATTGGGTCGATGTAAAAGTCAAGGTGTTGGAGGTGTCTAACACCTAATGGATATTCTACTTGTGATTATCGTGTTTGGTCTGTTTTATTTAGTTCATTTTACATCTATAATGCATTCGGGCGATCTTAAAGTATTGCCAATAATGACATATATTATAGCTATTATTTTATATTTAATATCTGTGATTCTCATAAAAGAAGAAAGTGCAAATCAGTTTGAAAACTTAATGCTCATATTAAATATAGGTGTGTTGATATATGGAATTATGGGTGTAAGGGGATTATGGTCTAAACCCTTAAAAATAAAGATTCAAGAGTTAACTAAGACACCAGATAAAATGATTACACAACAGAAATATGACAAAATTGAAAGTTTGAAAATTAATTTAGAAACAGCAAAATATAAAGGTATAATATCGTTACTGATGTCGTGTTTATTTATGATCACAATGTCAATTAAGGCATCATCACAGTATAAAGAAGATTTTGCATTTGGAAACTTTATCATACTATATATTTTTATCGTAATATTTGTTATTTACATAATCATAGATATTATTTTAAGAATAATAAAAGGACGATGGAGACTCATTTCTATAAGACCATTATTGATGTCAATATGGTTATTTATTTTCATAGTGATATTATTAATACAAAGATAGGGAAATAAATACAATGAAGAAAATATTATGATGTGCACCCCAAAAGTTGGACTAAAAATCTAACTTTATGGGGTGCATTTTTATGGTTAAACATTATAAATTTGAAATCAAGTTAAAAATAGTTCAGGAATATTTAAATAGTAGTTTAGGATATGAGAGATTAGCTAAAAAATATAACATTATCTATATTTTCTTCATTGAAATAATAGATTTGATCTTCTACAACGCCGCCCTGATAAGTACAAGCTGAGTAATCAAATATATACTGGTGATTATCTATATTTACAATGGGACCACGATTAATAATCATTAATTTTTGGGAACCTTCTCTTAGGTATACGATACTTCCTATTGTTTTTACACTATTTCGCCTGTCTTTCTATGTTTTTAATTTTGGCATGTACTTTTCTGTCAAAGATTGAAGCTATGTTCATAAACGAAAATACAAAAACAATACCTAACCAACATATATAAATCCAAATATTTTGTATATTATCAATGACCATCATATAAAATAGTCCAGTTATTAGATAAATTAAAATGAAATAATATAATACCACGAGCACCATATTTTTGAATGATGGAATTAATCTTACTTTTTGTTTATTATTTTTATTAAATGCAGGATGAGTCAACTTCTTTTTTATAGATAAACGTAATGCTATTATAGCGACAAACCCGATTAAAAACATTATCATTACCCAAATTCGACTAATATTAATATCCATGAAACCCACAACACTTCTTAATAGCACACTTATAGTGACGCCAATGCCAGCAGCCATTATACCTTGACTGTTTTGCCCCCTGTTATTAAATATATTTAAATTATTGAATTCTTGATAAGTCAACTCAGTGTATTTAATAGGAATAAACCAATTCAACATAGGGCATAGGTATGAATACCAATTTTGTTCTAAGTCGACCATTAAATAGCGATTATCTTTTTGGATAATTTTATATCTAGGATTTTTATATATAGTGTATACATTTTCCATTTAGCTTCACCAACTCCATTTCATTGGATTCGCTAATTTTTTGACATTGTTGACAGCTTTTCCAATATTTTTTTCGACTTTTTTTGCTTTATTACTAAAATAGTTGGTATCATTTTCAAACCTTTTTACAACCTCTTGAGAACTATGCTGTACCTTGTTTTTCATATATAATGCTTCCTATTGTTTCCATTTTATCTCACCTATCTTTACTTTAACTTTAGATTGATTCAAGTTTGATACGTTTATTTACTCTGATTGACTTAGCTTACTTATAATTACCTCTTCGTTGTCATATGTAATGAGGTTCATTAATGAAAACATGAAAAATATTAAGGGACTTCCTATATAAATCATAAGATTGTTTTTAACACCAAAAATAAGTCCTATCATTAATAATGAGAACAGTAGAAACATTAAATATGATCCAATTACGAAAAACATATGTTTTAACTTGGGTCTAACAATACATTTAATTATAAGAGTTTTATTTGATTTTAGTTTTAAATCCCATTTTTTTCTTAAAGATCCTCTAATAAAAACGATTACAAGTATCGTCACTATAACAATTAACGAATTAATAAATTGGTTAGAGGGTATATCCATCAAATCCATAAATGGTCTCGTTAAAGTAGCTATTAATACACCACCAGAAACACATCCTATATTTTTAGCTTGTTCTTTATTATTATTGTCGTCATATTCAATTTCATTTAATTTAGCATTTGAAGCTTCTATTAGTTCTTTTTTTAATATCCAATTCAATGGTGGGAATAAATATGCAAAGTAATTTGATTCCAAGTCAATGAGATATTTTTTCTGGTTTAGTTCAATCAATTTATATCTAGGGTTTTTATGGATTCGATACATCTTTACTTTAAATTTTTGATTATCATTTAAATCATTAACTTCCATTTTGATCCCTCACTTTTGCTTTTTTACATTTAAAATTTCTCCATTTTAACTTCTTATTTCAAACAATCTACCAACCTTGAAATAATAGATTTTATCTTCTACAACACCAACTGAGTACTTACGGGCTGAATAATCGAACATGTATTTTGACCATCAGTTTCTACAATTGGCCCTCGATTGATAATCATTAACTTTTGAGAGCCTTCTTTTAAATATATAATGCTTCCTATCGTTTCCACTTTATCCCACCTATCCTTCCTGTAATTTCTGTTTGAGCATATAACAACACATTTTGAAATAAGATAAATGATAGTACTAGCATAATGCAAAGTATATATAGTTTGATTGATTTTGAATTATAAAACCTAATACCAAAGCTATTATAAAGCTCAAAATAATATTTATTATAATGTTTTTAAATAACTCTTTAAAGTTTGGCCAGACAAAGGCGCTCATCTTATTTTTACTCATACGAATTTCAAATTTCTTTTTCTTTTTTCTATCAATAATTCCTTTTAAAATAATTAATGGAATTATTGATATTAATACTAAAATAATATTTAGTAAGAAGTTAGTAGTAAAATTCATATAATCTAAAATAGGCTTTGTTAGAGTAGCAAACAAGACACCGATACCTGTTCCTACACTCCCCAATACATTATTTTTGTTTTTATTTAGATGATTCGTTCTTATGTTAGCCAATGTATCTTTATCGATTTCAATCAAAACTTGTCTTGTAAAATAATTCAACAATGGAAATATATATGTTAATTTATTTCGATTCAAATCAATAATAAAGTATCTATTTTCATAATGGATTAGTTTAAATTTACTATTTTTTTCGACAGTTTCTATTGTTATTTTATCGATGATTAATCACATTCTTTCTAATTTAAAATAATGTTAAAAAGCTTTCATTGGATTTAAAGAATTAGTAACTGTAGTAATTGATTGATCTACTTTTTTTCTAACATGATCTGTTCCTGTTTTTAAACCGAGAAAATTATGTTTATATGCCTGTTCGGTAGCATATGTAGCTTTCGTACCTGCTGATATCGTACCTACTAAAACTAATCCTAGAGGAATTGAAGAGAGTGTAGCAGTTGCTAGTAACCTCGCTTCCACACTAGCACCCATTGTTAATCCATTATGCGCCACAGCTTCTCCAGCTGTTTTATGATCCAGTGTAATGTCTGAATAAACTCCTCCACACTTACTTGCTTTAGCAATACCGACACCACAGTCTTTAAGCGTCTTACCATTAATAGTTAGCCCAGGATTATTTTCTAGGTATTTACCATATTTCTCCAAGATTTTAGTTGTTCTATCGCACTTTGCAATATTGAAAAGATTTGATTAGTTTTACTTGAATCGTTCTTAATTTCTCCCATGGATTGATCCACATCCTTTATATAAAAATTTATTAATTATATATTTTTTAATAATTAATTATACTGTATTATTTACAGATATGTAATGGTATTTACAAATATCAAAAGTTCTGTCTCATTTATCTCTTATTGTGTGTAATTCTGTATACTGTTTCCCTAGTAATATTGACCTCTTTCGAAATCTTACTAATCGATTTATCTTCTTTTAACTTTTCTATGACTCTATGATAGACGTATCCAAGTGGGCAATGGTGTTACACTCAGAGAAGCAGGCCAAAATATTCAATGAACCTTCACACTAAATCATCAAGTGACACACACTAAAAGATAGTATGGTAAAGGGTGCTAATTATTCTAGTGAAAATTCAAATAAACTAGGAACTAGTGAGCAAGTTAGTAAAATTAGTTCAGCTGAATATAAAAAGTTAAGAAGAAAATCACCGAGTAAAAAAATAAGAGAAAATGAAGATATTAATTAATAGGTAAACCAATCCTACAATTCCGTCAAAATTTATAGATGGTAAACTACAAGCTGATTGCATAGTGTCGTTGAAGAAAATTAGTCAAATGAAAAATTAACTGTAAAAGAGAGAATCCAAATTGCAAATTTTAAAGATAATTTTATTGGATTAACTAAAACAGCGAACACTTCGAAAGGTTCAAAAACATATAAAGAGTGGACATATTATGTGAAAGAAAATATAAAAATAGATAGTACATTTCGAGAGAAAATGATAATAAAAGAACAAGAACTTGAAAAAATATACAAGCTAAAATTAATGCGATAGCGAGAGGAAGATGAAATATGGATTATTTACAATATTTAAAAAGATTTAATCAAAATATAAAAATTTTAAACGAAAAAGAACTAGAAAAGATACCACAAAGTTGGAAGTATATTTTGCTATCTAAGGATAAACTTGAGAAAGTAGTCGAATATTGGAAAGAAGTAGTGGGAAAAAATTTAAGTAATACAATTCAATATATAGAGAATCATTTAATTGATATACAATGTATAAAAGTTAATGAAGATTATTATATTTTGTATAACATTCTTACTGAAAATAAAGAAGAAGGAATATATGTAGGGAAGATACCTAATGAAAATAAAAAAATATCTTCTATATATGATAAACTGCCTGATTCACTACAAAATTTTTACTCTAATCTTCATGATGGATTTTATTATTTTGCAAGTGACTCAATGGGAATTTTGGAATTGAGTATGATTAAAAATTTAAACGAATATGATTGGGCAATTTTGGAAGAAATTGGTGAACCAGAAATAAATTTAGATACAACTTATATAATTTTTGATTCTGGTATGGGCGGATTTATTGTTGTAGATATAAATAAAGGGATAGATGACGCAACGATTTGGTTTGATGACCAAGCTCCAATGTATCAAAAAAACTTTTGGGATTTTTGTGATGAATGGATAAAAATGGGGATGGAAGAGTAAAAAAAGATTATTTAACAATTACGAATAGTCAGGAGATTTGTCGAGGTTAATCAAATAAAATTTGTGTTCGTATATTATAACGGTGGGTGAATAAAATTTACTAGCCGTTATTTTCATTTAGATACAAAAAAGCACAAATATCTTTATAATTATAAGTGACTAAACAAATAATCAAAGAAGATAATGCACCTAATGGTATAACATGGAGAAAGAATGGCAGAAGGTCTTAAACGGAGGGGGAACAATTAAAATTGAAGTGCAATATAAAGGTGGAAGTCAAAGGCCAACTCAGTTTAAAGTGAAATATGAGATGAATAATAGGAAACTTGAGAGACATATAAAAAATATATAGAGGTGAAACAATGAAATTTGAAAATAAATTAAATGAAATGTATCAACAAATCGCAAGTAAAATCAATGAAATGATTCCTGTGGAATGGGAACAAGTGTATACAATGGCCTATATAGATGATGAGGGCGGCGAAGTTTTTTTAATTTCATCCAACCCGGTAGTAACGACATACATTACTATACTACTATTCCAGATGATTATAATATTTCTGAACGAATATTTGATGAATTATCAGACGAACTTTACGAAAATTTTGAAAGCCTCCGAGAGCTATTTATAGAAAATAATCAAGAGCCATGGACATCATGTGAATTTGATTTTAATAATAAAGGTAAATTAAATGTGTCCTTTGATTATATTGATTGGAAAAAATCAGATTTTGGTCAAATTTCTAAAGAATATTATTATGAGTATAAAAAATTCGGGATTATACCTGAACTGGATTATGCAAAAAAAGAAATTAAAGACATTGAACAATTCATTAAAGAACAAGAAGAATAAAATGACGTGAAGAATGACTAAGCAATGTAAAAGTGTTTAGTTTTCTTTTGATTGCAATGTATAGCAAATTTTAATTTTATTATTAAATAAATACATATAAAACATTTTAGAGGGAAGGCAAACATCGAATATACAACACCGCATGGACATGTGTATCGCACGGATGACGAAGGTCGGATTAAAGAAGTATATGCGGAAAATTTATCACTTCAAGATGGTGGACGTAATCCATATGCGCAACGAACAGTTGGAAGAGAAGACCGTTTACCAGATGATGACGGTGATCATTTAATTGCGCACACATTTGGAGGTTCTAAAATATAGACAGTCTCGTGTCCCTAAGTAAATACATTAACTGACCATTTAAAGCGAATGGTAAATGGTATAACATGGAAAAAGAATGGCAGAAAGTCTTAAACAGAGAGGGAACAATTAAAAATATTAAAATTGAATTTGAATATAAAGATAGAAGCCAAAGACCTACAGAATTTCAAGTTGAATATGAAATTGATAATAGACAATATGAAAAACGTATTCCAAATATTTAGGAGTGAGAAAAATGGAATTTGAAAAGAAATTAAATGAAATGTATCAAGAAATTGCGAATAAAATCAGTGATATGATTCCTGTAGAGTGGGAACAGGTATTTACAAAGGCATATATAAAAGAAGAAAGCAAAGAAGTTTTTTTCTACTATACTATACCTGGTAGTGAAGACTTACATTACTATACTGCTATTCCTAAAGAGTATAATGTTTCAAAAAAAATTTTGATGAATTATTGGACGAGCTTTACGAAAATTTTGAAAGACTCAAGGAGTTATTTATAGAAAATAATCAAGAACCATGGACATCATGTGAATTTGATTTTACCAATGAAGGTAAATTAAATGTGTCCTTTGACTATATCGAATGGAAAAACTCAGGTTTTGGACCTTTAGCTAGAGAATATTATTATGAATATAAAAAATTCGGTATTTTACCAGAAAAAGAATATGCAATAAATAAAGTGAAAAAAGTAGAACAGTTCATTAAAGAACAAGAAGAAAAGTAAAATGAAGTGAAGAATGACTAAGCAACTTTTACATTGTGTAGTCATTTTTTTGATTACAAAGAATAACAAATTTTATTAATAAATAAATACATATAAAATATTTTAGAGTGAAGGCAAATATCGAATATACGACGCCGCATGGACATGTGTATCGCACGGATCACAAAGGTCGTATTAAAGAAGTATATGCGGATAATCTATCACTTCAAGATGGCGGACGTAATTCATATGCGGAACGAACAGTTGGAAGAGAATACCGGTTACCAGATGATGACGGTGATCATTTAATTGCGCGCACATTTGGAGGTTCTAAAATATAGACAATCTCGTACCCCAAAGTAAATACATCAACCGTTCATTTAAAGAGAATGGCCAATGGTATAACATGGAGAAAGAATGGCAAAAAGCAATTGACAAAGACAAAGATGTGAAAAACATTAAAGTTAAAGTGAAATATGAAGGAGAGAGTCAAAGACCAAGTGGCTTTTCAGTTATATATGAAATAGGTAGCGCAAGACACTCTAGATATATTCACAACATATAGGAGGAACAGCAATGATTTTTGAAGAACAAGTAAGTAAGTTTTATAATGAAATAGCTAATGAAGTCAGTGGTATGATACCAGATAGTTGGCAAAATATATATTTTAAAATATATATAAATGATGAAGGAAGTGAAGCTTTTTTCTTTTTCACTAAGAATAATGATAATAAAATATATTACAGTGGTGATATTCCTGAATTATATAACGTTTCATCAGACATATATATAGATTTATTGATAGAAGTCCAAGAAAAATTCAGAAAATTAAGAGCTATTTTTAAAAAAGAAAATCAAGAAGCATGGACATCATGTGAATTTAATTTTACTAATGAAGGAAAATTAAATGTATCATTTGGATATATTGATTGGAAAAAATCAGACCTTGGACAAGTTGCTAGATTTAATTATTATAGATACAAAAAATTCGGTATTTTACCAGCATTTGAATATGAAAGAGAAGAAATTAAAGAAATAGAACAGTTCATTAAAGAACAAGAAGAAAAGTAAAATGAAGTGAAGAATGACTAAGCAACTTTTACATTGCTCAGTCATTTTTTTGATTACAAAGTATAGCAAATTTTAATTTTATTATTAAATAAATACATATAAAACATTTTAGAGGGAAGGCAAACATCGAATATACAACACCGCATGGTCATGTGTATCGCACGGATCACAAAGGTCGTATTAAAGAAGTCTATGCAGTAGATTTATCATTTTAAGATGGTGGACGTAATCCATATGCGCAACGAACAGTTGGAATAGAAAAGCGTTTACTAGATGATGACGGTGATCATTTAATTGCGCGCACATTTGGAGGTTCTAAAGATATAGATAATCTCGTACCCCTAAGTAAAAACATTAACTGACCATTTAAAGCGAATGGTGAATGGTATAACATGGAAAAAGAATGGCGATTAATAATAGAAAAAGGTGGAACTATTAAAAAATAAAAATGGTAATTAGATATGACGATGTTAGTCATAGACCATGGAAGTTTGAAGTGTCTTATGAACACGATGGAAGCCTGTTAGAAAAAATAATTGAAAATAGATGGGAGATTGAATATGAACTTTGAAGATAAGCTTAATAATATTTATCAAAAAATTGCAAATAATGCCAATCAAATAATTCCAGATGAATGGAAAGATATTTTTATGGAAAGTGAAGTAACAGAAGAAGGAGGTAGTGTGTATTTCTTTTATACATTAAAAAAAGAGGAAGGTATATTTTATTCTCATGATATTCCGATAAAATTTAACGTTTCAAAGCATATTTATAAAGACATTCTAAATGAATTATACGAATGTTTTAAGGAATTGAGAAAAGAATTTAAAAAGAATAATCAAGAAGTATGGACTACATGTACATTTATTTTGAATGATGATGGGAAAGCGAATATTTCATTTGGTTATATTAATTGGTTGGATAATGATTTTACGTTAGGTACTCGAATAGATTATTTTAAATACAAGTATTTTGGAGAACTTCCAGAGCAACAACGATTAATAGACGAAGTAAAACAATTAGAACAGTTCATTAAAGAACAAGAAGAAGAGTAAAATGAAGTGAAGAATGACTAAGCAATGTAAAAGTTGCTTAGTTTTCTTTAGATTAAAAAGCATAGCAAATTTTTATTTTATTACTAATAAATACATATAAAATGTTTTATAGGGAAAGCTACTCTCGAATATACAACCCCGCATGAACATGTGTATTGAATGAATCACAAAGATTGAAGAAGTATATGTGGGAGACCTAACACCTCAAGATGGCGGACGTAATCCATATGCGCAACAAACAGTATGTTAGAAAAGGGAATACAAAATAAAGTTCAAAAAATGTCACAAAAAACTTTAAAAAAGCTAAGAAGAACAACACCATCTGTTGAAATAAGAAAAGAGATAAATAAAGACTTAAAAAATAAACTTGGGAACCTGATTCAGCAATTCCTGGAAAATTTATAACTGAAACGTTAGAGGTGGATCACATAGTTCCTTTAAAGAAAATAACTAAAATGGATAACATTGAAAAATTAAGTTACGATGAAATACAACAAAAAATTAATAAATTAACGAAAGGAAGATAAAAATGGGGTACTTAGGAGAATTTCAACAATTTGATCCCACATTTGTTTACGTAGAAAATTATGAGAAAGCTAATATACCAGACAAGTGGAAAAGAGTACTTTCAACTAAAGATAAAACACAAAAAGTCAATTTAACTATTGATATATGGAAAAATGGATTTAGCAAAAAATTATCAAATGTATTGAATTATATGTCTAGAAATTTAATAGATTGTGAATTGATAAAAAATAAAGACCAGTATTATATTGTATATATTTTACAACACCCTACTAGTGAGACTATTTATTATCTAGGAGGACTAGATAGCAATAATACAAATTTAGAAATGTTACCTAATGATTTAAAGGAATTTTATCAAGAAGTTCATAATGGATTTTACTTCTTTCCTGGGAATTTTATGGGGGTGCAAGAAATTAAAGATGTTAACGTAATGAGTGAATATGATTGGGGTGTCATCTCAGATTTAGACATTCATATAGATTTTAATTTAGATGATTATATCATTGTTTTTGCTACAGGAATGGGTGGATACATAATTGTAAAAGCATATAATGAGCATTCTAATGCTATTATCTGGTTTGATGATGACGAACCAATATATGACGAAAATATATGGGATATATTAGATGAATGGTTATATTTAGGGTTTACAGAATGATTAATATGCTTATAAATTAGCTTTTACTTCTTAATGTTATAAATATGAAGAAAATGGTAATTTCTATCTTATTTCAATAGAAATTACCATTTTTTCTTTAATCCAGATGTTCATGTCCCGGACTCATTAGTATATTTATAGATGATTATAAATTGTATCGTCAACGATTACTTCTACATTTGGGTGGTTGTGTAGGATTGAAGCGGGCAGATTTTCTGAAACTTCTTCATTTAATAGTCGTTTAATCGCATCACGTTTACGTTCGCCAAATGCTAGTAAAATAATACGTTTAGCGCGCATAATAGAGTTCAATCCCATAGATACGGCTTGTTTAGGTACGTCTTCGATATTGTCGAAATTGACGCTATTGGCTTTAATTGTGGATTCAGTTAAATCAACCACGCGTGTTTCACTATCGAAAGATGTTCCTGGCTCGTTAAAACCGATATGGCCATTTTCCCCAATCCCTAATAATTGAAGGTCTGGTTGGCCGATGCGTTTTAAATGGTCTTCATAACGTTGTGCTTCTGCATCTAAATCATCCACATGGCCTTGAGGAATATGAATATTTGAAGTTTGCCAGCTCTCGTTGTGATCAAATAAGCGTTGATGCATATACGTGTAATAACTTTGTGAATGCTCTGGTTCTAAGCCAACGTATTCATCTAAATTGAATGTTTGAACCTGACTTAAATCGGTATGGTTTACGTTCAGTAATTCAGAAAATCGTGGATACACTTCTGTCATAGTGTTACCAGTAGCTAATCCTAAAATTGTCTTAGGTTGCGCTTGAATCAATTTTAAACATTCTATAGCGACATAATCACTCGCTAGTGATTTATCTTTCAAGTTGATTAGTTTCATAGCTTTAACGCCTCCATCCTCATACTACATTATTCAGATTGAATAGCTTCAATAAAACGTTCAGTAATTTGTTTAGGACGCGTGATAGCTCCTCCCACAACGGTACAATGAACGCCAAGGTCACTGACTTGCTTGAACATTTCAGGAGTGATGACATTTCCTTCTGCAATCACTTTCGCATTCACTTTCTGTAATATTTCTTTTAAAAATTCAAAGTCATTCTCATAAAGAATGTGGCCCTTTGTATATGAAGTATACCCACGTAATGTTGTGCCAATGTAATCAAAGTTTAAATTATCAGCTTGAATGGCTTCTTCCACGGTAGAAATATCAGCCATAATTTCAACATTTGGTGCTTTTTCACGGATATATTTAACTAAACCTTCTAATGATTCCTGAGGGCGTGTTTGTGTCGTTGCATCTAACGCAATCACTTCGCAGCCACTTTCAATCAGTTCATCTACTTCTTTAGAGGTAGCAGTAATAAAGACATTAGAATTGTCATAATTCCGTTTAACGATACCAATCACTGGTAGGGATACTTCTTCACGTATCGCTAAAATATCTTCTTTTGAATTAGCGCGTATACCTACTGCACCGCCTTGGTAAGCAGCTAACGCTATTTTTGACATAATAAATGATGAATGTAGTGGCTCATCTTCTAAAGCTTGGCATGAAACAATTAATCCTTGCGGTAACATATCGACACTCTCCATATTCTTTGAATTTGTAAATAGTTCATTACCTCGTAGCACATATTCTAATTAAGATCGAAGAGTTACTACGTTGGTAGAAATGGTTGTAGTTTAATTTATTCATTCATATCATAACATCAAGAAAATATTTATCAATTTAAATTTATAATTTGAAAAATATTTTCATTTATATTAAAGTTGAAGTCATCAAATACCGAGGTGAGAAGATGAAATTTGAAAATCGTATTCAGCGTTGCCGTCATTTATTAACGAAAATGGATAAAAAAATTATTGAGTACATTCAAACACATGAATTAGATGATAATTTTTCTACAATTAGTTCATTAGCCCATGCGATAGGTACATCACCTGCAACCATAACGCGCTTTAGTGACAAGTTGAATTATGATAATTTTCAAGATATGAAATTTAGTCTGCAACATGAAAAGTCAGAAAAAGTAGTTGAAAATGCGCCACTTGTTCAACTAATCCATCGCTATCACCAAAATATTATTCAACAAACGGGCGAATTTATTTCCGAGGAAAAGGTTAAAAGGCTAGCACATAATTTAAAGACATGTCGACAAGTTAACTTTGCCGGCTTAGGGAGTTCGGGTTTAACCGCGACTGAATTCTACTATCGCACGATGCGAATGGGCGTTAAAGGTTCTGTATCTACCGATGCCCATCTGATGAAAATTTCTGCATCACTATTATCGGGACAAGATATGTTTGTCGCCATTTCAAATAGTGGAGAAACGATAGAATTAATTGAAGCGACTAAAATTGCCCGAGCTCAAGGTGCTTATGTAGTGGTAATTACCAACTTCGAGGGTAGTGCATTAACTAAAAATGCAGACTTAGTATTAATAACGACGGCACAATCCAGTAACAATGATTCAAGATTCATTAACTCACAAATCGCCACGCATTTCTTATTAGATATTGTAAGCTATCTATTACTAGGGGATGCGCATATGCATCAAGTGTATCAACAAACGCGTGATCTTATCTTAGGCAATGAAAAAGAATAGATATATAAAAGTTGGGACATGGAAGAGTTATGGAATGAGCAACCGAGTAATGAGATGCTCGAATCCTTATCAACCATGTTCCAACTTATTTATTGTTGTATCGCACCAAATAGGGCAGCGTGATTTTCAAGTTGAGTAGTTTGAAGTCGCGCGATGCCGTAATCATTTGGCAGATAGTTATGAATCTTAGGCTCAATATATTTTAAAAGTGTGTTGCCTTGTGATGAAATGCCTCCGCCGATTAAAATGAGCCCTGGATCATAGACGATTTGAATTTGTGCTAAACCTTCTGCTACCAAGTCGCTCCATTCATGTAAAATGTCTAATGCTTCTTGATTGCCATCTTCAGCTAATTCAAATAGTTTTGGCACATCCGTGTCATATTCAAACTTTCTCTTTAACATCAAATTTTTCAATGCCGAAGTCGATGCGCGTTGTTCAAAGGTTGTTTCGTCCGATGCGCGATATAGTAGATAGCCTATTTCATTTGCGCGATGGCGTGCACCTTGATAAATCCCAACGCTCGTACTATAGAACGCGCCTCCAATGCCTGTTCCTAGTGTTAAACAAAAAATATTATCTTCTTTATATTCATGAAAAGTAAGTTCTCCTAATAAGGCAGCGTCTACATCGTTATATAAAGTGATTTCTGAAGACAAGTCACTAAAGGCTTCGAAAAAGTTAGTACCGTCAAAATTTGGAATAGTCGGTCCAGTATAGATGATTTGGCCTAATTCTGAATTCACCACGCCTGCGCTTGATATGCCGATGTGTGGATTTTCCAAACTATATTTTTGAATGAACATTTCAATTAATTGATGTGTTTCATCTACGATTAATACATTAGTGTTATCTGGCGTTGCAATTTTTTGATAATCAACAATCTCCAAATTATCGTCAATTACGGCCACTTTAATATTTGTTCCTCCAATATCCACTGCAATTTTATACATGTCGAGTCCCTCCTCATTTCACATTTATTATAAACACTCTCTACACTTACATATATTTTAATATTTAATTTTGAAAATAATTTTCATTAAATTTAGTATATTTTGTTAAAACTTTTCAAAAGTAGTTGTTTAACAAAATGATAGCGTTTACAATTCGAAATGTAAATAGGAATTGTTGTTGTTCAATTTATCTCAAAAATTATAAAAGTGAGTTTTCATAAAATAAATAAACGGAGGAATACAACGTGGAAGATAAATTAAAAGGCTTATATGCAGCGTTATTAGTGCCATTCGATGAACAAGGCCAAGTGAAAGAAGAAGGATTAAAACAAATTGCTAAGAATGCGATTGAAACTGAAAAACTAGATGGCCTATATGTGAATGGAAGTTCTGGTGAAAACTTTTTAATTAGTAAAGAACAGAAGAAACAAATCTTTAGAGTAGTTAAAGAAACAGTAGGCGACCAAACTAATTTAATCGCTCAAATCGGATCATTAGATTTAAATGAAGCGATAGAGTTAGGGAAATACGCAACAGAATTAGGATATGATGCGTTGTCAGCCGTGACACCATTCTATTATCCATTCTCATTTGAAGAAATAAAACAATACTATTTCGACATTATTGAAGCGACTCAAAATAACATGATTATCTATGCCATCCCAGACTTAACGGGAGTAAATATTAGCATCGAACAGTTTGGCGAACTCTTTAACCATGAAAAGGTTGTAGGGGTGAAATACACTGCACCTAATTTCTTCTTATTAGAACGTATTAGAAAAGCGTATCCAGACAAATTAATTTTATCTGGCTTTGACGAAATGTTAGTACAAGCAGCAATTTCTGGTGTCGATGGTGCTATTGGATCAACATACAACGTGAATGGCCGTCGTGCACGTCAAATTTTTGATTTAGCGCGTGAAGGTAAGATTGAGGACGCGTATCGACTTCAACATGAAACCAACGACATCATTGAAACCGTACTAGGTATGGGCATTTACTCAACATTAAAAGAAATATTGAAATCACGTGGTATCGATGGCGGTTTACCTAAACGCCCATTTACACCATTTAATGAAGCTAACCGTGAAACTTTAGACAACTTAATTAAAAAATACGACTTATAGATATTAAAGAAATCAAACAACAGAATATGTAAAACAAGAGGTGTTAGTTATGCAACAAGTAGGTTTTGGGACTTGGAACTGGATTGCCGTCATTGGATATCTCGTAATTATGTTAATCATCGGTGCTTACTTTACGAAGCGAGCGGGGAAAGATACGGATAGTTTTTTCACTGCGAGCGGGCGTCTGCCTTCGTGGGCCATTGGATTCTCAATTTATGCCACTACGTTAAGTGCTATCACATTTATGTCTACACCAGAAAAAGCATTTTTAACTGACTGGGCATACATTGCTGGAAATATTGCGATTGTGGCAATTATTCCAATCTTAATTGCGTTCTATGTACCATTCTTTAAAAAGCTACGTGTTACGTCAGCATATGAATATTTAGAAGCTAGATTTGGACCAAGTATTCGAGTTATTGGGTCGTTATTATTTGTTATTTTCCACTTAGGACGTATCGCGATTGTTATTTATTTACCAACATTAGCAATCACAGCTGTGTCAGATATTAATCCATATATCGTCGCAAGTTTAGTCGGTATTTTATGTATTCTTTATACTTTCTTAGGCGGCTTTGAAGGCGTGGTATGGAGTGACTTTATTCAAGGTGTAATCTTACTTGGAGGCGCGTTATTAATTATTATTATTGGTGCTTTTGAAATTAAAGGTGGCTTTGGCACAATCGTTAGTGATGCCATTGCAAACAAAAAGATTATTAGCGCCGACAATTGGAAGTTAAATTCAGCTGCTGCAGCGATTCCAATTATTTTCCTGGGAAATATCTTTAATAACTTACATCAATATACAGCTAGTCAGGACGTCGTTCAACGTTACCAAGCGTCAGATTCATTGAGTGAAACTAAAAAATCACTTTGGACAAACGGGGTGTTAGCGTTAGTGTCTGCGCCTATCTTCTATGGCATGGGGACGATGATGTACTCATTCTATCAACATGAACAAGCATTACCTAAAGGTTTTAACACATCATCAGTTGTACCGTACTTCATTCTTACTCAGATGCCTCCATTTGTAGGCGGTTTACTTATCGCAGCTATTTTCGCAGCTGCACAATCTACTATTTCATCTAGCTTAAACTCAATTTCAGCCTGTATTTCAGAAGATATTAAACACCGCTTCTTTGGAAAAGGGGCCGACAAGTCTGAAGTTAACTTTGCTAGATTAGTTATCGTCGTAGCAGGACTATTAAGTTATGGTATTTCAATCTACCTAATTGCCGCAGATTCTAATAATCTATGGGATTTATTCTTACTTATCACAGGATTATTTGGTGTACCATTAGCTGGTATCTTTGCGGTAGGTATCTTTACGAAACGTGCCAATACATTTGGCGTGTTAGTAGGTTTAATTGCGGGTGTCATTATTGCGTATCTATTAAATGGTATCGGTGGAGGTAACTCACCATTCTACGTTTCAATTATTTCATTCGCAGTTGCTTTCATCTTCGGTTACTTAGTAAGTTTAGTTGTACCGGCGAATAAATCAAAAGACATTACTGGTCTTACAATTTACGATAAAAATAAAGCATCAACCTATATTTCAAAAGTAGTAAATAAAAAATAAAATGGAAGTAAGCGTTATATATACTTCGTATTATCATAATATTTTACGTTAAATAATAGAAGGGGTTGGGAATTTGTTTCCTAACCTCTTCATTTTTGTGCGAAGGACTGTGCTAAGATAATGAATGAATACTATTTCAATTAAGTCGGGAGAATGACAATGAAACTTTTGAAAATTATAGGTATGTTGATGTTAGCTATCGTAATTATGGGACTAGCTAACGGAATTGCTTCGCTATTTGATGCGCTTATTCCATTTCTAGGATTAGGAGTTATAGTAATGGCCATCGTTTATATCGCTTTAGCCTTCGTGATCGTCCGCTTTTTTATTAAAAAAATATTGAAAGAGAATTTAATATCTTATCGTATTACACCCCCAAGAATTCAAACAAAATTCATCTTACTAGGGTTAGGGTTATCTGTCTTTGTATATGCTATTTATTTAATATTTGTACCTGGAGACTTTAAAGTGCATCACTTTAATTCTATCCATGAGACCTTACACATACTTTTTTGGCCGATTTTCGTACAAGCCATAGCTGGAGCGTTTGTGGAAGAACTCGTATGTAGAGGACTTTTAATGGGATATATCGAGAAGAAAACAAATATTAAAGTAGCTATCTTATCTACGGCTATATTCTTTGCGGTGATTCACTTGTTTAACGGTGGCTTAAATATAAGTAGCTTTTTCTTGTTACTTATTAGCGGTTCATTAGTAGGGATTATGTTTGGTCTAGCAACCTATAAAGCAAATACAATATGGGCCAGTATCACGTTACATTTCTTTTGGAATATTTTCCAGGTTTTACATATTACTGAAAAGCAAAGCCATTACAATATTTGGGAATATGTGGTTCGTAACCATAATATGGCTATTACAGGTGGACAATTCGGTTATGAAGTTTCATTGATATCGATTATAGGTTATTTAATTGTGATATTTATTTTGCTAAAACAACCTAAAGTTATGATTACAAAGCGAGTTTTTAAATAACCAGAAAGTTCGATATACTCAAAGTGCAAGCTCTTAAAAAGATAAAAGGAGATTTGATATGAAAAAGCTAATCGTTTTATTATCAACATTTGCTTTATCCGTAGCACTTGTAGGTTGTTCATCGTCAAAAAGTGAAAGCAACACGAAAGATAACGTTTCTGACAGTAAGGATACTCAACAGAGTTCAAAACATAACGCAAAAGTACCGAAACACATTTTCGATAAAACAACAACAAACCAAACGATTCCGGAAAAAACTATCAAAGAAGATATTAAGACATATTTAGATACTGATAGGAAGTTGAACGATGCGCAAGAACCTTATCGAGATAAACTTTATTCAGAGGAGAAACTTTCTAAAAAACAACAAAAAAAATATGATCATATTAAGGATTTAAAGGATCAAAATAATGAAAATTTCGCGCAATACATAGAAAATAATAAGATGCCAGATAAAAAGTATGCGACGTATACTAAAAAAATCAGTAACTATACGATTGCAGTTACAAATACTTTAAAATTAGGCTTAGACGCTTCTAAGAAAGCACAAGAATCTGGCGTTTTATCAGAGTTGAAAGATTTTAACAAAAATAAAGATGTGGTAAATGGACGCGAACAAGAAAAAATTGAAAAGTTCTTAAAAGATAAAAATATTAAAACCATTGCTTATGATGAATAAATAATACCTTAAATAAAAGTGGCTATTTCTATTTGAAATTAGATAGAAATACCACTTTTATATTGCACTAGTTTTTTAAGAAACCTTTAAGGTTGGATTGAACAAAAGTTTGTTAAGTTATTAATAGGAGGTGCGTTCATTTTAGCTATCCTATTATTAAACATTTTCAACTTAACCAAATAATAAAACAAAATAACTCACTAGCATAATGACGCCTGTCACACCGTTATGAATCATGTGAACCATCATGCTATCTCGCACATTACCACGACGATGATAAGCAAGGTAGAAAATCATGCCCATGAGAGTGTACATAATAATTGCCACCCAGTTGGATAGACCATGTTGAGATGCAAAAATTAATGAAGACAGAATAAAAGGCAACCAAAAGCGGGAACGTTTAAATAAAGTTTCTTTAAAGATGCCACGATAAATAAGTTCTTCTAAATAAGGCGCAACGAAAATTATAACGATGACGAAGACAACAAATGGGAAAATTTGGCCTAATTGGTCAGGTGTCGGTTTATTCGCATTCATGTCGCCGAGTAAGAATTTATCATTTTGCGTTTGCATAGAACCTGTCGCAAACAACATTAAATAGCTCATCCCGATAACGATTAAACGAAGTAATACGGCCCAACCAATATTAGTCATAATATCTTTGCCTTTGAATTTTGAAGGATGCTCGTATGTATGACGTTTGTAATAGCTTCTTACAAACCATGTGATAACTGCTGTTAATATGAGAAAGATGAGAGTAGTAATCGTACCGGTTAATAGGTCCATGTAGAGAGAAAAGCTGTAAATAAAGAGTATGGTAACTAAAGGTATTTGTGCGAGGAGGAGCCAACCGATAAAGATAAGTGCTCTGACAAATTTATTACCTTTCGGATAGCGCTCTTCATTATGTAAGTCATCTTCCTTAGCTTGGTGTTCATTGGAAGAAACGGGTGTAGCGGAGTGTGTATTCATATTTTCATGTTCTTTCATGTTAAACCCACCTTTATTTAATATTGTGAAACTTGAAAACGAATACTTCTTTTTAAATGTAACATATATTTTACACGAACTACAATGTTAGCTAAGGATTAAGTTATGAGTTATTTGAATTTTGAACAAATCTATTTATTACGCTATATCACGAAGGAGGAATATCATGTCGGAAAAGATTTCCGAAACACAAAATCATCAACAAGCATTTCAAATTTCACATAAATCCTATTGGAAGTTATTACTCCAATCTATATTTATGATTATTGTGATGATTATCGCCGAATCTTTTATTCTATTTTTAGCTGAAAAACCTCAGTATTATTGGATAGCTATTTTAATTGTAATCATCGCTTTCTTATTGTTATACGCTTTTAAGTTAAAGTTATTTAATTTTAGTATGCTTACTAAAAAACAATGGCTCTTTATTCTTATTGCGTTTGTAGTCGTTAGTGCGATTGATTTTTTGTATTTGTCATTTATGCCAACACCGCCAAATCAAAAGGATTTGGACGCATCTTTTGAACATATACCGTTTTATTTACAAATATTATCTGTAGGTATTTTAGGCCCAATTATAGAAGAAGTGATGTTTCGAGGATTATTAATTAAAGGAGTATTTAGAGGAGCGCCTATCATTGGAGGAGTTGTGTCAGTTATATTATTTGCAGGGGCACATGGACCTACAAATATAAGTGAATGGCTTATTTATGGACTGACAGGACTTGTACTTGTAATCGCATATTTAAAAACTAAACGACTCGAAGTTCCTATTGTTATTCATGCATTAAGTAATATATTATCGGTATTTCTATCTAACTTTTGGTGGTAAATATCACTTTCTTGAATTTCATGGTAATTTAAACGGAAGTCTCCTATTATTTTAAATATTCCAATATAAATTTCATTGCAATTAACGAAGTATTGTTGGTGACACTCCTAGGGGAAGAGGATGAGTGTCGAGACCAAGCTTGGCAGTAGTTGACTGAAATGAAAATGCATCCAACCTGTACTTTCTTCATTTCTAGTCAACCTTGCCGGGGCGGGACTACGAAATCTTAGAAATTAAATTAGATTTCTGTCCCGCTCCCAACAATACGAAGTATTAATAAAAAAGCTCGAAGATTGTATTCTAGAACATCTTCGAGCTTTCGTTATAGTTTAAATTAATGTGATTGGCCAATAGTTAGCTTTTTACCCGGTAGGCTGTGTAATAAATAGGGATCATGTGTAATAATAATTAATTGAAGATTTTTCAATTCTCGTAACATTTGAATAATCATTTCTTCATTAATTACATCTAAGTTTGTTGTAGCTTCATCCAAAATAAGAATATCTGGATTGACTAGTAACGCTTTGGCAATCCATAAGCGCTGAAATTGACCACCACTTAACGTACCTACCTTTTTATTTAACAAATCTCTATCTAATTTACATTGCGACAACACATTATTTAATCTGGTCTCATGCTCATTAGAAGAAATGTTAAAGTTCTTTAATGGTTGTTGTAGTGTCCATTTCACCGTTTTTCGAGGATCTAACGTCATCGCATTATATTGTGGGACATATTGAATATGTTTCATCCATTCATGACGCGATACCTTGCCAAGTGTTAAATCATTGTAGTTCACAATTCCTTGGTAATCATCATCTAACCCTGCCATGATTTGAGCTAGGGTAGACTTACCGCTCCCACTTACACCACTAATAATTAAATTTTCATCCTTATTTACTTCTAAATTAAAGTTTTTAAAAATCTCTTTTTCTGAAAATGACTTATTCAACTGTTTAATCTGCAACATAACGATTTCTCCTATTCGCCAGTTCAATCAATTGTTGAGTGTAGGGATGCTGAGGAGACTCTAAAATCTCTTTAGCGTCTCCGCTTTCAATAATTTGTCCATTCTGCATGACGCTAATGTGTGTAGCGTAATCCATCGCTAAACTTAAGTCATGCGTAATAAAAAGAATGGTCATGTTATGTTCACGCACAACATGGTTTAAGAGCCACATCAAACCATTACGGTTCTCATAGTCTAATGCGCTAGTAGGTTCGTCAGATATAAGAAACTTCGCTTCACGGACAATAGACATTACTAACGCAATCCGTTGTGCCATACCTCCACTCAATTGAAAAGGATAATAATGTAGTAATTCTTGCGGTTGTTCTAAACCGAGATGTGTAAATTGACGTTTCACAAATTCATGTTGTTCTTTACGTGACAATGTTGAATTTAATGAATCAAATAGCGCGTCAAAGTGTTTGTGAATTTTAACATTTTGGAAGAAATTACTATTAGTATCTTGAAACATGGCATCGGTATTATCTATGTCTATTTCGACTTGGCCGTCGTAGCGCAATTGAGGTTGACGCATGCCAAGTGCCGTACGTGTTAATAATGATTTACCGCTTCCACTTTCACCTACTAAACAATGAAAGCTTCCTTCTAACACTTCTAAATTCACGTTATTTAATAATGCTGTTTCGCCGTCGTAGACTGAGACATTTTCAAAATGAAGTAACGGCGTTAACGAATGTAGCGACGGTTGAGTAGTTGACATATGAGTGCGAAACCTCCTAACAACACACCTGGGAAGAAGAATAACCATGGTGCAGAATAGAAATAACTTTTACCATCAAATAAAATGGCGCCTAGCTCAGGCAGTGGTGGCTTAACGCCTAATCCGATAAAGGCTAAGCCGGAAATACTAAGCATCAGTTTACCGAAATCCGCAGTAATCAGCGCCATTACGTTACTTAATAGGTGCGGGACGATATGATAAATTGTTGTTTGTAACTTTGAAAAGCCGCTCAATGATGCGTATTTAACGAAAGGTTGTGTTTTAGCGTCTCGTGCTAAGTTTCTAAAGTAACGTAAATAGCGACCAAGCCATCCGATAATTAAAGCGAAACATAAGCCAAGTACAGAATTGTTCATAAATCCTAAAATTACCAATGCAATAATAATTGCAGGCAAAGCGATTAACATATCGGCCAAGGCCATCATCATGGAATCAAGCCATTTACCGACAAGCGCCGATAGTAATCCGAGAATAAGTCCTAATGCGACGGTGACGACTAGAATTAAAGTTGTTAAGCCGAGTGTAACGATACTACCTACAAATAGACGTGTTAAAAAATCACGTCCTAAGTGATCGGTACCTAGTAAGTGTGTCAGACTAGGAGGTAATAGTGCTTCAGATTGATGAATAGTGTTCGCTTTGTCGTATAACAAATAGGCAAGCAATGCTAAAATGATGATGATAATAGGCCATATCCAATGTTTAATCTTCATAGGTCACACGGCCTCCTAACTTTTTAGACATTCTAAGACGTGGGTCACTCTTTTCAAGTAATAAGTCGCCGAAGAAATTCAGTACCATAATCATTAAAATAATAATCATAAGAATACCTTGAATTAATGGGTAATCACGTAGGTTGATACCGTTAATTAACAATTTTCCTAAACCGGAAATACTGAAGATGAATTCAAGGATAATGATACGGCTAAACAAATGAATGAAATTATTAATGGTAATTGTTAATAATGGCGCTAGAATTTCTTTTACTTGAACGTAGATGCGATCTTTGAGTTTGAAATGGCGTAGTTGAGCCAATTGATATGGTTGGCTATGAAGTGTATTTTCAAAAAGATGACTGCTCAATAGCACCATATGACTGCCTTCCACTAATACTAAAATGGTGATAGGGAGGACGAAGTATTGCCAACTGTTACTACCTACAAATGGGAAGAGATGCCATTTGACGCCAAAGTAGTAAATAAAGATAATCGCTAACCAATATTCAGGTAATGATGTAATTATTTGAGATATACGCGTAGTAATGATTGCCCACTTTTTACGTGGATAGTTCCCGCAAAGATAACCAATAATATACCCGAGTGGGAATAAAATAATAGCTGAACCTAGAATAAGCTTAAGCGTTGGAACAATAGCTTGCGTAATACGGTCTGTGACAGGCTCGCCATTACTAAAGCTTGTGCCTAAGTCGCCGGTAAAGGCGTGGCCGAGCCATTGCACATAACGAATCGGCATTGCTTGGCTAAGGCCTAATTTATCTTGCGCCATTTTGATGCGTTCAGGCGTAATTTGTGCGACACCATGTTCTTGTAAATACTGAATGGCCGGGTTACCGGTAGTATTTTCCAACAGTACAAATAGAATAAATGAAATGACAATTAAATAAATAATTAACTTTATGAAATGTTTTACGATACTAATCATGATCGGATACCTTCAATTTATCAAAGTTTATCGGTGCGTCAGTTTGTCCTGAAAATTGGAATTGCTTAATCTTCGGACTTGTCACAAACGTTTCATCTGGATAGGAGATAGGGAGGACTAAGTATTGGCTATCGATATAATTGGATAGTCTGTCGAATGCTTGTTGACGCTGATTCATATTTATAATAGATGAGAATTCTTTAATCATGCCGGTTAATTTCGCATCATCCGCAAAGGCGCCGGGTTGTTGATCGGCTTGTTTAAAGCGCGCATTGAGGAAGTTATACGGCATTAAAGCATTGGTATATGTACGATAGTAAATAAGGTCAAAGTCCTTACGTACCGTTAACGTTTCATAGTACGTTTGGGCGTCTAATACATTAACATCTAACTTAATGCCTACATTTTTCAATGCTTGTTGCATAATTACGGCTTTCGTCTTCCATTCTGGGAACTCATCTGTTTGAAGTGCTAGTTTTAATGAGAGTACTTTGCCATCTTTTTCAAAATAACCGTTCGAATTCTTCTCATAACCTAACTCTTTAATCAATTTCTCTGATTCATTAGGTGCATAGCGATGGTCATGTTGATTGTTAGCATTCACATATTGCACGCCACTTTGGAATAAACCTTTCAACTTTTTATTTGATGAGAGGTCTTCTGTATCGATTGCTTTACTGATAGCTTCACGCATTTTTTTATCTTGCAGTACTTTGTGTTGAGGATTAAAGCCCATAAACTGTGTTTCAGTACTTGGATATTTATGTACTTTTAAATTCTCACTACGTTGCGATTCTTTAACTTGTTGTGGCGTCATTTGACCTAACGCACCACCTGTAATGTCGATAGAATTACTTTCTATAGCAAGGTGACGTGAATCACTATCTTCTATGGATTGGAAGGTTAAATTGTAATCCAATGGGTGACCGTTACGATAATATGTATTGGGTTTAAATGTGACTGTTTCATTCGTTGAATCTGCCACTTTAAAAGGCCCTGTGCCAATTGCTTTCTCGAACTTACCTGTTGTTTTTTCATCTTTAACCGCATGTGGACTCATTATACGAAGCGGTCTGATTTGTGTTAATTCGGGTAAGACTTGGTTGGACGGTTCTTTTAATTTAATCTCGACCGTATATTTGTCCTTCACTGTAACGGATTGTAACTTGTCTAACGTCTCCATAGGGTCGGTGGTATCTGTTGCCTTCGCTCTTTCTATTGAAAATTTGACCGCCGACGCGTCAAATTGAGAACCATCATTAAATTTCACATTATGTTTTAGATGGAATAGATAATCTTTACCATCACTTGAAGCCTTCCATGATGTGGCGAGACCAGGCTCAATCTTGCCATTCTTACCATACTTCACAAGAGATTCATAGACTGCGCTATACACTGGCATAGGGGCATCGAAACCTTGAGCATCAAGTTGCTTAGGATTAAATTCTCGAGGTAATGATACTTTAACTTCTTTCTCATTATCATGTTGATGTGGAGCACAACCGCTTAAAATTAGCGTAGCGCACATGGTAAGGGCAGATAACATGCGCTTATTCAATGTTTTACCTTCTTTCAATTGTATTAATGTATATATATTTAGAATTTAATTTATATTCAAAATATATAAATCTATCAAAGACATTATTATATGATACACGCTTTTCAAAGATTATTAAAATTTGGCGAGGTAGATTTTTTTCACTTTAAGGGCGAGCTATCTCATTTAATATAATCACACCCTAGTTATTAGAAGTAGCTTATTAATATAGAAGTAAAATTTAACTTCTAGTGTGTTTGACCTAGTGCAACTTTAATATCGTCTTCATATGAAATAGCTTTGATAGCCGCAGTAAGTCCTTTAGTCATCGTTTCAATAGACATAGAAGGTGTCTCTGGTTTAGTAGTCACTTGTTCTGGAATAAATGGCACATGAATAAAGCCAAATAGTAAGTTAGGGTAAGATTGTTCAGCTAAATATCCTAATTGATAGAGGATATGGTTACAAACAAAGGTACCTGCTGTATTGGAGAGACTTGTAGGGACACCAGCTTGTTTAATGGCTTCAGTCATCTTTTTAACAGGCATATTTGAAAAGTAGGCGGGCGCACCGTTTGGTTGAATAGGGATATCGATTGGTTGTTGCCCTTTATTATCAGGAATACGAGCGTCATCGATATTAATACCGACACGTTCTGGAGTTAATGCACTTCGTCCACCAGCTTGTCCAACTGCTAACACGGCATCATAGTTTCCTTGAGCTAACATCGTATGAATTGCTTCTATTGAATCATGGAATACTGTAGGGATCTCTAACTTCGTAATCTCATGTTCACCAATTGTAGCGTTCAATCGTTTCACTGCCTCTAACGCGGGGTTAATAACTTCCCCACCAAATGGCTCAAACGCCGTAACTAATATCTTCATAAATTACATCCTCCTTACTACTATGTGTCGAGTTTAAACAAATAAACATATATTAGTAATTCTTCATCTTATATCATTTATATCATGATTATAGAATTTTGACTGAAATTATCTTCTAATCTGTTGGTATTTAGGTGTAAAAACTTTCTCGAAACCTAGAATGGTATAGTACTTCTCTTTATCGCGTGATATAATAATCTAAGTTAATTGAGAATTATTCTCAGTAATAAATATTATATTTCTTGATAAGGGAGTGTAGGTGTGATGACACATCAGAATAGATTTGACTGGAGTTTAGTCATTGCAACAAGTTTTGCAGTGTTAACATATTGGTTGTTCGCACAATCATTTATTAATATAGGCTTAAGTGTCCAAAAGACATTTGGCGCCACAGATTCAACATTGAATCTCTCCATTAGCTTAGTTTCATTTGTTACAGGTATCTTCATGGTTGGCGCAGGAGATATTGCAGATAAAGTAGGTAACCTCAAGATGACCATTATTGGGCTAGTACTAAGTATTATTGGTTGTCTAAGTTTAATCATTGTACCAGCTACACCATTCCTAGTAATTGGTCGTATCTTCCAAGGCTTCTCAGCAGCAATTTTATTACCATCCACTATCGGTCTCGTATCTGACAAATTCGAAGGTCAGAATTTACGTAAAGCCTATAGTTTTATGATGATAGCTACAGTAGGCGGAATTGGTTTTTCTTCATATGTCGGCGGTATTATTTCTAGTCTTTGGAGTTGGCAATTCATCTTTGCATGCTCCATTATTTTATCCGTGATTGCTATTCTTATCCTAAGCCGTAAGAAAGAAACGCCTCGCGCAGAACGTGATCATCAACCGTTCGATTATATCGGAATGCTCATCTTCGGTATTTTCATCGCTTGCGTTATGCTACTCATGACCCAAGGTTTCACATACGGTTGGACAAGTAACTTCTCATTAACAGTAGCAGGTCTCGGCCTCGTCGCATTAACGATTTTTTATCTTTTTGAAAAAGGCAGAACCACGCCATTTATCGATTTTTCAATAGTAAAAAATCGAGCATTTCTAGGTTCAACATTGAATAACTTTGTAGTCAATACAGGTGTCGGTACAACTGTCGTCTTCAATGGTTATGCGCAAAAACAATTTGGCATGAGTGAAGCACAAACAGGCTTGGTCACTGTGCCGTACGTCTTCATGGCTATTGCGATGGTACGTTTAGGTGAAAAAGCAATCCAACGTTACGGTGGGAAAAGTATGTTAATTGCGGGTCCATTATTCCCGGCAATTGGGATTATTTTGATCAGTTTAACGTTCTTAACCCCAAGTTGGTATGTAGGTCTAGTTACGTTTGCATTTGTAATATGTGCGATTGGTAATGGGTTAGTAGCTACACCTGGTTTAACGATTGCGGTGTTTAACATGCCAGAAGAAAAAGTGAGTTTTGCGACTGGTTTATACAAAATGGGGGCTACACTTGGTGGAGCGTTCGGTATTGCCTTGAACACCACAATCTTTACGATATCCCAACAAATTTATCCAGTAGAAATAGCGGCTATGATTTCATTCTTTGCCGGAGCTGTTATTATGATACTCGGTGTCACATCCGCCTTTATCCTAATACCAAAAAATGTAAAAGCTTAAAAATTGATGTAAAGTAAATGTAAGATATAAATCTATATACATGAAAAGAGCCTAGAACATTTAGCATTTAAAATGTTCTAGGCTCTACTTGAATCAAAGTAAGATGTATTGTTGGCGAGACGTACTCCCTAGATTTCTGTTCTGCTCCTAAACAATAACTCACATATTAATCATATAATTCATATTTTTTTAATTTTTTCTCTATGTTTGGTTTCGGCTTATCATCTTGTCTCATTTTTTTATGTCCTTCAACATGTGATGGTCTAGAAACCCAATTCTGGAAGTGTTTTTTATCTTCCCATTTTGACACAATAGAATATTCTACCTTTGATTTAGATTCGCTTTTCCAAACTTCTACGCTTATTAGTCCTTCATAACCTTCAAAATCTGTTTTTGCGTTATCAGCTTTATTTTTTAATATTTCTTTACCTGCTTCTTCGTCAGTTGAGAAAGTAGCTTGTGAGATAAACATATCAACATCCCCTTAAATTTTAAATTAGTTACATAATAGACTCCCTAAAGTCTATTTTACATGTTCCGTAGCAATGCCTTGTGGAATAGGCTCGAATATTACTAAATCGTCGCTATTTAATAAGTCATCGGTTAACTGTAATTGGGCGATACGATTAGAATTATAATAGCTCACATAAACTGTTTGGTCAGTAAGATTGAATACTGTTTGATACAACGTGTAATGGAACTCATTTTCAGAAGGACGAACGGCACCTTTAGGAATGCTGACGCTATCAAGAATTCTGAAGGCGTCTAGTACAGCATCATCGCCATCATCGGGTAACATATTATTAATAAGATATGCTGCTCTGACAAAGCGTTCGCCAGACGTGTAACCTCCTGGAAGGCCAAACGTACCGCCTTCATTGCCTAGAGGCTTAAGTTCAATACCATTCAATGTCTTACTTTGTGGTTTATACGGTGTAATGTTAACGTAATTTTTTAAATTCTCGTAGTGCCAGTTTAAGTCGGGGTTATTGGTAAGTACGCCGACTGGATTGTCATGTACGACGATACGCCCTTCGACAAATGTAATTTCTGCAGTGCGACCTGTTTTATCGGATACGTGGAAATGAAGCGGTGGCGCTTCGTTAATATCATTTAATGTATGACCAACAACGTTGACTTGTGGTGCGTTATTGATAATTTCATCGATAGTTTTATTGTAGCCAAGCGCCCATGTAAGCACTTCGGTTTGAGAAATATTGATATAACCTTCGCGAACTTCTGTCGCATAAGAAGCATAATCACGGTCATATTGATTGGAAATGGCGAGTCCATGTTCATTGACGCCATCGCCAAAGATGAATCCTTCCATATCAGAACCGGCGCCTGTGAAACCGTATTTAGTCGTCCCTTTATAATTTACACGGGATTCCCAGTAGAAGTTGCGTGGTTGCACGGCGAGATGGCCGGTAAGCGGGTAATCATAATCCATTGTACGACCTAAGATGATGTCGCCATTTTTTGCTTGAAAAGTAAAGCCCGTACACATATTAATCAACTCCGTTCGTTTATAGTTGAGAACTATTATCAATTATAAAGTTTGTATCTGGATATTTCAATGTATATCGATTGTGAATAATAAAAAGAGAGGGCAGAAATTTAGTGGAATTTCTGTCCCTCTCTTTGAATTATGCGTGTGCGTGTTCAGGCACATCTTTGAAGTTTTCTAGACGGCGATTCCATTCTTCATCGCTAATATTATGTTTAGCGACATAACGGTTACGCTCATGTTTAGCGCAATCGTATGAACAAGCGCCAAGATATTTTTCTTCATTTTCTTCTGATACTAAGATTTGTTTGTTACATTCTGGGTTTGAACAGTTAATGTAACGTTCGCATGGTGTGCCGTCGAAATGTTCTTTGCCGACAACTGTTTTTTCGACTTGGTTAACGTCAACGCTAATACGTTCATCGAAGACGTACATTTTGCCGTCCCAGTATTCGCCTTTAGTTTCTGGGTCTTTACCGTAAGTTGCGATACCGCCATGTAATTGACCTACGTTTTCGAAACCTTCTTTAACTAACCAGCCAGAGAATTTTTCACAACGGATACCACCTGTACAGTACGTTACGATGTTTTTACCTTCTAATTGGTCTTTGTTTTCACGAATCCAGTCTGGTAAATCTCTGAAACGAGTAATATCTGGACGAATCGCGCCACGGAAGTGACCTAGATCGAACTCATAGTCATTACGTGCATCGACAATAACTGTATTATCGTCTTCTAAAGCTTTTTTAAATTCACTAGGTGAATAATATTTACCTGTTGTTTCGCGTGGATCGATATCATCTTCAAGACCTAAAGCAACGATTTCATTTCTTGGGCGAACGTGCATTTTTTTGAAAGCGTGACCTTTAGCTTCATCAATCTTGAAAGTCATATCTGCGAAACGCTCATCTGCATGCATATGTTCGATATATTTATCTGTATCTTCTTTAGTACCTGATAATGTACCATTGATACCTTCAGTAGAAACTAAGATTCTACCTTTTAAATTGTTTGCTTTACAGAATTCTAAGTGCTCAGATGCGAATGTTTCAGGGTCATCAATTGTAGTATATTTATAATATAATAATACTCTATAATCCATTTTCTGATTCTCCTCTAAAAATTTTAATTTATCATAAGGGCAAGCCGTGTAATGTGTATAAATATTAAATCATTACTTTTTTACAAAATTCAACATTATATAATTTTACCAAAATTACAGTAACTTTCAATATTTTGATTTACAAATATTGCCATAGAGCAATAGAAATATACGTTATTCTTCTTGAAAACGATTACATATAGTAAGATAAGAATTAAGTACAGCTTTAGAATATAATGGTTTACGATAATACTTTTCAAAAAGAGAGGGAGCGTTAATAATGACGAATCATTCATTACCTAAATTAACTTACACTGGCGCATCTAAAAGTGCAGTGCCAATTATCTCTGAAAGTGAGTTACAAACAGTGACGGCGGAACCTTGGCTAAAAGTTTCGGATGAAGGTCTTCAATTGGAAGGTTTAATCTTTGATAGAGAGCATAATCTATTTTTATGTGAAGTATTTGGAGGCAAAATTTTGAAAGTAGACCTACCATCTAAAGAGGTAACTACGGCTTTTCAATCTACTAAGCAAAATCCGGCTGCAGTGAAAATACATAAAGATGGGCGATTATTTACATGTTATTTAGGCGACTTTGAGTCAACTGGTGGTATTTTTGCGACTGATGAACACGGTGAACACTTCGAGGAAATTATTTCGGAATTAAATACAGACTATTGTATAGATGATATGGTCTTTGATAGTAAAGGCGGGTTCTATTTTACTGATTTTAGAGGGTATTCTACTCAACCTAAAGGTGGCGTGTATTATGTTTCACCTGACTTCAAGACAGTAACGCCTGTCATTCAAAATATTTCAGTAGCGAATGGTGTAGCGTTAAGCACTGATGAATCAGTGTTATGGGTTACTGAAACTACAACAAATCGTCTTCACCGTATTCAATTAGAAGATGATGGCGTGACGATTGCGCCATTTGGAGCGACGATTCCGTATTACTTTACCGGTCATGAAGGTCCAGACTCATGTTGTATCGATAGCGACGATAATCTATACGTTGCTATGTACGGACAAGGCCGTGTATTAGTATTTAATAAACGTGGGTATCCAATTGGTCAGATTTTAATGCCAGGTAGAGACGAAGGTAAAATGTTACGTTCAACACACCCTCAATTTATTCCTGGTACAAACCAATTACTTATTTGTACAAATGACATTGAGAACGACTCAGAAGGTGGTTCAATGATCTATACAGTAGAAGGATTTGCGAAAGGCCACGAAAGTTATCAATTCAAATAAGTGAAAGCAAGAAAATAATGATATAAGTTAAAAATAAGCACCATAGTATAAAAATGTCTGTTGGAGTTATTTTGTACTATGGCGCTACTTTTTGTTAGCATCATTGCTCCTGTCATATCAGGATGTATTATTACGGCTTTTAAGTATTGGCTAAAGAACCGTAATAAGTAATCAGCGACAGTATCTAGCTCACCTAATAAACCCCTTACTGTCCCAACAGTGAGGGGTTTGGTGTTGTGTTGGAGCTACTTTATTAGGATATTATATCACTATGAGTTACTTATTGCAATATTTATTGAAGTATCTCACTTTTCAATATATCGGTAATTCTCCTATACAATATTCACATATCTTGTGAAACTTACGTTAATATCCAGTATACTAAAAATGAATAAGTATAAATTAATAATGATAAGAAAGGTGTATAAAATGAAAGACAGTTGGACGAAACATAAACAAGATAGTCTTGTGGCATCGTTTTATGATGCACAATCACCTGAGTTTCAGGCACAGGGTTTTGAAACTGAATTAGCATTTGGTACAGCAGGGATACGTGGACAGTTTGGCTTAGGTCCAGGTCGTTTAAATCGCTATACAGTCCAACGCCTAGCACTAGGTATTGCCAATTATTTACAAGACAAAGAGGCGCATCCTTCAATTGTCATTCATTATGATATTCGTCATCTCTCATCAGAATTTGCCGAAATCATCACTCGAATTTTAGCGTCTAATGATATTAAGGTCTATTTGGCAGATACATATCAAACGACTCCACAACTGTCACACGCGGTAAGATACTTACAAACTTCTGCCGGCATAATGATTACGGCAAGTCATAATCCTAAAGATTATAATGGGATTAAGGTTTATGGACCAGACGGGGCGCAATTAGATGAACAGGCCTCGCTTGAAGTAGCTGACTATATTGAACAATTGGGTGACCCACTTGCCCTAACTATTGAATTAGATGAAAGACGTATTCAAAAGAATCGTCACATTGTATCTGATGACGTGTATCAAGATTACATATCTCATGTAACACGCCTTGTGGGTGCTATTCCACAATCAGAGTTAAAGGTAGTATATACCAGTTTACATGGCACAGGAGTACCGATTATTCCTGATGTGCTACAGCATCTCCATTTTCAAAACTTTAAATTAGTTGAAGCGCAATGTAAGGTGGACCCTAACTTTAGTTCAGTGAAAAGTGCGAACCCTGAAGAACGTGACGCCTTTGACTTAGCCATTCAACAAGCACAAGAGACTAAAGCTGATCTCATTATTGCGACAGATCCAGACGTGGATCGCATGGGCTTTGTAGAAAGAGATAGTGAGGGTAACACGTATTACTTCGGTGGCAGTGAAATTGGTGCGTTGCTTCTCAAATATCTTCTTGAATATACTGACATTCCTAATGACGCCGTCGTTGTACAATCCATAGTAAGTGGTGAATTAGGTAAACGCTTGGCACTGAAACATGGCGTAAGTGTGCGGGAAGTCTTAATTGGCTTTAAACATATCGCTAAAGCTATTCGTGAATTTGAGACAAATGAATCGTTACTCTTTGCCTACGAAGAAAGTTATGGATACTTAGCAGATGATTTCGTGCGCGATAAAGATGCCGTTCAAATCGTACCACTCATTATTAAATACGCTTCTATTTTGAAAAATGAAGGTAAAACACTTCTCGGGGCTTTAAATGAAATCTATGACGAGGTAGGAGAGTATCGGGATAAACCGACTTCTAAAGTATTTGAAGGTCAAGCAGGTCAGCAACATATTGCTGATATTATGACGAAAGTACGTCAAAACGTGCCAGATACTATTGCAGGGCTTGAGGTCGTGGCAGTAGAAGACTATCAGATACAACAAACATTAAATAAACAAACCCAAACTGTCGAGGCAATCACATTACCACAAGCCGATGTCATCCGAATTATATTTAATGAAGGATTTATTGCACTAAGACCATCAGGGACAGAACCTAAAATTAAATTCTATATTTCATTATGTGTAGATAACTTCGATCAAGTTACACAAGATATTTACGGTTATATATTTAATGAAGAAAAATAAATAAAAACAAAGCACTTTATAAGTAGGCGCAATGCCCAAACTTATAAAGTGCTTATTTATATCAATTAGTATTTACGTAAGAAATCTAATTGACGGTCATATAACTGTTTAGCAATATAGGCTTGTACAGTATGAAGAATCTCTTCAATTTCCTGGGTCATATTTGACAACACACGTACCGCAAAGCCCTGGGTTGGCAATTGAGTAATGCCGATACGACAATCATAAGTCTTCGTATAATCCTTAATTTCGTCATAGACTGTATCGATTAACTTTTGCGTCACGTCAGGATGGATACAGTAAGCAGAACCTAAATGTGTATAGTTCTCCATATAACCAATTGACGTTATCTCCGTTTCACTTGGGTGCATACGTAGATTATCATATGCCACTAATTCTTCATCTACATATATTTCATTAATTAAATGCATATAGTCATATGTGAAATTTTCATCTTTCATCGAATATCCAGGCGTTAGGATATCTGTATAAAACATTGAGGCGCTAGCGTCCAAGTTAAATACATTGTGTTGGAAGAATTTTGCATTTTCATACGCGATAATTGGATCGCCCACATACTCCATATAACCATCTTTAGCGATATTAAAGGTTTGATATTGTTCTACATGGTCATTTAATGTCTTGTAAATCTTTGTAGCACCTTGTGAAGTTAAGGTGACTGAAGCTGCTTCTTCTACATTAATATTCATATTATAACGGTCGCCGTCTAAATAACCGCCGCCCACGTTTACGATATAGAACGTTGGAATCGTCGAATTATTTAAATAGACTGGACGGATAACTTTTAGGGCCTTTTCAAAGAAGATATCACGCGCAACTGAACGCTTACCATTATTGAAAACGGTGAGATTAAGTTGACCAGTCCAAGGTTGTGTAGTACCTTGAGTCGTTTCTTTAGCCATTAAGACAACCCTTTAAGTAATACATCACGTTCTATCCATTCGATAACGTTATCTAAACCATCATCAGTTTTAAGGTTAGTGAATGTGAATGGACGGTCGCCACGGAATGTCTTCGTATCTTCAGCCATTTGGTCTAATGAGGCGCCAACAAATTCTGCTAAGTCTGTTTTATTAATCACAAAGTAATCAGATTTAATCATACCTTGTCCACCTTTACGTGGAATCTTTTCACCTTGTGCTACGTCGATAATATAAATTGAGAAATCAACGAGTTCTGGACTGAATGTTGCAGCTAAATTGTCGCCACCTGATTCGATAAAGATAAGTTCGATATCGTCATTGCGTTCTAATAACTCATCAATCGCCGCAAAGTTCATTGATGCGTCTTCACGGATGGCTGTATGAGGGCAACCACCAGTTTCCACACCGATAATTCTATCCTCGTCTAATACGCCTGTATTAACTAAGATTTTTTGGTCTTCTTTCGTATAAATATCGTTTGTAATAACTCCGATACTTAAATCTTTAGACAGACGGCGCACTAATTTTTCAACTAATTGCGTTTTACCTGCACCAACAGGAGCGCCTACACCAATTTTGATTGGATTTGCCATAATATACCTCCTATGAAATAAAGATTCTCACATTAACATTCTCATGTTCCATCTGGTTAAGCTCTAATCCTGGAGCCGTCATACCAAAGTCTTCCTCTTTTAATGTGAAAATGTGTTGACGTGTACGTTCAATGTACGGAATCATTTCCGTCACGACTTGTTGACCAGTGGTTTGGCCGAGTGGAATTGCACGTACCGCGTTTTGCGTTAAACTCGAAACATTTTGATAAAGATAATAATCAATAATCGTTTCTATATCAACGCCTAAATAATGTCCTAATATGGTAAAACAAATGGCTGGATGTAACTTAGCACGCTTATTAGTCATTTGCGTATGATACCAGGTAATCCATTCACTGTCATAAAGCTCCATTGCAAGTTTCGCCATGCGAGTACCCATTTGTTTTGTACCTACACGTGTTTCGCGTGGTAAATTCTGCACGAAGATTAAGCGATCAAGGTGCAATACCTTGTCTGCATCGTCATTGTTTAAAGCTTCGTATACTAAACGCATGACTAGACCATCAGAATACGTTAATTGTTCATTAAGAAACAGTTGAAGCCATTCTTTAAATGATGTCGCATCATGCACGGCATCGTGTTGAATGTAGGTTTCAAGTCCGAACGAATGACTGAATGCGCCAGTTGGGAATTGCGAATCACAGAACTGAAATAGTCTTAAATGTGAATGCTCAATCATGTGAATGTCCGATATGTCTAAAGGCTTTGTTGACTTTACGATCTTCATGACTATAAGGGATGCCTAATGTTTTAAGTAGGTCTTCTACTAAATAGTCATATTGGACTAACATTTCAGTTTCTGTAAATTGCGCTGGTAAATGACGGTTACCTAATTGATGGGCAATGTCTCCCATTTCTTGTAATGTACGTGGCTTAATAACGAGTAAATCTTCAGAATTTACATCTACCACAATCATATTAGTGTCATCTTGATATAAAATATCGCCATATTGTAAGTCGATAGGTTGTTTTAAACGAATGCCAATTTCGTTGCCGTGGTCCGTTGTGACACGTTGAATACGTTTAACTAAATCTGAATTCTCTAGGTAAACTTTTTCGACGTGCTTATTTTTTTCTTCGGCAGATAGGTTGGCGATATTGCCTTGAACTTCTTCTATAATCATTGAAAGACCTCCTAGAATAAGAAGTATCTTTGTGTTAATGGTAATTCAGTAGCAGCTTCACTTGTTACTTTTTTACCATCTACAAATACTTCGTATGTTTGTGGATCTACATCTAACTTAGGTGTAGCGTCATTGTTCTTCATATCTTTTTTAGATAAGTTACGGATATTTTGAACAGGACGAACCATACGTTGTAAGTTAAGTTGATTGTAAATTCCATTTTCATAAGCTGTTTTAGATACAAATGTAATCGCAGTATGTTGTTTATTAGTGCCATATTGGCCATACATTTTACGATATTTTTGAGGTTCAGATGTTGGGATAGAACCATTCGCATCACCGTTAACAGCTGAGTTGATTAAACCGCCTTTAACGATCATTTCAGGTTTAACGCCAAAGAAGATTGGATCCCAAATAACTAAATCGGCCAATTTGCCACCTTCGATTGAACCTACGTAGTCTGAGATACCATGTGTAATCGCAGGGTTAATTGTATATTTTGCGATATAACGTTTAATACGATTATTATCGTTGTATTCGCTATCGCCTTCTAATGCGCCACGTTGTTCTTTCATGCGGTGAGCAACTTGCCAAGTACGTGTGATGACTTCGCCTACACGTCCCATCGCTTGTGAGTCAGAACTTACCATACTGAAGACACCCATATCTTGTAAGACGTCTTCGGCAGCGATTGTTTCTTTTCTAATACGTGAATCTGCGAAAGCAATATCTTCAGGGATAGATGCGTTTAAGTGATGGGTAATCATAACCATATCTAAATGTTCATCTACTGTGTTATGTGTGTAAGGTAATGTTGGGTTAGTAGAAGATGGAAGGATATTTGGATAAGATGCTGATTTAATTAAGTCAGGTGCGTGTCCACCACCGGCACCTTCTGTGTGGTACATGTGTAAGACGCGATCTTTAACTGCGGCCATTGTATCTTCCATAAAGCCAGCTTCGTTTAATGTATCGGCGTGTAGGGCGATTTGAACATCGAACTCATCTGCAACGTCTAAAGCATGACTTAATGCAGAAGGTGTAGCACCCCAGTCTTCGTGAACTTTTAAGCCAATAACACCGGCATGGATTTGTTCGATTAAAGCAGTGTGGTTAACAGCTTGCCCTTTACCAGTGAAACCAACGTTAACAGGTAATGCTTCAGCTGCTTCTAACATACGATGGATATGCCATGGACCAGGTGTTACCGTTGTAGCTTTAGCACCTTCAGAAGCTCCAGTACCGCCACCAATATGTGTAGTAATACCACTTTCAAGCGCTACTTCAGCTTGTTCAGGGTTGATAAAGTGAACATGTGTATCAATACCGCCAGCAGTAACGATTTTACCTTCAGCTGCGATAATATCAGTTGTTGCCCCAATAATAATATCGACATTATCCATAATGTCAGGGTTACCTGCTTTACCAATAGCGAAGATATAACCATTTTTAATACCGATATCAGCTTTAACGATTTTATCGTAATCGATAATAAGTGCGTTAGTAAGGACTAAATCTGCGACTTTACGATCATCACGCGTAACGTTAGGATTTTGCGCCATACCGTCACGGATAGATTTACCGCCACCAAATGTAGCTTCATCACCATAATTGGCATAGTCTTTTTCAACTTGCGCAAATAAGTTTGTATCACCAAGTCGTACTGAATCGCCTTCAGTTGGGCCGTATAGACTTGTATATTGCGATTGCGTCATTTTAAAACTCATTCGTCGTCTTCTCCTTTTTTATTATAATTTTCTTCACCTTCATCGTTAAACACACCAGCATATTCATCTTTTTCATCAGTAGGACGATATACTCTATCTTCATCAATCGTGTTATTAACCATGCCTCTGAAACCATAAATTTTACGATCACCAGCATATTCAACAAGTTGTATTTTCTTTTCATCGCCAGGTTCAAATCTGACTGCAGCACCTGCTGGAATATCTAAATGTTTGCCGTATGCTTTTTCACGTTCAAAATGTAACGCTTTATTAGATTCAAAGAAGTGGAAGTGAGATCCGACTTGAATAGGGCGGTCACCAGTATTTTTAACAGTGATTACAGTTTCTGGACGACCTTGATTAATTTCAATTTCAGTATTTTTTACTTTAATTTCTCCAGGAATCATCATTTAATCCTCCTTACACGATTGGATGATGGACAGTGATGAGTTTAGTACCATCAGGGAAGGTTGCTTCGATTTCAAGTTCTGTAATCATACTTGCAACACCATCCATAACATCGTCTTCATTTAAAATAGTCTTACCATAGCTCATTAATTCTGCGACGGTTTTGCCGTCACGCGCACCTTCTAATAATTCATCGCTGATTAAAGCAAGTGCTTCAGGATGATTTAGTTTCAATCCGCGTGCTTTACGACGTCGTGCAACTTCTGCAGCTACAACTATCATTAACTTATCTTGTTCGCGCTGAGTAAAATGCAAAATTATTCCTTCTTTCCTTTTAAAATGACTGTCCAATTTTTATGTTAGAACTGTTGAAAAGTTTTCACAAGTAATATAGTCTTTCAAATAATTTCAATTTAAAATTAAAATGGATTTATACAATATTTAATTATGTAAAATTATTTTATAAGGCTTATTAATAATGGTATCCTTTAAAGCATAAGGATTATATATAAAGGAGTAAGGTGAGTTTGTGAAGTATATAGACATATTTTTGAAAAATGTAGCACAAGTAGTATTAATTAATAATAAATGGACAGGGCTATTTATTTTAATTGGGCTATTTATTGCAGACTGGAAGATTGGTTTAGCGGCAATGTTGGGCAGCTTATTAGCATTATTACTTGCGCCCTATTTTAATTATAGTAGTGAAGAAATTCGTGATGGCTTAGCCGGTTACAATTCGGTACTAACAGCCATTGGACTAGCGTTGTTCTTACAATCTTCGACGTTATCATGGATTGTATTAATTATCGGTGTAACCTTAACGTTACCTGTAGGCGTTGCTGTGCGAGAATTTTTAAAACCCTTTGGCATACCTATGTTAACATTTCCATTTGTGTTGATGACATGGCTCGTTTTAGCAATGACTACACAATTTTCAAAATTACCGGTAACGATTCATATCTTACCGCAAGAGGTTCAACCGCCTGACATTAGTCATAATCACATCAGTTGGTTAAGTGGAATTACGACAAACTTTAGTGAAATTTTCCTTGTAACTTCGGTTATTGGAAGTTTATTAATTATCATCGGTATCTTTATTGGCTCGGTTAAAGGTGGTATATTTGCCGTTATTTCAAGTATCTTAGCCGTAATATTTATTGTCTCATTAGGTGGCGATTACCCATCTATTACCAACGGCTTATATGGTTATAACTCTATTCTTACAGGAATTGCGTTAGGTGCTACATTTAAGACGAAATTAAATACATATATCGCTGTCATCACCGGCTTGTTATTAACGGTAGTTATGCACGGGGCTATAGCAACTATGCTTGCGCCTGTAGGGTTACCTATCTTCACCGCGCCATTTATCTTCGCAACGTGGTTAGTTATGTTTGCCGGTAGAATAAATGGTTCAGACAAAGCTGAATAATTGTAACAATATGTGCGAAACGTCGAAATCTGTGTGTATAAGCTGGATTTCAGTTTCGCTCTTTTTATTTTATTGTCACTCTAGCATCAACTTGGGTATGATGAACATAAGAGATTAGACAATTATAAAGAGGTGTGACATATGGAGAAACACATTTATATTATTGGTAGTATGTCGATGGATTTAGTAGTAGCGACTGATATTGTCCCTGGAAAAGGTGAAACCGTACTCGGCAAGTCTTTTTTTACTGCTCCAGGAGGTAAAGGCGCCAACCAAGCCGTAGCAGCTGCGCGTTTAGGAGAACATGTACATATGGTAGGTCGCATTGGAAATGATGATTTTGGGGAAGACATTTTCCAAAATTTAAAAAATAATGGTGTTAACGCAGATTATGTAAAACCGACTGAAGGGAAATCGGGTACGGCGCATATTACTTTGAATGATAATGATAACAGTATTATTGTGGTACCTTCAGCAAATAATGAAGTAACGCCGGACTATGTGCAACATGCATTAGAATCAACTAAGGCGGGAGATATTGTCTTATTGCAACAAGAGATTCCGGCCGAAACAGTCGAAGCGGCTGTGAAATATTGTTATGAGCATGATCTGATTTCTATCTTGAATCCGGCGCCTTACAGAGAAATATCAGATGAGGTAATTGAACAAGCAACGTATATCACGCCGAATGAAACTGAAAGTGAAAACATGTTTGAAGGTGATGTGGATCAAGCGTTGGAACGCTATCCTGATAAGTTAATTGTAACGTTAGGAGAACTTGGCGCTGTGTATCATGATGGAACGCAACAAGTTGAAATCAAAGGCTTTAAACGTGAAGTGAAAGACACAACGGGGGCAGGAGATACATTTAACGGTGCACTCGCAGTCGGCTTGCAACGAGGCTATGAATTACCCAAAGCACTTACCTTTGCCAATCTAGCCGCAAGTCATTCAGTGACAGGCATGGGCGCACAAGGTGGCATGCCTACATTAGAAGATTTACAAGATGATATAGAAGTTTAGAACGTCTTGTTTGAAAAAGTGCTCGGGACATAAATATCTTAGACTAAAAAATAGGAATTTCTATAATCGTGATATATATCTTTAACTTATTAGTGCTTATTATATTATTGAGAAAGTATATTATTTTTAAAGTGTTTTGATGTAAAATCACATTTTATTAACGTAGTATTGTTGGTGAGACTCTTGAGGGAACAGGGCTAGGCTAAGACCGTGGCTTAGCCAGTCCCCCTAAGAAAGCGAGCCAAACAATACGAAGTTTTTATATAAATTGAAAAGAAAAGACGTAGAGATGATTCATAATTGAATCATCTCTACGCCTATATCTAAGGATTTATAACCCAGATTTTGAGTGTGTGATGAGCGAGAATTATTTATCTGCTACATCTAATAATTTTTTCTTTAAATCTTTACGTTCATAGTCAAGAGAATAAGGGTCGTTTAACCAATAGATACCTTCATCAACTTTGAATGTATGACCGTTTTTAACAGCGTCTGTGTTTTTCCAAACGTCTTTATTTTCAAATGATAAATCAGCGCCTTTAGCTACTGGAGTTACAACATAATCGCCAGTCATTTCTGGGATTTGTTCTTCAGAAATATCAGCTAAGTCTTCTTTCTTAGTAGCTTTTTCGACTTTACTTGGCATTGTTAGTCCAAATGAATCATAAAGAACTTCACTACCGTGACCATATGTTTTACCTAAGACATAGATTTTTTTGTCGAAGTCTTTGATGATAGATACTGTGGCATCTTTACCAATCGCATCTTTGATTTCTTTACCATCGTCTTTTGTTTTATCTTCCCATTCATCAACCCATTCTTGGGCTTTATCTTTCTTGCCAATGATTTTACCTAATTCTAAATGTTGTTCTTTGTAGTCATGTTTCATGTAATCAAATGCAACAGTTGGTGCGATTTTTTTCAATTTTTTAAGGTTTTTGTCTGTGTTATATGTAATGATTAAGTCTGGTTTTTCTTTAGTTACAGCTTCTACATTTTCAGGGTCAATTTTCTTAACGTCTTTAAATTTATCTTTTAATACTGAGCTATCATCCACGTTTTTAGCAACGGCTTGGATGTTTGCATCAAGTTCTTTTAATCCACCTGCGTAAGTTGTACCTAGTACTACGATACGTTTAGGGTTTTTAGGGATTTTAACTTTATCTCCTGAATCAGTAGTATATGATTTAGTATCTTTTTTTGAATCTTTTGAAGAACTATCATCGTTGTTGTTACCACATGCAGCTAATGCAATTACAAAGACTAGTAAAGCCACGAGTAATCTTTTCAACTTTTTCCATCTCCTTTTATATGTATAATGCAAGTATATAGGAAATTTATATTTAATAAAAGGTGAATTTTATGAATTTAGATATACATGACAAATTAGCAATTGTACTTATTTTGGCTTTTTTGCTTATTGGGACGATTAATATGTCTGAGGGTCTTGAATTATTTTTAAAAGTTTTAATTTTTATTGTGATTATTATTAATCTTGTTATTAAGCTAGTAAAGAATAGAAGAAATTTGTAGTGTGTAGGGCAAGGGAGGTCACTTGTGTTGTGACGCTTTCCTGCGCGAACTTGACGAGCCACGGTCTCGTACTTCGTTCTTTTGCGCTAGGAGTCGCCCAACACCGTTCAATCTTTCTCGCTTAATAAATGACTCAGGGTATGGAGCGTGTTTAGGGCAAGGGAGGTCACTTGTGTTGTGACGCTTTCCTGCGCGAACTTGACGAGCCACGGTCTCGTACTTCGTTCTTTTGTGCCAGGAGTCGCCCAACACCGTTCAATCAAACTATATCAATAAAATCACCCCCGCATGACAGTTGTCATGTGGGGGTGAATGTATGTTTAATCACTTGTGATATAACGTTTTAAGTGTTTGGCGGTAACTGAATTATCAATGTCGAAGATACCTTTAGGCTGACCAGAATATAATAATTGGCCACCTTTATCTCCGGCAAATGGACCAATGTCGATAAACCAATCGGCTTGTGTCATCATCGTTAAATTATGTTCAATTAAGATCACAGTATTACCTTCGTCGATAAGATGATTAAAGCAATCGATAAGAATCGGTAGGTCATCTTCGTGTAAACCAGTTGTTGGTTCATCAAAGATAAAGGTTTTATCGCTCACATCTTGTGTTAAGTAACGGCTTAATTTGACACGTTGAATCTCCCCGCCAGAGAGGGTGTCGAGAGACTGTCCTAACGTCATATAGTTAAGTCCTGTATCAGCCAACGCCTGAAGCGGACGTGTGATAGTTGGACTATCTTCAAATTTTTCTATCGCTTCATCTACTGTTAACGCAAGAATGTCAGCTATTGAATAACCATCTACTGTAGCTTCGAGTACTTCAGGACGATATCTTGTTCCTCCACACATTTCGCACACTTGTGAAAAGTCTGGCATAAACGCAAGCTCCGTTTTCAACACGCCTTTACCATGACATTCTGGGCAAGCACCTTCAGAGTTATAACTAAACATACTTTTCTTAAGGCCGGTGTGTTTACTAAAGAAACTACGTACATCATCGAAAATGTCTAAATAAGTCAGTAAGTTAGAACGGTTAGAAGCATGTACAGGTTTCTGATCAATAAAAATAGCCTCATTATCACGTTCGAATCCAGCTTTTATTAATGAACTTTTACCAGAACCAGCTACGCCAGTAACTACCGTCATCGCATGTTTTGGTAGCTCAGTTGACACATTTTTCAGGTTATTACGGCTAATATTCTCTAATTTAATCATTTCTGTAGCTTCACGTGGTTGTGCTTTAAGTTGGTGTTGACGTTTTAAAGCATGACCTGTACTTGTCTCAGAATTAAGTAACTCCTCATAAGTACCGGTAAATGTAATGCTACCACCGTGTTTTCCGGCTAAAGGTCCTAAGTCGATGATATAGTCTGCCGTGTCTATGACGTCAGGGTCATGTTCAACTACTAATACGGTATTACCTTTGTCTTTTAAGGACTGGATAATATTATTAATACGTTGAATGTCTTCCGGATGTAAGCCGACACTCGGTTCATCGATAATATAGACTAAATCGCTTAATGGACTGTTTAAGTGGCGAATTAACTTAATACGTTGGGATTCACCGCCAGATAATGAAGTAGTTTCTCTTGCGAGCGTTAAATAGTTTAATCCAATATAACTGAGCGATTTCAATTGTTGTTGAAGCGGTTCTATAATTACTCGCGCCTTATTTGATTCTATTTTCTCTAAAAATGCTAACGCATCATCGATTTGTAAATTCGTGAATTCTGCAATATTTAAGCCATTGATTTTACAACTTAATACTTTGTCATTTAAACGTTGACCATGACAACTAGGACAATCATGCTTAGAAACTACACGATCAATGTCCTCTTTAAAGCGTTTCTTTTCAAAATTATCATTAAGTAAAAATGAACGACGGAATCTATGAATTAAGCCTTCAAATTTCGCAGTTCTTGGCCAGTTAGAAGGTGGATTCTTCAATTTAGTAGGTTCAGTGTAAAGTAATGTATCCATCTCTTCTTCGGTATAATCTTTTAACTTTTTATCATTATCAAAAAGTCCTGAATATAAGTAGCGTTTACCACGCCAACTGTCAGGTCTAAAAGAAGGGAATTTAATTGCATCTTCATTTAGTGACTTGTCATAATCGAGTAACTCATTTAAATCTATATTTTCTACGTAGCCTAAACCGGAACATGTTTCACACATGCCTTTCGGATTATTAAATGAAAATATATCCGAATAGCCGACAAATGGTTCGCCAATTCGAGACCATAGTAAACGTACTGAGGCATAAATATCAGAAATTGTACCTACCGTTGAACGTGAATTACCACCTAGACGTTTCTGGTTAATTACCATGGCGACTGGTAAATGTTTGATTTGGTCTACGTCTGGTTTCTCATATTGAGTTAGTTGATGTTGGACGTAACTTGAATAGGTTTCATTTAACAAACGTTCTGATTCTGCAGCAACGGTGTTAAATACTAAAGAAGACTTCCCCGAGCCTGACCGCCCTGTAAAAACGGTTAATTGATGTTTTGGAATCGTTACATTTATATTTTTTAAATTGTTTTGTTTTGCGCCGATAATCTCTATGTTAGACATGCCTTTCACCTCTTAATAACTGTATTACCCTGAGAGGCTTAGTTTTATCCATGTTGCTATGGAGGTGCTTACTTTTCTAATAGTTTGATTTTAACATCAAGGTTGAAATAGTCTTTTAGAATTTTACGATAGTTGTTAGATGTAACCTCGCTTTTTTCTTTATTGCTTGGTTTGCTTAATGTTAAATGATTAAACGACATCGTAGCGCGACCATAAGTTTGTGGTTTTGTCACAATCAATTGTTGTACAAAGATAGATTCTGGATTTGAAGAATTATATTCAATCATTTCCGCAAAATCACTAACTTGTTTAGGCGCATTATAGGCTTGATAGCGTGTAACCCACTCATCGTTTTCTAACTTTTGTACTTTATAAGTTGCTTCATTTTCAGAAATAGCGCGGAATTCGCCTGTAATGTCAGTGACTGGCTGGGTTGGATCTAGGTTAGTAATAGGTAGGGCTTGTAATGGTAAATCTCCAAAGCCTACATCAGCTACGTAATTGACGCCTTCAATTGGGACGACAAGTGACATGTGAGAACCATCTGGACTAAAAGTACCTCCTGGTTGATGTACTGTAGCTGACATGCGATAAACAGTGAACCCTTTTGCTTCAAGGTAAGTGCCAAAGAAATGATTCATTTCATAGCAAAAACCGCCACGATGTTGGTTAATAATTTTATCGTACAAATCATCGATATCTACAGAGATAGGTACGCCATTTTGGACATTTATATTTTCAAAAGGCACCGTTAACATATACTGTTTAATGTAATAATTGAGCGCCTCAAGGGTAGGTTCGTTATATTGAGAGGCATCGATATCTAAATAGTGTTCGATTGCTTGAATATTCATGTAATCACAACTCCTTTGTCATATGCTTTTAGTAGTATATTACCCTGAATAACAAAATAAAAGACCTAGAAGAAACGTGCATTGTTCTTCTAGGTCTTTATAGAAATTCTTATAGTTCTTGTTTATTAAATATTGAAAGTGACGTGAAGTATGAGATTGCAAATATGATTAAGCCAAGAATTGCATATCCAATAACCGCGAATAAGACAATTGGGTTTGAAGCCATTTTTTCAAATGAACCAGATTGGACAAGGATAGGTGTTACTACGAAAAACCATACTAAAAAGAATAAAACGAGCGCAATGATTGAAGTAGTAATCATAATAACATTTGAATTTTCAGGACCAAATTTAAATGTAAACGGAAAGATTAAAGCGTAAGTGCCGACCATTCCGATACCTATGCATGCTGATAATAGTGTCATCATAAGATTTTGAGTTGTGGCTAAACAAACAACCACCCCAATAACTAAACCTACTGAAACTAGTAATCCATAGAAAGCAAAGTAAGCTTTAACGTATGTACTTCTGTGAGTAGGTAAAGTTGAAACATAGTACATCCACTTAGAATCTTTCTCTCGTTTAATATTATCTGTTATTGGTGAAATTAACATAACCATTGGCATGAAACATGACATCATTGGACTAATAAAACCAAAGATAATACTTGCGATTATCCCAACAATTAAATACGTGATAAGTGATTTTTTCGAAGCATAAAAGCTACTTAGTAATAAGCCTTTCATTATTTCTCACCTCTCATAAGTAGTTTTGTTGCATCATCAATATTGTCGAGTGGACGCGCGTCTGGTGTTTGAGTACGGTCATTCACAAGAATTTGGCGTTGTCCGTTACGTACTCTTGATGCGACTATCATTTCATTAGGAAGGTTAGTTGCATCATTTTCAGGGATTTCAAGGAGGCCATAATGATTGAGAAGTGAATGTTTATCTTCTTCAAGCACAATTTCTCCGTCACGCATAAATATTAATTTATTAGCTAATTGTTCAATATCTTCAGAAATATGAGATGAAATTAAGATGCCGTTACCTTCAGAAATATAATCTTCTAAATTCTCGATAACTTCTTCACGACCAGAAACATCCATTCCTGCAGTTGCTTCATCTAGAATTAATAATCTACTCTCGTGTGATAAGGCGATGGCAAGTGCTGCTTTCATACGCATGCCTCGTGAGAACGTTGTAATCTGATTATCGATAGGGAGTTCGAAATCTTTAATGAGACTGAAGAATTTGTCGCTATTCCAAGTCTTATAAATGTTCATAAACACTTTATCCATATCTTTAATTGTCAATTTATTAGGGACACGTAAATCATCAAAGACGACTCCGATGTATTCTTTATAGTCATGGTCCTTATCAGACACCAATTGATCAAAAAATGATATGTCTCCAGAATCTTTAAAACGGTTACCGACTAAGGTATTAATTAATGATGATTTACCTGAACCGTTCTTACCGATTAAACCGATTACTTCGCCAGGGTGTAGTGTAAAAGAGATGTCATGCAATTGAAACTGAGATTTCTCGTAAGACTTATTAAGATGTTGTACTTGCAATAGATGTTTCATAGTAATCCTCTCTTTCTTTTTTTGAAAATAATAAAATATAATATTGTTACTTTTATCATAGTATATTTTTATTGATAATTAACTATGATTTGTAAAATTCACGTACTTTTAATAAATATCCAAAACTATTATAAATAAATGAAATTGTTAAGAATAAAATGCCTAACGTTTGATTTGAATCGGTGCCCATTGCATAAATTCCAAGAAACATAATTCCAGCCATTAATAACACTAGGTTTATTTGATAATTTTTATACATGCCAAGTAAGGCGATATGACGTTCCCCATCATCGAGTAAGTTTAGTGTTTTTTCGGTATAATTTTTTTCTCCTAATTTAGGGAAACGTGTATCAAAACGACGATTAAAGAATCCATCCATAATCGAAGGGACACACGTTAATAGAATTGGAATCATAGCATACAGCATATCACTATCGGTACCTTTACCTAAGACAATTAATAGCATACATAAAAAACTAATTGTCATTTGTAGATAAATAATTATTTTTGCTTGATTGTATTTTAAGTTAGCTTTCTTTTCATACGTGTCTGCATCATCGTCTTCAATTGATTGAAGGAAATGGCGTTTAAATTTAAGCGCATCGTTTTTAACTTTCCATAAATAAATCGTCAACCCAATGATTAAAAGAGAAGCAATTATAAATATAATCATGTTTTGGTTATGAGAGAAACTAGCGTTCGCTATAAATGAAACTATGCTATCCATTCCTCCACCTATAATGCCTCCAATAAGCCCTCCGATGACAAGTAATAGTAAGTATCTGCGTACCTTCATAGATCTTCCTCCTCGAATATAAATACATTTTCAACGTGTTCATTAAATATTCGTGCAATTTTGACTGCAGTTAAAATAGATGGCATGAAATCGTTACGTTCAATTAAAGAAACAGTTTGACGTGAAATGCCAGCTTTTTTTGCGAGTTGTGTTTGGTTATAACCATCACGTGCACGTAATTCTTTTAAGCGATTTCGCAAGTTGATCAACTCCTTACTTAAAACGATATACTATCTTAGTCGTTTTGACAACTATATTAGTCAAAATGACGTGAATTAATTGCATTTACTATTATAAAAGGAGCCTCCGGGTTGTCTGAAGTTAGACATCCGAGAGGCTTATTAAAGCGATGATGATAGGATTTAAAACAGTAGTCCAGAGATTGATATTTAAACGATTACTTCAAAATTCACGACTTGAGGAATAGTGGATACGTCGTGTTTAGTCATAAAATCTATTAAAATTTGTGCACCTTCTTCTTGAATATCTTTAATTACAGGTGCATTCGCAAACATTTTATAATTGCCACCGCCTACAGCGCGATAATTGTTCACGCAAATAGTGTAGAATTCTTCTGGATTTAGAGGTTTTTCACCAACTTTAATATTAGTAACACGTTGACCAATGGGTTGTCCTACTTGAATGGTATACGTCATACCTCCATAAATATCATAGTTGTAATGTTGTGGTTTAGGATATAAATAATCCTCGTTCACAGTTATATGATTATTGTTATCTAAAGCAAAATAACTTGCTGATTGTTCTAATGCTTCTTTGATTTGAGACCCTGAAAGTTTTAATACTTGGAATGTATTAGGGAAAGGGTAGTTATTTATAATCTCACGCATAGTCACTTGTTGATTAAATCCTGTTGCTGAATCGAATAATGCGGTACTAGCTATATCTGCACCACTTTTCTCTAATAAAATGTAGTTCAGTAAATTGAGAAAAGGGTGAGGTTTTCTACGAGCTTCAAATTTATCGTTAATTAACATTGGTTCAGACAGTTTAGTGATATTAGTATCTAGCCAATCTTCTAAATGAGTTAGTAACGAAGCGTCTTGGTCTAAAAGAGTAAGTTCTATATCTGAAGTTACTGGTAAGAGTTTGGCTTCTTTTTCAATAATTTGGCGATGATGATTAAGGGTTAATGTGACTTTGCCAACTTGAGTAGCGCGTGTGCCTGGTTGGATAACGGCTACATCATGTTTAATCGTCGCAATTTCACGATGTTGATGACCAGTGATAAGGACGTCTATATCTTTATGGAATTGATTTAAAATAGCAGAGGCTTCATTTTCACCTGTTAAATCTTCAGTAGGTTCATTGTTTTCAAGATCTCTTTCAAAGCCACCATGATATGAGATGACCACGATATCAGATTGTTTACGCACTTCAGGTAATAATCGTTTAAGTGTATCGACAGCGCTTGTGAACGTTAAGTCTTTAATATGCGCCGGATTTTCCCAGTTTGGGATATATTGTGTCGTTACACCAATGACGCCGATAGTTAGTCCACCTTTTTCAAAATAATAAACCCCGTTACCCGTAAAAGGCAGATTCTGATTATCTAAAATATTGGCACATAACACTGGATGGTTGAGACGATTTAATGTGTCTTTAAGATAAGAAAATCCATAATTGAATTCATGGTTACCGATAGTACCAAAATCAAAATTAAGGCGATTATAAATGTCAGTTAGCGGCTTATTAGAACCCAATTCAGAGATTAAGTAATTACATAATGGGGCGCCTTGTAAGAAATCGCCATTATCAATTTTTAAACTATAATCATCATGTGAACGTTCTTCTTCAATTAACTGGTTTGCCTTGAGTAACCCCATAGGTAACGCTTGATTACGTTGCGAAAAATCCGTTGGAAATATGTAGCCATGTACATCGCTAACAATATAAAAAGAGAGTTGTGTCATAATCATCATCCTTAGTTTAGTTATATTTCTTTAATTATAACTTTTCTATTTAAAGAGAAAGCAACTAATTATTTGGCACTTAGCCTAAAAATTTTATTGAAAACTTAATAAATAGAAAAGAAATTGCATGGTATTCTGATTTTTATATAAAATATGTATAAAATTTATAGATTATTAAATACTATTTATGTCGATATTGTGATACTCTTATATTGTCAAGTGATTTGACACCATAGAAGACTTTTCATATTGAACGGGGGCATTATGTAATGAAAAAAATCACTTATCTTTTAGTAATGGCTATGGCAATCCTTATTTTTGCGACAGCTTGTGGAAATAATAGTTCTTTAAGCAACAAAGATAATAGTTCTGACAGTGGTTCAGGCAAAGACGGCTATACGCCTAAAGAATTAAAAGTTCAATTCGTACCATCTCAAAACGCTGGCACGTTAGAAGCGAAAGCTAAGCCACTTGAAAAAATATTATCTAAAGAGTTAAATATTCCAGTTAAAGTATCAGTATCAACAAACTACAATACTATTGTAGAAGCAATGAAATCTAAACAAGTAGATGTTGGTTTCTTACCTCCAACAGCTTATACATTAGCTCATGATCAGAAAGTTGCGGATTTATTATTAATGGCTCAACGTTATGGGGTTAATTTCGATGGGTCTGAATCTAAAGAGCTTGTGAAAAACTATAAATCAGAAATTATAGTTAAGAAAAATTCAGGTATCAATAGCTTGAAAGATTTAAAAAATAAAAAAATTGCATTACAAGAAGTAACTTCTACATCAGGTTACACTTTCCCAGCTGCAACACTTAAAGAAAAAGCAGGTCTCGACGTAACTAAAGACATGAAAGTAATCAATGTAAAAGGTCATGACCAAGCGGTAATTTCATTATTAAATGGTGACGTTGACGCAGCTGCAGTTTATCAAGATGCACGTAGTTTAGTGAAAAAAGACCAACCTAATGTATTTAAAGATACTAAAATTATTAAAATAACTGAACCAATTCCTAATGATACAATTTCAGTACGTTCAGATATGAATAAAGATTTCCAAGAGAAATTAAAACAAGCATTTAAAAATTTAGCTAAAACAAAAGAAGGTCATGACATTATTAGTGAAATATATGGCCATGAAAGTTATGTAGAAGCGCAAGATTCTGATTTTGATATTGTTAGAAAATATGAAAAACAAGTTCAAGATATGAAATAAAGTGACTTGTTTATTACTTAAATAAAAGCTAATTCAAGCACAATTAAATAAGCGATATAGAAAGAGGCTAGGGCATATAAATAGTAAGAGTTTAGGTCATTAACCACATAAGTTTGGAACCGATGAACGGTACTTAAAAGTAAGGTTTTGGCCTATCTCTACTTAATGTCCCGACCTCTTTCTTTTTATAAAAGAAGGGTGTTAAAAATGAGTCAAATTGAATTTAAAGAGGTCAATAAGATTTATTCTAACGGGCACGTGGGGTTAAAAAATATAAACTTAAATATCGAAAAGGGGGACTTCGCGGTCATTGTAGGGTTATCTGGTGCAGGTAAATCTACATTATTAAGAGCTGTGAATCGTTTGCATGACGTGACATCAGGTAACATTACTATCGAAGGTAAATCAATTACTAAAGCGTCAGGTAAAGAATTATTACTTATGCGACGCAATATCGGTATGATTTCTCAACAATTTAATTTAGTGAAACGCTCTTCAGTTCTACGCAATGTCTTAAGTGGTCGTGTCGGCTATCACCCCACTTGGAAAATGGTGTTAGGCCTATTTCCAAAAGAAGATAAAATCAAAGCAATGCATGCATTAGATCGAGTAAATATCCTAGATAAATGTAATCAACGTTCAGATGAATTATCAGGTGGACAACAACAACGTATTTCTATTGCGCGCGCTTTAGCCCAAGAGCCTTCGATTATTCTTGCCGATGAGCCAGTAGCATCATTAGATCCTTTAACAACGAAACAAGTTATGGACGATTTGAAAAGAATTAACGAAGAGTTAGGGATTACAATTTTAATCAACTTACACTTTGTCGATTTAGCGCTAGAGTATGGAACTCGTATCATAGGTTTACGTGATGGCGAGTTAGTTTATGATGGACCTGCAAGCGAAGCAACAGAAGAAATATTTAATGACATTTACGGCCGTGCGCTTAAAGAAGATGAAAAGCTAGGGGTGGACTAATATGACAACACCTACAACAAGTAAATACGATCAATATTTAAATAAGAAATTATCTCTTAAAACAAGTTTCTCTATTCTAATAGTGATGGTTCTAGTGGTATGGAGCTTTTTATACACTGGTTTTAGCTTTAGCGATTTACTGGTGGGACTTCCTCAAATTGGTAATTTCTTTGTACAAATGGTACCACCTGACTGGTCTTACATACACGCCATTATGCAACCAATGTTAGATACCATTCGCATGGCGATTGTAGGAACATTTCTAGGGGCGATTGCGTCTATTCCTATATCTTTAATTTGTGCGAGTAATATCATCAAAACGAAATGGATAACGATTCCTGCACGTTTTATTTTAAATATTTTACGAACAATTCCTGATTTATTGTTAGCCTCAGTTTTCGTAGCCGTTTTCGGTATTGGTCAAGTGCCTGGGGTGTTAGCGTTATTTATTTTATCAATATGTATCATAGCTAAATTATTTTATGAATCACTAGAAACAATTGATCCAGGACCTATGGAAGCTATGACTGCCGTAGGAGCTAATAAAGTAAAGTGGATTATGTTTGGTGTTATCCCACAAACTGTTTCAATATTCTTATCTTACGTATTATTCTCTTTCGAAATTAATATTCGTGCTTCTGCAGTATTAGGACTCGTAGGAGCGGGCGGCATTGGTCTGTTTTATGATTCAACACTGGGCTTATTCCTATATGCTAAAACAGCGATGATTATTTTATTCACACTTGTCATTGTAGTCATTATTGACTACGTGAGTTCGAAAGTGAGGGAACAATTGGTATGACACAAGATAAGTATGATTTAGAACAAAAATATCTTTTGAAAACGAAAAGTAATAAGCGAAAACTCATTAAGAACTGGACTATTGCATTTGTGGTTATCATTATTATCGCTTGGGGATTTGCAGGCATACCTTTATTACATTTAAAATCTCAATCTATCGACATATTAAAGTCTATTTTCTATGGGCTATTCCATCCGGATTTTGGTTATGTGTATATTCCAGAAGGAGAGGACTTATTACGTGGATTGTTAGAAACGTTTGCTATTGCAGTCATCGGTACATTTATTGCAGCAATTATCTGCATTCCATTCGCATTCTTAGGGGCACGTAATTTAGTTAAAGTACGTCCAGTAAGTGGAACAACAAAATTTTTGCTAAGTGTTATTCGAGTTTTTCCAGAAATAATCATGGCACTTATCTTTATTAAAGCAGTAGGTCCAGGGTCATTCTCTGGGGTATTAGCCTTAGGTATTCACTCAGTGGGTATGCTAGGTAAATTATTTGTAGAGGAAATTGAAAGTCTAGACTTCACTGCAGTAGAATCATTAAAAGCAAGTGGTGCCAATAAGATCAAAACTTTGGTATTTGCGGTTATTCCTCAAATACTGCCATCATTTTTATCGCTTATTTTATATCGCTTTGAATTAAATCTTCGTTCAGCTTCGATTTTAGGTCTGATTGGCGCTGGGGGAATCGGTACACCATTAATCTTTGCACTACAAACACGTTCTTGGGACCGTGTCGGTATTATTTTAATTGGCTTAGTTATTATGGTGGCTATCGTAGATTTAATTTCAGGTGCACTTCGTAAACGCATTGTTTAATATTTTTAGACGAGAGGTAGGGCTCCATTAATCAGCTTTTAGAGTATAAGCTATTGATGCCTTACCTCTCGTTTATATTATAATCCTACTTTACTCTTCATCTAATTTACTTACATCTACTTTGGTAACATTGCCATTTTCATCTAATAGTGGTGTGATTCCGCCACCTGTACTTATCCAAGTTGATAAGTATTGAATACCTGTCTTTTTATCCGTTAAAATATAGCATCTTGTAGAACCATTTCCTCCAACTTTTTCAACTAAAAATCTGTTGTATTCTTTTTCTTTATTGCCAAACATAAGAACCCTCCTTATTAGATATTTATCATCAAACCCTTGAAAGTAAACTTATTAGCGTATATATTTTCCGGGAAATTATGGCTAGTAATAAAACGAATCCGAAGATACTACTATTTAGCAAATAGTTAAATTGCGTAACAATATTAATTTTATTATGAAAATATATTGCATTTAAGTTTTTTGGATATAGAATTATATGTGTGAATGATATCTTTTTCGATTTACAAATAAAACTAGGAGGCCAATATGAAAAGGTTATTTTTTATATGCATTATGTTTTTATTTTTATTAGTGGGTTGTTCTCTCGGGGAGAATAATCAAGATTCCGATGAAAATTCAGAGAAAAATAGTAAAGCCAAAGCGACAGATAAGATGAAGTCTTTTAAAATGGGACAAGTTGTTGAAGCAGATGGTGTTGATATTAAAGTTGTAAAAGCAGAATTCATTAATAGTTACGATGAATTTAATGCACCAGAAAATGGTAAAGCGTTAAGAGTCTATATGAAATTTAAAAATAATAATGATGATCAAGTATTAGTAGATAATACTGATTTTGGAATGAAAGTGAATAATGAGAACTATGAAGAGTGGTATGGCAGTGATGATATGCATGAAGGATTTAGTCATCAATTGAATCAAAATAATACAGCTTCAGGTTACATAACTTATGACGTTCCAGATAGTGATAACTATACTTTAGAATTAGATGCGATACCAAATTTTAATAAAGTAAGAGCAAAATGGGTTATTAATAAATCTGACATTAGCAATTCAGATGACAATAATAATACTTCAGGGAATAGCTCAGCTAGCGAGGAGAATACATCAACAAACGACTCTGACGATTCAACAACAGACGACAACTCAACAGATACTGAAGAAGATGAAGGTATAACATACCCAGCTTCTATGTATAATGACTTGGTTGATGAATATAATTCTCTTACTGATGGTGAAAAGATGAATCATGTGTCAAAAGATGTGTTAGAAATCGAATATGACCAATTAGAAGCACGTGTAGAAGCATTGTATGAAAAAGAAGAAGAAAAGTACGAAAAACAAGCTGCTAAAGAAGAAGCGGAAGCCGAACAAGAAGAAGCAGAATATGAGAGACAACAGGCAAAAGAAGATGCAGAGTTTGAAAAAGAACAAGCTGAGGAAGAAGCAGAGTACGAAAGACAACAAGCCGAAGAAGAAGCAGAAGCTGAACAAGAAGAAAAAGCTGCAGAAGAAGCCGAAAGTGCAGAATCATCTTCAGATGAAGAAGACACTAATTCAGAAGATAACGCTGCATAAAAATAATACATCACTTTATTTCTTTTATGTATAATTTAGAGAAAAGGAGTGATATCGATGGAAACAGTTTATATTGCAGGGGGATGCTTATGGGGTGCTCAAGCATTTATTAAGACATTGCCTGGCATAATTTCAACTGAAGCAGGGCGTGCGAATGGAACTACAAGTCAACTAGATGGCGACTATGATGGTTATGCAGAATGTGTAAAAACTGTATTTGACCCACAACGTATCACTATTACCGACCTAATGAATTATCTTTTCGAAATAATAGACCCTTATAGTGTGAATAAACAAGGTGTCGACGAAGGTCCTAAATATCGCACAGGCATTTATAGTGAAGACGATAAGCATCTCCAAGAAGCAAAGGACTTTATTAACAATCGAGAAGATAAAGAACGCATTGCGGTCGAGGTCTTACCATTAAACAATTATGTTAAAAGTGCCGAAGAACATCAAGACAGATTAGATAAATCGCCAGAAGACATCAGTTATTGCCATATTCGTCCGGATATACTAACTAAATATGTATAAAATAAAATTATAATTTATGTTATGGAAAGCATGCATAATCAGAGTAATTAAGGCAATACTATAGAATAGGTAAAACGTACGGTATCACACGACAAAAGCTAATGAAATACATAGAAAGAAGCGATAAATATGACTATTCTATTAACAGGCGCGACTGGCCACCTAGGCTCTCATATTACTGAACACGCCATAAAAGAAGGGCTACCCGATTTTCATATAGGGATACGTAACCCTGATAAAGTTCCGGCACATTGGAAGGATTATGTCGAGGTTCGTGAATTAGATTATTTTAACGAAGAAAGTATGGTACACGCATTTAACGGAATCGACACAGTAGTGTTTATTCCAAGTATCATACATCCATCATTTAAACGACTTCCAGAAGTTGAAAACTTAGTAAGTGCAGCACAAAAAGCTAATGTTTCGCATATTATGTTTATTGGGTATTACGCCGATCAACATAATAATCCATTCCATATGAGTCCTTACTTTGGTTATGCAGAACGATTGCTAGCCTCAAGTCAGCTCAACTATACGTATGTACGAATGGCAATGTATATGGACCCACTTAAACCATATTTGTCAGAACTTGCTGAGATGCAGAAGTTGATTTATCCAGTAGGTGACGGGCGCATTAATTATATTTCAAGAAATGATATTGCAAGAGGAATTGTTGCGTTATTACAACAGCCTGAAAAGTTTGGCCAAAGATATCTATTGTCTGGCTATAGTTATTCCATGACAGAGTTAGCAGCTATTTTATCTGAAGTAACAGGTACAGAAATTCAATATAGTCCCGTTTCTTTGGAAAAATTCTCAGAAATGTATGATGAGCCAAAAGGGTTTGGTCCATTATTAGCATCAATGTACGAGGCAGGGGCTAGAGGTTTACTTGATCAACATTCAGATGACTTTGAACAACTTGTTCATGACAAGCCACAAACTTTTCCAGAATTCTTAAAAAATCAATAATAAGGCATGAAAAAAGAGGTTGGAACATTTTAATAAATGCCCAACCTCTCTTTTTAAATTAATTATTTATTATCACAATCAAAAGTATCAGCGAAACTTAACGCAGCTAAGCCTAATAAGTCTAACGCATGTTGTGCGCCTTCTTTACCATGACCAGCTTCGAAATGTTTGTAAGCAGCAACGCCTAAAACACCGAAAGTAGCGATTGAACCTAAACGTGATAAGTTTTTATTTAAGAAACTAACTGCATAGAAAGCAGCGGCAGCAGCTTCTAATGAGCCAGCTAATTTAACTGAGTTTTCCGGTAAACCAAATACATTTGTGAAAGTTTCTTTCATTTCTTGGTCACCTTTAAGTTTTGGTTTTGAAGCAGTGTATAATTCTTTAGCAAGTTTTAAGTTTGCAGCATAACGTAAAATCATAATTTAAAAATCTCCTTTTTATTTGTTTTCAAAATATTTATCAACAATAGGTTTAACGCGTTCGCCAAATAGACGAATTGACTTCATTACATAGTCATGAGGCATAGAGCCTACAGGTGTATGAATCATGAAGCGGTTAAGGCCTAATGTTTCTACCGTCTCAATAATCTTTTGGGCAACCGTTTCAGGACTGCCAAGGTAGATTGCACCATTACTTCCTATTTCTCTCTCGAACATATTTTCATCAAATTCAGGCCAACCACGTTCGCGACCTAAAATGTCATGATGTGCTTTTAAAGAAGGGAAGTACTCTTTCTTAGCTTGTTCATCTGTTTCAGCTACGTAACCCCAAGAATGTACAGAGACTGGCAACTCATCAGGATTATGGCCATATGATTCTGCCACAGATTTATAAATTTCAATATTACGTGTAAATCGTCTAGGATTACCGCCAATAATCGCATACGTAATTGGTAATCCAAAGGCACCAGCTCTTAATGAAGATTCAGGTGTGCCACCAGTTGCAATTGAAATAGGTAATTTACCGTGTTCTACACGTGGATAAATTCCAGTCGCTTCGAAACTTGGTCTCAATTTACCATCCCAACTGACTACTTCATGTTCATTAATGCGTAAGAGTAATTGTAACTTTTCATTAAACAAATCTTCGTAGTCATCTAAATTATAACCGAATAATGGAAAAGATTCGATGAATGACCCTCGACCAATCATTATTTCAGCACGTCCATTAGATACCGCATCTAATGTTGAGAAACGTTGATAGACACGCACAGGATCATCAGACGACAAGACTGTTACTGCTGAAGATAACTTAATATTGGTAGTACGGCCAGCCGCCGCAGCTAATACAGTGACAGGGTCTGAAACTGCGTAATCCTCTCGATGATGCTCACCTAATCCATAAATGTCTAATCCTAATTGGTCAGCCAATTCAATTTCTTCAACAATATCGCGAATTCTCTGAGCATTGGATACTGCTTCTTGTTTTCCGTCGGGCATATAGATATTTCCGTTATCCGCAAATGAAGTCAATCCTAATTCTATTTTCAACACGCCACCTCCTATTGGTATAAATTTTATACTTGAATTGTATGCCTATTTTAAAGGTTAGTCAATAGAAATGTTTCGAATTAGAGATATTTATTTTTGAAAAGGCTCAACCCCGTTATTTCGCATAAAGTGAAACCTTCGTAAAGGGCGTTATCTTAAACAATTTGGAAGCATGAATATTAAGAGTTAACGCAAATATATGAACTTTAAAAGTATTTTGTAAATTTTAAACAGTCTTTAGAAAAGTAAAATATCATGGCATAATATAAATGTTGTGAAAAACTTTATGAAAGGGTAATAACAATGTCTATTCAAAAACCAATGAATTATAATAAAATAACAACGATATTCTTTATCGCTGGAATTATTGTTATGAGTAGTTTATATACAGCCATTCCATTAACTGCGGAATTCGCCAAAGACTTCAAGATTCCACCATCTGTTGCTACGCTAAACGGCGTCGCCTTCTCGATTACCTACTCAGTAAGTTGTTTATTCTATGGCACTATATCCGAAAAGTTCGGTCGTATTCGTACGATACTATTTGGCATTAGCGGACTAATTATTATTTGTTTAGTGATAGGGTTTATTCATTCGTTTACGCTACTAGTCATTCTACGTGCAATTCAAGGCGTCTTTGCAGCAGCCTTTTCACCAATATCAATCACTTATGTGACGGAAACATATTCACCAGTAAAACGTATGACGGCGATTAGCTTTATTAGTACGAGTTTTATGTTATCGGGGATTATCGGTCAGAATTTAAGTGAAATTATTGTTAGTTTCTCAAATTGGCACGTGGTCTACTTTACGCTTACTATTCTTTATATCTTGCTAGCATTCGTTATTTATAAAAACATCCCAGAAAGTCCTGTTAAAAATCCACAAATTAAACTATTACGTTTCTTTAATAACTTCAGTGATTTTAGAACGAATAAAGCGGTATTGCTTTGTTACGGGGTATCACTAACATTACTTACAATGTTTATTAGTATGTATACCGTATTTAATAATTATGTCACTTCAGACATTATTGGAGGCAATGAGACGACTGCAATCAATGCTAAATTATTTGGCATTATCGGTATGTTGTTATCACTTATTGCAGGTCGAATTAGTGATCGTATCGGAGTAAAAAATATTATTTTAGGTGCATTAATTGTAAGTACAGTTTCTCTTATTTTAATGTCTATAACGACGAATATTATTTTACTTATTGTATGGAGTGTAACGTTTGTAGGCGGGATTGCCTTTGCTATACCTTCGACAATTTCTAAAGTAGGTCTTACTGTAAATGGCAACCAAGGCTTCTTCTTATCTGTAAATACATTTATTCTATTTTTAGGTACGGCTATTGCGCCAATTTTAAGTATTGAGCTAAATCGTATTAAAAGCTTTACAGTACAATTTAATGTCATTGCAGTAATCGGCATTATTGCTATTGTCATTGCTTTATTCTTACCACGTAAAAAGAATGAAATAAGATAAAGGTAGGAGTGAAAATTTGAAAGTAATTACTTGAAGATGTTTATCAATACTTCGTATTGAATGTCTCGCTTTCCGAGGAGGATGGGTCGAGCCTCGGTCTCGACGCTCATCCTATTTCCTCAGGAGTCTCGACATTAATACTCCGTAAATAAATATAATCTTATATAGATAACTAGTTAAAAAATAAGAGTAGATAGAGAGGGGATAATCACTGTATTATTTACCTTATAAATATGAAGACTTTGGTTAGGGTAAAGGATTAATGAGGTGATATTAATGGATCAGAAGATGATAATCGCTAATATCATAAACATTATATTATTGGTCATGTTAATCATTTATAATATGACTAATTTATCCACATGGGTTTTAGCTATTATCGCTATTTTGATGGTAATTAATAGTGGTTATATGGTTTATAAGTCTATCCCATCTAAAGAAAATAAACGATAACGTATAATTTAAAAAGCATTCTCACTAATGGTTGGTGAGAATGCTTTTAGTTATTAGGGGAGGTTAATGATGATTCTAAAATATCATTTAATGTTTCGAAAACTTCTTCTACGCTATAGTTGTAATCATTTTCCACCCAGCGTCTTAACACTTCTATAACGCCACTACTATAAAAATCGGCAATAATTTCAGGATGCTTACTGTTTTGAATTTTTATAGCTAGCGGGTCATTTTGTTTTCTAGTATCATTCAAAATCATTTCCCGACTGACGTTTGTTAAAGTACGAAATACATCGACTTGTCGAGAAGATACTAATAAGTGTTTGAATATCTTTTTATTTTGTCCTATGTAATAAATAAGTTCCTGAAACGACTCAGGTGTAGTAATACCCTCGGAGTCATTTTCAGTAATAGTAATTTTTTGAGTGATAAAGTTGGTTAAAGAATAAAGCAAATCGTACTTATCCTGGAAATAGCGATAAAATGTACTTCGATTAATTTCTGCTACTTCACATATTTTTTGAACAGTAATTTCGTCAAAATGATAGTCGTATAATAACTTAAATACTGTTTCATGAATATGTTTAATCATACGTTTTTGATTCGCTGTCGGCATAATCTGATTCTCCTATACAATTTTATATTAGATCGCCTGACTTAATAAGAGTAATTTATCACATTAATTCGTACATTTCCAAAAATAAACATTACTCTATCATATTTGCTTATAATTCCAATTGAATTAAATCTTTGTAGGTTGAAAAATTTTTATAAAAAAAAGTGAGAGTTTAAAAAGTAATTTGTGGTTGAGGCACGTTTATATATGTGAAAGGAAATTAAAATAAGTTTGAAAATACACTAAAGGAGAGTGTTGAAAATAATTAACACAGAATATAAAAAAGAGGCCAAGACATTAATGATTAAATGTCTTAACCTCTTATCATGCTATTTTATCAAGCATGCCCCTTAAAAAATTTCTCCCGATTGTTTGATATCAAAACTTATTTAGTATTGATATCTTCTAGCCATTCATCCACTTTGTTGTCATTATTATCTACATAATCTTTTGCAACTTGTTCTGGATTTTCGTTGTCGACAAAGATTTTCTTAGCTAATTTTTCTTCGTCTTTCTTACTCCAATCATCAGCAATACGAGTAGCAATAGTATATGCAGCTGGATGTTGTTCTTTGAAGTCACTGTTAAATACTAAATCAATATGTTGATCATTATTACCATAAATATTATCTGGGTCTTTCAACATTTTAGCGTCTAACTCTTTAGTAAACCAACTTGGTTCCATAGCAGTAAAGACGATAGGTTGTTGTTGTTTATAAGCTTTTTGGATTTTTTTGAACTGATCTTGGTCAGAACTTTCTTTCAAGCTATATTTATCTAAATTATCGCTATCAAGTTCATCTTTTGTTGATTTCATAACGCCATTTCTAGCGTCTGTCCCTTGAATTGTCCAATCTACAGATTCACCAAAGTCTTTATTTTTTAAATCGCTAATTGAATCAATATCTTGTTCATATTTTGGTACAGCTAAACCAACTCTAACGTTATCTACTAAATGTTTATCGTCATAAACTTTTAAGTTACTTTTGAATTGGTTGTAGTAACTTTTGTCAGTAGTAGGGAAGATACCTGATGCATGGAATGAATCTTTACTTTCTGAAACTGAAGCATATAATGGGCCACTGGCAGTTACAGGTGTTGTTGTTACATCATATCCAACATCTTTTAATACTTCCGCAATTACTAAAGAGCGTGGTGTAGAGTTGTCAGTTGCGATATATGGAATTTCGATTTCTTTACTACCAAGTGACGTCTTACTTTCGTCAGATGAGCCACTACCGCTACCACTATTACCACATGCACTTAGCACAATGGCTAAGGCAAGTGTGGCTAGTAGTCCTAGAAACTTCGAACTACGTCGTTTAAACATAACGTATTTCCTCCTTTTTAGAATTAATCTCTGCGTTCGTCATCGTGACGATTTGTATTAGACTGTCGGTTATATCTATCGTAAATACCTTTATTGTTTTCACGAGCGTATAACATTAATGCTTTAAATAATACATCTTGATCAGTATCATTATCTGTTAAATCTTTATATAAATCTGTTGTTTTATCGAAACTAGAATTGTAATTATCTTCGTGTTGATGGTTTCTATCGTCTTGGCGATCGTAACCTTCATGACGACAATCCTCTTGATAATAACGTTCATGGTTATCATGTTGGTTATTATAGTGGTTATAGTCATTAGGATAATAACTATTGCCGTTTTGAGTATACAATGTTTCATAATCGACATCATCGCGTGGTGTCATTGGTTGTCCATAAGATGGGCGAGCATGATATTGTTCGTTGTTATAAGGACGACGTGCTGAATCATTATAACGGTAATTATCATCGCGGCGTTGTTGATATTGTGCATCTCTGTCACGTTGACTAGCTTCGCGACGGTCGTAGTCACGACGGTCGTCGTAGCGTCTATTTGGTTGAGCTTGGTCGCTATCTAAGCGTACGGAACGGTTGTAATCTTCATTGTTGTAATGTTCAGGACGTTGATTGTTGTCACGATAGTTATCGTGAGGGTATGTGCCTGCTGCATATCCTGCATTGTAGTAGTTGTTGTCTGGGTGTTGGTTTTGTCTATTGTCATAGTATCTGTCGCTACGTCTGTCATCTTGATAGCTAGCGCTGTGTTGATCTGGGCTAGTGAATTCTCTGTAACGTGCATCTTCATGACCTTTTCTAGAAGCAGAAGAATCGTGATTATCTTCTTCTAGGGCTTGACCTTCAACGTCAACGTTTGGTAATACTGCGCCTAACCATTTAGGTAGGTACCATGATGCTTTACCGAATAGTTTAGTTAGGGCTGGGATTAATGTCATACGTACAACGAATGCGTCGAATAGTACGCCGAATCCGAGTGCGATACCCATTGATTTAATTGCGCTGTCATCTTGGAAGACGAAGGCAATGAATACGCTGAACATGATAAGTGCTGCTGCGACGATGACTGGGCCACTTTCTTTGATACCAACTCTAATTGAGTGGTCGTTGTCGCCTGTTTTACTGTATTCTTCGTGTACACGAGTCATTAAGAATAGTTCGTAGTCGATCGCAAGTCCGAACAGCAATCCGATAGTAATTACTGGTAGGAAGGCGAGTAATGGGCCTGTGTTACTGATACCGAATAGACCACTTAAGAAACCATGTTGCATGACAAGTGTTGTGAATCCTAATGTTGCCATTAATGATAGGATGAATCCGAGTACGGCTTTTAATGGTACTAAGATTGAACGGAAGACTACCATTAATAATATGAATGCTAATACAACGATTACGCCAGCGAATACTGGGATTGCGTTGTTAAGTTTTTCTGACATATCAATGTTGATTACACTTTGACCAGAAATTTCTGAGTCGAAATTATATTTTTCTTGAGCTTGGCTGTGGTAATCACGTAAGTCATATACTAAGTTTTCAGTTGATTGAGCGTTTGGTCCTTTGTCAGGAATGATTGTAAATAATGCGTAGTTGTTATTATCGTTTAGACGTGCTTTTGACACTGTGTCAACGTTGTCTAAATCTTCTAAGTCACTGCGCATATTACTTAAGTCACGATTGATATCGTCTTTACTACCGCCATCTTTCGTGTTAACTAACATTACAATTTGTCCGTTGTAACCTTCGCCAAAGTTATCTGAGATTAAGTTATATGCTTTATGTGCTGATGAATCGACTGGTTTCAAGCTATCATCAGGGATACCTAAACGCATACTGCTTACCGGAATAGCTGCTAGGATTAAGATAAGCAAGCTGACGATAACTGCGATAATTGGTTTACCAACAATGAATTTTGCCCAAGGATGATCTTTAGGATCTTTACTTTTTGTTGGTTTGTCTTTAATTTTAATACTTTTATGGAAGATGCTAATCAATGCAGGTAATAAAGTTAATGCTGCTAATACAGCGAATAATACACTGATTGCTGAGGCAAATCCCATAACTGCTAAGAAGTCGATACCTACTAATGATAATCCGCAAACGGCAATCATTACGGTAAGGCCGGCAAAGATAACGGCACTACCAGCAGTTCCTACAGCTGTCGCAATTGCTTCAATTGTATCGACGCCTTTTTTCTTAAGTTCTTTATATCTAAATAGAATAAAGAGGGAGTAGTCGATACCTACGGCTAATCCAATCATCACGGCTAAAGTTAATGTGAAGTTTGGAATATCAAAGATATAAGTTAGTAATGCGATGATACCAACACTTGAGCCTAGGCCGATGATGGCACTAATAATTGGCATACCTGCCGCAATAAGTGAGCCGAACGTAATAAGTAAGATAACGAATGCTACTACAATACCAACGATTTCTGAAACGCCACCAGGTTCAGCATTCATTGCGCCACCTTGTGTTTTTTCAATCTGTACGTTGTGGTTATCTTTTACATCTTTTAATTCTTTATCAATTGTTTGTTCAGATGAGTCTTTCAAGCCTGTTTGAGGGACGACATAGCTAATGTTTGCGATGGCTGTATCGCCTTCATCATTTACTTGTCCACTATCATAAGGACTTGAGATGTTTTGGATATAATCATCTTTTTGTTTGATGTTATCTAATGCATCTTCAATATCTTTCTTAGTATCGTCTTTTGTAAGTCCATCTTCTCTATTGGAGTGGAAGACGAGTTTCATCGAGGCTTTTTCACTATCCTGATGGAATTCTTTACTGATTTTATCGTTCGTGTCTAATGATTTAAGACCATTCATTGTAATGTCACTATCAAACTTAGGCGCACTAATCATTAACGGGGTAATAATCACACCTAGAATGACAAGCCATCCAATGACACTAAGCCATTTGTTCTTAGCTATAAATTTTCCTAATTTGTATAATAGCTTTGCCAAGACATTTCCTCCTATTTATTAAATTTTGAACGCCTAACATATGGATGTAGTGTTGATGAGATGTGAGCAGATAATATATAAATCCAACTACGAAAAGATAAGCGTATTTTAATGTTACATTTGCTAATGTAACAAGTTATACCCTTGTTTGGTACCATTAAAAGTTTTATGACGTTGGAAAATGCGACACTTTAAGAGTTTTGTTGGATTTAAAAAGAAGATTTGAGAAGAATTTACAAAAAAACAGGTAAGTTACTAAAGACTTTACCTGAAAATAAATATGTATGTGGTTAGTTGACGAAATAACCTATAAGTAATATAGCACCGACTAAGACGAGAATAACGCCGGGAATATAGATCTTTTCTCTGAGGTCAATATCATCATGTTGATAGGCAACGAATCTACTAGTACCAATCAAAATCAAGCCAATCAATAATAAAATGATTGCTAGAACGAGCATCAACATAGCCTCCTTAATCAATAGTTGCATAATTGTTAAATTATTTCGTATGTATGAGCTTTCATACCTATTATATTATCTACCTAACTATTTTTATAGAGTTATATTAATATATTGTAAAATTGTTATATTTTTATCGATGATTTATTAATTAACTTTATAGAATATTAATATTTTATAAAGTTAATTTAAAAATTAAACTTACAGGTTGCTTATAAGGAAGATTTAGAAAGAGTTTAATGATAATAAAAGGGATATTGCGGTAGTTTGATGAAATTGAAAAGCGAGGAGATTGAGAAATGAATAACTTGTATCCGTGACTCAATTTCGTCGCTATATGAAATGAAATTAATAATACGTATGTGTATCAATCAGGGTGATAAAGTCCTCAATGATAGGTGTTAGATGTCTGTCGTTACGATATAATAATGATATATGACCGGCTGATGGCGCATAAGGTAGCGCCTTAGCAATAATATTTGGATGATGATATAACACGCTAGCGCTCACTAAAGTTAAATAATTTGAATCTTTAATCGTTGTTAAAATACTACTAATACTATTTGATTCCATGTGAACATCTAAATTAACAAAGTTATTTTTCCGCCATTCATCGATACTTTCTCGAGTAGAGCCACTATTATGTATGATAAAGCGATAGTCTTGTAGATCGTCTAAAGAGATTTTGTCTTGTTGGGCTAATGGATGACGTTTGTCCATTGCGAGTACTAAAGGATTTTCTTGTAACCTTTTAGTCTGAATTTCATTTTCATTAAATCCCTTTTCAGAAATAATAGCGATATCTATCTTTCTGTTTTTAACTTTCTCTATAATTATAGGCGCAGTCTCAACGGTTAAGTCAATATCGATATTTGGATGTTCATGCATGTAGTTTTTGAAGGCTGAGGGCAGGATGCTATATATCGGCGCATGAGAAGCACCGATTCTTAGAGTGCCACGTTTAGATTGTTTAAACTCTTCCATCATATCTGTCGTTTCTTCCATAAGGTTCAAAACCTTGTTGGTATTATGGTATAACAGTTCCCCAGCTTCTGTGAGATTAAAATGTTTGCCCTTTTTAAAATATAAGGACAATCCAAATTCTTTGTTTAAGTTTTTAAGATGAAACGTTACGGTAGGTTGCGTAATGCCGAGTTTATCGGCAACTGCGTTTTCGTTTTGTATTTCTACAAAGTGTTTAAAAATAAGCATTTGCTTTGTATTCATAAATTGATTCCCCAAAAATTAAATTTGTCTATACTATCTTTATCATAAATAGAAAAGGTTAAGGAGACGTTAATATTTTGTTTAGAGTTAGTTAATGAGTGTTTTTTTACATAAGAGGTAAGTGATAACTAAAAGTTAGGAGAGAGTGAAATGAAGGACAGGCTACTAGTGGTTTCTGATATTCATGGTCATCGGAAAGCACTTATCACGCTTTTGAAAAAGGCGAAATATAATGCTAGAAAAGATCAACTGATATTAGTAGGAGATTACGTGAATAATGGGCCTGATTCATTTGGAACGTTAAAACTGGTAAAGAGATTAAAACGTAAAGGCGCACTAGCTTTAGCTGGTAACCATGAGATGCGTTGGCTAGAAAGTAAAGATAAGAAGGTTAAACGTTGGCATACATTTTTAAGAGAACTATCTACTGTAGAAGTTATAGGCGATTATATTTTTGCGCATGCTGGGATAGATACGAGTAAACCTTTAAGTAAACAAATTAAAGAATATACTACTGGCCATTATAACCATGAATTGAATACTAATGTGCCTAAAAATAAGCTTTTAATACATGGCCATGTGCCAAACTATCGTCTTGGTTTAAAAATTGATGAATTATATAGGAAGAAAAACATCTTAGATATCGACACAGGTGCAGGGCATGACAAATATTTATCACTTATAGACTTAACAAATCAATATCAATATTCGGTAAATGTAACAGATATTAAAAAAGTAAATTGTAAACGTCTAAAACTATAAGTATTAGCATGTTCTCAAGTGGCGTATAGGTTCTTAATTTTCAAAGATAAAGCGTATAAGTTTTACAATAAATGTTATATAATGTAGGGAAATATTAATCAAAAAGGGTGACATGATTGAAAGATAATACGCGAATGTCTAAATTAAACTTATACGTCAAAGCGTCATGTTCAGCGGTATTATTAAGTGGATCACTAGTAGGTTATGGATTTACAAAAGATGCTTTTGCGCAAACGAAAGAAAACAATACCGATGTTTCGGAACATGTAACATCTGTTCAACGTGAATTAGATAAAGCGATGGCTAAGGCAAAAGTAGAAATTAACCGACTACATAATTTAAATGCTACTGAACTGCGCAGTTATCAAGAGGATATTGAAGATGCACAAAGTCAGGATGAAATTAAGCACATCATCACAGATGCTAAAGAAGAAGACCGTTTATCTACTCAAGAAATGAGAGATCATAGCGTCGAACATTCATCTAACAATAAGAATGCAGACTTGAATAATGACCAAGCAACTTCTACCAAATTAGATGAAATGATAAAAGATTTGAATGCTTTTTCTGAAAAGGTTGATACCCATCAACAAAATAATGCCACAACATCTGAAGAAGATTCGAACGATACGGCTGAGATTTCAAAAGAACAACCAACTACTGAGGCTAGTGAAGCTTCTCGCTTGAATAAGGATGATGCAACTTCTGTGTTAGACGAATTAGATAATCTAAAAGACGAAGTTGACCAGGGTAAGCAAAACACAGCTACATCTACCACTGAAGAAAAAGCAAGTTCTGAACTAGAAACTTCTATTAAAGATAAAGTAGAAGAAGCGGATAGCCACCATTCTACTGAAAGTATGTTGAATAGCTTGGACAAAGCTAATAAATCAACTCAATCTCAACAAAAAGAGACAAGTGCTATTCAACATAAAGACCCTCTTCAAGATAAATTAACGGCACCTGAAAAAATCGACCAGGCAATTACTGAAATTGAAGACAAATCTAATGAAGCAACGCAACGTTATACTGACCGTAAACTTGAACAATTAAGACACTTGCGTCAACACGTGAATGATAACCAAGACTTATCTTCAACACAGAAACATCATATTGAACAAGATATCACGACTGTCCGTAATAACGTAAAAAGTAATCGCGAGGCTATTCTTGATCGCTTAAATCATACTTCAAATAAGCAAGCCACTGTGGCAGATATAGTTGGGGACATTTTCAGTAAAAATGAAGCGCAACACATCTTAAAAGATATGAATACTAAAGGTATGTCTGATAAACAAATCACTGACCAACTGATGCAACGGTTAGACGGACTGACAACTACCACAGGTGACGACATCTTAACATCAATGTTTGACCAGACAACGGATAAAGAAAAGCTTTTAAAAACATTATTGTCTACGAGATTAGGTAATGGCGAAGCAACAACTATCGCGCAACGTTTAGCTAATGAAAATTTATCAACTTCTGAGCTGGTCAATCGCTTAAAAGATGAATATAAAACGCATGCCTCAATGACGTCAGATGATATTTTAAAAGATGTATTAGAACATTCATCTAATCCTAAACAAACGATAGAAACTTTATTAGCAACTAAATTAAATCAAGCCAAAGCACATGCGCTTGCTGATATTATTATGCAAGCACAAACTGGAAAAGCAGACATGTTAGCGTTAGTGAAAAACACATTAAATGGTAAAGCGAATGATTTACTAGGTCTTCAACAACGCTTAGGCCAAGCTAAAAATAACTTAGATTATATTTTAGCGCCAATCACACAACGCCCGTCATTGATGGACTGTATCTCAGGTAATTCACACCAATCAACCACTTTACCTCAAGGTTCAGATTTATTAAGCAATCTTACTGGAGGTAGTCTACTAGGCAGTCTAAATTCAGGGGATAGTTTATTAGATAATATTCCGGATATTCCAGATCCTGTACAGGGGCTGTCACTTGGAAACTTAGATAGTGATGGTGGTCTGTTGAGTGGACTATTTGATGACGATGGTAATCTTTCATTACCAGCTACAGGTGAACTAGTTAAGAAATCAGCGTTACCTATTGCCACAATTCTAGTATTGATTGGTAGTACATTTATTTGGATAGGACATCGCAAACGCCGTCATCATTCAAATAATTAAATAATACAATTAAGAAGTAGATAATTATCGAGTATGCATCACTCAATTATCTACTTTTTTCTTATTGAAAAGAGTGCTTGTAATCAGGTAACCGATTACATAAAGAACGCAAAATAAGAAGTGAAATTTCTCTCAATGATTCTTAAATTTATGTGAAAAGTTTATAATTTCCTTCAGAATATTTATACTTTATTTTGTATTGATATTGAATGTAAACCACATTAGACATACACTAGTAATGATAAATAAAATAGTAGCAAATGTTAGCTATAAACAACTACCCAGAATTTATGCATTTTAAATGCGTGATATATTTTCAAAAATAGAAAAAGGAGATGAAATATATGGCATATTCTGAAGAAATTTCTAACACAGCTGTGACAGGTCGTAAAAAACGATTCAATTTTAAAATGCCTGGTGCGTTTACAATTTTATTCATTTTGACCATCGTTGCTGTCATTGCTACATGGTTAATTCCTGCCGGAGCGTATTCAAAGTTATCATATGATTCAGGGGCACAAGAATTTAAAATTGTGGATGCGCATCAACATTCAAAAACTGTACCTGGGACGCAAGAACAATTAGATAAATTAGGTGTTAAAATCGATGTCGACCAATTTAAGTCAGGTGCGATTAATAAAACTATTTCTATCCCAGATACATATGAGCGTTTAGAACAAAATCCAGCTGGACCTGATCAAATTACATCAAGTATGGTGAACGGTACGATTGAAGCGGTCGATGTCATGGTTTTCATTTTAGTACTTGGTGGTTTGATTGGTGTAGTACAAACGAGTGGTTCATTTGAATCTGGACTACTAGCACTAACTAAAAAGACAAAAGGTCATGAATTTTTACTAGTCTTTCTAGTATCAGTCTTAATGGTGTTAGGGGGTACGCTTTGCGGTATTGAAGAAGAAGCCGTCGCATTCTATCCCGTACTGGTGCCTATCTTCATTGCGATGGGCTATGATTCAATTATTTGTGTAGGTTCTATCTTCCTTGCAAGTTCGGTCGGTAGTACATTTTCAACAGTCAATCCTTTCTCAGTAGTTATTGCTTCTAATGCAGCAGGGACAACGTTTGTTGATGGATTGTATTGGAGAATTGCAGGGTTAGTCATCGCAACTATCTTCACTGTGGGATATCTATATTGGTATGCTAAACGTATTAAAAAAGACTCAAATGCATCTTATACAATTGAAGATAAAGATAAATTTGAAAATCAATGGTCTGTTATTAATAATAATGGCGAAGAAAGTCCATTTACCTTACAGAAAAAAATTATTTTACTTCTATTCGTCTTACCATTTCCAATTATGGTGTGGGGCGTTATGACTCAAGGCTGGTGGTTCCCAGTCATGGCTTCAATGTTCTTAGCCTTCACAATCGTCATTATGTTGATTGTCGCATTAGGTAAGAATGGTATTGGTGAAAAAGCAGTAGTAGATGCCTTCGTAAATGGGGCTTCAAGCTTAGTAGGGGTATCACTTATCATTGGTTTAGCGCGTGGAATTAATATGATTATGAACGATGGACTTATTTCAGATACCATCTTGAACTTCTCATCATCACTCGTACAAGGTGTAAGTGGTCCAATCTTTATTATCATCTTATTAATTATCTTCTTCTTCCTAGGCTTTATTATTCCGTCATCATCAGGTTTGGCTGTACTATCAATGCCAATCTTTGCGCCACTTGCTGATACGGTAGGTATTCCAAGATTCGTTATTGTAACGGCTTATCAATTCGGTCAATATGCGATGCTATTCTTAGCTCCAACTGGCTTAATTATGGCGACGTTACAAATGTTGGATATGAAATATTCACATTGGTTGAAATTCGTATGGCCTATCGTCGTCTTCGTGCTCGTCTTTGGTGGCGGTATGTTAATCACGCAAGTTTTAATTTATTCATAAACAAACTAAGATTCTCTCTTAGTAAGATTAACTATAGTTGAAAATGAGTTTTAGTACCTATGTATCTCAAATAGTTACTTCTATAAGAAAAGCCTGCAACATTTGCGAAAAATGTTGCAGGCTTATTTTCATGTATATTATTTAGGTTCAATATAATGTAATTCTTGAGCTGTTTCTGAGTCAATTGAGCGGTAAGACACGATGCCTAGACCTTTGACGTTGGATTCGGAGATAATGATTGAACCGTCATCATTTACCTTTTCAACAAAAGCAACATGACCGTACATTTCATGGGCACCGGCTTGTCCTGCTTCGAAGACTACAGCGGTATGTGCTTTCGGTGTCTGAGTCACGTTATAACCATCATCTTCAGCGCGATTATCCCAGTTATGCGCATCGCCCCAACCACGACCGACGTGTTTGCCAAACTGTTGTGTACGTTCATAAACATACCACGTGCATTGACCTTGTGGATATGGTGATGAACTATCCGTGATACTAAATGGCTTAAAGTCGCCACCTGACACGTCTGTACCGTTCAAAGTCGCCTTAGCATAACGATTTAAATTAGGCATTTTCTTCTTATCAAATGCAGTTAAATCATAGTGCTTAATCAATTGGTTTAACTTCGTTGCATAGCGAGGGTCTGTCGCGTATGTACGACTCAACTGACGTGTAGCCGCTTGATAGGTTGCAGCCTCACTCTTCCAAGTCGGCTTGTAAATCGTTGGATTGCCATCAATACCATGTTTAATCAACTCGGTGTAATCTTCTAATGAGGCTTTAAGGTTAGGATATTTTCGAAAATGAGCACTAATACTGAACATAGAATGATCCTGACCGGCTTCAAGTGTATTAAAATTCACAGCTTGTCCTTGATAACTACCTTTAATACCAAATAAATTATAATTTGGCGCTTGTGCTAATGCACTATTGCCAGAACTCGATTCTAAAATAGCTTGAGCTATCATAACAGAAGCATAAATATCTTTCTTCTGACCTAAATCATGTGCATCTTTAGCAATTGATTTAATGAACTCGCGTGTATCCTTATTCTCAACAACCGCGATATCGTCGTCGCTTACGTTATTACCATCAAGGCGTGGTAAGGTTTGGAACAGGCTTGTTGAACGTGTGTTGCTTTGTTTAATGTCTTGTTCAAAGGATTGCGCTGGTTCACTTTTGTGTTCAAGTTCTTTTTTAGTTGGCAATTGAGGATTCGTTGTTGATGACGCTTGATTGTCCGTATCCTTAGCTTTGTGCTCGTTCCCTTTATCTTGAGTTGATGACCCATTGTCTTGCGCCTTTTCATAATCTTGATGTGTTTCAGTCGCATCTTCACTATATTTATCAAGAATTGAATCTATGGCTGCATCTGACAAACTATCACTTTTAGCATGAGAACTTGAGTTAGCATCGCTATCTTCTGTTGAAGCCTCATTGCTTTCAGAAGAAGAGCGTTCATGTGATGCCTGGTTGTCAGTATCTGTATTATTGGTGTCTTTATCCTCAGTAGTCTCGGATGCTAAATCATCAATAGCATCTAAGGCTTCGCTTACACTCGCGTCATCGCTACTAGTATTAGAGTTTGACGCTTTATTTTCTTGTTTAGAAACAGTTGAGTCTTCTGTTGTAGCTGGTTCGCTACTTGGCGCCTCAGCTGTGTCGTCTTTGTTGAGTATACTATCTTGAGTAGAACGTTCATCATTGTCATTAGTGTTGGATGCTTCATTTTCAGAAGAAGTGGCTGGTTGTTCATAATCTGAAATATCGCTATCGAAATTGAATAAAGATGCGATTAAATTGGTAAGACTGAAACCATCTTCATACTGATTAGGATCTAAAAATTTAGATACCGGTTCCCCGTTGAAATCGCTAATATCGAAGACAGGGGATAAAGGAGTATGATACGTGCTCTGTTGATGTGACGTCTCTTTCTTGTCTTTAGCCGGCGCTTGATGTTTCTCAGATGAGCGTGGCGTCTCTTTCTTGTCTTTAGCCGGCGCTTGATGTTTCTCAGATGAGCGTGGCGTAGCTTTCTTAGTAGATGTTGCCTCATCATCTTGAGTTTCGGTACTTTGAGTATCTTCTTTAGATTTTTCATTTGAATTAGCATCACTGTGTTCGTGATTGTCAGTAGATTTCACTGTCTCATCTGTCTTAGCTTCAGATGTTTCACGCTCCTGTTTAGTAGGCGCGTCAGATGTTGTTTCTTCGTTTGAGTTCTCTTTTGCTTGCGCGATATTTATTGAAAATGGTGGCAACACCAGGGTAGTTGTTAAAAAATAAAGCATTAATTTGTGCTTGGACATTGATAATATAATCCTCCTAACCAATGTAATGTGGTGGTATGCGAACAGTTAATAATTTGGTATAATGCTTATTGTAATTTATATAGTTGATACATATCAACTAATGGTTATTTTACTTAATAAAAATATTATACTAACTCTACAAAGTAAAAAACAATGCCAAAAACATTTTTAATATAAAATCTTAATATTTCCTTTTTAGGAGTGTGGAAATGAAAAATGCACTAAAATTATTTAAAACGGACTTAAAACGCGTCGCCAAAACGCCTGCCGTCTGGATTATTCTCGCAGGGTTAGCTATTTTGCCGTCATTCTACGCATGGTTCAACTTATGGGCGATGTGGGATCCTTATAGCAATACGGGACATATTAAAGTCGCAGTAGTAAACGAAGACCAAGGTGATAAAGTTCGAGGTAGAAAGATTAACGTCGGGAACACCCTAGAAGATAATTTGAAAAAGAATGATAAATTTGATTGGCAATTCGTTAGCCGTGAAAAGGCAGACCACGAAATTAAAATGGGAAAATACTATGCCGGTATATACATACCTAAATCATTTTCGCACCACATTACCGGTACACTACGAAAGAAACCGCAACAAGCAGACATTGAATATAAAGTAAATCAAAAAATCAATGCCGTCGCACCTAAAATGACAGATACAGGTTCAACGGTTATCGTCGATGAGGCGAATAAACAATTCAATGAAACCGTCACTAAAACGTTACTTCAAGAAGCCAATAAAGTAGGGCTACAAATAGAAGATGAAGTGCCAACGATTAATAAAATTAAAAACGCCGTCTATGCCGCGCATAATTCATTACCGAAGATTAATAAAATAGCCGACCGCATCGTCTATCTTAATGAGCATCAAGATCAGTTAGATGAATATGCGAATAAATTCCGCGCGCTTGGTAACTATAAAGGCGATATTTTAGATGCCCAACAGAAACTCAACGACGTCAACGCGGCAATACCGTCATTAAATGAGAAAGCTAAGCTTATTCTCGCTTTAGATGCTTATATGCCTAAGGTTGAAAAGTTACTTGATGTAGCTTCAAACGATATCCCGGCACAATTTCCTAAGCTCAACAGAGGCGTAGATATTGCTAGCGAAGGCTTAGATTTAGCGGATACGCGCTTGAACGATGCACAGGGTTATCTTACACAGGCCCAACAACGTGTTGGAGACTATCAAGAAGCCGCTAACCGGGCGCAAGAAGTCAACGGCCAAGCCAATAATGTGTTACGCCAACCAAGTACTGCAAGCATGCCTAAGTATACCGTGACCCCGTTAAGCACAGATAGTAGTAATGACGCCGTTAATGATAAACAAATTGTGTCTGACAATGATGTTAAATCGATGAATAGTGCCTTTGCGGAAGCACTCTTAGCGCTATCTAGCAACGCCGATACTCAGGCTAAAGCGACTCAATCCGATATCAAAGCCTTGAAGAATAGTACATATGGCGTGCTTGGTTCTAATCGACCAACCGAGTTTAATGAGACGTTGCGTAATATTACTTCCCGTCTTGAAAATAATGCGAAATACAACCAGCAACTCGTAGACATTTTAAAAGAATTAGAAAACAAAGAACATGTAGATTTATCATCCCAAATCAAAGAAATTGAACACGCTAATCAACGTATTAATGAGACATTACGTTCTACCAACCAACTTACTCAAGCACTAGGAAATAGTAGTTCAGGTAAATCTGAAGCGGTCAATGTATTACGTACGTTACCAGATTTAAATAATGGCTTAAGCGACTATCGTGAGTTCATCAAAAAAGATTTAAATAACCGATTACTAGTTGTATCAAACGAGATTACTCAACAATTGAATCAAGGTCAAAACACCTTATCACGTGTTCAATCTAAACTCGACACTATTAATCAAGTCATTCAAGCAGGGCAAGATATTGTTTCTACAGGTCAAAACCGTGTCGCTACGATACAAAGTGAATTGCCAGCTTTAGAACAAACGTATATTGAAGCAATGCAAACGGCACAACAATACTTCCCAACAGTGAAACAAGATGTAGCGAAAGCAGCCGACTTTGTACGCAATGACTTACCAGGGTTAGAACAACAATTAGCCAACGCAACTGCGACGGTAAACGCTAATTTACCAACGTTATTTAATAAATATGATAACGCAGTAGATTTGTTAGATGAGAATCAACCACGTGCGAAAGAAGCGTTAGCAAACTTGGCTAACTTTTCAGAGAATCGCCTACCAGGTATTGAAAAAGATTTAGACAAGGCTAATAAAATTTTCAAAAAATTAGATGACGATGATGCAGTGGATAAACTGATTGACACACTAAGAAACGATTTGAAAAAACAAGCCGACGTCATCGCAAATCCAATTCATAAAAAACAAACCAATGTCTTCCCAGTAAAAGATTACGGTTCAGGAATGACACCATTCTATACATCACTATCTATCTGGGTAGGTGCATTATTATTAGTCAGCCTATTATCAGTCGACAACAAACACAAACATCTTGAAGACGAATTAACGAGACGTCAGATTTACTTAGGTAAGGGCGCATTCTTCGTCATGATGGGTATCATACAAACCCTCATCGTAACGACGGGAGATTTGTTCATCTTGAAAGCACAAGTCGAGTCTCCATTATTATTTGTATTGGTAGCACTATTTGGAGCGATTATCTTCAATACTATTGTCTACACATCGGTATCGCTTCTAGGTAATCCAGGGAAAGCTATCGCAATCATCCTATTAGTATTACAAATTGCAGGTGGCGGTGGAACATTCCCAGTAGTAACAGCACCTAAGTTCTTCCAAACAATCTCGCCGTTCTTACCGTTCACCTACGTCATTGATTCCTTACGAGAAACAGTAGGAGGCATCGTACCAGAAATTTTAATCACAAAATTGATTATACTGGCATTATTCGGACTAGGATTCTTTATAGTCGGCGTCTTAATTAAACCGATTCTAGATCCACTCATGCGTAAAATTTCTAAACGCATAGATGAAAGTAACGTCACAGAATAGGCGCTTAAGTTAAGGTTTTTGGAAAATGTAGCAAGTACTAAAACACAAATATAAGGCTAGGACACTAATCATATAGATGTCCTAGCCTTATTTGTATTAATTGTCTTTATTGTTTGAGTTAACTGACTTACCAGTATTTTGAGTTGAACTACTTTTATTTGTTGAGGTACTACTTTGAGTAGAGTTCTTTGGTTGTGTACGTTGTTGTGTTGACGCTGGTTGTTGTGTACTTGGCTGTTGAGTTGTCGTAGCTTCTTTAGTACGTTTTTCTGACGTTGCACTTTCTGAACTATTTTGTCTTGAGCGACTAGCTTTATTTCCTTCTGTAGTTGATTGTTTAGTTTTAGTTTCTTGAGTTTGAGTTGTTACATTATTATGTTGTTGCGTTGAATAGTTTTGTTGAGTATTTACTGAGTTATTATATGTAGGCTCTGACTGTGCATTTTCACCGTTATCGGTATCATCGTTCTCTTCTTGTGTTTCTTCGGTAGACTTTTCCTTTTTATCTTTTTTATCATGTTTTTCTGTTTTATTATCATCGCTAACATTTGAACTTTTAGTGCTAGTTACCGCAAAGAATATTGAAAAACCTAAAGCTACCACAAGTAGTAAAATGACTATACCTGCTAATACTTTTTTCAAGATGTGGTCCCCCGTCCTTAATTCATTTCTTTCTCCTATTATAATAAAACTTCATAAAATAGATAGTATTTCCACAATTTTATAATATTAAATTTTGTTTACTAAATTATATGATAAATACATCTTAAGTACAGTGAATGTTTATAGGCAATGTGAGATAATATAAGTGAAGTACAAATCTAATATAGAAAGAAGGACTAACATGAATAAAGTAGTAAAAACTATTGCTTCAACAACTTTAGCATTTGGAACACTTTTAGGAGCTAGTACAGCTGTATTACCTTTCCAAGATACAGCGCACGCTGCAACACAAACAAAAGGATATCACTATTCTTACAATGGCTATGTTGATAAAGACGCAAAATTCTTAACAGATAAAAACTTTATCAAAGCTGTGAAACATGACAATGTGACATTTAGTGGAGTTAAACTTGCACCAACAAAAAGTGAAAAAGTTAAAGAAAAACACAATCAAAAATTTACTGGTTTAACTAAAGATGGTAAGAAAGCGCATAAAGTACAGTTTATCGTAAAAGGTGATTTAACATACAACCAACTTAAAAAAGCTTACGGCAAAGATTTGAAAAAAGTTAAAGGTAGCCGTGACGCTAAAGGAAGCGGTATTTATGTGTATAAACCTGTTAAAGACGGCCTAGCTACTTCATTTGTAATGAATGACAATCACGTTGTAGAAGTAGATATAAGCTATGAAGGCTTCACAACTAGTAAATAATTGAACAATAGAGAAACACATTTACAAAGTTAGTCTGATATATCCCTTATAGTTAATACTTTGACGAGTAAAACTATAGGGGATATTTTTATATGTATCGTTATCGCGATGTAATAATTATTTAGAAGGTACTACATTTAATGCTTTTTATGCTACGTAATATTACAAATGTTCTCTTTTAATAATTGATATGTTTGATCATTGCCATCGCAAAAGGTAAAGGAATTACTTAATTGATCAAACTTTAAAATATTGCCAGTATAATTTTGAATGTGACCATCTTCCCAATAATCTAAAGAACAGAGTTCATCCGTTTGAAGCTTTTGTTGAACAATATAATCTAAATGGCTTAAAGCATCTTCAGATAATGAAGGTTTTTTTATTTCATTTTGACTTTGAATAATTTTATTCAAAATTTCAAATTGTTCAGGTATGGTAGTGAATGGACTCCATTTAACATTTCTTCGACCTTCTGGAATATTAGGATTTAAATATTCTCTTGGTATTTTTCTATAATCGGTTTCATATTTATACTCGTCCGGAGCATCTGGATTAATTATCATTGTATACACCTCAATCTTATAGAGAACGTACGTTCGTATAAAGTTATTATAGTTTATTTTCTCCTATATGTAAAAGGCAAAATAATATTTATTATTTTTGGTTCTTTGACTTTAACTGAGAAGAGTATACTTTCTTCAATCCTCCAATGTAAGAATCCTAACAATCTATTTACCTTCTATAGAAAAGCTCCTTTAACATTTTGAAGTACTCTTTAATTCACTTACGATGCCATTTATCGCACTTTACCGCATGGACAAAGTAGGTAAAGGCATCCTAGTATAACAAGAACACTGCAACGGTAATGTCCCGGGAAATATGAAATTAATGTTTAACCGTCAACTAAATCGTGCCTTCGATTACAATATGGTCATCTTTGCGTATCATGAAGTGGCCCACAATAGACTATTTACGGCGCCTGAGAATATTGCTTTGGAAAATGAGTACGCAAACTTAACATTGATGCTACAAAAAATGGCTAAGAAGAAAACAACATATAAAACGAGATTACAGTTACAGAAAGATTATGCCAATGAAGTTAAACCAACGGCATTTATTAATACGTTGAATAAGGCGAGAAAATAGAATAGTAGTCTGAATGAGAAGATAGATAGGGCCATAAGTCTAACAAAGGGGAAGTAAACTTATGGCCCATTGTCATTACATAATATAACTTTTTGTGAAGGAGTTAATGGGGATGTTACTCCTACGAATAGTATACCATAGTTGTATATAAATATTATTTAACGATTTGTGAAATTTAATTTCGTATAATTTAGTATGTGATACAACTGAAATTAATTTAGTGTTAATTTTTCGGATAATAAAAATTGTATAAGTATAAGGAATAGAGTATTATATTTATAGTTAAAGAGAAAGAAGGCGAATATTTTGAGAAAATCAACAAAAGCGGTGGTAACCACAACTTTAGCGTTGGGCACATTATTCGGCATTGGAACAACAGGTGTATTAGAACAGCCAGCTACGGCACACGCTGCAACTCACACAACATCTGCATATTACAATTACAAAGGTTATGCAGGTCAAGACGTATCATTTGTATTAGATAAAAACTTTAAAAATGCGGTTAAAGCTGAAAGTGTTACATTTAACGGTATTAAATTAAAAGATACTAATTCTAGTAAAAATGTTAAAAAATATGATCAATATTTCAGAAACGTTGCTAAGAACGGTAAAACAGCATCGTTATTAGATATGAAAGTGACAGGTCACTTATCATTAGCACAATTAAATAAAGTTTATGGTAAGGACTTACAAAAAATTGATAACGGTAAAAAAAATACAACTGGAATTTACTATTACCAACCTAATCAAAATGGTATGACAGTTTGGTTTGATGTGGAAAAAGGTAAAGTAGACCGCGTGGTAATGGGTTATAGTACAGTTAAAAAAGCAATGAAATAATTAGTCTATATATAAAAACTGAGACATTAATGTGAAAATGTCTCAGTTTTTAATTTTACATTAATTTTTTAGATGTAGTTTTGTTGTAAATCCAACGTACTAATAGGGCTACAACGATGAAGAGACCGATGTAACCGACGATAGGAAAGACGAAGTTAATTAAATCGGCAAATCCTACAAAGCTTAATGCGAAAGCTAAAGCTAATGATGCGATTAATAGAATGAAGTAACGCGTCGTACGGAATTCTGAAAAGCGTGTAAGGAATGGATAAATCATACCTACACAACTATTAAAGATAACGCCTACCATTACAGCTGACATTAAAATACCAAGCCATGGATGAATATCATTAGCTAATAATAAAGTTGGGATATCTACAGAATTCGCATTTTTAATATTAGCTAAGAGCCCAGCAATCATAATTAATAATAAAATACTAAACACGAGACCACCGTAAAAGGCGCCACGTCGTGCTATTTTATGATTGCTTGAATCTCCACCAATAATTGTTAAGAAACTAAAGCTATTACCTATAATAATGCCACCATATAAAATCGCATCCCACCACCACGCATGAGGTGACTGTGTTTTAGATGGATGAATATGTTGTGAAACTTCATCAAATGGAATAGTAGGATTGATAATGTTATAACCTGCAATAATAAAGACTGCGATAACTAGGAAAGGTGTAACGATGCCTAAGAAATCAATAAGACGATTGAAATTAAGTAATAAGACTACAAACAATAAGAGCACAATCGCCAATGAACCTACCCATACAGGTAAATTGAAACCTTGTTTAAGCGCAGAACCTCCGCCGGCAATCATTACGACCGTTAAACCAAATAAGAAAAAGACGATTAAGTAGTCAATAATCGTGCCGAAGACCTTTCCAAATAATTTATGTAGCGAAATATCATACGTATCCGCGTCTAAACGGTAGCCTACCTTAGAAATTTGACGTGTCCCAAACGTCACAATGACCCCGGTAATAATAGCTGCCACATAGGCATAATTACCATGGTTTACAAAGAATTGTAATAATTCCTGACCAGTCGTGAAACCAGCCCCAACAATAAAACTTAGATAAGCTAACATCAGCTTAATTGCCGTTTTATTATCCTTACTCATAAATATATTCCCTCCTCAATGTTTACAATATATAGGTTAACATAACATCAGAAATATAAAACCTTTGCCCAATTTTAGTTTTTGTTTTTTTGAAAAGGACGAAGTTGAATATGTAGAATTCATGAAATCGCAATACAACTCACTATTAAAAATGGTAGGTTAGAGATATAGTATAAACAATTCATTGCCTCAGAGAGATATATAGAGTAGAGGAGTTAAGAGTATGAAGAAAAGTAAACGTTTAGATCTTATCTCAATGCTTGTAAAACAAAATCGTTTTTACAAAAAAGAAGATATCGCAGATTATATTGATATGCACTTTGGAATCCGCTATAGTGTCACAACGATTGGGCGAGATCTAAAGGAATTAAGAATATTTAAAATGCCCGTCGCAGGTCATCAAGCATATTATAAAAAGTTAGATAATACACACCAAATGGATGCCAAAACTAAATTAGAACATTATTATCAAGAAGAAATTCAAGATATTGTGATAAAAAATAGCTATTTAATTATTAAAACCTCTCCTGGCTTTGCCCAATGTATTAATTTCTTTATCGATCAAATGGATATAGACGAAGTCCTTGGAACAGTAGGAGGTAATGACACATTATTGGTCCTCACTTCCTCTGAAGAGATGGCGAAGTATGTACATTATAAATTATTTGGTTATAAATATACGTAAAATTGTATATTTAGATTGATTATTATGATGACGTAGCCATAATTAGTAAGATGTATAAAATACGTACAATAGGGTATCTCTAGTAATATCATTTTCAAAATAAAAAAGAAAAATTGAGAATGATTATAAATGCAGAATGATGTATAAAAGAACTTTATTAGTTAAATGACGACATCATAATGTATGAAATATACATAATAACTTAAGAATAACTAATAAAAACGTATATTCACTCAGAATAATGCATTGAATAACCAAATAGTATGAAGAAGCACACATTTATAATGTGAAATTAATCACATACTTAAAATTGAAAGCGTTTTATACTCTAGTTGTAAAGAAATAAAGGAGGAAATGAATATGACTCAAGGACCAATCCAAGTAAACAGTGAAATCGGTAAACTCAAAACAGTATTACTTAAACGACCTGGTAAAGAATTAGAGAACTTAGTACCAGATCACTTAAGCGGGTTATTATTTGACGATATTCCTTATTTAAAAGTAGCACAAGAAGAACACGATAAATTCGCACAAGCACTTCAAGATGAAGGTGTTGAAGTAGTATATCTTGAAAAGCTTGCTGCAGAAGCCATTGCTGACAAAGCAGTACGTGAACAATTTATCGATGATATTCTTGCAGAATCCAAAAAAACAGTGCTAGGTCATGAAGAAGAAATCAAAAAATTCTTCTCAAACTTATCAGATCAAGAACTTATCGATAAAGTGATGGCTGGTGTTCGTAAAGAAGAAATTAAACTAGAAACAACACACTTAGTTGAATATATGGATGATCGCTATCCATTCTATTTAGACCCAATGCCTAATCTTTACTTCACACGTGACCCACAAGCATCTGTCGGTAGAGGCATGACAATTAACCGTATGTATTGGAGAGCACGTCGTAGAGAATCTCTATTTATCACATACATCTTAAAACATCATCCTCGTTTCAAAGATGCCGATGTGCCTGTATGGTTAGACCGTGATTCAAGCTTCAACATTGAAGGTGGAGACGAATTAGTACTTTCTAAAGAAACGTTAGCGATTGGTATTTCTGAACGTACGTCAGCACAAGCTATCGAACGTTTAGCTCGTAACATTTTCAACGATGAAACAACAACATTCAAAAGAGTAGTGGCGATTGAAATTCCAAATAGTCGTACATTTATGCATCTAGATACCGTATTTACAATGATTGATTACGACAAATTTACAGTTCATTCAGCCATCTTTAAAGAAGAAAATAACATGAACATCTTCACAATCGAGTACGATGAAGCGAAAGATGATATTAAAATCACACATTCAAGTAAATTACGCGAAACACTTGCAAAAGTACTAGGCGTAGATAAAATTGACTTTATCCCAACTGGTAATGGCGATGTTATCGACGGTGCGCGTGAACAATGGAATGACGGTTCAAATACTTTATGTATTCGCCCAGGAGTTGTTGTAACTTACGACCGTAACTACGTATCTAACCAATTACTACGTGATAAAGGTATTAAAGTTATTGAAATCGCAGGTAGTGAGCTTGTTCGTGGACGTGGGGGCCCAAGATGTATGAGTCAACCACTATTCAGAGAAGACATTTAGTATTTAGATAATTTAGGACTAGTTTGAAAAGGTAAGGACCAAGGATTAATACTACATTACAACCGCATATTTATTACCAAGACACAAGGAGTGGACTTGAAGCGACAATTAAATATGTAGAGCTTCAAGTCCTTTTTTAAAAAAATAAACTAACAAGACCTTTCTTATAAGGGGAAATGACATATGAATAATGAAACAGACACAAACAAATTAGGTAAAATGTCTCTCATTGGTTTAGTTATCGGATCTATGATTGGTGGCGGTGCGTTCAACATCATTTCCGACATGGGTGGACCAGCAGGCGGTCTAGCAATTACAATTGGTTGGATTATCACGGCCATTGGTATGATTTCACTCGCATTCGTCTTCCAAAATTTAACAAACGAACGTCCGGATCTTGAAGGCGGTATTTATAGTTATGCGCAAGCAGGATTTGGTGATTTTATTGGTTTCTCAAGTGCTTGGGGTTATTGGTTCGCAGCCTTTCTTGGGAACGTAGCTTATGCGACATTATTAATGTCAGCAGTCGGGAATTTCTTCCCAATCTTTAAAGGTGGAAATACATTACCAAGTATTATCGTGGCTTCTATCTTATTATGGGGCGTACACTTCTTAATTCTTAGAGGCGTTGAAACAGCAGCCTTTATCAACAGTATCGTAACAGTAGCCAAATTGATTCCAATCTTTTTAGTTATTATCTGTATGATTGTTGTTTTCAACTTCGATACATTTAAATCTGGCTTCTTTGGTATGACAAGTGAAGGCATGGGCGTGTTTAGCTGGGGCGATACGATGTCTCAAGTTAAAAGTACAATGCTTGTAACCGTATGGGTCTTCACTGGTATTGAAGGCGCAGTCGTCTTCTCAGGTCGTGCGAAAACGAAAAAAGACGTTGGAACAGCTACAGTTATTGGTTTAGTCTCAGTACTAATCATTTATTTCTTAATGACTGTATTAGCGCAAGGTGTAATTCAACAAGCGAATATTTCTAAACTTGCAAGCCCATCAATGGCCCAAGTATTAGAACACATCGTTGGCCACTGGGGTTCTGTCCTTGTTAATATTGGATTAATCATCTCTGTATTAGGCGCGTGGCTTGGTTGGACATTGCTTGCTGGCGAATTACCATTCATCGTAGCGAAAGATGGTTTATTCCCTAAATGGTTTGCGAAGGAAAATAAAAACAAAGCACCGGTCAATGCACTGTTAATCACAAACATCTTAGTACAGTTATTCCTAGTGAGTATGTTATTCACAGAGAGTGCCTATCAATTCGCATTCTCACTTGCATCAAGTGCCATTTTAATTCCATATATGTTTAGCGCATTCTATCAATTGAAATATACGATTGAACATAGAGGACGCGCTACAGTTAAGCAATGGACAATTGGTATTATTGCTTCTATCTATGCCATTTGGCTCGTCTATGCTGCAGGTATAGATTACTTATTATTAACGATGTTGCTTTATATCCCAGGACTCTTCGTCTATAGTTTCGTACAACACAACAATAAGCGACGTCTATCAAAAGGCGATTATCTACTCTTTGCATTAATTATTGTACTTGCCATCATAGGCATTATACGTTTAGCTATGGGTAGCGTTTCAGTATTCTAATAGATGATGAAGTCTTGAAGTTTTAGGAGCGTATCACTATGACTGAAAAGAAATTTTCCAACCAAAATAAAGAAACAGAATTAGATTATGGCTTCAAACGATTGGCATCTTACATGAATATTCCAACGGGCGTTATACATGCATATAAAGATGAATGTTTCGTACGTCACTATAATAGAGGACAAGTATTGTATTACTCATCAGATCAGCCTGCATACGTGTATCTATTATTAGAAGGCAATGTTTTGCGTGAAACATTTGATGAAGATGGCGACGTCTATCGCATATTAAATAAAGAAGAAGTGCTCTTTCCCTTAACCCATCTCTTTCATAAAGACGCATTAAATGAAATGTGTACAGCGATGACGGATTGCTATATTATCGGCATGCCTAAAGACTTATTGGAGTATTTATGTAAGAACCATGATGATATATTTATTACACTTTTTGAAAAGTTAAACGACACACTAAGACTACAAATGAAATATAATATGGCGTTAACGACGAAGTTAGCAAAAGAACGTATAGAGAAAGTATTATACTATCTGTGCTATGCGATAGGATATGACAATGAGGAATTTTACGAAATCAAGCAAGTTATGACGATTCAATTATTAAGTGATTTGTCAGGTATTTCACGTGAAACGACAGGTCATATTGTAAATCAGTTGAAAGAAGATAAAGTCTTACTTAAAAACGGTAAAAGCTGGATGATAAGGAAATAAAAATAGCAGAAGTTATATAGAAGTAAGGCATGATGAATAAATGTCTAGCAAACTACTTAAGGCGTTAGTGCTATCACTAGCGTCTTGTTTTGATTAAATAAATAAGAAACAAAGTGTAATTAATAAACCGAAGACGAAGCGTCTAGGAGAGTTAAAGGCGAGCCCAATCTATATCATCGATGTCAGTATACCCACTGTTATCATTTAATCTTTCTCTAATTTTGTTCATTGTACCTGTAGATTCGAGATACAAAGTTTCTTGGATGCTATTCCATTGTTTTTTTCCAATTATAACGGCATCTCTTTGATTGTTAGAACTACTAATAATGATTGGCTCTTCTTTGTCATTGACTTGTTTAAGTAAATCGTAGAATTCATCTTTAGCTACAGTTGAAGATTTTATATTCATAGAAGACTGCTCCTTTCAAAATATGTGCTTATATTATAAACCTTGCTAATCAGAACGTCTACATTTAAATTGAAATTTTACACAAATATTTATTTAGTAACTAAGTCGCTCGAAAAAGTGTAAAATAGTTATATTATAGATTTTGTTTGGAAAGGATGAAACTTATCATGGCATTTATGACAGTAAACTATTTATCACCAACTTTAGGAATGAACCAATCGTTTACAGCGATTATTCCAGAGGATGAGAGTTTCTTTAAACAATCACAATCTCCACACCCTTTAAAAACATTATTACTTCTACATGGGCTCTCGAGTGACGCGACATCTTATCCACGCTTCACTAGTATTGAGCGTTATGCCGAAGAACATCATCTTGCGGTCATCATGCCTAACGCTGATCACAGTGGCTACGCGAATATGACATACGGCCATAGTTATTACGATTACATATTAGAGGTGTATCACTATGCACATCAAGTCTTCCCACTTTCAACACGACGTGAAGATAACTTTATAGCAGGTCACTCGATGGGCGGTTATGGCACGATGAAATTTGCCTTAACACAACCAGAGTTATTCTCAAAGGCATCACCTCTCTCATCAGTCTTTCAAGCTCAAGATTTAATGAACTTAGACTACGTAGACTTCGCACCTAAAGCTATTACAGGAGAAGATACGAACATCAAAGGTACAGAATTAGATACCTATCATCTCGTAGATAAAGCTATTGAAAATGAGGCAACGCTACCACAACTATTGATTCAATGTGGCACCGAAGATTTCTTATACGAAGATAAGCAACAATTCATGGCCTATTTAGATGAAAAAGGAATTTCTTACCAATATGAAGAAGGCCCTGGCGCACACGGTTATGCATTTTGGGACAAAGCCATTAAACGCACCATTGAATGGCTAATAGAAGATTGAAAGAATTTGTGTAAAAAAACATGAAAGCGTTTTAATTATAGTATTGACAAGTTGCAAATTAAAAACTATGATTAATATGAAATCGATTTCATAAAGGTGATGACATGGCAACAATTAAGGATGTAGCACAGAAAGCAGGATTGTCTGTGTCAACAGTTTCAAGGTTTTTGAATAATCATCCATATATTTCAGACGTGAAGAAAAAGAAAATTCAAGAAGCAATGATAGATTTAGATTATGTACCAAATTCAGCAGCAACCCAGTTACGTTCTAATAAATCATTTGCTCTAGGAGTCATTGTTTCTAGAATAACTAATCCATATTTTGCATATTTGATAGATGCGATTGAAAACACAATTAGAACAACGCCTTATCACACGTTAATTATGCAAACGTATGATGATAAGGATGAAGAATTAAGGTTATTAAATATGTTAAAACAAAAGCATATCGATGGCGTTATTATGGGGTCTCTTGAAAATGATATTAGTGTTGTAGAAAAATACACAAAGTACGGTCCTATAGTTTTATCTGCTGATAAAACAGTGCAATCAAATAAAGTAATGGTAGTTCATACAGATCAACGACAAGCAACATATGAGGCTATTCAATATTTAATTAATAAGGGACATTCAACAATAGCGTATTGCACAGGTGGTAATTATTTTGCTTCACGTCATGGTAGATCAAGAAATTTAGGCTTTAGAGATGCTATGAATGATAATGGATTAGAAATTAAAAGAGAATGGATTTTTAATAACGCACATACATTAGAAGATGGAGAAAAAATCGGGAAGATTTTATGGCAGAGTAAGAGATTGCCAGATGCTATCTTTGCAGGAAGTGATGAAGTCGCTTCTGGGATTATTCAAGTTATGACAAATTATAATATTAATATACCTGATGATATAGCTATTATGGGTTATGATAATCAACCATTTTCTAAATTGTTAAAAATCCCTTTAACTACAGTAAACCAACCTGTAAATGAAATAGGGAGACAATTAACAGAATTTCTATTGTCAGTGTTGGAAGATGTTGAATTTAATGCAGATGATAATTTATTAAAATTAGAAATTATAGAAAGAAAAAGTACTTAAGGTAAAAAGGAGCTTATTTAAGCTCTTTCTTTAAATAAAATATGGTATCGATACCATAATGAAGAATGAGGGTCGGAAATGGAATATAAATGGTGGCAAAAAGAGATAATCTATCAGATTTATCCTCGCAGTTTTAAAGATTCTAATAATGATGGAATAGGTGATATTCAAGGCATTATTTCTAAATTGCCTTATCTCAGTAAATTAGGAATTACAATGATATGGATATGTCCAATTTATAAATCTCCAATGGTAGATAATGGCTACGACATTGCTAATTATCTAGATATAAATTCAGAATTTGGAAGTATGGATGATTTAAATCAGCTTTTTGAAGAGGCTAATGACTTTAATATTAAAATTATGTTGGATTTAGTAATTAACCATACTTCAGATGAACATATATGGTTTCAAGAAGCAATAAGTAATCCTAAAAGTAAATATAGAAATTATTACATTTTTAAAGAAGGTATTAACGGACAACCCCCTAATAATTGGCGTTCGATTTTTGGAGGGAGCGTATGGGAAAAAGTACCAAATGAAAATCAATATTATATGCACATTTTTGATAAAAAACAACCTGACTTAAATTTTGAAAATTTAGAGTTACGCCAAGAAATATATCACATGATTAATACTTGGTTAGAAAAAGGTTTAGCAGGGTTTAGAATTGATTCGATTACTTTCTTAAAAAAAGATCAAGATTTTAAAAGTTTGGAAGCAGATGGTAGTGATGGGTTAGTAACATGTAAGCATAAAACACGTAACCGTCCCGGTATTGATAAATTTTTAAATGAATTAAAGCAACAAACTTTTGAAAAATATGATTGTGTAACTGTCGGAGAAGCTCCAGGAGTTAAATATAATGAACTTGATAATTTTATTGGTAAAAATGGATACTTCTCTATGATATTTGATTTTAAATATGCAGATATTGATGTTGAATCTGGTAGCGATTGGTTTAAACGTACTAATTGGACAGTAGATGAATTTAAATCACTTCTATTTAAAAGCCAAGAAGCAATACAAAAGGTTGGATGGGGCGCCAACTTTATAGAAAATCATGATCAACCTCGAGCAATTTCTAAATTGATAAAAGATAAAAAATATCATAATTATTATGGCGGTAGCGCTCTAGGGATAATGTATTTCTTTTTAAGAGGCACACCATTTATATATCAAGGACAAGAAATTGGTATGACAAATTTTGAAAGAGAGTCTATTACACAATTTAATGACATATCAAGTATTGATAACTATGAACGTTCTCTTCAAGAAGGATTTACCCCAAAAGAAGCATTATCATTTGTTAATCAACGTAGTCGAGATAATACACGTACCCCTATGCAATGGAATAGTGATATTCATGCGGGATTTTCGGATGTGGTGCCTTGGATTGAATTAAATAATAATTATAAAGATGTGAACGTTGAAAAACAAATTAATGATGAGAATTCACTATTTAATTTTTATAGAAAAATGATTAAACTTCGCAATGACTCAGAATATTCAAATGCTCTTATATATGGAGACATCCATCCCATTTGGAATACAAGTGATGAAGTTATTAGTTACTATAGAATATTTAATAATTTACAGCTTCAAGTCATTGTAAATTTATCAAATAACGAAGTAAATCAAACGCTTGGAGACGGGAACCATAAAGTAATTTTTAATAATTATAAAGATAATAATTTATACGAAAAGGCAATTTCTTTACGGCCTTATGAAGCAGTACTTTTAAAAAATTAAATTTCAATGTTGAAAGTGGTGTATATCATGAAAAATAAAAAATATCATAATATTGCGCGGGAAATAGTTGACGTAGTTGGTAAAGATAATATTGAAAGTGCAACTCATTGTGTAACAAGACTACGTTTATCAGTAAATGATCGTAAAAAAATAGATGACGATAAAATTGAAGCAATTGATGAAGTTAAAGGTGTATTCTACACTGGAGGGCAATATCAAATAATCCTTGGCACAGGTGTAGTTAATAATGTTTATGAAGCGCTAGAAGAACAATACGAGTTTAAAGAAGAATCTAAAAAAGAAATGGAGCGAAAGAAACAAGGTGCTATTCAACGAGCAATACGTTTATTAGCAGATGTATTTATCCCCATCATTCCAGTTTTGGGCGCAACAGGGCTCTTCCTAGGACTAAAAGGTGTGCTATTTAACGAAAGTGTACTCGGGGTTTTTGGTTTAAAACCAGATATGATACCTGATTATCTTCAAACGCTTATTTCAGTATTAACAGATACAGCGTTCGGGTTTTTACCTGCTTTTATTGCTTGGAGCGCATTTAGAACATTTGGAGGTACACCAATTATTGGTTTCTTAATCGGCTTAATGCTTGTATCACCTGCTTTACCCAATGCTTATGACGTAGCTGGTGGTAGTGCGAAACCTATTATGATTGCTGGGTTTATTCCAATTGTTGGCTATCAAGGTAGTATTTTAACTGCACTGTTTGCTGGTATTCTAGGAGCTAAACTTGAAAAAAGACTTCGTAAAGTAATGCCAAGTGCTTTGGATTTAATTTTCACACCCTTCTTTGTTATTTTAATTATTATGTTATTCTCGTTCTTTGTTATGGGTCCAATTGTTCATGGCATAGAGTCTATAGGAATTACAGTAGTTAAAACGTTTGTTAATTTACCATTTGGATTAGGTGGATTCCTCATTGGTTTTATCTATCCATTAGCCGTGATGACTGGATTACATCATATGTTTATAATAGTAGAAACATCATTACTTGCTTCAACAGGATTTAACCCATTAATTACTTTAGCGGCAATGTATGGTTTCTCAAATGCAGGTGTGTGTTTAGCCTTAGCGTTACGTAGTAAGAAAGCATCGTTTAAGACTGCTGGTATCAGCGCAACAGTTACACAATTATTAGGTGTGAGTGAACCTGCTCTATTCGGTGTAGTACTTCGTTCAGGAATTAAGCCGTTAGGAATTATGTTACTTTGTTCATCTTTAGGCGGAGGAATATTAGCCTTATTACACGTTAAAGCAAATTCATATGGTTTAGCTGTTATTCTTTCACCATTAATGTATATATATGATTTTAGTCAATTATTAACATATGTATTAATAGGGGTTGCTACATTGGTATTAGGTTTTATTCTAACTCAAATTTTTGGTATTCCAAAAGATCAGGATGTAGCAGTAGCAAACGTTAGTGTTGAATCAGTGCAAGAAGAAAATGGAACAATGCAACCTAAAATAAATAATGAAGACAACGCATTAGCAAAAATATCAATTGGAGAAACAATGTCACTCCAAAATGTTAATGATCCTGTATTTGCAGAGAGAATGATGGGAGAAGGTTATGCTATTGAACCATTAGATGGCAAAATTTATAGTCCTATTAATGATAAAGTTACTTTTATTTCAGATTCTAAGCACGCTATAGGTATTGAAGATGAAAATGGTATAGAAATACTTGTCCATATGGGTATCGATACAGTTGAATTAAAAGAAGAAGTATTTAATATTCAAGTTAAGCAAGGAGAAGAAGTTAGAGTTGGACAATTTCTTGCTCAAATGAATATTGATGCTATTCGCAATTCAATGAAAGAAATTACTACGATGGTGGTTATTACTAATACACAAGATAAGATTAAAGATTTTAAATTATTAAGTGATAATGAAGCTTCAGTAGGCGAAAAAGTTGCAATTTTTAAATTAAAATAATAAAAATTATGTAAACAAACAACGCCCACCAATTGAAACAATCCAATTGGTGGGCGTTGTTTTTCTATTTAAAATGAACACGTTAGCGACTTTTCACATTTTTTCTACTTTCCAATAAATGATAAATAGGTACCAGGCCATTACTACTAATTCCAACACAAATCCGCTAATGATAATGGCATCTATGTCTAGCCACAAGCCGATGATTTCGACTACTAAACCAATTACTCCTACTGCTATTATCACCCATAAGTATTTTAGGCTATATCGCCAAAATAACGTTTGTGCTTTTACCCAATTTTCTTGACTTGCTAAGGATTTTCTTGTGCGAAAGCCGTACCACCAATTTCGTTCTAGCGGTGGACTAGTTTTAAAGGCAAAGCCTAGAATACCCATTACGAGACTGAACGGCAATAACAACATCTAAACATCCCTTCAAGTTTTCTCACTACCTTATTAATTCACATAATATATTAACTTACATTTCTATTCAAATTGAATTAAAATCATAAATGAACTAAACTAAAGTTAAAGAAAGCGTTTTATTATAGGTTTTATACATACATTATATTTTAAATATAATTAAAGCGAGAGAGGGCGTAATTTAATGTTTAAGTATTATGTCACTTGCTTACTACTTTTCTTTACGTTTGCGATAGTGTGTGGAATGACGCTAAACGAAGATGTAAGTAAAGAAGCTACAGTAGTAGCAGTAGGCGATAATTTAATTCATCCGGTAGTTTTTAATGATGCGCTTCAACAAGATGGCTCCTACAACTTTGCACCGATGTATAGACATGTGAAAGACGACATTCAAGAACCTGATTTGGCGTTTGTAAATCAAGAGTCTCCATTAGGTGGCGATGATCGTCCATTTTCAGGATTTAAGCAGTTTAACACACCTAGTCGGGTGGCTCAGGACATTGTTGATACGGGTTTCGACGTTATAAATGGCGCGAATAACCATGCATTAGATCAAGGGGACAGTGGCGTTCGGAATAACATTCAGACGTGGAATAAGTTCAACCACATTCTATTTACAGGTATTTTTAATTCGGAAAAGTCCTCCAAAGCGATACCAACGATAACGGTGAATGGTATTAAAGTAAGTGTTTTAAGTTATACATATGGAACGAACGATATGACGTCTCAATATCCTTATACGGTGAAACAATTTGATAAGAAGACCATTCAACGTGATGTAAGAAAGGCAAAACGACAAAGCGATGTAGTAATGGTATCCGCCCATTGGGGACGTGAAAATCAACATAAACCTGACGACTCTCAGAAGAAATATGCGCAGCTTTTTGCGGATGAAGGGGTAGATGTAGTACTTGGTACACACCCTCACGTTATTCAGCCCATTGAGTGGGTTAAGAGCACATATAATCATCATCAAACACTCGTGGCCTATTCGTTAGGTAATTTTCTGAATGGACAGTATGGTGGTGATGAGAACAATCAACTTCTAGGACGTTTAAACTTTAAGATTGTTGAAGCTCCTAAAGGCCCCCATTTGGAAAATGTCACATGGACCAGTATGGTGAATCATTATGAACAGGCGGTACCAACAGATAAGCGTACGAGACATCACTTTAACATTTACAATTTAGATGATTATAACAATAAACTGGCACAACAACATGGTTTAAATAGTGATGCTAAAAGCCAATGGAATATTAAACACTTACAAGATATTACGAAAGATGTCATAGATGATCAATATTTAAATGAAAAGAGTTTATAATACAACGGGGTCACAAGAAATGAATAAGGCTAATGAGAAGATAAACTTACTTCCCATTAGCCTTATTTTTAATTACTTATTTATTTTGTTCGGCGAATGCTTTTGAGATGTCACGTAGTTTTCTAGGTGAGTCATCCCATTTCATTGTAACTTCAGTAAAATGCATTTGGTCAGGTGCGTCATTAATTTCTTCGAAGACTTGTTTTAATTCATTTGAACTTTTAGCTTCGTGTATCGCTACATTATCGCCACCAAATACTTTAGGTAATGCTTTGTAATCCCACATGCGAATGTCGTTATATGGTTCCTCCATGCCGTGAATGAGACGTTCTACAGTGTAGCCGTCATTATTAATCACAAAGATAATAGGTTTAATATCATTACGAATCATAGTTGATAACTCTTGTACTGTTAATTGTAATGAGCCATCACCAATTAATAAGATATTACGGCGTAAATTATCAGCCATTTGAGTACCTAATGTTGCAGGTAGTGTGTAGCCGATAGAACCCCATAATGGTTGACCAATAAACGTCATACCTTTAGGTAAAGCAAGTTCGTATGCGCCAAAGAAAGAGGTACCTTGTTCGGCGATTAAGATATCATTGCTTCCTATAAATTCTTGCATCATGTTAAAGTATGTGGCTTGTGTTAATACCTCATCTGATAATTCGTAATCTGGTTTGTCTGTCTTTTCAAAAGTAGGAGCAGAACCTTCATATTGATAATCTAGTGTATTTAAACCAGCAAGTAAATTAGGCAATGTGACTTCGTTATCTACTGTATCGTTCATTTTGAAATAGCGATGATTCAACATTATTACGTCATCTACATCAAATTCGTAAGAGAAACCTGCTGTAGCTGAATCGGTTAATTTGGCGCCGATATTTAGAATGGCATCACTGTTATTTACATAGTCTTTAATATTATCGTCCGCAATTTTACCGTCGAATATGCCAATATAGTGTTCATTTTCTTCGTTAAAAGCACCTTTACCTAACGATAATTGGGCAACTGGAATATGTGTTTGATTAACAAATTTTTCTAATTGATCATGTAAGTGGAAGCTATTGATTTCATGCCCTGCAATAATGACAGGTTGCGAAGCGGACTTCAATTTCTCTGCGACCATATCAATGTAGCTTTGAACATCTTGTTCAGGTGCTTGTGCTACTTCATATGATTGCTCAACGTCGATTTCAGTCATTGCTACATCAATAGGTAAATGAATGTGTACCGGACGACGTTCATGAATAGCTGCATTAATAACTCTTGGAATTTCAGTTGTCGCATTGTCTGCAGTAATATATGCTTGTGCTGTAGTAATATGGGCGAACATTTTTTGATAGCTATCAAATTTTCCTTCACCTAATGAGTGATGTACATATTTGCCAGCTTGTTCAACTGCTTGCGTAGGGGCGCCAGTTATAGCAATCACAGGCACGCGTTCAGCATATGAGCCAGCAATACCATTTACTGCACTAAGTTCACCTACACCGAATGTTGTGACAAGCACGCCAAGGCCATGTATACGCGCATATCCGTCTGCCGCGTAACTACCATTCAATTCATTTACTGCACCAATCCATTCAACACCATCATGGCGTACAATATCATCAAGAAATGCGAGATTGAAATCTCCTGGTACACCAAATATTTTATCTACACTAGCTGTATGCACTGCATCCATTAAATATTGTCCTACACGTTGTTTCATATACATTCCACCTTTATTTCTAAATTAACTATAGTTCAAATATAAATCGGTAGTTAAATAAAGTCAATTAACTTGACCTTTTCGTGACCTTTTTCTGAAAATTGATTATAATGTGTATAAAAATTCATATTTGAAAAGGACAGACGCCTATGGATAGTAATAAAAATGAATATGAACATATGTTATTTTACTTTGCGTATAAGACGTTTATTACGGCAGCAGACGAGATTGTAGAAAAATATGGCATGAGTAGACAACATCATCGGTTTTTATTCTTCATTAATAAATTACCAGGCATCACGATAAAACAATTATTAAGGACATTAGAAATCTCAAAACAAGGATCTCATGCTACATTGCGTAAACTTAAAGAAGAGGGGCTCATCGTGGAACAAACATCTGAAGAAGATCGTCGCGTTAAACAACTCTTTCCCACCCCAAAGGGCAGTAAATTAGTAGATAAACTTAATAAAGCGCAAAATGATTTAATGCAAGAAACCTTTCAAAAAGTAGGCCATGATTGGTATGACATTATGGAAGAACTTGCAAATTATCGCGAAGGCTTTCAAGATATTGAACATTTGAAAGATGAAAGAAATAAGACAGATAATTAATGAGGAGCTAGGAGACTATTAAGACTCCTAGCTTATTAATGTGAACCTTAGTTTAATAATGTTTAATTTTCAAAAATATTGTGTTAAAACTTAATAATTTTATTGTATTTTTTGAAATTAAAAGTAATATTGAACTGTAATTATTTAAACTTTTAAGGGGAGCAAAATGAAAAATAAAAAATTTAGTTATCATCTTTCGCATAAGTGGCTATTGGGAGTAGCTACCACAGTTATTGGAATAGGACTATTAAGTGTAATTGAGGGACAAGCACAAGCCGCTGACACAACTCAACAAGCAACTTCAAAGTTAGATACATCATCAACCAATCCTATTAAGAAGACAAAGCAAAATAAAGAAATTAGTCAAGTTGTACAATCAAATTCAACGACTTCATCAAGGACGACACAAACAATTAATACATCTAAAGGTAAGCAAAGTATTAAAACAGTGACGCCAAAATACAAAGTAACGAGCCCTAAAGTAGTAAAACCTGTCTCAACACATAAAGTGATGACTAAATCGTTGAAATCAAAGTCAGTGCAATCTAATGTAGCATCTAAAAGCTCGGTATCATCTAAAAAGACTCCGCAAACTAAGAATTTAACGACTAAAACTTCATCAAAATATAAAGCAAAAGCACCTACGAAAGCGAAAGCAACTTCTACGTCAAATACAAAAATTAAAGCCACATATCCACAAACACAAAGTCACGCAAAAACATCTAAAGTGAATGCTTCGCATAAAGTAATTAAAAAAAGTACAAAGCAAGCTAAACCTAAAAAGACGACAAAAACAAAAGCTACAATTGCATCTGTTAAAACACCTGTGCCGGCAAATACCACTACGGTTAAACAGATGCCTCAATATCGAGTAGGTAGAAATATAGCGGATCATTATAATTCAATGAGCGAATTATTAAACCACACTCAGCAAGGGGTCGATTGGACAAAAGAGAGTTCTGATAATCATAGTAGGGTGTTAATAATGGCGCCACACGGGGGAAATATTGAACGTGGGACAACGGAGTTAACTAAATTGATTGCAGCAAAAGGTAACTATAATTATTACACGTTTAATGGGCTAAAAAAATCAAATAGCAATGAACTACATGTCATTTCAACGAATTATGATGATCCGGATTTAATTAATCGTAATTATTATAAGGATGTGTCTGTGACGGTTCATGGTGTACGTGCACAAAAAGGGATATTAGAGAATACAGTATGTATAGGTGGATTAGATTACAATTTAAAAAATCTTATCAAAACTGAATTGGTAGGACACCAATTTAATGTACAAGATGCAAGTGGTTATATAGCTGGAGCAACATCAAACAATATTGCTAATTTTAATTGGAGAGGAAAAGGAGTTCAACTAGAACTTACTTCAGATTTGCGCGACAGAATGTTAAAAGGAGATGTCATGGATAACGGCTTATCAGTAATGGATAATTTTGCTACGGCAATCAACAACGCCATTACACAATACTTAATTTAATAGAAAACGGCATCAGAAATCTAATGCCAAATTAAAGACTGAGACACTTATGAATAAATGTCCCAGTCTTTTTAAGATTGTATTAGAAATTTTTGCTCATTTCTCTTGCTTCAGCAAGTGATGCGGCTTTAATTTCTTCAGTTCTTTCAGGTTCCGCATTATGTCCTTCAATAATAACTGTTTCATATGAAGGCACACCTAGGAATGACATGATTGTTTTTAAGTAACGATCGCCACTTTCCATTTCGGCTGCAGGGCCTTCTGAATAAAAACCACCACGTGATTGGATGTGTAATACTTTTTTATCTGTTAAAAGACCTTGTGGACCTTCAGCAGTATATTTGAAAGTTTTACCAGCAATTGAAATTGCATCAATATAAGCTTTTAATACTGGTGGGAATGATAAGTTCCACATTGGTGATACGAAGACATATTTATCAGCTGCAAGGAATTCATCTAAAATTGCGCTTAAGCGATCAACTTTTTGTTGTTCTTCATTAGTAAGTGTATCGCCATTACGTAATTTGCCCCAACCTGTTAATACGTCTTTGTCGATCATAGGAATATCTTCTTTAAATAAGTCGATGTGTTTAACCTCATCGCTTGAATGGTTCTCTTTATATGCTTCTAAAAATGCTTTACCAGCTGCCATTGAATTAGAAGCTAATTCGTCTAATGGATGTGCTGTAATGTATAATAATTTAGCCACAGTCATGCTCCTCAAATCATTTATTTCGAAATCGATATAATTAATATATTGGATTTTCAAAATATTGCAATACTTTTCAATGAAAATCAGACCAATGGGGTATAGGAATATTTAATGTAGGTTTTAAAAATAAGTTAATTAAGTGTATAATATAGGTAAATTTAGATTTAAATACACAGAAGAAATCTAATGAATGTAGAACCTTAAAGGAGTGACAGACGTGAGAGGATTATTAATTACAGTAGTTTTAGGCGTAGCTGCATATGTTGGTTTCAAGAAATATCAAAATAAAGTTAATGAAATGCCTAATATTGAATATTAATGTTGTAAGCCATGATGTTTTCATAATGAAAAACGTCTTGGCTTTTTATTTTATATAAATTCTACATAATATTTATTGAATTTCTCTAAATTCAAAGAAGTGCTATCTGATGTGGAAAATATAAATATTTTTTATTTAAAAAGACAAATATTGGCTATGTAGTATTATATAATATTCGGAAGGGACTTTTTCTCATTAATTTGCTCGGAATTAATAGATTGAAATACATAATTGAGCATTAGATACATAATTAATGAATATGTAGTATAAAACGTAAAAATTTACATGATATTTACATAAGATTAAAAATTCTTTTAAATTATTGTTATACGATGAAGTGTAAAGGTTTATTGCCATAAAAATGAGCCCTAACCCCATTTCACATAGGAATATATGAAATTTTTTGAAAAAATAAAGTTTTGAAATGTATATATTTTAAAAATATGTTGTAAAAACCATTTTAAAAATATAAAATTAATATCGAAATTAGAATTCGGAGGTAAATATGGAAAATTCATTAGATTTATCAAAAGTATTGGAAATATTGAAGAAAAATTGGTGGCTTTTAGTTTTACTACCAATTATCTTACTACTAATTACTTTGGCAATTACGATTTTTGTAATGAAACCACAATATCAGGCTAATACGCAAGTGTTAGTTAACCAAAGAGAAAAAAACCCTGAAATGATGGCCCAAGAAGTACAAGGTAATATTCAATTGGTGAATACATATTCAGAAATAATTAAAAGTCCAAGAATTTTAGACGAGGTGTCTAAAAAGGATGATAAATTTTCTGTAGATGAAATTGAAGATATGATGACAGTATCTAATAAAGATCAATCACAAATTTTAGATATTGATGTGAAATCTAAGAATAAAAAAGATGCAGAACGTGTAGCTAATGAAGTTGCAGACGTATTTAAAGATAGAATGCCTAAGATAATGAAAGTTGACAATGTATCGATCTTATCAAGAGCTAACGGAACAGCTACTCAGGTTTCACCTAACATCGTTCTAAACAGTGTGATTGCGATTGTATTAGGACTATTCTTAGCTATTATTATTTTAATTTTAAAAGCCCTCTTTGATAATAGAGTTAAAACAGAAGATGATGTTGAAAGAGAATTAAATATACCTGTTTTAGGTTCAATACCAAAACTTAAATAAGGAGTTATAAGCATGGCTAAACAGAAAAAAGAAGTTAGAAAAAAATTAGCAACCCCTTTATATGTGCACGATAAACCAAAGTCAGTTGCAAGTGAAAGATTCAGAGGTATAAGATCTAATATTATGTTCTCAGGCGTAGAAGAAACTAGAAGTATTATAGTTACTTCGGAAAAACCAGCTGCAGGTAAAAGTATAATATCTGCCAATATAGCTATAACTTATGCACAAGCTGGATATAAAACATTAATTATAGATGGAGATATGAGAAAACCAACTCAACAATATATATTTGAAACTTCTAATTATGATGGTTTCTCTAATTTAATAATTGGGAAAAGTGATTATGACAAAGCTATTAGAAGAACGAGAATAGATAATTTAGATTTATTAACATCAGGCCCTGTACCTCCAAATCCGTCAGAATTAATATCTTCTGAAAAATTCCATAGATTGTTAGAGGACTTATTCAATTATTATGATTTCATTTTAATTGATACACCGCCTGTTAATACAGTTACAGATGCGCAAGTATTCCTACAATATGTTCCTGATTGTGTATTAGTTATAGATTCAGAGAACAATAATAAAAATGAACTTAAAAAGGCTAAATCTTTAATTGACAAAGCTGAAGGCCATATTTTAGGAGCAGTACTAAATAAAATGCCTAGAGATAATTCCTCTAGTTATTATTATTATGGAGAAGATGAATAAAATGATAGATATTCATAACCACGTTTTAATTGGTGTAGACGATGGTCCTAAAGATGAAGAGGAAATGCTTAAATTACTTAAGCAGGGAATAGATGAAGGGGTTACAGATATTATTGTAACTCCCCATCATCTTAGCCCTACATTCGACAATGAATACAAAGTTGTAGAAGAAAAATTACAACAACTTTTAAATCTCGATAAAGTGAGAGAATTAGGTATCAATCTTTATCCGGGACAAGAAATTAGAATAAGCGATCAAATCATTCCGCAACTAGAAAAAGGCGAAGCTATTGGGTTGAACCGCTCGAAGTACTTATTAATTGAGTTTCCTTCTGGTGGAGTTCCTCACTATACGAATCGCCTTTTCTTTGAATTACAATCTAAAGGTTATGTTCCAATAATTGCACATCCTGAGAGAAATAAAGAGATAAGCCAAAACCTAGATGTATTATTTGAACTTGTAAATGAGGGTGCACTTAGTCAATTGACTTCAGCATCATTAATAGGCAAGCACGGTAAAAAAATTCAAAAAATTTCGATTCAAATGATGGAGAATAACTTAGTACACTTTATTGCTTCTGACGCACATCACGAGACCAATCGCCCATTTATAATGAATGATTTATTTGAAGATAAGAAATTGAAAAAATATGAAGAAAGCATAAAAATGCTTATGAATAATGCAAAATTCGTTATTGACGATAAAGATTTAGCCAAAAAACAACCTACTCAAGATTATCAAAACAAAAAATTATTTGGCTTGTTTTAAAAGAAAGTAAGGGGGATAGGCATGTGGACAAATTAAGTACAAGAATGCGTCTGCTTATACTAATTATAATAGATTCACTGATTGTAGCATTTTCAGTATTCATTTGTTACAACATTTTAGAACCTTTCTTTGAAGGGTATTCGCATAAACTTTTAATATTGACTTCATTAATTTTATTAGTATCACATCATGTTTTTGCATATATATTTAATCTTTATCATCGTGCTTGGGAATATGCGAGTGTTAATGAATTAATTTTGATTGTTGAATCAGTAACTTGTTCAATAATAGCTACAGTTGTTTTTATACCTCTGTTTACAGGACATCCACCATTTTTTAGATTATATCTAATTACTTGGATGATGCATTTAATCTTAATAGGTGGTTCTCGTATATCTTGGCGAGTGGCAAGAGGATTTGTTGTAGGGAAACAGAAAAAGAAAAAACCGACACTTATAGTAGGCGCAGGTCGTGGTGGTTCACTATTAATTCGTCAAATGTTAAGAAGCCCGGAAATGGGATTAGAACCAGTTTTAGCGGTTGATGACGATTCTCAAAAACGTAAGTTAACAATTGCTGAAGGAGTAAAAGTTCAAGGCAAAATTGAAGATATTCCTTTATTAGTTAATAGATTTCATATCAAACGAATTATTATTGCTATCCCAACGCTCAAGCCAGATCGTTTAAAAGAAATAAATGATATTTGTAATAGTACAGGTATTGAATTATTCAAAATGCCAAGTATTGAGCAAGTACTAGCTGGTGAACTTGAAGTTAACCAATTAAAACGTGTTGAAGTTGAAGATTTACTAGGACGTGAACCTGTAGAGTTAGATATGGCAATGATTTCTAAAGAATTAACTCATAAAACTATTATGGTTACAGGAGCAGGCGGATCTATTGGTTCTGAAATTTGTAGACAAGTTTGCAAATTTGAACCAGAGCGCATTTTATTACTAGGGCACGGCGAAAACAGTATTTACTTAATCCACCAAGAATTAACTTCACTCTATAAAGATAAAATAGAAATTATTCCAATTATAGCTGATGTCCAAAATGGCGAACGTATCCAAGAAGTAATGGATAAATATAAACCATACGCAGTGTATCATGCTGCAGCGCATAAACATGTGCCTTTAATGGAGTACAATCCTATTGAAGCGTTTAGAAATAATGTATTAGGCACTCGAAATGTAGCAACAGCAGCCAAAAATGTAGGCGTTAGAAAATTTGTGATGGTATCAACTGATAAAGCGGTTAATCCTCCTAATGTTATGGGGGCATCAAAACGTTTAGCTGAAATGGTGGTTCAAAGTCTTAATAATGAAAATAGTAAAACTGATTTTGTAGCAGTTAGATTTGGGAATGTTTTAGGATCTCGTGGTTCTGTAATTCCTTTATTTAAAAGACAAATTGAGGCTGGAGGCCCTGTAACAGTTACTCATCCAGATATGACAAGATATTTCATGACTATACCGGAAGCATCAAGACTAGTTTTACAAGCTGGAGCTTTAGCTCAAGGTGGAGAAGTATTCGTATTGGATATGGGAGAGCCAGTTAAAATTGTCGATTTAGCACGTAACTTAATTAGATTAAGTGGTAAAACCGAGGATGAGATACAAATCAAATTTAGTGGTATTCGTCCGGGAGAAAAAATGTACGAAGAATTACTTAACGAAAATGAGATACATCCTGAACAAGTATACGAAAAAATCTATAGAGGAAAAGTAAAAGACTTTTCTAAAGAAGAAGTAGATGAAATGATTAGTGATTTAGCAAGTGACTTCAGAAAAGAAAAAATACTTAAGATTGCTAACGAATAGGAGAATTAATATGTTTAAAGATAAAGTACTATTAATTACAGGTGGAACAGGTTCATTTGGTAATGCAGTTATGGAACGTTTCCTTGATACAGACATTAAAGAAATAAGAGTTTTTTCAAGAGACGAGAAAAAACAAGATGATATGAGAAAAAAATATAACAATCCTAAATTAAAGTTCTATTTAGGTGATGTTAGAGATTCTCATGGTGTTGAAACAGCTATGCGAGAAGTTGATTTTGTATTTCATGCTGCTGCATTAAAACAAGTTCCTTCTTGTGAATTTTTCCCAATGGAAGCAGTAAAAACAAATGTAATGGGAACAGAGAATGTGCTACAAAATGCTATTCGTAATAATGTAAAAAAAGTAATTTGTTTATCAACTGATAAAGCGGCTTATCCAATCAATGCAATGGGTATTTCAAAAGCAATGATGGAAAAAGTATTTGTTGCTAAATCTAGAAATGTTGATAGTGATCAAACATTAATTTGTGGAACTAGATATGGAAATGTTATGGCTTCAAGAGGGTCAGTAATCCCATTGTTTATTGACAAAATCAAAGCAGGGGAACCACTAACTGTAACAGATCCAGATATGACTAGATTTTTAATGAGTTTAGAAGAAGCCGTAGAATTAGTAGTTCATGCATTTAAACATGCAAAAACTGGAGATATTATGGTTCAAAAAGCACCTAGTTCAACTGTAGGAGATTTAGCAGAGGCTCTTTTACAATTATTTGAGGCCGACAATGAAATCAAGATAATTGGAACAAGACATGGTGAAAAGAAAGCTGAGACATTATTAACTAGAGAAGAATATGCTCAATGTGAAGATATGGGTGAATACTTCAGAGTCCCAGCTGATGCAAGAGACTTGAACTATAGTAAATACTACGAAGATGGTAGCGAAAAAATAACTGAAGCTTATGAATACAATTCTGATAACACGAATATTCTTACAGTAGACGAAATTAAAGAGAAACTACTTTCTTTAGAATATGTAAGAACTGAACTAAGTAATTACAAAAAAGGTTAGGAGAGTTTATATTGAAAATCGTTATAACTGGTTCAAACGGATTTGTAGGTAAAAACCTTAAAGAAGATTTGAAAGCAACAACAGATGATGAGATTTTAGAAGTAAATAGACAAACTAGCTCAGAAGATTTAAAAAAATACTTATCAGAAGCTGATTCAGTAGTTCATTTAGCTGGCATTAATAGACCAAAGAATGAAGAAGAATTCAAAGAAGGTAATGTCGACTTTTTAAGTGAAGTTTTGGAATTATTAAAAGAAAATACTAAAAAACCTGATATCATTTTATCTTCTTCTATTCAAGCTGAAAATGACAATCCATATGGCAATAGTAAACGTCAAGGAGAACAAGTGCTTGAAGAGTTTTCAAAACAAAATGGTAACAAAGTATTAATATATAGATTACCTAATTTATTCGGTAAATGGTGTAAACCGAATTATAATTCGGTAGTCGCAACTTTTTGTCATAAAATTGCTAGAAATGAAGATATACAAGTTAATGATGAAAATGCAATTCTTAAATTAAACTATATTGATGACGTAATTAAAGAATTCAAAAACGCAATTAATAAAAAACCTAACCTTGAAAATGGAGAACCTAAGGTCGCTAATGTATATGAGGTGAAATTAGGCAGAATAGCTGAACTTTTATATCAATTTAAAGAAATACCTAATGATAAATCCTTACCTAACATTGAAGATCCTTTTGAAAGAGCATTGCACAGCACATTTTTAAGTTATTTACCTGAAGAAGAATTTAGCTATCCGTTAAAAATGAATGTTGATAATAGAGGTTCATTTACTGAAATCTTTAAAACAATTGACAGAGGACAAGTATCTGTAAATATTTCTAAACCGGGTATAGTTAAGGGTAATCACTGGCACCATACTAAAAATGAGAAATTCTTGGTTGTTTCAGGAAAAGGTGTTATTCGATTTAGAAAAGTTGGAGAAGATGAAGTTAAAGAATACTATGTTTCGGGAGAAAAAATGGAAGTTGTTGATATCCCTGTAGGATATACCCATAATATCGAAAACTTAGGTGATACTGATATGGTTACTATTATGTGGGTAAACGAAATTTTTGATCCTAATAATCCAGACACATACTTCTTGGAGGTCTAATAAAATGGAAAAATTAAAATTAATGACAATCGTAGGTACTAGACCAGAAATTATAAGGTTATCTGCAACGATTAAAGCATGCGATAAATATTTCAATCAAATTTTAGTTCATACTGGTCAAAATTATGACTATACGCTTAACCAAGTGTTTTTTGAAGATTTAGAATTAAGAGAACCAGATCATTATCTTGAAGCAGTAGGAAATCACTTAGGTGAAACCATGGGAAATATTTTAGCTAAATCATATGAAGTTTTAGCTAAAGAAATGCCAGATGCTTTATTAATTTTAGGAGATACAAATAGTTGTTTAGCGGCAGTGTCAGCTAAAAGACTAAAAATACCTGTATTTCATATGGAAGCAGGTAATAGATGTTTTGATCAAAATGTACCTGAAGAAATCAACCGAAAAATCGTTGACCATGTGAGTGATGTGAATTTACCTTATACAGAACATAGTAGACGATATTTATTAGATGAAGGATTCCAAAAACAAAATATATTCGTTACAGGTTCACCAATGAAAGAAGTACTAGACGAATACGCTTATAAAATTGATGAAAGTAACATCTTAGAAAAATTGGAATTAGAGTCTCAAAAATACATCGTAGTTTCTGCTCATAGAGAGGAAAATATCGATAATGAGAAAAACTTCTTATCACTAATGAATGCTATTAATGAAATTGCTGAAAAATATCAAATTCCAGTAATTTATTCAACTCACCCAAGAAGTTGGAAAAAAATCGAAGAAAGAAATTTCGAATTCCACCCATTAGTTAAACAATTAAAGCCGTTTGGTTTCTTTGACTACAATGCACTTCAAAAAAATGCGTTTGTGGTTTTATCTGATAGTGGAACACTATCTGAAGAGTCTTCAATTTTAAAATTCCCTGGTGTATTAATCCGTACATCAACAGAAAGACCTGAAGTTTTAGATAAAGGAACAGTAATTGTAGGTGGTATCTCTTACGATAATCTGATTCAATCAGTAGAATTAGCAAAATCAATGCAAGATAATGATGAACCAATGCTTGATGCTATTGATTATAAAGATTCAAATGTTTCAACAAAAGTCGTGAAGATTATTCAAAGCTATAAAGACATTATTAATCGTAATACATGGAGAAAATCATGATTAAAAAAGTACTAAGTTTATTAAAATCTGTTTCTTCTAAAGAAAAGAATATTAAAGCTAATAGATTAGCTTATATTAAAAATTCAACATTTGAAGGAAATAATTATATTGATAGATTCTGTAAAATCAGAAATTCATCTATTGGCAGATATAGTTATATAGGATTTGGTAGTGATTTTAATAACGTAGAGGTAGGAAACTACTGTTCAATTTCTTCAGATGTGAAAATTGGTCTAGGAAAACATCCAGTAGATTATTTCAGTAGTTCACCCGTTTTTTATTCAAATAATAATCCTTTCGGTACTAAAGAAGCATATTTGACGTTTGACGAAAATCCTAAACGTACAATTATTGGACATGATGTATGGATTGGAGCAAACGTAATTATACTTGATGGTGTAGAAATAGGAACAGGTGCGATTATAGCAACAGGATCAGTTGTTACTAAGAATGTTCCTCCATATCAAATTGTAGGTGGAGTGCCTGCTAAATTAATAAGAAAAAGATTTGATGAAACTACAATTCGACTGTTACTTGATAGTAAATGGTGGACAATGGAACCTAAAAAGCTGAAGGCAAAAAATTTTAATTTAAATAATTTAAACCCTTCAAAAGAATAGGAAGAGATTAATGAAAATTTTAAATATAGTATCTAGTAATATTGTTCAAGATCCAAGAATTCTAAAGCAAATGGAAACCATTAAAAGTATAACTGGTACTCATTTGATGATTGGTATGAATAATAAAAATGTTACTAAAGAACGTTTAGAAACATTAGATTTTCAATATAAACTTCTTGGTAAAAAGGATGAAAGTAATTCGATTTTTAGCAAATTATTGAAAAGAGTAAATTTTGCTAGAGGCGTAATTAAACAAATTAAAAGGTATAAACCGGATGTAATTCATGCTAATGATTTTGACGTTTTATTAATGGTTTATCTAAGTGGATATAAAAAGGCAAACATCATATTTGATGCTCATGAAATTTATGCGAAAAATGCATTTATTAATCAAAATATAATTATTTCTAAAGCTGTAGAACTAATGGAAAAACATATAATTAATAAAAAGGTTAATTCTTTTGTGACCGTTAGTCATGCTGCAAAATCATATTATTTAGATAAGGGTTATAAAAAAACACCTTATGTAATAACTAATGCACCTATTTTAGATAAATCATTAGAGTTAAAAAAACACGATACTATTAATGAAATAGTTTATCAAGGCCAGATAGTGGCTAATCGTGGTTATGAAGAATTCGTTAAAGCTTCAGTACTACCGAGAGAAAAAAATGTAAATTACGTTGTTAGAGGTTTTGGACCACTCGAGAATGATTTAAAAGAGTTAATTAACTCTATCAATGCTAATGTAAGAATCGATGAACCGGTTGAAGTTAGTGAGCTAGTGAGAAAATTAAGTAAAAGTGATATTGGAGTAGTTCTTACTAAACCAGTATCGATAAATTTTGAATATACTGTATCGAATAAGATTTTTGAATGTATTCAAGCAGGCCTACCTGTAATTTTATCACCAGTTAAAGAACATTATTTCTTAAATGATAAATACAATTTTGGAATAGTTATTGATGAAGTAACACCTGAAAAAATAGCTAATGCTGTTGATGAGTTAGTAAATAATGAATCGTTATATGATACTTTACGTGAAAATGCAATAGAAGCATCTAAAACGCTTAATTGGCAAAATGAAAGTCAAAAGCTAATAGAATTATATAAACAGACAGTATAGCAAGAGAGGGATTAAAATGAAGTACTTTATGCTATGCTCAATAATAAGTATGAACTTATTTATTGTAGTATCCACATTATTCAAACAGACTTTTAAATTACCTATCGATTCTTTTTATTACCCAATCATGGTATTAATAGCGGTGCTTACAATTCTTTATGCTTTAGTAGACATTGTTAAAACTAAAAAGATGCCAATAGGATTTGCGTTGTTACTATTAATAGTCGCGCTTATATATATTGCATATGTAATTTCTCCTCACAATAATGAAAAGTTATCTGAGAATAATTTGAGATTCTTTTTATTATGGTCAGTGCCTGCTGCAATAAGTGGGGTATATATTAAATATCTTTCTAAAAAAGTTATTGAAAGATTTTTTAAGTTGGTTTTCATTGTATTTTCAATTACATTTTTAACTGTCATTTTAATACCATATATTTTTGGAAATCTTCCAAGCTATGTGAATTTTGGTTTAATGAACTATCAAAATGCTTCATATCTATCTGCCTTTACTACGGGGTTAGGTATATACATAATTTTAAAAGTGAAGGTAAAATATAATTGGTTTTATATTTTAATGACCATCCTTACACTTCCTTCAGTATTTATACCTGGCGGAAGAGGAGGAGCAATTTTAGTAATATTTTATTTCTTAATTGCTCTAGTAATGCTTACATTCAAGAGAGAAATTCCAGTTGTACTTAAAATTCTTGTTTATATGATAGCTTCGGTTGCCGCTGTATCTTTAATAGTATATGTATTCCAAAGTGGCGGAGACAGTAGAACTTTCTCTTATATTAAAGGAGGTAGCTTTGATGTAGGAGGCACTTCAGGAAGAGGTCCTATTTATCAATTGAGTATGTACTACATTTCTAGAAAATTATTATTAGGGTACGGCCCTTTTAATTATTATCATCTTATTCACAATATCCCACATAATATAGTTTTAGAAATGTTGCTCTCTTTCGGTATTATCGGATTAATTTTTATTATTTTTGTTTTAATTTTAGTAACTATTAAACTTATAAATAACTATGATCCAAACTCAATAGATTTATTAGTATTATTTATTACTATTTACCCAATCACTTTATTGATGTTTAGTTCGAATTATTTAGTAACAAGTGAATTGTGGTTTATTCTATTTTATTTCTTAACCAAAGGGCGTCGTAAAAATGTCTAAAAAATTATTTATTATTGATACATTAAAAACAATTGTAAGTTCTTTGCTAATAGCCTTAGGCTTACAATTTGTCGCTTACCCTTTTATTCATAGGGGGTTAGGAGATAAAGAATTTGGAGAAATTTTAACCATTTATACTATTTTGACTATTACAAGCGTTGTACTCGGGAATACTTTAAATAATATAAGGTTAATAAATGTTGATAATTATTCAACGGAGCATTATTTTAGTAGATTTTACAAAATATTATTTGCTTCAATTCTTATAGAAACTATAGGTCTTTTTATATTATTAGTTTCTTATTTTGAACTTAATATACTAGATACATTATTACTTTTATTCATAAATCTTTTGATGTGTTTGCGAATATACTTAAATGTATTTTTTAGAATGAAGTTACAATATAACAAAATATTATATGTAGCTATAGTTCAATTTTTAGGAATGATGGTTGGTTTAATATTATTTTTTGTAACTCAATACTGGATAATAGTTTTTCTTTTCAGTGAGTTATTTGCTGTTATTTATACTTTATTTGAATTGAGAAAACTTAAATCAGCAAAAGTTACTGAAGATTCTAAACCAATATTTAAGGACTTCATAATGTTATTGGGAACAAATGGTTTGAATAATGTAAATTTATATTTAGATCGTTTGATTTTATTACCTTTTATTGGAGGAAAAGCAGTTACTCTAGCATTCTTAGCTACATTTGTAGGTAAAATGCTAGCAACATTTATGTATCCAGTAAATAATGTGCTTTTATCATATATATCCGTGAATTCAAATTGGAATAAATTTAAACAATATATAAGTGTGAATTTATATAGTATTCTGGCTTTAATTATAGTAATGATTATTAGTTATCCTTTAACAATTTTAATTGTTTCATGGTTATATCAAACTAACCCTGAAGATTTTAAAAACTTAATTTTGATAGGAAATTTAGGGGTATTGATTAATGCAATAAGTATCATGATTCAAACATTAAATACTAAGCATATATCAATTGCTAAACAAGCAAACTATATTACAATCCATACTATTATATATATTTTAGTTACTATATTTATGACTAGTCACTATGGTTTAGTAGGCTTTTTCTGGACTACTTTAATAGCTAATTTAATTAAGTTTTTACTTCTAAATATAATTGGTATTCAGGGAATTAAAAAACAAACAGTTAAAACGGAGGTGTGATTTATATGAAAAAGAAAAAATTATTAATATTATGTCAGTATTTTTATCCTGAATATGTTTCGTCTGCTACGTTGCCAACACAGATGGCTGAAGATTTAGTTAAAAAGGGAATGGATGTAGATGTTATTTGTGGATGGCCTTATGAATATAGTGAAGAAAAAAATGTTCAGAAAAAAGTGAAATACAAAGGTATCAATATTAGAAGATTAAAATACTCTAAATTTGATAACAAATCTAAATTCGGACGTATGTTTAATTTCTTTTCTCTATTCATAATGTTTATATTCCAAATGCCTAAGATGCTTAAATATAATCATATACTTGTTTATTCTAATCCACCGATATTACCTCTAATACCGGACATATTACACCGTATATTTAAGAAGAAATATTCTTTTGTAGCATATGATATTGCACCTGACAATGCTTTGAAAACGGGTGCTACTAAACCTGGTAGTATGATTGATAAGCTTATGAAATATATTAATAAACATGTTTATAAAAATGCGGAAAATGTTATTGTTCTAGGCACAGAAATGAAAAACTATTTATTACAAAATAGAATTTCTAACAACGCAAACAATATTCATGTGATTCCAAATTGGTATATTGAAAATGATGATAATACAGTTCATAATTCCGAATTTAAACAATTAAGAAAACAATATAAAAAAATACTTCTTTATAGCGGGAATATGGGCCAACTTCAAGACATGGATACAATTATAGATTTTCTGAAGTTGAATAAAAATAATCAAGAAACTTTGACAATACTATGTGGTCATGGAAAAAAATATGATGATGTTAAACAAAGTATTAAATCAAATGATATAAAAAATGTGAAGATTTACGAATTTTTAACAGGTACTGATTATACTGACGTATTAAAAATTGCTGATGCTTGCTTTGCTTCTCTAGTAAAAGAAGGCGTGGGATTAGGTGTGCCAAGTAAAAACTATGGTTACTTAGCTAATAAAAAGCCTTTAATTCTTATTATGGATAAACAGTCAGATATAGTTAAACATGTTGAAGAATATAATGCCGGTATTCAAATAGGAAATGGAAATGCAAAAGGTATTCAAGAATTTATAGAAACACATTCAAGAGAATCTTTAAATGAACTGGGCAGTAATGCTTACAAATTGTTTAAAGATAAATATACAAGAGAACATAATACAAATAAATACTTTAATTTATTGAATGGGGGCAATTAACATGAAAAGAGCGTTCGATATATTTTGCTCAATATATGGATTAGTTGTAGCTGGACCATTCTTATTGATAGTAGCATTATTAATTAGACTAGAATCACCAGGACCAGCTATTTTCAAACAAAAGAGACCTACACTAAATAATGAAATATTCGATATCTATAAGTTTAGATCTATGAAAATTGATACACCTAATGTAGCGACGGATTTAATGGATCCAGCAGATTATATAACAAAAACTGGAAAGTTTATAAGAAAAACTTCAATTGATGAATTACCTCAATTATTAAATGTACTTAAAGGTGATATGTCAATCGTAGGACCAAGACCAGCACTTTATAATCAATACGAATTAATTGAAAAAAGAACTAAAGCCAATGTTCATACTATTAGACCAGGTGTTACTGGGTTAGCACAAGTTATGGGTAGAGACAATAATACTGATGACCAAAAGGTAATGTATGATAAATATTATTTAGAAAATCGATCATTTAAGCTAGACATGTACATTATTTATAAAACAGTAATTAATACGATTTCTTCAGAAGGTGTTTCTCACTAATGAATAAAAATATTTTAATTACCGGTACTAGTGGATATGTAGGAAGCCATTTAGCAGAAAGTTTAGAACAAGCAGGTAATACAGTAAAAAGATTAAGCGTAAAAAATTCTCTGTGGAAGAAAGAATCTTTTAAAGATATTGATGTGATTATTCACACAGCAGCATTAGTACACAATAATGAACCTAATGCAAAACTTGAAGATTATTTTCGTATTAACATGCAATTACCTAAAGAATTGGCTACTAAAGCTAAAAATGATGGAGTTAGTCAATTTGTATTTATGAGTACGATGGCAGTATATGGCGAAGATGGAGACATGGGGAGAAGAAAAGAAATCTCTAATCCATTTAATATTAATCCGGTTACAGACTATGGCATCTCTAAAGCAAAAGCTGAAGATGAATTGTTGAAAATGGACTCAGCCCAATTTAAAGTTGTAGTAGTTAGGCCACCAATGATATATGGTGCAAATTCTCCGGGTAATTTCTCAAAACTAAAAAAAGTAGCTAAGATATTACCAATTATTCCAAAAATTAATAATTCAAGAAGTGCATTATACATTAAACATCTTGAGAAATTTATTAAAGAAATCGTTAGTCGAAATAATTCAGGTATCTATCATCCTAAAGATAGTTTTGATTTTAATACAACAAAAGTAATAACAGAAATACGTAAGAGTAAAAATAAAAAGACCGTACAAGTACCTATTCCTAAAATGACTTATCCTCTTTTAAATAAGGTGAAAGTGATTTCGAAACTTTATGGGAATTTAGTTTATGGCAAAGATTTATATTTACATGAGGAAAAGATACAAATTAATGAACAAGATTTTCAAACTATAATCAAAGACATCATGAGTGAAAGTTAAGAACTTTTAGGATCACTTTAATGAAAAAAGCATACAAAATAATTATTTATAATGGAGGTATTTACATTGAAATTAACTGTTGTAGGATTAGGATATATTGGCTTACCGACATCTATTATGTTTGCTAAGCATGGCGTTGATGTATTAGGGGTAGATATTAATCAAAAAACAATTGATAGTTTACAAAATGGCAAAGTGAATATTGAAGAACCTGGGTTACAAGAAGTGTTTGAAGAAGTACTTAATAAAGGAAAATTAAAAGTTTCTACAGAACCTGCTGAAGCAGATGCTTATATTATTTCTGTTCCAACACCAAATAACGATGATGAGTATGAATCTTGTGATATTTCTATCGTTTTAAGCGCAGTAAACAGCGTCGTTCCTTATCTTAAAAAAGGTGATACAATTATTGTAGAATCTACAATCGCACCACGTACTATGGATGATCATGTTAAACCAATCATTGAACAAGCAGGCTTTGAAATTGGTGAAGATATTTATTTAGTTCATTGTCCAGAACGTGTGTTACCTGGTAAAATTCTTGAAGAATTAGTATATAACAATCGTATTATCGGTGGTGTGACATCAAATTGTGTAGAAGCTGGGAAACGTGTATATAGTACTTTTGTTAAAGGTGAAATGATTGAAACAAATGCGCGTACAGCTGAAATGAGTAAGTTAATGGAAAATACGTATCGCGATTTAAATATTGCTTTAGCGAATGAACTTACTAAAATAAGTAATAATTTAGATATTAATGTTTTAGATGTTATTGAAATGGCGAATAAACATCCACGTGTTAATATTCATTCACCAGGTCCGGGTGTTGGAGGCCACTGTCTAGCAGTAGATCCTTACTTCATTATAGCGAAAGACCCTGAAAACTCACCATTAATTCAAACAGGTCGTAAAATCAATCGTTCAATGCCTGAATTTGTAGTAGAGAATGTGAAACGTATTTTATCAGAAGTAGATAATGCGAAAGTTGCCGTATTTGGTTTAACTTATAAAGGTGACGTTGATGATATTAGAGAATCACCGGCATTTGATATCTATAAACTATTAGAAGATGAAAATTTAGAAGTAGTAGCATATGATCCACACGTAGATTTAGATTTTGTTGAAAAAGATATTAACAAAGCAACAGAAGATGCTTCACTTGTATTAATTCTAACAGATCATTCTGATTTTAAAGAATTTAGTGACGATGACTTTAAACACATGAAAAATAAAGTTATATTTGATACTAAAAATGTTGTTAAGTCAACATTCCAAGAAGTTTCATACTTTAACTATGGTAACCTTTATAAAACTAAAGATATTGAGCTAAATAACTAAAATAATCGCATTTAAAATCTTCAATTAATAAGGGGTATAAAATGAAAAAAATAATGACTATTTTTGGCACTCGTCCTGAAGCGATAAAGATGGCACCTTTAGTTAAAGAATTGGAAAAAAATAAAAATCTACAACCTGTAGTAGTAATAACAGCTCAACATAGAGAAATGTTGGATAGTGTATTAAAAATCTTTGATGTTAAACCAGACCATGATTTAAATATTATGAAAGCAAATCAAACATTAGCTGAACTTACTTCAAGAATTACTACTAAGCTTGATGCAGTTATAAAAGAAGAACAACCAGATATGGTATTGGTTCATGGAGATACTACATCAACATTTGTAGGTGGTTTAACTTCATTTTATAATCAAACACCAATCGGTCATGTAGAAGCAGGTTTACGAACATGGAATAAATATTCACCATTCCCTGAAGAAATGAATAGAGTAATGGTTGGAAATATGGCAGATTTAAATTTTGCACCAACTGATATGGCGGCAGAAAATTTAAAAAATGAGAACAAATCCGAAAGTAGTATTGTAGTTACTGGTAATACAGCAATTGATGCTATGAAGACGACTATTAAAGACAACTATCAGTCTGAGATTCTTGAAAAACATAAGGATAAAAAAATTGTACTGTTAACTGCGCATAGAAGAGAGAATATTGGCGAACCAATGCATAATATTTTCAAAGCAGTTCAAAAACTTGTTGAAGAATATGAGGATATTGTAGTAATTTATCCAATGCACAAAAATCCTAAAGTTAGAGAAATTGCTAGCAAATATTTACAAGATAATTCAAGAATTGAATTAATTGAGCCTCTTGATGTTATCGATTTTCATAATTTCGCAAATGAGTCACATTTAATACTTACTGACTCAGGTGGTGTGCAAGAAGAAGCTCCATCTTTAGGTAAACCAGTATTAGTTTTAAGAGATACAACTGAACGCCCAGAAGGTGTGAATGCTGGAACATTAAAAGTAGTTGGAACTAACTTTGAATCAATATTAGAGGAAACTAAGAAATTGCTAGATAATCAAGATGAATATAACAAAATGAGTAAAGCTAGTAATCCATATGGTGATGGCGAAGCTTCAAAACGAATTTGTGAAAATATCGAATATTATTTTGGTCTTAGAGAAGCAAAACCTCAAGCCTTTAAATATGATAATTAACTTATATTTAATTTGCATCTCAATGGTTGAGTTAAAATTCAACCTATTTTGAGATGCTTTTTAAAATATTTATATAAAAATGATAGGAGTAAAAAGAATGAAAAAAAGAAAATCAAAAATTTTTAAAATTCTTTTAACCATTTTCATCATATTAATCATATTAGCTATTATTGTAGGGGTATATCTATTTAGTAAATTACACTCATTAAGTGACAATATTACTAACCCATTGGATAGAGATAAATCAGAATTAAGAGACAAACCAACTAAAGATGGGGATCCTATGACGGTAGTTCTTTATGGTATTGATGACGATAAACAAAGACAACAACAAAATTCAGGACAACGAAGTGATTCTATCGTATTAATATCAATTAATCCGGAAGATAAAAAAACTGTAATGGTAAGTATACCGCGTGATACACATGCAAAAATAGTCGGTAAAAATACAACTGAAAAAATAAACCATGCATATGCATATGGTGGTCCTGATATGGCTGTCAAATCATTGGAAAAATTAATGGATGTTCCTGTAGACCATTATGTTTCAATTAATATGGATGGTGTGAAGACAGTTGTAGATGAAATAGGTGGAGTTACGGTTACTAGTAACGCTACATTTAATACTACAGATTCCAAGAAGGACTATAATTTTAAACAAGGTCAAAGTTACTCAATGGATGGTGAACAAGCTTTAGCTTATATGCGTAGTCGTAAAGAACAAGGTGCAGGAGGAGATGAAGGACGTCAACAACGTCAACAACAAATCATCACTGCTGTGGCTAAAGAAGCCTTTTCAATGAATTCAGTTACTAAGTTAAACGGTATCTTCAAAGCTGCACAAGATAACTTAAAAACTGATTTAAGCTTTGTTCAGTTAAATCGTTTTAGATCAGATTACGATAAAGCCCAAGATAATGTAGAACGTCTAACAATTGATGGCCAAAATTCATTAGGTGATGATAATATCTATTATTTCTATCCTGATGAAAATAGCTTGAACAATGTTAAAAAGAAATTAAAAGACAATTTAGAACTTAATTAATAGAAAAAACACTTTATCGCAACCGACGATAAAGTGCTTTTTTAGTATATTAATAATATTAGAATAGAAATCATCTTTCGTTTAAACTATTTGAAGAAAAATTATAAAGGAGGTATTGTAGGCGAGACTCTTGAGGGAACAGGGCTAGGCTAAGACCGTGGCTTAGCCAGTCCCCCTAAGAAAGCGAGCCAAACAATACGAAGTATTGATAAAAGAAAAGCGTCCTCCGAGGAGGGCGCTTTACAAATTCTAGTTTATTGTTGATTTTGATTCGTACTAACATCGTTTGCGAAGAAGTCGAAGATGTTTTTCGCGCTATCGGTATTATCGTTGTTACCTAAGAATTTATCTTCGCCTGGGCCGTGAGCGTAAGTGTTCACGTCTTCACCAGTATGACCGTAAGTTGTCCAACCTGTATGTGATTCATCATTGATTGGTTTTTGAATCGCATCTTGTAATTTTGTTGTTGCTTCGGCGATTTTAGGATCGTCTTCATTTTTAGCTTTCGACTTAACGTCTTTAAGTTCTTTAGCTGTATCTTTAACTTTGTCTAATTGGTCGTTAGGGAATTCGATGCCATAACCTTTGCTAATTACTTTTTCAGGGTCTTTGCCATCTGCAATTTGTTCTGTCATGTAAGAACCAGTATGTTTCATTTTGTGAATCGCTTCTGGATTCCAAACGTAGTCTTTACCTTTAGCGATAGATAAGCCACCAGTAGAATGGTCGGCAGTCGCTACAACTAATGTATCTTTATGTGTATCAGTGTAGTCAATCGCATTTTGGAATGCTTTGTCAAAGCCACCCATTTCTGACATGACACCAGTAATATCGTTAGGGTGTCCGGCTTTATCGATTGAAGCACCTTCTACCATTAAGAAGAAACCTTTATCGTTTTTCTCTAATTTAGATAATGCACTGTTTTCCATATCAACTAATAATGGATTCTTTTTCGGCGCATCTAGTTGTAATGGCATATTTTTCTCTGAAAATAACCCTAATACTTGATCGCTTTGAGAGTTGGCTAAATCTGTTTTATTTGTCACATAATCATAGCCATCTTGTTGGAACTTTTTCTTTAAGTTACCATTTTCTTTACCAAAATATTTAGAACCGCCACCTAAAATAACATCTACTTTATGTTGACCATTAATTTTATCATTGTAAAATTGTTGTGCAATTTCATCTTTCTTATCACGGTCATCTACATGGGCAGCGTATACGGCCGGAGTTGCATCTGTTACTTCAGCAGTAGTGACTAAGCCAGTAGATTTCCCATTTTCTTTAGCTTGTTCTAATACAGATTTCAGTGGTTTTTTATCATTATCAACTGAAATCGCACCATTATATGTTTTTTGTCCTGTCGCAAAAGCAGTACCACCTGCTGCTGAGTCGGTTACATTTTCTTTAGGATCATTTGGATTTGTACGATTGGTACCTTTTAAATACTTATCAAAAGTAGTTTGGTCTAATTCTTTAGTATTTGGATCATCTGCATAGTAACGGTAAGCTGAGTTATAAGAAGGTCCCATCCCGTCACCAACCATGAAGATAACGTTTTTAGGATTTTCAGTGTTACCAATTGCCATGTAGTCGCCATCTTGACCTTGTTGGCCTTGATTTCCTTCACCTGGACTAGATGCAAATGAAAGTTGAGTAGTTCCTAATACTGATGTAGCTAAGATTGTACTTGCCACTGTAGTTTTACCAAATTTGTTAATGAAACGCATTGTTATAAAGCCCCCTAATATGTATATCATCTTGTACTACATCTTTAATATTAAAGAACTTAATTTGATTTAAAGTTAGTATAAAGTTATTTTTAAGTAAAGCTATTGTAAACAATTATTAACTGTAAGAATTAATTCTATTTTTAATTTTTTATAAATAGGAAAAATATCGGTTTGTACAATAAAGCATAGCGTGAGCTTTATTGAATAACACAGTAGAGTAAACGTGTTCATTTTTCATTAAAAGTTGTAAAATAGAAATTGAATTAACTGTAAGCACTATATAGAAAAGTAGAGGTGTCTACCAATGATATTTATTATGTTATCGCCATTACTCATCATTGGATTTATAGCATTATCAATTATGGAAGAAAGAAAACGTAAAGCTAAAACACGTGATAAAGAAGACGAATTTGAAAAAGAGAAAAATAAACTGTCTAATCCTGACTACACAGATGAACATAAAGAATAATAAAGGGTGAAACTTATGAAAGTATTGATTGTGGAAGATGACTTTGTCATAGCGGAAAGTCTAGAAAACGAATTGTCCCAGTGGAACTATGACGTCATTGTGGCGAAACAATTTGATAATATTCTTGAGTATTTCAAGGTCCATCAACCACAACTGGTCTTGCTAGATATTAATTTGCCAACCTTTAATGGTTATCATTGGTGCCGAGAGATTCGTAAGGAATCTAATGTGCCAATTATCTTTATCAGTTCACGTACAGATAATATGGATCAAATCATGGCGATTCAAATGGGTGGCGATGATTTTATCGAGAAGCCATTCAATTTATCTTTAACGGTGGCCAAGATTCAAGCGCTCTTACGTAGAACCTATGATTTAGCGGTCTCTCATAATGAACTCACTGTACAAGGTTGTCAACTCGTCGTGGATAAAGCAACGCTATATCATAATGATGAATCTGTTCAACTATCTTTTACAGAATTGCAGATTTTACAAATGCTTTTCCGTAATGAAGACAAGTATGTCAGTCGTACGGCGTTGATTGAAAAGTGTTGGGAGTCGGAGAATTTCATAGATGACAATACATTAGCAGTAAATATGACGCGTTTGCGTAAGAAATTACAATCCATAGGCGTGAAAGATTTGATTGAAACGAAGAAGAATGTCGGATATAAGGTGTAAGCGTGATGTTAAGAGCATTTATTAAATCAATTATTAATGAATTGAGTATTGTCGTTATCACTTTATTACTATTTGGTCTTATCTTTTTCTTATTTGATTTACCGTTTGGCGCGTTTTTCTTAGGCACTGCGATTATTGTATTTGTTATGGTTATTTACTGGCTTGTAAAATTAAGTGGTTTTAAGGCACAAGAGAATTTAAAAGAAACGAAGCTTGAACTAGAACAAGAGTTACAACGTGTGAAAAGTGCGCAAACTGACTATCAAGCTAATGTGGAGAACTACTTCTTAACGTGGGTGCATCAAATTAAGACGCCGATTACCGCTTCGAAGCTATTGTTAGAACGTAATGAAGATAATGTCGTGAACCGGGTACGACAAGAGATTATCCAAATTGATAATTATACGAGTTTGGCATTAAGCTATTTAAAATTGATGAATCAAGAAACGGATATGTCCTTTTCAAAAGTAACGATTAATGAACTTGTCCGACCGTTAATTATGAAATATTCGATTCAATTCATCGATCAAAAAACTAAGATTCATTATGACCGTTGTGAAACGGAAGTTCTTACAGACGTGCAATGGTGTACGATTATGATTGAACAGCTTCTCAATAATGCGTTGAAATATGCACGAGGCAAAGATATTTGGATTACCTTTGATAGTGCCACTAACATCTTATCGATTCGTGATAACGGCGTGGGTATCAGTCAAGCCGACCTTCCTAAAATCTTTGATAAAGGCTATTCAGGGTACAATGGTCGTTTGAATGATAAATCTAGTGGTATTGGACTCTTTATTGTGAAACATATTTCACGTCATTTACATCATAAAGTAGATGTACAATCCGAACTAGGTAAAGGCACGCGCTTTTGTGTTCATTTTCCACACACAACATAAACTTTCAATATTGTAAGTTAGCCAACAACATTTGTAAGAAAATATCAATGTTGTTGGCGCTTTTTTGTTTTATTATAGAATTAACACTTAACAGTAGAGTCGAATGGTGAAGTTCATTTTCAAAGAAGAGGAGACACAAAGTGATGTTGTTAGACGTGAAAAATGTGAAAAAGGTCTTTGGCAGAGGATTAAATGCGACGACTGCGCTAAATGGTATCTCATTTAATATACATAAAGGCGAATTTGTAGCTATCATGGGGGAGTCGGGTTCGGGGAAGTCTACCTTACTTAACTTAATTGCTACATTTGATAAAGCGACAGAGGGCAGTATTATTATTAATCAACAAGATGTGCGTGATTTACGTAATAAGCAAGTGGCACATTTCCGACGTGATAACCTAGGCTTTGTCTTTCAAGATTTCAATGTCTTACCTACAATGACGAATAAAGACAATATGTTGATGCCGCTTGTCTTAGCCAATCGTTCTCATAAAGTGATGGAAGCGCGTATAGCGAAATTAAGTGAGGAACTTCATATTCAGGATTTATTACATAAGTATCCTTACCAAATTTCTGGTGGGGAACAACAACGAATTGCTATTGGTCGGGCGCTCATTAATGAACCAGATATTCTCCTTGCTGATGAGCCGACTGGTGCGCTTGATTCTAAGACGTCGAAGAATATTATGACCCTTTTTCGAGAACTTAATAGGAATAACCAAACGATTCTGATGGTGACACATTCAACAGTAGATGCTTCTTATGCGAAGCGGGTGTTATTTATTAAAGATGGACGGTTGTATCATGAAATTTATCGTGGAGAAGAGGCGCGACAAGATTTCCAAAAGCGAATTGCCGACAGTTTAGCTATCTTGAATGAAAGAGGGGACTAAGATGACGTTACGCATGTTAGGGAAGATGATTCTACAAAACTTCAAAATGCAACGCCATGTTATCCTACCTTTTATCCTAGCATTGAGCATGATGTTTGGGACGGAGTTTATCCTATTATCGCTCTATATGAATGAGTATGTGCGTGAACGTAGCCAATTATTACCAGGATTTGTCGCAATAGGTAATATCTTCATGTGTATGCTAGGTTTTATCTTTATTTTATATGCGAATCGCTTCATGATGAAACGGCGTCAACAAGAGCTCGCTATGAATATGATTTTAGGTATGGAAAAGAAGCACTTCCGCATCATTATGTTTATAGAAATGGTGTATCAGTATATTATCATTGCCGTGTTAAGTATCACGGGTGGCTACTTATTTGGTGCCCTTATTTTTATGCTATTAAATAAATTAATGCAACAAACAGGGATGTCACTTATGGATTATCCTTTTAATCTTAAGGCGATGGTCTATACGTTATTGATGCTTGCGTTTGTCATGTTATTCCTATTTAGCCTTAACAATATCAAGATTCTATTTCAAAGTCCGATTAAGTTAATTACCCAACGACAAAAGACGGAAAAAAGGTTACCGACGCCTGTACTGTATCTATTATTTATTATTGGTTTAAGCGCGTTAATTGGAAGCTATCATATTGCTTTAAGTGATCAACTGATTATTCGCTCACTTTATAATTTATTTGGTGCTATTTTACTTGTCATGATAGGAACGTATTGTTTATTTATGTCGTTAGGCATATTACTTCTTGATTGGCTCCAACGGTTACCGAGAATTTACTATAATCCGAAATACTTTTTCACAATATCGGGATTACGTTCGAGAATGAATTCTAATGCGGTGGGTCTAGCGAGTATCACGATGTTATGTACCTTTTTAATTGTTACGTTAGGAATGAGTGTCTCGACGTATAGAGGGATAGAACAACGTTTAGATACACTAATGGCGACGCAATATAGAGTGACGTTGAATGGTAATATTCATAATGATAAAGAGGTGCAAAAGAAAGCGAAACATATTGAACAGGATATTAGAAAACATGCTAAGGTAGACTTCTTCAGAACCAATACGGTGAGCATGATAGCGGCAGATTATGGTTCGAATGGCGTATTGCTTCCACGAGAGAATAAATTTTATTCTATGGGGTTAAAAAGTGCCTTTCTTATTATTATGACGCAACATGATTACAATGAGCTGAATACTGAGAAAGTGCACTTGAAGCCTAATGAGACGGGCTTGAGTAGTGATAGTTTATTATTTAAAAAGTTAAATAATGTGACGTTAATGGATGAAACGGTCACTGCCAAACAACTGAATGGCCATAATTATTCATTACCTGTGCCTGGGTCCTTAACGATTGTGACACCAGATAGTACCAGTTATCAACATATTACAAACTACTATATGAATAAAGATAAAAACGATAATAAAGATGTAAGTGATATAACAAGTTCATTTATTCATTTTAATATTATGACGAAAGATACATCGCATTTCGATAAAGTGAGTGGTCAACTCAGTAAAAAATATATAGCGCAAATTGAAAGTAAAAAAGGAACAGGCGCATCACTTTATGAGTTAAATGGTGGTTTAATATTTATTGGTGTCGTGGTATCTATCATTTTATTACTGGGTACATTTTTAATGATGTACTACAAAAATATTGCGGAAGGTTACGAAGACCGACGAAATTATCAAATTATGCAGAAGGTAGGTATTGAAGAAGAGAGAATCAAAGCAACGATTAATAACCAAATCATGTGGATTTTTATCTTACCTATTATTGTAGCAACGATTCATGTTGTCTTTGCCTCAAAAATGATTTTTAATACATTAGGCATTCTTAGTATTAATAATGTAGGAATTTTTGCGACAAGTTATATTGGAGTCATCGTCGCCGTTATCATTATTTATGCCATAATGTATTGGATTACATCTCGTATATATTATTTTATTGTGAATAGTTATTCTTAAATTTTTTATAAAAAATTAGTTATACTTTTTAAAAATAAGTGTAACCTAGTAAGCGGTAGGGTATGAAATAAAAAAAGGAGGCGTAAATATGGCTAATTACTCAAATGAGTACACAGCATCAGGAAATACACATCAACGTAAGGTTAAACGCACAATCGAACATATTCTTACATGGGTTGGCGTTGTCCTACAAGCATTAGTTGCTATACTATTTTTACTTGCTAAACCATTTTTAGGCAATGACAGCTTTAAAGATCAAATGGTTAGAGAAGCACAAAAACAAGGTGAACAAATATCTACAACTGATATTAACCAAGGTTTTGACGCATTAAGTGGTGTAATCAACTTCTTCACATGGGGTGCGATTATTCCATTAATTTTAGCAATTATCGGTGGTCTTTTAATCAGTAAAGCACCAAAAATTGCAGGTATTTTAATCCTTATTGCAGGCTTTATCGCTCTAGCATCAAACTGGATTAGTGTTGTTTTATGGATTATTGCAGGTATCATGTTACTAGTAAGAAAAGGTAAGAAAAAAGATACTTACGATAACCACTATTACGCAAATGACAGTAAATATGATGACCATAACCGTAATCATAATGATCGCGATTATGACAATCATAACCGTGCTTATGACGACCGTCATGACAATAACTTCGATGATCGTCGCAATAACGACTATGACAATCGTTATGACAATGATCATGACAATCGCCGTCATAATAACGATGGCCATGACTACAATGATAGATATGATGATCGCCATCAAGACGACCGTCGTAATGTAGATAATCATGACCGTCATGCTGAACGTGAAGATATTAATAATGGCTACCGTGATTCAAATCATCGTGATGATTTACACCGTTCTAATGATGATGACTTCCAACGTAAGAACAATGCAGATTGGACATCTGAAAAAGATCGCCACGATGTAAGTGACGAACATGATCACCGTGATAACAATGAATTAGGTAGAGATTTAGCAAATAATGAAGAACGTCATTATAATGATGCAGATCGTTCTCAAGGTTATGATGAAGATAATCATTTCCGTCGTAGCGATAGATATAATGATGACAATCATGAATTTGATACTAATAATGAACATCAAGACCGTCACCGTGACAACGACTTCTTACAAGATGAAACTCAAAAATTAAAAGATAAAAAAGACAATGACCCTTATAAATACTAGTCATTGATATATTAAAAGTGGGACGATAACTCGCCCCACTTTTTTGGTTATAAATACCCCTTTGTAATTATAATTTTTTATCAAGAACTATGATAAAAACATTACCATTAGAAAGTAATTTATATAATGAACTTTATGTATAAGATAACTTGAGAAATTTTATTATTTTAAAAATGATAACGTTAAATTATTTGTATATACGTAGTATTGTGAGCGAGACTTCTGAGGGAGCAGTGCCAGTAGAAGACCGGGGCCCCAAATTTCAATTTGGGGTAGGCTGAGACTGGCAGTAGTTGACTGAAATGAAGATACGTCCAATCTGTACTTTCTTCATTTCTAGTCAACCTTGCCGGGGCGGGACAACGAAATCTTAGAAATTACATTAGATTTCTGTCGCCGCTCCCCCTAGAAAAGCGAGCAAAACAATACGAAGTATTGATATATGTATATATAAATAAGGCGAAGGTGCTCCTAAGTTAGCATCTTCGCCTTTACGTTAATTTCTATTATATGGATATGGATAAATGAATTGGATAAATGAATGTCTATTTGGATAATAATGAATATCTGTAATTTGTTTAATTAATTTAACCCTAAGTGCTCTCTCAGGGTATGACTTGAATACTCTGTACGATACAAACCACGACGTTGTAATTCAGGCACAATCAGTTCTACAAAGTCTTCTAAACTATGGGGAAGTGAAGGCGGCATTAGGTTGAAACCATCTGCTACACCTTCATTGAACCAATACTCCATTTCGTCAACTATCTCTTCTGGCGTGCCAATAAGAGTTAAATGGCCACCGCCAGCATTTAAATAGCCCAATAATTCATGTACGGTAGGCTGGGTATCATTAATCATTTCAAGTATTGTTTCATAGCGACCAACAGGCCCACTAAATTCTTCAACTGGTGGTAAGTCGGGAAGAGGTTCATCGAGTGCCCACCCGCTACAATCCTGTTGGACAAAGAAGCTAAGTTGTTTTAAAGCCGTTTCAACAGACAATAATCCATCGAGTTTTGCTTTCTTTTCTAAAGCTTCTTCATGTGTCCGACCGACATAAGTCACTAACCCGGGAAATACTTTAATATATCTAGGATTTACAGTGTTCTTAGCCATTTCAGCATCTAAGCGTTCACGGTAACGGCGTGCTTGTTTAATATTCCAAGATACTGAATAAACAGCATCGGCATATTTCGTTGCTAAAGCGATGCCTTGCTTTGAAGCACCTGCTTGCATCGCAACGGGTTTACCTTGTGGACTTTGTGGGGTCGTTAACGGTCCATGAACTTGGAAATATTTGCCTTTATGTTGAAGCGGTTGAATATTTGAATTATCTATTAATGTACCTTGCTCACGGTTAGGTTGAAAATCATCCGTAGACCAAGATTCAAACAAACCGTTCATGACGTGAGCGAATTCGTCAGCCTTTTCATAACGGATAGCATGGTCGGGTAAAGCAGGCATGCTATGGTTCTGAGCTTCTAAATCGGTCATAGAGGTTACCAGATTCCAACCGACACGACCTCCAGTAATATGGTCGAGACTTAAGAGTTGGCGAGCAACCGTAAATGGATTTGAAAATGTGCTCGAAATGGTGGGTACTAAGCCAACCTGTTGTGTTACTTGCGAAATTGCTGTTAAGTTAATCAGTGGATCAAACCAAAAGCTTGGCATAGTAGTAAAGCCAGGATTAAATGATTGATTGTCGGCGAAGAACACGACATCAAATAAGCCTTTCTCTGATAGTTGAGCAAGATGTTGATAATAGGTAACATCTCCAACGCGCTCAATACTCGAATCAGGGTGTTGCCAAGCGGCCTGGTGATGACCACAACCATAAATCAAAATACCTATGTGTAAGTGATGATTATCTTTAGGCATAGCTACATAAACACTCCAATTTGAAATCAGTCGTCTTTCATTGGTGGATTAATTCATCGTTAAACCGCCATCAACTGTTATATTTTGACCAGTAATACCACTAGCCGCTTCTGTGCTTAAGTATGCGATTAAGTTAGCTAAGTCTTGAGGTGTCGTTACTTTGCGTAGTGGTGTGGTTTGTGCGATTAAATCAAATACTTCCGGTGTTGTGACTGCACTTGCGTCTGTTGTCTTTAATAAGCCACCAGACACGACATTAGCAGTGATACCGTATTGTCCTAATTCGGCTGCCACGTTACGTGTGAAACCAATTAATCCAGCCTTAGCCGTCGTATATTCATGATAAGGTACGACAGGGTTTTGATATAAATTAGTACCAATACTAATGACACTACCAGCACCGCGTTCGATAAATTGAGGTATCACACTTTGCGTGACATTAAACGCAGCTTTCAAAGTGCCGTCAATTTGTTGTTGATAATCTTCCCAAGTAAGATCTTTAAACGCTTTTTGTGCAACCGGATCAAACTTGAAATTAACTAACGCATTATTTACAACGACATCAATTTGGCCAAAGTGGTCTGTCGCTTCTTTAACTAAACGTTCCACGTCTTCACGTTGTGTCACGTCAGCTTGAATAGCAATAGCCTTTTCACCAATCTCAGAAGCAATCCGTTCAGCCGCCTCCTTATTATTGTTGTAATTAATCACGACTTGGAAGCCTTGCTCAGCCAATGTTTTAACAATGGTCGCTCCTAAACCACGACTACTTCCTGTTACTAATACTGTTCTAGCCATGTATACCGTACCTCCGTACATCTCATTTACAGTAAAAAAATACGCAACCTTCACTAGAGGAAAGTTGCGTAAATAGTAGATGTTATACGTCTATATAAAGAGTTGACAAATTTGTCACATCTCAATATTTATCTAAAATTTATCCCACACTTTCCTACGCTAGTACGATCTAGTTCAGGTTCAAAGGGTTTAGAGCTTTACTCTATCTCAGTTAAAAAACACCCCTAGTGCATATATTTATACTATAGTTACAATTTATAAGTTTTAATTTAATAAGTCAAGGCTATTTAGTTAAGTGTGCCAAAAGTTAAGACGATTTCAATTAATATAATTATATTAACTAATTTGATAATAAAAAGTATTTGCAATTATATAAGATAGAGCTTACGCTTATTCAATGATTTGATATGTTCGTATACTTTATACTTTTTGAAAATGAAGTTCTTAACTTAATCAAAATAAATAGTACAACAAGAAAGGAGGGACATGATGGCGTATACCATTGGACTAATACCGTCACCTGGCGTGGCGCATAAACTAGTAGATAAAGCAGTACCTAAAGTTCAAAAGCTCTTACACGAGCGTATCGATGACAATCAACAATGGAACTTTGAAAGCAAAGTAGACTTGTTAATCGGTTCGGCGGAAGATGTGTACGAAAGTATTGATAAAGCTGCCGACATGAAAGAACGTTACGGTTGGGATTTTGTCATTAGTATTACTGACTTACCAAGTATCTCTAATAATAAAGTAGTGATTAGTGACTACAATAGTGAGAGTCAAGTGTCTATGCTTTCATTACCGTCACTAGGGTGGATAGATTTAGAACGTAAATTAGTGAATAGCATCGCCACTCTAGTCGAACAACTTTATAGTGACAATACGAAAGAGCGACCGAAAGTACATCCGCTTATTCGTCCAGAGGCTGTTGACCCAAGAGAAGACGAGAGCTCGAAACGACGTTACATTAATCGTTTTTTAATTTTAGGCTGGTTACAACTCATTTTAGGATTAACCCGCTCTAATGAACCTTGGAAGACCATCTTCAACTTTAAAAAGATTATCTCCGTTGCTTTTGCGACTGGGACATATGTGTCCATCTTCTCAATGCCTTGGGAATTAAGTGTACAATATTCACCGCTTCGTTTTATCATTCTAATGCTTACGGCAATTATAGGTATGGCTGCGTGGTTATTTTATGCGCACCAATTAGGTGAACGGAAGACTGCTAAATCACAACGTGTCTACCGTTATATTTATAATTCTACAACCGTACTCACTTTAATCATTATTACAGTGATGAACTATGTGATTCTTTATATCTTGTTAGCAATCAGTATTTCATTATTTGTACCTGTGAGTTTATTCAATAGTTGGACGAGTGCGAACCCAGATTTCACTTTTCTAAATTATGTAAAATTATTATGGTTTGTAGCTTCATTAGGCTTATTAGCCGGAGCGATGGGGTCTACAGTTGAGAACGAGGAGAAGATACGCAAGATTACGTATTCCTATCGTCAATATCATCGTTATAAAGAAGCGGAAAAAGAAGAACGTCAATCAAAAGCACAAGAACAAGATGAAACACAACAAGAAGTGGCACAAACGGCTTCTAATAAGCAAGTAAAAGATGAAGAACAATATGAAGGTAAAAAACAAGTCCACAGAGAGGAGGATGAATCATGAGTGAAGAAAAGACCATTGGCTTAGTAGTAGCGCCTGGTGTGACTGAAAAATTAGCCGAGAGTTTAGTGGACGATATCCCTAACATCTTATCTAAACAGAATAATAACCAACATGGCTGGAAAGTCGACCTCGTGGTTGATTCTCTTACTGGTTATGCCGAATCTGTAGAGAAAATCTTTAAGAAGATACAAGATTATCACGACAAGAGACAATGGGACTATGTGGTGGCAGTCACAGATTTACCGATGTTTCATAACCAACGTGTATTAGCATTAGATATTAATAAGAAAAATGGTGCGGCTATCTTCTCATACCCAGCGTTTGGTTGGCGTCCTGTTAAAAATCGTTTCAAGCGATCAATCGTAGCCATTATTAATGAGGTGCATCACTCTGAAGAACGTCATGAAGAGTATGATGAAGATGATGACGTCAAATATGCGATTAATAAACAATTTCCATTATCAAAAATTGACAAAACAGAAGTGTATTTAGATGAAACGGAAAACTATCATTTGCGTTACTTATCCAATTCACGTTCTGCAGGCATGATTCGTCTTGTCAGTGGGATGACCTTTGCGAATAATCCATTAAATATGATGGCGAGTTTAAGTAATATTGTCGCTATCGCTTTTACCACTGGCGCATTTGGTCTTATTTTCACTACAATGTGGCAGATGAGTATGGAATTCTCAATGTGGCGTCTATTCGGTATTTCAGTGATTGCCGTTATCGGTATGTTGATATGGGTCATGTTATCTCATGAATTATGGGAATCCACTAAAAAAAGTAATAACAAACGACTCACATGGCTATACAATTTAACCACAGTGATGACCTTATTTGTTGCCATTATTATCTATTATATTATCCTCTACACGTTGTTCTTAATTGCGGAACTTGTGTTGTTACCGCCAGACTTTTTAGGACAACAAGTAGGATTGAAAAGAGCAGCCGGCTTTGATTTGTATTTAAGTATCCCATGGTTTGCAGCATCGATTTCAACCGTAGCTGGTGCCATTGGTGCAGGTCTATTAAATGATCAACTGATTAAAGAAAGCACATATGGTTATCGTCAACAAATGCGTTACCATAATCGTGATGAAGATTAAGAAAAAACTAACATCTAAGGTAAACGCCTGACTAGATGTTAGTTTTCTTTAGTTAATTGGTATGATATTCGGAACTCGAATTGAGTTTTATTTTTTTCTAGTGAAAAATAACATTATTAAGATAGAAACTGCTAATAATATTTGAGAAAAAGCTATAGAAACATTAATGACTTTAAACATTATCAAAATGTTAATAATCATAATGATGATGACGATTAGTAATAAAATCATCTCAAAACGATTTAATTTTTTACGATTATCTTTCATCAAGTTTCCTCCTTATAATTATGCTGGAATACAAAATAATAAATTTGATTACACGTGAGGTTGAGACATTAATCATTTGTACTCTGGGAAACCGATAAACGGTGTCCCAAAAGTAGGATTCTCGGCAGATACCGTCACGATTCGACAAAATAAAAAAGCTATTTTGCTCATCGCTCGGTTCTGCTCACATCCTAAACACTTTTGTCCCAACCTCTCGTTTTTTATAAACTATAAAATTGCTTCGAGGTCACCTAGTTAAACCATCACATTAAATAAGGAACTTTGTCAAAACGCCTTGACTTTCCATTTAAAAATGGTAAAGTATTAACATATTATTCTGACAATTCTGATAGGATTTGTTTAATAAATTTGTGAACAGTGAGGGGGAATCATAAGTTTATGTCAGTACAGAAAATTACGTATGAGAACTTTGAGAGCGACCCTTTCATCGATTCTATAACAGGTAACGACGCAACTAAAGGAGCCTATGAAATTCTAGATTGGGCTTATAGCACGTATGGTGATTCCATCGTTTATTCATGTAGTTTTGGCGCAGAGAGTATGGTACTTATTGATTTGATTTCTCAAATTAAACCAGATGCTCAAATTGTATTTTTAGATACTGATTTACATTTTCAAGAAACTTATGATCTAATCGATAGAGTAAAGGAAAAGTATCCACAACTTCGCATCGAAATGAAGAAACCAGATTTAACGTTAGAAGAACAAGCTGAGAAATATAATCCAGCTTTATGGAAGAATGACCCGAACCAATGCTGTTATATTAGAAAGATTAAACCATTAGAAGAAGTCTTAGGCGGGGCAGTCGCTTGGGTTTCTGGATTACGTCGTGCGCAGTCGCCTACACGTGCTAATACAAACTTTATTAATAAAGATGAGCGTTTTAAATCGATTAAAGTGTGTCCGTTAATTTATTGGACGGAGGATGAAGTGTGGGATTATATCAAGCAACACGAGTTGCCTTATAATACGTTGCATGATCAACATTACCCAAGCATCGGTTGTATTCCATGTACATCTCCTGTATTTGATTCAAGTGATTCTAGAGCAGGACGTTGGTCTAATTTTGAAAAGACAGAATGTGGATTACATGTTGCAGATAAACCTTAAAATATAAGGTAAAATTTTTTAATTATAAAACCTAGTATTCTGATAGGTTTTAAAAAGAAATTCTGAAATACGAGAGTCGGATAGATGGAAGTGGCTAAGACATTAATAATTAGTGCTTTGCGAAAATGATAAACGGCATCTGACGAGTATCCTAAACACTTTTGTCCCACCCTCTTGTATTTCTTACATAATAAAAATAGTATATTATTTATAATAGAAGATTATTTTTACGGAATAAGAGGTGGATACGATTGAATTTAAGTGTCACTAATAGTCCATTTACAGAAGGACAAGCCACACAAATTAATGAATTACTACAAACATTCACACCAGAACAAAAAGTTTGGCTAAGTGGTTATTTAGTTGCGAATCAACAATTTTCAACTAATGCATCAACTTCAACTCAATCACAAGCGCAAACTAGTACGCCAGGGCAAGGCGAACTGTCGGGAAGCACTGAAGCTATGCTTCAACAAAATGAACCAACTGTGGTACCTGAGAAACGTGCTATCACATTGCTTTATGGTTCTGAAACAGGCAACGCGCAAGGCTTAGCCGAAATCTTTGAAGAACGTCTATCTAACATTGGGCATAAAGTAACGTTAAAAGCGATGGACGACTTTAAAGCTAAAAATCTTAAAAACGTTGAAGACTTATTTATCATTACGTCAACACAAGGCGAAGGTGACCCGCCAGATAACGCTGCTGAATTGCACGAGTTTATTCACGGTAGAAAAGCACCGAAACTTGAAGGTGTTAGATTCTCTGTTTTAGCGTTAGGTGACCAAACCTATGAATTCTTCTGCCAAACTGGTCGAGACTTCGATAGAAAGCTTGGAGAACTAGGTGCCGAAAGAATTTATGAACGTGTCGATTGTGACGTCGATTATGAAGAAGACGCTGAAAAGTGGATGGCCAACGTCATCAATGCGATTGATACAGAACCAGAAGGCACACAAAGCGAACAAGTAGTTAGCGAATCTATTAAATCTGCGAAGGAAAAGAAATTCTCTAAAGCGAATCCTTACGAAGCAGAAGTATTAGAGAATATTAACTTAAACGGCCAAGGCTCTAATAAAGAAACACGTCATATTGAATTCTTATTAGATAATTTTGGCGAAGAATATGAAGTTGGCGATTGTTTAGTCGTTTTACCACAAAATGATCCAGCACTAGTCGATTTATTAATCAGCACACTTGGATGGGATCCAAATGAACAAGTTCCAATTTCAGATGAAGGTGACACGCTATCATTAGAAGAAGCGCTAACGTCTCATTTTGAAATTACAAAATTAACCAAACCGTTACTACTCAATGCGGCATCATTCTTCGACAATGATGAACTTTCAGAAAAAACAGAAGATAGAGAATGGGTTCAAAATTACATCGAAGGTCGTGACTTTATCGACTTATTAAATGACTTCGCGACAACTGAATTACAACCGGAGAACTTATATCAATTACTTAGAAAACTCCCACCTAGAGAGTATTCAATCTCAAGTAGTTACCAAGCGTTACCGGATGAAGTACACATCACCGTTGGAGCAGTAAGATATAACACGCATGGTCGAGACCGCTCAGGCGTCTGCTCGGTACAATTTGCGGAACGTATTCAACCAGGTGATACAGTGCCGATTTACTTAAAACGTAATCCTAACTTTAAATTCCCTACAGAGGGAGACACACCAGTGATTATGATTGGTCCTGGTACAGGGGTTGCACCATTTAGAGCGTATATGCAAGAACGTGAAGAACATGGCTTTAAAGGTAACACATGGTTATTCTTTGGAGATCAACACTTCACAACTGACTTCTTATACCAAACTGAGTGGCAAGAGTGGTTGAAAGATGGTGTCCTAGGTAAAATGGATGTCGCTTTCTCACGTGATACAGATGAAAAAGTTTATGTACAACATCGCATTGCAGAGCACAGTGAAGAATTTAATCAATGGCTTCAAAACGGTGCTTCAATTTATATTTGTGGCGATGAGAAACATATGGCTAAAGATGTACATCAAGCGATTCGCAACGTCTTAATAAAAGAACAAAACTTGTCTGAAGAAGAAGCAGAAGACTATTTAAAACAAATGAAAAAAGATAAACGTTATCAACGCGATGTGTACTAAAGAAAGGGTGGTACTTAATGGCTAAATCAAACAAGCAAATTTCAGATGAATTAGACCACAAACTTGACGCTTTAGAATATATAAAAGATGAGAGTAACTATTTACGTGGCACAATCGAAGAAGGATTGGCAGACCCATTGACAGGTGCTATCTCTGATGATGACACGAAACTATTAAAGTTCCACGGTAGTTACCAACAAGATGATAGAGATTTACGTGACGAACGTCGTAAACAAAAGCTTGAACCGGCATACAGCTTTATGATTCGTGTTCGTCTACCAGGCGGTAAAGCCACACCGGAGCAATGGATTGCGATGGACGATATTTCAAACAAATACGCAAATCATACTTTGAAATTAACGACACGCCAGACCTTCCAGTTCCACGGCATTTTAAAAAGAAATTTAAAAACATCAATGAAAAAAATCAATGACTCAGTACTTGATACGATTGCGGCATGTGGGGACGTTAACCGTAATACAATGTGTAACCCTAACCCGTACCAATCAAGTATTCATAAAGAAATTAATGACTATGCGACGGCAATAAGTAATCATTTACTCCCACAAACGCATGCATATCATGAAATTTGGCTAGACGGTGAAAAGGTTCTCGATTCTTCAGAAGAAGTAGAACCAATGTACGGTAAGAAATATTTACCACGTAAGTTCAAAATCGGTATCGCCGTGCCACCAACCAATGATATTGACGTCTATTCTCAAGATATCGGTTTAATCGGCATCATTGAAGATGACCAGTTAGTAGGTTTCAATGTAACAATCGGTGGCGGTATGGGTATGACACATGGTAATACTGATACTTACCCACAAGTTGGTCGCTTAGCTGGTTTTATTCCTAAAGATAAAGTAGTAGATGTTTGTGAAAAGATATTAACGATTCAACGCGACTACGGCAATCGTGAGAATCGTAAGAATGCACGTTTCAAATACACGGTCGATCGTTTAGGTGTTGAAAAGGTAGTCGAAGAACTCAATTCACGATTAGGTTGGGACATTCAAGAGGCAAGAGACTTCGAATTCGAACATAACGGCGATCGTCTAGGCTGGATTGAAAGTGAAGAAGACATTTGGAATTACACTTTATTTATCCAAAATGGACGTGTTAAAGATACAGAAGATTATAAATTGAAAACGGCATTGCGAGAAATCGCAGAAACACATACGGGCGACTTCAGATTATCTCCAAATCAAAACTTAATTATCGCAAATGTAGTTCCTGAAAAGAAAGATGAAATACAAGGTCTTATTGACCAATACGGTTTAACAGACGGTAAAAACTATACTGGCTTAAGACGAAATTCTATGGCATGTGTCGCATTTCCAACATGTGGTCTAGCCATGGCTGAATCAGAACGCTATCTTCCTTCACTTATTTCAAAGATTGAAGATTTATTAGATGAAGCAGGCGTTAATGATGAAGATATTACAATTCGTATGACAGGTTGTCCTAATGGATGTGCAAGACCAGCATTAGCTGAAATTGCCTTTATCGGTAAAGCACCTGGTAAATACAACATGTATTTAGGTGGCGGCTTTAAAGGTGACCGTTTAAACAAACTATATAAAGAAAATATTGGCGAACAAGAAATTCTTGAAAGTTTACGACCAATTTTAATTGATTATGGTAAAGAACGCCTTGAAGGTGAACACTTTGGCGACTTTGTTATCCGTTCAGGTGTCGTAGCTAAAGTTCATGGCGGTCAAGATTTCCATAGTTAACATTAAAAAGAAGTCAATAAAGTGGGGTGACAAGATGGGGAAAGTGTATCTCGTAGGAGCAGGACCTGGAGATCCTGATTTATTAACAATTAAAGGCTTGAAAGCTATCAAAGCTGCCGACGTTATTCTATATGATCGTTTGGTCAACAAAGACATCTTAGACCTAGCTGAACCATCAACAAAATTCTTCTACTGTGGTAAAGATCCTAATAAGCATTCCTTGCCACAAGAGGAAACCAATCGAATGTTGGTAAGTTTGGCTAAAAAAGGCCATGTTGTCACTCGTTTAAAAGGTGGCGACCCATTCGTCTTTGGAAGAGGCGGAGAAGAAGCGGAAATCTTAGCACAACATCAAATCCCGTTTGAAATTGTGCCAGGAGTCACGTCAGGCATCGCCGCCCCTGCGTATGCAGGTATTCCAGTAACACATAGAGATTATAGTTCTTCAGTAGCGTTTGTAACGGCTGTAAATAAGCCAGGCATGTCGAAAGAAGCATATTGGCAACATTTAGCACAGGGGCCAGAAACGTTATGTATCTATATGGGTGTTAAACGATTAGCCGAAATTTGCGAATTATTAGTGCGACACGGTAAAGGCATTGATACGCCAGTAGCATTAGTTCATCTAGGAACAACAGATGCGCAAAAGACGATAGTTGGCACGTTAGGTAATATTGTTACACGCGCTTCAGAAATTAAAAACCCAGCAATGATTGTTGTTGGCGATGTGGTTCACATGCGTCAAAAGATCAGCTGGTTTAAAGAACAAGTCGTAGATTCTATCTTAGTAAATAAAGCGTAAGAGACTGACACATTAGAACATAAAAGGGGGGAACGATATGAGTAGTATGCCACTTATGATTGATTTAAATGATAAACAGATTGTCATTGTCGGTGGAGGAAAAGTAGCTACCCGACGTGCAACGACGTTAGTTGAATATTGTTCCCATGTTCATATTGTTAGTCCAACTATCACTACAGAATTACAGAATTTACTAGAAAATGGGCGTCTTACATGGAGAGAAAAGCAATTCGAACCTCAAGATATTAAGCAGGCGTATTTAGTAGTGATTGCGACGGATCAACCCGAGGTTAATGATTACGTCAAAGCATGTTTGCCTCATGGTACATTGCTTAACCATGCTGCAGATGCACAGGCAGGAGATGTCACTTTTCCTAGTATTTTAAAACGGGGACGATTAACGATTAGTGTCTCAACCAACGGTGCTAGTCCGAAATTAGGTTCCCAAATTATATCAACCTTAAATGACATGTATGACGACAACTATGAAACGTATATTGAATTTTTATATCAAAGTAGACAGTATATTAAAGCATTAGCAATTGAGCCATCTAGAAAGCAACGCCTGTTACAACAAATTGTGTCTGACGAATATTTAGATGAAGATAAACAACTTGAATTCATGCGATGGCTCCAATCACAAGCTGAGGATAAGGGGTCATGTGATATATGAGAAAATTATTTATATTTGCATTAGCTGGATTTTTAGCCCAACTTGTTGATGGTTCACTCGGAATGGGTTTCGGTGCCTCATCATCATCTATATTATTAACGTATGGTATTGCACCTGCCATTGTATCGGCAACCGTGCACTTTTCAGAAATAGCTACTACGGCAGCGTCAGGAACATCACACTGGAAATTCGAAAATGTACATAAGCCTACTATGTTAAAGTTGGCCATTCCAGGAGCAATTAGTGGTTTTATAGGCGCAGGTTTACTCACTCAAATACATGGTGAGTATATTAAACCGTATATTGCATTGTTTCTACTCTCAATGGGCGTCTATATTTTATATCAATTTTTATTCAAGCGTAAAAAGGAAGTTCATACGCATATTGGTAAGGTTAGTGGTATTAAGCTCGTACCTCAAGGCGCGATTGCAGGTTTCTTAGATGCGATTGGTGGCGGAGGATGGGGCCCAGTAAATACGCCATTGTTATTGGCTAGCCATAAAATTCAACCACGCTATGCGATTGGTACAGTATCGGCCAGTGAATTCTTTGTTACGTTATCAACATCGCTTAGTTTTATTATCTTCTTAGGTATTACACAAATTAATTGGTGGTTTGTCATTGCGCTAAGCATTGGGGGTATGGTGGCTGCACCTATTTCAGCCTATTTAACAAAAGTACTACCGATAAATATTTTAGCTATTTGTGTAGGTGGATTAATTATCTTCACCAATAGCAATGCTTTAATGACTTATTTTGTGAAAGACGATGTCATTACTAATATCGTAAGATTTGTGATTATTTGTGCAATTGTGATTTTAGTGATAATTACAGTCATTCGAAACAAGAAATTATCTTTTTCTTACAAATAAAACCGAGTAAACAAATCAAATTAATTGGAAAAGGGGTTATCAAATTATGGCAACATATGAAGAGATTATTCATAACACAATTAAACCACACGGAGGGGAACTTATTAATCGAGTCGTAGAAGGTGCCGAACGTGAACGCTTAATTGAAGCAGCACAATCTTATAAGTCACTCACTTTAAATCCATGGGCAATTTCCGATTTAGAATTAATCGGTATCGGTGGATTTAGTCCATTAACTGGATTTATGGGAGAAGCTGACTATATTAAAGTTGTCGAAGATACACATCTGGAAAATGGTTTAGTGTGGAGTATACCGATTACGTTACCCGTCACAGAAGCCGAAGCGGATAACTTAGACATTAATGACGACATTGCCCTTTATGGCGAAGACGGAGAATTATACGGCACATTAAAACTTGAAGAAAAGTACACGTATGACAAAGAAAAAGAAGCTAAAAATGTATATGGTACTACTGATGAAGCTCATCCAGGCGTTAAGAAAGTCTATCAGAAAGGCAATGTTTATTTAGCAGGACCTATCCAGTTACTTAATCGTCCTAAACATGATGAATTCACAGATTATCATTTAGATCCAGCAGAAACACGTCAATTATTCCACGATATTGGTTGGAAGACGGTTGTCGGTTTCCAAACGCGTAATCCAGTTCACCGTGCACATGAATATATTCAAAAATCTGCATTAGAAATTGTAGATGGCTTATTACTTAATCCTTTAGTAGGTGAAACGAAAGCTGATGATATTCCTGCCGATGTACGTATGGAAAGTTATCAAGCGATTCTAAATAATTATTTCCCTGAAGATAGAGCGCGCCTAGTTATTTATCCTGCCGCTATGCGCTATGCTGGTCCACGTGAAGCGATTCTGCATGCTACAGTACGTAAAAACTATGGTTGTACCCACTTTATTGTCGGACGTGATCACGCAGGCGTAGGCGATTACTATGGCACGTATGAAGCACAAGACCTTATTTCTCAATTTGAAGATGAATTAGATATTCAAATCTTGAAATTTGAACATGCATTTTATTGTAAAAAATGTGGCAACATGGCTACGGCTAAAACTTGCCCACATGATGCATCTGAACATGTGCATTTAAGTGGTACAAAAGTAAGAGAAAAATTACGTAATGGTGAATCTTTACCAACTGAATTTTCAAGACCAGAAGTAGCAGAAGTGTTAATCAAAGGTTTACAACAAAATTAAGTCGGGGGTATAAGAGATGAGTCAATCTAGTCATATTACATGGCACGATTCTGAAGTGACGAAAGCAGATAGACAACACCAGAATGGTCATAAGAGTGTAGTTATTTGGTTTACCGGATTATCAGGTTCAGGTAAATCGACGATATCAGTAGCACTTGAAAAATCTCTGTTTGAACAAGGTAAACATTCGTATCGTCTAGATGGCGACAATGTACGCCATGGATTAAATAAGAATTTGGGGTTTAGCCCAGAAGATCGTAAGGAAAATATTCGTCGTATTGGCGAAGTTAGCAAACTATTAGTGGATGCTGGAACAATTGCGATTACTGCATTTATCTCGCCTTATAGACAAGACCGAGATGATGTACGTGCCATATTAGAAGAGGGCGAATTTATCGAAGTCTATACGGAATGTAGCGTTGAAGAGTGTGAGAAACGTGACCCGAAAGGCCTTTATGAAAAAGCTCGTTCAGGCGAAATTAAAGAATTTACTGGTATTAGCGCACCTTATGAAGCACCTAATCATCCAGAAATTACTATTAATACAGAACAACAAAGTGTAGAAGCATCAGTCGAACACATTCTTAACTATTTAAAAGAAAAACAATATATATAGGAATAAAAAGGGAGCGACAACAGAAATCTTTGAAAAGACATTAGATTTCTGTCGTCGCTCCTAACTTTTTATATAAACACCATTTATATAGAAGTAATTGGATAATGTAAAAGCATGATTATAAGAAATATTGACCTCTTTCTAAGCTTCTTCGTTTCCCGATTCACATGAAATAAAACATAATTTCAATTATCAGATATATTACAGTCATTGTAATGATAAAAATCAATAAAGAGATATAAACGCTGACATAGAAGTCTTTTAGTGTCTGTAAAATTCTGTTGCGTTCATTACAAAACACGTCCGATTATTATGATTCATTTACAAACACATGAAAAGCCCCACAAACCCTTGTTAGTTTGTTAAAGTATGTCTTGTCGTTATTTAGCGAGAAAAAATTAAGTCAAAGAGACTAAGAAATTAAATTAAACTACAGATAGCCACGAGATAAAATTTTGTTCAAACTTTATAGGAGGATTTTTAATTATGAAAAAAATCGCAACAGCTACAATCGCAACAGCAGGGATCGCAACATTCGGACTAGCACATCACGACGCAGAGGCAGCTGAAAACAACGGATACAACCCGAACGATTCACAATCATACAGCTACACTTATACAATCGACCAACAAGGTAACTACCATTACGATTGGAAAGGTAACTGGAACCCATCTCAAGCTCAACAAGGTGGACAACAAAATAGTGGCAATCAAGCAGTAAACAATACACAATCAAACAATAATTATAACTACAACTACAGTTATAATAATGCGCAAGCAACTACAAATACTAATTCAAATAATAATACTCAATCATATACTGCAAACAACAGTAACAACAATGGTGGCGGCTTAGGTGCAAGCTATTCAACATCAGACCGTAACGTTAAAGTAACAACTCAACATGCGCCAACTACACAATCATCTACAAAAGCATTTGCAGGTAAATCAAGTTCAGGTGCTAACCTTTACACTGCAGGTCAATGTACGTACTACGTATATGGCAAAGTAGGTAGCATCGGTAATACTTGGGGCAACGCTAACAACTGGGCAAACGCAGCAGCACAAGCTGGTTACTCAGTAAATAACACACCTAAAGCTGGTGCCGTAATGCAAACATCTCAAGGTGCTTATGGTCACGTAGCATACGTAGAGAACGTTAACAATGACGGTTCAGTAGAAGTTTCTGAAATGAACTATAACGGCGGACCTGGCGTAGTATCTACACGTACTATCTCAGCTAGCCAAGCAAGCTCATACAACTACATTTCATAATTTAAGACAACCACTGCTAACTATATTTAAAGAGATCAAACAGTAATATTATTGTTTGATCTCTTTTTTACGCTAAAAAAATAAATTTTTTGAAAGAATAGTTGATAAAGTCAGTCATTTTCTTGGATGCTAAATGATTAATATTTCATTGTATTTATAGAGAAATCTAGTATATGTTTCGCTAATAGATGAGATAAGTAAATATTACTTATCCTTTTCATCATACATAAGTAAAAATATAGGAATGGCACAGCAAAACATAATTATAAATAATAAATAGCCAGACATTAAACAACACTCCTAAAATCTTTTTAGATAAAAATAACATATAAATTGAAATTGAAAAATAACAAAACTAGTAAAGTAAGATTCTTCACAATGTGATTGAAGCCGAAGCAGAACGGGAAATACACTAATAATGAAGCTATACAACAAAGATTATAGTTCACGATTAATGTTGAAGGACGGTGAGTAAATATGACATTTGAAGTAATAAAATGGATTATCATAGGATTAATCGTTGTAGTAACCATTGCCATTATATGTGGACTAATTTGGGGCTCTTTATTAGAAGAGCGCGCATACGACAAACGTTCTAAAAAGAAAAAACAAAAAGAAGAAGAAAGAAATGTACGTATGGCAAGAGGTCATACTGATGATGAAGAAACATATGATGAGTCTGGTAAAGTTGAACTCAAAGACGAGGCAAACAAAGACTATCACAATAAAGATAAGCAATAGATAAATTATAATCCTTTGAAAGTAGTAGGTGACGCCTTACTTTCAAGGGATATTTTTATGTTATTAACTTTATTTGATAATCGTTATCATTTATGATGGTATTATGTGAAGGAATATAGATGTTCACAGATTATATGCATTTAACTTTGTGAATTTTAATCAATTATATACTTTTAACATATTGAAGTGATAAAATAATCTATGTTAAAAAAATCACAATAATTTTCTGAAAAGTTAGGAGCGCTTATCATGCTACTATTTGTAGTAGAAATTATCATAATGATATTGGCCATATTATTAGGATTGCGTACAGCTGGCGCACTAGGATGTGGTATCTTCGCCATTGTGGCACAACTTATTATGATATTCGGCTTTCAACTGCCTCCAGGTTCTGCACCTGTTACTGCAATTTTAATCATCTTATCTATTGGTATCGCTGGCGGTACTTTACAAGCTACAGGTGGAATAGACTACTTAGTCTTTCTTGCTTCTAAAATTATCGAACGATTTCCTAAATCAATTATATTTATCGCCCCAATGATCGTCTTTTTATTTGTATTCGGGGTAGGTACGGCCAATATTGCGCTTTCATTAGAACCGATTATTGCACGTACGGCCGCTAAAGCAAATATTCAACCGAAACGTCCACTAACTGCATCGGTATTAACGGCCAACTTAGCATTACTCTGTAGTCCGGCAGCTTCAGCTACGGCTTACCTTATCTCTGTCATGGCAGGCTATGATATTTCAATGGGGAAATATTTAAGTATTGTCTTACCGACCGCTATTATTACGATGTTAATGTTAAGTGTATTTTGTACGTTTGTAGGGCGTAAATCTAGCGTAACTCCAAGCGAAATCGCACATACACCTGACGTGGATGTAGCGCAGTCATTTTCAACTAAAACGAAACTTGGCGTACTGTGCTTTCTTCTATGTGTAGCAGGAATTTTGACGTTTGGTGTATTTCCAAATCTTATGCCATCATTTAACGTCGATGGCTCTACTGTGAAAGTGACGATGACGGAAATCGTCCAATTCTTTATGTATTTAAGCGCTGCTATTAATTTATTAATGTTAAAAATCAATACAAGCGATATTCTATCATCGAATATTGCACAATCTGCTATAGGTGCACTCTTCGCCGTATTAGGGCCAGGTTGGTTAGGCGCAACTGTCTTTAATGCACCGAAAAATTTAAAAATTATACAAGATGATATTGGCAAAACAATACAATCTGTACCTTGGTTAGTGATTGTTCTTGTAGCCATTGTGGCGATGATTGTTATTTCACAAACAGCCACAGCATCTATCATGGTGCCTATTGTAATGAGCATGGGCATTCCACCTATGTACTTTATTGCGATGGTCCAAACGCTCAACGTCAACTTCGTTATTCCGGCGCAACCGACATTGTTATTTGCCGTGAACTTAGACGAAACAGGACGTACGCGACCAACAAGCTTTATTATTCCAGGGTTCTTTACGATCATCGTGTCAATTATAGTTGGGTTCTTAATTAAAGCGATATTAGGATATTAAATAAGTGAAATTGCCACACTAGAGAGGAATAACGAAATCGATTAGATTTCGGTTCCTCTCTTTTTTGTTGCTCGAAAAGTAGTTATTTTATAAAAAATAGAAATAAATATAAATTCATAATATATGTATAAGTATTCAAAATACATGCACTAATAAGTTTGTTAAATTCGTTAAGTTTTAATTTAACACTGTTGTTATAGCAATTTTAAAAGCTAAAAAATATGTCAGAAATATATAATTATTCAATAATTTACTTACCATATTTTGAATGTAATTTGCATTTTTATTTAATTTTAGATATCGTCAATATGTGAATAAAGTGTGTCAAACCATCTATTGATATAACTATAATGAGGAGGAACACAATTGAAACGTCAAAAGATTATGGATTGGCCAACATTTATAGGGACAGTAGTCGTACTACTCGTCGCGGTGATTCCTATGATGGCTTTTCCAAAAGCTAGTGAAACAGTGATTACTGATATTAACAGTGCAATTTCGAACTCAATAGGTTCTGTATATTTATTTATGGGATTAGCAATTTTATTCTTCGTACTTTACATAGCATTTGGCAGATATGGCAATGTCACATTAGGGAGAGCGAGTGACAAGCCGGAATTTAACAATTTCAGTTGGGCATCAATGTTATTCTGTGCCGGTATCGGATCAGATATTCTATATTGGGGTGTTATTGAGTGGGCATTCTACTACCAAGTTCCACCTAATGGCGCAAAAGGAATGACAGATGAAGCTCTTACATACGCAACGCAATACGGCATGTTCCACTGGGGACCTATTGCCTGGGCAATATATGTTTTACCAGCTTTACCGATTGGCTATTTAGTCTTCGTGAAGAAACAACCAGTCTACAAAATCAGCCAAGCATGTCGTCCGGTATTAAAAGGTCAAACTGATAAATTCTTAGGTAAAGTAGTAGATATTTTATTTATCTTTGGATTATTAGGGGGCGCAGCAACGTCACTTGCCCTTGGTGTACCGATGATTTCAGCCGGCATCGAGAAATTAACAGGTATTAACGGCGAGAATATGGTAGTACGTTCAATTATTCTATTAACTATAACGGTCATCTTCGCTATCAGTTCTTATACTGGTTTGAAAAAGGGAATCCAAAAACTGAGCGATGTTAACGTATGGCTTTCATTTATTTTATTAGCTTTCGTATTTATTGTAGGTCCAACCGTCTTTATTATGGAAACGACTATTACAGGATTCGGTAATATGTTGAGAGATTTCTTCCATATGGCAACATGGGTTGAACCATTTGGAGGTATTAAAGGACGCAAAGAAACTAACTTCCCACAAGATTGGACAATTTTCTATTGGTCATGGTGGTTAGTATATGCGCCATTTATTGGGTTATTTATCGCCCGTATTTCTAAAGGTCGTCGTTTAAAAGAAGTTATTTTAGGCACAATTATCTATGGTACATTAGGATGTCTATTATTCTTCGGTATCTTTGGTAACTATGCAGTTTACTTACAAATTACTGGTGAATTTAATGTGGTTAATTTCTTAAATTCACATGGTACTGAAGCTACGATTATTGAGGTTATGCACCAATTGCCATTCTCAACATTGATTGTAGTTCTATTCTTAATTTCTGCGTTCTTATTCTTAGCTACTACATTTGATTCAGGTTCATACATTTTAGCGGCTGCATCACAAAAGAAAGTCGTTGGCGAACCTTTAAAAGCCAATCGATTATTCTGGGCTTTCGCATTATGTTTATTACCATTCTCACTTATGTTAGTAGGCGGGGAACGGGCGCTCGAGGTATTGAAAACAGCATCTATTCTTGCCAGTGTACCGTTGATAGTAATCTTTATTTTTATGATGATTTCGTTTATTATTACGCTAAATAAAGATCGAATTAAACTAGAAACACGTGCAGATAAACTTAAAGAAATTGAACGACGCTCGCTTCGTATCGTTCAAGTAAAAGAAGACCCAGAAGACGATAATTTATAATAAAAAATAGGAGTAAAGGTGATTTAATTAGTAATCATCTTTACTCCTATTTTTATATCAATATTTCGTATTGTTGGCTCGCATTTCTTATTTTATTTGTCATCGTCTTCTGGTATAGGATAATGTTCAAATATTTGGCCACTTTCAATAGCGTTGCTTAAGTTATCTAACCATTTACAGTATTTTTTAGTATGGTCTAACTGAGCTTGGATGTTATCAACTTCAGCCTGTGTTTCGGCGTCTAATTCCACACCTTGAAATGTTTCTTGTAACAGTAACTCAGCCTTTTCAACTGCTTCTAAATTTCTATCTACTTCGCGTTCCCACTTTTGAGTGAAGAAATTACGGAAGAAATTAAAGAAGTTCTTCTCAGCTATGAAGTGTTGTTTTCGGCTACCACGTGTAAATTGTTGTTTTACGATATCGAATTCTTGTAACTTTTTCACGCTTGCACTCATGCTTGGTTTACTCATTTGTAAATGTTCTCGCATTTCATCAAGTGTCATGCTGCCTTCGAAGACCATCGTGCCATATAAGTTACCTACGCTTCTATTTGTGCCGTATAAATCCATTGTTTCGCCGATTGAGTTAATGACTAAATCTTTAGCCTCTTCAATCTTTTGGTCGTAGTTCACTGAACGTGCCATCTTGCACCTCCATCACTGCATATTTGTTACTACGAAATAAACAAACATATGCGTTCATTTTTTCAATTCTCAATCATTATAAAGTGTTTTCTCAAAACTTTCAAAAGTGCGTTATTAGGATTTGTGTTTTTGAGGGTTTTATTTTCAAAAAGAGAAAAACGGGCATGAAGCGTCAAGTTGCAAGGCTATGGAAATTATGCTAATCTAGTTCTGTAAAATTCGTTAAATAAAAATTTAACAAACTTAACGGAGGTCGTTTGATGGAACTTGTAGAAAAATTATCTAATCGTCAATATATCGATGGTGAATGGGTCGAAAGTTCAAATGGAAATACAAGAGAAATTATCAATCCTTATAATCAAGAAGTCATCTTCACAGTAGCAGAAGGTACAGTTGAAGATACTGAACAAGCTATTTTAGCAGCGCGTCGGGCCTTTGAAGATGGTGAATGGTCATTAGAAACAAGTGAAGTCAGAGGTAAAAAAGTAAGAGCGATCGCTGATAAAATTACAGAGCATCGTGATGAATTAGCTAAATTAGAAACATTAGATACTGGTAAAACATTAGAAGAATCATATGCGGATATGGATGATATCGCTAATGTTTTCACATATTTTGCAGGGCTTGCCGATAAAGACGGTGGCGAAATCATTAATACGCCAATTCCAAACTCAGAAAGTAAAGTCGTTAAAGAGCCTGTAGGTGTAGTAACTCAAATTACACCATGGAATTATCCATTACTCCAAGCATCATGGAAGATTGCCCCAGCGTTAGCAACAGGTTGTTCACTCGTAATGAAACCAAGTGAAATCACACCATTAACTACTATTCGTGTATTTGAGCTAATGGAAGAAGTTGGCTTCCCTAAAGGTGTAATCAACCTTATATTAAGTAGCGGTGAAGAAGTTGGCGATACATTATCAGGCCACGAAGAAGTTGATTTAGTGTCATTCACAGGCGGTATTGAAACTGGTAAACACATCATGAAAAATGCAGCTAACCACGTAACTAATATTGCGTTAGAACTTGGTGGTAAGAACCCAAATATTATCTTTGATGATGCAGATTTCGAATTAGCGGTAGACCAAGCATTAAACGGTGGTTATTTCCATGCCGGACAAGTTTGTTCAGCAGGTTCACGTATTTTAGTGCATAACGATATTAAAGATAAATTCGAAAAAGCATTAATCGATCGTGTCGGTAAAATTAAATTAGGTAATGGCTTCGATGATACTACTGAAATGGGACCAGTTATTTCTACTGAACACCGTGAAAAAATCGAAAAATACATGGAAGTAGCTAAAGAAGATGGAGCTACAATCGCAATCGGTGGTAAACGTCCTGACAGAGAAGACTTACAAGATGGTTTATTCTTCGAACCAACAGTAATTACAGACTGTGATACGTCAATGCGTATTGTTCAAGAAGAAGTATTTGGACCAGTTGTAACAGTGGAAGGCTTTGACAGTGAAGAAGAAGCTATCAAATTAGCAAACGATTCAATTTACGGATTAGCTGGTGCAGTATTTACTAAAGATATTGGTAAAGCACAACGTGTAGCTAACAAACTTAAATTAGGTACTGTATGGATTAATGATTTCCATCCTTACTTTGCTCAAGCGCCATGGGGTGGTTATAAACAATCAGGCATTGGCCGTGAATTAGGTAAAGAAGGATTAGAAGAGTACTTAATCAGCAAACATATCCTAACAAATACTAATCCAGAACCAGTAAATTTCTTCAGTAAATAAAAGTTTCATGCTAAAAACTATGGGAGCGATATAGAATCTAGAACGAGTAGAGATTTTGCATTCGTATCCCGGTAGAATTGATTGAAAATGGACAATAGCAGGTATTGGCGAATGTTCATTTCAATCATTTACTATCAAATATAATGCAGTCCAGAACATTTATATGATGTCCCAGGCTGCATTTTTCAAATATCATATATGAGCGTATCGAACTTAAATACATTTTAGATAAACATAATTCCATTTTTTAAGGGAGGACGAATTCAACATGAGTAAAAATAAATCATACGATTACGTCATTATCGGTGGCGGTAGTGCTGGTTCTGTATTAGGTAATCGTTTATCAGAAGATAAAAACAAAGAAGTGTTGGTATTAGAAGCGGGACGTAGTGATTATCCATGGGATTTATTTATTCAAATGCCAGCTGCATTAATGTTCCCATCAGGTAATAAATTCTATGATTGGATTTATGAAACTGAAGAGGAACCACATATGGGACGTAAGGTAGACCATGCACGTGGTAAAGTGCTTGGTGGTTCTAGTTCAATTAACGGGATGATTTATCAACGTGGTAACCCAATGGACTATGAAGGATGGGCAGAACCAGAAGGTATGGAAACATGGGACTTTGCTCATTGTTTACCTTATTTCAAACGCTTAGAGAAAACATACGGTGCAGCACCTTATGATAAATTCAGAGGTCATAATGGTCCAATCAAATTAAAACGCGGTCCTGCGACAAATCCTTTATTCAAATCATTCTTTGATGCCGGTGTTGAAGCTGGTTACCACAAAACAAAAGACGTAAACGGTTATAGACAAGAAGGCTTTGGACCTTTTGATAGCCAAGTACATAACGGACGTCGTGTGTCAGCATCAAGAGCTTACTTACACCCTGCAATGAAACGTAAAAACTTAACAGTTAAAACACGTGCGTTTGTCACTGAAATCCACTTTGATGGTAATAAAGCCACAGGTGTTACTTTTAAACGTAATGGAAAACTTCATACAGTAGAAGCTGGCGAAGTTATTTTATCTGGCGGAGCATTTAATACACCTCAATTATTACAATTATCAGGTATCGGTGATGCTGAATTCTTAAAATCTAAAGGTATTGAACCACGTATGCATTTACCAGGTGTAGGAGAGAACTTTGAAGACCACTTAGAAGTGTATATTCAACATAAATGTAAACAACCCGTATCACTTCAACCTAGTCTAGATATTAAACGTATGCCATGGATTGGTCTACAATGGATCTTTGCGCGTAAAGGTGCAGCAGCATCTAACCACTTTGAAGGTGGCGGTTTCGTAAGATCTAATGATCAAGTAGATTACCCAAACTTAATGTTCCACTTCTTACCAATTGCGGTAAGATACGATGGTCAACGAGCACCAGTTGCTCATGGTTACCAAGTGCATGTTGGCCCAATGTATTCTAATTCACGTGGTAGCTTGAAAATTAAATCAAAAGACCCATTTGAAAAACCAAGCATCGTCTTCAACTATTTATCAACGAAAGAAGATGAACAAGAGTGGGTTGAAGCGATTCGCGTAGCTAGAAATATCTTGTCACAACATGCTATGGATCCGTTTAACGGCGGCGAAATTTCACCAGGACCATCAGTACAAACAGACGAAGAAATTTTAGACTGGGTACGTAAAGATGGTGAAACTGCGCTACATCCTTCATGTAGTGCGAAAATGGGGCCTGCCTCTGACCCAATGGCAGTAGTAGACCCATTAACAATGAAAGTACACGGTATGGAAAACTTACGTGTCGTAGATGCATCTGCTATGCCAAGAACTACAAACGGTAATATCCATGCACCTGTCCTTATGCTAGCTGAAAAAGCGGCAGATATTATTCGTGGTAAAGCACCATTAGAATCTCAATATGTAGATTACTATAAACATGGCGTGAGCGATGAAAAAGCAGGCGCTATGGAATTTGATCCATATTATAAACATTAATATCGTATAGCTATCACTAGGCTAGGACATTTATATCATAAGTGTCCTGGCCTTTTATACATTTGGGACAGCGAATAACTGAAATGTTTTCATGTGAAAATCTATTTTAACCATTAAATTTCAGTTTCTCTTCTATTTTTAGGGTAATAACAAGAAGTATTAATTTTTCAAGATTTAAATGCCACCTCAATATAGACAAATGAGTTAACTATATCTACTTCATATTTAAAGTGTGTAACAACATAAGACAGAATGAAAGTCATATAATATATAAAAAAGGAGTGGATAGACATGACTAAAGATTTAGTCCAACGTTTACAAGATAAAGAGGAACGTATGATTGACATACGTAGGCATTTACATCAGCATCCTGAATTATCATTTAAAGAAACTGACACGCCTCAATATATTGCTGACTTCTATAAAGATAAAGACTGTACCGTCGACACAAATGTAGGCGATAATGGCGTTAAAGTGACAATCGATAGTGGACAACCTGGTAAGACTATTGCGATTCGCGCAGACTTTGATGCTTTACCTATCCAAGAAGATACAGGACTCCCATTTGCCTCAAAGAACGATGGCGTAATGCATGCATGTGGTCATGATGCGCATACCGCTTATATGTTAATTTTGGCTGAAACATTGATTGAAATGAAAGACCAATTTAATGGTAAGGTAGTTGTCATTCATCAACCTGCAGAAGAAATGCCACCAGGTGGCGCTAAAGGAATGATTGAAGACGGTGTATTAGAAAGTGTAGACCATGTTCTTGGTACACACGTTATGACGAATATGGAACCTGGTAAGGTGTATTACCGTCCTGAGAATGTTCAAACCGGACGTTCATATTTTAAATTGACTATTCAAGGCGAAGGCGGACACGGTTCTTCTCCACATACGGCGAATGATGCTATTGTAGCCGGAGCAAACTTTGTGACAACGGCGCAAACCATTGTGTCACGTCGTTTAAATCCATTTGAAACAGGTGTAGTAACGATTGGTTCTTTCGATGGAAAAGGACAATTCAACGTTATTAAAGACAAAGTGACCTTAGAAGGCGATGTACGCGCACTTACAGATGCGACACGTGACCGTATCGAAGAAGCGTTACAACATATTGTTGAAGGTTTAGAAGCAACGTTTGGTGTAAAATGCAATTTTGAATTTAGTAAAGATTATCCAGCATTGTATAATGACCCAGATTTTACAGAATATGTAGCAACGACAATCCAAAATGCAGATTTAGCTGACGTTAAAGGCGTTGAAGAATGTGAGGCCCAGCCACCATCAGAAGATTTCGCATTCTATGCTAAAGCATTACCAAGTACATTTATTTACTCAGGTGCAGCGCCACAAGATGGTAAAGTATATCCTCATCACCATCCAAAATTTAATATCGATGAGAAAAGTATGTTAGTCGCTGCGGAAGCGGTTGGCGCGGTAGTCTTAGATTATTTAAGTGCTAAATAATAGATAGAATCATAGGCGGTAGACGATATAAATTCATCTATCTCAGTTTCAATACTAGTGTTAAGCTAGGTATCGTGATAGTATTAGCATATATCTAGACACTGGGGTGAGATGATGAGTTTTTATGAATTTATGCAAGGATTTATTGGTGATAAGACCCCGTTAGGTGAACTCACGCAGTGGATTAATCAAGACCAATACTTTCCAAAGCATGAAGATTTTTCGGAAAATATATTAAATTACTTTTTAAAAATTCCCACATTAGACCACGAATTTTTAGAAATCGTCAAACGTTCTATCTCATTATATGAACAGAGTCGACTAGGAAGTAAAATATAGATATAAAAATCAAAAGATAGCTTGATGCTAGTTTAGAAATGAAGGAAATGAATTATGATTTTAGAAGACAGTTATAAAACATATGTAATCGAAGAAATAACTGACCAAGAAATAGCTATCAAGAAAAACAATGATCTTCACCACTATAAAATATTAGAAACGATTAATGACTTATCAAATGACTCATTTTGCGTTTTGAATCATTTATTTGTAAATGATAAAATGGAAAATCAGTTTGAGAAGAAGTTTTTAGAACGTCCTAAATATTTACAAGATGAACCAGTATTTAAAGCGTTGCGCTTTTTACGTCCTGAGTCATTAGACCGTCACTATATTATTTTAACGCTTTGGGAAAGTCGACAAGCGTTTTATGATTGGCAGAATTCTACAGCTTACAGCAAAACACATAAAAAAAGAGGCACGAAAGAAGGCGTCGATCGCGATATTGTGAATCGAGACTTGTCTTATAATGTACGTATTGAACTAGCTGGCTTAGAATCTAGAGTTAACTTAGCACGTATTTTTTAATAATTAAGATTAAGTTTCTTGTCAGTAGGTTTTAGACACTAGGAACTTAATCTTTTTAATTTTCAAGAAAAACAAGAATAAAACGCTTACTCAAGGGATTTGGATTTCATTGTACAAAAGCGTTTGATAATATGATAAATAAGTAGAACCGAAAGGGAGTTTAGTAATGGAAAATACAAACTTATTGGCGCCAGAAACATATAATATTGTTTCCGAAATTGAAAAACATGCTTCAGATGTCACTAAACAAGCGCTTATTTATGAGAATGGTGAAGACGCAACAAAGACGGTTACATATTCAGAATTGATTAAAAATGCGAATAAAGTAGGTCATGTCTTATTAAATCACGGATTAAAAAAAGGGGATAAAGTTTTAATCATGATGCCACGTGCTATCATGACATACGAACTTTATCTTGCAGCTTTAAAATTAGGCATCGCAATTATTCCAAGTTCAGAAATGTTAAGAACTAAAGACTTACAATATCGTGTCACACATGGTGAAATCGATGCCATTATTACAATGGCTGATTTTATTGGTGAATTTAAAGGTATCAAAGAATATGATAACTTAACAAAATTTATCATCAATGGTCATGAAGATGGTTGGATTAATGTCGAAGATGAAAAAGCTAATCAAAGTGATGAGCTTGAAATCGAAAAAACATCAAGAGATGATATTGCGATTTTATCTTATACTTCAGGGACTACAGGCAATCCAAAGGCTGTCACACATTCACATGGGTGGGGCTATGCCCACATGAAGATGGCACCAGAACACTGGTTATGCATCGGTGAAGATGATTTAGTATGGGCAACTGCTGCTCCTGGTTGGCAAAAATGGGTATGGAGTCCTTTCTTATCAATTATGGGTTCAGGTGCGACTGCATTTGTCTATAATGGTAAATTCAACCCTTCACGTTATTTATCATTACTACAAGACTTTAAAATTAATGTGTTATGTTGTACGCCGACAGAATATCGTATGATGGCTAAATTAAGTAATCTACAAGATTATAATTTAGAACATCTACACAGTGCTGTATCAGCTGGTGAACCGTTGAACCGTGAAGTGGTTGAACAATTCCGTAAACACTTTAATTTAACTGTACGTGATGGTTATGGCCAAACTGAAAGTACATTATTAATTGGTTTCTTAAAAGATACAGAACCAAGACCAGGCTCAATGGGTAAAGAAATCCCAGGCAGTGGTACGACAGTAGTGGATGATGATGGTAATCCAGTAGAAAGAAATGTGAAAGGTAATATCGCATTACCACTTGATTTCCCAGGTCTTTTCAAAGGTTATTATAAAGATGAAGAACGTACGAAAGCTTCAGAAACAGGCGACTACTATATTACTGGAGATTTAGCGCATATCGATGAAGACGGCTACTTCTGGTTTGAAGGTCGTCGTGACGATATTATTATTAGTTCAGGTTATACAATTGGACCATTCGAAGTTGAAGATGCTTTAACTAACCATCCAGCAGTTAAAGAATGTGCCGTCGTAGCGAGTCCACATTCGATTCGTGGTAATATCGTAAAAGCCTTTATTATCTTACAAGATGATTATCAAGGTAGCGAAGATTTAGTGAAAGAACTACAAGCTTTTGCGAAAAATGAGGTTGCACCTTATAAATATCCACGTGCTATTGAATTCGTGGAATCACTACCTAAAACAAACTCAGGTAAAATTCGTCGCGTAGAATTACGTGATGCTGAACGTGAAAAATACAATAAAGAGAATGGTTTTAAATAGTAAGCCATACTGATAATCCTCATATATGACTAGAAGAAATAGCTAGTTGTATATGGGGATTTTTGCATTTTGGAAAAGGATAAAATATCCCTAATGGTGGAACTCAATTTCTTATAAAGTTAAATAGTATGACACAATTATATTGTTGGGTACATAAAAATATGATGCCTCTGAATGGCGTAATTATATATTATTTATGTCGTTTTTGTAAACGTTTCCTAAATAAGTATAGTTTTTAATTGTATTTAGTTATACTATATGACATACTCTAAATTAATTAATATGACATAATAACTATAGAGGTGGTAGAAACATGACAAAATATATATATGCGTTTGATGAAGGACAAAAATCCATGAAAGATTTACTTGGAGGTAAAGGGGCCAACCTTTCAGAGATGAAACGTTTAGGTTTACCTGTACCTGATGGTTTTACTATTACAACAGAGGCGTGTATTGAGTATTTACGCCAAGGTAAATCATTGTCTACTGAAGTGAAGACGCAATTGATTGAACATCTTACAGCATTTTCAGAGAGAACAGGGAAATCATTCTCATCTGATGCCAATTTAATGCTTGTGTCTGTACGTAGTGGTGCGAAAATTTCGATGCCAGGTATGATGGATACCATTCTTAACTTAGGGCTAAATGATGATAACGTGATGAAGCTTGCAGATAAAACAGGTGACGCACGCTTTGCTTATGATTGTTACCGTCGTTTATTACAAATGTTCGGTGAGGTCGTATATAACGTACCGATGCAATCGTTTGATACATATTTTGAAGATTATAAGCAACGTCATAACTTTGAGAATGACGCTGCAATAACGGCTGAAGGTTTACAAGAAATTTGTGAACGTTTTAAAGAAATTTACGTGGAAGAAGTGTATAAACCTTTTCCACAAGAACCGTTAAAACAATTAGAAGAAGCCATTGAAGCGGTATTTAAATCTTGGGATAATGACCGTGCTCGAATTTACCGTGATTTAAATGATATCCCACATGACATTGGTACAGCAGTAAATATTCAAGAAATGGTCTTCGGTAATAGTGGAGACAATAGTGGTACAGGTGTTGCCTTTACACGTAACCCAGTGACTGGAGACAGCAAATTATTTGGTGAATACTTATTAAACGCCCAAGGTGAAGACGTAGTAGCTGGGATTCGTACGCCAAAAGACATTTCAACATTAGACGACCAAATGCCGGAAGTACATAAAGAATTTGTCGAAGTAACGCAACAATTAGAACAGCATTATAAAGACATGCAAGATATTGAATTTACGATTGAAAATGGAAAATTGTACTTACTACAAACACGTAATGGTAAACGTACTGCACGTGCTGCTATTCAAATTGCCGTTGATTTAGTAGAAGAAGGCGTCATTACTAAAGAAGAAGCCATGACAAAAGTAGATGTGAAATCAATCGATCAATTATTACATCCTAATTTTGACGAAAATGCATTAAAAGAAGCGACTGAAATTTCAAAAATGGGTCTACCGGCTAGTCCTGGTGCAGCCACAGGTCAAATCGTCTTCTCAGCTGAAGATGCGAAAGCACAAGCAGAGGCAGGAAAGAAAGTCATCCTAATGCGCCCAGAAACATCTCCTGAAGACATTGAAGGCATGGTAGCAAGTGAAGCCATTGTGACAACACATGGTGGTATGACATCGCATGCAGCAGTAGTTGCACGTGGTATGGGTAAATGTTGTGTGACTGGATGTTCTGACCTAGAAATTAATACAGTTGCGAAGACAATTTATTACAACGGTGGAGAACTTCACGAAGGCGACACGATTTCTGTTGATGGCTCGAAAGGTGACATCTATATTGGCGAAATTAAAACGGTTAGTGCAGAACATAGTGAAGCCTTTACTCAATTTATGGAATGGTCTGAAGACACTGCACGCTTAAATGTACGTATGAATGCAGAAACACCTCAAGATATTTCAGCAGGCTATCAATTCGGTGCGAAAGGTATCGGCTTAGTCCGTACAGAGCACATGTTCTTTGGCGCTGAACGTTTAGTTGAAATGCGCCGTTTCATCTTATCATCATCGTATGAAGAACGTATTGAAGCCTTGAATAATATCCGTAAATACCAAGTAGAAGATTTTGAAGCTATTTTCAAACTTTCAGGGGAACGCCCAACGATTGTACGTCTCCTTGATCCACCATTACATGAATTTTTACCTAATTCTGATGAAGATGTTGAAAATGTGGCCAGCCAACTCAATATCTCTAAAGACGTACTTAATAAACGTATTGTAGACTTACATGAAGTGAACCCAATGTTAGGCCACCGTGGTTGTCGTCTAGCTATCACATATCCTGAATTATATGAAATGCAAGTGGAAGCGATTATGGAAAGTGTCTTAAAACTTAAAAAAGAAGGCATAGCTTGCCAACCTGAAATTATGATTCCGTTAGTTTCAACAGTTGAAGAATTTACAACATTAAAAGAAAAACTCGTACACACTATTGATAAATTAGAACAAGAACAAGGCGATAAAGTAGACGATCTTATCGGTACAATGATTGAAACACCACGTGCATGCCTAATTGCAGATGAACTTGCCAAACATTGTGATTTCTTCAGTTTCGGTACCAACGATTTAACACAATTGACATTTGGTTTCTCTAGAGATGATGCAGGGAAGTTTATAAATGTGTATACTGAAACTAACATATTGAAGCTTGACCCATTCCAAACACTAGATCAAGACGGTGTTGGTAAATTAATTGAAATTGCAGTTGAACAAGCGAAGAAAGTGAACCCTAATATTAAAATAGGTGTATGTGGTGAATTAGGTGGCGATGCGAAATCTATCCATCGTTTCAACCAGTTAGCAATTGACTACGTCTCTTGTTCACCGTTCCGTGTACCAGGTGCAATTTTAGCAACAGCTCAGAGTCAAGCGGAGGAAAGCGAGTAATAACGTGAACGAAACTCAATCTAATGAACAAGCCTTAAAGTTATTTATAGTATCTGATTCTATTGGTGAAACAGCACAACGAATGATTCATGCGACACTAACACAATTTCCCGACTTAACAGACATTAAAATTAAGAAGTTTCCTTACATCAAAGATGAAAATGAATTCTTAAATGTTTTAAACTTAGCCCGTGAACAACACGCAATTGTCGCAACGACATTGGTAGGTGAATCTTTCAATGCCTTAGGACATGAATATGCGAGAGAACACGACATTCCCTACATCGATTATATGTCCGATTTAATTCGTATGGTTGAAAAAGTAACCCATCAACAACCGCTAATGGAAAGTGGCGCATTACGTAAATTAAACGACGAATATTTTGAACGCATTGAAGCCATTGAGTACTCAGTTAAGTACGATGATGGTAAACATTTTACAGATATTGGAGAAGCGGATGCCTTAATCGTAGGTGTGTCACGTACTTCAAAAACACCATTAAGTATGTACTTAGCAAACAAAGGTTATAAAATCGCTAATATTCCATTAGTTCCTGAAATTGAAATTCCGGACAATGTATATAAACAAAAAGGGTTAAAAGTATTCGGCTTAACTGCTAGTCCACAATATATAGCGAACATACGCAAAAATCGTGCAGAAACTTTAGGACTATCAAGTGAATCAAGATATAATAACTTGGATCGAATTAAGAAAGAATTGGCTTATGCCGAAGAAGTATTTAAGAAATTAAATGCAACAGTGATTAATACAGAATATAAATCTATCGAAGAATCCGCATTTTATATTGAAAAGTTTTTACAACCTAAGCAATAAAATGAACATCTAGGAGATAACTTCTCCACTTATAGGCTTGGAGGTGATTTAATTAGAATCACCTTCAAGTCTTTTTATATAATATGAGTTATGTTTTTGGGGGTAAAGAGTGGTTAAGATTTTCGGGATTAAATTAGATTTCTGTCTGATTCCCACTTCTTTTTTTAAACGAAAAAATTGGGGTCAAATGTATTAAATTAAGATTATATTAAAAATGTTTTTATTTCGGTTTCATCAATTTACAATTTACCATATTTGTTTTAACATAATAGTGAAAGACTTAACAAACATTTTAAGGGACAATATTACTTTATAAATAGAAATTAGAAAGTAGTAATATTCTGATGTATTGTTAACTAATAAATTTGGAGAGGTGTACAACCATGGCAGAATCAAAAGACGTCATTTTAATTGGTGCTGGTGTCTTAAGTACAACATTTGGTTCTATGTTAAACGAGCTTGAACCTGATTGGAATATCAAGCTTTATGAACGTATGGATCGACCAGGCCTTGAAAGTTCTAACGAGCGCCACAATGCTGGTACTGGTCACGCTGCACTTTGTGAATTGAACTACACTGTTCAACAACCTGATGGTTCAATTGACATCGAAAAAGCAAAAGAAATTAACGAAGAATTTGAAATTTCAAAACAGTTCTGGGGTCACTTAGTGAAAGCAGGACACATTGAAAATCCAAGAGAATTTATTAATCCTCTTCCACATATCAGTTTTGTAAGAGGCGTTCATAATAAAGAATTCTTGAAAAAACGTTACGAAACAATGAGAAAATCTCCAATGTTCGATAACATCGAATACACTGAAGACATTGAAGTAATGAGAAAATGGATTCCATTAATGATGCAAGGTCGCGTTGATGATGGAAAAATGGCCGCTAGTAAAATCAACGAAGGTACAGACGTAAACTTCGGTGAATTAACTCGTAAAATGGCTAGACATTTAGAACAAGATGAACATGTTGAAGTTAAATATAGCCATCAAGTTCTAGATTTCGAACGTTTATCAAACGGTAAATGGCAAGTTAAAATCAAAGACCTTAAAACTGGTAACGTATTTGAAGAAGTTACTGACTATGTATTTATCGGTGCCGGCGGTGCTGCGATTCCATTACTACAAAAAACAGGAATCCCTGAAAGTAAACATTTAGGTGGTTTCCCTATCACTGGTCAATTCTTAGCTTGTACTAACCCACAAGTTATCGAAGAACATGAAGCGAAAGTTTACGGTAAAGAGCCACCAGGCACACCACCAATGACTGTGCCTCACCTTGATGCACGTTACATTGATGGTCAAAGAACATTATTATTCGGACCATTCGCTAATGTAGGACCTAAATTCCTTAAAAATGGTTCAAACTTAGATTTATTCAAATCTATCAAACCGTATAACCTTACTACAATGTTAGCTGCAGCGGTTAAAAACTTACCATTAATCAAATATTCATTTGATCAAATCATCATGACTAAAGAAGGTTGTATGAACCACTTACGTACATTCTATCCTGAAGCACGTGATAAAGATTGGGAATTATACACTGCAGGTAAACGTGTACAAGTTATTAAAGATACTGAAAAAGAAGGTAAAGGATTTATCCAATTCGGTACAGAAGTGGTTAACTCTGAAGACCATTCAGTAATTGCTTTACTTGGTGAATCACCAGGGGCATCTACTTCAGTATCAGTAGCATTAGAAGTTCTTGAGAAAAACTTCCCAGCACAAATCGGCGCATGGAAAGCTAAAATCAAAGAAATGATTCCTTCATATGGTGAATCATTAATTGAAGACGTTGAATTAATGAGAAAAACACGTCGTCAAACTTCTAAAGACCTTGAATTAGGTTACTACGAAGACGCTAAATAATATTACTCGTAGACTAACGAGATTATTTTAAATAGAAGGCCCATAAATGAGTTTGTTGAAAATTCATTTATGGGTCTTTTTATATTGTTATTTTGTATTGATTTGCTCCCTTGCCGCGGGCATGGCTTGAGCCTGTAGTCTCAAGGCACATGCTATTCCTGCAGGCGTGTCGCAATCAATACGTTGTTGAAAATAATTGAAGTCTGAATAATTTCTAAGGTGTTTTAAAGATTATATGTTACTTCAATATCTCGATTTATACTTGTTATTTTTAGCAGTCTCAGGGTATTAAAATAGTAAAATTATTGAACATTATACGGTACATGGGAAGTTATCGTGGGTGATGTTCAACATGTTAAGGCTAAGGATAAAGTGATTACAGTAGTTAAAAAATAAAGTATAAATAAAGAGGAAAGAGGTTTTATATTATGGCTAAATTACCAAAAGATTTTTTATGGGGTGGCGCATTGGCTGCCAATCAATTTGAAGGTGGCTACGATAAAGGTGGCAAAGGGTTAAGTGTTATCGATGTGATGACGGCAGGTGCACACGGTCAAGCACGTGAGATTACCCAACAAGTTGACCCAGATAAATATTATCCAAACCATGTAGGTATTGACTTCTACAATCGCTATAAAGAAGATGTGAAATTATTTAGTGATATGGGCTTAAAATGTTTACGTACCTCTATTGCGTGGACACGTATTTTCCCTAATGGCGATGAAAGTGAACCGAATGAAGAAGGTTTACAATTCTACGATGATTTATTTGATGAATTATTAAAATATAATATTCAACCTGTCATTACATTATCACATTTTGAAATGCCATTACATTTAGCACGTGAGTATGGTGGTTTCAGAAATCGTAAAGTGGCAGACTTCTTTGCTCATTTTGCAGAAACAGTGTTTAAACGTTATAAAGATAAAGTGAAATATTGGATGACATTTAATGAGATTAATAACCAAATGGATATCAATAATCCAATCTTCTTATGGACAAATTCAGGCGTATCGTTAACTGATGAGGATAATAAGCAAGAAGTGTTATATCAAGTGGCGCATAATGAATTAATTGCGAGTGCCAAAGCTGTGAAAATCGGTAAAGAAATTAATCCAGATTTCGAAATTGGTGCAATGATTTCTCACGTTCCAATTTACCCATACAGTTGTAATCCTCAAGATATCATGGAAGCTGAGATTGCTAGTCGACTACGTTTCTTCTTCCCAGATGTGCATGTGCGTGGTTATTATCCAGGTTATGCAACGAAGATGTTTGAACGTGAACATATCGATATTGGTTGGCAAGATGGCGATGATGAAATTTTACGCGAAGGTAAAGTCGATTACATTGGTTTCAGTTATTACATGTCTACAGTAGTTAAGCACGATAATGAAGTAAGCGTTGAAGATAATATTGTAAATGGCGGCTTACCTAATTCTGTTGAGAATCCTTATATTGAGAAGAGCGATTGGGGATGGGCGATTGATCCAGTAGGCTTACGTTATACATTGAATACGCTATATAATCGTTACCAAATTCCTTTATTTATTGTTGAAAATGGCTTCGGCGCAGTAGATGAGTTTGAAGAAGGTGGTACAATTCAAGATGACTACCGTATCGATTATTTACGTGAACATATTAATGCGGCAATTGAAGCGGTAGATCAAGATGGCGTAGAGTTAATGGGTTATACGCCATGGGGAATTATTGATATCGTCTCATTTACGACTGGTGAAATGAAAAAACGTTACGGTTTGATTCATGTGGATCGTGATAATGATGGTCATGGTACGCTTGAACGTACTAAAAAAGCATCATTTGATTGGTATCGCAATGTGATTGAATCAAATGGCGAATCATTATAATTACATTATTGAATAGATTTAAATATAGACCACCAAATAATTTTATTTAAAGTTATTTGGTGGTTTTTTAAAATCCGAATAAGGTTATTTTCATCTAATAACTATTAAATGCTAGGCTGAATTTTTTAAATAATACTGAGTTGAGGTTAAACTATGAGTATCATATGAACGCAAAGGAGATGACATGTATGAGTACAGATATTTTTAGTAATCAGTTTTGGGAAGAGGCATGGGAGAATGATGAGAACACACAAGATAAGAGAATGAAGCGTGCGGGTTTAGGTGATCCAGAGGCACCTGGTTTTGAAAAGTGGGCGCAAAACTTTAACGCGAACTCATTTACTGAAAAGAGCCAACAACGCACTGCCCGCATTATGAAATGGGTGGAAAAACAAACAGGGCATTTAGGTGACTTGAGTATATTAGATATAGGTGCGGCATCAGGCGTTTTTAGTATTCCTTTTGCACAACAAGGGGCTAAAGTCACAAGTTTAGAGCCTTCGAACGTCTTACATGAGATGTTAAATGATAACGCAAAACATTACGGGGTTACATTAAACACTATTAATCAATCATTTGAAGATGTAGACATTGCTACAATAGGCCAACACGATTTAGTCTTTGCTTCAATGTGCCCGGCCGTAACTACTTGGCAAGCAGTGAATAAAGCAATTGAAGCGGCTAAAAAGTTTGTCTATGTGAGTTTAATGGCAGGCCCTAAAGAAAATTCCGTTGTGGATGAGATCACTGCTTTTCTAGGTGTAGAGAGTCAACCTATGACTGCGGATATGTATTATTTACTTCAATTATTATATGGTAACGACTATACGTATGAAACATTAATCGAACGACACACGCAACATCAAGACAAATCTGTCGAAGAAGTTATGCAACAATTACCTACTTGGCTCAAAGAAGTAGAAGTTGAACTTGATGAAAGTCAACTTGAAGAAGCTCAACGCTATTTAGAAGACAAGTATGGAGAGAACGTGCCTGTTGTGACAGGCGGTAAATTTGGGAAGGTCTTAATCCATTTAGAAGAAGAGGGAGAGTAATGAAACATTATATCGTTAAGTTTGAACATACAGATTTAAAGGGGTGGAAGAAGAATGTGATTCCACATGTACTCTATTTACGTAAGTTAATTAAACAAGGCCACTTAATCGTCTCAGGGCCTACGGTTGATGAGCGCAAAGACGTGAAGGAAGCTTATTTAATTTTTAAAGTTAAAGATAAAACGCAACTAATGGAATTACTAGAGAAAGATCCATATTGGTATAAAGGTTTAGTATCTCATTATACTATCGATGAGTGGAAACCGTTATTTGGAAATTTAAGTCTTTTAGAAAATGAAGAATTTAATAAGTAATAGAAGATAAACGCTGTTCTGACGAGGTTGTTCGGAGCAGTATTTATTTTTTTAAAAATTATTTCGATATATCGCTTTACATTTAACGATATATCGTTTATTATATCGATATATCGAAAAAGTAATTAAAAATAATACAAGAAAAGGTGATTAATACGATGTTTAGAAGAAATGCACAAGATATGAGACAAAGAATGAACCAATTTGAACAATTTGATTTTGGTAAAGGACAAAGAGGATTTGATAAATTTGAACAATTCGGTGGTCGTCGTGGCGGAGGCCGTGACAGATTTTTCAAAAAAGGAAATTTACAATTCATTATTCTAAAAATGTTAGAAGAAGAATCACGTCATGGTTATCAAATTATTAAAGACTTAGAAGAACGCTTTAAAGGATTCTACTCACCAAGTCCAGGTTCTGTATATCCAATCTTACAAATGTTAGAAGATAGAGATTTTGTTTCTATTTCAAAAGATGGTAATAAAAAAGTCTATACAATTACTGAAGAAGGTAAAACATTCTTAAAAGACAATATCGACCAAGATGAATTCACACAACGTTTGAACCAATTTGATAATGTTGATTTCGAACAAATGAAAGCAACACGTGAACAGTTACAGGAAGTTTTCCACGGATTTATGAAAGCGAGTCAACAAGCATTACAAGATGAAGAAACTAAAAAAGAATTTGACGCATTTGTTGAAGAAACTAAAGAAAGACTAGAAAAATTCAATAAATAATTATTTGGGGGTATATGGGAATGAATATTAAAGATGTAAAACGTGTGGGTATTATCGGCGGTGGCCCTGGTGGCTTAATGTTAGGACTACTATTACAACAACAAGGGTTTGAAGTTAATATTTTTGAAAAAGCGGGCTTAGAAGTGAATGCAGACCGTGGAGGCTCTTTAGATATTCATGAAGAAAGTGGTCAATTACCTCTGAAAGAAACAGGAATTATCGATAAATTTAAAGAACTTGCACGTTTTGAAGGCGAAGACACTCGTGTTTTAGATAAGAATGGCACAGTATATTATGAAGAAACAGCAGATCCTGAAGTAGAAGGTGGCCGACCTGAAATTGATCGCGGTGAACTGTGCGATATTATCTCTGAACAATTGCATGATCATACAGTCATTTATGGTAAAGCATTTAAAGGATTAACTCATTTAGATAATAACCAAATTGAAGTTGAATTTGATGATGCCAGTACCATGACATTCGATTTCGTGGTAGGAGCTGATGGGGCCTTTTCAAAAGTAAGACCGTACTTAGCGAATGTAGATGTAGAATATAATGGCATTTCAATGGTGGAATTAAACGTTGAAGATGTCTTTAATCAACATCCCGACTTAGCTCAATTTAACAAAAATGGGAAAATGATGGCATTTGGTGACCATAAAGCGATACTAGGACAAGTTAACGGCGATGGACGTATAAAAGTCTATATGTCTTATCAAATGGATTTTGATGACTTTAATCAATTTAAAGCGATGAGCAAAGCAGAAATTAAAGAACAGTTATTAAAAGATTTTAGTGACTGGGACGCAGATTTGAAAAAATATATTGAATACGCTGGCGATGACTTATTGTTACGTCGTATTTATAAATTGCCAATAGGATTTAAATGGGAGAATCAAGCTAATTTAACTTTAATTGGTGATGCTGCACATTTAATGAGTCCGTTTGCGGGTGAAGGCGTGAATATGGCATTTTACGATGCGTATTTACTTGCCAAAGCGATTAAAGAACATGATGAGTTAAAAGATGCCCTACAAGCTTATGAAGCGGCTATGTATGAAACATCTCAACAAAGTGCCAGTGAATCACAAGCAAATTTAGAAGAAATGTTTGGAGATAACGCAGCGCAAAAATTTGGTGATTTCTTTAATCAAGTAGGAGAATTATTCGAGGAACATCAAAACCAACAATAGAATAATATAGCGATGACAAAATGAGTGTTCATCGCGAACTTATATCAAATGAAAGCTAGGACACCTGTAGAAGATGTCCTAGCTTTTTAGTTCATATTTATTACTAAAAGAGTGACTCTTAGTTTTTATTTACTGAAGCGTCGTAGATTGAATCTACTGCGTCACCTAATGCTTTATCAAATTCTTCTTGTGATTGGCTAGCACGTAAGTCACTTGCTAATGCACGTGAGAAGCTTGCGATTAAAGCATCGTTTTCTTTTAATAATTTGTTAGCTTCGTCTCTGCTGTAACCGCCAGATAATACAACTACGCGGACAACATTTGGATGATCTGCTAATTCTTTGTATAAGTTAGCTTTAGTAGGGATAGTTAATTTTAACATTACTAATTGATCATCGTTTAAAGCATCTAAGCCTTTTTTAAGTTCAGCTTTTAATACTTCTTCGATTTCAGCTTTGTCTTTAGCGTTAATGTTAACTTCAGGTTCGATGATTGGTACTAAACCTTTAGCAATAATTTGTTTAGCAAATTCGAATTGTTGTTCAACAACGTCTTTGATACCTTGTTCGTTTAATTCTAAGATATTAGAACGCATTTTAGTACCGAAGATATGACGTTCAACCGCACGGTCTAATGTGTCATCTAAGTCATCGATAGGTTTCATTAATTGAACACCGTTTTGTTGTTCAGCTAAACCTTTGTCGACTTTTAAGAAAGGAACAACGCCTTTATCTGCTAAATAGTCGCCAGTGTATTTGCCTTCAACTTCACGATCCATTGTTTGTTCGAAAAGGATAGCACCTAAAATTTTGTCTGGAGAGAATGAAGGTGAAGTTACTACTCTAGTACGCATATCGTGTACAAGTTGGAACATTTCATCATCGTTGCTATATTCGTCCTCGTTTACACCATATTCTTTTAATGCTTTTGGAGTACTACCGCCACTTTGGTCTAACGCTGCGATAAAACCTTTTCCATTAGTCATTTTTTCTAATTGTTCTTTATTCATTACTCTTTCCACTCCTTTAATTAACTTTCATATTTATTATGATAAAAATCATCTATATTCTCAAGCTATAAAACCTATATTTATTGAAAATTCTTATTTTACAGTTTATAGTTTCAAAAAATAGCCTTATTTATGCCATAACACACAGTTGAAAAGGTTAAACATTGGGAGGAATTGAGAATTTAGATGTTTTTAATTTCATTCCTGAGAAAAGGTAGCAGTATTTGTTATTAAAATTTAAAAGTATAAAAAAATAGTTGATTTGTTAAATAAAATCTTACAAAATCCAATATTGTTGAAGAAAATATGCTATTCTAAATGAAAGTTAGGTTCTTTTGCGTAGAATGTTTTAAATACTATAAATCGCTTACTTTTCTAATAAAAGAACCTAATTATACATATAAAAATTTTCGGAGGCTAAGGGAATGAAAAAGAACAAAATATTTGCTGTATTAACAACAAGTGCTTTGTTACTCGCTGCTTGCAGTAATGGAGATAATTCATCAGATAGCGGTCAAAAAGGGGACAGCCAGAAGAACGAACAATCTAATAGTCAAAGCGATAAGTTGAAAAAGAACAACGATAAAAACAACAATGAAAATAAAGTAGACTATCCTAAAGATGGCGTTAAAGGTATTTACGTTACAAGTAATTCAACACAAGGCGACAAGATGGATGAACTCGTTAAATTCATCAAAGATTCTAAATTGAATGCAATGGTTATCGACGTTAAAGATGACGAAGGTAACATTACTATGAAACTTAATACTGGTAACAAACAAGTAGACAAAAACACATTAGATATTGTTGATGGTAAGAAATTATTGAAAAAATTACACGACAACAATATTTATCCAATTGCACGTATCGTAACATTTAAAGATACAAAATTAGCTAATGAACATCCTGAATGGTCATTTAAAAATAGTGATGGTTCTGTATGGACAAATGGTAAAGGGGACAGCTTCATCAATCCATTTATGAAAGAAGTTTGGGACTATGATATTGATGTTGCGAAAGCAGCGGCTAAAGCTGGATTCCAAGACATTCAATTCGACTATGTTCGTTTCCCTGAAGGCTTTGAAAATGAAGCAGACAGCTTAACTTATAATAAAGGGTCTTATAAAGGTAGTAAGATGAGTTCAGGCGATCAACGTGTGGATACGATTACTAAATTCTTAGAACATGCCAACAAAGAATTAAAACCTATGGGTGTTAACGTATCAGCCGATGTATTTGGTTACTCTGCATTAGTTAAGAATGCACCAGGTATCGGTCAAAGCTTCCCTAAAATCTCTGAAAATGTAGACGCAATTTCATCAATGATTTATCCATCACACTGGAGTAATGGAGACTTTGGTTTAGACGCACCAGATACTGAACCTTATAAAACAGTTAACCGTTATATCCAAAAAGAAAATAAATTATTAGATACACTTGGTAAGAAAAAACCAATTTCTCGTCCATGGATTCAAGATTTCACTGCATCTTACTTAGGCGACGGTAATTATATTGATTACGATGCGAAAGCTGTATCAGAACAAGTTCAAGCGCTTAAAGATAATGGCGTAAATGAATTCTTATTATGGAATGCTGGTAATGAATATACCGAAGACGCAAACTATAATCCTAAAAAAGGTAACGCAAAAGAACAAGACCCTGAAGGCGTAGAACAAGAATCTAAAGACAAAGATAAAGAAAACAAAGAAAACCAAGATAATCAAGACAAAGAGAGCAAAGATAACTCAGAAAATAAATAAAACCTTTTATATATTTACTTGTTAAAGGCTATAATATCCTAGTGCAAAACTTTATATATGAAAATACAATCCCCTCACTGCTTTGGCGGTGAGGGGATTTTTAGTGTTAGCTATAGTCATTATTTGAATATCAGTGAGTAGGGATATGATTCATCCAATTTAAACTATTAATATTTTTTATCTCTTAATGAGTTATACTCATCTTTCTTTTTATTCTTCATTCTTTTAATAAAAATAGGATAAAAAATTATTAATAAAGTAATTAATGTTTTAGGTATCATTTCCAGTCCTCCTTAACTTTAGGGTAACATACTCTTTTCTTGGATGATTATTTAAATATATGTAATGTGAACAATCTAACAGCGGTAAGACATTTATTGGAATGTGAAAAGTACTTTTGCATATATAATTAACTCATGTTACAAAATGAGCTATAAAGTACTCTAGTAATATAAATGTAACCAGTATTCCATTAAATATAATAGAGTAATTTTACAGTTATATTTACAAATTAAGATAAATATAATATATTATAATTAGTCGAGTAAATAATAGTTTCAATATACATGTTGAAGCACTAAACGCCATCTGCTATGCCTATAGCAGACGGCGTTTTTTAGTAAATTGAAATATTCTTCTTGTTTAAATTATTATTTCCTCTATCTAACTTCCACTCCTAATATGGTGAATTAAATCTTAATTTGTAACTTTTTATCTTAATTGGTATACTAAAGCCATAATTGAATATCATCGCATATCAATTAATATTTGCTAGGGGTGCTTTTAAGTGCTGAGAGAGGAATATTTCTCAACCCTTTGGACTTGAACTAGATAATACTAGCGTAGGGAAGCAAATGGATAAAGTAAATTTAAAATAAAATATATTCGATACATATAAAACGACAGGATACGATTATGGTTGTCTCTATCAACCATCATTTTATTCTGTTTAATAATGTATTTTATTATTAATGATCGCTTTTTTCTAACAAATATATTCCTTTTTTGTGTGCTTAAAATTCTCTTAGTGCTATGATTATAGGAGGATTTTATGAAACAAGAAAACATTGAATTGAAAAAAGGTTTTCCAGCAAGTGAACGTGTATTTAAGCAAGGTGTAGACGAAGATATTCAGGTGCCATTTAGAAAGATTGAGTTATCTGATACACTATTCGACAATGAAAAGCGCCACAATGACCCTTTGTATGTGTACGACACAGCAGGCCCTTACCATGAAGATGATTATAAAGTAGACATTTTCAAAGGTATTCCAAAAACCCGTCATCATTGGATAGAGGAGCGAAACGATACTGAGACTTATATTGGACGTCGTATACAATCTATTGATAATGGTTTTAAAAAAGAAGGCCATAAAAATCTTGTTGAACACTCTTTTGACTACCAGCCGCGAAAAGCAAGTAAAGCCCATGCTATTACACAAATGTACTATGCTAAAAAAGGCATAATTACTAAAGAAATGAAATATGTGGCATGCCGAGAAGACGTGGACCCAGAATTTGTCCGTGAAGAAATTGCTAGAGGACGCGCCATTATTCCTAACAATGTAAATCACCCTGAATCTGAGCCAATGATTATTGGTAAGAATTTCCAAGTTAAAATTAATGCTAATATTGGTAACTCTATTGTTTCATCATCGATTGAAGCTGAAATAGAAAAGCTTGTATGGGCCATCCATTGGGGTGCAGATACAATCATGGATTTATCGACAGGCAAGAATATCCATTCTACTCGAGAATATTTATTGCGTAATTCTCCAGTGCCAGTAGGTACCGTGCCTATCTATCAAGCTTTGGAAAAGGTTGGCGGTGTAGCAGAGGATCTCACTTGGGAAATTTATCGAGATACGCTTATCGAACAAGCGGAACAAGGCGTAGATTATTTCACAATTCATGCGGGTGTGCGTCTACGTTATGTACCACTTACTGTAGATCGTCTCACTGGCATTGTTTCTCGAGGTGGCTCAATTATGGCGCAATGGTGTCTAGCACATCACGAAGAAAGCTTTTTATACGAACATTTTGATGATATTTGTGAGATATTAGCGCAATATGATATTGCTGTTTCATTAGGTGATGGCTTACGACCAGGTTCAATTTATGATGCGAATGATGAAAGTCAAATTGCAGAGTTGAAAACACTTGGAGAACTAACTGATATCGCTTGGAAACATGATGTACAAGTAATGATTGAAGGTCCTGGTCATATTCCTATGCATAAAATTAAAGAAAACCAAGAGTTAGCAGATTTCTATTGTAAAGAAGCGCCGTTCTACACACTTGGACCACTGACAACTGATATTGCACCAGCTTATGACCATATTACTTCAGCTATCGGGGCAGCTAACATTGCGAGCTATGGTACAGCAATGTTATGTTACGTAACACCTAAAGAACATCTTGGTTTACCAGATAAAGATGACGTGCGTGAAGGCGTGGTTACTTATAAAATTGCGGCCCATGCTGCCGATTTAGCAAAAGGTTTAAAAAACGCAGAAGAACGTGATAATGCGATAAGTAAAGCCCGTTTCGAGTTTAGATGGATTGATCAATTTAACTTGTCGTTAGACCCAGATAGAGCACGTGAGTATCATGACCAAACGTTACCGACTGAAGCGGCTAAAGTCGCACACTTCTGTAGTATGTGTGGTCCTAAATTCTGTTCAATGAAAATTTCGCATAATATCAGAGAAGATCATCGAGAGAAATTAGAAGGAATGAAAGAAAAAGCCGAAGAATTCAAAGAACAAGGTAGTAAAATTTATCATTAATATAAGATACTGTTACACAATTAAATTATAAAGTATCACATAAAATGCACCCTTAAAAGTTGGACTAAACAATCCCACTTCTAAGGGTGCATTATTTTTTCTATCTCACTAAAAACATTCAAGATATTATGCAGTTTTTCTAGTTGTGCGATTGATTAAAATTAAACTACCTAGTAGAAATAATGAACTACCTAAAGCCTGAATAGGTTGATGATGATTGGCATCACCAGTCTGAGGCAATGTTTTGTTTAAAGTAGATTGATGTGTATTAGTTTTAGATGATGGGACTTCTGTAGAAGCTACATTTCCTACATAATACGTGTTCAATTCACGAGCATTATCTACGGAAGAAGCGTCTGAAGTAGTTGGAGATGGGTTATCTAATTCAGCAGCTTTTGCGATGCCGTGTTCCGCATGTGTATCTTCACTTGCTAATTGATTAAAATCACTAAATTTATCATTTTTATATTCTACTTCGCCAGTTTTATAAACTCTGTAGACGCCTACACCAGAATTTGCTTTATTATGACTTTCAATTTCGAAATAGTTACCTTTATCTATGGCTTTGCCGAAGTTTTGTAAATCAGGGTTGCCTCCACTATTAGACATTGCTTCTTGTGCAACTTGTTGTGCATTGTCCTTCGTAACCATTTCTGCAGCTAATGCATGGTTTGAGTTTAAATATAATATTACCGTACCTATTAGAACAGTTAACGCCAATAGAGAAACCTTCTTCACAATGCAAACCCCATTTCATTTATTATCGATTACAGCCTTAGTGTAACACTCAGAATTGAATTAAATAGGGCTTTAAAACAAACGATATCGAAACTTTAACCTAGCTTAAAGAACTCACCTTTTGTAAATCTAGCTTAACAATATTAAAGGTTATTTAAAGTTTATAATTTCTGTGAATTTAGTATTTCTTTTTTGAAAAGTAGGGTATAGCCCATGCCATTAAACAAATGAAGATAATGTGCGCAACCATCCATAAACCATACTCAAGCCAACTGAATTGGAATATCTCACGTCGTGCTAACATAATTAAGAGTGGATAGAGTACGATGAATATCAACATAAGTAACACATAACTTAGGTTATAAAGTAGCTTAGATATATGATAAATAAACAAGAAAACAATATATATAATAAAACCTATCAATACATGAATCAGTAATTCTACTACTAATGGTACTTTACTTGGATCAGCTAAGAAGTCAATGTTGATAAGTAATAAAGTAAGATGCGTGGATTGTGTAAAGACATCCATAATGGCCATAGTAATAAGCAAGACTATACTTATTATTAAGGCGCTTAATAGGTGATAGCCGTAACGTAACATTGTTAGCCTCCTTTAATCTTGATATTGATTATATTACTATTCCCTTGGCAACAAAGACTAACACGTGCTAACTTTTCGGAATATTTAAAAAATATATTGACCGGCTATAGAGTGAATGCTAAGATAATATCAATTCAATAAAACGTGTTAACTCTTATCGAGAGTGGTGGAGGGATGTGCCCTATGAAACCCAGCAACCGTCGTTTAACGAAATGGTGCTAATTCACATAAAGTAGACAATACTTTAAGAGATAAGAGAGAGAGTGTATCGATGCTTTCTCTTAAATAGATAGAAAGTATTTTTTTGTGTCTTCTAATCATTTAAGAGTGCTCATTTTATTGGAAAATATAAATAAAGGTGTCGATACATATGAAAAAGTGGATAAGTATTATAAGTGTTTTAGTCTTGATTTTAGTATTATCAGCATGTGGCAAAGATAAGGAAGAGAATAAGAAGATTACAGTAGCTGCATCTCCTGCACCACACGGAGATGTATTGAAGAAAGCAAAAGCACAATTGAAAAAGAAAGGCTATGACTTAGAAGTAAAAGAAGTAAATGACTATAAAGTGCCTAATAAATTGTTAGATAAAGGCGATGTCGATGCGAACTTCTTCCAACATGTACCTTATTTGAAAGCAGAGAAGAAGAGTCATGGATATAAAATAGAAGAACTTGGTAAAGTATTTACAACACCAATGGGCGTGTATAGTAAAAAATATAAACACCTTAAAGATATTCCGGAGGGCTCAACGATATACGTCTCTAATAACCCAGCTGAAGAAGGACGTTTCTTGTCATTCTTTGTTAATGAAGGTTTAGCTAAATTGAAAAAAGGTGTAAAAATAGAAGATGCCAAATTTGAAGACGTTGTGGAAAATAAAAAGAATTTAAAATTCAACCATCAACAAGGTGCTGAATTCTTACCTAAAACATATAAAAATGGAGAAGGCGCTGCGGTTATTATGAACTCTAACTATGCTATCGATAACGGCTTAAAACCTTCAAGAGATGCGATTGTTATGGAAGGTAAATCATCACCATTCGCCAATATTCTTGCAGTTCAAGAAGGACATAAAAACGATAAAAAATTCCAAGAACTATTAAAAGTAATGCAATAAAAAGAAATTAAAGATTACATTAAGAAAGAATACGGGGATGATGTAATCCCGTACGAAAGTAAATAATAAATAGAGAAGGGTAAGGGAGAAATCTTGTTCAAAGGTTTCAACCTTACCTTTATTTATTTTGTTTGAGAATTTATATTTTTTAATTTTTCTGAAAATATTTACAAATCTGACAATTATTAGTATATTGATAAATATTACTTAACAATGTTTTGGGCGAAAGCCGAGAGAAACCTGGATAAATGGCCACTATACTTGGCCATCATCCTATTCAACTACATATCCAGGTGTCTCTCTTGGGAGGATGGATACGAATGACAAAGTCAGAGCAACTTATAAATGAAGATGGGAAATATTTTGCAGCGTCAGGAAGAATTAAATACTATCCATTAGCGATTGATCACGGCTATGGGGCAACGTTGGTTGATGTAGATGGAAAAGAGTATATTGACTTGTTATCAAGTGCAAGCTCACAGAATGTAGGCCATGCACCAAAACGCGTAACAGAAGCGATTAAAAAGCAAGTTGATAAATTTATTCATTATACGCCTGCCTATATGTATCATGAACCAGCTGTGAAATTATCTAAAAAGCTTTGTGATATTGCGCCAGGGGATTTTGATAAACGCGTAACCTTTGGATTAAGTGGTTCAGATGCCAACGATGGTGTAATTAAATTTGCGCGAGCGTATACAGGGCGACCATACATTATCAGTTTTACAAATGCTTATCATGAGTCAACATTTGGTTCATTATCCATGTCAGCAATCAGTTTGAATATGCGTAAACATTATGGTCCTTTATTAAGTGGGTTTTACCATATTCCATTCCCTGATAAATATAGAGGAATGTATGAACAACCGACACCAAATACAGTAGAAGAATACTTAGCACCGCTTAAAGAGATGTTCGCGAAATATGTACCCGCTGAAGAAGTGGCCTGTATCATGGTGGAAACGATTCAAGGAGACGGTGGCTTATTAGAACCGGTAGAAGGCTACTTTGAAGCGTTAGAGGCGTTATGTCATGAACATGGTATTTTAATTGCCGTAGATGATATTCAACAAGGCCTTGGCCGTACTGGTACTTGGAGTTCAATTGATCACTTCAACTTTACTCCAGATTTAATTACATTCGGTAAATCACTGGCTGGTGGCTTACCTATGTCAGCAATCGTGGGGCGTAAAGAAATTATCGAAAGCCTAGAAGCACCTGCGCATCTGTTCACTACAGGAGCGAATCCAGTAAGTTGTGAAGCGGCTCTCGCAACATTAGAAATGATTGAAGAAGACGATTTATTAACTGCTAGCTCTGAAAAGGGGAGCTACGTACGTCAACGAATGGACCAATGGGTGACTAAATATGACTATGTCGGTGATGTACGAGGTATCGGTTTATCGATTGGTATAGATATAGTGTCTGATAAAGAAACTAAGACAAGAGCGTCACAAGAAGCATTGAAAATTTGTAACTATTGCTTTGAACATGGTTTGGTAATTATTGCGGTAGCTGGTAATGTCTTACGTTTCCAACCACCACTCGTCATTACCTATGAACAACTTGATTATGCACTAGATACACTAGAAGACGCATTACAAGCCTTACAAGAAGGACGCTTAGATCAATATGACATTAACGGCCAAGGCTGGTAAGTAGTACAACAGATACCCCATTAATTTAGTTTAGGGATGTTTATTAAAATAATTAAAATCAACGTAGTATTAAATAAAAAAGGAGTAGGGATGATTCTCATTGAATCACCTCTACTCCTGTTTAGTTTGTTATGATTTTTAAATGTATATTAATCTTTAGGAACGATATAGTCTTTTTCTTCATTTTTCTTAGAATGTTTAATGCCATAGAAAACATAAATGATAATACCAACTAAGAACCAAATTAAAGTATAAAGTTTCGCTTCAAAGCTTAAGCCCCAGAATACTAATAATACTAAAACGAAAGTAACGATTGGTAATACTGGGAAGAATGGCACTTTAAATGCTGGTACCGGCAAGTCTTTACCTTCACGTTTTCTTAAGCGATACATTGCTAATGACACAAACATAAATGCTACCAATGTTCCGGCTGAAATAAGTTGCGCTAAGAATGCGAATGGGAACATTGATCCAATTAACACACCAATAATAGTAAGAATGACAAGCGCTCTATTAGGTAAATGCTTTCCATTTAAGTGTGCTAACCATGATGGTAATAAGCCGTCACGACCAAATGAATACAGTAGACGTGAACCTGCTAACATCATACCGATTAAAGCAGTAAACATACCAACAACTGAAATTGCTTGTACGACTGCGGCTACTACACCGTGACCACTTTGACGTAATGCCCAACCTACAGGTTCTGCATTTCCAGCATATTTAGAATAGTGGAACATACCTACTAATACTAATGCTACGGCTACGAATAATACGATAGCGACGATTAAAGAACCTAAGATACCACGTGGCATTGTCTTTTGTGGATTGATTGCTTCAGCTGAGTTAGCTGCGATAGAGTCAAATCCAATGTAAGCTAAGAAAATCATTGATACGCCAGCATAAATACCTTGCCAACCACCGAAGTCACCATTTGCTGTCACTTTATGTTCTGGAATAAATGGAACATAATTTGACGCTTGAATCGCAGTTAAACCTACGATAACGAATAAGATAATAGCTAAAACTTTTAAAATAACTAAAATATTCTCAATACGTGCAGCTTCTGTCATACCACGAGACAGCAACAAAGCAGTAAGAATGATTACCACGGCTGCAATGATATCGATAATACCACCATCTGCACCAAAAGGATTGGATAGGGCTTTAGGTAACGCGATACCTAAGGGCGATACTAATCCTCGTAAGTTGGCGGAGAAACCGGAAGCCACAAAGGCTACGGCAATGAAGTATTCGGCTAAGAGCGCCCAACCGGCTACCCAACCAAAGAATTCTCCAAATAGTACGTTAATCCAGGAATAAGCTGAACCGGCAAACGGCATAGTTGACGCCATTTCCGCATATGAGAAAGCGACTAATCCCGCTACGATAGCAGCCAATAGGAATGATAAAGCTACCGCTGGACCTGCATGCTCGGCTGCAACGACTCCAGGTAATGTAAAGATTGAAGTTGATACGATTGTCCCTACACCTAATGCAAGAAAGTCTCGGACACGCAATGTGCGTTTTAAATGTCCGTCTTTATTTTGATAGATAGTGGGATCTTCTTTTCTAGTGAAATTATTGAAAAAACTGGACATAATGTTGAACCTCCACTGTTGTTTTTAAAACTTCTATAAGATTAGCTTGTCATTAATTTAATATTTATTATCATAGCATAAAACTTTAGATTTTTGTCTAAAATTTCTGAAAATTTAAAGTTTTCTTACTTTTTGAGAAAAGGATATATGTGACAAGAAAATTCAAAATGATAAAATTGATTATAGCAGATATAAAGAAAATAAAAACAACTAAAAAGAGTAAAAATATACTTTAAATATAAAAAGTGGGCTTAATGTCGCGAATCGCACTATAAATATAGGAGATAAGTCAAGTAATAATACCTATTTATTTGAAAGATTTTGTCGAAAATGAAACAAAGTTGACCTATTCCAAAATGGAATGGGTTCTATCGAAAATATGTATTTTATTAATAGTTCAACGCATACTATAATGAAACACGTAATAAAGTTACAACATATTCAAATGAATTTATAAAGTGTGTGTTTAATCATTCCCCTTAAATTGTAGCAGGACATATGTACTGCACAATTATGATTTATTACACAATCTTGACATAAATAGAAGACTCCCATCTCACATTTGAATATGCTTTATTAACTGAGATTACAATGCAACAATGATAAATGAAGCAACTTTAAATATAAGAAGCCACGACAAACATGTAACAAAGTCTTTCCCTCTTTTTCCCTTAAAAAATAGGCATGTATGTGGCTTCTTTTTAATACTAAAATTACAAATAATAATAAAAATATAAAATAATATTTGATTTGAAAGGATATGAATTTAGATGGCTAAAGAAAATTATTCTGCAGCAGATATGGTCATTGATACTTTAAAAAATAATAATGTGGATTACGTGTTTGGTATTCCTGGAGCGAAAATAGACTATCTATTTGATGCGTTAGAAGATGATGGTCCTGAACTTATCGTTACACGTCACGAACAAAACGCAGCGATGATGGCACAAGGCGTTGGTCGTTTAACTGGTAACCCAGGTGTAGCTTTAGTGACAAGTGGCCCAGGGGTAAGTAACCTAACAACAGGTCTATTAACTGCCACATCAGAAGGTGATCCAGTCCTAGCCATTGGTGGTCAAGTTAAACGTAACGACTTATTACGTCTTACACACCAAGCTGTAGATAATGCTTCTCTTTTAAGATCATCTACAAAATATAGCGCTGAAGTCCAAGACCCTGAATCGTTATCTGAAGTGATGACAAACGCAATCCGTACAGCTACTTCAGGTAAAAATGGGGCAAGCTTCATCAGTATCCCACAAGACGTTATTTCAGCACCTGTTCAATCTAAAGCAATCAATTTATGCGAACGCCCTCAATTAGGCGTACCATCAGTTGATGAAATTAAAGAAGTCATCCATGAAATCCAACAAGCTAAATTCCCAGTACTTCTTGCAGGTATGAGAAGTTCAAGTGAAAAAGAAACAGAAGCAATTCGCCAATTAGTCGCTAAAACAAACTTACCAGTAGTTGAAACATTCCAAGGTGCTGGCGTGCTTAACCGTGAATTAGAAAATCATTTCTTCGGACGTGTCGGTTTATTCCGTAACCAAGTTGGTGACGAATTATTAAGAAAAGCTGACTTAGTAGTTACTATCGGTTATGACCCAATCGAATACGAAGCAAGTAACTGGAATAAAGAATTAGATACTGAAATTATTGCGATTGACGAAGTACAAGCAGAAATTACAAACTTCCTACGTCCTAAAAAAGAAATCGTAGGTAATATCGCAGGTACAATTCAATTATTATCTGAAAACGTGACTGAACCTATCATTAATGAAGAACGTTTAAATGATTTAGAACAATTAAGAGCAGATATTATAGAAGCAACTGGTGTTAAATACACTCATGAAGATGGTGTGATGCACCCATTAGAAATTATTGAAACAATGCAAAACAATTTAACTGATGATACAACTGTAACTGTCGATGTAGGTAGTCACTACATTTGGATGGCACGTAAATTCAGAAGTTATAACCCAAGACATTTATTATTTAGTAATGGTATGCAAACATTAGGTGTAGCATTACCATGGGCAATTGCTGCAGCGTTAGTTCGTCCAAACACACAAGTTGTGTCAGTAGCAGGTGACGGTGGTTTCTTATTCTCAGCTCAAGATCTTGAAACTGCAGTTCGTAAAAAATTAAACATCATCCAATTAATCTGGAACGATGGTAAATATAATATGGTAGAATTCCAAGAAGAAATGAAATATAAACGTTCATCTGGTGTCGACTTTGGACCAGTAGATTACGTTAAATATGCTGAAGCATTTGGTGCTAAAGGTCTTCGTGTCACTAGCCAAGAAGAACTTGAAGCTGCTATCAAAGAAGGATATGAAACTGAAGGACCAGTTGTTATCGATATCCCAGTTAACTATAAAGATAATATTAAATTATCAACAAACATGTTACCAGATTCTTTAAACTAATTTTCAATAATTATAGGAGTGAATATTAAAATGAGTCACGTATTATATCAACACGGTACATTAGGTACATTAATGGCAGGCTTATTAGAAGGTACTGCAACAATCGATGAACTATTAGAACACGGTGATTCAGGGCTAGCAACATTAACTGGTTCTAATGGGGAAGTCATCTTCCTTAACGGTGAAGCATTTCATGCGAACGAGCACAAAGAATTTACTAAGCTTAAAGGTGACGAAATGACACCATACGCAACAATTACTAAATTTGAAGCGGATGAGTCATACCAAACTACTGATAAAGATTCTGAAAAGGTTCTAAATGAAGTGAAAGAACATATGTTGAGTGATAATTTATTCTCTGCAGTAAAAATCAGTGGTACTTTCAAAAAAATGCATGTGCGTATGATGCCTAAACAAGAACCTCCATATACACGCTTAATTGATTCTGCACGTAGACAACCTGAAGAAACACGTGAAGATATTAAAGGTACAGTGATTGGTTTCTTCACACCAGAATTATTCCATGGTATTGGGTCATCAGGTTTCCATATTCACTTTGCTAATGATGATCGTAACTTCGGTGGTCACGTATTAGACTTTGAAGTGGATGATGTGACAGTTGAAATTCAAAACTTTGAAACATTCCAACAACATTTCCCAGTAAATAATAAAACATTTACTGAAACTGAAATTGACTACGCAGACGTAGCCGATGAAATCAGAGAAGCAGAATAATTTTTAAATAAGAGACTCGGCATGGTTGATTTCTAATCGAATTAACCATGCCGAGTCTTTTTGTTTTATATAGTACTACGTATTGTTGACTTTGCTTTCCTGGGTGGACTGGCTAAGCCAAGGTCTTAGCCTAGCCCTGTTCCCCTAGGAGTCTCGCCAACAATACTTCGTGATAATAAATAGTGATATTTTTAAAGAGAAGCATAGAAATATAAAGTAATTTCAAATGTTTGTTCGCTCTTTTTAGTTTCTAAATGCAAAATTTAAGGCTAAGACGTTTTTATATAAACGTCTTAGCCTCTTTCCTACGATTAGTCAAGGTATCTTATTTAATTACTGGGATGATGAGGTGTGAATCATAATCGTTACCAGTATAAATAAGGTGTTTGCCTTTATTAACTGTTTCTTCGTGTTCATAACGTGTTTTCATGTTAGGTAGTGGTGTACTGTTGCCTTTAACGATTTCATTGCCTTTAACAACCACTACTAAAGATTCGCCTTGTTTGAATAATGTACCAGAAGGTAAGAGTTCAATTTCGACAGGTACAATTTCACCAGGTTCGAATTTTAATTCTTGTTCATGTGTATGCCATGGTTGTGCAATTGTTGATTTTGTTTCATCTAATTCGCGATGAGATGCACGTAACCAACCTGTTGCAACTTGGCCATTTTCAATATGGTTAAAGTCAGGGAAATGAACTTCATTACCTCGACGGTCTAATTTTTTAATACCGGCGAATAAATCTAAATCATTCGTTTCTTCTGCAGCTACCCATAATTTCAATTTCATGTTACCAGTTAATTCTGTATCTTCTTCAAATGTGTATGTGTAACGTGCTTCATCGTCGTCACTTTCAGAATTGTACGTTGCTACAGCTTTATCTGAAGGTTGTTGCACATTTAATGACATATTGTCACTATCTAAATATAAAGCTTGATAATCAGTGTTTGTTAATGGGAAATTATCCGCAGTTTTAAATGTTCCACGGTAGAATTTATCTCTTACTTCATAAATCACATGTGGTGTATCTAACCAGTCATTATCTTCTTCTTTTAGATAATAATCGAAGTATTCTTTTTGACGTTCAAGATTTTCGCGTGAATAATAGCTTTCCCATTCTTTTCGACCGTGTACGTATAACCATTTATTGTCTGAGCTAGCTTGTTTAAAGCCTTCAAAAGTTCCTCTGTTGTGTAAGCCTTGAGTAGACCAGCTTGCGCAAGTTAATAATGGTGTAGTGATATTAGCTAGTGGTGCTTGACGTTGTTTCCAGAATGAATCGAATAATGGGTGATCTGTTTGAGCTTGGATTAAATCTTCAATGTTTGGATTATCTGTCCATCTTGCAAAGATACCTTGAATCCAGAAGCGATAGAAACCAGTATCTGGAATACCGCCATGGAACGCTATTTCACGATACATGTCATTTAAGCCTTCCCAAGGAATCATAGCTTTAAGGTGTGGAGGATTTAGGGAAGCAACCCACCATTGTGTAACAGCTAAATAAGACACGCCATTTGTACCAATATTACCGTTACTCCAATCTTGTTGAGCAGCCCATTCAATTACTTCATAGTAATCTTCAGCTTCACGTTTAGACCATGGAGATAATATGCCATTAGAACCAGCGCTACCTCTTAAAGCTACTTTGACTACAACATAATCATTGGGTACCCAGAAACCTGGATCAGGTGATTCTTCAGGTGTGAAACTTGAAGTTGGGATTGCACCAAGTGTTGGCCAAGCTGCGCCCATATTAGTAATTTTAGGTTTGTTATCTTTACCATAAGTATCTGCAGACATAACTACTGGGAAGTTGCCTGATTTATTTGGACGGAAAATGTTAACGTATAAAACTTCGCCATCTTTCATTGGTACTGCTACGTCTTTTTCCATAATCATTTCTTGATTACCATATTGAATACTATCTACTACAATATGATTAACGCCTTCTTTAACGTCTTCAACATCTGTTACTTCTAATTGTGGATTACCTAAGAATTTATTTGTCATACTAGTTCATCCTTTCGTTAAACATTCTTTTCGAATACAACTTCATAGTAAGAGATAATAACTTTATCTACAACAATCAATGCATTGTCAGTTGTACGAAAACCAACAAAATAGATATAATTGTGTAATAACATGTAGTTTAAAGAGAGGTTTGAACAATGGTTCAAGATAGAAGAATTAGAAAATCACAAAATGCCATTAAAAGCGCATTTCTTGAATTACTGCAACAACAGACTTTTAATGATATTACCGTGCAACAAATTACAGATTTAGCTGATATTAATCGTGGGACGTTTTATACCCACTATTTAGATAAATACGATTTATTGGAAAAATTAGAAGACGAACATGTTGATATCGTACGTGCTTTTATTAATGAAAGTAAAACGAGTAGTGGAGGTCAATTCTCAACTGAAGACTTACGTCAAATTATGGAGTTTCTTATCTCCCACATCGAAGAGAATATAGGGTTTTACCGTTTAATGTTCAAAGTGGGTAAAGAATCGATGCTACATGAAAAATTATATAGCTTATTAAATAGTTATCTTAATAGCTTTACAAGTGAAGAAGGTAAGATTAGCGGTATTCCATTCTCCTATTTCATGAGTTATGTATCTGGAGCTGGATTATCATTTTTACGTCATTGGGTAGAAGACGACCAACGTGTTCCTAAAGAAGATTTGATTCAATACTTCTACGACATTGTCAACCATGGTCCTGCAACCATTTTACAAAGAGAAATAGAAAAATAAATAGCTAAGGTTCTAGTGTGAAAATGTCATTTATATTTGACATAACCTCTGATGTTTTTTATAGTGAAGATAACGTAGCTATCAAATTTATGAGGTGAGTGGCGATAATGAGCACTAGAGATAAAATCATCAATCGTATCATTGGCGTAAGAGGCGAACGAGACGAAAGAGAGAAAATTGAACTTTATTCAAAATTTACTACTGCTTTCTTAGTAGCTTATTTAGGAATATTTATTATAGCGACAATCAGTTTAATTAATGATTATGTAACCCGCCAGGTCAACATACCAACAATAGGCATCTTTGCTGTTTTTCTAGCAGTGAATGTAACATTAATGATTACTGTTCGGAAAAATAAGTTAGATACAGAACGTGTTTATACTGAGGAAGAATACGAAGAATTATTGAGAAAAAATAAAATGAATTGTGTAGGGGCTACAATCATTATTACTCTAGTAATGTTTTTATATGATTTAGCTTGGTCTTATATGTGGAAAGAATCTTTAAACCTAGCCTTTATACTTATTAAAGATGGGTTAATAGGGCTAGCGTTTGGTGTAACGATTTATTTTATGGCCAAAAAAAGAATTACAAAAGAATATAAAATTGAATAGCATAAAATTATAATTCATTATCCTAATACTCCTTAAATATTATATAATTAATACATATAATATTTGAGGAGCGTTTTTATGTTAAAAGCAGATCCAATCATTGCGAAAATGAAGAATCAAAAGATTAATTATGACAAAGTGCTAAAAAAATTAATTAATCAGTGGGAGCGAGAAGATATACGCCCTAAAATTTTACTTCATAGTTGTTGTGCGCCTTGTAGCACGTATACTTTAGAGTACTTAACTCAATATGCAGATATTGCTATCTATTTTGCAAATCCTAATATTCATCCGAAAAATGAATATTTGCGACGTGCTAAAGTCCAAGAACAATTTGTGAAAGATTTTAATGAACGTACAGGACAAAATGTTAAATATATTGAGGCACCTTATCAACCTCACGAATTTATGAAAATGGCTAAATCACGTGGTTTAACTGAAGAACCAGAAGGGGGATTACGTTGTACTGCGTGTTTTGAGATGCGACTAGAATTAGTTGCTAAAGCAGCAGTTGAGTATGGCTATGATTACTTTGGTAGTGCACTCACGTTATCACCGAAGAAAAATGCACAGTTAATCAATGAACTAGGCATGGAAGTTCAAAATTTATATGATGTCAGTTATTTGCCTAGTGATTTCAAGAAAAATAAAGGTTACGAACGTTCAATTGAAATGTGTAATGACTACAATATTTTTAGACAATGTTACTGTGGTTGCGTATTTGCAGCAATGGCTCAAGGTATTGATTTTAAAAAGATTAATCAAGAAGCCAAAGCCTTTTTAGAACAACATTAGTACCACTTTTTTAGTTAAATAGCTAACAGCCCCTCACTACAACATGTAATAAGGGGCTGTTAACTATTAATAGAGTAACTGAATAATATTTTTTAAAATAATAAGACTTACAATAAAGACAATTATGCATGAAAGTTTATTCAAAACGATGATGTATTTACCTGTTTTATCTATACTGCCTAACAATTTACCTAATATAGCTAAAAAAATAAACCAAAACCAAGACACGGATATTGTAGCTATAGCGAAAGCTATTTTTTCATAACTGGTATATATAGAAGCACTCGTACCTATCACGCCTACAGTATCCATAATCGCATGGGGATTCAGTAAGGATACAGATAAAGCAAAGCCAATTTGTTTCTTAGTACTCATAGGGGCCATATCTCTAACATTTGAAGGCTGTTCTTTCCATAAAGACCATGCCATATATAAAAGAAATACAAATCCTATAATGTATATAATAAGTTGTAAAATAGGGAGCGACATTAATATTAATGAAACGCCTAATATAGCAATGACTATAAGGAAAGTATCACAAAAACTAGCCGTTATAATTACAGGAAGTGCTTTAGTAAGCTTCTTCTGATTGGCTCCTTGATTAAATACAAATACATTTTGCGCCCCTAAAGGCAGGATTAGACCTAAGGCTAATAAAATCCCGTGTATAGTTGCTTGTAACATTAGTTAACTCACTTTCTACATGATATAAAGATGCATTCTTTAAACTATTAGAGAATAGAAACTTTCATGATAGGTCATATATTAATTTATATTCTGCTATTTATACAAACTCGCTATAATAATGACGCTTAATTTTTCTTTTTAAATAAACCTATAGTCAAAGCTATGACAGCTAATATTAAACCTACAGTAATTCCTGAACTCATTTAATCGTACTCCCTATATAAGATAATTAAATACAGAATAACTTTTAGTAGATAAAAATCCCAACTTAAATGGCAATGCATCAAGTTGGGATCATTCATTTATAGCGTACGATTGATAAAACGTATAATTGCTAGAACTGCTATGACTAAAGTTGAAAGGAGACCGGCTATTTTCCAACCTTTTTTCTGTTTTTCAGGTTCCGGGTCTTCATTCTCCATCATTTCTAATAATTCACGTTCGATTTCAAGATCTAATTCTGTTTTCTTCTCACCATTATAACCAATGCTATTATCATCTTTGGCTTGTTTTTGTTGAGATGTCGCAGATTGCTCTTCATTTGTTGACGTTTGATTTGTCTCTTTAGTTTTGTTTTCTACCGTCATAGAAATAATCCTCCGATAAACTTGCGTATCTTTGGTTTTAGTATAGTACAATATTTCATTAAGTAAAGTATTTTATTATTAAATTGTAGACAAAGTCTTTTTGAAAATTCGTAACCAATATAACGACATTTTTAAGCATAATTATTCCGGGAAACTATTTAGCATCTAATCCGATAATGTCGCTTACGTTGTTATAGTTATGTTGTTTTAAATATTTAGCAATATCTTTGTTGATTTTTTTAGTTAGACCTGGGCCTTCAATAACTAGAGATGAATAAATTTGGACGAGTGAAGCACCATTTCTCATCATTTGAATAGCATCTTGAGCGCTAAAGATACCACCAGTTCCAATAATTAAGAATTCACCGTTAGTTTGTTGGTATGCCCATTTCACTAATTCTAGATTTCTTTTGAAAAGGGGTTGTCCACTTAATCCGCCGTCTTCTACTTTATTTGGTGATGTTAAACCATCACGTTTACGTGTAGTATTGGCAAGAATCATACCGTCGAATGTTTCAGTAATTGCTGGCAAAATATTTTTAAAACTTTCTAATTCTAAATCAGATGTTAATTTTAAGAAAATAGGAACATTGATTTCTGTAGAAGCTTTGAAATCTTTTAATGCCTGGCATAGCATTGAGAATTCATCTTTATCATGGAAACTTTGTAAATTCTCAGTATTTGGTGAACTAATGTTGACAGTAAAGAATGACACGTCTGCTTTAAACGTATCGATAACTTTAATGTAGTCTTGATAACGCTCGTTATAAGCCGTTGTTTTATTAACACCTACATTTAAGCCAACTGGGATGTTATAGGCATGGCGACGTAAGTTACTTAACGCTTTGTTCATTCCGCTATTATTAAAGCCCATGCGATTGATTAACGCATTATCTTCAATTAAACGATACATACGTGGTTTAGGGTTGCCGTCTTGAGGTTTAGGTGTAATTCCACCTAATTCAAGTGCACCGAAGCCAGCATTTTCAAGGGCTTTAGGAACTTCACAAGATTTATCGAAGCCTGCTGCTAAACCGACTGGATTATTAAATTGAATACCTTTGATTGTTTGAGATAATGAAAGATCTTCGTAAGTAAATAATTTGTGGATAATTGGTAATAAGAAAGAGCGTTTTTGTGCGACTTTTAACGCATCAATGGTCATGCCATGTGCTTTCTCTGGGTCGAATTTAAATAATAGAGGTTTGATTAATTTGTACATAATAATGCTCCTATTTCATTGTATTTGAGGCTTACTATCCTCATTTAATATCATTGAAAAACATTTCTATATTAGACTAGCATGTTCATTACTAATTTCCTAGTCTATTTATCTAGTGTTTGAAAATTCGCCTCAAATTTGGGAGATAAGACAAATTCATGATAAAGATTAAAGTACACATTTTCAGGAAATATAATAATAATAATAATAAGGATAATCAACTAAAGGAGGATGCCTTTATGAATCAAGAATGGCAAGACCAATTACCATTGGATAATATACAAGAGATTACCCCGGTAAGTGGGGGCGATGTGAACGAAGCGTTTAAAGTAACGACAAAAGACGATGTCTATTTCTTATTAGTGCAACGTCATCGTGATAAATCATTCTATGCCAATGAAATTGCAGGGCTAGAAGCGTTTGAAGAAGCAGGAGTTACCGCACCACGCGTAATCGCTAACGGGGAAATTAAAGATGACGCCTTCCTAATCTTAAGTTATTTAGATGAAGGAACGAGTGGTAGCCAACGTGAATTAGGGCAATTAGTAGCTAAAATGCATAGCCAACAACAACCTGAAGGTGAATTCGGATTTGAGTTACCACACGAAGGCAGTGATATTTCATTTGATAATTCATGGTCAGATTCATGGATAGAAATATTTGTTGAACGTCGGATGGACCATTTGAGAGATGAATTAATGCGCAAAGGTTTATGGAATGAAGAAGATAATAAAGTTTACCAACAAGTGCGTACGGTCATGGTTAACAGTCTAGAAGAGCATAAGAGTAAACCCTCACTGTTACACGGTGACTTATGGGGTGGTAACTACATGTTCTTAACAGATGGCAGTCCGGCATTATTCGACCCGGCACCATTCTATGGCGATAGAGAATTTGACTTAGGTATTACGACCGTATTTGGAGGCTTTACTCAAGAATTCTATGATGAATATGAGAAACATTATCCTTCTGGAAAAGGATCACGTAAACGCTTAGAATTTTATAGATTATATCTCTTCATGGTTCACTTACTTAAATTTGGTGGAATGTACGCAAGCAGCGTCAACCGCTCAATGAACGAAATCCTAGCATAAATATCGAACCATATAGCATAAGAAGAACCTGAGAAATAAATATCTTGATTTAAAAATTACACGCAAATAACGTAGTATTGATAAAAAAGAGCGTAGAGATGATTTTATTTAATCACCTCTACGCTCATACTTTTGAATTTAAGTCCTAGTCGCTCTTTATTTATAGTGTTTTTAATAATTGTTGTCCATTATCATACAACATCTTTTCAAGTTCATGACGTGAAATTAACTCAGTAGATTCAAGTTCATCCGCTAACATCGTCACTACTTGATCCGTCGTATACGGTGCATCAGAACCATAGACAATCTTATTCATATCCACACATTGTGCAATGTTAGGTAACTGGTACGGTAAAACTTTTCCAGCTAAATCAAAGTAAAGCTCTTTCATCACCTGTTCTAAATCATCAGGTTGACGCTCGCTACCAAACATCTTATTACCCATCGCCACACGTTGCGCAATTACAGGTAATAAAGCACCGCAATGTGGCACAATCCATTTAATATTCGGATATTTACTAAACACGTTATTTTGACTCATATAAATAACCGTACGTGTTGTATCAAAAATAAATTCCATTAATGGTGCAGGAACTACTTCACTCATAGCTTCAATATTAGGTTTAGGTTCATTAGGGTGCAATGCATACTAATGCATGACGGTCGTTTAATTTAGCCAATACGTCGTCTAAACGTGCATCACCAATATAAATCCCACGTGCATTAGTAGGTAACGTAAAGCCTAACGCGCCTTGTTGATCTAACGCCTTATCAATTGTCGCAATGCTTTCTTCCACTAAAGGTAGTGGTAATGTCGCAAAGAAACCTAATTGTTCAGGGTATTTATGCACCATTTCAGAGGCATAGTCATTCACTTCTTTAGCTAAATCAACCATCTCATCATCAGGCGCAGCACTAATGTGCGGACTCGAAATAGATAACACACCATACTCAATTTCCATACGATTCATCAAATCTAGATAACCTTCAGGAGAGAAGGCAGGCGTCGCTACACCATCGCCTTTCCCATCAAAATATTTATCTAGAAAATGTGAAAATCCAGGTGAAATATAATGCGCATGCAAATCAATCTTCTTCATAGTTATTTACGCTTCCTTTTCTTTAAAAGTTAACCAACTATCGATTTCGTTATAATAATTACTTACTTCAGCCGGTCGATCGATACCTTGGAGTTCACTATTAACCTCATAACCAATTTCATTTAACGCATATGACAAGCACGCGTAACTTTCACGATAGCCTGCAAAATCTTGCTTTGGAAGATTAATGGTCGTAGGTTTAACTGGTGTTAAGCTATCTTTTTCATAAATACATTCAAGACGCGTGATGTACCAAACGCCTTGCTCATCTTGTTCGACACAGTAAACCAATTTAGCATCTGATTGTAATTCCATTTCAACATTTTGAATCGGTAAGCGTGTTTGAATTGTCGCTTGCATAATAGCTACAGCACGCGTGTCATTAATCCAAATTTGAGAATTATGGATTTGATGAGGCGCATAACGATTCATCTCTTTTGAAGAAGTGACAAATTCACTTCCTGTACCTTTAAACCAAGAGATATTGACGTAAGAATCTTTAGCGAAGCATGTGGCCATGCTGTCCCATAATGCATTATCACGACAAAAACGTTCAAATTGTATGAGTTCCAAAATGTCTTCTTTAGCTAATAATGTTTCCTGTGTATAGGGTTTGTTTCTAGTGAATAGCACAGTGCGGACACTCCTTTGAGTCAATTATCCCCATAATTCAAGTAAGACATTAGCGAAACCTTCTGGCTCTTGAACATAACCTAAATGGCCACCTGGAATATCAACAATATCGATACCAGTTTGTTCAGAGATATAGAAGTTAACTTCATGAGGGAATGAACCTTTTGAAGCTGTACCATTGAATAGAGTAATAATGTCTTTGTGTTTATTGAAATCATCAATTGAAATATCAGATTCAGTATATTGACGAATTTCATATTTAAACCAACCTAACATTTCGTCAAAGCGTTTTTTACTTTCTGCATCGTTCTCAGCTTGTGCAGGTTTAGACATAGATTGTTGGTCGATTTTGCTTATTTTAAGTGTTTCACCGAATAATTTCATTGCTTGAGGCATACCTTCATTGACTGCGATATCAATAATTTCGGCATTTTTGTCTTGCCAATATTTAGCATCTGGTAAGAATGTGTTGATTGGTGGTTCGTGGAAAGCAATTTTTTTTACAACATCTGGATGATCTTTTAATACGTGCATAGCAACGATTGAACCAGAACTTGAACCTAATACATATACAGGTTCATCACTAAGTGATTTAGCTAATTCAGCGATGTCTTGGGCATCACGTTTAACACGATAACGGCTATCTGGACTAGCGACTTCGTCAGGAAGTGGCTCAGTTAATTCACTTTGTCCATAACCACGACGGTCTACTGCTACTACTGTGAATTTATCTTTTAATTGTTGTGCAAGTGGCATAAAGATATCGCCTGTGCCGTTCGCACCAGGAATTAAGATAAGTACAGGACCATTGCCTACTTTGTTATAACGTAATTTAGCACCTTGTAATTCTAATGTTTCCATATTAAAAAACCTCCATTTAAATCAGTTTATTTTTAAAATTTCACTTAAAATGTATCTATATATTTATTTATTTATTTATCGAGGCCTAATAATTTAGCACCATTTTTATAACTAATTTTTTCTTGTTCTTCTTCTGTTAAGCCTAAGTCGCTTAGGAATGTACCTAATTTTTCAGGTTCAACATAAGGGTAGTCGGCTGCGTATAAAATCCTATCAATACCAACTTCAGCTTTAACTAAATCAAATTGTGGTTTAGTTAACATACCACTTGGCGTAATATAGAAATTATTTTTGAAATAATAACTAATTTCGTGTTCTAAGTGGTCTGCGAAGAGGATATCGTCCATACGTTCTAAGAAGAATGGTACAAATTCGCCCCAGTGACCAATAATCAAGTTTAAGTTAGGGTGACGATCGAAGACACCTGATAATACAAGGTGAATCGCATGAATACCTACGTCAACATGCCAACCATAACCGAAGCAAGCGAATGTAGCAGCAGTTACATCTGGATAGTTACCTTTGTAATAAGCTTGATATACATCGCTTTGTACTGGAGAAGGGTGCAAGTAAATTGGCACATTCAATTCTTCAGCTGTTGCGAATAAGTCATCGTATTCATCTTGATCTAAGAAACCATCGTTAGGATGGCCCATGATTAATGCACCTTTGAAACCAAGCTCATTGATACAACGTTTGAATTCTTCAACTGAAGCTTGTGGTTCATTAATTGGTAATGTGGCAAAGCCAACAAAGCGGTCAGGATGTTCTTTGATGTAGTCGGCTAATGTGTCATTCGCTTGTTGACACAATTCAATCGCACGTTCACCTTTTAAGTTTGAAGGTGCGCCATTACCGTATGATAATACTTGTTTTTCTATATCATGTTTATCCATAAATTTAATACGGGCATCATGATGTTTAATTTCATCAGCATCAGTGAAACCTGATTTTTGTTCAAGTCCTTTAAGCATCGTTTGCATAGGGACGCCTTTAGGGTCTGATGACATATGTTTCATCGTTTCTTGTTGAATTTCGTCTACGACATAGTGTTCTTCAAAGTTAATACTTTTCATTGAAAAGCCTCCTCATAAAATAGAAATGAATGGTTGATTACCAAGGTAATGTACCATTAGCATCAATAAATGTACCAGTAGGGCCGTCTTTATCGATTGTCGCAAGTTTCACAATTGGGATAACACCTTCAGAAGCAGGTTTAGAGTTATTGCTAAAGTCGTCAACTAAGTCAGTGTTTGTTGAGCCTGGATCTGCTGCGTTAATTTGAATATGTGGTAAACTTTTCGCGTATTGAACGGTCATCATCGTTACGGCAGATTTAGAAGAACAATAAGCTAATGAATTCACTTTAGATTCTTGTGTTTCAGGATTAGTCACCATGCCGAATGAACCCAGACCACTACTTACATTAACTACAACCGGTTGTTCAGATTGTTCAAGCAGTGGGATGAATGTATTCATCATTCGTACTATACCGAAGACATTCGTATTATAAACATCTTGAACATCGTTCGCTGTTAAATCAGCAGGTTTTTTAAAGCCACCTGAAATACCCGCATTGTTAATTAAGACATCTAAATGTCCTTCATTTTCTTTAATTGTGTTAAAAGCTTTTTCCACGGAAGCGTCATCTGTCACGTCGAGTTGTACAACTTCAACGCCAAGTTGTTCTGCAGCTTCACGGCCGCGTTCTTCATTACGAGAACCAATATATACTATATGTCCTTGTTGTTTTAATTCTTTCGCTGCTTCAAAGCCTAAACCTTTATTTCCACCAGTAATTAATGTAACTTTTTCCATTATTACTCCTCCTCATTAGGTAAATAGAGTTTTATTAAGTTATCTCTAAATGTTTCATTAGATAGTTGTCGTTCATTTTTTTGGAATGTAAATGTTGTTGTAGTTAAAGATTTTAATAACATGTCTGTTTTAAATATTGCCCATGATTCATCTTCATCATCATTAAATAAATCAAAGTAGTATTGATTTAAATTTTGAAAGAAATCACTAGAACGGAATAATTTAACGTTATCTTCACCTTCAATACAATTAAGTAAATCGCTATTATCCGTTTTAAATTTTAAAAATATATCAAGTGAATGACTCATAATTTCTTTCTTAGAAGAATAACGTTCTTTAACGCTTAACATTTGGTTCATGATAGTATCAAAATCATGTTCAATAATGTGGTAACATAAATCGCCCTTATCTTTAAAATGACGGTAGAGGGTTCCCATACCGATATTTAATTCTTTAGAAATTCGATTCATACTCACATTTTTAACCCCTTCCGAATTGAATAATTCGAGCGCCTTTTCTTCTATACGTTGTCGGTTTTCGCGTGCATCTTTACGCATCATATCACCCCTTTAAAATTTATATTATTGACAAACGGATAATGCTCCGTTTATTATAAATCGTGTTAATTAGTAATTCAAATATTAAGCATTATAATCATTTTATTTTAGAAAAGAGTTGTTAGTTGATGTCATTAAATAAAGAACAAAGACGTGTGACGAGTGAAGAACTTAAAGCACATTTTCATGAATCTACATTAAGTATTGAAAAGATTGCAGAAGAAATGAATATTTCTGTTACAGAAGTGGAAAAGGTGTTAAACATGGACGCTCCCAATGGATTCTTTGGTAATAAATTACAAAAATTCATACACTTAGTATGGGATGTTCGTGATTTAATCAATGACAACATTAAATTAAACGGAGATCAACCTAAAGAATATTCGTATTTAAAAGGCGATAAAGAAGATTATTGGTTCTTACAATAGGAGAGATAAATTATGAGTAAAAGTATATTAGTAATAGGCGCTACAGGTAAACAAGGTAACGCAGTCGTTAAACAGCTATTAAAAAATAACTGGAAAGTCCGTGCTTTTACACGTAATAAAAATAATGAAAAATTAACATCAATCAATGACAGTAACCTAGAAATATTTGAAGGTGACTTGAGTAGTCAAGAAAGCTTAACTGAAGCGATGAATGGCCAGTATGGCGTATATAGCGTGCAACTGATTATCGTTGATGATGTGGAAGAAGAATTACGCCAAGGTAAAATGATTATCCATACTGCAGAACAACAAGATATTCAACATGTCGTTTATAGTACGGCAGGTGGCGTGAATCGTGATCGTACTGGTCCACATTTTGAAGCATTAGCTGATATTGAGAATGAGCTTAAAGCAAGTTCGCTAAATTATACAATTATTAAACCATCCTTCTTTATGGATAATTTCTTAAGAATTACAACAGTAGAAAATGGGGAAATAAGTATTCCAGAATTTATTGATAGAGATGTTAAATTTGCGATGATTTCTTCTATAGATATCGCTAAATTTGCAGTTAATATTTTCGCGTCTCGAAAAGACTATAACCATCAAGCTATAGAAATTGCCTCTGACGAATTGACATTAAAAGAGGTCGTAAAAGCGTTTGCCACAGTAACTGGTAAACCAACAGAAATTAAAGGAACGTTCTCTAGTGGTACGGCAGAACGTGGTTGGTTAGAAGAAAAAGGTTATGTAGTCGATTTCAATCAAATGGACCGTATTAACCCAACACGTTTAACCTTAGAACAATGGATTAGTGAAGTAAGCTTTTAATTTAATGATTAAAATGGGGCGATGACTTTGATTCAATCGATGTGGTTTAATTTACACGTAGAGAATTTAGAACGTAGTGAACAATTCTACAAAAACTTAGGTTTTGAAATTAATAAAAATCCAGATATGTTAGACAAAATGATAGGAATTAAAATCGGTCAAACCATCGTTATTTTGATTGAAAATAATCATTTTGAACAGGTCACTCATGAAGAAACTACTTCTCAACCTAATGAATTAATTATTTCATTAGGAGTAAAAACAAATGCCGAAGTAGATAAGCTAACTTCAAAAGTTAAAGAAGCTGGTGGTATGATTATCGATGAACCTGGCATTTATCAGGGCTATTACGGTGCTACATTTGCTGATTTAGATGGCCATAAATTCAACTTTTTAGTCTGTTAAATAAAAGAAGCGGCGCTAGAAATCTTTGAATGACCTTAGATTTCTGGCGCCGTTTCTATTTAGATATTACCGTATTGTTCTCTTAAGTCGTACACTTTATCAGGTGTGACATCTTGGCCAAGTGGATCTAACACTTTCATAGTTGAGAAAGTATTTAATACTTGTCCTCTAATCATACCTAAGTACTCTTGTCTAAGTCGTTGTTGTTCTTGTTTTTCTTCGATAGTTAAACCGTTCATTTTTTCTTTATTTGCTAAGTAATTAATTCTTGTTAATAATTCTCTCATTATTGATCCTCCTAATTATCTTGATTATGCGATACGTTCAAGATTAGGTGAAAGGGAAGTTATGACGTTAATGTCAGAGCTTTTCCACATCCACCACGTGATTGATACGTATATAAATTTGATAGGGTTTATTATTTTTTCTAGAAAAGTGGCACCACCTTGTGGCAACTTGTAATGCTCGTGTTCATCGGAATCTAACATCTTAACTCCTCCTTTCATACGGATATTAAAACAACACTTATTATTTAACTAACACTTGTTGTATAAATGTACTATACTCCCATTGTTTAGATAGTACAACTGACATATATCAATATTTGTCGTATAGGCAACACATAAAGAAATAAGTTGTTTAGTTGGGGAATATTAACTAGTTAAAGAGGGACAACACCATTCGTTATCGAGATGACATGAGCGTGTTGTCCCGTTCCTAAGGATATTTAAAGATGGGTAATATGGTGGAGTAAGAACGGCAAATTCTTTTCAATAAATGCTTCAGCGGTGAGAGAACTTGTATTAAGCCAGTGGCGCGCAAGACCACTGAGCCCCGTTGATAAAAAGCTCGCACTACTTACTAGAATGTCAATATCATGTTCTGGGTAGCTATTGCGTAGCATGATAGTGAAAATATCTTCTAATTCATTGTTAATACGCTTGTGCGCTTGATTACAAAAGGTTTCACTATTCATCTCGCAAGAGTGGTGTACTTTAGCCATATAGTGCGCGATAGAAATAAATAATGTCGACATAACTTCTTCATTAATTACGTCGGAAATAGTGAGTGAATCATTTAAATCTTTTAAAATAGTAACAGACAGTGTGTAGTCTAAAATATCGTATTTATCGGTAAAGTGAGCGTAAAACGTAGCACGATTGACTGTCGCACGTTCGGTAATATCTTTGACAGTAATTTGCGACATCTTCTTCTCACGTGACACTTCTTGAAATGCTTCGACGAGTAATTTTTTAGTGCGTATAATACGTGGATCAACTTTGGTAGTGGACACTATAGTGGCCTCCTTCTTTGACAATAAGCTTATTCAAATTATCTGTCGAATTATCGACGTTGTCAAAAAGTGAGATTATAAGCACTCCCGAATGGTACTTATTCATTCCAATTCATCAACCTACAGTAATGCTCTCATCTTTTAGTCTGATTGTGAGCTAAATCCATTTGTCATATTTAGTATTTTGTTAATATGTGAGTATCATTTTACTGTTTTGGGAGGGCGATGTTTGAAGAAGATTATAATGAATCTAATTACGTTAGCTATAGTTGTAGGCTTGGGAGTATTGGCCTTTAACTTAATTAATCGCATTGATTTTAGCGATATAGATAATCAGAGCACGAACGAGTCGACGTTTGATTGGGAAGACCGTAGCCGGCTCACACATGGCTTTGGGACTTATAACCACGATTTAGAATTTAACGGAAAGAATGCCCATTACGGTAATGATTATGACTTACCTGAAGATACTGAAGTATTAGCAGCTACAGATGGTACGGTCACACGTATTTTTAAAGATAAATTAGGTGGAAAAGTTTTACAAATCTCAGAAACTAATGGTCAATATTACCAATGGTATATGCATTTGAATGAGATTAAAGCCGAACAAGGGGAACAAGTAAAAGCGGGTGACGTTATCGCATTATCAGGTAATACAGGTGAGCAAACCACAGGGCCGCATCTTCATTTTCAAAGAATGAAAGGTGGCATTGGAAATCAATTTGCGGAAGACCCACAAGATTTTATAGATAACTTACCAGAAGGCGAAAATAGTTTATTTAATATATAAAAGAAGCTTGAAGCGGATTTGATTCTTACGTAAAATCAGTCCACTTCAAGCTATTTTTATTTTAGAAGATTTTGGCACAAAAGTGTTTAGAATTTGAGTGGAAAAAGGATATTATCTCTTAATCCATTATTAGGCAGTAGTTGTCTGAAATGAAGATGCGTTCGAGCCTCACTTTCTTCATTTCTAGTCAACCTTGCCGGGGCGAAACTACGAAATCTTTGAAATTACATTAGATTTCTGTCCCGCTCCCTATCTTTTATAGTTCGGTTATCTTCAATAATGTGTTTGATATTACTGATGACTTCTTTTTGTTCTGGAATTGGCATAATGGCATAATCGTGGAATAGGTTATGACCAATAATTAAATTATGACTAATGCCTTTGCTGTCTAACGTTTTTGATAAATCTACTACGTCTAGGTAGAAGATTTCATCGGTACCTATCACGAATGTTACTTTTCCTAAATCTTCAAAATTACCATATTTAGGAGATACTTTATAATGACCATCTGGTAGACCATTTGCCCATAATTCTAAAAATCTGCGTAAACTTTTCTGAGTAAGGAATGAATCGCGTGGTTGAATAGTGTAGATATCTGGGTGGTTAAGACGTGATTCAACACATGGTGAAAGTGCGATAATATCTTTAGGTTGAGCGAGATTTAGCTCATTAAGATACTGCGCAAAACTTAAAGCAATATGACCACCAGCAGAATCTCCCATTAACGTAATTTGGTTCGCGTCATTCGTATCATTTAAGATGTCTTTATAAATTGAAGCTAATAAATTAAATGTAGCATGATGATCATGTGTTGGTATCTTTGGATAGTTAGGTGCTACAACTTTAGCATCGAAAGTCTCGGCTAACGTATCGATTAATTTGTAGTGTTCTTTAAATGGACCTTCAATCCATGCACCACCGTGAACATATAGAATCACACGTTGATCTCTATCTTGCTTATCATTAATTGTATAAACGATGCTATTGTCTTGAGTTTCGGCATCGAAACGATGTTTGAAACGATAGTCTGTAGGCGTAGGTGTTTCCATTTGTTCCTCGCGTTTAAGTGCTATCATTTTATCGATTTTTTGATCAGTATTTAGAAAACGTTTCGGTCCAAACGCTTTAGTCATCGTATTAGTTAGAAAGCTTCTATAACTACGCTTTTTAACTTTAGTTTCATAAAGATATGAACTTAAAGCAGCTGTACCTATTCCAGCAATTGCACCATATATAAATGCTTTTTTCATGGAAAATCCTCCTCTTTCTTACATTAAGGTATTCAACTATCTTAATACATTGAATACAAGAAGTTAAATAAAATAGGCTATAACCTCATTAAAATGGACGGTCAATCTCTCGAATGAAACCTATGATTTCCCGTATTTACAATTATTTAAGGAAAAATCAAAAATAATATTCTGAAAATTTAGAATTTGTGGTATAGTAAATTCTATCATTAATTAAGCACATGTTCATCTTAAGTGTGAATGTAAACACCGTGGGAGGTTTTAGAATGACAACAGAACTTAGAAATATGGGCGTTAAAGAGTTTACCTTTAAGGTACTATCCGGGGTAGCAATTGGTATCGTTGTAGGTTTAGTACCTAATGCGATTTTAGGTGAAATTTTTAAAGCGCTCATGCATCATCACCCATTTTTTGGAACATTATTACATGTGGTACAAGCAATGCAATTTACCGTACCAGCCTTAATCGGAGCATTAATTGCTTTGAAATTTGAAATGACACCGCTCGCTATAGCCGTAGTGGCTAGTGCGTCGTATGTGGGTAGTGGCGCCGCTCAATTTAAAGACGGAGCATGGGTTATTGCAGGTATTGGGGATTTAATCAATACCATGATTACGGCCACTATCGCAGTATTATTTATCTTATTAATTGAAAAACGTGTAGGAAGCATGGCGCTTATAGTTTATCCTACAATCGTAGGTGGCGCATCTGCCACAATTGGCGTGTTAATTCTTCCTTATGTACATATGATTACAACTGGAATTGGTAATATTGTTAATAGCTTTACTGAATTACAACCTGTCTTAATGTGTATGTTAATTTCAATGGTCTTCAGTTTCATCATTATTTCACCACTTTCAACCGTAGCGATTGCGATTGCCATAGGGATTGCAGGGCTTGCTGCCGGTTCAGCTTCGATTGGAATCTCAGCTACTGAGGCTGTGTTGCTTATAGGTACAAGCAAAGTAAACCGTGTTGCTGTACCAATTTCAATCTTCTTTGGTGGCGTGAAAATGATGATGCCGAATATGGTTAGATACCCAATTATTATGTTGCCAATCTTAATTACGGCAGGTGTCTCAGGCATCGTCGGAAGTTTAATCGGTATTGCCGGTACAAAAGAATCAGCAGGCTTCGGTTTTATCGGAATGATTGGACCTATCAGCGCCTTCAAGTTTTTACATGTTGATTCTACAGTCCTTAGCATTATATTAATCGTATTAGGATTCTTCGTTGTGCCATTATTAACAGCTTATATACTAGATATCATCTTCCGCAAAGTTTTACGTCTATATACAAACGATATCTATAAATTCATGGGTTAAATACGTTTCAAATATGGAGTTGTTAAATTGCTATTCATAAGCAGTTTATCAACTTCATTTTTTCTTAGAAAAATTAAAAATAAACTAAATTATATAATTGTGTATCAACGAATAATGTTACAATGTAAATGAGTAATATGATAAATAAAGGGTGAATCGTATATGACGACTAAAATTGAAAAATTAGCATTAAAAACTGCAGAGCTTACAAGACAAACACATGACTTAGGTATTCCGGTTATGATCTTATTTGAAGGGGTCCCAGCATCAGGTAAAACACGCTTAGCAAATGAACTATTGTTAAATTTTGATGCGAAGTATACTCACTTTATTGCGACACAATCACCACAAGGCGATGATTTGAGATATCAATTTTTACAAAAATATTGGAATACATTACCTAAAAAAGGTGATATTAATATTTATTTTAGAAGTTGGTATTCTCACTATTTAGATTATCGTGAAAATGAAATCAAACATGACAGATATAAAAACTATGGTGTATTAAAAGAACAAATCGATTCGTTTGAAGGTATGTTAGAACAAGATAATTATGAAATTATCAAGTTTTTCATCGATATTAATGAAGAAAAGCGTCAAGAACATATAAAACAAACGAAGGCTAATCCGTTAACACGTTGGAAAGTTCAAGAATATACTAATGTATTATCGACTCAAACCTATTTAGATGATATGCATGGATTCATTAAAAATGATAAAACATGGCAAATTATCGACTATACAGAGCGCCAAAGTGCAACTGAAAAGATGTATGAACATATTATTAAACGTTTAGAGAAAGCCATCGAACAACATAATAAAACAAAAGATAAACGTGATGGTAAATTCACGCCAAACTTTACTACTGATTTATTTGATATTGATGTTGATAAAGTTTCCAAAGGTCAGTACAAAGCATTGATTACGGAATTACAAAACCGTATGCGTGAAATCCAGTTCGCATTATATGAAAGAAAAATTCCATTGATCTTAGTATTTGAAGGTATGGATGCAGCAGGTAAGGGTGGTAATATCAAACGTATTAGAGAGAAACTTGACCCTACAGGCTATGAAGTCAACGGTATTAGTGCGCCAACAGACGTAGAACTAAATCATCATTACTTATGGCGCTTTGCGAAAGATATGCCTAGAAGCGGTCATATCGAAATGTTTGATAGAAGTTGGTACGGTCGTGTACTTGTAGAACGTATCGAAGGGTTTGCGACGGTTAAAGAATGGCAACGTGCGTATGAAGAAATTAACGCTTTTGAAAAAATGTGGACAGACGAAGGCGCAATTATATTAAAATTCTTCCTTACATTAGATAAAGAAGAACAATTAAAACGCTTTAAAGAACGCCAAGTCAACGTTCATAAACAATGGAAGATTACAGATGAAGACTGGCGTAACCGTGAAAAATGGGATTTATATGTCGAAGCCAGCCATGACATGATTGAAAAAACACATACAGATTACGCACCATGGCTCGTAGTACCTGCTGATCATAAGAAAACATCACGCATTGAAATATTAAAATACATCATTCGCGAATGTGAAAAAGTCCTTTGGGGCGTAAAAGATTATTAATACTATTAATATAGAAGAAAGGCGATTCAAATAAGAAATTAAATATTTAGAAATACATCAATAAAGCATCGATTGAATTATTAAAATTTAGCCGATGCTTTATTAATTTATATAATATTTTGAAACTCTTTCTTTATTATAAAATTATTCAAGTCTGGCATGGCGGTGTTTAAATCCGTATTTTATAGAATGATTTCATAAATTTTAACCAAACTATAAAGAAAATAAATGACGTCTAAATTATAAGAAATATTACGGTATTGTAACAAAACGGAAATTTGTAATATTACGAGCGTTGTAAAACGATTGTAAATTTCCCAAGAAAATAATGTAAAATCATGGTTCATGATGAAATTTTAAACAAAATACCCACGAAATCATTGTTACAGAAGACAACAACAATGTTTCAATGTTACAAAATCAATTCCTCATTGTAATTTTTTGTAAGATAAGCGTAATACTATTGGCATTTTTTTATGATATAGTACTTATTGTCAAAAGTTAAACAACAGAGCAAAACACTATAACTAAAAAATTAACATTACGAAAAATATAAATTACATTTTTGGAGGAATTATTTATTATGAAAAAGACAGTTATCGCTTCGTCATTAGCAGTAGCATTAGGAGTAACAGGTTATGCATTAACTACAGACAACAGTGCACACGCATCTGAGTCAACATCTAGCTATGATCAATTAGCTAACTTAGCTCAAAACAACCCATCAGAATTAAACGCTCACCCAGTACAAGCTGGTGCGTACAACATCACATTCGTTAAAGACGGTTTCCAATACAACTTCACTTCAAACGGTAAAACTTGGTCTTGGAACTACACTTACGTTGGTGGCGCTGACACAGCTTCAACAACTACACAAGCTGCTCAACCTGCTCACGCAACTCAAGCAGCTCCAGCAACTGATTACTCAGCTTCATACAACAACCAAGCTTCAACTCAATCAGTAAGCTCAAACCAACAAGCTAGCCACACTAACGTGAAAGCTGTATCTGCACCATCTACAAGCAAAACAACTAGCTACAGTGCACAAACAACTTCATACTCAGCACCTGCAGCATCAACTTCATCAGCTTCAACTGGTGGTTCAGTTAAAGCTCAATTCTTAGCTAACGGTGGTACTGAAGCAGCTTGGAACACTATCGTAATGCCAGAATCAGGCGGTAACCCTAACGCAGTTAACCCATTAGGTTACAGAGGTTTAGGTCAAACTAAAGAATCTTGGGGAACAGGTTCAGTAGCTTCACAAACTAAAGGTTTAATCAACTACGCTAACAGCCGTTACGGTTCATTAAGCAACGCTATTGCTTTCCGTTCTAGCCATAACTGGTGGTAAGATTTACAGAAATAACTGGATAGTACATCGAGTTATTGAAGAGAGGTCGACTTATGTCGGCCTCTTTTTTTAGTTATTTAATATACACTGTCGTTTAAAGTTTATTGATACGCGTTATAGGGAAATATTAAGGACTAATAATTAGAAAGCGTTGACGATATATGCCATTAAAAAAGATTCTAGCACTTGGAATATTCCATAGTATGTATTGGTGTTCTACCCAAATGACTATTTCTTACTTTTTCGCAAAGTTACCACTCACTTTTTTTGAAAAGTATGAACGTCTATTTAAGTCCTTATCATGGGAAGAAAATGGTAAGTTATGGAACACGTTGTTTCAAATTAATAAATGGAAGAAATATATACCAGAAGGCAACAAACTAAATCCAGAAATATACAATAAGAAACAATTAACGTCATTCAAATTATCCAATATACATAGAATGATGTTAGAAATGCGACGTGCAGAGTTGGTACATTGGTTATCCATCTTACCCGTCATAGCGTTTATAAAAGCACCTCGATATATTAAAATAATCAATCTTTGCTATGCATTATTAGCTAATATTCCAATCATTGTGGCACAACGCTATAATCGTCCGAGATTAGAACGCTATTATCAATTGAAAAAGAAACGAGGCGAGCACGATGTCTAAAAAAAGTATCATAGTGATTGGCGGAGGTTTAGGTGGTATCTCAGCAGCCATCCGACTTGCTCAAAGTGGCTACGACGTCACATTATATGAGAAAAATAATCATATAGGTGGTAAGGTGAATCGTCTTGAAACACAAGGCTTTGGCTTTGACTTAGGCCCATCTATTTTAACGATGCCTTATATCTTTGAGAATTTATTCCGTTATAGTCACAAGAATATGACAGATTACGTCACGATTGAACGTTTACCATTACAATGGCGTAGTTTCTTTACGAATGGTGAGACGATTGATCTATATGAAGATTTAAATCAAATGTTGGAAGCTAACGACAATTTAAATGAAGAAGATATTCAACAAGTGCATGATTTTCTTAACTATGCAGAGAAAGTACACCGCTTTACAGAAGAAGGGTATTTTGCGTTAGGGCTTGATACGGTTTCTGAAATTATTAAATATCAAGGACCTTTCACTGCGTTAAAAGGCGTCGATTACTTTTCAACGATGCAACAAGCCATTAATCGCTATGTTAAAAAACAAGAATTAAGAGATATGTTGGGTTACTTCATTAAATATGTCGGTTCTTCTTCATATGATGCACCAGCTGTATTGACGTTATTAATACATATGCAATATGAACAAGGGCTATGGTACGTTAAAGGAGGTATTCATCTTCTTGCGCAAGCACTAGAACGTTTAGCACGTGAAGAAGGTGTAGATATTCATACTGGCGTAGACATTAAAAGTATTGATACCTATTTCAATCATGTCTCGGGTGTAAGGTTAGATGATGGCACGCATGTTGAGGCTGACTACATTGTAGCGAATAGAGAAGTGATTCCAACGTACCGTGATTTGCTTCATTTTTCAGAGGAAAAGTTGGCTAAGTTAGAGAAAACGTATGAGCCAGCTAGTTCTGGGTATGTGATGCACTTAGGCGTGGATAAGCAGTACCCACAACTGGCGCATCATAATTTCTTATTCTCAAGTGATTCTAAGCGCAATTATCACGAAGTCTTTCACGATAAGGTTTTACCACAAGATCCAACGATCTATTTAGTCAATTCTAATAAAACTGATGCGACGCAAGCACCTACAGGTTATGAGAATTTGAAGGTCTTACCGCATATTCCATATATTCAAAATGAACCGTTTACCGAAGCACAATATGCTCAATTTCGTGAACGTGTCTTAGATAAATTAGAGCGCATGGGGCTAACAGATTTACGTCAACATATTGTATATGAAGACGTGTGGACGCCTCACGATATAGAGCGCCATTACGCTTCTAATAAAGGCGCAATATATGGCGTCGTCGCCGATAGAAAGAAAAATAAAGGCTTTAAGTTTCCTAAACAAAGTCAATACTTCGATAACTTGTTCTTTGTTGGTGGTTCTGTCAATCCAGGTGGTGGTATGCCAATGGTGACGTTAAGTGGTCAACAAGTCGCTAATAAAATTAACCAACTTGAACGAGATAATCATCAAGTGTAGATTTAATGAGGTGAAGGATAGATGAAAGGGTTAGAGAAATTGCTTCATAGCATTATAGGCGTTTCATCATTATGTGGTCACTTCATGTATAATAAACGGCATTTGCTACATTTTCAAAAGTCAAAAATTGATGATAAAGATGTGACTGTAAGTATTATTATTCCGGCGCGAGATGAAGCGCAACGACTGCCCAAATTATTGAAAAGTATAGCCCAACAATCGGTGAAATCTGAAGTCATTGTTATGGATGATGACTCTCAGGATGAGACGGTTGCAGTGGCCCATGAATTTGGAGCGCATGTGCATCGAGTTGGAGAGAATGTAGACAATAAACGATGGTATGGTAAATCCTATGCGTGTTACGAAGGCGTCAAACATGCAACATCAGAAATAATCATATTTATGGATGCAGATGTCGTATTAATGAATGAACATGCGTTAGAAGCGATAATGCAAACTTATGCTAAACAAGCGTATCGCGGTTTACTAAGCATCCAGCCTTATCACATTGTACAACGACCGTATGAACAAGCGTCGGCCTTATTTAATTTAATGACGGTAGTAGGTATGAACCAATCGTCTACTTTAGCTCAAGCTCAAACGCAATCATTGGCATTTGGTCCAGTTACAGTCATGAATCAAACAGATTATGCTATAACGGAAGGTCATAAAAATGCGCAAACACATATCATTGAAGGGTTTGCGCTAGGTCAAGCCTTTCAACAGCACCATCTACCGGTGACGGCTTACGAAGGACAAGGGTATGTTGGCTTTAGGATGTATGAAGAAGGTCCTAAATCGTTAGTCGAAGGCTGGACGAAGCATTTAGCAGTAGGCGCCTCGGCAACGCAAGGACGTCTCATGGCAATGATTATAATCTGGATGATAGGCACGATGACCTCGACTTTAGCTTTAATTCTAGGATTATTAGTGAAATCATTGTCATTTAAGCGTATATGTGTATCATATGGAATATACACAATACAATTTGTGAAATTACATAAAAGAGTAGGCAGCTTTTCACTCCTATTTTTAATAATGAATCCACTTTTATTTTGGATATTTATTTTAATTTTTATGAACTCGTATCGTCACATTTATTTTACGAAAACTGTAAAATGGAAGGGACGTACTTTTAATATTAATGATTAATGCATAACAGGGGGCTCTCCATGAGAACATTAGAAGAAAGTTATCAATATTGTCATCAAATTATGAAAGATTACTCTAAAAGTTTTTCATATGCATTTGATATGTTACCAGAACAGCAACGACAAGCTATTTGGGCTATCTATGCCGTATGTCGAATCGTTGATGATAGTATCGATATACATCAAGATGTGGACTATTTACATAAAATACGACGTGACGTTCAATCTGTTGAACAGCACGCGACAATACCTGAAACATTTGAAAGTGATGCGGCTATTATGACGGCATTTGCCGATACTGCAACACATTTTCAAATGAATTATCAAGCCCTTTATGACCTGATAGATGCAGTAGAAGCAGACCAAGATTTCGAAATGTTCGAGACAGATCAAGGGTTACTAGATTATTGCTATGGTGTTGCAGGCACGGTAGGCGTATTGTTGATTCCAATTTTAGCGACACCACCAACAGATAAAGCGTATGAATATGGTAAGCAACTAGGCGAAGCATTGCAGTTAACTAATATTTTACGCGATGTAGGTGAAGATTTTGAAAATGGACGCGTCTACTTTAGCGTAGAACGTTTAAAAGCATATGATGTGTCAATTGCACAAGAGGTAGAACGTGCTAAACCTTCAGAAGCCTATAAAAAATTATGGGAAAGCTACGCTAAACTTGCGGATGATAATTATAACGAAGTCTTAAACCATCTAGAAGTGTATAACGAAGAAGCACGTATGATTATTGAGTTAGCCGCTGAAGTGTATCGAGGCATTTTAACTGAAGTAAGAAAAGCAGATTACACGCTAAAAGACCGTGTCTATGTATCAACATGGAAGAAAAATAAAATCTACCGTAAATTAAAGAAAAAATATAAAGCTTAGGTGGGAAAGATATGAAGATAGCCGTTGTAGGCGCAGGAGTAACCGGCTTAGCAGCAGCCGCTAGATTAGCTGCACATGGACATCAAGTAACAATCTTCGAGAAAAATGAACAAGTAGGCGGACGTATGAGTCAATTTAAAAAAGATGGCTTTACGTTCGATATGGGACCTACGATTGTAATGGTTCCAGATGTGTATAGAGCTGTATTTGAGGAAAGTGGTAAACGCTTTGAAGATTACGTAGATATGAGACAACTGACGCATATCTTTGATATCTATTTCTCGGATAAAGATAAAGTGAGTGTGTCGACTGATTTAGCGCAGTTAAGCCAAGCGTTAGAAGCTATCGAACCGGGCTCAACGCCAGGGTTTATGCAGTTCTTAACCGACGTGTATAGACGTTATGAAGTTGCACGTAAATATTTCTTAGAACGTACCTTCCGTAAGCCGAGTGAGTTTTACAATCCACTGACATTATATCGTGGTCTTAAACTAAGAACGTTTAGCAAAGCGAATCAACTTATTGACGATTACGTTTCTAATGAAAAGATTCGTAAATTACTCGCATTCCAAACGTTATATATAGGTATCGATCCTAAACAAGGTCCATCTATTTATTCAATTATTCCAATGATTGAAATGGTCCATGGCGTGCACTATATTAAAGGCGGAATGTATGGCTTAGCACAAGGCTTATTGAACCTTGGCCAAGATTTAGGTGTTCAAGTTCGATTAAATGCAGATGTGCAAGAAATCATTATTGACCCTAAATTTAAACGTGCAGATGGTTTACGTGTGAATGATGAAATCCATCGCTTTGATAAAGTGTTATGTACTGCAGATTTCCCGTATGTCGCACAACACTTGATGCCATCCCATGCACCACTGAAGAAATATTCTCCTGAAAAGGTAGACAACATGGACTACTCATGTTCAGCTTTCCTTGTCTATGCCGGCATAAACAGAGAACTACGTGATAAAGTTCATGTTCATAATGTTGTATTCGCCAAAGACTTTAGAGGCAATATTGATGATATCTTTAGTGGTAGAATGCCAGATGATCCTTCTTTATATCTTTATTTTCCAGCGGTAGAAGATGACGAGCTAGCGCCAAAAGGCCAAACTGGAATGTACGTGCTTATGCCTGTACCTGAATTGAAAACAGGCGAAATAGATTGGAATGATCCAAATGAAATCGAACGCGCCAAAGAGGTTGTTTATAGCAAAATAGAAACCATTGAAGAACTTAAAGATGTGCGCAAAGATGTGATTTCAGAAACAATCTTTACACCAGTAGACTTTGAAACTCGTTATAACGCAAAATTTGGTACGGCATTCGGCTTAATGCCTACGCTTACGCAAAGTAACTATTATCGTCCGGCTAACGTGTCGAAAGATTATAAAGATTTATACTTTGCAGGTGCAAGTACACATCCTGGTGCAGGTGTGCCAATTGTCTTAACGAGCGCTAAAATTACGGCAGAAGCCATGTTAGAAGATATTAATAAAGGGATTTAAATATTGAATAGTTAGATTAAATCTGAAAATTATAAATATTGACAATATTTTTCGTCCTAATAAAATAAATAGTAATTCGAAAGAACTTATCCAGAGAAGTGAAGGGATTTGGCCCGATGAAACTTCAGCAACAGGCTCCACATATAAACAGCACTGTGCTAATTCCAAAGAGGTAACGCCTCACAGATAAGTGTCATGTACAAAATAACGCTATATGCCACTTGGAAAAGTGGTGTATAGCGTTACTTTTATATCTAAAGGAGGATGAAGATGGTCATTTCAAAGAGATTAGCCGCTATACCGGAAAGTTACTTTGGCAAAACGATGGGACGCAAAGTTGAACATGGACCTTTACCACTGATAAATATGGCAGTGGGCATTCCTGATGGCGAAACGCCTAAAGGTATCGTTGATCATTTTGCAGAAGCAGTGCGTATACCCGAGAATCAAAAGTATGGAGCGTTTCATGGCAAAGAATCATTTAAAGAAGCCATTGTGAATTTCTATCAACGTCAATATAACGTAGATTTACATAAAGATGATGAAGTGTGTATCCTATATGGCACGAAGAATGGACTCGTCGCTTTACCGACGTGTGTCGTTAACCCAGGAGAGAACGTGCTATTACCTGACCCGGGTTACACGGATTATCTAGCAGGCGTGATGCTTGCCGACGCGAATCCCGTGCCACTCAATTTATCGCCTCCTGACTATCTACCAGATTGGGACAGTGTGGATAAAGAGACCTTAGCGCATACATCACTAATTTACCTTACATATCCAAACAATCCAACTGGGTCTACTGCTACGTCAGAAGTGTTTGATGAAACTATTAAGCGTTTTAAAGGAACACAGACGAAGATTGTGCACGACTTTGCCTATAGCGCATTTGGCTTTGATGCGAAGAACCCAAGCATTCTTGCTTCTGAACATGGGAAAGACGTCGCAATCGAAATTTTCTCCTTATCAAAAGGCTATAATATGTCAGGTTTTCGTGTCGGTTTCGCAGTTGGAAATAAAGAGATGATTCAAGCGCTTAAAAAATATCAAACCCATACCAATGCAGGAATGTTTGGTGCCTTACAAGATGCGGCAACGTATGCATTAAATAATTATGATGATTTTTTAGAACAACAAAATGCTACGTTTAAACGTCGTCGTGATGCTTTTGAAGCATGCCTAGCTGAAGCACACTTACCTTTTGTACATTCAAAAGGGGGCATTTATTCATGGCTACAAACCCCTCCAGGATATGACAGTGAAACGTTTGAACAGTATTTATTAAAAGAGAAATCCATTTTAGTCGCACCAGGTATTCCATTTGGAGAAAATGGCCGTCATTACGTCAGAATCTCCTTAGCATTAAATGATAAGGATTTAGCAGAAGCAGCCGAGAGATTAGCGTCATTAGCTCATTTATACGACAACTAAGAAGACAAGAAAGGATGATCCATAATGTTAAAAATTAAAATGATGAGTGTAAGAGATGAAGATATACCTTTCATCGAACAATGGGCACAAGACAATCAAGTGGAAATAGAGATGAATAAAGAACTATTAAACGATGATAATGTAGACAGTGTGAAAGGATTCGACGGTTTATCATTGTCTCAACAACATCCTCTTTCAGAACATGTATTTGCTAAATTACATGACTTTGGCATTAAACATATCGCACAACGTAGTGCAGGTTTCGATATGTATGATTTAGATTTAGCGACCAAGTATGGCATCGTTGTTTCCAATGTGCCTTCCTATTCACCAAGTTCAATTGCAGAATTCGCCGTAACACAAGCGATTAATATCGTAAGAAATCAAAATGACATTCAACGTAAAGTGCGTGATTATGATTTTCGTTGGGAGCCTTCTATATTATCACGTTCGATTAGTGATTTGACGGTAGCGGTCATTGGTACGGGCCGTATTGGTTCTGTAGCGGCTAAGATCTTTGCGAAAGGCTATGACAGTAAAGTGATTGCGTATGATCCTTTTCCAAATGAGCATGTAGCAGAACATGTTGAGTATAAAGATACGTTAGAAGAAGCAGTAGCAGAAGCGGATATTGTAACGGTCCATATCCCAGCTACACAATATAACGGACACTTATTTGATGAAAAAGTATTTTCAAAATTTAAAAAAGGGGCAGTATTCGTTAATGCGGCGAGAGGTTCAATGGTGGATACCAAAGCCTTACTCGCTGCGCTAGATAGTGGCCATCTTAAAGGTGCAGCTTTAGATACTTATGAATATGAACGTGGCTTATTCCCTGGAGACTATCGAGGTAAAGAGATTAATGATGAGCTGTTGGATACGCTTATTGAACGAGAAGACATTTTGTTAACACCACATATTGCTTTTTATACGGAAGCGGCTGTTAAGAATTTAGTGGTAGATGCATTAGATGCCATTATTGAATTACGTAATACTGGCACTACGAAATTAAGAGTTAACTAAATAAGGAGAGGCGTGCTAAAACCTAATTATAGTTTATAACTCTCGTGGTTTCGACCACAAAAAAGGCGTAAAGATGATTGACTCACCTTTACGCCTATAATATTGGGTTTATATCCCACATTGATAACAGATTATTTTACGTCGTAACCTTGGTCTTCAATGGCTTGTTTCATTTGATCAACTGAGACTCTGTTTTCATCATAATCGACTCTAACTTCATTTTTATCTAAATTGACTTCGGCAGTTGTTACGCCGTTTAATTTAGCTAAGGCAGATTCGATAGCATTTCTGCAATGATCACAGCTCATGCCGTCTACTTTAATTGTTTCATTAATCATCTGTGTCACCTCCAAAGAATTACATTACTGTATACCCTTATTCTACTCCTTTATATATATCAAAGAAAAGAAAACGCGATGAAATCCTAAATTAAAGTCATTTTCAAGGTAAAATGCGTATAGTTTTAGCGTATAGTTAAATGCTTATTATAATTTCATACGTTTTAGACGTAGGGCATTACTTACTACACTGACAGAACTTAAAGCCATGGCTGCACCGGCAATCCATGGTGCCAATAATCCCATAGCAGCAATTGGAATGCCAGCTACGTTATAACCAAAGGCCCAGAATAAGTTTTGTTTAATATTGCGAATGGTTTGGTCACTTGCATGAATAGCTTTAGGGACTAAGTGAATGTCGCCACCTAAAATCGTAATATCGGCCGCTTCAATCGCTACTTCGGTACCCGTACCCATCGCAATACCAATATCTGCTTTCACAAGTGCAGGGGCATCATTAATACCATCGCCGACCATTGCTACTTTATGTCCTTTATCTTGTAATTGCGTTATATGTTGCGCTTTGTCCTCAGGCAACACGCCTGCGATAACTTGGTCGATTCCTACTTCTGAAGCAATCGCTTGTGCTGTACGCTGATTGTCACCAGTTAACATAACGGTATGAATATCCATATCCGTCAATTGTTGTATCGCTTCTTTAGCGGAATCTTTTACCGTATCAGCCACAGCGACCATACCCCGTAGTTCACCAGCGTATGCGATTAACATTACAGTATGACCATCTGCTTCCATACGTTCCATTTGCGCTTGATAATCTGTGACATCAATACCGTTATCTTGCATCAATTTTTGATTACCCACGAATAAGTGTTGGCCTTCAATAACGGCTTGTATACCATGTCCTGGTAAGGTTTTATAATCCTCTACATCTACTTGAGATACTCCTTGTTCATCTGCGTATTGCACTATCGCAGTAGCTAACGGATGTTCTGAATTACTTTCAGCCGATGCGACGAGCGCTAATATGTCGTTTTCTTCTTGAAAATGAGTTACCTCAGGTTTGCCATGTGTGAGAGTACCCGTCTTATCAAACACTATAGTATCAATTTGATGTGTTCGTTCCACATATTCGCCACCCTTGAATAAAATACCATTTTCAGCAGCGCGTCCAGTACCTACCATTATAGACGTAGGCGTAGCGAGACCTAATGCACAAGGGCAAGCTATAACTAATACTGAAATCATTGCGACTAAGGCGTCTTCAAATTGTCCAGGATGTACGAGTGTGATCCAAATTAAAAATGTGAGTAAAGCGAGTCCAATAACGATAGGCACAAAATAACCAGAAATGATATCGGCAAGACGTTGAATAGGGGCCTTGGAACTTTGTGCTTCTTCAACTACTTTGATGATATTAGATAACGCACTATCTTTACCCACATTTGTGGCTTTGATAGTAATGACGCCATTTGAATTCATGGTTGAACCTATCACATTATCATTGACCTGTTTATCTACAGGCATTGACTCACCCGTTAACATCGATTCATCAACGGCCGTTTCACCTTTAATGATTTGGCCATCGACTGGTATTTTTTCACCTGGTTTAATTAATAATGTATCATCAACGTCGACTAGGCTTAACGGCACCATGCGTTCGGTACCATCTTCAGTAATAATCCGTGCTTCTTTCGCTTGTAAATTTAAAAGTTCACTTAAGGCGTTAGTCGTTTGTGATTTAGCACGTGCTTCTAAATATTTTCCGAAAAGAATTAACGTAATTAACACGGCACTCGTTTCAAAATATAAATGGGGTGTCGTAGTTGTACCAATGAGCCATTTAACCATTTGATAAATACTATAAAAATAGGCGGCACTAGTACCTAACACTACTAGCACGTCCATGTTGGCACCACCATTACGTATATTCTTATATGCGCCTGCATAGAATTGCCAACCAATAATAAATTGAATGGGTGTAGCTAGTATTAATTGAAACCAAGGGTTCATTAAAATGTGTGGTAAATTCATATTGAATAAATGAATTAACATGGTCATTAATAAAGGAAGTGCTAGAACGGCAGACACAATTAATTTATTGCGTTTATGCTTTAATTCTTTCTCTTTACGTGAGGCTTGTTGTTCTTCGGTTTGTTTAGGTTGAGCGTTATAACCTAAATTTTGAATACGTCCGATTAGTGTATCTACGTCAGTTTGACTAGGGTAGTAATCAATCGCTGCTTGTTCGGTAGTTAAGTTGACGTTAGCTTGTTTAACGCCAGATGTTTTATTTAAGACCTTTTCAATACGGTTAGAGCATGCCGCACATGTCATACCTGTGATATCGAGTTCCGTTTTATCAGTAGCCACATCATAACCGAGCTTTTGAATGGTAGAAACGAAGTCGCTTACGGTATAGGTGTTAGCATCATATTCGATATTTGCTTTTTCAGTTGTTAAGTTCACTTGTGCATCGACATGGTCCATTTTATTTAAGCGTTTCTCGATACGATTTGAGCAAGCGGCACATGTCATTCCCGTCACGTCTAAGGTCACTTTGCTAGTTTGGCTCATCATTCTACCTCCAATTCATTTCATTACCAATATACCCCCTTAGGGTATTATAGTCAATCATTCCGTTTGATTTACAAACATAAAAGCCTAGAACACTCTGTTAAAAATGTTCTAGGCTTATTTGGGAAAAATAACGATGTTAAGCTATTTATTAAAAAGTTGGATTAGATGTGCGTTGTGCACCTTAAAACGATTAGTTAAATTGTAGTATTTTAGGCTTGTATTGTAAGAGGTGAAAATGAAATATAATTATTTTACTTATTAATTAGAAAAAGTCAGATGGTTTGAAGTCTTCTAAGTTTAAGTCTTTAAAGTTATTGAAATTATAGTTGGAAATGGTTTGAACTAATTCGCCATTTTTGGCTTCATCATAGTATTTGTTTACGTCATTCACAATATCATGGTCTTGAAAAGTTTTAACAAGGCCTAAAATGACAAGTAGTGTAATGACTCCCTTTAATAATACTCTCATTTGTAATCGCACTCCTTTTCTCTATATAAAATGTGATTCGTGATTGACCTAATTGAAAGTTAAACTTAATTATAAAGCCCTACCGTCTTAATTTCATGCGTCTAGAGTAGTGATGTTGAGTGGTTCTAAAGTAGTAAATAACCTACTCGCAGAATTTAACTGGTGTGTAATTCAATTTAAGTATAAATTAATTTGTTGTTTTGAAAAACCATTAAATGGGAACGATTAAGTAAATAGAAAAGGAGTGTGTATAAATGAACTTATTAGATTTTCATAAACAAATTAAAGGTTATACTCAAAGTAAACAACCGGGTACTGAAAAAGATATGAATCCTAAACCCGTAGCAGAATTAGACGAATATAAAGCTGGCGGTAAGTTAAAAGGTAAAGTAGCATTGATTACTGGTGGAGACTCAGGTATCGGTCGTTCAGTAGCTATTTTATTTGCCAAAGAAGGCGCGAATGTTGCGATTGGTTATTATAATGAACATGAAGATGCTGAAGAAACAGTTAATCGCCTAAAAGAAATTGGCGTTGAAGCTAAAGCATATGCGCACGATTTAAAAGACGCTGATCAATCTAAACAATTAGTCGAAGATGTAGTAAAAGACTTTGGTGGATTAAATATCTTAGTAAATAATGGGGCCGTACAATTCCCTCAAGATGATTTCTTAGATATTACACCCGCTCAATTTAAAGAAACGTTTGAGACAAATATCTTTGGCATGTTCTTCTTATCACAAGCAGCAGTTCCGCATTTAAGTGAAAATGATACAATTATTAACACGACAAGCGTGACAGCATATCGTGGTTCAGGCCACTTAATTGATTATGCTGCAACTAAAGGTGCCATCGTGTCATTCACTCGTTCATTAGCTACTACATTAATGGAGAAAAATATTCGCGTAAACGGTGTAGCACCAGGACCGATTTATACACCATTAATTCCAGCTACATTTGATGAAGATAAAGTGGAAAATCAAGGTGGCGACACACCAATGGGTAGACGTGGCCAACCAGCCGAACTTGCACCTGCCTATGTCTTCTTAGCTACAAATGCGGATAGTTCTTATATAACTGGCCAAATTATTCACGTTAACGGCGGAGATTTTATTACTTCATAATATATTATTACCGATTATGGTCTAAGACATTATTACTTTATTGATGTCTTAGACTTTTTTTATTTAGATGATTTATATTTTGTTCCATTATTTTTAAATAATTAAAATAATTTGTAAAATATTGTTTATACGTGAATTAAATGGGAATAATGAAACTGCACCTAGAGTTCGTGGTAATTATGACACCTTATGATAAGTATTTTTAAAAAAATATTTTTAAGGAGGAATTTTTAATGTCAGAAGAGAAAAAAATGACGCACGAAGAAGCAGGCCAAAAAGGTGGAGAAACAACTTCATCAAATCATGGTGAAAAGTTCTACCAAGAAATTGGTGAAAAAGGTGGAGAAGCTACATCGTCAAACCATAATAAAGAATTTTATGAAGAAATTGGCGAAAAAGGCGGCAAGTCTCAATCAAGTAACAACAAATAATATCAACCATTAAAAACGCACAAAAGTAGCTATGAAGAAATCGAGGTATGATGTGATAGATTTTTTCATAGCTATTTTTATGTGTATTTTTCATATATAAAGGTTAAAATTCAAGGAGAAGATTAGAAAGAAATAGGTGAAGCATATGACGGAAAAAGAAAAGATGTTAGCCCATCAATGGTATGATGCAAACTTTGATGAAGAGTTAAGCGATGATCGTAAGCGCGCAAAAGATTTGTGCTTTGAATTTAATCAGACGCGTCCTAGTCATACTAGCAAGCGCCTTGAAATTTTAACCGATTTATTTGGTTATCCTTTGGAAAATGTGGAGATTAATAGTCCATTTGATACAGATTACGGTTGGAATGTTAAGTTAGGTCGTAATGTATTTGTTAATAGTAATTGTTATTTTATGGACGGAGGTGGCATTACGATTGGCAATGATGTCTTTATAGGACCATCATGTGGATTTTATACGGCGCATCATCCACTGACGTATCCAGAACGTAATAAAGGTTTAGAATTAGCTCAACCGATTATTATTGGAAATAATATTTGGTTTGGAGGTAATGTGGTCGTCACACCAGGCGTAACAATTGGCGACGGTTCAGTCATTGCTGCCGGTAGTGTAGTAACTAAAGACGTTCCTTCTCATAGTTTAGTAGCTGGCGTTCCTGCGAAAGTCGTTAGAACCATTGATGAGAATGATGCACCAAATTTTCAGGAAAATAAATAGAAAGATAAGTGTTTTTAGTGTAATACTATTTTAAAACTTTTCAGATAATATAGTGTAAGCGATTGCAAAACATGGGGATTACATAGTAGAATGAAATTAATGATACAAATTATCATTTTTATGTAAGACAATATTTTACTAACTTTAAAATATTTAAAAATAAATAGGGGGTAATTAAGAATGGTAGTACCTTTCAAAAATGAACCTGGGATTGATTTTTCAGTACAAGAAAATGTGGAAAGATTTCAAAAAACGTTAGAACAAGTAAAAAGTGAACTTGGTCAAACACTTCCAATAGTGATTGACGGTGAACACATTACTAAAGATGATACATTTGATTCAATTAATCCAGCTAATACATCTGAAGTAGTTGCGAAAGTATCTAAAGCAACAAAAGAAGATGTAGAAAAAGCATTTGAATCTTCAAATAAAGCATATAAAGAGTGGAGCAGATGGTCACACAGAGACCGTGCTGAACTCTTACTTCGTGTAGCGGCAATTATCCGTCGTCGTAAAGAAGAAATTTCTGCAGTGATGGTTTACGAAGCAGGTAAACCATGGGATGAAGCGGTTGGCGATGCTGCTGAAGGTATCGACTTTATCGAATACTATGCACGTTCAATGATGGAATTATCTGATGGTAAACCAGTATTAGACCGTGAAGGTGAACATAACAGATACTTCTATAAATCAATTGGTACAGGTGTTACAATTCCACCTTGGAACTTCCCATTCGCAATCATGTCTGGTACAACATTAGCACCAGTCGTTGCGGGTAACACAGTATTATTAAAACCAGCTGAAGATACTGTACTAACTGCATATAAATTAATCGAAATCTTAGAAGAAGCGGGTCTTCCTAAAGGCGTAGTTAACTTCGTACCTGGTGATCCAAAAGAAATTGGTGACTACTTAGTTGACTCTGTTCATACACACTTCGTAACATTTACAGGCTCACGTGCAACAGGTACACGTATTTATGAACGTAGTGCCGTAGTTCAAGAAGGTCAAACATTCTTGAAACGTGTAATTGCTGAAATGGGCGGTAAAGATGCGATTGTTGTAGATGAAAATACAGATACTGACCTAGCAGCAGAATCTATCGTTAATTCAGCATTTGGCTTCTCTGGTCAAAAATGTTCAGCTTGTTCTCGTGCCATCGTCCACAGTTCAGTGTATGACGAAGTATTAGAAAAAGCAGTTGAACTAACTAAAGAATTAACAGTAGGCGATACTGTAAATAACACTTACATGGGTCCAGTTATTAATAAAAAACAATTCGATAAAATTAAAAAATATATCGAAATCGGTGGTAAAGAAGGTAAAATTGAAATTGGTGGCGACACTGATGATTCAACAGGTTACTTCATCAACCCTACTATCATTTCAGGCTTAAAATCTTCTGACCAAGTTATGAAAGAAGAAATTTTCGGTCCAGTTGTTGGGTTCACTAAATTCGATAACTTTGACGAAGCAATTGATATTGCCAATGATACAGATTACGGCTTAACTGGCGCTGTCATCACGAATAATCGTGAACACTGGATTAAAGCAGTCAACGAATTCGATGTAGGTAACTTATACCTTAACCGTGGATGTACTGCAGCAGTTGTAGGTTACCATCCATTCGGTGGTTTCAAAATGTCAGGTACTGACGCAAAAACAGGTAGCCCAGACTATCTATTAAACTTCTTAGAACAAAAAGTTGTATCAGAAATGTTCTAAGCTATAGCTCCATGATAAAAGGCTAGAAGGTGATTGTTTAAAATCATCTTCTAGCCTTTTTGTATATTATTTAATATCTAAAGAAAATCGTCTTATTTCAAATAGCTTGAGTATTGTTCTCTCAAAATTAATTTAGTTTAGTATAATCTTGACCGTGTAACATCCAACGCACGCCATATTTATCAGTAAAGGCGCCCATTTGTCCGCCCCAGAATTGTTCTTCAAGAGGCATTTCAATATTTAAAGATTCATGGTCTTTTATTTTATTATAAAATTGATGAACTCTTTCAGTGTCTTCTTTATCATTGATATCAAAATCGATAAGTAAAGAAATGCCGTTATTGATGTTTTCCACTCGACCAAACGAATCAGAACATAAAATTTTCACACCTAATACTTCGAACTCTGCATGCATAGTAGATTCTAAAGCTTGTTCTTTTGTCATACTGAAATGTTCAGCTTGAGATTCCCCAACCTGTAATCTATGAATGTTAGTCGCTCCAAATACTTCTTCATAATAAGATAAGGCATCTTTCGCTTTTTCGAATGATAAATATGGATGTAATTGAGTCATTTTTAAATCCCCCTTTATAGTTGATTATCTGTTTCTAGCGCAATTATATAATGAAAGGGCATAGAAAACGAATGATAAACGATTAATTGTATGAGCGCATGTTAGAAACTATTCGCGTGCTTTAACATTAATAAGTTTATGGAATATTTGATCCATTTGTTGGGGATTAGTCGTTGGGTGCTCATTCATTTTCCATTCTATAAATGCTGCTAACACTGAACCGAAAACATAAGAAATTAAACTTTTAGGGAAAGTAGGATCGACCACGATACAATGCATATTATTATTGAAATCGTTTTGGACGATATTGATTAAATAATCATTATATAGTTTTTCGAATTCTTTATCGCCCTGTTGTTGTGCTTCGATGCGATAGAGTTCTTCTTTATTGAATGATTTGGCAAGCACTTGAAAAGGACTATTTAATCTTTCTTTAATATCAACTGAAAAGTAGTCATCACCAGTTAACTTTAATAAATAAATTAATAATTCCTTTTTATCGTAAAAGTGTTTATAAAACGTGGTGCGATGAACATTAGCGTTCTCGCAAATCTTATTTACGGTTATAGTAGAGTACATTTCTTCCTCAAGCAAAAAATATAAACTATCTGTTAAAGCCTTTTTAGTCTTGATGACTCTTATGTCTTCATTATTCATGTTTATTCTCTCCCAACATGTATGCAGTAGTGAAATAAAATAAGAAATACATTTTAAATAAGTATAAAATAGATAAATACATAAATAAACATGTAATTACAATTAATATGTAATTTAAGTATAAAAATTAAACTAAAGATTTTTTATAAAGTGAGGGTTGAGCTCAAGATAAAGCAATTTTAGTTTCAAACAAGCTATAAGGGGTATATTACTTAAAATAAATATTTGAAAATAGAAGCATTAGTTAACTATTTTTAAAAATAACAGTGTTTTTATAAAGTAAGTTTATAAAATACTAAGATAAATAGGGATAAACAATAGGGGAGGAAGATGAATAATGAAAGGTAGTAAAAGATTAGAACAGATTAAAGAAGATAACAAAAAGCAATTAAAGAAATTATTTAAGTATGAGAAAGACAATGCGTTATCTTTTAGTAAAGAAGACCGTGAAAAAGTTCAAGATAAATATGGAGTTTATGTAATCTTTGATAAAAAGAAACCAATATTTGTAGGCCAAACTGGTGGTTACTCAACTGGCTATCAACCTATCACTAAAGATTTATTTAATAAGTTAGGTCAATATAATCTAAAATCTGGTGTTGGCACTACAAAATTCAAAAAAGCTTTAGCACAAGAAAAAGGTTTAAAAGAAGACGATATTAAAACAATTACAGCTGAAGATTATAATTTAAAATTCCAATATGTAAACGTTAAAGATGAACCAGCATTTATTAATGTTTTAGAAATTTTAGCGCTAGAATACGCTAAAGATAAAGGTTACGAATTATATAACTTTAGCTAATAATAATATAAATAAATTTAACAGGGCGGGACGACGAAATCTGTGGGGTAACATTAGATTTCTGTTCCGCTCATTTTAATTTCTAAGGTAGTCAACGTTAAATATGCTTATAATAGTTTTAAAAGAACTTCAAGAGTTAGGAGGAAGTCGATGCCTTATTCCATGCTTTATAAATCACCGGTAAAGAATTTAGAAATTATTAGTGATGGCTCTACAATTACTCATGTATTGTATAAATACGATACAACAACTTTAAGTTATCCTGAAAAACCTGATTTAGAAATATTTCAAAGTGTCGCACAGTGGTTAGATGACTATTTCTTAGGAAATAATCCTACGATAGATTTTCCTCTCAGCCCGCCAGGAACTGATTTTCAACAAAGAGTTTGGAAAATTTTACAAACTATTGAATATGGAGATTTAAACACGTATGGAGACCTTGCACAAGAAGTCGGTCGGCAGCTCAACAAACCTAAAATGTCGGCACAAGCAGTAGGTGGCGCAGTTGGAAGAAATCCCATCTCAATTATTATCCCATGTCATCGTGTGGTTGGAAAAGACGGCAGCTTAACAGGATATGGTGGAACGATTGATAATAAAATTAAACTCCTTGAATTAGAAAAAGTAGATATGACCCAACTTTACAGACCCGCCCACACTACAAAACCATAAGAAAGTATTTAGTTATAAAACTACATGGTAAACGGAGTATTGTTGACGAGACTCCTAGGGGAACAGGATGAGCGTCGAGATCGTGGCTCGGTCTGGCAGTAGTTGTCTGAAATGAAGATGCGTTCGAGCCTCACTTTCTTCATTTTTAGTCAACCTTGCCGGGGCGGAACTACGAAATCTTAAAAATTGCATTAGATTTCTGTTCCGCTCTCCCCCAGGAAAGCTTCGTCAAACAATATAGAATATTAAAAAAGCATAGAGATGATTCATAATTGAATCATCTCTATGCTCTACATTTTGTGGTTTATACCTAGCATCTCAATTTATCATTTGTAATTATTCTGGTCTATGATATTGACGAATCTCATCTTCAATTGTTTCTAAATAGAAGATGTTTTTATCTTCGTCAGATTTTTCAGTAGTATGGTCGAATTCTAAGTCGTCAAAACGTTTAAAGAACGTTTCGTATTCATCAACTGATACTTCTGTACGATGATTTAATAATGCTTTATGACCGTCGATATCTAAATGACGTTCATAACCATCAACTAAAGTAGCGCTAAAGAACTCGCCGACTGATCCAGAGCCATAACTAAATAATCCAATAGTTTGACCACCTTTTAGGCTTCTATTTTCAAGTAGAGAAATTAAACTTAAATATAAAGAACCTGTATAGATATTACCTACATAACGATTGTAGTATACGGCGTCTTCATAACCAGATGTTAAACGCTCTTGAGTTGTTTCATCAGCATCATTAATGATTGAATCCAACGCTTTTTTACCCATTTTAGTGAATGGTACGTGGAAACAAAGTGATTCAAAGTCAGATAGTGATTTACCTTGGCGTCGAGCATACTCATTCCAGCTTTCTTGGAACGATTTGATATATGCATCTTTAGATAATGCACCAGCAACAAGTGGATATTTATGGCCAGTTGGACGCCAGAAATCATACACATCTTCAGTATATGCTACGGCATCGTCATTTAATTCTAAAATGCTAGGGTTATGTGAAATAACCATCGCTACAGCACCGGCACCTTGAGTAGGTTCGCCACCAGATTGAATACCATAACGTGCAGTATCACTTGCGATAACTAATACTTTTTCCTCAGGGCGTTGAGCAAGGTAATCTTTAGCAAGTTGAATGCCTGGTGTAGCTGCATAACATGCTTCTTTCATTTCAAAACAACGAGCGAAAGGCTGAATGCCTAGTAAATTGTGAATTTGAACGGCTGCTGCTTTTGCGTTATCAATCGCTGATTCAGTCGCCACGATAACCATTCCAATATGTTTTTTATCATCTTCTGTTATAATATCTTTAGCAGCATTAGCCCCCATAGATACAATATCTTGTGATACTGGACTTACAGCCATTTGGGTCTGTCCAATCCCAATTAAAAATTTATTTGGATCAACTTGGCGCGCTTCTGCAAGCTTAGCCATATCTACATAGTATTTAGGGACGTAAAAATTAATTTTATCGATACCTATACTCACGGGCATTACATCCTTTCGAAATTCTAATATTTTAATCATATTAATAGTAGCTTTATTTTGAAATTTAATCTAAAATTCAGACTAATAGAAAGCGTTTTCATCTTATGTGTTGTATTTTGTACTAAATTATAGTTAAATGCTATTAAATATGCTATAAGACATGAAGAAACACTAAGTTGCAACGTTTCTAAGGCTATTATTAACAATCATATTAGTAATCATTTTACCAAAATAAATAACTAAATTACAATTATATAGAAACTAGATACAAGGAGATAAAGAATGAAAAAAATCGCTATTGTAAGTGCTAAAAGAACACCAATCGGCAGATATAAAGGGAAATTAAGAAATTATTCAGCAGTTGAACTAGGAACAACTGCATTAAAAGGTGCAATCGATGCAATCGATATTGATCCTAGTACCATCCAACAAGTTATCTTTGGTAACGTGCTTCAAAGTGGCATTGGCCAAAATCCAGCACGCCAAATTGCTATTAAAGCAGGCGTACCTGATGCAACACCAGCCATGACAATCAATGAAGTGTGTGGTTCAGGTCTTAAAGCCATTATCTTAGGTAAACAACTGATTCAATTAGGCGAAGCAAATGTAGTTGCAGTAGGTGGCGTTGAAAGTATGACAAACGCACCTCAACTTATTTTAAAAGAAGGCGAAGAACCAGTCGAAAGCTTTATGCACGACGGTTTAACAGATGCATTCCACTATGTGCCAATGGGTGTAACTGCTGAAAATATCGCTGAAAAATATAACATCACACGTGAAATGCAAGACGAGTTTGCCAATCATTCACAAACTAAAGCAGCGAAAGCTACACAAGATGGTAAATTCGATAATGAAATTATCGGCATGACAGACGCTGAAGGTGAATTAATGACTTCAGATGAAGGTGTACGTCCAAATAGTAGCATTGAAAAGCTTGCGACATTAAAGACCATTTTCAAAGAAGATGGAACAGTTACGGGTGGAAATGCTTCAAGTATTAACGACGGGTCATCAGCTTTAATCCTTATGGAAGAAACATATGCTAAAGAACATGGTTTCGATATTCTAGGCATTATCGGTGACTATGCAGAAGTTGGCTGTGATCCACAATTTATGGGATATGCACCATTCTACGCCGTTGAAAAGTTATTAGAAAAAACAGAGAGCAAGATTGATGATGTAGATGTGGTAGAAATGACAGAAGCATTTGCCGCACAAAGTATCCCTGTTAAAGACAACTTACACATTCCTGATGAAAAATTAAATATCTACGGTGGCGCAATTGCTTTAGGTCACCCGATTGGGGCAAGTGGTGCACGCTTAGTCACTACATTAGTTAACGCCTTAGAACAAGAAGAGAAGCAAACTGGTATTGCGACAGCTTGTATCGGTGGGGGACTTGGCATCGCTCTAATGATTGATAAAGGGGAATAATAAGATGAAAAGCTTAGACAAAACGTTTCGTCATTTATCACGTGAAGATAAATTGAAACAGTTGGTTGAATACGGTTGGTTAAATAATGATAATTATGAAGTGCTATTAAATCATCCATTAATTGATGAAGAAGTAGCCAATAGTTTAATCGAGAATGTGATTGGACAAGGTACACTTCCGGTAGGTTTACTGCCTAAAATTATTGTTGATGACAAAGAATACGTGGTACCAATGATGGTAGAAGAGCCATCAGTCGTTGCTGCAGCGAGTTTCGGAGCTAAACTTGTTAATCAAACAGGTGGCTTTAAAACAGTTAAAAGTGAGCGCTTAATGATTGGCCAAATCGTCTTTGATGATGTGCATGACACTGAAGCACTTGCACAGCGTATCAACGAATTAGAACCACAAATTAAACAGATTGCTGCAGAAGCGTACCCATCTATTATTGAACGTGGTGGAGGCTATCGTCGTATTGAGATCGATACTTTCCCAGAACACCATTTATTATCATTAAAAGTTTTTGTTGATACGAAAGATGCAATGGGTGCGAATATGCTTAACACGATCTTAGAAGCGATTACTGCCCATTTGAAAAATGAGTTCATAGACCGCGACGTGTTAATGAGCATTCTATCAAATCATGCTACGGCGTCAGTCGTACGCGTCCAAGGTGAAATAGATGTTGCCAATTTAAATAGAGGCGAACGTTCAGGAGAAGACGTTGCTTCTCGTATGGAACGTGCCTCTGTATTAGCACAAGTGGACATCCATCGTGCCGCTACACATAATAAAGGGGTAATGAATGGTATCCATGCAGTGGTATTAGCAACTGGAAATGATACACGTGGCGCAGAAGCAAGCGCCCATGCATACGCTAGCCGGGATGGTCAATATAGAGGTATCGCAACATGGAAATACGACAAAGAACGTGGCCGTTTAATTGGAACTATTGAGGTACCTATGACGTTAGCGATTGTAGGTGGAGGCACTAAAGTATTGCCGATTGCCAAAGCATCGTTAGATTTATTGAATGTAGAATCTGCTCAAGAGCTAGGACAAGTCGTTGCTGCAGTAGGATTAGCACAGAACTTTTCAGCATGTAGAGCACTAGTATCGGAAGGCATTCAACAAGGTCATATGAGCTTACAATATAAGTCTTTAGCTATCGTAGTCGGTGCGAAAGGTGAAGAAATTGCGCAAGTTGCCGATGCCTTGAAACAAGCACCTAAAGCTAATACAGCGACAGCACAACAAATTTTAGAAGAATTACGTTCAAAATAATAATATATTTAGAAAAAGCCACTAATGAAAGATGGGATGCTCCCTCAATCATTAGTGGCTTATTATTTATGTAAAAAATATTAGTAAATGTAGTTATAGTAACGGGCAGCTGATTTACTTAAATAGCGTACGCCGTAACCTCTAGGTACGTTGTAGTTATATTCAGATACTTTGATACTACCATTATTATAGACGCGTTCCACAACAGCAACGTGACCATAGTAACCTGCAGTTGATTGCATCACTGCGTAGCGTTTAGGTTTATGACCCGTTCTATATCCAGAACGTTGTGCATTGTAGTACCAATTCTTCGCATTTCCCCATCTGTTTGAAACAGGTTTGCCTAATTGTGCACGACGTTGATAAGCCCACCAAGTACATTGCTTCTTAGCGTAATAGTTGTATGAAGCGGCTTCTGACACGTGTGTATGTTCAATGTTTTGATATGTAAATGTCCCAGCAAACATGATTCCAGTAGCTAATATAAGACGTGAAATAATTTTTTTAAGTTTCATTTTGTTCCCCTCAAAATATACAAGAATTAAAAACTGTATTAATCATATTCTTTAAAAAGATGTAATACAATATAAGAAACGAATAATACAAGTAACTGTAATATAGATGAAACATAACTGCATATTTTTGTAATTATTTTTACAAAAAAGTGATTTTAATCTGATAAAGGGGTATAAGGATAAAAGTGAAAAGGGGAGCGGGACAGAAATCTAGGGAGCGGTGACAGAAATCTAATGCAATTTCAAAGATTTCGTCGTCCCGCCCCGGCGAGGTTGACTAGAAATGAAGAAAGAGAGGTTCGAACGCCTCTTCATTTCAGACAACGACTGCCAAATTTCAAAGATTTCGTCGTCCCGCCCCGGCAAGGTTGACTAGAGATGAAGAAAGTCCAGGTTGGACGCATCTTCATCTCAGTCAACTACTGCCTAAACAAAAAGCTGAGCCATTTTTTAATGACCCAGCCTTTTCTGTGAGATGATACTTCCATGAATGTACAATTACATAACTAGAAATCATACATTTGTGAATTGGTTAAAAACAGCCAATGCTCTTTTAACTAAAGACACAGGTATGTTTTCAGGACATGGATTATTTCGAAAATATGACAATATTTCAACTTGGCTCTTCACTTCTCTAGGAAAATTGCTATCTTGATTCATCCAATTTACCAATTCACCTAATGGTGTGTCATCACCAACGAAATTTTGCATAAATTCATAAAAGCTCAATGCCTCACCTCATTAATCAAATTGAGCCTATGTGATTATAACATTTTTTGCAAAATAAAAATATAGGTGGAATTGTTTTATAATGAAATAATTTAATCATGGAAGTCATCTAATTTTTGAAGAAATTCTAAATGAGCGATTGAGATGAGCTTGGGACACTATTTATACGTTTTCTAACATATAAACGATGGATGTCTCGCACTCTAACCAATCTCTGATTTGAAATTTCTTCTTTTTTATTCCACATAAGTGCAATCCCTTTAAATTCATACTTTAATTAAAAAATACTTTTTTTATTTTCCGAAAATAAATCGTGTATAATGAAAACGTAATAATTAAAAGAGAAGGTGAGCATTTGGATATCAAACATATGAAATATTTTATGGAAGTAGTCAATCAAGGCGGTATGACAAATGCTTCAAAATCATTATTTATAGCCCAGCCTACGATTAGTAAAGCGATTAAAGATATAGAGAACGAACTGCATATGACATTATTCGATCGTCAAAAACGTTATCTTGTATTAACCGATGCAGGGAAGGTCTTCTATAAAAAGTGTGAGGAAATCATCGCGCTATATGATAATATTCCATTCGAAATTAATGGCTTGCTCGGATTAGAAACTGGCCACATCAATATTGGAATGTCAGCCGTTATGGATATGCAACAATTCATCTACATTCTAGGAGAATTTCATAAATTGTATCCTAATGTAACATATAGCTTGAATGAAAGTGGCGGTAAGTCGATTGAAACACGATTGATTAATGACCAAATCGACATCGGCATCACAACCATTCCTATTGATGAGAATACCTTCGACTACCTTTCATTATATAGCGAAGATTTAAGATTAGTAGTGAGTGAAGAACATGAACTTGCCACTCGTGATTCCGTATGTATGGCCGATTTAAAAAATGAGGACTTCATACTGTTTAATGAAGACTTTTATTTAAATGATAAAATTATTGCCGCAGCAAAAAATGCCGGTTTCATCCCAAACACGGTATCGAATGTTTCCCAATGGAATTTTATTGAATATTTATTACTTGCGCACTTAGGTGTTAGCATACTTCCTGAACATATCGCTAATATGCTTAAAGATAATATTAAAAGTATAAAAATCGAAGACACAGGAATGAGCTGGGAATTAGGTGCGATTTGGAAGAAAGATAAATTGTTAAGCCACGCCACTTCTAAATGGATTGACTTTATGAGCGAACGCTTAAACTATGACTAAACAATATTTTCATTATTAACGACAATAATAAAAGCCCTAACTTTATTTGTTGAAACGGTTACATAGAAAAAAACTATAGATGGTATTTAAAAAGAGTATTTTTCTATTTTATTATCCAAGAGTATAATTATGAACGTAGGTTTTTAAATAACTGTAACAATTTCGACATATTTAGTGGAGGCTCAGTCATCTTGGAACACGCGTTAATATTTGCCAAAATTATCATTCAAATAGCCATTATTTTAGTCATTAGTTTAATTGGTGGTTTTATACAGAAAAGTTTACACATCCCATTAGCCGGGAGCATTGTTGGGATGATATTACTTTATATCTTATTAGAATTAAAAATCATACGTATGAACTGGATATCAGAAGGCGCAGAGTTCTTATTAGCAACGATGGTCTTCTTCTTTATTCCTTCAGTTGTAGGTATTATGGATGTTATTTCTAATATTACGAGAAGCTACATCGTCTTTTTCCTATTAATAATAGTAGGAACAAGCTGTGTAGCACTTGTTTCAGGTTATATTGCTGAAAAGATGGTCAAGCAGCCTGATACAAAGAAAGGCCAGTAATAATATGAATAGTTTACAAGCTGTTTTAATGATATTGTTGACCATCGTAATGTATATTGTAGCTAGAAAATTACAACAGAAATACGATAATCCGCTTTTAAATCCAGCATTAGTTGGTTCGATTGGCGTTATCATTGTACTTCTTCTTACCCATCAAAATTATCATGACTATATGGTTGGTGGTAAATGGATTAATCATCTATTAAACGCTACCGTCGTCTGTTTGGCATATCCACTATATAAGAATCGACATAAAATCTTTGGGAATTTAAGTATTATTTTCTCAAGCGTGATGGCTGGCGTCATACTTAATTTTGTGTTAGTGTTTACCTCGTTAAAGTTATTAGGTTACTCTGAAGAAACAATTGTAACCATCTTACCAAGATCGATAACCGCTGCAGTAGGAATAGAAGTCTCTCATGAATTGGGAGGCACTGATACGATTACAGTATTATTTATTATTACGACAGGGTTAATCGGCAGTATGATGGGTTCATTGTTATTGAAAGTAGGTAATTTTCAAACTTCGATAGCCAGAGGATTAACGTACGGTAACGCATCACACGCTTTTGGTACGGCAAAAGCGTTAGAACATGACATAGAATCTGGCGCATTTAGTTCAATTGGAATGATTTTAACGGCTGTAATTAGTTCAATTCTCATTCCAATTATGATTATTTTATTTTACTAAAGGGAATATATACTAAGTACTTGTTAAGTTAAGAAAGGAGCTATTGTAATAATGGCGAAGATCAAAGCAAATGAAGCATTAGTTAAAGCATTAGAAGCATGGGACATTGATCATCTTTATGGTATTCCAGGTGACTCAATTGATGCAGTAGTAGATAGTTTACGTACAGTGAGAGATTCATTCAAATTCTATCACGTACGTCACGAAGAAGTAGCAAGTTTAGCAGCTGCTTCATATACAAAAATGACAGGTAAAATTGGTGTAGCATTAAGTATCGGTGGTCCTGGTATTGTCCACTTATTAAACGGTATGTATGATGCTAAAATGGACCGCGTTCCTCAATTAATTTTAGCTGGTCAAACTAACAGCACATTATTAGGAACTAAAGCATTCCAAGAAACTAATATTACTGACATGGTAGCAGACGTTTCTGTATTTAATCACCAAATCCAAAAAGGCGACAACGTGTTTGAAGTAGTTAACGAAGCAATTCGTACTGCATATGAAAAACGCGGTGTAGCAGTAGTTGTATGTCCAAATGATTTATTAACTCAAAAAATCAAAGACACTACTAATCGTGCAATCGATACTACTAAACCTAAAGCACAAGCTCCAACGCTACGTAGTATTAAAAAAGCATCTAAATTAATCGATAAAAGTAAAAAACCAGTTATGATTGTTGGTGTAGGTGCGCAAAATGCTAAAGATGAATTACGTGAATTCATCGAAGCAGCAAAAATTCCAGTTATCCATACGTTACCAGCGAAAACAATCATCCCAGATGATCACCCATACAGCATTGGTAACTTAGGTAAAATTGGTACAAAAACATCTTACCAAACAATCCAAGATGCAGACTTATTAATCATGGCAGGTACAAACTATCCATACGTTGACTACTTACCTAAGAAAAATATCAAAGCAATTCAAATCGACACTAACCCAGCTGTTATTGGACACCGTTTCAATGTAAACGTTGGCGTAGTTGGCGATGCTAAACTTGCTTTCCATCAATTAACTGACAGCATTAAACACGTTCCAAAACGTGCGTTCTTAGACAAAACATTAGAACGTAAAGCTGTTTGGGATAAATGGATGGAACAAGATATGAAACAAGAAAGTTCACCAATTCGTCCAGAACGCTTAATGAAAGCTATTAGTGAATATAGTACTGATGACGCTGTATTCTCAGTTGACGTTGGTACTTCAACAGTTTGGTCTACACGTTACTTAAACCTTTCTGTTAATAATAAATTCATTATTTCATCATGGTTAGGTACTATGGGTTGCGGTCTTCCAGGAGCAATTGCTTCTAAAATTGCATTCCCTAAACGTCAAGCTATCTCAATCACTGGTGACGGTGCATTCCAAATGGTAATGCAAGACTTTGCAACTGCTGTTCAATATGACTTACCAATGACAATCTTTGTTATGAACAACAAACAATTATCATTCATTAAATATGAACAACAAGCTGCTGGTGAATTAGAATATGCCATTGATTTCTCTGATATGGACCATGCTAAATTCGCAGAAGCTGCTGGCGGTAAAGGTTATGTCTTAAAAGACCCTAGCCGTATTGATGAAGTTGTAGAAGCAGCATTAAATGAAAATGTACCAACAATCGTTGACGTACATGTTGACCCTAACGCTGCTCCATTACCAGGTAAAATTGTAAACGAAGAAGCAATTAACTATGGTAAATGGGCTTACAGATCAATCACTGAAGATAAAAAATTAGACTTCGACGAAATTCCACCACTTTCAGTTGCAGCTAAACGTTTCTTATAATATAGATTCAATAAATAATATGGGATATAAATCCTAAAATATAGACGTAGAGGCGATTCAATTATGAATCATCTCTACGTCTTTTTTATCAATATTTTATGTCAATACTCCGTATTGTGGGACGAAGCTTTCCTGGGGGGGAGCGGAACAGAAATCTAATGCAATTTCTAAGATTTCGTAGTTCCGCCCCGGCAAGGTTGACTAAAAATGAAGAAAGTGAGGGTCGAACGCATCTTCATTTCAGACAACTACTGCTAGACCGAGCCTCGGTCTCGACACTCATCCTATTCCCTCAGGAGTCTCGCCAACAATACTACGTTTTTACGTATAATTTTATATTAAAATGCAAAAAAATAAATCAAACAATGTGGCACAGCAACTTCATATTATCCAACATTGAAGTTTTATTAGAAATATATTTATTTAATTTCATAAACAGCACTTTAAATGATTTTTATTTTTAGAGTTCTAAATAAATATAATCATTTTCCATAAAAAAAGGTATTGAAAACGGTTTTACAAATGTATATAATTGAAATTAATTAAAAAGAACTGCGTGTTACTATTAAATTAGGCATAAGCAAATTAAGAGATTAAGGCACGAAAGGTGTCTTGATTAGAATATAAATTAAATGAAGATGGCAAGAAATGAAGATGAGACGCCGATAACCGGTGTTATAGTCTATGAATGACTCGTAGGCTAATCATTCATTCTTGCAAATATTAATTTATATTCTTAAAAGTAGACTAGGAATTATTGGGATAGGTGTACCCTCATTAATCTAATGAGCGACACTAAACAATTCCTTAAACGTACTTTTCTCTTTTTGCTTATGTCTTTTTTATTGTCATAAAGTTCAATACATAAAGAAGGGAATAAGATTATGTTTAAGAAATTTTTCGGTCAATTGCAACGTATCGGTAAAGCCTTAATGTTACCAGTTGCGATTTTACCAGCCGCAGGGATTTTACTCGCATTTGGTAATGCGATGCATAATGAACAATTAGTTGGTCTTGCACCATGGCTAAAAATGGATGTCTTTGTCATGATTTCATCTGTCATGGAAGCCTCTGGACAAATTATATTTGATAACTTGCCGTTACTATTTGCAGTCGGTACAGCATTAGGATTAGCAGGTGGCGATGGCGTAGCCGCTTTAGCCGCATTAGTTGGTTACTTAATTATGAACGCAACTATGGGTAAAGTAATGGATATCTCTATTGATGATATTTATAGTTACGCTAATGGCGCGAAAGAACTAAGTCAAGCCAATAAATTACCAGCCAATGCTTTAATTTTAGGAATACCAACCCTACAAACTGGGGTGTTTGGTGGTATCATCATGGGGGCAATCGCCGCATGGTGTTATAACAAGTATTATAATATTACATTGCCGGCTTTCTTAGGTTTCTTTGCTGGTAAACGTTTTGTACCAATCGCAACATCAGTCGCAGCGATTATTGCAGGAATTTTATTAAGCTTTATTTGGCCTCCAATTCAAGACGGGTTAAATAGCTTATCTAACTTCTTATTAAATAAAAACTTAACATTAACAACGTTTATCTTCGGTGTAATTGAACGTTCATTAATTCCATTTGGTTTACACCATATTTTCTACGCACCATTCTGGTTTGAATTTGGAGAATATACAAACCATGCCGGAGACTTAATTCGTGGGGACCAACGTATTTGGATGTCTCAATTAAAAGACGGCGTTCAATTCACAGCTGGTACGTTTACAACAGGTAAATATCCATTCATGATGTTTGGTCTTCCAGCTGCTGCATTAGCAATTTATAGAAATGCACGTCCTGAACGTAAAAAAGTTGTTGGTGGTTTAATGTTATCAGCTGCCTTAACTTCATTCTTAACAGGTATTACAGAACCATTAGAATTCTCATTCTTATTTGTAGCACCGTTATTATATGTTATTCACGTATTATTAGCAGGTACTTCATTCTTAGTAATGCACTTATTAGACGTTAAAATCGGTATGACATTCTCAGGTGGATTTATTGATTACATTCTTTACGGATTATTAAACTGGGATCGTACGCATGCATTATTAGTTATTCCAGTAGGTTTAGTATACGCAGTTGTTTACTACTTCTTATTTAGTTTCGCAATTAAGAAATTCAACTTGAAAACACCTGGTCGTGAAGACACTGAACAAGAAGTTCGTAACTCTAGCGTAGCGAAATTACCATTCGATGTATTAGATGCTATGGGTGGCAAAGAAAACATCAAACATTTAGATGCATGTATTACACGTTTACGTGTTGAAGTAAATGATAAATCTAAAGTAGATGTACCAGGATTAAAAGCATTAGGTGCTTCAGGTGTACTTGAAGTAGGTAATAATATGCAAGCAATCTTTGGACCTAAGTCAGATCAAATTAAACACGACATGGCTAAAATTATGAGCGGAGAAATTACAAAAGCGAGCGAAACAACAGTTACTGAAGAAGAATCAAATGAACCAGTACATGTTGAAGATATTAAGGAAACTGAAATTTATGCGCCAGGTACTGGACATATCATTCCATTATCAGAAGTTCCAGACAAAGTATTCTCTGAAAAAATGATGGGCGATGGCGTAGGCTTTGTTCCTGAAAGTGGAGAAATCGTAGCACCATTCGATGGTACAATTAAAACAATTTTCCCAACGAAACATGCGATCGGTTTAGAATCAGATAGTGGTGTCGAAGTGCTTATTCACATTGGTATCGATACAGTTAAATTAAATGGGGAAGGCTTCGAAAGCTTAGTCAATGCTGATGAAACAGTGACTCAAGGACAACCATTAATGAAAATTAATTTAGCATACTTAAAAGAACACGCACCAAGCACAGTCACACCAGTAATTATTACAAACCTAGGAGACAAAACATTAACAGTAGAAGATGTAACATCTGTTGACCCAGGAAAAGTAATTATGACAATTAAATAAAAGAGCGAAACAAAACTAAAGGCTGAGCCATTAATTTATTAATGGCTCAGCCTATTTCTTTTTAATTACCATAATTCTATTGTGCTAATTAATAATAAAATAGCGATAATTACATTGATTATTTTATAATACTGGTGATATAAACGATTCATTGTTTGTCCTAATAGTGACCATAACAATGTCCCAGCTATACCAATCACGATAAGTAAAGTGGAACGTATATATGTATGTTCAAAGTCGGGTGGGAGAGTGAAAGTTGTTAAACCAGTTAGAAAGTACAACATTGCTTTTACATTTGTGACTTGAATAAGTACACCTTTTAATATTGGTCGGTCTAGTGCTTCATCGACGCTATCAGGTTTAGAGATTAAAACATGATAAGCTAAATACAATAAGTAGATAGTGCCTAATAATTTCATAATGAAGATAAACGTAAGTGAAGCTTTTAAAGGTTCTGAAAAGAGCAAAGTCACAACTAACGTCAATAATATCCCAATTAAAACACCAAAGTTAAAAGGTAATGAACGTATAAATCCTTTACGCTGACCTTCTGACAACGCCATAATCGTATTTGGACCAGGAGTAAATGACATGGTAAATAGAAATAACAAATAAGGTAACATAACTCTCACCACCTAAGAAGAATAATCTCATTTTATCACTTAGAATTTAAGTTACAATCATTTTTTGATAATTCTGAAATTAAAAGAAAGAAATATATCTAAATATTTATTAATAAAAGACTATAAAATAACACTTTCTCGGTATAAGAGATTAAAGCAATTAAAGAATTTTAATAGATATGAAATAATACATTAAAAAATAATAGGGTTAAAATAGAAGTTTCTATTGGAAGTGTAAGTTGAGTTATATAATAATTTTTGTACATAAGACACCTCGTTAATTTAGTTTAGTGATGTTTATTAAATTATACGAAAGTGTCTTAATTTTTTTAAGTATTTTGATGTAAAATTACATGTATATAACGTAGTATTGTTGGCGAGACTCCTGAGGGAATATTCTCAATAGCTAAGCTTGGCAGTAGTTGACTGTGATGAAGATGCGTCCAACCCGGACTTTCTTCATCTCTAGTCATCCTTGCCGGGGCGGGACGACGAAATCTTAGAAATTACATTAGATTTCTGTCCCGCTCCCAAACAATACGAAGTATTGATAAAAGAAGCGTAGAGACGATTCATGATTGAATTGTCTCTACGCTATCATGTTTAGGTTTATATTCCGAACACGTTATAACATTAGAAATTAAATAAGGTTAGTATTTCTTATTTAGTGATATCATTTTCAATTAATAATTTAATAGCTTTATGATCAGTAGCATTTCTGAATAAATCATATGCTTCTTCAATTTCACTTAATTTGCTATAATGTGTAACCAATTGTTCTGGTTGAATTGTTTTACTTTTTAGTGCTTCTAAAAGTTCTTCAGTTGTGTTACCTGAAACTAATCCAGTTGTTACATTGATATTTTTAATCCATAATTTATCAATATCAAATTGAACAGGTAAACCGTGTACACCAACGTTTGCGATTGTACCGTCAACGCCGATAAGTTTTTGACATAAGTCAAATGTTTGTGGAATACCTACGGCTTCGATAGCTACATCTACGCCACGGTGATTTAATTCTTTAACTTTTGCGATAGCTTCTTCAACATTACTTGAATTAATTGTATGTGTAGCGCCTAAGCCTTTCGCAGTTGCTAAACGGTTGTCATCTAAATCTAACATGATGATTTTAGATGGAGAGAAGAATTGTGCAGTAAGTAATGTAGCTAATCCTACTGGGCCAGCACCTACGATAGCAACCGTGCTACCAGGTTTAACTTTACCTTTTAATACACCAATTTCATAACCAGTTGGTAAAATATCTGATAACATAACAAGCGCTTCGTCTGGTAATGATTTAGGTGCATGGTATAAAGAGTTATCCGCAAAAGGAACTTTAACGTATTCTGCTTGTGTACCATTGATTAAGTGACCTAAAATCCAACCACCATCGTTTTCACAGTGAGCATAGATACCTTTTTTACAGTAGTAACATTTACCACATGATGAAACGGCAGAAACGATAACTTTGTCGCCAACTTTGAAGTTGTTTACGTTTAAACCAACAGATTCTACGATACCGATACCTTCATGACCAAGTGTTGTGTTTTCAGGAACTTCTGGTGTGTCTCCTTTAATAATGTGTAAATCTGTACCACAAATTGTCGTTTTAACCATTCTAATAATGGCGTCTGTACTTTCAGTAACGACTGGTTTCTCTTTCTCGATTAATTGTGCTACTCCAGGTTTTTCATAGTTATAGGCTTTCATAATATACCCTCCAAAACTTTGTGAATTTATTCACATACAGTATACCATGTTTTATTCTATTTGTGTCTATTTACACGCAACTAAATACAAAAATAAATCGATAAATTTTTCATAAAAAAATGTTTGAGGCTATACATTAGATATTTTCAAATTACATTTAAAGGATAATATATTTTATTTTTAACAGAGTTAAGAAGATGCAAAACCTGGATGAACGGCGTAAAATAGAGTTGTATACTGATTTAAAGGAGATTATAAATATGGCTGAAGAAGGTCTATTAGTAGCTGAGAAAGAAATAGAGGTTAATAATTACGACATCGATGCTATGGGTATAGTAAGCAATATCGTTTATGTGCGTTGGTTTGAAGATTTACGTACAGTATTTATTAATAAATATATGACATTTTCTGAAATGATGAATCAACATATTTCACCAATTTTAATGAAAACGGAAATTGAATACAAGGTACCTATTACGATTCATGATCAACCCGTTGGACGTTGTTGGTATGTTCAAGGTGGACGCATGAAATGGGTCTTTAAATTTGAAATTGCTTCAGGTGATAAAATACATTGTATTGGTCAACAAACTGGAGGCTTTTTCGATTTAGAAAGACAAAGAATCACTAAAATGCCAGCCATCTTTCAAGATATTTTAAAATAAAAATTTCGATAAACGACAAGTGTAGGTGAACATAATGACTGAGCAATTAACAAGTATTGAACACTTTCATCAATTTATAGACACACATGAATTAGCTGTGATACATGTGATGCGCAATAACTGCTCAGTGTGTCACGCTGTATTACCTCAAATTAAAGACATGCTCAAAGATTATCCACGTGTGCCACTTGGTGTGATAAATCAATCTGAAGTCGAAGCAGTTGCTGGAGAGCTATCTATCTTTACTGTGCCAGTAGATCTAATCTACATGGATGGTAAGGAGATGCATCGTCAGGCACGTTTTATAGACATGCAAGGCTTTGAATATCAATTGCAGCGTATGTATGAGAGTTTAGAATTATAAAAGCAGATATGATGTAAATCTAATAAAAGTTAAGCCAATTATACTAAAGCGGGACACCAATATCTTTAAATGATAATGAGATATTTGTCCCGCTTTCTTTATATTAAATAATTAATTAAGAAGCTTTTCAATGATTCCATCGGCACGTTGTTGATAATCCTTAATGACATTAGCAGACTGATTGAAACGTGCTAACTCATCCTCTTCCAATGCCAACTCGATAACTCTATCGGCGCCGTTTCCATTAATTACGGTTGGTGTACCGATATATAACCCATTTAGATCATATTCGCCTTCGAGGTAACTTGATACATTCATAATAATATTTTTGTTGAAAAGGATGGCTTCAACAATTCGGACTAAACTTAACGATATACCAAAGTTGGTCGTGCCTTTTCGAACGTAAATATCATAGCCTACCTGGGTCGTTTGAGTTGAAATAGATTGTATGAACGATGTCTTATCAACATCAGGGCTTAATAAGTCTAATACGGGCTCACCAGCAACTTGTGCATGAGACCATACTTGAAGTTGTGAATCTCCGTGCTCACCAATCACTGGGGCATAAACACTTTGAGGAGCGATATTCAATGCGCGACTAAGAAAGAATTCGAAGCGGGCAGTATCGAGTGAAGTCCCTGAGCCGATGATTTTATTTTTAGGAAAATGCGATACCCGTTTAATCACATAACTCATAATATCTACAGGATTGGAAGGTAGTACGAAATAGCCATTAAAGCCATGATTAATCACTTGTTGAATCATAGGTACAAAAATCTCTACATTATCTTCTAATAATTGAAGACGTGTCGCTCCCTTAGCCAATGTCGCACTCGCACAAATAACAACGATATCGGCATCAGCACAATCTTGATAATTTCCAACATGAACGTCTACAACGTTTTCACTAAAAGGCGTAGCATGATTTAAATCCCAAACATCCGCTTTAGCTTTATCCTCATCAATATCTATAATTGCCAGCTCATCTACAAGGCCTTTCGCAACAATAGCATGCGCAAATGCAGAGCCGACATAACCACTTCCGATTAACACAATCTTATGACGTGACATATGTATAACCTACTTTCTATTAATATTGAAAATTCTGATAATTACATTATAGATTAATATTTTCAATAAAAGTATAGAAATAGCCTTATAATGTGGTTTACTAAAATTTAAGCGTGATTAGGTTTATAATTAAGTATTGTATAGGAGGCCATGATATAAAATGAAAAAGAGAATGTTTACAGTTGCAACTTCAGCTTTATTAGGCACGTTAGCGTTTATAAAAGTAAAAGAAAAACGTAGCTACAAAAGCGTCTTAATGGAAAGCTATATTCGCATGTCTGGAATGAAGAAACCATTTGAAAATGTTGAAGATGCTAAGAAGGCTTTACAAGAAACAAAAGAAATCACTGCTGGTAAATATGAAGGTACTGATTATGAGTTTAAACATGATGTTAAAACTAAAAGTTGGAATGGGTCAGTGACCTACGTGGTGAATGCACAACGTAACCGCCAACAAAAAGTCATTCTGTACATCCATGGGGGCGCATGGTTCCAAGACCCTCTAGATGAACATTTTGAATTTATCGATCAACTTGCAGGGCAACTAGATGCGCGCATTATTATGCCGATTTATCCTAAAGTGCCACACCGTGATTATCGCACAACCTTTGAACTTTTAAAGAGTATTTATGAAAAACAATTGACTGAAGTTGAAAGTTCAGATCAACTCATTATCATGGGTGATTCAGCCGGTGGACAAATTGCGTTATCTTTCGCGGAATATCTAAATGAAGCGACACAATTACAACAACCTGGACACATCGTCATGTTATCGCCAGTCCTAGACGGTACATTAAGTAATCCTGACGCGAAAGAATATGAAAAAATTGACCCAATGCTTGGTATTGACGGCAGTAAGTACTTTATTGAATTATGGGCAGGAGATTTACCAGTTGAGGATTATAAAATCTCTCCAATCAATGGTAATTTAGAAGGTTTAGGTCGTATTTCAATCTTCATCGGTACAAAAGAAACATTGTACCCAGATGCTTTAAAATTATCTCAAATGTTAAACGAGAAAGGCATAGAACATGACTTTACGCCGGGATATAACTTATTCCATATTTACCCAATATTCCCATTACCAGAAAGACAGAAATTCTTTGCGCAACTTAAGAATATAATTCAGTAATATCAATAAAACAAAATAAGAATTTAAAGTTAAATCAAACGGGTGCTAACTACCATCACTGGATGAGTTAGCACCTGCTTTTTTGTCGTTAGAATTAATCGTTTTATAATCAGTTGTTGATGTTGTCTCGTCCTTTGCTACTTCAGAAGTGGCTGCTGACGCTTTATTTAACTCTGTATTACTTATATTTTCAGTTGAGTCTTTAGTCACGCTATTAATATGACGGTGATCAGAATCTAATACTGAGTTGCTCATATCATTACCTTGTAAACTGCCTACAAGAATAAGCACTAAATAACTTGAACACATGAGTAATACAATTGCTAGATAAATACCCACTGCTATTTTAACAGGTTTAGCCATTGGTTTATTCATCAATACCCTCCTAAAGTTGTAGCTCTATTTATCTATAAAGTAACACGAGAACTTTAAGTTAATGTAAATAAGAGGTAAATATTTCGTGATTTAACAACTGTGTTTGATTAAATATTAAGTTTTGGAAAATATTTCTAAAATATTTTATTATATTAATGATTTTATTATTTATAATTTCTTAAAAAATTTATATTTGTTAGTATTTTTTTACATTATATTTACATTGTTAAAACTGACTCAACACATAAATGATAGCATACCCTTATTAGAAGTAATAAAAGGGTCGGACATTAATCGTTTGAGCTTTGGAAATTTACCAATATGTTTGTCATGACCTTATTATCATTCATTTCTTCTATATAGAGTGTTTCACTCGAACATATTCACTATACATACTTATTTTAGAAAGCGCTTTACTAAAAACTTCATATTAAAACATTTAAAGAGAGGGACAATATTGTGATTCTCATTATAATTTGTATCGCCTTGATTTTATGGCTTGGAATTAAAGAGAAAAACCGCCATACAAATCGACTAAACAAGATTCCTTTAAGAATCAATATTAATGGTATACGTGGTAAATCCACGATAACTAGAATGATTTATAGCGTATTAAGAGAGGATCATTATCGTGTAATAGGTAAGACGACAGGCACAGATGCACGGATGTTGTATTGGTTTACTGACAAAGAGTATCCAGTTATTAGAAAACCTCAAGGAGCGAACATTGGGGAGCAACGTGACATTATCCGTAAAGTCGTCAAACAAGATGCTAAAGCTTTAGTCAACGAATGTATGGCCGTAAATCCAGACTACCAAATTACTTTTCAAAAAGATTTAGTAAAAGCGAATATTGGGGTCATTGTCAATGTGATGGAAGACCATATGGATGTTTTAGGCCCTACATTAAAGGATGTAGCGCAAGCCTTTACCGCTACAATTCCTTATAAAGGTAAGCTTGTCGTCATGAAAGATGAGTATACGAAATTTTTTGCGAAAGAAGCGAAAAAGCGTAAAACACAAATCATCGTGGTGGATAAAGATGAGATACCTGAATCTTATTTAAGAAAATTTAGCTATCTCGTATTTCCAGATAATGTGGCTATTACATTAGGCGTGGCGCAAGCAGTAGGCATTGATAAAGAAACTGCGTTAGAAGGCATGTTAAACGCACCACCTGACCCTGGTGCTGTGGAAATTAAATACTTTAATGCGAATCATTCACGTAATGTGTTTGTTAATGCCTTTGCAGCAAATGAACCGCAATCGACGAAAGCTATCTTGAATAAAGTTGAATCGTATAACTATCCATATACGAAGAAAGTCGTTATTTTAAATTGTCGTTCAGATAGGGTCGATAGAACGCGTCAATTCGCGGAAAACTTTATTGAAGATGTTGATTATGACACATTAATTTGTACCGGTAAAAGTACGCAGCAGGTAACAGAGATTATGCAACACTTACCTGAGAAAAAGTATCTTAACTTCGAAAACAAAGACTTTGTAGAAATTGAAAAAGCTATTATGAGAGAATCGCAGAATGCGCTTATTTTCTGTGTCGGTAATATTCACGGACCAGGCGGTAGAATAGCAGAATTCATAGAAGGGATAGAATAAAATGATAGGTTCAGAATTATACTTTTCCCTATTTGTCGGTATTGTATTGAGTTTAATCTTTGCAGAAAAATTTGGGATTAATCCAGCAGGACTCGTAGTACCTGGTTACTTAGCACTTATATTCGATCAACCTATTATGTTGTTGTCAGTGCTAGTAATTAGTTGTTTAACATTCTTCATTGTTACATATGGAATTAGCAGATGGGTGATTTTATACGGAAGACGGAAGTTTGCAGCTATGATTTTAACAGGCATGGTGCTCAAATTTATCTTCGACTTACTTTATCCACTGACGCCTTTTGAAATGGTAGAAGTATCAGGCATTGGTGTAGTTATTCCCGGCATCATTGCGAATACAATTCAAAAGCAAGGTGTCGTGATTACGTTATCAACGACTATGTTATTAACTTGTATCACATATGTCATCTTATTCTTATACAGCTTTATTAATTAATCGCGAGCAAGGAGCGCATAATAATGAAAAAGAAAAAACGGTTATCAGCGAGCGAATGGTTACTTAAGCAATCTAAACGACATAAACGTCGAAATTTTCTTTATACGCTTATCGTTTTAATTATTGCATTAGTGCTTTTAGTCTTCGCTATTCGAGCAGTTAAAGTCGAACCAGTAGAAGCGATGCCAAGTTCGAATAGCAATAATATTCGTAGTACATACCTAGGTAACGTTACTTTAAACAAACATATTAGAAAAATGAATCTAAATAAGGTGTTCGGAAGTTTGAGAGAACCCCTTCAACATAGTGACTTTTCAACAGCGTCCTTGTTGGTGAGTAACTTTTCAAATAATCAACAAGATAACATTAAAAAGAATTTAGAGAATATTATGTTTCTAAGAAAACAAAACATCAAAAGCGTTAATTTAATTAACAATACAATTGATAACGTACAAGCACAGGAATTGAGTAAACAAGTAGAAGCACAGACGGATTATAATTTTATGACGGGCAACGGCTCTAACTTGATTAATAGTAAAACGGTTCAACAACAAGTTAAAGGTAAAAAAATTGCCAATGTTTCATTTACAGATGTGGGTTCGAATTATGAAGACTCATTAAAAAATACGACATCTATCAGTTTAGACCCAAGTATTTTTGTGCCTTTAATCAAAAATTTAAAAGAGAATAATGATATGGTCGTAGTCAATGTAGACTGGGGAATTACGAATGAACGTAATGTCACTGACCGCCAACAAGAGTATGCCCATGCATTAGTCGATGCGGGTGCTGATGTCATTATCGGTCATAATTCGGTCGTCCAAAAAGTTGAAAAGTATAAAAACGCCAGCATCTTTTATAGCTTGGGTAACCTTACTTCCGATTCATTCCTATCTAAGAACCAAAAAGGGATGGTCGTTCAACACGATTGGGATGGCCAACATAATCGATTTAGCATTACTCCGGTACGCTCAGCAGACGGAAATATTACGAAAGATCGTATGACTAAAATGGAAGCGCAACGTTATTACAATAATATTGAAGATCAATCGATTCATCTAAAAGAGAAGAATGGAGGATATACCTTTGAATATTAAAAAACATTGGTTAGGTATTGTAACTACGCTCATTATCATTGCTATTCTATTAATGGTAACGTTTGCTAAAGCGAATGAAGGCCTAGATAACTATGAGAAGGAAGAGCTAAAAAATGTAACGGAGCAATATTTATCTAAAGGGGCCAGTTAGTATGAATATTTATAATAAAGGGACGCTATCCGTCATTTTAATAATGACCATTTTGATCTCATTCACGTTCTATTATTTCAACAAAGAAGATAAACCAGATAAAGATACATTATTTGAAAATAAAATCGCCAACCATAAAGCATCGGGCAGTAAGAAAAAATATGGTGTAGCTTCTAACAATACCATTGCCACACGTGTAGGTAACAAGATTATTGAAGATGGCGGTAACGCTGTAGATGCGGCAATGGGTGTTTCTTACGCGCTAGCAGTAACAGAGCCACATTCCTCAGGTATAGGTGGCGGGGGTGCTACATTAACGTATAACGGTAAAGATGGCGAAGAACCAAAAATGTATGAATATAAAACTATGTCATCATTTAATTATAAAAAAGGCGATGAAATAGGCACCCCAGGTTTCGTGCAAGGCTTACATGATATGCACCAACGTGAAGGTAAAATGGATGAGAAGAAGATTTTAAATTATGTTATTCCGCTAGCGAAAAATGGCTTTGAAGTAGATTCAGAATTAGAGCGTAGTATGAAATTATTCGGTTCAGACATTGATCGTGATTCCCCATTTTTCAAAGGGAAGCGGACGGTGCGTGAAGGTGATGTCGTTAAACAAGAAGCACTAGCTAAAACATTAGAGAACATTCGTGATAAAGGCCCTTCTTATTTCTATAAAGATATCGCTAAAAGTGTATCCAAACAAATTGACGATGAACTCACTGAAGAGGACTTTAAAGCTGTTAAGACAGAAGAGAAGCAACCAGTGTCTACAAACTATTTGAATAATAAAATCTATTCAGCCTCTAACCCACTCGGTGGTACATTAATGTTACAAGGGTTGAAAATCGATGAAAGCGTCAATTCTGGTGGTAACACAAGTGAAGCACGAAACGATTATATTTCAGGCATCATTAAATCTCGTGACGTGATGTATCGTAATAGAGATATCGTTAACGGCCAAGAACCTAGTAGTGATACATATCTTTCACAAGACTATTTATTAGATAATCTAAACAATATCAATAGTGGCGAAACGAGCAGTAACTTTGACCCAACACTTAGTACTACAAGTACAACACACTTTGTAGTGATTGATAAGCAAGGAAAGCTCGCAAGTACGACAAATACGTTATCTAGCTTCTTTGGTTCAGGAAAATTTGTTAAACAAGGGTTCTATATGAATAACTCGTTAACCAACTTCTCAAGTGACCCTAATAGTCCAAACTATGGTGGTAAACATAAAGCGCCACGTTCTTATACATCACCATCTATTGTAGTAGGACCAGACTTTTATATGGGCATAGGAACGCCAGGGGGAAATAAAATCCCTACGCTCCTCAATGAAGTGTTGATTGATTATTTACGTAACGATGGGACATTACAAGAATCTATTAATAAACCACGTTTCTATAATGATGGTGGTACTGTTTATTATGAAAATGCCACAAGCGATGAAGATATTAATATCTTCAAAAGTATGGGTTACGGTGTAGAAGAAAAACGTAATGACCCTAACTTTGGAAGTGTTCAAGGCGCGATATACAATAAAAATGATCAAACAGTTGAGATTGGTCATGACGTGGGTAACAGATAATATAATAATTAGATTTAAGAACGGAGCAGAAATCTTTCGAATTACTTCAGGTTTCTGTTCCGTTTCCTATTGAAATTATAATTAAAATAGATATGATAAGCATATGGATAAATGAATTTTATTATAATATTATATAAATTGAAGATATATTGAGTTGTCTCTAAAACATTGGAAATTACTTTATTAATGAACAGAGTAAAGGATGGATGCGTCGTGGAAGATGTTGTATTAGGAATTGATTTAGGAACAAGTGCAGTAAAAATTATTGCAGTGAACCAACAAGGGGAAGTCGTAGCTTCGACGAGTGAACCGTTAACGTTAATTCAAACACGTGCAGGTTATAGTGAGCAAGATCCTAAAGAATGGGTAGAAGCGGTCACACAAGGCATTAAAAACATCACCCATTCTTCTCAAATGGCTCAACGTGTCGTTAAAGGGGTCTCATTTTCAGGACAAATGCATGGTTTAGTAGCCTTAGATGCCCAGCATCAACCTGTGCGACATGCAATACTATGGAATGACACACGTAATTCAGAACAATGTCGCCAAATTAAAGAGGTCTATGGCGAAAGATTAAATGGAAATCCAATATTAGAAGGCTTTACTATGCCTAAAATGTTATGGGTTAAACAACATGAACCAGATATATGGGACCAAGTAAGTGTCTTTATGTTGCCTAAAGATTATGTGCGCTATTATTTAACTGGAGAAATTCATATGGAATATTCTGATGCGGCAAGCACGCTCTTACTTAATCCAGAAACACATGATTGGGCACGCGACGTAGGTACACAATTCGGAATTGGAGATATTTACCCCCCTTTAGTTCGTTCAACGGCTTGCGTAGGCCATGTGCGTTCTGAACTTGCTCAAGAAGTTGGCTTTACTGAGGAAGTTAAAGTCTTCGCAGGGGGTGGCGACAATGCCTGTGGAGCGATTGGTGCCGGAATTATTAATGACAACGACACATTATGCAGTATAGGTACGTCAGGTGTCGTACTTAACGTTGAAAGTGATAGTTACACTGAGTATCGTAATAGCATTCATTTCTTTGATCACAGCGTACCTGAAACGTTTTATGCGATGGGGGTAACACTTGCGGCAGGCTATAGTTTAAACTGGTTGAAGAAGACGTTCTTTGAAGATCAGTCATTCGACGATATTGTAAAACAAGCAAGCACGTCCCAGATTGGAGCTAATCATCTGTTATTTGCGCCATACTTAGCCGGTGAACGTACGCCTCATGGTGATGCGTTTATTCGTGGAAGTTTTATTGGTATTAGTGGTAGCCATAAGAAAGCTGACTTTGCACGCGCTGTACTTGAAGGCATTACCTTCTCGCTATATGATTCCATTCAGTTAATAAGAGAAGCGGGTAAAGAAATCACGCACATTACGTCAATCGGTGGCGGCGCAAAGAGTGAATTTTGGCTACAAATGCAAGCCGATATTTTTAATGCTACGATTAGAAAATTAAAACATGAAGAAGGACCTAGTATGGGAGCGGCCATGATTGCCGCATACGGTTTAGAATGGTTTAACTCATTCGATGACTGTGTCGCTCAATTTATTGAGGTTGACCGTACATTTGAACCTGACAAAGAGAGCCATGATAAGTATGAAGCTTACTATAATGTCTACCGCCAAATCTATCAACAAACACATCAACTCACAGAAGAATTATTAAAAATTGACGATTAATATAAACAATATACATTTTATAAAGAGTAAAGACTAAAAATTATGGTCTTTGCTCTTTTTTAGTGAAAAAATAAGTATTTTGGATAATTACAACCTTATTTTAACTACAAAAGTGAGCAGAATTTATGGGTAAATGCGTTATAGATGTTAAAGTAGATGTACAAATAGTGAAGTGCACAATATATTTTCTTGGCAAATATCGAACTAGTAGATTATACGTTTCACCGATAGACAATTTAAAACGTGGATAATTAATTATTAGTTTACAAAGTTTTTCAAAATGAAAATTTTTATCCCTCAAAAAGTCCCTAAATGTGATTTATTTCACATATTAGCCTCATTTCACTCTAGAGAAATCTTGAAATCGGTTTCCATAGGGTGTACTATGTCAATGACTAATAAATAATTAGAAAGAGGTTTTGGGGAATGAACATTATTTTAGGAGTGGGAACACTCGTACTCGTACTTGTCGTTATGACGTTATTCTTAAACTTTGCGCCATACGGCAAACAAGGATTACAAGCTCTATCGGGAGCTGCTTGTGCAACATTCTTACCACAAGCGTTTCTAAGTTACGCTATTGGTGGCGTATTTCATATTGAATTCTTTCAAACAATTGGTGATTTAGCAGGAAGCTTAGCAGGTGTAGCAGTAGGTATCTTAACTGGACTTAAACTTGGTATCTCACCTGTATTCGCAGTAATTGTTGGTTTAGTATTACATGACTTTAAATTATTACCAGCATTTATCGCAGCATACATCATTTCATTTGGAATTAAATTTGTTGAAAAGAAAGTACCAGAAGGTTTAGACTTAATTGTTGTGATTTTATTCGCTCCAGCAATTGCGTTCGGTTTAGCAACTGTAATTAGCCCAGGAGTTATGGCTATCTTACATCAAATCGGTGGCGCAGTAACATCAGTTGGAGACAGTAACCCTTACGCATTAGCGGTTATCTTAGGTTTAGTTATCCCAGTAACGGGAATGACACCACTAAGTTCAATGGTATTAACTAGTTTATTAGGATTAACTGGCGTACCAATGGCTATCGGTGCATTAACATGTACAGGTTCTTCATTCGTTAACTTTGTATTATTCAACAGACTTAACATTGGAGGTAAATCTAAAGCATTCGCAGTATGTATTGAACCATTAACTCAAATCGACTTAATCGCAAAATATCCAGTACAATTATACGGAACTAATGCAATTATCGGTGTTGTAAATGCTTGTATCGTAACATTCAGTGGACTAGTAATCGGTGTTAAAGGTATGGCTACACCAATTGCAGGTGCAATCGTATTATTCGGATTTAACGACGCAGTTAGATCAGTAATTACAATCATTGCAGTTGCAGTAGTAAGTATTGTATTAGCGTTTATCTTCAGTACTTTAATTAAAAAATTCAACTTAATGGATATGACTATTAAAATGCCTAGTAAACAGAAACAACCTAAGGAGAGTGTTTAATAATGGCTACTAAAAAAAGCTACGATTATCAAAGTGCATTTGATATCATTGGCCCTGTCATGATGGGACCTTCAAGTTCTCACACAGCAGGTGCTGTTAAAATCGGTAATGCTGCATATGCAGTATTAGGCGGAATGCAAGCAGAAAAATTAACAATTCATTACTATGAATCGTTCGCTAAAACACATCAAGGTCACGGTACAGATTTAGCAATTGTTGGTGGCGCAATGGGTTATAGCACATTTGATAGCCGTATTAAAGACGCTTTAACAATTGCAAGAGATCAAGGCATTGACGTAGAGATTATAGAAGAAGATGGCGACAGCATTGGTGGACACCCTAACTGTGCACACATCGTTGCTGAAGCAAATGGACGTCATATTGAAGTTATCGGTAACTCAATCGGTGGCGGTACCATTAAATTAAGAAGAATTAATGTAGAAGGACAAGAAGTTGAATTTGACCACGGTTTACCTATCTTAGAAATAGATGGGGCGGCAAATAAATCAGAGGTCAATCACTTATTAAATGATATTAATGAACTTGGTGCAAGTATTGATGACGAATTGACAGAAACGGGCGAAAACAATAGCTTAGTTGTATTAACACTAGCTAAAGCAATATCTGAATCAACGTTAGACCAAATCAAAGACAAATATAGTCACTTAAACGTATCCTATATTAAATAGAGGGGGATTAAAGATGTTTGATTCAATTAGAGAAACTATAGACTACGCAGTTGAAAACAAGATGTCTTTTGCAGATATTATGATTCAAGAAGAGATGAATCTTTCAGGTAAATCTCGTGAAGAAGTTAGAGAAACAATGAAACAAAACTTAGAAGTTATGCGCGATGCCGTAGTTAAAGGGACTACAGGCGAAGGTGTTAAAAGTGTAACAGGCTATACAGGCCAAGACGCTATTAAACTAGCTAAGTATAACGATAATAACCATGCTTTATCAGGCCATGAAATGGTTGAAGCAGTGAAAGGTGCCGTAGCTACAAACGAAGTTAACGCAGCAATGGGTATCATTTGTGCAACTCCAACAGCAGGATCCTCGGGTACCATTCCTGGTGTATTATTCAAATTAGAAAAAACACACGATTTAACTGAAGAACAAATGGTAGACTTCTTATTCGTTTCTTCATTATTCGGCCGTGTTGTTGCGAACAACGCAAGCGTTGCCGGTGCTACAGGCGGTTGCCAAGCAGAAGTTGGTTCAGCATCAGCTATGGCAGCAGCTGCCGCAGTAGCAGTATTCGGTGGCGAACCTGAAGCTTCAGGTCATGCAATGGCATTAGCAATCAGTAACTTACTAGGTCTTGTATGTGACCCAGTAGCAGGATTAGTTGAAATCCCTTGCGTTATGCGTAATGCAATCGGTTCAGGTAACGCATTAATTTCAGCAGACTTAGCATTAGCAGGTGTTGAAAGCAGAATTCCTGTTGACGAAGTAATCGAAGCTATGGATAAAATTGGTCGTGGATTACCAGCAGAACTTAGAGAAACTGGTCTTGGCGGTTTAGCTGGCACACCAACTGGCGAAGCAATTAAACAAAAAATCTTTGGCGAAACTGGCGCAGGCACAGTTAATAGCTTTTCTTAATATCAACCAATTACCATTCTTGAATGTCATTTGCACATTCAGGAATGGTTTTTTGTTATCTTTGAAAATTAAGTAAATTTATATAAATGCGATAGCCTGTTTATTGACCTTGAGTGCTTACTTTTTACATGTTTAATAGTACATATGTCCTTATCTGAAAATTAAAAATAATATTGCAAAATTTCACCTTTGAGTATAAAATAACTCAAAAGGGGATGATGGTATGGTTAGACTCAGTATCATCTTTTTAGCATTTGTCATTAACACAACGATGACGTACTATTTTACTCAGACAGGGACATGGGAGAATCTGTTATTGCAATCAATGTCATTAAGTATGATTGTAGTATTCCTAGTACATTACGCACGTTTTGTTATTGCGGATAAAAAGAAGAAGCAAATTAACGAATTAAGGGAAAAAATTCGTGAAGAAGTTCAAGAAGAAATTCAAAATACAACAAGAGAGCGAGACAGAAAGATATTATAATTTTAAGGATGTCATAAGTCTTGCTATGGGCATAGTTGACTAAAGATGAAGTAAGTATGATTTTCACACATACTCATTTCAACGCCTATAATCAAGAGGCTAGAACTGTTATTGGATAACTGTTCTAGCCTCCTTTAGTTTTAATAAATGTGAAGTTTTAGTCATTTTTCAAATCAAGTTGATAAAATGCCAAATCTAACCAATCTTCAAATTTGTAACCGACATTTTTTAGCGTACCGGCGTGAGTAAATCCTAATTTTTCATGTAAATGAATGCTATCAGAATTCGAAGCGTCTATACCCGCTACCATCGTTCTATAATTTTTTTGTTTCGCATGCTCGATTAAATGTTGAAGTAATTGAGTTGCAATGCCTTTGCCACGATGTGAATGCTCTACATAAATTGAATGTTCAATCGTGTATAAATAAGCTGGCCAGTTTCTAAATTGTCCATAAGTTGAAAAACCAACCACTTTATTGTTTAACTCATAAACAAATATTGGTTCATTCGCTAGTACTTTTGATTCGAACCAAGCCTCGCGATCGCTAAGTTGTTGAGCATCATAGGTATATACAGCAGTAGTATTTAATATGGCATCATTATAGATATCTAATATAGTAGGCAAATCTTTGCGTTCAATATTTCTAATCACGGCTTTACCTCCTTGTTGACCTTATTTTAAATTAAAAAGTGAACAGCAAGCAAATGGGCGATAAAAATTTTATGTAATAAATGAAAAAAATAAATTAATATAGTGAAATAATAATGATATACTACGAGCTAACAAAGTTATGATTAAAGGAGTATCATCAATGAAAAATTGGACTAATAGATTGATGACAATTATAGGTGTAATTTTAATTCTAGTCGCAGTATATTTATTTGCGAAACCTCACATCGATAATTACTTACAACAGAAAGATAAAGATAATAAAATTGAACAATACGATAAAAATGATTCAAAACAGCAATCTAGCAAGAATGAAAAGCCCACGATATCAAAAGATAAATCTAAAATGACAGGATATATAAGCATACCTGACGCAGATATTAAAGAACCTGTTTATCCTGGACCAGCTACGCCAGAACAATTAAATCGTGGTGTAAGTTTCGCGGAAGAAGATGAATCATTAGATGACCAAAATATTTCAATAGCAGGTCATACATTTATTGATCGACCCAATTATCAATTTACAAATTTAAAAGCTGCAAAAAAAGGAAGTAAAGTGACCTTTAAAATAGGCAATGAAACACGTAAATATAAAATGACAAGTATTCGCGATGTTAACCCAGAGGACGTGGAAGTGTTAGATGAGCATAAAGGTAAAAAGAACCAACTTACTTTAATTACGTGTGATGATTATAACGAGAACACTGGCGTATGGGAAAAACGTAAAATATTCGTTGCTGAAGAAGTGAAATAACTAATTAATTAAGAATCTGGAACATTATTCATACAAATGTTCCAGATTCTTTTTCTTATTATTATAAATTTTTTAGGTTTGAATAGAATGTTATTACAATTATAAATAGAATATATATAAAATAGTATTGTACTTAATTCGAAAAGGTGCTATTCTATTGAAAGTTACACAACTAGAATCTACAACAAGGACGTGAAATATTTGAAACCAAAATCTAAACAAAAAGTAGGATCATTTTTGAATAGATATAATTACTATTCTATTAGGAAATTTACTATTGGTACGGCTTCAATTCTCTTAGGTTCGACCTTAATATTCGGTATAAGCAATGAAGCTCAAGCCCAAAGTGAAGATGGTGCTCATACATCTGAACAACAAACAACTGAAACAACTTCTCCGACCGCTCAACCGGATGAAGTGATAACCAATGAAACAAATAAAGACAACAAGAACGTCCAAGGCGACTCAGAGCCTTCGACACCGACATCTAAGGAGAAAGCAACGACTGAGCCAACCTCTGACTCAACGTCTACGACAAGCTCTCCCTCAAACAAAGATTCAATTCAAACACCCACTGTAACAAATACTACTCAAACTGATACTAATAAAAATGTTGTAACAGAAGATAAAGAAAACGTTAATAAACATGAGAAAACTACAAATCAGAACTTTTCAAAAAATGAAGAACAAGCAACACCAAATTCAACTGAAACAACTACTGACGAAAAAACAACTACTAACGAAGAAACAAGTACGACTACTAATAATGAAAAAGATTTAAATGAAAGTAGAGCAATTAGCACTCGTTTAGCAACTAGAGAAGCCTCTGACGACACAACGACGGCGTCTACACGAGAAATGAGTGATGATAGCGCTGATGAAATAGAAGTCCCTCAAGAATTTGTGGATAGATATAATAATGCAAGTGATAAGAGTCAACTTGTACATGATTTGCTTTCAGAGTCATATGATAGTAATGATGTAGAAGAAATCCTTAAACGTGCAGATATTGACTATGCTTCTACTGATGCCAAAGAAGTATTTCAGACTATAATGTATGCCGGTTTACAATATGCTAAAGAAAAGGCATCGATATTTACTACCTATGCAGTGAGATCTACAGGTGAAGGCGCTAATATTAATAATACTGAAGTTAATTCATTAGAAGATTTAAAACGTGTTATTGGTATTGATCCAAATTCAGGACTCACAATTAATGGAGATGGAATTACTTCGTTCTCACAAACACCCGCGCATTATACTGTACAAGTTCAACCTAACCGTCGTGCGAATCGCATGAATTTTACTATCACATGGAAAGTCAATCGCTCAGCTCCTGAACCTGCTCATAACGCAGATTTAGGCGGTTTTAACTTTGGTTCAGGTTATAATGTACCAAGTTCAATTCAAGGAAATTATAACGTAACTGGTGTTACTGGTAACTCTGGGACTATTGAAATGAATAGAGGCTCCCATCCGAGTTATCCAGCAGGTTATGGATTAAATTCTAGAATCTCTATTAACAAATATGCTGTAGGAAAAGATGGACGTGTAGAATATCGCTTTAGTCTTCCAGTACGTGATTGGAATGGTGACTTAAGTTTCAATGGGAATGTGATGATGTTCCAAACAGGTACTGGTAAAGCAGAACCAACATCACATGATAACTATTTTTACGGCTCAACAAGCGTCCAAGGTACGAACAAACCTGAAGAAAATATTATTACAACGGATGATGCATCAGAAGTAGAAACGACACCTTTCCAAATTGAGTACGTCATTTCTAAAGATGTTCCATTAGGCCAACAAGTCGTACAACAAGAGGGACGTAATGGGAAACGTGGTGTGCTTTATTCAGTAGTAAAATATAAAAATGAAATTATCGGAAGATTCGTTAAAGAAACATATGATAATGAACCAGCAGTAAATAAAATCGTTAAACTTGGTATTGGACAAGTGGATGATTCTAATATCAATGGCCCACTTGCACCAATTGTGGAACCACAACTTTCAGGCACTAACGTAGTCAGTGGTGAAACAAGTCCTAACGCTCAAGTTAAGATTAATGTTGGTGGTAAACAATACAATACCACTGCTGATAATACTGGACACTTTAGCTATACCTTACCTAATTACACATTACAACAAGGCGACCATATTACAGCGGTAGCCACTTTGAATGGTAAGAACAGTAGCCCAGGTAAAACGATCGTACCAAGAGACGGTAGAACACCAGATATCAATACGAATGTAGTACGCGGTCAAGATAATCATAAACCAGGTAGCTGGGTTACAATTACTAATGCTACAACTGGTCAACAAATTAGTCACTTCTTCGTACCTGATGGGTTACCTGGAAGAGACGGAAGTTCTGTAACAATCACAAATGATTACCATGATGCTAAAACGGGTGATCATGTTATTGAATTTAGTGATGGTAGAACAATCCGTATTCCAAAAGGTGACAAGGGCGATAAAGGTGATAAGGGCGATACAGGCGCACGAGGACCAGCAGGGGCACGTGGCCAAGCCGGACCGAAAGGAGATAAAGGCGACAAAGGCGATAAAGGTGACACAGGTGATCCAGGCCAATCAATTACTGTTAAACGTATTACAAAAGATAATGATGGTAATACAACTGTGGAATTCAGTGATGATTCTTCAATAATAATTCCAGCTGGCAAACCGGGCCGAGATGGCACATCAGTAGGCATTGATACTATCAATAAAGAACCTAATGGCGATACAGTAGTGACGTTTACTGACGGAAAAACAATGACAATTCCAAAAGGCGAGAAAGGTGAGCGCGGTGAGAATGGACAAGATGGTCATGACGGAACATCAATTGGTATCACGAAAATTGATACAGATAGTGATGGAAATAAGATTGTCTACTTCACTGATGGAAAAACGATGACCATCCCTAAAGGTGAAAAAGGCGATAATGGCCAAGATGGAACATCAATTGGTATCACGCATATCGATACTGATAATGAAGGAAATAAAGTTGTTCATTTCACTGACGGCAAAGTCATGACAATACCAAAAGGACCGAAAGGTGAAGACGGAACATCAGTTGGTATCACAAACATCGATACAGATAATGACGGAAACAAAATCGTTCACTTTACTGATGGAAAAACAATGACAATTCCAAAAGGTGAAAAAGGAGAAGATGGTACATCAATCGGCATTAAATCAATAACTACTAAAGACAATGGCGATACTGTGGTTACCTTTACTGATGATAAAACAATGACTATTCCAAAAGGCGCTAAAGGCGATCGTGGGGACAATGGACGTGATGGACAAGACGGCCATGATGGCACATCAATAGGTATTACAAATATCGAAACAGATAAAGATGGCAATAAAGTTGTACATTTTACTGATGGAAAAACAATGACAATTCCTAAAGGGGACAAAGGTGCCGACGGTAAAGACGGCCAAAACGGTCAAGATGGAACATCAATTGGTATCACGAATATTGACACAGATAAAGATGGTAATAAAGTCGTTCATTTCACAGACGGTAAAGTCATGACAATACCAAAAGGCGAAAAAGGCGCCTATGGAAAAGATGGTCAAGATGGCACATCAGTTACAATCACAAGCACGGAAACAGATGGTGATGGTAATAAAGTTGTTCACTTCAGTGATGGCAAATCAGTCACAATACCAAAAGGTGACAAAGGCGCCGATGGTAAAGACGGACAAAACGGTCAAGACGGACATGATGGCACATCAGTAGGTATCGCGAAAACAGAAGTTAACGAAGCAGGCGATACAATAGTAACGTTTACTGACGGTAAGACGATTACAATACCAAAAGGTGCTAAAGGTGAAAACGGTCAAGATGGTACGTCAATTACAATCACAAACACAGAAAAAGATAATGATGGTAATACAGTTATCCACTTCAACGACGGAAAAACAGTGACGATCCCTAAAGGTGATAAAGGCGATCGTGGCGATAATGGCCAAGACGGCACATCGATTACAATCACAAACACAGAAAAAGATGATGATGGCAACACAGTTATCCACTTCAATGATGGAAAAACAGTGACAATCCCTAAAGGTGACAAAGGTGATCGTGGTGAAAACGGTCAAGATGGTCACAATGGCCAAGACGGCACATCGATTACAATCACAAACACAGAAAAAGATGATGATGGTAACACAGTTATCCACTTTAACGACGGAAAAACAGTGACAATCCCTAAAGGGCCTAAGGGAGATAAAGGCGACCGTGGTGACAATGGTCAAGATGGCCACGACGGTGCATCAATCGGTATCGTAAACATTGAAACAGATAGCGATGGCAATAAAGTAGTTCATTTTACTGATGGTAAAACTATGACTGTTCCAAAAGGTAACAAAGGTGAAGACGGCACATCAGTCGGTATCGTGAAAACAGAAGTCAATGAAGCAGGCGACACAGTCGTAACATTCACAGACGGTAAAACAATCACAATACCAAAAGGTGCAAAAGGCGACAAAGGTGAAGATGGCACATCAATCACTATTACAAGTACAGAAACAGATAAAGATGGTAATACTGTCCTCCACTTTAATGATGGAAAAACAATCACAATTCCTAAAGGTGATCGCGGTGACAATGGTCGTGACGGAAAAGATGGCACATCAATTGGTATCGTAAACATCGAAACAGATAGTAATGGCAATAAAGTGGTGCACTTCACTGATGGTAAAATCATGACAGTTCCAAAAGGTGATAAAGGTGAAGATGGTACATCAGTCGGTATTGCGAAGACAGAAGTCAATGAAACAGGCGACACAGTCGTAACGTTTACAGACGGCAAAACAATCACAATACCAAAAGGCGCTAAAGGTGACAAAGGCGATAAAGGTGACCGTGGTGACAATGGCCGTGATGGAAAAGATGGTCAATCAATTACAATTGTTAATCAAAAAGTTACCCCTGATGGTAATACTGTCATCGAATTTAGTGATGGTCACTCAGTTACAATTCCTAAAGGTCAAGATGGCCATTCAGTTACAGTAAAAGAAACTCATAAAGATAAAGATGGTAACACTGTAGTAATCTTTAGTGATGATAATTCTATTACTATTGAAAAAGGCCAAGATGGTCGCGACGGAAAAGACGGTCGAGATGGCCGAGATGGCCGCGACGGACGTGACGGTAGAGATGGTCAAAACGGCCAAAACGGTAATAATGGCTATAACGGTCAAAATGGCAACAACGGAAATAACGGTAACAACGGTTATAACGGTCAAAATGGCAATAATGGAAACAATGGAATCAACGGCACTAATGGTCGAGATGGAAAAGATGGCCAATCAATTACAATTGTAGGCCAGAGAATAACATCTGATGGTAGCACAATCATCGAATTTAGTGACGGCCACTCAATCACAATTCCTAAAGGCCAAGATGGTCACTCAGTTACTGTGAAAGAAAGCCATAAAGATAAAGATGGCAATACTGTTGTAACCTTCAGTGATGGTAATACAATTACTATTGAAAAAGGCCAAGACGGTAAAGACGGCAAGTCAATTACTATTACAAGTCAAAGAATTACCAAAGACGGTAGTACCGTAATTGAATTTAGTGATGGTAATAGCGTTACAATTCCAAAAGGTCAAGATGGTCACTCAGTGACAGTAAAAGAAATTCAAAAAGATAATAATGGTAATACAGTCATTATCTTTAGTGATGATAAAAAAGTGGTAATTGATAATCAACCACCAGCTCCACCACACGAAACTCATACGCCACAAAATATCGTAAACCATTATTATATTGATAATCATAGAAATACGAATATATTCTTAGCTGACGGTAGACAAATCAAAATACCTTGCATGGGTAATAATGCAGCAACGATTAATTACTATTACATGGACAAGGATGGTAATATCCATATTGACTTTAACAACCATCCAAGTATTGTAATCCCAAGAAAGCCAATTGAAGTGACACATATCAACCATAATTACTATGATCATAATTTCAATTACAACTATGGTTATAACAACCCACCACATGTTAACCATGGTTATAATGGACAACAACACTTTAATTATGGTTACAATAATCAACAGCATTTCAATGGATATTCTAATCAACAAATGCATTATGACTATAATAACCAATCACACTTTGACAGATATTATGGCCACGACCATCGTCAATTTGTAGATCACTATGAATTCAATCATTATGGTCATAACGGTGATAATTACTCAGATAGATATAATCATGTTTCATCATATGAAAATATGACTACACAAGGTCAAGGCTACACTATGACAGAAGCTATGAATCAATATCGTTCTATAGTAGCTAAACGCTATGCTTTACCTAATACAGGTCAATCTGATGAACTATCATTAGAATATTTATTATTACTTGTTGGCAGTTTATTGTTGTTAAAAGGCAGTCGCAAACAGCAAACTAAATAATCTAACTATGCTAGATTAAAGATATTAAGCGTTCCTTTTCTTAATGGGAAAGGGGCGCTTATTTTAATAATGAAAGTCATTTCAAAATGTGAATATTGTTTCATCCTGTCGTGGGTATCTTCAACCTATAGACTATGAACTATATAATGAATGAGAATATAACATAGTGCATAAGGGGGAACGAATATGGTTAAAGCAATTGCTGTAGATATGGATGGTACATTTTTAGATTCAAACAAAGCCTATGATAAAGCACGTTTTGACAAAATTTTTCAAGAATTAAAGTCACGACATATTGAATTTATCGCTGCTAGTGGCAATCAATTTGCGAAACTGAAATCTATTTTTGGAGAAAGAGATATGTTCTTTATTTCTGAAAATGGGGCAGTTATTTATCACGGAACAGAATTATATAATTATCGTAGTTTTAATAAAAAGGACTATAAAGAAGCAGTAGATTATTTAAACATTGATAGAAAAATTGATGAATTTATAGTGTGTGGGTTAAAAAGTGCCTATATTTTAAAAGATACAAGCGAAGCATTTAAAAAAGATGCGCATTTCTATTATCATCAACTAGAAGAAATTGATTCGTTCCAACCGTTACCAGAAGATGAATATGTGAAGATTGCGCTTAATATTAATCGTGACACACATTCAACACTCGATACTGATTTAGAAGAAAAGTTTAGCGAGACGATTAAACTTGTTTCAAGTGGGCACAATAGTATTGATATTATCATGCCGAATATGACAAAAGGTCGAGCGCTTACTCGATTATTAGAAGAGTGGGAAATGCCAACTTCTGAACTTATGGCATTTGGAGATGCGAACAATGATAAAGATATGTTGGAATTAGCAGAATATAGTTATGTAATGGCAAACAGTCAAGATCAATCGTTATTTGATATCGCAAAAGCAGTCGCACCAAGCAATGACGAACAAGGTGTCTTACAAATTATCGAACAAGAAGTATTGAAATAGTAGTATTGTTGGCAACTTTCCTAACAATATAAAAAAGGATGAAATCTCCTCACATAGAGATTTCATCCTTTTTAATTATATGATTACTATCTTAGTTTAATTGAGTGTCACATTTACCTGTATTGATAACAGATAATGCAGCGTTTAATCCACCTTCAACTAAGTTTCTTACAGCTTCATCTGAGAAGAATGCAATGTGTGGTGTTACTAAGATATTTTCATTTTCAATTAATTCTAATAATGTTTTATCTTCGATTTCTTTATTAGTCCAGTCATATGTGAAGTAAGCTGCTTCATTTTCATAAGTATCGATAGCAGCACCTAATAAAGTACCGTTGTTAACTGCTTTAATTAATTCAGGTGTATCGATAACAGCACCACGTGCAGCGTTAACTAATACAGCGCCTTTTTTAACTTTAGAGAACATGTCAGCATCGAATAAATGGAAGCTTTCTTTGTTTGCAGGTACGTGTAATGAAATGATGTCAGCATCAGCAATTGCTTCTTCAACTGAATCTTTATATTCTAAGAAATCTAATGAATTATTAGGGTATGCATCATAACCTACTACTTTAGCACCGAAACCAGCATAGATTTTACCAGTTGCAGCACCGATACGACCAGTACCGATAATTGCTACAGTCATGTTTTTAATAGGTGTAGACATAATTGGTGCAGCCCATTTGAAATTATGTTCTTGAACGCGTTTTTCAATTGCAGGGAATTTACGAACTAATTGTAAAGCAATTGATACTGAATATTCAGCAATAGTTTCTGGAGAGTAACTTGGTACGTTAGAAATAATGATACCGTGTTTTTTAGCAAGTTCTAAATCGTACATATCGAAACCTGCAGTACGTTGAGCAATTTGTTTAATGCCATATTCTTCAAGTTTAGGATATACAGATTCTGCTAATTTACCAAATTGCATTGTAGTAACGCCATCGAAACCTTTAGCCATATCTACTGTATCTTCGCTTAAAATTTCTTCAGTCGTAACAACTTCTATATTGTTAGCTTTTCCCCAATTTAAAGCGTCATTTTTTTCGTAATCACGAGTTCCGTAAAACATAATTTTTGTCATTATATTAACCCCATTTCAATTTGTATAAAATATTAATAAATAAGTAAGTAAGACAGAAGTTACATATAGAAATGAATATTTATAATTAGAATAATGGTTGGAAACATCTCTATTACTTAACTCATAGATACATTATATTGTGAATTTATTCACAATTCAATAGATAAATATAAATTTCTTTTTAAAATGATAAAAAATTCACATAAAATTGTTATTTTTCATCAATTTTTTTCAGAACCGAAAATGTAAGCGTATAACTTTTGGCAAATGAATTTATCATTTATAATCTAACTATTACATACTTAGGAGGTATATGTCATGACTGAGATGCAAGATACGATCATTAAAGCATTTAATTTTAGACATGCAACAAAAGAATTTGATGCCCAAAAGAAAATAAGTGAATCAGATTTTAATACAATTTTAGAAACTGGACGTTTATCACCAAGCTCATTAGGTTTAGAACCTTGGCGTTTTATCGTCGTTGAGAACGAAGCGTTAAAAGATAAATTAAAACCTTATAGTTGGGGAGCGCAAAAGCAATTAGATAGTGCGAGTCATTTCGTGATTATTCTTGCTCGTAAAAATGTAACTGCATCATCAGAATACGTGCAACATATTATTCGTGGTATTAAGAAATATGAAGAAAGTACTATTCCAGCCGTAGAAGACAAATTTAATAATTTCCAAACAAACTTCCATATTAATGATAGTGAAAGAACATTATTGGATTGGGCTAGTAAACAAACTTACATCGCATTGGCTAACATGATGACATCAGCAGCATTGCTTGGCATTGATTCATGTCCAATGGAAGGTTTCGACTTAGATAAAGTGACAGAAATTTTAGCAGAAGAAGATGTAGTGGATACAGAACATTTTGCGCCATCAGTGATGGTTGCATTCGGCTATCGTAAGCACGAACCTAAAGATAAAGTTCGCCAACCAGCTGAAGACGTCATTGAATGGATTAAATAAATATAGATAAGACTACTATTAGAAGTGTTGCACTGACTATTAGTAGTCTTTTTGTTACAGGTTTTAAATCTTGAAAATGTGGAATTAAATATAAGCAAGTTATTTTATATCTCATGTAATAAAAGGTAAAATAACTTTAGTTGTAGTAAACGCTTACATTTAATCAATGTAATAGATATAGAACAATTGCAAAAGGCTTCATAAATCTTATATAAAGGATGATGAACTATGGCAAAAGTAAATGTTAGAGATTTTATAGATGAAAAATACGGATTGTTTATTAATGGTGATTTCCAAGCAAGTGAAAGTGGAGACACATTAACAGTAACAAATCCAGCTAACGGCGAAGATTTAGCAGAAGTAGCTAAAGCATCAAAATCTGATGTCGACAAAGCCGTTCAAGCTGCACATGATGCATTCGATGACTGGAGCAAAATCTCCAAAGAAGAACGTGCAGATTATTTATTAGAAATTAGCCGTCGTATTCACGAAAAAGCAGAACATTTCGCAACTGTTGAATCATTACAAAATGGTAAACCATATCGTGAAACGTCTACAATCGACGTGCCATTAGCAGCAAGCCACTTTAAATACTTTGCAAGTGTATTAACAACTGATGAAGGTACAGTTAACCAAATCGACGACAATACAATGAGCTTAGTAATTAATGAACCTGTTGGCGTTGTAGGTGCCGTAGTTGCATGGAACTTCCCACTTCTACTAGCATCATGGAAATTAGCGCCAGCATTAGCAGCGGGTAACACAGTTGTTATTCAACCATCATCATCTACACCATTATCATTAATTGAACTTGCGAAAATTTTCCAAGAAGTTTTACCTAAAGGTGTAGTGAATATCCTAACAGGTAAAGGTTCTGAATCAGGTGACGCTATCTTCAATCACGAAGGCGTAAATAAATTATCATTCACTGGTTCAACTGACGTTGGTTATGGAGTAGCTAAAGCAGGTGCAGAACGTATCGTACCAACTACATTAGAACTTGGTGGTAAGAGTGCAAATATTATCTTCGACGATGCTAACTTAGTTCAAGTTGTTGAAGGTGCTCAATTAGGTATCTTATTCAACCAAGGTGAAGTATGTAGTGCAGGTTCACGTTTATTAGTTCAATCTTCTATTTACGATACAGTAATGCCTAAACTAAAAGAAGCATTTGAAAATATTAAAGTCGGCGATCCATTTGACGAAGACGTTAAAATGAGTGCTCAAACTGGACCTGAACAACTTGAAAAAATTGAAAGCTACGTAAAACTTGCAGAAGAAGATGGTTCAGCTAATATTCTAACTGGTGGTCACCGTATTACTGACAACGGTCGCGACAAAGGTTATTTCTTTGAACCAACAATTATCGAATTAAAAGATAATAGTCATAAATTAGCACAAGAAGAAATCTTCGGACCAGTACTAGTCGTAGAAAAATTTGAAGATGAAGACGAAGCAATTAAAATTGCGAACGACTCAGAATACGGTTTAGCAGGCGGTATCTTTACTACTAATATTAACCGTGCATTAAATGTTGCTAAAGCAATGAAAACAGGTCGTATCTGGATTAACACTTACAACCAATTCCCAGCTGGCGCACCATTCGGCGGTTACAAAAAATCAGGTATCGGTCGTGAAATCTACAAAGATACAATTAAAAACTATCAACAATCTAAAAATATCTTCATAGATACAAGCAATGAAACAAAAGGTTTATACTAATAAACAATAAACCATTAAGATTAAGAAACTAACTTATATTCTTAAATAAAGAAAACGGTCATTTCTATTGGACTTCAATAGAGATGACCGTTTTTATATACATATAAAATATAAACTATTTATTCTTTAGATTCGATGTAACCCATAGCGTTATCTTTATTAGCTAGGGAAGATTGAACTTGTTTCCAACTATCATGTTCAATATCTAATAAATGACGGAAATAAGCCCATGTGACTTCTTGAATCAATCTCACACGTTCAGGATTTTCATCGGTAGTTTCTTTTACTTCATAACCGGCGATACCGCCTAATGAATGTTCAGCGCCATAAAGTGTTAATAGACTTTTAGGTCCTGGACTTAAATGGTATGGTTCCATCATCCACTCTGGACCTTGTACTGTAAGTGGATTATGGTCTTGATCACCTGCGATAACAAGTGCTGGTTTAGACATATTAGAAAATGAAGGATTTAAAAATGAGAAATTTTCTTTTGCAAATTCTGTAAGATTATCGCCACCTTCACCGGCAGTTGCGATTAAAATACCGCCCTTAACTCTTGAATCAGATAAATCTTCTCTCTTTTGAGTGTTTAAATCTAATACTTGTAAACCTAGTAAGTTACCGGCAGTTTGACCACCAAATGAATGGCCAGCTGTCGCTATTTTAGAACGATCAAGTTGATAGTGGTCACCTGGAAGGTAGTCTTCAATAGTATCTAATTGGTCTAAAATGAGCTTCATATCTTGAACTCTGTGTTTCCAAATATAAGGTTGGCATGGATCATTAGGGTCTAAATCAACGGTTCTAGAATCTAGGAACGTTGGTCGTATCACAACAAAACCATGTCTTGCCCAGAAATCAGCAAGTGGGCCATAACCATCTAAAGAAGATCCGAACCCATGTGCGAATAAGATAACCGGCGCATTATTCCAATCCATAGGCGCCGTTACTTTAAGAATGGCATCTGTATTACGTTTTGAATCATGAAGTTTAATTGTTTTTATTGAAATAATAGTGTTTTCTTTATTTAAATCTATATTTGTAATCGTCAATATAATTCTCCTTTGTAAAATGAGTGCAACTTAATGAAGCGGAGTTACTAACGCTAGATAAGATATATCTTGGTTGAAAGTAATTCATGTTCCATCAATTGAATCATCAAATTAATTTAATTGAAAGACTATTGTAAACGGCAATTCAAGATAGTGAAATCAAACTGCTCACTAAACTTTCAATTATATTTAAAGGAGCTATCATTTGGTTGGTAATTTTTTGTTTTTTACATAAACGGCTATTATTAATGAGATTAAACCAAATAATATAAATACGATAAACATCCATATTGTGCCATTCATTAAAAGATCAGTATTTTCATATAATAGACCTTTAAGTGTTGCAACATAGTGATAGAATGGGTTCCATGGAATGATATAATTTTGATAAAACTCTGGAACCATTGCTTTTGGAAGCATAACAGATTGTATAGTAAAGAATAAAAATAATATAAAGAGTGGGATAGCTCCTAGTCCTATCCATGCCATGAAACCAATAAGAAGAGATGAAAATCCTAATAACGCAAGGGCAATATAAACAGCTGTTGCTACAGGTTGATTAAAATCAAAATTTAACACAGTTCCTGTATAATATACATAGATAAATGCACCGGCAAAAGCGCCTATTACTACTGAGAATATAAGTTTACTTATGAACCATACTTTGTCTTTATGAGTCTCTAATTTATTTCTATTTTTATATACAAGATAAGATAGAATTGCCATAATCATAGACGCTAACCATACGGGAGTGAACATGGCAGAAGCGGCATTACCATTACCTTGGTGGTCTTTAACTTTATTTAAAATAGTAGTATCAATTTTTACAGGATTCATAAATTTATTATATTGATCACTTGGCACATCAATGTGATTATCCGCCAATAATTTTACATTTTTTTCACTTATCTTATTATTTAATTGGTCTGTGATTTTATTTAAAGCTTGTTGTGCGACATTAGATATTTGTGAATTACCACCTTGATTGATGATAGTTTCTATTTTAGCTTGCTTTGGTTGTGGGATTTCTGGAGAAGGCCCACCTTGTTTTTGTTGTAGTACTTTAATTTGTGTAGCAGATAATTCACCACTTTCTATTTTCTTTTTCATTTCTTTCTGTTTATCTTTCATAATTTTATTTTGTGCATTACTGATTGCATTTTTAGAAAAGTTTTTATCAAAAACGATAGCCCCTACATAGTCATTGTTTTTTAACCCCTTGTTAAGATCTTTTCTGTTATCCACTATTTTCCAATTCATTGCTTCATTGTTACTTTTTGATAATTTCTCCGCGAAACTCTTTCCTATATTAGTAGTTTTACCTTGAACTTCTATTCCTTTATCCTCATTTAAAATCGCCATAGGTATATCTTTTGGTTTCGGGTTGTAAGCAGGGTAAAAGGCTGTTGCTAAAATTATAAGAAGCAATACTATTGCTACCGGAATAAACCACACTAATTTCTTTTTCATATTTATATCTCCTTTTTTACGCAACACTTTGTTGCTTAATATACTAATTGTTATTATAATCACCTATGAAATAGGTTCAATAAGCAATCAGCACGTATGTGAATGTTAAGCAACAAAATAAAAGAAATTGTAGTTGTTTTTATGTATAAAAATATTAAAACTGACATTATTATTTTAGATGAAGATTATAAGACATGTAGGAGTGATACTATGGACCGTAGAGTTAAAAGAACAATTAATAGTATTGAAAATGCATTTATTCAATTGTTAAAAAGCTATAATTTAGAAGATATCACTATTCAACAAATTGCAGACGAGGCAGATATTAATCGAGCTACTTTTTATAAATATTATCAAGATAAATACGATTTACTAAACAGACTAGAAGACCAAGAGATTCAACGTTTGAAAAGTAAAATTGATTATGAAAAGTTAAGACAACCTAATATAAAAGAGGAAGATGATTTAAGACAATTACTTCAAGGTGTGCCCGAAAGCGTGATTCAACTTATTTCAAATAACATAGAAATATATCAAGTTTTGTTTAGTATGAAAAGACAAAGTTTAATAGAAGACAAATTATCTGAAATGATTACAAGAAACTTAATGACTATTTTACAAAAGAAAAGTAACATCAATAATATACCGTTTAGATATTTTCATATATTTATATCTGGTGCGATGATTTCTACAATCAAATTCTGGGTTTTAGACCCTAATAGAGTGTCAGAAGATGAGCTAGGAAACTTGTTGTATACATTAATGCGTACTGGTCCATTAAAACAATTAGTTATTGAATTATCAAAAAATCCTTTGAACAGATATATGGAAAATTAAACTTATAGTTATCTACATAAAAAAGAGCGGCGACAGAAATCTAATGTAATTTCAAAGATTTCGCTGCCCCGCTCGGTGAAGAATGATTAGGAATAAAGAATATATAGTTTTAAATTAGCCTGGCACGACGCTAGTATCGCTATGAACAGTTACGTCGAAACCTTCTGGTGAGGTTAAATGAGTTTCTTCCATATCTGGTTTATAAATATCAAAATGTGCTAAGCCATAAGTGTGTTCATTGTCTGTTCTTACTTCACTAGACTGCCAAGTGTTTGTGGCAATGTGATGATGATATTTTTCAATAGACATGAATAAAGCTTGTGGGTAATTAGAAATATGTTCTAAACCAATTTGTTCAATATAAAAGTCACGTGCTTGTCCTAAATCATGTGTTTTAAGGTGTAAGTGACCAATCATGCCATCTTCAGGCCAACCTTGCCAACCTTCTTCTGTGCGTTGATCGATTAAGTCATCCGCATCCACTTCTAGAGTATCCATTTTGACGTAATTGCCATCCCATTGCCAGTCTTCGTTTGGACGGTCTTGATAGACTTCAATGCCATTGCCTTCAGGATCAGCTAAATATAATGCTTCACTAACTAAGTGATCGCCACCACCAACACGTATATTTAAGCGACTTGCATGATATAAGAAGTTCGCTAAATCAGCTCGTGTAGGTAAAAGATAGGCAATGTGGAAGAGACCAGCTTCTCTGAACCCTTGACGGCGTCCGTCAGCTAAGTAGTTTAAAGTTAATGTATGTCCATGTGCACCGATATTAAATACAGTGTGTTGATCATCTTGTTCTTTAATTGAAAAGCCTAAAATATTTGAGTAAAACTGTGTCATTTTATTTAAATCTTCAACGTTTAATGTAATGTTAGTAACTTGTGTAGCTTTAGTAGTATGAAATGCATTCATAGTAAAGTGCCTCCTAAGATGAAACCTCATCTTTATCTATTATTTATATTAAGTATAATAAATATACTACTATGATAAAAAATAAGCAAGCACATTGTTTAGGAAGTTAAAAAAGAAGTTGAGATATCAATACAACCGATTAATAAAATATGACGATAGATATGGATGAAGACATCAATTTCTATTAAAAGTGTAAATCAAGGGTCGTTATACCTTTTATACAAATAGATAACGTTGATGTAATAGTATTTATTAAATTATGAAAAGGTGTTTTTAAGTTTTTTAAGTTAAAACCACGCGCGAATAACGGAGTATTGATAAAAAAGACGTAGAGACGACTCATAATTGAATCATCTCTACGCCTATGTTCGGAAAATTCTTCCTAAATTTGATTAACCAAAGTATACGTCTTGGTAATCTTTATTTTTCTCTAATACATCTTTCGCAAATGGACAAGATGCGATAATTTTCAAGTTGTTTTTACGTGCATGTTCAACAACTGCTTCTACTAATTTTTTACCTAAACCTTGACCACCTAATTCATCAGCTACGCCAGTATGATCAATATCGATTTCATTATTATCCACTTGTTTGAAAGTGATTACTGCTTGTGCGTTATTTTCATCTTCGCCAACGTAAAATTTGTTATTACCTTGTTTAATTTCTTCAGCCATGAAAATTCACTCCTTAATAATATCATAGTATTATGTATCACTTTTCCAGAAAATTAAAACATTGTATAAAAATTATATTAAATTATAAATAATATCGAAGTTAATCTACCTATACATATTGCAATTCTAGGGTAGAATAGATATAGTTGAGAACGAAATTATTACGCTCTGGAGGGCTCGTTGTGAAAAAGTTGGTCTATATCGTACTAGTCGTATGTGTAAGTGTCGCCTTAACGGCATGTAGCTCAGGACACTATACACATAATGGGAAAGATAAAATAACTACTAAAAATAAACTTAATATTTATACTACCGTCTTCGCCTTTGAAAGCTTTACGAAGCAAATTGGCGGTAAATATGTGAATGTAGATACGATTTATCCTCCAGGCGCAGATACACATACATACGAGCCTTCGCAAAGAGATATGATTAATATCGCGAAAAGTGATTTGTTTATCTACTCAAGTGATGACTTAGATTCAGTCGCTAAAAAGATTACAAAATCTATGAACAATGATGATATGAAATTAGCGGTAGCTGAGGGATTGAATCATGATGAACTATTAGAAGAAGACCATGACCACGATGAACACGAACATGAGCATCATAGTCACGAAAAAGAAAGTCATGACCCACACGTGTGGCTAGATCCAGTGTTAGATAAACAAATGAGCGAGAAAATTAAAAATGATTTAGTTAAAAGAGACCCTGACCATAAAGCGTATTATGAACAGAACTATAAAAAACTAGATAAAGATTTAACAGATTTAGATAAAAAGTTAAAACAAATCACAGCTAATCCAAAACGTGATAAAGTAGTGATTTCACATGATTCATTAGGCTATTTAGCGCATCGTTATCACTTCGAACAAGAGGGCGTCAGTGGTATGAATAATGAAGAACCTAGTCAGAAAGATATTCTAGCGTTAGTTAAAAATATTAATAATACGAAACAACCGTACATCTTATACGAACAAAACATCACTTCAAAAATCACGGATATTATACGTGATGAAACCAATGCGGAACCTGTGAGCTTTAATAATTTATCAGTATTATCTAAATCACAAGCGAATGATGAGTCGCTTACATTCCAATCTGTTATGAAGAAAAATATTCAATCTCTCGACAAAGCCTTAAATAAATAAGAAGCGGCACAACCATTTAGTGCGAGTCCAATCCTATAAACTCCTATGCAAACCAAAATGATACTATAAAAATCCCTTACTCCAACTTAATGGAATAAGGGATTTAAAGTTTTATATTTAAAATGTCATTTTGAGACCAACTATTTTACCATCTAATATAACTTACTGTTGTATTGTAATATTCTTCAAAGCCATGGATGCCGTCTGCGCCTCCAAGACCAGATTCTCTCCAACCTGCGTGATAGCCATTAACGACTTCTTCAGCTTCGCAGTTGGCGTAAACTTCGCCAAATTTTAAACGTTCAGTCGCCGTCATCACTTCTTGTAGGTTATCAGAGAAGATATATGAAGATAGCCCTGCATTGGTATCGTTAGCAGCTTCGATGGCTTCATCAAAGTCACTGTATGTTGTGATAGCTAATACTGGACCAAATATTTCTTCTTTAAACGCTCGGTCATCTGTTTTAACATTGTCTAAAATCGTCGGTGCATAGAAGAAACCTGGACAATCTAATTTATGACCACCTAATACCAACTTAGCACCATTGTTCACTGCTTCTTGTACTTTATCATCAATGCTGTCTAATTGTTGTTGGTTAATAATAGCACCGTAATCTGTATTGTTATCGAATGGATCGCCTACTTGAAGGTCGCTCATACGTTGTTTTACTTTTTCAATCCATTGATCGTGCACATCTTTATGAACGAAGATACGTTCAGGACACGTACATACTTGGCCGGCATTGTTAATGCGAGCAGTCACAATATAATCAACTGCTTTATCTAAATCGGCATGAGGTGTAATCAATACTGGCGCATTACCGCCTAATTCTAAATTCACTTTCTTCACAGTATCCGCCGCATGTTGGTACACTGATTTACCGGCACGCATACTGCCAGTTAAAGAAATCATTTGAATATCTTTATGACTAGCAAGTTGAGTACCTACCGTTTCGCCTGTACCTGGCAAGATTTGAACTAAGCCTGCTGGAATCGTTGACGCACGGAAGAGTTCTGCTAATCTCAATGTAAGTAGAGTCGTTTCTTCACTTGGTTTAATTACCACAGAACAGCCAGTCACTAGTGCCGGAATCACTTTACGCATTAATACCATAATCGGCGCATTCCACGGTACAATGCCTGCCGTTACTCCAATTGGCTTTTTCGTTAGTTGAATTGTTTCATTTGAGACACTATTTTGTAAGACTTCGCCTTTATTACTCATGCTTAGGCTTGTCATATAATCGATAAATTGAACGGCTTTATCAATTTCACCTTCTGCCTGAGCGAGCGTTTTACCTTGCTCTTTAACATATAAATTGGCTAACTCGTCTTTATTCTGTTCCAATAATGGAATTAATAGTTTAACATGTTCAGCACGTGTTGGGGCAGGGACTTGTTCCCACTCACGTTGCGCATGCTTAGATTTTTCTATCGCTTCGTTCACTTCTTCTTCAGTCGCAAATGTAATGGTATCAATTGTTTCACCCGTAGCTGGATTGATAACGTCCATTGTTTCGTTAGATTTGCTTGCTACAAATTCATTGTTAATAAATAATTGATTGGTCATTTGTGACACCTCCAAAGATAGTATTCCCTGAAAGTCTTGCTTTCATTCTTATTTTTGAAAAGGGAGCCCACATATGCAGACGATTAGGGACTTCATTTTCAAGAAAAATAGACTAAATCAAAACGTTGACGTTTATATCAACAAAGTGTATAATTTATCTCGAAATCGAAATAATATAAAGTGGGTGACATAATGGATAGAACACAATATTCCTTAAACGCATTTATAGGATTAAATCGTTCATTAGATACATTGGAAAAAATTGTAAAACAAGATGTTCAAAATTATGGACTAAATGTCACTGAATTTGCGGTATTAGAATTACTTTACAACAAAGGACCGCAACCTATACAACGTATTAGAGAAAGGGTACTCATCGCAAGTAGTAGTATTTCGTATGTGGTCACGCAACTTGAAGAAAAGGGCTGGATTATACGCGACAAAGATTCCTGCGATAAACGCGTCTATAATGCAACACTTACAGACAAAGGGCAACAATTTATGGCTAAGATATTTCCACAACACGCAGCCACATTAGAAGAAGCTTTCTCTGTCTTAACAGATGAGGAATTAACTATATTACAACAGGCATTCAAGAAATTAAGTGCACAAACGACTGACGTATAAGTCTGTGCGCTTATCTTTTTAAATATATTTATCTCGAAATCGAAATAATTAGCGAGCATAAAAAATCAGGAGGCTCTAACGATGGAACCGATTACTCATATTCATCATATTTCTGCAATTGTCGGCGACGCGCAAGAAACGTACGATTTCTATACGAAGATATTGAAATTAACATTGATTAAACAGACGGTAAACTACGATGACACTAAAATATATCACTTATACTTTTCCAATCATAAAACCAATAGCGACATGGTATTAACATTCTTTAACTGGCCAAATCAATACAAAGGACGTATAGGTGCAGGACAAATAGGGCGTCTAGCGTTTAGAATTCCAAAAGATAGCATGGCCGAGTGGGAAATGTACCTTAATGCCCAAGGAGTCAAAACGCGTCAAACGCACACCTTCAATCAAGCAACACTTGAATTTGAAGATATCCATGGGTTAACACTCGCATTAGTAGAGAGTGAAGAAGAACGAGATACGAGCGATATTATGGGATTTCATGGCGTAACAATGTTATCAGCGAACCCAGAAGCAACAACAGGCTTGTTACAAAAGGATTTACAATTAGAATACGTGACAACAACTGAAGATAATGTGCAATATCAAACTGTAGGTGAAGTACATCATCAAGTCATCGTTGAAAAGGTAGCGCCTGAAAAACTTAGACGCTGGGGTGTGGGTATCTTCCATCATATTGCCTGGTCGGTTCCAAATAATGATGAACATGTCGCATGGCAACATCATTTTAAAAATAAGGGTTTGAACGTTACAGAGGTCAAAGAGCGCTTCTACTTCCACGCTATCTATATGAAAGAACCTGGACATTTAGTCTTTGAATTTGCGACGGCTGGCCCTGGATTTACGATTGACGAAGATATAGAAAACCTAGGCACACACTTACAACTACCGCCATTTTATAAAGACCGACGCTACGAAATTGAATCACATTTAACGCCCTTAAAATTGAATTAGATATAAGAAAATCTAGCACATATCGATGCGCTAGATTTTTTAATTTATTAAGTTATTTTTTGAAAGATTTCAAATTTAAAAAGCCTCGATACATAATTGGGATAAGGAGTATGAAACCGAATAATCCCATAATTGGGAAGACTTTTCCAATTAATGAAATGAAACCGATAAATGTACAAATGAATGTAACGATTGCCATAATAATGATTAATACGAAGTACGATGTTGAAAATGGCTCTGTAAAACGTGAAGCGAAGGCGTACATAAGGCCCACAATTGTATTATAGATAACCAGAATCATAATAATCGACATAATTGTTCCTAATATAGGCGAAATATGATGGGCTAGTAATAAAGTTGGTAAAGCAACCGATTTAATCTCGTTAAATTCAGTGATGAGCCCTAAATTAATCATTAAAAGTAGAAACGTAATGATGAGACCACCAATTAAGCCACCCCATAGGCCAGAACGTTGATGATGCATACGACCGCCCATTACACTTAAAAAGCTAAACGCTGCAGCAATTTGGAGACTGGCGTAATTAATACCGTCAAACCACCAACCAAGTGAAAGCGCATGGTGATGTTCTGAAAATTGATTTGCACTATCGAAATTAAGTGAACCTGTTGAAAAATAATAAATAGCGATAATAGTTACTACAATAACTAAAAATGGTGTCACGATACCAAGTACTGTAATAAGTCGATCAAATTTTAAAAATAAAGTGACTAAAATCATTACTACAAGAAGTAATGAACTTAGCCAATAAGGTAAACCAAAACTTTCATGTATAGTAGATGCTCCGCCAGCAGTCATGATGATTGCAAGCGAAAACAGAAAAATTGTAAGAATAATATCAAATATACGCGCAATAATCGGGTGTAAGTAATAGTGGATAGATTCAGAATGGTTATGAGATTTTAAGATGTAACCAGTGTTTAATACAAATATGCCACCGAGCGTCACAATTGCTCCGGTAATGATAATACCTGGAACACTAAAGCTTCCATTACTAGTAAAGAACTGGAAAATTTCTTGCCCAGTAGCGAATCCAGCGCCAACTACGACACCGACAAAGGCGAAAGCCACCATCATGGCCTCTTTAAATTGTTGCACTTTGAAAAGTCCTTTCAATTATTATTTTTATATATGTAAGACGCAATAACTTATTTTAGCCGAAAATGACTTAAAAATAAATAGTAAGTTCATTCCACATGAACAATGTTTTTTGTGTGAGGTCATTAACCAAAGTGTTGTAAAATAGTAATGCAGTCTTAAACAAAGTTTGGTAGTATGGCAAGTATTAAACAAAACTTGAAATTATTGAGGAAGGTGTAGGTATGTCACTAGATTTACCTGTCATGCTAGTCATTGTACTCTTTCTAGCACTAGGTATTTTCAGTCAATGGTTAGCAGACCGTATTAAATGGCCTTCAATTGTAGTCATGTCGATTGTTGGATTATTAGTAGGACCTATTTTAGGTTTAGCTAACCCCGAAGCTACATTGGGTTCTGAAGTGTTCAGTCCTATTGTATCGATAGCCGTAGCAGTCATTCTGTTTGAAGGAAGCAGTAACTTAGATTTCCGCGAGTTAAGAGGTATTTCCAAAGCAGTTATCCGTATTATTACTATAGGAGCCGTGTTAGCTTGGATACTTGGCGCCATCGCATTACATAAGATATTAGATTTTCCAATTTCTGTAGCCATGGCCATGGGAGGACTCTTTTTAATCACTGGTCCCACTGTTATTCAACCTTTACTGAAACAAGCGAAGGTGCGTAAAAGTGTCGATTCAATATTACGTTGGGAAAGTATTATTTTGGATCCAATGGGGCCAATTTTAGCACTTACCGCATTCTACGTTTATCAAATCATAGGTGAAGGCTTTGGTTTTCAACTTATTTTCGTCTTTATCTTACAAATGATTGCCATTGCTATAATTGGATTTGGTGCATCATTTATATTCAATTGGTTGATTCAACGAGATTTAATTCCACAAACATTAATGCCATCTATACAACTCGTTTTCATCTTGTTGGTATTTAGTATTTGTGACCAGATACTTCAAGAATCTGGATTATTAGCGGTGACCATTTTCGGATTAATGATGGCACACTATAAACGTCATGACTTAATTTTCAAAGAATCCGATCATTTTATTGAAAATACGTCATCTATATTGGTTTCAACAGTCTTTATTTTAATTACATCATCACTGACGTCATCTGTGCTTATGCATGTTTTATCATGGCAATTATTAGTATTTGCGATTGTGATGATCGTTCTTGTGCGTCCAATTTCAGTGTTGTTATCAACAATTGGGACTGAAATTACTAAAAAAGAACGTGCAATTGTCGCAATGATGGCACCAAAAGGCATCGTAGTGCTTACTGTAGCACAATTTTTCAGTAGCTTATTTTTAGAAGATAATGTCAAAATGGCGAGTTACATTACGCCAGTGACGTTCGGCTTAGTCTTTATTACCGTAGTCATTTATGGTTTTAGTTTTACGCCATTGAGTAAATTACTTGGGTTAGCTAGTACGGAACCACCTGGTGTGATATTAGTAGGGGAAAGCGAATTCTCATTCCATTTAGGGAAAAAGTTACGTGAACACGAGATTCCCGTAATGGTGTTTAATCTTTTCGATGAATCTTCAGAAGATGCGAAAGAATTAGGATTTGAGGTATTTAGAGGACATTTATTATCAAGTAGTGATCGTCTCTCAGCAGATTTAATTCATTATAGTAAATGTTTATTGATGACTAAGTCCTTTATTTTCAATAGTTTAGCATTTAATGAGCTTGTTCCTGAGTTTGGTTTGAACAATGTTAGTATGATGCCTGTCTCATTTACCGATGAACAAGCACGCAATAATTTAAATGGACCGTTACGTAACCATATCTTATTTGATGACAATCATAGCCCACGCTGGTTTGATAATGTTATATCAAAACAAAATATTATTGAAATAAATGCCGATGAATACGACAATATTACAGATAATGACATGATTATTTATCATATAGATAATGAAAGCGTCGTAACATTTAATAAAAGTACCAAACCAATGCCACAACACGAACACGGCATTTACGGCATCTTAAAAGATGTACATTAGTATAATTTAAAGTAAGATAAATAATTTTTATCACCAATACTCCGTATTGATTGGCTCGCTTTCTTAGGGGGACTGGCTAAGCCACGGTCTTAGCCTAGCCCTGTTCCCCTAGGAATCTCGCCAACAATACTTCGTATATCATATCTAATATGAAAATAAAATAATTGAATATGTATATGAACGATGGATTAACTTTCATCGTTCTTTTTTATTATATAACTTATGAACTTAGGAATATGTTTATAATTAGGTGAGGTGTTTTTTATGGATAAAAGTAAAATGGAATTGATAAAAGCACATGCCCTTGAATTTTTTAATCTACAAGTTAAAAGTTTTCATCTTTATGAATTAAGGAAATTAGGTAATTGGCTTCAAACGCCCTTCACTAATACGAGAAGTAAGCATTTTAAGAATCAACTTAAGAGGCTAACTGATGATATGGATGGTAATCATATCTATATTTATACGAATAAATTTAATGTTAAATTTATGATGTTTAAATATAGAAAGGTAAAGCAAGTTATCGTTGTAGGTCCATATTTGACTAAAAGACCAAGTGATAAAGACTGTCATTATTTATTGCAACAAAATAATATGGGTGTAGATAAAATTGAAGCTTTAAAACAATATTTACTTACTATTCCACTATGCCCTCAAACACAAGTGGATAAAACGACGCGATTAGCTTATAAGTTTTTAAAAGGTAAATCTTATCATAAGTTAGTAGAAAAAATTGACTTTAATTTTCACATTTCAAGTACTAACTTTTCTGAAGCAACAGAGCAATATGAATACACTTTGCTACAGTTAGAGAAAAGATACGAACTAGAGAATCAATTTTTAACCGAAGTTGCAAACGGCAATCCTTCAGAAGCTTTAAAATACTTTAAATTAGTTTCTTCTCAAATATCAGGTTTACGTAGAGGGCATGATGTGTTTGTTACAATGAAATATTTTGCCTATTTAATGAATGCATTATGTAGAAAGACAATTGAAAGAAGCGGAGTTAATTTATTAACGGTTGATGCTTTATCTGGCAAATATGCGACGATGATTGACGATGAAACAAGCGTGCAAGGAATTGAAAATTTAACTTTAACTATGATTGAAGAGTATGCTAATACAACTTTAAGCACTAAAAGTTTAAATTACAGTTCTAAAATTAATAAAGTGATTCAATATATGGAATTACATTTAAGTCGTGACATTACTTTAGAAGACTTAGCGAAGAGCGTAGAATTATCACCTGCTTATTTATCAAGAACGTTTAAAAAAGAAGTAGGAGTAACTATATCATTGTTTTTATCGGAGCAAAGAGTACGTAAAGGCGAATATTTGTTGAAAAATACAGATATGTCTATTGAGCAAATTGCACATTATGTCGGCTTTAAGCAACAAAGTTATTTTGCGACGTGTTTTAAAAATATTTTCGGGTTATCCCCAAATCAATACCGTAAAAAGAACAGGTAAAATATATTAAAAACAAACTATAGAAACTTAAAATTTTAGTAAAAGGTAAAATAATTATAAAAAAGGTCAAATTAACACAAATAGGTTGAAATTTTCTACTTATTATCCATGGTTTAATGAATTATTTAGAATTATTGTAATTAATAAGAAAATTTTCAATATTTAAAGAAAACGCTTACATATCAATGGTTTATAGCCTTTAAATGTAAGTGTTTTTTTATGCCCATTTTTTATTAAAATAGCTACTCCTCAGAGATTTAATTGAAAAATCTAAATATAATTCTAAAATTGAAACTGAAAAAAGGAGAGAAAGGGGAAGATGCGAATGAATAAATTTAATACTTTAAAAAGCTTACATGATAACTACTTGGTTGCTGTAGTAAGAGGGAAGTCTAAAAAGCAAGCTTTAGACTATATAGAACAAATTATTGAGGGCGGAATATTGAATATTGAAGTTACCTTCACTACTCCTCAAGCAGAAATAGTTATTCAAGAATTAAAAGAGAATTATAAAGACAAAGAAGTCGTTATTGGTGCTGGAACAGTTTTAGATGACGTAACGGCAAGAATGGCTATTATGAATGGTGCATCTTATATTGTCAGCCCACATTTTGATGTGAAAATTGCTGAGATGTGCAACTTATATAACACTCCTTATTTACCAGGTTGTGGATCTGTTACAGAAATAACGCAAGCACTAAAAGCAGGTGTAGACGTAGTTAAACTGTTCCCAGGAGATTTACTAGGTGCGAAATACATTAAAAATGTTCATGGTCCGCTACCACAAGTAGAAATGATGCCTTCAGGTGGAGTATCAATTGATAATATGCATGAGTGGTATCAGCAAGGTGCCTTTGCAGTTGGAATTGGTAGCGCGCTTACTAAAAACGCTAACGATAACATCAATCAAGTAAAAATAAACACTCAACAATTTGTACAAAAATTAAAAGATGTAAGAGGGTGAGGAAGTGAAAGTAATAACGTTTGGTGAAATTATGATGCGCCTATCACCACCAGGTTTTGGAAAGATTGAAGATGCAACTAAGTTTGACATCAACTATGGGGGCGCAGAAATGAATGTAGCTGTGGGATTATCATCATTAGGAGTCCAAACTTCAATGTTAACTGGGCTACCTTCTAATGTGTTAGGTAATACGGTGTTAATGAATTTAAGAAAATTCAATATAAATACAGATTTTATTGAACAACGCGAAGGTAGGCTGGGAACTTATTTTCTAGAAAAGGGATTTAGTGTCCGTCCATCACAAGTAACTTATGATCGTGCCAACTCAGTGTTTTCTAAACTAAGATTTGAAGATTATGAAATAGAACAGGCACTTAGCCACCACCAATGGTTTCACTTTACTGGTATAACTCCTGCACTCAACGATGAGATGTTTGATTGTATTTTACAAATATTAAAAGTTGCCAAGCAGAAAAGATTATTTGTAAGTTGTGATTTGAATTTTAGAGCAGCTTTATGGAAATTTGATTACGCACGACAAAAGATGTCTGAACTCTTGCCATATGTGAATTTAATCTTTGGCTATGAACCATTGTCTTTACCTAATGATAATAACGAAGATAAAAAGGATAGTCTTAATCGTTTAGCTGATATTAAAATACTTAAACCAATTTTAAAAGAAATTACTGAAAAATATGACATTAACTACATTGCATTTACGCAAAGAAAAAATTTTAGCAGTTCAAGAAACCGCTTACAAGGATTTATATATAATGGCAATCATCTATATCAATCTGAGAAATATGATGTCGATATTTTAGATAGAGTTGGAACTGGAGACTCATTTAGCGTAGGAATAATCTATGGATTAATCAATCATCTTCCTTTACAAGATACTGTTGATTTTGGAATTAAAAATGCTTTATATAAGCATACCGTTGAAGGAGACCATACTACCTCAGATTTTGAAGTTATCAATTCTATCCAAACCACTGCACAAGATATAAAAAGATGAAGAGATAGAAAGTAGGGGAAAATATGACTACTGAAGTAAATCACGATAGCAATCCAAAAGTAAAAAAATTCAAAGATATTGAACAACCTAAACTCAAGTTTAAAGAAAAGCTTTCTTATGGCTTAGGGGATTTAGGAAATGGCCTGATGTTCGACATGGGACAAATTTATTTATTGAAGTTTTACACTGACATTTTAGGAATATCAGCATTTTATGGCGGTCTTGTCTTTTTAATATCTAAAATATTTGATGCCTTTGTTGATACTGGAGTCGGGACAATTGTTGATTCTAGAAAGAAAATTGGACCAAAAGGTAAATTCCGTCCATTTATTCTGTATGGTACTTTACCGCTAGCAATTATAACGGTAATAACCTTCTTATCTCCTGATTTGAGTCATACTGGAAAAATTGCATGGGCTTTTGGAACGTATATGTTATTTAACCTAGCCTATTCTGTTGTTAACATTCCATACGGTTCTCTTTCAGCATCTATGACACTTAATGCAGATGACCGTACACAGTTATCTGTCTTTAGAAATTTAGGGTCTCAAGGAGCAATATTTGTTGCAGGTATAGTAGTTGTACCAATGGTTAACCTTTTCAACAGTCATACTCTGGGTTATCCAGTTGTAGTAGCTGCTCTAGCAATTGTTGGTGTTTTATTACATTTAATTTGCTATAAAAATGTTAAGGAACGACATGTGAAATTAGAACCTAAAGAAAAAGGCGAAATACGTGAACAGCCTGTTAAAAAAGATAGTGGAAATGCTTTTGCAGGTGTGTTGAAAAATGGAGCCTTTGCAGCATTAGCTATCTTTACATTACTTAGTATTATGGCATTATTTTTAAAACAATCATCACAATTATATTATTTCCAGTATGTACTAAATGAACCTAACTTCGTAGGATTAGTAAGTACATTGAATTTTATTTCACTAATCCCTGCACTAATATTTACGACTTACTTAAGTAAAAAATTTGGTAAAAAAATGACTGCAATCATCGGTATAGCTGGCTTTGTAGTATGCGAATTTTTAAATTATTTCTTCTTCGGAGAACAACATATTAGCTTTTTAACTGTAAATACATTCTCAAACTTCTTTTTAGTTATACCAACTACAGTATCATGGGCGTTTATAGCTGATGTAGTTGAATATGGACAATGGAAGACTGGTAAAAGAACTGAAGGCATAATTTATTCAAGTTATAGTTTCACTCGGAAATTATCACAAGCACTTGCCGGTTTTGTACCAGGTCTTGCACTTACATTAATTGGCTACCAACCTAACGTTGCTCAATCAGCAGGAACTTTAGAAGGACTAAGAATATTATTCTTTGTCATTCCAGGAAGTATAAGTTTAATAGCATTAATCATTTTCTTCTTTACTTATCCATTAACAGATAAAAGACATAAACAAATTGTAAAAGAATTAACACTTAGAGATGAATTGTAATAAGGAGGCAAAAGTTTTATGGCATTTATAAATAAAGATTTTATGTTGAATAATGAAACAGGTAAAAAATTATATAACGATTATGCAAAAGATTTACCAATATATGATTTCCATTGTCATTTAGACCCTAAGCAAATCGCTGAAAATGTTCATTTTAAAGATATTGTAGACATTTGGTTAAGTGGAGATCACTATAAATGGCGTGCTATGAGAGGACAAGGTATTGAAGAACGATATATTACTGGAGATGCCTCTAATAAAGAAAAATTTATAAAATGGGCAGAAACACTTGAAAACAGCGTAGGGAATCCTTTGTATCATTGGTCACACTTAGAGTTGAAAATGTACTTTAACATTGATGAATTACTAACCTCAGAAAATGCTGAACGAATATACAACGAGGCTAACAAATATTTGGAAGAAAATCACGTAACAACCCAATCATTAATTACTAATTCTAATGTGAAATTAATTTGTACGACAGACAACCCTACCGATGACTTACATTATCATGATGATATTGCTAAACAAGACGCTTTTGAGACAACGGTACTACCAGCTTTCAGACCAGATGATGTCTTCAAAATAGGAGACCAGGCTTTCTTAAATTTTTTAGAAAAATTAGGACAAGTTGAAGATAAACAATTAAAAACTGAAGATGACTTTATAAAAGCCTTATTTAATAGAATAGATTATTTTCATGCTAAAGGTGCTAAATTGTCAGATCATGGTATTTCAATATTACATTATGAAGATTTTACAAAAGAAGAAGTTAGTCGCATTTTTAGTAAAGCTATAAATAAAGAAGAATTAACTAGTAAAGATAAAGCTCAATTTCAAACTTATGTATTGAATGAACTGAGTAAAAAATATTATGAAAAAGGCTGGGCAATGCAAATTCATTTTGGAGCGTTGAGAAATGCTAATACTAAAATGTTTGAAAAATTAGGTCCAGATACAGGTTTTGATTCTATTTTAGATCAAACCCATGTAGCTTACCACTTAAATTCTTTACTAAATATGATGGAATATGAAGGACATTTGCCTAAAACTATTATTTACAATTTAAACCCAATCTATAACGATATTGTGGGTTCAGCAATAGCCAATTTTCAGACAGAAGCGGGCATAAAAGGAAAAGTACAACATGGCGCAGGCTGGTGGTTCAATGATACTAAACGTGGCATGCTTCGCCAAATGTCATCACTTGCTGACCAAGGATTATTAATGAATTTCGTTGGTATGTTAACTGATTCAAGAAGTTTTATTTCTTACTCAAGACATGATTATTTCCGCAGAATCTTATGTACTTTTGTAGGAGATTTAGTTGAAAAAGGTGAAATTCCTAATGAAAATGAGTTGCTAAAAAAATTAATTCAAAATATTTGTTATAACAATGCTTATAATTATTTCAATTTAATTTAAACAAGGGGGTAATTTGAAATGAAAATGACATTTCGATGGTATGGTTCTGATGATCCTATTACGTTAGAACAAATACGCCAAATACCAGGAATGAAAGGTATAGTTAGTGCAATTTATGATGTGCCTGTTGGTGAAGTTTGGCCTAAAGAAAAAATTAAGGCACTAAAAAACGAGATAGAAGAAGCAGGTTTAGAATTATCAGTAATTGAAAGTGTGCCTGTGCATGAAGATATTAAATTAGGAAAGCCAACTAGAGAACAATATATTGAAAATTACTGTCAAACATTGAGAAATTTATCATCTGAGGGTATTAAAACGGTGTGTTATAACTTTATGCCCGTGTTTGATTGGACACGTTCTCAACTAGAATATCGTTTAGAGGATGGTTCAACATGCTTAATTTACGATGAAAATGACGTAGATAAAATGAACCCACGTAGTGGTGAACTTGCTTTACCTGGTTGGGATTCAAGTTATACAAAAGAAAGTTTAAATGCCTTGTTAGATGAATATGATGATGTCGACGAAGAGGCGTTATGGTCTAACTTAGAATATTTTATTAAAAAAATAATTCCTGTAGCTGAAGAAGAAGATGTTTTAATGGCAATACATCCGGACGATCCACCATGGAGTATTTTTGGTCTACCAAGAATTATCACGAATAAAGAAAATTTAGAACGTTTTATTAATTTATATGATTCTAGAAGCAATGGTCTAACAATGTGTTCTGGCTCTCTTGGAGCAGATCAATCTAATGATTTTGTTGAAATGTTACGCTATTTTGGCGAAAAAGATCGAGTACATTTCGTCCATGCTCGCAATATCAAACATACTGGTCCAAACTCATTCCAAGAATCAGCCCATCCTTCATTTAAAGGTTCGCTAGATATGTACGAAATAGTAAAAGCTTTACATGAGTTTAATTATGAGGGGCCTATTAGACCTGACCATGGCCGAATGATATGGGGCGAAACTGGTAAACCGGGCTATGGCTTATATGACCGTGCATTAGGTGCAACGTATCTTATCGGATTATACGAAGCAGTAACAAAATCTAACTAAGGGGTGTAATAAAATGGGATTACCTTTTGAAATAAATTTAAGTGGTAAAATAGCCGTTATTACTGGAGGTTCAGGTGTTATCGGTTCCGAAATGTCAAAAGCTCTAGCAAGTTGTGGAGCAAAAGTAGCTATAGTTGGTTTGACACAAGATAAAGGAAACGAATTAATTGAAACAATAAAGAAAGATAATGGAGAAGCTAGTTTTTTCCAAGGCGATGTTACTTCTAGAAAAGATATGGAAAGAGTTAAGAAAGAAATTAACGAACAATATGGTGAAATTTCTATATTAATCAATGGTGCTGGAGGAAATCATCCTAAAGGCACTACAGACGATGAATACTTTGATAATAATAATAAAGAATCTATACAAGATTTTTATGGTTTGGATGAAGAAAGCGTCGGCTTTGTATTTGATTTAAATTTCAAAGGTACATTTATACCAACTCAAGTATTTAGTAAAGATATGATTAATAAAGATTTCGCCAGTATTATTAACATCTCTTCAATGAATGCTTTTACTCCATTAACTAAAATACCAGCATATAGTGGAGCTAAGGCAGCAGTTAGTAACTTTACGCAATGGTTAAGCGTTTATTTCTCACGTACCAATATACGAGTAAATGCGATAGCACCTGGATTTTTACTAACAGATCAAAATAGAGGATTATTGTTAAATAATGATGGCAGTTACTCAGAACGTGCTACAAAAATTATTGAGTCTACACCACAAAGACGTTTTGGAGAACCTTCAGAACTTATAGGCGCACTATTGTTTTTAGTAAGCGACCAAGCGTCAAGCTTCGTTAATGGTGTGGTCTTGCCAGTAGATGGAGGATTTAATGCGTATTCAGGAGTTTAAATAAATCATTTAGGAGTGAACTTATGTTATATCCAATAGTTACAGAAACAAGAACAGTGATAGATTTAAGTGGTATTTGGAATTTTAAATTAGAAAATGCTCAAAATATTAATGATGTACAAACACCTTTGGAAACGGAATATGTTATGGCAGTTCCTGGTTCTTATAATGATCAAGGTATTGTAGATAAAATAAGAAATCATGTTGGTGATGTGTGGTATGAACGTGAATTTACCATTCCTAAATCATTTGCAGATGATAGAGTGGTATTAAGATTTGCTTCAGCAACGCATCAAGCAACAGTTTATGTAGATGGAAAAGAAGTAGTATCTCATTCAGGTGGTTTTTTACCGTTCGAAGTTGAATTAACTGGAGAATTAGCTTCTACAGGATCACACCGTTTATCTGTCAAAGTAAACAATGTTTTAGATTATTCAACCTTACCAGTAGGTAATTATTCTGAAGAAAAAGATGAAAATGGAGAAATAGTACGAAAAAATAATCCAAACTTTGACTTCTTTAACTACGCAGGGCTACATAGACCCGTGAAAATCTATACGACACCGCAAAATTATATAGAAGATATTGAAATTATAACTAATGTTTTAAATGATGATAAAGGTGAAGTTAGTTATAAAATTAAAGGACAATTTCCTTCTAATACACATGTTCGAGTAAGAGTTATTGATGAAAAAGGTAATAATGTAGCTTCTGCCAACCAAACAGAAAGTACTATTGAAATAGAACATGCACATTTATGGCAGCCTTTAAATGCTTATATGTATGATTTGAAAGTGGAAATCTTTGATAATGATGAGCAATTAATTGATAGTTATAGCGAACCATTTGGCATACGATCAGTCGAAGTTAAGAATGGACAATTTTTAGTCAACAATAAACCATTTTACTTCAAAGGATTTGGTAAACATGAAGATACATTCTATAGCGGTAGAGGGCTAAATGAAACTGCAAACGTTTTAGATTTAGAACTGTTTAGATGGATTGGGGCAAACTCATTCAGAACTTCACATTACCCATATTCTGAAGAAATGATGCGTTTGGCTGACCGACAAGGTATTGTTGTAATAGATGAAACGACAGGCGTAGGCTTACACTTAAGTTTCACTGCGTTATTGAGTAATGATGGTTCAGAGAAACCTAACTCTTGGGAAGGTTTGAAAACAAAAGAAGCTCACGAACAAGTGATTAGAGAACTTGTTGCTAGAGATAAAAACCACCCTTCAGTAGTTATGTGGTCTGTAGCTAACGAACCAGCATCAATGGAGGATGGAGCTAAAGAATATTTTGAACCATTAGTTAAATTAACGAAAGATTTGGATCCTCAAAAACGACCAGTTACGATTGTCTTGTTGTTAACTGCTCAACCTGATACTGATAAGGTTTATGATTTAATTGATGTAATCTGTTTAAATCGATATTATGGCTGGTATACTCAAACAGCAGATTTAAACACAGCCAAATTAGAATTGAAAAAAGAAATGGAACAATGGGAGGAAAAAGCGCCAGGAAAACCAATTATGTTTACTGAATATGGCGCTGATACAGTTTCAGGCTTCCACGCAGCCAATACACAAATGTTCACTGAAGAATATCAAGTAAACTATTATAAAGCTAATCATGAAATTGTAGATCAGTTCTCATCATTTATTGGAGAACAAACATGGAATTTTGCAGACTTTGAAACATCTGATGGCTTATTTAGAATTCAAGGTAACAAAAAAGGTATCTTCACTCGCGATAGAAAACCTAAAGCCATAGCCCATTACTTTAAAGAAAGATGGCATTCAATACCAGATTTTGATTATAAAAAATAAAAATAAGGTTTAATGTTAACGGTTAAAACTAAATAATTATTGTTTAATATTAAGTGAAAATTAAAGTAAGACACTTCATTAATTTAGTATATTTATATTAAATTATAGAGGTGTCTTATTTTTCGTGTTATAAAGTAAAATTACATGTAACTAACGTAGTATTGTTGGCGAGACTCCTAGGGGAACAGGGCTAGGCTAAGACCGTGGCTTAGCCAGTCCCCCCAGGAAAGCTTCGTCAATCAATACGAAGTAATAGTAAGAAAAGAAGGCGCGCAGATGATTGATTACTAAATGAAATCATCTGTGCGCCTATTTGTTTAAGACTTTAATTTAAATATCTATCATGCATTAATAATTTTAAGATGCGGATTTGTTCTTGCATTGCTTTACCATCGTTGGTGTCTTTGATTTTTTTACGTTGTAGTTCTTCGTCAACAACACGACGGACTGATAATTCATCGGCGCCATCTGACAATACTTTGTCTTTTGAATCGAAATGTTGGTGGGCTACCAATTGCATGCCGAAAGAATTATATAACAAGGTATAGCCAGCGATACCCGTTGTTTTTTGATAAGCTTTAGAGAAACCACCATCAATTACTAACATCTTGCCATCCGCTTTAATTGGATCTTCACCATCGATTTCTTTCACAGGCGTATGACCATTAATAATACGTCCTTCATCTGGATTTAATCCGAAATCTTTTAACATCTTACGAATCATATCAACGTCTTCACGTAAATAATAATATGGGTTTTTAGGTTCTTTATGAGAGGCTTTATCTTCAATAAAGTAACGTTCGAATGTCGTCATAGCTCGTTTTCCGAAAAGTGAACTGTATTTACCTGTCCATAGATACCATACTAAATCAGTTGATAAATCGTCAGTAAGTTCTTTATGGTCATAGGCATGACGCACGTGTCTTTCGAATACATCTAATAAGTCGCGTCCTTTATGTGATTCACCTTCAATTTCAAAGGCTTCCATTTCGCCTTGTTCATCTACTGGAATACAACCGTGAATTAATAAATTGCCATTGTAAGGTAGGTATAGTTTACCTTTTTGCATTAAGAATGACATATGACGTTTAAGTTTTTCAGACTGTTGGAAAGAAAGCAATAATTTGTTCATTACTTCTTCTTCTTCAGGTAATAATTTTCCTGGGTCTTGTCTATCAACAGTACTAAAACATGTATCTTTTAATGGATATGTTTTACCGTAAATTGAAATTTCATTCTTATCATAATCTACTTTTTCTAATACTAAGCGATCTTCCATTTCAAAACTAGGACGACGTTTAATAATTGGCATTTCTAATTTGAACTGAATCATGGCGATAGCTTGGTGAATCTTTGTAATTTGATCTTCTTCTAGTTTAGATAATGCGGCAGGTTTATCTGGACGTTTCTTAGGTTTGAATGCAGGGTTATCGCCACTATAATGTTCTTCGGCTAGCGTTAATAATGGACGCAAATTGATACCGTACGCATCTTCGATAATGTCTAGATTGTCATAACGCGCACAAATACGAAGTAAGTTGGCTAGACAGACTTTAGAACCGGCATAAGCGCCAATCCATAACACATCGTGGTTACCCCATTGAATATCAACTGAGTGATAGTTAATTAAGGTATCCATGATTTTATCGGGTTGTGGTCCACGGTCATAAATATCGCCAACGACGTGAAGATGGTCAACTACTAGACGTTGCACGCTATAAGATAAGCCGATAATTAAATCATCAGATTGTTCAAGTTCGATAATTTGGTTTACAAGAGTTTCGTAGTACGATTTTTTATTATTAAATTCGTTACTTTTATAAAGTAGTTCTTCAACAATATAGACAAATTCTTTAGGTAACGCTTTTCTTAATTTTGAACGTGTATATTTAGAAGAACAATATGTAATAAGATCGATAAGACGTTCAATGGTAGTAATATACCAAACGTTTAACTTACCTTTTGTATCAAAGTTATTTTTGACGAGTTTTAATTTCTCTTCTGGATAGTAAACTAGGGCAGCTAATTCATCGATTTCTTTTTGTGATAATGACTTCGCGAAGAGGTCGTTAATCTTTGCGCGCACATTGCCTGAACCATTACGTAATACGTGTTGGAAGGATTCATATTCACCATGTAAGTCACTTACAAAGTGTTCCGTACCTTTAGGCAATTCAAGGATAGATTCTAAGCTCACGATTTCTGTAGCTAATTTTTCTGGACTATCAAATTGTTGGGATAGTAGGTCTAAATATTTTTTTCTTAATTCACTTTCAGTTGTTTGCGTCATTCGATTTCACTCCTGTGTGGAATTTCCATTTATTTTCGAAAAGTAACAGTAATTAGTAAACCGCTTACATAAATTATCGTTAAAAAGCATCACTTTTTCAATGGTGATGCTTAAAATGTCATAATTAAATTACAAATAAGCTATTAAAACAGTGAAAAGGCTGGGGTAAAACAACTCTACGTAAGTTTATCCCAACCTCTTCGATTACTTCACACCGCGTTTTCTATTTTTAAAGAAGATTCTATACACTAGGTATAATACGGCTAGAATGATAATAATATACATGAAATATGAATACGTGTGTAAACCAGCCATTAGTGCGTCAAAGCTATCACTTAACAGACGACCTAATAGAATTAAGGCAAAGTTCCAAATCGTCGTACCAATCAATGAAAGTGTCATAAATTGCACGACGTTCATTTTATTAATACCAGCCGGGATAGTGATTAATACACGTAAGACTGGAATGAAGCGACATAATAACACGGCCCAAGAACCGTACCGCTTGAACCAATCATTGGCACGTTTAACGTCTTTCCCTTTCAATTTAAACCATTTACCATGCTTATCTACAAAGCGGTAAATACTTTCCTCATTGATAAGGCGACAGATGTAGTACAAGATTAATAATCCAATTAACGAGGCGATAGTTGAAATAAGAAATAGGACTGGAATCGATAAGCCTGATTTAACTGACATTAACCCAGCAAACGTTAAGATAATTTCAGATGGTACTACAGGCAATACATTCTCCAGTAAAATAAGAATGAAAATTGCTGTATAACCCCATCTACTTATAAAGTCGGTGATTAATTGTTCCATTTATTAGCAAGAACTCCTTTAATATTAAGCTTTATTGAAAATAAAAAATTCATAGTAAATTCATTATAATAAAATTTACTATGAATTGCTTGTATAAGCCTAAAAATTGCCTGACTTTCTTCAGAGATAACCAACTCACATTATTTTATTGCTTTTAAATAATAGTGGTATAATTTGTTCGCTTCGTCATCATCTTCCACGCCATAGACATTCATACGTCCATCTTTAAATAAAGTAATTTCATAATCGTGATCTTTAATCAATTTAGCGAACGACGTTGATTTCACAATATCGCCCGGGAAATAGTCTGCATGTTCGAAGACTGATGGGTCGTATCTAAAGAGATAGGTCTTTCCACATAAACTCTCAATTTGTTGTTGTTGCTTTGTTTCGAGTAAAGAATAACGATGTTCGGCACATACTTCACAAGCGTTATCTTTTAAGATATCTACGTTCATTGCTTTATAGTCGATATCAAATGCATTGATAGTAATAAGTTTTTTTGAAAAGCCGTGACCAGATAGGTAACGAATGGCTTCGGATACTTCATAACTTGCTACTTGAGAGATGACAGGCGGTAAGACACCGTTGATAGCACAACTTTCACCACTTGATGGCATACGTTTTAATAAACATTTCAAGCAAGGGCCACTAAAATCAATACCATACACTGTGCCTTTACTACCAACGGCTGCACCATAAACCCATGGAATATTGTGTTTATGACATGCTTCATTGATTAGATAACGTATTTTAAAGTGATCCATACCATCAATCACAATATCTGGGTTAACTTCTTTGAGTAAATCTTCAATATTAGTCGAGTCAATTTCTTGATAATACGTTTGAACGTCGACGTTAGAATTGATATGAGCAATTTTGTCTTTAACCGCATAGACTTTAGGCGTCATATTCACTGCATCGTCTTCAGTATAGAGTGCTTGACGATGTAAATTGGATTCTTCGACGATATCCATGTCAACGATGGTTAAATGATGCGCGCCCATGCGTGCGAGTTGTTCAACCACATGACTACCTAATGCGCCGGCGCCTAATATTAAAATATTGGCGTGCGTTAGGGCGTTTTGCCCATTTTCCCCAAAAGGATGAAAACGCATTTGACGTTGATAACGTTGCATTATAAGAATCCTAATCCTTCAGTAGGGCTTGAAGCTTGGGCTGTGTATTTCACAGGGATACGGCCGGCTTCATAAGATAAACGACCAGCGTGAATACCTAATTTCATTGCTTCGGCCATCTTCACAGAGTCTTTAGCACCTGAAACTGCTGTGTTAAGCAAGATACCATCTGCACCTAATTCCATTGCGTGACAAGCGTCTTTCGCTGAACCGATACCTGCGTCTACGATAACAGGAACATTTGAATTTTTAATAATGTAGCTTAAATTAAGTTGGTTATTAATACCACGTCCTGTACCGATTGGAGAAGCAAGTGGCATCACCGCGTGTACGCCAAGTTCTTCTAAACGTTTCGCTAATACGACGTCGTTAGAAATGTATGGACAAACGATATAACCTTTGTCTAATAGGACTTTACAAGCTTCGTAAGTTTCGAATGGGTCAGGTAGCAATGTTTCATCATCGCCAATGACCTCGACTTTAATCATGTCACATACGCCGGCATGTTTTGCGATTTCTGCGATACGAATCGCTTCTTCAGCAGTTTTTGCGCCTGCAGTATTTGGAAAAGTAATAAAGTCTTTTAAATTAATATTCGCAAGTGGGTTAGGTAAGTTTTTATCATATAGATTCATACGTCTTACTGCGAAAGTAAGTACATTTGTTTCTGAAGCTTTAATTGCTTGCGTTTGTATATCTTCATTTTCAAATTTACCAGTACCTAATAATAAACGAGATTGTAATTCTAATGGTCCAATTTTAAACATATTATCCGCCTCCAACAAATTCTAATAATTCTAGTTGATCGTCTTCTCTAACAGTATGATTATCGTACTCTTCTTGTTTAATTAATGTTTTATTATATTCGACAATGACACGTTGTGGGTCCAATTCGAGAGAACGTAAAACGTCATTGATAGACTGTTCTGAATCGAAATTGAACTCATCGCCATTAATGATACACTTCATGATTTGACCTCCTTGAAACATTGAAAGATTCATAGTTACGTGGCTTCACGCCAGTAAATAACCAGTTCGCGATGTCGCGTCCGATAATAGGTGAGAGTAAAATCCCATTACGATAATGACCGGTGATGACATAAAGTCCATCGTCAATACGGTCCATAATCGGTACTTCGCCTTCGGTATATGGACGCACACCTGACCATTGTTTAATCACTTTACCTTGCGCAAGTTCAGGGATACGTTCATTCGCATATTGATGAAGCCAAGATATGCCTTCACTCGTGTTTCCTACAGAATAATTATCAAATTCACTTGTCGCACCGATTAAGAAGCGGTTAGGTTGTTTAGGAACGATATAACAACCGTTTGTCATAAACACCGTTTCTTTTAAATCTAAGTCGTCATTTTCAATGAGTAAGACTTCACCTTTAACGCCTACCACTTCACGAGGGAGATGATAGTCTTTTAGTAATTGAGATGACCAAGCGCCACCAGCTACAATCACTTTCTTCGCGTAAAGTGAGCCATCAGTTGTTTCTACCTGATAGTACCCATTTAAATGTTCAATGCGTGTTACTTCCGTATTGAAATATCGTTTAATATCACGCTGTTGTAATGACTTGAATAGAGCTTTCGTATAATGATTCGCATTAATTTGACCATCGTGAGGAATATAAATAGCCATCTCACTTGATGTGACATTACCATTCGTTAAGTGAATCAAATCGGTATCTGAAAGTTCTACCACGCTGTCATCTAATGATTTTAAGAAATGGTACTGCTTACGCAAACTGTCGACATCTTCTGGGCGATTCGCAATTTTAATCAAACCAGAAGCTTGATATTGGATATCGATGCCCGTTTCATCTTGTAATGTCTCACACAGTTTTGGGAAAAGGCTACGCGATTCAAGCGCAAGTCTAAATAAATCATTATCTTCAGTAAACTCATTCTGTGCGCCTAACATGCCGCCTGCTTTGTATGAGGCATGCTTACCTGGAATATCACGATCTACAATAGCAATGTCCATTTGTGATTGGCTTAAGTTTCTAGCGATAGACATACCAATCACGCCCGAACCAATAATGAGAACGTCATGCATCTTTCAACCACTCCTTTCGTAACTGTTCAATTTGTGTCAAAGATGCGTTCATAAAGAAAGAAATTGCACAAACACCGGCAAAACCATGCGGCAAGTCGTGAATTGTTTCTTTAGTTATACCGCCAATCGCATAGACAGGAATTGGGAGTTGTAAAACTTGGTGAATCTCTTCCTTGGACCGTGGCGTCTGATTAGGTTTAGATGGTGTTTCAAAGATATGACCATAAAACACATAATCAAGATGATGTTCATAAGCTTGTGTTACAGACTGCAGTGAGTGTGTCGACATGCTGATTTCAATTTCTGGATGTCGTGCTTTGTAATCAAACGCATGAGTGTCCATTTCACGCATGTGTAAGCGTGAGAGATTTAATTTTTCTAGCAGTGCAATGTCACTATGAATAATTACTTTATCTTTAGGAAATCCTTGTTTGAGCAAGTCCGTTATAAAATGAAATAAGTCTTCATGAGACATTGGCGTCCTGAATAATAAGCCGTCTATGCCTTTAGCAATTTCAAGAAAATGGTGTAAATCTTTAGTCGTTAACGCTTTATAAGATGTTATAGCAATGAAAATGAGCATCACTCCCTAAGATATAAAAAAACGCTATCTCCCTCGTAGGGAAATAGCGTTTAACTTAGCTTTATGATATCCTATGCGCCACTTTCCTACGCCAGTACAAACTGGATCAGGTTCCAGGAATTATAAAGTCCGTTCTTTACTCTCAGCCCTAAACAAAGGCACTTCCAGTGGAAAATTAAATTTTATGTGTTAAAAAATAACCGTTCACGTTTTATTTCAAGTTCATTCTACAATTTTTTGAAATAGAATTCAAATCTTAGTTTATAACAAGTGGTGCAAGGCTTTTTCAAAGAAAGGGTTGGTTTCATATTTAAACAAACGCAATTTAATAAAAAAACTTTAAGAAAACCTATTGTAAACGATTACAAAAACTGATATTATAAATAAAAATAAGCTCAAAAGCCTATGAGAATAGGCGTTATGGGATGATATTTTTAGAGAATTGGGAGTCTCGAAGAATATATTAGACAACATTTTAAGAATCAACAAATTTAAGGGAAGTAGGAAAAAGAGGAAATGGTTCAAAGACAAAAAAGAAGTAGTGTTCGTTGGTTTTTCGCATTAGCATTTTTTATTATCGGAGTTATCGCATATATGGATAGATCGAATATCTCATATATCGCGCCACAAATGATGGCTGATTTACATATGAACAAGCAACAATTTGGGTTGCTCGCTTCATTCTTCTCACTAGGTTATGCATTAATGCAAGTGCCCTCAGGTATGTTAGCAGAGAAATTTGGCCCACGTAAGATGATTACAATTGCCTTATTATGGTGGAGTGCCTTCACTATCTTTACGGGTATGATTAAACATCACGGGTTATTATATTTAGTTCGTTTCTTATTCGGTATAGGGGAAGCGCCAATGTATCCATCTAATGCCGTATTTAACTCTACTTGGTTCTCAAAAGATGAAAAAGGTAGAGCATCAAGTATGTTATTAGCAGGTTCATATTTTGGACCAGTATTAGCACCTATTATTACAATTGCGATTGTTAACGCCTTTAACTGGCAAGCAGTCTTTTATATCTTTGGTGGTGTAGGTATTTTAATCGCCATCTTATGGGGCATTATCGCAAAAGATTTACCAGAACAACATCGTATGGTGAATGAAGCGGAGAAACATTTCATTATGGAGAACCGTGATTTAGTACAAACAACTCAATCAACACCTCCATGGAATCAATTCTTCCGTCGTGTAAGTTTCTATGCGATTGCAGGACAATATTTTGTAGTTCAATTTGTAATCACATTATTTTTAATTTGGTTACCAACATATTTAACAGAACAATATCATGTAGAATTTAAACATATGACAATCAGTTCATTACCATGGTTTATCATGTTTGTTTTAATCTTATCTGCTGGTGCAATCTCAGATAAAATTTTACGTAGTGGTCAATCACGTTTCGTTTCAAGAGGATTAATTGCTATTGTCGGCTTTATCGTATTTGCGATTTCAATCTTCTTTGCAGTACATACTGAGAAATTATATGTCACTATTTTCTGGTTATCACTTGGTTTAGGTGGCATGGGTATTTCAATGGGTATGAGCTGGGCTGCAGCGAATGACATTGGTCGTAACTTTGCCGGAACAGTATCAGGTTGGATGAACTTATGGGGTAATATTGGTGCTTTATTAAGTCCATTCTTAGCCGGTGCTTTAGTTGCATCACTTGGTTGGACAATGACATTCCAATTATTAATTATTCCAGCAGTGATTGCTGCTATCTTATGGTTATTTGTAACACCAGATAAACCATTGATTAAAGATGAATCACGTAAATTGAAATAGATTGAACGACAATAACCTATTGTAGGTTAAGACATAAATCTTAATAAGCGTAGAGATGATTCAATTATGAATCGTTTCTACGCTTTTTTAATCAATACTTCGTATTGTTTGGCTCGCTTTCTTAGGGGGACTGGCTAAGCCACGGTCTTAGCCTAGCTCTGTTCCCTCAAGAGTCTCGCCAACAATACTACGTGGGTTACGGGGTAATTTACAAAAATAATTAAAAAATATGCCACTTTCGTACAATCTGATATATTAAGTTAATGAGGTATCTTATGTGTAAAATTAACTCAAAAATAAAGAAAATGATAAAATAAGATTAAATCTTAAAGATAAGGGTGAGTCGTATGATTATTATTAATGCAAAACTTAAAGTAAATGAAGATCATCGTGAGGACTATTTAGAATTAATGAAAGGCCTTGTGGACAACGCACGTCAAGAAGAAGGCAATACATTTTATAGCCATTACGAAGATGTAAGTGAACGCAATACGTTTGTTGTTGTTGAAAATTATAAAGACCAAGAAGCGGTAGAAGCGCATAATCATTCAGAACATTTCAAAGTATTTAGTGAAAATATTGGTAAATATATTACTGAAAAACCAGAAATTGACGTTGCTGAAACAAAATAATCTATCATATAGCTAAGTATTATACGCTGGGACATTAATATAAAAATGTTTCAGCTTTTAATTTTGTTAAATTTTCATATAGTGGTTTAGTATTCTACAACAAAATTTAGTGATAAAAATGTTATCATAAAGTGTATATGTTTTATAGAAAGGAACGATAGCATTGGGAAACGTATTAAAATCTCTTATAAGCTTCGATACCTCTAAAATTGACCCAATGAAAGGGATTAGGCAGGGCTTATTAATGATTATCCCAGCATTAATAGGTTATTTCCTAGGTAATTTTAGTTTTGGTTTACTTGTTGCCACAGGTACATTAGCACATATCTATGTCTTTAAAAGCTCACCACGTTCTATGCTTAGAACGGTCATTTTATGTACCTTATCTTTCGCAGTCTGTATGATGCTCGGTACACTCACTGTTACTGAACCGATACTTTATGGTGTGACATTACTTATTGTAACGGTTGTCCCATTCTACGTATTTAGCGCCTTGAAGATCGCAGGACCATCTTCAACTTTCTTCTTAGTTACATTTTGTTTACCTAGTAACTTGCCAGTAGCACCAGACCAAGCATTAATTCGTGGCTTTGCTATTCTTATTGGTGGCGGAATTGCGACACTTCTTGTACTTATCACAGTACTTTTCCAAAAACAAAAAATTGAAAATAAAGCCATCAATTCTGACTTTAAAACCATTAATCAATTAATGCATAACTTTAATGATCCTGAAAAGTTTAAAGAAATTACAAAAAGTGCAGTTACACAATTTAGAACATCCGATGAACTATTGATAACGGCGACAGCTGGGACAAATAATAATCTGAGTCAACGTTTCCAAAGATTACTCTTATTACATACGTCGGCGCAAGGGATTTATTCTGAACTTCTAGAATTACATGAAAAAGATATACGTCCACTTCCAGAAGAATTAATTGAGATGATGGACGTAACGACACGTAATGCATATCGCCCAAGCGCAAATCGTGAGAAATGGACGAAGGAAGTTCATGTTGATGAGGAATTTGATAATTTATTACAATATGTATTAAAAATCGATGAAATAGCAAACTTAGGTTCAAACCAAATTGAACACGAGGCAAGCGTTAGAAAGCCATTGTATAGTCAAAGAATTATTCACAATTTAACGCTAGATTCAATCGTCTTCCGTAATACGTTGATTTATACCGTAATTATGGCGGTCGCAATCTTTATTTCACTAGCGTTTAACATTCAAAAATCATACTGGATTCCATTAACGGCGCATACTGTCTTGGTAGGTATGACGACACGTCGTATGTTAGACCGTGCCACAGCGCGTGGACTTGGTACCATTATGGGTACACTGTTATTATCGGTAATTTTATACTTTAACCCGCACCTAATTGTGGCAGTTATTGTAATGGGGCTTGCAGCAATGATGACTGAAGCGTTTGTAGGGTCAAACTATGCTTTCGCCGTTATTTTTATTACGACGCAAGTTATCTTATTAAACGGTTTAGCCTCTGAAAATTTATCAATCACCATTGCTTACACACGTATTTTTGATGTTTTAATCGGTATTACTATAGCGATTATTGGTATTTTATTAATTAATCGTCAAACATCATCTGCCATGTTGCCAGGTACGATTGCAGAAGTAGTACGTAAAGAAGCCGACATTTTCCAATATGTATTCTCTAGTAATGCGTATCAGGATGAAGAGTATGAGAAAAATGAAAGTTTAGCCTTATCAGTGAAAATGAGCAACATGACACAAGTCTATAATTCAGCAAGTGAAGAATTCTTCTCTAATAAAGAAGTCATCCGCTACTATTACCCAAGTATCTTCGCATTGGAAGAAGTTAACTTCATGTTAATGCGCGCTATGCAGAATCACCAACGTCAACATATTTCAGATGAACAAATGGGTGAATACTTAGTTATTTTTGAAAATATTGCTAAACATTTTGAATTACAAAGTAGTCTTGAAGTAAATACCTTATCGGACTTACCTCAATATAATTATTTAAAATCTGTATTGATGAAGTTACAAAACAATTGTGTTTACACTCGTAAAGATATTGATGAGATTGAAGACGGTGCAGCTACGAAAGCGTAGTTTGTTGTAGTGGAAGTTTCATTTTCAAGGAAAGTGGTAAAGCATACTATTGATAAATAGAGGAGTGTGACATTATGCCTTGGACAATGAACGATTATCCAAATACTTGGAAGAATATGAAAGAGCTTGAACGTAAAAAATCGATTGATATCGGTAACGCCATGTTGAAAGATGGATATAAAGAAGGCGATGTTGTACCTATCGCGACAAAACAAGCTGAAGATTGGTATAAAGATGCGAGTAAAGATGAGTTAGAAGAGTTAAAGAATAAACATATTACTGAGCATCAAAAGGATCAGTCGTCTAATCCTGAATTGAATGATAACAATGTGCATGTGTATTATGAAGAGAACGAATGGAAAGTAAAAACGGAAGGTGCGAAACAAGCATCAGACACGTTTGATACCAAAGAAGAAGCTAAAAAGAAAGCACAAAATATTGCCGACAATCGCGATACAAAAGTCATCGAACATAAAAAAGATGAATAATTAGAGAAACTACCAATCATAGCCTAGGACATTTTCAATATCAATGTCCTAGGTTTTTTCTATACCCATAATAAAAAGGGAATTCTAATTTATCTTCTTATTATGCATATAACATATATCGGGCTAATGATGTAGTAAATACAGATGGATATTATTTTTAGTTCATTTTTCAATTCGATATAATGTAATGTGATAAATAAGGAGGAAATACTATGTACGTAGAGAGAAAACCGTCATTGTATATTGAAGAATTACGTAATGAATTTAAAGAGAGTTTAAATCATTTTGAAAATGGGGACGAAGCATTTGACCGCTTAATTGGCTTCGTTGAACTTGATCATCTATACTCCTCAGCATTAAAAGAAATAAGCACGAAACTAGATATCTTAGACGATAATTTCAATCATGTGTATAAACATAATCCCATCCACCACATGGAACGTCGTGTGAAAGAAATGAATAGTTTAGTGAAAAAGCTCCAACGTAAAAACTTAATCATAAGTGCAGAAAGTGCCAAAGAAAATATTCTCGATATCGCTGGTATTCGAGTCGTCTGCAACTACTTAGATGATATTTATGTTATTGAAAAGATGTTACTTAAACAAGAAGACGTTAAATTATTAAAACGTAAGGATTATATTAAAGAACCTAAAGAAAATGGATATCGTAGCTTACATATTGTAGTTTCTATCCCTGTCTTTTTATCAGATAGAGTAGAAACCACTCCCGTAGAAATTCAGATTCGTACAATTGGTATGGACATGTGGGCAAGCTTAGAACATAAAATACGCTATAAAAATAATGCAAGTACTGAAGATTACAAAGAAACATTAAAAGAATGCGCATTTGAAATTTCAGACGTAGAATCAAAAATGCAATCCATACATTCCGCAATTACAGATAATAATTAACAGTGGGAGTGGTGACAGAAATCTTCGAAATTACATTAGATTTCTGTCACTGCTCCCTTATATATAATAAGAATAATGACGAATTGATGTCCTGACTTCCAAAAGAAGTCGGGAATTTTTATATCTTGAAAAGAAAACGTTTACAAAAGTTGCTTTTGTGTATTACTATACTTGTATACAAGTTGGAAATCAGGCAGTGGGAGTGACGAAAGTGGAACAGGGATACCCAGAACAATGGCTTGGAGGTATGACTAAAGGAGAAGGTGTAGCAGCGGAATTACGTTTACAAATTGTTAACGGCGATATCGAAGCGGGCTCGTTGCTTACAGAGAATCAAGTCGCCAAACAGTTTGACGTGAGCCGTTCTCCAGTTAGAGATGCCTTCAAATTATTACAAACTGATCAATTGATACAGCTAGAGCGGATGGGCGCAAAGGTACTTCAATTCGGTGAACAAGAAAAGAAAGAACTCTATGATTTAAGATTAATGCTCGAGTCGTTCGCATTTTCGAAGATAAAGCATCTAGACACCACAACGATTGTACAAGAAATGCGTAAACACTTAGAAATGATGAAAGTTGCTATAAAGTTCGACGATGCAGAAGCTTTTACACAGCACGATATCCAATTCCATGAAGCAACGATTAAGGCCTCTAATCATCAATATTTACTCACGTTCTGGAGTCATTTAAAACCCGTCATAGAATCGCTCGTTTTAATATCTATGCGCCAACGTATGGCACGTGATAAAGCAGACTTTGAACGGATTCATCATAATCATGAAGTATTTATAGAAGCAGTAGAGAATTATGATTCGGCAACATTAAAGAAAGCCTTTCATCTTAACTTTGATGACGTCGGTAAAGACATTGAAAGTTTCTGGTTACAATAAATAAAAGAAAGAAGGAATAGTATGAAATACATGATTGGCGTTGATATTGGTACTACAAGTACGAAATCAGTATTATACGACGAAAATGGACAATTGATTATGAAACATCATATCGGTTATCCCTTACATACGCCAAACGTAGATGTTTCTGAAGAAAACCCTGATGAATTATTTGATGCCGTACTTATGACAGTAAAATATGTCGTTAGAGAAGCGGGCATCAACAAAGCGGATATTAAATTGATATCATTCAGTGCCCAAATGCATAGTTTAATCGCATTAGATGCGCAACATAGCCGCTTAACAGAAAGTATCACGTGGGCGGATAATCGTGCTAGTAAATATGCTGAAATGATTAATCAACAACATAACGGTTTTGACATTTACCAACGCACCGGTACACCGATTCATCCAATGTCTCCGTTAGCTAAAATCTTTTGGATGAAACATGAACAACTTGAAATTTATCATCAAACGGCCATGTTTGCCGATATTAAGACATATATTTTCCATCAACTTTTTGAAACATATGTTATCGACCATTCAATGGCATCTTCTACAGGTATGTTTAATTTGGAAAATTTAGATTGGGATGACGAAGCGCTTCAATTATTAGGTATTACACGTGAACAACTACCAGAGCTAGTACCAACTACACACATACTGAAAGGTATGAAGAAACGCTATGCTACATTAATGGGCATCGACGAAGATACGCCAGTCGTTGTTGGCGCAAGCGATGGCGTGCTCTCTAACCTCGGAGTAAATAGCTATAAAAAAGGCGAAGTCGCAGTCACAATTGGAACGTCTGGCGCTATTCGTACAGTGATTAATCAACCTCGTACAGACTATAAAGGACGTATCTTCTGTTATGTCTTAGATGAAGACCATTACGTGATTGGTGGACCAGTGAATAATGGTGGCGTAGTCCTTAGATGGTTAAGAGATGAACTACTTGCAAGCGAAGTAGAAACGGCTAAGCGTTTAGGCGTCGATCCTTACGATGTTCTTACTAAAATCGCTAGCCGAGTGAAACCAGGCGCCGATGGATTAATCTTCCATCCTTATCTTGCTGGGGAACGTGCACCTTTATGGAACGCAGATGCGCGCGGTTCATTCTTTGGCTTAACACTCTCACATCAGAAAGAACATATGATTCGTGCCGCTTTAGAAGGTGTACTGTATAACCTTTATACCGTCTATCTTGCTTTAGTAGAAGTGATGAATGAAACACCTAAGACCATTAAAGCGACAGGTGGCTTTGCGAAGAGTGAGATGTGGCGTCAGATGATGGCTGACATCTTTGATACAAATCTTAACGTGCCAGAAAGTTATGAAAGTTCTTGCCTAGGCGCTTGTGTACTTGGTCTTAAAGCTTTAGGTGAGATTGATGATTTTTCTATTGTTGAAAAGATGGTCGGCACTACACATGAACATCAACCAAATCAAGATACTGTCAACGTCTATCAACAACTAGTGTCTATCTTTATTAATTTAAGCCGTTCACTTGAAGAAAGATATGCAGAAATAGCAGATTTTCAACGGAAACACATGCAATAAATCAGTACATAAAAAGAGAAACAGGGAGGTTTTACGATGTTTGGAGAAATTTGGCCACTAATTAGCGTGGTTATTGGGATATTATTACTATTGTCACTTATTATATTCTTGAAGCTTAATACATTTATTTCGTTAATCGTCACATCAGTCGTAACTGCCATTTTACTCGGCATGCCACTGAATAAAATTATGGAAACCATTGAAAATGGAATGGGCAGCACACTTGGACATATCGCATTAATCTTTGGTTTAGGTGCGATGCTTGGTAAATTACTCGCAGACGGAGGCGGGGCAAACCGCATTGCCGATACGTTAATCGCTAAATTCGGACAAAAACACGTCCAATGGGCAATGCTTATCGCAGCCTTTATCGTCGGCATTGCACTATTCTTTGAAGTAGGGCTAGTTTTACTTATACCATTAGTATTTACAATCGCCAAACGTGCTAACGTATCACCATTAAAACTTGGCTTACCAATGGTGACTGCGCTTTCAGTAACACATGGCTTCTTACCACCACACCCTGGTCCAGTAGTCATCGCTAAAGAATTAAAAGCGAACTTAGGCCAAGTATTATTATTCGGCATTATTATCGCGATACCCGTGACTATTATAGCCGGACCAATTTTTAATAAATTAGCACAAAAAATAATTCCTTCAGCCTATACACGTAAAGGCGACATTTCAGCATTAGGTTCTCAAAAAGAATTCAAAGAGTCTGAAATGCCAGGCTTTGGACTAAGTATATTCACAGCCATCTTACCAGTTATCCTAATGTTAATTTCAACGATTGTACAGTTGGTCACTGGACACGAAGAAGCGAAAAATATTGTCGAACAAATCATTTACTTCATAGGTACTGCAGGTACAGCAATGTTGATTTCTGTCATCTTCGCTATCTTCTCAATGGGCTTACAACGCGGTAGAAAAATGGACGACATTATGAAATCAGCCACTAACGCGATTTACCCAATCGGCATGATGATCTTAATCATCGGCGGTGGTGGTACATTCAAACAAGTCCTTATCGACGGTGGCGTTGGTGATACTATTGCGAAAATGTTTGAAGGTTCAACTATGTCACCGATATTACTAGCATGGATGGTCGCAGCAGTTCTACGTATCGCACTAGGTTCAGCAACAGTGGCAGCCATTTCAACGACAGGTATTGTCTTACCATTATTACAACATTCAGACGTAAACGTCGCACTTGTCGTTCTTGCTATCGGAGCCGGAAGCGTTATCCTGTCACACGTTAACGACGCAGGCTTCTGGATGTTTAAAGAATACTTCGGATTAACAGTTAAAGAAACTTTCTTAACATGGTCATTACTAGAAACCATTATCTCAGTATCAGGTATTATCTTTATCCTGTTTATTAGTTTATTTGTTTAAAATTAAGATACATTACTATTTCGTCATTAAAGGTTGAGATATCCTCTCAACCTTTTTATAATTTGAAGCGGTTTCTATTTATAAAGCAAACATTAGGCTATCACTAGGAATGACACATAAAGAGTGATAAACTAACAAATGATAAAACAACAGAATGTACAAAGGAGTTACTCAAGTTTGAAACAAATAAAAAAAGCTATCATACCTGCCGCTGGTTTAGGAACAAGATTTTTACCAGCTACCAAAGCGATGCCTAAAGAAATGCTTCCAATCTTAGATAAACCTACCATTCAATACATAGTGGAAGAAGCCTCTCGCGCAGGAATTGAAGATATCATTATAGTAACTGGCAAACATAAACGTGCGATTGAAGATCATTTTGATAATCAAAAAGAATTAGAAATGGTACTAGAAGAAAAAGGTAAAACAGAATTACTTGAAAAAGTAAATTATTCAACAGGTTTGGCTAATATCTTTTACGTTCGTCAAAAAGAACAAAAAGGGCTAGGCCATGCTATTTATACAGCACGTCAATTTATCGGTAATGATCCTTTTGCGGTCTTATTAGGCGATGATATTGTTGAATCTGAAGAACCTGCGATTAAACAATTAATGAATGTCTATGAAGAAACAGGACATTCAGTCATCGGTGTACAAGAAGTAGAAGAAGACGTTACACATCGTTATGGCATTATTGATCCTTTAGAAAAAGAAGGCCAACGTTACAAAGTTAAACAATTTGTAGAGAAACCTAAACAAGGGACTGCACCTTCCAATTTAGCGATTATGGGTCGTTATATCCTGACACCAGAAATATTCGACTACTTAAAAACGCAAAAAGAAGGCGCCGGCAACGAAATTCAATTAACCGACGCAATCGAACGCATGAACGCCGATATTCCAGTATACGCATATGACTTCGATGGCAACCGCTACGATGTTGGAGAAAAACTAGGTTTCGTCAAAACAACAATTGAATACGCCCTTAAAGATCCGAAAATGAAAGATGAACTTGTACATTTTATTAAACAGCTCGGATTATAAAAATAGAGCCTAAAGCGTAAGTTAATATCAAACACCCTGAATGATTAACTAATATCGCTTTAGGCTCTTTGCGTATTAAGAAATACGCTACACCCGCTTAAAATGTCCTGCGCCTGCCTTATATTTGGAGTAGAGAGAAGGCATTAAACATGACGTGTGTCTTCTTACCTTGTCATAGTTAAATGATTAAAACATCTTTAGTTTGGCATAATGATAAATCGTTGCTCATTTTGACTATACTCGTTTCAAACAAAAAATAAATTTAACATCATTTTAACTAAACAAAATAAGAGACAAAATATAAAACTAACTATGAGAGAAACCCATCCTATTTTCCGCTAGGATGAGCATCCCCGGGGAGTTACATATGTAATGTCCCCCCCTTATGATTCTCCGTATATTAGACCGAAATCTAATATGCATTTATTATATTCGAAAAAACACCACAAGCAGTAGCAATCTTTTGACTAAAAATATCACTTTTTTGACTAATTTATAAAATTCAGCCTAAAAATCATGAAACTCTAAGAAATTGATTAATAAAAAGGGGTATGAATAATATATATAATAAATTTAAGGCAATATATTAAAAAAGAATTGAGAGAATTTGTATAAACCTAGAATGAGCAATAGAAAATGATGAAAAGACACAAAAATACTGGTATCAGTAATTATTTACCGAATACCAGGTATTTTGAAGGAAATCAGATTGTTCATTTTCGGTATGGTAGACCGAAAAGAAAACAACAAGAACTATCAAAAGTTCTTTACAAATTTAAGTATATAAAACGCAAAGTTATTTTGCAATTAAACAAGGAGTGGAAACAGCATGAGTGATTATAGAAACATTATTGTAAAGGTCATAAATAGTGATATTACAGGATATAAAATATATAAAAAAACAGGTATTAGTCAAAGTGTAATATCAGGATTGAGAAACGGTGATAAAGCCGTAGATGATTTAACACTAAAAACAACGGAAAAACTTTATACGTTTTTTAAAGAAGAAATGAATAGCTAGAGACCATTTTAGAAATAAAAATTGGATTATTATGCGACCTTACATAGATAAAAAATAAACAAAGGGACTCATCCTACTCTACTTTAAGATGAGCCCCTAAGGAATTTTACCAATTGAGAATTAATGGCATTCCCAACGGTAGTTAGATCGATCTAACAGAATTATGGAAAGAAAAAGCAAAAATACTATTCACTAATAATAAATAATTACATCTCATTTTCCGCTAAGATGCATATAGGAAGACTTTGAATTTCTCTTTCCATACCCACACAAACCTCCGATTGTGTAATAGCTATAAAACTATTACAAAATTAAATTATAATATAAATAATTTATATTTAAACCCCTAGAAATAGCAATCTTTTGACTAAAAATATCACTTTTTTAACTAATTACGTGAAAATCAATTAATCATCTATAAATAGCTATTTAAAATATGAATTTTTTATATGAGAAAATACAAATATAGCTACGTATTATATAATTAATTTAAATAGGAGTTTTAGAATTGGAGATGATTATATGACTGAATACAAAACTAAGGAAGAAGTTCATAATAGAGCTAAAGAAGCAGTGGGTAAAACTTTAAAAGAATTAAATAATGGAGCGCCTGTAAGTGAATTTAAAAGTTCGGTTGGAGATGCCTTCGAAGCTTGGTTTGGTAAAACAAAAGATAATGATAGTAAGCCAGATATGGAAGAAGCAGGTGTAGAATTAAAAGCAACTCCTTTTAAAAATTAAAAAGTGGAAAGTATAGTGCTAAAGAAAGGTTAGTTTTAAATATAATAAACTATGAAAAAGTTGCTAAAGAACGCTTTGAAGATAGTACCTTTTTATATAAAAATGGAACGATTGAATTAGCTTTTTATGAATATATCAAAGATGTCAAAAGAGAAGAATGGAAAATTGAAGAAGCAGTATTATATGAAATGAAGAAAAATCCTGTAGATTATGAAATTATTAAAAATGATTGGCATACTATACATCAGTATATCAATGAGGGAAGAGATCATGAGCTAAGTGAAAGTTTAACTGATTATTTAGCCCCGTGTACTAAAGGAGCTAGTTCTAAATCAGTTCGTAAACAACCATATTCAGACATACCAGCTAAACAAAGAGCCTTTTCATTTAAATCAGGTTATATGACATCTATACTAAGAAAATATATTTTAGGCGATGAAAAAATTGATTCAATTATAAAAGATAGAATTGAAGTTAAAAACAAAAGTATTGAATCAGTTGTAAGAGAAACGTTCGAACCTTATTATAACTGGCCTATTAGTAAATTGTGTGAACATTTTGATATAAAACAGGGCGGTAAAAGTGTCAATTATCTAATAGCTTCTGCAATTTTGAATCTAAAAAATAAAGTCAAAAATGGTAACCAATTTCCAAGAGTGGAAGAGTTTGAAAAGGCATCAATAGTTCTAAAAACAGTTAAATTTGATGAAAATAATATAAATAAAGAAAGTATGTCATTTCCTACTTTTAAATTTAAAGAGCTAGTTAATGAAAAATGGGAAGATGAAAATGGAAATCCTTCTGCGACATGGCATAATTATTTACTAGAAACTAGATTCTTATTCTTTATTGTCAAAACAGAAAATAATGAAGATGTATTTAAAGGAATTAAATTCTTTAGTATGCCTGAAAAAGATATTAAAGGTCCAGTTAAAAAAGTATGGGAAGATACAGTTTCGAAATTAGAAAACGGTGTTGAACTTACTGCGAAGTACAATAAAGACGGAGACGTTTTGAAAATTGAAAATAACTTTATTAATAAATCTGATAAGATGATTTGTCATGTTAGACCTCATCAGTCAAAAGCAGATTATAGAGTTAATGGAGAGTGTGCAGACTATTTACCAGCTCCTGCAGTTTGGAATAATCGTCCTAAAGATACAAAAAAATATTCTGATCAATGGATGACTAAACAATGTTTTTGGTTGAATGCAGATTATATAAAAAAACAAGTTGAAGATATGCTGTAGAAAAGTATGTTAAAATAGATATGTTTTTCAAAAGAAAATTATCGGAACGTTTGTTCGTGTTTTGTGATATAATAATTTCAACAAGGATATTAAAGGAGGTGCCTAATGAGTACAATCAAAGTTGCTGAACTTTTCGCAGGAGTTGGAGGATTTCGACTAGGATTAGAAAATACAAAAAATAAAATTTTTGATGTTACTTGGGCAAATCAATGGGAACCTTCAAAAAAAATACAACATGCTTTTGACTGTTATAATAGTAAATTCGCAACGGGAAAACATGTAAATGAAGATATTGGATTAATTAGTGATGAAGAACTAGCAAGCACTAAAGCTGATATGGTAGTTGGTGGATTTCCATGTCAAGACTACTCTGTAGCTAGAAGTTTAAGTGGATAATTAGGTATACAAGGCAAAAAAGGAGTTTTGTTTTGGCAAATAGTTAGATTTATTCAAAACACTTATCCTAAATATCTTTTATTAGAAAATGTAGATCGCTTATTAAAATCTCCCTCAAAACAAAGAGGACGTGATTTTGGAGTTATGTTATCAACATTAAATGAATTAGGGTACGATATTGAGTGGCGAATTATTAATGCTGCAGATTATGGCAATGCTCAAAGAAGACGTAGAGTTTTTATTTTTGGCTATAAAAGAGATTTGGATTATGCCAAATTGATGGAAAACTATTCATTAGAAGATTTGATTTATAACTCTGGTATGTTTGCCGAAGCATTTCCAGTAGAAAATGAACCTAATAAAAAGAGAATAAGTTCAATTACAATATCAAGTGATATTGTTGAGATGTCTGAGAATTTTAATTTTCAATTTTTTAATAGTGGCGTTATGAAAAACGGAAATGTGTTAACTATTGATACTATACCTAAATATGAAAGTTCAACTCCCTTGAAAGATATAATTTTAGAGGATGTTAATGATAGTTATTTACTTACTAAAGATAAGATAGAAAAATTTAAATATTTAAGAGGCGCTAAGAAAATTAAACGAACTTCAAAAGACGGACATGAATATTATTTTTCTGAAGGTGGAATGTCAGAGTTTGACTCGTTAGATTTACCAGCAAGAACAATGCTGACTAGTGAAGCTTCAGTTAATAGAAGTTCTCATCTGTTAAATATAAACGGCGTCTTTAGGACTTTAACCCCAATAGAAGCTGAAAGACTAAATGGATTTCCTGATAATTGGACAGATACTATGCCAGATAGAATGCGGTTTTTCTGCATGGGAAATGCTCTAGTTGTGCCTATAGTTACACGAATTGGTAACCAAATTGAAAAAATAGAACAAATGACTAAAGACGAATTTAGTCAACTGAAATTATTTTAAAGACAGCACTTTATTTAAAGTGTTGTTTTTTTATGTTTGCTAATAAAATATATAAGTCTTTAATAAAAATAGAATGCTCACTAAAGTATAACTAGTTTTCAATTCATACAATTATTAAGAGGTATCCCAAAATGGTGGGTGGAGTGTTGTTGTGCGACTCCTAGCGTAAAAGAACGAATGGCGAGACCGTGGCTCGTCGAGTTCACGCAGGAAAGCGTCACAACATAAACGCAACCCAAACCCATTTTGATTCCTTTTTTTACGAAACATCACATTAAATACTATCTGCATAAAAATATTAAAAAGATTAGATTTTTAAAAATAATGAACTATTTGTGAAAACTATCACAAATCACTTTAAATATTTTAAAAAGCGTGTATGATATGAAGTGTAAGGAATAAGTAATTGGAGTGATACGGATGAGAAAAGTAATTGAAGATGTAATTTTTTCTGAAGAAGGCAGCTACGATATTTATTTAAAAACAGGTGTAAACCAAGGCACTATTGGCGATATTAAAGATGGCTATTTAACAATCGACTCAATTCCTTATATCGATGCCGAACGATTATACTTCTATGGACTCGAACGTAAAACACTCGTAAGCAATTAACACAATTTGAATGACCTCCTATAACATTCAAGAACTTACTATGCCTTCGTTGGTGAGCAGTCGGAGGCATACCATAAATATACCCCTAATCATCATGGAATAATGTGTTGAAAAGGCTGGGACACTTCTACAAAAGTGCCCCAGCCTTTCATGTGATACGAGCTAATTGAAACTACAGTATGCTCAATCCATACTTAATCTATTCCAACTCTCGCATATATTACACTGCTTTAAAATTCTTCTTAACTTCATTATATTGATACTCTTGATTATATAACTTAAATTTATAATGCTCTGCACTTGAGAAAGGCATTCTCACACGTGGAATACGATCAATCTGTGCAATAAATTCTCTCTCCTGACGCGTACGTTGCTTTACACTCATCTCTAACCATTCTTCCTCAGTAAATAAATCCTTGAAGCGGAATGAGAAACTCGTTCTACCAATGTTACCACGTAATGCTTGAATACGTTCAGTAAATGTCACTCTCGTCATCCTCTCTTTCTATATGCCCATGAATCCTATATCTTAACTTTATTACGTTTTCACAAATAATACAATTCTTCATAAGCTTTTCTCTGAGAATTTTTGAAAATTAAAGCAACCCAAGTTTAGTCAACGATGATTAAGGATAGGTAATCAATGACACTAAAGTAAAGGGTGAAGTTGAAATGGCAGAATTAAATGGACGTGTAGCAATTATTACAGGAGCAAGTAGTGGTATTGGAGCAACAACCGCTAAAACACTTGCACATCAAGGCGTAAAAGTCGTCTTAGCAGGACGTGACGAAGACAAACTACAAGAAGTAGCAAGTGATATGGCAGAAGGCGACTATCTCATTACGCCAACAGATATCACATCTAAAGATGAAGTCGACGCACTAGTTGAAAATGCCGTCGCTAAATTTAAACAAGTCGACATTCTAGTCAATTGCGCCGGTATTAACGGCTCATCTAAAATTACAGACTATGACGTCGACCACTGGGACGCGATGATAGATACGAATGTCAAAGGCTTATTATATAGCTTGAACGCCGTGTTACCACACTTTGAAGAACAAAGCAGTGCTCATATTATCAATTTAGCCTCAATTTCTGGCTTTGAAGTATCAAAAGACAGTGCAATTTATAGCGCAAGTAAATCAGCAGTAGTACGTATCGTAGAAGCCTTAGAGAAAGAATTAGCGCGTACAGGCATTAAATCGACAAGCATTTTACCAGGCATGGTAGATACACCTATGACGGAAAACACTGATTTCGGTGGACGTAAAAAGTTAGACCCTGAAGATATCGCCAATGCGGTTATTTATGCTTTAACACAACCGGACCACGTTAATGTTAATGAAGTCATTGTCCGACCAGTGTAAACAGGGGCTAAATAATATCCTGTAAAATGTTACACTAGAATTGACATACGCTTAGTGTATTCAATTTTATACAAGGATGTGACTGATATGGAACAACGTCTTTATGACTTATTAGATTTATTGGTTAAGTATAATACGGAGAGCCCTCCTGGACGTAATACAGATCCACTACAAGATGAGATTGAACATGTATTAAAAGACTTAGGTTTTAGCATTCAACGTGAACAACTGTACAAGAATGATAGTGTGATTGTGGGCACCTTGAAAGGTAAGAATCCTAATGCACCGAAGTTAATTTTAAATGGCCATGTAGACGTAGCTTCTGTCGATGATGACTCGAACTGGACTTATCCACCATTTAAACTTACGCAAAGTGGCGACTGGCTTTATGGTCGTGGTGTGAGTGATATGAAAGGCGGCATGGCCTCATTATTTTATGTTCTTGAAAAGTTACGCCAAGAAGGACACCAACCTGAAGGCGATATTATCGTACAATCGGTCGTAGGTGAAGAAGTAGGCGAAGCGGGCACAAAATTAGCGTGTGAAATTGGTCCGAAAGCGGATTTAGCTTTAGTCTTAGATACGAGTGAAATGATGGCATTAGGTCAAGGTGGCGTTATTACAGGCTGGGTAACAGTGAAAAGTAAAAATACTATCCATGATGGTGCCCGTAGCCAAACCATTCATGCAGGCGGTGGCTTATTTGGCGCAAGCGCTATCGAAAAGATGACCAAAGTCATACAAGCCTTGAATGAGTTAGAACAACATTGGGCCGTTATGAAACATAGTCCTGGTATGCCACCAGGTGCCAATACTATTAATCCTGCAGTGATAGAAGGTGGCCGTCATCCAGCCTTTATTGCAGACGAATGTCGATTATGGATTACGGTACATTACTTGCCAAATGAAAGCTATGAAGATGTTATAGCGGAAATTGAAGATTACTTGAATCGAATGGCCAATGCAGATATTTGGTTACGAGAGAACCCATTACAGTTTGAATGGGGCGGAGAATCTATGATTGAAGATAAAGGTGAAATCTTCCCGAGCTTTACGATTCCAACAGAACATCCTGGATTTAAACAATTACAAGATGCACATCGAACAGTAAATGGTACCGACATGCAATATGGCATGAGTACGACTGTTACAGATGGTGGTTGGACAGCACATTTTGGTATTCCAACTATTTTATATGGACCAGGAAGCCTTGAAGAAGCACATAGCGTAGACGAAAAAATAGAAGCTTCAGAATTAGAGACCTATAGCAACGTCTTATATACCTTCCTCAAACATTGGTACCAAAACCCTGAAAAATAAAAAGTGAGATTGGGTTAAAAATATCTCAGTACTAAGTAATTATTTAATATTAATGTGGTTTATCGATATTAAAGTAAACAAAGTCGATTTAACTGCAAAGTATTTAAGTGTAAAATTACATGTATATAACGTAGTATTGTTGGCGAGACTCCTAGGGAAACAAGACAAACTGAAGACTGGGGCCCAAACGTCAGTATGGGCTGGCTGAAGTTGTCTCCCAGGAACGCGAGCCAAACAATACGAAGTATTAATATGAAAATGGCGTAGAAATAATTCATAATTGAATCATTTCTACGCCTATAGTTTGGAATTAAACCTAGCTTTTTCGTATTAAAATCCTATTTTTTTAATGAACGTCGAATACGGTTAACCCAACCTGCTTTACGTTTAGAAACGACAGGCATGCCTGATGGTTGCGCAGATTTTTTCTTTAGTTCTTGACCATATTCAACAGCTTCACGCATTAAATACACTTGAGAATTTAATGGTGATAAATTATTTTCAACATAATGGTAATTACCCTCTTGGTCTTGATAACGACCTTTTTGATTATCAGATAATTGTAAATTCATAAAGTCTACTAAACGTTTACCAATTTCTTTATCTTCAACAGGGAATAAAATTTCCACACGTTTAATCATATTACGTGTCATTACATCGGCAGATGATAAATAAATACGCTCATCGCCATTGTTATGGAAGTAATAAATACGAGAATGTTCAAGTAAACGTCCTACGATACTTACCACTTCGATATTTTCACTAATACCAGGGATGCCTGGTTTTAAGCAACAAATACCTCGGATAATGAGTTGAATCTTCACGCCAGCTTGTGATGCTTCGAATAACTTTTCAATGATAGCTTTATCAGTTAAAGAGTTCATCTTCATCATAATCTTACCGTTGCCATGTTGAAGGTGACTATTAATCTCTTTGTCGATACGGTCGATAAAGACGTCACGAATGTCGAATGGCGCAACGATTAATTTATTGTACTCTGGTTTCACTGAGTAGCCACTTAGGTAATTGAAGAAGTTAATCGCGTCTTCTGCAATTTCTTTATTAGTGGTAATAATACCCATGTCAGTATAAAGTTTCGCAGTTTTATCGTTATAGTTGCCTGTACCGAGATGGACGAATGATGTTAATTCGCCGCCGATACGTTTAACGACTAAGGCGATTTTACTGTGTGTTTTTAAATGTGTCATACCGTAAATCACGTGACAACCTGCATCTTCTAACATACGTGCCCAGTGCACATTATTTTCTTCATCGAAACGAGCTTTTAATTCTACTAGCACCGTTACTTGTTTACCTTTTTCAGCAGCTTCTTTTAAACTGTTGATAATCGGTGAATCCTTACTTACACGATAAAGCGTTTGTTTAATCGCGATTGTATTTGGATCATCCGCCGCTTCACGTATAAAGTCGACGATAGGTTCAAATGATTCGTAAGGATGGTGGAAGAAGATATCACGTTTTAATGCTAATTCATATACATTGTTATTTCCTAAAGAACGAGAAATTTGTGGTGAATACTTCTTATAAGTTAAATAATTTAGTTTATGAGACAGATGATCAACTAAGCTAAAGATAAATGTTAAATCTAATGGACCATCTAAGAAATAAACGTCTTGTTTATCTACTTCTAATGTTTCAACCAACCAGTCTAAATCATCACGATTCGCAGTGCGACCATCTACTTCTAAGCGCACGGCAGAACCGCTTTTACGTTCTTTAAGGAAACGTTCAATTTCGATTAATAAGTCTTCAGCACCATCTTCATGGATAGTTAAATCGGCATTTCTTGTAATTCTGAATGTGAACGTATTTAAAACTTCATATCCTGTGAATAAATAATTGATGAAGTATGAAATGACATCTTCAATCATCAAGACATATTGCTTAGGACCTTCGTTGTAAGTTAAGAATCTCGGAATTAGCGATGGAATTTGTACAATCGCTGAATTAATCGCATCCTCTGTATCAATATCAACGAAGATGTTTAAGCTTTTATTATTAAGTTTTGGAAAAGGATGATACGCATCGATACCAAGTGGTGTTAACGTTGGTAGAATGGTCAATTTAAAATCTCTTTCTAACTTTTCTAATAGAGATTCTGATAATTTGTCTGGTTCACACATTACGATGTCGTAATCTTTAAGTTCGTTCATTAATTCGTTGTAACGTTCATATTGTTTGTTTACATATTTTTTAGCTTTTTCTTGGATGGCATCGACTTGTTCTTGTGGCGTCATTTGTGCTTTGTTTTCAGGCTTGTCGTAACCTAGTTTCACTTGGTCTTTTAAACCGGCCACACGCACCATAAAGAATTCATCTAAGTTTGAGCTAAAAATAGAAATAAAGTTTAATTTTTCTAATAATGGATTGTTATTATCATATGACTCTTGAAGTACGCGATAGTTGAAGTCTAACCAACTTAATTCGCGGTTATTATAGTATTGTGGTAAGCTAATATCATTTTCTCCCAATTGAGTTTGCATATTCCGAATACACCTCGTCATTTCCTCAAATATACTTTGTTTAATTAATTTTTTAGTGGAAGGCACAACTACCTAACTTTAAAATAGCATAGTTATTTTAAGATTTTGTAAAGATGATGGAAACTTTCCCTTTAAGTATCTTTTCTATATGTTTTTTTTGTCTTACAGCTTGATACTCTTCAGCGATAGGTTCACCTTCAGTATAAAATACGGTTAATTCGTAATCCTCGTCACCTTTTTTCTTCTTCTTCAATACGACATCTTCAACGAAACTAGTGTGTGAGATGTTTAATGCATTGATGAACTTGATAATACCCCCGAGAGTTTGAATTGTATCTATTTCTTTATTGCTAAACCAGTCCGTTTCTTCGCAATAGAATTTCAATAATGATTTATTTTTGAAACTAGCTAATAATGCTAATTTGACACGATCTTTGTGTGTATAGCCATTAATCATTGAGTTCGCGATAATATAGTACGTATGTGGTGAACTTGAATCGGAATCGATAAAACTACCTAAGTAATAAATATAAGTTCCTTCTTCAAATAAACGTTGGTCGTTCTCACTAATATCTAAATCAGCCAGCTCGATAAGTTGTGCAAGTAAAGATTTCGCCAGTTTTAATCGTACTTGTGATGTCACGTCTTCAATAATATATTCACGTGCTAAGAAATGAATCGATTCTTTACGAACATTGTGCTTATCGAACACATCAGGATAGCGTTCATTCACTTGATGAATGATATAGCCTTCACGAAGCCCATTTCTTGAAAATGTAAATTGTTTTGCGTCTACTTTCTTATAAAGTGCTTTAAAGACCGAAACGGCAGGTAAAATAATGTCAGCACGATCGCGACTTAAGCCATCAAGGTTCGTTAACTCATCACGAGAACTTTTACGAATAAGGTCAAAGACTTCATCGATATCTTTATATGTCATTGTATAGTTATGCACGCCACCGATAGGGTAAGAATGTTTCGCTTGGTGGATACGAGCAACGTTACGTGCAGAACCACCTACACCTACAAGTGAGACATCTTGGCCTTTTAACCAATCTAATGTATCGAATTGTTGTGCTAAGAATTTCTCCATATCTTTAATGGCACCTTTGTCGTTGTGCGCTTTGCCGTCGAAGAATTTGCGGTTTAGCGTTACGACGCCGAATGGGAAACTATGTGCTTTAAGAAGTTCTTTATCTTTAAATAATGTGACTTCTGTTGAGCCGCCACCAATATCTACTGAAACGCCATTTTCAATTTCTGTGGTATGTGTAATCGCATAGTAACCGTAAAACGCTTCATCTTCTTCAGGTACAATTTTAATATCCATGTCGACTTCTTTTTTAACTGCTTTTATAATATCAGCGTTATTTTTAGACTGACGAATTGCAGCTGTCGCAATTGGATGTAATTCTGTGACGTTAAACTTCTCAGAAACGGATTTAAAACTGTGTAAGGCATCTATTAAAACTTGAATACCTTCTTTACTCATTTCGTTATCTTTATTGAGATATTGGCTAAGACGGGCAGGTGTTTTAATGTTTAGTAATTCATTAATCCCTGTCGCTTTATCAAATTTAAATATAACTAGCCTGATGGTGTTTGACCCAATATCTATTAAACCTATACGTTCTTCCATCGTGTCCTCCTAAATTGCTAAAAAATAGCTGAATTTATACACTCTCTATACTTATATTTTACCGTAATATTGCCGTTTGAAAAAGGGACTGGAGCAGAAATCTTATTTAATAAATAAGAATTTATTTACCCAAGTATTTAATTTATTTATGAAAATGATCATCGACTTTATTTAGTCGAAAAATAACTGAATTTACATGTTATTTTGGTATTTTAATCGGTCCACCTGGTCCTAATGGAAGTCCGATTAAGTACCATACAATAATAAAGAGTGTCCATATGATAGATAAGGCAATGGTGTATGGCATAAGACTTGAAAGTAGAGAGCCAAGCTTCATATTTTTATCATACTTTTGCGCATAAGATAAGATGAGTGGTAGGTAAGGCATCATAGGTGTAATTGGATTTGTAACTGAGTCGCCTATACGATAAATCATTTGCGTAAAAGCAGGGTGGTAGCCCACTAAAATCATCATCGGGACAAAGATTGGAGCGAGTATTCCCCATTTAGCAGAGGCACTACCAATGATGAGGTTGATTAAACTACTTAACACGATAATACCGATAATGAGGACAATACCGCTTTGATGTTGTAATAACATAGCCCCGTAAACAGAGACAATAATGCCTAGGTTACTCCATTGTAGAAAGGCGAGTAATTGAGCGGCAAAGAAGACGATGAGGATGAATGCGCCCATTGAACCTAAAGATTCACTCACCATGGCGCCTAAATCTTTAGAATTGTTGATTTGTTTACTAAGAACGCCGTAGACAATACCAGGTATTAAAAAGAGTACGAGAATAACGAGACCCACGCCATTAATAAGTGGGGAATCATCAATCAGACTACCTGTTTTAGCGTTACGTAGCCAGCTACCTTCAGGAAGGCAACAAATAATAAGTGCAACGACTAAAACGATAAATGACATATTTGCCCAGAATAATGCATGCTTCTCTGTTGTTGTTATAGTTGATGATGTTTCTTCGTCCTCATCGATGTTAGATTGACTTTCATCGTAAGTACCTAGGCGTGGTAGCACGATTTTAGTCGTTGTAAAATAAATGACTGGCAACACGAGAAAGACACTCGCAGCAATAAAATACCAATTCATTGCGACGTTAATCTTTACACTATCAGAAACAATCTTTGTTGCAGGTTCTGTAAAAGCATATACTAAGGCATCTTGCATGCCGATAAGTAAGTTAGCACCAAATCCTCCTACAGCTGAAGCGTATGCCATAGCCAAGCCGGCAATGGGATGGTAACCAATTTTAATGAAGATCATCGCTGCGAGTGGTGGTAAGATAACTGTCGCAGCATCCCCAGCTAAACTTCCTAAAATACCAATTAAGATGATAGTAGGTACAATCATCTTCTTTGAGGCTTTATTGACTACTGAAATCATTAGTTTGTCGAAATAGCCTGACTTCTCAGCGGCACCGACACCAATCATGACAGCTAGTACAAGCCCAAGTGCAGGGAACTCTGAAAAGTTCTTAATTGCATCATTCATAATCATTGCGATGCCTTCGGTACTGATAATATTTTTAATATGTATCATTTCTCCGCTACCCGGGTGTTTAACTGACACATCGAATAACGACACAATCCATGTGATGACGGCTAAGCCCACACATATTAAAAAGAATAGTACAGCAGGATCTGGTAATTTATTACCTGCTTTTTCAACAATATTAAGAAATCGATTAATTAAAGATGGTCTTTCTTTTGCCTTTGTAGTCATAAAGTAGCCCCCTTTGTTAGTTAACGTAAAGTATAACAAACATTATTTTAAAATATACCAATTTTCAGAAATTTTACATAAGAAAAAATTATAATATTTATAAGATATAACAAATTAAAATAAGTAAATTAAGGCGATAAGGTAAAGCGCTATCATTTTCAGAAGGGGTTTGAGTACGCTTCAAGAGTGGAACATAAGAATTATATAAAACTTGAATTTCTAGATAGATATTTAAAAATGGAGTGAATGCGTTATGAAACGATTAGAAAATAAAATAGCAGTCATTACAGGGGCCAGTACTGGAATTGGTCGAGCTTCAGCGGAAGTGTTAGCTAATGAAGGTGCGCATGTTTTAGCGCTAGATATTGCAGATGAACTTGAATCTACGGTTGCAGACATTAATAATAATGGTGGTAAAGCAACGGCGTATAAAGTGGATATTTCAGATGATAAACAGGTTCAAGACTTTGCTGATCAAGCGAAAAAAGAGTATGGGCGCATTGATGTTATCTTTAATAATGCAGGCGTCGATGATAACGCTGGCCGTATTCATGAATATCCAGTAGAAGTGTTTGATAAAATCATGGCAGTTGATATGAGAGGAACGTTCTTAGTAACGAAATTCTTATTACCTTTAATGATGGAGAACGGTGGTTCAATTATTAATACATCTTCATTCTCAGGCCAAGCTGCAGACTTATATCGTTCAGGCTACAATGCGGCGAAAGGAGCAGTCATCAATTTCACGAAGTCAATTGCGATTGAATATGGTCGTGAGAATATTCGTGCTAATGCGATTGCGCCAGGTACAATTGAAACGCCATTAGTTGATAATTTAGCTGGTACAGAAGATGATGAAGCGGGTAAAACTTTCCGTGAAAATCAAAAATGGGTAACGCCACTAGGTCGATTAGGTAAAGCGGAAGAGGTAGGTAAACTTGTCGCGTTCTTAGCCTCAGATGATAGTTCATTTGTGACTGGAGAAACAATTCGTATTGACGGAGGCGTTATGGCTTATACTTGGCCAGGCGAAATGTTAAGCGATAACAGTTGGAAAAACTCAGTAGAATAAATTTACGGAGTGGGATAGAAATTTAAAATATAGGAATGTTATAATGCTCACAAAAAGGTGGGTTTAAAGTGATTACGATAATTAGTTGGATTATCACGTTTTTAATTTTAGTGATAATAGGCACCGTAATTACAAAATTGAAAAACAAAAAATAGTTAATATATTCGTATTTGATATGAAGAAAATAAAGTCAATTTAAGATTAAATTCAGACAAAACAAGGCTAGGACATTATATAAAACGTCCTAGCCTTTAGTCTATCAGTTTTTAATTATAAATAGTTCTTTTGATGTGTAGTGACTAAACCATTAACATTGTAATGTAATTTTAGTATGTCTTAATATATTCTAATTACTGTTGTTTTGCGCAAGTTTCACATAATTTATATTGATTATCCGCCCAACTTGCTAGCTGAGTCATACCTTTTAAATCATTAGCCTTAACTTTAAGTGTAACTGTTTCATCTTTACGCAATTCATTCTTACAATTTGAGCATTTCATAACGCCGAATATTGATTTTTTTGAATCACTATTTGAAAACATGTCATACCTCCAAAGTTATTCATTACCATTTAATTTTATCGTATGCGTCGTCGTTAAGTGAACGTATGATTTCTGTAACTAGACGTACTGAATTTTCATAATCGTCAGTGTGGAGTACAGAAACGTTAGAGTGCATGTAACGAAGTGCTACACCAATTGAGATGGTTGGAATACCTTCGTTAGCAACATGAAGACTACCTGCATCAGTGCCACCGCCAGGCGTTGTATCCCATTGTACCGTAATATAATGTTTCTTAGCGACTTCTTTAATATGTTGACGTAAGCCTTGATGCGCAACGTTAGACGCATCCATTAAAATTACGACAGGACCATTACCAATAGCTGTATCACTGCCTAGATTAGTCATTCCTGGTGTATCATAAGCGACTGCTACATCAACCGCAATGGCTAAATCAGGTTTAATCTTGTTAGCAGCTACTTTCGCACCACGTAAGCCTACTTCTTCTTGAACTGTGCCTCCTGCATAAACATTGATACCGATATTTTCATCTTTAATGTTATTTAATACATCAACAGCTAACGCACAACCATAACGGTTATCAAACGCTTTAGCCGTTAAATATTTACCGTTAGCTAATTGTTCAAATTCGCTATAAGGCGTAATCATATTACCGACCTCGATACCGTGTTGTTCCGCGTCTTCTTTGCTTCGCACACCAATATCTATAAACATATCTTTAATTTGAACAGGTTGCTTTCTTTCTTCAGCACTTAACGCATGTGGTGGTTTAGATCCAATAACACCGCGTATTTCCGTACCATCATCAGTTGTAATAGTTACTTTTTGTGATAACATCACTTGATTCCACCAACCACCAATAGGTTGGAATTTGATAAAGCCGTCTTTATCGATTTTAGTAACAATAAAGCCGATTTCATCTAAATGACCTGCCACCATTAATGATTTAGTACCATTTTTACTTTCTTTTTTCCCGAAAATGCCACCCAAACCATCTTCAATAATTTCATCGCTCACTGGTTCGAGATACTCACGCATTTTCTCCTTAACCTGATGTTCATAACCAGCGATGCCATTAACGTCCGTTAATGATTTGAGTAATTCGATTGATTCTTTCATTGTCACACGCTCCCAATAGAAATAGATACTATTATTGTAGCATGCCTAGATTTAATTTTCTGAAAAAAGTGTTTGTAATAGAAAGTATAAGGTAATGTTATAGATAATGAGATATAATTTAGTTGAAAATGACATAGTGGGAAGTAGATGAATAGGATGAAAAAATTCTTAACGTTAACGATAATCTTAGTGTTAAGCGTAGGTATACTAGGGGCTTGTAGTAAAGAGCGTTCTAAAACATATGAGGGGAACGTGGAAGGTAAACACGTCTTAACGACGCTATCTTATAAGAAGAATAAGGTAGTTAAACAATCGACAGTGAGCACATTGAAATACAATGATTTGGGCATGGCGAGAAAAGAAGGTAAGACTGCGTTTAAAGAGAACCGTCCATTGAAACATTTAAAAGGTGTGACATATCGTTTAGAGAATAATCATGGTAAATGGGTGGAAAATATAGATATCGATTATACAAAGGGAGATATCAAAGAAATTAAACAATACTTCTCATTAGCCTTAACTTCTAAAAATGATAAGAAAGTTAATATGGAAGGCACAGTAAGACAATTAAAACGTATGGGATTCACTCAAAAAAGTAATATGACAGATGATTAATAAGAAGGTCGGGTCATTAATTAAACTTTGAGTAACTATTAAGTAGTTGCTCAAAATTTAAACAATTAATGACTCAACCTTAATATTTTTTAGATTGAATTTAGCGCTGCGTCAAGATCTTGGATGATATCATCAACATTTTCAGTTCCGATAGATAAGCGGACCATTTCTGGAAGGACGCCTGACTGACGTTGTTCTTCTTCCGTTAATTGTTGATGTGTTGTGCTAGCCGGATGGATAACTAATGATTTAGAATCGCCAACGTTGGCAAGTAATGAGAATAATTGTAACTCATCGACAAAGTGGGCAATATCTTCGATAGAACCATCTACGCCGAAAGTTAAGATGGCGCCTTGTCCTTTAGGCAAATATTTATTAGCTAAATGATGATATTGACTGTTTTCAAGCCCAGGGTAATTTACCCAAGTTACTTTAGGGTGCTGGTCAAGGAATTGCGCCACTTTTAAGGCATTTTCAGAGTGACGTTCCATGCGTAAATGAAGTGTTTCAAGCCCAATTAAGAATTCATGCACGTTATATGGAGAGACGGCTGAACCTAAATCACGTAAGAGTTGAACACGTGCTTTAGTAATATAAGCCGCTTCACCTACATCGTTAGTATAAGAAATACCATGATAACTTGGGTCAGGTTCAACTAATCCTGGGAATTTACCATTATCCCAATTGAACTTACCGCTATCTACAATAACGCCACCAATAGATGTACCATGACCACCAATAAATTTAGTGGCAGAATGAATCACCACATCAGCACCATGTTCAAATGGACGGCATAAGTATGGAGAGGCGAACGTATTATCAATTACTAAAGGTACGCCATTATCGTGTGCAATCTTCGCTACCGCTTCAATATCCAATACATCAATTGCCGGGTTACCGATTGTTTCGGCATATACTGCGCGTGTATTGTCATTAATTGCTGATTTAAAATTATCTGGATTGCTTGGATCGACGAAATGAACTTTAATGCCTAACTTTTCAAAGGTAATATGAAGTAAATTGTATGAACCGCCATAAAGATTAGACGAAGCAACAATTTCTGAACCTGATTCTACAATGTTAAGTAAGGCAAGGGTAATAGCAGCTTGTCCAGAAGACGTTGCTAAGGCACCTACGCCACCTTCAAGTTGAGTGATACGTTCTTCAAAGACGTTTTGCGTAGGGTTCATAATACGTGTATAGATATTGCCGGGTTTAGCGAGTGAAAATAAGTCTTGTGCATGTTGCGTGTTATCAAAAACATAGCTTGAAGTTTGATAGATTGGAACGGCACGAGATTTCGAGAATTCATCAACTTCTTGACCTGCGTGAATCGTTTGAGTTTCAAATTTCCAGTTTGGATGTTGTTCTGACATAAATAAAACCTCCAATTGATAGAATATTCTGATATTTTTAATCATATTATACAGCAGTTTCAATTTAAATCAAACCAAATTACTAGGAATTAATAAACGAGGCTGGGCGCCGTTTATTAGCGCCTCAACCCCGTTTATATTTAATCAATTAATTTAAGTTTATAATTTGCGATATTTTCAATAGAGCCATCTTTACGTTTAATAACGATATGGTCGCTTGTAATCTCGTCTGGGCTTTTAACACCTACTGCAGCAGCGATATTAAATAATCCTTCATGTAAGCTTGTAATATAGTTGGTTACACGATATTGTTTTTCTTCTACAATTAAAGCTTTCTCTTTCTTAGGATCTGTTGTCGCTACACCGACAGGGCAAGTATTAAGATGACATTGTTGGCTCATAATACAACCAACGCTAATCATCATACCCCGAGCGATGTTTACTAAATCTGCACCTAGACCTAAAGCAATGGCTACTTTGTCAGGGGTAATTAATTTTCCTGAAGCGAAAATCTTCATCTTATCACGCACTTTATAGCGTTCTAATACACCCGACACGATAGGTAGAGCAGTAAATAATGGTAGGCCGACGCCATCTTGAAGCTCTTGGAAAGTGGCTCCCGTACCACCTTCACCGCCGTCGACAGTAATAAAGTCTGGATAGATATCAAGTTGAATCATTGTTTGGACAAGTTTCTCGATTTCTTCTACTTTACTCACGAGGATTTTAAAGCCTACTGGTTTTTGACCTAATTGACGAATCTTACCCACGAATTTTAATAAATCTTCTGGAGAGTTGATAAATTCGAAGCGGTTAGGTGAGTTAACTGTTTTATATGGTTCAATATTTCTAATTTGAGCAATTTCCTCTGTCACTTTATTAGCTTCCATATGGCCACCACGAGTTTTCGCACCTTGGGCAAGTTTAAGTTCAAAGGCTTTAACTTCTTTATGTTGTGCCATTTCCATAAACTTATCGTCACTAAAGTTGCCATCCTTGTCACGCACACCAAATAATCCTGGCCCAATTTGGAAGATAATATCGCCGCCACCTTTGAGATGGTATTCTGATAAACCACCTTCACCTGTGTTCATCCATGTACCGGCACGAGCTAGTCCTTGTGATAACGCGGTAATGGCACGTCCACCTAGCGCACCATAACTCATCCCCGATTGTCCTACTAAACGTTTGATTCTAAATGGATGCGCAAGTTCTTCACCTAAGACCACCGCATTGTCTGATGATAAATAGTATGGATCAATATCTTTTCTGTCACGATGTTCATCTCTTTTAAACAATCGCTCATTATCCACTGTATACACAAATGTTGAAATCATTGAAGCATTATCGATGTGAAGTTCATTTCGTTGTAGTGGAAACATCGTATTACGAATATAGAAACCTTCTTCATAGTCACGTTGTGAACCGAAACTTGACATACGTGTATTATATTTGCCGGCTAAGACAATATTAGTATATTGATTTCTTGAAAATGGTTTCCCCTCTGTATCATTCGCAAATAGATATTGACGTAATTCTGGACCGATTTTCTCAGCGAAATAACGCACGCGTCCTAGAACTGGATAATTACGTAATACACTATGTTGTGATTGCCCTTTATCTTTGAATAGGAAAATCAAAGCAAGGACGATTACTGCAAATATGATTATAAAAATCATGACATTTACAATAAATTGCATTGTTGTAAGTAATGATAACAATTAAAACTTCCCCCTTATATCCTTTTACAATTTCAATCATACACCAACACTTCTTTTTTACAATTCAAATTTTTAATAAATTTTAAATTTTTTATAATCGCAACTTTGTTACAATTTAAAATATAAAAAAATAATTGGTTTTCTGTGGTAAGGTTAAGCAAAGAAATAGTTGAGGTGTGTTATGAGTAAAGAAGTTGTAGCGCGTGTGGTCCCGAGAAATCGGTGGGGGACCAACGACATTGTAAAGAAAGATTTTCTATTACTTCCTATTTACATATTTTTTCAAATACTAATGCCGATTATTATCGTCTTTGGAGTTCTAGGTGTGACGGCGATGATTACCCAAGATTCGCCACCTTTATATTTATATAATTTAACATTAAGCATTAGTTTAGTTATTGCACAGTTTATTGCAATTGGGGCGTTTTTTGCCTTGCATAAATATTATATTGCTGATGTTGCGCGACGCCAGTTGTATTATGTTAAACAACGTTACGTAGGAGTAATAGCGTGCGTAACTATCATTAGTTTGATTTTGTACTTTGGTTTTAATATGTTAGCACAATTTATCCCGTCGCCTTTTGGATATGAAAAGACGCAAGCACTCATTCGATTAGAAGGGCTATTTAATCATCCTGGGGCGATAATCTTTACCTTTGTGAGTATGGTAATCTTGAGACCTTTAGTAGAAGAGTTAATCTTGAGACATTTGATCATTCATGAACTGGGTAAAAAGTGGAATCTCGCACTCGTTGTTATTTTAAGTTTGTTTATTGAAGTCATCTTGCATGTATATGATTTAATTTCCCTCATGGAGATGATACCGTACATGATATTATCAATAGGAGCCATCGTCGTTTATTTATATAGTGGTAAAAATTTAGCTGCGTCTTATCTTTACCATAGCTCTGTACAATTGGTGATATTTATTATTACAATGGTTGAAAGGTTCTTTTAATATTTGAAAAGAGTTGTGTAACTTACTTTTCAAAGATAAGAAGAAAAGGAGAAAAATATGACTTCGGAATATAAAGATTCGCAATCACTTTCACAGAAGCCACAGTTGAAGAATGAATTTGCCTCTAAACGCGTAGTTAAACGTGACTTTTGGTTAATACCGGGATACTTAGGATTTAGTATGTTGTTACCAATTGTATTATCATTTTTTGTGATGCTATTTATGGTTTTATTAACAGGCAGCAGTTCTGAAAATGAATTTACGCGACAAGCCATGGGGATTAGTCAAGTATTCGCATTAATAGGCCAATGTCTGGTGTTGCTTTTATTTTACTTAATGCATCGTAAAACACTTATTCCATTGGCGATTCAACGGTTTAAAGATTTGAAAAAACATATCGTACTCATCGTTATCGTGTTCATTGCGATGTATTTATTAAATTATGCGTATGCGTTTGGGATGGAATTTTTACCTAAGAAATATCAGTTTGATGAGACGGAAAATAATAAGCAGATTATTCAATTATTCAAAACGACTTGGATTTGGCCGATACTCTTTTTAGATATTGTTATTATTACTCCGATTGTAGAGGAGTTATTGTTTAGACATTTAATTATTCATGAGTTAGGCAAGAAATTAACTTACGGCTTAATGTACGTAGTTTCAGTTGTATTTTTTGCAAGTTTGCATGTCATAAATGCAACTTCAATATTTGAAATAGGCCCATATTTGATTATGGCCACATGTTTCGTTGTAGCTTATCATTTCAGTGGACGCAATCTCGCCACGACCATTACGCTACATATGATTAACAACGGCATCTCCTATTTTACAATTGTTGGTATGATGTTGTGGAAATAAAATGATGACAGAGAAGTGGAAGAGAATAGCTCAAGGGACAAACTTGAGTTACACTCTTCCACTTCTTTTTTGTTATTATAAAGGAGAAAATTAATTAATATAAAAATTGTTTTTATGTAATGATTTAATTTGGTGTTGTAAATAATGATGAAGAGGAGGGACGGCTATGTTATTAGAAGTGAAACATCTTACGTATAAAGCAGATAGACGGGTTATATTAGACGATGTTAATTTTCAATTGGAAGCAGGAGAAACCGTAGCTATTATAGGCCCATCTGGAAGCGGTAAGAGTACATTTCTTAAACAAATCAACAACTTAATAAGCCCTACGAAGGGGGAGCTACTTTTCAAAGGAAAGCCTTATAATGACTATCCACCCGAAGAATTGCGCTCAAAAATTAGCTATTTAATGCAACAAAGCCAGTTATTTGGTGAAACGATTAAAGATAATATGGCGTTTCCCGCTCTTGCGCATGGAGATGACTTTGATGAAGAGAAAGCGCAACAATTGCTTGAGAAAGTCAGTTTAGGTCATTATCAACTTAATGATCGCATTGAACACTTATCTGGCGGTGAACGTCAAAGGATAACAATTGCGCGCCAATTAATGTATCGCCCGGAGATTTTATTGTTGGATGAATCGACAAGTGCATTAGATACGCATAATAAAGAAAAGATTGAAGATATTATCTTTGAATTAGCACGTGAAGGGGTCGCGATTTTATGGATTACACATAGCGATGATGAGAGCATGCGCTATTTTCAAAGAAGAATTACGATTACCGATGGACAGATTACTAAAGAGGAGAACTTGAATCAAGATGAGTAATACAGCCCTCTGTTTAACTGCATTATTACTGTTAATACCTATCTTTATTTCTTATAAAGAAGGCCTGCATATTATTAAAGATTTAGTTGTAGCGTCTATTCGTGCCGTCGTCCAATTGATTATTTTAGGCTTTGTGCTTCATTATATTTTTAAAATTGACGAAGCATGGATTCTTATTTTAGCCGTCCTTGTCATCATTGTGAATGCCTCATGGAACACAATTAACCGAGCGTCACCAGTTATGCATCATGTATTTTTCATTTCTTTTGTGGCTATTTTTATCGGTACAGCGTTGCCTTTAACAGCCACAGTATTGGCAGGCGCAATTGATTTCAAAGCCAACGAAGTTATTCCTATTGGCGGTATGTTGGCTAACAATGGATTAATCGCCATTAATTTAGCCTATCAGAATTTAGACCGTGCCTTTGTCAAAGATGTCACTGACATTGAGTCTAAGTTAACATTAGCTGCAACGCCTAAGCTTGCTTCTAAAGAATCAATCAGAGAAAGTATACGTCTAGCGATTGTTCCAACGATTGATTCAGTTAAAACATACGGATTAGTTTCAATTCCAGGTATGATGACAGGACTAATTATTGGAGGCACACCACCATTACAAGCGATTAAATTTCAATTACTCGTAGTGTTTATTCATACTACTGCCACTATTATGTCAGCTTTAATCGCAACATATTTAAGTTATAATCAATTCTTTAATGCGCGCCATCAATTAGTAGCACGCGAAGCCCCAATAAAAAGTGACGAATATGAAAATAAATGATTATTAAATATAAAAGGCAGTTTATCGTTCATATAGGCGAACGGTAAACTGCCTTGCGTGTTATTGTGGGTCTTCTTCACTGATAAGTACAATATGGAAATGAACTCCTTTAGAAATAGGAACAAGTTCAATATGCCCATTATGATAATTAACGGCATCTTGAATAATTGATAGTCCCACACCATGTTGTTCTTTATTAAGCTTTGAAGTATAGGATTGTTTAATTAATTGTTCAATATTATTTTTATCAATACCTTGACCATTATCTTTATAATCGATGACTAAATTAATGTCCTCTAGCGTAAATGTAATATCAATAGCTGGATTCTCATTATTATGTTCAATACTGTTATTAATTAAATTGATTAACAAACGCTCAAAATATAACTTGTTACCGTAAAATTCATCTTTTCCATTAAGGTTGAACGTAAGTGAAATAGCTTCATATCCAATAATAGATGTAATATGATCGACCGTTGATTTGATTGGAAAATGTTCTTTGTCCTGTTTCATTTGACGAGTTTCAGCATCGAAAGTGGTATTCAAGCTATCAATTAATTTACTCATGAATAGAGACTTTTCAACGATAAGCTGAACATACGGTTGAGATGATTCATCTGTTTGAATTAATTTAGAATAGCCGTAAATTGTAGTTAAAGGTGATTTTAAATCATGAGAAATTTGGCTAATCCATTTAGATTTATAGTAGTCAATTTGATTATGATAAATATTATTCGACAACATTTGTTGATTCAGTTGCGTTAACGAGGTATCTAATTCTGGATAAGTCTTACGCTTTTTCTTAATTTTACGTTTAGAAGTAGGTTGATGAAGCTTACCTTGTGACAGATTACCAATCCAATCAATATAGTACGATAACGGCTTTGTTAAACGTTTGGAAATAAAGAAAGCAGTTAACGCTACTAAAATTATATTTACAAGAATAAAAATACCTGTAATTTTAATGAAAGACATACTTGCCGGGTCCTTGAGTTCTAATGAAGAAGTATCTAATCGAACATTAGAATTCTTAGTAAAAGTGAGTTTTTCATTTGAAATATTATAATTATAATGATTGTAGTCTTGAACTTCGAGACTATCTAGCAATTGGTTTGGATCGATATCATCGCTATTACGTATAGTATAATTTTTAGTTCGATTACGATAAATATAAACTAAATAATTTCCGTGGTTAGATTTAACAGAATTAGCATCATTAATATTCTTAAGTATAATAGGCTTTATATTTTTAGACTTTAGATGTTTTGGATAGAGAATTTCACCATTCTTTTTAGAAATATAAAGGGAGGCATTCTGTTTTTTCGCTAAATTCTTTAAATTATCATTAGGTTGATCATTTATATTGGCAAGTTCTAAGTATTCACTACCAACTTCGTTTAAGTCATTATATAAATTAACAACAAGTGTATAAAACATAAAAAATACGAAAGCTACAGATACAATAAAATTAACAACAAGAAATATCGACATATATTTGAAGAATTTTATAATAAAGCGCTTATTCATATTGAGCTTCCTTAAACATATAGCCTTTACTACGCACCGTTTTAATTAACTTTGGCGCATTCGGCTCATCTTCTATCTTTTTACGTAATGTCCGGATATGGACCATTAGTGTATTATCATCAACGCCAGTATCATAGCCCCAAACTTTAGAATATAATTGTTCTTTTGTAAGTACTTGGTTTTTATTTTTAATAAGAAAAGTAAGTAAATTATACTCACGATTAGTTAGATTAATTAGCTGATTATGTATATAAACTTCCATACTATTAAAGTTTACTTTTAAATGTTGATAAGTATAAATCTCGTCTGAGTTATTCTTTAAATGGATTGATACCCTGTAATAAAGCTCCATTGGATCAAAGGGCTTTTTAATATAATCAACGGCGCCATTTTCAAATCCTTTATAAACATCAATGTGCGTCGTCTTCGCTGTAACTACTATAACTGCGGTATCTTTTAAATCAATGTATTTCAATAATTGATAACCACTTTCTGATTTTAAATTTAAATCTAACAACACGACTTGATAATTGAAATTTAGTAATTCTGTTTTTGCATCAATGATATTATCTACCGCAGTTACTCGCGTAATACCTTTTGTATTTAAAGATAATTTCATTAATTCATTAATATCTTTGTCATCTTCAATTATAAGAACCTCTTCATTCATTAATAACACCTCATTATTCATCTTATAAAACTTTTTGAGATTTAACTATTCTTGCTGTTATTATTTAAGGAAAAATTAAGGTAAATATAAGTTTGAATTAATCCATGAGGATTACAATAAAGCTAAATAATGAAGTGAAGGAGTATTAATATGAAAACTTTATCGCATTTTATTGGCTTTATAATAACTATCTTAGCTTTATACAATATTTTACGCTTTTTATTTACTCTCACAGAAAACCATTTCAACTTGAATTTCGGCATTGATATATTACTTCATAATAACTATGTTGTATATGGCACAATGGGATTACTAATACTATTAATTACTGTACAAGAAGTAATTAACCAATATTTAAAAGATAATAAACAAGTACATTAAAACCTTTTTGAAGAAAATTACAATTGAATATTATATAATAGAACAGTTATAATACTTGGAAAATAGTTTGTAGCTGTTTTTTTATTTTTAAGGGATCATATTTATTAATGAGCAAAATTTGTATAGATAACACAAAGAAAGGAGAACATAACATGTCTGTCATGCGTATAGTGACATTCATTATTAGTGTCTTTATCGTAGGCATGGTTGAAATGATGGTCGCTGGTATCATGAATCTTATGAGTGATGACTTAGGCGTTTCAGAACCAATTATTGGTCAGCTCGTTACGCTTTACGCACTAACATTTGCGATTTGTGGACCTATATTAGTTAAGTTAACCAACAGATTTCCTGCACGTTCAGTTTTACTATGGACGTTGGTAGCGTTTATCGTGGGTAACGGTATCATTGCGATAGCGCCTAATTTTACTATTTTAGTCATTGGACGTATTTTATCTTCAGCAGCCGCTTCTCTCATTATTGTAAAAGTACTTGCTTTAACAGCAATACTTACCGTTCCCAAGAATAGAGGTAAAATGATTGGCGTTGTCTACACTGGCTTTAGTGGGGCTAACGTCTTCGGTGTACCTATTGGAACAATGATAGGTGATTGGATTGGTTGGCGTTTTACGTTCGTCTTTATTATTGTAATCAGTCTTCTTGCTGGATTATTAATGTTGAAATACTTACCAACTACGGGAGAACTTAATGATGCGAATCGAATGTTTAATCATGTGACAGAAGACAATCAGTCGTCGTCTCGTATCTTACGTCCTGCAGAAATTGTGAAATACTTAGCGATTACACTGTTAATTCTTATTGCCAATTCTGTAACATTCGTCTACATTAATCCACTTATTTTGGAAAATGGTCATAGCATGGGATATGTATCATTAGCATTATTAGTGAACGGTGTGGCAGGTGTCGTAGGTACATCATTAGGTGGCGTCTTAGCAGATAAACTAACAAGTAAACGTTGGTTAATTATCGCATTTTCAGTATTTACCGTGATGATGTTAATCGTTAACTTAATACTTTCTACGACGGTCTTATTATTAATAGGACTCTTTATTTGGAACATCGTTCAATGGAGCACCAACCCAGCAATTCAAAGTGGGATTATTGAACATGTCGAAGGCGACACAAGCCAAGTGATGAGTTGGAACATGTCTTGTCTTAATGCGGGTATCGGTTTCGGTGGTATCATAGGCGGACTTGTGGTATCTAACATCTCTGTCGAAGCGGTCACATTAGTAAGTGCCTTTATAGGCTTATTAGGCTTAATCGTTGTACTTACATTGAAAAATTATCACTACGCTAAAAATTAATATTCAAAAGAGACTGAGCCATTAATATAAAAAAATGGTTCAGCTTTTAGTTATGGCAGTAGTTGTCTGAGATGAAGATGCGTCCAACTTGGACTTTCTTCATCTCTAGTCAACCTTGCCGGGGCGGGACTACGAAATCTTTGAAATTACATTAGATTTCTGTCACCGCTCCCTTTATTTTTATTAAATATATTTATGTGGTTGAGTGTGATGAAGGGTATAGGGCGCCCATGGCATGATACTGTTCTTCGCGAAATAGACTAAATCGTTCATCATTTGTTGGCTTAATACTTTTTCAGAAGTTAAATCTTTAACATCGTGTGCGTTTAAAATTTCCATTTTCCCAAACCAAAACACTAAATCTAAAATATGATACGCGCTATTGAAATCCGGCTGAGACGGTATTGACCAATCGAAACGTGCTAACCATTTATGAGGATTATCCTTCAAATTATCAAGAAATTGTAAGGCAGGCTGTTTGAAATATAAGTCTGTGACCACTTGCGCTTGTTGCTGCCCCGTTTGAGCTTCTTCAATATTAATTCTAATATTATTTAATTTCATAACATCTACAAATCGTTGAGGTGCTAATTTGCGCGATTCATTGCGGATATAACAATCTCCTTCATCCTGAGTATAACCAACCACGACTGGTTTAGTGAATGCGGATAGGGGACGGCACATTGTTGTATCATCAATAGGGGCATAAATAAGTTCCAATCCTTTAGATTTCCCTCTAACTCTTTCATCTTCTTCCATTAATTTTAGAATCTCATTAGCTGATAACTCTTCTATCTCTTTATTTGGAAAATGGTGCTCCCTTAAATTATCAAAATGTTGTGCTTTCAAATAGCCATTTTGTAGTGTGTCGAGTTGTAAAGTACCACTTAATAATATGACTTTTTGATAGTACATATCTAACTCAGGTTGTTGCATCAATGCCATGATACTCATACTTCCTGCAGACTGACCCATTAATGTAATGTTGTGAGGGTCGCCACCAAAGTCTTCAATAAAACGATTTGCCCATTTTAAAACATTAATTTGATCGGATAGCCCATTATTTTTATGATAGCTTTGATTAAAATAGGACCAGTCTAAATAACCTAAAGCGCCTAGGCGATAATTAAAAGTAACGACCACCACATCGTGTTGTTGAACAATATGTTCAAGCGTGTATAATTCGGCAGATCCATGACCATTAACAAAACCGCCACCGTAAAAGTAAATAATAACTGGTTTATCTTTAAGTTGATTATTTTGCGACCAAATATTTAAATATAAACAATCTTCGCTTTGTTTGAATGAGGCAGGTATAGAAGAAAAGAATGTTTCTAATTTATTATCAGGTTGGGGAGGAATATTTTGAAAAGCTGAAGCATCAATAATATTATCCCAAGTCGTTACTAATTCAGAGTGTTTGAAACGACGATATTCAGTAGGAGGGTAAGCATAGGGAATGCCTAAAAACATATGTAAGCCATCTTTTTCAATACCTCTAATACTGCCACCGTGAGTTTGAATTGTGACCATCTCATCACCACTTCCTATAAGCTATTTATCCTTACTTTACCATTAAAAAAAAGAAGCAAGACAGAAATCTAAATTAATCTCTGTCTCACTTCTAAATTTTACTTATTTCTCTGACTGTTGTTGATTAACGTCTTGTTGTGTTGTATCCATAGTATCTTCTTTCATTTTCTTATTGATACGTTTCGCACGTTTGAAATAAATACTTTCAAAGTGACTGATTGTACCAAGTTTATAGAAGATACACGCTAATACAATAATAACAATGAAATCGTAAGGGTAATGGATTAAATTGATACCATTAAATTCTTTACTACCAATAAATGACATTGTAGCTAAAAGAATTAAGTAAACGATAATCCATAAACTACCGCCGATTTGTTTTTTAGTATTACTCCAATTCATTTGATATTCATAGAAGAAATAAATTGGTAAACCTAAAATAATAATAAAGATAACTTCGGCAGTTGTTGGCCACATCGCCCAATAGATGGCTAGTGATGCTAAAACGAATGAGAATGGCGCCATGAATTTTAATAATGCACCTCGGAATGGACGGTGTAATTTAGGCCCCATCTTACGTAAAGCAATAACTGTCGTTGGACCAGTTAAATAAGCAACTAATGTTGCAGTTGAAATAACCGCCGCAAGTACGCCCCAATCACGGAATAACGTTACCATGATCATACTTACGATGGCATTAAAGATAATTGCCACACGTGGGATATTATATTTTGAATTAATTTTTCCTAAGAATTTAGGAATGTGTCCATTTTTCTCCATTGCGTGTAATACACGTCCTGTGATTGCGACGAATGATACACCTGTACCAAATGGTGAAACTACGGCTTCAATATAAAGTAAAATAGCTAACCAGTTTAAGCCTAATAGAATCGCCATATCAGCGAAAGGAGAGTTGAAATTAATACCGTGCCAACCGTGTTCGTGAATCATTGATTGTGGCATTGATGTGATAAATGTACTTTGTAAAGCTACATATAAAATCGCACTTAATGTTAAAGAAATTGCGATACCACGTGCAATGTTCTTTTCAGGATTTTTAATTTCAGAACCCATGTTAATGATTGTTTGGAATGCATTAAATGAGAAAATGATACCTGACGTTGTAGTAGCCGCAAAGATTGGCGCACTACCATACGGCATAAATTCACCTATTGATGAACCGTAATTACTCGTATCGAAACCAGAGATAATTAACATGATAATTGTTAATAAAGGTACGCCGAGTTTAAATATAGAAATTAAGCTTGTAAATGACGTTAATAATTTCACTGACCAATAGTTTAATAGTGAAAAGATGATAATAATCGCATAAACGGTAAATAGACCTATCGTACTGATAGTTCCATCGTGCATTAATGCAGATGTTGGCTTAGCCCAGTCCCAAGGCCAAGAACTAATATATTGAACGGCTGATACCGCTTCAATAGGAATGATGGTTACAAGTGATACCCAGTTTGCCCACGCTGCAATAAATCCTAGTAGGGAGCCGTGTGTGTACTGAGCATAGTTACTCATACCACCTGATTGCGGAAACATTGTTCCAATTTCGATATAGTTATATGAAATAGATCCGATGACGATAAACCCAATTATCCAAGAGATAATCGATGCTGGTCCAGCCACTGAAGAGGCTTCCCACGCACCAAAGAGCCATCCGGAACCGATTAAACCGCCTAACCCAAGTAAGACTAGTTGAGTCAGATTGATCTTATTGCTATCGTTGTTATTCTGTCCCATAAAATCTCCTTTTATTTCTTTTAATATTTATTAAAAATGACACAATATAATTATACGCTTATCAATAAATTAGTCAATTTATGATTTTGCGATTTTACAAAATATTGTGTTATTTATAGTTAATTAGAAATTATCATATTATAATGACTGTATTGTTTTAAAATTATGAACTAAAACATGTGTCACATGACTCAGAAACAGGCGAATGCTGATGTTTTAACATTTTTAGAAAAAGAAAGCCAATGGAAGGAAGCATATCAATATTTAAGAAATTTGATATTTGAAGAAACGGAGTTAGAAGAAACTTATAAATGGATGCATCCATGTTATACATTGAATGATAAAAATGTAGTATTAATCCATGGGTTCAAGCATTATGTAGCACTGTTATTTCATAAAGGGGCTATCCTAGAGGACCGTTATCAGACACTTATTCAACAAACTGAGAAGGTGCAGGCAGCAAGACAATTAAGATTTAATACGTTAGATGAGATTAAAGAGCGCCAAGAAGAAATTCTATATTATATTAATAAAGCGATTAAGGTCGAAAAAGCAGGTAAAAAAGTGGCCTTAAAACAGACTGAAGATTATACCATCCCTGAAGAGTTACAACATAAATTTGAAGACATGCCAGAGCTTGAAAAAGCATTTTATCAACTAACACCTGGAAGACAACATCAATATATTTACCATATTAGCCAAGCCAAACGTAGCCAAACACGACAAAACAGAGTAGATAAATATGTTGACCATATCTTAGAAGGCAAAGGCATGCATGATAAATAATTAAAAAGGCTTGGGGGTGTTTTCATTGAAAACGCCCTCAAGCCATTCTTTTGAATGATGCGTATTTAAATTTATCCGTTTAATTTAACGAGGATTTTAGCTTGTGATTTGTCATTCACTAATTGTTCGAATCCAGATTCAACAATGTTTTCTAATTCAATTTCGTCTGTAACTACGCTCTTAACGTCTAAGCTACCGTTCGCAATTAAATCAATTGTTTGTTGGAATGTAGTTGGTGAATAAGCAATTGTTGATGCTAAGTGTACACCAGAGTTAGTTAATAACATTGGGTCGAAGTCTACTTCGTGAGCGAAGATAGAAACGATAACAACTGTACCTCTAGGGCGAGTAACTTGTACTGATTGAGATAATGTTACGCCAACACCAGCTACTTCGAAAGTAACGTCTACGCCATTTTCAGTATGTTCATTAATGAATTCCACAGGGTTAGTATTACCAGAATTGATAACGTGAGTTGCGCCAACTTCTTTCGCTTTTGCTAAACGTTCTTCTGATAAATCGAAGACGAAGATTTTGCTTGCGCCAGCTGCTTTAGCTGCAACAACTGTTAATAAACCGATTGGGCCAGCACCAAAGATAGCCACAGTGTCACCAAATAGTAAATTACCTTCTTTAACGGCTTGTACTGCTACAGCTGTTGGTTCTACTAATGCACCTTCTTTGTCTGAAACATTTTCAGGTAATGTATAAACATTTTCTTCAGGAGCGTTAGTGAATTCTGCGAAACCACCATCTGAACCTAAACCGATGAATGAATAACCATCATATAAGTCTACACTTTCGTCTTTTTCACGTTTTGATACAGTTGGGTTAACAACAACGCGGTCGCCTTTTTTATATTTAGTTACGTCTTTACCAACTTCTTCTACAACACCTGCGAATTCATGACCTAACGTTACAGGCGCTTTTTGACCTAAGAATGGGTCAGGTTTATCTGTAGAAATAAAGACAGGTCCTTCTAAATATTCATGTAAGTCTGTACCGCAAATACCTGCCCACGATACTTTTACTTTAACTTCGTTGTTTTGTAATTGTTTAGGTTCGCGATCTTCCACACGAACATCTTTTTGACCATACCATACTGCTGCTTTCATTAGTAAAACATCCCTTCGTTAAATACTTACTACACTTATAGATTAATACTATTCCGATAAGAATTCAATTTAACCTATATAATTGGGAAGTATTATTTCGGATTATTGACAATTGTGTGAATTTTTAGTTATTAGTCGGATTTGAATTAGTAGTGCAATGTTTGTTAATATTTAAATGATTCATAAAAAAATAATTTGTGAACTTTTTTAATAGTTGGTATTACAAATGTTTCAAAAAATTATATAGGGTATATATTTATAAATGATGAAAAATTGATGATTTTCCGTTTGAATTAAAATTAAAAAATTAAAAAGCAAAGGCCATTAGGCTCTTGTTTGACTTATCAAGTATATGTTTAACAACGGGACTGTTGGCCTTTTTGTGTCCGGAAAATTTTTCATCGGGAATAACAAGAGGGGGAAATGGAATGACGCTAAGTGTGAAAAACTTAACAAAGATTTACTCTGGCAATAAAAAAGCAGTCGACAATATTTCACTAGATATTGAATCAGGCGAATTTATTGCTTTTATTGGGACAAGTGGTAGCGGTAAAACAACTGCGTTAAGAATGATTAACCGTATGATTGAAGCTACCGAAGGAACAATTGAAATGAATGGTAAAAATGTACGCAATATGAACCCTGTAGAATTGCGTAGAAGCATTGGTTACGTGATTCAACAAATTGGGCTTATGCCACATATGACTATTCGTGAGAACATTGTCTTAGTACCTAAACTTTTAAAATGGTCTAAAGAAAAGAAAGACGCAAAAGCTAAAGAATTGATTAAATTAGTAGACTTACCTGAAGAATATTTAGATCGCTATCCTTCTGAATTATCAGGTGGACAACAACAACGTATAGGGGTCGTACGTGCCTTAGCGGCAGAACAAGATATCATTTTAATGGATGAACCTTTTGGTGCTTTAGACCCAATCACTCGTGATACCTTACAAGACTTAGTTAAAGAATTACAACAAAAATTAGGTAAAACATTTATCTTTGTTACACATGATATGGACGAAGCGATTAAATTAGCAGACCGTATTTGTATCATGTCGCAAGGTAAAGTAGTGCAATATGATACACCAGATAATATTCTTAGAAATCCGGCAAATGACTTCGTGCGTGAATTTATCGGTCAAAATAGACTGATTCAAGATCGTCCAAATATGCGAACTGTTGAAGATGCGATGATTACGCCGGTTACAGTCAAAGCTGATGACTCACTTAACGACGCAGTAAATATAATGAGAGAGCGTCGTGTAGATACACTGTTTGTAGTGAATAGTCATAATCGTTTATTAGGATTCTTGGATATTGAAGATATCAACCAAGGCTTACGTCACCATAAAGAATTGATAGATACGATGCAACGCGATGTCTATAAAGTACATATTGATTCTAAGTTACAAGATTCTGTACGCACAATCTTGAAAAGAAACGTTAGAAATATTCCAGTAGTAGATAATGACAATACGTTAATAGGTCTTATTACACGTGCGAACCTTGTTGATATTGTGTATGACTCAATTTGGGGCGAAGAAGACCAAGACACGACCTTGTCAGATTCACATATGAACGATGTTGAACGTGAAAATGAACTAGGCAATCAAGAGAAGAGAGATCTTGATAAACAAAATAATAAAGATGCAACGGATAAACAGAAAGATGTTACAGATAGATTGGACACACACGACTTAGATGAAACACATGAGTCAGGAGTTGATCGTTAATGCGACAATTTTTTCAAGAATATGGAAGTCAGCTCGTATCGAAAACGGTTGAACACTTTTATATCTCAATCATCGCATTACTCATTGCGATTGTCGTTGCGGTACCATTAGGCATCTTATTGTCTAAGACGAAACGAACTGCGAATGTAGTGCTGACGATTGCGGGCGTGCTTCAAACCATTCCTACGTTAGCCGTATTAGCCATTATGATTCCAATCTTTGGTGTAGGTAAAACACCAGCAATAGTTGCATTATTCATATATGTATTATTACCAATCTTAAATAATACTGTGCTAGGTGTGCAAAATATTGACAAAAATATTATCCAAGCCGGTACGAGTATGGGTATGACGAAATTACAACTTATGAAAGACGTTGAATTACCATTGGCTTTACCATTAATTATTAGTGGTATTCGCTTATCAAGTGTTTATGTGATTAGTTGGGCAACACTTGCCAGTTATGTTGGTGCCGGTGGTTTAGGCGACTTAGTATTTAATGGTTTAAACCTTTACCAACCACCAATGATTATTAGCGCAGCGATTCTAGTAACATGTTTAGCATTAATTGTAGACTTTTTACTTTCTTTAGTTGAAAAATGGGCCGTGCCTAAAGGACTAAAAGTATCTAGATAATAAGGGAGGATATCTAATTTATGAAAAAGTTAAAACTTACTTTCATACTTATGGCATTGTCTCTCGTTGTATTATCTGGATGTAGCTTACCAGGTTTAGGCGATGGCAAAGATAGTGTGAAGATTACCGCTACTGAAACAAGTGAAACAAAAATTATGGCAAATATTGAAAAGTTAATGATTGAACATTATACCAATGACAGAATTAAGCCGACGATTGTTGGTAACTTGGGTTCTAGTATTATTCAACATAACGCTTTACAACGTGGCGACGTCAATATGTCAGCTGTAAGATATACAGGTACTGAATTGACAAGTGTACTTGAGGCGCCACCTACTAAAGATACGAAAAAGGCGATGTCAGAGTCGCAAAGACTTTTCAAAAAGAAATATGATCAAAAATTCTATAATTCATTTGGATTTGAGAATACGTATGCATTTATGGTAACGAAAGAAGTTGCTGAGAAATATCATCTTGAAAAGGTTTCAGATTTGAAAAAATATAAAGATGAATTGCGTTTAGGCATGGATACGCAGTGGATGAACCGTGCGGGTGATGGTTATCCAGCGTTCCAAAAAGATTATGGTTTCAAATTTGCGAGTGCACGACCAATGCAAATCGGTTTGGTTTACGATGCGTTGAAGAATAAAAAGCTAGATGTAGCAGTCGGATATTCAACAGATGGTCGTATTGCTGCGTATGATTTAAAAATCTTAAAAGATGATCGTAAATTCTTCCCACCATATGACGGTAGTCCGTTAGCAACTGAAAAACTAATTAAAGATAACCCAGAAATTGATAAAGCTTTACAAAAACTTGAAGGCAAGATTAGTACGGAAGAAATGCAGAAATTAAATTATGAAGCGGATGGTAAAGGAAAAGAGCCAGCCGTTATTGCTGAAGAGTATGTGAAAAAACATAATTATTTCGAAGATGATACTAAGAAGGGTGGTCAAAACTAATGAAAGGTAACTTATTAAGTTCACTTTATGAATACTATACCTTGAACTTTGGCTATCTGATGGAGTTATTTTTTAAACATTTATTAATGTCAGTTTATGGAGTACTATTCGCGTGTATTATTGGTATTCCTTTAGGCATCTTAATTTCACGTTACACTAAATTGGCATGGCCGTTGATTACGATTGCGAACATTATTCAAACGGTACCAGCAATCGCGATGTTAGCGATACTAATGTTATCGCTTGGACTAGGACCTACAACGGTTGTATTTGCGGTCTTCTTATATGCTTTACTTCCAATTATAAAAAATACGTATACTGGTATTACGGAAGTAGACAATAATATTAAAGATGCCGGCAAAGGTATGGGCATGACTAAGAACCAAGTTATGCGTATGATAGAACTACCATTATCATTATCTGTTATTCTTGGAGGCATTCGAATTGCGTTAGTTGTAGCGATTGGTATTGTGGCAATCGGTTCATTTATTGGAGCGCCAACATTAGGTGATATTATTATTCGTGGTACCAATTCAACAGATGGTACAGTATATATTTTAGCAGGGGCCATTCCAATTGCCTTAATCGCTATTCTTATTGATTTAGGACTACGCTTTTTAGAACGTCGATTAGATCCAACAAATAAAAGTAAAAAACGACAAAACCAAGTTCAAAGTATTAATTAAAATAAAATCAATTGTATTTTTGTAATAGAAAAAGCAGCTATAGGAAACCTATTATTATAGATTTCTTATAGCTGCTTTTTAATGATTAAAACAAGATTGAAGCGAGTGGTGGAACGATGGCTACGATAATAACACCGACGATAACTACGGCGATACTACCCATTGATTCTTCAGTTTCACCAAGTTCTTTAGCAGCGGCAACACCAAGTGTATGTCCGCTTGTACCTAATGCTAAACCACGGGCAATAGGGTTTGAAATTTTAAACCATTTAACAATTTTAGTTCCTAGTGCAGAAATAACAACTGCGTTAAGGATAACGGCTAGTGATGTTAATTCTTTCACACCGCCGATACCTTCAGATACTGGTAAGGCAATAGCTGTTGTAGCGGCTTGTGGTAACATTGATGCTCCAATTTTATCGCCTAATTGGAAGATGATTGCGACTAAGTAAATTAAGATAAGTGCAATTAATGTTCCTATTGCGATACCACCGAAGATTTGTAACCAATATTTTTTAAGTACGTCACGTTTTTTGTATAAAGGAATCGCAAAACTGATTGTTGCTGGTTCTAGGAAGAAGTTAATGATGTCTCCACCGATTTTATAGTTAGCATAGCTAATGCCAGTTACTTTTAGAAATACGATACCTGCTACCATCGCTACGAAAAGTGGTGCAAGTAAGAAAAAGCCATTTGTTTTTTTATAAAAATATTGCGCGATAACGAATGGAATAAGTGAAACTAAAATTCCAAAATATGGTGTTGTAATACCTAAATGATCAACCATTAGTTACCCTCCCCAAGTTTAGTTTGTTCATTTTGTTCTTTAGATGGGAATAATGATTTTGTTACGAATAATTGAGAAACAAAACCTACACAGATTAATAGCAATAATGTTGAAATTACGATTAATAAAATGATTAATATAGGATGCTGGCTTAAGATTGGTAATGAATTAATTACAGATACACCAGCAGGGACGAATAGGAAACTAATGTTGTTTGTGAGTGCAGTTCCTACACCTTCAACTTGTCCTAATTTCACGATGCCTGTGCATAATAGAATAAATAATAATACAAGACCAATTACTGAAGCGGGCATTGGAAATGGAATAAAACTTTCAATAATTTTAGAAATGAATAATACTATGGCAATGGTTAATGCTTGTTGGAAAAAGTTGTAAGTTTTGGCTAACTTACCATTTCGTTGAGCAGCACCATTTGAGGCATTGTCATTTGACATAAATAAACGCTCCCTTTTCTTTCTTTTAATGTATTTAGAATAGAACGGAAAAGGTTTTTTGTGGCATTTTTATCTGTGAGTTACAGAAATAATTGGGTGAGTTGCATTAAATTACAGCTGAAAACCAATAAAGCGCTTTATTAAAATTGGTTAAATAAAAATCTAAAAGACGGAGAGAAATGTTTTAAACTAAATAGAAAATGACAACGTCTATTGTAATAAAATAGAGACTATTATGTTCACTGATTCTATATAAAAACCAATTGGAAATGTCTTATTATTTTAAGTACTTTAATGAGAAATTATATAACCAACGTAGTATTGTTGACGTGACTCCTAGGGGAACAGGGCTAGGCTAAGACCGAGGCTTAGCCAGTCCCCCCAGGAAAGCATCGGCAAACAATACGGAGTATTGATAAAGATAAGACGTAGAAATGACTCTATTATGAATCATCTCTACGTCTTTATACTAAGTATTGCTTCTTAATCTTTTTTTTAATTTAAAGCAGTCCTATTTCATGTTTGAAAGGCTTCATATATGAACGACTCACTTGGAATTTTGCGCCAGATCGCATCGTAACTTGGTACGTATAATTAAACCAATGTTCAATACAGTCGATATGTTGTTTATTTATAATCGTAGCTCTGTGTATCTTAATAAATTTATTGTCTGGCAATTTCTTTTCATAGTAATTAAGCGGTTCAGTCGTTTCATATGTGTATTTAGTAGTCGTAATCGTCGACACACCATTGTGGACAGATACGGCAGTAATATCGTTGATGTTAATAATATAAATACGTTCGTTTACTTCGATGGGGATGACTGATTCCTCATTATTTGAAGTTTGTGACATTTTGGAAAATGACACTTGCTGATTAGACGTTGCATCTTCTGAAGTATCAGACGGAAAGTCAGAGAATTTTTTTACTTTTTGTATAGCTTGTTCTACACGGTCAAGTTCAAAAGGTTTTAGAATATAATCAATCGCATTAAGTTCAAACGCTTTGACCGCAAATGTATCATGTGCCGTCGCGAAAATAATATAAGGCGCATGTTTCATTTTCTGTATTTTATGTGCTAAATCTATACCATTTTCGTCCATTAAATTAATATCTATAAAGACTAAATCATAAGTTTCGTATAATAATTTTTCTAGCGTTTCTTCAATATTTTCCGCTTCGTCAATCAAGTCAAATCCTGATATTTCATCAAGTAAGTAATGTAATTCATTACGAGCTAAGGGTTCATCATCAACGATTAATGTATTCACTTAGTTGTCCTCCTTTGTGTAACTATAGGGAATATAACAACTTACAGTTGTACCTTGTGTAGTGGATTCAAAATGCAATTGTGCTTTTGAACCATATAGTCCTATTAAACGTCGGTTTAAATTCTCTAAGGCGCTACCTGTTCCAGTTTCTGACGCCACACTCATTTGCCCAATTAGAGGTAATTTCTCGTCATCAATACCGTGCCCATTATCGCTAACTGTAATTTTAAGCGTTTGTTGCTTAGAATGTGCTTCTACATTGATGATGTTATCTTTACGGCGATGTTTAAACGCATGTTTCACCGCATTTTCCACTAAAATTTGAATAATGAAAGGTGGAATTAACACATTTTCACAAGAATGATCAATATGATATTTAATCGTAAAACGATCGGGAAAACGTGCTTGTTCAAGTGCTAAATACGCTTCAACTTGTTGTAATTCTTTATCTAACGTAATTGTATTATTTCGAGCACCTTGCAAGTTAGATCTAAAGAATTGACTCAACTGTAATAATAATTTTCGTGCTTTCTCGCTATCAATACGTACCAAAGCTGAAATTGTATTAATCGCATTAAAGAAGAAATGCGGATTCACTTGTGCTTGTAATGATTTAATTTCTGCATCTCTTAAGAGTTTACTTTGTGTTTCAGCTTGTCCTAATTCCAGTTGGCTTGAGAAAATGTCTGCTAAACCTCGAGTGAGTTGTTTAGTCGACGTGGTAATATCGTGCTTATCCGTAAAATAAAACTTCAAAGTTCCTGCAACTTCATTGTTAGTCATTAAAGGAATAACAATCCCAGCTTTAAGTGGACAATTAGGATGATTACAACCAATCCCTTCTTTAGAATGTGCTTCTTTTAATTTCCCAGTTCGAATCACTTCTTTGGAGAGATGAGTAATAATCTCTTTTTTAGCTACATGATGATTACTGCCAGCACCCACATGCGTTAAGATATCAGTTTTATTTGTAATCGCAACGGCCGATACTTTCATTAATTTTAAAATGATTTCAGCAACCGGACGTGCAGACGCTTCATTCAATCCAGAACGAAAATAAGGTAACGTCTTATTAGCCAATTCTAAAACATCATGCGTTTGAATTGCACGTGTCTGTTCCTCTTGTCGTAAAGTTGACAAAATTATCGATAAAAATATTGCCGTGCCGATACTATTAATTAAAATCATCGGTAATGAAATAAATTGTACTAAGGACCAAGCGGCAGAGGTATGATTAGCAAATACGATGATACAAATCATTTGTATGGCCTCATTTACAGCACCAATAATTGCCCCGGTTAAAACAGTAGGGTACGTATATCGACGCATAGTACGATAGCCATAAAATCCTGAAATCAATGCGATAATCACAGATGAAATCAGATAGGTATAAGCGTTCGCCCCGCCTATAAAGAGACGTGATAGTCCTGAAATAATACCTACAATGATGGCAACAAAAGGCCCACCAATCAAGCCGGACATGCCTATCGTTAATACACGCGTATTAGCCATAGAAGCTTCACTGCTCAAATGGTAATAAATATTGCTAGACACAATTTTGCCATTTTCAATTTCGATGCCGGTAAAGTTCGAAATAATCGCAAAGAGCGAGAAGAGAATGGTTAATTGCCATTGCGAGCGTAACTTCTCACGTTCACCCATCATTGTCTTGAAATGATTAATGTTCATTAACATATAAGCAATAATAATGATTAAACCAACGCGTTCAAGTAATAAAATAAATAAGTTAAACATATTTAGCACCTATGATATATTTTTTTAAACTCAAAATTTAAGCTATTACTTTATTATAGTATGGAAAAAATTAACTGAATAGTTTAAAATTAAAAGTTATATTTTAGACATAATTTCAAACGGATATATCTTATAAAAGTATATATTGTGAAAAACTATAAAAATAATTAGTGTTTTTGTTAAGTTTTTTAGTCTTAATTATGATAAGGTTTTCATTGTAAACTAATTTATAGTTTTTTAAGGGTATAGTAGGAGGAGTTTTTTGAGATGGAATCTTCAAACCAATTTAGGGGAGATAATAAATTACTTGTAGGTATTATTATAGGGGTACTTACATTTTGGTTGTTTGCACAATCATTACTAAATATTGTTCCAACATTACAATCGTCTTTTAACACTAATTTGGGAACAATCAATATCGCAGTCAGTTTATCTGCATTAATTTCTGGCTTATTCATTGTTGGAGCCGGAGACGTTGCGGATAAATTTGGTCGCGTGAAAATGACGTACGTAGGTTTAGCTTTAAGTATTATCGGTTCATTATTATTGATTATCGCACCTTACGCCTGGTTATTAATACTTGGCCGTGCGTTACAAGGTTTTTCTGGCGCATTTATTATGCCATCAACACTTGCGATTATTAATGAATATTACAAAGGAACTGAGAGACAACGTGCTTTAAGTTACTGGTCAATTGGTTCTTGGGGCGGTAGTGGTATTTGTTCATTATTTGGTGGCTTTATGGCCTCAACAGTTGGTTGGCAATGGATTTTTATTGTATCTATTGTGCTATCAATTGTCGCATTTTTCTTAATTAAACATACGCCAGAAACGAAAGTTGAACCAGGTCCGAATGAAAAAGATAATAAATCTAAGTTCGACGTGAGTGGCTTAATCTTACTTGTCATTACTTTATTAAGTGTCAATGTAATGGTTACACAATCTGCTGATCGTGGATTATTCTCACCATTCATTTTATCTTTAGGCGCTGTGTTCATCATTGCGGGAATATTATTTATTATTCGTGAAATGAAAGCTAAAAATCCTTTAGTTGATTTCCACATTTTCAAAAATAAAGGTTATAGCGGGGCTACGCTTTCAAACTTTATGTTAAATGGTGTGGCTGGTGGTACATTAATCGTTGTTAATACGTATTACCAAAGTCAACTAGGATTTAGTTCATTGCAAGCGGGCTTAATTTCAATTACGTACCTTATTGCCGTCCTTATAATGATTCGCGCAGGTGAAAAGTTATTACAACAACTAGGCGCTAAGAAACCGCTATTAATGGGGAGTGGTTTCACATTTGTAGGATTGTTATTACTATCATTAACATTCTTACCAGATATAGCTTATATTATTTCAAGTATCATCGGCTATTTACTATTTGGTATCGGTTTAGGTATGTATGCAACACCTTCAACAGATACAGCCGTTGCTGAAGCACCTGACGATAAAGTCGGCGTAGCTTCAGGCTTGTATAAGATGGCGTCATCATTAGGTAATGCCTTTGGTGTCGTAATGTCTAGTACAATTTATGGCTTCTGTGCTTCACTAATGAATTTACAATTAGGTGGCGCAGCTGGTGTGTTATTTAACGCCGGTATTGCCTTCACTGCGTTTATAGTTATTTTCTTCTTAGTTCCGAAAAAGTTACAAAATAACTAAGTAGTTTAAACAGTTGTTTGAAATAAGGCTGAGACATTAGCACATAAAATGTCTTAGCCTTCATTTTTACACTATATAATTATCTTAAAATTAAGAATATTGTGTCTACAATATTGACGGCTATTGAGTAAAGTAGTATTTTAAAAACAACATTTGATAAAGGAGTCATGCCTTATGAAAATAGCTATCGCCGGTTCAGGCGCCTTAGGAAGTGGATTTGGAGCCATGTTATATCGTCAAGGTTTTGATGTAACATTAATTGACGGATGGCAACCACAAGCTACTGCCGTAAAAAAAGATGGACTACATATTGATATTAATGGGGAACAACATCATCTGAACATTCCTATGTATCAAGACACTGACATCCCTCAAGACGCTCAATTTGATGTGGTCTTTTTATTTACGAAAGCAATGCAATTACAAGATATGTTAGGTCATATTAAACACCATATTCATGACAATACGATTATGGTATGTACAATGAACGGATTAAAACATGAGCGCTATATTGCGAATGTGGTGGATGAAGCTCGTATTGTACGTGGTGTAACCACATGGACAGCTGGTTTAGAGTCTCCAGGTCACACACATTTAATGGGTAGTGGCCCAGTAGAAATTGGTGCACTCGTGCCAGAAGGTCAAGCTAACGTGGATGTAGTGTATGATTTATTAGAAAAAGCAGATCTTAAACCGTTAAAGAGTGATAATCTGCAACAATCTATTTGGAAAAAGATTTGTGTTAACGGCACGGCAAATGCGTTATGTACAATCTTAGAATGTCGTTTATCAAATCTTAATGAAAGTGAATATGCGAGAAAGTTAGTTTATAAAATTACTAACGAAATCGTTCAAGTAGCAACAATTGATGGTGTTCATTTAAATGCAGATGAAGTTTACCATTATCTTATCGATTTAAATGACAAAGTAGGACCACATTTCCCATCTATGTATCAAGATTTAATAAATAACAATCGTTTAACAGAAATTGACTACATTAATGGTGCCGTAGCGAAATTAGGACTTGAACATGACATTAAAGCTCCTGTGAATCAATTCGTAGCTAATATGATTCATGCTAAAGAAGAGCAACGTCAAGCGCAATAATTAAATATAAGTATTCCATTGGCCCTTCAAAGTAGGCATTCATCTATAAGCACTTTGAAGGGTTTTTTATTTATTTTTACAACAGTGAGCGCTTACGTTTATAACCACATTGAAAAGATGGTAAGATAACCCACTCAACACTTAATTTTAATACAACTGAATTTTAAAATTAATGAAATCGGGTAGAACATCATTAAGTGAAATTAAGGAGTTGTTAGACTATGAATCGTTCAACTAAAAAAATAATTTTAACTGGCGTCGTTGGTGGATTATTAAGCGGTGCCGTGAAGATGGGGTGGGAAGCCCTTGTACCACCAAGAACCCCACAACGCGATGAAGAGCCACCACCAATGACGTTACTTAAACAACTAGGTCTTCCTAGCAATATTAAGGATGCGACGTATCACTATAATGGTCATGACATTCCTGTTACGGTAATGGGCGTACATTATGGATTTTCAGTAGCGAATGCGATGGCGTATGCTTTATTAGCTGAAAAATGTCCGAAAGTCACTGCATTACATGGCTCATTATTTGGTATTGCCATCCATATTGCATTTCATGAGTATATACTACCGAAACTTAACCTGACGCCTCCTGTGAAAGATTTACCAACTGAAGAGCGTATGTCTGAGTTATTCGGTCATATTGTATGGATGAATACCATTGATTTAGTTAGAGATTCTGAAAAATAAGTTCAATTGACATATTCATTTTCAAAAAAGAGAGATAGAAAGGTGAGTATTAACTATGGCTAAAATATTTATTACTGGTGCAACAGGTTTAATTGGAACACGATTGACGCAACGTCTTATTGAAGAAGGACATGAGGTCGCTGGATTTACAACTTCAGAGAGAGGTAAAGCCAAGTTAGAAGGCCTCAATGCGAAAGCGTACATTGGTGATATTCTTAAAGCAGACACGATTGACGCAGCTATTGGAGATTTCCGTCCAGAAATTATTATTAATCAAATTACTGATTTGAAGAACGTCGATATGGCGGCAAACACAAAAGTCCGTGTTGAAGGTGGTAAAAACTTAACAGATGCAGCCTTAAAATATGGCGTGAAGAAAGTGGTGGCGCAAAGTATTGGTTTCATGTATGAACCTGGTCAAGGATTAGCAACTGAGGAAACGCCTCTAGATTATAATTCTGACGGGGATAGAAAGATTACAGTTGATGGTGTTGTAGGTCTTGAAAAAGAAACGGCACGTATGGATCAATATGTTGTTTTACGTTTCGGTTGGTTATACGGCCCAGGCACTTGGTATGGTAAAGATGGTATGATTTATAACCAATTTAAAGAGGGCGACGTGACATTATCTGATGGCGTGACATCATTTATCCATTTAAATGATGCGGTAGAAGTTTCTATTCAAGCAATGAATTTTGATAATGGTATTTATAATGTAGCAGATGATGAGCCTGTTAAAGGTTCTGATTTCGCAGAATGGTATGCACAAGAAGTAGGTGTAAAACCTAACGTGAATATTACACCAGCTCAAGATTTTGAACGTGGTATTACGAATGATAAGTTCAAAGCACAAGGTGGTAAATTAATCTATAATTCATGGAAAGACGGCATGCATCCATTAAAATAAATGATTAAAAATGATATTAGATATTAGAATTAGAAAAGGTTGGGATACCATTTATCGGTCTCCCAACCTTTTTATCATGTTCATTAAATCTGTGGTGGTCGTTCATTAGTGGTAGTTGTTAACTCTGTTTCTGATTGAGTAGTTTGTGCGCTCGCACGCTCGCGACGTTGTTGTTCGATTCGTTGTTTCAACTTGTCGCTAGCTAATTTCCCGACTTTAGCATAGTGACTGTGGGCGAAATGCATTTGAATAATTAAAAATGTCGCACTGATAGCCCAATATAAACTTAATGCTGAAGCGGATTGTAGTGATGCGTAAATAATAAATAACGGTGATAAAATCATCATCACGTAATATGAGCGACGTTCATTTTTAGGGTAATGAATTGAGTTAACCAAGGGTTGAATAAAATAAAGTAATGCTGCAAGACAAGTCATTATAATGTCGGTATGCATTAAGTTAAACCATAAGAAATGTGGATGTTCCTTAATACCACCGCTTGTCGGATACTTAATACACGCATATAAACCTAATAAAATTGGAATTTGAATTAGAATAGGCAATGTACCGACTAAACTTTTAAAAGGGTTAATGCCATAGTCATTATACTTCTTCATTAATAATTTATTTGCAGCACTTTTTTCCTCTTGCGATGTCGCATGCTTAATTTTCTCCTGAATCTTATCAATTTCAGGTTTAACGACCTTAGTTTTCCCGCGCATAACGTGAATATTCTTCACCTGAATAAACATTAAAGGCATTAACACCAAGCGGATAATCAATACGATGACAATAATCGCTAAGCCATAATTCTCGTTAAATGCTCCTCCGAGAAAATGAAGCAATGTATCCATCGGCTTTACAAATACTGAATAAAAGACACCATGTTGATCTTCAGCATGAGAGTAATCACAACCCGCCAATAATGTGATTACACTCAATAAGAAGAGGGGATATTTATGTTTCATGTATAAACTCCTATATACTGAGGTCTTTAATAATCTTAGTCTTTAATACATATAGATTAACATATAAATGTGAATTATTTTGCCTTAATGTTAGATGTGCTTATTTTTAGGAAAAGAAAAGCAAAACAACTTGTAAGTAATATGATTAAACTTAATAAAGCAATTTCCACCGATATCGGTAACCAAGACATCATAAAATACCAGTCAGAGCCTGAAAGAATAAGTGATGGTAATAAGTGAAGTAAGCCTAAAATGAGTATAAAGGCGACGCTTAACATCACTATATTTAATTTTACGTTAGGTAATGTCAGAGTAAATCGAAGTGGCGTGATACGTTTAATATAGCGATAAATAAGACGTAAAACGGCTACAATGATTACCCAAATGATTACCGTTAAGACAACAATATAAGGTTGCCATTGATTAATAAGATGTTGCATAGTAGTCACATGTTTTCCATTACTCATCTGGATATTTAAATTATGTGCTAATTGGGATACATCTTTAGAATAGGCATTAGCTAAAACCACGATGCCGTAGTCTTTTTTAGGATTTAGAATAATATATGATGAATAATTTTCCAGAGTGCCGGGATGATAGACGAGTCTTTCACCGGTACTGTGGTCGATAAACCAGCCAGTCGCATATTCCGTAGCGTTCTCTCCGCTTTCTGTCTTCACTTTAGCTTGATGTGTCGTTTCAACCATCGTATTTAAATCGCTAGGTGGGTTCAACTGGAATCTGATCCATGGCTCTAAATCTTTGGTGCCTGACATCATGTAAGCTGAAGGGGTATCGCCGACGTTAAATTCAGGGTTACTTATATACGCTTTAGTCCCTTGAATGTCATAACCTTGCGCATCTTTAGCTGTTTTGTTATTGCTCTCTTTAGTAGTTACATGCTTCATTTTTAAAGGTTTGAAAATATGCGCCTTAAGATAGGAAGCATAAGATTCATGCGACACTTGTTGCACAATGAGGCCGAGAATATCATAGTTCATGTTCGAGTATTCGAAATTCTTACCAGGTTTAGCGTTCAAATGTCGGCCTTTAACACTATTTACAATACCTTCTAAGCTATTATTTGACTGAGTAATCTTATCGTTATCAGTAATATCAGCAGGAATCCCACTTGTTTGAGCGACAAGTTGATTTACGGTGATATCTTGTTTATGACCGTTATAGGTCATATAAAATCCAGGAATATAATGGCTTACTTTCTCGTTTAATTGAATTTTCCCATCTTTAACCAATTGCATAAGGGCATAACCAGTAAACGCCTTAGTATTTGAAGCAATCTCAAAACGTGTTTTCGGTGATACTTTAACTTTCTTTTTAATATTTGCATAACCATATCCTTTATCAAGGATAACTTTGTTGTGTCTCACAATTAATACAGACATACCAGGTATATGGCCGTCATGCATTTCATTCTTAATCATATGATCAATATAATTTTGAGATGCTGGACTAAACATCGAATAATTAGGTGTAATTTTAATTACAATTGAAGTGACAAGTATAATGATGACTAAAATTGTACCGCTAATAGTTAAATTCTTTTTCATTTAGTTGTATCCTCTATATCCATTTTCATATCGTGGTCCATTTAATATAATATCGTGAATAGTATAGCAAGTTTTTTTGAAAAGCGTAAGAACATCTATTTATTCGTTGCAAACAATGTATTTACAAAACATATTTTTAATAAAATTATTAAAAATATAATGATAAAATGACACCATAAGAGTAAAAAGATATATTAAATTTAAATGTAATAGCTATACATTTTTCAAGAATGGGAGTATATTTTATCCATTAAAACTGAATATAAAAGAGGTAAGGGTTATTATGTTTACTCAATTTAAAAGACTTTTGATTGGTAAGCCTAAACGTAATCGAGATTTAAAAAATGAAAAAATCAGTAACTTTAAGGCTTTAGCAATCTTATCTTCTGATGCGTTGTCTTCCGTGGCGTATGGTCCTGAACAAATTTTAATTACTTTAGCGGTAGTTGGGGCTGTAGCTTCTTGGTATACATTGCCAATTGCTTGTGCCGTGTTAATTCTATTGGCTGCGTTAATCTTATCGTATCGCCAAATTATTTATGCCTATCCTAAAGGCGGCGGTGCATACATGGTATCGAAGACAAACATTGGTGAAAAATGGGGTTTACTTGCAGGTGGTTCTTTATTAGTTGATTATATTTTGACGGTAGCGGTAAGTATTTCATCTGGCGCAGATGCATTCGTAGCTGCATTTCCTTCATTATATAATCACAAAGTACTTATTGCGTGTTTATTAGTATTGTTCATTCTAATTATGAATTTACGTGGATTGACTGAATCGGCAACCGTATTGTCATATCCAGTATATTTATTTATTATCGGGTTAATTATTATGATTCTTGTTGGCGTTTGGAAAGTGGCTACTGGGCAAGCTACACCTCATATGCATGCGACAGTAGGTACAGCTGTGCCAGGCGTAACATTATTTTTATTGTTAAAAGCATTTTCATCAGGTGCCTCATCTTTAACAGGTGTGGAGGCTATTTCAAATGCCGTAACGAACTTCAAAGATCCTGGACCTAAAAATGCGGTTAAAACATTGATTGCCATGGGAAGCATCTTAGCTTTCTTATTAGTTGGTATCGTAGGTTTAGCTTATTGGTATGGTATTATGCCAGAAACTGAAACGACGGTATTGTCTCAATTGGCTATGAATATTTTAGGTCATAATGTAGGATATTATTTTGTACAGGTTACTACTGTTATGATTCTTGTACTTGCTGCTAATACAGGCTTTACCGCTTTTCCTATGTTAGCTGCCAGTATGGCCAAAGATAAATATATGCCACATATGTTTAGAGTACGTGGTGACCGATTAGGTTATTCTAATTCGATTATTACGTTAGGCGCATGTGCGATTTTATTAATTATTGTGTTTAATGGTAAAACTGAAAACTTAATTCCGTTATATGCAGTAGGGGTATTTATTCCATTTACTTTAGCGCAATATGGCATGGTGATTAAATGGATTAAAGGACGTGAAAAAGGATGGGCAACAAAACTTATTGCTAATGCAGTCGGTGGTACCATTACTTTTATCGTCTTTATGATTTTCTTAATTACTAAATTCAGCCAAGTGTGGCCGATTTTAATCTTTTTACCATTTGTCGTATATGTATTTTTACGTATTAAATGTCACTATAAAGATATCGCTTCACAACTTAGATCGACTGCTATGGTCCAAGATATGCCAACGGTCGATAAAAACTTGGCTGTTGTGCCAGTAAGTACTATTACATCTTCTATCGATAAATCAGTATATTATGCGCAAATGATTGCTGATGATGTCATTGCCGTACATGTATCGTTTGGAGATGAAGCGGATAAATGTTTTGCGGAAAAATGGGAACGTCATTTCCCAGACGTACGTCTAGTTATACTACATTCAGAATATCGTAGTGTAATACGTCCGATTTCACGCTTTATTGATAAAATTAATAAAAAAGCCAACGATAAAAACTATGTGATTACAGTGGTAGTACCACAGTTTATTACTAAAAAATCTTGGCACAATTTCTTACACAACCAAACAAGCATACGCTTAAAAATGCACTTGTTTTATCAAAAAAACGTTATCCTAGCCACAGTACCATTCAAACTTCAGAAATAAGAATAACGAGGTTGAGCTATTAAAATAGAAATGGCTTAGCCTCGTCATTTTTGGGCAGTAGTTGTCTGAAATGAAGAGACGTTCGAACCTCACTTTCTTCATTTCTAGTCAACCTTGCCGGGGCGGAACTACGAAATCTTAGAAATTACATTAGATTTCTGTTCCGCTCCCCCTAGGAAAATGCGAGCCAAACAATACGAAGTATTTATAAAAAAGAAGCGTAGAGGTGAATTGAATCATCTCTACGCTATTATTTTGGGATTTAGGCACCAGACTGTTATGTTTTAATGGTTTGCTTCATGGGCCAATACGATTTCGTTATAGTTAATATTCTCACGAAGTTGTGTTGCTACTTCGTTGGTTAATTTATTTCTAGAAATCAGTTCATCTAACAATTCACGTTGAATGTAGAGTGCTTCGAGTTTTACATCTTGTTCTTGTTGCGTCGTTAACTCGTACACTTCTTTATTCTGTTCTCTTTGTTGCTTTCTCGTTTGATTTTGACGAATCGTACGAGAGAGATTGTGATATTGGTTAATAATTAAACTAACTTCTAGCACATTCGAACTATTTTGTTCATCACGCATTTTCATAATAATATTGTGATTAACCACACGCATAATTTGTTGTACTTTATTAAAGCTATTTTTAAATTCTTCTCTTTGCGTTTTACGTGTTTCTTTTAATTTTTCACGCTCTTGTTTATATTCTTCACGTCTTTCTTTTGCACTATCAATATGCTGTTGAGATGTTGCATTATGTTCTTCTTTAATTAAAGCACGTTCCTCTTTATGGACGCGATGCGCTTCTTTTCTTGAATCTTTACGTGCTTTAAAACGTAAGAAGAGGAGTCTGAAGAAACGACTTATCTTTTTCAATAGTGACATTTCACGATAGGACTGACTGAATTCCATCACGTTACGATAATCAGTTAAGTCTTTTTTAGTGATACGTCCTTTTTGAATTAAGCGTTCAAGTGTTTCGGTTTCTTCATCTTCAGCAAGTTCTTGTAAACGTCGCAATTCTTTCGTGTTTTTATTATCAGGTTCCATATTAATTAGGAATGATAATTCGTTAAAGTATTGGTTAAGAATTGGACGATAATCTACATTAGTATTTTCCTTCATTTTATTTTTAAATGCATCAAGGACATTTTGAACCATAAATATTTTAGCCGCTTGATAAGACATCCCTTTAAATTCTGACGTTTGTTCAGAAGGGGTGATGAAAGGTAATACAATTTGAGCTAGGATTAAACTAATTAATACCATTAGCGAAGCAATAAATAATAAATCATTACGATAAATAAATTCTTGGTTATTATTCATCATAAATGGCAAGGTTAGTGCCATTGATAGCGAGATTGTACCGTGAATACCACACATCGTCATGATAAACGCATAATGTTTACGATTAGGTGGGCCGGTATCTTCTTCATCGTCTAGGTAAGATTGCATATTTTTCGGATAATAAAAATCTTTAAACCATAGATATACCCAGATAAATCTAAAGATATAAATTGCTAAGGCGATTAATAGTGCGGTAGTAACTAGAAATAGGATGTTTTGAGGTTCATCTCTTACAATTTCCATAAATACTTCTGGAACGATGTAACCAAGCACTACGAAGACGAAACCGTTTAAGGCATAGCTTAACGTGTTCCAAATTTGATTGTAGTTCATTTGGATTTCAGTTTGGGCACGTATTAGTCGATCGCGTTCTAAACCGTGAATTAAACCTGCAACAACTACAGCGATGATACCTGACGCGTGAACTTCTTCTGCGACGAAGTAAATCGCAAAGGGTGTTAATAATTGAATAAATGTAAGTGTGTTACCATCTTTTAATCCTTTATTGGCAGTAAGGTAGACTCTTAGACTAACCACAAGTGCACCAATTATCGCTCCAACTAAAATGCCTAAAATAGTTGAAATGATAAATTGTCCAATAGCGTCAAATGCAGAAAAGCTACCAGTCACAAGTGCTGTCACAGCAATTTTAAAAGAAATGATACCCGCTGCATCATTTAATAATGATTCACCTTCTAAAATTGACATCGATCCTTTAGGTAAGAGTTTACCTTTAGTAATCGCAGACACGGCTACAGCATCTGTTGGACAGAGTATCGCAGCGATAGCGAACGCGGCTGGCATAGGTAAGTTAGGCCAAATCCAATGGATAAAGAAACCAACACCGATGACGGTAGTGAAGACAAGTCCCATTGCCATCAAAATAACGGGTTTACGATATTCAAGAAGTTTGGTACGAGACACGTGCGTTCCTTCAACGAATAATAGTGGGGCGATGACTGCCATCATAAATACTTCTGACTCAAATTCAAAATGAATAGGGATAGGCAAAATAAATAGACAAACACCTAATGCAATTTGAATAAAGGCAGTAGGAATTACGGGAAACCTGTTATAAATAATAGAACTAATGATTACTGCGAATATAAATAATAAAAATGCTTCTAATAGTTCCATAAATAACTCCTTTGTAAAATAAAATCATTATTATTTTACCATTATATGAAATGCGCTATCAAAACACGAGTACTATTTTATAAAACTATTATTATTTAGGCTTATATGGAATGGCGAATTAAGTTATCTTGGAAGAATTGTTGTGAACGGATGAGATACTAAAAAACTCTTAAATGACTAGGAATCACATCATTTAAGAGTCTTTTAATAAATAGAGGAGTAAAGCATTATAGTTTGTTCATATTGAAAACAGTTAATGCTGTGAGACCTCTTGAAAATTAATAGTTAATTGAATGACGACCTTGGCTACGTGTCTTTTCAGCCAGAGCTTGGGCATTGGTTTTATATTTTCTATAAAAAAGAATTAGGAAAATGAACCAAATCGGTGAAATGAAAATCGCCATTCGTGTATCTGCACTGAAGAATAAGAGAATAAATACAAAGGCGAAGAAGGCAAGTACGACATAGGCCATGGCTTGTCCGCCAAATAATTTGAATTTATTTTTACGATGTTCTTCAGGGTTTTTACGCACATATATAATATAAGAAATAATTATCATTGCCCATACGACTAAGAATAGGACGGTAGATAATGTTGTAACGTATATAAATAATTGAATTGCATCTGGGAAAATAAAGTTTAATAAGGCTGCGCCTAATAATGTTCCAGATGACACAAATAATGATAGGTATGGCACGCTATTATTATTGGTTTTACTTAATACTTTCGGGCCTAGCCCTTGTTTTGAAAGACCAAATAAAATACGGCTGTTTGAATAAATACCACTATTCGTTGCTGAAGCGGCAGCTGTAAGTACCACAAAGTTAACTAATCCAGCTGCGAAAGGTAAGCCAATTAAACTGAACATTGTTACAAATGGACTGCTGTTTGAGTCAATTTTATTCCATGGGATAACTGACATAATAACAAGTAAACCACCCACGTAGAATAATAGAATACGTATCGGTACATTGTTGATTGCTTTAGGGATAACTGTTCTTGGATCTTTTGTTTCTCCAGCAGTAACCCCAATTAATTCAATTCCTATAAATGAATAAACTGCAATTTGGAAAGCCATCAAGAAACCAAATGGACCATTTGGGAAGATACCACCATGGTTAACTAGGTTACCAAATGAGGCATGTCCATATGATGTTTTAAATGAGAAGAATATCATAACAAGACCGACGATAATCATTGCGATAATCGTGATGATTTTAATGATTGAGAACCAAAATTCTAACTCCCCAAATAATTTAGCACCTAACATATTAAATGAAATAAGCATGAGTACGATAAAAAGCACGGTAATCCAGTGTGGAACTTGTGGGAACCAAAAACTAAAATATTGTCCCATTGCGGTTAAATCCGACATACTTGAAAAAATCCAAGAAAGCCAGTAAGTCCAGCCAATCACGAATCCTCCAAAAGGTCCTATATATTCATTGGCAATATCCACAAATGAATTGAATCGTGTATTACTAAGTAATAATTCCCCTAGTGCTCTCATAAAAGCAAAAAGCACCATACCAATAATCATGTATGTAAGTAGAAGTGAAGGTCCTGTTAAAGCAATGGTTTGACCTGAACCTAAGAATAAACCTGTTCCAATCGCGCCCCCAATTGAGATTAATTGGATGTGTCTGTTGTTTAACTCTCTCTCTAACTGTCTAGCCATATACTTCCTCCTTAGAAAGCACGCTTATAATTTGACGCTTTAGTATTGTAAACGCTTTCTTTTAATAGTAATCTAATACTCACTTTCAACAAAGAAATGGATTATTTATAAATCAGCTAAGTTAAAAATGTCTAGGTGTTGAAGTATTCAGTTTTTTTAGATTTGCAATTTTAATTGTTTACAAAAAATGTAACTTTGCTAAAAGTTATTTTTATTATACTCTTAATTTGTGGAAATACAAAAAAATTTCTGAAAATTTAAGAAACAGAATAATTTATAATATATGATAACTATGACATAATTATTAAATTCTAAAGCTTAAATAGTGGAGAGGGATAGTGTCATGAAAATTGGAACCATAGCAGATTTACATATTGATCGTCATCCTAAACTTGAAGCGGAGACATATCTTGAGGCTTTGACACATGTTGTAAAACAAAGACGCATAGATTTATTGTTAATCGCTGGCGATATGTCTAATCATTTTCAACGAAGTTATCAATTTATTGTAGATTTAAAAGAACGCTGCGCTATTCCTATATTCTTTGTGCCTGGAAATCATGATTATTGGACGGACGAGAATATGCCTACATCAACGGAAATATATGATTTTTACGTGAGTAAGCCGGAGTGTTTAATTGGCAAGCCCTATATAATTAATGACGAGTGGGCAATTGTAGGTCATACAGCTTGGTATGATTATAGTTATGCCGATGACAAGTTTGATATGGAACGTATAGCGCGTGGTAAATTTTATGGTGCGACATGGCAAGATAAGGTGAAAATAGATTGGCAAATGGATGATAGAACATGGTCTAAAGTAGCTGCGCAACAGACGAGACATGATTTAGAACAAGTGGGTAACAGACAAGTAATCTTAATGACGCATATTGTTACGCATCCTCAATTTGTAGTGCCAACACCACATCGTATCTTTGATTTTTTCAATGCGTTTATAGGCACTAGAGAATTTGATGATTTATATGCAAGGTTTCCAATCAAATACAGTATTATGGGGCACGTTCATTTTCGTAAGTCACTTGTTGAACAGAACACGACATATTTATGCCCGTGTCTTGGTTATCAACGTCAGTGGCGAACGTCTAATATCGAGCAAGAAATGAATCATGCTTTAATGGAAATAGATATTTAATAGTAACGAGAAGGCCAGAAATCTTTTAAAATATATTAGATTTCTGGTTTTCTCAAATTAAGGTTGTAAGTAGATACATTTTTTGCCAGGAGCATTAAAACTACGTTCTAACTTTTCTTTTTTGATTTTAATCAATTGAAAATGATTTGGCACGATGGCGGGTAGGATAATTTTTTTGAAAAAGTGGCTCCATAATGGGTCAATATAATAATAATAGTCATCATCATAGCCGATTAATAATGTGACATGAATATTAGAAACAAGTCGCATCGCACCGTTATCGAATTTAAACTTTCTATGAAATGGCTTGCGTCCTAAACTTGTGTGATACATGATAACAGGCTGACCTGCATCAATGACTGTTTCTAAATCTTTTAAGTCAGTACCTGTGCCATCGACGAAACGCTCATCAATCGTTTTTAAATAGGGCACGTAGGCATCTGGAAATATCGTTTGATGATATCCTAATTTAATAAGTAGATGATGTCCTACATATCCTTTGTAGGGATTATTAGGATGTGTCGGCCAGTATTTCATAATATCAGTGGCACGAATATTGTGTTGATTATATTGTAATAACATTGCTGCTGAGACACCTTCGCACCCCATTATCATCGGGATTGGAAATAATTGACTTATCGGTTTAATAGGTAAGATTGTTTTCTTCATTACGCGTTCTCCTTCGTACCCATATAAAGCGTTGTGTACGGTCTAGTTAAAGTAAATTTATTATATACCTTGAACGCAATCTCGTATATTATTTTGAACATTATTTACCAGGAAATATTTTAAAAAGTTATTAGAGCCAAAGAAAAGGGGCTAAGCTATTTCTATCTTAATAGCTCAGCCTCATTTTTATAACGATTTATTGTTTTCTTACGGCATGGACGATATAGTTCATGTCATCTTTATGTGTGCGCATTGTCTTGAACATATTTACAAACATTGGACGATTAGATGGTTTAAGGGCATTTTTAATAATATTTAATGTGCCTAACAGTCCTTCATCGCGAATCATACCACGTGGTGTCATTAATGATAATGGTCCCATGTGAGATTGAATGTTAGAAAAGCCTGCGTCTTGATAAAGTTGATACCAATGTTCAGGTTTGAGTGGGGTCACCTTAACGTTTATGGCCTCACTTAACTCGCTAACGACAAGTTGTTCCTGTTCTCGATTCACAATAGCAATATCATGCGTTAACAACACGCCATTTGGTTTGAGTACACGTGAATATTCTTGAAGCACCTTTTCCTTAACTGATAATGGTAACATTGTCAGCATGGCCTCATTTAAGATAATATCAAAGCTATTGTCTTTGAAAGGTAAGGATGCAGCATTTGCTTGTGTTAAATGGATGTAATCCTCTAATTGATGTTTAGAAATATTTTGTTGTCCCTTTTCCAAAGCAGCTTTATTAAGGTCGACGCCTTCTATATGACATTGGAATTTTTGAACTAGTTCAATAGAAGTCGTACACATATTACAGCCAACTTCTAATACACGTTTTTCTTTTGAAAAATGCCCTTTATCGATGAGCCAATTTGTAGCGACTATGCCTCCAGGTCGTAAGCGTTTTTTACCTAATTGAGCTAGAAAAGTATGGCCAGCTATTTTTTTCGCCATATTGAACACCTCTATGTCTGTTAAAATTTGTTAAATAATACATGGTTTTCGAGATGAACGTGTTCATGTGTTTCACGTTCTAAATTCTCAAGTCTTTGATAAACTAGTCTCCAAGTTTGGCAAGCTTCAGCAGGTGGTTGATAGTCGTTCGTCAAACGTCGCATTTCTTCAAGTAATTCTCCAGTATGCGTATGATCATCTACTAAACTTTGAATAATACTATCAGCATTATCTACATGTTCACCTTTAGAGATTTTAATTAATTGAGGGAAATCTTGGTCATCTTCTTGAGCCATATGTTCTAACATGCCGTCTCTATATTGTCGGTATAAATCTTGTAGTTGAAGTAAAAATGGATGGTTGCCACCATGGACTTTAGCGACTTTAGTTACGTATGGAGAAAGATTTGAAAATTCTTCACGCATCGTTTGATGATAACGTGATTGGATATATTGAATTAATGATGGTACGTCGAGATATTTAACGTTAATATTACCAGCTTGTTGTTGAGGTAAAGCGTTAATTTTATCGATTAGTGTCTCAGCATCTACTTTTTTATTCTTAACGGCCTCTTCAATGGAAATGTTGCCTCCACAACAGAAGTCTATGCCATATTGTCTGAAGATATCTGAACTGAGTGGGTGGTCAGTTACAATATCTGCAACGATGGATTGTTTTGTAATCATAATTATTCCTCCCTTATTTCAATTCAAGTATACTAAATAATAATGATTTTCAATTACGAATGTTGAAAATGTCATATATTTGTTAAAACTTTATATAAAAATTATAAAAAAGAACCAACACGGAATATTAAACTATCCCATGTTGGTTCTCTTAAAAGGTATGTCTGAAATGTAATTTAAGCTGGGTTACGGTGATTACTAAAGTAAATTACTTGAAGTGTAATTAAGATAATCGCTGTTAATATAATGACAATCATATATGGCGTTGCATCGTATTGACCTTTGAGACCGACTAATGGTGAAATAATACCTCCAAGCATGAATTGGAATAATCCTAATAAACTTGAAGCATTTCCGCTTCCACCTGTACGTTCTTCCATAGCCATTGAGAAACCGAGTGGGCCAATTGACGTTACTGGACAAACGTTTAAGAAGAAAGCGATAAGCAAGATCCATAGTGGTCCATGTGTAGCTAAGGTGATGACGATTAAAATAACGCCGAGTACTTGAATTAATGTTAAATAAATAAGTAATTTGAAGCGATTAATGTATTCTACAAGTAATGCAACGATTTGACTAACGACAATTAATCCAATACCGTTGACGGCAATCATCACACTATATTGTTGTGGCGTCATACTGTAAACCTTTTGCGTAATGAAAGGTGACGCAGATGAAAAGCTGAATAACATGACGTAAGTCAAACCTTGTAATAACATCGGTATAATAAAACGTGGCTTTTTCAATAAACTACCGAAGTCTTTAAATATAGCTTTAAAGTTTAACGTTGTATGTTCGGCTTTAGTTGTTTTCGGCATATTGAAAGCTACGCCACAAATAACTAAAATACTAATGATAGTTAAGATAATGAAGATAATTCTCCATGAACCTAATGTCAGTGAGGCACCACCGAGTAATGGCATAATAATAGTTACAATGCCGTTCACGACCATAAGCGAGGCAAGAAATTTTGCCAATACGTCGCCTTCATATCTGTCTCCGGCAAAGGCTTTAGCCATCACAATAATACCGCCTGCAGTTAAACCTTGAATAAAACGAATAACTAGAAATAAACTTAAGCTTGTGACAAAGATTGCACATACAGAAGCTAAGAAAAAGACGCTTAATATAATTAAAGCCATCTTTTTACGGCCAAACGCATCTGACAATGGACCAAATAAAAATTGGCCTAGCGCTAAACCGATCATCGCAAATGAGAGGGTGAGTTGTATTTCTGAAGTTGATGATTTAAATTGATGTTGTACTTCTGGCAATGCCGGCAAATACATATCAATAATCATCGGTCCGAATGCTGTCATGACACCTAAAACGATTAATAAAAGTAAGGGCAATTTGGTGTTTTGTGTATTTTGCATAATTGTTCTCCTTAAAGTGTATACAATTATATTATATAAGTTTTTATGGCTATATTATATAGGTTTTTATAGTATTTGCAATTTACATTTTAAAAAATAAGTTGGAACCTATCTTTAGTGGAAATTAAAATACGCCCTTAGCCAGATGTTATATCCAACTAGAAGGCGTATGGCATTGTAAAGTATGAAGATTATTGAGATGAAGAATCGTTTGAGTTGTTTAGGATATTATTGAGTTTTTCTTTAATATCATCAAATTTTGTATTTACATCATTTAATAAATCATTTACTTTACTTTCATTTTCGTTATTTTGTTGTGCATTATTGGCTTCTTTCAATTTATCCACTTGTTCTTGATAGAACTTAGTTAATTTTGAATCTTCGCCATTTTGCTCATTATTTTTTAAATTATTAATCTCATCTTGAAGTTGTTTAATGCGACCGTCTGTATCGACTTTGTCTTTAATATCATTCTTAGCGTTTTCAACTTGTTGTTTAATATCGTCGCTTTGATTTTCAACTTCTTTTTGATAGTTTTTCGATACATTATTATCATTTGATGACTCTGTTGCTTGTTCATTACTATCACTATTATGATTGAGTAAAGCGCGCGTCGCAAACACTGCTAGAATAATAACTAAGATGGCAATAATAGCGATTAACCACTTTTTAGATTTTCTGTTTTTCTCATTTTCTTCTTCCAATTGTTGTTCACGTCGAAAGTCACGTTCATTGTAATAGCGATTGCCATCACGGTCATATTCATCACGGCGATGGTCTCTTTCACGCTCATAGTCGTCATCACGATATCTTGGATCTTCATCACGATAACGGGCATCGTTGCGGCGATACGCTTCTTCATCGTGTCGGCGTTCTTGACGATAACGTTCCTCGTTACTTTGACGATTCCGCTTGCGGTATTGTTCATCATATTTATATGAATCTTTATACTTATCTGTTCGTTTCATGATAGTCACCTCTTCTATTTAATAGTTTAAGTTAACTGTTTAAGTACTCTTGCGACATTTTCAGCAGTGCGTGTTAAATTGCGCTCACCATTATCCAAGAGCGTAGCGATATCCTCAGGTTGTTCAATAATGCTAAACACACTATCGATGCCATGTTGATAAACGGCTTGATAATCTTCACCTAAGCTACCACACAGGGCAATGACTGGAATATGATAGGCTTTCGCAGCTTTAGCTACTCCGATTGGCGTCTTGCCATAGATTGTTTGCGCATCCATCTTGCCTTCACCGGTAATAACTAAATCGGCATCTTTCACTCTTTCTGAAAAGTGGGTCTCCTGTAGCACGATATCAATCCCTTTAGATAGTGAGGCATTAAAGAAAGCAAGAATACCTGCACCTAATCCTCCAGCAGCTCCAGCGCCAGGGATGTCTTTTACATGTGTATGAAGTTCTTGTTCTATCATAGCATGATAGTTTGTCAGAGCGGAATCCAACTTTGGTATCATCTTTTGAGTTGCACCTTTTTGAGGGCCATAAACAGCTGTTGCGCCATTCGTACCTAATAGTGGATTAGTCACATCACAAGCAACTTCAAAGTGTACGTCTTTAAGGCGTTTGTCTAATGATGAAATATCAATGTGTGCTAGGCTGGCAAGTGGTTCTCCACCTGGTTTTAACGGGACATGATTAGCATCAAGAAATTTAACGCCTAACGCGCTTAACATACCACTACCGCCGTCGTTGGTAGCACTGCCGCCAATGCCAAGGATAATCTTTGATACCCCATGATCGAGAGCATCTAAAATAAGCTCGCCTACACCGTAAGTTGTGGTTATTAAAGGGTTGCGTTCTTCTTTAGAAATTAAATCTAAACCAGCAGCTGCTGCCATTTCAATAATAGCTACCGTATCATCTTGTGAACGTGCATAACTAGCTTTAATTTCACGGTATAAAGGATCATGAACTTTTACGGTATGTGATTGAGCATGAAGTGCTTCCTTTAAGGCATCTGTGGTTCCTTCGCCACCATCGGCCATAGGTATAATGTCAAAGCTGACAGTGTCTTTGAACACATTAGTGAAACCTTGTTGAATAGCTAATCCTGCTTGTTTAGCTGACATACTCTCTTTAAATGAATCTGTTGAGATAACGATATGATTGAGATTCATATGTATAGCCACTCCTTAATTTTTTAAAGATATTAAAATGTGTGACATTATTATTTGCTTTCAAGCAATTTAAAAAATGACATGATATTCTTAATTATTATTATAACGCATAGAAGTTTAAGAGGTTGCTTAAATAATAATTGTGAATTTGATTCATAAACAATTCCATATCTAAGCTAGGCAATTTAGCGTATAGTGATTATAATATATTTTGAAATGTTAACACATTCAGTATACAAATACTTTCTATTTATATGAAGAAATTAAACTAATTAAAAGACCTTAAAAAGACTACAAAGGAGCCTAATTATGAAGTTAACACAAACACACTATGAAATTATTAAATTCGTCATAGTGGGCGGGATTAATACACTAGACTACTACATCGTGTATTTAATCTTATTGAAGTTATTAAATGTGAATTATATGTTCAGTCATATTATTGGTTTTTTAGTAAGCTTTATTATTTCTTACTATTTAAATTGTTATTTTGTTTATAAAGTAAAACCGACATTGAAGAAATTTTTAAGCTTTCCAATTACCCAAGTAGTGAATATGGGAATGCAAACATTTCTATTATATATCTTCGTAAGATGGTTTGATTTTCCAACTGAAATTGCTCCATTTGTAGGATTAATCGTTACTATTCCTATTACATTCGTATTATCAAAATGGATCTTAAGAGATTAGGGAGCGGAACAGAAATCTAATGTAATTTATAAGATTTCTGACCGCTCTTTTTTTATGCCAAATTTTCAGAAATTTAGGTTTTGCTAAAAAATTAATTAGCTTATTTATATAAAAAATATAGAATTTAAAAAACGTTGTCATTAGATTTTTTATGGTTCATACTATTGATATTAAAGCGTTTAAGGTGGTTAACCGAATGTCTCAAAGTGAAAATCTTAAATTGGCTCAAAGAGGGGCTTACTTAAGTTTAGTAGTATATATTATTCTCTCTGTATCTAAATATATTACTGGTTTTATTTATGATTCAGCTGCGGTTAGAGCAGATGCGTTAAATAATATGACAGATATTATTGTCTCTATTGCAGTAATCGTTGGTCTTAAAATATCGATTAAACCGGCCGATAAGAACCATCCATATGGTCACTTGAAATCTGAGAATATTTCAACGTTATTAGTGTCATTTATTATTATGTTTGTGGGTATACAAGTTGTTATTGAAAATGCTCCCCACATACTGACAAATGAACATCATACGCCTAATATTATTACGATTGTAGTGAGTTTAATTAGTGGTATCGTGATGATTGGTGTATATGCCGTCAATCATCGTCTAGCTAAAAAAACAAATAGTAGTTCATTAGATTCTGCAGCTAAGGACAATTTATCAGATGGCTTAGTAAGTATTGGTACTGCAGTTGGCTTGGTCTTCACGCAATTTGGTTTACCTATTGTCGATGTTATTTTAGCTACTGTATTAGGGTTATTAATTATCTATACAGGATTTGGTATTTTCAGAACATCTATATTTACACTTAGTGACGGGTTTAATGAAAAAGATTTAGAAGAATATCGTGATGAAGTGTTAGAGGTCGAAGAAGTTAAAGATGTTAATAATCTTAAAGGCCGTTATCATGGAAGTAGTATATTTTTAGATGTCACAATAGTAGTGGATGCTAGTTTATCATTACAACAAGCTCATGAAATTTGCGATAAAGTAGAAGAACATTTACATAGTAAAGGTATTTCATCAGTGTATGTACATCCAGAACCGGACACATTAGTTAATTCAGAGACTAAATAGTAGAATGAATTTATTGGAATAATAGATTACAGACTAGAATAAACAAAGAGGCTAGAACATTTTGCGATACGAAATGTTCTAGCCTCTTTTGTGTAGTATTGACTGAAATTGTACTTTGTTCATGTCTAGTCAATGTGTCTATTCGCTTACCACCAGCCATTAGATTCTCTAAAGCTAATCGTTGCTTCGATTGAACCATAGCGTTCTTTAGCGTATTGGACCATACCTTTAGTTTGTGTTTCTACTGAACCATAGCCCCATGATTGGTTCGTTTGGCCTAAACCGTGATATTGACCATTTGAGGCATTTGGATTACCACTTGATTCAGGTAAGACTACCTTTTCCCAAAGTTCTTGAGTCCCACCAGCTGCGATAAAACGTTGATAGACAGAAGATGTACTATCACTTGAAGCAGTATTAGTCGTCGTTACATTTGATTGTTGATTATATTGATTAGGTGTTGCTTCACTCGCATGAGCTTGTCCTGATTCTAAACCTGCGGCACCTAAAGATACCATTGTCATTAAAGCAAATATTGATTTCTTCATAAATAAAATTCTCCTTTAGTTATTGGTTTGATTAATTTTTCTGGAAAATTAGTACTCCCACAAACTTTGCGATCGATTACGGTAAATCCACTATAACACCACAAAAGATGTCATAGGTTACCACCAAATCAAAAGTAGATTTCAGAAATAAAGCACACATAACAAACATGACAAAAGTAAGACATATATTCCAAGAAGATGAATAAACGGCATTATTATGAAAATAACTGAAATAGTTTTATAATAAAATTAATAAATAGAAAAAGTATTCAGTTTCTTAGCACAACGATATTTAAAAAAGATAAGTTTAGTGGGTAATGCATTAAAAAGTTAAGCAACACTCCCTAAACTAACGTACAGGAAGGTGTCTTATATGCCAAAATTAATTTTATGTCGTCATGGACAAAGCGAATGGAACGCTAAAAACCTATTTACTGGTTGGGAAGATGTCCAATTATCTGAACAAGGTAGAAATGAAGCTATTACGTCTGGTCGTAAGTTAAAAGAAAGTGGAATTGAAATTGACGTTGCTTTTACTTCATTATTAACAAGAGCATTAGAAACGACACAATATCTTTTAGCAGAATCAGATCAAGAATGGATTCCAGTGCATAAAAGTTGGCGTCTAAACGAACGTCACTATGGTAAATTGCAAGGTCTTAATAAAGATGAAGCACGTAAAGAGTTTGGCGAAGAACAAGTACATCAATGGCGTCGTTCTTATGATGTGAAACCTCCAGCACAAACTGAAGAACAACGTGAATCTTACTTAAAAGATCGCCGTTATCGTTACTTAGATCATCGCATGATGCCATATTCAGAAAGTCTAAAAACAACTTTAGAACGTGTGGTTCCTATTTGGACAGATAAAATTTCACAACACTTATTAGACGGAGAAACAGTGTTAGTGGCTGCTCACGGTAATTCAATTCGTGCATTAATTAAGTATTTAGATAATGTCTCAGATGAAGATATTGTCGGTTATGAAATTAAAACAGGTGCGCCACTCATTTATGAACTAGATGAGCACTTAAATGTAACTGATCATTACTATTTATAATTAATTATTAATTAAATAAGAAGACGTTTAAATGGATAGAGCGAGGGAACGAAACTTTTGTATGTACAATAGATTAAGTCCTCTCGCTCTTATTCTGTAATAGGAGTTATTTATGGAAGAAAAGGGTATACTATGCTGATTTACGATTACGTTTATGTTGTTTAATAATTTTTAGCGCGCGCTTACGTGTTTTAATATTGGGACTGTTCAAATTGCGACGTGCTGTTTGTACATCTTGTTTCATATTTGATTCCTCCTTTTCAAAAAGTATAAAGGGAAATAGTAAAAATGTAAATAGGAATTATTACGATTTATAATATAAACATATTTAATGCAATATGATTTGAAATCTGTATAATGGTCAAATATATTTCGATACAAATTAGATTGGAGGTTCACGCATGTCTCATAGAAGAAAGTTAGCCATGATTTTTACGATGTTACTCGGAGGGTTCTTCGGCTTATTAAATGAAACATTATTAACGACGGCCTTACCTAGAATAATGAAAGACTTTAACATCGAATATTCACAAGTTCAATGGTTAACGACGGCATTCTTATTAACCAATGGGGTAGTAGTTCCGCTATCAGCCTTTATTATTCAACGTTACACAACAAGACAAGTCTTTCTAACAGGTATCATTATCTTCTTGTTAGGTACATTATTAGGAGGATTTAGTCCGAATTTCACTACGCTATTAATTGCACGTATTATACAAGCCTTAGGATCAGGAATTATGATGCCATTAATGATGACGACAATTCTTGATATATTTAAGCCACATGAACGTGGTAAATATATGGGAATGTTTGGATTAGTGATTGGATTAGCGCCAGCAATTGGCCCAACATTATCTGGCTATTTAGTAGAATATTTAAACTGGAGATCGTTGTTCCACGTCGTAGCCCCAATTTCAGCGATTACATTTATTATCGCTCTTAAAATTATTAAAAACGTAGGAACTAAAGTGAAAACACCGATTGATATGATATCAATTATGTTATCTATACTAGGTTTCGGTGGTCTACTATACGGCGTAAGTTCAATTTCTAGTGACGGTTGGGATGATCCGGTCGTACTTACAACTATTATCGGTGGCATTATCTTAGTAGTCCTATTTATTTGGAGACAAGAACGTCTTGAAATACCATTACTAAGTTTTAAAGTCTTTAAAAATAAAGAGTTCGCAGTAGGTTTAGCGATTATGGCCGCGACAATGATTTCAATGATTGGTTCTGAAACGGTGTTACCGATGTTCGTTCAAAACTTATTAGAACGTACGCCGGTTGATTCAGGATTAATCTTATTACCAGGGGCTATTGTTATGGCGATTATGTCCTTTATCTCAGGCTGGTTATATGAAAAATTTGGTGCTAAAGTACTTGCCATTCTTGGTATGTTAATCGTGATTGTTACAACTTCTTACTTTGTGATTATGGATGAACATACTTCTGTAGTAGTGCTAGCAGTCGTATATGCGATTCGTATGATTGGTATCGCACTTGGTTTAATGCCTATTATGACCCATACGATGAATCAACTAACACCAGAATTAAATGCGCATGGTTCATCAATGACGAATACCATTCAACAAATCTCAGGTTCAATTGGTACGGCTGGATTAATTACTATCTTGAGTGTTGCCAGTAAGAATTTTCAACCTACGATGAGTGACTATCAAGGTATGAATAAGAAAGAAATGGCTGGTCAAATTCAAATTGATGCTATGTTACATGGCTATCATTCAGGTTTCTTGTTTGCCGTAGCCATTACAGTAATCAGTTTATTGCTGACATTTTTCATAAAAAGTAAAAAGAAAATTAAAGCTGAATCTCAGAAAAGTTCACAGTAGATGATTAGAAACGTCCACTAATGTAGTTCATTATAGTAAATGAAATGCATGATGTGGACGTTTATTTATGTAATATCCAAACATTCTGAACACTTAGAAAGATGTAAAATAATATTGACTATTCCTACCTATGAGATTAGAATTAATTTATTCTGACTAATCTAATAGGAATATGGAGGTAAAGATAGATGAAAAGACTTTTATTTGTTGCTTTAGCACTTATCTTTGTATTAGCTGCTTGTGGTAACGGGGGCTCATCTGATAAAAATAGTGATTCTAAATCAAGCAGTAGCGACAACAAAACATTAAAAGTAGGTACTGAAGGTACATATGCACCATTCACTTATCATGACAAACAAGACAAATTAACTGGTTACGACATTGATGTTATTAAAGCAGTAGCTAAAGAAGAAGGCTACAAACTTAAATTCAATGAAACATCATGGGATTCAATGTTCGCAGGTTTAGACGCAAAACGTTTCGACGTAATCGCTAACCAAGTAGGTATTAATAAAGATAGAGAAAGAAAATATAAATTCTCTGATCCTTATACTTATTCAAGTGCAGTATTAGTAGTACGTGAAAATGAAAAAGACATTAAATCATTTGATGACGTAAAAGGCAAAAAAATGGCACAAACATTTACGTCTAACTATGGTCAATTAGCGAAAGATAAAGGCGCAGATATTACTAAAGTAGATGGTTTCAACCAATCTATGGACTTATTATTATCTAACCGTGTTGATGGCACATTCAACGATAGCTTATCTTATTTAGATTATAAAAAACAAAAACCTAACGCTAAAATTAAATCAATTGAAGGTAATGCGGAACAAAATAAATCAGCATTTACATTCAATAAAGATGTAGACAAAAAAGTAGTTTCTGATTTTAATGATGGTATTAAAAAACTTAAAGAAAATGGCGAATTAGCTAAAATCGGTAAGAAATGGTTTGGTGAAAATGTTTCTGAGCCTAAATAGTGAACAACAACATGCACTTGACGCGGCAAGCCAAGCATTCGGGCCAATGTTGGAAGGGTTAGTTAAATACTCAATTCCAATTACTATCGTTACATTTATCTTAGGATTAATTATTGCTTTATTTACAGCGTTAATGCGCATTTCTACAAGTAAAATTTTAAAAGGTATCGCACGTGTTTATGTCTCAATTATTCGTGGGACACCAATGATTGTTCAATTGTTTATTATCTTCTATGGTATTCCGGAATTAGGTCGATTGATGACTGGTAATGCCGATGAACAATGGACGCTCTCATCAGTGCTTTCAGCAATTATTGGTTTATCTCTGAATGTCGGCGCCTACGCTTCAGAGATTATCCGTGGTGGTATTATTTCAATTCCTAAAGGTCAAACTGAAGCGGCTTATTCAATTGGAATGAACTATCGTCAAACTATCCAACGAATTATTTTACCTCAAGCAATTAGAGTTTCGATTCCAGCTTTAGGTAATACATTCTTAGGTTTAATCAAAGATACATCTTTATTAGGATTTATCTTAGTGGCAGAAATGTTCCGTAAAGCTCAAGAAGTAGCATCTACTACATATGAATATTTCACAATTTATATTCTTGTAGCAGTTATGTATTGGGTAATATGTTTCATCATTTCAGTCCTACAAAGCTTCTATGAATCATATATTGAAAGAGGGTATAACTCATGATTGAATTAAGTGGTATCCATAAATCATTCAATGATAAAGAAGTCATTAAAGGCATTGATTTAAATGTTGAAAAAGGGGAAGTCGTGACGCTTGTCGGTCGATCTGGCTCTGGTAAAACAACATTGCTACGTATGATTAATGCACTCGAAATTCCTACTAAAGGTAATGTGACTGTAAATGGTGAAAGTTATACAGCTGACAACAAAAAGTCTCAGATTAATGTACGTAAACAATCTGGTATGGTCTTTCAAAGTTATAACCTTTTCCCGCATAAATCCGCTTTGGAAAATGTGATGGAAGGGTTAGTCACAGTTAAGAAGATGAATAAAGCTGAAGCAAGAGAAAGAGCGTTAAGCTTATTAGAAAAAGTTGGATTAACAAGTGTAAAAGACCAACGCCCTCATGCTTTATCTGGTGGACAACAACAACGTGTAGCCATTGCTAGAGCATTAGCAATGAATCCTAAGGTGATGTTATTCGATGAACCTACATCTGCGTTAGACCCTGAACTGGTTAAAGATGTATTAAAGGTTATTAAAGAATTAGCTGATGAAGGGATGACAATGGTGATTGTTACGCATGAAATGCGTTTCGCTCAACAAGTGTCTAACAAAGTCGTCTTTATTCATGAAGGATTAATTGGCGAACAAGGTTCACCAGAAGAGATGTTTAATCATCCAAAAACTGAGGAATTACGTCGTTTCCTTAACGTTATTAATGAATAATATAAACAAAGAATAGTTAAAGTGTTTAGGTTATAAATCTTAGATTTAAGCGTAGAGGTGATTCATGATTGAATTACCTCTACGCTTCTCTTTTATCAATACTTCGTATTATTTGGCTCGCATTTTCCTAGGGGGGAGCGGCGACAGAAATCTAATGCAATTTCGAAGATTTCGTCGTCCCGCCCCGGCAAGGTTAACTAGAAATGAAGAAAGTGAGGCTCGAACGTGGCTTCATTTCAGACAATTACTGCCAAGTCGAGCCACGGTCTCGACACTCATCCTATTCCCTCGGGAGTCTCCGCCAAAAATACTTCGTTGGTTATATGTGAAGTTACATTAAAATAATTAAAAATATGACACTTCATATAATTTAATAAAGACCAAGAGACACTAAAGTATATAAAATAAAAAATGGTAACTTCTATTGAAACAAGATAGAAGTTACCATTTTCTCTTTAATCCGAGATGTTTATGTCTTGGTCTTATATTTATTTTGTAATAATTAAGTAGGTTAGATTATCTGTTATCTACGTTCTAGTAATTGTTTAACTTGATAAGCGAATGGTTTAATAGGTATGATAAAGTCGCCAACATATTCGTAGACATTAGCGTTAAAGCCTTTTTTAAACTGTTGTACACCATAATCTTCAGCATCTTCACTAAAGTCGCCTGTAATACCATAAAAGTTGTAACGGTCAATGTTATGTTCTTTAGCAAATTTAATCATATCCCATTGTAGTCGATATGCGCCCATATATTCATTATATTTAGGATTGGAACCACTGGATAGATAATAAACTTCATGGTCATTATAAAGATAAAGTGCAGCCGCTAAGTTTAAGATTTCGCCTTCTGCAGCAATCTTGTCTTTTGTTTGGTTCAACTTACGCTCATTACTATCAAATTGTTGTTGAACTTGAGTGCGTTTATTTTTATTTTTCTTAGAGTTAGGGCTTTCTTTTAACGCTTCATCGACTTCAGCTAATTGTTGTGCTAAATCGTCTTGTTTTTGTTGAAGCGTTGATAAATATTCATTTAAGTCGATGTAGGCTAGTTTTAACATAGCATGGTCTTCATATGTTTTTTGCATATCATAGAAGTAAGGTTTATCTCTAAATTTGAAGCCATGTTTTTCTTCTGCCATCTGGAATAATTCGAAGAATGTATCTGTTTCCTCGATTGGTAAAGTTCTTACCTTTACGCCCATCTCATATGTCTTTTTAATGTTACGACGTGTTTGATAATCCATTTCTTTCATTAATTGGTCTTCTGTTTTATCTTTAAGATCAAGTACAGATAACCAACGGATTTGACTCATCGTACTATAACCAACTGACCAACCTTGATGTTTATAACCTAAATCTTCTAACGTTTTGATAACTGCACGGTTATCGTAACTTTCGAGAATTTCTCCGTCTGCATTACGTAAATTTTCTAATATATATGGGTCTACTAGGATATATAAACAGTTTTGTTTCTTTAAGTAAGCTGTTAGTGACTTAAAGAAAAAGTGAACCAATTCAATATTACTATAATCCATTACTGGTCCACGATGAGTGTAAAAATATTTAAAGAACTTCAATGCGCGCGCTTCGGTCATTAAAGTTCCGGCAATCACGTTCCCGTTGTCATCTTTAACACCGACCACGTGTACATCGTTTCTCATTTTATTTCTATTTTCATAATGTATACGGGACTGTGTATAATGCGAGAAATTTTCAGTTGTAAATTTCTCAAATTCCTCCGGGGTTAAAGTCTCGAATTTCATGATAATCTACTCCTCTGTCATTTATAAGAATTTTTATTTATTTTATCAAACTAGCCAGGTTATTACACATATTTAGTTAGTATATTGAGTAATACTTTAGTAGTAGGTAAAAACTGTTTGTAAAAGAATACGTTATTTAACTATTAAAAATTTGATGTTTAATGACCTAGCGCATATCGTAAAAGCATTGTATGATAGTACTTGCAATAGAAGTATAATTAAAGTGATATACCGAATTGAGCATTAGGAGTGAATGTATGAAAAGATTAATTGTAGCGCTAAGCGTCTGTATGATGTTAGTGGCAGGCTGCGGAAATGATAAATATACAGATAAGTTAGATAAAGCAGTTAAATTACAAGATCAAAAGCAAGAACAAATGGCCAAAAATGAAAAAGGCGATGTTGTGAAGCATTTTGATAAAAAAGAAGCGAACATCTATGTTTATGAAGATGGAAAATATGTAGTACTCGCATACAAGCCATTAAGTAACAATGAAGAAGTTCATTACTATATGTATCAATTTAATGGGAAAAAAGCACACTATCTAGAAAACTTTGATACTAAAAAGTATATAGGTACGCATGATGCTGATTATAAAGAAGAAAATATGAATTAATACATAATCCCTAAAGGAGCACCTATGAAAAGAATAGTTTTAATGATAAGCATATTGGCGGTTCTTTTAATCATTATCGGCGCTTGTTCAAAGAATAAAGAAGAGAAAAAGCCGACTAAAACTAAAAATGATAAGATTTTAATCGTTGAATATGGCGATTTTAAATGTCCTTATTGTAAGAAAGTTGAAGATAAAGTCATGCCTACGATTAAAGAAGACTATATTGATACAAATAAAGTAGAATATGAATTTATCAATGCCGGCTTTTTAGCTAAGGATTCAATAGTAGGGTCTAGAGCAGGCAACGCTGTACAAAAAATTGCGCCAAAAGAATATTTAACTTTTCAACATCATATTTTTGCACAACAGCAAGATGAAGATAAAAAATGGTTAACTGAAACCTTTCTTGATAAAGAAATTGATAAATTAGATATTTCAGCACAACAAAAAGCTAAAATCAAAAAAGAGTATAAAACAAAAGATAGCGACTCATGGAAAAAAGCAGAGCAACAGAAAAAGCTAACTAAAGAGAATCATATTAAATCTGTACCTACTGTTTTTATCAATGGGAAAAAGGTTGAAGATCCATATACCGTTAAAGGTTGGAAAAAGCATTTATAATTTAATTAATACGTATATACTCCCTCGTAGTATTCACTTATAAGGTGGAACTATAGAGGGAGTATTTTTATTGGTTAAAGAGCTAACAGAATTTGTTGTTACACGTTTAATATTGTACTCATTTAAATTAATTTCTAAATATAGTCTTGTATTTTTAAAAAGTTAAGGTTATAATTTTTAATCGTAATCATTACTATTTAGGAGGGGCATTATGAAAAGAATTATAGGTATAGTAGCTTTAGTTGCTGTCTTAGTACTTAGCCTTGTGGCTTGTGGAAAACAAGATAGTGATAAACAAGGTGAAAGTAAAAAAGACGGTAAGATAAACATCATAACAACTGTTTATCCATTACAATCATTTGCTGAACAAATCGGGGGCAAACATGTTAATGTATCTTCTATGTATCCTGCGGGCACAGACTTGCATGATTATGAACCTACTCAAAAGGACATGTTAAAAGCCAATAAATCAGATTTATTCATCTATACAGGTGATGACTTAGACCCAGTTGCTAAAAAAGTAGCATCAACTATAAAAAAAGATGACAACAAGTTATCTCTTCAAAAAGGCTTAGACAAATCAGATTTATTAGCTAACCACCATGAACATGGTGAAGAACACGAGCATGGTGAAGAACACGAACATGGTGAAGACCATGAACATGACGAAGAACATGAACATCATCATCACGGTGCTTACGACCCTCATGTATGGTTAGACCCTAAAAAAGATGAAGTATTCGCTAAAGAAATTAAAAATCAATTAGTTAAAAAAGACCCTGACCATAAAGCAGACTATGAAAAAAATTATAAAAAATTAGTAAAAGACTTAAATAACATTGATTCTAAAATGAAAGATATTACTAAAGACAAACAAGGTAATGCAGTATTTATTTCCCATGAATCATTAGGTTATTTAGCTGATCGTTATGGCTTTGTTCAAAAAGGTATTCAAAATATGAATGCGGAAGACCCATCTCAAAAAGAATTAACACAATTAGTTAAAGAAATTAAAGAGAACAACGTTAAATACATATTATATGAAGATAACGTCTCTAACAAAGTAACTGAAACACTTAGAAAAGATACTGATGCTGAAGCATTGAAATTCTATAATATGGAATCACTAAGTAAAGACCAAATGAAAGATGATAGCCTAAGCTATCAAAAATTAATGGATAAAAATATCGAAGTCTTAGAAAAAGCACTTAATACAAATACAAAAATAAAAGATTCTGAATCTGAATAACGTTTGAAAATAGGTCGTAAAACTGACGAGGTTGGGACACCGTTTATCGGTTTCCCAGAGCGCAAATCATTAATGTCTCAATCTCAATAACATTACTTTTAAGAAAAACGGGAATAGAAAAATTAGCTAAAGTAATTAGAGTAATTTGAAAATTAAATAATCAACCATTTTCAACTTGAGTCTTTTTACTTGTAATTAACTTCTAGTTGCTTTAATATACTAAGTATAATAATTATACAAACTATAAAACTGATTCTTAGTTGTAGTTTCATAATTTAAATCATTGGAGGTATGTAAGCATGGCTAATTTTAATTTAGATCCAGTACATTCAGGAGTAAACTTTTCTATTCAACATTTAGTAGTATCAAACGTTAAAGGTCGTTTTAATGAATTCGACGCTGACATCACAGGTGATTTTAACGATTTAAGTTCATTACAAGGTACATTTGTAATTCAAGCTAATTCAATCGATACTAAAGTGAAAGATCGTGATAATCATCTTAAAAGTGCAGACTTCTTAGATGTTGAAAATTATCCTAAAATTAAATTTGAAATTACAAAAGTAAACGAGAATTCAGTAACTGGTAATTTAACTATTAAAGACCAAACACAAGAAGAAACATTCGACCTAGATTACAAAGGTATCAGTTTAAATCCTTTAAACGGTAAAAACACTGCCGGTTTTGTAATTACAGGTAGTATTAACCGTGAAAAATATGAAATCACATTCAACCAACAACTTGAAACAGGTGGTTTCTTATTAGGTAAAGATTTAGATGTTGAATTCGATTTAGAATTTCCTATTGAAGAATAATATCAATTTTTGAATATAAACATTTAATATGAGTCAGTACGAGGCAATGACGCCTTGTACTGACTCTTTTTCATTTTAGATAGTATAAGTGTCTTACGGCACCTATTTGTAGAAATTAGATTTTTGTCTGAATCTTTTGTTATGATAATTAAGAAAGATTGCTATATTATGAGATATAAAGTGATGAAAATAAGGGAGACACATGATGACAATAGAAGTGAAAGATAATAAAATCATTTTTACTAGAACCTTTGATGCGCCAATTAATGAAGTGTTTAAAGCTTATACTACTAAAGAGTTGTTCGAACAATGGTTTCACCCACAAGGTGCTAAAACAAAAGTGTTCAAATTTAATGCAGTAGAAGGTGGAGAAGCGTTCTTTGCAATTGAAACTTCTGAACATACTAGTTACACACTGACTGAATATAAAACTATTGATCAGCCTAATCATATTGAGTATCTCGACTTCTTTGCAACACCACAAGGAGAGAAAGATACACGCTTACCGGGTATGCAAGTATATTTAGACTTTGATGCGCAAGGCGATGAGAGAACGACGATTACATCAACGTCTGTTTTTCCAACTAAAGAAGCTGCTGAAGGTGCACTTAATATGGGTGTAGAAGCTGGTATGAATGCTACACTTGACCAACTTGATACACTATTAAAAAATAAAAAGTCATAAGTATGTCAAATTTATAAAATAAAAATTAAGTTATAATGTAGGGGGAAGAGGGGTTGATAATGTGAACAAAAGATACTTGAAAGTACTAGCATTATTTTCCGTTAGTACATTAATACCTACATTAATATTTAATTCTAAATGCTTAAATAATGGCGTAGTTAAATACGTCTTAAGAACAGCATTAGGTTATGGTATATTCGCTAGTGGCTTACACTACTTATCTAAATTAAAAAGAGGATAAGCACTAGAAATTGAATAGAGATTTGAGGCCGAGTCATTAATATAATAATGGCTCGGCTTTTATTTTTGGCAGTAGTTGTCTGAAATGAAGATACGTTTGATTTCCGCTCTCTAGATTTCTGTTCGGCATCTTTTTATGTAACAAAAATGACAATTCTCCTATGAACGAGTGAATTAAAACTATATAATGAAAAGTATTATATTGAGATAGGGGGAATTACATATGTTAGACAACAAAAAAACGATTAACGATACCCATGCAACCCGCGATATCGTTGAAGCGGCGGTAAGCCAGGTACAAACTAAGGAAGTCATGGCATTTAAAACACCAGGGCGTTATGCTTTAAAAGCCATGATGTCAGGATTTTTATTGGCTATTGTAACTGTGTTTATGTTAGCGATAAAAACACAATTTGCCGGTACCAATGAAGGATTAGTTAACTTATTAGGTGCTATTGCTTTTAGTTTAGCGTTAGTCTTAATCGTCTTAACAAATTCTGAATTACTAACAAGTAATTTCATGTATTTAACAGTCGGTTGGTACTATAAAGCACTTTCTATCAAGAAAATGTTATACATCTTTCTATTCTGTTTTGTGGGGAATATTATAGGCGGATTTATATTATTTTTCTTAATGAAAGGTACACATATTATGACACCAGAAATGGTCGCTAGTTTAAGTAAAACAGTACATATGAAGACTGTAGAATCTACATGGTTAAATATATTAGTTAAAGGGATTTTCTGTAATTTCTTTATTAATATTGGTATCTACGTGTCTATGTTATTTAAAGATGGTTTATCAAGAACATTCTTTATTGCAACAGGCGTCATCGTCTTTGTCTTTATGGGCTATGAACACGTTGTCTTTAATGCAGGATTATACGCAGGTATGGTGTTTTATAATTTAGATGCCGTCTCATGGTTAGGAGTTGCGAAAAACATCATCTTCGCTTTAATTGGTAACTATATTGGTGGAGGTATCTTTGTAGGTCTCGTCTACGCTTATCTTAATGGACAACGCGACAGTTTAAGCATTAAATAATTATAAATTAAATTTGAAAAATAAGGCAGTCTATCACATCAAGGTTGACTTACTACGCATTAAAACATATCATTTTAATCAACATTAAGATTTAGCCAGATACAAAGCGTTTATTTTCCAAAAATGAAAGGGATGAGAGATATGGTAGCTAATATTCTAGTCGCTCACGGCATGAGAAAAGGCGAACAAAATAAAGCACTTGGAGAATTTCTAGAGCATCTTTTAAGTGATGAAACGTATGATTATGAATTAGCATTTATTGAAAGTGAAGAAAAAAGTATCGAGAAGACAGTAGAGCGTCTTATTAAACAAGGCGAAACACGTTTCAAAGTCGTACCGCTGCTTATTTTTTCAGCCATGCATTACATTGTCGATGTCCCAGAAATTTTAGAAAATATCAAACACGCTCATCCAGAAATAAGTTATGAAATCAGTAATCCACTAGGTACACATGACTATATGGTAGATTTAGTTGAAAAACGTATTAACGACGTACACATCGATAAGACTAAAAATTATGCGATTGTATTAATCGCACATGGTAGCTTTTCTTACACTCAAGCACATGAAGAGTTAAAGGAATTTAGTGGAAAATTAACTCAAGACGCACCCATTTATAGTCGCACACTCTATGGAGATATCACATTTAGAAATGACTTAGATCAGCTATCACGTCAATATGAGAACCTTATCATCGTCCCGATGTTTTTATACGACGGGCGTCTAGTTAATAAAGTCAAACGTCTTATTTCAGAAATGGAGATAGAGAATACCTTACATATCACACCGTCCATTAATTTTGATAATATTCTTAAACTCATTATTAGCGAACGCTTAGCACAGTTAACGGTGTAAAACAGGGAAGCGTTCAATGTTTATTTAGTCCTTTTAAGCGTGACGATGAATATTGAGCTTGTTAAAGTATAGATTTCAAATATGAACAATCCGAAGCATGAACTACGTGCCTTGGATTGTTTTTTTATTTGTAGTTATTCAGCCAGTTTCGTTTTGAAAATAGATCAACCAAAAACTTTAGCTAAAACCTCTAAATTACGTATTAGGGAAATCCCTGATTTTATATTTTTATGTGAATAAATTCACAAAAATAAGTAAAACTGTTATAGAATGGCAGTAACGACAAAGAAAACTTAAAAAGTCTAATAATTAATAATTTTGCATATAGAGGAATATTAAAATCTCAAGTAATAAAAGGGGAATATTTTATGGCTAAACAGAAACTAGTAATGATAGGAAACGGTATGGCTGGTATTAGAACAATCGAAGAAATATTAGAGCGTTCTGATAACCAATTCGATATTACGGTCATTGGTAAAGAACCTTATCCTAACTATAACAGAATCATGCTATCTAATATTTTACAAAAGAAAATGACTGTCGAAGATACAATCATGAATCCGTATGATTGGTATGAAGACAATAACATTCAATTGATAGTTAATGATCCTGTTGAATCAGTAGATAGAGCAAATAAAATTGTTACTACATCAAACGGCATTGATGTAGACTACGATATTTGTATTTTTGCGACAGGGTCTAGCGCATTTGTCTTACCAATCCCAGGCTCTGATTTACCGAGCGTTATCGGTTGGCGAACAATTGAAGACACAGAACGTATGATTGAAATTGCTAAAACTAAAAAACGTGCAGTAGTTATCGGCGGGGGACTACTTGGACTTGAATGTGCACGTGGTTTAATGGATCAAGGCATGGACGTGACTGTATTACATTTAGCGGAATGGTTAATGGAAATGCAACTTGATCGTAAAGCAGGCGGCATGCTTAAAGCGGATTTAGAACGTCAAGGTATGCACATTGAACTTCAGGCCAATTCCAAAGAAATTATCGGTAATGATGATGTGGAAGCAATTAAATTATCAGATGGGCGTGTTATTGAAACAGACTTGGTAGTAATGGCAGTTGGTATTCGTCCATTTGTAAATGTAGCAAAAGATGCAGGTTTAGAAGTAAATAGAGGTATTGTAGTCAATGATTATCTTCAAACTTCTGATCCTAGTATCTACGCTGTAGGCGAATGTTCAGAACATAATGGTAAAGTATATGGGCTAGTAGCGCCTTTATATGAACAAGGTAAAGTGCTTGCAGATTATTTAACAGGTAAAGACACAGACGGCTATAAAGGTTCTACAACATTTACTTCATTAAAAGTATCAGGTTGCGATTTATATAGCGCCGGACAAATTGTTGAAAGTGAAGATGTACATGGTATAGAAATATTTAATAGCGTGGACAATATCTACAAAAAAGTATATCTAAGTAATGGTCAAGTGGTAGGCGCCGTTTTATACGGAGATACAGACGACGGTTCACGATTCTATAATATGATGAAAAAACATGAATCATTAGAAGACTATACATTAGTTTCATTATTGTATAAAGGTGGCGAAGAAGCTGCGACTTCTATTGCCGATATGCCAGATGATGAAACGATTTGTGGTTGTAACGGTGTTGATAAAGGAACTATCGTAAACGCGATTACAACTAAAGGTTTAACTTCTGTAGATGAAGTGACAAAAGCAACAAAAGCTGGTAACTCATGTGGTAAATGTAAAGGTCAAATTGGAGAATTACTACAATGTACTTTAGGCGATGACTTCGTGGCAGCAAAACCTTCTGGAATTTGTGCATGTACTGATTTAACTCGAGATCAAATTGTTACTCAAATTAGAGCTAAAGGACTTAAAACATCTAAAGAAGTACGTCACGTACTAGATTTTAAAGATAAAAATGGATGTCCAAAATGCCGTCCAGCAATTAACTACTATCTCAATATGGTCTACCCACATGATCATCAAGATGAAAAAGAGTCTCGTTTTGCGAGCGAACGTTATCATGCGAATATTCAAAATGATGGTACGTTCTCAGTAATCCCGCAAATGCGTGGTGGCGTCACAGATGCTGACCAATTAATTAGATTAGGTGAAGTAGCGAAGAAATATAATGTGCCATTAGTTAAAGTCACTGGCTCACAACGTGTAGGATTATACGGTTTGAAAAAAGAAGAACTACCAAAAGTTTGGGCAGATTTAGGTATGCGTTCAGCTTCAGCATATGGCAAAAAAACACGTTCAGTAAAAAGCTGCGTAGGTAAAGAATTCTGTCGTTTCGGTACGCAATATACCACTCGATTAGGTATAAGATTAGAAAAAACATTTGAATATATCGACACACCTCATAAATTTAAAATGGGTGTTTCAGGTTGTCCTCGTAGTTGTGTAGAATCAGGAGTTAAAGACTTCGGTGTGATTTCAGTAGAAAATGGTTATCAAATTTATATCGGTGGCAACGGTGGAACAGATGTAACAATCGGTCAATTACTAACAACTGTTGAAACAGAAGATGATGTCATCAAATTATGTGGTGCTTTAATGCAATATTATAGAGAAACTGGAATTTATGCTGAAAGAACTGCACCTTGGCTAAATCGATTAGGCTTTGAAAACGTTAAAGAAGTCTTACTCGATGCTGATAGACAAGACGAATTGTTCAATCGAATTATGGATGCTAAAAAAGCAATTGACAGCGAACCTTGGGAAGCAATTGTTGAAAATAAAGAAGAACAAAAAATCTTTGAAGTTGAGAAGGTGTAAATGATGCAAGCAATGGAAAAAGTTAAAGTGACTACATTAGAGGAGTTAACACCATTAATTGGGAAAAAAGTGATTGTCGATGGCAAACAAATTGGTATTTTTCTAACTGAATCAGGAGATATACACGCTATCAATAATGTTTGCCCCCATAAACAAGGCCCATTATCTGAAGGAACTGTTAGTGGAGAATATGTGTATTGTCCCTTACATGACCAAAAAATAGACTTAAGAACAGGTGAAGTGCAAGAGCCAGATACAGGTTGTGTTCAGAAATATAAAGTTGAAGTAATAGACGGAGCGGTTTATGTATGTCTATAGACAGTGGCAATAAAGTTTATTTAATAGGAGCGGGTCCCGGAAATCCTAATCTATTAACCAAAAAAGCTGAACGTTTAATTAGAAAGGCAGATGTCATTCTATATGATCGTTTAGTCAATCCATTAATATTACAATATGCCCCCGCAACATCCGAAGTTATAGATGTGGGGAAGAAACCTTATGTAAAGCACATTCAACAAGACGATATTAATCTTAAAATAGTTGAAGCAGCACAGAAACATCAAACAGTGGTGCGATTAAAAGGTGGAGACCCGGCGATATTTGGACGTGTCACTGAAGAAGTGAATACTTTGAAACAATATAATATCTCATATGAAATTGTACCTGGCGTAACTTCAGCAAGTGCGGCCGTTGCGACTATGGATTTAGGATTAACTATGCGTGCCGTAGCTCCAAGTGTCACATTTTCCACAGGACATTTTAAAAATTCTAGCAATCACGATACAGATATTCGTAATTTGTTAAATGGTGGCACCCTTGCAATTTATATGGGAGTTAAACGTCTTGGAAATATTATCCAACAAATCTCTCAATTTACGGATGAAGATTATTCAATTGCGATTGTTTTTAATGCAACTTGTTATAATCAAAAAGTGGTGACAGGAAGATTAAGTAACATTGAGCATCAACTACAACAACTTCAATTAGATGGTGAACCTGGTATTTGTATACTCGGTGCGATTATTGATTATATCGATGTCGAACATATAGTAGGCTCTAATTATTCATTTGATGATACTTTATATATCATTAAAGGTTCAAAAGAAGATGTGTTAATTGAAGCTGAGATTCGATCAGATAGAGGACAGAGATGTTTAGTAGACTATGGAGCTCAATACCATAGTTCTCAAGAACAAGTATATCAACGCATTATTGAAACAAATAATATTAAATATATAGAAGTTTAAGAAGCGAAAGGCAGTCCAGAAACATTTTATTACATGTTCTGGGCTGTTTTTAATTTTCCAATTACTTCCTCCTAAATCTTCAATATTCAGGGAATCCCCATAGTTAAATAGGCAAATCCCTAATATTTATTAATTGTGAAAAATTGTACAATCTAGATAAATAAACATGTAATCGGCATTTAACATAGTTAACTAATACCTATAGAGGTAGGAGGATTCATATAAATGGGAAAATTTGGATTAAACTTTTTTAAACCAACAGAAAAATTTAATGGAAACTGGTCCGTATTAGAAAGTAAAAGCAGAGAATGGGAGAAAATGTATCGAGAGCGATGGAGTCATGACAAAGTGGTAAGAACTACACATGGCGTGAATTGTACTGGTTCTTGTTCGTGGAAAGTATTTGTTAAAAATGGTGTTATCACATGGGAAAATCAACAAATCGATTATCCAAGTTGTGGACCAGATATGCCAGAATTTGAACCTCGTGGTTGTCCGCGTGGCGCTTCATTCTCATGGTATGAATATAGTCCATTACGTGTGAAATATCCTTATATCCGTAGTAAATTATTGGATTTATGGAGTGAAGCACTTGAAGAAAATAATGGTAATCGTATTGCTGCATGGGCTTCTATTATTGAAGATGAAGAAAAAGCCAAATCATATAAAGAAGCGCGAGGTAAAGGTGGACTTGTTCGTACTAATTGGAAAGATGCTACTGATATTATTGCAGCACAAATCTTATATACCATTAAAAAAGATGGCCCAGATAGAATTGCAGGCTTTACACCAATTCCAGCAATGTCAATGATCAGTTATGCATCAGGGGCAAGATTTATTAATTTACTTGGTGGAGAAATGCTTAGCTTCTATGACTGGTACGCCGATTTACCACCAGCTTCACCGCAAATTTGGGGAGAACAAACAGATGTGCCAGAATCAAGTGATTGGTATAACGCTTCATATATTATCATGTGGGGTTCAAATGTACCTTTAACTCGTACACCAGATGCACATTTTATGACAGAAGTGAGATATAAAGGCACAAAAGTTATTTCCGTTGCACCTGATTACGCTGAAAACGTTAAATTTGCTGACAACTGGTTAGCACCTAATCCAGGTACAGATGCTGCTGTTGCACAAGCAATGACATATGTTATCTTACAAGAGTTTTATGAAGATAATCCAAGTGAAATGTTTATCAATTATGCTAAACAATATTCAGATATGCCATTTGTCATTATGCTAGACAAAGATGATAACGGCTATAAAGCTGGAAGATTTTTACGTGCAAGTGATTTAGGTCAAGACAATAAAAATGGTGAATGGAAACCAGTTATTCAAGATACGATTAGCCAACAATTAGTAGTACCTAATGGAACAATGGGTCAACGTTGGGAAGAAGATACAAAGTGGAATTTAAAACTTGAAACAGAAGATGGTACTAAAATTAATCCAGCACTATCAATGACTGAGGATGAGTTCGAATTACAAACAATTCAATTTCCATATTTTGATAGTAAAGGTGATGGAATATTTGAAAGAGTTATTCCTACTAAAAAAATCACATTAGCAAATGGAGAAGAGGTCTATATTGCTACAGTTTATGACTTAATGGCCAGTCAATACGGTATCAAACGTTTCAATCATGAATTAGAAGCTACATCTTATAATGATGTTCAATCTAAATATACACCTGCTTGGCAAGAAGAAATTACAGGCATAAAAAGTAATTTGGTTACACAAGTAGCAAGAGAATTTGCACAAAATGCAATCGATACTGAAGGTCGTTCAATGATTATTATGGGCGCCGGTATTAATCACTGGTTTAATTCAGATACGATTTATCGTGCAATTTTAAATTTAGTATTGTTATGTGGTTGCCAAGGCGTTAACGGCGGAGGTTGGGCACACTACGTTGGTCAAGAAAAATGTAGACCAATCGAAGGATGGAACACAATTGCCTTTGCTAAAGATTGGCAAGGCCCACCACGCTTACAAAACGGTACAAGTTGGTTCTATTTTGCTACAGACCAATGGAAATACGAAGAGTCTAATGTCGATAAATTAAAATCGCCACTAGCTAAAAATATTAAACATCAACATCCTGCTGACTATAACGTTACTGCAGCGCGTTTAGGATGGTTACCTTCATATCCTCAATTTAATAAAAATAGTTTATTGTTTGGAGAAGAAGCTAAAGAAGCGGGCGATGCTTCTAATGAAACGATTTTAAAAAATGCAATCAATTCAGTGAAGAATAAGGAAACACAATTTGCTATAGAAGATCCTGATTTAAGAAAAAATCATCCTAAAACATTATTCGTTTGGAGATCTAATTTGATTTCAAGCTCAGCTAAAGGTCAAGAATATTTTATGAAACATTTATTGGGCGCACGTTCTGGTCTTATGGCAGAACCAAATGAAGAGGATAAACCAGAAGAAATTAAATGGCGAGAAGATACAGTTGGCAAGCTTGATTTATTAGTGTCACTTGATTTCAGAATGACAGCGACACCGTTGTACTCTGATATCGTCTTACCAGCTGCGACATGGTATGAAAAACATGACATCTCATCAACTGACATGCATCCATTTATTCATCCATTTAATCCAGCTATTGATCCATTATGGGAATCACGTTCGGATTGGGATATCTATAAAACACTAAGTAAAGCTGTTTCAGAAATGGCAAAAGATTACTTGCCAGGTACGTTTAAAGATGTTGTAACTACGCCATTAGGCCACGACTCTAAACAAGAACTTGGTTCTGAATATGGCATAGTTAAAGATTGGTCTAAAGATGAAGTAGAAGGCATCCCAGGCAAAACGATGCCGAACTTCTCAATCGTAGAACGTGACTATACAAAAATTTATGATAAATACGTTACATTAGGTCCAAAACTTGAAAACGGTAAGATAGGTGCGCATGGCGTAAGTTACGGTGTCAAAGATGAATATGATGAATTAAAAAGTATAGTTGGCACATGGAATGATGATGATAACGACTCTGTAAGAAATGATAGACCGCGAATTGATACTGCTCGCAAAGTAGCAGACGCTATTTTAAATATTTCATCTGCAACGAACGGTAAGTTATCACAAAAATCTTATGAAGATTTAGAAAACCAAACTGGTATGGAGTTAAAAGATATTTCCAAAGAACGTGCATCTGAAAAGATTTCTTTCTTAAATATCACTTCTCAACCACGTGAGGTCATTCCAACAGCTGTATTCCCAGGTTCTAATAAAAATGACCGTAGATATTCACCATTCACTACAAACATTGAACGCTTAGTTCCATTTAGAACATTGACAGGTAGACAAAGCTATTACATCGACCATGAAGTATTTCAACAATTTGGAGAAAGCTTACCAGTCTACAAACCGACGTTACCGCCAATGGTATTTGGTACTAGAGATAAACAAGTTAAAGGTGGACAAGATGCACTAGTACTTCGCTATTTAACACCTCACGGTAAATGGAATATTCATTCAACATATCAAGATAATGAACGTATGTTGACATTATTCAGAGGTGGCCCAGTAGTTTGGATTTCAAATGAAGATGCTGCCGAACATGACATTAATGATAATGACTGGCTTGAAGTATATAACCGAAATGGTGTAGTAACAGCGAGAGCGGTTACATCACACCGTATGCCAAGAGGTACGATGTTTATGTATCATGCTCAAGATAAACACATTGAAACACCTGGTTCAGAACTTACTGATACACGTGGTGGTTCTCATAATGCACCAACAAGAATTCACTTAAAACCAACACAACTAGTTGGAGGATATGCTCAAATTAGCTATCACTTCAATTACTATGGTCCTATCGGTAACCAAAGAGACGTATATGTTGCCGTTAGAAAGATGAAGGAGGTAAATTGGCTTGAAGATTAAAGCGCAGATTGCAATGGTGTTAAATTTAGATAAATGTATAGGGTGTCATACATGTAGTGTTACATGTAAAAACACATGGACTAATAGACCCGGAGCCGAATATATGTGGTTTAATAACGTAGAAACTAAACCGGGTATCGGTTATCCAAAACGTTGGGAAGACCAAGAACAATATAAAGGTGGCTGGGTCCTAAATAAAAAAGGTAAACTTGAACTTAAATCTGGTAGTCGATGGACTAAAATGGCACTAGGTAAGATCTTTTACAATCCAGACATGCCTCTTATCAAAGACTATTATGAACCATGGACATATAACTATGAACATTTAACTACAGCTAAAGAAGGTAAACATTCACCTGTAGCAAAAGCACATTCTTTAATTTCTGGAGATAAACTGAATCTTGAATGGGGACCTAACTGGGAAGATGATTTAGCTGGTGCACATATTACTGGTCCAGAAGATCCAAATATTCAAAAAATTGAAGAAGACATTAAATTCCAGTTTGATGAAACATTTATGATGTATTTGCCACGTCTATGTGAACATTGTTTAAATCCTAGTTGCGTAGCTTCATGTCCATCAGGCGCAATGTATAAAAGAGATGAAGACGGCATCGTGCTAGTAGACCAAGATGCTTGTCGTGGTTGGCGTTATTGTATGACAGGCTGCCCATATAAAAAAGTTTATTTTAACTGGAAAACAAATAAAGCGGAGAAATGTACATTCTGTTTCCCTAGAATTGAAGCAGGCTTACCTACCGTATGTTCAGAAACATGTACAGGTCGCATGAGATATTTAGGTGTATTACTTTATGATGCTGATAGAGTGCATGAAGCAGCGTCAGCAGAAAACGAACAAGATTTGTATGAAAAACAACTAGATATATTCTTAAATCCTTTTGATGAAGAAGTCATTGAACAAGCTGAAAAAGATGGCATTAGCTATGAATGGATTGAAGCGGCTCAAAACTCACCCGTTTATAAATTGGCAATAGAATATAAATTAGCATTCCCATTGCACCCAGAATTTAGAACAATGCCAATGGTATGGTATTGTCCACCACTTAGCCCAATCATGAGTTACTTTGAAGGTAAAAATGCTGGCCAAAATCCTGATATGATTTTCCCAGCAATTGAAGAAATGCGTTTACCAATTGAATATTTAGCCAATTTATTCACAGCTGGAAAAGTCGAACCAGTTAAAGAGGCATTACAACGTATGGCAATGATGAGAAGCTACATGAGAGCTGAAGTTACAGGTAAGGAATTTGATACGTCTAGATTAGAAAGATTAGGACTTTCAGAAATTCAAACGAAAGAAATGTATCGTCTATTAGGCTTAGCTAAATATGAAGATCGTTTCGTCGTGCCAACATCACATAAAGAAAGTTATTTAGATACGTACCATGCACAAGGAAGCCAAGGATATGGCGGCGAATACTTTGGGGATAACTGTGAAGGTTGTGGCGTAGCAGTCGGTTCAGGAAAAACAGGACAAGAAATTTATAATGATAATTTTTATGGAGGTATCTTCCGTGATTAATTTAGATAAATTTTATTATTATCAAGAAAGTCTAGGCTACATTGCGCAGCAACTTAATTTTCCTGAAAAGCTAACCTTTCATCCTAAAACGTTTGACGAAGCTATTGATGCGTCACATCCCGGTTATCAAGATTTAGTACAATATCGTGATATCATGCACCAATTTACACTATCTGAAATTAAAGCGATTTATACAGATACCTTTGATTTTAATAAAAAGTTTCCATTATATATGACCTACAATAAATTTGATACTCAAAAAGAGAGAGGTCAAATGTTGGCTAAATTAAAGGTATTATATGAAATGTTTGGCTTAAAAATGGTTGATAACGAGTTATCTGACTTTCTACCTTTAATGTTACAGTTCTTACATGTTGCTAAATGGCAAGATGACCCACGTGCTGAAGGTAATATTGAACTAGTCATCATGATTATTGAAGATGGTACTTATGAAATGGCTAATCATCTAGCTCAAGATAATAACCCATATGCTTATGTGATTCGAGCATTAAGAGAAACATTGAAAGAATGCATAGACGTACCTAAAGAGGTGACACATCATGCTTAATCAATTTTTGTGGATTATCTTTCCCTATCTATGTGTCGCGATTTTTATAGTAGGCCATATTGCGCGCTATAAATATGATCAATTTTCATGGACTGCAAAGTCTAGTGAGTTTTTAGAAAAAAAGCAGCTTAAATGGGGAAGTTTATTATTTCATTTAGGAATTATTCCCGTATTTTTCGGACATGTAGTGGGATTAGCAATCCCTGCAAAATGGATAGATGGTTTAGGTGTAAGCGAAGGGATGTACCATTTCGGTGCGGTGTATATTGGTAGTATATTTGGTATAATGACATTTATTGGTATGTTAATGTTAACAGCAAGACGTCTTACTATAAAGAACGTAAGAAAGTTAAGTTCGGCATCGGATATATTTGTTAATGCTTTATTAATCATTATCATATTTATGGGTTGCTATTCAACGTTAGTAACTAATGCTGTTATAACTGATTTTGATTATCGACAAACAATTTCTATATGGTTTAGACATCTCTTCACATTTTCACCTAATGCTAATTTAATGGTAGGCGTGCCATTATCATTCAAGATTCATATTTTATTAGGCTTTACTATATTAGCATGCTGGCCATTTACGCGTTTAGTACATGTGTGGAGCGTTCCTTTATCATATGCGAATAGAAGATATATTGTTTATAGAAGACATAAAACACGTTCATGATATGAAAGGAGATACGATAGTGGCATCTGAACCATTATTTGAAACACATGATTTTCAAGAAGAATTAGACGCTTTAAGAGAATCAGAGGGGTATGATTTCGCGGGGATAGCTTTGTATGAACAACATTCTACTTCGGCGCCGATAAAGTGGCGTTACGTTTCTGGAAATTTAAATGATCGGTATAAATTGATTATTTTAAGAAAAGGCAGAGGGTTAGCTGGAATGGTAATGAAGACCGCTAAGAGAATGATTATTGCCGATGTTTCTCAAAGCTTATCACCTGAAGAAAGATTTAATTATCCAATCTTAAGTAGCGAAAAACTAACAGCAGTTGTGGCTATACCGTTATGTTTCCAACAACAAATTTATGGTGTATTACTGTTAGGCCAAAGAAACGAGAAACCATTACCAAAAGACAATAGCTTAAATATTTATGGTAAGTTATGGGCATTTACTGAAGAAATGTAGGTGACACAAGTGTTGGATATACAAAATGAAATGATAGAAGACTTGCTGAAGAAATATTACGAAACTACAAATGAAAAAATTGTCTTTGTAAATAATGAAGGCAAAGTAATAGCTATGAATAAAGCAGCTCAAGAAATTATTTCAGAGGATAATAATTATAGTGCAATGACGAATGCAATATGTAATCGATGTGAAGGATATTCCAATGAATTTGCTTTGCAAAGTTGTATTAATTGTTATTTATATACATCGAGACCTAATGATAAAAACTTTCAGGTATTTATGAAGACGGTCGATAATAAAGTACAACCATTTACCGCAAGTTATCAATGTATTGATGACAATAAAAATATTTATGCCTTCACGTTGCAAGATATTTCACCTCAAATTGAACGACAAGAGAAGATGTACCAACACCAAATGTTACGAAAAACGATTTCAGCTCAAGAAAATGAGCGTAAACGAATTTCAAGAGAGTTACATGATAGTGTTGTGCAAGAAATGTTAAATATTGATGTGGAATTAAGATTGTTAAAGTATCAACAAGATATGACGGAACTCGTAGATAAGTCTGAACATATCGAAGGGCTAATGTCTAAATTAATTGATGATATACGTAATTTATCGGTGGAATTGAGACCATCGTCATTAGATGATTTAGGGTTAGAAGCGGCTTTTAAATCTTATTTTAAACAATTTGAAGAGAATTATGGACTAGAAGTTATCTATAATTCTAATATTAATAATGCACGTTATGATAGTGAAATTGAAACAGTCGTTTATCGAATTGTTCAAGAAGCAGTATTTAATGCGTTGAAATATGCAGGTGTCAGTGAAGTAGATGTCTCAATTCAACAGACTGACGGAACTTTAATGGCTGAAATTATTGATAGAGGAATAGGATTTGACCCAAATTCAACCCCACAAGGTACGGGATTAGGATTATATGGCATGAATGAAAGAGCTGAACTGGTTAAGGGAACGGTAAATATAGAGACTCACATGGGTAAAGGCACGATTATTACCTTAGAAATACCACTTTAGGCATGTTGGGGGAATTAAATTGAAAATTGTAATCGCAGACGACCATGCAGTAGTGAGAACAGGCTTCTCAATGATCTTAAATTTTCAAGAAGACATGGAAGTCGTCGCAACTGCAGCAGATGGCGTAGAAGCCTATCAAAAAGTAATGGAATACAAGCCGGACGTATTAATTATGGATTTAAGTATGCCACCTGGTGAATCAGGATTAATTGCTACAAGTAAAATTTCTGAAAGTTTTCCAGAAACTAAAATTTTAATTTTAACAATGTATGATGATGATGAGTACCTATTCCATGTTTTAAGAAATGGTGCTAAAGGTTATATCTTAAAAAATTCTCCAGATGAACAATTAGTTCTAGCAGTGCGAACTGTATTCAAGGGTGAAACTTATGTAGATATGAAACTTACTACATCACTAGTAAATGAGTTTGTTAACCATTCTAATGTAGACGAAAAAGCTACTAACGATCCATTTAAGATACTTTCAAAAAGAGAACTAGAAATTTTACCTTTGATTGCTAAAGGATATGGTAACAAAGAAATCGCTGAAAAGTTATTTGTTTCAGTTAAAACTGTTGAAGCACATAAAACACATATCATGACTAAATTAGATTTGAAATCTAAACCAGAATTAGTAGAATATACACTTAAGAAAAAACTATTAGATTTTTAGTAATAGTTACTCATTAAAGCTAAATGTATATAGGTATAAACCAGGGTCTATAGTGACACTCTGGTTTATTTTTATATTGTCTTATAAAGGTAATACAAAATTAGGGGGATTACTGATAATTATGAGGGAATATCCTTATGTTCATTTTTTCACATATTAATTAAAATTTATATGTAATCAGCAATCTAATGAATTAAACCTTGACCTCTTTTAAATATAAAGACTGCTGATAAAGAAAAAATGATGAAGGTGAGAAAATGAATAAAACTAAGGGTGGATTTCAATTAACGCTTCAAACGCTAAGCCTTGTCGTAGGGTTTATGGCATGGAGTATTATTTCTCCATTAATGCCGTACATATCGCAAGATATTGATATTTCACCAGGACAACTATCTATTATTTTAGCAATTCCAGTAATTTTAGGTTCTATACTTCGTGTGCCATTTGGTTATTTAACAAATATCATTGGTGCGAAGTGGGTATTTTTCTGTAGTTTTATAGTATTATTATTCCCAATATTCTTTTTAGGACAAGCCCAAACGCCTGGCATGTTAATGCTATCAGGATTCTTTTTAGGTGTAGGCGGAGCCATCTTTTCAGTGGGCGTAACCTCAATTCCTAAATATTTTTCAAAAGATAAAGTAGGGCTTGCGAATGGTATTTATGGCATGGGTAATATTGGTACAGCTGTATCTTCATTCTTAGCACCTCCTATAGCAGGGATTATAGGATGGCAAACAACAGTGAGAAGTTACTTAATTATAATCGCTATTTTTGCGGTATTGATGTTCTTACTTGGAGATAACAATGAAACTAAAGTGAAAGTTCCTTTAATGTCTCAAATTAAAAAATTATCTTCCAATTATAAAGTTTACTATTTAAGTTTATGGTACTTTATTACATTTGGCTCATTTGTAGCGTTTGGCTTATTTTTACCTAATTACTTAGTTAATAATTTCGGTATTGATAAAGTGGACGCTGGTATAAGATCAGGTGTATTTATTGCCTTAGCCACGTTCCTGAGACCAATTGGTGGTATTTTAGGTGATAAGTTTAATGCAGTAAAAGTTTTAATGATTGATTTTATTGTAATGATTATCGGTGCCGTCATACTTGGCATCTCTAGTCATATTGCGTTATTCACTATTGGTTGTTTAACTATCAGTATATGTGCTGGAATTGGAAATGGCTTAGTATTTAAGTTAGTACCATCATATTTTGCTAAAGAATCTGGTGCGGCTAACGGTATTGTTTCAATGATGGGTGGATTAGGTGGTTTCTTCCCACCATTAGTTATAACGTACGTCACTGGGTTAACAGGAACAAGTCACCTTGCATTTATTTTATTAGCACTATTTGGGGTTCTTGCTTTTATTACTATGTGGCATTTATATAAAAAGGAATACACAATTTAATATGTATAAAGAAAGAGCGCGGAAAGAATTCCATGCTCTTTCTTCTATTTAATTACTCTACAGTAATTGTTGTCGCATCATCTTGTGCGCTAACTTCTTTAGGTAAAGTAACTGTTAAAATACCATCGTCATAGCTTGCTTTAATTTGTGACTTATTAATATCCTCAAATTCAAAACGTCTTACAAGTTCACCACTCGCACGTTCACTTAATTGTACTTTGCCAGTTTGTTCAGAAACCTGTTTTTGAACCTTGATTGTTAGTGTAGAGTGATCAAATTTTAATTCGATTTCTGATTTATTAACCCCAGGTAATTCAGCTTCTAAAATATATTGGCTTGATTGATTGTAAATGTTAGTTGGAAAACTTTTAGATGAAAATTGATTAAACACTTGTTCACCTAAATCACGAAAAACGTCTTTTGGGTTATTTTTTAAAAATGATTGTTCGAAAAAATCTCTATTATTCATTATATACGCGCTCCTTTATATTAAGAGTAAAGTCGTAGTTGTTAAGTGAAAATTTTCAACTTCATTATATAAAGAGTGAAGCGTGACGTAAAGTAAAAGCATTTATGAAATGAATAAGGAGAGGTACATGAGGTACATGGAGCGTAAGAAAAGCAGAAACGAGAAAGGAACATGACAAAAGTTTAATTATGTATAAAGTCTTTTATAAACAAGTATCAAATGATGAATGGATTGCTTTTGTCATGTTTGGATGATTAATCAGCTGTATAATCAAAGTTATTTGAAATAACATGTCTTAAGCTATGGACGAGGTCTTTTGCTTCGTCATGAGAAATATCAAAGTCATCGAAAACTCGGTCAGAGATAGCTTCCAACGTAGGTTTAATGTTAACGCCATTTTCAGTTAATGAAATTTGTAAATTTCTTTCATCTTCTTTTTCACGCATACGTTGTACATAGCCTTTTTTCTCTAATTTTTTTAAGAGAGGTGTAAGTGTTCCTGAATCTAAAAAGACGCGGCGACCAAGTGATTTAATATTTATCTTTTCATCATCTTCGATGGCCATGATAACCATAAAGCTTGTATATGTTAAATCGTGTTGTTTTAAATAGTAAGTATATCTCTTAATTACTTCTTTAGAAGTAACATAGAATAAAAAACATAATTGCTTACTTAAATAGCTGTCCTTTACATACATATTTATCCCCCCTTAACTTATTTAAAGATAGTATGAACTAAAACCAATGTCAATAGCGTTATCATAGTATTTTATAGACTTTTTGATACTTTTGACAGAAGTTAGAAAGTACGTCTACATAAGGTCTTAAAGTGTTGATTTAAATTGAAAACTAAGATGGAATATTAGTATATTTTGTTACAAAGATTATTTGGGTCTTTAAAAAAACAGCTATATCATTCATAATTATTTAGATAATAAATTAAAGACGTTTTGAATAGGTTATAAACAAAGGAGCTTTTAAATGAGTAAAAAGCAAAAAATTATTAGAGTAACTATTATTTTAGTGATTTCATTAATTGTGGCTATCGCATTCTTCTTTGGAATGAAGACATATCAAGGTCATAGAAATATAAAAACAGTAGATACTTATTTAGAACAGAAACACTTGAAAGATAAAGTGAAATCTGAAGAAACATTATATAGTGCTAAAAAAGGTGTTTATTATAAAGAAGTTGTATTTAAAGATGAGCCAAATATGACATATGTGATTCAACCAATCGGAACTAGAAAAGGCATCTTCTCAGAAGGATTCGATTCTGAAACTAAGAAAAATATTAAAGATGCGAAACATAATGACTTTGATCGAAATTTTAAACCCTAATATATAGGAATAAGCTGTACAAAGACTTAGTTAGTCAATTCTTTGTACAGCTTTTTTATTTTTAAATTAATAATTTTAGCTAAATCAAATAATATATTAATTGTTAGGTTTGAAAATTTTATACCCCAATTTTAAATTATCTGATATAATTAAGCGATGTCAGATGAAGGGGGTTCCAACATGACTCTGTTCAAGAGAAAAATTAGCTTGCCAATGCAAGTGTTAATCGCATTGGTGCTAGGTGTAGTAGTAGGTTTATTATTATTCGGACAAGACAATGTAGCAAATTATATTAAACCTTTCGGTGATATTTTCTTAAATTTAATCAAAATGATCATCATTCCAATTGTATTCTGTGCACTAGCTTTATCAATTTCTAATTTAGGGGATTCAAAAAAGATTGGTAGCTATGGATGGAAAGCAATACTTTACTTCGAAATTATAACAACAATTGCTATCGGCTTAGGACTTATTTTTGGTAATTTATTTAAACCTGGTTCTGGATTAGATCCAACTAAATTACCTAAAGGCGATATTTCTAAATATCAATCATCTGCTTCAGCAGCAGAACAATCTACATATGGAAATCACTTTATAGATACCATTGTAAATATTGTACCAACAAACATATTTGAAGCTTTAACTAAAGGTGAATTGTTACCGATTATCTTCTTTGCAGTGTTCTTTGGTTTAGGATTAGCTGCCATTGGAGAGAAAGCAGAACCTGTTAAAGGATTTTTAAATGGAACCTTAGAAGCAGTATTCTGGATGATTAATAAAATCTTAAAATTAGCGCCAATTGGTGTATTTGCATTTATTTGTACAACTGTAATGACATTTGGTGCATCAGCATTAATTCCATTAGCAAAATTAGTATTAGTTGTAGTCTTTGCGATGGTATTCTTTATTATTGTAGTTTTAGGTATCGTGGCTAGAATTTGTGGTATTAGTATCTTCTCAATTATCAAAATTTTAAAAGACGAATTATTACTTGCCTTCTCAACGTCAAGTTCTGAAGCAGTATTACCTATTATGATGAATAAAATGGAGAAATTTGGTGCTCCGAAAGACGTTACATCTTTCGTAATTCCGATTGGATATTCATTTAACCTAGATGGTTCAGCATTATACCAATCTATTGCTGCATTATTTGTAGCACAAATGTATGGCATACATTTATCTATATCAGAACAAATTGTCTTAATGGTAACGCTTATGGTCGCATCTAAAGGTATGGCGGGTGTACCAGGCGTATCTATCGTAGTATTACTTACAACGTTAGGTGCAATGGGCTTACCGGCACAAGGCCTTGCGTTAATTATCGGTGTTGACCGTTTACTAGACATGGTACGTACATGCGTAAACGTTATTGGAAACGCGTTATCAGCGATTGTTATCTCTAAATGGGAAAAAGTGTATGATAAAGATAAAGGTAAAAAATATTTAGAATCAATTTAAAAAGAAATCTGACATTTTTTGTACCGAGCTTATTAAAAGCTCGGTTTTTTTATTAATTAGTAGGAATTAAAATAGAAGTTTTTAACAGTAGTGTAAATTGAGTCATGTTATAATTTTTGTACTTAAGACACCTCGTTATTTTAGTTTAGTGATGTTTATTAAATTATACGAAAGTGTCTTATTTTTAAAGTACTTTAATGTAAAATATACATGTATATAACGTAGTATTGATACAAAGGAAGCGTAGAGGTGATTCAATCATGAATCATCTCTACGCTATCATTTTAGGATTTGTATCCCGGTCTCTTTACCTAAAGTTCTATTACATGCCTTTCATATCATGCATTTCATGAATTTTCATCATTAAACCATGAGGCACATCATCGTGATCTACTTTAGATACTCTTGAAAATTTATCTGATCCTTTTTCTTTTACAAGAAATACGAAATCACCTTTTTTAACTTTAACGTCTGTATCAGAAGGTAAACCAACATTTTTCTCTACTTTTTCAGTTTGTTCATTTACCATTTTATCGATTGTATGACTATCTTTCATATAACCGTAGTAAGTTTCTTTTTGACTACCACTAAGCATCATAATAATTAACACGATACCTACGATTAACATAATCGCAATTAAGCCAATGCCTAAACCCAAACCTTTTTTATTTTTCATATTAAGACTCCTTTAAACATACTACTTCTTTTATACAGAAAATAATATTAAATTGCAATAAAATACATGAATATGATGCATTAAATTGTGTCATTGTTATTACAATTTTAAATTTAAATAGATAGTCCAATGTAAGCTTACATATAATCGTCGTAGTACGCTAACGAGACTCCTTCTAGAAATTAATGAAAAAGGAGTAGGGGTAATTCTTCATTGAATCACCTCTACTCCTATATTAATGATGCTATTCTCTCACTTATACTTCAATCGTTACTGGTGTATCGATATCATCGTCGTTCATTAGTGTGATAGTTTTAGGATTAACTTTTAAGACACATAAATCAGGATCTTCTTTAGAATTAAAGAATGTTTTATCCTGTGTTTCCCATAACCAGTCAATAACTTTTTGGTCTTTAACAATTTCCATTGAAGCTTCAATTTCCACAAAACTATTATTTGTAGTTTCGTTATAGCCTAATAAAATATAAGCATTTGGGTTACTTTCAATTTCATCGACTTTAGCTGTCTTCGTACTTGTCTTAGTATATAAATCTAAACCGTCATTATAAAACACCATATATCTACTATTTGGTTTATTGTTATAAGCAGTTGATAATACACCAACTTTAGAAGTATTTAATACTTTTTCAATGGCTTGTGTTGCTTGTTGTTTATCCAAACTTATCATCTCCTTACACATAGTATAGCCGTATAAGGAGATTCCTAAACTTGTGAAGTACTTAAATTGGCTTAATACAGATATATTTCACTTCATCATTTTTTAAAGTAACTTGGAACGGTGCTTTATCATTTTCTTGAAAGAATAATTCTGTTTTAGGTTGATTAGACTTATCTAATTGTTTAATAATACTTTTTTCAATATACACAGGTAATTGTGCTTGAGGAATTAAATTATGAATAGATCCGTGTTCATTATTAAGTGTATTAATGATAAAGAGCGAGTTCTCGTTTAAGTCATTTTCAAAATGATAAAACTGCTTATTATCAGATAAATAACAATCATTAATCTTATTGAAAAGTAGGAAATGGTAATTCCCGTCTTTACGACTCATGACAAAGTTGTTAGAGATCTGGATAGGCTCATCTACAAATGCCGCCACAAATTGATATAAATGCATGATAGGTAAGAGACTACCGTGACTATTAAATAATGAAAGATACATTGGATCGGTTTCTATAAGTCGATAACAAACGCCACCGCCGTATTTCATCAGCTCGGTCAAATGACACACAATATCTGATAGCTGAAGCGGGTTAGCCCCATTATTTGTATATTTAAAACAGCGTAATGACAAATTGCTATAGACGAACTGTGTTGAAGGAATGTTGGAATCTTTAATAAACCGTAAATAGTTCTCGAAATGCGTAGATGCATGGGTGAACCCACGTTGTTTATCGATAAGTATATTCTTAGTATTAATATTTTCAATATCTACAAAATAATAATCGAAGTTCATGCGATTCATGATATTATACGTTTCTTGTAATGAATTATATTGATGCAATAGACCATCTACGATTAAACCGTATTTGATTTCTCTATTTTTATTTTTTTACTTGAGATGGGCCAGATGGATGTCTTGAACGCTCATTGTCTCAGTGTTGAATACAAGCATAAATTTAACGCGTTTTTTATTCCATTTATAGTCTTGATTACTCTGTAGAAACGAGATGATAAGGTGATATATCGTATTGAATTCCGAAGGATTTTTAATCGTCATAGCTAAACTAATATTTTTCTCGAAAAGCTTTTCAAAACAACGATGTAATAAATTCATATTAATACGTTCTTTCACAATATCGCTAACATCATTAATCAAAATTGCCGTTCTTGGTAAATAGGATAAATCAATATCGTAATAGTCGTTGAATACAAATTGAAATAATTCGGTAATGCTCTGAAAATGAATAAATGCCTTCGAAGATTTAGTGCGATCATTTGGTTCAAATTCATCAATATTAATCGTCGTCGTTTCAGTCATAACGTGATTCGTAAATTCAAATTGAGAAATTAAATCTAAAAATTTCTCATCAATAGAATGCTTGATTGTAATTGTTGGCAAAGATTCATATTGATTTAATTCGGAACGATACTGTTTAGGACTTAAACCAAGATAGTTTTTAAATTGATTAGTAAAGTTAGTATGACTACTAAATCCTGAAAGTTCAGAAATCGTAGTAATCGTTTCATTAGTCGTTATTAATAATTTGAGAGAATGGATGACTTTTAAACTGGTGTAGTAATCCTTAAAGTTTACATTTAAAAAGCGGCCAAATAAGTTAGAACAATAGGATTTAGAAATCAGGGCGTTTTGTGCTACATCTTGGAGGGAGATATTCGCAGTAATATGTTCATTTATAAATAATAAAGCTTTTGATAACAATTGATGATTAACAGAGATGTTTGGAATATAAGGAGCAAGATTTCTAACTACGGCTTCCTTATATAATGTTTGAATAATCTTTGAAACGGTTTCCTCATCTTGAGCTTCATTATTTGAAAAGTTGGTCATGCTTTGTAAGATAATGGATTTTATAAAACGATTTGACTGTAAAAGATGGCGATCAAAGAAACAATTAAAGAAATCACTATCCTCTAGATAAAAATAGATAACAGGGATTTTCAATTCAACTAAATTTTTTGCGGACTTAATATGATAGAAGTCGCCTTGATTTATAATCGCAATGTGATTATGCACATCTTTAGTTTCACCATTTATTGAAATTGTTAGTTCATTCGTTAATGAAAAGAATAAAATGACATCGGTAATATTACGTGTTGGAATAGTGGTAATATGTTTATGCAAAAAAAGTGTGCTATTCATATTTGAATTTCTCCTAAGTATTTAATTTTCTCAAAATAGTAGTATTTAATTGAATTGTGAATAATAAGAGCTATTATAAATTAAAAATAGAGAAATATTAATAGTCAAAAATAAAAATATTTTGTCAATATCTTTATGAAAGCGTTAAAAATTTTCTTTGATACACAATATAAATAAAAATTTAGGAATATAGCGTTATAGTTTTGAATACATTTAATAGCGTAAACAAATTTAATTCGTTGCATAATATAAATAGATTTCGAGACAAATTGTCTAAGATAAAATGACAGACAATATATAACTAATCAAGAATCTTAGTACATCTCGAAATTAGAACGTATTAATTCTATAAAACATCAACGAACAACAACTTAAAGAATATGAGCACCTAGAATATAATGAATAAGAACAGTATTCTTTTTAAAATTGTCATATGCAGATGTGAACTCCACTTCTCAAATCAATGTGTGTAGAGAGCAGTCTAGTAATTGATTATTAATTTAAATAGTTAATTCCGCTCTTGCCACCTCAAATCAAAACATCTTATCGGATTTAACAACTTAAGCCACATTGATAATTAAGGAATACTATTTAAACTACCTCATGATGACTCAACAACACGATTAATAGTATTCATTTAATAATGAGATTAAGTCAGACAACACAACTATCTACCATACATCACAGAATCAGAATAAGCATCTGCCTCATGAACAATAGGCGTTATCAGTAGCAAAGCAGTGTATATTTAGAATTAACTATAACTCCCCAAAGTATATAATTATAATTGCAACGTATAATAGTCTTTACATCTAATCACTCTAAATATATACATTAATTTATTCATTCGACATCATGAACGTATATTCATTTAATAGAAAGAATAGAATTAATACATGAAAAGAGGTTCGGAGCGGGACAGAAATCTTATGTTATACAAGATTTCGCGAACCCGCTCTCGGCCTTTTATTTTTTGTTATTTCTTAAGATTGTACTTTGTTGTAAATAGGTCACTTCGTATTTATCGGCAAGGGACTTTAAGAACTTAAGTAATTCTGTACTAGACACATTATCGTTCATAAATTGTTGTTTCAACGATAGGGATTGCGCTTTTTCAGAACTAGTCGCTTTCTTTTTAAAATAGCCCCACATATGATCGTAAGCATTAATAATTGAACCTTGAGTAGGTTCTTCACGAAGGCCTATATCAATCATTTGTTGTACTTCTTCTAAACTAGGGGACCCTTTTAATAATTGTCGAATCTCCTCGTAATAATATTGGCTATGAAATAAAATATGGTATTTTTCTTCTCTCCATAGCTTTTCAATATATCCACGTTCTTTCATAGGTCATCTCCTTTGAGATTGCTCGCTATATTAATTTCACATTCGTAAGTTCTATTATTTATTTTCCCTAAAAGAGTGGCATACATGTCTACATAACTAAATTTGTCTAATTTTGGAAAATTTAAAAAGAATATTGCTTTCTATTTTGGAACCGGTTACAATATCAGTAAGTAATAGAACCGGTTCCATCGAAGAGGAGGGCAATTGAATGAATTATAAGCAATCAGCTGAAGATATATTACATGCTATTGGCGGAGAAGAAAACTTAGATGCCATGGCTCATTGTGCTACAAGACTCAGACTTGTGCTAAATGACGAGAGTAAAGTAGATGAAGAACGATTAGCTAACATGGATGTAGTTAAGGGAACATTTTCAACTGGGGGACAATATCAAATTATTATTGGCTCTGGAACGGTCAATAAAGTGTTTAATGAATTAGAAAAAATAACTGGTAAAGAGGCATCAACCACTGCTGATGTTAAAGATAAATCCTCGAAGAATATGAACCCATTACAACGTTTTGTGAAGATGTTATCTGATATCTTTGTACCTATCATTCCTGCTATCGTTGCGGGTGGTTTATTAATGGGGATTAATAACCTTCTAACTGCTCCAGACTTATTTTACGATAAGCAATCATTCATAGAGGTGCATAGTCAATTTGCTGGGTTAGCAGAGATGATTAATATCTTCGCGAATGCGCCATTTACATTGTTGCCGATACTCATAGGCTTTAGTGCTGCCAAGCGCTTTGGAGGTAATCCATTCTTAGGTGCGGCATTAGGTATGATTTTAGTTCATCCGTCATTGATGAGTGCGTATGATTTTCCAAAAGCAGTAGAAGCGGGCAAAGCTATTCCACATTGGGATTTATTCGGCTTACATATTAATCAGGTAGGTTACCAAGGTCAAGTATTACCAATGTTAGTTGCAGCTTATATCTTGGCTACTATTGAAAAGTGGCTACGTAAAGTCATTCCGACAGTGTTAGATAATTTATTAACACCATTATTATCTATCTTAGTCACAGCGTTTCTCACATTCCTATTTGTAGGACCTATTACGCGTCAACTCGGCTACTGGTTATCAGACGGCTTAACTTGGTTATACGAATTCGGTGGAGCGATTGGTGGATTTATCTTCGGATTATTCTACGCGCCAATTGTTATAACAGGAATGCATCATAGCTTTATAGCAGTAGAAACTACGCTTATTGCAGACCAAGCTAAAACGGGAGGTTCATTTATCTTCCCAATAGCTACTATGTCTAACGTTGCCCAAGGTGGCGCGGCTTTAGCAGCATTCTTAATTATTAAAAATAATAAAAAACTTAAAGGTGTTGCTTCTGCAGCAGGTATTTCAGCATTGTTAGGTATCACTGAACCAGCTATGTTCGGTGTTAACTTAAAACTAAGATATCCATTTATTGGTGCCATTGTAGGTTCAGCTGTCGGCGCAGCATATATATCATTCTTTAAAGTTAAAGCAATCGCCTTAGGTACTGCTGGACTTCCAGGTTTCATTTCAATTAACCCTGCACATTCAGGTTGGCTGCATTACTTTATAGGTATGCTTATTGCATTTATTGTTTCAGTAACGATTACGTTAATACTCTCTCGTAGAAAAGTATATAAAGCTGCCGCTGAATAAGAAGCGGTAAATAAATATAAGAAAGGCAATTTCTAATGAAATAAATAGAAATTGCCTTTCTTATATTTTAGAAATGCCAATGCATTTCAATTTGTATTAGTAAAATAGTTAAAGTTTCTGTTTACGCCATAAGAAAATACCAACAATAGTGACCAGTACTAAGGATATGACAAGGATAATAATCCAAGAGGCATAACTTTTATCATCAATTGGAAGTGGCACGTTCATACCAAAGAAACTAAATACTAAGGTAGGTAACGTAAGCAAGACTGTAAATAGTGTTAAAGTTTTCATAATCGTATTCATCTCATTAGATAAGAGAGAAGAATATGAAGTAGTGACACTCTCTAAGATGCCTGTATACAATTCTGTAGTTTCAATCGCTTGGTTGTTTTCAATTACCAAGTCTTCTAATAAATCCTCATCATCTTCAAAACGTTTAATCGCAGGTAAACGGAATAATTTTTTAATTACCGTGTCGTTACCTTTTAAAGCAGCTAAGAAGTAGACTAAACTTTTTTCAACTTCCATAAGTTTATAAAGTTGTTTATTCGTAATATTGTTTTTTAGTTCACGTTCAATGCGAATTCGTGATTTATTTAAAAGTCTTAAATTTCTGTTGTAGTGATTTGAAATAGTTAATAAAATATCTAGCGCAAAACGACTGTGATATTTTAAATTAATGTCATCTTGACGCGCATAATTTTCTAAGAATTCATTTTCAGCGTCACAAATCGTTAGAACCAGACCTTTACCAATTACGATACCTAAAGGAATGGTAACGAAAGACAATACGCGACGGCTAGATGAACTCACGATAGGTAAGTCGATGATGATAAGAGAGTAACCTGTATCTTCATCATATTCTATACGCGCACTTTCATCGGCATCCAATGGATCTCGAATAAAGTCTTCAGGGAGATTGAATTTTTCAATTAACTCTTCAACTTCTTCTCTTTCAGGTTCTACAACATTAATCCATGATGCAGAATGATCTAACGTAGTTTCAACAATTTCATTTGTTGCTGAATGTTTATATGCAGTTAGCATGGTTAATGATTCCTTTCATATTCATTTGGTGTTAGTTAGATTGGATACGTTTATAATGATTTTTAACCATAATTCTGAGTGGTCCATTATAAATAATTTTGAAAATGTGTTGCGTTAATTCATCGACTGGAATTCGATTATCATCATGTACCCAATACTTAATAACTGAAATTGTAGCACCTGCAACATAACTATGGAAGTACATTTCGGGTATACCATCAATTTCATGATTAATACTTATAAAGTTTTGCATATTTTCCTTGATTAGGGAATGAATTTTGTCTTCCAATTTACTTTTACGTTCTAATTGCAAGATAGTGTGATAAAATTCCATATTATCAGCGATATGTTGCAAAATTTTAGTCAAAACATCATTAATAAACGTAGTTGCAATAGCTTCAGGGTTATCGCCCCCAAGTTGATTAAATTGTGATAACGATTCAATTTCAACTATACATTCATCTTCCATATCTGATAAAAGGGAATATTTATCTTCATAATGTAAATAAAAGGTACCACGATTAATATCAGCTAAATCTGAAATATCTTGAACGGTGATTTTATCGAGGTCCTTTTGTTTGAGCAAATTGGTAAAAGCTCGTTTAATGGCCGTTTTAGTCTTGCGAACCCGCCTATCTTCTTTCATATGTAACGACCTCCTGATAGTTAATAGACAATATTGAACAATATGTTCAAAAACATACGGTATTTAAATAATTGACTATTGTTAATTTTTGACTACCTTATTATAATTTACAACGTACTAAATATTCAACACATTGTTCAATAAATATAAGGAGGTAATGATTCATGAATATTTTTAAAAGCAAATTATTATGGCTTGCACCTGTTGCAGCAATTTTACTATTAGCAATATTTGCTTTGGCATTCTATCCTGCGTTTAATCCTAAACCTAAAGAAATGCCAATTGCAATTGTTAATAATGATAAAGGTGTAGACATTCAGGGGAATAAAGTAAATATCGGGAAAAAAATTGAAGATAAATTAATGGATAGTGATTCAGACACTGTTAAATGGGTTAAAGTGGACAAAGAATCAGATATTAAAAAAGGCCTTGAAGATGAAAAATATTACGGGGCAGCAATTTTCAATAAAGACTTTTCTAAAGATGCGATGAGTAAAACGCAAAAAGTAGTTATGGACAGCAAAAAAGCTGAAATGAAAGAGAAAGTTGAATCTGGTGAAGTACCAGCAGCAGCTGCCAAACAAATGCAAGAAAAAATGGGTAACCAAAAAGTTGATGTTAAAAAAGCAACATTTAAAACAATCGTGAACAAAGGTGCGAGTATGCAAGCATCTCAAATTACAGGTAATGTTTTAGATGGTATGGGTAATAATTTAAATAAACAAATTACATCTCAAAGCTTAAAAACATTAGAAAAACAAGATGTAAAAGTTAATGCATCAGACATTAAAGGGATAACTAATCCAGTTAAAGTGGACGACAAAACAATTAACAAAGTTAAAGACCATCAAGGTGGCGGTAACGCTCCATTCTTAATGTTTATGCCAGTATGGATGAGTTCATTAGTAACATCAGTACTATTGTTCTTTGCATTCAGAACTAGTAACAACTTTAAAATTCAACACAGAATTATTGCATCACTAGGACAAATGTTATTAGCAGTTATTACTGCGTTTGTAGCAAGTTTCGCATATGTTTACTTCATGCATGGTGTATTAGGATTTGAATTTGGTCATACTAATCGTGTAGCAATCTTCTTAGCTATTTCAATCTTAGGATTTATTGGTTTAATCTTAGGTATCATGGTATGGCTTGGAATGAAATCTATTCCAATCTTTGTATTATTAATGTTCTTTAGTATGCAATTGATTACATTACCAAAACAAATGCTTCCTAAAGGCTATCAAACATGGGTGTATGATATTGATCCATTCACTCACTACACAACAACATTAAGACAAATCATTTATATGGGACATCCTATTGAAATGAATTCAACAATCTGGATGATGATTGGATTAATTATCTTTGGTGCGGTATCTAGTTTAGTAGCAGCTATCGTTAGAAAACATAGTACTAAACGTACTGAAATCCCAGCATAATAGTTTTTCTCTGCCCTCGATGTAGTATGATTACATACTATGTTGGGGGTTAATTTTTAGTGGTAAATAAACTGAAAATTTAAACTTTAATATATCGGTTGACTATATCGAAAAACGGAGTATTATATTCGTTAGACATCTAACTAAATGAGGTGAAAGTATGGAAGTAACATATCAGTATTTATTAAGAACGTTGGCACATGAAATGAAAAATTATGCCGATCGTAGGCTAGATGAATATAATGTTACCCAAGAACAAAGTCACACGCTCGGTTATATGTATCGCCATAAAGAACGAAGTATAACGCAAAATGAACTGCTTAAGACATTTCAACGTAAAGGGTCTACAGTAAGCTCAACTTTGAAAAGTTTAGAGAGTAAGGGACTTATTTACCGTATGGTTGACCCTGAGGACTCAAGACGTAAAAATCTAAAACTTACAGATGCAGGGAATGAACTGGTAGAATCATTTGTTAGTATTTTTGATGAAATAGAAGAAATTCTAGTTAAAGATTTGAAAGAAGAAGAAAAAGCGCAATTAAGTAATTTATTTGAGCGTATGTTAGACAATATTAAAAAAGCTAATTAATCTAAGACTAAAAATGTAAAATCAATAGTCTTAATTTAATATAGAAATTTAGGATTAAATTAAATAAATTTGTATTTTAGTAAGTTAGGCAATAATGATTATTGCTAGAGTAGGATGACGAAATCTTCTTCATTCAATAGGTTTCGCTCCTGCTATCTTTTTCAACACATAGTTAGGTACCTAATTATTAGGCGTCTAATATTAAAGGAGATTATGGAAATGAAAGACGAACAATTATATTATTTTGAGAAATCACCAATTTTTAAAGCAATGATGCATTTTTCTTTACCTATGATGATAGGTTCATTATTAAGCGTGATATATGGTATTTTAAATGTTTATTTTATCGGGTTTTTAGACAATAGCCATATGATTTCAGCTATTTCTTTAACATTACCGATTTTTGCAGTGTTAATGGCATTTGGTAACTTATTTGGTGTAGGTGGCGGAACATACATTTCTCGTTTGCTTGGCGCTAAAGATTATACTAAAACGAATTACGTAAGTAGCTTTTCAATTTATAGCAGTATTGCATTAGGGATTATTATCGCAATCATCACATTACCATTTACTGACCAAATCGCGAGTGTTTTAGGTGCAAGCGGAGAAACATTACGCTATACAAGTGACTATTTAAAAATAGAATTTCTAAGCACACCATTCGTTATTTTATTCTTCGTACTTGAACAATTTGCACGTGCGATTGGTAAACCAATTGTTTCAATGGTTGGTATGCTTTCAAGTGTCGTTTTAAATATGATTTTAGATCCAATTTTAATTTTTGGTTTCCATTTAGATGTTGTAGGTGCAGCATTAGGTACTGCAATTTCAAACGTAGTCGCTGCATTATTCTTTGTTATTTATTTTGCTAAAAAAAGCGATTCACTATCATTAAATATTAAATTTGCGAAACCAACAAAAGCACTTATGCAAGAAGTGTTTAAAATTGGTATCCCAGCATTCTTGATGGTAGTACTAATGGGTGTAACTGGTTTAGTAGTAAACTTATTCTTAGCACACTATGGTAACTATGCCATCGCAAGTTATGGTATTTCATTTAGACTTGTACAATTTCCTGAATTGATTATTATGGGGCTTTCTGAAGGTGTAGTACCATTGATTGCTTATAACTTTGTTTCTAATAAAACACGCATGAAAGATACAATCAAAGTCGTTATTATGTCTATCGCCGTAATTTTCGCGGTATGTATGACAGTAGTTTTATTATTTGGTCATTCAATCGTTCAATTATTTAGTACTGACCCACAAATTGTTACATTAGCTACATTTATTCTTAAAGTGACAATGACATCATTATTATTAAATGGTATTGGCTTCTTGTTTACTGGTATGTTACAAGCAACTGGTCAAGGCCGTGGAGCAACTATTATGGCTATTGCACAAGGTACAATCATTATTCCAGTATTGTTTGTAATGAATGCTTTGTTTGGCTTAGCTGGAGTAATTTGGTCATTACTTATTGCCGAAACAATTTGTGCTTTATTAGCTATGCTTATTGTTTACTTATTAAGAAATCGCCTTACTGTTGATACACAAGCTTTAGTTGAAGAATAGAAATTAATTATTTTTGAAAAGTATTTAATAGGAAGAGCGAGGACGGGACACCGTTTATCAGTTCCTAAAGCACAAATGATTAATGTCTTAGTCTCAACAACTATCAAATTTAAAACTTAAGCTATTGTTTTATTAATGTTAGAGAGGTTGAGACAAAAGTGTTTAGAATTTGAGCAGAAACAAACGATGAACAAAAAATATTATCTCCTAATCTATTGATTAGGCAGTAGCTGATTGAGATGAAGATGCGTTAAAACCGTACTTTCTTTATCTCTAGTCAACCTTGCCGGAGCGGGACGACGAAATCTTTGAAATTTGGCAGTCGTTGTCTGAAATGAAGATGCATTCGAACCTCACTTTCTTCATTTCTAGTCAACCTTGCCGGGGTGGGACGATGAAATCTTTGAAATTACATTAGATTTCTGTCCCACTCCCTAGATTTCTGTCCTGCTCCCTTTTTTTGTCCTACTCCCTAGATTTCTGTCCTGCTCCCTTTTTTTTGGATAAAAAGTGACAAATTAGAATTATTATTGTTAAATAGCATACATTATCTTATTATTAATAAATGAGTAAATTTTTTGGGGGGGACGTCAATGGTGAAAATTAAGCGAAGTTCCAAAGTAGCTTTAGCAATCATGATGATGCTTTTATTTGTTTTAATTCCAAACGTTCAAAACATCGCATCCGCACATGCTACTTTAGAAAAAACAACACCTTCACAAAATGGAGTAGTATCTAAGAAACCTGATACTATTGAATTGACATTTAATGAACCTGTTAATGCCGATTATTCAGGCCTTACGATATATAATGATAAGGGTAATAAAATTGCCGACATTGACCCGTCGACAACAGGCCATTCTAAAACATTAACGTTTCCTGCTGACAAAGTAGGAGAGGGTACACATCAAATTGAGTGGCATACCGTTTCAGCAGATGGCCATGAAATTGGTGATCGATTTGAATTTTCTGTAGGAGAAAAAACAGCTAATGGCGTAGATACTTCGCCTGCTTTTTATGAAACGCCAGACTTTTGGTTTGGATTGTTACGATACATAGCGGAAGGCGCTACAATTTTATTAGTTGGACTTTATTGGTTAAATGGTATTGCACGTCGTAATAATTTATCTACATTTGATATTTTTCCAAGACATTTAGCAGTATCATTAATCATGATGATGGGATATTTAATGTCTCTCATCTTATATTTAATGACCTTATCGTCAGATGTGTTAGATGCAATACTCACACTTAATCCTAATACATTAATACAATTTCCTTATATTTTAAGTTCAATTGCATTAATTATCTTAAGTGGTTTATTTGTATTACGTAATATGGAAAGATCATGGTATTGGATGATATCGATTGCTATGATTTTAGCTTTAAGTATGTCTGGACACGCTTGGTCACAAAGTGTGCCACTTTGGTCACTTTTACTTAGAACATTACATTTAACTGGTATTAGTTTATGGTTAGGCGCACTTGTTTATCTTTTAGTTTCAGTGTTCACTAGAAAGAAAGATGCTGTAGATTTATTACGCGAAATCTTATTCAAAATTAACGCAAGTGCAGTAGCGATTATTATTATTTCTGGTGTATTAATGTCTATAGACCAAACTAAAATTCTTTCAATTTGGTCAAATATGCAAACATGGACAATCTTCTTAATTGTTAAAGTTGTAGGTACATTAATCATGATGGGATTAGGTTTCATGCAGACGACTCGCGCATTAAACCGTCGAAATAGAGTTAACAAAGCTTCATTAATTGTTGAAGTCACAATAGGTGTGATTCTGATACTTGTCGGAGTAATTATGAGTCAAATTAGTATTCCATAAGAAGGAGAAAAAAGATGATTAAAAAATTATTAGCAACGAGTTTAGTACTCTTCTTTACAATGGGTTTCTTTAAAATCGCGGATGCCCATGTTACGTTAAACCCTAAAGCAGTTGAGCCGGAATCTTATGAACGCGTTGATGTACGTGTTCCTGTAGAGCAAAAAGATCATACAGAGAAAATTGAATTAGAAGTTCCTAAAGAAGCTCAAGTAGTCAATATTCAACCTGTGGAAGGCTACAAATATAAATTAGAGAAAGATAAAAAAGGGAATATCACTAAAATTACATGGAAAGCTAAAGACAAAGGTATTGGCCCAGATGAATTTATGGACTTTCCACTTGTAGTAGCTAGTCCTAAAGAAGAAGGTAAATATGCTTTTAAAGCAATTCAATCATACGATAATGGTGATAAAGTTAAATGGACTGGTAAAGAAGACAGTGAACACCCAGCACCAACACTAGAAGTTAAAAAAGATGCTAACGCAACAACAGTTAAAGAAGAAAAATCTAATGATACGGCTAGTGAACAACAAAGTTCAGGTGGTTCAATCGCATTATGGATTGTATCAATTATAGCAATCATTTTATCATTGATAGCTTTATTCAAACATTCAAGAAATAAATAAACCTTAAACCTAGCCGGAGCGAAACTATAAATCTTTGAAATTCAATTTGATTTTAGTTTCGTTCCTTTTTCATATAGGAATATTCTTACATATTTTGTCACTTTAAAGATGTCTATTTTCAATTATAATAGTAACGTGAGGGAGGATTTTCATATGCGCAGATTATTATATGCTTTTTTAGTCTATATGATAATTGGATTATTTAGTGGTTTTTACTATAGAGAATTAACTAAAGCACACCATTTTACGGGCGGCACACAATTATCAGTAGTACACACACATACCCTTATTTTAGGTATGTTTATGTTTTTAATATTACTTTCACTTGAAAAGTCATTTAAATTAAGTAGTTATTATTTATTCAATTGGTTCTTTATTGTTTATAATTTAGGCGTAATTGTCACAATAGGGATGATGTTAACTAAAGGTACATTCCAAGTTATCGGTAAAAGTTTCCAACCCGAAGCATTTGCTGGATTTGCGGGTATTGGTCACACAGGAATGCTAGCTGGATTATTACTACTCTTCTTCTTATTGCGTCAAGCTATATTAAAAGAACCAAAAGAGTAATATTTTATACGACCGTTTTATAAAAAAGAATGGGATGGAACTCCCAAAATACTAAGCTTGATGAGGCTGAGCCATTAATATAATATGGTTCAGCCTTTAGTTTTGGCAGTAATTGACTGATATGAGAATAAGCCATTAATAATTTGTGATTTAGGTGTCGCAAAAGGGGGGTTTTTGGCAAATATCATCGTGATTTGACAAAATTTGAAGAGCAATTTTGTTTTCTTCTAGCTTTTTTAATACAAAGTTTTATTTTAGGCGAAAGGGATTTCTTCAACATTATATCAACATATAGTATAATGAATGAAAGTCAATGATAATTATTATCATTTATAATAGAGAGACTTGGGAGGAAATCATATGCAAGATGTAACAATTATTGGGGGAGGCCCCGCAGGTCTTTTTGCCAGTTTTTACTCCGGACTACGTGGGATGTCAGTCAGAATTATCGATGTGCAAGATAAATTAGGTGGCAAGATGCAAATTTATCCTGAAAAGATTATTTGGGATATTGGTGGCGTAGCACCTAAGCCATGTTATGAAATTATTAAAGATACAATTAAACAAGGGTTACATTTTCAACCGGAAGTGAATTTGAATGAACGTGTGATAGATATTCGTAAATTAGGGGAACGTCACTTTGAAGTTGAAACTGACCAAGGCAATATCTACGAGTCTAAGGCAGTTATTTTTGCGGTAGGTGGCGGTATTATTAATCCTAAACCACTTGATATTAAAGACGCTGAACGGTACCAACTTACTAATCTACATTATGTAGTACAATCGTTCTCTAAATTTAAAGATAAAAATATTCTCATCTCAGGTGGAGGAAACACTGCGCTTGATTGGGCAAGAGATTTAGCCGAAATAGCACAATCTGTCACTTTAATTTATAGAAAACCAGAAATCCGTGGTTATGAAGCGATGATTAATGTTTTAGAAGATTTAAATGTCAAACTACTACCTAAAACACAAATTAATAAATTAATTGGTGACACAGATTGCGAGCGAATTCGAGAAGTACAATTAGAAAATATTGAAACGGGTGATGTCATTACGCAATCATTCGATGATGTAATTATTAGTCATGGTTTCGATCATGAAAATCCATTATTGAAAGAGTGTACTTCTAAGTTTGATTTACATGATGAATATCGCGTCAAAGGCTTTGGTAATACAACTACGAGCATTCCAGGTATCTTTGCTTGTGGTGACGTCGTTCATCATGATGCGAAAGTTCATTTGATTGCGAGTGCCTTCAGTGATGCAGGAAATGCTGCTAATTTAGCTAAAACGTATATTGAACCTGATGCCTACAAAGAAGGCTACGTTTCAAGTCATAACGACATTTTCAAAGAATCTAATAAAGCGGTCATTAGTCAATATTTATAGCTAGTGAGATAAGAGGGGACGAAAAAAGATGATTCGATACTCGAATGAGCCACCTGAACCTAAAGCCTATTGTGATTTACGAGTGAAAGCAGGGATGAGTCCGAAATCAGAAGAAGCGGCACGTAAAGGCCTACCTAATGCCTGTTTTAGTATAATGATTTATGATGATGATATACTCATTGGTATGGGCAGGGTGATTGGTGATGGAGGCACTGCCTTTCAAATTGTTGATGTAGCCGTAGACCCAGCGTACCAAGGTCAAGGTTACGGTAGAATGATTCTTGAAAAAGTAATGGCTTATATTGAATCGATTGCTATGAAAGGGTCTTATGTAAGTTTAATTGCTGATTATCCTGCAGATAAGTTGTATGAAAAATTTGGTTTTAAATCGACAGAACCTAAATCAGGTGGCATGTATATCGTTTATTAAAGCATTAAAATGGCTTGAAAGGAGTTCCAAATGAATTCCTTTCAAGCCATTTTTATATAATAATAGTTTAATCTTAAATTATTTATTAAAGTCGATAACGATGCGTCCTGTATTTTTATGGTTTAAAACTGTTTCAATTGCGTCTGGTAAGTCAGAGAATGACACGACACGTTTAATATCATGTAGTTGGTCTGATTTTAAATCTGTAGCTAAACGTCTCCAAACGCGTTCACGTAATTTCATAGGTGTGAATACTGAGTCGATTCCTACAAGACTAACACCTCTTAAAATAAATGGATGCACTGTTGTGCTAAATTTCACACCACCAGTTAAACCGATAAGTGCGACACCACCATTATTATCAATGTGTTTAGCGACATACGGTGTACCTTCGCCTCCAATTGGATCAATCGCAGCTTGCCATGTACGTGAACCGAGTGGCTTATCATCGTTGTCAGTAATGCGGTCGATAATATCTTTAGCGCCTAATTGTTCTAATTTTTCAGTAGCTTCTTTATTACCTGTACTTGCTATAACTTTATAACCTAAATTTGAAAGCATCATTACTGCCAATGATCCTACGCCACCTGAAGCACCACGTACTAGAACTTCTCCGCCTTCAAGCGTCATAAAACCTGCTTTTTCTAATTTTTCAATTGCTAAGCCTGCAGTATAGCCAGCAGTACCGTAAATCATTGCTTCTTCTAAAGTGAGATTATCTGGAAGTTTAACAATCCAATCTGATTTTACTCTAGCGTACTCACTGAACCCACCATAATGACTAACACCTAAGTCATAACTTGTCGCAATTACTTCTTCGCCCTTTTCAATAGTAGGGTCATCAGATTCTACTACGACACCTGCTAAATCGATACCAGGAACCATAGGATATGATTTGACGATATTATTATTATCAGTTGTTGCTAAAGCGTCTTTATAGTTAATACCTGAATAGTGTACTTTAATTAGAACATTACCTTCAGATAAATCATCAGTAGTCAGTTGTTTATAATCACTATTAATTTGACCTTCTTTATTTTGATCCACTAAAAATGCTTTGAATTGTGTACTCATATGTTATGACTCCTTTTTAAAGAAATAAAATTTCAGATGTAAATTATATACCCTTATTGCATTTTATGCATGCTCGAGAGTTATTAGGTTGACTAAAAATATAAAAACTAAAATATCAGCAAAATATAAAAATTTTGTTGATTAAAATTAAGATAGAATTGTTATTGACATAAAATAAAGACAAACTTATAATTAATTTGATAATGATTATCAATTGAAATTGAAGGGCTTTCTAAGTGCAAAATTGAGAGTAGGCTAACAATCTGAATAGGCTAGCATAGAATAGGTTTTTAAAATTTTCGGGGTGACTATAGTGTTCTCAATTAAAAAGATTCAGCGTCGATAGATAATCACTGAAACTTAACTGAGGTGGAAAAAATTATGAAAAAATTACCAACTATTTTATTAGCGTCATCGTTACTTTTAGCAGCATGTGGCACAAACGACCAAAGTGATGATAGTAGTAGCAAAGATAGCTCATCACAAAACTCAAGTAGCAAGAGTGAAAATAACAAAGCGTTAGATAAAGCCACAAAAGAGTATAAAAAATACACAGATAATCAACTTGATAAATTCTTAGATGGTACAGAAGAATTTGTATCAGCAGTTAAAAATGATGATATGGAGAAAGCTAAAGAATTATATCCTAAAGTGCGTATGTATTATGAACGTTCTGAACCAGTTGCGGAAGCATTCGGTGATTTAGATCCTAAGATTGATGCACGTTTAGCAGATATGAAAGAAGAAAATAAAGCAGATGAATGGACTGGCTACCATAAAATTGAAAAGTCTCTTTATCAAGATAACAAAATAGATGAAACGACTAAAAAAGATGCTGATCAATTATTGAAAGATGCCAAAGAACTAGATGCTAAAGTAGATACGTTAGATATCACGCCAAAATTAATGTTACAAGGATCAGTTGACTTATTAAACGAAGTATCTACATCTAAAATTACAGGTGAGGAAGAAATCTATTCTCACACTGACTTGTATGACTTCAAAGCCAACATTGAAGGTGCACAAAAAATTTACGAATTATTTAAACCTGAATTAGAGAAAAAAGATAAAAACTTAAGCAAAGATATTCAAAAGAACTTTGATAAAGTTAATAGCTTATTAGATAAATATAAAGATGGTGACGGTTATAAAGATTATAGCGCAGTAACAAAAGAAGATAGAAAAGCATTATCTGACGCTGTAAACTCTCTTGGTGAACCGTTAAGTAAAATGGCTGTGGTTACAGAATGAGTAAGCTAGACGATCAACAAGATTCAAATGTTTCACGTCGTTCCTTTTTAAAAATGCTAGGTATAGGCGGCGCCGGTGTAGTCATCGGCGCTAGTGGTGCAGGTAGTATTTTCTCGTTTAAATCAATGTTTGATACACCTGAGAACGAAGACAAAGATGCCTTTGAATTTTATGGACGTGTACAAGCAGGTATAACAACGCCTACACAGAAAAACTGTAATTTCGTAGCTTTAGATTTAAAGTCTAAAGACAAAAGTGCAATTAAAGATATGTTTAAAAAATGGACGCAAATGTCAGTCAATATGACAGATGGTGAGCCTGCTGAAAAAGATAGTCAGAATGAATTATTACCGCCAGTAGATACAGGCGAATCAATCGGACTAGGGGCTAGCAAGTTAACGTTAACGTACGGTGTTAGTAAATCTTTTTTGAAAAAAGTAGGCTTGTCGTCTAAAATTCCATCAGGCTTCAAAGACTTACCACATTTTCCAAATGATCAATTAGATGATGAATATAGTGATGGAGATATAATGATTCAAGCTTGTTCTAATGACCCACAAGTCTCGTTTCATGCGATTCATAATTTAATTCGTCCATTTAGAGATATTGTTAAAATGAAATGGTCTCAAAATGGATTTGTATCAGGGAAGTTAGAAGAAACGCCGAGAAACCTCATGGCCTTTAAAGATGGCACAGTCAATCCACGGAAGAATGATGAATTAAAAGATTATGTCTTTATTAATGATGGTTGGGCTAAAAATGGTACCTATTGCATTATTAGACGTATCCAAATTCATATCGAAACATGGGACCGTACCTCTCTAGATGAGCAAGTGGCGACTTTCGGACGTAAACGTGCTTCTGGTGCCCCTTTAACTGGTAAAAAAGAATTTGAAAATCTAGATTTAGATGCCAAAGATAGCAGTGGTAATTATGTTATTGATCCTAATGCACATGCGCGATTAGCACGTGAAGTTAAGACGTCAATTAAACGTCGTGCATATAATTATACTGATGGTACAAACGCTAAAACTGGGGCCTTGGAAACAGGATTAATGTTTATTTGTTTCCAAAAGTCTACTCAACAATTTATTGATATTCAAAATAATTTAGGCCATAAAGATAAATTAAATGAATATATCACACATCGAGGTTCTGCATCCTTCATTGTCTTGCCAGGTGTAAAAAAAGGAGGCTATCTCGGTGAAACATTATTTAGTTAGACTTTTAATCGCTATGGCACTTATTTTCACAGTAATGAGAATTACACCTTCACTTGCACAGGTTCATGCAGCTGAAGATAGCAACATAAGTGATGTGTATGTTACGATTACTGATGCTAAATCTACAATTGAAGATAAAGAAAAAAGCGATAAAGAGAAGAAAAAAGCCGTTGAAGATATTAAATCAAAAGTAAATGCTTTAGATATTAAAGATAATAAAGAAGGTAAAGATGTTAAATCAAAATTAAAAGATCTTGATCAAACATCTTCGCTAAATAAACAAGATAATAATTTATCAGAACTAACGAAATCACTTATTGCCTATGAAGATGCTGTGTCGACTAAAGACGTATCTGGTGAAATAAAAACTTTAAAACAACAAGTTGATTCGAAAGATAGCAAAGTAAAAGATGCCATTAAAAGTAAAAATACCGCTGAATTACAATCTATCAACAACAGTTTAAACCAGATTTGGACAAGCCATGAAACTTCTATTCGTAACTATGATGAAGGTAAATATGGTCAAATCGAAGTCAACTTAATGCAATTCCGTGTAGCAGTTCAAAAAGAACCTTTTAATGCTAAAAAGGCAGATAACGCATGGACAACATTCAAATCAAGTATTGATACGGTTGATCAAAAGCAATCAAGTGAAGAATCTGGTAAATACAAAGTTACCCAATTAAATGATGAATTAGATAAAGCGATTAAAGGTATTGAAGATAATAACTTAACTCAAACAGATGATGCTCTGTCTAAATTTGTACAAGTATGGCCGTACGTTGAAGGTAAAATTCAAACTAAGAATGGTTCATTGTATACAACGATTGAGGATAAAATACCTTATTATCAAAGTATTTTAGATAATAGTAATAAAGATAGAGTTAAAAAAGGCTTACAAGAAATTAATTCAGATATTAAAGATACAGTAGGCCAAGACAGTTACTCATTTGTAGATGTTATGATTATCTTCCTACGTGAAGGTTTAGAAGTATTATTAATTATCATGACATTAACAACTATGACACGTAACGTCAAAGATACTAAAGGTACTGCCAGTGTTATTGGCGGTGGTATTCTAGGATTAATTCTAAGTATTACGCTAGCCGTCGTCTTCATTCAAACGCTAGGTAATAATGGTTTATTGCGTGAAGGTATGGAAGCGGTACTTGGTATCGTAGCAGTAGTATTAATGTATGTCGTTGGTATTTGGATGCATCGTCGTTCTAGTGCTCAACGATGGAATGAAATGATTCAGAATATGTATCAAAATGCGATTAGTAATGGAAATCTATTGCTTTTAGGTACAATTGGGTTAATTTCAGTCTTACGTGAAGGTGTAGAGGTAATTATTTTCTATATGGGTATGATTGGTAGCATTACGACTTGGGATTTCGTACTTGGTATTGCTTTAGCCATAGTCATCTTAATTATCTTTGCCTTCCTATTCAGATTTATTGTGAAGCTAATTCCTATTTATTACATTTTTAGAGTACTATCGATATTAATCTTTGTAATGGCATTCAAGATGCTTGGCGTAAGTATTCAAAAATTACAATTATTAGGTACTGTCCCACAACATAGTATTGAGGGCTTACCTACTATAAGTATTATTGGTTTCTATCCAAGCGTTGAAACGATTGTCGCGCAATTGATTTATATTATTTTAATCGTTTTCTTTGTTTTGAAAAATCGTAAAGATAAAAAAGAAACGCGCGTTAAATAAAATAAAAGATGAATAACAAAAGCCTCGAATGAGTTCTAATTGAAACTCACTCGAGGCTATTTAATATGGATAATTTAACCTTAAAAGCTATGTACGATGTGTAATTTTAGCGATTAACATACTGAATTCAAACAGTATGATTAAAGGTAATGTAAGTAATAAATTTAACATTAAATCGGGTGGTGCTATAATGCTGGCAACTACAAAACATCCAAAATAAATATACTTACGATACTTTTTGAGTTCTTTAATATCTATTAAATCAAATTTAGCTAAGCCCATAAATAAGGTCGGTAGCTGAAACAACAAGCCAAAAACGAGCAACCACCGTATCAGTTCATGTAAATAAGCTTTAAAACCAATGACAGGTTGAATACTTAAAATAACTGATAGATTTATTGAAAAATTAATAATTAATGGAAAACCTATGAAAAATGCGAAAACGACACCAATAATAAATAATAAGGCACACCAGATACTATATTTATAAATAAATACTCGTTCATGAGGATGGAGTCCTGGCGCAATAAAAGCCCATAATTGATAAAAAATAATCGGAATAATTAAACATAAAGCTACAAAGAATATAATCATTACGTAAATCTGTATCATTTCTGTAAACGAAAAAGCATGTAAGGTCACATGAGCACGTTTTACATAATGGATAAAAGGCTTCATCCACCAATGAGACGAAATATATACAATAATGACAGAAATAATAAAAGCAATGAACACTTTGACAATTCTTGAACGTAATTCATCAAAGTGCTCTAATAAGGTCGAACTATTTTGATTGATCTCGTTGTTGCTTAGATTCTTTACTGGGAGTATCATGCACATCATCTGAATCTAAATCCTCAGCAGCAGACTTAAACTCTTTTAGTGTACTTCCAATTGCTTTGCCGAATTGCGGTAATTTTTTAGGTCCGAAAATAATTAACGCAATTATACTAATCACGACTAAACTTGTAGGCCCTGTAATGCCTAATACAAACACATCTTGGAACATGGAAAAAACCTCACTCTGTTTTATACTAATATCATCTTTACTTTATACTCATTGATAAATATTATCAATAGAAAATTGCTTATTCACAAATTAAATATATTTAAATGTTTGAAAGTAATATAATAAGGAATAAATTATTAATTTTTATATTTTATTAAGGGGGAGCTAGCTATGACTGAACATATTGAAACAGTTCAAAAAGAAGAAGTAGAAGCGCTTAGAAAAATTTCAGAAACTACATTTCATGATACCTTTGAAGGTGAATATAGTGCAGAAGATTTTCAAACGTTTTTTTCCAAAAGTTACAATGAAACGATACTATTAGAAGAGTTAGATAACCCACAATCTTTCCATTATTTCTACAAAATTGATAATGAAATTGCTGGATATTTGAAACTTAATATAGGGGAAGCGCAAACAGAAGACAAAGGGGAAGACTATTTAGAAATTCAACGTATCTATTTTTATAAGCAATTTCAGGGCAAAGGTAGAGGGAATAAATTTATTGAATTGGCTTTAGACAAAGCACGTGAATTTAATAAGCCTAAAATATGGTTAGGCGTGTGGGAACATAATGAACAAGCACTAAGATTTTATAAAAACAAAGGATTTAAAGTGACTGGTCATCATGAATTTATCACTGGCGAAGTTGTTGACATCGATTTTATTATGGAAAGAAACGTATAGCAGAATGAATACTAAAAACGATATAAAATAGGCATGAGGACGATTCGTATCACTTAAAAACCGTCTTCATGCCTATTATTTTTGAATATATCTTATTGTTCTTCGTTTAAAATATAGCGCATTAATTGTGTTAATCTTTTTAGTGAATTATTTTTCTCATTAATTAGCGGATGTTGATTAATATCTAATAACGTGTGGTTGACCAAATTGTCCGTTAATAGAGCAGCGTCAGTATACCAAACTTTAGATAAACTTTGCATTACGTCTTCATAAACGCCACGTTCGTCTTTATAAGCCTCATGATTTGGTGTAAATAAACAAACTTTTTTCCCAATTGTTAATGCGTCGAAAATGATTGAAGAATAGTCTGTGACTACTACATCGGCTACCATTAATAAATCTTGTGTTTCGATATTTTTTGGTGCTTCGATTACATTTTCAGGAATAGTATCTTTACCTTCAACGTGTCCTTTATAAATAACGTGATATTCTTCTAATAATTCAGGTGTGATAATTAAACTTTCCGCACTTTCATTTGATGTGTGCCATGTTGGTGCATATAACAAGATTGGTTTCGTACGATCAACATTTAACGAGTCTTTTACTTTTTTATGATGATTTTTGTCGTGTTGATAATGCAATAAGTAATTTACTCTTGGATAGCCGTACGGTACAAATTGTGTATTATGATTTGGAAAAGCTGTTTCAAACAAGCCTTCAGCAGCAGGTGAATCAGTTAAGAAATAATCTTGTTGTAACCATTTATTATATTTACGGGCTCTATAATTATAAATATTTTTATTTTGATACGGTTCTTTGCTGTCTAAGAATAATTTTTTAATCGGTGTGCCGTGCCATAATTGAATTACAGTGCCATTAGGTTTAAATTCGTCTGGAATATAACTTTCTACCACAACAATCTTAGCTGTTTCAATTAATTCCTTATTACCTTCTGCATCGGTAGGTAAGAAATATGGGCCGCGCCGATCATTAGTAATAAAATACGCTTCAGTAGTAGGATTTCTTTTCACAAAATAATTAAATAAATATTTTGAATTTCCTCTGTAACCATAATCGAACCCTAGGAATACAACATGATTTTTGAGTTGTGACGGGTCTTTTTCATAAACATAACTTAAATTACGATGTTTCTTTAAAGCATGATTATTCATTTTGTTATAAATCCATTTAGGCAATTTAAATTTAGTTGTTACTAACCAACTTTCTGCGAATCGCATTTCCTCTTCTTTGTGAGGATATTTGAACTTTGAGTACGGAACAGCATGGCCGTGTATGTATGCTAGTTTATTTAAATCGAAATGATTTACTTTTTTAATATCATGAATATCGAGCGATTTCCAAAATGCTTTACTCGTTGGCAGCTCACTTACGAAATCAAATAATACATGGCCATCAATATCGATTTCGTCTTTTAGCACTGTTATGACTGCTAAATCCATAATAGAGTGGATATCGTATTTTGATAAATGTAAGAGTGCTGTGTCAATATTGTAAATTAAGTTTGGATAATGATTAATATTTTTCATCCAAGATAAGAACGTTAATTTGTCATCGCCGAAATAGCGACAATCATTTAGATAAGTTGCATTAATAGTATAGTCAACGGCGATAGAATGACTTGTTAATTCAATTGCCTCAAGCATGTCTTGATTAATTTTAATCTCATTAGAATATGGAATGAAATGTGAGAATCCAGCTGATTTGGCCTTATTAAGTTGTAATTCGAGATGTGACATATTAGAAATATTTATTTGTTTAATCATCATACATTATCCTTTTGCTCGTAAATTTCTTATGTACATTTTACCACGCGCATTTAAAAAAATCACAATAACGAAGTTTTGACTCTAAATTTGGTTTTAAAATATATGATAAAAGTATATGATTATTTATGAAAAAATAATTTTGTTAAAAAAATCACAAATTTTTAACTAAAAGTACTATATACTGTTGTCATTTAAGTGAAAAGGTGTTATATTTTTCTTGTGAAAATGTTCACAAGAAGAGAAATTGTGAAATCTAGCATGATTAACTTGTCGACAATTGTTAATTTTTTTGCCAGTTATCTAAAACTACAAAGGGATAACTAAATTAGCTAGAATATTCATTAATAAAAACTAAAGAAAGAAGAGTCAAAATTATGTTAGTTCAAACATTTAACCCTTTTGATAATTTAGTGTTATCCAGTTTGATAGCAGCAGTACCAATTATCTTGTTTTTACTATGTTTAACCGTTTTTAAAATGAAAGGTATTTATGCTGCCATCACAACATTAGTTGTTACACTAATTATTGCAGTTCCATTCTTTAAATTACCAGTTGGTATAGCTTCTGGTGCAGTTGTTGAAGGATTCTATCAAGGTATTATTCCAATTGGTTATATCGTAATGATGGCTGTATTACTTTATAAAATCACTCAAGAATCTGGTCAATTCAGTACTATTCAAGACAGTATTACTAGTATTTCTCAAGACCAACGTATTCAATTATTATTGATTGGGTTCGCATTCAATGCGTTCTTAGAAGGTGCAGCCGGCTTTGGTGTGCCAATCGCTATTTGTGCATTATTATTAGCTCAATTAGGCTTTAGACCTTTACAAGCCGCAATGTTATGTTTAGTAGCTAACGCAGCTTCTGGTGCATTTGGTGCTATCGGTATTCCAGTAGGAGTAGTAGATACACTTCACTTACCAGGCGATGTTCATGCTATGGGAGTATCACAAACTTCTACATTAACTTTAGCAATCATTAACTTCTTAATTCCATTCTTATTAATCTTTATTATTGATGGATTTAAAGGTATTAAAGAAACATTACCTGCTATTTTAGTTGTATCAGTAACATATACAGTATTACAAGGTTTACTTACAGTATTTAGCGGTCCAGAATTAGCTGACATTATCCCACCTTTAGCTACAATGGGTGCATTAGCTTTATTCTCAAGAAAATTCCAACCGAAAAATATTTTCAGGGTCCAAAAAGATGTCAAACCTGAACCGGTCAAACATCATAGTGCTAAAGAAATTATTTATGCATGGAGCCCATTCGTTATCTTAACTGTTATCGTTATGATTTGGAGTGCTACATTCTTTAAAAACTTATTCTTACCAAATGGCAAACTTGCTTCATTAGTATTTAGCTTTAACTTGCCAGGTACATTCAGTGAGGTAGCACATAAACCAATTACTTTAAGTCTTAACTTTATTGGACAAACAGGTACAGCAATTCTATTAACTATTATCATTACAGTATTAATGGCTAAAAAAGTTAGCTTTGGAGATGCTGGTCGTTTATTCGGAGTTACTTTTAAAGAATTATGGTTACCAGTCTTAACAATTTGCTTCATCCTTGCTATTTCAAAAGTAACAACATACGGTGGCTTAAGTGCTGCTATGGGACAAGGTATTGCAAAAGCTGGTAATGTCTTCCCAATCTTATCACCAATTTTAGGTTGGATTGGCGTATTTATGACAGGATCAGTTGTTAACAACAACTCACTATTCGCACCAATTCAAGCATCAGTTGCTCAACAAATTGGTACAAGCGGTTCATTACTTGTAGCTTCTAACACAGTTGGTGGGGTAGCAGCGAAATTGATTTCACCACAATCAATCGCAATCGCTACTGCAGCAGTTAAAGAAGTAGGTAAAGAATCAGAATTACTTAAAATGACATTACGTTATAGTATTGGGTTATTAGTCTTCATTTGTATCTGGACATTTATCCTTTCACTAATATTATAAGAAAAGCTCCGTCAATCAATATGGAGTCTATATAAAAAACGTAGAGGTGATTCATCATTGAATCACCTCTACGTTTTGTTTTAGAATATCTATTTAATTTCTATTAACTGCCTTAATGAATTTGGTATAAATAGCGTCTGAAGAATAGTGGGCGATGGTCTCATGGCCTTGTTGAATCATCTCTTGCATATCATCAATATGATTAATGGCAATATCAATATATTTAGCAAGAGAGCCCGAATCGCCATAGTTAGCTAAGTAGCCATTTTCACCATGCGATAAGATACTGGCTGGACCAAGGGTATCTTTAAAACTAATCACTACATTATCTTGAGCTAATGCTTCTAAAACTACCATGCCGAAACCTTCGTTTCTCGAAGGTACAACAGTTACTTTGCTTTGAGCTAACTTCTCATTCAATTGAGTCGTTGCAGGATGAATGGTAACTAAATCATTAACGTCACTACGTTTAATTAATTGTTCAAGATTCTGACGTTCCTGTCCATCACCATAGATATGTACTTTAAAATGAGATTGAAGTAAATTATCTTGAATACGTCGAACAGCCTCGATTAAAATATCAAATCCCTTTTCATGTTCAAGTCTACCAGCACTAATAATGGTATTCTCTTTAGGTAAATCAAGCTTTTCAACGTTAATTACATTAGGCACGGTATAGACTGGTGTATGAATGAATTGTTCATAGTGTTGTTGATCAGCTGAGGTCAAAGTCGTTACGACATCTAAATCGTTATATGCTTTTAAGATTTCTTCTTGATAAGCTTTAGGATGTGCGTCTAAATTCATATGTTCCATGCCTATAGTGAGCACATGCGCAGGACGATATTTTGAGATTAAAATGTTAAAACTGGCTCTTGTTCCAACTAACACATCTGTATCAACATGTTGAATCTCTTTTATCATTTTACGCTCTACATATTTTGAAAATTGATTCAACCCTGGTTCATATTGCGACAGTTGTTTAGGTTTTAAGAATGGTGTGTACGTGTTCAAACGGTTCATCATAATAGAGATTATATTTTGAGGTTTCACACGATAGTCAATCAAACTTTTAATGTGAATGGCATCATTAACCTCGAAATAGGGTTTATCTTGTGCTTGAAAAACTGAGATGATGTTCACTGTATGTCCCTTATTGGAAAGGGTATTAGCAAGTTCTGTTACTGCCTTAACGGTACCGCCCATTGCATAGATATTATGCATTAAAAAAGTAAATGATTTCATAGTTACACTCCAAATTCGTCATAATATAAAATTATAGCATGTAACCCACCGTGACTAATAGAAATGAGCGAGTATCTATAAGTAATGAACAGATATTGTGACATTAAAATGTACTACGTCTTTAAATTATGCAAGAATTCGTATAAACACTTTTTTCGTAAAGAAATTATGTATATAATTAAGTTAGTTATTAAAAATCGGTTACGTCCTATAAAAGCCATATTAAAAATTTTTACTAGTTAAAGAAAGCGTTTTATTTTACTATGCCAAAAGTTTATATTGATTGACTAAAGATGTGATTATAAAAAAGGGGGACTGTATTGTTATGACTACACAACATAGCAAAACAGATGTCATCTTAATTGGTGGCGGAATTATGAGCGCAACATTAGGCACACTACTTAAAGAATTATCTCCAGACAAAGAAATTAAAATTTTTGAAAAATTAGAACAATCTGGGGAAGAAAGTTCAAACGTATGGAATAATGCGGGAACAGGACACTCTGCATTATGTGAATTGAACTACACTAAAGAAGGTAAAGATGGTAGCGTTGATATTGAAAAAGCAATCAAAATTAATGAACAATTCCAAGTATCAAAACAATTTTGGGCGCACTTAGTACGAACTGGCCAATTAGAAAATCCAGGTAATTTTATTCAATCTGTTCCACATATGAGTTTTGTTAAAGGTATTTTTAATGTTAAATTCCTTAAAAACCGTGTACAAGCATTAAAAGAAAATGTTTTATTCGAACATATGGATATTACTGAAGATCGAGATAAAATCGCCGAGTGGGTTCCATTAATGGTGGAAGGTAGAACATCCAATGTGCCTATAGCCTTATCTCGTGATGAAACAGGAACAGACGTCAACTTTGGCGCACTTACAAAAAAATTAATCTCTAACTTAAAAGAACGTAATGTAGAAGTATCTTATAAACAAGAAGTCGAAGATATTAAAAGATTAGATAATGGCAATTGGCGTGTTACTGTGAAAGATTTAAAAACTGGTGATAAACACGTATATGATTCAGAATTTGTCTTCATTGGTGCAGGGGGCGCAAGCTTGCCACTTCTCCAAAAAACTGGCATTAAACAATCTAAACATGTAGGTGGATTCCCAGTTAGCGGTTTATTCTTGCGTTGTACAAACCCAGACGTTATAGAAAAACACCATGCCAAAGTATATGGTAAAGCCAACGTAGGTGCACCACCTATGTCAGTGCCACATCTTGATACACGTTTTGTGAATGGAGAGCGTTCATTATTATTTGGACCGTTCGCTGGATTTTCACCTAAATTCTTAAAAACAGGTTCAAATTTAGATTTAATTCGTTCTGTAAAACCTAATAATTTATTAACAATGTTATCAGCAGGCGCGAAAGAAATGAAATTAACTAAATATTTAGTATCACAATTAATGTTATCTCATGAAGATCGTATGAATGACTTGCGCGTCTTTGTCCCTAATGCGAAAGACGATGAATGGGAAGTAGTGGTTGCCGGCCAACGTGTACAAGTCATTAAAGACACTGAAGATTCTAAAGGTAACTTACAATTTGGTACAGAAGTTATCACATCAGATGACGGTTCTCTTGCTGCGTTATTAGGTGCATCACCAGGAGCATCAACAGCGGTAGATATTATGTTAGACTTACTACAACGTTGTTATGACTCTGAGTTTAAAAATTGGATTCCAAAAATTAAAGAAATGGTACCATCATTTGGTCTGAAATTAACAGAACATGAAGACGTGTACCGTGCAGTTAATAAAGAAATTCAAAAATATTTAAATGTAAAATAAAATGAAGCGGATGAAGATAGGACATTTGGATGACTCATGTCCTATCTTTATCCGCTTTTTAACGTCTCTTATTCGCAAGTTGTTGATTAATTTCTGCTACGTATTTCTTATTTCTGTAATAGTTAAAGAGCCAAATAAACAAATAAATAATAATAAATTCCACAGTGAAAGATAATACATTAGCTAAATTTGGTGAAAACCAGCCAGCTAAAATACCTATAGCTAATAGGCCTATATAGCTACATAAAAAATGTAATAGGGTTGCACGGGTAATACTCCAATCAGTTTGGGTGAAAATTAAATTAGTAAAATAAAACAATATACCAATTGATATCCATAATAGTATGGCGACAATCATAACCACGGGCTCGCTTAAATGATGATAATAAAATTGACCCATTGCTGAATTAGGTGATAGTGGATAATATTGATTACCTGCGAATAAATAACTAAATAGGATAGATAAGGCTAATCCTATTAATAAAGGAATACTTGTAAACTTATAAAATTTCATCATAATGATAATCTCTCCTTTATAGATTTTAAGTATCGTCTAGAGGAGTAGGTATAATCTTCATTCTTCAAATACATTCTAATAAGTCCATTAGGTTCAAGAAGTAATTTCTCAATCATCTCAATATTAACGATTTCAGATTTTGAAATTCTAATAAATGATGTAGGTAATTTCATCTCTAATTAATATAAACGATCTTTTAGTTTAAACTGTTGGCCATCTTTAAGTGCAATGACCTGATTTTTATGGGTGCGAAAGCTGGTTATTGTTTTAACCTCTAATACATAGATTTCATTATCTAATTTACCGTAAATCTGCGTGAGTTTATCTAAGTTTTCAATATGTGAAATAATCTGTTGAATATCCTCATCAAATTTAGGTGCATGAATTGCTAAGTATTTTTCTTTTTCCTCTGGAGCTATAAACAATCTAAGTTTCATTGGGTTGCCTCCTCCTCAATATTATTAAACCATTAATATCATTGTTTTTTCGTGAAAATGAATAAACGGTAGTAATTAAGAAGTAAGTGGGAGAATAAAGAAGATAAAATAAAAGTGGAACAGTGAAATCATTTTAATACAACAAGATTTCTGCTCCACTTTTAATATTAAAATAGTTTAATCAAATGATTGTTCATCATTTAATTCAATCATGAATGTTGTACCGTCTTCCTCTGTACTTGTTACCGAAATGGTACCGTCATGTAATGAAATAATTGATTGGGTAATAGCTAACCCTAAACCATTACTATTATCTTGTGCGTTTAGCTTATAAAATCGTTCGAATAGGTGTGCTTGTGCTTCACTTGGAATCATATGACCTTCATTGTTTACAGTAAATTGAATGGTATCCTTTTCAACTGAAAGTGTGACTTCGATTGCACTTCCTAATGTAGAATATTTAATTGCATTCTGAATTAAATTTGAAAATGCTTGATGTAATAAACGCGTATTTCCTCGGAAATAAACTTCTTCTAAATTAGACAATAGCATTAAATCTTTATCATCAATCGCAAATTGTTCATGTCGAATGATATCTGTAATCATTGAAGTTAAATGAATAGAGTCGTTAAATTGAATATGGTTAGCGTTATCAAGTTCTGATAAAAGCAATAATTCTTTCGTCAAATTACTAAGACGTGTAACTTCGTCGTGAATTTCATTGATATAATTTTCACGCTTGTCATAAGATGATGTTTGTTGTAAGTCAGTCAATAACCGTTGAATATGAGTTAAAGGTGTTTTAATTTCATGTGAAACATTTTGAACGAAGTGTTGTCGCATATCATCCAACTGTTTTAGTGATTGCCGCATCGTATCGAAACGAAATTGTAGCGTGCCAATTTCGTCTTGACGTGTTTGCTTAATTGGTGTGTCAAAGTTTCCATGCATTAAGCGTTCAGTAGCATCTTTCAGTATTTTGACTGGTTTAATAATTGAATAGGTTGAAGCAATAACTAAAGAAATTGAAATAATGAGTAAGCACACTAATATAACAACTAAAAAGGTACGGAACTCGCTAAATGTCTCACCGATATCCGGACGCATAAAGACGGCAATAGGCTTGTTGTTATGTTCAAATTTTAAGCCAACGGTATTGTCGGTTTCATTATCGAAAAAGCCTGTTACGAATAATTCGAAAGGTTTGTCTTTTATTCCGTGGTATTCTTTACCTTTCAATACTTGGTTAATAGCTGATTTTGAAATATTATTTTTTCGAAAAGGTTCACCGTAAAACATTGTATCATGTTGCTCATCAACTATCATGATTTGATAATTCATATGGCCTAAATGATTGAAATATGCATGAAAGTCATTTGAAGTTAGTGAGTCGTTATAAGCACGCGCATCTTTAAGTGTACGCATGATTTTAGCATCATTATGTTCTTTTAAATTAAAATGATAATAAACGTTTGCAAATAAGAAACTGACCAATGCGCTAAATAAAATAACAGTAATCGTATAAATTGCGATACGTGTATATAATGATTTAAACATGATGATCTACCTTATATCCTTGGCCACGTACGGTTTGTATTTCAATATTAGCTTGTAGTTTAGACAATCTTTGACGTAATCGTTTAATATGTACATCAACAGTCCGCTCATCTCCTTCATAATCAAATCCCCAAATCTTTTCAATCAACGTATTTCTCGTGAAAATTTGTTTTGGATTACTGCTTAATAAATAGAGCAATTGAAATTCTTTAGTAGGTAAATTCATCTTTTTTGATGCGACACTGACTTCCATAAATTCTTCATTGAGTGTGACATTTCCTATATTAATTTCACTTTGGGCATTAATTTTATAGCGACGAAGTACGGCACGAATACGGAAGAGCAATTCTTTCACTTCAAATGGTTTGGTTACATAATCGTCCGTACCACTTATAAACGCCCGTTCTTTATCTGTTAAAGCATCTCTAGCAGTTAACATAATCACTGGTAATTCATAACTTTCTTTTAATACTTGGCATAAAGCAAAGCCATCCATACCACCCATCATGATATCTACGACAGCTATATCAACTTGATTATGACTTAAATAGTCAAGGGCAGCTTCCCCACTAGACTGTGTAATAGTACGAATACGATCAGCTTCGAGATGATGTGAAACGTAATGTAATAGTTTAGGGCCATCATCTACAATTAAACACTTTACCATGCTGCGCTTACTCCTTTTTTTAAAATTATTATACGTAACCTATTTAAAAACACAAATATTTCTAAAGTTCATATTCAGTTCATATTCTACTACTAAACTACAAATTGAAATAGTAATGGGGAGGAATTAAAAAATGAACTTAGCATGGAAGGAAATGAAATTCTACAAATTCCGCTATATTTTAATCATGTTAATTATCTTTTTACTAGGTATCATGGTGCTATTTATTAGTGGTTTAGCACAAGGATTAGCTAGAGAAAATGTATCTTTCTTAAATAACATGTCTGCGCAAAAATATGTTATGCAAGATACAAAAGAGCCTAAGTTGGAAAGTTCACAACTTAGCGATAAACAACAATCTCAAATTGAAGATGATGTTAAACAACAACCGACTAAGATTGGTGCACAAACTTTAAAGATTAAAAATCAAGAGGAAGATATTACAACGTTAAGTACACCAAAAAAATTATACCCTTCATTGAAAAGTGGTTCATATCCAACTAAAGATAACCAAATTGCAATTAATGATAAATTGACAAGTGAAGGTGTTAAAGAAGGAGATTATGTATCGTTCAAAGGGCATGATGAGCGTTATCAAGTAAGTGGCATTATTGAAGATACAATGTATTCACATAGTTCAATGGTCTTAATGTCACCTAAAGGCTTTGACAACATGAATAAACAAGCTTCAACATTTTATCCTGTAAATCAACTTAGCGATAAAGATGAACAACATTTAAATTCAATAGATGGTGTGAAAGTAGTTAATGAAGAGACACTAACGAGTAATATCCCAAGTTACCAAGCTGAACAAATGCCACTTAATCTAATGATTATTAGTTTATTCGTTATAACAGCGATTGTCCTTAGTGCTTTCTTCTATGTTATGACTATTCAAAAAATACCACAAATCGGCATATTAAAAGCAATTGGAATTAAAACAAAACACTTATTACTATCACTTATACTTCAAATTATTTTTACTACAATGATTGGCGTAATTATCGCACTCGCTATCATTTTACTCTTAGATTTAGTAATGCCAGTATCAATGCCATTCTATTTAAGTAATAGCAATGTCATTTTAATGGTAGTGATGTTCCTAATTGTAGGCTTTATTGGCGTATTATTATCATTCATTAAAGTGGTAAAAGTTGATCCAATTGAAGCTATTGGAGGGGGAGAATAATGACATTACAACTTAAACATATCACGAAAAGTTTTGGTAAAGGTGAAGCTAAGACTTCAGTATTGAAAGACGTCAATTTAGAAGTTGAACGTGGAGAGTTTGTTATTTTAAATGGTGCTTCTGGTTCGGGTAAATCTACATTATTAAATATCTTAGGTGGCTTGTTAACCCCTACAGAAGGTGATGTTTTATATGACCAACAGCCTTTATTTTCAAAAGAAAAAAATAATACACTACTTCGATTAAATGATATTGGTTTTATCTTTCAATCTTCACATCTAGTGCCATATTTATCGGTAAAAGAACAACTTAGTAGTGTTGCGAAAGAAGCGGGTCAAAAGTCTAAAGTAGCACTTAAACACGCAGAGGAGTTACTTACAGATATTGGTTTACAACATCGCTTTGATGCCTATCCTCATATGTTATCTGGCGGGGAAAAGCAACGTGTCGCAATTATGCGTGCATTTATGAATAATCCTAAAATTATCTTAGCAGATGAACCGACAGCAAGTTTAGATGCAGAACGTGCTACAAGTGTAGTAGAAATGATTAAACAACGTATTAAAGATAATAATATGGTAGGCATAATGATAACGCATGACAAACGCTTATTTGAATATGCAGACCGTATTATTAAACTGGAAGACGGCAAAATAACGAATTAAAAAAATAACGGCGAGGTCTATCAATGTAGGTAGACCTCGTCGTTATTTTATATTGTTGAGTTAACCGTTCTATAAGTTAATTAGAATAATATATAAATTGCAGAAAAGAATAGAACTGCAAAATAAATGGTGAGTAATAGTTTATATTGATACATTAGCGCTAAGAAATCACGAATTAATGCGATATCAAAGAAATGATAGGGCGTATGGCTTCCTATTCCATCAGTTCTCAATTTAACTTGTTGTGCAAATCGCAAGGCTCTTAAAATATGAAATTGACTCGTAATGCATAACATCTTGGTAGATTTATCAAACTGAGATGTTATGACTTTTTTTGAAAACGAGAAATTTTCATAGGTACTTGTCGATTGTGATTCCATAATAATTGAAGATTCAGGAACACCATGAGCAATGATATAGCGCTGCATCGCTAAAGCTTCAGAGATAGGTTCATCAAGTCCTTGACCTCCACTTACCAAAATCTTGCATGTTGAATCTTGCTTGTTAAAAACGGCAAGTGCTTGATTAAGTCTATCAGCTAACATAGGGGTTACTTGCTCAATAAAAATGCCAGCGCCTAACACCATGATTAGATTGTATTTTCTTTTACTAGTAGTACGTCCGAATGCAGATGACCAAACCATATAAATGAGAAAACTATAACAAGCACTAAATGCGATTAAAGCTAACCATAAAAAAATACCATTCACAATTGGAAGAGGGGCGGTACTAATATAGAGACAAATGATAAGAAATAAAATGACACGTAGTATATGTTTAATTATGTTTCTTAAGAAGTGAAGCCCCTTTTCAAAGGTAAAGAGATGGTAATGTTTAACTATCAAACCAATAAGTGACACGGTAGCAATAATAATTAAATTAATGGGTAAGGTTCTTGTTAATAAATCGGAAACAGTAATGGTAAAACACAGTATAATCGTAATAATAAATGGCGGTAGTGAGAGCAACCAAGATATGTTAAATAAAACGGCAACTAAGGTGAGTATTACAATTATGGATAGTGTCGTTATGAGCATAGTCAAAACCTCTTGTTTATTGATATCTTTAAATGTAATGGAAAGCGTCACATTTTAGCAACTATTAACTCTATATAATGGTTTTCAATAGGGAGGTTTATTGTTATTATTTAACAGAATATAAGAAAGATATTTATAGTGAAAAGAGCCAAGGAGTTGCGTAATGAGTAGAATTTCAAAAAATCACATTGAATTTATGAAACGTTTTATCGATGATACAAATACTTTAACTGCCAAATTACTTAAAGATCAACAGAGTAAATATGGTATCTCGATGGAACAGTCGAATGTCTTGCGTCTGTTAAGTAATCATCATACGCTATCGATAACTGAAATTACCGAGAAGCAAGGTGTGAATAAAGCTGCAGTGAGCCGTCGAATTAAAAAGTTGATTGACGGAGGCTTTGTCGAATTATACAAGACTGGTAATGACATCGATCAACGTTTGAAATATGTGACCTTAACAGCCAAAGGACGCAAGTATACAGAAGAAAATAAAGAAATAGTTAGTTCCATTGTAAGTGATATAGTCGGGGATTTATCGACTAAAGATATTGAGCAAGCTTTGAGTATTCTTTACATCATTGATGAGAGAGTGAAGAGATTTAATGCGAATATTTAAAAACTAATATATAAGACCATTGAGATATATAAAACCATTTTCCAAAAATAGAGTATAATTAAAACCAGGACTGAACATAAAATAAATTAAATTAATAGAACTATAAGGAATGAATATTATATAATAGAATACATATTAAAAATTGGAATCTATTAATTCGAGAATAGATAATTTAAACATCAGGCAGGGGAAGTTGGTGACTCAATGAAGATATGTCCAAATTGCGGAGAAAAAACTGACGACGATAAGGCAAGTAAATGTCCAAGTTGCGGGAAAAGCTTTAAAGCTAAAAATGTTCAAACGAAACAACATACTCCCCCTCAATCAGATCAATCTAATATAAAAATCAGAAAGTTTATTCCTTGGGCTATTGTTGGTTTTATCATTATTTTATTGATTATAGTCTTTATTTTAGTTAGAAATTACAATTCTCCAGAAGCGCAAACAAAGATTCTCGTCAATGCGATAGATAATAATGACTCACAAAAAGTAGCAACACTCATGAGTACTAAAGCGACACATATTGATTCAGAAGAGGCAAGTGTGTACATAAATTATATTAAGAGTGAAGTGGGAATGAAGAAGTTTGTTCGTGACATTCGACAAACAGTTGGAAAGCTTAATAAAAGCGAAGCTAAAGAAGCTTCATATTTAAAAACGCGGGCAGGTAACAATTACTTAAGAGTAAGTAAGAATGGTACTCGATTATTCATTTTCGATAATATGAGTTATACGGCGCCGACTAAAGAAGCGATTGTAAAACCTAAACTAGATACTAAATATGAATTTAGAGATGGCGGTAAAGATAAAACCGTTGTGGCAGAAGGAAATAAAACAACTTCTCTTGGTAAATTCATCCCGGGTATTTATTCTATTGATGCTAAAAAGGAAACAGAATATGGTCAGTTTACCGGCCAATTGAAATTTGATTTTAGATATGGTAAAAGTGATACTGTAGAAGTCAATGAGAACTTCAATGAAGCGTTGTTGACAGTGAAATTAAAAGGTAAGAGTGATTTAGATGAAGACTCACTCAAAGTTAAAATAAATGATAAAGAAATGGACTATTCAACTTCAAGAGAGTATGGTCCATATCCTCAAAATAAAGATATTACGGTTTCTGCTACTGGAAAAGTAAAAGGAAAAACATTTAAGTCTGAAAGTAAAACTATGAAAGCAAGAGACTTGGGTAATATTAATAGTGCTACCTTAGAATTTGATGATGAAGCGATTAGTGATTATATTATTGAGAAAGAAAAAGAAGAGAATAGCCTAAAAACTAAGTTGAGCAACTTTTTTAGCAACTATGCGTTATCATTAAATTCTGCTATTACTCAAGGCAACTTCAGTTTAGTGAATACATTCTTAAAAGAAGATTCAAAGATTTATAAAGGACTCAAAAATGAATTAGATGATTCTAAGGGTTTATCTAATCCTCAAATCTTAAATGCTTCTCAAAAAGGGGATAAAATTAAAGCTGAAGTACAAGAAACGAATGAATATGGTCAACTAGAAAACACTAACTATGAATTGACGGAAGATAGCGATAGCGGCGAACTCCAATTAGTTAATTCAAATTAGGAGTGGGAGAAATGACTCTAATATGAGTCATCTCCCACTCTTTTATATAGATAAAAGGGTGAATTTAAATGAATACTGAGCAGAAAAATAATAAAAACTCGTTACTATTTGTTGTTGTCTTAGGCGCATTAACCGCAATAGGCGCGTTGTCTATAGATATGTTTTTACCAGGTCTACCTGAAATTAAAAATGATTTCAGCACCACGACGGCAAATGCACAATTAACTTTATCACTATTTATGATTGGTCTTGGTTTAGGAAATTTATTTGTAGGTCCTATTTCAGATAGTGTAGGGCGTAAGAAACCACTGATTATTGCGTTAGTTATTTTTACATTAGCCAGTTTAGGCATTGTTTTCGTACATAATATTTGGTTGATGGTCTTTTTAAGATTTGTGCAAGGATTTACGGGTGGCGCGGCAGCTGTTATTTCAAGAGCGGTTGCTAGTGACATGTATCACGGGAATGAATTAACTAAGTTTTTAGCATTACTCATGCTCGTAAATGGGGTAGCTCCTGTTATCGCGCCGGCATTAGGTGGTCTTATATTAAGTGTCAGTGTATGGCGAATGGTCTTTATTATCTTGACCATCTTTGGTGTATTGATGGTAGTGGGTTCATTGTTTAAAGTACCTGAATCACTTGCGGTCGAACAACGCGACACTAGCGGTATAGGAGTCATTTTCAAAAACTTTAAAAGTTTATTAACGACACCGCGCTTTGTCTTACCAATGTTAATTCAAGGCGTCACTTTTATAATGCTATTTAGTTATATTTCTGCTTCTCCATTCTTAGTTCAGAAAATTTACGGCGTATCTCCACTCCATTTTAGTTGGATGTTTGCCGGGATTGGCATTACGCTCATTATTTCAAGTCAACTGACTGGAAAACTAGTCGATTATTTTCATCCACAATTATTACTACGTGCTTTAACAATAATCCAAGTCGTAGGTGTGATTGTAGTTGCGTTAACTCTACTAAATCACTGGCATTTTGCCTTCTTAGTCATTGGTTTTATTATTTTAGTGGCTCCGGTGACGGGTGTAGCTACATTGGGATTCTCGATTGCTATGGAGGAACGTACGACTGGAAGTGGTAGTGCTTCAAGTTTATTAGGATTATTACAGTCTCTTCTTGGAGGCGTGGTGACTCCTCTAGTTAATTTAAAAGGGGAATATGATAGTTCGCCTTATATCATTATTATTAGTATCACGGCTATCTTATTAATCATCTTACAAATTTTAAATATTAGTGTATTTAAAACAAAGGGAGCGGGACAGAAATCTAGGGAGTATGACAGAAATCTAATGTAATTTCTAAGATTTCGTAGTCCCGCCCCGGCAAGGTTGGCTAGAAATGAAGAAAGTGAGGCTCGAACGCATCTTCATTTCAGACAACTACTGCCAAAACGAGAGGCTGGGCCATTGTTATATTAATGGCCCAGCCTCGCTTTTTTCTATAATCTCTTCAATTATCTTTGTACTTTGATAGTGTTCGCTAATAATATATTTGCTACTTCTTCTGGACTTTCTTTACAACTGTCTCTTAACCAAGTTAGAATAACGCCAACTTGGCCACTCATTGTATAGGTGATGAAAAAAGATTTGTTTTTAATGGTAGTTTTATTCTCTCCTAAGACCTTAACATAATAGCTTCTCGTGATATTTAAATATTCATGTACAAGGTCTTTGTTAGGGTGAGTGATAAAGATTGCGTGATAAAAGGCTTGTTTTCGATAAATATATTTTAATATAATTCTAAAGAATTGATAAACTTTATCTGGATCTTTCTTAATACTTTTGAAGTTCAATGAAAAAGTGTTAAGTAAGTTCTCGTATTTCGTTAGATGATAATTTTGTAGCTTAGCTAATAAATCATATTTATCTTGATAGTTGTCATAAAAGGTTGACCGATTTACATTACTATTTGCACAAATCATTTTGATAGAGATACTTTCAAATGGATATTCTTCTAATAAATCAATTAAGCTTTTAATGATTCTGTATTTTGCTTTTTGTTTCATAACGTCACCTATTTTATTCGTATCTTCAATTAGCCAACAATTTTATAATAATTGTTGGTATTTTTTTTAATCGCATACGTCTATAATATTAAAAGTGATTTTGAAAAGCAAATAGGAGGAAATGTTCAATGAAGAAAATGGTGTTAATTAATATCATCACAATTATCGTTTTACTTGTTGTTGGTATTGTAGGCTTTATGTTATATCATAATGCGACAAGCTATATAACAACTGATAACGCAAAAGTTGATGGTAATCAAATTAAAATTTCAAGTCCTGCATCAGGTCAAATTAAATCTTTTGACGCTAAACAAGGCGACAAAATGAAAAAAGGCGACAAAGTTGCTGAGGTAAGTGGTCAAAGCCAAAGCGGTGAATCACAAGATATGGAAATCAAAATGCCTCAAAACGGTACAATCGTAAAAACTGACGGCATGGAAGGTTCAGTTGCTCAAGCTGGCTCACCAATTGCTTATGCTTACAATTTAGATGATTTATATATTACAGCAAATATTGACGAAAAAGATGTTAGCAGTGTAGAAAAAGGCGATAAAGTTGATGTATCAATCGACGGTCAAGATTCTGATGTTGACGGTAAAGTTGAAGAAGTAGGCCAAGCTACTGCAGCAAGCTTCTCATTAATGCCTTCATCAAACACTGACGGTAACTATACAAAAGTATCTCAAGTAGTACCTGTTAAAATTTCTTTAGATTCTACACCATCTAAAAACGTTGTTCCTGGAATGAACGCTGAAGTTAAAATTCATAAAGATTAAGGAGGTCATAGTATGACAACGACCTTCATTATTGGATATATAGTTGTAGCGGTCATTTTAGTTGGTTTAATTAACCTTCTTGTATTGAAATCTCGCAAGAAGCCGTCTAAGAACCAAACTAAGGGACAACATGTAAATGAAGAATCTAAAAGTCAAAGTAATCCATCTAAATTTAAAATAAGTGACTTAGAACGAGACAATGCCTCGAATGAAAGAACTTCTTCTCATCGTGACGAAGAAGCATCTCGTCACTTAGATGATGAAGATAATGCACATCGCTTTGATAATGATAAAAGAAAAGATCGTTTTGAAAGTGAACAAGATCAACAAGACAGTTCAATAGAAAATATGCATCCTGAACAAAAACAAGCATCACAACCTTTATCTCACACAGATGAGGCAAGTGAAGAAAATAGGGATGACAGAGATGTTAATAACCAACATCTTCCTAAAGATTCAATTTATGAACCGATTAATCCTGATTCTCAAGAAGGACGCGTAAATGAACGCATCAAAAAACAAGAATCAGATTTCGTGTTCGGTAAAAATATTACAAGAGGTAAAATTTTAACGGCAATGTTGTTTGGTATGTTTATTGCCATCTTAAACCAAACATTACTTAACGTAGCATTACCAAAAATTAATACCGAGTTTAATATTTCTGCATCAACTGGACAATGGTTGATGACAGGCTTCATGTTAGTAAATGGTATCTTGATTCCAATTAGTGCCTTCTTATTCAATAAATATTCTTATCGTAGATTATTTATTATAGCGTTGGTATTATTCACAATCGGTTCACTTGTATGTGCGCTTTCAACTAACTTCCCTATGATGATGGGTGGACGTGTACTACAAGCCATTGGTGCCGGTGTGTTAATGCCATTAGGTTCTAATGTAATCGTTACTATTTTCCCACCTGAAAAACGTGGGGTAGCTATGGGTACAATGGGTATTGCCATGATCCTAGCACCAGCGATTGGCCCTACACTTTCAGGTTACATTGTTCAAAACTACCATTGGAACGTAATGTTCTACGGTATGTTTGTATTAGGTGTAGCAACAATTATCTTTGGTAATTTCTGGTTCAGACTTTACCAAAAAACGACAAATCCTAAAGCCGATTATCAAGGTATTGTTTACAGTACAATCGGTTTCGGTGCTTTATTATACGGCTTCAGTGAAGCTGGTAATAAAGGTTGGGGCTCAGTTGAAATCGTTACAATGTTTATTATTGGGGTAGTATTTATTGCAGCATTCGTTATTCGTGAATTGACGATGAGAGCGCCAATGTTAAATCTTGAAGTATTAAAATCTTCAACATTTACACTTACAACAATTATTAACATGGTTGTAATGATGAGTTTATTTGGTGGTATGATTTTACTACCAATCTACTTACAAAACCTACGAGGTTTCTCTGCTCTTGATTCAGGTTTACTATTACTACCTGGTTCATTAATTATGGGTGTTCTAGGCCCAATTACTGGTAAATTACTAGACACAATTGGTTTGAAGCCATTAGCTTTATTTGGTATTGCGGTAATGGCATACGGAACTTGGGAACTTACGAAATTAAATATGGATACACCTTATTTCCATATTATGGCTATTTACGTAGTTCGTTCATTCGGTATGGCATTCGTAATGATGCCTCTAATGACAGCAGCAATCAACGCTTTACCACCACGTTTAATTTCTCATGGTAATGCATTCTTAAATACTATGAGACAATTAGCTGGATCAATTGGTACAGCAATCCTTGTTACTGTTATGACTACACAAACTACTAATCATGTTGCAGCATTTGCAAATGACTTAGATAAAACAAATCCTGTTATTCAAGATAGTGTACGTCAAATGGCAGCAGAATATGGCGGTCAATCTGGAGCATTACAAGTTATCATGAAATATGTTAATCAATTAGCAACTATTCAAGGTATCAATGATGCATTCTGGATCGCAACTGGCTTAGCAGTATTAGCGTTAATTTTAAGTTTATTCTTAAAAGGTAAAAAAGGCGCTGATGCTGAGCATGATAAAATGATGCATGCAGAAGGAAGTAAATTTAAATAAAATTGTGTTGTGGGGACATGATTTTTAAAGTATCGGTACACCTGTTGGAGGGTTATCGATACTTTTTTTATTAAAAAAGGAACTTATCAACGAAATCTTAGAATTACCATAGATTTCGTGGACAAGTTCCCATTTCAATATATTTAACGTAAACGTGGATATCGGTTTCTAAAGAAAAGACTAATAATTAATAAAGCGAGGCTACTCACTAATAAAATTAAAGCATTATGAAGGGCATCCGCTTCCACAATAATTTGATTAGCATTAATATTTAAAGCATAACTTTGTAATTTCTCGGCGATTCGTTGCCCAATCATCTGAATAGCATAGCTAAAGTAAAGTGACATTACAAGTAGTATAGCAATCACAATAAAGTTAAGTATCTTTAGTAATGTACGATTAAAAATAATCGTGATAACTGCAATAACCATACTAATGATGATAAGTATAAAGTAGATATTAAATATTAGAACAAGACGGTTAGTAATATCTTCAAAATTAGCTAATTGGTTTAAATTAATATTTAACGCACCAATTTGCGTCACTGTATCTTGAAGGGTTTTTATTTGTTCATAGTTAACCGGTTGGTCGGCAAATACAAGATTGAATATAGGTTGTTTATACATACTATAGCCTGTAATACCCACGAGTATTAACACAATAAATTGGATAATCAGGCTAATCCAAGATCTTTTTTTCTTCACTCTACGTTGAGAACGAATAAAGTAATCGTTATTAATATCATTATCCTCGTCGTAATGATTTTTTCTAATATCTGACATTTTGTAACTCCTTTGCCGTCATTCATTTGTTTTCTAAGATTGACTAATTTATACTAGATTTAATATGTCGAGGTTTGGACATTTCAACTAGTTTCACGTCACATAGACCGTGAATGTCTCGATTCCTAACTTAAAGAACATCTTCTTTATTATATCGCTTTTTAAACACCATGTAATGACGTTTTAAACATTTATCAATAATAAATATAAGGTAGGTTAGAATTGTATATGAGATCACGTATGGTAAATAGAATTATAAATAAATATTTACTGCATAATCGCTCCATTTTGTTTAAGAATCAAGATGATTTTGATGCATTTATGAGTAAACGTAAAGATGTTAATAGAGCGAAACATAAACAACCCTCAACTTTAAATGTGAAAGCAAACTTAGACAAGTTATCGTTAGGTGACATGCAAGTATTTCGATTTAATTTCCGTCATGAAACGAAAAAGAAAATATTATATATTCATGGTGGTTATAATACATTACAACCCTCTCCATTTCACTGGAGATTTATGGATAAACTTGCGCTTAATACACTATATGAAGTGGTCTTACCCATTTATCCTAAAACGCCAGAATATCATATAAATGATACATTTAAAGCTATCGATGAGGTGTATGAATCACTTTTAGAAGAGGTTGATCCAAAACACATTGTCATTATGGGTGACGGTACTGGAGGAGCGTTAGCACTTAGTTATGTACAACGTCTTTTAGAACAAGAGCGAGCACTTCCGAATAGATTATATCTCATTTCTCCAATGTTAGATGCGACGATGACAAATCATCAAATTACTGAAGACTTAGTCAATAAAGATCGTTTCGTAAATATTGAAGGCCTACAACGTATTTTGAATCAATGGAGTGCGGGGGACGCGTTAGCAAATCCACTTATCTCTCCAATTTATGGTTCGTTACAAGGGTTACCACCGATTATCATGTTTGGTGCTGGAAGAGAAATTTACTATCCTGATATGCAACGTTTAGCGTATTTACTTGAAGAAGTAAATCAACCAGTTCAATTTTTCGAATACCCTAAAATGTTCCATGACTTCGCGTTGTTCCCAATACATGAGTCTCATAAAGTAATTAAACAAATTACAAAGACGATTGATAATGAATAAAAGTTATGAGTAGAGTGGTTAGGATGTAAATCATAAAATATTTAGCGTAGAGGCGGTTCAATTATGAACCACCTCTACGCTTCTTCTTTATCAATACTTCGTATTGTTTGGCTCGCATTTCCTAGGGGATGGGTCGAGCCTTGGTCTCGACGCTCATCCTATTCCCTCAGGAGTCTCGCCTACAATACTACGTTGAGCACATGTAGTTTTACATTAAAATGCTTAAAAAATAAGACATCTCATACAAATACCGATAAGCTAAATTAACGAGGTGTCTTATGTAAAAAAATAACATGACTTAGCATACACTACTAGAAACTTCTATTTTAATCCTTGTAACCTCATGTATATTCAGCTTTTAAAATCTGTGGCTAGATGATTAATTTGAGTAATAATATTTTCTTGTCCTAAATTATGATAATACTCATCTAAAGATTGCGCTACATTGTATTGAGCGTCATCTAGATGTTTTAGCACATCAACTAAATTTGAATGGTTATAATTTAAATGGGTATGATATGCTTCTAGTTCATTTATAAGAGAGGATTCTTTGTCTGCATCTTCCACCATCTTTTGTACCGCTTCAATAGCTTGTTTCTGGCCTTGATAATAACTTATATTAAATGCTCTTTTTAATAATTCCTGACTCGGACCATTCATATATAACTGCTTCGTAGAATTTATTTCAATTAAATTTACTTTTAATTCATCATTTAAATCATATATCTTGTTCAATATCTCGTCTTTTAATGTATATGACATAGCTATTTATTCTCCTTTTTCGGAATACCTATTTGATGGCCTAATTGTTTAGGCCACTCTACATCGCCTTGTGCTTTATAATAATTTTCTATTTGTTCTTTATACTTTTTAGGAAAAGGGGCTCCGCGGCGACTACGTTTATCTATTCCCATCATCATCACTTCATTTGTGGCTGCTAGTACATTATCCTCTTTATAAAGCATTAAAAAGAAATGGACGCGTTTCTCATCATAATCGTAAATTCTAACTTCAATGCGATAGGGCGTATTTAAAGATAGTTCGGATAAGTAAGTGGTATGTTCTTCTAATGAAAAGGTTGTATAATTATAGCGCTCTCTTTCTTCTTGTGAGAGACCATGGCTGTAGTTGAAATCACTAATCACTTCACTAAACACATCATTGTATTTAGCATCATGCATATGTTGATTATGATCAATCTGAGAAGCTTCAACCTTTTTATTAATAGTAAATAGATGGCTCATAATAATTACCTCACTTAATAATAGTTATATGTTTATTTTACTAAATAAAAATATCGCTTACACAATATTTAATTCATGGTAGAATGTAAGACGTATAGTGATGCAGGAGGTAACCTTAGAAATGACAATGACAATTCGATATCAAACTACTAGTCAATCACTAACTCAAGTTGATACAGTAAAAAACATACCTGACGATGCCACTATCGTATGGTTTGATTTTGAAGATGCGTCTGAAGAAGAAAATAACTATTTAACTAATAATTTTAATTTCAATTACTTAGAGTTAGAAGATGCCACTACTGGCGTTCCTCGAGTTAAATATAAAGCTTATAATACCTATCAATATCTTGTCTTTCACAGTATGTATAAAGATGATTTTTCGCCTATTGCGTTAAACGTCTTTGTGAACGAGAAAGTCCTTGTTACATATCATCAAAACCATTTTGAATCTTTAAATGAAGTGGCGAAGATGAATTCAAATAATCATGCTCCAGATTTAGATTGTGCTGATATTGTGATTCATATTTTAGATATGATGGTGGATAAGTACTTCGATTTTGTCTATACCATTGAAGAAAAGACGTATAATTTTGAGGCAGCTCATGTCGATGATACACAGAGTAAAAAAGTGATGGACAATGTCTTCCAGATACGTTCAGATTTAATTAAAATTAAAAGGGTATTATTCCCTATGCAAGAATTAGTCAATACCATTAAAACTGAAGGTAATTTAATTGTCGATAGTAAACATTCCATGTATATTCAACATATCGATGACCATTTGATTAAACAAAACAATATTATTCGTACATCTCAAGAAATGGCTAATGAGATTAGGGAGAATTTCGAATCTTATTCTTCATTTAGAATGAATAGCATTATGCAAGTGCTTACGCTTGTATCCGTTATTTTCTCGCCTTTAACATTTATTGCCGGGGTATATGGTATGAACTTTGAATATATGCCAGAGTTAAAGTGGCAATATAGTTATCCAATATGTATGTTAATAATGTTAGTGATTGCAATTGCTTTGATTATCTTTTTCAAACGAAAAAAATGGTTTTAATATAAATAGCTATAAATTTAAATTAAGCAAAGGTAGGTACGCGTATGAGTGATTTTCAAAGAGAACAGAGGAAAAATGAACATGTGGAAATAGCAATGGCTCAACATGATGCCCCTCAATCTGATTTTGACCGTGTGAGGTTTGTGCATCATTCTATTCCTAATATCAACGTAGATCAAGTTGACTTAACAAGTAACACTACAAATTTCGACATGAAGTATCCGTTATATATTAATGCCATGACGGGCGGAAGTGAGTGGACGAAGCAAATTAATGAGAAACTTGCAGTAGTTGCACGCGAAACAGGTTTAGCGATGGCAGTAGGCTCAACACATGCTGCGCTTAGAAACCCTAAAATGGCTGAATCATTTAGCATTGCACGTGAAACGAACCCAGAAGGCATCATCTTTAGTAATGTAGGAGCAGATGTTCCAGTAGATAAAGCAGTTGAAGCGGTGAGTTTATTAGATGCTCAAGCGTTACAAATCCATGTTAATGCGCCACAAGAACTCGTTATGCCTGAAGGTAACCGTGAGTTCTCTACATGGTTAGATAATGTTGCAGCGATTGTTCAACGTGTGGATGTTCCTGTGATTATTAAAGAAGTTGGCTTTGGAATGAGTAAAGAGCTTTATAAAGATTTAATTGATGTAGGTGTTACATACGTAGACGTTAGCGGAAGAGGCGGTACGAATTTCGTTACGATTGAAAATGAACGTCGCTCTAATAAAGATATGGATTACTTAGCGAATTGGGGTCAATCTACTGTAGAATCATTACTCGAAAGCACAGCTTATCAAGACTCATTGAATGTATTAGCAAGTGGTGGCGTCCGTACGCCGTTAGATGTAGTGAAAAGTTTAGCATTAGGTGCAAAAGCAGTAGGTATGTCACGTCCATTTTTAAATCAAGTTGAAAATGGCGGCATCACTAAAACGATTGAATATGTAGAAGACTTTATTGAACATATGAAAGCTATTATGACTATGGTAGATGCGAAAGATATTAGCGAATTAAAACAAAGCAAACTTGTGTTTGACCATAAATTATTATCATGGATTGAACAACGAGGATTAGATATTCATAGAGGTTAATAGAGAGCGAGACGAAGTCTAAGTAGGTTGAAAGATTTCATTGTTTTATCTTGCCAAGATAGACTAATAATAAATTAAAGACTGTGAGCAGTTTGGACTGCTCACAGTCTTTTTCACGTTTACATTTGTATTAGCGAGTATGGCGTTACATACCAAAGATATTCATGAAGCCCATAACAATTGGAACGCCTGCTAGGTCGATTAAGAAAGCGCCAACGATAGGGACAACTAAATATGCTTTAGGTGAACTACCATATTTGCTTGTAATGACATCTAAATTAGCCATAGCGTTTGGTGTAGCACCTAGTCCGTGACCGATAAAACCACCTGCCATTACAGCAGCATCGTAGTCTTTACCTAACACTCTAAATAAGATGAAGAATGCAAATAGTGAAATAAAGACAACTTGTACTAAGACGATGGCAACTAATGGTAAGGCAAGTGAATAGACTTGTGTAAGTTGAATACTCATTAGGGCTAAGGATAAGAAGAGGCCTAATGACACATCGCCAATTTGATCATTAAGTTTTAAATCGATAATTTGCCAATTTGAATACTCTGAGATATTACGTATTGCTACGGCTACAAACATTGAACCGACATACATCGGTAAACTTTGTCCTGTTAAATTTGAGAACTGATCACCTATAAAGGTTCCCACAGCCATACAGAAAGCTATAATTGTTAATTGGATAAAGAAAACTTTAGTTGGTTTATATTTTTGATATAAAGCTTTATTTTCTTCTACTTTACTATAGTCTTTAAATGAATCATCGCTATTTTCTGGTTTGAGATTATAGCGTTTAATTAATGCTTTGACTAATGGGCCACCAATTAATCCCCCAAAGACTAGACCTAAAGTTGCTGCAGCTAGAGCAGCTGTAATGGCTGAATCAATATTGAAACTCTGTTCAAGTGTCTTACCATAAGCGGCGGCATTACCGTGGCCACCCTCCATTGACATTGAACCTGCTGTTAAACCTAATAATGGTTTGATATGTAATAGTTTAGCTAATGAAACCCCGATTAAATTTTGGCAAATGGCTAACACAGCACAACATATAAAATAAATCATTAAGACTTTACCGCCAATTTTGAATAATTTAAATGAAGCACCTAAACCAATTGTTGTAAAGAAGACCATCATGAAGAAATCTTGTATGAAGCTTGCATCTAGTTTGATTTGAATAATATTAAATGTATCTAACACCGCGACTAATATAGCAAATAGTAAACCACCGATAACTGGAGGTGGAATACAAATTTTTTGTAAGAATGAAACATGATTGACTATGAATTCACCTAATAGAAATAAAAGACAGGCGAGACATAGTGTGGTCACTGCATCCAATTCCAATTTAAAATCCCCCTTTATTTACGCGTACTTTCCTAGATTTTATATTGCTTTTTGAAAGCGCTATAAAATCCCATAACTAACATTATACATACAAAAAATATATATTTCTATTATGTCAATTATATTTTTGAAATCTAAAGAAGAAGTTAGATAGTTTTACACTTACTATTAATTATAAAAAATCATTAATTTATTAAAACTTAAATTTTAAATTGATTAAATATAATAAGGCAAAGATTCACAATTGTACTTAGAGATTAAACTATGAGGTGAGATGTTACTTCCAAGTCGTGTTGGCTGGGACGTAATCGGATTTGCGCATGCGAGATACATAAGGATTACCTTTAACAGTATAGCGCAATGACTTAGCTGTCCATTCACCTTTATTTGGAATACCAATTCGTGCACTTTCAACTATCTCGATAGGATATTTTCTATTTTTTTCATCAATAGAAAGGCGACAGTCATTAAGTGTTGAGCCATCAATTGCTCTAGGGATATTAAATGCTTTCGTCCATTTACCAGGCCCATTGGTTATCTCAAAACCTGTCTTATTACGATTACGTTGCATTGCGTCAATACCATCTTCAGGTTCTATTGCGCGTATCAGTACGCCTTCAGGCACACCTTCACTACGTGTAACGAAATTGATTAACAAGTGCGTATGCATGACGTGGCCATAGATAGTTCCACCATTTTTATATAACGATGTCACTTTAGGCGTTTGCTTACCACCGAAACCATGCGCCGCTTGATCATTAAAGCCTAAATACGCCTCTGTTTCAACGATGTAACCAGTATAGGTTTCAAATTCATCTTTATAGATAACTTTCACGCCGAGTAATGCTTTAGCAGTTTCAATAGTTGGTTGTGAAATGAAATTCATTCTTAAGCCTTCTTTCTTGGAAAATAAAAAAACGCTCTGAATCAAGTAGTTATGACTAGAGCGTGATGATTAAAATATATTATTATAACAATTATAGTTGAATTTAAAGAAGAAATAAAATAAGTAACTTAAATTGAGGGTATGTCATATATATTTGACAAAACTTATGAATTAACAGTAAGATTAAATCAATGGGAGAAGTGAGGGAAAGTGAATAGAGTTAAATTTTACCGCGGCGTCAAAAAAATTTCGCAGCTAGAACTTGCACGAGCAATTGGCGTATCACGTCAGACGATTAATATGATTGAAAATGACAAGTATAATCCTTCGTTAAAATTATGCATTAACATTGCTAAAACATTAGGTGTAACACTAGATGATTTATTTTGGGAGCGATGATAGACAACGACTATCAAACATAGTGACCTAAGAAATTTGTTTAACCAATTGAGCTTCATATACAACTTCGAATTGTAAGAGTAAAACAGGGAAGAACGGGATAGATGACTGATGAGCTATTGTACAAACAGTTTCAAACTTTAAAAGCAAAACTAGGAATTATAAGTTTGAATTTTTTATGTGCAATGACTTTTTTGCCATGTTTAGTGACATACAGAATGAAATTTTATCTCCACTATTTATTGGGAGTGTCATATTAATTATAGTAATTGGTTGTAAATTAACGCTTCGCGCTGAGACAGCAGACAACATATTTATTTACGTTGACAATGAGAAAGATAAGAGAACGCTTAATCGGCATTCAATCACCAAACGATTAATATTTTTCATTATATGGATGTTTTATATTATTGTAATTACAAATATTATTACCCCCATGATCTATCAACATGGACAATTTGAGTGGGTGGTTACTCCTGCCTCGATGATTTTTATTCCAGCCTTTGCCGTGATATTAATCTTTTTCAAAGATAAACGTATTAAATATAGTGACGCATCTCTACCAAGTATTGAAGATCGAGATGCTAATCCTAAAGGGATAGTCAACCTTATCCCTAATTATAGATATGCCGATGAACAACAAAAGATGGTGATTACTAAGAGTTATGCGTCAGTTTTTAAATGGATAACGATTGGGTTAAGCATAATTACTATCGTAGATTTAGTTGTTGAATTAATCATGCAGCAATTACCAATTGGTAGCATGATTACATTGGCTTTTATAATTATTATTTTAGTTATATATACAATCAAAAAGAAGAAGTTAAAGTCCTCGCTAAAAGAATATTGAGCATTATTAAACGCTATCTTTTAAAAATTTTAAGAGATAGCGTTTTCATTTTTTAATTTATATAAAATCTATGGAATATTAATAAAAAAAGTGTAACAATATGTATGTGAAAAAGTCAGTGCTTAAAAATTTAATTAGATAAAGGTAGTTATGAGTTGTTACAATAATGCTAACTTAATTAAAAGTTGGAGGATATCTTAATGCTTTATTCAATCTTTATCTTTTTATTAGCAGGTCTCTGTGAGATTGGTGGTGGCTATCTAATTTGGTTGTGGTTAAGGGAAGGGCAATCAAGTTGGTTAGGATTTATCGGTGGGGCGGTATTAATTATGTATGGCATCATCGCAACATTTCAGTCATTTCCGACATTCGGTCGAGTCTACGCAGCATATGGCGGAGTCTTTATAGTCATGAGTATATTATGGGCGTACGTCGTCGATAAACAAGTACCTGATAAGTATGATCTCTTAGGTGCACTTATCTGTATTATTGGTGTATTAGTCATGATTTTACCGAACAGAACCTGATTAAGCGTGTTAAGAGGGAGACGTAAGTAATGATAGTTGAAGTAGAAAAGCAAAGACATGGTATTGACTTAATTAAAATCGACAACAACGACACAAATATTGTATTTACGAATTATGGCGCTCGAATTGTATCATGGAAATATCATGATAATAACATCATATTGGGGAACAAAGTAGAAGCGGATGAGTTTTATCCTTCTAATCCTTATCATTTTGGTGCAACAATCGGTCGCTACGCAGGACGAATTGGGAATGCTACATTTAAATTAAATGGACATGATTATAAACTAGAAGCGAATGATGCCCCTCATCAACTTCATGGTGGCAGTCATGGTTTGGATAATAGATTGTTTGATTATGACATCCAAGATAATATTACAAACATCAAACTTACATTTACCATTCAATTAAAGTCTGAAGAGGATGGTTATCCTGGAGATATGACGATAAAAGTTATTCATACATATGATGTAGAACATCGTTGGACAATTGAATATAAAGCACATTCAACTGCAGACACAGTATTTAATCCAACGAACCATGTGTACTTTAATTTAAATCGCGATAATAATGTCATTGATAACCATAAGATTACGAGTACTAAGCTCAATATGTATCCAATAGATGAAACACATCTTGTAGCTAACACTCAACCTATCGACTTATTAGCAACATTGAATAGCGATAGCGTGTGTTTTAAAGATATTTTTAATTCTGAAAATGAACAACTCAAACAACAAATTGAACCGTTCAATGGTTTAGATCACCCATTTGACATAGGGAATCAAGAACTAACGATGGAGAATAATGAATTTGCCTTACATTTAGAAACAACAATGCCTAACGTCGTTATATTCACTTTTAATGATACGACAGAGTGGCAAAGTGATTTTAATATTTATAAAGCACATTCAGGTGTAACGTTGGAAACACAATGTTTACCGAATGATATTAATATTTATAATAATAAAGCACAATCTATCTTAAAAGCAGATGAAGAATTTTATTCAAAAACAATCTATCAAATATCTGAAAAAGAAAGTGAGACTGATATCTAATGTAATTTTTAAAGGTATCATTATCGCACTTCAAAAGTTAAACGACTTATATACTAACGAGGCTAAGCCATTAATATTAAAACGGCTTAGCCTCGTTATTTTTTGTAGTAGTTGACTGACATGAAGATTCTCTTGAGCCTCAATTTCATCATCTCTATGCATCTATTTTAGGTTTTATGTCGCATTAGTCTTTAATGCATTGGCTTTAAGTTTTTGGAGTTTGTCGAGACGTTTTTCAGATAAGTAAGGGTTTTGGAGTGCATAATCTAAACGTTCTACATTTTTACGGTCATTATAGTAAATATCATTTAATTCTTGAACAGACAGACGTGTAGAAGTTTCGGCTTCTTTGATTAATTCAAGGTTATCGTTAGCACTGACATAACCTTCTTTTAACACTCTAAAATAAAATCCTGTCTTGCCTGAGCGGCTCATACGCTTAACTAAGTCAGGAATGTCGTATTTTGTTTGTATCTTCCAACACGGTTCACGCATTTCTGAAACCTCAATCAGTGCCTCGCCTAATTGATATTGGTTACCATAATAAACTTCAGATTCATCTAAATCTTCTAATGTTAAATTTTCCCCAAACATCGCATACTCTGGTAAATGAGCCAAATCTTCTTGATACATAGTATAGTTCGCTTTGCTAAAAGTACACACCGCTTTATGAGGGCCACCATGATCTTTATATGCTTGTTCATCTTCTACAAAGCCCGTGTTTGATAACCACATTTTTCCTGAAAAAGGAACTTTATTTAAAGCAGAAAGCATCTCGCGCTTTTGCCCATAGTCTAAGTCTTTAATCTTTCCCGTTGAAATAGCATATACAGGTATCATCGTTTAACCTCCCAATATGATAGTATTAAAAGTTTACTACATAATTAAATAAAATTCATATAGAAACTAGGTATTTTAACTGTCGTCATGTAAAATAAGAGATAAGTATAAATAAAAAGGGGTCGCAGTAAACATGAAAGATTCGAAAGAACTTAAACTTATGACAGTAGATGATGCTGTTGCTCAAATAGACAACAATATGGTGATAGGTATTGGCACAGGAAGTACGATTGAGCTACTTATTCCGAAGATTGCTGAACGTATTCAACGTGAAGGTTTAAATATTACAGGTGTATGTACGTCTAATAAAAGTGCATATATCGCTAAACAATTGAAGATACATATTGTAGATATCAATGATGTCGACCATGTAGATTTAGCAATAGACGGGGCGGATGAAGTAGATTCTAACTTAAATCTTATAAAAGGTGGCGGTGGCGCTCTATTTAGAGAAAAAGTCATCGATGAAATGGCTACACGATTTGTTGTTTTAGCCGATGAAAGTAAACTTGTCGACTATTTAGGACAAAGTTTTAAATTACCAGTGGAAGTAGATAAATTTAATTGGTTGCATATCGCTAAAAACATTGAAACAAACTTCAATATTTCAACAGAACGTAGAATGAATGACGATGTACCATTTATTACAGATAATGGAAATTATATTTTAGATTGTAAATTACATGAACAACTAGACCCTTATGCTCTTCATGAATTTCTAATACATCTTACTGGCGTCTTAGAAACAGGCTATTTCTTAGACATTACTGAACAAGCTATTATTGGAACACAACAAGGTGTTAGAACAATCAATAAATAAAGTTAAAATAATATCCCAAAATGACGAGATACTAACACGTCATTTTGGGATATTTTTTAAAGGCCAGGGTATAAATCTTAACGTAATAATCTTTATACCTTGTTTCCTAATTTGAACTATTTGTCGTTTTTAGTATGGGATGTTTTGCTAACATCGTTAATTTCATTTTTAACGTTATCTACGACTGAAGAATGTCTATCATTCTCATATGAAGTATTGTCTTTAAGATTTTCGGTTGAAGGAGCCTTCTTATCGTTGTTGGCATGATGTTGATTAGTATCTTCAATATTTTTATCGCGAGTATTTAACGTTTTATCGTCAGAATTAACGCTACTTTCATCTTCATCATCATTAACGTGGTCTAAGTAATTATTAGGTTCAACTTCATCTAATGAACGATTAGTTGTTTTGTAAATGATAAAGCGAATAATTAAACTTAGAATGATGTAGATAATACCAATAATTGTGGTACTTAAGGCAATCACTTTCATAGAGAATACATCGCCAACTTCTTCACTAAATAAGAAGATTTGAGCGAATGTCATAGCTGCATGGAAGATAACTGCAATATAAATAGTACGACCATTTGTGGCGCGAATTAATTCACCAACAATGATTGAGAACATGAATGTATAAAGGAAATGATATCCGGCATATTCCATGCCATACGTTGTATTAATCGTCCAAATTGAATAGATTAAACCAACGATAATAGAAGCAAAGAATACATTCACTTTATTTTCAACAATATTTTGTAGATATGAACGGAAACCAAATTCCGCAAAGAATGCCATTAAGATATGACCAAGAATAATTGCTGGCACTGATACAGATAAATCAGTAGCCTGTAATAAAATAAAACTATCGGCAAATGCATTAAAACTAAACATACCTACAATAAAAATAATTAAAGGTAAAATTAATGCAAGTAGCATACGTTCAATAACTCTTATAGAGATTGAAAATTTTAAACCAGCAAGTTGTGCACGTTTATCTTTAAAAGCAACAATACAAATGATTGCAGCAATAAAAGGTGCTAAATTAGTAAGATTAAATACAAATCTTTTAATACCGACTGAAGCTTGAAAATCTCGTAAGATTAATGATAACGCCATTGTAACAACAAAGAATACAAATATTGTTAGCGCCCATTGGAATCCTGAAATACGATTAGTCTTCATTTATGTAACCTCCATTAGGGTGACCGTAAAAACTCTTTCTTTAATATTATACATATTACAAGGGGATAAATAAATTGTCCATTTTAAATATCATTAAAATGTAATAGTCTTGAATTATTTTCATGTAATTGAAAACAATTTTTAATGTCTTAATTAATTTGTAAAGGGTATCAAAAGAATAACAAGAATATTTCGAAAATAGGTTTTAATGTGTAGTATGATTAAAGTATAGATGTAAACGTAAATAATAAAGAGACTGTTTGCAACTAATATGATGTAGGGGGCAGCGACATGTATACACAAGGTAATCCAAAACTATGGACTGGCAGAATAGATAGTGAAACAGATCCAAAACAATTTAGACATTTTCAAACTGTAGAGTTTGCTAATTTAGAAAAAATGAAAGTTAGCGGTGACAAAACAGGTGTGGGGATGTTGGGTTACGCGGTAGATAAAGGGATTGAATTAAATAAAGGCAGAATAGGTGCTAGAAAAGGGCCAGATGCAATTAAGCAAGAATTTGCTAAACTTCCTGATTTAAGTGAGTGTGAATCGTTAATTGATTACGGTAATGTTGAATATACTGAGGGCGAACTGAGTAGTACGCAAGAAGAAATGGCTAGACTGTCTGCTCAAGTGATTAAACAACATAATCAAACATTTCTAATCGGAGGTGGGCATGACGTTGCTTATGCTCAATATTTAGCTACAAGAAACGTTTATCCGGATGCTTCGATTGGTATTATCAATATTGATGCACATTTCGATACCCGCCCAGATTCAGAACCAACTTCAGGTACAATGTTTAGACAGATTCTAGACCATGATGACAATGCCAATTATTTAGTATTAGGTTTAGCACAAGGTGGAAATACACGTTCACTATATGACTATGCGAACGAAAAGGGCATCATCTATGTGTATGCAGATGAGTTATTACAACAAGTCTCTCCTACGATTAAAGATAAAGTAGAACGTTTTATCCATGATCATGACACAATTATGTTCACGATATGTATGGACGTTATCGATAGTGCTTTCGCACCAGGCGTTAGTGCGCCAAGCGTGTTAGGTTTATATCCACACGATGTGTTTGATATTAGTAAACGAGTCATTTTAAGTGAAAAAGTGTCATCAATCAGTATTGCAGAAACCAATCCAGATTACGACATTGATAACCGTACATCTAAGTTAGCTGCTAATTTAATCCATCATTTCTTAGTTTAAAAGATGTATTTTGTTTATTGAAAAAGGGGATGAGAATGTATGACAAATTATACCGATTACGTCAACTGGAGACGTACTTTCCATCAATATCCTGAAGTATCAAATAACGAATTCGAAACAACCAAACGTTTAAAACGCATATTAGAAGCGTATCAAATTAAAATCATTGATATACCTTTAGAAACTGGCTTTGTAGCTGAAATTGGTCAGGGAGAACCATGCATTGCAGTACGGACAGATATCGACGCTTTGCCTATTCATGAACAAGTAGAACATGAATTTACATCTACGAATACCGGCGTGATGCATGCGTGTGGTCATGACATTCATATGGCTAGTATCTTAGCAGTCGCAACAACATTAAAAGCACAAGAAGATAAATTAAATGGTCGTGTGAAGTTTTTATTTCAACCTGCTGAAGAAATAGGTTATGGTGCTAAAGCAATGGCTGATACTAATGTGTTAGATGATGTGAAAGCCATCTTAGGATTTCATAATTATCCAACATTAAATATAGGAGATTTTGCGATTAAATCAGGGGCTATTACATCGGCTGTGGACCGTTTTGAATTTAAAATTCATGGTAAAGGGGCGCACGCAGCTAAACCAGAACAGGGTAATGATCCGGTAATGGTTTTAGGACAACTGATTACTAGTTTACAAACGATTGTGAGTCGCAATATTTCAGCTTTTGATAGTGCAGTAGTGACAATTGGAGAAGTCTCTTCTGGCAACACGTGGAATGTAATTGCAGATAACGCCTATGTTCAAGGCACAGTCCGTTCATTTAAGCCAGAAGTTCAAGCCTATATTGAACAACGTTTACGAGATATTGCGAAAGGTCTTGAACAATTATTCAATGTAGAAATTGAAGTGATTTATACACATCTTCCAGGTGCTGTTTTTAATGACGACTATTTAACGCAACAAGCGAAACAAGCAGCCGAAACAGTAGGGTACAATGTTATAGAGCTAGACAATCCATTGACAATTGGTGAAGATTTCTCTGGCCTATTAAAGGAACATCCTGGTGTCTTTGCGTTTATAGGTTCTAATAGTGCTTATGATTTACACCATCCTAAATATGACCCTGATGAGCGTATTTTGGAAAAGGTTCCAGAGTACTTTATTACGTTAATTCATCAATTACTTGCTGAGTATTCATAATGCGTGTCTTTAGACGCTTTATCCTACTTAATTGTAGGCAATATGGGTCTGCATTTTCAAAAAAATGATTAAACTACTTTACGAGTTGGGTAAATTAGAAGAGATTATTTTTTAGGAGATGAGTGAACATGGGTGCACAAGATCCAAGAACAAAATTTAAAACTTCAGATTTTGAAAAACAAGAACAAGAACTACCTGGTTTACAATCAGAAATGACTCCGGCACCTGATTGCGGTGAGGAATCATATGTAGGCCACAATCGCTTACAGGACTATAAAATGTTAGTGACTGGTGGCGATTCAGCGATTGGACGTGCAGCTGCGATTGCTTACGCTAAAGAAGGCGCGGACGTCGCACTTAATTATCTTCCTAGTGAAGAACAAGATGCGCAGGAAGTAAAAGCGGTAATTGAAAAAGCTGGACGTAAAGCTGTATTAATTCCTGGTGATGTAAAAGATGAACAATTTAACTATGATTTAGTTGAACAAGCCTATCGTGATTTAGGTGGCTTGGATAATGTGACTTTAGTCGCAGGTCATCAACAATATCATGAGGAATTAGAAGAATTTGATACTGAATCCTTTAAAACGACGTTTGAAACGAACGTATATCCAGTATTCTGGACTGTCCAAAAAGCATTAGAGTACTTACAACCAGGAGCGTCTATTACAACGACGTCATCTGTGCAAGGTTATAACCCTAATGCCTTATTACACGATTATGCAGCCTCAAAAGCAGCGATTATTTCACTAACGAAAAGTTTCTCTGAACAATTAGGGGAAAAAGGTATTCGAGTGAATTGTGTAGCGCCAGGTCCATTCTGGTCACCATTACAAATCGTTGGCGGCCAACCACAGTCTGCGCTTCCAAAATTTGGTCAAAATACACCATTAGGTAGAGCGGGTCAACCTGTTGAATTAGCAGGCACGTATGTCTTATTAGCGTCAGAGGATGCTAGTTATACTACTGGCCAAGTATACGGAGTCACTGGTGGTACGCAAATCGATTAATTGAATAATTTAAACCAACGCGAGGGTAAGATAAAAGCTCTCGCGTTTTTATATTAATTTAGGAGGATGTGTGAAATGAAACAATTCAATCCAGAACATTTAACAGATATTCAAAATTATAAATTATTAAGTGGTTCGGTCATTCCAAGACCTATTGCCTTTGTTACGTCTAAAGATCAGGAGGGGACATTAAATGTTGCACCATTTAGCTTCTTTAATGTCGTTAATAATGCGCCGCCGATGATTGCTATTGCTGCGCAACGTGCTGGTGGACAACGAAAAGATACAGCGGTCAATATTGAACAAACGAAAGAATTTGTAGTACATATCACAGATGAAATGAATGTGGAGGAGATTAATAAGACAGCAGCCCCATTTGAAGCGGGAGATAATGAATTAAATCACACTGCTTTAACTCTTATTGATTCTGAAATTGTTAGTGTTCCGGCTATAAAAGAAGCAAAAGTTCGCTTTGAATGCAAATTAGATCAGATTGTCGTATTAGGTTCTGAAGAAGACGGTGCTGACTTAATAATAGGTGAAGTGGTGATGTATCATATTGAAGATGAAACTTACTTTGAAGATAGTAAAATTAATCCTGATGAACTAAAACCTGTCGCACGTTTAGCGGGAAATGACTATGCTAAGTTAGGAGAAACATTTACAATCCAACGCCCTGAATCGTAAAATATAAAGATGGCTCAACATAGATAAATGTAAATTCCATATAACTTAGTTGACGTCAATATAAGAATCTTGTAACTTTAATTATAAATTCGCTTTTAGGAAAGTAGGTAAAGTATGGAAGAAAAGAGGAAAGGCAATGCTTGGGCGTTACTTCCCCTAGTGTTATTTATTGCACTATTTTTAGGCGTCGGCGCAGTTACAGGTGATTTTACAACTATGCCACTCAATGTTGCAATTACGGTTACTGTGATTGTAGCTTTATTGATGAATAGAAAAGAACGATTTGCCGATAAAGTTGAAGTATTTACGAAAGGGGCCGGGCATTCAAATATCATCTTAATGGTATTTATATTTATATTAGCAGGTGCCTTTTCAACAACTACTGAGAAAATGGGCGGCGTAGAGTCTACCGTTAACTTAGGTTTATCATTAATTCCACAAAATTTAATTATTGTAGGATTATTTATTATATGTATGTTTGTCTCTATTTCTATGGGAACGTCGGTTGGAACCGTAGCAGCTATCGCGCCCGTAGGATTTGGTTTCGCACAAGCTACGGATATCCCGGCCGCTTTAGCTATGGGTACTGTAGTAGGTGGTGCTATGTTTGGCGATAACTTATCTATGATTTCAGATACTACAATTGCTGCAGTTCGTACCCAAAAGACGAAAATGAGTGATAAGTTCAAGGTCAATTTTTGGATTGTACTACCTGGTGCGATTTTAACCATTATTGTGCTATTTTTCTTAACTAATGGTGTAACGATTGATCATTCGAAAAGTTATGATTATAACTTAATCAAGGTCATTCCCTATGTGTTAGTGCTCATTCTAGCGCTCATTGGCGTAAACGTCATTATTGTACTCATTGGTGGAACATTCCTTTCTGGAATAATAGGTTTATTCGATCATTCATTCGACTGGAAAGGTTTATTAAAAGCCGTTTCAGAAGGTATCATAGGTATGGAAGATATCGCTATTATTGCATTACTTATTGGTGGCCTTGTTGGAATTATCCAGCATAATGGTGGTATTGAATGGTTACTTAACTTTGTTAGGTCCAGAGTGAAATCTAAACGTGGTGCTGAGTTTGGCATTGCCAGTTTAGTAAGCGCAGCAGATATTTCGACGGCAAATAATACGATTTCAATAATTATGGCTGGACCATTAGCTAAGAATATTGCAGATGAATATGATGTTGACCCACGTAAGTCAGCTAGTCTATTAGATATTTTTGCTGGTTGTTTCCAAGGATTATTACCTTATAGTCCACAAGTGATTGCAGCAGCGGGCGTGGCTAGTATTTCACCATTTAGTGTTATGCCATACTGTATTTATTCAATATTATTAGGTGTATGTGGTATTTTAGCTATTGTATTCCGCTTTCCACGTGTTAAATCTAAACATACTACTAAAAAACGTACTAAAGCGTAAGTAAAGTAGCTTAATTTTTGAAAATAGAAAAATAATTTAAAGATTTTAATAGTTGAAAGTTTGGTACTATTTATAAATGCGTTAAAATAGAAGTAAGAGTGAAAGTAGGTGAAACAAGTGGCAAAGTATAATGTGGAAAATGAACATGTAGAAATTCATATCGAGCGTTTATTAAAATATTCACCAGAACTCGTGTACAAAGCGTGGACGGATGCTGATTTATTAAAACAATGGTTTATGACGTCGCAACGTACCAACCAAACCTTTGATGTCGATATGCATGAAGGTGGTGTTTACCGTATTGTTGATTCACGTAATGGTAAACAAAATGTCATCCAAGGGACTTATGAAGAATTAGTTGATAATGAGTACATCAAGATGACGATTGGTATGCCAGAATTGAGCAACCATGAAGATGTGATAGAAGTTGAGTTTGAAGAGCGTGAGACTGGTGGCACACAAATGTTTTTCTTTTATCAATCATTAGTTGAAAGAGAACGACGCTTAACAACATTAGAATATAAACAAAAGAAAAAAGAATATCATGACTCTACAGTGCATGGTTTAGAATTAATGTTTGATAAGATGCACCAAGTATTAGAACAATATGTAGAAGATAATGATTTATTAAAATAATGTATTAAAAAAGGAGCGAGAACAGAAATCTAATGTATTAGGTCTCTGTTTCGCTCCTTTTTTAAACTCAGTATTGATGGCTTGCTTTCTTAGGGAGCGGCGACAGAAATCTAATGAAATTTCGAAGATTTCGTAGTCCCGCCCCGGCAAGGTTGACTAGAAATGAAGAAAGTACAGATTGGACGCATCTTCATTTCAGACAACTACTGCCAGGTCGAGCCACGGTCTCGACGCTCATCCTATTCCCTCAGGAGTCTCGCCTACAATACTACGTTGCTTTTCTTTTATAATTTAAAAAAAGCATGAGAAGAACTCACTTAATTAAAAAATATTATTTAGTATAGTTCGCCTTTTTCTTTGCGTTCATTATATTTTCTTAATAATGTTTCAAAGAAGATATGGTAATTAATGAAACTTGAATAATCTGTGCCGTCGTAGAGATAGAAAGTGTTACTTGAGACATAAATATTATAGTTTGCTTTTTGCGCTAATGTATTATCTTTCATAGTCGTGACAGAAATAAAGTATTTTTGGCGTAATTGCAATAGATTGGTTACTTCTGTAAGTTGATACGTTTCACCTGATAATGAAATAATAAAGAATAAATCTTCATCTACTGAACGATTAAGTACCATTTTAAGTTCATGAACATCGTGTAACACAATAATATTTTTATGCATCGTAAGTAAAATACGTTGCGCTTCTTCAGCTACATTTTTCTGAGCGCGTCCAGTACCATATAAATATACAGTGGAAGCATTATTAATTTTATCTGTGACTAAGTTATAATCAATGCGGTCTAAATATGTGAATGTTGTTTCTATTTCTTGTTTAAAAGCATCCATAGAGTCAGTAGGAAGTTGACTTAGATTTTCACTTTCAAATTTGAGATACGATTTGAAATCACTATACCCATCAAAGCCAAGCTTACGAGTGAAACGATGAATTGTAGCATTTGATGCATGAGTATAAGCTGAAAGTTCGTGGATTTTTAAAGTCTTACATTTATTGACATTCGTATTAACAAAATGAGCAATTTGTAGATCGTTGTCGTTTAATTTATTAAAGTTGGCATTTACTCGTTCATCTAATAACACAAAAACACCTCATATTTTTTCTTGAAAAAATTTTCACATATAGAAAACATAAACTGATTATACAAAAATATTTCAAAATCAGTCAATGGCGTTGTATATATGAAAGCGTTTACTATAATAAGTATAAAGAGATAAACGATTATTAATTCATACATTAATCATTGTTAAATAATATAGAAAAAAGAATATGGGGGTACATATATGAACGCAATTAAACGGTTTGGGAGTGCGATGATCGTTCCTGTATTAATGTTTGCATTCTTCGGGATTGTATTGGGATTTGCGACATTATTTAAAAATCCAACAATCATGGGTGGATTAGCAGATGACCATACATTTTGGTTTAAGTTCTGGTCAGTGATTGAATCAGGTGGCTGGGTCATCTTTAATCATATGGAAATTGTCTTTGTGGTAGGATTACCATTATCTTTAGCTAAAAAAGCACCAGGACATGCTGCATTAGCTGCATTAATGGGTTACTTAATGTTTAACACATTTATCAATGCTATCTTAACGCAATGGCCACATACGTTCGGCGCTAATTTAGAAAAAGGCGTTGAAAATGTTACAGGTTTAAAAGCCATTGCCGGTATTGAAACATTAGATACTAATATCTTAGGCGGTATCATTATTTCAGCTATAGTAACTTGGATACATAATAGATTTTACAGTAAGAAATTACCTGAAATGTTAGGTGTGTTCCAAGGGTTAACATTCGTAGTAACTATTTCATTCTTTGTAATGTTACCAATTGCTGCGATTACTTGTGTGGTATGGCCAACAATTCAAAATGGTATCGAATCAATGCAACACTTCATTATCGCTTCAGGTTATATTGGAGTTTGGTTATACCATTTCTTAGAACGTGTATTAATTCCAACAGGATTACATCACTTTATTTATGCACCAATCGAAGTTGGACCAGTCGTAGCAAAAGACGGTCTGAAAGCAGAATGGTTCAAGCATTTAACTCAATTTGCTGAAAGTAGCAAACCATTAAAAGATCAATTCCATTATGGTTTCATGTTACAAGGTAATGGTAAAGTCTTCGGTGCAATCGGTATCGCTTTAGCGATGTATACGACTACACCAAAAGCCAATCGTAAAAAAGTGGCAGCATTACTTGTACCAGCTACATTAACAGCAGTAGTTGTTGGTATTACTGAACCATTAGAATTTACGTTCCTATTTATTGCACCATACTTATTCGTTATCCATGCATTATTAGCAGCGACAATGGATACAATTATGTACGGTTTCGGTGTAGTAGGTAACATGGGCGGTGGCTTACTAGACTTTATCGCTACAAACTGGATTCCATTAGGTCAAAATCACTGGTTAACTTATGTAGCTCAAGTAGTGATTGGTTTAATCTTCTCTGGTATTTATTTTGTAGTATTTAGATATTTAATTTTAAAATTCGATATTCCTTTACCTGGACGTCGTGCTGAAGAAGAAGTGAAATTATTCTCTAAAAAAGATTACAAAGCGAAAAAAGGCGAAGATGGTGCGACAACTTCAGACTTTAAACCAAGTAATGAATATGAAGCGAAAGCACAGTATTACTTAGAAGGTTTAGGCGGCAAAGAGAATATTAAAGACGTTACAAACTGTACAACACGTTTACGTTTGACGGTTAATGACGAATCTAAAGTAGAAGACAGTGGCTACTTTACACATGAACAAATGTCCCATGGTTTAGTTAAAAGTGGTAAAAATGTTCAAGTAGTTGTAGGAATGACAGTACCTCAAGTACGTGAAGCATTTGAACATTTAGTATACGATGAGAATGATAAAGCATAATAGAGAATACAATAGAATTTAGTAAATAAATTCCAAAATTAAAGGAGACGTAACAGTGAATTCAATCAGAAATCACTGTTACGTCTCCTTTAATATTAATATTATTTTATTCGGCTACTCACTTTTTATTACTCTTTATTAAGATATATTAGCTTTATGAATGACACGTGCTTTATATGATGCTGATAGGATATCAATATTACGACATGCGATTGTTTGTAGTAATTGTGTGAATATCTCAGGTGCACAGCACACACTTGCACAATTATTGTTTAATGTATATTTAATATCGTAATGGTTAGAGAAATATGTCATGATATCAATTACTTTATCTTTAATGAAAGCATCTTGGAGGCCATCAATCGCTAAATCAAAGCGCTTAGAAGATTGATATGATTGTTCTGTATCTAATAAAGTATTTAAATGTCTTGGAGAAAGAATTTGATAAATCGAGAATTGGTAAAAGCTTAGAAAGCTAATTAAGTATGGCAATTGTTGTTTAGGTAAGCTTACTTCTAAGACTGGAATATTATCGTGCTTTGTTATTGAATATTGAAATGAGTCGCAAAATTTAACGTCTTTGCAAACTTTGATTAATTGTTTTCGAGTAGATCTAGATTTTAAACCTACAATATTTAAAATGTAAGTTTCAAATTTGTCTAACAACATGCAATGACCTCCTATTTTTCTTAAACGTATCTACAGCATAAGCTATGTTGTCTCATAAAATCGTGCGCCGTTCTTTTTATACACACTGATTGTATCACTCTTTTTTAATATTATCACTAGGACTTTTGAACGAGCTTTAATTTAATTATTTTGTAATATAATCTTAACTAATTTTAAACTCAAGAATTGATTATATATTAATTATTTTAAATTTTCAGAAAAGTTTATTGATAGTAGCTACAACCTGTGGTAATCTTTGGTCATTATTTCTTTTAAAAGGGGTGGAGAAAATGTTAAATAGGCTCAGTCAATTTGCAACAAGTACATTTCTATTATGGATGTTGGTGGCAGCTATTATCGGGTTTATATTTCCTAGTCAGCTTGCATCACTTGGAACAGCCGTGCCATGGTTACTTGGTATTGTCATGTTAGGGATGGGTATGACAATTAACCCTCGTGATTTTAAAGCCATATTTCAAACACCTAAGCCTGTCATCATTGGTGTGATTTTGCAGTTTACGATTATGCCTACGTTAGCCTATCTTATTGCAAAAATATTCCAATTACCACCTGAATTAGCTATCGGCGTCATCTTAGTAGGATGTTGCCCGGGTGGTACTTCTAGTAATGTAATGAGCTATCTTGCTAAAGCTAATGTAGCATTATCGGTGGCTATTACAAGTGTTTCAACATTATTAGCGCCTTTTGTTACACCAGCTTTAATTTACGTCTTCGCACATGAATGGCTAAATGTTTCATTTATGAGTATGTTATGGTCAGTTGTCCAAGTTATTTTAATTCCTATTGCCTTAGGGTTTGTGTTACAACTGCTCTCTAAACGTATGACTAATAAAGTGTCAGAAGCATTGCCAATTATTTCAGTTGTAGCAATTTCATTAATTTTAGCAGCCGTAGTTGGTGGTAACAAAGATCAAATACTACAAACCGGTGCACTTGTTTGCTTAGTTGTCGTACTCCATAACGTCTTAGGTTATGTCCTTGGCTATACTTTAGCGAAACTTCTAAAACTCAATTATCGTGACAAGAAAGCTGTCGCAATTGAAGTAGGTATGCAGAATTCAGGACTTGCCGTATCTCTTGCCACAGTACATTTCAGTCCTTTAGCAGCTGTGCCAGGAGCAATATTTAGTTTCGTCCATAATATTTCTGGTCCGATCTTAGCTAAGTATTGGTCTAAACGCTGATGTTTGAAAATGGTCATGAAAAGCATTAATAACATATGTTAAACTTAATTGTAATTGTAGAATTTAAAGGAGTAAGCATATGTATAAAGCAGTTGTATTTGATTTCGATGGCACGATTATAGATACAGAAAAACACTTATTTGAAATCATTAATAAACATTTAACGCATCATCAATTAGCACCTATTTCTTTAGAATTTTATCGTAGCCACATCGGTGGACATGCCCGTGGTTTACATGATTATCTTGAAAAAGTACTTGGCCTTGAAAATAAACAAAATATATATGATGAACATAATGATACAAGTCATGAATTAGATATTATTGATACAGTCTATGCACTGATGAAATATCTAAAACAGCATCATATTCCAATGGCAATAGCCACAAGTAGTTATCGAGAAGAAATTCTTCCTACATTTAACGCATTAGGATTAGATGAGTTTATAGATGTGATAGTAGGGCGAGAAGATGTAGAAGCGGTTAAGCCTAATCCAGAATTATATTTAACTGCTGTACAACGTTTAAATTATTCTCCAGCACATTGTTTAGCTATTGAAGATTCTGTGAATGGAGCGTCAGCAGCAATGAATGCTGGGTTAGACGTCATTGTTAATACGAATGAAATGACTGTAGAACAAGACTTTTCAAATATTTCTTATATTGGTAGAGATATGAGTTTTAACGAGATTATTACGCGTTTCTTTGAAAAGGATAAGGAGTAGTATAGATGTCTTGGCAAATTATTATATTCTTTCTAGCCGGGCCCATTATTATAGGTATTGGTAATTTAGTACTCGGACCTATTTTTAAAAAGCACATTCCCTTTAGAGTACAAGTACGTTCATTCATAGTTGGAACCATTATCTATTTAATTCTAGCAATGATAGGATACTTCCTACTCTTACAAGGGAAAATATAAAATCATAAAAAATAGAACATTGAATTAAAAATGGCGTAGAGATGATTCATGATTGAATCATCTCTACGCTATTATATTGAGAATTAAGTCCCAACTTTTTTCTATATAATTATTTTTAAAATCACTGTTACGACTAATAACACGATAAGAATCAAATCAATACCAACCATGACGGTATATCGAGTAGCCTTTTGGCCTTGCGCTTTATTTTGTTTCATAGCGCTATAGTTTGGAATTAAACTTAGAAATAATAAAACGATAATTAAAATAATCCCAATAGTAATGGTCATTATTTAGTACCTCCATTTCGCTTTTCCATCCATTCCCAAATAAAACCAGCAATTATACCTACGATTAGACCAATAATTAAACCAATTTTCACAGTGAAAAATATTCCACCAATAATTAAGAAGACAATTAAAGCGATGGGCAACGTAATACCGAATTTAAGTTTACGTTCATCAGAATTAAATATTGAAAATACCACTATATAAAGTATAAAAAAAGCAATAGTAGCTATTAATGATCTAATTAATAACGGGCCAATAGTATCATGATGCACACTAAAAAAATTCAATAGAAAAAATAGTACTCCAAAAATAATTGATATTTTAGCGCTCTTTTTTACTAACTTCTGCATTTAAATATGCTCCCTTAAATAATCTATCAAAAGTATATCATATTCTAGTTTCTACTTTGACTTACATACATAAGACAACATTAAAATAAAGCAACTGATATTTCAAAATTGAAGAAGAAAAATTGAAAAACGTAAAATTTATTCAAAAAAATTTATTTAGATATTTTGGTACTTTAGCACGCTAAAATGTTGTGAAATCAACGTTTTTTAAAAATGCCAAAAATATAATTGCAACAGTATTGGAAGCGATTTCAAAAATTTGTAAAAATTATGTTTTAATTTTGTCAAATTATAGTATAATATCCTCAATAAGGTCAGGGAACTTTAGGGGAAAGCAAGAGATTGGGAATTGTTTGGGATTTGAATGCCAACGAACGATTAGTAAATATTTTTTGAAAATTGTGTCGATTCGGACGTAGCTATCAAAATAAAAACAAGTCGTATCCTAGCTCTTAAAGACGAAAGTATTCATGCCTTAGATTTAATAGAGATGGGGTTATTTAAATGGATAACAATGAATTACATAGGGGGCTAAGTGCTCGTCAAATTAGAATGATAGCACTTGGTGGTACTATCGGTGTTGGTTTATTTATGGGAGCGACTAGTACAATTAAGTGGACAGGTCCTTCAGTTATTTTTGCGTATTTAATCGCAGGTATCTTTTTATTCTTAATCATGCGAGCAATGGGAGAAATGGTTTATTTAAATCCAACTACTGGATCATTTGCCACATTTGCAAGTGACTACATACATCCTGCTGCTGGTTATATGACAGCGTGGAGTAATATCTTCCAGTGGATTGTCGTAGGTATGAGTGAAGTTATAGCCGTTGGTGAATATATGAACTACTGGTTCCCTAATTTACCACAATGGATTCCAGGTGTCGTTGCTGTATTACTACTATTAGCGGCGAACTTAGCTTCAGTTAAAGCATTTGGTGAATTTGAATTTTGGTTTGCAATGATTAAAGTCGTAACAATTCTATTAATGATTGTTGCAGGTTTAGGATTAATCTTCTTTGGTATAGGTAACGGAGGACATGCCATTGGGATTTCAAATCTATGGTCTCACGGCGGCTTTATGCCAAACGGCTTCCTAGGTTTCTTCTTCGCTCTATCAATCGTTATTGGTTCATATCAAGGGGTTGAACTGATTGGTATTACAGCTGGGGAAACTAAAGATCCACAAAAGAATATTAAAAGCGCTGTTAATGGGGTTATCTGGCGTATATTAATTTTCTATATTGGTGCGATTTTCGTAATTGTATCTATCTATCCTTGGAATCAATTAGGAGATATTGGTAGTCCGTTCGTAGCAACATTTGCTAAAATCGGTATCACATTCGCAGCAGGTTTAATCAACTTTGTAGTATTAACAGCTGCATTATCAGGTTGTAACTCAGGTATCTTTAGTGCAAGTCGTATGATTTATACACTAGCTCAAAAAGGACAATTACCTAAAATCTTTACACGCGTTATGAAAAACGGTGTACCATTCTATCCAGTATTAGCGATTTCACTAGGTATCTTACTTGGCGCATTATTAAATGTTATTCTTCCTTTATTCGTTAAAGGCGCAGACAGTATCTTTGTTTATGTATATAGTGCATCAATCTTACCAGGTATGATTCCATGGTTTATGATTTTAATTAGTCATATTCGCTTTAGAAAATTACATCCTGAAAAAGTAGAAGGCCACCCATTCAAAATGCCTGGCGGAACAGTTGCTAGTGCGATTACAATTTTATTCCTATTAGTTGTACTTGTGGGTATGCTATTTAATAAAGAAACAGTCGTATCAGTTTTAATTGGTATTGTTTTCTTAACAGGCGTAACAGTTTATTACTTCGTTCGTGGACATCATAAAAGAGATGGATCACGCAAAGTAAAACAATAATTAAATTAACATCAAACAACACATAAAAAACGGTGGTGAATTTGATTTCACCGCCGTTTTTCTATAATGTTTAATTTTTTGAATAATGCTTCAATGTTTAAATTTAATATGAGATAGGTATTTATGGTAATTATCTAATGCCATCTTTGATTGTGTAATAAAGTCTAAAGATGACTGATAATTAAGTGCTATATAACGATAAAACAAGAGATCGATCGTAAACATTTGAGCGAATAGAGACGTAGTTGTTCCCATACGCAATTCGTTTTCATCGGAATGCCCATAAGTCAAAACGATGTCTGAATGCTTGGCAACATGATTACTCTCAGAACTCGTAATCGTAATAATAGGGATGTTGTAGTTCGACACAACTTTAACTAAGGCATGTAATTCGCTTTGTTCTCCATTATTTGTAATTAAGATGACACAATCATCCTTATTATATGTCGATAACATAGTAGTAAATAAGTGAGTTTCTTGTATTAATTGTATATTTAGACCTATTCTTGAAAGTTTTTGATATAAATCAGTGGCACAGACAAACGACGTACCATACCCGAATACAAATATTTTATTTGCCGATTTAAATCTCTTACATATATTGTCGATTGTCGTGTTATCTGTAAACGTTGAACTTCTTTGTAACGCATCTTCGGCCTGAAGAAAAAGTTTCTTTTTTAATGTATCAATTGGTTCATCACGAACTAATTCAATATTGTAAGGCGACATTTGTTTGGGAAAGAGCTTCTTTAATTCTGCTCTAATCTCTTGAAAACTAGCGTTAATTAATTTTTGACTATATCGATTCATCGTGGAAACGCTAATGTTAAGTTCATTAGCAATTTCTTGATTCGACATTTGAATGAGCTTCTGAGGTGAATTTAAAATAAAACGCGATAATTTTTGTTCATTTTTTGAAAAAGAAGGATATTCTTCATCAATGATATATAAAATATTTGTCATTTAATCACCTAATTTGTCTAAGTTTCTCTATTATTTAACCCTATCGTGAATATAGGTACGGGCAAAAATCCCTGTATAACTTAAATTTTATAATGCGCGTAGGTGTAGTAGCTCACTAAACACTATATTTAACGTCGCATCATGATATAAATTAATAACATATTTAATACACCATTAATGTGTTATAAACTCCCCATTTATACTGTATAAAACGATTGATTCAGTAAAGGTGGATGCGCTTCGAAGATTTAGGTTACTGATAAAGAGTTGAACAACTAATATAATTCTCCCAAATATATTAGTTTATCCTTATAGTTCTTTTAATAGGTGCCAGTTAAGTTAAAAACTCCATTCAAACATATCTAAATGCTAAGGTTTATGCAATGGTAAGTTTCTATGCATTAAGATGACCATAAAAGTAACCTTCTATATTACTGTAATCACCTATAATTATACCTGTTTAACCTTGCTATTACAATTTACCTATATAATTAATAAATTATATATAATGTTTTTTATAAGTCATTTTGAAGTTCTTTAATTTTAAGATAGGTATGATAAATACGTTGTTGTCGTTTATTTAAATCACAAAGTAATGTGCCTTGTTGAAAGTTGTGAAGCGGTTGCTCAGAAAGTTCTATAAGTAATTTATAGTACAGATGATTGGGAGAAGTAGAGGACAATTGACTAGGTGCAATTGAGTAAATTTCTTCATTTAATACAGGATTTAAAGCATAGTTTTTAACTTCTTCGTTATAGTGTTCAATTGCTTGTAGAAGAGATGATTCATCCATAAAGTAGTAATATTTAATCTTTTCAATAAGTGTGATGAAATGGATTAAATGTTGTTGATAGTCTATAAATTGATTGGACATGGTTGTTAATGAACTCCTTTTTCTAGAGAGAATGAATGGAGAATAATAAGAGGAGATGATGAATAAATCATCCAATCGAGAGACCTTAGTCTTCGTTCTCGACTGGATTTAGAAATTGCGTGTAGTTATCAATAGAGATGTCATATGTTTTGATCATCTTTTCAAATGAATAAGAAATATCGTAAATATCAAGTACTGGAAGTTCGCGTGTACGTCCCAAACCAATCTCATAAATGATAGCTAACCAAACGCCGTCACGGCATAATAGACCGATAAAAATAACATTCTCGGCAATTGTTTTAGAACCATCGTTAAAATCAATTAGCATGACATTTCTTTCGGCACTATAGATTAAAATGTCAGAGAAAAGGTGAGGTAAGGTAACTTGTTCAGTATCTTCGAATTTAATTAAATCAGTCATATGGGCTAAATATTTACGAATGCGAGTGTTTGGAATTTTAAAACATTGCTTGATGATTGATTGAATTTCATTGGTATAAGGCAAAGTCGAATACGATTGACTTTCTTTTAAGGTTAAAAATAAGGCGATGAGTTGTTGTTCATCTAACTTAAGTTGTATTTTATCTTCAGTTTCTTGAATTTGATAGCCACCAAGTTTGCCTTTGTGCGCATAAATTTGGACGCCTTGAGCTTCTAAATCAGCGATATCACGTCCGATTGTACGCACAGAAACATTTAATTGCTTAGCTAATTCTGTTGCATTCATTTTATGACCTTGTTGTATAGATGAAATAATTTGATTCTGTCTCTCCAATTTATTCACGTTGTACACCACCTATGGACATTACATATTACAATAATTATAACATAAGACTGGCAAGGAAGACATTTATTAAATAAAAGTAGAATTTATTGCTAAAAATTAATTTTTTATTAGGAAAACGCTTACAATTTTAGTTATTTTGTGCTAGTATATTATTTGTAACAGGGGAGAACGAGTTCAAACAAAGGGGTAGAAGCTATATAACAGATAGCTTATTGTGAATCGTTCGAGTTACATCGAAACATCTTCAATATTTATTACTTACTTTCCTTTCTATTTGTCGGCTAGCAGAAGACTAGCCGATTTTTTTGTGTTTAAAATACATATGTAAAAATAATATGATGTTATTGAATCATTTTGTCATTATAAGAACATCATTATTAATAAAATAATTTAATCCAACAGTAATTATTAGTATACTTGAATATAATAAACTGAGACATCAATTTGAGGTGATAAAATGCAACATAACCGACTTCAATATATAGATAGTCAAATTATAGAATGGCTAAAACAGTTAGATGACGTACTTCCTCATTTAATAAAAGAAATGACCACAGACACGAAGGTGGATCGTTTTGACCTAGTTACAAATGTTGATAAGCAATTACAACATCAATTTGAAAGCTATTTGGCTGAGCATTTTCCAGGTCATCAATTGTTAGGTGAAGAAAAGAATAACGATAATATCGAACCTTATGACGGTCATTTATGGATTATGGATCCTATCGACGGGACGGCAAACTTAGTTAAACAACAAGAAGATTACTGTATTATATTAGCTTATTTTGAAAATGCTGAACCAAAACTCTCCTATATATATGATTATCCGCATGACAAATTGTATAAGGCAATAGCAGGTGAAGGCGCTTATGTAAATGGTGAACCTATGACTTCACCGTCACATTTATCTTTAAACGATGCTATTATTTCATTTGGAAGCCAATATATGAATGAACAGACAGTGAAAGAATTATACAATACGGCTTTTGGCGTGCGAAATATTGGATCATGTGGTTTGGATTCAGTGAGAGTTATTAAAGGACAATTTGGCGCGCATATTAATACAAATCCTAAGCCATGGGATATAGCGGCACAATTTCTCTTTGCTAAAGAGCTTAATCTAGTGATGACACAATTAGATGGACAACCGTTAGATTATGCGACAAGTGGACCATTTATTATTAGTAACCCAGGTTGTTATAACGATATGATAACTATTTTAAATCGTAATGGTGGGTATCACAAATAGGCGTCAACGGCTTCTATTTTGTTTAAAGTTACTACTCGAGACGTATAGTAAAATGTTAATTTTAATATATAATTAAAACGATATATTTCATAAAATAGAATAGGAGTGGTGGGATGCGTAGATTTCATAGAAGAATGAGCCTGCCCGTTAAAGTTTTACTTTGGTTTATTGGTATTTTGGCTGCTTTTGCAATCGTAGCAGTTATCTTTGTTGTTGCGAGTATATATATTACAGGTGGAAAGATTCATAATCCCCTGAATCGCCAACATTCAGAATTACGTTCGAAAAACGTAGATTTAAAAAATGGTGATCCATTTACAATCGCATTGTTCGGAGTGGATTCAGATGCACAACGTAAAAGTGCAAATGATGGAGAACGTAGTGATACGGTCATGTTATTATCTATTAATCCTAACAAACAGACGACTGAAATCGTCAGCGTACCACGTGATACGCAAGCTGAAATTGTTGGTCGAGGGACTACAGAGAAGATTAACCATGCCTATGCTTATGGTGGGCCTACAATGGCTGTTAAATCTTTGGAAAAGTTAATGAACGTACCTGTTGATCATTATGCGACGATAGACATGGACGGGTTGCATGATATGATTGATGCATTGGGTGGCATAGACGTAGTAAGCAATGACACATTTACAGCTCATGGCACACATTTCGTTAAAGGAACAAAGACACACGTGGATGGAGATACAGCAATGTATTTTATTCGCAGTCGTAAAGAAGAAGGTGCCGGTGGAGACTTTGGCCGTCAAGAGCGACAACAACTGATTTTACAAGCGATGGCGAACAAAATGACAAGCGCTTCAGCACTTGCCCATTTCCCATCATTAATTGGTGAAGTTCAAAAAAATGTGACGACAGATTTAACTTTAAGTGATATGAATGCTATCCGCAGTAATTATAAAAACGCTAATTCTACAGTGAATCGTCATCAATTAGAAGGTCAAGGTGGCATACAAAGCGATGGCTTATGGTATTTTATCCCTAACGATTCTTCTAAACAACAAGCAACTGATGTATTAAATAACAACTTAAATAATTAATAGCAATATACTTTATCTTGCTAGGGCAGGGCTATGAAATCTTTGGAATTATAGTAGATTTTAGTCGCTGCTCTTTTTTAGGGTTTTTTAATATAATGATCTATTTTTTGAGTTAGTTTATTTTAAATTCTGATATTATAGTACATATACATCTTTGTAACTTAGTTATTAATGCATAATTAAGGTACATTAGAATAGCGATTTAATTTTCAGAAATAAAAAAGTTTAAAACAATACTTTAAATATTGAAAATATTTATGAAAGTCTTAACAATAATAGTGATAAGTTATACAATGAATGTAATTCTATGTTCAATATATGTGGGTATTGATGTGGAATATTAACTTAGTCTAAAGATTTTACGGAAAATTTATATATATGGGGTGGAGAGTATGCAAGAACATTTAATCGTGACGCTTGACGGTACAGATTATCTTGTAGAACCGGGAACGAGTTTACTCGAGTTTATTAAATCTCGTGATACTTTCGTACCTTCAATTTGCTATAACGAATCGATGGGACCTATCCAAACATGTGATACATGTATGGTCGAAATTGACGGCAAAATTGAACGTGCGTGTAGTACTGTTGTAGATCGACCTATGACAGTAAATACTCAAAATAATGATGTTAAAACGAGTCAAAAAGAAGCATTAGATAGAATTCTAGAAAAACACATGTTGTATTGTACAGTATGTGACTATAATAACGGAGATTGTGAAATCCATAATGCTATGGACGCGTGGGGCTTAGAAGAACAATCTTATGAATATAAAACAAAACCATATGAAAAAGATTATGGTCCATTTTATCGTTATGACCCTGATCAATGTATCTTATGTGGTCGTTGCGTTGAAGCGTGTCAAGACATCGAAGTTAATGAAACGATTTCAATCGACTGGGATCGCGAACACCCTCGTGTTATCTGGGATAATGATGTTCCAATTAACGAGTCATCATGTGTATCATGTGGTCAATGTGCAACAGTTTGTCCATGTAACGCTATGATGGAAGTGAATATGGAAGGTAACGCAGGTTACATGACAGATACTGAACCAGGTTCATTAGCTGCTATGATTGATTTAACTAAAAAAGCAGAACCAGGCGATGGATTACTATTCGCAGTATCAGATTCAGAAGCAGAAATGCGTAAAGAAAGAATTAATAAAACAAAAACAGTATGTACATATTGCGGTGTAGGTTGCTCATTCGATGTATGGACAAAAGATAGAGAAGTTCTTAAAGTACAACCTTCACATGATTCACCAGCGAATAAAATCGCTACATGCGTAAAAGGTAAATTCTCTTGGGGTCATATCAATTCAGACCAACGTTTAACTAAACCTTTAGTAAGAAAAGACGGAGAATTCCACGAAGTTGAATGGGAAGAAGCATTAAATGTTGTTGCTGATAATTTCACTCGTATTAAGAATGAATACGGTGGCGATCATTTAGCCTTTATCGCTTCATCTAAAGGTACAAATGAAGAATCTTACTTAATGCAAAAACTTTCACGTCAAGTCTTTGGATCAAACAACGTAGATAACTGTTCAAGATATTGCCAAGCACCAGCTACTAAAGGATTATTCAGAACAGTAGGTCATGGCGGTGACTCAGGTTCAATCGAAGATCTTGAAAAAGCAGCAATGACGGTATTAATTGGAACAAATACTGCTGAAGCACATCCAGTTATCGCTTCTCGCATGAAACGCGCTCAAAAATTATTTGGCCAAAAAATGCACGTCTTTGATATAAGAAAACACGAAATGGCAGAACGTGCGGATGCTTTCTACCAACCTAAACCAGGTACAGACTTAGTATGGTTAGGCGCAGCTACTAAATATATTATCGACAATGATTTACACGATAAAGCATTCTTAAGTGAATGGGTAGATAACTATGAAGAATATTACAAATCATTAGATTTATTTACAATGGACTTCGCAGAAGAAGCAACAGGCATTCCTAAAGAACAAATTATTAGTTTTGCTGAAGAAGCGGCTAAAGCAGAATCAATGTCAATCTGTTGGGCTATGGGTGTCACACAACAAGATATTGGTAGTGATACAAGTACAGCAATTTCAAACCTATTACTTGTAACTGGTAACTACAGAAAACCAGGCTCAGGCGCATATCCATTACGTGGTCATAACAACGTTCAAGGTGCCAGCGACATGGGTAGTATGCCAGACCAATTCCCTGGCTATCAAAAAGTTGCAGATGATGAAATTAGAGCTAAATTTGAAAAAGAATACGGTGTGGAATTAAATCCAACACCAGGACGAGACAATCACCAAATGATGGAAGGTATCCATAACGGAGACATCCAATCATTATACTTATACGGTGAAGATACTGGTATCGTAGATTCAAACATCAATTTCGTTCAATCAGCATTAGAAAAAGTAGACTTCTTAGTAGTACAAGATGAATTCTTAACATTTACTGCAACATACGCTGACGTTGTATTACCAGCTAGTCCATCACTTGAAAAAGATGGTACATTCACTAATACGGAACGTCGTATTCAACGTATCAATAAAGCGTTACAACCATTAGGCGAATCTAAACCAGACTGGGAAATTTTCCAATTAATAGCACAACGCATGGGTGCAGATTGGAATTACAGTCATCCAGGTGAAATCATGGATGAGATTGCACGCTTAACACCATCTTATTCTGGTGTAAGTTACGACCGTTTAGAAGGATTCAATAGTTTACAATGGCCTGTAGCTCCAGATGGTACAGATCAACCAACATTATATTTAGACGGTTTCAATTTTGAAAATGGACGTGCCAAATTATTCCCATTAACATTTGATAACTTCTTCAAAGAAGATGAAGTTTACGATTTACATGTTAATAACGGACGATTACTTGAACACTTCCACGAAGGTAATATGACATATCAAACTGAAATGATTAAATATAAAATGCCAAATGCATTCGTTGAAATCTCACCAGAACTTGCAAAAGAAAGAGACATTCACGAAGGTGCGGAAATACGCTTAATTTCTGAAACTGGAGAGGCAACATTGATTGCTACGGTAACAGATCGCGTTAAAGGTAAAGAAATTTACATTCCATTAAATAATGACGCTATGTCAAATGGTGATTTAGGTGCTATCAACAAACTAACAAATAGTGATGTTGATAAATATACTGATACACCATCATATAAACGTACAAGTTGTCGTATGGAAGTACTAACTAGAAAAGGTAAATCACCATTAAACCCTACAAACTTCCGTGTTGATAAAGAACGTAATCCTCAATATAGTGTCCAAGTACAGAAAAAATGGGAGCGTCAAGACTATGTCTTCCCTGGAAATGTGGTGGATAAATAATGGCTGAAAGAATAACAAAGATTAAACGTTTAGAAAAGTCAGAAGAACAAATCAAACTTGAAAGTTTAAACGAAGTCACTGATGCGATTGCTGAAAATAAAGACAGTATTTTAAAAGCCATCCGTATCGTTAAAGCCTTAGACGATGCCAAAATTCTTGATTTAATGAATGGTGGTATTAGAGGCCGTCAAGTCATTGTAAATAAATTTATGACTGAATTAAATAAAGATTTATATGCAGGTTTAATTACTAACTTGGCACCTATGGTCTTTATGTTAGGCGAATTAAATGTTCAAGAATTAAGTCAATTCTTAAATAAATTGAATAAAGGTTTACATGTTGCTAACCAAGCTAGTCCTAACGCTAAAACAAGTGTGCGTAGTTTAATGGGCGTGCTTAAAGATGACGATATGAACCGTAGTTTAACTTACATGTTGAATTTACTAAAAGGTATGTCTAGAGGCGAAGACTAGTCTCTAACAATTTAAAGAATCTCTATTGAGAAATGCATGGTTTCATGTAGTTCTTGATAGAGATTTTTCTTTGAAATTTGATTATAATTTAACAGTACTTTCATATTGAATTATGGTAAGGTGTACTATATATTAAATTTTAAAAATGAGGGGTGAGGACCTATTCATCCAAATATAATTAAATTAATGGCTATCGTTTCTAACGTATTTATCGTACTAGGGATTATCTTCTTAATTATGATGCAATTAATGTTAGCTATTTCGATGTTTGCTGTTTCTCTAGCAATTAGTCTAGTGATTTTTAACGTTTTATTCCGTGACCGTACAGGAATGAAGATAATTATCAATCTATCGTTTGCGATTGTCGTTATCGTTATCATTATTACATATTTCTTTTTAACTTAATTAGGCACACAAAGGATTGTAGCGCACATGAAAAAGAAGTTTAATTTACGTTTATCTATAACTATACTTATTCTTTTATTGGGTATACTCATTGTCTTGTTGGTTATCAATCAAACTAATATTCTACGTGAAGATCGGCAGTTTACTTTTCAAGAAGCGGTTCAAAAGCAAACACAACCCAGTGTATTAAATACGATTGATAAGAATGGGAAGTTTGTCGATGCACAAGAGAGTGAAGTTGAACAAGCAATGAAGATTACTCATAAAGATAATACATTAAAGTACATGGATATTTCTCAAAAAGTACCAATGTCTAAAAGTGAAGTTAAAACTATGCTAAAAGGACAGGGAATTCTTGAAGACCAAGCGAATGCTTTTATCAAAGCTCAAGACAAATATGATGTGAATATTATTTATTTAATTAGTCATGCACGTGTAGAAACTGCCAATGGAGATTCAGAACTTGCCAAGGGTATTAAAGATGATGGGAAACGTTATTATAATTTCTTTGGTGTAGGTGCTTTTGACGAGAATGCAGTACATACAGGTAAGAGTTACGCAAAAGAACAAGCATGGACATCGCCTTATAAAGCAATTCTAGGCGGAGCAAAGTTTGTGCGTACACAGTATTTCGATAATGAGCAAATAACACTATATCAAATGCGTTGGAATCCTCAACAACCTGGGGAACATCAGTATGCAAGTGACGTGGCTTGGGCTGATAATGTAGCCCATTATATGAAAGCATACTATGAACAGTTTGGTATCAAAAAAGATTATGTACGTAAAAATTATTATGCTTCTTAAATATGGGACACCGGCTACAATGACTTAAACGTGTTGAATACCTAAGTTAAAACATTAATAATATATAAGAATTTGAATTTTGAGGTGTAAATAAATGAAGATTGCAATAATAGGTGCTGGCATCGGTGGGTTAACTGCTGGGGCACTTTTACAAGAACAGGGGCATAACGTAACGATATTTGAAAAGAAAACAAATATTAGTGAAATTAGCGCCGGTATTGGTATCGGTGATAATGTGCTCAAAAAGTTAGGCACGCATGATTTGGCTAAAGGTATTAAAAATGCTGGTCAAAATTTATCAGCAATGAACGTGTTTGATACGAAAGGACGCATGTTAACTGCTGCTAAATTAAAAGAGGGTACACTGAATGTGACATTAGCACGTCAAACATTGATTGAGTTAATCCACTCTTATGTTCAACCTAACAGTATTATGACAAATTATGAAGTAACGAAAGTGGATAATCATGAACAAGATGTGATGGTTCACTTTTCAAAACATGCAAGCCAAACGTTTGATTTATGTATTGGGGCAGATGGAATCCATTCAACGATTAGACAAACGGTTAACCCTGGCGCCAAAGTACTTTATCAGGGGTACACGTGTTTCCGTGGTTTAGTAGAAGAAGCGGATTTGAGAAATCGTGAAACTGCAGATGAATATTGGGGCACGCGAGGACGTGTAGGCATCGTGCCTTTAATTAATAATCAAGCTTATTGGTTTATTACAATTAATGCTGCTGAAAAGGACGCTAAATATTCAACATTTGAGAAACCTCATTTACAGGCATATTTTAATAATTATCCTAATGAAGTACGCCAAATTCTGGATAAACAAAGTGAAACGGGTATTCTTCAACATGATATGTACGATATGAAGCCGTTAAAAACATTTGTCTACGGACGTACACTATTGCTAGGTGATGCAGCCCATGCGTCTACGCCGAATATGGGTCAAGGCGCAGGCCAAGCTATGGAAGATGCCATTGTATTGGCTAACTGTTTAGCGGAGTATGACGTTAATAAAGCACTAACACGTTATGATAAATTGAGAGTTAAACATACTGCAAAAGTTATTAAGCGTTCTAGAAAAATAGGCACAATTGCTCAAAAAGATAATAAGTTGACCGTTAGCCTACGTAATGGCTTAATGAAACGTATGCCTAAGCGTTTAGTTAGTGGTCAAACGAAGTTTTTATATAAAGCTAAAAGTAAATAAAACGATAAAAGAAGGACCTACTTCTATGAGTATTTGTACACACATAGAAGCAGGTCCTTAATGTTATTCCATATTATTTGTTAACGACAAATTGAGGTTCATCGCCATTTAATTTTTTGATTGTATCATTTGCGACAATTTTAGACATCATATCTCTAGCTTCGAATGTTGCATTACCGATATGTGGTGTAATTACTACATTATCTAATGATTTTAATCCTTCAGTAATTTCAGGTTCAAATTCATAAACATCTAATGCTGCACCTTCGATGTCTTTATTTTCTAAAGCTTTAACTAACGCTTCTTCGTTAACAATAGGGCCACGTCCAGCGTTAACTAAATATGCTGTAGATTTCATTTTTTTGAATTGTTCAGTATCAATCATATGATGTAAATCTGGATTGTAAGCTGCATTGATTGTAATGAAGTCAGCATTTTCTAATAACGTATTTAAATCAACGTATTTAGCGCCAATTTCACGTTCTTTTTCTTTCTTTTGATGAGGACCAGTATATAAGACGTCCATATCAAACGCTTTAGCACGTTTAGCTACTGCGCCACCAATTTCACCTAAACCGATAATACCAATCGTTTTCCCTGAAACTTCACGACCTCTAAAGAATAGTGGAGCCCAACCGTCGAATCCTTTTGTACGAGATAATTTATCGCCTTCTACAATACGACGAGCTACTGCTAAAACTAATCCGAATGTTAATTCAGCAGTTGCCGCTGTAGAAGCTTTAGGCGTGTTAGTAACGTCGATATCTTTTTCACGTGCATATTTCACGTCAACGTTGTTAAACCCAGCGCCATAGTTAGCAATGATTTTAAGATTTTTACCGCTATCAATCACTTCTTGATCGACATTAGTAGATAATATACTAATTAAAGCTGATGCATCTTTAACACCTTTCTTAAGTGTTTCTTTATCAATGATGCCTTCGCCTTCATACATCTCAACTTCGAAATGTTCTTTAAGTAGATTCAATCCCGCTTCAGGAATTGCACCGGCAATATATACTTTTTCCATTACACTCACTCCTTAATGAATACTTCTCCCTTAGTATAATAAAAGAAGTAAGCGTATACAAATTAAATTGTTATCAGTTTTATTGAATAAGTCTTAAGCCTATTACTGAGACGATTATAAGGAAAATAAAAAATAGCCGACTAAAATGAGTTGATTCTCTATAAAATATCATGCCTATGATGGCACCACCAGCTGTTCCAATACCTGTCCATATTGCATAAGCAGTCCCCATTGGTATAGTATTCATTGCTACTTTTAATGTACTGAAACTAAGAACAAATGTTATAGCCATTAAGACGATATAGAAACGTTTTTTTGTGCGAGATAACTCATTTAATAAAATAACTCCTAACACTTCAAATAAGCCAGCGACTATAAGAAATAACCAAGCCATATTAATGACCTCCTTCAACATCATCATTAGTAGACAGTTTTAAACCAATGATTCCGATAAGAAGTAATAAGAGAAGGGAAATTTTTGAAAAAGTAAACGGCTGGTTGAAAAATATCATATCAACGATTACAGTTCCTGCCGCACCTATACCTACAAAGACGGCATAGACAGTGCCTACAGGTAAATATTTAGAGGCAGAAAGCATTAAATAAAAGCTTAATGCTATGAAAATAAGTGTGAATAACCACGTTATAAAATTATGGGCGTTGTTTAAACCAGTAACCCATATCACTTCTACAAGTCCCGCCAACACAACTTTAAGCCATTGCATGACTATACCTCCATTTTAAAAGTCTAATATAAGTATTTTCTCAAAAGAGGTCATCTTGCGCAACGTAAACAAATAAGAGGGAGCGACAACAGACATCTATTAGACTTGTAAAGATGTCTGAGAGCACTCCCTCTTTAAAACATTATGATAAATGGATGTAATTAAAAGAACTTGCTTGTGAAGCGGAAATCGTACGTGTGTCTTTAACGTATGGGCCACCATTATAGTTCATTTCTGAAACAGTGATAGAACCATCGTCATTTACACTTTCTACATAAGCTACGTGACCATAAGTTCCGGCAGAAGACTGCATAATTGATCCTTCTTCTGGGTTATTATCTACTGTATAACCGGCTGATTGTGCAGCGCTAGCCCAGTTATTAGCATTACCCCAAGTACTGCCAATGCTACCTCCAACTCTGTCATATACATACCAAGTACATTGACCGGCAGTGTATAAATTACCAGATGTAGATGAGGTTGTTTGAGTTGACGTAGATGTTGTAGAAGATGAAGTTGTTTCACTTGTGTTTGATGATGAACTAGTTGACTGAGTACTAGTCGCAGTTGTATTTGAGTTAAACGATTGTTGTTTAAATTGAGTTTGTTGATATCCTCTTGAATGATGGTTGAATTGAGGATTCCATTGTTGATTTGAATGATGATAACCTTGTGGCATAAATTGGCCTTGTTGTTGTGCGCCATGATGTTGTCCTTGAGGTTGTGGTGCATGATTATATTCTGCAGCATCTGCATGATTAGCATTAATACCTAATGCTGAAATACCAATACCTGCTGTTAAAGTTGAAATTGTAATTATTTTTTTCATAGTAATAAGTCCTCCCAAAATTTGTATTCAACACTGGTTTGTTTAGCGAAATGTTGAATAGTTATTATGTTTCATTAACTGTCGCTCCCAACGACAACTCATACTTTAGCAAATTAATTGAGAGGTGTGTGCAATGTTACGATTTCGTAAATGAAATACAAAAACCTTGAACAACTCCGTAATAATAGAGCGTCCAAGGTTACAGGCTGTAACAATACGTGATTAATGCATGGTTTCTACATTAATCTAATATCATACAGTAAATTTTAAATGTTTATTGTTACAGCAGTTTGTAACAATAGGTGCCAATCGATTTATTTGAAAAAGCGAATTGATAGCGGTACCACATATTCTTTTCCACCAAAATACTTCACACAAGCGACGATATGGAAAATAAAATAAAGAATTGAAAGTACAAATAATGCTATAAAAAGAATGATTAATAAGATGACGCAAATAATGCTAAGGGCATCATTATTAAATAAGAATCCAAGATAAACAGGAATAAAACATAATCCGAGTACGACATTCCAAATAAAGTACGAAATGAGCATATTGAAGTAATTCTTACCAGCTTTATCAATTAAACGTGAATCATTACGCTTGATAGCCCAAATAATAATTGGACCAATAATAGAAGTAAAGAAGCCTAATAAAAATATCAACATAGACATTAAACGTGCATCTTGTTCATTATCTCTCATAATTTCAGTACGCTGCGAATCATTATATTGTTCTTGCATGAGAACACTCCTTTTTTTATTATCATTCATCCTTAATATAACAAACTTCTCCAAAGAACGTTAGCCTAGTTTCTAAAATTGAACTAGTTCACACACAAGTGTTTATTATTAAGGGAATTTGGATATATATTATCAAGATATTATTGCAGAGTGGGGCATGTGTATTTGGTGCTCTAGAAAACTAATAAACGGTGTCCCAACCTCTATTTCTAGTTAATTTTTGTCGGGGCGAGACTACGAAATCTTTTAAATTGTTTAGATTTCTGTCTCGCTTCCTTTATTTATGAAATTATTAGAACAAGTAAGGAATCTGATTTTAAACATGTTATTCTTTATATTGCTTAAGAAGATGAAATAGAAATCTACAGATTCAATTACTTTGAGTTCTTTTAATTAAGATAATTATGACATCTCTATGATAGAAAAAGATAAAGGAGTTATTAGTATGAAAATAGCAGTTATAGGTTCAGGTAATGGTGCTGTTACAGCAGCAGTAGATATGGTAGATCAAGGACACGAAGTTAAATTATATTGCCGAAATTCTTCCATTAAAAAGTTTAATACCGCTTTAGAAAAAGGTGGATTTGATTTTAACAATGAAGGTGAAGAGAAATTTGTTCCTTTCACTGATGTCAGTGATGATATTGAATACGTTCTTAAAGATGCGGAGATTGTACAAGTAGTTATCCCGTCTTCATATATAGAATATTATGCAGAAATTATGGCTGAACATATTACTGATGACCAACTCATCTTCTTTAATATTGCCGCGGCAATGGCTTCTATCCGTTTCATGAACGTACTTGATGATCGTCGCGTAGATGTCAGTCCAAAATTTGCTGAAGCGAACACGTTAACTTACGGCACACGTGTTGATTTTAACGAAGCACGTGTAGACTTATCTTTAAATGTTCGTAAAGTCTTCTTCTCTACTTTTAATAAAAAAGAATTAAGTGACAGTTTCGAAAAAGTTAGTCAAATTTATCCTTATCTAGTGAAAGAAGAAAATTTATGGAAGACAAATCTTGAAAATGGTAACCCTGAAGTACATCCAGGACCAACATTATTAAACGTTGGCCGTATTGATTATGCCGATTCATTTGCATTGTACAAAGAGGGAATCACGAAACATACAGTGAGATTACTACACGCCATTGAGTTAGAACGTCTAACACTTGGCCGTAAATTAGGGTTTGAATTATTAACAGCGAAAGAAGCCCGTATACAACGTGGCTATTTAGAACGTAAAGACGAAGATGAACCATTAAATCGTTTGTTTAATACAAGTCCAGTATTTTCACAAATACCAGGTCCTAATTCCGTACAAAATCGTTATTTAACTGAAGATATCGCATACGGACTTGTACTATGGTCTAGTTTAGGGCGTGCAATTGACGTGGAGACACCGAATATTGATGCAGTGATTATGATTGCTTCAACGATTTTAGAACGTGACTTTTTCGAAGAAGGACTTACAGTTGAAGAACTTGGTCTTGAAAAGCTAGGACTAGAATAAACTAGTCAGGTAAGTTACTAGATTACGAGAATTTAACACTATCAATCGAACAATAACTATTTATTAAAGAAAAGAGGTCTTGTATCAAATAAGGGGAAGGGAGCTTGTGTATGAAGAGAACACCAACATTTTTGGAGGCCATCTCCACTATCGTTGTAATGGTAATTGTTGTAACAACGGGATTTATTATTTTTGATATACCTATTCAAGTATTGCTCCTTATTTCTTCTGCTTATGCTGCGTTCATAGCAGTACGAGTAGGACTGAAATGGGAAGATTTAGAAGAAGGTATTACGAAACGCTTAACTACAGCGATGCCCGCTATATTTATTATTTTAGCCGTTGGGATTATTGTAGGTAGTTGGATGTACTCAGGTACCGTGCCAGCGCTTATTTATTACGGATTGAAATTTTTAAACCCACATTATTTCTTAGTTTCAGCATTTATTATTTCTGCTATATGTAGTCTTGCGACTGGTACAGCTTGGGGTTCTGCTTCAACGGCAGGTATTGCGCTAATATCTATCGCTGGCCAATTAAATGTCGATTTAGGGATGGCAGCCGGCGCTATCATCTCTGGTGCAGTATTTGGCGATAAAATGTCACCCTTATCTGACACAACCAACTTAGCTGCTTTAGTGACTAAGGTAAATATCTTTTCTCATATTAGAGCAATGATGTGGACAACTATACCCGCTTCTATTATTGGACTAGTGGTCTGGTTCTTTGCTGGTCTAAGATCTAAAGGAAGCGTAGATTCAAAGCAAATTAATCATTTGCTCAATGAACTATCAAGCATCTATCATCTGAATTTCTGGGTATGGGTACCGTTAATTGTTATTGTTATATGTTTATTATGTAAAGTGTCAACCGTACCTTCAATGTTAGCTTCGAGTATAACGGCTATCGTTATTGGAACGTTTGCTCATCATTTTAATATTGTAGATGGATTCAAAGCGACATTTAATGGATTTACACCTGCTATGACTGGCCATACTCATCTGTCAGATAACGCTAAAACGCTATTAGAACAAGGCGGAATGATGAGTATGACCGAGATTCTTGTAACGATTTTCTGCGGTTATGCGTTTGCTGGAATAGTGGAGAAATCTGGATGTCTAGATGTGATGTTACAAACAGTAGCTAAAGGCGTGAAGTCAGTAGGAACCTTGATATTAATAACAGTCGCATGTTGTTTAATGATGGTCTTTGCAGCTGGAGTCGCTTCAATTGTTATTATCATGGTTGGTGTATTGATGAAAGACATGTTTGAAGATATGAATTTAGATCGAAGCAATCTTTCACGTACACTAGAAGATTCAAGTACAATGGTGCTTCCACTTATACCATGGGGAACATCAGGTATTTATTATACGCAACAATTAGGCGTATCAGTAGACCAATTCTTTATTTGGGCAGTACCATGTTATTTATGTGCTATATTAGCAGTCTTTTACGGCTTTACAGGTCTAGGAATTCGTAAAAAATCAAATTAATTATAATTTTATGTTTAATTTATGTAAAAAAAGGAAATATATTTATATGTTAGAACAGTAAATAGATATTATTGTAGCGATGATATTTATTCCTATAAGGTTTTAACTGTAAATATCCTCGAAATATTCAAAAGTAGTGGATTCAATTTTTGTAGCGAGAATTGAATCCATGAACGATGAGTAAATGAATTTATTAACAACAGGTTTAATAGATATAACTCAATCATGAAATAATAAATTTATTGTAAGAATATAGCTAGATTAGAATAAGAGACTAAGCCATTAACATAAAAATGGTTTAGTCTCTTATTTTTTTGCAGTAGTTGTCCGAAATGAAAAGGAGTTCGAGCCACACTTTCTTCATTTCTAGTCAACTTTGTCGGGGAGGACTACGAAATCTTTGAAATTACATTAGTGTCCCACTCCCTAGATTTCTGTCACTGTGCTCTAATAAAAAAACGCAAACCATCTCATTGTTAAATGTAATGGTTTGCGGAAGCACAGCTTATTTAAATTATATTATAAGTTCATATTAGTGAATGTAGTTGTATGATGAAGCTTGGCTAGCTGAGATTGTACGTGAAGTAACAACACCTACACCGTGACCATAGTTCATTTCTGATACTGTAACTGAACCGTCACTACCAACACTTTCAACGTATGCAACGTGACCGTATGCACCTTGAGAAGTTTGTAAAATAGCACCAGCTGAAGGTGAGTTGTTTACAGTGTAACCTGAAGCTGCAGCAGCGTTTGCCCAGTTATTAGCGTTGCCCCAAGTTGAACCAATTTTACCGCCAGCTCTTTCATATGCATAGTAAGTACATTGACCACTAGTGTATAAATTACTACCTGAGCTTGCAGAGTTAGAAATTGATACGCCATTTGAACGTGATGATGGTGCAGTTGTAGTTGTTACTTTGATGTTACGATCTGAAGTTGAGTAGCTAGCACCCATGCCACCAGTACGTTGTGCATTTGAATTATATGATTGAGTATTATTGTTATTGTTGTAGCTATATGAATAATTTGAATTGTAGTTGTTGTAATTATTATTGCTGTAGTTGTTATTTGAATAATTTGATTGACTAGAGTGATTTACTTGATCAGGGCTCCAGTTACCTTTCCAAATGTAATGGTAATTACCTTGTTGGTCGATAGTGTAAGAATAGCTATAAGATGTTGGATCATTTGGGTTATAACCTTGTTCAGCTGCGTGAGCTTCGTGACCATGTCCAGCGATAGCGATTGTAGCAACTCCTGCAGTAGCGATTGTAGCTGTAGCGATTTTTTTCATTGTAAATATCCTCCTGAGAATTAAATTAATTTCTATTTATTATTTAATAGTCATTTGATGACCCTTGAGTCCTTTGTTTCAATGTTTCTTAACGACAAAACATACTTTATCAAAAAAAATTGAGTTTGTGGGCGTTGTTATCATTTTGTAATTTTTTGCTAATATTATGTTTTGACATACATACTTTTAGTAATGTTTTGTAATTTTAAAAAACATTGATATATCAATGTTTGAAGATTATTATGAAAAGAATACTCATTTCTTTGTAATCTTATTGTAAAAAAATAGCAAACTTTATTTCTGAAGAAATAACTTTAAAAATCATATATTTTGTACGATATTTTTACATATAAAACACATTTATGTGCTACTCGTAGTTAAAATCAAATATGAACTAGGTAAAAAAGCGTATATTATTTTTGCCAAAAGTGATATTTTAAGTGCGCTATATATATAATTTTATTTGAATAAGGTAATAAAGTGATATAATTAGTCAAAAGTTTGCTACTGGTAACGCCGAAAGAAAACATACAATTATATATGAAGATAGACATTCGAGGAAGAATGAGGTTGAGACAAAGTTTATCAATTTTTAAGAAGATAACTATTAATGGCTCACCCTCAGAATAGCTAAAGAAGTTATTGGGGAGGTAACTCTATTTCTATTTATGTCATGTCTTTATATATTATAAAGTGAGAGGACGTACGTATGATTGATAACTTTTCGGTAAAACTTTTAAAAAATATAAAGATAAGTAGGCAAAAGGAATCGAATATAAAATTAATCTATTGGTTAAAAGGTTCAGGCGTAGTTAATTTAAATTTAGACAAATTTCAAATGCAGTCTAGCGATTTGATGTTTGTCATGTTAAATGACTTATACTCAATTGATGGTGAAGAGGATTCTTTTGTAGTATTGATTGAAATAGCCTTTAAAGATTATTTGAAATTTGCTGATGATTACATTAGATTAAACGGACATAAATTTTCATCAATTGAAAGAAGACAGTTAGAACCATTTATTATAAATTTACTTGAATTTGAAAGTCGGAAACCGCATATATTGCATATTAAAGATAAATTAGTGAAACACTTATGCGTCGAGTTAGGTTATATTCAACGTAAACGTCGGGATAGTTATAAATTGGAAAATACGTTAATCGATGAAGTGCATGAATATATTATTGAACATCATGCTCAAAAAATTAATAGGCAAGAACTTGCAAATTCTTTGAATATGTCGGCAAAAGAAGTGAGCGAGGCTATAAAATATCATACGCCATACAATAATATTACTCAGTATATCAACGATGTGAGATTGAAATTATGTTTGATAGACATATTAAAAACAAATGCACTAATTCAAGATATTGCCTTCGACCATGGATTTAATCATTACCCACGATTCATTGCTTTATTTAATAACAAATATGGCGCAACGCCAGGGCAAATTAGGAAGAATAAGCAACTTATACATTATAATAGTTCAGAAACGATAGAAATTCCATTTGATAAGGAAGCACAATTATTAATAGCCGAAGCTAAAAGTAATTATTATTAGAAAATGGTTTATTTGTACTTTTCAAAAGCGATTAATAGCTCAATAAATTAAGGTTTCAACAATTATTATGAATTTCGAATAGTGACGAATCATTGTTCCATTGTTCGAGAGTGTTTAAATCGGATGTTTTGTCCTAAACATATAAGATAAAAAGTTGAGTGTGATGTTGTTAAACAAAGCGTTATTCATATTAGATAGTATTGATACTCTCATCTAATTAATACTTATATGTGAAGATAATGATATTTAAAAATGCTACAACACCAAAATGTCTATCTTTAAATCGATGCTTAAAGGAAGCATTAAGTTAGGACATGAGGTGGCAAGTATTATGAATAAAAAGAACATTGAGACACTCTTATTTTATTTGATGTTCACAAAAGCTATTAACGCAATATTAAAGTACACACATAATCTAAATCTTGAACATTTAATGATACTAAATGAAATCATTAACTATTACCAAGCACAACATCAAGGTATTTATATTGAAGACTTAATTAAAAAAGTGGACTTATCTAAAAAAAATGTGCGATATCATTTAGAACAGCTCTACCATTTAAAATGGATTATTAAATTGCGCGATGAGGTGAATCAAAGAAGGATATTAATTCTCCCCACTGCGCAATATCAAGAAAAATTACAAATATTATTTTGTGAAGTTGAAGAATTGTTAAAAGTAAGATATCTCAATAAGCATGAAGATTTTAAAATTTTAGTAGAACTTTCTTATATTACTATTGTTTATCAAGCATTAAACCGAGTTAAATTAGTGGGGGAACGGTTTGATTTAACATTAGATGAAATATTTTTATTAGGAAAACTTACTACCCATCAAGAAGTGAGTTCTTTAAAAGCATTTCAAGCCTTTTCACATCACTATTTAATTTGTATCAATTCAATTATTAATGGTTTATATCAAAAAGGGTATATAATAAAATATAGAAAGCCAGAAGATGAACGCATGGTGTATATAAAATTTTTAGAGTCTCAACTCAATAAAACAGAAAGCTTATTTGCTGAATGTTACAATGAGTTTCAAGCGGAAATGAAATCAATTTTTATAACATAGACAATAAGGAGTATCAAAAGATGATTTTAGATAATGTAAATCCTGATGATTTATTCCCAACTGAACAAAAAGGACCGTCTGTATTAGGAATGATTGAATACAGTGTACAGGGACAAAGCGAATTTGAAGGTGCCTTTATTGCGACTTCAGAACGTTTAATAATGAATGTGGATATGAATGGACAATTTTATTATAGAAATATCCCTTATAATGAAGTAGAAGCTATTGAATATGATGGCCAAAATATTGCATTTACTTTTAATATTGGCAAGGTGCCGATGAAACAAATTCAAACTGAAGATGTTAAAACTTTTGTCGAATATGTAGAAGCAAAAATTAAATAACGATATATAACTAGGAATGTTTGTACGACGTAATAAATAGCGACAAACTTCCTAGTTTTTTATTTCATTTTATTAGTATTGAAGATTAATTGATTAAGTATAATTTAATTTAGTCAACGTGTTTTTATTATGTAATATCATTTTAAGTTCATAAAAACATTGAAATATTATACTTAAATATTATAAAATAAATTTTATAGCATTAGAAATCTTTAGTTAGTAGTAAATAGTACACGAACCTTGTAGCAACAAGACGTACATCGGAGGAGTGGTTTAGAATATGGGACAAATTAAAGATATTAATGATTTAGTTAATGCAACATTCCAAGTTAAGAAATTCTTCAAGGATACTAAAAAGAAGTATAATTTAAATTATGAAGAGATTTATATTTTAAATTACATAGCTAGAAGTAAAACAAATGAAATAACTTCGAAAGAAATCGCAACGTATTCAGAGTTTAAACCTTATTACTTAACTAAAGCATTACAAAAATTGAAAGATTTACAATTATTATCAAAAAAACGTAGTATTAGAGATGAAAGAATTGTTATTGTTTACGTTACTGATGAGCAACGTGAAAAAATTAATAAGTTGATTGCTGATCTTGAAAAATATATTAAATAATCAACTAGTAATTTACTTACACCTAGTCTTAAGTTGAGGATGAAATTCTCTTGGTTGGCATCTAAGTGTGGTAGGCCAATTATATGAGCAAAATATGTGGCAACAAGAAATGCTTGATCAATTTGCCGAAGAAATTAAAAATGGCGCACTTGTTAATAGAGCGGTAAGCGAAGCGGACACAGGAAGTCCTACTCGTGGTGGCCGACCTGCAACACATGCCATTAAAACGGAAAAGGGCTATCAATTAAACGGAGTTAAAACATTTACCTCAATGAGTAAAGCACTCACACACTATATCGTGGCTGCTTACGTTGAGGAACTTGAAGAAGTAGGTTTCTTCTTAGTACCTCGTGAATTCAAAGGTGTAGAAATAGCTGATAATTGGAATATGATTGGCATGAGAGCCACAGAAAGTCATGATTTAGTATTAAATGACGTCATAGTCCCAGAAGAGTATTTCGTAGAAGGAAAACGTAAGCCTCAACCTAACGGCTGGATATTACACATTCCAAGTACGTATTTAGGTATAGCACAAGCAGCAAGGGATTATGCAGTTGAATTTGCTAAAAGTTATGGTCCAAACAGTATTGAAGGAACTATTGCCAATCTTCCAACTGTGCAACAAAATGTTGGTAAAATGGAATCATTATTACTTTCAGCACGTCATTTCTTATGGAGTACTGCTAAAGGCTATCAAACTATTGAAGATAATCCTAACGTCTGGAACGAGACCGCAGCCAGTAAAGTCCTTGTGATGAACCAAGGATTAACTGTTATAGATTTAGCTATGCGAATTGTTGGAGCGAAAAGTTTAGAGATGGAACGTCCACTACAACGTTATTATCGCGATATGCGCGCAGGTTTACACAATCCTCCAATGGAAGACGCTGCTTACACTAATATTGCAAAATCAGTATTAGACCTGTTTTAAACTAAACAACTAAAAAATATATTGAATTTATTAATTAGTCTCATCTGTTTATTGTTATGAGACTAATTTTTTATTTTTTAAATATTTAAAAATTCTATTGTAAATATCAATTGCCTCATGTATAATTTTGATGAAATTGATAATCGTTTTCAATAAGAGGATGTTATGAAAAAGTTAATTTTTCCATTGATTGCTTTAATCATTGTGTTAGCTGCATGTGGCAATAACGGTGGTTCAGGTGATTCAAATAAATCAGATTCAAAAGAAGAAACAAAGTCATATAAATTAGATAGTGGTAAGTCAATTAAAATTCCTAAAGACCCTCAACGTATTGCAGTAGTAGCACCTACGTTTGCAGGTGGTTTACATAAATTAGGCGCTAACATCGTAGCAGTTAACAAACAAGTTGATCAAAGCCCAATTTTAAAAGATAAATTTAAAGATACTACTAAAATCGGTGACGAAGATGTAGAAAAAGTTACTAAGAAAAAACCAGATTTAATTATCGTTTATTCTACTGATAAAAACATTAAAAAATACCAAAAAATTGCACCAACAATTGTTGTTGATTATGGTAAACATAAATACTTAGAACAACAAGAAATGTTAGGTAAAATTTTAGATAAAGAAGACGAAGTTAAAAAATGGGAAGAAAAATGGAAAAAACAAACTGAAAAAGACGGCAAAGAAATCAAAAATGCAATTGGTAAAGATTCAACTGTATCAATCTTTGACGAGTTCGATAAAAAATTATACACATACGGCGATAACTGGGGCCGTGGTGGAGAAGTTTTATATCAAGCATTCGGTTTAAATATGCCTAAAGGCCAACAAGATTTAGTTAAAAAAGAAGGTTGGGCTGAAGTAAGTCAAGAAAAAGTAGATGACGTAGCTGGTGATTATATCGTATCAACTGGTGAAGGTAAATCTAAACCAAGTTATGAAACAACTAATATTTGGAAAAACTTACCAGCAGTTCAAAATGATCGTGTAGTTGAAGTTAAAGCTGAAACATATTGGTACAATGATCCTTATACTCTTGACTTCATGAGAAAAGACTTAAAAGACAAATTAATTAAAGCTAGTAAATAATTAGGTAGAATTTAAAACGAATATCAATTTTAATACGCTATTGAGCTATGATTATGTACAATGTAATCATAGCTCTTTTTATATCAAGTCATTGAGAGTATCTAGGAGGATAAATAATGAAGAAAGTTTATTTTAATCACGACGGTGGAGTGGATGATTTAATTTCACTCTTTTTATTATTACATATGGAAGATGTCGACTTAGTTGGAGTGAGTACAATTGGTGCCGATTGTTATGTCGAACCTTCAGTAAGTGCATCTAGTAAAATCATTAATCGATTTTCAAATTTGTCTCTTAAGGTAGCCGCATCTCGTGAACGTGGAAGAAATCCTTTTCCTAAAGAATGGAGAATGCATGCTTTCTTTATGGACGCCTTACCTATCTTAAATGAACCCACAATGAATCGTCAGTCTGCCATAAGCCAATTGGAAGCTTATGAAGATATTATTAAAGTTTTAACCGAAAGTGATGACAAAGTCACTTTATTATTTACTGGCCCACTTACAGACTTAGCTAAAGCACTTACGATAGACCCGAGCATTACGCAAAATATTCATAAACTTGTGTGGATGGGTGGTACATTTTTGGAAAAAGGTAATGTAGAAGAACCAGAACATGATGGTACAGCCGAATGGAATGCCTTTTGGGATCCAGAAGCAGTAAAAATAGTATTTGATAGTCCAATAGAGATTGAAATGATTGCCTTAGAAAGTACGAATCAAGTGCCACTAACCCTAGATATTCGCCAAATGTGGGCAAATGAACGTCAATATAAAGGGGTGGATTTCCTAGGTGTAAGTTATGCTGCTGTACCTCCACTTACTCATTTTGTAACTAATTCCACATACTTCTTATGGGATGTACTCACTACAGCATATGTAGGTAAGCCTGAATTAGTGCAATCTATTCAACTGAATGTAGATGTTGAGAGTGATGGTCCAAGTCAAGGACGTACGTTTATTAAAGAAGATGGTCGACCAATCAATGTAGTTAATGGTGTAAACAGAGATGATTTCTTCCGTTATATTACAGATTTGGCAAAAAAAGTTAAATCTTAAATTAAATGTAAACTTTTTATTCACGTAAGTTTACAATAGTGGTATAATCATTTTCGTAGAAGGAGGATACAACATGAGTACAAGAAATTTAGTTTATACAGCATTGATGACAGCGATTATTTGTGTTTTAGGTTTGGTGCCAAGTATTCCATTACCTATCATGCCCGTACCGATTGTTTTACAAAACATTGGTATTTTTCTAGCGGGTATTATCCTAGGAAGAAAATATGGCGCACTTAGTGTCATAGTATTCTTATTATTAGCAGCTACTGGTTTACCTGTCTTATCAGGCGGACGTGGAGGTGTTGGCGTATTTGCAGGACCTTCAGCCGGTTTCCTATTCTTATATCCTGTAGTAGCTTATCTCATTGGATTAGTTAGAGATCGTTATCTTGATAGAATCAACTTTACAATTTTATTTGTAGCAACATTAGTCGTTGGTATATTGCTATTAGATATTGTTGGTACAATTATTATGGGCTTCATTATACATATACCTGTAAGTAAAGCTGTTGTTTTATCATTAACATTCATGCCTGGCGATATTGTTAAAGGCATTATTGCTAGTTTAATAGGGGCAACAATGTTAAACCACTCTCGCTTTAAAAATTTGATACAATAAAGGTATTAAATTTGAATAGCCAGGGGGATAATCACATGGCTAGTATCTCAATCCATAATATTTATCAAGAAGGACATTTGTACTCAGAAGATGAGAGAAAAATAATTTATCTCACTTCTTCTGAGCCATTAAAATACGATACTAATAAGTGGGTTTATAAAAAGGTTCCTACCATAGCACAATGGTATGAAGATATGACTCAACAGTTACAATTGCATCAACAACAGCATTCTAATCATTTAGCGTTTACCTTTCCTGAAAATGAAAGTCTCGATGAAACATGGTTTAAACTATTTAAAGATGAAGGATTTCAATTGGGGATATTAGAATTTTACATTATCGAAGGGGTTCAATTAGCTATGCTACCTAAGAGAGAAGACATAGTCATTAAAGTGGTGAATGAGCAGAATATAGAAGATTATTTAAATATCTATTATTCATTTGCGTTACCTTATGGAGAGAAATTTGCCATAGAGAGCGTTAACATAGCGAGACAAAGTATACTAAACAAGGAAGACGTTACACTAAAGTTACTTGCTTATTTGGATGATACAGCAGTAGGGACAGTAGATGTTATAGAAACAGAAAATACAGTTGAGATTGATAGTTTTGGTGTGATTGAGTCTTATCAACATCAAGGCATCGGTACTACAATGCAATCTTATGTAGGTGATCTAGCTGGACAACGTCCGGTCATTCTTGTAGCTGATGGTGAAGATACTGCCAAAGATATGTACCTAAAACAAGGGTATACCTATCAAAGTTTTATCTATCACATTGTAAAAGAAAATATTGTATAAATGATAAAAGTGTCTGGGACAACAATCCCAAAACAATAGCGTAGAGATGGTTCGATTATGAATCATCTCTACGCTTCTTTTATATTAATACTCCGTATTGTTAATCTCGCGTTCCTAGGAGGATGGGTCGAGCCTTGGTCTCGACGCTCATCCTATTCCCTCAGGAGTCTCACTCACAATACTACGTTATATACATGTGATTTTACGTTAAAACAATTAAAAAATAAGACACTTTCGTATAATTTAATCAACATCACTAAAACTAAATTAACGAGGTGTCTTATGTATAAAAACTATAATACGACACAACTCACACTACCAATAGAAACTTCTATTTAAATTTCCACCACTGATATATGTTTTTAAGTAAATAGATTTTTAATTATTTTAAATATACCACTAAAAAAATCAGGGATTGATAATAAAAAATTAATCTTTCCTTCATGATTTTTCTTTTTTTCATGGTTTTACCTTCACTCCCTAGTTTTTTGTATCATTGGGCAGTAGTTGTCTGAAATGAAGATGCGTTCGAGCCTCACTTTCTTCATTTCTAGCCAACCTTGCCGGGGCGGGACTACGAAATCTTAGAAATTACATTAGATTTCAGTCCCGCTCCCTAGATTTCTGTCTCGCTCCCTTTTATACGTTCGGGATGGCTATATACATTAAAGTTACCATCTCGAATAAAACCTATTGCTGTAATGTTCAAATCATTCGCAAGCGTAATCGCTAATGTAGTAGGAGCTGATTTAGATAGAATCACACCTACACCAATTTTAGCTGCTTTAAGTAATATTTCAGATGAAATGCGACCGCTAAAGATTAGAACTTTATTTCGCACAGGGATATGTCTTTGAATACAGAAACCATACAGTTTATCTAACGCATTATGGCGTCCTATATCTTGTCTATGTTCAAAAAAATCATCGCCATCACTAATCGCTGCATTGTGCAAACCACCTGTTTGTTTAAACAATGTACTAGCACTTTGTAGGCCAGTCATCATATTAAGCACTTGTCTCGGCGTTAATGTAATCTTTGACATCGATGTTTTAGCAATCGCTGCATCATTGTGAAAGTAGAATTCACGACTTTTCCCACAGCAAGATGCAATCATGCGTTTCGTAGAGTATTCAAATCGATCTCCTAACTTCTTTGTTAACTCAACATGCGCAAACCCCTTACTATCATCAATCTGTATGGATTTTATTTCTTCTTTTTTGAAAATGGCCCCCTCAGAAGCTAAAAAACCAATAACTAGTTCTTCCATATGGGTAGGGCTACAAATGACGGTAGCAAATTCTGTACCGTTGACCATTATCGTTAACGGAAATTCAGTTACATAGCTATCTTCAGTTTCAAACAAATGGCCGTCTTCATAGCGTACAATGGTTTGTCCCTGTAACACATCTTTATCCATACGTCTGTCTCCTTTAAGAATATATATTACTATAGTAAAACTTATCTAGTAATAATGAAAAGATTAAGTTTTTAAAATTAACTAGTGTACATGTTTATTTTCAAATTATAAATTTAAAATTTAATGAAAATATTGGTTATCGTCTTTTAAAAAAATTTGAAAAGTGTATAATTCATTATATATATAAGGAGGTATTTGTGGAATGAAATTTAAACGTTCTTTAGCGATACTTGCAACATCAGCAGTTGTGTTAGCAGGATGTTCAAACTCAGGTGGGGGCAGTGATGAGGGTAAAAAATCATCTGACTCAAGTAATAAAGATAATGATAAAAAACAAGAATTACAAATCTCAGCTGCAGCTAGCTTAGGTGATGTAAGTAAAGCATTAGAAAAAGAATTTAAAAAAGATCATAAAAATGTGGATGTCACTTTTAACTATGGTGGATCAGGCGCTTTAAGACAACAAATTGAAAAAGGCGCTCCAGCAGATGTCTTTATGTCAGCAAATACAAAAGATGTAGACATGTTGAAAGATAAAGATAAAGCACATGATACATATAAATATGCGCATAATGAACTTGTCCTAATTGGTGACAAAAATAGTAATGAAGCTTCAGTTAAAGATTTAAAAGATGATGAAAAATTAGCGATTGGGGAAGTGAAAACTGTACCGACAGGTAAATACGCTAAACAATATCTTGAAGATCAAAAATTATACAACGACGTAAAAGATAAATTAGTTTATGCAAAAGACGTTAAACAAGTGTTAAATTATGTGGAAAAAGGCAACGCTCAGATGGGCTTTGTATATAAAACTGATTTATACACTGGTAACAAAAAAACAGATAAAGTAAATGAAATCAGAGAAGCTGAACTTAAAAAACCAATTACTTATGAAGCAGGCGCTACTTCTGATAAGAAATTAGCGAAAGAGTGGATGGACTTCTTAAAATCAGACAAAGCAGAAGACATTCTTGAAGAATATCATTTTGATGCATAAGGAGGTTTAACCTATGCCTGATTTAACACCTTTTTGGATATCGATCAAAGTAGCCATTATTAGTACGATTATCGTTTCAATCTTAGGCATTTTTATTAGTCGATTACTATATAAGGGAAAAGGGCATTTAACTAAATTCCTTGAAAGTTTTATACTATTACCCATTGTTCTACCGCCAACGGTACTAGGTTTTATTCTACTGATTATCTTTTCTCCTAGAAGTGTTGTAGGACAATTCTTTGGAAACATACTACATCTACCAGTGGTATTTACGATGACAGGTGCAGTAATTGCATCTGTCATTGTTAGTTTTCCGTTAATGTATCAACACACGATTCAAGGATTTAGAAATATCAACCCTAAAATGTTAAATACTGCTCGTACCATGGGGGCAAGTGAGAATAAAATTTTTTACCGTCTGATATTACCTTTATCTAAACGGTCAATTATTGCCGGTATTATGATGAGTTTTGCTCGTGCTATCGGTGAATTTGGTGCTACATTAATGGTCGCAGGTTATATACCAAATAAAACCAACACGTTACCACTTGAAATTTATTTCTTAGTTGAACAAGGAAGAGAAAATCAAGCTTGGTTATGGGTTCTTGTGTTAGTAGCATTTTCAATTACCGTTATCGGCGTATTAAATTTCGCGAATAGGGATAAATCACAGGAGGTAGAGTAGATGTTAAGACTTAAATTACAATATCAGTTAAAAAAGACGTTTATAGATATTGATATCAATGATACTACTCCTAAAATATATGCCATTCGTGGGCCCTCAGGTATAGGCAAGACGACAGTGTTGAATATGATTGCGGGGCTTCGTCAACCTGATAAAGCCTATATCAAAATCAATGATCATTTATTACTTGATACTGAAAATAAAATTAACGTTAAAATTCAAGAACGAAGAATTGGGTATTTGTTTCAAGACTATCAATTATTTCCGAATATGACAGTGCGCAAGAATATTACATTTATGGCAAAGCATTCTAGTCATATAGATGAATTAGCAGAACAATTAAACATTGGTCATTTAATGGATCAATATCCAGTAACGTTATCGGGTGGCGAATCTCAACGTGTAGCATTAGCACGTACGTTGAGTACAAAACCTGATTTAATACTTTTAGATGAACCATTTTCAAGTTTAGATGATGCGACAAGAGATGAAGGTATTAAATTGGTCAAACGTATTTTCAAAGACTGGTCAATTCCAATTGTCTTCGTAACGCATTCGAATTTTGAAGCGGAAGTACTAGCAGATAAAATTATCAAACTTGGTTAAATAAACGAAAAATAAAAATATAGACTATCAAACGATTCGATTAAAATGACACTTGTCTTTGTCGAATCGTTTGATTTTATTCCAGTCTTTTTTTAGATATAATAAGGTTAACTGAGAAGAGATGAGAAAGGGCATGTGTTATGACTACAGGGCGTTATTCAAGACAAACCTTATTTAAAGGAATTGGTACTCTAGGACAAGAAAAGATAGAACAGAAACATGTATTAATAGTTGGGATGGGCGCTTTAGGGACTCACGTTGCCGAAGGGCTGGTACGTGCAGGCATTAAAAGATTAACCATCGTAGATAGAGACTATATTGAGTATAGCAATTTACAACGCCAAACGTTATTTACTGAAGATGACGCCAATCAAATGTCGCCCAAAGTGATGACGGCTAAACATCATTTAGAACAAATCAGGCATGACGTTGAAATTTATGCGCATATCGCCCACGTAGATTATTATTTTTTAGAGAATTATGGAAAAGGCGTCGATGTCATTATTGATGCGACAGATAATTTTGACACACGACAACTCATTAATGATTTTTCATACAAAGAGGACATTCCATGGATATATGGTGGTGTGGTTCAAAGTACTTACATTGAAGCAACGTTTATTCCAGGAGAAACACCTTGTTTCAACTGTTTAATGCCACAACTTCCTACAATTAATATGACGTGTGATACAGTTGGGGTTATTCAACCTGCTGTCACAATGACGACGAGTTTTCAATTACGTGATGCGCTTAAATTGCTTACTGACAATGTAATTCCTACAAAACTCACATATGGTGATATTTGGGAAGGCGACCACTATACGTTTGGATTTAGCCGTATGCATAGAGCAGATTGTCCAACGTGTGGGTCTCATCCAACTTTTCCGCATTTAAAGCATAATCATACATTATATGCGACATTATGTGGTAGAGATACAGTACAGTATGATAACCCAAATATTACCCAGGAAATGATTCGTGATTTCTTACATCAACATCAACTTAAGTATCGCGAGAATAAATATATGTTGATGTTTAAGTATAAAGGATATCGCCTTGTAGCATTTCAAGGTGGGCGTATACTCGTACATGGCACGACTAAAACATCAGAGGCTATAAATTTAATTAATCAATTATTCGGATAAGAGGAGTGGTTTAAATGCATCAACATGAACATGAAAAAGTAGATAGAAATATTCGATGTGCCGTACTAACAATTTCCGATACACGTGATAAAGACAATGATAAAGGTGGACAACTCGTTCAATCACTATTACAAGATATGAATATTGAAATAGACAATGAACATTATGCTATTGTTAAAGATAATAAAGAAGCTATCCAATCGCAAATTGAAACATGGCTCGCTTCTGAGATTGACGTAATTATTACAACAGGCGGTACAGGTATCTCTCAAAAAGATATTACTATTGAAGCGGTGCGTCCATTATTAGATAAAGAAATCGAAGGTTTTGGAGAGTTATTCAGATATTTAAGCTATACGGAAGATGTAGGCACTAAATCATTATTATCAAGAGCTGTAGCGGGAACAGTGATGAATAAGATTATCTTCACATTGCCGGGCTCTACGGGTGCAGTAAAACTTGCGGTGGAAAAGTTAATTAAACCTGAACTTAACCATATGGTATATGAATTGAATAAATAGAAAAATAGTCATGAGCTAGAACTACAATTATAGATTTCCCTAATTGAAGTTTTGGTGCCATGACTATTATATTTAATATAGAAACGTTATGTTCATTTGTAAACTACATTAGCGTTGATAGTCGCCAGACTTGCCTCCTGATTTAGACTCGAGGTAAGTTTGACCGATAATCATACCTTTATCGATCGCTTTTGTCATATCGTAGACAGTTAGGGCAGTGGCAGATGCAGCAGTTAATGCTTCCATTTCAACGCCTGTCTTACCTGTAGTAGAGACAATAGTTGTAATATTTAATGTGTAGGTATTATCTTCGTTCTTTTCCCAAGAAAATGTGACATCAATCCCAGTTAATGGTAAGGGATGACACATAGGAATAATAGTTGAAGTATTTTTAGCAGCCATAATACCGGCAATTTGTGCGGTATTTAATACATTACCTTTTTTGTTAGTATTATCAAGAATTTGACGATAAATTGTCTCGTTAACTGTAATGCTAGAATGCGCTTGTGCAGTACGTTTTGTAACGTTTTTATCTGATACATCCACCATTTTCGCATTACCTTGTTCATTAATATGAGTAAATTCAGACATCATATTCCTCCTCAAACATAAAGTTAATCAGAACTTTTAAGCACTTTTGTTAGTATATCATGATTTTTTATTATAAAAATGGAGTTGATAAAATGGCAGTGGAAAAAAGAAATCCAATCCCAGTTAAAGAAGCGATTCAACGTGTAGTAAAACAATCTATTTTTATGGGTGAAACTAAAGTTAAACTTGAAGATAGTCTAAATTATATTTTAGCGCAAGATATTGAAGCAACCTATGATATCCCACGTTTTAATAAATCACCCTATGATGGTTTTGCTATTCGAAGTGCTGATTCAGCAGGCGCATATGCCGAGAACCGTAAGCAATTCACGGTCATTGATCATATTGGCGCAGGTTCCGTGTCAGACAAAACATTAGGTGAAAATGAAGCAGTACGTATTATGACTGGTGCTCAAATTCCAGAAGGCGCAGATGCGGTAGTTATGTTTGAACAAACAGTTGAAAATGGAGATACCTTTACTATACGTAAACCTTTTGAAGCATATGAAAATGTGTCACTTAAAGGCGAAGAAACGATGACAGGCGACATCGTCTTGAAAAAAGGACAAACTATTAATCCAGGAGCGATAGCAGTATTGGCCACTTATGGATATACTGAAGTGCCAGTAGTTCAAAAACCAAGTGTAGCCATTATTGCGACGGGCAGTGAATTATTAGATGTGGATGATGAATTAGAGCCAGGCAAAATCCGTAACTCAAATGGCCCTATGATTAAGGCACTAGCTGAGAAATTCGGTTTAGAAGTAGAAGCTTATAAGATACAACAAGACGATTTACAAAGTAGTATCGACGTAGTCAAAAACGCTATGGCTAAACATGAAATCGTGATTACAACTGGTGGTGTCTCTGTAGGTGATTTCGACTATTTACCAGAAATTTATAAAGCTGTAGATGCAGACGTCTTATTTAATAAAGTAGCTATGCGTCCTGGTAGTGTTACAACAGTAGCCGTAGCTAATGACCAATATCTATTCGGCTTATCTGGCAATCCGTCCGCATGTTTTACAGGATTTGAACTATTTGTAAAACCAGCTGTTAAGCATATGATGGGGGCGACAGCCTTTTACCCACAAGTTGTTAAAGCAACGTTGATGGAAGACTTCACTAAAGCCAATCCTTTTACACGCTTTATTAGAGCTCATGCTTCATTTTCACAAAGTGGTGCGACGGTGGTACCATCAGGATTTAATAAATCTGGCGCAGTAGTAGCGATTGCGCATAGTAATGCAATGATTATGTTGCCTGGAGGCACACGTGGATTTAAAGCAGGCCATACAGTAGATGTAATTCTAACTGAATCAAATGCTTTTGAAGAGGATATGTCGCTATGATTTTACAAATCGTGGGTTTTAAAAATTCTGGCAAGACCACATTAATGGAACATACGGTCCAATTTTTAAAATCTAAGGGTTATACGGTAGTTACTATTAAACATCATGGGCATGACGGTCAGGATATTGTACTACAAGATAATGATGTCGATCATATGAAACATTTTCAAGCTGGCGCGGATCAAAGTATCGTGCAAGGTAACTCTTTGCAACAAACGGTAACTAGAACCCATAAACAAAACCTTACTCAGATTATTGACGAATCTGTTACAATAACATGTAATATCATTTTAGTTGAAGGTTTTAAGAATGAAGATTTCGATAAAGTGGTAGTTTACCGTACACAAGAGGAATTAGAGCAATTAAACCAATTATCTCATGTGCGTTTTTGTTATCATTTTCAAGAAGAAAATGCTCTAGCAAATTATGAGAAATGGCTAACAGATTGGATTGAACAAAAGGACTGACATATAATGAAGCAATTCGAAATTGTTACTGAACCGATTCAAACAGAACAGTATCGAGATTTTACTATAAATGAGCATCAAGGCGCTGTAGTAGTCTTTACCGGACATGTAAGAGAGTGGACAAAAGGCGTTAAAACTGAGTATTTAGAATATGAAGCGTATGTACCGATGGCTGAGAAGAAACTCGCTCAAATTGGTGATGAAATTCAAGAACGTTGGCCTGGAACGATTACAACAATTGTGCACCGAATAGGGCCACTTCAAATTTCAGATATTGCGGTATTAATAGCAGTTTCATCGCCTCATCGTAAAGATGCATATCGTGCTAATGAATATGCAATAGAACGTATTAAAGAAGTTGTACCTATTTGGAAGAAAGAAATTTGGGAAGATGGATCAGAATGGCAGGGTCATCAACGGGGCAACCACGAGCAAGCTACTAAAGGAGATGTCTAGAGTGAAGGTAATGTACTTTGCAGAAATTAAAGAAATACTGCAAACTAACTCTGAAAATATTGATATTAAAGAAAATATGGATGTTAAATCATTTAAAAAAGCGTTATTTGAACGCCACCCCTCAATTAGCAATAAAAAGTTTCAAGTGGCAGTCAATGAAGAATTCGTACAAAAAGAGGATATCATACAACCAACTGATGTGGTTGCATTGATTCCACCAGTAAGCGGGGGTTAATTGGGAAATGAAAGCAATTATTTTAGCGGGAGGCCATTCGCAACGATTTGGAGAAGCGAAAGCCTTTGCCAAGATTGATGGACAAATGTTCTATCAACGAATTATACAAACCTTAGAAGCAACAAATATGTTTAATGAAATTATTATTAGTGCAAATGAACAGCTTGCTGACCAATTTGACTACAATAATATTGTTATAGATGATTCATATAACAAAGATAAGGGTCCTTTAGCAGGTATCTATACGGTTATGAAACGTTATAGTGATGAAGAGCTCTTCTTCGTCGTATCTGTGGACACACCGATGATTACCGGAAAGGCAATTAGCGCACTATATCAATTTATGGTTTCCAGATTAATAGAAGACCAAATCGATATTGCTGCTTTTTCGGAAAATGAAAAAGTTATACCAACCATAGCATTTTACAGTCCTTACATCTTAGAAATTATGAAAGATGCATTAGATTCAGATGATTATAGCTTAAAACATGTTTATCAACAAGTAACGACGAGATGTCTGGATGTTAAGGATATTCAATCACATGATTATTGGTATAAGAACATTAACTACCAACATGATTTGGACTCTTTAAAACAACAGATTAATAATTAAGGAGGCCCGCGTTTATGGTAGCACTAATCAAAGATAAATTAGGCCGACCAATCCGTGATTTACGTATATCTGTAACAGACCGTTGTAATTTCAGATGTGATTACTGTATGCCTAAAGAAATTTTTGGCGACGATTTTGTATTTCTCCCTAAAGATGAATTATTAACATTTGATGAAATGGTAAGAATCGCAAAGGTCTATGCTGAACTAGGAGTTAAAAAGTTACGTATTACTGGTGGAGAACCATTATTAAGACGTAATTTATATCAACTCATTGCTGAACTTAATAAAATTGAAGGCATCGAAGATATTGGAATGACCACTAACGGCTTATTATTAAAAAAACATGGCCAAAACTTATATGATGCAGGTTTGCGTCGTATTAATGTCAGTTTAGATGCCATTGATAATGAAGTCTTTCAAGCAATCAATAATCGTAATATTAAAGCTTCTACGATTCTAGACCAAATTGATTATGCTGTATCAATTGGATTCCATGTCAAAGTGAATGTGGTAATTCAAAAGGGAGTTAATGATGATCAAATACTTCCAATGATAGAGTATTTTAAAGAAAAAAATATTGAAATACGATTTATAGAGTTTATGGACGTCGGCAATGATAACGGTTGGGACTTTAGTAAAGTCGTCACAAAAGATGAAATGTTAGAGCTTATTGAAGAACACTTTGATATCGAGCCAGTCGCACCGAAATACTTTGGTGAAGTAGCTAAATATTATAAACATAAAGATAATGGGGCGAAGTTCGGTTTAATTACTAGTGTGTCTGCGTCATTTTGTTCAACATGCACACGTGCACGTCTATCTTCGGATGGTAAATTTTATGGTTGTCTATTTAGTACGGTAGAAGGTTTCAATATTAAATCCTTTATTCGTTCAGGCGTGACTGATGAAGAATTAAGAGCGCAGTTGATTAGTTTATGGAACATAAGAGATGATCGATATTCAGACGAACGTACTGAACAAACAGTTAAAAACCGTCAGCGTAAGAAGATTAATATGAATTATATTGGCGGTTAAGAAGAAATATATTTTATAGCTATAATGCAGTGGATGAGGAATTGAAACATTCCTTAATCCTATACTGTGTTATAGCTTTTTTAGTGTCATCAGTTAAATATAAATATTGATTGATAAACATTAAATATCTTAGTAAAAACTATGGTTTAAGTATACGAATGCATAAAAGGGAGCAATTTTATGAAAATAATGAGGCAGATTAAATAATAATCTGAGATAAAATAAAATTTTTAATAGATTAAATTGTACTTCTGTTATATAATTTCATTAAGTAATTTTAACTGATAATTCAAATACAACATCTTAGAATCAACATTGGAGGATTGTTATTATGGATAATAAAGTACAACGATTTATTGAAGCTGAAAGAGAATTAAGTCAATTGAAACACTGGTTAAAATCATCTTATAAAATTTCTATCGAAGAATTTGTAGTTCTGTTCAAAGTTTATGAGGGTAAAAAAATCAGTGGTAAAGAATTACGTGACACATTACATTTTGAAATGTTATGGGATACAAGTAAAATCGATGTTATCATCCGTAAAATTTATAAAAAAGAATCGATTTCAAAAATACGTTCTGAAACTGATGAACGACAAGTATTTTACTTCTACAATGTCGCACAACAACAATTATTAGATAAAATGAAAAGTGAAATTGAAGCAATTAGTATTGCGAATTAAGAGGTTGGGACACCGTATATCGGTTTCCTAGAGCACAAATCATTAATGTCTCAGTCACGAAATAAAGGCTTAGAGGTAATTCAATTATGAATTATCTCTAAGCCTAATTTTATATATTCGTATTCTATTTTGTTTAACTTTGTTATGTGTTTGGTTGAACTTTACGTCCATGTATTAAGAAATATAGCAATGTACATAAGGCAGCCACAATAGCCATAATTAAATACACTTGTGTATATGAAATCATACCAGTAAATAATCCAAGTAGTGAAGGACCAAAGCCAATACCTACATCAAGACCAATAAAGTATGTGGAAGTCGCAATACCATACTTACTAGATGGTGATACTTTAATCGCAATCGCTTGCATAGAAGAAGATAAATTACCATAACCTATGCCTAAGAAGACACCTGATAGTAATAACATCCAACTGCTATGACTAAAGACAAGTAAAATAAATGTAATGATTAAGGCAATAAATGCGGGATAAACGACTACATTTTCACTACGTGCATCAATAAGACGACCGGCGATAGGGCGAGTTATGAGCGAAGCAACCGCATAACAAATAAAGAAATAACTAGATGCTTCTACTAAATCTCGTTGCTCTGCGAATGATTTTAAGAACGTTAAAATTGAAGCATAATTTAAACCAATAATCATCATTACGATAGCTACAGGTACAGCTTCTTTTGCGATAAAGCTATGAATATTAAACCCAGACGCTTTAGCAACTTTTTCATCGGTTCTATTAGTAGAAGGGTTGAAATCTATATTGATAAATAAAGAAATAATTAAACTCAAAATTCCTAATATGACACAGATGATAAATAATAAATTAATTGAAAAAGATTTCAATAACAAAATACCAAAGAATGGACCAATAGCTGTTCCTAAAACTAAACTTAATGAGAATAAGCTTATCCCTTCACTTTTACGTTCTACAGGTGTGACATGTGCTGCAATAGTCCCAGTCGCAGTAGTAGCAATGGCAGTAGCTATACCATTGAGTAAACGTATAACCATTAAGAACGTAATTGATCCAGGTATAAAATAAAGTAATTGAGTAATAATTAAAAAGATAAGTCCGGCGATAAGAATTTTCTTAGGACCAAATTTATTGACGTATTTCCCCGTTCCAAAACGACCGACCAATGAGCCAACGATAAATAAGCCTACTACTAACCCAGCTAAACTATCAGAAGCATGGAAAGCCGTTTTACTATAATCTGCAATAATAACAAGTAATAAATACATACATAAATAAACAAAGAAGTTTATAGTAAAGTTAACTGTAAAACTCTTTGTAAAAATAGGTTGCTTTAAATTTTCCGTTTGAGTCATTCATCTTCCTCCTTAGCCAACGTATGATGAAGTTTATTCATGGTAGAAATCACATTCTCTAGTTCCTCCATCGTAAGACCAGAGTTTTCGATGAGCGCTTTCTGTACAGGAATAATGTGTTGGTTAACATCTTCGAATAATTTTTGTCCTTTGTCAGATAAAGTTAAAAGCTTTTCACGTTTATCCTGACCAGGCGTTATAACTAAAAGATCTTTTTCAGCTAAAATTTTAATGATTTTGCGGGCAGTTGGTTTTTCGATAAATCGACGTTTAGAAATATGTACTAAAGTTGTAGGACCAGTATTTGCAATATCTCTTAGTACTAACCATTGACCTGGGTGAAGTTCAAATTTATCTAATATAAATTGCGTGCGCTTAATATAAGGACGATAAATTCCAATAAAACTATTGAAAAATTCATTTATAAGCATACAAGTAACTCCCTTTCAAAAGTTAGCTTTGCTAACTAGTTTTAATGACAGAAATTAGTATATGACTTATACGATTAAAATGCAATAGTAGAATTCATATGAAGTAATCTAGTAAGAGGTTTGATAAGATAGAGATAAATAGAAATATATGAGAAGGGACATACTGCTAATGGAATTAAGATTTGATCATATCATTCACTATGTAGATAACCTTAAGAATTTTAAATACCCAGGGGAAATTTTAAAATTATCTTCTGGAGGGAAACATCATAAATTTGGGACGTTTAATCGTTTATCTTTTATCAATGAAAACTATATAGAATTATTAGATGTGGAAGATACTGAAAAACTAAAGAAAGAGGCAAAAACTGAAGAGGGACGTGTTGCTTTCGCAACTAAAATTGTGCAAGACAACTTTAAACAAGGTTTTAAAACAATGGCATTTAGAACATCCGATATCGAGGCGATTAAACAATCGTTAGAAGAACATCATGTGGAAACCATTGGCCCAGTTGAAATGCATCGAGAAAATAAAAAAGGTGATAAAGTTAAATGGAAATTATTATATATTGCTGATCCAGATTACATGGTTAAACCACCATTCTTTATTCAATGGGAAGATAGTGAAACACAACGCAATAAAAAATTGGAATCCCTTTTCCAAAAGCAATTTAAAATCGATAAGATTATTATTGATAGTTCAAAACGTGCTAAGACATTAGCTAAATGGCAAACTTGGTTTAAAATGAGCGTTATTGAAGAAGGGGACAATTATACGGATTTACGATTAACAGATGATAACATCATCTACCGTATTCAAGATGGGCAACATTCAGGATACCGTACTGTCATTTTTAAAGATAAAGAATCGACTGCCCCTTATTCCATCAATATTAAAGGAGCAAAGTATCGCTTCGAACCTGAAGATTAATATTTAGTAGAGATATACGTACGTGCTATGGGCAATTAAAGCAATATGGACAATAACTAGAATTAAGGAGATAGAACTTAATATCGTTGACATTCTAGTCGTTCTTAATAGAAGGAAGAAGATGGTTAGTACGAAGCTCAACGCGACAAACATAACTCGTAAACTAAAATATGCGATAGTAAGTGGTTGGCTAAGTGTTAAGATAATAGCGATTAAATTGCATATGATAAATATAGTTAGAATGATATTTCTCAAGAATAAAACCTCTTTTATATAAAGTGTAAATTTAAAGTGCGGGTCGTTATTAAGTCTAATAAGTATAACAAATTTGCATATATATTAAAGGAAATTGAACTTACGTGTCGTGTTTGTCGACACCTACTCAGGTAGATTGTATAATTGTAATTAATGTAAAGATAAAGGAGTTTTTTATAGCATGGAAAAGATGAACATCACTAATCAAGAACATGACGCATTTGTAAAAACTCATCCGAATGGCGATTTACTGCAACTGACAAAATGGGCAGAAACAAAACGCTTAACTGGATGGTATTCAAAGCGCGTCGCAGTTGGAGAAAATGGTGAAATTAAAGGTGTAGCTCAATTATTATTTAAAAAAGTACCTAAGTTACCATTTACATTATGCTATGTATCTCGTGGATTTGTAACAGATTATAGTAATAAAGCTGCACTAGAAAAGCTATTAGAAGAAACTAAAAAAGTTGCTAAAGCAGAAAAAGCATATGCTATTAAAATTGACCCAGATGTTGAAGTGGATAAAGGGATTGAAGCACTTAAAAACCTTAAAGCTTTAGGGTTTAAACATAAAGGATTTAAAGAAGGCCTATCTAAAGATTACATTCAACCACGTATGACAATGATTACGCCAATTGATAAAACAGATGATGAAATCTTTGAAAGCTATGAACGTCGTAATCGTTCTAAAGTAAGATTAGCGCTTAAACGTGGCACAAAAGTAGAACGGTCAAATAGAGAAGGTCTAAAAACTTTCGCAGAATTAATGAAAATTACAGGTGAACGAGATGGTTTCTTAACAAGAGACATAAGTTACTTTGAAAATATTTATGATGCGCTCCATGAAGATGGTGACGCTGAACTCTTCTTAGTTAAATTAGAACCAAAACCTGTATTAGAACAACTAAATCAAGAACTTGAAGAACAACACCAAGAAAAGACGCAATTACAAGAGAAACTTGAGAAGAAAAATGATAAGAAAACAGCTAACAAATTAAAAGATTTAGAGAATAAAATCTCTAAAACAAGTGAATTGAAAGATGAAATGGTTACCTTAGAACAAGAACATCCTGAAGGTGTTTATTTATCAGGTGCTTTACTCATGTTTGCTGGTAAAAAATCATATTATTTATATGGTGCATCTTCAAATGAGTACCGTAACTTCTTACCTAACCATCACATGCAATTCGCAATGATGAAATACGCACGTGAACATGGTGCGACATCATATGACTTTGGCGGTACAGATAATAATCCTGAAAAAGGTACTGAACACTATGGTTTATGGGCATTTAAAAAAGTATGGGGAACTTATTTAAGTGAAAAAATTGGTGAATTCGACTACGTATTAAATCAACCACTTTATCAATTAATCGAACAAGTTAAACCACGCTTAACTAAAGCTAAAATTAAAATTTCCCGTAAGCTAAAAGGTAAATAAAGTCATTTTAAATAATTCTTATAATCTGAACGATTCTACAATTATTGTAGCGTTCAGTTTTTTTAGAAATATATAACGTATTGTTTAAGGCAAAATAGTAAACAATATAGGTTGTATAGAAGATAGGATATATATAGCTGCTACTTAATACTGAAAGATTAAATTGAAGTACTAATTTACGCAAAATATGTCCTAATCTTAATATGATAATTCACATTCACAAATCATATGGGACAATAAAAGAAATATAGCGGTTTATAAGTTGAGTTAAAGGAAGTGAAGGAATGATCAAAAAAATACTACAGTTTTCTCTTGGTAATAAGTTCGCTATCTTCTTAATGATAGTGTTGGTTATTTTAGGGGGCGTATATTCAAGCGCAAAGTTGAAGCTTGAATTATTACCAGATGTTGAGAATTCTGTAATTTCTGTTCAAACTACAATGCCTGGGGCTACCCCTCAAACGACGCAAGATGAAATAAGTTCGAAAATAGATAATCAAGTCCGTTCTTTAGCTTATGTAGAGAGTGTTAAGACACAATCGATACAAAATGCATCCATCGTCACTGTTGAATACAATAATGATACAGACATGGATAAAGCAGAAGAAGTACTGAAAAAAGAAATCGATAAATTAGACTTTAAAGATGGGGTAAGTGAACCAGAATTAACACGTAACTCTATGGATGCTTTTCCAATAGCAGCGTATTCATTTACTAATAAAAATGATGATTTAAAAACAACAACGAAGGAAATTAATAACCAATTAATTCCTAAACTACAAACTATTGATGGCGTTCAAAATGCCCAACTTAACGGGCAAACAACACGTCAGGTAACGTTGAAATTTAAACAAAGTAAGTTAGACGAAGCGGGATTAACGGCGGATGATGTTGAAAACTACATAAAAACAGCCACTCGTGAAACACCGCTTGGACTATTCCAATTTGGAGAAAATGAAAAATCAATCGTAGTCGATGGTCAATTTAAATCAGTCGACGCGTTAAAAGATTTAGAAATCCCTCTAAATATTAGTGGCCAAGGTCAATCTAGTGGAGACGACAGTGGCGCTGAAAGCATGAGTAGTACGGGAGATGAAGCTTCAACATCTAGTAGTAGTCAATCTCAAAGTAAACCTGCTTCTCAAGCTTCAAGTGGCGAGATGCCAAGTGTCCCATTAAGTGATTTAGCTAAAGTTAGTGTTGGCGACGAACGTGAATCTATTTCTAAAACGAACGGCAAAGATGCGGTAAATGTTCAAATTATGAAAGCACAAGACGCAAATACAGTACAAGTTGCCCACGACGTTCAAAAGAAAATAGATGAATTTGTTAAAAATAATAGTGACATTAAAGCTACTAAGACAATGGATACAGCGAAACCAATTGAAGACTCACTTTATACAATGGTTGAAAAAGCTGCATTAGGTACAATTGTAGCTATTATCGTTATACTGTTATTCTTAAGAAATATTAGAACGACTGCTATATCAGTGGTTTCAATTCCACTTTCTATTTTAATCGCACTTATTGCTTTAAAATTAAGTGATGTGTCGTTAAATATTTTAACGTTAGGTGCATTAACTATTGCGATTGGCCGTGTGATTGATGACTCGATTGTAGTAGTAGAAAATATATATCGTCGGTTATCTGATCCGCATGAACAACTTAAAGGAGATAACTTAGTTATAAGTGCTACGAGAGAAGTATTTAAACCTATTTTATCTTCAACTATCGTAACTATTATTGTCTTCCTACCACTTGCCTTTGTTTCAGGTTCGGTAGGGGAAATGTTTAGACCATTTGCGTTAGCGATTACCTTTAGTTTATTAGCATCGCTACTCGTATCTATTACCGTTGTGCCAGCCTTAGCTTCTACCTTTTTCAAAAAAGGAATTAAAACGAAACAACATGCTAATGACAAGCATGAAAACAACACTAGTAAAGTAGGTAGTGGCTATCGTAAAGTATTAGGATGGTCGCTTAACCATAAATGGATAGTGTTAATTATAAGTTTAGTTATATTAATTGGAAGTATTGGATTAGGTGCTACCAAATTAGGTACAAGCTTTATTTCAACAGGTGATGATAAATTCTTAGCACTCACTTATACGCCTAAACCAGGCGAAACTGAAAAAGCAGTACTCAATCATGCAGAAAAAGCACAACAATATCTTCAAAGTAAAGATAAAGTTAAAACGGTACAATACTCTGTAGGTGGTCCATCACCAGCCGATCCAACAGGTAGTACTAATAGTATGGCGATTATGGTGGAATATGATAAAAACACGCCTAACTTTGATGAAGAACCAGATAAAGTTATTTCTCATTTATCTAAGATGAAAGACCCAGGTGAATGGAAAAATCAAAACATGGGCACAGGTATGGGAAATGATTCTATTGAAGTAACAGTTAAAGGGCCTTCAACTAAAGATATTAAAGGTACTGTAGCTAAAATAGAAGATAAGATGAAGTCTATCGATGGATTAGAAAATGTGAAATCTGATTTATCACAAACATACGATCAATATGAAATTAAAGTTGATCAAAATAAAGCGACAGATAAAGGCATTTCTGCTAGCCAATTAGCTTTAAATCTTAATGAAAACTTACCTGAGAAAACAATTACCACAGTTAAGGAAAATGGTAATAAAATAGATGTAAAAGTAAAACAAAATAAACAAACTGATTGGTCTCAAGATAAATTAAATAATATTGAATTAAAATCTCCAACTGGTGAAACTGTAAAACTTAAAGATATAGCGAAACTTGAACGTACTACGACACCAAGTAAGTTAGTACAAGAAGATGGCGACTACGCTACAACGATTTCAGGTAAAGTCACTGCTTCTGACGTAGGCGGTACGTCAAGTAAGGTAATGAATGAAGTAGATAACATCGACAAGCCTAATAACGTAAAAGTTAACGTTGGTGGCGCTTCAGATGATATCAATCAAGCTATGAATCAATTAGCGTTTGCAATGTTAGTGGCTATTGTAATTGTTTATCTAGTCTTGGTCATTACATTTAGAGGTGGCCTAGCACCGTTCACTATTCTATTTTCACTACCATTTACGGTTATCGGAGTAGTCTTCGCATTATTGATTACAGGTGAAACTATTTCTGTTCCTAGTTTAATAGGTATGTTGATGTTGATTGGTCTGGTCGTAACCAATGCCATCGTACTTATCGATAGGGTGATTACGAATGAGCAACAAGGAATGACTATGAAAGAAGCGTTGTTAGAAGCAGGTGGCACACGTATTAGACCTATTTTAATGACTGCCATTGCTACAATAGGTGCGTTACTACCATTACTATTTGGACAAGATAGCTCAATCTTAATTTCAAAAGGTATGGCTGCTACTGTAATTGGTGGATTAGTATCTTCAACTATTCTTACTCTAATCGTGGTACCAGTGATTTATGAAATATTATTCACGTTAAAAAATAAAATAATGCGTAAGTAATCTTACGTAAATTGAGCTATGACTGTGTTTAATTACCATGAAGCAGTCATAGCTACAATACTGTGTTAGAAACGAAATTTAATTATGATATAGAAAAGCACCGCTCGGAGGGAACTTCATCCTTCCAAGCGGTGCTATTATGTTATGAGAATAAGCTCTCAGTATAATTTGAACTGACTAAGTACATGTTTAATACATTACGAAAGTTAAAATAATATAGATAACAAATAATATAATTGATAAGATGTTTAAAATTGAAACACCTTTATGATCATTTTTTAATGATTTGAACGCAGTAACCTCAACGTTACCTACTAAAAGTAATAAAACGATGAAGACCCACCAATTTTCAGCTGGAAATTGTAATGTTGTAATTGCTACTACAAATAACAATAAAATTCCCATAATAATACGTAAAATACGAGTGAAAATTGAATTCATTTTAAAAATACTTATGTAGCTAACAAAAAGATATAATACGGGTAATAATATTAGGTAAAGTTTCACCAGATGACATCCTTTCTACTATGACTAATAATAGCATGTTGTTTATTTAATGACTAGACGATGTAACACGCTATTTCTGACGTAATTTTGAACGAACTTCCGAGATTTCCTTCTCGATGCTCTCTAGTTGTTGTAATAAAGGATCAATATTTTGATTTAATGATTCACGCTTTTCAAGGTCATTTTGTAGACGTGTATAATCATATTTAAGTTCAGCTAATTGTGATTCTAAGTCCATAGTTAGTCTAACTCCTTTATCTTATATATCTTAATCATTAGAATTATAGCATGAAACAAGACACTTCTAAAAATTATGGAAATTATGTTACAGTATTTAACTGTAATAATAAAGTAAAGCAAGAAAGAAGGGATATGTGTGACAGAGCAATTCGTAATGATTATCCTCTTAATTGTATTAGGGTATTTCTTAAAACGAATTAACTTTCTAAAAGCAACAGACAGTCAAGTGTTATCCACGCTTGTTTTAAATGTCACGTTACCTTCTTTAGTTATCGTTAATTTAAATAGTGCAGAATTAGACTTTTCTTTCTCAATCTTACCAGTAATGATGATTATTTACGGTATACTTTCAAAGATAATTGTCGTATGGCTATTTAGAAAATATGATAACCATATTAAAGGCTCAGTAGGAATGATGACAGCAGCACTTAACATTGGCTTGTTTGCTTATCCTTTAGTCGATGCAATTTGGCCGAAAAACGGCATGATATATTTCGGAATGGCTGATATAGGTGGCGCAGTAATTATGTTTGGTGTGACTTATTTCGTAGGAAGTTATTTTAGTGAGGGAGGAGACCAATTTAATTTTAAATTTTTAGGGAAAAAATTAATTACTTCTGTTCCTCTAGTTACTTACATTGTGATGTTTATTCTTAACATGTCTAACATTCATCTTCCTAAGGTTTCAATTGATTTCTTCACTATCATTTCTAAAGCTAATATGCCGTTATCCATGATACTTCTTGGTGTGATGTTAAGCTTCAAAATTGAACGACACTTCTTACCAATTGCAATCAAATATTTAGTTGCACATTATGGTATAGGACTCATCGCAGGTTTATTAGTATATTATTTCTTACCTGTTTCAGATGATATGATTAAAACCACATTATTAATTACATGGTTACTACCAGTAGGAGTAGCTATTATTCCATATTCAATTCAATTTAAATACAAAACATTACCTTTAATAGGTATGGTGACAAATATATCCATTGTAATTAGTATCGTTATCTTATATGTATATCAAGCTATATTTATCTAAATATTTTAATGTAAAATCACATGTAAATAATGTAGTATTGTTGGCGAGACTCTTGAGGGAACAGGATGAGTGTCGAGGCCGAGGCTAAACGTGGCAGTAGTTGTCTGAAATGAAGAGACGTTCGAGCCTCACTTTCTTCATTTCTAGTCAACCTTGCCGGGGCGAGACTACGAAATCTTAGAAATTTCATTAGATTTCTGTCACGCTCCCCCCTAAGAACGCGAGCCAAACAATACGGAGTATTGATAAAAAGAGAAGCGTAGAAGTGATTCACTCATGAATCACTTCTACGCTTTTAATGTGGGTTTAATGTCCCAGTCTATATATAAATACTTAAATAATCAAAGCATCTTGCATGAATATTTACAAACTTTATCCTTTACCGCCCATAAATGCAGGGTAGTTAGTCATACCACCATCTACATAGATTGTAGTGCCGTGGATATAGCTTGCTAAATCTGAAGCTAAGAATAACGCAGCATTAGCAACATCTTGTGCTTCGCCAATTTCTCTAGCTGGAATCATTTCAATCGTTTCAGCACGTGTATCTGGATCCGAGAATTTTTCTCTTGTATGTTCAGTCACAACGGCACCCGGAGAAATATTATTAATGCGGATACCATATTGTGCATATTCCATTGACATTGTTTCCATCATTAATTTTAAGCCACCTTTACTAGCAGCGTAATTAACATAGTTTGGCCAAGGAATGACATCATGCACACTTGAAGTATTAATAATAACGCCTTTTTTATCTTCTTTTAAAAATTGATTAACCGCTTTACGTGAACCGATAAAAGCACCAGTCAAATTAATATCAATCACTTTTTGCCATTCATCGATGGACATTTCATGAGTAGGGATTGGCTTTTCAAACCCAGCATTATTGATCATGATATCTAATGTACCAAATTCATTCACAGCAGATTGAACTAAGTTCTTCACATCTGATTCAACGGCAACATCACCTTGAACAGCAATAGCTTGTCCTCCAGCGTTAGTGATTGTCGTTTTTATTTCATCAATTTCGTCTAAATGTTTATCAGAATGATAGTTTAAAACTACTTTTGACTTTGCTTTTCCAAAGTTTTCAGCAAATGATTTTCCTATACCACTACCAGCGCCAGTAATGACGACTACTTTATTTTCTAATTCGGGAAACATTATGACTCCTCCTTAGCATTATTCAATTATTTTAAATTACCTAAAATAAACGCAGCGATAATAATTAATACAATACCTGACCATATACCAATCATTTGGCGTTTGTCTTTTTTCTCACCTAATAGGAAGATACCACCAAGTGTTGACACGATAACAAGTAATTGTGAAAGTGAGAAGCTAGTTGCTACACCCACTTTAGGTTGAGAATAGAACATAAACAAGTTACCAATTGCCCATACAACACCTGGAATCAAGTTTAAAGCAGTAGACTTGATGTTTGTTTCGTGTTTCATTGATAGTAAGAAACCACCAATGGCCATACCAACTGATTGGAAGAATAAAGCATCTGTACCGCTAACACCAAAGATATCCCCGATGACTACATAACCTACATAGCCAACTGTAGAGATAAGTAAAATTAACATTGCTTTCTTAAATTCTGGATCATTAGATGTACCTTCATTTTTAGCGCGTAATGAAGTAAGTGCGATACCAGTAACTAAGAGAATCATTGCAACGATACCCATAGTGACTTGAACACCTGTACTCCATTCTCCTAAGAAAATGGCACTAAATAATGTTGTACCTACCAGTTGCATACCTGTAGAAATAGGCATTGTTTTAGATACACCAATTAAATTAACCGAACGCAATTGGTTACCTTGACCAAATGCCCATAATGCACCAGAAATTAAACCAACAATAATAACTGTTAAGTTATCAAATTCAGCTCGTCCCATTAATAGTAAAACGATACCGACGATAAGTGCGCCTAGCGTCGTACCTCTAATCTGGTTATACGGTCCGCCACCGACGAACACATTAATTAAAACAACACTACCCCAGAATAGAGCAGGTAATAACGCTATTAAAATATCAACGAATTGCATTCAATTCCACTCTCCTTATTTAATTACTAAAAGTGCTTTCCTTTCTTCTAACACCCGTGATGTATTTTATCGGAAATATTCATAAGTTCAAACGTAATTGCTCATTACATATTTATTTTAATAAAAAAAGAGTCTAGAGATGAGGACAAAATCTAGCTTTCAGACACCGTTAATTGGTTTCCAAAGCATAAATGATGATTGTCTCAAGTCTCTAAGACTCTGAGTATCAATATTTAGTTAAAGCAGTTAGGCATTAAAGACGGGCATGTGTAGCTTCAAACTTATACTTCTTATATTCTGTTTCAATTTCAAATCCAAGTTCATTAAAACGTTCTACAAGGGCGGAGTTTTTACTACGAATTTTAAAATAAACTTTATCAAGTTGATAATGGTTAAATGCAAAATTAATGGCGTAAGATAATAAATCAAAGGCAATCCCTTTTAACCTATAGTCACTATGAGAACTAAAGTAACGTATTTCTCCTATTGATTCAGTTGGATTGATTTGTAAATATAAATATCCTTTAAGCAATCCTTCACTTACAAATAGAAACAATCGATTATTATGGTCCAACGATTCGACAATTTCACGTGGCGTCAAGACATTATGTTTGAAAGTTTGTTCATGTAGTTTACTAAAAGCCCGTTGAAAACCAGGTTGATATTCAATAATATTTTGTGCTAATCCTGACTTATTTAAGGTTGAATACGCATTTAAATAATAATCGGTAAAATTGTAGTTTGCTCCAAGATGTTTCATAAGTGTTTTAGAATCTTGAGTACATTCATTGTAAGAGAAATTAAATATAGATTCATTAGGTAATGACTTACGTAAAGCAGTAAACAATTCATCGAAATGATCTACTGTGAAGTTGAAAACTTTACTAACATAAGGGCCGACAACTTTAAACTTATTGTCTTCATATTTAATAGCGGTCAGTAGACTTTTGATTTCATCATCTTCTATTAGGCAAAATACTCCAGAAGACTTGAGTGCAGAAGTTAATAAACGTTCAACGTCTTCTCGAGAGATAGATAGTTTATATATATAAGACGCAAATTCATTAGAAGACGTTTGAATAAATGATACGATTTGATTTAGGTCACTTACTTTAACGATATTCATAGCGCACCTCCAGTTCAATATCAATCTATTACATTAATTATATTGGTATTTAAATGTAATTGAAAGTTTGGATTATTGTCTATCGTGTTACAATTGTAAGTATTGGATGATTGCACGTCTGTAAATATAGTTATTGTGAAAGGAAAGTAGTATGAAAACATTAATTTTAGCTGAAAAACCTTCAGTCGCACGAGATATTGCTGAAGCTTTAAATATAAAAGGTAAACGTAACGGATATATTGAAAATGAACGTTATATTGTCACTTGGGCATTAGGTCATTTAGTTACAAATGCTCAACCAGAACATTATGATAAAGCATTTAAAGAATGGAAACTTGAAGATTTACCAATTATTCCTAATAAAATGCAAACTATCGTTATTGGAAAAACAAGTAAACAATTCAAAACGGTAAAATCCTTAATTTTAAAAAACGAAGTCAAAGACATCGTTATTGCAACGGATGCTGGTAGAGAAGGGGAACTTGTTGCACGTCTTATTTTAGATAAAGTAAAGAATAAAAAACCTATTAAGCGATTATGGATTAGTTCGGTTACTAAAAAAGCAATTCAACAAGGCTTTAAGCAACTCAAAGACGGTCGCGCTTATAACCATCTATATGAAGCTGCATTAGCACGAAGTGAAGCGGATTGGATTGTAGGTATTAATGCTACACGTGCACTAACAACAAAATACGATGCTCAATTATCATTAGGTAGAGTACAAACACCTACAATACAACTCGTTAACGATAGACAACAAGAAATTAATCACTTTAAGCCTCAAAAATATTATACCTTATCCATAGATATTAAAGGATTAACATTCCAACTTAAAACGGATAAACGTTATATGACGAAAGAAGAGATCGACAACATCGCTAGTGAAGTTAAAAATAGTGAGGGAACAATTGGCTATGTTGATTCTAAGATTAAGAAAAGCTATCCAAAGCCTTTATATAATTTAACTGACTTACAACAAGAAGCTTATCAACGCTATAAAATGGGGCCAAAAGAAACATTAAATACTATTCAAACCTTATACGAACGTCACAAGATTTTAACGTATCCACGAACAGATTCTAATTATTTAACAGATGATATGGTAGATACAATTAAAGAACGATTACAAGCGTTGTTAGCTACCGAATATAAAGAACACGTGCGTCCATTAATAGGTCAATCATATTCGCCTAAGATGCGCATTTTCAATAATAATAAAGTTTCTGATCACCATGCCATTATTCCTACCGAAGTACGCCCCGACATCCAAAATTTAAGTAATAGAGAATTGAAAATCTATCAAATGGTAGCTGAAAGATTTTTAGAAACATTAATGCAGCCACATGAGTTTGATGCTATTAAAGTCGATTTAAATGTCGGGAAACATACCTTTGTATTAAATGAAAAGATTACACGTCGTTTAGGATTTAAGGCATTGAAGTCTAAAAAAGATGAAGCGGTAGTAGGGTCTCATTTTGAAAAAGGAGAAACCTATACGCTTCAAAATATTAAAGTGAACGAACATGAAACTACGCCACCAGAATACTTTAATGAAGGCTCGTTACTCAAAGCGATGGAGAATCCACAAAATTATATTTCATTAAAAGATAAGAAATATGCGAATACATTAAAACAAACAGGCGGCATAGGAACGGTAGCTACAAGAGCTGATATAATCGAAAAGCTATTTAACATCAATGCAATAGAGTCTCGAGATGGTAAAATTAAAGTGACAACTAAAGGTAAGCAAATATTAGATTTAGCTCCTCAAGAGTTAACATCTCCGTTATTGACGGCAGAATGGGAAGAAAAATTACTGCTTATTGAAAAAGGTAAATACAATCAACAACGTTTTATTAATGAAATGAAAGAATTTACAACAACGATTGTTAATAATATCAAGAATAGTGAACAAAAGTATAAACATGATAATCTAACGACTACTGAATGTCCGACATGTGGCAAATTTATGATTAAAGTTAAAACTAAAAATGGACAGATGTTAGTATGCCAAGATCCAGCATGTAAAACTAAGAAGAATGTACAGCGTAAGACTAATGCACGTTGTCCAAATTGTAAGAAGAAAATGACATTGTTCGGTAGAGGTAAGGACGCAGTGTATCGTTGCACATGTGGTCATACTGAGACTCAAGAACAAATGGATAAAAGATTTAAAAATAAATCTAGTGGCAAGATTTCTAAAAAAGAAATGAATAAATATATGAAAAAGGAAGAAACGCTTGATAATAATCCGTTCAAAGATGCACTTAAAAATTTAAAACTTTAGTCAAAATCGAACTAAATTCCATATATTTGTAGAAAAGTTCGTTTTTACTATTGTATTTTTTAATAAGTAATATTAAAATATTAAAGTATTTCAAACAAAGGAGTTTAAAGCCGTGAAAAAATACTTTCAATTCGATAAGTATGGTACAAACTATAAGAAAGAGATTATCGGTGGTATCACTACTTTTCTATCAATGGCTTATATTTTAGCTGTTAACCCACAAGTTTTAAGTTTAGCAGGCGTTAAAGGTGTTTCAGGCGATATGAAAATGGATCAAGGTGCTATATTTGTAGCGACAGCTTTAGCAGCATTTGTAGGCTCTTTATTCATGGGACTTATCGCTAAATATCCTATTGCTTTAGCACCGGGAATGGGATTAAATGCATTCTTCGCATTTACTGTAGTGTTAACCATGGGCATTCCTTGGCAAATTGGCTTAACAGGTGTGCTATTCTCAGGAATATTCTTCGCGATATTAACCGCCACCGGATTAAGGGAAACCATTATTAATGCGATTCCTTATCAAATGAAGATGGCTGTATCAGCAGGTATAGGTTTGTTCATTACATTCGTAGGACTACAAAGTGCCGGAATTATCGTTAAGAATGATTCAACTTTAGTTACACTAGGTCATTTAACTGACGGACCAGTACTGTTAGCAATATTTGGTATTGTTATTACAATCATTCTATATGCACGAAAAGTACCAGGTTCAATCTTCATCGGTATGATTATTACTGCTATTGTAGGTATGATTACTGGTCTAATTCATACGCCATCAGGTATCGTAGGAAAAATTCCTAGCATCACGCCAACGTTTGGCGCAGCATTTGAAGCATTTAAAGATCCAGCTCAATTATTTACAATACAATTTTTAATTGTTATTTTAACATTCTTCTTTATCGACTTTTTTGATACGGCAGGAACTCTAGTAGCAGTAGCTACTCAAGCGGGTATGATGAAAGATAATAAATTACCTAGAGCGGGTAGAGCATTATTTGCAGATTCTCTTGCAACAATTGTAGGTGCTGTATTTGGTACGACAACTACTACTTCATACATAGAATCGACGTCAGGTGTAGCGGTTGGGGCACGTACAGGATTTGCTAGTATAGTCACAGGGCTCTGTTTCTTACTTGCGTTATTCTTTAGTCCACTTATTGAAATAGTTACAAGCACCGTTACTACACCAGCGTTAGTAGTAGTAGGTATATTAATGGCAGCTAACTTTGCTGAAATTGATTGGAAAAAATTCGAAGTAGCCGTACCTTCATTTATTACAATTATTATGATGCCTTTATCATATTCGATTGCTACAGGTATCGCATGTGGTTTTATTTTCTATCCAATTACAATGTTAATTACAAAAAAACATAAAGAAGTACATCCTATTATGTATTTCCTAATGATTTTATTTATCTTGTACTTTGTTTTTGTACACGGCTAAACATAAAAAGAACTGCGTATTCGTGAATTTAGAATACGCAGTTCTTTTATTATTTGTATATATTTAGCAATGATTAGCGTCGATGATGATCTTCATCTTTATATTGTGTGTAAATGACTTTAGCATCTCTATTAGGAAGATAGGTTGGGGCACTTAAGACAATAAATACGAAGAATACCATCAAGAAGAATAGTACCCAATGCGTAAACATCCCAACTACAGGAATAAACGCAATAAATGAACCAATCACACCTATTAACGGAATAACAGCCATAGGTTTAATCGTATTTTGACTATCAACGAGTAAAATAATTCCTACTATTAAATAGAGTAGCGCATTTAATAGTAATGGTTGCCACGCAAAACTTAAGACGACGCTACCACCTAAAAATGGGATGCCGTAGAAAAATTCTGTAGCTAATAAAAAGAAACTCATAATTGCTAATGTTAATTTAATGCTTTTTTTCAAAATATATTCGCCTCCGATAACTTCATTAAAATAAGAAGTTAATCTTATATTAATCAATTGTACAAAGTAACCTATCCATATATTAACTACTATTAAATAGATAATAATCGTGTAAATTACTGTTAAGACATATCTCTATTATAATAGAAAAAAGAAAAAAGGGAAAAAATTTACCTAAAATGGTTGAAGTACCAAAACATTTCCAGTACAATACTAAAGTATGTGTTAGACAAGAACAGAAAAAGTTAAAGAAAAACCTTGATTTATCAATGTTTTTCATGTAACATATCTAATGTTGGACTTGAAGAAAGCGATGAAGCGAAAGGTTACTGACACACCCGGCCGCTTTGCCATGGCGCTGTGTAAGATAGTTTTCGTGGAGAAGTCTATCACTTAAATGTAGACGAATAAGGAGGGAAAATTATGGCAAAACAAAAAATCAGAATCAGATTAAAAGCTTATGATCACCGTGTAATTGATCAATCAGCAGAGAAAATTGTTGAAACTGCTAAACGTTCTGGTGCAGATGTTTCTGGACCAATTCCGTTACCAACTGAAAAATCAGTTTATACAATTATCCGTGCGGTTCATAAGTACAAAGATTCACGTGAACAATTCGAACAACGTACACATAAACGTTTAATCGACATTGTTAACCCAACACCAAAAACAGTTGATGCTTTAATGGGCTTAAACTTACCATCTGGTGTAGACATCGAAATTAAATTATAATAGAAAATTTTAGGAGGTGGACTTTCGATGACCAAAGGAATCTTAGGAAGAAAAATTGGGATGACACAAGTATTCGGAGAAAACGGTGAATTAATCCCAGTTACAGTAGTAGAAGCAAGTCGAAACGTAGTATTACAAAAGAAAACTGAAGAAGTTGATGGCTATAACGCTATCCAAGTAGGTTTTGATGATAAAAAAGCATATAAAAAAGATGCTAAATCAAATAAATATGCTAACAAACCAGCAGAAGGTCACGCTAAAAAGGCTGGCGCAACACCTAAGCGCTTCATTCGTGAATTCAGAAACGTTAACGTTGATGAATACGAAGTAGGTCAAGAAGTCTCAGTAGATACTTTTGAAGCTGGAGACATCATTGATGTAACAGGAACTTCAAAAGGTAAAGGTTTCCAAGGTGCAATTAAACGTCATGGCCAAGCACGCGGACCAATGGCCCACGGTTCTCATTTCCATAGAGCACCAGGTTCAGTAGGTATGGCTTCAGATGCTTCTAGAGTATTTAAAGGCCAAAAAATGCCTGGACGTATGGGTGGTAACACAGTTACTGTTCAAAACTTAGAAGTAGTTCAAGTTGATACAGATAACAATGTTATTTTAGTAAAAGGTAATGTACCTGGACCTAAAAAAGGTTTCGTAGAAATCCAAACTTCAATTAAAAAAGGTAATAAATAATAAGTAGCGAAAGGAGGAAAAAGCATAATGGCTAATTATGATGTATTAAAAGTAGACGGATCTAAATCAGGTTCTGTTGAATTAAGCGATTCAGTATTCGCTATTGAACCAAATAACAGTGTTCTTTTTGAAGCAATCAATTTACAACGTGCTTCATTACGCCAAGGAACTCACGCAGTTAAAAATCGTTCAGCTGTACGTGGTGGCGGACGTAAACCATGGAGACAAAAAGGTACAGGACGTGCGCGTCAAGGTACTATCCGTGCTCCACAATGGCGTGGTGGTGGTATCGTATTCGGACCAACACCAAGAAGCTATGCATATAAAATGCCTAAGAAAATGCGTCGTTTAGCATTACGTTCTGCATTATCTTTCAAAGTTCAAGAAAATAGTTTTACAGTTGTTGATGCTTTTGGTTTTGATGCTCCAAAAACAAAAGAATTCAAAAACGTATTAACTACACTTGAACAACCTAAAAAAGTATTAGTAGTTACTGAAAACGAAGATGTAAATGTTGAATTATCAGCACGTAACATTCCTGGTGTACAAGTAAGTACTGCTCAAGGCTTAAACGTGTTAGATATCACTAGCGCTGACAGTGTTATTATTACTGAATCAGCTGCGAAAAAAGTTGAGGAGGTGCTCGGATAATGGAAGCAAGAGATGTTCTTAAGCGCCCCGTAATCACTGAAAAATCTTCTGAAGCTATGGCTGAAGACAAATACACTTTTGACGTAGATACTCGTGCTAACAAAACACAAGTTAAAATTGCGGTTGAAGAAATTTTTGACGTTAAAGTTGAAAATGTTAACATCATCAACTACAAACCTAAGAAAAAACGTATGGGCCGTTACCAAGGCTATACAAACAAAAGAAGAAAAGCGATTGTTAAACTTAAAGAAGGTTCAATCGACTTATTCAACTAAAAAATAAAATATAATAAATTACCATTAAGGAGGTAAGCGACAATGGCTCTTAAAAAGTATAAGCCAATTACAAATGGTCGTCGTAATATGACTACTTTGGATTTCGCAGAAATTACGAAAACAACGCCTGAAAAGTCATTATTACAACCGCTACCGAAAAAAGCGGGTCGTAACAACCAAGGTAAATTGACTGTTCGTCACCATGGTGGAGGACATAAACGTCAATACCGTGTTATCGATTTCAAACGTAATAAAGATGGAATCACTGCTAAAGTTGATTCAATTCAATATGATCCAAACCGTTCAGCAAACATTGCATTATTAGTATATGCAGACGGTGAAAAACGCTACATTATCGCACCAAAAGGATTACAAGTAGGCCAAACAGTTGAAAGTGGTGCTGATGCAGATATCAAAGTTGGTAATGCATTACCATTACAAAACATTCCAGTTGGTACTGTAATTCACAATATCGAATTAAAACCTGGTAAAGGTGGGCAATTAGCTCGTTCAGCGGGTGCAAGTTCACAAGTACTTGGTAAAGAAGGTAAATACGTATTAATCAGATTACGTTCTGGTGAAGTTCGTATGATCTTATCAACTTGCCGTGCTACAATCGGTCAAGTAGGTAACTTACAACATGAATTAGTTAACGTTGGTAAAGCCGGACGTTCTAGATGGAAAGGTATCCGTCCAACAGTTCGTGGTTCTGTAATGAACCCTAACGATCACCCACACGGTGGTGGTGAAGGACGTGCTCCAATCGGTAGACCTTCTCCAATGTCTCCATGGGGTAAACCAACTCTTGGTAAGAAAACACGTCGCGGTAAAAAATCATCAGATAAACTTATCGTTCGTGGACGTAAGAAAAAATAATAATAACTTATTTGGGTGTGCGGCGTAAAAGCTGCACGCACATAATAAGAAGGGAGGCGCCCAAATGGCTCGTAGTATTAAAAAAGGACCTTTCGTCGATGATCATTTAATGAAAAAAGTAGAAGCTCAAGACGGAAGTGAAAAGAAACAAGTAATCAAAACATGGTCACGTCGTTCTACAATTTTCCCAAACTTCATCGGTCATACTTTCGCAGTATACGATGGTCGTAAACATGTACCTGTTTATGTAACTGAGGATATGGTAGGTCACAAATTAGGTGAATTTGCTCCAACTCGTACATTTAAAGGACATGCTGCTGACGATAAAAAAACTAGAAGATAATAAATAGAAGTAGAGGAGGAAATCCTAATGGAAGCAAAAGCGGTTGCTAGAACAATCAGAATCGCACCTCGTAAAGTAAGATTAGTTCTTGACTTAATTAGAGGTAAAAATGCTGGAGAAGCTATTGCTATTTTAAAATTAACTAACAAAGCTTCATCACCAGTAATTGAAAAAGTATTAATGTCCGCTTTAGCAAATGCTGAACATAACTATGACATGAACACTGATGAATTAGTTGTTAAAGAAGCATATGCAAATGAAGGACCAACTTTAAAACGTTTCCGTCCACGTGCACAAGGCCGTGCAAGTGCAATTAACAAACGTACAAGCCACATTACAATCGTCGTAAGTGACGGTAAAGAAGAAGCTAAAGAAGCTTAATAATTACTTAAGGAGGGAATACTGTGGGTCAAAAAATTAATCCAATCGGACTTCGTGTCGGAATTATCCGTGATTGGGAAGCTAAATGGTATGCTGAAAAAGATTTCGCTTCTCTATTACACGAAGATTTAAGAATCCGTAAATTTATTGATAACGAATTAAAAGAAGCATCAGTTTCTCACGTTGATATTGAACGTGCTGCGAACCGTATTAATATTGCTATTCACACTGGTAAACCAGGTATGGTAATTGGTAAAGGCGGATCAGAAATTGAAAAACTTCGTAACAAATTAAACAACTTAACTGATAAAAAAGTACACATCAATGTTGTGGAAATCAAAAAAGTTGATATTGACGCTCGTTTAGTTGCTGAGAATATTGCACGTCAATTAGAAAACCGTGCTTCATTCCGTCGTGTACAAAAACAAGCTATTACAAGAGCTATGAAACTTGGTGCTAAAGGTATTAAAACTCAAGTATCAGGACGTTTAGGCGGAGCTGACATCGCTCGTGCTGAACAATATTCAGAAGGAACTGTTCCACTTCATACTTTACGTGCAGACATCGACTATGCACATGCTGAAGCTGACACTACTTATGGTAAATTAGGTGTTAAAGTATGGATCTATCGTGGTGAAGTTCTTCCTACTAAGAATACTAGTGAAGGAGGAAAATAAGAATGTTACTACCAAAACGTGTTAAATATCGTCGTCAACATCGTCCTAAAACAACTGGTCGTTCTAAAGGCGGTAACTATGTAACATTTGGTGAGTATGGATTACAAGCTACAACAACTTCTTGGATCACATCTCGTCAAATCGAATCTGCTCGTATTGCTATGACACGTTACATGAAACGTGGCGGGAAAGTTTGGATTAAAATCTTCCCTCATACACCATACACTAAAAAACCTTTAGAAGTACGTATGGGTGCTGGTAAAGGTGCCGTTGAAGGCTGGATCGCAGTTGTGAAACCAGGTAGAATTTTATTCGAAGTTGCTGGTGTATCTGAAGAAGTAGCTCGTGAAGCATTGCGTTTAGCAAGTCACAAACTTCCAGTAAAAACTAAGTTTGTAAAACGTGAAGAATTGGGTGGTGAAACAAATGAAAGCTAAGGAAATTAGAGACTTAACCACTTCAGAAATCGAAGAACAAATCAAATCTTCAAAAGAAGAGCTTTTTAACCTACGCTTTCAGTTAGCTACAGGTCAATTAGAGGAAACTGCACGTATTCGTACAGTTAGAAAAACGATTGCACGTCTAAAAACTGTTGCTCGTGAAAGAGAAATCGAACAAAGCAAAGCTAATCAATAATCCATTTGAAAGAGGAGGTTACAAAAGTGAGTGAAAGAAACGATCGTAAAGTTTATGTAGGTAAAGTTGTTTCAGATAAAATGGACAAAACTATTACTGTATTAGTTGAAACTTACAAAACACACAAATTATACGGTAAACGTGTAAAATACTCTAAAAAATACAAAACTCATGATGAAAACAATTCAGCTAAATTAGGAGACACAGTTAAAATTCAAGAAACTCGTCCTTTATCAGCAACAAAACGTTTTCGTTTAGTAGAAATTGTTGAAGAGTCAGTTATTATTTAATACAAGATTAGAGATAAGGGAGGTTTAACTAATGATCCAACAAGAAACTCGTTTAAAAGTAGCGGACAACTCTGGTGCTCGTGAAGTTCTTACAATTAAAGTATTAGGTGGATCTGGACGCAAAACAGCGAACATTGGTGACATCATTGTATGTACTGTTAAAAATGCAACACCAGGTGGCGTTGTTAAAAAAGGCGATGTAGTCAAAGCTGTTGTTGTTAGAACTAAATCAGGCGTTCGCCGTAATGATGGTTCTTATATCAAATTTGATGAAAATGCATGTGTCATTATTCGTGATGACAAAGGCCCACGTGGTACTCGTATCTTTGGTCCTGTTGCTCGTGAATTACGTGATGGTAACTTCATGAAAATCGTATCATTAGCACCAGAAGTACTATAATTTATAAAAACCATATCATTTAAGGAGGTGCCCACATGCATATCAAAAAAGGTGACAACGTAAAAGTTATCGCAGGTAAAGACAAAGGTAAAGAAGGTAAAGTAGTTGCTACTGAACCTAAAAAAGACCGTGTCGTTGTGGAAGGTGTTAACGTTATTAAAAAACACCAAAAACCAACTCAATTAAATCCTGAAGGTGGAATCTTAGAAACAGAGGCAGCAATCCATGTTTCTAACGTACAATTATTAGACCCTAAAACAAATGAACCTACACGTGTTGGATACAAATTTGTAGACGGCAAAAAAGTTCGTATCGCTAAAAAATCTGGCGAAGAAATTAAATCTAATAATTAATAATTAGTCGAAAGGAGGATCCACTTTGAACCGTTTAAAAGAAAGATACAATACTGAAGTTACTGAAAACTTAGTGAAAAAATTCAACTATAGTTCTGTAATGGAAGTTCCAAAAATCGAAAAAATCGTTGTGAATATGGGTGTAGGTGACGCAGTTCAAAACTCTAAAGTATTAGATAATGCTGTAGAAGAATTAGAACTTATCACTGGTCAAAAACCATTAGTAACAAAAGCTAAAAAATCAGTTGCAACATTCCGTTTACGTGAAGGTATGCCAATCGGTGCGAAAGTTACACTTCGCGGAGAAAGAATGTATGAATTCTTAGACAAATTAATCGCAGTTTCATTACCTCGTGTACGTGACTTCCAAGGTGTTTCTAAAAAAGCATTTGATGGTCGCGGTAACTATACTCTAGGAATCAAAGAACAATTAATTTTCCCAGAAATCGATTATGATAAAGTAAGTAAAGTAAGAGGAATGGATATTGTTATCGTAACAACTGCTAACACTGACGAGGAAGCTCGTGAATTGTTAACAAACTTCGGTATGCCATTTCGTAAATAATCTCTAAAAGGAGGCTAATTAAGTGGCTAAAACTTCTATGGTTGCTAAGCAACAGAAAAAACAAAAATATGCAGTACGTGAATATACTCGTTGTGAACGTTGTGGTCGTCCACATTCTGTATATCGTAAATTTAAATTATGCCGTATTTGTTTCCGTGAATTAGCTTACAAAGGCCAAATTCCTGGCGTACGTAAAGCTAGCTGGTAATATATAAGAGTCTGAAAGGAGGCAACAATCAATGACAATGACAGATCCAATCGCAGATATGCTTACTCGTGTAAGAAACGCAAACATGGTGCGTCACGAAAAGTTAGAATTACCTGCGTCTAACATTAAAAAACAAATTGCTGAAATCTTAAAAAATGAAGGTTTCATTAAAAACGTAGAATTCGTTGAAGACGATAAACAAGGTGTTATTCGTTTATTCTTAAAATATGGTCAAAACAATGAACGTGTTATCACAGGATTAAAACGTATCTCTAAACCAGGTTTACGTGTTTATGCTAAAGCAAACGAAGTACCTAAAGTATTAAATGGTTTAGGTATTGCATTAGTTTCAACTTCTGAAGGTGTTATCACTGACAAAGAAGCTAGAAAACGTAACGTTGGCGGAGAAATTATCGCATACGTTTGGTAATAATAAATAAGGAGGTGCCATAACATGAGTCGTGTTGGTAAGAAAATTATTGACATCCCTAGCGACGTTACAGTAACTTTTGATGGTCAAACAGCTACTGTAAAAGGTCCTAAAGGTGAATTAACTAGAACTTTTAATGAAAGAATGACTTTCAAACAAGAAGAAAACACAATTGAAGTTGTTAGACCTACTGATTCTAAAGATGATAGAACAGTTCATGGTACAACTCGTGCTTTATTAAATAATATGGTACAAGGTGTTTCTCAAGGTTTCGAAAAAACTCTTGAACTTGTAGGTGTAGGTTACCGTGCTCAAATGCAAGGTAATGACTTAGTATTAAACGTTGGTTATTCTCATCCTGTTGAAATTAAAGCTGAAGATGGCATTACTTTCGCAGTAGAGAAAAACACAACTGTAAGAGTATCTGGCGTTTCTAAAGAACAAGTTGGAGCTATTGCTTCAAACATCCGTTCAGTAAGACCTCCAGAACCTTATAAAGGAAAAGGTATCCGTTACCAAGGTGAATACGTTCGCCGTAAAGAAGGTAAAACTGGTAAATAATAGATAACTCTCTTAAGAAAGGAGTAATAAAATGATCAGTAAAATTGATAAAAACAAAGTGCGTTTGAAAAGACATGCTCGTGTGCGTACTAAATTATCAGGTACAGCTGAAAAACCACGTTTAAATGTTTATCGTTCAAACAAACATATTTATGCTCAAATCATCGATGATGTTAAAGGCGAAACTTTAGTTCAAGCATCATCTAAAGATAAAGATATCGCTAGCGAATCTACTACAAAAGTTGATTTATCTACTAAAGTTGGCGAAACAATTGCTAAAAAAGCTACTGACAAAGGTATTAAAGAAATCGTATTTGATCGTGGCGGTTACTTATATCATGGTCGTGTTAAAGCATTAGCAGAAGCTGCTAGAGAAAGCGGATTAGAATTTTAATTTAAAGGAGGGACAAATACATGGCTCGTAGAGAAGAAGAAACGAAAGAATTTGAAGAACGCGTTGTTACAATCAATCGTGTTGCGAAAGTTGTTAAAGGTGGACGTCGTTTCCGTTTCACTGCATTAGTAGTAGTTGGAGACAAAAATGGTCGTGTAGGTTTCGGTACTGGTAAAGCTCAAGAGGTACCAGAAGCTATCAAAAAAGCTGTTGAAGCAGCTAAAAAAGATTTAGTAGTCGTTCCACGTGTTGAAGGAACTACTCCACACATTATCACTGGTCGTTATGGTTCAGGTAGCGTATTCATGAAACCAGCTGCACCTGGTACAGGAGTTATCGCTGGTGGCCCAGTACGTGCCGTATTAGAATTAGCAGGTATCACTGATATCTTAAGTAAATCATTAGGTTCAAACACACCTATTAACATGGTACGTGCTACACTAAATGGTTTACAAAACCTTAAAAACGCTGAAGAAGTTGCTAAATTACGTGGCAAATCAGTAGAAGAATTATATAATTAAGGAGGGAAAATAAATAATGGCTAAATTACAAATTACCCTCACTCGTAGTGTTATTGGTCGTCCTGAAACACAACGTAAAACTGTTGAAGCTTTAGGTCTTAAAAAGACTAATAGTTCAGTAGTTGTTGAAGATAACCCTGCAATCCGTGGGCAAATCAACAAAGTTAAACATTTATTAACAGTTGAAGAAAAATAATTAAGGAGGTGCCTATAAAATGAAATTACATGAGTTAAAAGCAGCTGAAGGTTCACGTAAAGTACGTAACCGTGTTGGTCGTGGCGCTGGTACTGGTAACGGTAAAACTAGTGGCCGTGGTCAAAAAGGTCAAAAAGCACGTTCAGGTGGTGGCGTAAGACCAGGTTTTGAAGGTGGACAATTACCTTTATTCCGTCGTTTACCAAAACGAGGTTTCACTAACATCAACCGTAAAGAATATGCTATTGTTAACTTAGACCAACTTAATAAATTTGAAGATGGTACTGAAGTAACTCCAGCTTTATTAGTTGAAACTGGTGTAGTTAAGAATGAAAAATCTGGTATTAAAGTACTAGGTAACGGTTCACTTGATAAAAAATTGACAGTGAAAGCTCATAAATTCTCAGCTTCAGCAGTAGAAGCAATTGATGCTAAAGGTGGAGCACACGAGGTGATCTAATGTTTCAAACGCTTGTGAGCTTCTTTAAAACTAAAGAAGTTCGTAACAAGATTTTCTTTACTTTAGCAATGTTAGTAATATTCAAAATAGGGACTTATATTCCGGCTCCTGGTGTAAACCCAGAGCCTTTTGAACAACAAAGTTCTGATCAAGGTGTCGCTGCTCTTCTTAATACGTTTGGTGGCGGAGCCTTAAAGAACTTTTCTATATTTGCAATGGGCATTATGCCTTACATCACCGCATCTATCGTAATGCAATTATTACAGATGGATATTGTTCCGAAATTCTCAGAATGGGCGAAACAAGGTGAAGTAGGTAAAAGAAAACTTAGCAATGTAACACGTTATTTCGCTATCATTTTGGCTTTTATACAGTCAATTGGTATGGCTTTTCAATTCAATAATTATCTAGGTGGTAAATTGATTGTTAATCAATCTATCATGAGTTATTTATTGATAGCCGTTGTTTTAACAGCTGGAACAGCATTTCTAATTTGGCTTGGTGACCAAATCACTCAATTTGGTGTAGGTAATGGTATTTCTATCATTATCTTTGCAGGTATCTTATCTACGTTACCATCATCTATCGGACAGTTTGTACAACAAGCGTTCGTTGGTAATGATGATACAACGTTAGCATGGCTTAAAGTTATAGGCTTAATAGTAGGTTTAATTTTACTTACTGTTGGTGCTATCTATGTACTTGAAGCTAAACGTAAGATTCCTATTCAATATGCGAAGAAACAATCTGCCCAAAGATTAGGTTCACAAGCAACTTATCTACCTTTAAAAGTAAACTCAGCAGGGGTTATTCCAGTAATCTTTGCGATGGCATTCTTCTTATTGCCAAGAACATTAACATTGTTCTTCCCGAAAGCTGATTGGGCGCAAACAATTTCTGAATATGCTAACCCTTCAAACACTTACGGCATGATAGTTTATGTAATTCTAATTATTGCATTCACATATTTCTATGCCTTTGTTCAAGTTAACCCTGAAAAAATGGCAGATAACTTGAAGAAACAAGGTAGTTATGTACCAGGTATCAGACCTGGAGATCAAACAAAAAAATATATTACTAAAGTACTTTATCGCTTAACTTTTGTAGGCTCTATTTTCTTAGCCGTTATTGCTATATTACCTATATTGGCTACTAAGTTTATGAGTTTACCTCAATCAATTCAGATTGGTGGTACGAGCTTATTAATCGTAATAGGTGTAGCAATCGAAACTATGAAATCACTTGAAGCTCAAGTGAGTCAGAAAGAATATAAAGGCTTTGGTGGTAGATAATTTGTAGGAGGGCAATTTATGAATATCATTTTAATGGGTTTACCTGGCGCAGGTAAAGGAACTCAAGCGAGTGAAATTGTTAAGAAATTCCCAATACCACATATATCTACTGGTGACATGTTCAGAAAAGCGATTAAAGATGAAACAGATTTAGGAAAAGAAGCTAAATCTTACATGGATCGTGGAGAATTAGTCCCTGATGAAGTTACTGTAGGTATCGTTAAAGAAAGAATTTCTGAAGACGATGCAAAAAAAGGATTCTTATTAGACGGTTTCCCTAGAACTATCGATCAAGCTGAGGCATTAAATGAAATTATGTCTGAGCTTGGCAGAAGCATTGATGCTGTTATCAACATTGAAGTTCCTGAGGAAGAATTAATGAATCGTCTTACAGGTCGTCGTATTTGTGAAAAATGTGGTACGACTTATCATCTTGTATTTAATCCTCCAAAGGTTGATGGTATTTGTGATATCGATGGTGGAAAACTTTATCAACGTGAAGATGATAATCCAGAAACAGTATCTAACCGTTTAAGTGTAAATGTTAAACAATCTAAGCCTATATTAGAGTATTACGATAATAAAGGCGTATTGAATAACATTGATGGCGCAAAAGATATTGACGAAGTAACCAAAGATGTCATTGATATCTTAAATCATTTAAAATAGATCAACTTTATACGGTCTATGAAGAAGTGAATTTTAACTAGGTTTCTCTGGCAAGAATTAGTTTTCTGAGTGCCGAATGACGATAAATAATTCCCGCATTTTGTTAAACTTATAATAACTAGTCACTATATTAGATTCGTATCGTTGAAGTTGTCTATTGACGATTACCTTACTATTGTAAAAAGGGGGAAGTTAATCAATGGCGAAACAAGATGTAATTGAATTAGAAGGTACAGTATTAGATACTTTACCAAATGCTATGTTTAAAGTAGAATTAGAAAATGGTCATGAAATTTTAGCTCACGTAAGTGGTAAGATTAGAATGAACTACATTCGAATTCTACCTGGCGACAAAGTAACTGTAGAAATGTCTCCGTATGATTTATCACGCGGTAGAATTACTTATCGTTATAAATAATCGTCACTCCATAATATAGGGAGGTATAAAAATGAAAGTAAGACCATCAGTTAAACCAATTTGCGAAAAATGTAAAGTCATTAAACGTAAAGGTAAAGTAATGGTAATTTGTGACAATCCTAAGCACAAACAAAGACAAGGATAATAAAAGAGAGGTGTAAATATATATGGCACGTATTGCAGGAGTAGATATTCCACGTGAAAAACGCGTTGTTATTTCATTAACATACGTATACGGTATCGGTACTTCAACAGCTAAGAAAATCGTTGAAGAAGCTAACATTGCAGCTGATACTCGTGTAAAAGATTTAACAGATGACGAATTAGGTCGTATCCGTGAAGTTGTAGACAGTTACAAAGTTGAAGGTGACTTACGTCGTGAACAAAACTTAAACATCAAACGTTTAATGGAAATTTCATCATACCGTGGTATCCGTCACCGTCGTGGCTTACCAGTTCGCGGTCAAAAAACTAAAAATAACGCACGTACTCGTAAAGGCCCAGTTAAAACTGTAGCTAACAAGAAAAAATAATAGGTAAAGGAGGCAAAATATAAATGGCTCGTAAACAAGTATCTCGTAAACGTAGAGTTAAAAAGAATATTGAAAATGGTGTAGCTCACATCCGTTCAACATTCAACAATACAATCGTAACTATCACTGATGAATTTGGTAATGCTTTATCTTGGTCATCAGCAGGTGCATTAGGTTTTAAAGGTTCTAAAAAATCAACACCATTCGCAGCGCAAATGGCTTCTGAAACTGCTTCAAAAACAGCAATGGAACATGGATTAAAAACTGTAGAAGTAACAGTTAAAGGACCTGGACCTGGTCGTGAATCAGCTATTCGTGCTTTACAATCAGCTGGTTTAGAAGTAACTGCAATCAGAGACGTTACTCCAGTACCACATAACGGTTGTCGTCCACCAAAACGTCGTCGCGTCTAATTTTTTAAGTTTGTTATTGTTACAGGCCACTGAGCGAAACAGTTTAAAATTAAGTCGACGTAATTAAGGAGGATTTTTGCAAATGATAGAAATTGAAAAACCTAGAATTGAGACAATTGAAATTAGTGAAGATGCTAAATTCGGTAAGTTCGTTGTTGAACCACTTGAGCGTGGCTACGGTACTACACTAGGAAACTCCTTACGTCGTATCCTACTATCTTCATTACCAGGTGCAGCCGTTAAGTACATTGAAATCGAAGGTGTTTTACACGAATTCTCAGCTATAGATAACGTTGTTGAAGATGTTTCTACAATTATTATGAACATCAAAAAATTAGCGCTTAAGATCTATTCTGAAGAAGATAAAATATTAGAAATCGATGTTCGAGATGAAGGCGAAGTAACTGCAAGTGACATTACTCATGATAGTGATGTTGAAGTTCTAAATCCAGAACTTAAAATCGCAACAGTGTCTAAAGGTGGACATTTAAAAATTCGTCTAGTTGCTAATAAGGGTAGAGGTTACGCACTAGCAGAACAAAATAATACTAGTGATTTACCAATTGGTGTAATTCCTGTTGATTCATTATATTCACCTGTAGAACGTGTCAACTATACAGTTGAAAATACACGTGTAGGTCAAAGTAGTGATTTTGATAAATTAACTTTAGATGTTTGGACTAATGGTTCAATTACTCCACAAGAGTCTGTATCATTAGCTGCTAAGATTATAACTGAACATTTAAATATTTTCGTAGGTCTTACTGATGAAGCACAAAATGCTGAAATCATGATTGAAAAAGAAGAAGACCAAAAAGAAAAAGTACTTGAAATGTCTATTGAAGAATTAGACTTATCAGTACGTTCATACAACTGTTTAAAACGCGCAGGAATCAATTCTGTTCAAGAATTAGCTGATAAATCTGAAGCTGATATGATGAAAGTGCGTAATTTAGGTCGTAAATCTCTTGAAGAAGTTAAATATAAATTAGAAGATTTAGGATTAGGTTTAAGAAAAGAAGATTAATAAGTTAAAGGAGGTCAACTCATGGGTTACAGAAAATTAGGTCGTACTTCTGATCAACGTAAAGCTATGTTACGTGACTTAGCTACTTCACTTATCGTTAGTGAACGTATTGAAACTACAGAAGCTCGTGCGAAAGAAGTTCGTAGTGTTGTTGAGAAATTAATCACTTTAGGTAAAAAAGGAGATTTAGCTTCTCGCCGTAATGCTGCTAAAACATTACGTAACGTTGAAATTTTAAATGAAGACGAAACTACACAAACTGCACTTCAAAAATTATTCGGTGAAATTGCTGAACGTTATACAGAACGTCAAGGTGGTTACACTCGTATTCTTAAAGTAGGTCCTCGTCGTGGAGACGGTGCTGAATCAGTTATCATCGAATTAGTAGATTAATTCAACTTATAAATACACTTACTACTTATATCTAAAGCAAATGAGTGCAACGATAATGTTTGCCACATACAGATATTGTCTAGCTCAGAGTGCCCCATCAATTAAATATTATCAAAAAGCGTGAACTCAACTAAAATATGATGGGGTGCGCGCTTTTTTAGTTTTAAAGTAAGTTACGCGTTTAGCGACTTACTTTAAAGCGTATTATAAATTCTAGGATACAAATCCTAAACCATAGGCGTAGAGAAGATTCAATGCGAATACTCTCTACGCCTCATTTTATATAAACGCTTCATATTATGTCCCTATGTATATGTACAGAGTGATCGTTTGAAGCGCAATGCTTTAACATAGATATACAGAATGTTAATTATCATGTAAAATATATAAGTAAATTATTTTAGGAGGGAACATCGTGGAGGCTAATCATTCAACTATTATAGAATTACAGAATATTGATTTTCAGTACCAAGGAGATGCAGCCTTCACGCTTGAAGATGTTTCTTTTAAAATACCTAAAAATCAATGGACCTCTATTGTTGGTCATAATGGTTCAGGCAAATCTACCATTGCGAAACTCATCGTTGGAATTGAGGATGCTACTAAAGGGCAAATATTCTTTAACAGCACGTTAATTACGCCAGACAACCTTAAAACAATTCGTAATCATATAGGTATTGTTTTTCAAAACCCTGAGAATCAGTTCGTGGGTTCGATCGTCAAATATGATGTGGCATTTGGTCTAGAAAACCATTTAGTCCCGCATGAAGAAATGCAGGAAATTGTAGCTCAGTCATTAAAAGACGTAGGAATGACTGATTATGCTGAATATGAACCACAGTCGCTCTCAGGTGGTCAGAAACAGCGTGTAGCGATTGCAGGTGTCTTAGCACTAAGTCCTTCTGTAATTATCTTAGATGAAGCGACATCGATGCTTGACCCTCAAGCTAAACAATCGTTGCTTGAATTAATACGTAAAGTGAAAAAATATAAAGATGTTACGATTATTTCTATCACGCATGACTTAACCGAAGCTATGGAAGGCGACCATATCGTAGTGATGAACCAAGGGAAAGTCTTTAAAGAAGGTAAACCTGAAACGATTTTTAAAGATATTGATAGTTTGAACAATATAGGGTTAGACTTACCTTTCTCTATGAAGATGAACCAACTCTTAGGTTTTGATGACCAGTATACTACCTATGAAAGGTTGGTAGATAAACTATGACTATTACTTTTAAAGATGTTTCTTATACCTATCAAAAAGGCACGCCTTACGAATATGAAGCTTTAAAACATATCGACCTTACGTTAGAACAGGGGAAGTATTATGCGATTGTTGGACAGACTGGTAGTGGGAAGTCTACGTTAATACAACATCTGAATGGGTTATTAAAACCTACACAAGGTAGTATTGAGCATGACAATATAACTATTGTAGCTAAAACTAAAGATAAGTATATACGTGCTATGCGCCAAAATGTTGGCTTAGTATTTCAGTTTCCAGAGTCTCAATTATTCGAAGATAATATTGAAAGAGAAATTGAATTTGGGCCTAAGAACTTTGGTATGGATGTTGAGAAAGTAAAAGCGCGAGCATTAGACTTATTTTTAGAACTAGGTTTCTCTAAGAACATTATGTCATTGTCACCGTTTCAAATGTCTGGTGGTCAAATGCGTAAAATAGCTATTGTCTCAATACTTGCAATGGATCCAGATGTTATCATTTTAGATGAACCAACTGCAGGTCTAGATCCAAAAAGCCGTCAACAAGTAATGAAATTATTTAAAAAAATTCAAAAAGAACATCATAAAACCATTATCTTAGTGTCACATGATATGAACGATGTCGCTAATTATGCTGAAGAAATTATTGTTATGAAAGAAGGAAGAGTTTTAGAACAAGTTTCTCCTAAACAATTATTTAAACAGGCCAGCCAATTAGAAGAATGGCACATTACTTTACCAGACATTGTTCAATTACAACGTGATTTTGAAAATAAATATCATACTAAGTTAAAAGATATAGCATTAACTGAAGAGGAATTTGTAAGCATGTATCGGGAGTGGCAACATCATGAAGAATAAACTCATTATTGGTCGTTATTTACCTAATGATTCAGTCATACACAATTTAGACCCTCGTGGCAAAGTGATATTTGTGTTTTTATTTATTATTCTTATATTCTTTGCTCATTCATTTGCAACATTCGGTTGGATTCTATTACTTATTCTGTCATTCATGATGCTAGCCAAAATTAAATTTTGGTTTTTAATTAAAGGATTAACGCCAATCTTTATCTTTTTAATTTTTACCTTTTTAATGCATATATTTTTCACGCATGGCGGAACGAGATTAGTAGAATTCGGTTTTATTAAAATAGATAGTGTTGGTATATTAGAAGGTATCTTTATTTCATTAAGATTAATCACGATAGTAATGATAGCTACAATTATGACGCTCTCAACAAGCCCTATAGACTTAACTGATGCATTTGAGAAACTTATGACCCCACTTAAATGGGTTAAAGTTCCTGTCCATCAATTAAGTATGATTATGTCAATCGCGTTAAGATTTATCCCAACATTAATGGATGAACTAGATAAAATTATCTTGGCTCAAAAGTCACGTGGTTCTGAAATTAGTTCTGGAAGTTTAATGACCCGTATTAAAGCATTTGTGCCACTTATGATTCCATTGTTTATTTCTGCTTTTCAGAGAGCAGAGGAATTAGCAATTGCGATGGAAGTTAGAGGTTATGATGCAGATACTCAAAGAACGAGTTATAGAAAGCTAGAATGGCGTTTAAATGACACAATGTGCTTATTAAGCATCATACCTATAGCTATTGTGCTATTTGTACTAAAATATATTGGAGTGTAATAGAGTGCGTATACTAGTTAATATTTCATATCAAGGTAATCAATTCCTTGGTTTTCAAATTCAACAACAAGGGCGTACCGTACAACAACAATTTGAGAAAATTCTGAAGCGTATGCATCGACGACATGTACGTATTCATCCATCAAGTCGTACTGATCGAGGTGTACATGCGTATGAACAATACTTTCACTTTGATACTGACTTGAACATTGCCCCTAAGCAATGGAAGTATGCAATGAATAGTGCGTTACCTGATGACATCTATGTCAACGATGTGCAAGAAGTTAGCGATGATTTTCATTGTCGCTATGATTGCGTAGGTAAAAGATACCGTTACAAAGTTTATCAATCTGAACATCGCAATCCTTTTGAAAGTGGCTTAAAGACATTTATTAAGGAAGATTTAGATTTAAATCGAATGAACCAAGCAGCGCAATACTTTATTGGCACACATGATTTTACTGGATTCTGTTCTCAGAAAACAGAAGTCGAAAGTAAGGAACGTACATTGTATCAAAGTGAGATTATTAAAACGGCAAAAGGCTTTGATTATATAGTCACAGGATCTGGATTTTTATATAACATGGTTCGTGTACTCGTGGCATTTTTAATTGAAGTTGGAAAAGGGAAGCGTCAACCAGAGGAAGTACAACAACTTCTAGTAGAGAAAAATCGAGACAATGTTCCCTTTACAGCACCGGCAGAAGGACTTTATTTAGAAAAGATTTATTTAGACCCAGAGGCTTTAGTTCAAGACTTTGGAAGCGATATAAAAATTCATCGTAAAAAATCATTACAAAATGACTGATTTGCATTGACAAAACCCTTGATAAAATATAACATAGTTAACGGTATTGTTTTATATCACCCCATGATAAGCCCCGGAAACTTATTATGTTACAAGATATATAAGCAGATTATACAGGAATAAAATAAATGAACATTTACGCTTTGAAATCGTAACAGAAATACCGGATTGTAGATTTCATTTGTAGGTTCGACTGCAATGAACATCTACAATCTAAGACGAAGCATTTATTTTTAGGAGGACAATTATTATGCGTCAAACATTTATGGCAAATGAATCAAACATTGAGCGCAAATGGTATGTTATTGATGCTGAAGGCCAAACATTAGGTCGTTTATCATCAGAAGTAGCATCTATCTTACGCGGTAAAAATAAAGTAACTTATACACCACACGTTGACACTGGTGACTATGTAATCATCATCAACGCTTCAAAAATCGAATTAACTGGTAAAAAAGAATCAGATAAAATTTACTATCGTCACTCAAATCACCCAGGCGGTATCAAATCAGTAACTGCTGGTGAATTAAAACGTAATAACCCAGAACGTTTACTTGAAACTTCTATCAAAGGAATGTTACCAAGCTCACGTTTAGGTGAAAAACAAGGTAAAAAATTATTTGTATACGGTGGCGCTGAACATCCACACGCTGCACAACAACCAGAAAACTACGAGTTACGTGGTTAATTAGAAGGAGGAAATTACATTGGCACAAGTTGAATATAGAGGCACAGGCCGTCGTAAAAACTCAGTAGCACGTGTACGTTTAGTACCAGGCGAAGGTAATATCACTGTTAACGAACGTGACGTACGTGACTACTTACCATTTGAATCATTAATCTTAGACTTAAACCAACCATTCGATGTTACAGAAACTAAAGGTAACTACGATGTATTAGTAAATGTACACGGTGGCGGTTTCACTGGACAAGCTCAAGCTATCCGTCATGGTATCGCTCGTGCATTATTAGAAGCTGATCCTGAATACAGAGGTTCTTTAAAACGCGCAGGTCTATTAACTCGTGACCCACGTATGAAAGAACGTAAAAAACCAGGTCTTAAAAAAGCACGTCGTTCACCACAATTCTCAAAACGTTAATATGCCACTGTTGCGAATTTATTCGCTTACAGATGAAGTTTTGCAGATTGCATCAGCAATTTGTGTTCAACTAAACATACGTTTACAGCACTTCTTGGAATTTTCCAGGAAGTGTTTTTTTATTACACAAAAATAGCTAGTGGCTTCATCACCACTAGCTATTAATCTTTATTTATTTTTAAAGACTTCTTGAACTACATCTGTCATGTCGTCATTAATGACTAAGCTAGCATCTCTATCGTAAGGAGTGTTGTCTCGATTAATGATAACTAAGTTATCGCCTGTAAAGTTTGAGATGAAACCGGCTGCAGGTTGTACTACTAGTGATGATCCTAAGACAATCACTGTGTCTGCTTTTTGAATTTTATCGAGCGCTCTAAACACGGTAGGTTGGTCTAACATTTCTCCATATAAGACAATATCAGGTCGAATGACGTCACCACATTTTTCGCAATATCTTAACTCATGTCTCATCACATATGATTTAGAATACTGCTCGTTACAGCTAATACAATAGAAACGATTGAGCGTACCATGAATTTCATCAACATTCTCACTGCCTGCATCTTCATGTAAGCCATCAATATTTTGAGTAATGACGCCTAATGACTTGCCTTCTTTTTCTAATGCAGCAATCCATTCATGTACAACATTTGGTTTTTTATCTGCTACAAGTAAACGTTTATGATAGAAATCAATAAAACTTTCTTTGTCATCATTCAAATGATCAATACTTAATAAATATTCTGGGGAATAACCATCTTTAGAGATTTCATCAAATAGTCCTCCCATAGAACGGAAATCCGGAATACCACTTGCCACAGAAACGCCAGCTCCTGTAAAGAAGACAATGCGATTTGATTTGTCTACAATTTCTTTTAATTGTTCAATTTTATTTTCCAAAATTAACACCTCGTCAGAACGATTTAAATCTATAATTTAATCAATTGTATCTATGTTATACGTATATTTCCATTACAACATATATTTAAGCATTTTTACTAGATTTTCATATTAAATATAAGCAATTCAGGCTTGCTTTATACTGATATTTTAATAAATTATTAGAGTTCAGTCGTTTAATAGTATAAAATTGAAATGTGCGTAAAAATTTAGGAACTGAGATATTAAAGTTTCGAAGACATTTTCAACAAATAAATTAATGATTATAGATGAGGGAGTGACAATTGAAGTGAATAAATATGATCGTTTGGATGAAATTATCAAACTTGTAAACCAAAAAGGCACGGTAAGGACGAATCAAATCGTTGAAGAATTAAATGTGTCCGATATGACAGTGCGACGTGATTTAGCGGAGTTAGAAGAAAAAGGTTTACTCACTAAGATACATGGGGGAGCTAGAAGTAACTCAGTATTTCAATTTAAAGAGAAATCACATCAAGAAAAACACACCCATAACATCGAAGAAAAACGACTTGTTGCTCGTAAAGCAGTGAATCTAATCGAAGAAGGAGATACTCTCTTTCTGGGACCAGGTACAACAATTGAATGTTTAGCAGAACTCATAGCCTACAAATCGCTAACGATTATTACCAACTGTTTCCCAGTATTTAAGATATTATTTGAGAAAAGATCACTAGACTTTAAAGTATATCTATTAGGTGGAGAAATGAGAGAACTCACAGAATCATTTGTCGGGGAAATGGCGAATGCATTACTTAAAACGAAACATTTTAGTAAGATGTTCTTTAGCTGTAACGGAGTTAAAGAAGCTGATGTGTTAACTTCAACGATTGATGAAGCGTATACCCAACAACTTGCATTAGAACGCTCTGTTGAAACTTACTTATTAATAGATGATTCGAAAATTGGAAAAGAAGACTTTACCCAACTATGTAAGTTAGACGATTTAACTGCGGTTATTATCGACAATAATGAAGAAGAGAATATGCAGAAATTAAAATTACATACAGAAGTAATATATTAAATAATAGATGAATCTCGAGATTGTTTGAAAATAAACAATTTCGAGATTTTTTTAGTTTATAAAAGTTTAATTAAACATAATATCTTATTATTTTGTTTAAAACAACTAATTATCAAACAACTTTCAAACATTTGATGTTGATTATTTGTTTGTTTATGTTTATAATTTAAGCGTAAAGATTTGAAAGCGCTTTTCCATATAAAAGAAATATATGTGAAAATCGTCCAACTAAAAAGGAGAATGACTATGACAATTATTATTGGTTCAGATGAAGCTGGCAAACGACTCAAAGATGTTGTTAAAGCCTTTTTAAAAGAAAGTAATCACGATGTACTAGACGTAACTGAAGGTAAAGAATTAGATTTTGTTGATTCAACTTTAGCTGTCGTTAATGAAGTACAAAAAATGATGAAAACTTAGGCATCGCTATTGATGCATATGGTGCTGGTAGTTTCATGGTTGCTACAAAAGTAAAAGGTATGATTGCTGCTGAAGTTTCAGACGAACGCTCAGCATACATGACACGTGGTCATAATAATGCACGTATGATTACTATGGGTTCAGAAATCGTAGGAGACACATTAGCTAAAAATGTAACAAAAGAATTTGTGAATGGTCATTACGATGGTGGACGCCACCAAGTTCGCGTAGATATGTTAAATAAAATGTGTTAATTGGAGGAATAAATAATGAAAATTGCAATTGGTTGTGACCATATTGTTACTGACGTAAAAATGGAACTTTCTAAACATTTAAAAGAAGAAGGATATGAAGTAATAGACGTAGGAACTTACGACTTCACACGTACACATTATCCTATTTTTGGTAAAAAAGTAGGCGAAACAGTTACTAGTGGTGAAGCAGACTTAGGTGTTTGTATTTGTGGTACAGGCGTAGGTATTAGTAACGCTGCTAATAAAGTACCTGGTGTTAGAACTGCTTTAGTAAGAGATATGACTTCAGCGTTATATTCTAAAGAAGAATTAAATGCGAATGTGGTTAGCTTTGGCGGAGCAACTATCGGTAAGTTATTACTCTTCGATATTGTTGACGCATTTATTAAAGCTGAATACAAACCATCTGAAGAAAATAAAAAGTTAATCGCTAAAATCGAACATTTAGAAGCACACAATGATAAACAAGCAGATCCACATTTCTTTGATGAATTCTTAGAAAAATGGGACAAAGGTGAATATCACGACTAAGGGTGGCTCAACAATGATTCTAACATTAACTTTAAATCCGTCTATAGATATTTCTTATCAGTTAGATAATCTCAAACTAGATACGGTTAACAGAGTAACCAATACGAGTAAAACTGCCGGCGGTAAAGGTTTAAACGTTACACGTGTGCTAGCAGAGTTTGGCGAAGATGTGGTAGCTAGTGGTTTCTTAGGTGGAAAATTAGGTGAATTTATCGAGCAACAGCTAAATAACACTAATATTCAACATTCATTCTTCAAAATTGAAGGTGAAACAAGAAACTGTATAGCCGTACTACATGAAGGACAACAAACTGAAATCTTGGAACAAGGTCCAACAATTTCAGAAGATGAAGCACACAACTTTGAAATTCATTTAAACAAGTTGTTCAAAGACGTTCAAGCCATTGCTATGTCAGGTAGTTTACCAAAAGGATTAAACACAGACTATTATGCAAAGGTTATTCAATTAGCGAATGATAAACACATTCCAACAGTGTTAGATAGTTCTGGGCAATCGCTCATGGATGTCTTATTAAGTGAAACAAAACCGACTGTTATTAAACCTAATATCGACGAACTTTCTCAATTACTTCAAACGAAAGTAACACTAGAAATTGAAAGTTTAAAAGAAGCGGTTAATCAACCTATTTTTGAAGGAATAGAATGGATTATCGTTTCATTAGGTGGCGATGGTGCGTTCGCTAAACATAATGAGACATATTACAAAGTGAATATTCCTAGTATTGAAGTAGTTAATCCTGTGGGTTCTGGAGACTCGACTGTAGCGGGTATCACATCAGGATTAGTTCATCACGATTCTGATAAGGATTTACTAAGAAAAGCTAATACGTTTGGCATGCTTAATGCAATGGAGAGCCAAACTGGTCATATTAATGTAAATAAATTTGACGAAATTTTCCAAAAAATTGAAGTTATAGAGGTGTAAAACATGACAAGATCACAACAAAAAGTAGCATCAATAAATCAATTAAGTAATAAGGATGGCATTATTTCAGCATTAGCATTCGACCAACGTGGTGCATTAAAAAGAATGATGGCTGAACATCAAACAGAAGAGCCAACTGTAGAACAAATTGAAAAGTTAAAAGTATTAGTTTCTGAAGAACTAACTCAATATGCTTCATCAATTTTATTAGATCCTGAATATGGTTTACCTGCTTCTGAGGCACGTAATAAAGATTGTGGTTTATTACTTGCCTATGAAAAAACAGGCTATGACGTAAATACAAAAGGACGTTTACCTGACTGTTTAGTTGAGTGGTCTGCTAAACGCTTAAAAGAACAAGGCGCAAATGCGGTTAAATTCTTACTTTATTACGACGTTGATGATGCTGAAGAAATCAATGTTCAAAAACAAGCGTACATTGAAAGAATTGGTTCTGAATGTGTAGCAGAAGATATTCCTTTCTTCTTAGAAGTTTTAACATACGATGATAATATTCCTGATAATAAAAGCGCTGAATTTGCGAAAGTAAAACCTCATAAAGTAAACGAAGCGATGAAATTATTCTCTAAAGAAAGATTTAATGTTGACGTACTTAAAGTAGAAGTACCAGTTAACATGAATTTTGTAGAAGGCTTTACAGATGGTGAAGTTGTTTACAGTAAAGAAGAAGCGGCACAACACTTCCGTGATCAAGATGCTGCAACACATTTACCATACATCTACTTAAGTGCTGGTGTAACAGCAAAATTATTCCAAGAAACTTTAAAATTTGCTCATGATGCTGGCGCTAAATTTAACGGTGTACTTTGTGGCCGTGCAACATGGTCTGGTGCAGTAAAAGTTTATATTGAGCAAGGTGAAGAAGCTGCACATGATTGGTTACACCAAGAAGGCTTTAAAAATATCGATGAATTAAACAAAGTGCTTACAACTACTGCTACTTCTTGGCAGTCTAGATAAATTATAAGAGGAGGACTCTGTTATGAATAGAGAAGAAGTTCAATTACTTGGATTTGAAATTGTAGCTTATGCAGGAGATGCACGTTCTAAATTATTAGAAGCATTAACTGCTGCTAAAGATGGTGAGTTAGATAAAGCAGAACAACTTACTGAAGAAGCAAATGAATGTATTGCGAACGCACATAAAGCGCAAACAAGCTTATTGGCAAAAGAAGCACAAGGTGATGATATTGCATACAGTGTAACAATGATGCATGGTCAAGACCATTTAATGACAACATTATTATTAAAAGACTTAATGAAGCATTTAATAGAATTATATAGAAGAGGAAGTTGACACCTATGAATAAGTTAATTGAATGGATTGAAAAAGGGAAGCCGTTCTTCGAAAAGATATCGCGTAATATTTATTTAAGAGCAATCCGTGATGGATTTATTGCAGCAATTCCAATCATCTTGTTCTCAAGTATATTTATTTTAATCACTTATGTGCCAACGTTTTCGGATTTACATGGAGTAAAACAATGGAAGGTATATTGATGAAACCATACAATTACACGATGGGGATTGTTGGTTTGAGTAAAAAAAGAGCTGTAAACATTGATATGAAGCGGTTTACAACTCTTGATGAACTAAATTGAATACGTTTTGAATACGTTATTGCTAAAAACTGATATAATTAGCGAACTTTTCGGCCACTTTCTCGCGTTGTTTTTCTGTCACATGCGCGTAGATACTCATAGTTGTGTTTATATCAGAATGGCCTAAACGATCTTGTACTTCTTGAACGGATAAGCCCGCTTCAAATAGTAGTGAACAATGTGTATGTCTAAAGCCATGAACGGTTATACGCTTAAAATCATTTTGCTTACATATAAGGTTAAGCGTTTCGTTAGCATATACTCTGTTTAGCCGCTTATTTGTTTCTACGTTTGTGAATACCTCTTGCTGCTTATGTGATGTGTTATGTCCATGTTTAAGCGACATAATACGTTGTTGAGTACGCCACGTTTTTAATACCTCTATCGTTTTATTATCTAGGCTGATTACTCTCTTTGATGATTTTGTCTTTGGTGTATCAATCTTATCTTTATAGCCTATCCCGTTTGTAAGCGTCTTGTTGATGTTTATAGTTTGATTATTAAAGTCAATATCTTGCCATGTTAAAGCCATAAGTTCGCCTCTGCGCATACCAGTAAACGCTAGTGTACGAAACATAGCGTGTTTTAATGGATTATCTTTCACAAGCTTGAGAAATTGCTGTAATTCTTCGCTTGTATAATACTTCATTGTTTCCGACTTCTCGCTATCCTTTTTACGTGGTGGTTTAACATGCTTCATAGGATTATCATTGACTATCTTTAAACTAATCGCATAATCAAATACATTAGACGCATATATACGCCCCTTTTTCGTTTCTGAATAAGTGTTATACCACTCATTCACAACTTTTTGACAGTAAGGTACAGTTATTTCTTTAATAGGCATATTGCCAAAGTGTACAAGTATCATACATTTAAACGCCGTTAATACTTGTTGATATGTACTTTCTTTCACTGTATTTCTATATTGCTGCAACCACAATTCATATACTTGATTAAATGTAGTAATCTCTGTATTTAAAAAGCCGTTGTTTTGTATTTCCGTTTGTAACTTTGCCTCTGCAATTTTTGCTTCTCTTTCAGTCTTGAAGCCTCGTCTTGTTGTCCGCTTCTGCTTACGAGTGATAGGGTCAATGCCTAAATATGCTACAAACATATAAGCAGTTGTCCCGTCTTTCTTTTTATATTTCTTAATCATTTTAAATCAATCCTTTCTACTTGCCCGCATGCGTTTGATTGGATTGAACACACCTTTGAGAATGGTTACTCATCAGTGCGGTAATAGTATGTATAAACTCGTAAGAGAAGCGAAGTTTTATTCTTCATCTTTTAATTTGTTTAATTCAAACATAAAATAGTTATAAACGGCTTCTTTACTTCTAAATGGAAGCTTTGCAAAATTAACCTCAATTTCATTTTCCATATCTCTAGCTTTTTGGTAATCTTCAAAAGTGTTTTCAGTAAGGTTTTCATTAGTATAGGAATATAAAGGATTGATATTTAAGTATTCACAAAGAGCCAATATTTTATTTGCATATATTTCTCCAGAGTAACCGTTTAATATGCTTTGAAGTTGAGGTTTAGAAATTCCAGAAAATTTCATTAGATCATCAATGTCAATATTTTTTGATTCTATAACTTCTTTAACTAAGTTACCAAAGTGAACCTTAATTTCAGTATATGACTTACTATTTATATCATCTAACTGATTGTAGATATATTTTGTAGTGACACCTAAAGCCTCTGCGTATCTTTGTACTTCATTTTCTCCGATTGATCTTCTCCCATTTTCGTGATTTGAAATTGTATTTTGACTAAAACCAGCCTCTTTACTTAATTCTTCTTGTGTCATATTTTTTGATTTACGAATTTTTTTTATGATAAAACCTAATTGATTTTTTTTATTCTTACTCATAAGATACACCTCTTAAATAAGAGTAGCATAATTCAAGATAGTATGAAATAAAAATATCACAATTTGTGATTTTAATAGTTGATATTTTTATCTCGTTATGAGATGATAAGGTTAGTTAGGAGGATATTAATATGATCACTAAAAAGAAAAAAATAAAAAAAGAAATGTTAAAACCTAAAAAAACGTTGAAAGAAGAAAGACTGAAAAGAGAGTATAGTCTTTCTTATATGGCTAATGTTATAGGTGTAGATAGAAGGCAATACAAATTAAAGGAAGAAGGATTTTATCCATTTCATGATTATGAAATAATCGCTATTTGTAATGAAATAAATATAAATATAGATACTTTTTTTATTTAATTACTTATATCTCAATTTGAGATTTTATAAGGAGGTTGAAAAATGACTACACCAATATTAAGCGAAGCCGCTTCAATCGAGCTAGCAAACGGCATTTTGAAATTGGCCGAGCAAATAGCACAGCAAAAGATAGAGCAACAACAGAAGCGGTGGCTTACACAAACAGAAGTAAGGAAGTTATACAGATGTACACATAGTGATGTTACAGAGTGGGAACGTTTAGGACTTACTAAACGTAAACAGGGGCGAAGCTATTACTATGATCGTCAAGAAATAGAAAGATTTTTAGAAAATCAAAAATATTAAAGAAATCTTGCCCGCAAGCGAGAGATGTTAAGTAGTATCAGTCAAATAACTGGAGGTGCTATATGATTAAGCAAATTTTCAAAGGTAATGAAATACGTTTTATAGATAAAGACGGGGAGCATTGGGCAATAGCGAGTGACGTAGCCACGATATTAGGTTTTAGAGATAGTTATTCAGCAATAAGAGTATTGCCTACTCATGTAAAGGATACACACAAAGTGCGTACCCTTGGAGGAGAACAAAATATGTCGGTTATCAATGAAAAAGGCATATACAGATTAGTCATGCGTTCTAATAAAGCCGAAGCGGAAGAGTTTCAAGATTGGATATGTGACTTACTTGTTGAGTTACGTAGAGCAACAGGCCTAGAAGGTTATCAAGCCTTTAGAATGTTAGACAAAGAAAAGCAAAAAGAAGCAATGAACATTGTTAAAGAGGCTCACAAGAATGATAATCCAGTCAATTACATTAAAGCCAATATGATAGCTAATAAAACAACTTCAACGTTATACGGCTTTAAAAAGGCCATTAAGAAAGGCGATATGACGCCGCCAATGTTAGAGGTAAGACAAACCATACTTGATGATGTAGTAACACTAACAGAGGCTAAAAATCGCTTTAATTTAGATATTAAGGTCAGTGAAAGTATTTACGACAAATATAATGCAGGTGTAGATAAATAAAGGGGAGGCGTTGAAAATGCTTAGATTTATAAACGAACTTATTTATATAAGTGTAATAACCATATTTATATGTATGTATAGTGAATTTCACTATTCACTAGCATTCTATGGACTAGCTTCAATTATTACATTAATCAAGTACGAGATTAGAAAAGAACAGATGGCTAATAAACGCATATAAGACGTTTAGAGAGCCATTAAGGAAAAGCAGATAGAAACATCATAATAATATAAACCGCTTCAAAATGAGGCGATTAGGAGGATATAAAATGAATTTAGAAACTAAAATTTTAATCGAAGATATAGAAATCATCAAAGAGAAAATAGAGGGTTTAAAAGATACTTTTGGGTGGTTTGAGAATAGATACTTTAACCATGAACCTAATCACTTATTAACTACTGAAGAAATAAAAATGCATGGTCATAGTTATCATGAACATCGTTGCTACATTACACAACATATTGATTTGTTAGGCACTTACCTAGAACGTTTGGATACAACACTCGAAAACGTAAAAAAAGCGTCACTTCCCACCGACCAAAGCGAAAGTAACGCCGATTAAATAGTTAGGTAAACTAAAAAATCTACATGAAAGGATAACATTATGAGCAATATAAAACAATTAAGAAAACAACCTAGTTACTTCTCTATTTTACCCGCTAACGTAAGATATGACAATCGCATTACTGATAGCGAAAGGGTAATTTTTGCAGAAATAACATCATTTAGTAATGAATATGGTTATTGTACTGCTAGCGATGAGTATTTCGCTAGCTTGTACGGTCATAATAAATTAACGATATTAAACAGAATTAACCATTTAAGAAAACTAGGTTACTTAAAGATCACATATAAGTATATAGATAACGTATTACAAAGACAGATAGCACCAGTGTTATATGAAAGTGAGGGTGGTAACTATGAGTGATAGATTAATTGATGTTACAGGCGGATATGGAACAATTTATAAGCAAGTCATGAAAGAACCTAAATTAAGTATCGAGGCTAAAGCTATATACAGTTACTTATCATCTTATGCAGGTGGCAAAGATACAGCTTTTCCTAGTATCAGTTTAATATGTCACGAATTAAACATTAGCGAGAAACGATTTTACAAACATAGAAAAGAATTACTTGATAAACAAGTGATTAGTAAACATAGAGAACGCACCGATAATGGTTTTAGTAAAACTATTTACACAATCAATCATCATTTCGTACACGGTCAATTCGTACACGGTCAATTCGTACGCGTACAAAACGTACACGGACAAAATGTACACGGACAAAATGTAGGTACTAAGAATAACAGTATTAAGAAAAACAATATTAAGAATAACAAAGAGAAGAATAACAGTAGTAGTAGTGACGACACAACAACAGCTTACGACTTTCTTTTGAATAATTTTGTTGAAATGCAAAACACTAATAAACAAAAAGAAGTAAGCAATCTCTTACAAGATATTAAAGATAATACGCTTGATGTAGTAAAGGTGGCTACTAACTACTGTAAGGATAATAATAAAGGGCTTAACTACTTTATAGCAGTAATTAAAAACTGGATAGCTGATGATGTAGATACTAAAGAGAAAGCACTAGCTAAAGTGACACCTAACAATAAGAAACATAATAAAACTGATGAAGTATTTGCAGCAATGGAAAAAGAGTTAAATACTAACGAAAATAAAAATCAAACAATACATGAAGCGGATAATGTTTTTACTTTTTATGAAAATAATGGATTTGGTCGTCTTAATTCTACAATTGTAGAAAAGATAGAAGCATGGAGAGAAGATTTCAACGGTAATGACGATATAGTTATCGAAGCATTAAAAGAAGCGATTAACAATAACGTTTATAAGTGGGCGTATGTGAATAGTATCTTAAAGAATTGGTATCAAGATAATATCAAGACAGTTGAGGATATAGAAGCGCGTAGAAAACAAAGAGAAGTTTTAAGCACCCAAAATAAAAGTGAGAATAACTTTCTGAATAATAAGCGTAAGGAAATAATGACACAAGAAGAAACGTTTGATAACTCACAATATCGAGATTTGTTCTAGGGGGCTTAATTATGAAAAATATTACAGAAATTAATTTAAACACTAAATTAAGAAGCGGAATTGTAGATAAACAACTCGATTTAAAATGTGAAAAATGTGGCAATAGATACGATTACTATAAATTTGATAATGGACAAGAGGAGCGTATAGGTTGTGACTGTTACATGATTGATAAAGCTAAAGAAAGTACACACAACTATAAAGCTAAACAAAAGCGATTAAGTATTGAAAATGTATTTAACCAGTCAATGACTAATGATGATTTGCTAAATGCCAAATTTGATAATTATAAGCCCACAAATAATAATCTTTTAGAAGCAAAACAAATTATTCAAAGATATACAGCAAACTTTAACCTAGATAATCCTAGATCATTATTACTTGAGGGGAGTTTTGGTATTGGAAAAAGTCATTTAGCAATGTCAGTTGTAAGAGAAGTTAAGAAAAAGGGTTTTACAGCTTTATTTATAGATGTATCAGAATTAGTTACAGCTTATCGAGACACATATAATAAGCAATCGAATATCACAGAAAAAGAACTTGATAAATTGATTAAAGAAGTTGATTTACTTGTAATAGATGACTACGGAACATCACTCACGCAATACGGTATTAGTAAGATGTTTACCGTAGCCAATCTAAGAACTGGAAAGCACAACATTATTACAACTAATAATAAAGCGTCAGAATTAGCTACTACAAAAGATATGGCGAAGATATTTAGTCGATTAATGAAAAATACAAAAGTAATTAAAATGCACGGTGCAGATTATAGACTTAAAGACTTCAAAGCATAGATAAGAGTTGCGGACTTTTTTGTCCGTGACTTTATTTTGAATTTAAAACATGTTTATTTGCTATTTTAAGCTATCATTTCGAGCAAAGATAATTGGATACGATAAATAACATTAAAAACAGTTAAATGCTTTAAATGAGCCTGTAAACGTGCTTAAAAGCAATTTGATGAATTAGAGGAAATTTTATTAATTGAAATGTGGTTTTTTCAATCTATTAATGAAACAGGGGGTAAGACACTATGACAATTACTAAAGAAAGCAATCAAGCTATTGCTGACGCATGGAGTGTACTGTTTGAAGATAGTAACTATCAAGCAATTATCAATGAGTTAGAAGCGTTTCTTAATCGAACGAGAGATATGGTTAAACAAAGATATAGTATTGAGGATATAGACAATGAGCAATTACCTAAAATATAGAAGTTAGAGAATAAGTTTAAGGCGTTTGCAGTTTGTAAGTTGCAAAGTATCAATAATCAATTATGCACCATGCAAAGTGAAGCATTAGAGAATAATATAGATGATCCACATGTTGAAATTATTAAGCGACAGGATTTACAAGCTAGGTTATCACTTATAACTAATAGCGAAGCAATAACGCTTATTAAACAATTAGTACCGTCTAACACGAAAATATATGAGATATATCTATATCAAAGTTTGATTAATAACCGCTTCACTGAATTAGAAAAGCAACATATATCAAAAGACTTCGAGAAACTAAAAAGAGAGGTATTATACCCTTATTCTGATGAAGTGGAATACAAACGATTGATAAGTGAAAGAAATACGTTGAATACGCTTAAAATGAGTTATTTAGGCGTACCAGCAACGAAAGATGAAGCGGGCTATATTGGGGTACGTTCAGTTAAACAGCGTTACTTAGATGTATTAAACGATAATGAATAGGAGTGTATGAATGAATATTAAACGAGTGAAACATTGTTTATATTACCGTGAAGCAAAGATAACAGAATATGCACTATTAACTGAATTTAGTCCGCAGTTCATAAATACAAAAATTAAGGGTATTAGATTGCAAATTGAAGCAATGTACTACTTAAATATCTCTCATTCATCTTCTAATGAGTTTGGTTTCGTATCTGTTTCTTATCCACTTGAGAAGCTAGTTATACATATTCTAGAAGAAAAGGCTAAGCTAAACGCATATATTAAAAGATCAAGTAAGAAACTAGCACTATTTAAAGAAGTGGTTAAAGGATATACATCAAGTGAGCAAAAAGAAATAATGTATTACATTCGTTCTAATGGTGTAGTAGTAAATAATGAACTAATTAATCGATTAAGATCTGATTTATATAAAGCAACTTATTCATATTAAGAGGGTGCTAAAGTATGAAATATGATAGAGAAACAGTTAAGCGGTTTATAAAAGAATGTCATAACACGACTACGATTGATGTAAAAGAGAGTGAGCTAGATATAGATAACTTCTTTGAAATTAATGATGATGTCGAAGCGGTAGAAGTAAATGATAATATCGACAATCAAATCTTTTTTAATGAACTAGAGCAAATTGTAGACAAATTGGGAACGGATAAAGAATACTTTGTATTTTACTTATTATGTCAGGGTAAGTCTTTTAACGAAGTAGGAAAGGTATTTAATCTTTCGGGAGAACGCATTAGACAAATGTATAACGGTTTGCTAGATAAGATTGTAAATGAAGCCAGTTAATACCTCCCCACTCTAAACATTTAAAGAGTAAAAGTGTTATTGGAGAACGGCGAGGGGTATCTACTCTCCAAATTTATTCTTTTTTCATGCGTGAGGGGGCTATTCTAAAAAATGCTAGCATTTAATTTATATATGCGATAATAGTTTCCCAAAATGTTGGGAAATGTTGGGTATTTTTTATATAAGAATATTGGAAAATGTAGGAAAGATTTTGAGAGATAACCTAGCAAATCCTAGTATGAAAAAGCTGTTACTTAATAATAAGTAGCAGCTTATTTGGTTTGACTTTTTTGACTAAGCAAAACTATTCCTCATAAAAAGTTTAAAAATATTTAAGTTAATCATTTTCGATTAGCTTGAGCTATTAGTCGTTAATGTCTAACAGTTTAAAATTATGCGATCATTTTTGACCGTGTACATTTTATTAATGCCAATTTATGCAAATTTTCGGAGGGTGTTTAATTTGGCTTAAATGCAGATGTAGTATAGTTTCAAAGTTATTTTAGCTATGTAACATTTAGCATTGATTAAGCTACTACAAATTACTACATACTAGAAAGATTAATGTTTGTTATACAATCCCACATACTATGTTTAAAACTTACAATAACTTACTTAAATGATGAAGAATGTTGAGGGCTTTAAATATATAAGGGGGATCAACTTCATTAATAACCACATAAGTACATAGTCAAAAATGACTAACTACTATGTGAATGCTAACAAGTTATGACTTTTTAAGATTATATAAGGTGTCACTATTATTCAGCCCCCTTTAAATCAAATGTTAAGTTTTGTTAGGTTATTGGAATAAGTAAGGGGGTACCTAAATTGTCGCACCCTTAATATTTTATTGTGATAGACAAATTCTTATTTGTCATTTTCGGCAGCCATAAATGGACTTTTTGAACGCCATAAAAAAGGGATAGGTAAGGGGGAGGTAGTCCGTTTTTATAACCAACGTATCGAAATAATATAAGTGTTGATTTGAAGCGTTTTTCATAACTCAAAAACCCCAAGTTTTCCCAAAGGTAGAGCAAAAATAAAATGTGCAAGGTTTGTGCAAGGTATGTAAGAAAAATTAGGAAGGTTTAGGGAAGGTAGAGCAAAATAAGAATACCAAGTTTTTACAAAGGTAAGCGAACTTTTTAAATTTGTAAAATGGTTTTATATCAACGCTTTGAACACACAACAATAGTAAGATTTTAGGTAGGTTGGCGACTTTTAAAAATGATAAGGTTTTAATAAGGTTGAGCAATTAATTTTAAGCCTATTTAAGACGTTTTAATATAATTAGGTAATAAAACATCATTTAAGCTATTCAATCGCTTCTAGGCTTCTCTATTGAGCATATATACATATATGAGCGATATATCCGCTTCGAATATGTAAAAAGCGTACATTTAATTGTTTATTAGTAAGCTCATGAGTTATATATAATCTATAATTAGTACTAGGTTCTAAAACAACTTTAAAAAACTTGAAATATAGAGGGGTATTACTTTGCTAACGATTGAAAGACACGATATTAAGAAATTAGAGGACTATATAGAACGTATAGAGCAGTATCGCAAAGAAATGAAGTTTACTCACTTTGAATTGCTAAATGATACCAACAACGAAACAAACAGCGTAGTTATGAAAAATAAATATGAGAGATTGTGTAATATTGTTAATGGTGTAGATCAACTCATAGATGAAGCGGACAACGAAAGCAAAGAAATTATTCGTTTTAGGTATTGGGAGTGTCCGATTGGCTGTTATGAGTGGCAAGATATAGCAGATTACTTCGGCATAAGTAAAACAAGTATATTGCGTAAACGTGACGCTATAATCAGACGTTTAGCAACGCTTATAGGCTATGTATAAAGATAAATACAACTTGTCAAAACTTTATATTTCATTAAGTTACAAACGGACTTAAAAGTATGCTTGTAAACCAGTACCTTAAAATAGGGAAGTGGTTTAACCAGCCCAAATGTGGATTGGTTAAATGTGTCCATAAGTGGACCTATTAGCCGTTTCTGTTAATATCCCCAAATTTGAGGATATTAGTTTATCACCCAGCCCAAATGTGAGCTCAGTAATAGAACTGAATAGCTATACATATTTAATATGCTCAAATGTGAGCGTGTTAATTATTCAACCAGCTCAAAATTGAGCTGGTTAATACAGCCGAAATGTTGGCCGTATTCAATTTATTATTCGCATATAACAATGGTAAATCAGAAAACAACAATACCTGTTCTCTAAATTCTGAAAAGCCAAATCTGGCTTCTCTGAATACATAGCTAGAAACCTCAAATGTGAGTTCTCTAATATCCGAACTACTAAAACGGTACTTTAGAAAACCGAAATATCGGTTATCTAACTTATAGATGCGCGTAGTCAATTTAGCTACGCAGCTTATAGCCAAAACATATTTATGATGTATGATCTCACGGCTCAGATTTGAGCCGTGAGTTTCACAGTCCAAATATGGACAGTGGCATATGTTCAAAATTACATACAGTTCATAAGGTATTTTAGCGTGTAAGGTAACGCACTAATTTAGTGAATGAGCTGATGTAACGGTTTGTGACGGTAGCTAATTGAATGAAACGTTAGGGCAGATAAAAGGAGGTCAACATGAACGAATTACAACTTAGCAACGACCTAACCACAATTGAAACAGAAATCAAAAGCTATCAAAACATTGCTGGTCAATCTATTTTCGAGATTGGTCGAAGATTGAAACACGTAAAAGAGAATGACTTAGCACATGGCGAGTTTGGTAAGTGGTTGCGATCAATTAACATGCATCACGATACAGCTAACAAAATGATGAAAATCGCAAATGAACTTAACTCAAATTCATACACGTACATGAATTTAGGAAGTAGGGTATTATACGAAATTGCTACACTACCTGAACCAGAACGCACCAAAGAACATAAAACATCATAAGGGGAGAACGAAACGTTCCATCATGTCTGCCATCGCAACTTGCGACGTTATGTAAGTGAATAAAGCAACCGCTTTGATACATAAATAGAGGTAGCTTTAAGCTGAGATTACATCTATTTTTATATTAATTATATTGTTTACGTTATTAAATACTTAGGGTAGGAGTGTTTAAAAAGGCATAGGAGGAAGTAACATGGCTAATCGGTTATTAAAGGTACAAAAGATTAAAGCTTTATCAGTAGATAAATTAGAGAGGAAAATAAATAATATTAAGTCGTACAATAGCATTGAGATTATTGAAGTAAAAAGACGATCATATTTATTCTTAAATGTTGCAGATGTTTATTATAAAGAGAAAATATAAAAGATAGTAACTAGATTGTCAATTTAGCAATGTGGTTTAAAAGGGGTATGCGTTTTGTCGATACCTAAAAAAAATGGGCAAAGTTTAAATATGAAGCCTAGTAATTATTTAACATTTTGTGTCAACAATTTATAATCAACTTGACAAATTTATGTAAATGTATAGTAAAAAGTACAAAAATGTTTTATATTATATATAAACGTTGCATATTCGCAACACATCTTAGTGAATACACAGAAAGTTACATGCTGTTTTTTGTGTATTATATATTGAAAACATATACACAGTGACAGCGTATAGTCGCTGTTATTTTTATGTTCAATATGATGTGTTGATTATGGAGGAGTTAATCATGGTTAAACAATATAGTGTTTATAATATTGCTAACTGGTTTTATAATAACAATCTAAAAACACAAGAAAATACCTATGACGGTAATTTAACTTTAAATAAATTATTATATTTTGCTGATTCTTTTAACTATGTACTAAATGGAGAAAAATTAATTAAACAGGATGTAGTGGGTTATAAAAATGGTCCGGTATATCAAGATATATATGTTGATTTTAAGCATAACGGAATGGTGGGTATTAAAGAGCAAAATGTAAATCTAGATAAAGACACTATCGAACTTCTAAAAATAATAAATTTTATGTTTGGACAAAGTGATAATTATAAGAAATTAAGTGATATATCACATGCACAAAGCCCTTGGAAAAATAAAAAAGAAGATTGTGAAAGGGTAGATTATAACCCTTCTCTAGATTTTGCTGATTTTAATGAAGTTGAAAGAGATAATATTATTCAATTATTTAATTCCTATAAAGCGATGGATTTAGATAACTTATTTGTTGATAAAATTGGAGACAATACATTTATTTATAGTCGTGATACTAAAATTACAGATGAAGATTATATTGAATTAGAGTCGTTGGAAAAAGAAGAAGATAGCGTATTTGTTGAAAAAATAGACGGTGAATTAGTTTATGGATAAATCTAGTGTTTTTATAGCTAGAATTAGGTTTTCTCGTGATCCAAATTCACAAGTCAAACCAAGACAATTTATTGTGATATTAAATAATAATAGTAATGTCTTCTTTCTCGAAACTGAATCAACACTTAATAAGGATAAATTTAACGTTGTTAATCGTTCAGAAACAGAAAAATATTATCACATCTTAAGTCAAAGTGAAAAAAATCAGAATGGATTTAACGTAGATACAGCTATTAATTGTAAAGAGGTATTTAAATGTGATTATTTTCCTGAACTAATCAATCTTAAACATCGTGAAGTAACTAATACTTTAATTGAAAAAGTAATTGAAAAAGCAAATACAATTCGTTCAAATGGTTTAAATGAGCCAGATGTATTTATAACTTATCAGGACCTTTTGGCTCATAATCCCAAATTAGTAAATAGCACACGGACAAGTTAAATATAAAGTTATAAACGTCACTTAAATAGTGGCGTTTTTTATGTACTTTAAGACGCTGAGAGAGGCGCTTTACATTTTTGTAGAGAAAAAGAATATAAGAGTAGTTTGAAATTCATTCTTCTTGCTACCATTTTTTCTAGTACCGGAATTGCATTACTAAATGATTTTATCATTGGTGTTTTAGTTAATGAAACAATTTACGAGAGAAATATAAATGGAAACAAAATCTTGAGAGAATCTGAAAATAAATCTAAAGAAGAAAACCCTAAAATTATTTTTAAGGTTGGTAAAAGTAGTAATTATGCTGAAGTTTTACCAGCACTATAGATTTTTAATTAATTGCATTAGTAAGCATGCGAGCAAGCTAAATATATTGCTAAACGTCACTTAAAGAGTGACGTTTTTTGCTCATTTGGAAGAATATGTATGTTACTTTTAATAATAATTAATCGGTTTATATAGAAAGAAATTCTGTATGAACTTGGCGCAGTAAAATGGAGTTACACTCCATGCTTTTAATATTACTAAGAAATAATTCTGCTTTTTTGATATAAATAAAAGCCTTCTCTATTTTTCATAGAGGAGGCTTTGTTATTAAATATGAATATGTCCTTTTGGGTAATGATATTTTCTAGGGCTTCTTGGAGAAATAAAAGCTCTTGCCATAGTTAATAACCCCACTTTACCAAATAGCATAACAATCACGATAATTAGTTCTGTTAAGCCGTGATATTCAGATGTTAGATTCATAGTCAAACCAACAGTCCCAAAAGCGGATATAACTTCAAACAATATTTTAACTAATGGTATGTTTGGATTAATAATTGTTAATAAAAAAGTAATAACGAATATGAAAATAATAGAAATGTTAATTGTCACAATAGATAGTTTAATATATTTGTCAGATATTTCTCTATTAAACAAAGAGACAGTATTTTCTTTATGTATAGCATTTAAAACAAAAATAAAAACTATTGCAAATGTTGTTACTTTAATACCTCCAGCAGCACTAAGAGGAGCTCCTCCAATAAACATAAGTGCCATTAATAATAAAGCGGTAGGGGTTTTAATATTTCCCATATCAATACTATTGAAACCGGCTGTTCTTGTCGTTACCGATTGAAATAGGGCATTACCTATTTTTTCAATCAATCCCATATTATTTAAAGTATTGGATTGTTCTAATAAAAAGAATAATATAGCGCCAAAAATAATTAAAACAAAAGTAGTTGATAGTACCACTTTTGAATGAAATGAAAGCTTATTAAGTTTTTTGCAGTTAATCAAATCAACAAGTACGAAATGTCCTAATCCACCTAGAACTATTAAAAGGGGTACAGTAATGATAACTACTGGATCGTTAGAAAAGTCTATTAGATTATTTTTAAATAAGGCAAAACCAGCATTATTAAAAGCTGATACAGCAGTAAATAAACTGATGAATAAGCCCTGTCCAATTCCAAATTTAGGTATAAATGATAGACTTAAACAAAATGCACCTATCAATTCTGTAATAAAACTATAAATTGCTAAATGCTTAATTAATTTGACAACTCCCCCAGCTTCATCTATATTCCATGTGACCATAATTAAAAATCTGTTTTGCAGTGAAACCTTTTTATTTAAGAACACAAATGCGAGCATTGTTACAGTCACAATACCAAGCCCACCGATTTGTATTAATAATAATATAACTACTTCTCCAAGTAGGTTAAATTGGGCTCCTATATCAACTGGAGATAAACCCGTAACAGTGAAAGCGCTAGAAGCAATAAAAAGAGCGTCTATAAAGTTTATAGGTTTTTTACCAGTATAGGGTAAATAAAGTAAGATAGCCCCTACAAGTGTCGTTGAAAAAAAGAGCATTAAATAAAAGTACAATGATTTATTAGCTTTATTCATGATTTATACTCCAATATTTATATTCTATTTTGATAAGTAGATAATATCATAAATAGAATATAAAATATAACAACCATAGAATAACAATTTATTAGAAAAAGAATGAAGTTTAACTTAGAATGATAATGTAAATGGTTAGCACACGGACAAGTTAGATATTTCATTTTAAACGTCACTTTCAAAGTGGCGTTTTTATTTTGAATACGTTTTGAATACGTTAATTAAAAATTAATAGCAATCTACAATAATGATGTAGCTACAAAACATTGATATAACAACGTTTATAAACAGTTAGAAATACATAGAAAAAGTACAAACGAAACGATGGGAATTGTTGGTTTGATCGTTGCCGGTACTACAGCCAAGTCGTTGACCGATTCATTCAATCGGAAGTTAGACAAAACGAACCAAATTAACTTTATTTCAACAATGATGGCTGCAATGGCTGGGTTCTTATTCTTAGCTGCTGACCCAGTTAAAGAGGGAGGATTTTTGAGTGCCTTCCTAGGAACTAAAGGTTTATTAACAGCATTTTTATCTGCATTTGTGACTGTAATCGTTTATAACTTCTTTATTAAACGTGATATTACAATCAAAATGCCTAAAGAAGTTCCACCAAATATTTCACAAGTATTTAAAGATATCTTCCCGTTATCTGCAGCAATTTTAATTTTATATGGTTTAGACTTACTTTCTCATGCTTTAGTAAATACAAACGTTGCTAATGCAGTATTGAAATTATTCGAACCATTATTTACTGCAGCAGACGGTTGGATTGGTGTAACAATTATCTTTGGTGCCTTTGCGTTCTTCTGGTTCGTAGGTATCCATGGTCCATCAATCGTAGAACCAGCTATCGCAGCGATTACTTACGCTAACTTAGAAACAAACTTACACTTAATCCAAGCGGGTGAACATGCTGATAAAGTTATCACTCCAGGTACTCAAATGTTCGTTGTTACTATGGGTGGTACTGGTGCAACATTAGTCGTACCATTTATGTTCATGTGGTTAACTAAATCGAAACGTAATAAAGCGATTGGTAGAGCATCAGTTGTACCAACGTTCTTCGGTGTAAACGAGCCAATTTTATTCGGTGCACCATTAGTCTTAAACCCAGTATTCTTTATTCCGTTCATTTTAGCACCAATCGTTAACGTATGGATTTTTAAATTCTTCGTAGACGTACTCGGTATGAATAGTTTTAGTATCTTCTTACCATGGACGACTCCAGGTCCATTAGGTATCGTGATGGGTACTGGACTCGCATTCTGGTCATTTGTATTAGCGATTGTATTAATAGTCGTCGATGTTATTATTTACTATCCATTCGTGAAAGTATATGACGAACAAATTTTAGAAGAAGAATTAGGTAACAAAGAAGCTAACACTGAATTACAAGATAAAGTATCAGCCAACTTCAATACACAAAAAGCAGATGCAATCTTAGCTTCAGCGGGTGCTAAAGAAGCAACTAATGATACTGCATCAGATGATACTAAACAACAAGAACAAGCATCAAGCAACCATATTACTGAAGAAACAAACGTCTTAGTACTTTGTGCTGGTGGTGGTACAAGTGGATTACTAGCAAATGCGCTTAATAAAGCAGCATCAGAATACGATGTACCAGTTAAAGCGGCAGCAGGTGGATATGGTGCGCATATGGATATTATGAAAGATTATCACTTAATTATTTTAGCGCCACAAGTAGCTTCAAACTACGAAGATATTAAGCAAGATACAGATCGTTTAGGTATTAAATTAGCTAAAACACAAGGTGTTGAATATATTAACTTAACACGTGATGGCAAAGCAGCATTAGACTTCGTTCAACAACAATTTGAAAAATAATTTAGGAGAGAAAAGTATAATGAAAAAATTACCAGAAGATTTTATTTTCGGTGGTGCGACAGCAGCGTATCAAGCGGAAGGTGCGACTCAAAAAGATGGAAAAGGTCGTGTAGCATGGGACACTTATCTAGAAGAAAATTATTGGTATACAGCTGAACCAGCGAGTGATTTCTATAATCGATATCCTGTAGACTTAAAACTAAGTGAAGAATATGGAGTAAATGGTATCCGTATCTCTATTGCTTGGTCAAGAATTTTTCCAGATGGTTTTGGCGAAGTGAATCCAAAAGGCGTAGAATTCTATCACAATCTTTTCAAAGAGTGTCATAAACGTCACGTTGAACCTTTTGTTACATTACATCACTTCGATACGCCAGAAAATCTGCATAGTAATGGAGATTTCTTAAACCGTACAACAATTGATCACTTTGTAGAATATGCAAGCTTCTGTTTTGAAGAATTTTCAGAGGTTAATTATTGGACGACATTTAATGAAATTGGCCCGATTGGAGATGGACAATACTTAGTAGGTAAGTTCCCTCCTGGAATAAAATATGATTTCGCTAAAGTGTTCCAATCTCATCATAATATGATGGTAGCACATGCTAAAGCTGTAAAATTATTTAAAGATAATGGATACAGTGGTGAAATCGGTGTTGTACATGCGTTACCAACTAAATATCCTTATGACCCATCAAATCCAGAAGATGTAAGAGCAGCAGAACTTGAAGATATTATTCACAATAAATTTATCTTAGATGCTACGTATCTTGGTAAATATTCTCGTGAAACAATGGAAGGCGTTCAACACATTTTATCTGTTAACGGTGGAAAATTAGATATTCCAGAAGATGATTATATTATTTTAAATGCCGCTAAAGATTTAAATGATTTCTTAGGTATTAACTATTATATGAGTGACTGGATGAGAGGCTACGAGGGCGAATCTGAAATTACTCATAATGCCACTGGCGATAAAGGTGGTTCTAAGTATCAACTTAAAGGCGTAGGACAACGTGAATTTGATGTAGACGTACCACGTACTGATTGGGACTGGATGATTTATCCTCAAGGTTTATATGATCAAATTATGCGTGTAGTAAAAGAATATCCTAATTATCATAAAATTTATGTTACTGAGAATGGTCTTGGTTATAAAGATGAATTTGATGAAGAACTTAAAACAGTAGATGATGATGCACGTATTGATTATGTTAAAAAACATCTTGAAGTAATTTCAGATGCCATTCGTGATGGTGCTAATGTTAAAGGTTACTTTATTTGGTCATTAATGGACGTATTCTCATGGTCTAATGGCTATGAAAAACGCTACGGCCTATTCTATGTCGACTTTGATACTCAAGAACGCTATCCTAAGAAAAGTGCGCATTGGTATAAAGAATTAGCAGAATCTAAAGAAATTAAATAATTATTTTTAGAAGGACCTAGGACATTTATTACAAGTGTCCTAGGTTTTTTGTGTATTGGTAAAATCCGGATGGAACATAGTGCCAAAATATAATCGCTTGTATGGTTCAATTATTAATCAATACTACGTTAGCTTTGCGTAATTTTACATTTGAATATTTAAATTAATAAGATATCTTAATGTGATTTTATAAAAGCGAAGAAATAGCAATTTTTTATTTCACTAGAAATTACTAATTTTTTATTAGTCCAAAATATTTACTTCCAAACGTCTTTTGGTTTTTCTAGTAATCATATAATACAGATTTAACTATTTATATTTTTCATGTTGGTCATAAAACTTTTGGTTTATAATAAGAGAAAACTTAATTAATGGGGTAGCGAATTATGGTTAGTAGAAAATTATTTGGGATAATTACGATTGTATGTATCATGTTAGTGACACTTACGGGATGCCAAAGCGCGCCCAATACTACAAAATCTCAGTCAACAAATGAGAATGACAGAATAGCTACACTATTTATGCATGGCTATGGAGGTACGGAAAACTCTGAAAAATTTATGGTTAATCAAGCGAAGAAAAAAGGAGTCACGAATACGATTGTAACTGCGAAAGTATCTTCACTTGGTAAGGTTAGTTTTAAAGGAGATATTCCTCAAAATGCGACGCATCCTATTGTTAAAATCATATTTGAAGATAATAAAAATGGAAATGTTGATCAAAATTCGACTAATATCCGCAATGTATTATTGCAGTTGAAGACAAAATACAATATTACGAAGTATAATTTCGTAGCGCACTCAATGGGAAATCTGTCATTTGCTTATTTTATGAAGAACTTTGGGGATAATAAACAATTGCCACAACTTCAAAAAGAAGTAAATATAGCCGGCACATATAACGGTATTCTTAATCTTAATGAAAAAGTAAATGAAATTAGTGTTGATAAAAACGGTAAGCCTAGCAAAATGAATGATAACTATAAAGAATTATTGGGATTAAAGAATGTTTATAAAGACAAACATATCGATGTATTAAATATTTATGGAGATTTGCAAGATGGCACTCATTCTGACGGTAGAGTTTCAATGAGCTCAGCACGTTCGCTTAAATATTTACTAGGAAATAGTCCAGCTTCATATAAAGAATCGAAATATACTGGAAAGTCAGCTCAACACAGTCAACTACATGAAAATAAAGAAGTGGCAAATGAAATAATCAACTTCTTATGGAATAAATAAACTAGCTTTTTTAAATTTTTAAAAGAGTAGAACATTAAGGCATTTATGTTGTAAAAAATGATTTATTTTTCTCTATAATCAGGATTTTTAGTAGAAACTATGACGAATTAACAAAATTCAAGGGAGCGAAGACAAAATTTTTGGGAAGCCAATTATTTTGTCTCCGCTCTTTTTTAATGGATGGCATTAGCGACCAACTTAACTAAATTCAAACGATTTTCTTCTCCAAATATGTGAGGTAATATCATAATTTCATCAACGTCATAGTCTTTTTGTAAAGTAGACAATTGTTGAGCGACATCTTCTGGCAGGCCGCTAATAATACGTTTTTTATCTTTGGTAATTTTCTCTAATTCTCTTTGACTATAGCGACGTTGTTGTGCTGTTTCAATAGAAGGATAATTTTGAGGTTGCTTTAAGTAATTAATACGCATCAACCATAAATGTAGCGCATCAAGCAAATTACCAACCATTTCTTCATTGTCAGCAGTAACTACAAATGTAGCCATAATGACATAAGGATGTTTAGCAGCATTAGATGGATGATAATCCTCAAAACAACGACGGTAGTGTTGAATGACTTTATTGAGTTGAGTGGGTGCTTGTCCCATACGGGCTACTACAAAAGGTAGACCTTTTTGTGCAGCTAACTCGGCGCTACGTTCACTCATTCCTAAAACATACATTAAGGGAGTACTTTGAATAAACGGTGTCGCAGTCAATGACATAAACCGATGAGGTGATTGAGTATCATCTGTAAAATATTTGTTTAAGTCGTCAATTTGTTGGTCTAGATCAGCTTGTTGTGTTTTAAATTCATTAAGTGGTTCGTTTACATTTTTAAAGCTAGGTGAACGACCTATTGCCATATCTACGCGATAAGGATGACGTGCTTCCATGATTTTAAATTGTTCAGCCACTTTGTATGAGCTATAGTGAGGTAACATAACGCCACCGCTTCCAATACGTATAGACGAAGTTTGTTCTAATAACATCATCATCACCATTTCAGGCGCACTTGAAGCGACAGAAGGAACGTGATGATGTTCAGCTACCCAATAACGCTCGTAACCCAATTGTTCTGCAGTTTGAGCAAGTTCTACGCTATGATTGAAAGCTTCTTGTGCAGAGCGTCCTTCAAAGATAGGAACGTAATCTAGAAGACTTAACTTCATCGTAAATGACCTCCTTGAAAAATTATATGTAATATCTGATTAATTGTAATTATAGGTGGAAAGCAGGTTGATTGCGATTAAATTGTTTAGGGTACTATACTTGTAGTAAATATCGAAAGGGGTTATTAATAATGAAGAATGAACAAGTGTTACTTACGCAATATCCGGAAGGTATGCCCGAAGATGATACTTTTCAATATGAAGAAACAGAATTAAAAGAACCTCAAGATAAAGAAGTCCAAGTAGAGTCTATTTATATTTCAGTAGATCCATATATGCGTGGAAGAATGTCACAAGCAGATTCGTATGTCGAACCATTTGAAATAGGTAAGCCAATAGAAAGTCATATTGTTGGTAAAGTCGTTCAGTCGAAATCATCTCAATTTCAAGAAGGCGATATTGTCTTAGGACGTCTACCTTGGAAACGTGTTAACACAGTGAATGAAGAAGAAGTTGATAAAGTAGCGAGCACAGATGTACCATTACATCTTTACTTAGGCACATTAGGTCTAACAGGACAAACGGCTTATCATGGTTTACTTGATATTGGTCGCCCTCAAGAAGGCGAAACAGTTGTAGTATCTGCTGCTTCTGGTGCAGTAGGTGCAGTTGTAGGTCAAATTGCTAAACTTAAAGGTGCGAATGTAGTTGGTATCGCTGGTGGAGATAAGAAAGTGAATTATCTGACTGATGAATTAGGCTTTGATGCTGGCGTTGATTATAAGAAAGATAATTTTGCTGAAGCACTTGCGGAAGCGGTGCCTAATGGCGTAGATGTTTATTATGAAAATGTAGGCGGCGAAATTGGTGATGAAGTGTTTAAACACTTAAATCGTTATGCGCGTATCCCAGTTTGCGGAACAATTTCAAATTATAACCATCCTGAAGATGACCAAGGCCCACGTATCCAAAGTACTTTAATTAAGAAACAAGCCATGATGCGAGGTTTCCTTGTGGCCGAGTTTGCTGATGATTTTGAAAATGCCGGCAAAGACCTTGCACAATGGGTTAAAGAAGGTAAAATAAAAACAAAAGTGTCTATCGAAGAAGGTTTCGATAAATTACCACAAGCATTCCGTAACTTGTTTACTGGAGATAATTTTGGTAAGCAAGTCGTTAAAGTTTCAGAAGACTAAGGTAATAATTTAATTTAGTGACAAAAATCTTAATGAGGCGAGGTTGGCTAGAAGTTGGTAGATAAGTTAAGTAAATCTATTACGGCCAATGCTTGCCTCATTTTCAAAAAGTAAAAGTTAAAGGTGGCTATAAATTATGAAAGCAATTGGATTTGAACAACCCTTTAAATTAGAAGAAGGTAATCTTTTTCAAACATATGACTTAGAACTTGAACAACCTACAAAGCGAGAATTATTGATTAATGTTCAAAGTATAAGTGTTAACCCTGTAGATACGAAACAACGAATTACAGCCGTTGACAACGCTCCTAGAGTGTTAGGATTTGACAGTGTCGGCAAAGTTGAAGCGGTAGGGCCAGAAGTTGAAATGTTTAAAGAAGGAGATATCGTATTTTATTCCGGATCTCCTAATCAATATGGCTCAAACGCGACGTCTCAACTTATTGACGAGCGTCTCGTAGCAAAAGCACCATCTAATTTGAAAGCTGAACAAGCTGCAAGTCTTCCGCTAACAGGTTTAACTGCTTCAGAAACGTTGTTTGATGTCTTTGGCATTTCAACTCGAGCTGAAGATAATGCCGGCAAAACGTTACTCATTATTAATGGCGCTGGTGGCGTTGGTAGTATCGCAACTCAAATTGCTAAAGCATACGGATTAACGGTAATCACTACTGCCTCACGTTCAGAAACAGTAGACTGGTCTAAACAAATGGGCGCCGATATTGTGCTAAATCATAAAGAAGATTTAAAACAACAGTTTGAAGCAAATAACATTGAAGGCGCTGACTATGTCTTCTGCACATTCAATACGGATATGTATTATGACACGATGATTGAACTAGTGAAACCTCGTGGTCATATTGCAACGATTGTAGCTTTTCAAGAGAAACAAGATTTGAATGCCTTGAAGCCGAAGAGTATCAGTTTTACGCATGAATTTATGTTTACAAGACCATTACATCAGACGCATGACATGGTTAAGCATCATGAATATTTAAAAGATATTTCTGAAAAGGTAGAACAAGGCATCTATCAACCTACCACTACTAAAATCGTTAACGGTTTGACACCAGAGAGTCTATATGAGGCACATCAATTATTAGAATCTAATACGATGATTGGTAAATTTGTCATTAACTTGGACTGAGAAAAAATTAATTAGTATTTAAATAAAGTTAACTTATTTATAAAATGGCGTTTATTATTATTCAAATAGGTAATAATATAAACGTCATTTTTTTCGTAATTGGGAGATTGGCAATAAACTGCAACACAGAAAAGGAGAATTAGATGCGAAATAAATCTATTAGTGCAGTGTTTTGGACAGCGTTAACGATTTGTACTTTATTCGTGCTTTATGGCGCTATATTTCCGAAACAATTAGAAACTGTTACTCAAAACATTACTTCATTTATAGCTATGAATTTCTCATGGTATTATTTGTTACTTGTATTACTTATATTCTTTGTATGTGTATATCTATTATTTTCAAGATATGCATCAATTACGCTTGGTGAAGAGGGAGAAGATCCTGAGTTTTCTTTACCATCATGGTTTGCGATGTTATTTAGCGCTGGGATGGGAATCGGTTTAGTCTTTTGGACAACTGCTGAACCAGTTAGTCATGCGTTTACGTTAACACCTATACATAAAGCAGGAACACAATCAGCGATTAATGATGCCTTTCAATTTGCATTCTTCCACTGGGGCGTGCATGCTTGGGCGGTATATGGAATTGTAGCGTTAGTATTCGCTTATTTCAGTTTCCATAAAAAATATCCAGGATTAGTAAGTGCTACGTTAGTTCCTATTTTTGGTGAAAAATCCATGAAAGGTCCTATTGGTGGGGCAATAGACGTGTTAGCCGTTATCGCAACGGTTACAGGGGTAGCCGCTACTTTAGGCTTCGGAGCATTACAAATTAACGAAGGGCTCAACTTCCTATTTAACGTGCCGAATAACTTTGGAACACAAGTCATTCTAATCGTGATTGCTACGGCATTATTTACATGGTCAGCATGGTCTGGTATCGATAAAGGGATTAAAACATTAAGTAATATCAATATGTTATTAGCGTTTATCGTATTATTAGGATTATTTATTGTAGGTCCAACATTATATATTTTAAATACCTTTACGAACGGTCTAGGTAACTATATTTTTAATTTCTTTAACATGAGTTTACGTATTCCAATGAACGGTGGCGAGAAGTTTAAATGGCTACAAAATTGGACTATCTTCTATTGGGCATGGTGGGTATCTTGGGCACCATTCGTCGGTATCTTTATTGCCCGTGTATCAAGGGGAAGAACAATTAAAGAATTTATCTTAGGCGTATTATTTGTGCCAGCACTCGTATGCTTTTTCTTCTTCTCAGTGTTTGGCGCGTCAGCGGTATATTTACAAGATAAAGGTATTGCAAATATAGCGAAAGAAGCAACAGAGACAGCGACGTTTGCGACCTTAGAACATTTCCCATTAGGATTTGTCTTAAGTTTAGTGACACTCGTCGTAATTATGATCTTCTTTGTTACATCAGCCGATTCAGCGACTTACGTATTAGGTATGTTAAGTTGCCGAGGTGATATTAATCCTGCTTCATTCGTAAAAGTAAGTTGGGGTATTATACTAGCACTATTTGCCATCATTATGATTTATACAGGCGGTACGCAAGCCATCCAAAACCTACTTATTATAGCTGCCTTGCCATTTTCAATTGTAATTATCATGATGATTTGGTCGCTCTTTAAATCATTAGCGATAGATCATCCAAAGCATTCGAATAAGCTGACAATGGGGAAAAACGTATTACAATATAAAAGTTCAAAAGATAAAGTAGAGGAAAAATAATAATAAAATTTATGTTTCTATTGTGTTAAATTTGGGAATATTTATTTTAGAAAGTAAACTTTAATGATTTTTTAGGAATTTAATTAAATAATTTTAAATTAATGTTTTGAAAAACATTAAAAGGGTACTGATTTCTATAATTATAATAATTCAACAATACCTAAGGAGGTGCATGACAAGGTGAAAAGATTAAAAAACTTTGTCCTCGGCCTATTAATAGTTGCTATTGTTGGGTTCCTGTTGTTTATGTACATAAAGGATAGTCGAATTTCTAAATATCAAGACTACTTCCTACAATTCAACTGGTTCCAACCACTATTAATTGGTTTGGCTGCTCTACTCATATTAATCGGTTTAATATTAGTATTCAGCATCTTTAAACCAACATATAGAAAACCAGGTTTATATAAAGATTATGATGATGGCCATATTTATGTATCACGTAAAGCAATTGAAAAATCAGCTTATGATACATTAACTAAATATGACCAAGTAAGACAACCGAATGTGGTTACTAAGCTTTTCAATAAGAAGAACAAGTCTTATATCGATATTAAAGCTGATTTCTTAGTACCAAATGATATTCAAGTTAAATCATTAACTGAAAGCATTAGAGCAGATCTTAAACATAACGTAGAGCACTTTACTGAAATTCCAGTAAGAAAACTTGAAGTTAATGTGCGAGATCAAAAAACTTCTGGACAACGCGTCCTATAAGGGAGGGATAACATGGCTGATAATAACAATCAAAATGGACAAGATGCTAGTCAACAAATCATTGATTTCATCAAGTCTTATAAATGGCGTATCATTGGTTTCTTCGCATTCTTAATTATAGCAATTTTATTCCTAACTTTAGGATTCTGGAAAACAATTTTAATTATTGTATTGTGTTTAATTGGAATTGGTGTGGGGTATATTAAAGACCGTACACAAGACTTTATGAATTTCTTAAATAGATGGAGTTAGGTTAGGATATTTAAGACTTAAAATTAAATTTAAAAATTATATTTTATTTATAAAGGAGACTTTATCATGACAGTAGATAACAATAAAGCTAAACACGCATATAACAACCAAACTGGAGTTAACGAAAAAGAAAGAGAAGAACAACAAAAACAACATGAACAATACAGAGAACAAAGAGAAGAACAACAATTTGAAAACAAATTAACTTTCTCTGATGAAGTTGTAGAAAAAATCGCTGGTATCGCAGCTCGCGAAGTTAAAGGTATCTTAGACATGAAAGGCGGCTTCGCTGACAGTTTCACTAATGCATTCTCAAGCAATAATAACAACGTAACACAAGGTGTTTCTGTTGAAGTTGGAGAAAAACAAGCTGCTGTAGACTTAAAAGTAATCTTAGAATACGGTGAATCAGCTCCTAAAATCTTCCGTAAAGTAACTGAATTAGTTAAAGAACAAGTTAAATATATTACTGGTTTACAAGTTGTTGAAGTTAACATGCAAGTTGACGATGTAATGACTAAAAAAGAATGGCAACAAAAAAATGAAAAAAATAATAACAACAACAATAACAACACTGAAAGATCAGGCTTACAATAATAAGTATGTTGTAGTTTTAACCTTAGGATGTATAGACATTCTAAGGTTTTTTGTTCTTTTAAAATAAAACATGAACTGATGAGAAATCACCAGTTCAAGCTTTATATAGAGTACTATTTATGAAGCGGGTTATCTACTTTAATGTAGCTATAGTGATGCGCTTCATCTTCTAAGCGCATCGTCGTTACACATTTATAGTCAATCTCTGGTGCAAATAGAATAGATTGTATATGTGATACTCGCGTTGAATCGACATTATTTAGATTTGCAAGAATATCTTTAATAATATCACTAATTTCTTGCCAAACTAGGTTTTCAAAATCATCGTCATTAACGTAGTTAGCTATTGTTAGAATCAATTCACCTAAATGATTTTGCACAGTAGAATAAAATACCTTATTAAAGACTGTTGTTTGAGAATCAGTTAATATTCGAGATTTTTCATGAAAATCCTCAGTACTATAACCACAAGAATTGAGTTGTTGTTCCTCAATTCGCAAACCTTCAAAATCACGGATATATATCTTATTTAAAGAACCATCGTTATTAAACGTAGCGATTGAATTCTGTAAATGTGCTTCTAACGCTATACCATACTTAACGTATAGTGGAATAACGATACCTAATAAGTGTGTCGCATAAGACGTAATCCAGGCTCTTGCCGCTGTATTAAATGATTGGTCTTCTTTTGTATTTTGTCGATACAGGTGCATAAGACTTATAATCGGCGCTTCCTTATTATATTTATATGTCGCAACCAAACTTGAAGGAATCATAGGTATTGTTTGTGGGTCTATAAGCGCATAAATATTTTCTCTGAAAAGGGTACCCACTTGTTCACTACGATCAGTTTGAATAGCTTCAGTATCTTGTGCATTATAAAAATGACTACCTGCTAATTCTTCCATAATGCCTATTTTATATAGTTGGAAATCACTATCTTTAGTTAAGATGTCATTTAAAATACGAGTGACTAAAGGACCATTGTGTGTCGTTTGCTCAGAAAGTGTCCTAATTTCTCCAGTAATATGTACGTTGGTCGATAATTTTATATGTGGAGATAAGGACGGATATTTTGGCATTAAAGTTCTAAACGACAGCCCCGCATAATAGGATAGTTCAACTTTTAAAGGAATGATTAGTTGTGATTGAATTTCCTGATTATATTGAGTCAGTAAAATATTCTCATATTGCCAAGGGTGAATAATCATAAGATGATAATCATCTAAAATGATATCTTCAGCCAGTTCATCTTGAATTGTCTTATATAACTCTGGAAATTGTTTGTTTAAATCTTCGTTGTAATTATTATGTAACGACTGAGTCCGTGCCACGCTATGATGCGTTAAAACACATTTCAATTTAATTTCTTCACCGTATTCGGAACTATAATGAATATTATCTTGAGCGCTAAGACCCTTACGTAGTTTGGCGCCAGGGTGAAGCGGATGTCCTTCAATAACTGCTTGTTCTGATCGTAAATAACTATCTTTATTGTTACTTATAATCTCCCATAAGGTTTGAGTAGTATCTCTCATGGTATAAGCCTGATGTGTCAACGCTAACGTCATATTAACGACACTATTTTCTAAATCATCTTTAAATTGTTGGCTAGCTTCATTGTCTAAATTCGGAGCTTCTATTAATATTAACGCTAATACCTCATTAGGGTGCATGATTCGTGTATAATCTTTATCTTCTTTAGACGTAGTAAAGAAGAAAGGGCCCACGACATCTACACGCCCAAACGCATGAAATCCTTCGATTGGCGCATATAAATATCTATTTGCCTTTGGAAAATGTATACATAGCACATGAGAATGTTTGTCTACGAAGATATCTCCTAGTTCAGAATATGTAAGTATTTGACTATTGTCTTTCGCATTAACTAAATTTTCACGATATAAAGAAGTAATTAGTCTTTGAGAAATTTTATCGCGTCCAAGTAGTAAATTTTCTTCAAAAGCAGTTACTAAGTGTGGATATTCTTGATGTAAAAAAGAATACGCCTCGTATTCTTCTTGTTTAAGTTGTATATTTAAATGATCTATAGTGATTGATTTATCCATAAAACACCTCAAAATTATTTTACAAAAATCTAAATGATTTGTATAATCCATAATATCGATAATGATATTCATTATCAATAATAAAGGAGTAGGTGAGCTACAGTGGCAAAATTTTTCTTCTCCAGTTCCTTTTTGCTATTTCTAGGAAATTGGATAGGACAAATTGGTTTGAACTGGTATGTACTTACAAGTTATCATAACGCAGTTTATTTAGGATTAGTAAATTTTTGCCGACTCGTACCGATTTTGCTACTAAGTGTGTGGGCAGGTTCAATTGCTGACAAATATGATAGGGGTAAATTACTTAGAATTACAATTTCTTCTTCATTCTTGGTTACCGCTCTATTATGCATTTGCACCTATACTATCGCCCACGTTTCAATAATAGTGATATTAATTTATGCTACTTTAAGAGGGATGTTAAACGCTGTTGAAACACCAGTTAGACAGGCGCTATTACCTGATTTATCTAAACGGTTGAGTACTAGCCAAGCTGTCTCTTACCATTCATTTATTATCAATATATGTAGATCAATCGGGCCAGCTATTGCCGGGGTTATCTTAGCAGTCTATCATGCACCATCAACGTTTTTAGCACAAAGTGTATGTTACTTTGTAGCTGTTCTGTTTTGTTTACCGCTTCATTTTAAAAATGATAATGAAGGAATCACTAATAAAAAAGAACTGTCTTTAAAATTTGTTTGGAGTTACTTTAAAAATAATGCACAAGCATCGAAAATTTTTATAACTTCTTTAATCATCATGGCCACAGGGTTCTCATATACGACGCTTATACCTGTATTAGTTCATCATGTCTTTCCAGGTCAATCTGAGATTTTTGGGATCTCTATGACCTTTTGTGCAATAGGTGGTATCATTGCGACGATCCTATTACCCATGATTTTGAATAAAATAAGTACAGTGCATATGTATTATTTGAGTTCATGTCTTTTCGGCATAGCATTATTAGGCGTAGTTATACATAACGTAATTTTAATGTTTATGAGTATGTCCTTAGTAGGATTATTTAGCCAATGGGCACGTACATCTAATCGCATTTATTTCCAAGAACATGTTTCTCCTGAAAATAGAGGGAAATTATTAAGTGTCATTATGATGGATAGAGGTATGATTCCATTAGGAAGTCTACTTATGACAGCATTAGCGCAACTTATAGGTGTGTTAGATACATTTTTAGTAATGGGATTATTTACAACATTAGTAGCCTTAACAGTATACTTAATGCAACGAACTAGTAAAGTGGAGGAGTAAAAAATGAGTCAAAATGATTGGCAATTAGCAGATAAAAATATGCAATATCGAGTTTTAAACGCCTTAACTAAGGAAAAAGTTTGGTCTGAGAATACAATAATCACTTCACAAGATCATACACTTGAAATTCAGTTGCATGGATGTCTACTTATCACTCACTTTAAACGTTCAAGTATGATGAGTAGATATGAATTTGAAGGTCCTATTATATATAGCTGTGGGAAACATAAAACTGAAGTGACATCATTAGAAAACTTAATCGATATTTTAGTTCAACATTTTGATATAGAGATTAGTGCTCAGTTAAATAAAGAATTATTACATAGTCGTGATAGTTTTGTAGAAATATATAAATTGTTTAGTAGTCGTAAACATAATATTCAAGCTAGTATGCAATTTTCACGTATGCCAATGACCTTAAATTTCTTTGCATGGTTACAACATATTAGCGATTCAGATGAAACTGATGATTTACTGTATTCTGAAAGCTTAGTTATTGAAGGCCATCCTACACACCCACTTACTAAGACTAAATTGCCGTTAACAATGGATGAGGTAAAGGCATATTCTCCTGAATTTGAGAAAATGATTCCCCTTAAAATTATGTTATTACATAAAAAATACGCTAGGGTAACTACTATCGATGGCGACACACAATTTATTTTACATAAGGTTATACCAGAATATCGTGCAAAAATAAGAAAATTTGCGCAGTCGTTGCACTTATCATTAGAAGATTATCAAGTGCTACTTGTTCATCCTTGGCAATATGAAAATATAATTTATGATAAGTTCGAAAAGTGGATTGAGAATCAAACACTTATTACAACGCCTTTTGAAGTGAAATCAAAAGCAACGCTATCATTTAGAACTATGTCTCTTATCGGTCGCCCGTTTCACGTTAAATTACCTGTTAATGTGCAAGCAACTAGCGCAGTTAGAACGGTTTCTAGTGTTACTACTGTAGACGGCCCTAAATTAAGTTTATCGTTACAAAATGTGCTTAATCAGTATCCACAATTAAGTGTGGCAATTGAGCCATATGGTATCTATGCTGATACAGGTAATGATGACGCTCGTCAATTAGCATGTATTATACGAGAAGCACCTTATATTGCTAATAATGGAGCGACTATTGTTACAGGCGCTTTAGTGAATCGCAATCCTATAGATGATAACGTGACAGTTGATAGTTATATTGAATGGGTTAAAGGCGTAGTGGATAAGAAAAGTATCCACTTATTTATTCAGACATATACGCGTCAACTTGTTAAACCTTTAATAACGTTAATTCAAGATTATGGAATTGCATTAGAAGCTCATATGCAAAATACCATTGTAAACTTAGGACCACATTATCAAATGCAATTTGTAGTTAGAGATCTTGGAGGTTCGCGTATTGATTTAAATACGCTATCGCAATCATTGAAAGATATTGAAATAACGAATGATAGTTTGATAGCTAATTCAATTGAAGAAGTCATCGCTAAATTCCAACATGCAGTGGTTCAAAATCAACTGGCGGAATTAATCTTCCACTTTTCCAAATATGAAAATATTGAGGAAAAAGAATTGTTTGATATTGTTCAAACAGAGATAGCGCATGCCATTAATGATAATAAACCTCACGCTGCAGTTCTTAAAAAAGTATTATTTGGACCTAAAATTACGGTCAAAGCGTTATTACGTATGCGTATAGAAAATAAAGTTAAAAAGTATGTGAACATAGATTTAGATAATCCGATAAATACAGAGGTGAATTAAATGGCACATATTGATATAAATTTATCGAAAATTGCATATAATGCTGAAATGCTATGCAGTTTATTAGAAGAACAAGATATTCAATTAACACCCGTCGTTAAATGTGTAGCCGGAGATACTCAAATTATTGAAACATTAATTCAATTAGGGTTTAATCATTTTGCTGATTCAAGATTGGAAAACATAAATTCTAATACAAGCGAAAAAATTAATTATTTATTACTAAGACCAACAGCCAAGGACCAATATGAAGGGTTAATCCAAACAGTTAAAATAAGTATGCAAACAGAAATTGAAACGATTAGACAATTAAATGAGATGGCCTCGCGTTTGAATGACAAGCATCAAGTCATGTTAATGATTGATTGGAAGGACGGTCGTGAAGGTATCTTAACGTATGACGTCCTTGAATATATACGAGAAATTATAGCGATGAAACACATTCAATTAGTGGGCGTTGCATTTAATTTCATGTGCTTTAAATCAATGGCACCGACCGAAGATGATATTTATGCTATGAATCAATTTGTTGGCGCTATTGAAAATGAATTGGGCTTTAGATTGAAAATGATTTCTGGCGGTAATTCTAGTATGCTTCCTCAGTTAATGTATAACGACTTAGGACGTATTAATGAGTTGAGAATAGGAGAAACGTTGTTTAGAGGTATTGATACAACCACTCTTCAACCTATGCCTCGACTTTACCAAGATGCCATAACGTTGGAAGCGGAAATTATTGAAATAAAACCTAGAGTAATAGGCACAAATCAATGTTATCTACAAGCTATCTTAGACATTGGTTATATAGACACCTATATTGAGAAAATTATTCCAATCAATGACAAAGTGAAGATAATAGGGGCGACAAGTGATCATCTCATGGTGGATTTAGATAACCAAGATTTCTATCAAGTTGGTGATACTATGCAATTTAGTTTGGAATATGAGGCATTATCCCAAGTTATGTACCAACAACGTTTATCTAAACGATATAAAAAGGATAAGATGATTGAGTCTTTGATTAAACATATCGACGCCTCTACGCTTGTACCTCATAAAGCATAATAAAATGCTTTGCACAATTTAAAATATGTAAATATACTAAAAGCCATTAATTTAGATTTAAAATCGGATTAATGGTTTTTTTAATTATCCTAAACGTGTTTTATCCCAACTAGAATTTAAATTAAGGAACTTTTTTATAAAAAATTTAAAAAATTATTCAAATTATATTGACATTGATAATCGTTATCAATACACTATGAAGTGTAAACTTATACATATTAAGGAGTGGAAGTCATGAAAGGCTTTAAGATTTTAGGAGTTATAGCATTATTAGCTGTTTTAGTATTAGTGTCTGCTTGTGGTAACGTAAGCAATAATGGCTCAAAAGATTCTAATAGTAAGTCATCTTCAAAAGACACGATTGAAGTAAAGCATGAATTAGGCACTACCAAAGTACCTAAAGATGCTAAACGTGTAGTGGCATTAGAATTTTCATTTGTAGATGCCTTAGCAGCTTTAAATATTAAACCAGTAGGTATTGCTGATGATAATAAAAAAGAACGTATTATTAAACCTTTAAGAGATAAAATTGGTGACTATACATCAGTAGGGGCACGTAAACAACCTAATTTAGAAGAAATCAGTAAATTGAAACCTGATTTAATTATTGCTGATAGTAATAGACATAAAAATATTTATAAAGAATTAAGTAAGATTGCTCCTACTATTGAGTTGAAAAGCTTTGATGGGGACTATAAACAAAATATTGAAGCATTCAAAGTAGTAGCTAAAGCTTTAAATAAAGAAGATGAAGGTAAAAAAAGTTTAGAACAACATGATAAAAAAATCGCAGAATACAAAGATCAAATTCAATTTGATAAAAATGAAAAAGTATTACCAGCTGTTGCGTCTAAATCTGGTTTACTCGCACACCCAAGAGAATCATATGTTGGACAATTACTAAGTGAACTTGGTTTTAAAGAAGCGTTAACTAAAGACGTTACTAAAGGCTTAAGTAAATACTTGAAAGGTCCTTATTTACAATTAAACGCTGAGACATTAGCGGATGTTGATCCAGGTCGCATGTTTATTATGACAAATGGTGCTAGTTCAGATGAACCGTCATATCAAGAATTGAAAAAAGACCCAGTATGGAAAAAGTTAGACGCTGTTAAAAACAACAAAGTAGAAGTGGTAGACCGTGATACATGGGCACGTGCACGTGGCTTAATTTCATCAGAAGAAATGGCTAAAGAAATTGTTGAACTTTCTAAAAAAGATTCAAGTAAGTAAGGTGGATGCTCAATGACTATGAAGTTAAATAATAGTCAATCAGAAATTGAAAGAGCAAATAAGAGACGCACTACACTCACGTTTATCGTGAGTGTGTGCTTTCTTTTTATTTTTGCATATTTTAATTTAGCGATTGGTTCTTCCGAAGTTCATACTCATGATATCTTTAAATATTTTTTTACTTCTACTGAAACAAAACAAACATTTTTAATTCATAATGTAAGAATGCCGAGAATGATTGGTGGTCTAATTATAGGTGGATCATTAGCGCTAGCTGGGTTATTGATGCAAGCTATTACAAGGAACCCATTAGCATCACCACAAATTTTTGGCGTTAATGCAGGAGCATCTTTTGTAATTGTGTTAGTAACGGTGTTAATTCCAGCTCTTGGAAATTATGCGACATATCTTGCATTTATCGGGGCATTTATTGGTGGATTGACGGTTTATGTATTGTCAGGTTCAACTCAAAAAATTACCCCTGTTAAATTAGCCCTAGCCGGCATGGCTATTCACTTATTTTTTAGCAGTTTAACTCAAGGTATTATCCTTTTAAATGAAGATTCCAATACAACTGTGATGTTTTGGTTAGTAGGATCGTTAAATGGTCTAAAATGGGAAGCAGTGTTAACGATTATGCCATGGCTTATACTTGCAGTGATAATTACATTATTATTGGGTCGCCAGTTAACTATTATGGAATTAGGTGATGATATAGCAAAAGGGTTAGGACAAAAAACGCAATTGCTACGTATTATAATCGGTTTATTAGTTATTGTGTTAGCTGGTGCTTCCGTATCGATAGTAGGCCCAATTGGATTTGTAGGTTTAATTGTTCCTCATATAGTTAAACGTTACGTTAGCAAAGATTACTTTATTATGGTGCCATTAACTTTTCTAATTGGTGCAGATTTATTATTACTATCTGATACACTTAGTCGGCTAATTACATTCCCATACGAATCACCTGTAGGTATAGTTACATCATTTGTAGGAGCAATTTATTTCCTAATGATTACGCTTAAAGGAGTGAAACGAATATGACTAAACGTAAACTATCGATTCGTTACTCCATAGTTATTTTATGCTTAATTATAAGTATTTTTATAAGTTTGTGTGTGGGATCTACAATGTTCAATCCCCTACATGCGCTTAAAAGTGTTATTAAATTAGATGATTTTATAATCAATGAATATCGTCTTCCTAGAACGTTATTAGGCTTAATAGTTGGAAGTAGTTTAGCTATTGCCGGAGCAGTTATACAAGGAGTTGTAAGAAATCCTTTAGCCTCACCAGACGTTATAGGGATTACAAAAGGTGCTAGTCTAGCGGCCGTCATCGTGATTATGGTATTTCCTACTGCGCCTTTGATTGTATTACCAATTGCTTCGTTTATTGGGGCACTTATTATTAGTTTGATTTTATCTTTTCTAATTTCAAAATTTAATGTCAAAGGGTCTACTTTAGCATTAATAGGATTGGCAATAGGGGCAATTTGTAGCGCAATTGTTCAATTCTTATTAATACGTAACCCGATGGATGCTAATAATGCATTAGTGTGGTTAACAGGTAGTTTATACGGTCATACGATTGAGAATTTTTATTCAATCTTACCGTGGTTCATTATTACGTTACCACTAGTGATAGCTTTAAGTTATCAACTAGATATTTTAAATTTGGGCGATAGTATAGCCATAGCGCTAGGTGCTAAAGTCCAACGACTTAAAATGATTCTATTAATCTTATCAGTAATGTTAGCTGGTGCATCCATTTCAGTAGTGGGTGGCATTAGTTTTTTAGGACTAATTGCACCTCATATTGCGCGTACTATAGTAGGTCAACGTTATATTCATGTGGTAATTATGTCCGGATTAATTGGATCGATACTAATTCTAGTAAGTGATGGACTTGCAAGAGGGATACATCCACCATTAGATGTGCCTGTAGGCGTCATTATAGCTATCATCGGCGTTCCTTACTTCTTGTTCTTACTACGTAGAATATAATAGATAGTTAAAAGCTAATTTCTCATATTTTATCATTGAGAAATTAGCTTTTTGTATATTGCGTACCTTTTGAAAATGAGATATAGTAATATACATATTGTTTATAAAAATACATTTAAAGTTATATTTATATATTTTGGATAATTGAATTTTACTTATTTACATACAACTAATGAATATATAAGCATTTATAAAAAGAGAAAGAAGGTATAAATGGTGGAGGGGTATACAAAAAAACAGATTATAACAGGGCGAGCCAAATTTATAACCATGTCTATAATAGGTATTATTTTATTTTTAATACCTGTACCTGTTACACAAGATGGTCAAAAACAAACTACATTACCAGTAGCCTTTTTAGCAAGTTGGTTAAAAAGTGTGCTTGGCGATGCTATGCTTATTATTATCTTATTTATTATTACATTATCGGCAATATTCACCGTGGTGTGCTCCTTATTTTTAAAGAATAAGATTAAGCCAGGTGGTTTACTAGATAACGCCTTCAATGTAGGTCCTATTTGGTTAACATTGAGATTATTAGCCGTTGTCTTTGCATGGATGACTTATTTTAAATTAGGAACAAAAGTTATTTATTCAGAAGACACTGGTGGATTGGTATTTAACGATTTATTACCAACGTTAGTAGCTGTATTTCTATTTGCAGCATTATTTTTACCTTTCTTAATGGAATACGGCTTATTAGAATTTCTTGGGCCACTTTTCAGACCCGTTATGAGACCATTATTTACGTTACCAGGTCGTTCTACAGTAGATAACTTGGCTTCATTTATAGGTGATGGTACAGTGGGCGTACTTATTACAAGTCGTCAATATGACCGTGGGATTTATTCAAGACGTGAATCTACCGTTATTTCTACAACTTTTAGTGTAGTATCTATTACATTCGCAATCGTTATTGCTGAAACAGTTGGAATGCAAAATAAATTTTTTGGATTCTATTTAACTGTTATTATTTCTTGTTTTGTAGCAGCAATGATTATGCCTAGAATTTGGCCATTAAGTAGTATTCCTGATGAATACACAAAAGAAGTTTCTGAAGAGAAAAGACTTGAAAAACTCCCAGAAGGAGCATCAGCTCTAAAATATGGCTTTGAAGAAGCTACAGAAGTAGGTTATAAAGCACCAGGTTTTAAAGAATTTATGCAATCTGGTTTTAAAACAGTGATTGATATGTGGTTTGTTATTCTGCCAGTGGTTATGAGTATTGGGACATTAGCTACTATGATTGCAAATTATACGCCACTCTTTGAAATTGTAGGTAAACCATTTATACCTATTCTTGAGTTACTTCAAATTCCTGAAGCGGCTAGAGCTTCTGAAACATTATTGATTGGTTTTGCAGATATGTTCTTACCATCTATATTAATCGCTGATGTACACAGTGATATTACACGTTTTATCATAGGGGCTTTAAGTATTTCTCAACTTATTTATTTATCAGAAGTTGGGGGAGTAATTTTAGGTTCGAAAATTCCTGTTAGTATAGGCAAGTTATTTATGATCTTCCTCATTAGAACAGTGATAACATTGCCAATTATTTCACTTATGGCACATCTATTGTTATAGGAAAAATATAAAATACAACTTAGCATATTAAAAAGCCTGATTCATACATGTGAGTGCATGAGCATTCAACAGTATGTATCAGGCTTTCTTGATTTTATAATCATAAGTGTATTCTCATATTATCCTAATGTAGATAATACATTGGCTTTAACAATTTCACTTTTAATGACAGGAGATTCTTTAGAATCAGATGATCCTCTGTTTTTATGGGCTTCTTTAAATGCATCACTCTGCGTCCAGGCTTTAAAATCTTCTTCAGTTTCCCACCAAGTATTCACATACATATCTTCACTTTCATCATCATTAGCTACTTGTCACACTTCAATTTTATGGAATCCTTTTAATGATTCGATTTTTCCACCTTTTGTAAAACGAGGCGCCATCTTTTCAGCAAATCCTTTTTTAACGGTAATTCTATTCGTTACTACAAACATTTTAATTTCCTCCTTGAACCTTTATGATTATCATAATCACTTTTTCAAAAAAATAAAATTAAAAACTATTATTGATTACAAAATAAATAACTGCTAACTAATTTGAGATTAGCTAGCAGTTAAATGATCAACTTTGCGAAGTTATCGATTAAGAAAGATTATTTAGTAAGTTCGTTGTATACTTTTTGATCGTTATGAGTATAAATAATGTATTCATGGTCATCAGTATCAATAATCACACGATTTGTTTTACCAAAAGTAGAACCGATACGAGAAATATTTTTAGACTCTAAATCTGGAACCGCATGAAGGTCTTGATCTTGAGAAATATTTTTAATTTCGTTAGTAGGAATTTTAATATCTGCTACTCTCCATTGAATTCTAACTTCATTATTATCTTTTTTAACTGTCATTGCCATTAAAGAACACATCCTTTATGTAAGTTATAGTTACATCATATATCATTGTGTAATCGTTTTCAAGAGTTTGTGTGATACTTTTTAAATATTTATGACATACTATTATTACCGAAGATATGTTCGTGTTTTTGTTCGATTTATGTTAATATGTTCTACATAAAGGAGAAGATAAATGACAGGAAAAACACACGTATCTGCTGGCTTATTAGTAGGTGCATTAACAACCGAACACTTTCATATTGATATATTTTCTACTGTTACAGTAATATGCTTGGCAATAGTATCAAGTTTACTTCCTGACATCTGTCATACTCGAAGTAAAGTTGGAAGACAATTTAAGGTGCTTAGCGTATTAATCAATCTTTTCTTTGGTCACCGAACCTTCACACATTCACTTTTATTTTTAGGAATAATTATTTTCTTGCTTAATTTAATACAAACACCTACGTACTATTTAGTTTCAATTATCGGTGCAATGGCATCTCATGTTATACTAGATATGTTAACGCCAAGAGGAGTAAAGTTACTTTATCCTATTCCTCTAACAATTAAATTTCCTTTTACTTTTAAAACCGGTGGCATGGTGGATGCATCATTAGCTACGGCTTTAAGTATTGGAGCACTATACATATTTTTCCAAACTTTTTTGATTGATTTAATACACTATATTAGTCATTCATTTTTAGGGTAAGTAGAATGTGAATAAATAAAACAATTAGATAGTTAGCATATGAATACATCGAATTAAAATATTTGCTTAAATTCAATTTGCAAATTATAAATTTAGGTTATTTAAATGATTTTTTTCAATAGGTTGAAAGAATAAAACTAACTATAAGGAGAGTTAAAATGCTAGACCAAAGTAAACTAAAGAAATATAATCAAGAACATTTAAGTGAATATGAAAAGCTTATGAGCAGTAATGAAAAAGAACAGTTGGAATCAAAAGTCGACTCACTAGATTTAGAATTTACACAAAATTTATATCAAGATTTATATGTGAATCGTCAAACGATTTCTGATGTTTCTTCTGTAACGGAAGTCAAGTATGCTCGTAGTAATGAACTTACAGAACAAGAAGTTGAAAAATACGAACACAAAGGAATAGAAGCTATTAGAAACGGCGAATTTGCTGTTCTACTTATGGCTGGTGGACAAGGTACACGTTTAGGATATAAAGGTCCTAAAGGTTCTTTTGAAATAGAAGGAGTAAGTTTATTTGAATTACAAGCACGCCAATTACTCAATCTAAAAAAAGAAACTGGCCATCTTGTTAACTGGTATATTATGACAAGTGATATTAATCATGAAGAAACACTTACTTATTTCAAAGAACACAATTACTTCGGATATAATCCTGAGAACATTCACTTTTTCAAACAAGATAATATTGTAGCTTTAAGTGAAAAAGGACAACTTGTACTTAATGAACAAGGATATATTCTAGAAACACCAAATGGAAATGGTGGCGTATTTAAATCTCTAGAAAAAACGGGCTATTTAGATAAAATGCAAACAGATGGAGTTAAGTACATTTTCTTAAATAACATCGATAACGTATTAGTTAAAGTATTGGATCCTTTATTTGCTGGTTATACGGTAGTGAATAATAAAGATGTAACGTCTAAATCTATTCAACCGAAACATGGAGAAAGTGTCGGTAGATTAGTAAATAAAGAGAGCAAAGATACCGTTCTAGAGTACTCTGAACTTGACGAAGACGTTGCAAATACATTTGATAATGCTAACATCGGTATCCATGCGTTTAAATTAGCTTTTATTAAACAAGCCGTGGATAATGAATTACCATACCATTTAGCAGTTAAGAAATTAAAACAATTGGACGAGGATTTTGGTGTAGTTGAAAAGCCTACATTAAAATTTGAATTATTCTATTTTGATATTTTTAGATATGCGACTAGCTTTATAACGCTACAAGTATCTCGTGAAGATGAATTTTCTCCATTAAAAAATAAGGAAGGTAAGGATAGCGTTGAAACTGCTACAGCAGATTTAAAACGAAAAAACTTAATTTAAAAGGTGGTGGAGTTTAGATGTCTAAAACACCTAAACCTAAGAATTCAAAAGATAATGCAATTGAATCTTTTAAAGACATTATTCCACTATCTTTTGGGGAAGAAATAGGCAATGCTACCTCGCATGGTGCAGCAGCCTTACTAACGTTATTTATTTTACCTTATGCTGCCGTCCATAGTTATATAGATAAAGGAACCTTAAGTTCAATAAGCGTGTCGATTTACGTTATTAGTATTTTCATGATGTTTATATCGTCTACGGTTTATCATTCAATGCAAAATAATACTGCGCATAAGTACATTTTAAGAATTATTGATCATAGTATGATATACGTGGCAATTGCTGGAACTTATACACCAGTTATGTTGACTGTAGTTGGTGGATGGATTGGTTGGCTTGTCTTTATACTTTTGTGGGGCACAACGATATGGGGGATTCTTTATAAATCTCTTTCTGTAAAAGTTAACCATAAACTAAGCCTGATTGTGTATTTAGTTATGGGATGGGTAGGCATAATATTTTTACCAATTATTTTTATGCGTACCTCATGGTTATTTTTATTATTCATCGTACTCGGAGGACTTGCCTATACTATTGGGGCATGGTTCTACGCACAGAAAAATCGTCCCTATTTTCATATGATATGGCATGTTTTTATAGTACTAGCATCGCTTTTACATTTAATAGGGATTTTATATTTTATGTAATAAAGAGTTAAAAATAAGAGTGGAAATATCAAATTCTCATTGAATTTAGTGATATTTCCACTTAGAATTTGCAAGATTGACTAAGAGAGATAATAAAATCTTTGAAATTATGTTAGATTTCTATTCCCTTATAATTAATTAACTACTTTCAAATGAGTCAGCCTTGAACATTTTAAATGTCCTTGGCTGCTATTTTTATTCCAAAGTTTTTCGTTAGTGTTTTAATTGGAAAATTAAAATGTTCAATAAATAAAAATCAAGGAAGGAGGTCATTGATTAATGAATTTAAAATCAATCGGAATTGTAGTGACGTTAGTCTTAACAATGTTTATGGCAGCAATTGAAACTTCCATTATTTCATTAGCTATGCCTACTATACGTAAAGATTTAAATGCTGGGACAGCCATATCATTAGTTTTCACAGTATATTTTATAGCACTAGTGGTAGCTAATCCTATTGTAGGCGAATTATTAACTCGATTTAAAATTCTATATATTGCAATGGTTGGCTTATTATTATTCGGTATCGGTAGTTTATTATCCGGTATGAGCGGAACGTTTGCGATGCTAATATTTTCAAGAATTGTACAAGGAATGGGCGCCGGAGTAATGATGGCATTAACTCAGATAGTACCTAAACTTGCGTTTGAAATACCGTTACGCTATAAAATTATGGGAATTGTAGGTAGTGTATGGGGTATTTCTAGTATTATTGGACCTTTATTAGGAGGAGCAATTCTAGAATTTGCCACATGGCATTGGTTATTTTTCATTAATATACCGATTGCTATTATTGCAATTATACTAGCTTTTATCACATTCCATTTTTCAGAAGAAGCGGAAGTTCAAACGACTCACTTTGATTCAAAAGGATTATTACTATTTTATCTATTCATAGGATTATTAATGTTTAGTTTATTAAATAAAATTATACTTACGTTAAATTTAGGTGCCTTTATAGTAGCTATAATAGTAGCGATAATATTGTTTCAATATGAAAAAACTAAAGATCAGCCTTTCTTACCGGTCTCTGAATTTAATCGTTCAGTTTCACTAGTATTTATTACAGATTTATTGATTGCAATGTCTTTAATGGGGTACAACTTATATATACCAATTTATTTACAAGATCATTTAAATATTTCTCCTCTTGAAAGTGGATTAGTTATCTTCCCATTATCTGTAGCATGGCTTGTGCTCAATTTTAACTTAGCTAAAGTCGAAGATAAATTTTCTAGAAAAGCATTATATCTTGGAGCTTTTACCTTACTGTTAATTAGTAGTATTATCATTACGTTTGGTCTTAAAGTGCCACTCTTAATTGGTGCAACAGTTATATTAGCTGGTCTAAGTTTCGGATTTATTTACACTAAAGATAGCGTGATTGTACAAGAAGAAACTAATCCTAAACATATGAAGAAAATGATGTCTTTATATGCATTAACTAAAAATTTAGGTTCTTCTATAGGTTCTACTGTTATGGGATATTTATACGCTCTATCTTTTGGTCTATTTGATGGAAACTTCCATAATATACTTGGAGCCGTAATTTTAGTGACTATTATATTAATAGTTATGTGGTCTACTTTATATAAAAATGAAGCAGAGTAAACTTTTGAGGATGAACTAAATGTAGTTCGTCCTTTTTAAATTTATAATACCTTTCATTAATGATAGAATATGCGTGTAAAATGAAAATAGGAGGACTTGAAATGAAGTTTTTTAAAAATAAATTTAAAAATGTTTTTTCTACTTTACTTGTCCTTACTATCTTTATAATTTCTGGGTGTATATTTCTAATGTTTTTAGGATTTGGTCTCTTTGGTTTAAGTCGCATTTTAATATTTTTCAAATTAGGCTACTTTACCTATAATAAAAATCTTCAAGATAATTTGATTTACTATGGTAGTTATATTGTATTCGGCTATTTTATCTTATTCGCAATTGAGCATTTAATGGACTACTTCAGAAAACAACTACCAAACAATCCATATTTCAATGGGGTAACATATCATTTAATTTCATATATAGTAACTACCGTATTATTCTTTTTCATCATTCACGTTAACTACGTCTATATCAAGATTGATTTTTGGGTCATTGCATTAATTATCGGATTGCTCTATATCTTCAAAATCATTTTTTATCCGGACAGCGAGAATTTAAATGAAAAGAAACGATAAGTACTAAGCATTTAGTTTGTTTCGCTAACTAATATTTGTTTGAATAGGTAAATGCTCAATAAATTTAAAGGAGATTAGATATGTCGAATATAGAAGTGTCCACTAAGAAACGAAATTTAATAGTTGCCGTCATGCTTTTAAGTGCTTTTATAGCAATATTAAATCAAACTTTATTAAATACTGCTCTCCCTCATATAATGAAAGAATTAAAAACGTCAGAAAGTACAGCCCAATGGCTAGTAACTGGGTTTATGTTAGTCAATGGAACCATGATTCCTCTAACTGCTTATCTAATGGATAAAATTAAAACGAAACCTTTATATTTAATATCGATGGGTATCTTCTTGCTTGGTTCAATTGTGGCTGCCATTGCTCCAAACTTTGGTGTGTTAATGCTTGCACGAGTCATCCAAGCAATTGGTGCAGGTATCATAATGCCCTTAATGCAATTCACATTGTTTACCTTATTTTCAAAAGAAAAACGTGGTTTTGCAATGGGATTAGCTGGACTAGTCATTCAATTTGCTCCAGCTATAGGTCCTACATTTTCAGGTCTAATTATTGATAACACAAGTTGGAGAGTTCCTTTCATAATTATTGTGGGTATTGCATTAGTAGGATACATCTTCGGAGCGATCTTCTTAACAAGCTATAATGAAACGAAAGACACTCAATTAGATAAGAGATCTGTTGTATATTCGACATTAGGATTCGGTATCATCTTATATGCCTTTAGTAGTGCGGGTAACCTAGGATTTACAAATCCAATTATTATAATTTCATTTATAGTTGGTATTGTTATAGTAGGCGTATTTGTGAAAAGACAGTTAAACATTTCTAATCCATTACTTAATTTAAGAGTGTTCAAGAGTAAAATATTCACGTTTAGTACCATCACATCTATGATTGTGATGATGTCAATGGTTGGTCCCGCATTATTAATTCCATTATTTGTACAAAATAGTTTAGGCTTATCTGCCTTTCTTTCTGGAATGGTAATTATGCCAGGTGCCATCCTAAATGGGATTATGTCAGTTTACACTGGTAAGATTTATGACAAATATGGACCTAGATTATTAATTCTAACTGGTTTTACAATTTTAATAATTACAACTATTTTCTTATGTTTCTTAAAATATGATACTTCATACATGTTATTAGTTATCATTTATGCTATTAGAATGTTTGCTGTTTCATTATTAATGATGCCTATCAATACAGCAGGTATTAATGCATTAAGAAATGAAGATATTTCTCATGGTACAGCAATTATGAACTTTGGACGTGTTATGGCTGGTTCTTTAGGTACGGCTCTAATGGTTACTTTCATGAGTATAGGAGCTAAATTACTAACTTCAAGTTCTTCAGCTAGTACAAATAGTGATATACTACAAAGACAAAGTGTTGCAGCAGGCGTCGATTTATCATTTGCAATCGTTACTGGCTTTGTTATTATCGGTTTTATTTTCTCATTATTTATTAAAGAAGAAAGACATTATACTAAGCAGTAGGAAGTGGATCGATTTTTAAAATAAATTAGATTTCTGTTTCCTAGCCTTTAATCTTTAAAAGTTAGCTTTTCTTAGATGAGCTAACTTCTTTTTTTATATATTGGAAAATAATATACTGAATAAGATAGGCACAAGTTATAAATATATTTGTTAAAATAGATGTAAAAGAACTAAGGGGGATTTACATTGTTAACGGTAGATCAAGTAAAAGAAATAGTTGGAGAGTTGAAGGATCCAATTATCGATGTACCTCTTAAAGAGACAGAAGGTATTATCGAAGTAACAACTAAAGATGAAATTGAGCATGTTAGTGTAAAAGTAGCTATGGCTCAATTAGGTGGGCAACCACAATTAGATTTACAAATGGCAATTGTTAAGGCTTTAAAAGAAAATGGCGCTAATACTGTAGGAATTCGATTTGAAGAATTACCTGCTGAAAAGGTTGAACAATATACTGGTAAGAAGAAAGAACAACCCAAAACAATTGAAGGTTTACTTTCGAAAGATAACCCAGTGGAATTTATTGCCATCGCTTCAGGTAAAGGAGGGGTAGGTAAATCAACTGTTGCTGTTAATCTAGCCGTTGCTTTAGCTCGTGAAGGTAAAAGAGTAGGATTAGTCGATGCTGATATTTATGGATTCAGTGTTCCAGATATGATGGGTATAGATGAAAAACCTGGCGTTCAAGGGAAAGAAATTATTCCAGTGGAACGTCACGGAGTAAAAGTAATTTCAATGGCATTCTTTGTAGAAGAAAATGCTCCTGTCATTTGGCGTGGTCCAATGCTAGGTAAAATGTTGACTAACTTCTTTGTTGAAGTTAAATGGGGCGAGTTAGATTATTTATTACTAGATTTACCACCTGGAACAGGAGATGTAGCATTAGATGTACATTCAATGTTACCAAGTAGTAAAGAAATTATCGTTACAACTCCACACCCAACTGCGGCATTTGTAGCAGCACGTGCTGGAGCAATGGCAAAACATACAGAACATTCTATTTTAGGTGTAATCGAAAATATGAGTTACTTTGAAAGTAAAGAAACTGGTAATAAAGAGTATGTGTTTGGTAAAGGTGGAGGACGTAAACTTGCTGACGAATTAAATACACAATTACTAGGAGAGCTACCTTTAGAACAACCAACATGGAACCCTAAAGATTTCTCACCATCTATTTATCAACCAGAGGATCGATTAGGACAAATTTATACTTCAATCGCACAAAAAGTAATTGCTTCTACTATTAAAAAATAATGAATATAAAAGTGAAAAATTAGCGCATGTAAAACTTAAAATACATGCGCTTTTTCTATTGCAATATATTTTGTATCTGATAGAATTATTTTTTGTGAGCAACAAGTTGATTAAATATGACTAAAAAAATATTTAAAAATAATTGTTGACTTACTTATTGAAAGTTGATAAGATATAAAAGTCGTCGAAAAAGAATATTAATTCTTTTAAAAGATTGTTAACATAGTGTAAAAATTACTATTGCAAAACAACTTGAGATGACTTAGAATTATAAAAGTAATCGAAATTGATATTGACTTATTCGAAAAGAAATGTTATATTAATAGAGATTGTTTTTAAAATGATGAACATTGAAAACTGAATGACAATATGTCAACGTTAATTCCAATAAGTAACTTAAATGTTACAAACATTATTTAGTATTATGAGCTAATCAAACATCATAAATTTTTATGGAGAGTTTGATCCTGGCTCAGGATGAACGCTGGCGGCGTGCCTAATACATGCAAGTCGAGCGAACAGATAAGGAGCTTGCTCCTTTGACGTTAGCGGCGGACGGGTGAGTAACACGTGG
>NZ_JABTXV010000020.1 GCF_016238465.1 Staphylococcus caledonicus
ATTCACTTGTCTGGTGACAATGGCAAGGAGGTCACACCTGTTCCCATGCCGAACACAGAAGTTAAGCTCCTTAGCGCCGATGGTAGTTGGATTTACGTTCCGCTAGAGTAGGACGTTGCCAGGCAACCACTTTGACCGATAGGTCATTTTTTTGTGGCTAATCTATAGAAAAATATTAAAAAGTTGTTGACTTTATAATCAATAGCGAGTATAATTATTTCTTGTGATAATAAAAAATGAACATTGAAAACTGAATGACAATATGTCAACGTTAATTCCAATAAAGTAACTTAAATGTTACAAACATTATTTAGTATTATGAGCTAATCAAACATCATAAATTTTTATGGAGAGTTTGATCC
>NZ_JABTXV010000021.1 GCF_016238465.1 Staphylococcus caledonicus
TTTCGAACACTAGCGATTATATTTTTAATGAATTCAAAGCTTTAACACTCTAATTCACTCGGTTTTGCTTGGTAAAATCTAATTTACTTACTTATCTAGTTTTCAATGTACAATCATTTAATGGTGGGCCTGAGTGGACTCGAACCACCGACCTCACGCTTATCAGGCGTGCGCTCTAACCAGCTGAGCTACAGGCCCATTAAATTGTTGAATATTTTAAATAAACATTCAAAACTGAATACAATATGTCACGTTATTCCTTCACCTCTACGAGGTGTTCCGAATATATCCTTAGAAAGGAGGTGATCCAGCCGCACCTTCCGATACGGCTACCTTGTTACGACT
>NZ_JABTXV010000022.1 GCF_016238465.1 Staphylococcus caledonicus
GTTTCGCTGCCCTTTGTATTGTCCATTGTAGCACGTGTGTAGCCCAAATCATAAGGGGCATGATGATTTGACGTCATCCCCACCTTCCTCCGGTTTGTCACCGGCAGTCAACTTAGAGTGCCCAACTCAATGCTGGCAACTAAGTTTAAGGGTTGCGCTCGTTGCGGGACTTAACCCAACATCTCACGACACGAGCTGACGACAACCATGCACCACCTGTCACTTTGTCCCCCGAAGGGGAAAACTCTATCTCTA
>NZ_JABTXV010000023.1 GCF_016238465.1 Staphylococcus caledonicus
GAGGGAAAGGTGAAAAGTACCCCGGAAGGGGAGTGAAAGAGAACTTGAAACCGTGTGCTTACAAGTAGTCAGAGCCCGTTAATGGGTGATGGCGTGCCTTTTGTAGAATGAACCGGCGAGTTACGATCTGATGCAAGGTTAAGCAGAAAATGTGGAGCCGTAGCGAAAGCGAGTCTGAATAGGGCGTTTAGTATTTGGTCGTAGACCCGAAACCAGGTGATCTACCCATGGTCAGGTTGAAGTTCAGGTAACACT
>NZ_JABTXV010000024.1 GCF_016238465.1 Staphylococcus caledonicus
GAGGGAAAGGTGAAAAGTACCCCGGAAGGGGAGTGAAAGAGAACTTGAAACCGTGTGCTTACAAGTAGTCAGAGCCCGTTAATGGGTGATGGCGTGCCTTTTGTAGAATGAACCGGCGAGTTACGATTTGATGCAAGGTTAAGCAGAAAATGTGGAGCCGTAGCGAAAGCGAGTCTGAATAGGGCGTTTAGTATTTGGTCGTAGACCCGAAACCAGGTGATCTACCCATGGTCAGGTTGAAGTTCAGGTAACACT
>NZ_JABTXV010000025.1 GCF_016238465.1 Staphylococcus caledonicus
TGTCCTTAGTACGAGAGGACCGGGATGGACATACCTCTGGTGTACCAGTTGTCGTGCCAACGGCATAGCTGGGTAGCTATGTATGGACGGGATAAGTGCTGAAAGCATCTAAGCATGAAGCCCCCCTTAAGATGAGATTTCCCAACTTCGGTTATAAGATCCCTCAAAGATGATGAGGTTAATAGGTTCGAGGTGGAAGCGTGGCGACACGTGGAGCTGACGAATACTAATCGATCGAAGACTTAATCAATTATT
>NZ_JABTXV010000026.1 GCF_016238465.1 Staphylococcus caledonicus
TTACGATGTTATTTACGTTATTACTTACGATGTTATTTACGTTATTACTTACGATGTTATTTACGTTATTACTTACGATGTTATTTACGTTATTACTTACGATGTTATTTACGTTATTACTTACGATTTTATTTACGTTATTACTTACGATGTTATTTACGTTATTACTTACGATGTTATTTACGTTATTACTTACGATGTTATTTACGTTATTACTTACGATGTTATTTACGTTATTACTTACGATGTTATTTA
>NZ_JABTXV010000027.1 GCF_016238465.1 Staphylococcus caledonicus
CGATGTTATTTACGTTATTACTTACGATGTTATTTACGTTATTACTTACGATGTTATTTACGTTATTACTTACGATGTTATTTACGTTATTACTTACGATGTTATTTACGTTATTACTTACGATGTTATTTACGTTATTACTTACGATGTTATTTACGTTATTACTTACGATGTTATTTACGTTATTACTTACGATGTTATTTACGTTATTACTTACGATGTTATTTACGTTATTACTTACGATGTTATTTACGT
>NZ_JABTXV010000028.1 GCF_016238465.1 Staphylococcus caledonicus
GTTATTTACGTTATTACTTACGATGTTATTTACGTTATTACTTACGATGTTATTTACGTTATTACTTACGATGTTATTTACGTTATTACTTACGATGTTATTTACGTTATTACTTACGATGTTATTTACGTTATTACTTACGATGTTATTTACGTTATTACTTACGATGTTATTTACGTTATTACTTACGATGTTATTTACGTTATTACTTACGATGTTATTTACGTTATTACTTACGATGTTATTTACGTTATT
>NZ_JABTXV010000029.1 GCF_016238465.1 Staphylococcus caledonicus
ATCGTAAGTAATAACGTAAATAACATCGTAAGTAATAACGTAAATAACATCGTAAGTAATAACGTAAATAACATCGTAAGTAATAACGTAAATAACATCGTAAGTAATAACGTAAATAACATCGTAAGTAATAACGTAAATAACATCGTAAGTAATAACGTAAATAACATCGTAAGTAATAACGTAAATAACATCGTAAGTAATAACGTAAATAACATCGTAAGTAATAACGTAAATAACATCGTAAGTAATAAC
>NZ_JABTXV010000003.1 GCF_016238465.1 Staphylococcus caledonicus
CAGGATCAAACTCTCCATAAAAATTTATGATGTTTGATTAGCTCATAATACTAAATAATGTTTGTAACATTTAAGTTACTTATTGGAATTAACGTTGACATATTGTCATTCAGTTTTCAATGTTCATTTCGTTACCACAAGAAATAATTATACTCGCTATCGATTAGAAAGTCAATAACTTTTTGAAATTATTTTTTGAAGTGTTTTTAATGTTCGTTGATTTGTTTCGTTCAACAGATATATACTATACAGGCTTTCTAGCGATTTAACAACTGTAAAAATTACACTAACCATCTCTAAAAAGTCATTATTTGTTCCCAAAAACGAACTTTATCTGTTTCAGTAAACGAATAGTTTGTTTAACAATACTCAAAACAATATAATTACCCTATATATCACTAACTAAGCAACTAAATAACAAACTTTAAAAAATTTACATGTTTTTTAAATAAAATTAAAAAATCGCTATATCTTAGAGTACACAGTAGATACGCCTTAGCTCTTAGGCTTCTACGATAGTATGTCATCCTATCTCATACCACATTGTTCTCTAAAATTTAGCGACTTCTTTGTTTACATTTCTGTTCTACCAGCTATTGCTTTAGATAGCGTTACTTCATCAGCATACTCTAAATCTCCGCCTACTGATAATCCTTGAGCTAATCTAGTTACCTTAATACCAATTGGTTTAACCAATCTTGAAATATACATTGCTGTTGATTCACCTTCAAGGTTTGGGTTCATAGCTAGTATAAGCTCTTTAACTTCTTCGTCTTTTAATCTATCTATTAATGTAGGAATGTTAATATCTTCTGGTCCAATACCATCCATAGGTGAGATGGAGCCGTGTAAGACATGGTAAAGTCCTTTGTATTCTCGCATCTTTTCCATAGCAATAACATCTTTATCATCTTCGACTACGCAGATTACTGAACGATCTCTTTGTTTATCTTCACAAATATAGCAAGGATCTGTTTCAGTAATGTGACCACACACACTACAATAGGTAAGTTCACGTTTAACATCTACTAAGGCTTTCGCAAATTGGACAACATCGTCTTCTTTCATATCTAAAGTATGAAACGCCAGACGTTGAGCCGTCTTGGGTCCAATGCCTGGCAGTTTCATGAAACTATCTATTAATTTAGATATGGGTTCAGGATAATGCATCTACAATTACATTCCTGGGATGTTTAAGCCTTGAGTGTGTTTACCTAAACGTTCTTGTGTTAAGTCGTCTGCTTTATTCATCGCTTCGTTAGTTGCAGCTAATACTAAATCTTGTAACATTTCGATGTCATCTGGATCTACCGCTTCTTCTTTGATTTGAACATCGATTACTTCTTTATGACCAGTAACCGTAACTGAAACCATGCCACCGCCAGCTGTTCCTACAATATGTTCATCTTTAAGTTTTTCTTGTTCTTGAGCCATTTTCTTTTGCATTTTTTGCATTTGTTTCATCATTTGTTGCATATTTCCGCCACCGCGCATAATATCATTTCCTCCTTAAATGTATCGACATTATCTTTTAATTTATATTTTATTATACATACGTTTATATTTGTTGTCATGTGTTACTGTTTTCCAAAATGCTTCACTTTAGATAACTACATTTTCCCAAAAATAAAACGTCTTTCTTCTATATAAGTGTTATTCATCTATTAAATGTACGGTATCTTCTCCGAATAAGTCTCGTGCTTTTTGTGCTATATCTGCTTCTTGCGTTTCCTCTTTAGCATTAGAATCAGAAGAAGCATCCTCATTCTCTGACTGTTTACGGTTATTGATGTACTCTGAACGTACTTTCATCCATTGATCGGAAGGCACGCCGACGACTTCAACATCTTTATTAATAATATTTCTAACCACGTTTTCAATACTACTACGTTTTTCCTCGTCTTTATTAACGATTTCGCAATGGATTTCTTCTTCAAACTGAATTAATACACGTTTCGAACTAGCAGCGACTGGAATAGAATTTTGTAATAAGCTCACTAATGATTTTTTATCATTACTTTTAGCGTAATCTACTACTTCTAACCAATGTTTTTTCAATAATTGAATATCTTCTTTGTTCGCTTCATCAAGTACTTTCGCAATATTTGTCATTGAGAAGGTATCTTTACTTTGTCGTTTACCTCTACGATTTGAATTAGACGTATTGCCGCTTCTACTATTATTAGCTTGTGGTACACCTTGTGCTTTGAGTGTTTTCAATTCATTCTCAAGTTGTTCCATGCGTTGTAATAATACTTCATTATTCGGCTCTGACGCTACATGTGTTGTTGCCACATTTTGTACCGTTTCAGGTTGTGATTTTACCATTTCAGCAATTTTCACCAATAGAACTTCAAAATGCACGTTCTGATTAACACTAAATCGAATTGAAACCAATGTGTCATTAATGATATCAATCATGTGATATAGAGTTTCTAAATCAAAGTTCATCAACGCATCATGTTCCGCTTCAGATTCAACCGTTTTATTCATAATCGTATCTCGTACAAAGTAAATCATATCATTGATCAAACGATTCACTTCTTTACCTTCTGCAGTAAAACGATGATAACGTGTGAAGGCCTCTTTGACATTACCTTCTACTACATCTTTAAACAAAGCATTAAGTGCAGCTTCATCGACACTACCAGTAACATCAAGTACATCTTGTAGTTTTAGATGTTCATCACCAAAGGCAATAGCTTGGTCCATAATACTTAGCGCATCACGCATACCGCCTTCTGAAGCTTTCGCAATAAATTCTAGCGCCGCTTCATCATAGTCTAAACTTTGTTCTTCGGCTACAAAGCGTAAACGGTCAACTATCTGTTCTGTGCCAATTGCTTTGAAATCGAAACGTTGTGCACGTGAAATAATAGTAGGTGGAATTTTATGGGGTTCAGTTGTTGCTAAAATAAAAATCGCATGTGCTGGAGGTTCTTCTAATGTTTTTAATAAAGCATTAAAAGCACCTGTAGTAAGCATATGAACCTCGTCAATAATATACACTTTATATTTTGATTCACTAGGTGCGTATTTAACTTTATCCCTAATATTTCTTATCTCATCGACACCGTTATTACTTGCGGCATCTATTTCAATAACATCGCCATTTGTCCCTTGTGTAATCCCTTTACAAATTGCGCATTCGTTACATGGCTCTCCATCTTGAGGGTTCAAACAATTGATTGCTTTTGCGAAGACCTTAGCAATACTTGTTTTACCAGTACCACGTGGACCACTGAAAATATAGGCGTGAGATTGTTTACCTTTTGAAATAGCGTTTCGCAACGTCTTAGTTACATGTTCTTGACCGACCACATCGTCAAAGCTTTGGGGTCTGAACATTCGATACAAAGCTTGATAATTCACATTCGCACCTCCGTTAACAATTACTACCCATTATATCACGCAACGACTTCTAGAATTCAATTAATTTCTTATAAGATTAGGACATTTTGATGAGACTAAGGCTCGCTAATTAATTCCTCAGACCGTAAACTATAAATGTTCTAATCTCATGTAAATGATTAACTCAAATTAACCTTCTTCGCTACTTCTATGCACAGTTCCATGTGGGTAGTCATTTAATTGATCCCATAAAAACTTCACGCGAATTGTAGAAGCGTCAGCATTTTCCGGAAAAATATGATGTTCCTCAGCTAATTCATAGCTAAGTTGTTTAAAATAATCGGAACTATGACTTACTATAATCGTAGTGTAATGTTGAGATTTAGCGCGCTCTTCAATAGCTTGAACTAACGCTTTCCCTAGTCCTTGATTACGCACATCAGGGTCAACAATTAAGGACACGACTTCTAACGCTTTATAACTATCTTCTTCTGCTACAAGCGTCACTTCACTCAACATAATATGGCCAATAATAGCAGCGTCCTCATTCTTCGCTATCACTTCTAATTCATAATTATAGGTCGGTGCTTTACGTAGATTTGAAATAAGCTTACGTTGCGCTTTGCCGTCTACTCCTGCCTGAGCGTCATAAATCTCTTCAATCTTATTTAATGTTTCAGCGTAGTCCACCTCAGTTAACGTACTTAAATAAATTTGCATAAATCCTCCCCCTATTATCTGTCTTTTATTTTTTGAAAATGATTTCTCAATACAAAGACAAATTATTTTTCTAAATTATCCAATCACTATACCTTCTCATTTTATACAAAAAAGGAGCGACTTTGTATTCAAAGCCACTCACTTATCATTTATATGTTAAACGTAGTTATATTTATTAAAAAAACCGTGCACCTTCGAATCGAGTGTGTATCATAAACGTTACCGAAGTCGACAGCTAAATCTCGGCTACCCTACGGCACATATGGGGATCCACTTAATGCTGCTTCCGTCAGGACCTGACATGATTCATGGGTTCATATTGCATAGGACCGAAATCTTCAAACACTACGTGCTTCGGGCAGACTTCACAAAGCCACACCCTCAACGAAGGAATTAAGTCTCGCATAAAGCGGTTTTCGAGTACAGGGAACCGCTACCTCCCCACCTAGCACGGTAAGTTTTATAATACTATAAACAGAGTTCCTTATGCAAGTTTAAAGTTCAATCTATTTATAAAGTTGAGACAAAAATGTTTAGGATTTAAGTAGAAGCAAATGATAAGTAAAAATATTATTTTCTAGTCTACGATTAGGCAGTAGTTGTCTGAAATGAAGAGGCGTTCGAGCCTCACTTTCTTCATTTCTAGTCAACCTTGCCGGGGGGACAACGAAATCTTAGAAATTTCATTAGATTTCTGTCTCACTCCCTAGATTTCTGTCCCATTTCCATCTTTATTTTTATGTCGTCTTGAGAATTCATTGAATTTAAATTCTGTGGCTAAATGTTTAGACACGTTATATTGAAATTGGGTCGTGTCTTTAAGATAGACCACACTTCTGACTGTCGCTGTATAAGGAGGTTCGATATTTCCAAAAACATCATATTCTCGTTCAGTAAACGGTTCAAACGTGATAGATTTATTTGAATAACTAATCTCCAGGACTAATTCATTTTCCAAATAATTATAAATCGAATCTTGCGCTACAGTATTCGAAATCTCTGGTACTACTGAAGCTAAGAAATAGTCTTCATCTAAAATCTTCGTCTTGCCATTAATATTGCGACTTCTAATCACATGGATAAGCTTATCATTCGAGTTAAGACCTAATTGTTGTTTAATGTAAGGCACTTGTTCCGCTTCAATTACTTCATTAACTAGCACTATCGTGTCGTGTTGTAAGCCTAGTTCTTCTTTCACTTCTTTGAAACTGATTAAATCTGAAAAAGGGAATTCAGTCATTTTTTGATCAATGACGATAGACCCTTTGCCTCTAATCTTTTGAATCATACCCTCTTCCGCAAGTAAATGAAGTGCCCTTCTTACCGTTTCGCGCGAAGATTGATACTGTTCTAACAAGTCGTGTTCTGACGGTAACTGTTCTCCATATGAGTAAGTCCCATCAATGATAGACTGCTTTAACGCTTCGTATATCGTTATAAATTTTTGTGCTGCCATATGCTTTCTCCGTTATTAACTCAAATTTCTTACTCTTGTAACTCAATTACTATAGCGCCAAACCCTGATATGTCCCCATTTTCGATAGAGCCATTTTGCATAATAATATCGCCTGTAGTATTAAGATCTTCAGGTAGTTCAGCCGTTTCTTTTGAAAAGTTAGCAATCACTAGCCAAGACTGATTGTTATAATGTCGGCGATAAATAAATAATTGAGGATGTTCCATATAGAGTGGTTCAATCTCACCATAAGTAATAATATCATGTTCATGTCGCAACGCTATAAGTTGACGATAAGTCTGTAAGATAGAATGATTATCTTCAATAGCCGCTTCTACATTTACGTTTTTATAATTATTAGGGATGTCAATCCAAGGTGTGCCTGTAGTAAATCCTGCTTGATGACCTGCCGTCCATTGAATAGGCGTACGGGAATTATCACGTGATTTTTGTCCTAAAATAGTCAGGATTTCATCTTCGGCTAAGCCTTTATGTTTTAAATTTGTATACGCATTTAATGATTCAATATCTCGATATTGTTGAATCGTATTAAAATGTGGGTCGGTCATGCCAATTTCTTCACCTTGGTAAATATAAGGTGTACCTTGCAACATGTGTAAAGCAATAGCTAACATCTTAGCACTTGCTTGGCGGTTCTCTTCAGTTGAATCATCTCCAAAGCGTGAGACGACACGTGGCTGATCGTGGTTACACCAGAAAATCGCATTCCAACCGCCACCTTGACTGATGCCGACTTGCCATTCCATAAGGATTTCTTTTAGTTTTAGAAAATCTAACTTCGCATTCGACCACTTTTCTCCATTAATATAGTCGACCTTCAAATAATGGAAATTGAAAACGCTGCTTAATTCTTGACGGTCAGGACGAGTATAGTTAATGCAATTCTCAATCGTCGTCGATGACATTTCACCTACTGTCATCATATCTCTATCTCCAAAAGTTTCACGATTCAATTCGTGTAAATACTCATGTACGCGTGGGCCGTCTGTATAGAATTCTTTCCCAATTTTCGGAGAATCTTTAAATTCACCTTTGGAAATAAGGTTAATCACATCGAAACGGAAGCCATCTACACCGAAATTGATCCAGTGATTAACGACGTCATAAAGAGACTGACGCACTTCTTTGTTATCCCAATTTAAATCCGCTTGTGTCACGTCAAATAGATGCAAATAGTATTCATCTGTAGCTTCATCATATTTCCAAGCATTCCCGCCGAACTTAGATTCCCAGTTAGTTGGCGGTCCGTCTTGAGAAGGTCTAAAGAAGTAATAATCACGATACGGATTATCTTTTGAACTGATTGCTTCTTTGAACCAGGAATGTTCAGTAGAGGTATGGTTGATGACGATATCTAACATGACTTTCAAGTCACGACGATGTGCTTCAGTGACTAATGTTTCAAATTCTTCTAATGTGCCGAATTGTTCGTTGATTTTGAAATAATTACTAATGTCATATCCATTATCATTCATTGGAGATTCATAGATAGGCGTTAACCAAATATAATCGACGCCTAAGTATTGAAGATAATCCAACTTTTCAATAATACCGTTTAAATCCCCTTCGCCGTTACCTGTTGTATCATTAAATGACTTGGGATATATTTGATAGACGACTGATTTTTTTAAATCTTTCTGAGCCATAAGTATTCCACCTTCTCTAAAATTTAAATTTTATTTTTTAAAAGCAAAAGACGTTCAAGAACTTGTAATGTGTTGCGTGAACGTCTTTATAGTTGTTATATATGATTATTTTGATTCGTCAGGCGTTTCGACCATTTTCTTAGCTTTAACCGTCGTAAATCTTGAGAAAATAATTGTTAGAATGGCAGGTACAAATACAGCAAGGAAGGTTACTGAAAGATAGACTAACCAGTATTCACTTTGAATAGAAATGAAAGCTGGGATGCCACCAACACCGACGCTACCTAGTACTCTGTTTGCGCCCACAATAGCACCTAACACACTTGAAGTACAAATTGCTGCGAAGAAAGGTACTTTTAACGGTAAATTCACACCAAACATCGCTGGTTCTGTTACACCTAGGAAGGCTGATACGCCTGATGTTAAGGCTAAACCTTCTTCTTTCACCATTTTACGACGTCTATAAATTAACCATGCACCGAATGCAGCTGAACCTTGGCAGATATTTGAAATAGCGACAATTGGCCATAAGTATGTACCGCCTAATTTGCTGCCCATTAATTGGAAGTCCACGGCTAGGAACATGTGATGTAAACCAGTGATGACTAACGGTGCATAGAAGAAACCATAAATTGCGCCACCTAACCAACCGGCATGTTCAAAGACGAATTGTACAGCGCCTGTAATAGCTGTTCCAATTGCTAATGCTACTGGTCCAATAATAATAAATGATAAGAACCCTGTAACAAGTAATGCAACTGGACCTACCACAAGCATTTTAATAGAATCATGGACGACTTTATTCAGTGCTTTTTCTATTAAGGCCAAGACATAAGCAGCAATTAATACTGGTAAGACTTGTCCTTGATAGTTTAACTGTTTAATTTCTAAACCAAATAAGTTCCAAGTAGGGATATGGCCTTTAGCGATGTCGTATTGTGACACAAGTTGTGGGTTCATTAAGATTAAGCCAAGGACTAACCCTAAAATAGGACTTCCGCCAAACACCTTCATACTACTCCAACCAATTAAAGCTGGTAAGAAGATAAATGCTGTGCTCGCAATGACATTAATAATATTTGAAATATCACCAAGTTGTGGATATTGCTCTACAAGTGGCTTAGCTCCAAATAAATCTTTCATCGTCAAAAGGTTATTAATCCCCATTAACAAACCGGCTGTCACCAAAGCAGGTAAAATTGGAATAAAGATATCTCCCAATAGTTTCACCAATCGTTGTAAAGGATTACCTTTTTTAGCTGCAGCTGCTTTTGCTTCTTCTTTTGATGCTTCTTCTGCGCCAGTTTCCGCTATAAATTGTTTATAAACCTCATCAACCGTACCAGGACCAATAACAATTTGATATTGGTTATCAGCTTTAAATTGACCTTTCACTAGTTTATTATCATCTAAGGCATCTTTGTCTACTTTGTTATCATCTTTTAACACTATACGTAAGCGCGTTACACAATGCGTCGCGGCATTGACGTTCTCTTTCCCACCTATCGCTTTAACGATATCTTGGACATCTTTTCGTTTTACAGCCACACCTTTCACTCCCTTAACTTTGTTGCCTAAAGTATAACTTGTCTAGACAAGTTTTGTAAAGGCTTTCATTTAACTGTCACAAAGTTTATTGTGAGTTTGAAAAAGTGTATTAACTAAGGAGACGGGCTATCTAACATTCCAAAATAAAGACAAACAAAAAAGACAAGTACCCATCTACTTATGAGTACTTGTCTTTTTTATATTTTTATTAGTCTTGGATTTTAATTATAATGGCGGAGGAAGAGGGATTCGAACCCCCGCGGCCCGTTAAGGCCCTGTCGGTTTTCAAGACCGATCCCTTCAGCCGGACTTGGGTATTCCTCCAATAAACACAATAACTATCATACAGCGTTATCCATTGGAAGTCAACCTTTTTAATTTTAAATTATACAATTTTTTTATCATCTCAAGGCTTTAAAAGCCGTTTTACACTAAGATTCGTTGTTTTAAGTACTTGTCCACTGATTGAGCCACGGCGCGTCCCTCTTTAATAGCCCAAACTACTAAGCTTTGCCCTCTTCGTGCATCTCCTGCAGCAAAAATCTTCTCTTGGTCAGTGCGGTAATCGATATCGTTTGCGACAATCTTATTTTGTTGTGTCGCCACGTCAAATGCTTTTGGAAGTGTTGAGTCTACACCTTCGAAGCCAATTGATAAAAGTACTAAATCCGCTGGCCAATGTCTTTCAGTGTCATCCATGACTACCTTACCATCTGATGTTTCTTCTAAGATTTGAGTGTAAACGCCACGAATATTACCGATAGAATCGACATCATAACGCATGGTTTGTACACCATAAGCACGTGGTTCTCTACCAAAGCGTGTTTGGTATTCCTTATGTGCGTAATCCATCTTAAATACAGGTAACGCTAAAGGCCAAGACGTGTTTCTTTCAAACTTATTTGCTTCTAATGCTCGACTATTTTTATCAAATTGAACAATAGATTTACAGTTTTCACGCAAAGCCATAGCTACACAATCTGCGCCAGTATCTCCGGCACCAATCACAATAACGTTTTTATCTTTCGCTGTAATCGTAGGTTCATCAATTTCACCATTAAGTAATTGCATTTGTTCAGTAAGATAGTCCATAGCAAAATGTATACCCTGACCAATACGCCCTTCTAATGGTAAGTCGCGTGCTTTCTCAGCACCTGTACACAAAATGATTGCATCATATTGTTGGTCGAGCTCTTCTCGTGTGATGTCTACCCCGATGTTAACACCCGTTTTAAATACTATGCCTGCCTCGGTCATTAACTTAATCCGTCGCCGAACTACAGCTTTGTTTAGTTTCATATTAGGTATACCGTACATGAGTAAGCCACCAGGTTCTGCTGCTTTTTCAAATACTGTTACCTGATATCCTTTGAAATTTAATTCGTCAGCCGCTGCAAGTCCAGATGGCCCGCTTCCAACAATAGCCACTGATTGGGCTAAACGTTTAGCCGGTTTCTTTGGTTTAACCCAATCATTATCAAACGCTTCATCAATTATTGTCCGTTCGATCCCTTTAATCGCTACTGCTTCACGATTAATCTTCATTACACATGAATTTTCACATGGTGCTGGACACACGCGTCCTGTAAAGTCCGGAAAATTATTAGTCTCACTTAATCGGTGGTAAGCCTCTTTGAAGTCTTGATGATAAACCAAGTCATTCCATTCAGGAATATAGTTACCTAATGGACAGCCAATAGTTTCCCTTTCAAAAGGAAGGCCTGTCTGACAAAATGGTGTACCACAGTCCATGCATCTTGCACCTTGTACTGAAGCATCTTCACATGAGAAACATTGTTGAAATGCCTTATGGTGTTTGATGCGTTCAGCTAATGATAGTTCGGACAGTGTTTGTCTTTCATATTTCATAAACCCTTTAAATTCGCCCATAACAGTGTACTCCTTCCTTTAGTATATAACTGCTGGCTGTAAGGCTTGATCAATTGATGTACGTTCATCATAAAAAGCTGCCAGTTTCGCTTCATCTAACTGAGGTAAACGACGATGTTGTAATTCGATTTTTTGCATCATTAATTCGTAATCTTTTGGTATAACTTTTACTACACTATTTTCTACATTTTCAAAGTGACTTAAAATAGCTTTAGCTTTCGTACTTTGTGTATAGCGATAGTGTGCTTCTAACATGCTTTTAAGCAATTCTTTTTCTTCTTCATAACTTACTTTCTTAAACGCTAGTGTCGGCAATGTATTTACACGTTTAAATTGCTCAATATCACTTAGGAAAATGTAACAAACCCCGCCACTCATACCTTGACCAAAGTTCTTACCTACATCTCCTAGTATTATCACGTGTCCCCCTGTCATATATTCCAGACCATGATCCCCAATTCCTTCAACAACAACATCGACGCCACTATTACGGATACAGAATCGTTCTCCAGCTTTACCATTAATGTAGGCTTTGCCTCGTGAAGCACCATAGAAACATACATTTCCTACGATAATATCGTTCTCTCGTTGTGAATTTGGTGCTTTGACAACTACTTCGCCTCCTGAAAGTCCTTTTCCAACATAATCATTCGCATCCCCCGTATGATGAATGAATAGACCTGGTGGCGCAAAGCCTGCTAAACTTTGTCCCGCGTGTCCTGAGGTGTAAGCAGTAATTGTGTGTGGTGGCAATCCTTTGCTACCGTGTTGTTGGGTAATATAACTACCTGTAATGACTCCAACATCTCGTTGTTCATTATTAATCACATAACTTTGTTCAAATTTTTGTCCATCTTCAATACTTTGTTTAACATCTCTAAATAAATAATTTAAATCGAAACCACTGTCTAAGTGATGATTTTGACTGATTTCTTTAGTATTCGGCCCTTCGACTTGATGTAATAACTTATCAATATCGAGTGATGCCGCTTTTGAGTTAGGGTTAATTTGACTCGCACGTTGTAATAAATCTGTACGACCTACTAGCTCTTTAACAGTCTTTAAGCCCAGTGAAGCGAGTATTTCTCTCAATTCTTCAGCTATAAAGTGCATAAAGTTAACGACATGCTCTGCTTTACCTTTGAACAGTGCTCTAAGATCTTTATTTTGCGTAGCCACCCCTACAGGGCATGTATCGTTATGACAAACTCTCATCATAATGCACCCTAATACGACAAGTGGTGCAGTCGCAAATCCAAATTCTTCAGCACCTAGTGCGCACGCTAAGGCTACATCTCTACCTGTCAATAACTTACCGTCAGTCTCTAAACGTACACGACTACGTAAGTCATTTAATTTTAAAGTCTGATGCGTTTCAGCTAAACCGAGCTCCCATGGTAACCCAGCATGTTGAATACTCGTCTTAGGTGAAGCACCAGTGCCCCCGTCATAACCACTAACTACAATTTTATCGGCAAACGCTTTAGCTACCCCTGAAGCAATAGTGCCTATACCAGTCTTAGAAACTAATTTCACTGCAATATCTGCCTCTTTATTCGCATTCTTTAAATCATGAATTAACTGTGCTAAATCTTCAATTGAATAAATATCATGATGTGGTGGTGGCGAAATTAAGCCAATCCCTGGGGTTGAACCACGTGTTTCAGCAATCCAAGGATACACTTTAGTACCTGGTAGTTGTCCCCCTTCACCAGGTTTCGCACCTTGCGCCACTTTAATTTGAAGTTCACGTGCATGTTGTAAATAATCGCTTGTTACCCCAAAACGTCCGGATGCTACTTGTTTAATAGCACTTGCTAGTGAGCTACCGTCTGGTTGAATTTCATAACGTTTAGGATTTTCTCCACCTTCACCGCTATTACTTTTTCCACCTAATCGATTCATCGCCTGAGCCAGTGTTTGATGTGCTTCTTCTGAGATAGAACCGTAACTCATTGCTCCCGTATTAAAACGTTTTACGATAGCGTCAATCGATTCTACTTCGCTAATATCAATTGGTCGTTGCGTTTTGAATTCTAATAAATCACGTAAATGGTCCGTTCTATGGGTATGAACTGCATGAGTAAAGGCTTTAAATTGTTGATAATCATTGTCCCGACAAGCATGTTGTAATAAATGAATAGTAGTTGGATTAAACACATGATGTTGCCCTTGTTGACGCCATTGGAATGTACTACCTGATTCTAAATACTGTGCTTGGTTATTTTGACGAGCTTTATTTTCAGTATCAATTTGTTGAATGCTAAGACCCGATAACTTAGATTGTGTACCTGCAAAATACTTATCGATAACGCTTTGTGATAGGCCTACCGCTTCAAAAATTTGAGCTCCTTGGTAACTTTGGACTGTCGAAATGCCCATTTTCGCCATAACTTTAATTATACCTTCAGATAACACATCGGTGTACGTTTTAACATTGTCGGCAATAATCCCTTTAAGTCGGCCACTATCAGTTAAATGCGCAATAGTGTGTTGTGCTAAATACGGAATCACCGCATTGGCACCGTAACCGAGTAAACAAGCGACATGGTGTACTTCGCGCGTTTCACCCGATAAAGCGATTAAACTTGTCTTCATACGTAAATCTTCTTTAATTAATAATTGATGAATATGACTAATAGCTAATAACATAGGCATGGCATAGCGTGGTTTCTCTACGTCTCCAATAGCCATATTAGAGATAAGACTGCTATCATCAAGAACTAAAATAGTATAGCCTTCACGTGTTGCTTGAATCGCTTCTGCGCCTAAACGTTCTAATGCTGTTTCCAAATCTTCATGATATAGAGTGGATAAATGTTTCACGTCAAACTGACTTTGTTTAATCTTATCTAATTGTGTGAGTGTTAAAACAGGCTTTGACAGTTGAATTCGATTTAACACTGATGGATCAGGACGCAATAAATTACCTTCGCCACCTAAATAAGATAATTCACTTGTTACAATCTTTTCTCGATATGCATCAATAGGTGGATTCGTTACTTGTGCGAATAATTGTTTAAAATAATTGAATAACGATTCCGGTCGCTCATTTAACACGGCAAGTGGCGCATCATAGCCCATCGCTCCAATAGGATCTTTTTTACCTACGACTAAGTCAGTCATATATTTATTGATGTCTTCTTTGGTGTAACCAAACTGTTGTTGTAGTTTAAAGAGTTGTTGCGATGCTAATAAAGATTGATTATATATAGTTTGATCTAATTTCAAATCAATTTTATAGTCTTCAAGCCATTGTTGGTATGGATGGCGACGTGCTATATGAGATTTCAAATCATTGTTTTCGATAACCTTATGTGATTTGAAGTCGACTAATAACAATTTCCCTGGATTTAACTGTCCTTTAAAAGCAACATTATCTTCTGGTACATCTACGACACCTACTTCAGAAGAAAAAACGATAAAGTTGTCTTTAGTAATAGTGTAGCGTCCAGGACGTAAGCCATTACGGTCTGTTAATGCGCCAATTTTATCCCCATTACAGAATGAAATCATTGTTGGTCCATCCCAAGGCTCAATTAAATAACTATAAAATTCATAAAATGCTCTAATATGCGCATCATTTGATTTGTTATACAACCATGGTTCTGGAATAAGTAACATAGCAGCTTCTTCAGGTTCCATGGCTAAAGATAGGAATTCTAAAGCATTATCGACGATAGCTGAGTCACTACCATCTTCATCCACAATTTGTTGAATTTTGTAATGCTCATCCCCAAATAAAGTTTTAATTAGTTGACGTTGACGTGCACGCATCCAATTTACATTACCTTTAATAGTATTAATTTCACCGTTATGCATTAATAAACGGTTGGGATGCGCACGTTTCCAGCTTGGAAATGTATTAGTACTAAATCTTGAGTGCACAAGTCCCAACTTTGATTGATACATCGGATTATTTAAGTCTAGATACAATTTTTTAATTTGGTCAGAACGTAACCAGCCTTTATAGACAATGGTCTTATGCGACAAACTTGTGAAGTATAATTCTAAATCTTGAGTTTCTGCATAGTGTTCGATTTGTTTTCTAGCTAAAAATAATTGTTTTACAGGTGTTGGATGTGCTGCTAAATCTATAAATACCTGTTGAATATGTGGCATGGTTGCTACTACATGTGGAGCAATCGCTTGTGTATCAACTGGCACATCTCGATAGCCAATCACCTTTAACCCTTCATCTTCAAAATAGTGATTGAATTGCGTTTCATGGCGTGAGCCCGCAATCTCCTCTTTAGAGAAAAAAAGACCTACCGCATATTCTCCTTCGTTAGGTAAGTTAAGGTCGACATGTTGAGCGAAGAAGTCAAATGGAATTTCCGTCATAATACCAGCGCCATCACCAGTTATACCGTCGGCGCCAACCCCACCACGATGGTCTAATCTACGCAACATTTCTAATGACTTTTCTATAATATCGTGAGATCTTAAATTATCCATATTGGCATAGAATCCAATACCACATGCATCATGTTCCTCACGGTAGTCATATAGCCCTCTTTTTAATTCTTCATCAAACATGATGCCCACTCCTTTTAAGAATTTTCAGAAAATTTACTATTAATAATAATTAATATAATGTAAAATAACTATCTGAACAATATATTAAATAGATGAGACTGTTCTAATAATTAGAAGGTTTACGACATACAAGAATCTACATACAGTTCGGAGGAATTAGCTTGGAAATTAAACAACTAAAATATTTCATTGAAGTAGCACGACGGGAACATCTTTCCGAGGCGGCACTAGAGTTAAATATTGCGCAATCAGCTATAAGTAGACAAATTACATTGTTAGAACAAGAACTCCAAGTTACTTTATTTAACAGACAAGGAAGAAATATCTATTTAACTTCACAAGGTAAGGCATTGTTAAATCAGGCTACCCAAATTTTGGAACAGCTAGACGAAACGGTAGCCCTTTTTCAACAACAAAATCTTGAAAATGCACGTCTGATTAATGTGGGATTTGAAGAAAGTTATGCCTCGCACATGATGATGGCGGTGATTCAAGCATTTGAACGTGACTATGATAGTCAAATCGTTCCTTCACTAATGACAACGTCGGCTATTATAGATGCTTTAAACACTGGTTTGATTGATGCAGGTCTAGTCGAAGTAACACCTGAATTACAACGCAATACTACCTTATCTTTAAAACCATTATTTGAAGAAACCTATCATATTTATGTCCCTAAGGATGATACTATGGCTTTAACAGTCCAACCGCCTTTGATACAATTTGCAGAACAACAATTATATGCGTTAAAACCACTGGCGGATAGTATAGAGCGACGTTTAAACAGTGTACTTAAGACGTCCGTTCATACCTTAGGAACAGAAACGTTAGCGCATTATCTTATTCAACAACAACGAGGCTATTTGATAGCACCAGACTATCTTTCTCTTTCAGATACCAATCATCAATTACACGATATTTCATTAGCCCATACAGAACTCAAACGATCATTTGCGATTGTTGCTAAAAAAGATAATAAAAAGGCGGATATTCTCAACTTTTTAAATTTAATACAACAGCTACTCAGTAAAGTAACGACATATCATTAATTATCGCTAAAACTATCGAGTGTTAAATTTTTGAGTTGCATAGTTACTGTTTGAATCATTATAACGAGAAGCGTATAATCATTCTGTCATAACAAGGGGAGAAATTGAAAAATAAATGAGGGTTAGGATTCATGAATAAAAAGAGACACGCACTTTTACACTATAGTATTATGAATTGGCTCATCGCGATTGTTGCAATACTGCTAATAGGATTATTCATTTTTACTTTCTTTAATGCGTCTTTTTATAATACTCCTATAGGGAAAGTGACTCATGTAGAAACAAGTAAAGCACATAAAATAACAGATGAACATCATAATTCTGATTTAAAATATAAACAGCATTTAACCGTAAACATACTTAATGGTAAATTTAAAAATCAAAGTACTACGATAACTAATACATATGTTCAATCGCAAGCAGATTCTGAACGTTTTAATACTAATGATAAGGTGCTCATGCACATTCAACATAGTCCGAAAGACGCTACAATTTTAGAGAAAAAGCGCGATAGTCTAACTGTAGCTATCGTCGGTATATTTATTATGGTCCTACTATTTGTAGGTCGGAATGTAGGGCTTCAATCTATCCTATCTCTAATATTCAATACCGCTGCCGTTATCACAACAATCGCTATCCACGACCAACATCCCTCAATAAGTTTATTTTTATTGATGAGTGGGGCCATCGTCATTTCTACAATAGTGACTTTATTATTGGTCACTGGTCTCCACATAAGGACGTGGATCACAGCGGTAAGCACCCTGATTGGAACGTTTCTATGCATAGGTATCACTCAGCTTATTATAATGCTCACTGGCGGCACAGGTATCAAATACGAAACGATGAGCTTTTTAACCTTACCGCCTAAAGAAGTCTTTTTAGCATCGGTGCTAATCGGTTCATTAGGTGCAGTTATGGATGTAGCGATTACCATATCGAGTGGTATGTATGAAATTTTACAGCGAACGCCTAATATTTCTATCTCACGTTGGGCGCTTGCTGGGCGTAATATCGGCCAAGATATTATGGGTACAATGACTAACATCTTACTTTTTTCATATCTATCAGGCAGTTTAGCGATGTTTTTAATTTATTTGAAAAATGCTAATACCTTTACTTATACCATTTCGATGAATTGGTCTTTAGAAATTGCGCGAGCCTTAACGGGAGGTATCGGTATCGTCCTAACTATACCGGTGACAATTGGTTTAATGGTGCTGTGGCTTAAATGGAAGGGTGTGACACGATGAACTCAATCGTTTTATTAGCACTAATATTATTAGTTTTAATGCTTATTTTTGGTGGGAAAAAGGGCCTAATCTCATATTTAACGCTCTTTTTAAACTTTATTATCCTAATCATTAGTATTGTGTTTATTATGTTAGGCACCCCCATTTATCTCGTGTCATTTGTCTTTTGTATAGTTATCGCGGCATGTAATTTATTTATCTTAAATAGTTATAATACCAAGACGAAAGCAGCCTTCATCGGTACGATAACAACGACAATTATTTTAATCTTAGGCATTTATTTATCAGTTAATATCGGTCACTTACAAGGATTTGCGACTGAACAACAAGATGAAACGTATATCTTTTCAATGAATATTGGCATCAATATGGTGCAGTTCTCTATTTTCACTATTATTTTAGCGGTCATTGCTGCCGTCATTGATTTAACGATTACAATTAGTTCACCAATGTATGAATTGAGTGAAACAAATCCTCAATTATCGCGTACAGAGTTATTTCATTCTGGCATGAGAGTAGGTAGAGAAATCTTAGCCACATCAGCCAATACGATTTATTTAGCGTATTTTGGTGGACAATTAACCCTGTTCTTTTGGTTCTTTCAACTGCATTATTCATTTGGCCATATTCTCAATTCTAAGATTTTCGCACAAGAATTCGTTTCAATTCTGTTAGGCGGTATTGCCGTAGCAATCAGTATTCCAATTACCGCTTGGATTACTGCTATATTAATTAAAAACCCTAAGTTTAATCAACAAACTATTGATGATACTCACGCTTCTTCTGAAAATGAAGCATAGTATAAAAAAGAGCGTCGACAGAAATCTAAGTTATTCAAAGATTTCTATCGATGCTCTCTTAATTTTTGTGATTTTAGGACGAAATCTCCCGGCATTCTACTTTTAGAGTTTCGTTTATCGAAGGCATCAATCCTAAAATATTAGGGACTAGGTTCTCTCTTACCATTATAAATAATTTTTACTGTGCATTTTTTGAAAATGTTTCAATCCATTTTACTACTGCTGGTGCTATTAAAGTAGTGTCATTCTTATCAAACCAACGTATATCTGTAATTTCATGGTCAATTTCCACATTATCCCAATCAATTCGTTTATTTACTTTAAAACCGTTAAGCTCAGTCAATGTATCTGGTTGTGGGTAAGCGTCTCCTACCACTGTACCTATATATGTAAAATCTTGGGGCGAAAATTCTAATCGCAATTCTTCTTTAATTTCTCTTTGAATCGCTTCTAATTGTGTTTCCCCTTCATCAATCTTTCCACCTGGAAAATAATATTTCTCCCTATTACGTACTTGTACTAATAAAATTTGATCTTCTGTCTCTTCAACTAAACACACGCACTTTATCACATCCATCGCCCTTTCGTTTTTAAATATTATGACTTCAAAAAAACAACTTATTTTAGTATGATGTTAACATATATTATTAGAAGCAAACTAAATCTAATTCTATTTTAGTGAACTACTATAAAATTGAAACTATGGTTAGGACAAAGTTATTTAGATTGTAAAGGACTAATAAGACTGAGACATTAATAATTTGTGCTCTGGGAAACTGATAACCGGTGTCCCAAACTCATCGTAGTTCTGACTTCAAAGGGACCATTTATCGGCGCCACAAGGTATAGACAATCAATGTCCTAGCTCATTAAACTGTTCGGAGGGTTTTATTCATGGCAAAAAAATCAGGATTAGCACGTTTTTCAAGTTTAGTAAGTACTGCTGGATTTATCGTTGATGGCTATAATGGTATTAAATTTGATGCTAAAAATAAAAACTTAGTATATTTATCATTAGGCTTAAGCGCAGTAGGTACAATTATTGATTTCGTAGTATCAATGAAATCACCACGTAAATTCCGTAAACTAGCAGCATTTACTTCATTTATTATTAATGTAACACGCTTAGCTTCAAGCTTTAGAAAAGTTAAAGAAGACTATAACTTCCAATAAAAATTTACTGGAAAGTCAATTCTAAAATTATAGGCATACAAAGAGGGTTCTAATTAAAATCTCTTTGTATGCCTATTTTATACTAATGAATAAATTTATAATTTCGTAATTGATATGCGGAAATTGTGCGATATGTTGTGATTCCTGGGCCTGCACTGAAGTTCATTTCTGAGACTAAAATACTACCATTACTATTTACTCTTTCTACAAAAGCGACATGACCATAATATCCTGCATCTGATTGTGCAATAGCCCCAACTGCTGGTCGGTAATCTACTCTATAACCATCTCTGATAGCCGCATCATCCCAGTTATTCGCGTTCCACCAATATGTACTAATGCCTCTGCCAATTGCTAAACGACGATTAAACACATGCCATGTACATTGACCCCAATCATATAAATTACTATGACTAAACTTAGGTGAATTATAGTAGTTTGATGTTTGAGTTGTCGTTGGTCTAGGTGTAGAAGCACTCGCTGTACCTGAGACTTTTAATTTTTGTCCTGGGTAGATTAAGAAATTATTTAACCCATTTAAATTCATAATATGACGGTATGTAGTGCCATAACGGCTAGCGATTGAAGACAAACTGTCTCCAGCTTTTACTGTATATGTATTACTCGCACCACTGTAAGATGGTCGATTTGATGAATTAGATGAACTAGACGAACCAGACACCTTCAATACTTGATTTGGAAAAATAAGATTCGATGATAAGCCATTTAAAGATTTTAATTGAGATACTGTAATACCATATTTATGCGAAATAGACCATAATGATTCTCCACTTCGAACTGTATGTGTTGTTGATGCTTCAGCTTGATGTGCAAATAGCACGCTACATGCACCTGTCCCTACAATTGCTGTCGCAAGAAGTTTTTTCTTCATACAAAGCGCCTCCTTAAGCGTATAGTTGTTTTGGTTAACTCACCACTTTAATCGTGTTGTATTAGACACTTATCATAATTATTTGTGTTCCGTCCGATCAAGTTTCCTACTTATATAAAATTAATATATTTCTTTATGATATTCCATTTCAATTTGATTACATATTTATGAAGTTTTAATGTACTAATTATAAAATTGAAACTATATAAATTACCACACAATTCAGAATTTTATTTAATATAACTGACTCTTATATACAAAAAAGCCAAATAAGTGAACTGGCACTTATTTGGCTTCTAGTCATATATTAAGGTTATTTAGATAAGCTATCTTCAATGTCTTTAATATCTTTTTGAGATAAGTTAACAGGTTTTTCGCCATCTTTTGTATCTTTCTTCAATGCTTCTTGCGCTTCTTTACCATGATAAAGGTCTACAATTTTTTTGTATGTTTTATTATCTTTATCTTTTGAGTTTACTGCTACAATATTGATGTAAGGTTTAACTGCATCTGAAGAAGACTTTTCTAAGAAGATAGGATCTTTCTTCGCATCTAAACCGGCTTTAGTTGCTACACCGTTGTTAATTACAGAGAAATCTACATCATCTAGAGCACGAGCAGTTTGTTGTGCATCTACGGCTTTAATTTTTAAATGTTTAGGATTAGATTTAATATCTTTTGTTGTACCACTTAAACCGAAATTATCGTTAAGTTTTAATAATCCTGCTTTTTCTAATAATTTTAAGGCACGAGCTTGGTTAGATACATCGTTTGGAATTGTTACTTGTGCGCCATCTTTAATATCTTTCACATCTTTAACTTTCTTAGAGTAAATACCTAATGGCGCTAAGACTGTAGTACTTAATGCTTCTATTTTTGCATCTTTATGCGCTTTTTTATATTCATTTAAGAATGCGAAATGTTGGAAAGCGTTCATATCGATGTCACCATCACTTAACGCTTTGTTCGGTACATTGTAATCTGAGAAGTGTTTGATTTCTATATCAATACCATCGTCCTTAGCTAATTCTTTGACCTTTTCCCAAGCAGCAGTATCATCAGAAGCTACACCAATTGTAACTTTCTTATTATTGCCGCCTCCACCGCACGCCGCTAAGACAAGTAACGACGCTAATAATAATCCGATAATTTTTTTCATTTGAAAATGCCTCCCCGAGTTGGAAAATTTATATTTAAATAACTAATTTCTGCGAATCATTCTAGAAATTATGTTACCTAATGACTGAATAATTTGAACGATAATAACTAATACAATAACTGTAATAATAATTACTAGTGTGTCGAAGCGTTGGTAACCATAAACGAGCGCTAAGTCACCGATACCGCCTCCACCGACTGCTCCAGCCATTGCTGTGCTACCAATTAAGCCGATAATCGCAGTAGTAATGGCTAAAACGAGTGAACCTAAAGCTTCTGGCAATAAGAAATGACGAATAATTTGAAACGGCGATGCACCCATTGCTTTGGCAGCCTCAATAATTCCGTCGTCTACTTCTAATAAAGAGTTTTCCACTAATCGTGCGATATACGGTGCTACATAGACCGTAAGGGGTACAATCGCTGCTGTCGTACCAATTGACGTTCCTACTAATAATTTAGTAAAAGGAACGATAGCAATTAACAAGATAATAAATGGAATAGATCTCAAAATATTAATAACCGGGTTAAGAATCTGATGAATAATAACATTTGGCCATACTCCATTTTTACGAGTAACCACTAACAAAATACCTAACGGAATACCAATCAACGCACCAATTACAAGTGCAACAGTCACCATATACAGAGTTTCATAAAGTGCTTGTAATAATTGAGATGTGTCTATACCTGAACCAAACATCTAACGCACCTCCTCATATTGAATATGATGTGTTTCAAAATAGCTTTCGATGTTGGAACGTTCGAAGTATTGATCATGTTCGAAGCGCAACCATAAGTAACATACCGTTTCATCTTGAATATCTGACATAGAAGAAAAGAGAATCGTTACATTTACGTTGTATTGATGAATAAGATCAGTAATTAAAGATTGTTCTATTTGGCGTTTATCTAAGAATAGTTTATAGTCTGTGTAATTAGCGTCGTCTCGTTCAAATGATTGACGTAAGGTTGGCGACGGCTCTGTACTAATTACCGTAGATACAAAACTTTTAGCAGTCGTTGTTCGTGGATGGCTAAAGACTTCTTTAACAGTACCAAGCTCTACAACCTTACCTTGTTCCATCACGGCTACACGGTTACAAATTTTTTGAATAACGCTCATTTCATGCGTAATCATCATGATTGTGACACCAAATGTACGATTGACGTTTTTTAATAACTGAAGAATTGAACTCGTCGTTGCAGGGTCTAACGCACTAGTAGCTTCATCACACAATAAAATTTTAGGGTTTGTGACAAGTGCTCGCGCAATCGCTACACGCTGTTTTTGACCACCTGAGAGTTCGTCTGGAAATTGATTTTTCTTATCTGCTAAGCCTACAAACTCCAACATTTCTTCTACTTTCTCTTTAATTTCAGCATTGCTTTTATGACTTAAAATCAGTGGCATTGCTACATTTTTATATACTGTTTTTGAGTTTAAAAGATTAAAATGTTGGAATATCATACCGATATCTTTTTTAACTTTGCGAAGATCCTTTTCGCTATATGTATTAATTTCATGGCCATCAACAATAACTTGGCCTTCAGTAGCAGTTTCTAATTGATTTACCAGTCGTACGAGCGTACTTTTACCGGCACCGCTATATCCAATTACTCCAAATATGTCATGATGCTCGATTTTAAAAGAGATATCTTTTAAAGCATGAATCTGTTCTCTCTTTTTATGAAATACTTTATTCACATTTTTAAATTCAATCAATCATCTTCACCCTCACACAATCCTGATTATCCCTATAGGAATAATTGAATTATATGTGAAACTTTATTGTCAGTCAATATAGTTTTTGAAAAAATAAAATTTTTCTGAAATTTAGGTTTTTATTTCTTTGTTGTGTTGTAGTTATTAATTATTATGTGTAATTTTTAAAAACAAAAAAAGTGAAACAAGGCATATAGTTACCCTGTTTCACTCTTCAAATGATATTTAACTTATTATTTATTTAATGAGTCGATTGCTTGTTTTAAATCTTCAACTAAGTCATCTGTGTCTTCAATACCGATAGATAGACGTACTAAGCCATCAGTGATACCTTCTTTAGCACGTACATCTGGTGGAATAGACGCGTGTGTCATTAAGGCAGGTACTGAAATTAAACTTTCTACTGCACCTAAACTTTCAGCTAAAGTGAAGTAATTTGTTTTATGAATCAATTGTTTTGCCGCTTCTGTATCTTTCACTTCAAAGGCAATAACACCTGTATGTCCACTAGCTTGAGCAGCGTGAATGTCGTGGTTTAGGTGTTCTTTAATTATTGGATGGAAGACTTGTTGTACGGCAGGATGGTTTTGTAACATCTCTACAATGGCTTCCACATTACGATTAATTTGTTCCATACGTAATCCTAATGTTTTAATACCACGTACTAGTAAATAACTGTCTTGAGGTCCAAGCACCCCACCAGTTGAATTAGAAATGAACGCTAATCGTTCGCCTAACTCATCATCAGCTGTCGCAACTAAGCCGGCTACCACGTCACTATGACCACCTAAATATTTCGTAGCTGAATGTAAGACGATATCAATACCAAAGTCTAATGGATTTTGATAATAAGGTGTCATAAATGTATTATCTACAACAGAAATTAAGTTATGCTCTTTTGCAATTTCTGCTGTACGTTTAATATCAGTGACACGTAATAGTGGATTTGAAGGTGTTTCTACATACAACATTTTAGTTTCTGGTTTGATATAAGATTTAACTTCTTCAATATGTGTTGTATCTACGAAATCCACACCGATGCCATAACGAGTAAAGACTTTTGTTAATGCACGGTATGTTCCACCGTAGACGTCAGAGTTTAAAATAAGGTGATCGCCTTTGTCTAATAACATAATAACTGCACTAATTGCAGCCATACCTGAACCAAAGGCAAAGCCGTGTTTACCATTCTCTAAATTAGCGATGACACTTTCTAATGATGTACGTGTTGGGTTGGCAGTACGAGAATATTCATATCCTTGACGTAAATCGCCGATATCATCTTGTAAATAAGTACTTGTTTGATAAATTGGCGTTGTCACTGCACCTGTGAAGTCATCCGTCGTATGTCCACCATGAATCATTTGTGTTTTTTTCTTCATTATAATTATTCTCCTTTGTAGTCAAAGATTTGTTTAGACATATAGCGATCGCTACCGTCTGGGAAAATGGTTACAATAATACCTTTATCGATGCGTTTTTTAATTTCTAAAGCACCTTGTAAAGCTGCACCTGAGGAACTTCCTACAAGCAAGCCTTCTTGTTGTGCTAGGCGTTTTACATTTTCAAAACCAAGCTTATCACTTACCGTAATAATATCATCTACTAGTGATTTATCTAAAAATACTGGCCATTTCTCAGAGCCAATACCTTCAATATCATGAGCGTGCGCTTCACCACCATTAAGCACTGAGCCTTCTGGTTCGACGATAATATTCTTAATGTTAAATGATTGTAAGTGTTGAGCCACGCCAGTAAACGTTCCACCTGAGCCAGCTCCGGCTACGAAGTAATCGATGTGTGGCAAGGCGTCAGTTAATTGTTTACCTAATGTATGCGTATAAGCTGCCGGATTATGTGTCGTTTCAAATTGGTTCATATATACGGCATCGTTTGCTTCGGCATAAGCACGTGCTTCTTGTTGCGCACCTATCATGCCTTTATCTTTTGCTGTACGTTTAATCTCTGCACCTAATGCACGCATAATCGAAATCTTCTCTTCTGAAAATCCTTCCGGCGCAAAGATTACACAATTTAAATTATACCGATTAGCTGCAATTGCTAATCCAATACCTGTATTACCTGCAGTCGCTTCTACAATCGTGTCACCAGCTTGCACACGACCTTCTTCTAAAGCAATTTCCACTAAATACTTACCTAAACGATCTTTTACACTTCCACCTGGATTAAATTGTTCTAACTTAGCGTAAATTTGAACATTGTCATCACTAAAGCTTTCTAATAATACAAGTGGCGTCTGTCCTATTAAGTCATATGCAATCATAATTTGTCATTCAGTACGCTCCCTTTCGCCTGAATATAACCCACTTTCTGTATATAATATTCATTTCCTCATAAATCCATACTTAAACACTATGGATTATACGCTATCCGATGAATGATTGCAAAATGCTGAACCTTACATTTTTCGTAAAAATTTTAGTAAATAAGGAGCAACTTAATAACTATCGTTTACCTTAGCGCTCGTGTTACCATAATGATGATGATTATGCGAGAAATGGGCAATGACTGTTCATAAACAACACTATAAAGGAGCATATACAATGACCTCAAAGGCAGATTTATCGTTATCCGTTTTTACGAACGAGCAATATAAAAATTTAAACTACAGTAATAGTAACTTTAGAAATGCGATGTATGATGAATTAGAAGTGAATAAAGGTCGCTTTAAAAACTGTAACTTCTCTGAAGGTATCTTTAAGAATGTGAATGCAATCTCTAATTCTAAATTTGTTAGTTGTGATTTTAACAGCAGTATCTTTGTAAATATTAATTTCTTTAAGACGTTAATAAGCAAAGTGGACTTTAGTGTCACAACATTTGATGATAGCCAATTTAACGCTTTAACAATTGAACATAGTTACTTTAAAGATTGTAGTTTACGTAACGTGACGTTTAAAGACGTGGTGTTTAAGAAGGTTATTTTTGAAAATGTAGCATTAGATTTATGTCATTTAGATGGTATAAAAATTAAAGACTGTACATTCAAGAACGTTTCAATTAATAACTCTTCAATTCCTGAAAAAGTAATGAAAGAGTTGCGTAAACACGATGTAAGATTTGAAAATATGTAAGTTTTTACGCGAAACTGTCGCCTAGTTAAATAGCTAGGACGACAGTTTTTTATGTGCGAAGATTTTATATATTAAATTGAATTATATGTCGCGCGGCTCAATGACTTGATTAATACTGTTTTGAAATGTTTTAAATAATAAATTTAAAGGAATAAAAAGTGAAGTATGTAAAAGGGGGAAACTTGATGTCTACACATGAAAATCATCATTATGAAGAATTTGAAGCAAGTAACATTAAAAAAGACGATTTAATGGATATTGATGAATTAAAACAATTAGTTGAAAAATTTGAGAATAACAATGAAGATGAAGACTTAAAACAAAGAATTAACACTGAAATTGGTAAATGGAAAGAATATATTAGAGACCAATTTAGACCTGAAGATCCTGCAGAAAAATCTAGACTTTCAAATATTGCCGATAAAGTACATGGCGACGTCAACGTAGCATTTGAATATAACGAAGGCGATAAAATCTACGACTTTTTAGAAGCTTCTTACCAACGCAGTAAAGAAGATTTAGTGTATGGACGTACGTTAATTTTATATTCAGAAAGTGAAATGATTAAACAATCGCTTACTTTCTTTGACTCTAAAGAAGAAAATCATAAATTAGTTACATTCATCAACTCTAAAAATATAGAAATCGGTAAAGAAATTATGTCAGAAGACTATATCGAATTATTAAAAACTGAACGTGATTATTTAAATGCCCTTTTCAAATAAAGTGAGAAGTGAATACAAAAAGTGGAAGCCAACGCATGGCTGTAAGACTAGATATCCCTACGATGCGCTTTGGCTTCCACTTTATTTTTTATTAAAATAGTTGAACGACAAACACAAGTATAATGACTATAGGCATCACGAATTTGATTAAAAAGTACCATGGCGCAAATAATTTAAATTTATCCTTACCAAAGCTTTCTTTTAAAGCGTCTTTATCTAACAATTGGCCTACTACCAATGTAGTACCTAATGCGCCTAATGGCATGAGTATATTAGACACGACGAAATCCATATTATCAAAAATTGTACCTGCGCCAAATGTAATGCCACTTAAACTACTAAACGATAATGTTGCTGGAATACTGATAATAAAGACTAGTACACTAGCGATTAGCGCAACCGGCTTACGTTTCGTATTATCGTTCTTCGTAAAGTTAGAAACATTAAGTTCTAATAGTGAAATTGATGATGTTAAAGCTGCGAATAAGAAGAGTATCAAGAATATAAAGTAGAAGACACTGCCGAAGCCCATTTGACTAAATACTAATGGTAAAACTTTAAACAATAAGCCAGGGCCTTCTTGTGGTTCATATCCAAACGACTGTAAAGCTGGGAAAATAGCCAATCCAGCTAATACTGACACTAAAATATTCATAATAACAATTGAAATAGCAGATGATTTAATTGTCATTTCTTTAGGGGCATAACTCGCATACGTGATCATCCCTGTTGTTCCTAAAGAGAGCGTAAAGAACGATTGACCTAATGCGAATAACACACCTTTCATTGAAATTTCTTCTAATCTAGGCTGTAAAATATAGCGCACGCCGTCTAGCGCACCGTCTAAAGATAAAGATTTAATAACTACGATAATTAAAAAGATAAATAATAGAGGCATCATTACTTTAGATGCTTTCTCTAATCCCTTTTCAACGCCTAACATCACAATTATCATTGTTAAAAAGATGAAAATGCCTTGTCCTAACACTGTTAGCCAAGGATTACTAATAATGGCTTCAAAATTAATATTAGTTAATGAGGCTTTCTCGATAGAGAGCATTTGTAAAATAACATTTCCAATATAAATAATAATCCATCCACCGATTACACTGTAGAAACCAAATAAAATAAACACGGCTAAATTCCCGTTCCATCCAATAATATTTAGCCACTTTTTACCTGTTAACTTACTATATATTTTAGTAGTATAAGTTCGTCCCATCTTACCTACTGTAAATTCCATAATTAATAGTGGTAGTCCTATAAATATTGTAAATAATAAGAATAAAAGTAAGAATGCGCCGCCTCCGTAAATGCCGGCCATATATGGAAATTTCCACATTGCACCTAGTCCTATTGCTGAACCAGCACTTGCCAAAATAAATCCAGTCGACGTCTTCCATTCAGATTGGCTACTCATTAAACTCACTCCCTTTAACGCGTTAAAGCGTTTATGCAATTAAGTACTACTTTATCATGTCTTCGCCTAAAGTGCAATATATGTAAAAGTTCATTTCCAAAGATATAAACAGTTAACTTACGAGATGTAAAATGTGAATTTATTTATTTTTACTGCCAAATAAAAACAGGTCTGAACATTTACTTATATGCTCAAACCTGTTTAGTATTTTTATTATTTTGAAATGAAAAACTCAACGATTTCTTGTTCAACATTATCACTACCGTCGCCATGTGTCATAAGGTGTTTACATAACGGATGACTTGATAACTCTTTATCGCCACTATTGATATGGTCGAAAATGTAATGCGCACTTTCTTGATATGAAGCTTCATCTTTTTCCCCATATAAGATTCTAGCAGGTGTGCGAATATCTTCTAAATGTGCCGTAATATCTGAAATAAAGTGTTTAAACTTAGTAATATTTGGACGATAGTCCTCAATCACGCTTATTTGTTTTTGCGCTTCAACTTCATCTAAATTGAGTAACTGGTTCATACGTTGACCATAACGTTCCATTCGCCATACAATACCTGCTTCGTCCTTTTCACTTGGTGCAGACATAACCGCAATCTTCGCAACTTCGACTGTTTCTGCTAATTTTAAAGTGAATAGTCCACCCAATGAAACGCCAGTCGCATATATCGTTTTATAGCCCTCATTTTTTAAAAATTCATATCCAGACAGGACATCGTTCCACCAGTCATCAATATTAAATTGAACAAATTGATCTAATGGCAAACCATGCCCACTATAATTAGGGGCGTAACACGTATAACCTTGATTGTTAAGGACAGTGGCTAACGGTTTAATATCACGAATCGTCCCTGTAAATGAATGTAGTAATAATATCGCTTCGTCACGTGTACCTGTAAGATGAATTGGATGTGGCGACTTAACTTTCATTGAGTATCTCTCCCTTTTCAAATAACAATTTTTATACTGCCGGCCGTCTTAAATATTGAAAATTAATCTACCCACTCGTTATATTCTTCGTGGATACGTTGAGCGAGTGAAAGGCCTTGACGATAACCTGCATTACCTACTTTGATAATATTCTCTGGATTATAAATGTTATTCCCAATTTCTGCTTCACTAGCACTATCCGGTTGAATAACCAACACATGACTCTGTTCGCTTAACTGTTTAGCATCATCATAAACGCTTGGTATCATCCCTAATCCATCAGCTAATGGAGCTAAGATAATAATGGATTTAGCACCTTTGGCTAACATCGCATTAGTTGGCGACACCATACCACCATCTATCCAGTCGCTATGATTCAAACGAATATGAGGCCAAATTCCTGGCACAGCCCCGCTCGCAGTAATCGCATCTTCAAGTGTTACGTCACTTCGCGAATTGAATACTCCAACGTCTCCCGTTCTAGCATTAATCGCCGTAATGTCTAAAATATCTTTCCATTCAACATCACCTAAACGTTGACGCACTGCTTGCTTACGTTCTTCTAAATCAATATGAGACGGTCTTGTATAGACAATATCTCCCAACATTTGTCCTACTTTTTGCGCATCATCGCGTCCTACGACAAAGGCATTTTGCCATAAACGATAAATATCAGACGATAGCGTTGCCCTATCATTATTATCTCTTCTCTCATCTAATTCATAATAATAATCTTTCATATCATAGCCATTTACTAATATCGCACCAACAAACGCACCCGCGGATGTTCCAATCACTCTATCCGCTTTATCCACGTTCACACCATTCTCTAGTAATCCGGCCAACACCCCAGCTTGCCAAGCAATGCCAGTAATGCCGCCTCCACCTAATACTAATGTACGTTCTTCTGTCATCGCCATCTCTCCTTATTTTTAAACGACTTTGAACTACCTACTATTCTCAGGCTTTTTAGGAAAATTAAGATAAAACAACGGAATAATCATTAGATACAATGCTATCCACAACATACCTAGTGACACGCCTCCAACGACGTCGATAATATAATGGGCATGAAAATATACTCGACACCATAATACGCCTAGCCAAATAACGACTGTAATTAAGCTAGTAATCAACCTTAACGCTTTACTTTTAATAATCGGTATAACGACAATAAGCAAGGTAAGCGCTAGTAATGTACTTGCATTAGAGTGTCCACTAGGGAATGAAAACCCATGGTCACGTATTAAATGATTATACGGACGTTGTCTTTCAACCATTTGCTTAATTAAATAGTTTAATAACGTGCCAGTATAAATACTAAGTATTAGCCAAATAGATAGCTTATAGTTTTTAAAAAGCAAGATGAGGGCTAAAAATGCTGTGATATATAAAATAGATTTAACTTCGCCAATTTCTGCACAAAATGTAATAAAATTATGCCAAATATTCCCTTGGAAATTTCGTTGTGGCTTACCAAATTGTTCTGTAACCCAATGTAATGACGCTAAATCTATATGTTGAATGATCCACGTATCCCAAATTACATTCAAAGCTGCAAAAATAAAAATAAGTAACCCTACGATAAACATGGGAACGGTTATCGATGGTGCAAATTCTCTCTTTTGTTTCATACTACTTCACCAATTTCTAATTTCATTTATTTCTCTATATTAAAACAATCATAAGGAGGTTGGGACAAAAGTGCTCAGGATTTGAGCAGAACCGAACGATGAACAAAAAGTATATTATATCCTACTCTATAATTAGGCAGTAGTTGTCTGAAATGAAGATGCGTTCGAACCTCACTTTCTTCATTTCTAGTCAACCTTGCCGGGGCGGGACTACGAAATCTTCGAAATTTCATTAGATTTCTGTACCGCTCCCTTTGGCGAATCGTGACGGTATCTGCCGAGAATCCTACTTTTGGGACACCGTATATCAGTTTCCCAGAGCACTAATCATTAACGTCTCAGTCTCTTAAATATGTTGATTAAATCATTAAAATTCTGCAATCGATTTAACATATTGATATGTGTTTCTCTCAACTCTCATCATGCCTTTGTGTAAATTGTACACTAAATCGTCAAAATTAGCTTAGTAAACAAAATGGGAGCGCCAACAAAATCTAATATAATTAAAAGATTTCATTGTCTCGCCCCCATAAGGTGACTATTTAGTTTTGTAAAGTCTTTTCAAAGTTATCCTCTAATTTGAACACGATGACACGCTCTCCGGTAATCGTACTTAAATCGCTATGAAAGCTGTTCACACTAATGCCTGTAATATCTAATATCAGCTGCATTAAATCGTCTTGTCCTGACTCGACAAGTTCTGAGCGAGTACGTTTAATGTTCAGTAAACCTTCTTGCGTTTCACATACACGATATTCTGCTGGCGTTAATACACCTTGTAAATTGACGATAATCATATCGCGTAAGATGTCCGTTTTGACCGATAGGGAACCTCGACCGAGAAAGTCTTTTTCCCATTGCGTGATTGCTGTACTAATTTCTGCTTCGTAAGCACCTTTAGATTTAGCCATGGTAATCATAATTCTCCTATTGATAGATTAACCTTATTTTATCACTATTTTCGGAAAAACCGAACTCCCTACCAATCTTTCCAACTATCATGTTCGTCGATACTTGCCAAGCGTACCCAGTGATTATCCACTTTCTGCTTAAATTTAATATTATTCTCAAGCAAGGCCTTAATGTGACTGTCTGGCGCTTGAATCACTACTAATAGACGAATAGGTGAATGATAGATCTTGTTATCTGCTGCCATGACAGATTGCCAAGGTAGTCCCGCTAGTAAGTCACTCGAATTCCCTTGCATTACTCCTACGCCTGAAGTTACCGATTGCGTCGCTTTATTCCCACTTCCGTAAAAATGTGGTGCTACCGTTGAGGCGTAGTATTGTAAATTAATCCATTGAGCTACAAGGGCAGGCCCTGAAATAATTGTGTTCAGTATTTGACCATCGGAATCTTTTTGCCAATCGTAATTATGTAAGAAAGCACGTCCTTCTAAGTTCGTACCTTCAGTAATTCGTCGTTGTCCGATAATAAACTCTGCATTACGCGCAAGTCCCCATTCTGGGCGAATTTCACTCCAGTCGTTCGCAAAGCGGTGTGCCTCAGCTACAGGATCTTTTACATGACCTTGGTCTAAACCTGGAAGTTGTGCTAGGCGTTCTAAATTCGCTTTATAGCTAATTCGAGGCATCGCTTCTTCTAACGTGTTAAATGCTTGTTGTGCTTCAGGCGTTAATTCTGGCATGTAAATCCATTCTAATTCGTCGACTGATGTTTTATGTTCAGCTGCGACAAATACGGTTTCATCTGGAATGTTAATATTTTCAGCTTTTAAGCTTTCTCGTACATGAGGCAAGTTACACATCGTTGCGAGTAATTTGGCGTTAAAACCGCTTGAAGCACCGCCACATGCGCCACACTCTAATGTCGCATGATATGGATTGTTATTGGATTGACTACCATGTCCGCCGAAAACGATTAACGGCGCAAAATTTGTAGTTAAATCCATAAGTTGTAACGCCTGTTTTGTAAAGGCGACTTGTTCTTCTTCAGTAAAACCAATCGGTAAATTTCCATACGCCCCATGTTCACGGTTAATTGTTAACTTAGCTTCAGGCTTTTTCAACCAGTTTTTAGTAAATTTGCGTACAAAGTTGCCTGTTTTCTTCGGCATTAATGTACTGGCTAACGTATTTAAACTTAAGAACGGACCACTGAGTTCTGGTAATAGTAAACTTGGTAAAACATTATGTTTCATCAATTTAAACGTATAAAACATAGACGTCACTGAGTTCTGTTGTTGATTATAAGTATTTAAGGCATGACGATCTGCATATTCCTTGATTGTGTATGCAGGCGGCACCATAACTGGTAAAGAGTTATGACTGAACTGTTCGTCTAACACTTCTTTACGAATTGGTAAGCCAAAGAATCCAGCAATACCAATCGTTTCAAATGGTCCTTCACTTTCTAAATGACGACGAAATGGTTCTGAACGTACATCGATACAGAATGCCAATTGCACTTGTGTAGACGGTTTCTCTTGAGCATTAGAAGTATCGTATATATCTTCAACTAGTTTACGTTCATGTGTTTCTTCCCATGCTTCAAGCCATAATTTTTTAAAATAAAGTGGATTAAAGTCATGCGCAAAGCTTAAATGTTCAATTTGGTCTGAAATACTCATAGAGGCCCATTCATCAATTGACATTTCACCATAGTAAAGCCACTTACTTACCAATTCTTTAATACGTCTTTCGACATTTAAGACTGCCGGGCGACTCATTTTTTCAGTATCTAATAGAATACATTCCATTGTTAAACGGATGGCTAAATATTGTGTTAATAAATCTGCTTCTCGCTCACGTTGTTCGGCGCGATAATACATCATGCCGGCCCAACCTGGTAAGGATAATAGATGTCCTGTTAAATATGATTCACGTTCATCTTCTGCGATATCTAAATGATTTAAAGCCATGATTAAAGCTTCTCTATAATCATTTGGTAATGTTTTGACCATTTTGCGTTGTGTCTTCGTCAACATAGGATCATGTTGCGCTAAATGTAGCCACGCTATGTAAAATCCTTCTTCACGTTTGGGCATCGTCCAACTCGATTGGAAATTATCTAAATAAAGCTTTGACCATTTAATAATATGCGTGTTTAATTCATCCATAAGCGATTCGCCTTTAGCATTAAAGGCGTTAGCGCTTTTTGAACGTGCATATTTAAACGGTTCATTTTCAAAGACGCTTTTAAGTTTTGATACTTCTATCTTTAAATATGCTTCTTTAGTAATTAAATCGGTTGGTACATCTTGAATACGCATTGCGTTTTTACAATAAGTGTCGATATGGTCTTGTGGCACTGCAGTTTCGTATGATTGAACCGCTTGTTTAAGTTCTTCTTCTACGAGAGATTTGTCGATTTCGCCATTTTCCAAAGCAGTCATCACGGAAGCATGGCTTGGATATAAGTCAATGTCACGTACGTGTTTAAACCATTGGGCTACTTGATCGAATGTCTGATGTTCCATTTCTTCCCAAGGGTTACGTGCCGCAAATATCGAAATAGGTGAAAGTGGTGTAATCACACGACGTGCCGATTTAACAGTGTCTTCAATATTATATTTAGTTATAGTCATGTAAGGTTTCACCTCTTATAAATATTTCTTCAAATAGTTAGGATGGCTTTCAACAGATTTAAATTTGGCTTCTCCAATCTTAACGAGCCATAAATACACTTTCGCAAAAGCTATTGAATCACGACGACGTGCGACCCAAATACTAAATATGCTACCTAGCACTAGGATGGCTATACAAATAATCACACTTATTAATGGTGGATGTGATGTAATCATGTAGACGTTATGTAATAGATTCACAAATATTTGATGCGTTACCACATATACTGCTGCTACGATAATGAGCATAGCAATACCGATTACACGGCCCATTACACCTCTATTAAGTGCTACGAGTTGATTCCAAGATACAGATAATGACCATGCAAGAATGAACGCACTAATTAATGTATACGACGTATGGTCACTCATAATGAAAAAGATAACTGCTATGGCTATAGCAAGGGTTCTACCTAACACCGTCCATGCGTATGAGCGTTTCACATTTGGTGGCGTCGGAATATTAAAACGTTTGACGATAGAACCTGATTGTAAGAATAATGTCGCTTTAAACACACCATGCAAAATTAAATGAATGATCGCTGCCGAATAAACACCTAATGCACATTGCACAAGCATAAAGCCCATTTGACTCATCGTTGAGCCCACTAACTGACGTTTATAATCCACATGTACTAAGCTAATTCCTGAACCAATAAGTACTGAAATACTAGAAATGATTAAGAGTACAGTTAAAGCAATATTATTATCAAACACTGGTGAAAAACGTGTAAGGATAATTCCTCCAGCATTCACAATACCAGCATGCATAATGGCCGATACTGGCGTAGGTGCTACAACGGACTCAATTAACCAACTTTGGAAAGGATATTGTGCTGCTGGAATTATCACAGCAAGTACAAGTAATAAATCTACAACTAATTTCAAACCATAACCCATTACGTTGTCATAGTCTTGTGACGGATCAATGACCCATTCTCCGGTACCTATGTAAAAGACGACCACTGCTAAAAGTAACGCTCCCCAGCCAATGATAAACGAACGTGCTGAAACCTTTGCAGCTTCTGCCGGCACTTTCCATGATTGATTAAGTCGTATCAGTTGAGTTAGACACCATAACGTAAGCCCCCAACAAACTACCATTAAACGTAAATCATTACTTAACCAGCCAATTGAAGCAAATACCGTCGTACAAGTGTACAAAGGAAAATATTTACGGTAGTTGCGATCTCCAAGTAAATATCGTGTTGAGAACTTTTGAATAATAAAACCTAAAGCTAAGACGAAGACGCCTACTAGCCAAGCGAGTTTATCTAATGCAAAAACGCCAACGACTTCTCTGCCATTTACTGTTATTAATCCGATGACTCCTACAATGACAGGTAATAAGAGTAAAGTTAAATGTAAACGTATGTATTTTACAGGAACAGATGGAATTAAAAATATTATTCCACTTAACACTGCAATGACAAGCGTTACGAAAAATAAGGTCAGTAATAAACTTGAACTTAACATTGCCGCTCCTCCATGTTTTAAAACTTTTTAATTTTCATAGTGCTTATAGTATTAACAATATAAGAAAATGCCTGCAATAGTCTAGTTTTATCCCTATAATGGAAGGTTTAACTAACTATTGCAGGCTTCTTTATGAACGCATTTAATTAATATATAAATACTTTTTCAAGCTACCTTGTATGTATGTTTTAGCTACACATGTCTTACCCTTCAAGTGCACAACGATGAACACACCTTGCACAATTGCCTGATACAAACCTATGTAAATTTTAGACGTAATAAATACAATATAAGAAAATATTGAATAAATGTCAATCTCCTAGGCGGTTAGGAATAGTTTTGTGATTTCGCTTTTGCTTACATTTATAGAAAATAAGCAACTAGGCATGAAAAGATGTGATTTCTTGTCCTCAATCCAACACTTACGAAGCGCTTTCAATAACTTAGGAAATAACGCTCTTTTATTGATATTTCAACGTTATACTTTAGATAACATTTAATAAGGAGGTAATTCCAAATGTCAATCATTTCAGGTATTATTGAAATTGTTAAATTCATCATCGACTTAGCTACAAAATAATTCGCATATTTCGTACATAAAATTAAAAGAAGCAAGAGGTTGGGACAAAAGTGTTTAGGATTTGAGCAGAACCGAACGATGAGCAAAATTGTTTTTCAAATTTTGTCGAATCGTGACGATATCTGCCGAGAATCCTGCTTTTGGGACACCGTTTATCGGTTTCCCAGAGCACAAATCATTAATGTCTCATTCTCTTGTTTTTGTTATGTAAAAAGTGAACGTCCAACCGATAAATTATCAATTGGACGCTCATGGATAAAATGAATTTCTTTGTTTAACTATAAAATACCACACTTTTCCTCGTTTGCATGTAACAATTATGTGAAAACGCTTAAAAAAGTTTTAAAATTCTCTCAAAAATTTAATTTTTCCCTTGATTAATTGTGACAATTTAAGCTTGTAAAAGCGTAAAATTTCACAGATAATATAAATTAAGTATTAAAACAAACACTTTTTAAAAAGTTGTAGAATAAAACCTTGAGATATTTATATAAAAAATATCTAAAATTTATCAACGACACGCCCACGAGGCCTTTGAAATTATATTAGACTTCTAGCTAACTCCCATTTCATCTTAGAAAGGAAACATCAATGAAAACATTAAATTATATTAATCTGTTATCGATTTTTTTAACTATGGTATGTCTTTTTATTGTCTATTCTTCGTTATTTACCAATTTATACCGACACACTTTCTTTAGCCTATGGTATTGGCCAGGTGCGCTTATCTTATTCTTCACATTAATGTCTAACGCTTTATGTTTACTTCTCAATTCTAAAATCATTTTAAATATTTCCTTGTTTATCACAAATATCGTGTTATTGACTATGTTCACGCTACCCTTTTTCCAAATTTAGCTAGGTTATAAATGTGGAGTTTTTTAAGTTGAAAATGAGTTTCTGGTGTAGTTGTACAACATTAAGTGAGCTTTTAAGACGATGGTTAGCCAATTAATACAAGGTATACACCACCTGCAAGAGTAATAAATTTAAATAAATCATTTTTCGTTAAATCGCCTAATAAAATGACACAAAGACCTACTATCGCAAGTTGGTGCTCATATTCAGTTAAGCCCATAAATTGACCAATCATCATAATCACACCGTAGATGATGTACCCTATCATAAAGCCTAAAGCCATATAGCTTAATAAGTTAATTATTTTCAAAATTACCCAATCCCTTAGCAATAAAATAAATATAGACTCAATATACCAAAAATTATATGTGACACAAAGGTTGTAGAGCTAGGAAATGTTATTTCTTAATCTGACGTTACAAATGGAGAACTAAATTTACATAGGCGAAACGGAGAGATAATTAATGGAACCTATCGAACAAAAAATGGATGAATATTTTAGTTGGTTAAAACAAAGTTATAAATATAAAGAGTTAGATAATTCTACAGAAATTACCACTCCATTTAAAAACCACTTAAATGATTATATTAAAATTTATGCCTATGCATTACCTAATGAAAAAATTATACTATCAGACGACGGTTTAACTGTAAATGAGTTAGAAATGTTTGGTATTGATATAAATACTAAAACTAGAGAGAAGATAATTCAAAGTGTTTTAAAACAATTTAATTTAAATTTAGAAAATGACGAAATTATCGCAAAGGTTAAAAATGAAAGTTTTGCTAAATCTAAGCACAATTTAATTCAAGGCATATTGAAAATTTATGATATTACAATGGAGTCCTAAAGTAATGCTGCGAACCTCTTCTATGAAGATGTGTTTAATTTTATATATGAAGGCGAAATAGTAGGAGCTGCGAAAGTTTCTGTTTCTAGTGAATCTGGTATAAAATATTCTATTGATTACATCTTACTCGGAACAAAATCTAAAGCAGAAATACTTATTAACTTTGCAAATAACTTAGACTTTAATAAAGTAACTAATGATGTATATATATAGGGATGTTAAACCTAATAGACCTTCCAAAAACAATTTAGACCCAAGAATGTTTATAATCGCTAACGATGTAGATCACCCTATTAATGTTAAAGCTAGTCAAGTAGCAGAACATAAAAATCTTTCAATATTAAGATGGTCCAATAAAAATCAAATCAAAACAGCTTTGACCACTTAATAAAAGTTTTTTTCGATGACTTCGATACTCTTTTTCACTCATTTAAATTATCACCCCATAAAAAAGGGGTTTCCTATACGCATATGCGTATAACAAACCCTCATAAACTGATCTTTACAATTAATATTATACAATTCCTAATAATAAAATTATAGCATTTTATATTTATTACTTTTATATCCTTCCAATCAAACACAAAAACACCCTCTAACCGTTATGGCTAAAGGGTGTTGTCATCTATACCTTTTACTCCCATTCTATGGTGCTTGGTGGCTTAGAAGTAATGTCATAGACAACGCGGTTTACGTGGTCTACTTCGTTAACGATACGGCTTGAAATCTTTTGTAGAACTTCCCAGTCAATACGGGCAAAGTCACTTGTCATACCGTCAATAGAAGTTACAGCACGGATACCTACAGTATGATCATAAGTACGGTAGTCACCCATTACACCTACAGATTGGATGCCTGGTAAAACTGTAAAGTATTGCCAGATATCTCTTTCAAGACCTTCTTCACGTACGACTTCACGTAAAATCGCATCAGATTCACGTACGATTTCTAATTTATCTTCTGTAATTTCACCTAAGACACGGATACCTAGACCTGGTCCAGGGAATGGTTGTCTCCAAACTAAATGTTCTGGAATACCTAACTCAATACCTAATGCACGTACTTCATCTTTAAATAACGTATTGATAGGTTCAATCAGTTCGAATTCCATATCTTCAGGTAATCCACCTACGTTATGGTGAGATTTAATCGTTTGAGCAGTCTTAGTCCCAGATTCAATCACATCGGTATACAATGTACCTTGTGCTAAGAAATCAACATCTGTTAACTTAGCCGCTTCATCATCAAATACATAGACAAATTCATTACCGATGATTTTACGTTTTTGTTCAGGATCAGACACGCCTTTTAATTTATTCATAAAGCGATCTTGAGCATTAACACGAATAATATTCATATCAAAGCCTTCACCAAATTGTTCCATCACCATGTCGCCTTCGCCCTTACGAAGTAAACCATGGTCTACGAAGATACATGTAAGTTGATCACCAATAGCTTTATGTAATAATACTGCTACTACAGATGAATCTACCCCACCGCTCATCGCGCATAATACTTTACGGTCGCCAACACGTTCGCGAATCTTTTCAATCTCAATTTCAATAAAGTTTTCCATCGTCCATTCACCTGTACAATTACATACACGACGAACGAAGTTTCTTAATAAGTCATTACCATATTCTGTATGACGTACTTCCGGATGGAACTGCACACCATAAATACGGCGTTTTTTATCTTCAATCGCAGCATAATTAGTACTTGGACTATCAGCAATCACTTCAAAACCTTCAGGAATTTCAATTACTTTGTCAGAGTGACTCATCCACACTGTTTGTTCAGCAGGTAAACCGAAGAATAACTCATCAGATTTTGCATTAATTGTAGCTTTACCATATTCACGTTCATTAGCGCGTTCAACTTTTCCGCCTAAAAGTTTCGTCGTCAACTGCATACCGTAACAAATACCTAATACAGGCACGCCTAAATTATAAATTTCAGGGTCAATTGTAAATGAACCTTCTTCATAAACTGAATTAGGACCACCTGAAAGAATAATACCTTTAGGATTCATACGCTTAATTTCTTCAATAGACATTTCATGATCGTGCAATTCACTGTAAACGCCCATTTCACGAATACGACGCGTAATAAGTTGGTTGTATTGACTACCGAAGTCTAAGACAAGAATTAACTCTTGTTCTTTAGCCATTTCCATAATTGTGGGTCTCCTTTAAATTTAATTTATGTAAATAGTAGAGAAACGCTTTCCCAATGCCTTGCTTTAAGGTCTTCTTGAAAATGAATTACCCCATTCAACAATCACATTTAAATAGAAAAGCGTCCTCTAGTTTTATCTCACAAACTTACTCGTTCAACTTGATATTAAAATGAATAGTTTGGTGATTCTTTAGTAATTTGTACATTATGTGGGTGACTTTCTGCTAAACCAGCAGGGCCCATACGTGTAAATTGAGCTTCTTCACGTAACGTTTTCAAATCAGGTGAGCCAGTGTAACCCATACCAGCTCTTACGCCGCCCATAAGTTGATAAATTGTATCTTGTAATGGGCCTTTATAAGCTGTACGACCTTCGATACCTTCTGGAACAAATTTTCTAGGAGATTTATCTTCTTGGAAGTAACGGTCGTTTGAACCTTTTTCCATAGCTCCTAAAGAACCCATGCCACGGTAAACTTTATATTGTCTACCTTGGAAGACTTCAGTTGCGCCTGGGCTTTCTTCAGTACCAGCAAGAAGACTACCTAACATTACAGCATGTCCACCAGCTGCTAAAGCTTTGATGATATCGCCTGAGAATTTAATACCACCATCAGCGATAATTGCTTTGCCGTGTTTACGAGCTTCAGTTGCACAGTCATAAACGGCTGTAATTTGTGGTACACCTACGCCTGCTACTACACGAGTAGTACAGATTGAACCTGGTCCGATACCAACTTTAACAACATCTGCACCTGCTTCGAATAAAGCGCGTGTTGCTTCTGCTGTAGCTACGTTACCTGCAACGATAGTAATGTCAGGATATTTTTCTTTCATTTTTCTAACTTGTTCAATTACGCCTTTTGAGTGGCCATGTGCTGTATCAATAATTAATGCATCAACGCCAGCTTCTACTAATTTTTGCGCACGGATTTCTGTATCTTTAGACGTACCGATGGCTGCCGCTGCTAATAAGCGACCGTGTGCGTCTTTTGCTGCATGCGGGAATTCAAGAACTTTTTCAATATCTTTAATCGTAATTAAACCTTCTAGACGACCATTTTCAACTAATGGTAATTTTTCAATCTTATGTTCTTGAAGAATTGTTTCAGCTTCATCTAATGTTGTACCAACTGAAGCAGTAATTAAGTTTTCTTTTGTCATTACGTCAGAAATTTTAATTGAAAAGTCTTCAATGAAACGTAAGTCACGGTTAGTTAAAATACCAACAAGTTGTCTTGATTCTTTATCACTGACAATAGGTACACCAGAGATGCGGTATTTACCCATTAATGCTTCCGCTTCATATACACTTTCATCTGGAGTTAAGAAGAATGGATTTGTAATAACGCCATTTTCTGAACGTTTAACTTTTTGAACTTCTTCAGCTTGTTCTTCAATGCCCATATTTTTATGAATGACACCTAAACCACCTTGACGTGCCATAGCAATTGCCATTTTTGATTCAGTTACTGTATCCATACCCGCTGAGATAACTGGGATATTTAATTTAATCTTATCTGATAATTCCACACTTAAATCCACATCGCTTGGTAACACATCTGATGCAGCTGGAATTAATAGAACATCGTCGAAAGTTAATGATTCTTTAGCAAATTTATTTTCCCACATTTATAATACAGCCTCCATTTTTTATAAAGTTAGTCTTATTATTTCACATTTTCTTCACTTTGTTTATACTTCAAGCCATTAAAAAAGAAATTAAGAATAATGGCTGAAATCGCACCTAATACAATGCCGTTCTGAGTTAACCACGCAAATTGCTCACCTAAAGCTTTAAAGGCTTGTGGTACTGCACTGATACCTGTTCCTAAACCTACAGACACTGCAATAATCAGTAAATTATTTTGGTTTTTAAAATCGATGTGTCCTAAAATACTAACACCATATGCCATGACCATGCCAAACATAGCAATCATAGCGCCACCTAAGACTGGTAAAGGAATGATGTTAGCCAGTGCACCTAATTTAGGAATACAACCACAGATTAGAAGTAAAATAACCATGCCATATATAATTTTATTCTTTTTAGCACCTGAGAGAGATACTAAGCCAACATTTTGAGAATAAGCAGTGTAAGGGAAGGAATTAAAGATTGATCCTAGAATAATCGCAAGACCTTCCGCAGTGTAACCCTTTCGGAAATCTTTACGTTCAAGCTTTCTACCAGTGATTTCACTCAATGCATGATACACGCCTGTAGATTCAATTAAACTGACAATTGCTACAATCGTAAACACTAAAGTAGCACCGACATCAAAGCCAAAGCCTGAGAAACGGAATGGTCTAGGAATGCCAAGCCAATGTGCTTCTCCAACTTGGTTAACGTCTACTACACCTAATAAACTCGCCAATATAGTACCTATGACTAAGCCTATGAGTATGGCAATCGATTTTAAAAAGCCTGTAGTGAACCGTTGCAATACTAAAATAACGACTAGCGTTACGCCTCCTAAAATTAAATTTTTAGGATCACCATAGTCTTTGGCGCCTTCTCCTCCGGCCAAATAATTCATCGCAACTGGCATTAAATTAATACCAATAATAGTTACCACACTGCCGGTAACGACAGGCGGGAAGAACTTGACTAAGTATGAAAAGAACGGTGCAATGATGACGACTAGAATACCTGACAAGAATAAAGAGCCGTAAAGTACATCTAACCCTTTCGTTTGGCCTATTAAAATCATAGGCGCTACGGCAGTGAACGTACATCCTAATACAATAGGTAAACCAGTACCTGTCACTTTATTCGCTTGTAAGAACGTTGCAACCCCACACATAAAAATATCGACGGTTACTAAATAAGCGATTTGTTCAGGAGTGAATTTAAGGCTTGTACCAACGATAATTGGTACTAGAATAGCTCCCGCATACATTGCCAATAGATGTTGCAGACTTAAAATGAAATTCTTCATTCGTCTTCACTCAATAAAGTAACTTTATTACCTTTTAAAGAGGCTACTTTACATAATGAAGACACAGTTAAACCTGCCTCTTCTAATCTTTGTCTGCCATCTTGGAAGCTTTTCTCAACAACAATTCCGATACCTACAGTTTTAGCTTTTGCTTGTTGTGCAAGATCATAGAGGCCTAAAGAAGCATCTCCATTAGCTAAGAAGTCATCGATAATTAAAACCGTGTCATTTTCATCTAAAAATTCTTCAGAAACAATGACCGTACTCGTTTTATTTTTAGTAAAAGAGTGTATATCAGTAGCGTAGAATCCATCTTTTAATGTGCTTGGTTTAGCCTTTTTCGCAAATAAGCAAGGCACATCAAAATGTAGTGCAGCCATTATAGCCGGTGCAATACCTGAAGCTTCAATAGTTAAAATTTTTGTTACACCTTGATCTTTAAACTGCTCGTAAAAAACTTTACCTACTTCATGCATTAACTTCGCGTCGATTTGGTGATTTAAAAAACCATCAACCTTTAAAATCTTCTCATCAATAACAACGCCATCTTCTTTGACCTTTTGTCTGAGCGCTTCCACTTCAAAACCTCCTAAAATTGTATACAAAAAAATCCTCAAACGTCGTAACGAGTTCCAGGATCTATGAGTGAACAGCCAATACATTGTAATATACAATTTCAAGAAGATGACGGTTTAAATGTATCGTTTAAATACTTTATTTTCAAAAGTTGTTCAACCCCATAGAGCCAGTTTGAAAGCTTAGTCATACTCTAAAATCAAACAATCGTAATATCGTATTTCTAGATAGCATTTAAATATACGTCTATTTTCTAGCTGTATTGTTACTGAACTCATAGTCATGTCGTTTGCGGCAACATGGTAGAAACTTCTAAAGCCATATTCTTCAGATTATATGAGCGATATAAATTATTTACTGATGATAGCAAATTTTCGCCTTATTTTCAATATTATAAAGAGAGTTGGAGCCCGATATTACAATATTTACAAATGTAAGCGTATAACAAGACGAAATAAAGCGTTATTTGTAAACACCATTGATTTAATTATATAATAAGTATAGTTTAGTTTTATCAACGCTTATTAGGGTATATTTTAATAAAAGTAGGACGAAAGATGGAGGGCGATTAATATGGCAGACTTTACTGTATTAGACAAACAAGATGAAATTTATAACGTTATCGAAAAGAAAAAAGCTGAAGGCTATTCAGAAAACGAATTAGTCGTAGTTAGTAAAAGTAAATTACACTTAGATGATTTACATAACTCTCAAATTACATTAATTGCTACAAGTGGTTCATTTAGCGACCGTATGTCAAGATTATTAACCGGCGAAGACGGCGAAGAAGCTGTCTTAACTCGTTTCAACTTAACTGAAGATCGTTTAGAAGAGTATAAACAAGAAGTCTTAAAAGGCAAATATTTAGTAGTTGCTAATAAAGACAACACTTCACACAACGAAGTTGAAGAAAACAATTCAGCTTATGAAGAAATCGATATTACGCATTATGCTAACGAATCTAAAGGTCCTAAATCATAATTACTAATTCTAATAACCACAAATTACCGTAAGATGAACTTTCACAATAGTTCATTTTACGGTGTTTTTATTATTCATGAATTTATATAAGCTATCCTATTTGGAAATGTGCTATACTATAACAAAAAATTACGGGGGTGACGTCGTGGAATTTCATACAATTCAATCTTTAAAAGATGAATATTTTGATAAAGCGGTCGAATTCTACAATCAACAATTGGATATTAACTTTTATGAGAATAGCTCATTAGTTAAACAATCCTTACAAAACAACAAAACTGAAAATGATTATGCTATTGTGATTGGCAAAGAAAAGAATGAAGTCGTGAGCCTCGCCTTGGCTCATTATGAAGCCACGACTAATTCAGCCTTTCTAGTTCACTTAATGGTAGCTCCTTCATCAGACTATGATGAGTTATTTGTGCATACCCTTGAAAAAATTGAAGGCCAATTAAATAAACTAGCTCAAAAAGTACATTCTCGCGATATTAACTTTATGATGATAGAAGTACCAAAAGAACATAGCACAGAGGTAGAATTTGATGAAGAAAAGTTAGCACATCGTCAACAGCTATTATTAGACAATGGCTTTGAAAAACAAAGTGAAATTAATTATCTTCATCCTAACTATACTAAGAATGAAGAGCCTTTTGAGGTAGACTTGTTTATTAAATCTAATATTGAACTTACAAAAGACATTTATCCAGCTAGTGTGAAATCGAACTATATACTTAAATACGTTTTTGCTAATGGTATCTCAAGAGAAATTATTTATCCACTTTTAGAGAGAATGAATTTACGTCTTCCCTTGTAAGAACACTTGAAATGAGCAATATAAAGGGTTAAACTAGTATGCGAGGTTAGACTGACGTTTCACTGACCGAAGACAAACGTCAGTGTACATAAATATTAATACGAAAGGACTTCGAGCTATGTTAACTAAAGAATTTGCTCAACGCGTCGAACTAAGTGAAAAACAAGTCCGTAAAATTGTCCAACATTTAGAAGAACGTGGCTACCAACTTAGTAAGACCGAATACCGTGGCCGTGAAGCTACTGATTTTAAAGATGAAGATATTGAACTTTTCCAAGATATTGCTGAAAAAGTTAAACAAACAAATAGTTATGATTTAGCCTTTGAAGAATTAGAAAAGGAAAAAGACTTTTTACAAGTCATTGTCAAAGATGATAATGAACAATTACCTACTGACAATAGCGTTTCTCAATTAGTAGATGATTTACGCTCTGAAATTCAAAAAATGCGTGAAGAACGTCAAATGCTTGGTCAAATGATTAGCCAAGTTCACCAACAACAAAATGAATTAAAAGAGCTACAAAGTCAAATCACTGAAAAATTAGAAACTAACAATCAATCATTACTTGCGATTCAAAATTCTCAAGAAGCTATTCAAACTGCTCAAAAAGAACAATCAGAATACACTAAAAATAGTTTAGTTAAAGAGATTAATGATAATAATCAACAATCGATTGATACATTAAAAGAAGATATTAAAACACAACAGTCACAATCTTCACCTCTCGGCAGACCAACTGAAGAGAAAAAAGGATTTTTAGCACGTTTGTTTAATCTTTAATAATCTAAAGAACTTTAATATAATTTAAGGGTTTCATCGTCACAAGCAAAACCCAAAAGTGAGACCATGATTGCTCATCAGAAATAGCCTTAAGATGATTTAGATAAAGTCATCTTAAGGCTATTTTTTATATATGCTTATAAATTTCAATAATCAATCATAGCTTTAACGTTGATTTAATTTTGCTTTTTTAGCGTGTCTAGCTGCTTTAACGTCTTCTGGTGTTTTTCTATTTTCTTCTGCTTCTTTTTTAGTTGCTTCGTCACCGCAAACAACATGGTCTTGTTTGTTTTTCAATGCTTCGTAACCTTGTTTCGCAACTAATCCTTTATCATTTTTAATACTGTCGTCTCCAAAGTAACTTGAATCCATACCAGCATTATGATGGAAATCAGTATTTGTAGCACCAGGCAACATTGCTGTTACATTGATATTACTTTCTTTTAATTCTTCTCTTAACGCTTCTGCAAACATGAAACCAAAGGCTTTAGACGGTCCATATACCGTTTCGTAAGGTGTTGGTAATGTTGCTGAAAGTGAAGAAACAATTAAAATATCGCCTTTTCCATTTTTATCCATATGTTGTGCTACTCTTTTTGCCATATGCACAGTACCTTTAATATTAATATCAATAAGGTTAAGTTCTTTTTCTAACGGATTGTCTAAAAAGGCGCCACCTAAACTTATCCCAACATTTAATACTGCAGCATCAAGATTTCTATTTTTAGAAGCCACAAAATTCCAAAAGTCTTCTACGCCTTCATATGTTCCAGCGTCAGCTTGAAATGGATAAGCTTCTACACCTAATCGTTCAATTTCTTTAGCAGATTCATAGATTCTTTCACTTGAACCTGACATCGCTACATCAAAGTTATCTTGGGCAAATAATTTTGCTAATTCAAAGCCAAGACCTGAAGATGATCCAGTAATCATTACTAATTTTCTTTCACTCATCTATATCTCTCCTTAACTTAAAGTTCTTTATAAGATATTAGAGTACCCAAATAGTTTTATTTAATGCTATTTATCATATTTTTTATATTTATAAGCGACTTCATAAGTGATAACTTCATTTTTTAGAATAGGGCTCTCACTATCTTCACTATGTTGTCTTACATTTTTATGTGCATTTTTAAATTCATCTGAATGTAACCAATTGTTAAATGCATCTTTAGACTCCCAAATAGTTAGTATTTTAACTTCATCTACATCGTTAGTGTCATTAGTGATGGTTACCATCATATCTTTAAAACCTTTAATATTTTCAATACCTTGTCGCTTATTAAAGCGTTCTGCTGTTTCTTTAGCACTACCTTTTTTCAATTCTAATCGATTTTCAGCCATAAACATGAGTTATGTCCCCCTTTTAATTTTCCGGAAGTGTTTTTACAAAAGTGAATAGAACTATCGTTTGTAGACATACCATTATTACTAAACCAATTCTTACAAGAGTGTTATCAATCATAAAAATCGAAAACCCAATTACTATATATAAACTAAGTAAAAGTTTAAATTTATTTTTCAAGGTATAGCCTCTATTATTTTTAAAACTTTCAACGTAATTTTTATATATTTTAGTGTTTACTAGCCACTTTCTAAATTTTTCTGAGCTATTAGAAAAACAAATAACTGCGACTAATAAGAAGGGCGTTGTTGGTAATAAAGGTAAGACGACACCTATAAAACCAATTATGGTAAATAAGATCCCCACCGTTATTAAAATGTATTTCAAAAACAAACCTCCTAATGATAATCATTTTCAATTATATAATAGAAAATTGCCATAGTAAATAACTAGCAAAACAATTAATAAATAATTTTATAAGTTTAATTAAATTAATAATAAAAATAAGGTTATCTGCATCTTTTTGCCTTCAGGTATTGAATTAACAACTAAACAGTATTATTCTTATTAAGTATATCGGAATTAAAAATTGCGCAAAGGAGACTAATTTCATGGGGACGCTTTTTACAATTATTAATATTGTTATAATGATCGCCTTTATTATTGGGCTATTTATTATGGCTAAAAAACATGTGTCATTCCCTAAAAGAGTATTTACTGCCCTAGGTATAGGGATTGTATTCGGGATAGCTTTACATCTAATATATGGCGTTAACTCTAAAGTAATCGAAACAACTACAGACTGGTTTAGTATTGTCGGAGACGGCTATGTTGCTTTATTACAAATGATAGTTATGCCACTAATCTTTATTTCAATTGTTTCTGCATTTAGCAAAATACAAATTGGTGATAAATTCGCTAAAATTGGTTCTTATATTTTTATGTTCTTAATTGGGACTGTAGCAATAGCTGCTATAGTAGGAATTTTTTATGCAATTGTATTTGGCTTAGACGCTTCAAGCATTGACTTAGGTAGCGCAGAAAATTCACGTGGAAGTGAAATTAGTAGTCAGGCCAAAGATTTAACGGCAAATACGTTACCTCAACAAATTTTAGAATTATTACCAAGTAATCCATTCTTAGATTTCACAGGTCAAAGAACGACTTCAACAATTGCTGTTGTTATCTTCGCGGTCTTTGTAGGATTTGCATGCTTACGTGTAGCACGTAAACAACCAGAACACGGTGATTTATTAAAACGTGGTATCGATGCTATTTACTCTCTAGTTATGGCAATTGTTACTTTTGTTTTAAGATTAACACCATACGGTATCATTGCTATCATGGCATCTACGATTGCTACAAGTGACTTTGAAGCCATTTGGACGCTAGGTAAATTTATGGTTGCATCTTATGCTGCCTTAATCACAATGTATATTATTCACTTAATTATCTTAGCGGTTATGGGTATTAACCCTATTCGTTACGTTAAGAAAACATTAGAAGTATTGCTTTTCGCCTTTACTTCACGTTCAAGCGCTGGTTCATTACCATTAAATGTTCAAACACAAACACAACGTTTAGGTGTGCCGGACGGTATAGCTAACTTCTCAGCTTCATTTGGTTTATCAATTGGACAAAATGGTTGTGCAGGTATCTATCCAGCGATGCTAGCAATCATGGTAGCACCAGTTGCACATGTAGATATCGATTTACAATTTATACTGACTTTAATCGGAGTAGTAGTTATTAGTTCATTTGGTGTTGCTGGTGTTGGTGGCGGCGCAACATTCGCCTCAATCCTTGTTTTATCAACACTTAATTTACCAGTAGCCTTAGCTGGTGTGCTTATTTCTATCGAACCTATCATTGATATGGGTCGTACTGCATTAAACGTTAATGACTCAATGCTTGCTGGTACAGGTACAGCTAAACTAACAGGTAATCTTGATAAAGAAAAATTCAATTCAGATCAATATGGTGATTTATCTACTAATTAATGATTTGGATAATAAAGCGTAGCCGATGTTCCAATGTTGTTGTATATCAACATTATGGAATGAATGGCTACGCTTTTTTGTATTCTTTATCTTTTCATAAAGCCTGCTTTATTTAATTGTTCTAACATGTCTAAACGAGCTTTTTTACCTAAGAAACCGGCTACTTGTTGTGACCAAGTTTCTGAACGTTGTCCGTTTGTACGTTCTTGATAATAATTACTGATACGCTCATCATACTTTTCTAATTCTTCTTGTTGTTCTTTTTTGTTACTATTGTATACATTTTTATGGAAGACATGTTCAAATGGTAAACGTGGTTTTGGCGAGCCACTTTCATCTTCAGAAGGTTCCCCTACTGCCATTCCAAATAATGGGAATGCATACTCAGGTAAGTCTAAAATTTCACGCACGCGACCTACGTCATTACGTAATGAACCTAAATAAACGATACCGTAACCCATATCTTCAGCGGCTAAAGCTATATTTTCAGATACCAGTGCTACATCAATTGCGCCTACTAATAGCCCTTCTGCTGATTCAAAAGACGTTTCCATATCAGTATCTACTTTTTCATTAATTAAACTATGACGATAATAATCTAAAACAAATACAAATAGGTAACCATTATCTACAACATAAGACTGCCCTGAGACCTCTTTTAATTGTTCTTTTATTCTAGAATCATCAACGCCAATAATTGAATATGTTTGTAAGTAGCTTGATGTAGAAGCGCTTTGGCCAGCTTCAACTAACTTTCTTACTGTTTCTTCACTTAACGGATTATTTTTAAATTTTCTTACCGAATGATGTCTTTTCATTAAATCATAAACATAGTCTGCCATCACATTCTCTCCTTTTATCCTTAGTATTTATATCGTAACAATTTATATTTTATTTTTCTTTAAAAATGACCTCACAATACGACTTAAACAATTTGCATGAATACATAATTATAGTTATCATAATAATAACAATTTTCAGATATTTAAGGAGAGATATTATGACTCAAGCAAATAAAGAAGTATCAAACGCCTTATATCAAGCATACGCTTCTAAACAACCAATCGAATTTGTAAGTAAATCTTTCAATATTAGCGAACCCGAAGCATATAAAACGCAAGATGATTTAATTAGCCAACTCAACACTAAATATGACACTACTGTTAAAGGCTACAAAGTAAGCATGACAAGCGCTGCTACACAGGCCATTGCTAATACTGACGAGCCAGCTTACGGAACGATATTATCAAATCAAGTCGTATTTAATGATGCTAAGGTATCATTATCTAATTTATTTGATCCATTATTAGAACCTGAAATCATTTTTGAGCTGACAGCCGATCTTCCTGAAGATGCAGATAACCAAACGATATTAGAAAGTGTGAAAATAGCTGCAGGTATAGAAATTCCTGACGCTCGCTATAAAGACTGGTTCCCTAACTTTACTTTAGGTGATTTGATTTCAGATAATACGGCAACAGGTTTAATTGTTGTTGGCGAACGCGTAGCACCGCTCGATTATGATAAATTTGCAGATATTAATTTGAAATTATTTAAAGACGGGACTCAAATTGAAACAGGTCATTCTAGTGAAGTACTCGGTAACCCAGTTGAAGCTGTTAAGTGGCTCAATAAAAAGTTACATTCTCATGGTAAACAACTTAAGAAAGGTCAGTTTATTTCATCAGGTACTTTCATCTCTCCTTTACACTTAGAACAAGGTAATTATACTGCTGAATATGATAAAGTCGGTTCTGTTACAGTTCAAGTTGTAGAATAGCAATCATTTTAAATAACATTGATATATGTGTTGGCTTTTAATTTAGACAACCTTGTGGGGACGGGATAACGAAACCTTTGAAATTTCATAGTTTCTATCCTATCCTCTTTCTTTTTCATCTTCTTCACTATATATAAACGTTTCTCGTTGGCATTTTACTTCTTCATTTTCCAAAAATAAATCCTCCTAGATACTATTCATTATCAAATACAGATGTTTAGTTGAGAATGATAAAGGATAATTGATAGTAAGAGGTATTTGAACTTTATATTATTTAACAAAAAATCTTAAAATTCAATACTTCTTAAACTTCTTAACATAATATTAAAAATCCTAATTTGACACTATTAAAACAATGATTTCACGACTATAAGCACATTAAGTTGACGAATAAGAACTGAAGTGCAATAATATTAACTAAGAGATTAGAATTATTATAAATAAGCAATTATTATTATGTAGTTCTAATTAAATTAACGAAAATCAGGAGGAATTTAAGTTATGTCTTTAATTAACAAAGAAATTTTACCATTCACAGCGCAAGCTTATGATCCTAAAAATGACGAATTCAAAGAAGTAAGCCAAGACGATTTAAAAGGTTCATGGAGTGTAGTATGCTTCTATCCAGCTGACTTCTCATTCGTATGTCCAACTGAATTAGAAGATTTACAAAATCAATATGACAAATTACAAGACTTAGGTGTAAATGTATTCTCAGTTTCAACTGATACTCATTTCGTACACAAAGCTTGGCACGATCATTCAGATGCTATTAGCAAAATCCAATACCACATGATTGGTGACCCTTCTCAAACAATCACTCGTAACTTCGATGTATTAGATGAAGAAGCTGGTTTAGCTCAACGTGGTACATTCATCGTTGACCCTGATGGCGTAGTACAAGCAGCTGAAATCAATGCAGACGGTATCGGCCGTGACGCTAGCACATTAGTAAACAAAATCAAAGCAGCTCAATATGTACGTAAACATCCAGGTGAAGTATGCCCAGCTAAATGGGAAGAAGGTTCTGAATCATTACAACCAGGATTAGACTTAGTAGGTAAAATTTAAGGAGGCATTAAAAAATGCTTAATGCTGATTTGAAAGAACAATTACAACAACTCTTAGGCCTTATGGAAGGCGATGTCGAATTCAGAGCTAGTATAGGTTCTGATGATAAATCTAAAGAGTTAAAAGAACTTTTAGATGAAATCGCTGAGATGTCTGAGCACATCACAATTATTGAAAAAGAATTAAAACGTACGCCAAGTTTTACAATCAGTAAACCTGAAGAAGAAAACGGCGTAACATTTGCTGGTATTCCATTAGGCCACGAGTTTAACTCACTTGTACTTGCTATCTTACAAGTAAGTGGTCGTGCGCCTAAAGAGAAACAATCAATTATCGACCAAATCAAAAGTTTAGAAGGTCATTACAACTTCGAAACTTATGTAAGTTTAACTTGTCAAAAATGTCCAGATGTCGTACAAGCACTAAACTTAATGAGTGTTGTTAACCCTAACATTACTCATACAATGATTGATGGTGCTGTCTTCCGTGAAGAATCAGAAGATATCATGGCAGTACCTGCAGTGTTCTTAGACGGCGAAGAATTTGGCAATGGTCGTATGACTATTTCAGATATTTTAACTAAATTAGGAAGCACTCAAGACGCTTCTGAATATGAAAATAAAGACCCATACGATGTATTAATCATCGGTGGTGGACCAGCAAGTGGTAGTGCTGCAATTTATACTGCACGTAAAGGTTTACGTACAGGAATCGTAGCTGACCGCATTGGTGGACAAGTTAACGATACAGCAGGTATTGAAAACTTTATTACTGTTAAAGAAACAACAGGTTCTCAATTTTCAGCTAATTTAGCAGCACACATTGAAGATTACGATATTGATACTATGACAGGTATCCGCGCTACAAATATTGAGAAAACTGACCAAGCTATTCGCGTAACACTTGAAAATGACGCAGTTCTTGAAACAAAAACTGCTATTATTTCAACAGGCGCAAGCTGGCGTAAACTTAATATCCCTGGCGAAGATCGCTTAATCAATAAAGGGGTTGCTTTCTGCCCACACTGTGACGGACCTTTATTTGAAAATAAAGACGTAGCAGTTATAGGTGGCGGTAACTCTGGCGTTGAAGCCGCTATTGATTTAGCCGGTATTGTTAAACACGTTACTTTATTTGAATATTCATCAGAACTTAAAGCAGATACTGTATTACAAGAGCGTTTACGTTCTCTATCAAACGTAGACATTCACACAAATGCTAGAACTGCTGAAGTTTTAGGTGAAGACCATGTAACTGGTATTAGTTACGAAGATTTAGAATCAGGTGAAATGAAAGAATTAAGCCTAGACGGTATCTTCGTACAAATTGGTTTAGTTCCAAATACTAGTTGGATTGGTGACGCAGTAGAATTGAATCAACGTGGAGAAATTGTTATCGACCGTAATAACAATACTAATGTTCCAGGAATCTTTGCTGCTGGTGACGTGACTGATCAAAAAAATAAACAAATTATTATTTCAATGGGCGCTGGTGCCAATGCAGGCCTAAACGCGTTTGATTATATCATTAGAAATTAATAATTATTATAAATTAAGTTAACCAAACTACTATTCCAAAAACTGTTAGAATTTATTTCTATAAACAAACACTTAACCTATCAAATATCGTCGTATAGCAGAAGCTCTTAATGAGCATTCTGCTTTTTTTATATTTCTCCTGACTTTATATACTTTTCAAAAATTAATAAAATGAGCATTTTTAAAATTGCCACAAATTGTTCATAGATTATGAATAATTTTAAGCTTCAGACGTTCAAATCTTTTTCTATAAATGATACTCTATTGTTATGCTTAAAAGTAGATGTTTGACTGATAAAGGAGATTATTGAAATCTATGAAAAAGAGTATGATAATAGGTGTCTTTTTAACATTGTTACTTACTTTAAGTGCCTGTGCGCCCCAAGAAGATAATCAAAATACAAGTAGTAATCAGCATCATAAAAATGGTGTTAACGCGCCAGAGCACGCTAAAAATTTAACTGAGAGCGATATCTTTTCATCTGATAAAAAAGGTCAAAAACTTAGCGAAGATGAAATGAATAAAGCAATTAAAAAATATTTAGACGTTAATAGTGATATTTTAGATAATAAATATGTAATGCAAAGTGAAATTGATCGTCAAAGTACTGGGCAAACTCGAGTAACAGACGAACAAGCTAAAAAACTTAGCAATCTTTCTAACTTAGCTGTTAAAAACGATTTACATTTCAAGAAATTTGTTAAAAACAAGACTCTTCCTAGCGGATATAAAGAAAATGTAGACCGCATTATTAACTATTTCCACGCGTTAAATAGTACAATTTCTGACGTTGATAAAAGTATTGAAGAACTCAATTACGAGCCTCAAAATACAATTAATGTAGTAGACGTACCTACGCATTATGCCGGCGATGTTAACGGTAAACAACAAGACAAGATTCAGAAATTCCTAGATGATAAAAATATTAAAACTGATGTATTAGATAAATAGAAATAACTCCCAATATGATTAAGTTATGTTAACTCTAATCAATATTGGGAGTTTTTTTATATTTCTATGCAATATGGCTTACAATTTTCCACATTATAGTCTAAAGCGTCTTCTTCGGTTATCATTTCAAAGTAAACGAGAATACATCTGATTACCACTTGATGCGCAACAATAACAATGGCATTGTCTTCTTTATTTACCACATTTTCAAAAAATGATTGAACCCTGTGATAAACGTCTCTATAGCTTTCACCTTCTGGAGCTTTTTGCGTGAAACTATGTCTAAAATCTTTATAATCGGGATGATTAAAATAACGACTAAACTGTTCTTCTTGTGACAATTTATCTTTATATTTGCCCTCAAAGACACCTAGCGAACGTTCACGTAATAACGGCGTAACGGTTGTAGGTATTTTATAAGGAAAGATATGGCGATACGTTTCTTGAGTTCGTGTTAAATCCGAAACATAAACATGATCAACTTGTATATCTTTAAAATACGTTTCTAGAGCCTTCGCTCCTGCCACGCCCTTCTCTGTTAGCGACACATCTAATTGCCCGCAAAAGTAAGCACGATGATGTTTATTGTCATAATTAGATTGAGATTCACCGTGTCTCACTAAATACATTTTCATTTTCAAAACCTCACTTTCTTTTAAAATTACTTACTCTTACTAAATCAAAAAAATAATATTTATTCAATCTGATAATAAGGACAGAAGGCAGTCTTACAATAAAACATCTAAATATAATAAACATCTCTCAATTAAAAATTTTTACAATTTTTATAGTAATGAAAAAATTTCGTATTTTTTAAGGATTTATGATTGTCTTTGGAATAGAATACATGATACTATAAATGTGTAGTTAGTGATAACTACAAAGTCTTTTATATTCATGAACATAATACTCCTGGGTGACGCCTTAACCCGACGTCACCCTATTTTTATGCCATTTTTTAATTTATTTTCCTTTAAAAATGAAGTTAATAACCACATATTATTTATGAAATGATAATCATTCACATTTAAGTAAAACCCCTGTCATTATGCGCTTTTAAGTGATACATTGAAGGTAGCAAATTACGAATACTGGGGGTGCAATAATGGAATTATTAGATTATAAAATGATAGATGAAGAACTTATTGCCACTGTAAGATCAACTCACGGTCATATATTTAAATATTCTTTCAATACCGAAACGCCTGAATATGAAATTTTAGAGGTACTTGAAGAAATCAATAACCATGTAGATAACGGTAGACATCCATTAGGTTGTGAAATTATTAAAAATTATGATTATGACGATGTGCATAAGTATAATACAGCAACTCAATCACCTAGTAGAATTATCATAAACTAAATTTCCAATTGATATATATCAAAAAAGAGGACTACTTTTCACAAGTAGCCCTCTTTTATCATCTATTAATATTATTTTCTTAAAGCACGTAAAATTAATGATACTACGAAAATAACGATAATTGCACCGATTAATGCTGGGATAATTGGCACTCCGCCCCATACAGGACCCCAAGTACCTAATAATTTACCACCTACAAATGAACCGACTAAACCGGCAATAATGTTACCGATGATACCGCCTGGAATATCTTTACCCATAATCATACCGGCAATCCAACCGATTAAGCCGCCGACGATTAACATAATAATAAAGCCCATAGTTTAACTCTCCTTACTTTCTATTTTTATTTACTTCTTACTTGTACCACCTCATCACATGTATAAACATTTTTATTGAAATTTTTTAAACTTTTTTTAGAACTTAGAACAGAATATATTTTAATAAATCTATGTATAGTTTTCATATTTATCTAATTTTTTCTTTTAATTTTATATGGAACAACTAATTGTTCTTCACTTATTGCGTTAATTTAATTGGAAATTATTATAATGTCGGCTTAAATTAAACACTTGATAAATATCGTGAACAGGAATAATATAGAAAAATAACTAGGGTTAGATTTATGAATGACTTAAATGGGTTTGTTGGAGAAGTTAATTAGTAAGAAATTTAGACAATTAATATTTAATACAAACTTTAAGTTTGAGGAGGTTATGCTTTATGAGTTCACATACACTTTTTAATTTAAGAACAAAAAGAAACTTAGAAATTAATGAACTAACAGAATTAATAAATAAAAAATATGGTACACACTATGAGCCACATCAATTGTGGGAATGGGAAAACCATCAACATGAACCAAAATTCAAAGATGCAATGATCCTTGCAGACTTCTTCGACACACCATATCAAATGTTAGTCGAAAGTAAATACAAAGAATACCAAAAACAATTCGACGATGTAGACATTTGTCTATAACAATTTAATGTAAGCTATATTAAGCGTAAGACATTTAGCGGTTGGTGATGAGAAATCACTAACCGTTTTTTGAGATTGGGGCAAAAGTGTTTAGGATTTGAGCAGAATCGAACGTTGAGCAAAAAATATTATCTCCTAATCTATGTGATTAGGCAGTAGTTGACTGAGGTGAAGATGCGTTCAAGTCTCACTTTCTTCATCTCTAGACAACCTTGACGCTTAAAACTAATAACAGAAAATAACCAAGAAGAGGGTTATAAAATAATAGATGAGTTCTTATGTATTGATAACTCTTATAATAATTCAAATTTAGATCCAGATTCAAGAACACCAGAAGAAGTTGAAGAAACCAAAATCAAAAATAAAAATGAAATTTTTAAACATATGAAAAAAAGAGGTCAACTACCCGAGAAGTTGAACAAATACTATCAAAATCCACCCGTATGGATTTGCATTGAATTTATGCAACTAGGACAATTTGTTTCGTTTCTCAACTTTTATTACAAGAAGTACAATGACGAAGAATTAAGAGTTGCTAATATTTTAATGCCCTTAGTTAAAAATATAAGAAACAAATCAGCTCACAACCAACCTATCATAGCAAATCTGAACTATGACAGTAGATCTCCTCAGTATTTATTTGAAAAAGGAAATAATATACGAATATCTAGAAACATGTTCGGTATAAAAAATTTCATAGATATTTTCGCTACCCTAGAACTACATAATCAAGTTTGTAGCAATGCAATTATCCAAGCAAGATATCACGATTTGGACAAACTTCAAAAGCGATATAAAAGGAATAAAAGCTATTATGATAACGCATTAAATATCAAAAGGTTTTTTATAGGATTAGATAAAATTATTGACTTCAATAGACCAACAGTATAAACTAACTAATGAGGAAAGAGACTAATAGGTCTCGCGAGTTATTTTAACTCGTATGCAAGATAAAGAAGAGCTATGCATTCTATTTAAAATGCGTAGTTCTTTTTTTATTTACCAAAATTCATATGATTGTTGCAAGTTAAAAATATCTTTATGTATATTCCAAATCCAAAATTTTCACATAATATCCTTTCTCTATACTAAAAAATATAAAAACAACCCCCTAGACATAAGCCTACGGGGTTTGACAATAAATTATATATTATTGTTCTTCTTTAACATATGGTAATAAAGCCATATGACGAGCACGTTTGATAGCTGCAGTCAACATACGTTGATATTTAGCTGAAGTGCCTGTTACACGACGTGGTAAGATTTTACCACGTTCTGAGATAAAACGTTTTAATAATTCAGTGTCTTTATAATCGATATGTGTAATACCATTTGCTGTGAAATAGCATACTTTTTTACGACGACGTCCGCCTCTTCTTGGTCCACCTGCCATGGGTAATTACCTCCTTCAAAAAATATTTTTTATACGTTCATTTATTATTAGAATGGTAAGTCATCATCACTAATATCAATCGGTCCATTCGCATTTGCAAATGGGTTATCAGATTGTTTATTATTTGATGAATTATTATTACTATATGACGTATTTTGTCCTGATTGTTGGCCACCAAATCCTTGACCGTAGTCTTGGAAATCGTTGTTACCACCTTGGTTACGTTGGCCACTTTGTGCATTTTTAGGTTCAAGGAATTGAACACTATCCGCTACAACTTCAGTAACAAAGATACGACGACCTTCTTGATTTTCATAACTGCGTGATTGTATGCGACCATCAACGCCAGCTAGACTACCTTTGAATAAATAGTTATTCACATTCTCTGCTTGTCTTCTGAAAACAACAACATTAATAAAGTCAGCTTCGCGTTCCCCTTGAGCATTCGTGAAAGTACGATTAACTGCTAGAGTAAATGTCGCTACACTTACGCCTGAGGGAGTACTTCTGTATTCTGGATCTTTAGTTAAACGACCTACTAATACAACTCTGTTTATCATTCAAACGCCCCCATTAAATTATTACTTATCTTGGTCTTCGCGGATAACGATATAACGGATGATATCGTCATTAATTTTAGCTAAACGTTGGAATTCGTCTGTAGCTCTGTTGTTATCAGTTTTAATGCGTACGATGTTATAGAAGCCTTCTTTGAAATCTTCAATTTCATAAGCAAGACGGCGTTTACCCCAGTCTTTTTCTTCTAAAACTTCTGATCCTTCTGAAGCTAAGATACCGTTAAAGCGTTCAACAACTGCTTTTTTAGCGTCTTCTTCAATATTTGGACGTACGACATACATAATTTCATATGTTCTCATTTTATACTTGCACCTCCTTGTGGTCTATGCGGCTTATCGAGTATTAACGATAAGCAAGGAATAATTTTCATTACTCACAATCAAGAATTATAGCATAGAGTATTACTTTTTACAATAAATATTGATGAGGTTAATTCTTTTTTTGAAAAGGCAGCACCATAATATAAAATTAGTAGATCTGTTGCTTCATAATTTAAATAAACACAAATAAATTAAAAAGTTGAAGAAAATTGTCTAAAACCACTTTTCAAAACAGAACAAACGTTCTATAATAATAGCGAGGTGTAGAACATGCAATTAGATTTAGATTGGAATAAAGAATTCCAAGAATTTCAAGAAGTCTTAAATTGCGGTATCAATCCAGAATGGCTATATTGTGCGAAAGCCAATATGATTCTTGAACCAGCCTATACCGGTGAAGGTAAACAGTTTTTTAGCACCAAAGATATTATTGAAGCAAGTAAAATTATACCGTTCTTTTAAGATAGAATGAGATTTCTCATATATTTAAAAGCAATGTAAGTTTCTCTGTCACTCAAGCCACATGATACTTACATTGCTTTTTATTTTTCAATCAAAAAAAATAAGGCATGAAATCTCATGCCTTACCTTAAAAATATAGTTCTATACATTAAATCTAAAGTGAACGATGTCGCCATCTTGCATGATGTAATCTTTGCCTTCTAAGCGTTGTTTACCCGCTTCTTTAGCACCTTGTTCTCCGCCATTTTCAACGTAATCATCATAACTTGTCACTTCAGCACGAATAAATCCACGTTCAAAGTCAGTATGAATAATACCCGCACATTGTGGCGCTGTCATACCTTGTTTGAAAGTCCATGCACGTACTTCTTGTACACCTGCAGTAAAGTAAGTTGATAAACCTAATAAATCATAAGTTGTTTTGATTAGAACATCTAAGCCTGGTTCTTCAATACCTAAATCTTCTAAGAACATTTCTTTGTCTTCATCATCTAAAGTAGCAATCTCTTCTTCGATTTTTGCGCTAATTACGATAACTTCAGAATCTTCTTTAGCTGCATAGTCACGAATGATTTTAACTTTTTCATTCTCTTCATTACCGATTTCATCTTCGCCAACGTTAGCAATATATAACATTTTTTTAGATGTTAATAATTGAGCTTGGTTCACGTATTTTTGATCTTCATCGTTAAATTCTAAACTACGTACTGGATCGCCATTTTCTAATGCTTCTTTAATTTTAGATAAAATGCGTAATTCCATTTCTGCTGTTTTATCTTTTTGACGAGCCATTTTTTCGATTCTAGGTAAACGCTTTTCGACAGATTCTAAATCTGCTAATACTAATTCCATATTGATAACTTCAATATCATCTAATGGGTCTACGCGTCCTGACACGTGTGTAACGTTGTCGTCGTCAAATGCACGTACTACTTGGCAAATTGCATCAACTTCGCGAATATGTGATAAGAATTTATTACCTAAACCTTCACCTTTTGAAGCGCCTTTAACAATTCCGGCGATATCAGTAAATTCAAATGCGGTAGGAATAGTTTTCTTAGGTTCTACCATTTCAGTTAATTTATTTAAACGCGCGTCTGGTACTTCGACAATTCCTACGTTTGGATCGATTGTTGCGAATGGATAGTTTGCTGCTAACGCACCCGCTTTTGTGATTGCATTAAATAGTGTAGATTTCCCTACGTTAGGTAAACCTACGATGCCTGCTGTTAAAGCCATTAATCATTCTCCTTACCTTCTGTATCTTGATTGGATACTAATATTTTCTTTAATTTTTTATTAAACGTCTGACGTGGAATCATAATGCTTCTTTGGCAATTTTCACATTTGATACGAATGTCTGCACCCATACGAATAATTTTAAAGCGATTTGTTCCACATGCATGTTGTTTTTTCATCTCTACTATATCATTTATTCCATAATTTGACGTCATGAAATTACCCCCAAAGATAATTAGAATTAGCTTTGTTTATCATTATTTTTAATGTAAATCGGTTGTGGTAATTTAATACCTTCTTGTACAAACACTCTTTGAATTTCTCTAAGTAGAATTCTTGAACCTGAAGCACCTTCACCTGGAATCGTCTCTGCTGAGATTCTAAATGTTACTTTAGTTTCATCTAATGATTCAATACCTTCGACAACCGGATCAGTAATAAATAGATAGTACTTACTACGCATAGCCGTAAATAATTTATTTAATCGTTTTTCTACCTTATCTAAATCTTCTTCGACTGACACTGGGACTTTCACAATGGAGAAACCATTTGTAATAGAATAGTTGGTGATTTCTCCCATACTACCATTAGGTAAGATAGTTAACTCACCTGTAATTGTATTAATTCGTGTAGATCTTAATCCAATTGATTTCACTGTACCTTCAGCTACAGTTGTACCACCGCTATTGATTTTAACATAGTCTCCTACGTCAAATTGATTTTCGAAAATAATAAAGAAACCTGTAATGATATCTTTAACGATTGTTTGTGCACCGAAACCAACGGCTAAACCAACTACTCCGGCACTGGCGATAATACCTTCAACACTAATACCAAATTTACTTAATACCGTAGTAACGACGATAAACCATACTATGTAATTTACTACATTCTGAACGAGCGAAATTAATGTGCGAGAACGTTTTTTATTCCCTTTAGTACTTCTATTTTGCATTTTAAATGCTTGTTCAATAAGTTTATTTAAAATACGTGTTACTATTAGTGCCACTATAATATAAATAATAATTAAAGCGATTTTAATAGCTAAATTTTCATAAGTTTCTATTTTAGTTAAAGGTTCAAATAATGACGATAACACACTTTTGACCTGATTCATTCGAAAGCAACCTCCCTTTAAGTTCGTTTCATAATTAAATAATTATACATTTATCTCCTATACAATGTATCCGTCTTGAGTTTTAATTTTAGTTACAAATTAGCTTGCAATCTATATTTCTTCCAAGCTTTCTTTCTACATCTAAACGAAACTCACACCGTTTATTTTTCATTTAACTTATTAATTAACGTTCTAAATTCGTCTTCTGAGCCAAACTCAAACGTAATTTTACCAACCTTTTTACCAGCTGAAATATCAACTCGCGTGCCAAATTTTTCTTTTAATATTCTTTCTTGTTTTTGAATAAATTTAGGTTTAAGTACTGGTTGCTTCTTCTCATCTTTAGACTGCCTTTCGTCTTGTAACTCATTAACGATTGTTTCTAAGTATCTGACACTCCAATTTTCTCTAATGGCTTGTTTACTTATTCTTTTCATCGTCTCGATGTCTTTAATACCTAACAACGTTCGTCCATGTGCACCGGAAAGTTTCCCATCCTTAACGAACTGCGACACTTCTTTGGGCAAGTTCAATAATCTCAACATATTAGCAATATACGGCCGAGATTTTCCAAGCCGTTTTGCGACCTCTTGTTGAGTAAGCCCTAAATCGTCCATTAAACGTCTATAACTTTCCGCTTCTTCAATTGCATTAAGGTTCTCACGTTGAAGATTTTCTATAATGGCTAATTCCATCATATCTGCATCAGAGAGGTCTTTCACGATGGCGGGTACTTCTTGTAGTCCTGCTATTTGAGATGCTCGAAAGCGTCTTTCACCGACTACGATATAGTATCCTTGTACCGTTCTTCGTAAAACAATAGGTTGCAAGATCCCATGTTGTTTAATCGAATCCGCTAACTCATTTAATCTCGTTTCATCAAACGTTTTACGTGGTTGGTATGGATTTGCTTTAATATCGGCAATAGTTATTTTTTGTATTTGTTCATGTTGTTTGGGCTGTAAGCGTTCATCTTCTTCATATTTCATTCATTGCTCCCCCTTTCCCTTAGAATTAACGACGATTATCTCAATTTCTTTATTTTTTAATACTATAGGGTTCTCCAATTCCAATCTATAAAATTTTACATTTTCAATTCATGGTTAAACATTAGTAATAAAAAACCTATATAGAACCCAACTCTTTACATGCACCTATTAATTTTAAAAATTATGGCTTGTTTCTACAAGTACTTCAAACTGAGTTAAAGAAAAAATATAAATTTTTTTCTAAGACGTTATCTCAACTCTATCAATACTTCAGCCACTTTCCGAGTTAACTTTCTAATCACAATTTTCAGAAAAGTTATTGACAAATGTAATTTAAGTCTGTAAGCTATGAAATATCTTAAAAAAATACAAATTACACACTGTAATAAGGAAAGTAGAACTTACACTGCTAATACAGAGAGTCTCCTGTGCTGAGAAGAGACATTGAAAGAGAGTTTGAAAATGGCCTTTGAGTGTTGATGCCAATACGAGGTATCAACGGGATCGCCCGTTATAGCGATACAGTATTAACATTTATGTTTAATGGCGTACTGGAATCTACTACGTCACTATCCTATCGTTAATACTCATTTACTTACCCCAAGCTAAATGAGTTTTTTAATGTATGCGTTCAACAAGCGTTACATTATTTTCTAACGATATACAGTGACCACCTGTTCAGTATCGCAATCTAACATATTTGGCGTACTGTTTGAGGTTACTTTAGTAATAAAGTAATAAACAAAGGTGGTACCGCGAAACAAGCTTTCGTCCTTTACATCCGATAATTATCGGGTTTAAAGGACGGGAGCTTTTTTTATTGAAACGAAATAACAGGAGGGTTTGAAATGAAAGAGACACAATTAGCACAAATTTCATTAACGCAAGATTCAACAGGTGCAATTGCCAATCCCATCTATTTATCTACTGCATATCAACATCCTCAACTTGGTCAGTCACCTGGTTATGATTATACGAGGACTAAAAATCCTACACGCTCAGCATTTGAAGAATCCTTTGCGAAATTAGAAGGCGGCATCGCTTCATTCGCCACTTCAAGTGGGATGTCAGCTGTACAACTAATTTGTAACTTATTTAAGCCAGGCGATGAGGTGTTAGTTGCTTTTGATTTATATGGCGGCACATTTAGATTATTCGATTATTATGAGAAACAATATGGCGTTCGATTTATCTATGTGGACTTCTTAAACTATGAAGACGTTGTAAAACATATTACACCTAACACAAGAGCCCTTTTCATAGAGCCAATTTCAAATCCACAAATGATTGAAATTGATGTCACACCATATTATGTACTCAGTAAGGAACATAACTTATTGACGATTATCGATAATACGTTCTTAACGCCTTATCTATCCACACCGCTAGAAGAAGGTGCAGACATTGTCCTTCACTCAGCAACGAAATATATTGGTGGGCATAACGATGTATTAGCCGGTGTCGTTACAGTAAAAGATCCAGAGTTAGCTGAGCAACTCGGTCAGTTTCATAATATGATTGGCGCAACATTATCTCCTCTAGACAGTTATTTACTTCAACGAGGATTAAAGACACTTCATTTAAGGCTAGATCGTTCACAACAAAACGCAAGAAAGCTCGCGGAACGATGTAGAACTTCAGAAGCGATTGATGAAGTATTATATAGCGGCAAAACAGGAATGTTAAGTTTACGTCTAAATAAGGCCTACGACGTTGGTAAATTTTTGGAAAATTTAGAAATTTGTATCTTTGCAGAGAGTCTTGGTGGTACAGAAACACTTATAACGTTCCCTTATACGCAAACACATGTAGATATGCCCGATGAAGAAAAAGATAAACGCGGCATCGATGAATATTTAATTAGATTGTCCATTGGAATTGAAGATTATAACGATATTGAATCCGACATTATTCAAGCACTAGAGAATTCTAAAGTAGGAGTGATTTCATGAGCTTATCCAAAGAAACTGAAGTTATTTTCGATACGCATAGAGGAGTAGATTACGATTCAGCCAATCCTCCACTTTATGATTCTTCAACATTTCATCAAAAAGTGCTTGGAGGCAACGCAAAATTCGATTATGCGAGAAGTGGTAATCCCAATCGTCAATTACTCGAGGAAAAGCTAGCCAAACTTGAAGGTGGCAAATATGCCTTTGCTTTCGCATCAGGTATCGCAGCCATCTCAGCCGTATTATTAACGCTTCAAGCAGATAATCACGTCATTTTACCAGACGATGTCTATGGTGGAACGTTTAGATTAACCGGTCAAATACTCAACCGCTTCAACATTCAATTCACAACGGTTAATGCGACGGTTCCTGAAGAAATTGAAGCAGCCATACAACCTAATACGAAATTAATTTACGTAGAAACACCGTCCAATCCATGTTTCAAGATTACTGATATCCGAACTGTCGCTAATATCGCTAAACGACATGACCTACTCCTAGCAGTAGATAATACATTCATGACGCCACTAGGACAATCACCACTCGCACTGGGCGCTGATATCGTCGTTCATTCCGCTACTAAATTTTTAGGCGGTCATAGCGATATTATCGCCGGCGCAACGATTACCAATCGCAAGGATATTGCTGATGCGCTTTACCTTTTACAAAATGGCACAGGTACTGCGCTCTCAGCACATGACAGTTGGACGCTAGCGAAACACTTAAAGACATTACCAATTCGATTTAAGCAATCAACATCTAATGCTGAACAACTTGTAGAATTTTTAAGCAACAGAGAGGAAATTGCCGAAGTATATTATCCAGGAAACAATGCATTACATCGATCACAAGCAATTAGTGGCGGTGCTGTCATTGGTTTCCGCTTGAAAGACGAATCAAAGGCACAAGATTTTGTGAATGCCTTAACCTTGCCGTTAGTCTCCGTGAGCTTAGGGGGGGTTGAAACAATTCTTTCCCATCCTGCGACTATGTCTCATGCAGCTGTACCAGAAGACATTCGACGTGAACGTGGTATTACATTCGGCTTATTCCGATTAAGCGTAGGGCTTGAACAACCTCAAGAGTTGATTGCAGATATCAACTACGCATTAAAGGAGGCCTTCAATGAGTCGATTATTGAACCAATTACAGAACAACGTTTTAGTAGCTGACGGTGCAATGGGCACAATCCTCTACTCAGAGGGGCTCGATACTTGCCCGGAAGCGTACAACCTGACACACCCTGAGAAAGTAGAACGCATCCATCGTTCTTACATTCAAGCAGGCACAGACATTATTCAAACGAATACGTACGGGGCTAATTTTGAAAAGTTAAAAGCCTTTGGTCTAGAACACAAAGTAAAAGAAATTCATAAAGCGGCCGTACAAATTGCGAAACGTGCAGCTAAACCCGACACTTTCATACTTGGTACGGTAGGAGGTTTCAGAGGTTTAAAACAAGAAGACTTACCCCTATCGACCATACAATACCATGCTGAAAATCAAATCGATACACTCGTTGAAGAAGGCGTTGATGGCTTACTTTTCGAAACGTATTACGACTTAGAAGAACTGAGTAATATCGTCACGGTGACACGTCGCAAATATGATATTCCAATTATCGCCCAACTCACAGCGTCGAATACCAATTATTTGGTGGACGGCACCGAGATTAACGAGGCATTCAAGCAATTAGTCGAATGTGGCGCTAATGTAGTAGGTCTGAATTGTCATCACGGCCCACATCACATGCAACGGTCGTTCTCACATATCGAATTGCCAGAACATGCATACCTTTCATGTTATCCAAATGCCAGCCTACTAGATATTGAGAATAGTGAATTTAAGTATAGCGATAACGCACAATACTTTGGTGATGTGGCTCAAGAATTGATAAATGAAGGCGTAAGACTTATCGGAGGATGTTGCGGTACCACACCTGAACATATCGCCTATATCAAATCATCCGTTAAAGATTTAAAGCCTGTAAGCGATAAGAAAGTGATTCCCATCAATCGTAAGACAAATCATTCGCGGACCCACACTTACAAGCATAATTTAACGACTAAAGTTAAAAATGGCCCAACAGTCATCGTGGAATTAGATACGCCTAAACATCTTGATACCGATCTCTTCTTTGAAAATGTAGGCAAATTAGATGAGGCTAACATCGATGCCGTAACACTCGCAGACAATTCATTAGCAACGGTACGTGTTAGCAATATCGCCGCAGCAAGTATCATTCGACAAAGATATGATATTGAGCCACTCGTCCACATTACATGTCGGGATCGTAACTTGATTGGATTACAGTCACATTTACTGGGCTTATCACTCATAGGTGTTAATGAAATCTTAGCCGTTACCGGAGACCCTTCGAAAGTAGGTCACCTGCCCGGCGCTTCTAATGTCTATGACGTGAATTCAAAAGGATTAACCGAACTTGCATTACGCTTTAACCAAGGTATCAATACTGACGGTGATGCGCTGAAGAAACATACCAACTTCAACATCGCCGGCGCGTTTGACCCTAACGTTCGTAAACTCGACGGAGCGGTGAAACGGCTCGAGAAAAAAGTGGCGGCTGGCATGAGTTATTTCATCACACAACCTGTGTATAGTAAGGAGAAAATTAAAGAGGTATATGAGGCTACAAAACATCTTAATACACCATTATTCATAGGTATTATGCCAATCGCAAGCTACAATAACGCACTTTTCCTACATAACGAAGTGCCCGGAATTAAAATGTCCGAAGACGTATTAAATCAATTTAAAGCAGTAAAAGATGATAAAGAGAAAACAAAAGAATTGAGTCTTAGACTTTCTAAAGAATTAATCGATACCGTGCATGAATATTTTAACGGATTATATATCATTACCCCATTCCAACGCGTCGATTATTCATTAGAACTCGCAGCATATTCTAAAGCAATTACCCAAAACAAGGAGGCAATATCATGACAACAATTACAACTTCAAATTTAGGATTCCCAAGACTAGGTAGAAAAAGAGAATGGAAAAAGGCAATCGAAAGCTATTGGGCTAAAAAAATCGACAAAGCTGAATTAGATGAAACATTAACAAACTTACACAGAGAAAACTTATTACTTCAAAAAAATTACAATTTAGATAGTGTACCTGTCGGAGATTTCTCATTATACGACCATATTCTCGATACATCATTATTATTCAACATCATCCCTGAACGTTTCCAAGGTCGCGAAGTGAATGATGACTTACTATTTGATATTGCACGTGGTAATAAAGAACATGTTGCGAGCGCACTAATCAAATGGTTCAATACAAACTATCATTATATCGTACCTGAATGGGACAATGTAGATCCTAAAGTGAACCGTAATGTATTATTAGACCGCTTCAATTATGCGAAATCTTTAAACGTTAATGCACACCCTGTGATTGTAGGACCTATTACTTTCGTCAAACTTTCTAAAGGTGGAAATCAAACGTTCGAGGAAAAAGTTAAAACCTTACTTCCATTATATAAAGAAGTCTTTCAATCATTAGTAGATGCAGGTGCTGAGTTCATTCAAGTCGATGAACCTGTCCTAATGACTGACGAAAGCGAAGACTATGAAACAATTACTAAAGAAGCTTATGACTACTTTGCAGACGCTAACTTAGGGGATAAATTAGTAATTCAAACATATTTTGAACGTGTAAATGTGAAATTCTTAAGTTCACTTCCTGTCGGTGGTTTAGGTTTAGACTTCGTACATGATAATGGCTACAACCTAAAACAAATTGAAGCGGGTGACTTTGATGCTAAGAAAGCATTATACGCTGGTATCATTGACGGTCGTAACGTGTGGGCTGCAGATATTGAAGCTAAAAAAGAATTAGTTGAAACGCTACAAAACTATACTGATCATATCGTTATCCAACCTTCATCTTCATTACTTCACGTGCCTGTATCATTAGACGATGAAACATTAGATGAAGCTATCGAAGAAGGTTTAAGTTTCGCTACTGAAAAATTAGATGAATTAGATGCATTAAAACGTTTATTTAATAACGATGACAGTAAAAAATATGATGATTTAAAAGCGCGTTATGAACGTTTCCAAAGTCAATCATTTAAAAATCTTGAATATGATTACAATAGCGTACCAACAACTCGTAAATCACCATTCCCTGAACGTAAAAAAGCACAAGATGCGCGTTTACACTTACCAGATTTACCAACTACTACAATTGGTTCGTTCCCACAAACTCGAGAAGTGCGTAAATATCGTGCGGATTGGAAAAACAAACGTATTTCAGATGAAGAGTACAACAATTTCTTAGAAAGCGAAATTGCACGTTGGATTAAAATTCAAGAAGACATTGGTTTAGATGTCTTAGTCCATGGTGAATTTGAACGTAACGACATGGTAGAATTCTTCGGTGAAAAACTCCAAGGTTTCTTAGTAACTAAGTTTGGTTGGGTACAATCATACGGTTCTCGTGCGGTTAAACCACCAGTCATCTACGGAGATGTAAAATGGACTGAACCATTAACAGTCAAAGAAACAGTTTATGCGCAAAGTTTAACTGACAAACCTGTCAAAGGTATGTTAACTGGTCCTGTCACTATCTTAAACTGGTCATTCGAACGTGTCGATGTCCCACGTAAAGTAGTACAAGACCAAATCGCCTTAGCTATTGATGAAGAAGTATTAGCACTTGAAGAAGCAGGTATCAAAGTCATTCAAGTTGATGAACCAGCATTACGTGAAGGTTTACCATTACGTTCTGAATATCATGAAGATTACCTTGCAGATGCAGTTAATTCATTCAAATTAGCGACATCTTCGGTTCAAGATGAAACTCAAATTCATACGCATATGTGCTATTCTCAATTTGGTCAAATTATCCATGCGATTCATGAATTGGATGCAGATGTTATCTCAATCGAAACATCTCGTAGCCATGGGGATTTAATCAAAGACTTTGAAGATATTAACTATGATTTAGGTATTGGATTAGGTGTGTATGATATTCATAGCCCACGTATTCCAACTGAAGAAGAAATTGCGACAGCTATCGATCGTTCTTTACAACAAATTGACCGTTCATTATTCTGGGTTAACCCTGACTGTGGTTTAAAAACACGTAGAGAAGAAGAAGTTAAAGACGCGTTAACAGTACTTGTAAATACAGTTCGTAAAAAACGTGCAGAGAATAATAACCAACCAGCATAAGATTTAGCGAACATGTTAAGCTTTGAAGAGTGGGGTCTCAAATGAGTTATTAATATTTTGTACTCTAGGAGCGGGCATTAGATTCCTGCTCTGCTCCCCCTTCTCTATTAAAATTTGTTTTTAAATCATAAACAGTTAAAGTGGTGATAATTATGACCAATTATCCATTATGGGATTAATTGAATCAGTTAAAAGAGGCTCAATGGGTTGATTTAACACATACGTTCGACCCAGAGATTCCTCGTTTCAGTGAATTTGAAAAAGGCGAAGTTTCGACGCTATTCACTGTTAAAGATGATGGTTTTTATGTGCAACGCTGGAATATTGTGACTCAATATGGCACCCATATTGATGCGCCAATCCATTTCGTTGAGAATAAACGCTATCTAGAAGAATTAGATTTGAAAGAATTAGTCTTGCCTCTTATTGTCTTAGACTTTTCAAAAGAAGCAGCTGGAAATGCGGACTTCATCGTAACACGTGATCATTTAGAACAATGGGAAGCGGATAACGGACGTATTGAAGCAGGTACATTCGTGGCATTACGTACAGATTGGTCAAAACGTTGGCCAGATATTGAGAAATTCGAAAATAAAGATGCAGAAGGAAACCAACATTTACCAGGTTGGGGACTGGATGCCTTAAAATTCTTGCTCGAAGAACGTGGTGTGAAATCAGTCGGGCATGAAACATTTGATACTGATGCCTCTGTCGATACAGCTAAAAATGGCGATATCGTAGGAGAACGTTATGTTCTTGGACAGGACACATTCCAACTCGAATTACTAACAAATTTAGATCAATTGCCTACGCGTGGTGCAGTCATCTATGCGATTAGTCCAAAACCGAAAGACGCACCAGGATTCCCAGTACGTGCATTCGCGATTAAACCTTAACTATTTTTGAAAAATTTTATTACTCTAGCCATTTCGTTTTTAGGCTTGATAGTGAGCGATCAAAGCCATAAAACTTCCTAATATTACTAAACTGCCCTGTTACATAAATTGGTGTGATAGGGCAATTTTATGATTTTCTAAGATAAATACCGAGCTATTATTAAAAATCCCTTTCTTACCTTCTCTGATTGAAAATATTGATTCTCGGGTAAATTAATTAGTGTTACAAGTTAAATCTTTAGCAGAAAGGAAGAATATGATGAGTAATAAAACAGTTTATGATGTCGTGGAAACTGGCGTGAACTATATATTATCAGTTTATGATAATTGGAATGTCGAACAAGTTTTAGATAAAGAGGATAATTTCTTCCCAAATACGTTACATTGGCAATTCGGCCATGTATTAACGATATTTGATTCTGCCTTATCACTAGGTAACCAAAATGCAGTAGATGTAGAAAAATACACTAAATTATTCGGTTATGGTTCAAGTCCTGCAGATTGGGAAGGACAAGACGTTCCATCAATTGAGGACATTAAAAAAGATTTAACAACACTTCCAGAACGTGCTAAACAATTAACTGATGAACAACTCGCTCAAGAATTAGAACAACCGATTGCCGGTTGTAAAACACTAGACGAATTATTAGTATTAAACGCCATTCACGTGCCATTACATGCAGGTAAAATTGAAGAAATGGCTCGCGTACTTAAAAAAGAAGGTTAATTCAAAACGCTTAACAGATGTGAAAATGCACCTGTTAAGCGTTTTTTATACATAAATTTATAAGTAACCAAACTATGAATTAAAATTTAATATCTTCCTTTTTTACGGTTTTATCGAAGTAAACTAGGGCGACTAACATTAATATTGAGACGATTAAGTATGTTAAAGTTTGCGAATATTTTAATATAAAACCGAATATTAAAAATGATACAGGCATTAACGATTGAGCGATGGATTGATTCAATGAGAACACTCTGCCTTTGTACTGTTCTTCAACAGTATTTTGCAAGTATATTGAATACGGTATATTGGCTAAAGGTAATGATAAACCCGCAATGAAATAGACTAATGTAATTAATATAAATGACATGTTTACTGTTAGACTCAAAAATATTGATAAACTTAGTATCCATAAAGCAATAACTTGAAGTATTACTGATATTTCAAAAGGCCCTTTCAGTCTATGTTTTAACGGTCGTATTGATAAGCCTAAAGACACGATAAACATTCCTATTGTCATTCCAGCTTCGGTAAAACCAAATTGTTGAGACGATAATTTCATCGATTGAATTGCTATAATAGGTACCCCTACTACAATCGAGTTAACTAAAAAATTGATTATTAAGCCTACAAGCATGAAATTGAGTAGTATTTTATTTTTGATTAAATATGAACAACCAACTTTAATATCTTTTAAAAAGCTATTGTTGTTGCGTTTACTTTCTATTAATCTATCAATTTTGATAAATAAAAATACAAAAATTGACGATAATTCCGTGATAACGTTTATAAGAGCTAAATATTCAATTTTTAGGATAGCTATAAGCATACCACCTAAAATAGGTGCTAAAAAACTAATTGTTACTGTATACGTTTGTCGAATTGAAACAAAACGTGCCATATCTTTTTCAGATATATTTTTAATATTTGAATTCACAATAAGACCGATTATTCCGTCTGTTAAATTTAATATAACGCCTAATATGATGATGTAAATGTAGTTGAATTTTACTATAAATATCGATAAAAAGATTACATTTATTATTTGGGCTACTATGACTAATTTTTTATTATTAAACTTATCTACCCATACGCCAAAGAGGGGTTGACTTAAGATGGTTGATAGAACGATTAACGATAAATAAATTGTATATATTAGAGGATTATTTGTATGTTTTAGAATGTAAAACGCGCATGCAAAGCTAAATATCTTCGATCTAATTGAAGAAATCACATCAAACGCTAATAAGTTGATAGATTTTATACCCATAACATCTTCTCCCTTACAAAATAAAACTAAGTATAAATATCTTAGGCCTTCAAAAGTAATCGAACGTTTTACCATGCTTTGCTTAATTAATATACTCACTTTATTTTCAGACTATTCAGTAAATTAAATATATAATACCATATTTTTATAAAAATAATATATAATAATCAAAAAAACTGTTTAACACTCACCCTTACGCATTAAACAGTTTTGGTTTTGTCTCAATATTAAAATGTGCCTGGATTGAATCCAGCTTTCCATTTGTTAAATGGCCAATATCTTAGTACAACTTTACCTACAAGTTGGTCTTTATCGACTAAACCAACTTCAGGTGCACGGCTGTCCACACTATTTTGTCTGTTATCTCCCATGACTAAGTATTTATCTTTAGGGATTTTATTTTTACCGTTAGCACCGTTAATATCGCTTGTCTTTAATGAACCTGTTAAGTAGTCACCTTGTTTATGTTTTTTATTGTAGTCTAAGTAAGGTTCAGATACTTTTTTATCATTCACATATAATTGATCTTTTTTATACTCTACTTTATCTCCAGGTGTTCCGATAACACGTTTGATAAAGTCACGTTCAGCGTCTTCATGGAAAACAACTACGTCTCCATTATCGATATGATTCAATGTTTTAGATATTTTACTTACGATAACTTTATTTCTATCTTGGAAGGTCGGATACATAGAAGAACCTGATACTGTATATGACGTTCCAATAAATTTCATTACAATGCCGACTACTAAGAGTGCGACTGCAATGGAAACAACCCATTCAATGATTTCTTTTTTCAATTTAACCCCGCCTATCATCTTTTATACAATACTCTACTTTATCATACATGCTTTTCAATTATGTTTCACTTATCTTACGACTTATAACATTTCTAATCTTTCATATCCGTAAGAAATAACCGTTACTTTGTAAGGTTAGATAAAGGCAGTAATGACGCCCTCCTTTTAAAATTATAAATGTAATAGCTCATAGGAGTGATAATCTTGGAACTCTTGAAAAATATTATAATCACACAATTTAAAACATTAATCATCCTATCTAAACGCAATAACATCTATCAAATAACTTAAGGAGTGTTAATCAATATGCCAATCTTAAATGTAAATCATCTATCTAAAGTATACGGAAATAAACAAAAATATAAAGCCTTACACGATATCAATTTTTCAGTGAAAAAAGGAGAATTTGTCGCAATTATGGGACCTTCTGGGTCAGGTAAGACTACCCTCCTTAATGTGATTAGTTCAATTGATAGTATTTCTGGTGGGACTGTGGAAGTGAGCGATAACGTTATAAATCAACTATCTGAGAAGAAGCTCGCCCGCTTCCGTAAAAAAGAACTTGGTTTTATCTTTCAAGATTACAGCGTTTTACCGACGCTAACTGTTAAAGAAAATATTATGTTGCCGTTATCAGTGCAAAAAGTCAATAAAGATACGATGGAACGTAACTATAAAGAAGTAACCAAAGCCCTTGGTATTTACGACTTAAGCGATAAATACCCTAGTGAAATTTCAGGTGGGCAACAGCAACGTACAGCCGCTGCCCGAGCGTTCGTACACAAACCGTCAATTATCTTTGCGGATGAACCTACCGGCGCATTAGATTCGAAAAGTGCGCAAGATTTATTAAATCGTCTGGAAGAAATGAACAAGAAATTTAATAGCACCATTATTATGGTCACGCATGATCCTTCAGCGGCAAGTTTCTCGGAACGTGTCATAATGTTGAAAGATGGCAATATTTATTCAGAACTTCATCAACAACATAAATCGAAACGTGAATTTTATGATGAAATTATTCAATTACAGTCGGCTTTAGGTGGTGTCGCAAATGACATTTAATCAGATTACACTTAAAAATTTAAAAAGTAATTTTAAAAATTATGCACTCTACTTATTCTCATTAATTTTGAGTATCGTTTTATATTTTAGCTTTGTAACGTTGCAGTATACTCATAGTTTAAATAATGGCGAGTCACCAATAATCATTCGACAAGGTGCTAAAGTGGGTGCTGTATTTCTATTTATTACGATTATCATTTTCTTAATGTATGCGAATCACTTATTTATAAAACGTAGAACGCGTGAGTTTGCGTTATTTCAACTTATCGGGTTAACGCGTGGCAATATTTTAAGAATGTTGGCCATCGAACAACTGACATTTTTTATAGTCACTGGCATTATCGGTATTCTAGTTGGTATTGTAGGCTCGGAAATTTTACTTAATATATTAGTGAAGATGATGCATCTCTCAATACACGTGTCAATTGGATTTGAGTTGCCTGCATTGTTCCAAACCATCTTCATGTTGGTCCTAGCGTTTATGTTGATAATGTTTCAGAACTTCCTTTTCCTAAAAAGAAGAACAATCTTATCAATGATGAAGGATAATGCGAAATCTGAGGCGACGAGAGCGAGAATTACGCCTGTGGAGTTGATTGCAGGGGTTTCGGGCGTTGTGATGATTGTGTTAGGTTATTATATTTCTACTGAGATGTTTGGCAAGTTTGAGTGGTTAACAATGATTCTGATATCGCCGTTTCTTATTCTATTTTTAACGGTGGTGGGTGCGTATTTATTCTTTAGAAGTTCGGTATCTATCATTTTTAAATCTCTAAAAAAGTCTAAACATGGGCGGGTTTCTATTACAGATGTGGTATTTACGTCATCAATTATGCATCGTATGAAGAAAAATGCGATGTCGTTAACGGTCATTGCGGTAATTTCTGCAGTAACTGTGACGATTCTATGTTTTGGCGCTATTAGTAAGTCGAATACTGATTTTTCATTACAAGCGTCAACGCCTCAGGATATTAACTTTACTAAGGAAAAGTCGGCACAAAAGTATGAAAAATTATTAGATCAACATCATATTAATTATGATTTAACGACCTATGAAAATTCAAATACAGCGATTAAGAAAAATGAAGTATTAAAAGCTAAAACAGGTAAAACAATGCAGTCGGCTGGTATGACAATTATGGCTGATAAAAATGTGACAGGTAATCATGCGACACTTACTAATCTGCAAGGTCCTCTAAGTGGGATAGTTGATATTCACCTTCATAAAGATATTACGCTTCAAGGCAGCCAGGAAAAGACGTTCCATGTGGATAAGAAAAATGCTAATGAAGTGATTCCAATGACCGTTTCTATGGGCGGTCCCGTGCTTAAAATCAGTCCTGAAAATTATAATGCTTTAAAATCACAAGATCAGTTAACACATCATTATGGATTCAATATTAAAGATCATGGAAAACTAAACAAAGCAGAAACATTAGCTAAAAAAGTAAGTCCTGGTGTGGAATTGAAACGTAATATGAAGCAAACGCTTGACCAAAGTAACGGCATTCTAATGTTTGTAACATCATTCTTAGGCTTGGCATTCTTAATCGCAGCTGGTTGTATCATTTATATTAAACAAATGGACGAAACTGAGGATGAAATTAACAATTATCGTATTTTAAGACGTCTCGGTTTTATGCATACGGATATGATGCCAGGTTTAGCTTTAAAGATTCTTTTCAACTTTGGATTGCCGTTAGTCGTTGCATTATTACATGCGTTATTTGCAGCGATGGCCTTTATGAAATTACTAGGCGCGTTTTCTTCAACGCCGATTATTATCGTGATGGTGTTATATTCACTCGTCTATCTCATCTTCGCCATCATTTCATTTGTTCATGCAAATCGTATTATTAGACATTCAATTTAAGCAGATAACGAATTTAATTTTTGAAAATATAAACAATATAACAAACGTGAGGATGGTTCTAAATGAATATTAAAGAATTAATTAAAACGTCTTATGAGGATTTATTAAGCTTGAAAGTAAACTGGTTCAATGGATTAATGTTAGTCTTAATCGTCTTTATCTTAAGCAGTATCGTGACTCCATTTATTGGGGTGCCCGTAGGCTTACTTGGCGGCGGTTATGCATTAAAACGCTATGAAGAAAAAGATAAATAACGAAATAACGCGGAACCTTAAATTGTAATAGGGTTCCGCTTTCTTATCCAAAGAACTTCCTAAAGCAAGATTATTCCACTTATTTAGTATGGCTTGAATGACTCATATGACTTGTATGGCTCGAGTGGCTTGTATGACTTGAATGGTTTATGGAATTTGAATGTCTTGAATGGTTTATGGAATTTGAATGTCTTGCATGATTGATATTATTTGAAGACGAGTGTTGTTTGTTTTGTGCTTTTTGTGTTTTATTGACTTTATAAACCTTGATTATCTTACGTATTTTGTATATTTTGAGTATTTTGCCTGGTTTTTTGTTAGTGACACCATTTTTTGGCTTTATATTGTGATTATTAAGGTTATTTTTTATAATTTTATTCTGTTTGACTGGTGTTTTTACTTTATGTTCTTCTTTATTTTTAGTTGTCGTATGCCCATCTTTAGGACCACAACCACTTAATAATAACGACATTACTATACCTGGTATAAGTAAATATTTTAATTTCATATCTCTCACCCTATCAATTAATCGATTAAACTTTTGCCTAGCTTAATTATTATTATTCTTTAAAATTTTTATAAAATCAATAGCGTTAATATATTTTTATAAATTTAATATGAAATAATTATATTATCTTAAATACACTTGCCCAATTACTCTGTACAAAGACTTACGCATATTAAAAGACCTAAGATGAGCTTTCGCCCCCTTAGGTCTTTATAACAATTTATCTTACTTTATATGCTTCTAGTATGATTTTTAATAAACGCTCTATATATGCTTTATTTAACGCTTGTGGTTTGATAAGTATATTGAAATAGATTGGAGAAAATACTAAATCTATAAATAAATCTTGTTCATTCTCCTCAATATACTGATTAATAATCGATTTTAACGTCTGTCGATGATATATAAAATACTTATCCATAAATAGTGATTTTGCTTCCGTTTGTTGATTACTAATTAAAATTTCGATGACTGCTCTACCTAAATTAGTTTGATATACTTCCATCACTTTAGTTAAATAAGTCAACAACGCTTGATATAAACTATTATCCTCAGAAACTTTAATCTGCGTTTGTTCAGTAAACATATCGACAATGATTGAAGATTTATCTTTCCATCTTCGATAAATAGTAGCTTTTGACACGCCAGTATTTTCAGAGATTTGGTCAATCGTAATCTCTCTAAAATGTGTCGTTTCTAATAATTTGCCGAGTTCATTGAATATTTTATGATTGATTGTTGGATCTTTCGGTCTTCCAGCCATGTTTTCCCCTTCTTAAATGCGAAATCAGTTCGACCATTTCGAAAATGATCACTGCACTTACAAACCATACTATAAAGCCAACGACAATACTTAACAACCATTGGTTTGTATAGTATAGCATCCCCCACGTAGCTAAAATACTAAATAACACTCCGGTCATACCAAACACTGCGCCTCTACTGACGTGTTTAGCAATGACATTACCGTGTTGCATACCTGTTATAAATAATGATACTAAAAACACTGCAGGTAACGTCGCAAATACGCCACCCAATTCTTTCCAAGGTAAAACTACCGAAATAATATAACTTAGTGTAACTGCTAACCCACCCACAAGAAATTTAATTAACGCTAATTTCATTGAAAATGCCTCCAAATATTAATAAATGTGTCTGACTGCAAAAATAGCAATTGAAATAACTAACCAACAAACTAAGGCAAAGATTGTCCCTTGTTTATAATCTCGTTTACTAATATAAATTGATGTTAAAAAAACTGTGATGATACAAGATATTATTCCAATAATTGCGCCTGCACTAAGATGAATAGACATTTGGACGAGTTGGTTTCCACGATGATCTATAGCTAAAGCGATAATTGCTGCAAGGTAGACTGCCGGCAGTGTCGCAATAATACCTCCCATTTTACCGCCTACTTTTTCAGACATAATCGAAGCAAATGCTACTGCAAAACCTCCCATAACGAAATGAAGAATAGCACTTGAGATTGATATTCCGAACACTTACAAAACCTTCTTCACTAATTATTAAACGATACGTTTCGTTTAGTAATATTGTAAGCCCAAACCTTTATATTGTAAACAACTAATGAAATATTAATAATTTTCAAATTTCTTTATAAACTTTTATTGTCATAAAAAAAGATTCAAATTAAAAGCGTGACACTCTTAACTTGAATCTTATCTAAAATCATTTACTTTTTATAAATTTTTATCTTAATTTCATAATAATCATCATGATCTTTATCATTATGTTCTACATGTATACCTGAATCTTCAATTGCTTGAATACTCTTACCTACTTCATCTCTCGCTTGAGTTATATCTTTCGAGAATTGGAAGGTTTGAGCTTTTACTTTTTCAGGTCCTGTTTTTTGTTTAACACGTGCTTCAGTTTGTTTTACATTTAACTTCTGGCTAATCACTTGCTCAATAAGTTCTTCTTGATCTTCATGTTCAAGAGACAACACGGCACGTGCGTGACGTTCAGTAACCTTGCCTTCTCTTAAACGCGTAATAACCTTAGGTGCTAACTTAAGTAAACGTAATTTATTCGCAATAAAACTTTGGCTTTTACCAAGGCTTTTAGCGAGCTCACTTTGTGTCGTTTCTCCAATTTCAAGTAACTTTTTATAAGCTTCCGCTTCTTCAACAGCCGATAAGTTCTCACGTTGAATGTTTTCAATCAATGCGACTACCGCAGTTTGTTCATCATCCATATGGCGAATAATGACATCTGCCTGTGCTTTATGCAGTGATTGAAGCGCTCTAAATCGACGCTCCCCAGCGATAATTTCATACATATTTTCTTCAATCGGACGAACCACGATAGGTTGTAATAAACCATGTTCTTCAATAGATTCTGCTAGTTCATTAATCTTACTTGAATCAAATACCTGTCTTGGTTGATAACGGTTTGGAACGATACGCTCTATTTGAATGGATTCAACACTTGAATTGCGATCTTCTTCAATGTATCCAACGATGTCATCTTTATTCTTTAATCCAAATAATTTTGAAAAAGGTTTTTTCATTATCCATTCACTCCTCTTAAAATTAATTTTAACATGTCATTGCTATTAATTTTCTATTAAAGGAGATTTGTTAGGCGTACCGGGCTTTCTAGGATACTTTTTAGAGGTTTGGCGACGTTTATCGATAATAATCATTTGTCTTTCGCCAGCATCTTCAGGTAAATCGAATGTATAAGAATCGCTAAAGACGCCACCTAATATACCAATCCCAAATTGCGCTTCATTTAATTCTTCTTCTCCTTTTGAAGACTTCAATGCGATGAAATGGCCTCCTTTTCTAACTAAAGGAAGACATAATTCACTTAATACCGTTAATCGCGCTACGGCACGTGCAGTCACTACATCGTAAGTTTCTCTGTATGGGCCTTTACCAAACGTTTCGGCACGGTCGTGGATGAAACTCACTTGCGTTAATCCAAGTTCAGCTGCTAAATGATTAAGAAACTGAATACGTTTGTTTAGAGAATCTACAATCGTTACTTTTAATTCTGGAAAAACGATTTTCAACGGAATACTTGGAAATCCAGCACCTGCGCCTATATCGCAGAGTGTTAATGGTTGGTCAAAATCATAATAAAAGCTTGGTGCGATTGAATCATAGAAATGTTTGAGATAAACTTCATGTTCTTCTGTAATACTTGTTAAATTCATTTTTTCATTCCATTCAACAAGCAACTTATAATAAGTTTGGAATTGTTCTTTTTGTTTATCTGTTAATTCAATTCCATGTTCACTTAATTTCTCAGCTAGCCATTCTGCTCCATTCATTATCTTTCCACCCTTTGTAATTTACCTTGTTCTAAATATACAAGTAAGATTGAAATATCTGCTGGATTTACACCGGAAATACGTGAAGCTTGTGCAATGTTTAGCGGTTTAACTTCGGCTAATTTTTCACGTGCTTCAGTTGCTAAGCTATCCACTTTGCTGTAATCCAAGTCTTCTGGAATTTTCTTCTCTTCCATACGTTTCACTTTTTCAACTTGTTGCAATGATTTATTGATATAACCTTCGTATTTCGTTTGAATTTCGACTTGTTCTTCAACCGCTTCTGGTAAATGATGGTCTTCTTCTAATATTTCTAAAATTGTATCATATGTCATTTCAGGACGACGTAATAAATCAATCGCTAAGATACCATCTTTTAATCGTGAACCACCATTTGCTTCAATAACAGATTGTGTATGGTCATTCGGTTTAATACGTGTATCCGTTAAACGTTGAATTTCGTCTTGAATTTGTTGACGTTTTTCATTAAAACGCGCATAACGTTCTTCGCTAATCATGCCTAATTCATAACCAAGATCAGTTAAACGTAAATCGGCATTATCGTGACGTAATAATAGTCTATATTCGGCACGAGATGTTAGAAGACGATAAGGTTCATTTGTACCTTTAGTTACTAAGTCATCAATTAACACACCGATATACGCATCTGAACGGCTTAAGATTTTTTCGCCTGTGCCTAATACTTTACCTGCTGCATTGATACCAGCCATAATACCTTGACCAGCCGCTTCTTCATATCCTGACGTACCATTAATTTGACCAGCAGTATATAAATTCTTAATCGCTTTAGTTTCTAGCGTTGGCCATAATTGCGTTGGCACAATCGCATCATATTCAATGGCATAACCTGCACGCATCATGTCCGCCTTTTCAAGACCAGGAATCGTTTCCAACATTTGACGTTGCACGTGCTCAGGCAAGCTTGTAGATAAACCTTGAACGTACACTTCATTAGTATGACGACCTTCTGGCTCTAGGAAAAGTTGGTGTCTAGGCTTATCGTTGAAACGCACGAATTTATCTTCAATTGATGGACAATAACGTGGCCCTGTACCTTTAATCATTCCTGAATACATCGCAGAAAGATGTAAGTTATCATCAATTACTTGGTGCGTTTTATCGTTAGTATATGTTAACCAACAAGGAAGTTGATCTAAAATATACTCAGTTGTTTCGAAACTAAATGCACGACCTACATCATCGCCAGGTTGAATTTCTGTTTTAGAGTAGTCAATCGTTTTCGCGTTGACACGTGGTGGCGTACCTGTTTTGAAACGTACAACCTCGAAACCAAGTTCTCTTAAATTATCAGCTAATGTGATAGATGGGAGTTGGTGGTTTGGACCACTTGAGTATTTCATATTACCTAAAATAATTTCGCCACGTAAAAATGTACCAGTCGTAATAACAACTGCTTGTGAACGGTATTCCGTACCAATATTTGTACGTACACCTTTAACTTCATTATCTTCTATAATTAATTCATCTACCATACCTTGCATGATATCTAAATTCTCTTCATCTTCAATAACACGTTTCATTTCTTGTTGATAAAGGACTTTATCTGCTTGTGCACGTAACGCACGTACTGCAGGGCCTTTACCTGTGTTCAACATACGCATTTGAATATGCGTTTTATCAATCGCTTTCGCCATTTGGCCACCTAAAGCATCAATTTCACGTACTACAATCCCTTTAGCCGGGCCACCTACTGATGGATTACATGGCATAAATGCGATATTGTCTAAATTAATCGTTAACATTAACGTTTTAGCGCCACGTCTAGCTGATGCTAAACCTGCTTCAATACCAGCATGCCCTGCTCCAATGACGATTACATCATATTCTTGAACCACCTTAGTTACCTCCTTCATGCTTTCCTAACTTTATAAATGACAATTAAGACTAACCGCCGTCTTAATTTTTAATATGCTTTACTGTTTTCTATATTTAACGTGTTTCTCGTCTATTTACCTAAGCAGAATTGACTAAATAGTTGATCGATGAGTTCATCACTAGCTGATTCGCCAATGATTTCACCTAGAAGTTCCCATGTGCGTGTTAAATCGATTTGGATCATGTCCATTGGAATTCCAGACTCAGCTGCATCAATCGCATCTTGAATAGCATTTCTAGCTTGTTTTAATAATGAAATATGTCTTGAATTAGAAACATACGTCATATCTTGGTTCTGCACATCGCCACCAAAGAATAAATCTCTAATTTGAAGTTCTAATTGATCAATACCAGATTGCGTCAACATAGACGTTTGAATTAAAGGCATGTCGCCAATCATTTCTTTTACTTCATCGATATCTAATTTTTGTTCTAAATCGGTTTTATTCACGATAACAATTGCATCTTCATTTTTAATGACTTTGTATAACGTACGATCTTCTTGTGTTAACGGTTCATTGTTATTTAGTACAAATAAGATTAAGTCTGCTTCACTTAATGCTTTACGTGAGCGTTCGACACCAATCTTTTCGACGATATCTTCTGTGTCACGAATACCTGCCGTATCGACAAGTCGTAATGGCACGCCACGCACATTGACATATTCTTCTAATACGTCACGTGTCGTTCCGGCAACTTCAGTAACAATCGCTTTATTATCTTGAATAAGGTTATTAAGCATAGATGATTTACCAACATTTGGTTTACCAACGATAACAGTTGAAAGACCTTCTCGCATAATTTTACCTTGTGTACCCGTTTCTAATAGAAGATTAATTTCATTCTTAATCTTTTTAGACTGTTCGAGTAAAAATTCTGTCGTCGCATCTTCAACATCATCGTATTCAGGATAATCAATGTTTACTTCTACTTGGGCGAGAATTTCTAGAATCGATTGTCTTTGACGTTTGATTAAATCGCTTAAACGTCCTTCGATTTGATTCATTGCCACTTTTGAAGCACGATCAGTTTTAGAACGGATAAAGTCCATAACCGCTTCAGCTTGAGATAAATCGATACGTCCATTTAAGAAAGCACGTTTAGTATATTCACCTGGCTCGGCTACTCTCGCCCCGTGTGTCATTGTAAGTTCTAAAATACGATTAATTGTTAGAATACCGCCATGGCAGTTAATTTCAATAATATCTTCACGTGTGAATGTTCTTGGCGCACGTAAGACTGAAATCATTACTTCTTCGACTACTTCGTTCGTTTCCGGATCTATAATATGGCCATAGTTAATGGTATGAGAGTCTACATCTTCTAATTTTTTCTTTCCTTTATATAGCTTGTCTCCAATTTCTATTGCTTGTGGTCCAGATAAACGGACTATACCAATTGCACCTTCACCCATTGGCGTTGAAATACTCGTTATAGTATCAAAATCCATGATTACCCTCGCCTCCTTATTCAAGTAAATTTTCATTATAATATTGTAATTTTTTTCTTTTAAAATTGCGAATATCTTGATTTAAAATAGCGTAGGTAAGACTCCGGTTTGTCTGATGTAAGACTGACGTATGTCTTAAAATCTTATTTATTTAATCTTTTTATTAAATACCTTCGCAATTTTTAACACATGTTCTAAGCTGCCCTGAATTTCAAGCGTTGTCATATTTTTTGCAGGATGCCTAGCGATAACAACAATATCTCGTGCGATAATATCTTGTTTATGCACTTTAAAATTCTCTCTAATCGCACGTTTAATTTTATTTCTCGTCACTGCGTTACCTAACTTTTTAGAAACACTAATTCCTAAGCGAAAATGTTCATTATTACTATTGTAGGTATAAACTACAAATTGTCTATTAGCTACTGATTTCCCCTTTTTATAAATGGTTTGGAAATCACTATTCTTTTTAATACGGTATGCCTTCTCCACGCTCACATCACTCGCTTATATTATTCTCTACATTTATTTATCTATTTAAATTATCTATGGGGGTAGAACGGAATTCTAAGTTCTATATTAATTATTTTCTATTATCTAGCCTTTAATCGTCATTCAAACGAAAAAAAAGACCACTGAGAAGTCAGTGATCTTATGCTGATAAAACTTTACGGCCTTTACGACGACGACGCGCTAAAACTTTACGGCCATTTTTAGTGCTCATGCGTTTTCTGAAACCATGAACTTTACTATGTTTACGTTTATTTGGTTGATAAGTACGTTTTACCATGCAAAACACCTCCATCTACATATTTATCCAGATCATTAGCAATTCTAATGAACCTGATTATTTTAATAGATAAATTATACTTTCTGATATCAGAATTCTTGATTTAATTAAATTTTATCTAGTCATAATTCAAGCAACTACTACAATATAACAAATTACCATTTATAAAGCAAGCAGCTTTTCAATTGAACGCATGATTTTATTTAAAAAGTAAACAAAGCTCTTTTTAATATTTATACATTTTCACTTTCTTGTTATAACGACGTTTTATTCATTTCTGATACATAGTTTATAAATTATTTCCCAGAGCTGTTATAGTACATTTTTAAATTTTCAAGAATTTACGGAAAAATTATCCACTTATTCACATATAAGATCTGAAATACTGTGGATAATCATTGCAATGTTCACAACATTATACCTGATTTAACAACATATTCACACCCATTTGACATCTATCTCGGTTAAAAAGTATAATTATGTGGATAAGTCGTCTAACTCGTTATTTTTATAGGATTTATTTATTGATTTTGTATGTATCGATAGTGTGAATAAATCATAGCATAAATAAAGTTATCCACCGAATGTTATTAACTTGTGGATAATTATTAACATGCTGTGATTATTTTTATCCACTGGGTCAAAATTCTGTGTATAAGTCTTAAATTTATAGAAAGATGGAGTTTATATATGTCAGAACAAGAAATTTGGAAAAAAGTATTAGAAGTTGCTGAATCAGAAATTTCACGAACTACTTTTAATACGTTTTTAAAAGATACAGAGCTTAAAGAAATTCGTAACAATATAGCATATATCTTTGTAATCCATGAATTTTACGCTGATTGGCTAAATTCTAATTATAAAGAAGTCATACAAACAATCATGAAAGATATTATCGGTTATGAAGTTGATCCCACATTCTTAACGGCAGAGCAATTAGCTGAATTAGATGAAACAAGTCGTAAACCTAATAATGCCAACAAACCACAGCCACATATCATCGAAGATCACCACGAAGGCACTGATCAATTCAACACACATAATACATTCGATACTTTCGTTATTGGACCTGGCAACCGCTTCCCACATGCAGCAAGTCTAGCTGTCGCTGAAGCGCCGGCTCAAGCTTACAATCCATTATTTATTTATGGTGGCGTTGGTTTAGGTAAGACGCATCTAATGCATGCAATTGGTCACCACGTGTTAAGCAATCAACCTAATGCCAAAGTGCTATATACATCAAGTGAGAAATTCACTAATGATTTCATTAAGTCTATTCGTAACAATGAACCTGAAGCATTTAGAGAGAAGTATAGAAATATTGATGTCCTATTAATTGATGACATTCAATTTATTCAAAATAAAGAACAAACTCAAGAAGAATTCTTCCATACATTCAATGAACTACATCAAAATAAGAAACAAATCGTTATTTCAAGTGATCGTCCACCAAAAGAAATTTCCAAACTAGAAGATCGTTTACGCTCACGCTTTGAATGGGGCTTAATCGTTGACATCACGCCACCTGACTATGAAACACGTATGGCAATTTTGCAAAAGAAAATCGAAGAAGAGAATCTAGAAATTCCTGCAGAAGCGCTTAATTATATTGCGAATCAAATCCAATCAAACATTCGTGAATTAGAAGGTGCCTTAACGCGTCTACTCGCTTATTCAAAACTTCAAGGCAGACCTATTACAACTGAGTTAGCAGCGGAAGCACTTAAAGATATTATTCAAGTTCCTAAATCTAAAAAAATTACCATTCAAGATATTCAAAAAGTGGTTGGACATTACTATAACGTGCGTATTGAAGACTTTAGTGCTAAGAAGCGTACTAAATCAATTGCTTATCCACGTCAAATAGCAATGTATTTATCTAGAGAGCTTACTGATTTCTCACTTCCTAAGATTGGTGAAGAATTCGGAGGTCGCGACCATACTACGGTTATTCATGCTCATGAAAAAATCGCAAATGATATTAAAGCAGACAGTATCTTTAAACAGGAAGTAGAAGATTTAGAGAAAGAAATAAGTAATCAATAGTTAAAATGCTTATAAATTGATTAACTGTTGTATAACAGATTACATCTTATTAAAGTGGGAAATAAAAATAGTGGAAAATTGAGCTTAATTTTAGACTCAAAAGAAGTTAAGTCGTCAAAATCATATTTAACGTAATTGTGGATAATGTTTAAAAGTAATACACAGCATCAACAGTTTATCCACATGTGTATAACTTTGCCATATCTGGATTTTTTCGACATATCCACTAATCCACAGGACCTACTACTATTACTATGAAATTAAAACCTATATAATTATATATAAACGACTGGAAGGAGTTTAAATTAATGATGGAATTTACAATTAGAAGAGATTATTTTATCAATCAATTAAACGATACATTAAAAGCCATCTCACCAAGAACAACTTTACCAATTTTAACAGGCATCAAAATTGATGCTAAAGATAATGAAGTGATTCTTACTGGTTCAGATTCTGAAATCTCAATTGAGATCACAATCCCTAAACAAATCGATGGAGAAGATATTGTTACTATTGCTGAAACAGGTTCAGTAGTACTTCCTGGTCGTTTCTTTGTAGATATTATTAAAAAATTACCAGGTAAAGATGTGAAATTATCAACGAATGAACAGTTCCAAACACTAATTACATCAGGTCATTCTGAATTTAACTTAAGTGGATTAGATCCAGATCAATATCCATTACTACCTCAAGTATCACGTGATGACGCAATTCAATTATCAGTAAAAGTATTAAAAAATATCATTGCGCAAACAAATTTTGCAGTGTCCACCTCAGAAACACGCCCAGTATTAACTGGTGTCAACTGGCTTATACAAGATAATGAATTAATATGCACTGCGACCGATTCACACCGCTTGGCTGTAAGAAAATTAAAATTAGAAGATGACTCTGAAAATAAAAATGTCATTATTCCAGGTAAAGCATTATCTGAATTAAATAAAATTATGAGTGACAATGACGAAGAGATTGATATCTTCTTCGCTTCAAACCAAGTGCTATTCAAAGTTGGTAATGTAAACTTTATCTCACGCTTATTAGAAGGACATTATCCAGATACAACTCGTTTATTCCCAGAGAATTATGAAATTAAATTAGGAATAAATAATGGCGAATTCTACCATGCGATTGATCGTGCATCATTACTTGCACGTGAAGGTGGTAATAACGTGATTAAATTAAGTACTGGTAACGATATCGTGGAATTATCTTCAACATCTCCTGAAATTGGTACTGTAAAAGAAGAAGTTACAGCAACTGATGTTGAAGGTGGCAACTTGAAGATTTCATTCAACTCTCGCTACATGATGGATGCCTTGAAAGCCATTGATAACGATGAAGTCGAAGTTGAATTCTTCGGTACAATGAAACCATTTATTTTAAAACCTAAAGATGACGATTCAGTCACACAATTAATTTTACCAATCAGAACATATTAGGAATAAAACAATATTTTCTGTTTAAGACCTTGGCATTTCAATTAAGACGATGTCATGGTCTTTTTTATTTCTACTTGAAAATCATTTACAAGCCCTCTCAGCCATTCAATAAGACGTAAATGTTAGTATTCTGTGGGTAAGTTACGTTTTAATAATTTATAAGCTAAAATACCCCTTAAAATTAAAAATTTAAGTTATCAACCACATGTGCTTTATAGCGACCTCATTTTCAAAACCTAAAAAGTAGCTTTAAATAGACTAAATAGCTTCTTCTTTCCTCCAAAAAGTGAAATATTGAAAATATATTATAAAGTAAGCGGTTTCGCATTCCATTTTAAATGAAATTTACTCCCAAAAAAGGTATAATATATTAATGACACATAAAGAAACGGAGTGATTATTTTGGTTCAAGAAGTTGTAGTTGATGGCGAAATCACGTTAGGTCAATTTCTAAAAACAGAAGGCATTATAGAATCAGGTGGGCAGGCGAAATGGTTCCTACAGGATTTTGAAGTCTTACTTAATGGTGAACGTGAAACACGCCGCGGTAAAAAACTAGCTGACCAAGATCGAATTGATTTCCCTGATATTCCTGAAATTGATTCTGTAATCATTATTCACCAAGGTGAACAATGAAGCTTAAGACACTCCAATTAGAGAATTATCGTAACTACGAGAATGTTACGTTAGATTGTCATCCTGAAGTAAATATTCTTATCGGTGAAAATGCCCAAGGGAAGACAAATTTACTTGAATCAATTTATACGCTAGCTTTAGCTAAAAGCCATCGTACGTCTAATGACAAGGAGCTTATACGATTTAATGCAGAGTATGCTAAAATAGAGGGTGAGCTAAGTTATAGACACGGTACGATGCCACTAACGATGTTTATAACTAAAAAAGGTAAACAAGTAAAAGTGAACCACTTAGAACAAAGTCGACTAACACAGTATGTTGGACATCTTAACGTGGTTCTTTTTGCGCCAGAAGATTTAAATATTGTTAAAGGTTCTCCTCAGATTAGAAGACGCTTCATTGACATGGAATTAGGTCAAATTTCTGCGGTTTATTTAAATGATTTAGCTCAATATCAACGTATACTTAAACAAAAGAATAATTATTTAAAGCAATTACAGTTTGGTCATAAAACAGATACGACAATGTTAGAAGTCTTAAACCAACAATTTGCGCAATATGCACTGAACGTGACGTTAAGACGTGAGCATTTTATTAAAGAGCTAGAGTCGTTAGCTAAGCCGATTCATGCAGGAATTACGAATGAGCGTGAAACGTTGTCACTGAAATATTTACCAAGCATTAAATTAAGTGATACGAATAAGGATAAGAGTGAGTTATTAGACGAGGTCATTACCTTGTTAAATGACAATATTCAACGTGAAATGGATAGAGGCGTATGTTTGTACGGGCCACATAGAGACGACTTAGGTTTTAACGTCAATGAGATGGATGCCCAAACATATGGTTCACAAGGGCAACAACGGACGACTGCACTATCTATTAAATTAGCAGAAATCGAATTAATGAATATTGAAGTAGGAGAATATCCAATCTTGCTGCTAGATGATGTACTTAGCGAGCTTGATGATTCTCGTCAGACGCATTTATTAAGTACGATTCAACATAAAGTACAAACGTTTGTAACGACGACTTCAGTAGACGGCATAGATCATGAAATTATGAATAATGCTAAGCTCTATCGAATTAATCAAGGTGAAATTATTAAGTAATAGAAAGTGATGGTGAATACATTGTCAGATGTAAACAACACGGATAATTATGGTGCTGGACAGATACAGGTATTAGAAGGCCTGGAAGCGGTACGTAAAAGACCTGGGATGTATATTGGGTCAACCTCAGAGAGAGGATTGCACCATTTAGTATGGGAAATTGTCGATAACAGTATTGATGAAGCCCTTGCCGGCTACGCTGATCAAATCGAAGTCATTATTGAAAAAGATAACTGGATTAAGGTAACTGACAATGGTCGTGGAATTCCTGTTGATATTCAGGAGAAAATGGGTCGTCCAGCAGTTGAGGTTATCTTAACAGTACTTCATGCCGGTGGTAAATTCGGCGGTGGCGGATATAAAGTTTCTGGTGGTCTACACGGTGTAGGTTCATCAGTAGTTAACGCCCTATCTGAAGATTTAGAGGTTTATGTCCACCGTAACGAAACGATTTATCATCAAGCATATAAAAGAGGTTTACCTCAATTTGATCTTAAAGAAGTAGGTAGCACAGATAAAACAGGTACAGTGATTCGTTTTAAAGCTGACAGTGAAATTTTCACAGAGACAACAGTTTATAACTATGAAACACTTCAAAAACGTATCAGAGAGCTAGCATTCTTAAATAAAGGTATTTCAATCACGTTAAGAGATGAACGTGAAGACGGTGAAGAACAACGTGAAGATACGTATCACTATGAAGGTGGTATTAAATCTTACGTTGAATTACTTAATGAGAATAAAGAGCCGATTCACGAAGACCCAATCTATATTCATCAAACTAAAGATGATGTAGAAATTGAAATTGCTATGCAATATAACGGCGGCTATGCGACAAACCTATTGTCTTATGCGAACAACATTCATACATATGAAGGCGGTACGCATGAAGATGGTTTCAAACGTGCATTAACACGTGTGTTAAACAGCTATGGCACTCAAAGTAAAATCATCAAAGACGAGAAAGATAGATTATCTGGTGAAGATACACGTGAAGGCTTAACAGCTGTTGTATCAATCAAACACGGTGACCCTCAATTCGAAGGACAAACTAAAACAAAACTAGGTAACTCTGAAGTCCGTCAAATCGTGGATAAACTGTTCGCAGAGTACTTCGAACGTTTCTTATATGAGAATCCTAGTGTAGCAAGAATCGTCGTGGAAAAAGGGATGATGGCCTCACGTGCGCGTGTAGCGGCTAAAAAAGCGCGTGAAGTAACACGTCGTAAATCAGCGTTAGAAATCTCAAGTTTACCTGGTAAGCTTGCAGACTGCTCTAGTAAAAACCCTGAAGAAAGTGAAATCTTTATCGTAGAGGGTGACTCTGCCGGGGGATCTACAAAAGAAGGCCGTGACTCTAGAACACAAGCCATTTTACCGTTAAGAGGTAAAATCTTAAATGTTGAAAAAGCACGTTTAGATCGTATTCTAAACAACAACGAGATTCGCCAAATGATTACTGCATTTGGTACTGGAATCGGTGGCGAATTCGACATTTCTAAAGCACGTTATCATAAAATCGTGATTATGACCGATGCCGATGTCGATGGTGCGCATATTAGAACATTGTTATTAACATTCTTCTATCGTTTCATGCGTCCACTTATCGAAGCGGGATATGTCTATATCGCTCAACCACCATTATTCAAGTTAACTCAAGGTAAACAAAAATATTACGTCTTTAACGACCGTGAATTAGATAAATTGAAATCAGAATTAAATCCGACACCTAAATGGCAAATTGCCCGTTATAAAGGTTTAGGAGAAATGAATGCCGACCAATTATGGGAAACTACAATGAACCCTGAAAATCGTATGATGTTACAAGTAAAACTTGAAGATGCGATAGATGCCGACCAAACATTTGAAATGTTAATGGGTGACGTCGTTGAAAACCGTAGACGCTTTATCGAAGACAATGCAGTCTATGCAAACTTAGATTTCTAAGAGATTACTTGTTAATCATTTAGGTTGAATCTTAATCGTTTAAGCTCTGAGCTAATCAATAATGATTCAACCTCACTCTATATACAACTGTTACGACAGTCTTACTAAGTTATGAATGAACTGATTACAGAAGGAGGATATCTTGATGGCTGACTTACCTCAATCAAGAATTAATGAACGAAATATAACCAGCGAAATGCGCGAATCATTCTTAGACTATGCAATGAGCGTTATCGTTTCACGTGCCTTACCAGATGTACGTGATGGTTTAAAACCTGTACACCGTCGTATTTTATACGGTTTAAATGAACAGGGCATGACACCTGACAAACCTTATAAAAAATCGGCACGTATCGTCGGGGACGTAATGGGTAAATATCACCCGCATGGTGACTCTTCAATTTATGACGCCATGGTTAGAATGGCTCAAACATTCAGCTATCGTTATCCGCTTATCGACGGGCAAGGTAACTTTGGTTCTATGGATGGCGATGGCGCTGCTGCCATGCGTTATACCGAAGCGAAAATGACTAAGATTACCTTGGAACTTTTACGTGATATTAATAAAGATACAATCGATTTCTTAGATAACTACGATGGTACAGAAAGAGAGCCGGAAGTCTTACCTGCTCGTTTCCCTAACCTTCTAGTGAATGGTGCATCAGGTATTGCGGTAGGTATGGCTACTAATATTCCTCCTCATAACTTAACTGAAGTCATCGATGGCGTTTTACGTTTAAGTAAAAATCCAGACGTTACTATTGCAGAACTTATGGAAGATATTCAGGGGCCTGATTTTCCAACGGCGGGCTTAATCCTAGGGAAAAGTGGTATCCGAAGAGCATTTGAAACTGGACGTGGGTCTGTTCAAATGCGTGCACGTGCGGAAATTGAAGAACGTGGTGGCGGACGTCAACGTATCGTCGTAACTGAAATTCCATATCAAGTTAATAAAGCACGTATGATTGAGAAAATCGCTGAACTTGTACGTGAGAAGAAAATTGAAGGTATTACAGACTTACGTGATGAAACAAGTTTACGTACAGGCGTAAGAGTCGTGATTGATGTACGTAAAGATGCGAATGCAAACGTTATTCTAAATAATTTATATAAACAAACACCATTACAAACGTCATTCGGTGTAAACATGATTGCGCTTGTAAATGGCCGACCTAAGTTAATCAACTTAAAAGATGCCCTAGTTGAATATTTAGAGCATCAAAAAGTTGTGGTACGTCGTCGTACGGAATATAACTTAAGAAAAGCGAAAGATCGCGCTCATATCTTAGAAGGTTTACGTATTGCGTTAGACCATATCGACCAAATCATCTCAACTATTCGTGAATCTGATACGGATAAAATTGCGATGGAAACGTTACAAGAACGTTTTAAACTTTCAGAACGCCAAGCACAAGCTATTCTTGATATGCGTTTAAGACGTTTAACAGGTTTAGAACGCGATAAGATTGAAGCGGAATATAATGATTTACTTAACTACATTTCTGAATTAGAAAAAATTCTCGCAGACGAGGAAGTCTTACTTCAATTAGTCCGTGACGAACTTACTGAAATTAAAGAACGTTATGGTGATGAACGTCGTACTGAAATCCAATTAGGTGGATTAGATGATATTGAAGATGAAGACTTAATTCCTGAAGAACAAATCGTTATTACATTAAGTCATAACAACTATATTAAACGTTTACCTGTATCTACATATCGCGCACAAAATCGTGGTGGTCGTGGCGTACAAGGTATGAATACTTTAGAAGAAGACTTCGTAAGTCAACTTGTAACGTTAAGTACACACGATAACGTCTTATTCTTTACGAATAAAGGTCGTGTCTACAAACTTAAAGGTTACGAAGTACCTGAACTTTCACGTCAATCTAAAGGTATACCAGTCATTAACGCGATCGAACTTGATACTGACGAAGTGATTAGTACGATGATTGCCGTTAGAAACCTTGAAGATGAAGATAGCTACTTAGTCTTCGCTACTAAACGAGGTATTGTGAAACGTTCTGCGTTAAGTAACTTCTCACACATCAATAAAAACGGTAAGATTGCGATTGGTTTCAAAGAAGATGATGAACTGATTGCCGTGCGACTTACTGATGGCCACCAAGATATCTTACTTGGTACATCACATGCGTCACTTATCCGATTCCCTGAAACGAAGTTACGTCCATTAGGCCGTACTGCAGCGGGTGTAAGAGGTATCTCATTACGTGATGAAGACGTGGTCGTTGGTTTAGACGTGGCTCATGCAGAGAGCGAAGATGAAGTTTTAGTAGTTACTGAAAATGGTTACGGTAAACGTACGCCAGTAAGTGAATATCGCTTATCTAACCGAGGCGGTAAAGGTATCAAGACTGCTAAAATTACAGAACGTAATGGTAATATTGTATGTATCACAACAGTAACTGGCGAAGAAGACTTGATGATTGTCACAAACGGTGGCGTAATTATACGACTTGATGTTGAAGATATTTCACAAAATGGTCGTGCAGCTCAAGGTGTACGTCTAATGAAATTAGGCGAAGAGCAATTTGTTTCTACAGTAGCGAAAGTAATTGATAAAACAGAAGATGCAGATGCTACTGAAGCGGCTCAAGCGGAAGATAATGCAAGCTTAGAAAGTACTGAAAGCCCTAGTGAACAAGTCGTTGAAGATGAGACACCAGGTAACGCATTGCATACCGAAGTAGAAGAAGCGGACACTACATCCGATGATGATGATGAACGTATTGAAGTAAGAGAAGACTTCATGGATCGTGTTAACGAAGATATAGAAAACGCTTCTGACGACGAAGATAATAATGAATAATTAATAACTAATAACAAATAAGACTACCCTGCTGAGGGTAGTCTTATTTTATATGCAAATCTTTATTTTTCTAATTCTTTCATCACGTATGGGATTTCACTTATTAAATGTGAAGGTGGAACAACATACATTGTTTCAGATAGTTTTTCTCCAATATAACTATGTGTATATGTCGCGCTAGTTACAGCGTCTTTTAAATTATCAAATTGACCAACGAAACTAGTAATCATTCCAGCTAATGTGTCGCCCATGCCACCTGTCGCCATTGCAGGTGTACCGATAGCAAGTTTGTACTCTTCGTCTTTAAAGAAGATTTCTGTACCGTGTTTTTTCAACACAACCGTTGCACCTAATTTATTCACAGCTTCTCTATTACGTTCATACGTTTGTTCTTCAATAGGAATACCGCTTAAACGTTCCCATTCTTTTTGATGTGGTGTGAAGATCACACGACATGTAGGAATATCAGGTTTCAATTTACTAAATATTGTAATTGCATCTCCATCAACAATTAAGTTTTGATGAGGCTGTATATTTTGAAGTAAAAATGTAATTGCATTATTACCTTTGAAATCGATACCGAGCCCTGGACCGATTAAAATACTATCTGTATTCTCAATCATTTTAGTTAACATCTTCGTATCATTAATATCAATAACCATGGCTTCCGGACAACGTGAATGAATCGCCGCATGATTAGTTGGATGTGTGGCCACTGTGATTAAGCCACTACCACTATATACACACGCACGCGCTGCTAACATAATGGCGCCCCCTAAATTGGCACTACCACCAATAAGCAAAATCTTGCCATAATCACCTTTATGCGTTTCATCATTTCTTTTAGGAATAGTAACTGAATTTAATGTTTCCATAAATAAACCTCCCTTATAAGGTGTGGAACCTTTCTACACTAAATAGATATAGCCTGAACTTTACAGTTGTAGCGAACAACTCAGACTTCTCTACGCCCTCGACTTTTAAATACAATAGAAAATATTATACCTGGATTCGACTTTCGTCAACACTATTTCAGGAATAATTTAAGTTCTAATTTTGTTGATAATGAAAACGTTTAAATTAATAATAATTTTTAATATTAACAATTGCTTGATAATTTCAAAAGACTTTGCTATATTAAAAATAACTTAATAAGTTATTGTTCGTAGGACAAGTAACATAATCGGTTAATTTCAGAGAGCTTGTGTTGAGTGTGAACAAGTAATTAACAGTTATGCGAATCTACCTACTATATGTGAACAATCGGTAAGAACCGTTATATTGGTAAAGTGCAATTTGGTGCATCTTATGTATCAAGTTGTTAAATAGGGTGGCAACGCGTAGACCACGTCCCTTGTAGGGGGACGTGGTCTTTTTTATATTTAAAAGTTGCCATTCTTAATAAACTTTTAAAAAAATGGGAAGGATGAAGTTAATATGTTAGACATCAGACAATTTAGAGAAGAACCTGATAAAGTTAAGAGCAAAATTGAATTACGTGGAGATGATCCAAAAGTAGTTGATGAGGTCTTAGAATTAGATAATCAACGTCGTCAACTCATTGGTAAAACTGAAGATATGAAAGCACGTCGTAACAAAGTAAGTGAAGAAATCGCTGAAAAGAAACGTAATAAAGAAAACGCTGATGACGTTATCAAAGAAATGCGTGAACTTGGTGACGAAATCAAAGAAAACGATGCTAAATTAAATGAAGTAGATAATAAAGTTAGAGATATCTTAATTCGTATTCCTAACTTAATCGCAGACGATGTGCCACAAGGTGCTTCAGACGAAGAGAACGTTGAAGTGAAAAAATGGGGTACACCTCGTGAATTCAACTTCGAACCAAAAGCACACTGGGATTTAGTTGAAGAATTAAAAATGGCTGACTTTGAACGTGCAGCAAAAGTATCAGGAGCACGTTTCGTATACTTAACTAGAGACGGTGCATTATTAGAACGTGCATTAATGAACTACATGCTTACTAAACATACAACACAACACGGTTACACTGAAATGTTTACACCACAATTAGTTAACGCTGATACTATGTTTGGTACAGGTCAATTACCTAAATTCGAAGAAGATTTATTCAAAGTTGAAAAAGAAGGTCTTTACACTATTCCAACTGCAGAAGTGCCATTAACAAACTTCTACAGAGACGAAATTATCCCACCAAATGTATTACCTGAAAAATTCACTGCACAAACTGCATGTTTCCGTAGTGAAGCGGGATCTGCTGGTAGAGATACAAGAGGTTTAATCCGTTTACACCAATTCGACAAAGTTGAAATGGTACGTATCGAAAAACCTGAAGATTCTTGGGATGCTTTAGAAGATATGACTAAAAATGCTGAAGCTATCTTAGAAGAATTAAAATTACCATATCGTCGTGTAATCTTATGTACAGGAGACATCGGCTTCAGTGCAAGTAAAACATACGACTTAGAAGTTTGGTTACCAAGCTATGACAACTACAAAGAAATTAGTTCTTGCTCAAACTGTACTGATTTCCAAGCGCGTCGTGCAAACATCCGCTTCAAACGTAATGCAGATGCTAAACCAGAATTAGCACACACATTAAACGGTAGTGGTCTTGCTGTTGGACGTACATTTGCCGCTGTCGTTGAGAACTATCAAAACGAAGACGGTTCAATCACAATTCCAGATGCATTAGTTCCATACATGGGTGGTAAAACTGAAATTCGTCCAGTAAACGGCTAAGTTATAACTCATACATTTAGCGTTGAGGCTATCTTAAATAGATAGTTTCAACGCTTTTTTAATTGTCATATCAACTCTATTTATATATAAGCATTTTTCAACGTAAAATCCTGCTTTTTCTTAATAAAGTAATAAAGTGAATAACGTCTTTTTAGACTACCTTATGTGGGGTAAGTGGAAATTTTAACCTAAAAATAGAGAACTCAAAAAACATTGATAAATCAATGTTTTAACACGTCTGTTAGTCTTACGTCACACAACCTGACGTCTAAGTGTGTTGCTACTCTTAAACTAGTGTATTAGACTAAATTTAATTATATATTTACTTGTGAAAACGAGTGGAACAAAGGGGGTAAAAGGATGACGTCACATGTGACATTTAAACAAGGGGTCAAGGAATGTATTCCTACGTTATTAGGATATATTGGAATTGGTTTGTCATTCGGAATCGTGGCGGCTTCACAACATTTCAGTATATTAGAAATCTTATTACTATGTTTACTAGTCTATGCTGGGGCAGCGCAATTTATCATCTGCGTACTTGTCATAGCAGGTACACCGACTTCGGCCATAGTATTAACCACTTTTATCGTCAATTCACGTTTTTTCCTATTATCAATGACATTAGCACCAAGTTATAGAAATTATAGCGTTTGGAACCGTATAGGCTTATCGTCAATCTTAACCGATGAAACATTTGGCGTAGCGGTTACACCTCATTTAAAAGGGGAGAAGATAAACGATCGTTGGTTACACGGTTTGAACTTAACTGCTTACATATTTTGGGCGCTTGCAAGTGTGGCCGGCGCAGTATTCGGTAAATATATCTCTAATCCAGAGATGTTGGGACTTGATTTCGCTATTACGGCGATGTTCATCTTTTTAGCAATGGCACAATTTGAGTCGATTACACGTTCAAAACTTAAAGTATATCTTGTATTAATTGCGAGTGTCATCGTAATGATGTTAATTCTAAGTTGGTTTATACCTTCATACGGCGCGATTCTTATCGCATCAATCTTTGCAGCAACATTAGGGGTGGTGATGGATAAATGACGACATCTTGGCATACGTTAATACTAATCGTTTTATGTGGGCTCGTAACGCTAATCGTCCGCGTTATCCCATTTCTTATGATTTCACGTATTCAACTTTCAGAAACGGTAATTAAGTGGTTATCATTTATACCCATTACCTTATTCACGGCACTCATCTTAGATGGCATTATCGTTCAACAAGATGGCGTACAAGGTTACACACTCAATATTCCGTTCATCATTGCAACGATCCCAATCATTTTCATTGCACTCATTACACGTAGCCTGACGATTACCATACTAGTAGGTATCGCACTCATTGCTGGTTTACGTTTTTTCTTTTAAAAGGCAGAACCCTACAGCTAGCTATTGAAGTTACAAATGTAATTAGATAAAATAAATTTAAGTAAAACAGTTACAAAGTGTAAAAACTAAACAATATAAACTTATTGAGAGAAGTGGAGGGACGCGGCCCTATGAAACTTCAGCAACCGGCATTTATGTACGGTGCTACAACCAACGAGATACTCGGATGATAAGTAATAAGCACATCGCTTCATACTTCTAAAGAGTATGGAGCGATTTTTTTATCCAAAGGAGGAAAGCGTATGACAAATTATACGGTAGACACATTAAACTTAGGACGATTTACAACAGAATCAGGTGAAATGATTGAGAATCTACAATTACGCTACGAACATGTAGGATACTCAGGTCAACCACTTGTAGTCGTCTGTCATGCGCTAACTGGTAATCATTTAACATATGGTACTGATGAACATCCTGGTTGGTGGCGTGAAATTATCGACGGTGGCTATATGCCTATCTACGATTATCAGTTCCTTACATTTAACGTTATTGGTAGCCCATTCGGCTCAAGCTCTCCCGTAACGGATACACATTTTCCCAAACAATTAACACTAAGAGATATTGCTAAGGCGATTGAAAAGGGCATTCAAGAACTCGGCTTCGAAAGAATTAATATCTTGATCGGTGGAAGTCTAGGTGGCATGCAGGTGATGGAATTACTCTATAATAACCAGTTCCAAGTCGATAAAGCAGTTATCCTAGCAGCCACTGATAAAACGTCCTCCTATAGCCGAGCATTTAATGAAATTGCACGTGAAGCCATTCATCTTGGAGGTAAAGAAGGACTAAGTATTGCACGTCAATTAGGCTTTCTAACGTACCGGTCGTCTAAAAGTTATGATCAACGCTTCTCTCCAGACGAGGTGGTTAGTTATCAACGTTATCAAGGCAATAAGTTTAAAGAAACGTATGATTTATCCTGTTACTTAACAATGTTGAATGTCTTAGATAGCCATAATATCGACCGTGGCCGTGTAGACGTAGACGAGGTCTTTCAATCTTTAGATACTAAAGTACTTACGATGGGCTTTACTGATGATTTATTGTATCCAGATGACCAAGTGAGAGCGGTAGGGGAGCGGTTTAAATATCATCGTCATTTCTTTGTGCCAGACAATGTAGGACATGACGGCTTCTTATTAAACTTTAATGATTGGGCACCGAACTTATATCATTTTCTAAAAGTAACGAATTTCAAACGAAAATAATGGAAGCGGATTACCGCAATAGTGCCACTAAACCAACGACTAATGAGTGTGCTAAGCACTATTTCTATACATTTGTTTTAATCTTGTATAGAGGTTAAAATAGAAGTTACAGTCAAAAAGTATGGGAGTGGCAAATGTGTTTTCAAAAGTACACCTTAAAGCGACGATTTTAGGAACAATTGCGCTCGTTATTGTTGCTTTAATCACGTATGTGTTACCGATACTTGGTTTGATACTATGTTTATTCGCCACAATTCCAGGGATTATTCTATGGAACAAATCCGTTCCATCATTTGGAGTTGCTGCGTTAGTCACAGTTATTTTAACCACTCTATTAGGTAATACATTTGTATTAAGTGCCATGATTTTAGTTTTACTACTTAGCTTTATTATTGGCCAATTATTAAAAGAACGTGCTTCTAAAGAACGCATCTTATATATAGCAACTACATATTTAAGTATATTTGCTTTAGTCGCATTAATGTTATTACAAGTATTCAAAAAAATACCAAGTGCAACAACACTTATTAAACCTTTCAAAGATGCAATGCATAGCGCCATTGTTACATCAGGCGTGGAGTATGATTATAAAACGCTATTAGAAGAAAGCTTCCGCCAAATGGCAGTACAACTTCCAAGTTTTATTATCATCGGAATTTTTATTCTTGTTTTAATTAGTTTAATTATTACATTTCCGATTGTACGTAAATTTAAAGTAGCTACACCGATTTTCAAACCTTTATTTGCTTGGCAAATGAATCGTTCATTATTATGGATTTACATGATTGTCTTGCTGTGCGTGATGTTCGCGACTCAGCCAAGTACTTTCCAAAGTATCGTGTTAAATTTTGAAGTTGTGTTATCATTATTGATGTATATTCAAGGATTGAGTTTAATTCATTTCTTTGGTAAAGCAAGACGTATGCCAGATGCTGTAACGATATTGTTAATGGTCGTGGGGACAATTTTAACGCCGGCAACACATATTGTTGCATTACTTGGGGTACTTGATTTAGGAATTAATTTAAAACGAATGATTAAAAAATGACTTTAAAAAGTGAATAGAGGTGGAAGAATGAACCGTCAATCCACAAAAAAGGCATTACTTATACCTTACATTTTGATGGTACTTACTGCGATAGCACTTGTCGTTGTATGGTTTATCTTTAAGCCATTGGTAGCTACGATTGCCGCTGCTATTCTAGTCGTGATGATTATTATTAGCATCGTGTTAGTAAGACAAGCATTATTAAAAATGGATAACTATGTGGATAACTTAAGTGGTCATGTCTCGGCTGGTAGCAATAAAGCAATCAAACGTCTGCCAATTGGTATGGTCGTACTTGATGCCGATGATCATATTGAATGGATCAACCAGTATATGTCTGAACACTTAGAAACGAACGTCATCTCAGAACCAGTTAATGAAGTGTTTCCGAATATTTTAAAGCAGCTTGAAAAGATTCAAGAAGTTGAAATCGAACATGGTCCATATCATTATCATGTACGTCATGCCGAGGAAGAAAATTGTTTATACTTCTTCGATATTACAAATGAAGTACAAACACACGCATTATATGAAGAATCGAAACCTATTATTGCAACCCTTTTCCTAGATAATTATGATGAGATTACGCAAAATATGAATGATACGCAACGCTCTGAAATCAACTCAATGGTGACACGAGTGATTAGTCGTTGGGCGTCAGAATATAATATTTACTTTAAGCGTTATAGCTCTGACCAATTCGTAGCGTATTTAAATCAAAAAATTCTAGCAGAAATTGAAGAGTCGAACTTTGAAATTCTCAGTCAGTTACGTGAGAAAAGTGTCGGCTACCGTGCCCAATTAACATTAAGTATTGGTGTCGGTGAAGGCACCGAGAACTTAATCGATCTTGGGGAATTATCACAATCCGGTCTTGATTTAGCGTTAGGTCGTGGTGGTGACCAAGTTGCCATCAAAAATATGAATGGTAACGTCCGCTTCTACGGCGGTAAGACTGACCCAATGGAGAAACGTACACGTGTAAGAGCACGAGTGATTTCTCACGCCTTGAAAGACATTTTAACTGAAGGCGATAAAGTAATTATTATGGGACACAAACGTCCTGACTTAGATGCGATAGGTGCCGCAATCGGGGTATCACGTTTCGCATTAATGAATAACTTAGAGGCGTATGTCGTTCTAAATGAAGAAGATATCGATCCAACATTACGTCGTGTGATGGATGAAATCGATAAGAAACCTGAGCTTAAAGAACGTTTCGTAACGTCTGACGAAGCTTGGGATATGATGACTTCTAAATCTACTATTGTCGTCGTAGATACGCATAAACCTGAGATGGTATTAGATGAAAATATTCTAAATAAAGCGAACCGTAAAGTGGTTATTGACCATCACAGACGTGGCGAAAGCTTTATTTCTAATCCTCTGTTGGTTTATATGGAACCATACGCAAGTTCAACAGCCGAACTTGTGACGGAACTCTTAGAGTATCAACCGACAGAACAACGTTTAACTCGTTTAGAATCAACGGTAATGTACGCAGGTATCATTGTCGATACACGTAACTTTACATTGCGTACAGGTTCAAGAACATTCGATGCGGCAAGTTATCTTCGTGCCCATGGTGCAGATACTATCTTGACGCAACACTTCTTGAAAGATGATGTCGATACGTACATTAATCGTTCTGAACTGATTAGAACGGTTGAAGTACAAGATGATGGTATTGCGATTGCCCATGGTTCTAATGACAAAATTTATCATCCCGTCACAGTTGCACAAGCAGCTGATGAGTTGTTAAGTTTAGAGGGTATAGAAGCATCATACGTGGTAGCTAAACGTGAGGATAACTTAATTGGTATCTCTGCCCGATCACTAGGTTCTATCAACGTTCAATTAACGATGGAAGCACTTGGTGGTGGTGGACACTTAACTAATGCTGCCACACAATTAAAAGGATTATCGATTGAAGAAGCAATCGAACAATTACAACAAGCAATTACAGAACAAAAGAGTAGGAGTGAAGACGCATGAAAGTAATTTTCACACAAGATGTTAAAGGTAAAGGTAAAAAAGGCGAAGTTAAAGATGTACCAGTAGGCTATGCTAATAACTTTTTAATTAAAAATAACTATGCTGTTGAAGCAACTCCTGGTAACTTAAAACAATTAGAACAACAAAATAAACGTGCCGAAGCGGATAGACAACAAGAAATTAATGAAGCGAAAGCACTTAAAGAAAAATTAGAAAATATCGAAGTAGAAGTAAGTGCGAAAACTGGTGAAGGTGGTAAATTGTTTGGTTCAGTAAGTACAAAACAAATTGCTGAAGCACTTAAATCTCAACACGATATTAAAATTGATAAACGTAAAATGGACTTACCTCAAGGTATCCATGCATTAGGTTATACTAATGTACCTGTAAAATTAGACAAAGAAGTCGAAGGTACAATTAGAGTTCATACAGTAGAAAAATAATACAATTAGCACTGGCATTTGGGTAAAATTTAGGATGGATTGGATTTAGAGGTGTAATGACGTATGGATAATATGTATGATCAAAGACAAATGCCCCATAACAATGAAGCTGAACAATCTGTCTTAGGTGCAATTATTATAGACCCGAACTTGATTAATACGACTCAGGAGGTATTACTTCCTGAGTCATTTTATAGAGGCGCCCACCAACATATCTTCCGAGCAATGATGAATTTAAGTGAAGATCAAGGTGAAATTGATGTTGTCACATTAATGGATCAATTGACGAAAGATGGTGCGTTGAGTGAAGCGGGCGGCCCCCAATATTTAGCGGAACTATCTAATAATGTGCCGACGACACGAAATATTCAGTATTATACAAATATCGTCGCTAACTTATCGTTAAAACGTAAATTAATACAAACTGCCGATAGTATTGCCAACGACGGTTATGACAATGAACTTGAATTAGATGCGATTTTAAGTGACGCTGAACGACGCATACTTGAGTTATCCTCTAATCGTCAAAGCGATGGCTTCAAGGATATTAGAGACGTCCTTGGACAAGTGTATGAGACAGCCGAAGAATTAGATCAAAATAGCGGACAAACGCCAGGTATTCCAACTGGTTATCGTGATTTAGACCAGATGACTGCGGGCTTTAACCGTAATGATTTAATTATTTTAGCTGCGCGTCCTTCTGTAGGTAAGACTGCCTTCGCTCTTAATATTGCCCAAAAAGTGGCAACACATGAAGGAAGTTACACGGTAGGTATATTCTCGCTTGAAATGGGTGCCGATCAACTAGCAACACGTATGATTTGTAGTTCCGGTAACGTTGATTCCAATCGCTTAAGAACAGGGACGATGACAGAAGAAGACTGGAATCGTTTTACGATAGCGGTAGGTAAACTATCTCGTACGAAGATATTTATCGATGATACGCCAGGTATTCGTATTACAGATTTACGTTCTAAGTGCCGTCGTTTAAAACAAGAACATGGCTTAGACATGATTGTGATTGACTATCTACAATTACTTCAAGGTAGTGGGTCACGCTTTTCAGATAACAGACAACAAGAGGTATCTGAAATTTCACGTACATTAAAAGCAATCGCCCGTGAATTAGAATGTCCTGTTATCGCATTGAGTCAGTTATCTCGTGGCGTGGAACAACGTCAAGATAAACGTCCAATGATGAGTGATATTCGTGAGTCTGGTTCGATTGAGCAAGATGCTGATATCGTCGCATTCTTATATCGTGATGATTATTATAATCGCGGCGAAGGTGAAGACGACGATGGCAATATGGAACCACAGTCTAACGATGAGAATGGTGAAATTGAAATTATCATCGCCAAGCAACGTAACGGTCCAACCGGCACCGTGAAACTACACTTTATGAAACAATATAATAAATTTACAGATATCGATTATGCACATGCCGATATGATGTAATTATTTTTACCGTACTTTAATCTTGTTTTTGTATTAAATGTACGGTTTTTATTTTGTTTTAGTTGAATTTATTTCCATTTAGTATGTGTCTTGGTTTTTATGGAAAAGTCTTTGAAATATTGATATGTAAGCGTTTATAGGCATTTGTGAAAGAAATTTATTTTCAAGAAGAAAAGGAAAATGTATAAATATTAATGTTCGATTTTTATTTGCATTATGCCAGATGGACTGATAGAATACTTATGGTTAATCGAGAAAACTTTGGAGGTGCTCACATGTCATCAATCGTAGTAGTTGGGACACAATGGGGAGACGAAGGTAAAGGTAAAATTACAGATTTCTTAGCGGAACAAGCGGATGTTATTGCACGTTTTTCAGGTGGTAATAACGCAGGACATACTATCCAGTTCGGTGGAGAAACTTATAAATTACACTTAGTACCATCAGGTATTTTTTATAAAGATAAATTAGCGGTGATTGGTAACGGCGTTGTTGTCGATCCAGTAGCGTTATTGAAAGAATTAGACGGCTTAAATGAACGTGGTATTTCTACAAGTAACTTACGCATTTCTAACCGTGCTCAAGTGATTCTTCCTTATCACTTAGCGCAAGATGAATATGAAGAACGTCGTCGTGGCGACAATAAAATTGGTACAACTAAAAAAGGTATCGGTCCAGCTTATGTAGATAAAGCGCAACGTATCGGTATCCGTATGGCTGATTTATTAGAAAAAGAAACATTTGAACGTCGCTTAAAAGAAAATATCGAAATTAAAGATGCATATTTCAAAGGTATGTTTAATGAATCATGCCCACGCTTTGATGAAATGTTTGACGAATACTATGCGGCAGGTCAACGCTTAAAAGAATTCGTGATGGATACAGCGAAAACATTAGACGACGCATTTGTTGCTGATGAAAAAGTATTATTCGAAGGCGCACAAGGCGTGATGTTAGATATCGACCACGGTACATATCCTTTCGTAACTTCAAGTAACCCTGTTGCTGGTAATGTAACAGTAGGTACTGGCGTAGGCCCAACATTCGTTTCTAAAGTAATCGGTGTATGTAAAGCTTATACATCTCGTGTAGGCGATGGCCCATTCCCAACTGAATTATTTGATGAAGATGGCCACCACATTAGAGAAGTTGGCCGTGAATACGGTACAACAACTGGACGTCCACGTCGTGTCGGCTGGTTCGACTCAGTCGTATTACGTCACTCTCGTCGTGTGAGCGGTATTACAGACCTATCTATTAACTCTATCGACGTGCTTACAGGTTTAGATACTGTGAAAATTTGTACAGCATACGAATTAGACGGCGAAGAAATTACTGAATATCCAGCTAACCTTGATCAATTACGTCGTTGTAAACCAATCTTCGAAGAGTTACCAGGATGGAAAGAAGATATTACAAGTTGCCGTACATTAGAAGAATTACCTGACAATGCACGTAGATATTTAGAACGTATTTCAGAATTATGTAATGTGAAGATTTCAATCTTCTCAGTAGGCCCAGACCGTGAACAAACAAACTTATTAGAACAATTATGGTAATAGATAAGAATTAAAATATCTCGTTTTAATTTCTTTATGAAAATGAAAATCCAGTTTGCGACATACCTTAATGTCCAAACTGGATTTTTTTATTTTGTGAGTAGTTGATTAAATGACTTGGTAATTGTTAATTAAATTTATCAATACAATAATCTACTTAGTAATCCATAATATGAAGTTATACAAGTATACGAAGTATTGAGGGCGAGACTCCTGGGGAAACAAGGTTAGCCAAAGTTTAAATACAACGTTTGGCAGTAGTTGACTGAGATGAAGATGCGTCAAAACCATACTTTCTTCCTCTCTAGTCAACCTTGCCGGGGCCGGACAACGAAATCTTCGAAGTACATTAGATTTCTGTCCGGCTCCCCCCGTAAAGCTTAGCCATTCAATACGAGGTATAAAATACAAAAGTGTAAAAAGGGGATAAATGAAAGAATTGTAACGCTTCAAAGCCTTGATATGACAAGTTTTATCCAATAAATTAAGAAATTATAAAAAAGATTAAAATTATGTAAAAAATGTCTTGTCTTCAAAATAAGGCCTGTGCTATAATCTATCTTGTGCTTAAGAATGGCTCCTTGGTCAAGCGGTTAAGACACCGCCCTTTCACGGCGGTAACACGGGTTCGAGTCCCGTAGGAGTCACCATTTTGTAGGTCTCGTAGTGTAGCGGTTAACACGCCTGCCTGTCACGCAGGAGATCGCGGGTTCGATTCCCGTCGAGACCGTATTGCTTATCCAATAGGATAGGCATTTTTTTATATCTTTTTATCTAGCTACTTTCACTTCACATTAATGTCCCGCCTCATCCTCCTTTTCAAAAATAAAATACTGCTCAATAAAAAGAATATCGCTCAAGATGCTTTGCGTTACAAGAATATGACGGCGCAATACAATTTTAATATTTCTATTTATATAAGAAGATAAATGTTGATATTTAAACGTTTGAAGTTATCACAATTTTGTAACAATGCTTGGAATAGGCGTCACTACGACTTTCGTCCCCTATTCAAGAGATTCAACATATTTGTAATATTATATTAGAGTGGTAAACTTTAAACTACTAATCTTCCGGATTATTTATTGAATGTTGGCAATAATTGATTAGAACGAAAGTTTATTAAAGTAATACTTTTAAATTTCTAGTCAATATTGTAAGAGGAAGATGAGGAAATCTTTGAGGTTAAATTAGATTTCTCTCTCACGCCCATAGAATTAGAAGTATATTAATGGTAAATTATATAGTAGATGAGTGTGCGTTTATAAACATTTTTTACGCGCCAAATCGTAATTATTCTTTACTAAAAACGCTAAAAATTATTGAAATAGAGAACTATAATTTGAGAAATGAGGGTTATAGATATGGCAAGAAAAGTTGTTGTAATCGATGACGAAAAGCCAATTGCAGACATCCTAGAATTTAATTTAAAAAAAGAAGGCTACGACGTTTACTGTGCCTATGACGGCAATGACGCAGTAGATTTAATTTATGAAGTAGAGCCAGATATCGTCCTATTAGACATCATGTTACCTGGACGTGACGGTATGGAAGTATGTCGTGAAGTACGTAAGAAGTATGAAATGCCAATTATTATGTTAACGGCAAAAGACTCTGAAATCGATAAAGTTTTAGGCCTTGAACTTGGTGCAGATGACTATGTGACGAAACCATTTAGCACTCGTGAATTAATTGCGCGTGTGAAAGCCAATTTACGTCGTCATTATTCACAACCAGCTCAAGAAGTAAATAATGCGACAAACGAAATTACAATTAAAGACATTGTTATCTATCCAGATGCTTACTCCATTAAAAAACGTGGCGAAGATATCGAATTAACACACCGTGAATTTGAACTCTTCCACTACCTTTCAAAACATATGGGGCAAGTAATGACGCGTGAACACTTACTTCAAACAGTTTGGGGTTATGACTACTTTGGAGACGTGCGTACAGTTGACGTAACTATCCGTCGTTTGCGTGAGAAGATTGAAGACGATCCTTCTCATCCAGAATATATCGTAACACGTAGAGGCGTTGGATATTTCCTCCAACAACATGATTAGGAGTTTGCGGATATGAAGTGGCTGAAACAGTTACAATCCCTTCACACTAAGCTTGTTATTGTCTATGTACTCTTAATTATTATTGGAATGCAGATTATTGGCCTGTATTTCACTAATAATTTGGAAAAAGAATTAACCAACAACTTCATGAAGAACATTAAGCAATATGCGACACAACTTGAAGTCAATGTTGAGCGTATTTATAGAGACGATCCGTCCAATGCGCAAAAAGAAGTTCAAAGCTTACTAAACGAGTATGCCAATCGTCAAGAAATCGAAGAAATTCGTTTTATCGATAAAGACCAAATCATCATGGCGACGGCCAAATTATCATTACATAATTTAATTAACCAGAAAGTTAATGATAATTCCGTTCAAAAAGCCTTATCACTTGGTGAATCGAATAGCCATAACGTATTAAAAGACTACGGTAACGGTAAAGAGCGTATTTGGATTTACAATTTACCCGTGAAAAGTGGCAACGAGACGATTGGTAACATTTACATAGAGTCCAATATTAATAATGTATATAATCAGCTCAGCAATATTAACCAAATCTTCATCATTGGTACTGCTATATCCTTGATTATTACGGTCATACTCGGGTTCTTTATCGCAAGGACCATTACACGACCGATTACGGATATGCGTAACCAAACCGTAGAGATGTCTAAAGGTAACTATACCCAACGTGTTAAGATTTACGGGAATGACGAAATTGGTGAGCTCGCCCTTGCGTTTAATAACCTATCTAAACGTGTACAAGAAGCTCAAGCAAATACCGAGAGTGAGAAACGACGTCTTGATTCGGTTATCACGCATATGAGTGACGGTATTATTGCGACAGATAGACGTGGTCGTGTGCGTATCGTTAATGATATGGCGATTAAAATGCTGGGCATGGCGAAAGAAGACTTAGTCGGTTATTACATGTTAAGTGTCTTAAATTTAGAAGAGGAATTCTCTCTAGATGAGATACAAGAGAATAATGATAGTTTCTTATTAGATATCAATGAAGACGAAGGTATTATTGCGCGTGTGAACTTTAGCACGATTGTACAAGAAACAGGCTTCGTCACAGGTTACATTGCCGTGCTACACGATGTAACAGAACAACAACAAATTGAACGCGAACGTCGTGAATTCGTAGCCAACGTATCCCACGAATTACGTACGCCATTAACATCTATGAATAGCTATATCGAGGCGCTTGAAGAAGGCGCATGGAAAGATGAGAACTTAGCACCATCCTTCCTATCAGTAACACGTGAAGAAACTGAACGTATGATTCGACTGGTTAATGACTTACTTCAATTATCGAAAATGGACAACGAATCCGAACAGATTACGAAGGAAATTGTCGACTTCAATATGTTTATCAATAAAATCATTAATCGACATCAAATGGCAGCTAAAGATACAACATTTGTACGTGAAATCCCTCAAGAAACTATCTTTGCGGAAATCGATCCCGATAAGATGACACAGGTATTTGATAACGTTATTACCAACGCTATGAAGTATTCTCGTGGTGAGAAACGAGTCGAGTTCCACGTGAAACAAAACACGTTATACAATCGTATGACAATTCGTATTAAAGATAATGGTATTGGTATTCCAATCAATAAAGTAGATAAAATCTTTGATCGTTTCTACCGTGTAGATAAAGCACGTACACGTAAAATGGGCGGTACTGGATTAGGTCTAGCCATTTCTAAAGAGATTGTAGCTGCGCATAATGGTCGTATTTGGGCTAATAGTGTCGAAGGACAAGGTACATCGATATTTATTACACTTCCATGTGAAGTTATAGACGATGGTGATTGGGATGAAGAGTAAAGAGTATATTAAATCAATCATTCTTATACTATTAGTCATGATGAGTGGCGTGCTTACGTATATGGTTTGGAACTTTTCTCCAGATTTAACAAATTTAGACAGCGCGGATAGTAAAAAGAGTAATACTAAAACTATTGGGAAACCTATGTCTGCGCATATCGATAATGTGATTTCACCTTACCAGATTGTGAAAGTGAATGGCGATAAAGTAAAAGGTATAGCGCCTACACGAGACCAATTAGCTAAAATTTCAAATACGTTGAAAAACCACGATGTCAGTAAAGTTGAACATATGCAACGGGATTATAACTTAACGATTCCAACGTTAAATGATCATTTTACGGTGTTAGATTTTACTTATGATATGCCATTGAAAACGTACCTAGGACAAGTGCTTAATTCTTCTGCCAAAATACCTAAGAATTTCAATTTTAACCGTCTTTTAGTGAATAAAAATACTAAAGGTAAATTAGAGTTATATGCGATTAGTAAAGATCGTCACCAAGTGATGAAAGTGACAATGAACGCTAAAGCTAAAAACTTTAATAATGTGATGAACCAGTTAGACAACGATATGCAGAAATATTCTGAGGTCATCACCAATAAAGATACCATCGATAAAGCAACCCATGTGTTTGCGCCAAGTCAACCTAAGAAGATGCGTTCTTACCGCATGGTGTACGATACGATTCCTGTAGAAACGATGAATGCCATTTTATTCGATGATTCAGTGATTATTCGAAGTAGTAAAAGTGGTTCAACGACTTATAACAATAATACAGGTGTCGCAAACTACAATGATGAAAGTAAGAAATATCACTACAAGAATTTATCAGAAGATGAATCAAGCTCAAGTGATATGGATACAACGATTCCAAGTACATTTGAGTATGTAAATGGACATGGTGGATTCTTCAACGACGATTATCGACTCTTTAGTACAGATAACTCGTCAGGTGAACTGACTTATCAATTGTTCCTTAACGGTCATCCGACGTTCAATGATCAACAACTGAATGATATTGAAGTGACATGGGGCGAAAAAGGTGTGTATGACTATAAACGTGCGTTACTACGTTCAAGTGTGCCTTTAGAAGGTGAACAACGAGAACTTGAGAGCGTTGAAAGTGTGCGTTCTGCACTTGCCAATAATCAGGATATTGATTTTCCAAAAGTGACGAACATGACGATTGGCTACAAAGAAGATAATCGACCTGATAAAGAAGATATCGAAGTACAACGTAACAGTGAGTTTATACCGACGTGGTATGTTGAATATAACGGTGATTGGTATGCTTACGAGGATGGGAGGCTTGAATAAATGAATTGGAAACAAACGAAGACCTTGTTTATTTTCGTGTTTATTCTTGTTAACATCCTGCTTGTGATTATTTACGTGAATAAGGTGACGAAATCTCAGATTAATGAGTCTGAAAGCGACAATGAAGTTAATTTTCAGCAAGAAGAGATTCAAGTGGCGAAGGATATATTGAATAAAGACGTGAGTGGCACGGAGATGCAGATGATTACGGCGAAGTCGAAGAATTTCGATAGTGACGTTGAAAATGAATCATCGCTTGAAGCGGATGATTCAGGCTATACGTTAAACGGCGAGATTGATAAAACGGTAAACGTTAGCGACAGTAATCTAAGCGATTTGAAGGATTATATTATGGATAATGTATATCGAGGCAAATCGTACCAATTAGGCGATGTAACGTCGAACACAGTAACGTATGAGCAGACTTACGAAGGCTATCCGTTGATGAATAATAATAAGGCGCGCTTACGTTTCTATGTGGATAATGGTAAGGCGACAAGTTATAAACAGACGGTAATGAATAAGATTGAGCCGGCGACAAGTGACAGTAATCCTAAGAAACAAGTTATTACACCTCGTAAAGCTATCGAGACACTGTATTTTAACCGTTATTTAAAATCTGGCGACCAAGTGCTAGATGCTCGATTAGGTTATTACTCAGTTGTGAGAGAAACGAATGTTCAACTATTACAAGCCAACTGGGAAATTAAAGTAAAACATAAAGGTAAAAATGAGACAAAAACATATTATGTAGAAGCAACATCATCTAATCCAAAAGTGATTGATAACTAAAGTGAAGATGAAAAGTAAAGTTCTGACGAGTGCGTGGAGGTAACTTCATGCACTCACTTTTTTTGTTATTTGTGATAGGCTTGTAAGATAAACATGGAATTGGAACTTTAATTTCTGTATTGATATAGTATAATATAAAGATATTTTAGAGGACTGGAATGAGGTTGGGACAAAAGTGTTTAGGATTTGAGCAGAACCGAACGATGAGCAAAATTGTTTTTCAAATTTTGTCGAATCGTGACGGTATCTGCCGAGAATCCTACTTTTGGGACACCGTATATCGGTTTCCCAGAGCACAAATTATTAATGTCTCAGTCTCATCATTTTCAAAAAAGAGTGCAGATTAGACTGAAGGCACTCTAAAATATAGCGCAAGTTGTCGGAAGTAGAAAGGATGAGCCGCTTGATACGTATGAGTGTTCTGGCGAGTGGTAGTACAGGAAATGCCACGTATGTTGAAAGTGATAAAGGCAGTCTATTAGTAGATGTTGGACTCACTGGCAAAAAGATGGAAGAACTATTTAGCCAAATTGATAGAAATATAGAAGATTTGAACGGGATATTAGTCACTCATGAGCATAGCGATCACATTAAAGGATTAGGTGTTCTCGCACGTAAGTATAAACTACCTATTTATGCGAATGAGAACACGTGGAAAGCCATCGACAAGAAGGATGGTAAGATTCCTATGGATCAAAAATTTATATTTAATCCGTATGATACACAATCTATTGCAGGATTTGATATAGAGTCATTTAATGTATCACATGACGCAATTGACCCTCAATTTTATATCTTCCACAATAACTATAAGAAATTTACGATGATTACGGATACAGGTTATGTGTCAGATCGCATGAAAGGCATGATTCAAGGTAGTGATGCTTTTGTATTTGAAAGTAATCATGATGTGGATATGTTACGCATGTGCCGTTATCCTTGGAAGACTAAACAACGTATTTTAAGCGATATGGGCCACGTATCAAATGAAGATGCTGGGCTTGCGATGACAGACGTGATTACAGGCAATACTAAACGTATTTATCTGTCACATTTATCTCAAGATAATAATATGAAAGAATTAGCCCGTATGAGTGTGGGACAAGTACTAAATGAACATGATATTGATACGGAAAAAGAAGTATTATTATGTGATACAGACAAAGCACAAGCTACACCGATTTATACATTATAATAATAATTAGACGTTCGACCTACTTATAATTTTGAAAATTAGAGTAGGTCGTTTTTTTATATCTTGAGTTAATTATCTAATAATTTAAACTATACATGAATATTCAAAATGGAACCTCTTAAGCATGGTTTTGAGTAGAAAAGATGAATAAATATTTAAGACGGCACTGAAGTTATCCCCAAAAATAGCTAAAGTTATCCACTGTTGTGTATAATACACACAGAAATACTCACATTATTCACAGACTTATCCACATATTTATAGGTGGATAACTTGATTTTAGTATTATTTCTTAATTTTTAGCCAGAATTTATATACATTCCTGTTATAATTAGAGGGAATTCTGTTAACAAGTTGATAACTTGTGGATAAGTAGGATAACTGTTAACAACTTGGAGGACCAAATGAAGATAACAATCTTAGCAGTAGGGAAATTAAAAGAAAAATATTGGAAACAGGCAATGTCAGAATATGAAAAAAGACTAGGGCCTTACTCCAAAATTGAAATTATAGAAGTACCTGATGAAAAAGCACCAGAAAATATGAGTGACAAAGAAATAGAACAAGTTAAAGAAAAAGAAGGCCAGCGCTTACTTGCGAAAATCAAACCACAGGCAACAGTTATTACTTTAGAAATAGAAGGCAAAATGTTGTCATCAGAAAGCTTAGCCAAAGAACTACAACAGCGCATGACACAAGGACAAAGCGACTTCGTATTTATTATAGGCGGATCTAACGGCCTACACGACGACATCTTAAAACGCAGTAACTATGCCCTCTCATTCAGCAAAATGACCTTCCCACACCAAATGATGCGCGTCGTCTTAATAGAACAAGTTTACCGTGCATTTAAAATCATGCGAGGCGAAGCATATCATAAGTAAAATTAAAAATAGATTGTAAATAATATATTTTCACTTATATAAAGGGGTAGATTTGATGTTAAATAAATTAGAAAATGTTAGTTGTAAATCATTTGATGATTACACTAGTAAAGATGAATTGACTAAAGTAAATATATTTTTTGGAAGAAATGGGAGTGGGAAAAGTTCATTAAGTGAATGGTTAAGATTAGGTAATGAAAAGAGTGTTATTTTTAATACTGGTTACTTAAAAAATAATATTGAACAAGTTGAAGAAATTGATGGTGTGAGTTTAGTTATTGGTAAAGAATCTATAAATCATAGTGATCAAATTAAGTATTTAAATAATGCTATAAATAATTTAGAAGATTTTATTAAGCGAAAAAATAATGAAATTACGAATTCAAAAAAAATAATTTTCAATAAAATGAATATGAGACTAAATGAAGCTAGAGAAAAATTTAAAATTAGTAATAATGTGGTTAAACAAAAGAGAAATGCTGACAAAGATCCTGTTACTGCTTTTAATAGTTGGAAGGAAAATACTAGCGATATAATTAAAGATACTACTTTAGAATCTTTAGATGAATTAGAGGAAAGAATAGCTAGCAAAGAAGGCTTATTAAATAATATAAAAACCCCCATTTTAGCTTTTGATTATGAGGAGTTTAATAATATGGTAAAAATATTAATGAAAGAAGTTATCAAGCCTACTAGTAGTGTAAGTTATAAAGTTTCTGAATGGATAAAAGATGGTTTAGAAATTCATAATATGCAATCAAAAGAGGAAACGTGTGAGTTTTGTGGTAACACATTTGACGTAGAATTGGTAAAAGAAAATATAGATTCAAAAATCAAAAATGAATTTAATTGCTTTATGGGAAATTTAAATGAATACAAAATTAAAATAAATGAATCGTTAAGTAATATGGAAGGTTTAAATATTGATGTAGACTCAGTACAGTTCTCAAAACAAAAAGAAGAACTTATTAAACTATTACGTATATTAGAGGACAAGGAAAAAAAGACATATGAACATCTTGAGTACCCTGTTGATAATTGGGAATTAATAAATGTAATAGATAATATCATCAATAACTATATTGAAAATTTAAAAAAAGAAATACAAAACGATAAAAAGATTAGGGATTCAATTGCAGATTTTGTTAAATCATGGATTGGCAAAAAGTTGAAAAATGATGAAGAAATTAAAATAGAAATTTGCAATATTAATAGTAATAAAGAACAAATACAAGAAGCAGAAAAATGTAAAGAAGCGAATAAAGATTGGATAACAAAGTTGAAAACAAACTCATCTAACTTGAAACAGTTTAGTGAAATAGTAAATAAAAGGTTTGAAATACTTGATATAAATATTGAATTAGAACCTAATATTGAAACTGAGAGCTATAGGGTTATACATAGAGTAACAAAAGAAAGACTTAATTTAGTTGATTTAAGTGAAGGTGAAAAGCGATTAATAGGGTTCTTACATTTTTATTATAAATTATTTATGATTGCAGACAGTGAGATGAAAGAAAATATTGAGTATATAATCATAGATGACCCGATTACTAGTTTAGATACAGAAAATAGATATCATTTAACTAAAATTATTAATCAATTTATTGAGCTTTCAAAATCTGAAAATAAACAGGTTTTTGTGTTTACACATTCGTCTTTTGATTTCCATAATTTTGCTTTTAAAGGAAAGAATAATACCAAGGAAACTTCCCATTGGTATATTGAAAAGATTGATGGGATTAGTAAAGTAAACAAATTAACTAAAGAGGAGTTAAGTAATTATAGTGACTATTATAGGACTGTTTTTAACGAAGTAATGTCCTTTGCGTTAAAAGGAAAGAATAAAGTTAATAAGCTGGATAATTATATCAAATATGCGAATAAAGTAAGATTTATTTTAGAATCTCATGCTAGAAGCCATTATAAAATAGAATATGCGACAGCTGCTTCTGCTACTGAATTATCAAACTATTATGATATAGTAAAAGAAAAAATTGAAGATATAGAAGAAAGCTTAGATATTATTAATAGTCTCTCTCATGGAATATCATTTATAGATAACCATTATTATGAATTGTCTGTTACAGAAGTCCAAGATGCAATAAGAAAAGTGATTGGAATAATTTATAATAAAGATAAACAACATGTAAGTGCAATATGTAGTGGAGTTTTAAATAAAGAAAATAAAGGAGAACTTCAAAAATGGATTTAATAGTAATAATCAAAATGTATAATCAAATAAAAAAGAAATCTCTAAACTAGGAAAAAAAGAAATAGTTGACGTTGAGTCCTAATAAATACGGATAGAGGCATAAGACATGTTTCTATCCGTATTTATTCTTTATTAGTAAAAGTTGTTATTAAATGCAATGAAATTGTGTTTTTTACGTTTATAAAGAAGAAATAGTAAATTTTTATTATCAGTAATCTCATTTTTGATTTTATATAATCTAAGGTATAATTGTAGTAAAAAGTAAAAAGGATGTAGAAAATGTCGAATAAGTCATTTATATCATTAATTGAAGATATAGATAATATAGAGGGAGGACAAAGAGATAGAGGGACTTTATTTGAAATCTTGTCAATTACATACTTAAAAAATGAACCAATGTATCATAAACTGTTTGAAGAAGTATGGATGTTAAAAGATGTTCCTGAAAAATATAACATCCCAAAAGTTGATACTGGTGTAGATTTAGTAGCTAAAAGAAGTGATAGTGATGAGCTTACTGCTATACAATGCAAATATTATTCAAGCGATACAACAATAAATAAAAGTCACATAGATTCATTTTTGAATGAAGTGGGAAAAAATTATTATACTGATGGATTACTAATAACTACTACAGATAAATGGAGTAAAAATGCTGATGAGGCATTAGAAAACAGAGATAAAAATATAATGCGATTATCTTTGTCTGATTTGCAAAATAGTAGTGTTGATTGGTCTACTTTTAGTTTTAATGAACCAGAAAGAGTGAAATTAGATAAGAAAAAAAGTCCTAGAAACCACCAAATTCCTGCCATTAATGCTGTAATAGAAGGTTTTAAAGAAGCTGACCGAGGTAAACTCATCATGGCTCCAGGTACTGGAAAAACTTATACATCTATGGTTATAGCTGAGCAAATGGCAAAGAAAAGCAATTACACTTTTAAAGTATTGTACTTAGTGCCAAGTATTCAATTATTATCACAAACTTTACGTAGTTGGAATGCTGATATAAATCTTGATATGGAATCAATAGCAGTTTGTTCAGATAGAAAAGCTTCAAAAACATCTAATAAAAATGGATTAGAAGATATTACTAGTGTAGATATAGGATATCCTGCGACTACTAATAAAGATAATTTATTAAAATACATGCATTTAATAAGCAATAAAAAACATAGTACAAGTATGATAACAGTTTTTTCTACTTACCAATCTATTAACGTAATAAGTGAAGCACAAAAAGAAGGGTTTTATGAGTTTGATTTAGTTATTTGTGATGAAGCGCATAGAACGACTGGTACTACAGAACTCAATAAAGATGAATCTGCATTTACTAAGATTCATAATGATAATAACGTTATAGCTAGAAAGCGGTTATATCAAACTGCTACTCCAAGAATATACGGTGAAAGTGCAAAAAAGAAAGCAGATGAAAAATCAGTAATTATTGCTGACATGGCTGATGAAAAAATTTACGGTAAAGAGTTTTATAGAATTGGTTTTGGAGACGCAATAAGAAAGGGAATACTTACAGATTATAAAGTAATGGTATTAGCAGTAGACGAAGACTCGGTCTTTAGGGGCTTCCAAGAAATGATTTCAAAAAAAGAATCAGAAATTGGATTTGATGATGTAACAAAAATTATAGGTTGTTGGAACGGTTTAGTTAAGCGTGACGGTAATAGTAACCAAACTTTAGGGCAGCCTATGAAAAGAGCAATTGCTTTCACAGGTACAATCAAGGAATCAAAGAGAATTACAGAGATGTTTTCAACTGTAGTAGATGAGTATTTATATAATAGTTCTAATTATAGTAATCCTTTTAAAATAGATATAGATCATGCGGATGGTTCAATGAATGCAGTTCAAAAAAATGCGAAAATAGACTGGTTAAAAAATGAGGTACCTGATAATACATGTAGAGTACTTTCAAATGCAAAATTTTTAACTGAAGGTATTGATGTTCCTGATTTAGATGCAATAATGTTTTTAAAACCTAGACGATCTAAAATAGATATAGCACAAGCAGTAGGTAGAGTTATGAGAAAAGCAGAAGGAAAAGATTATGGTTACATAATCTTGCCTATAGGTGTTCCTGCTGGTTCAGAAGCACATGCTGTCTTAGATAATAATGAAAAATATCAAGTTGTATGGGAGATACTTAATGCGCTTAGATCGATAGATGAGCGTTTTGATGCAACAATAAACAAATTAGAATTGAACAAAAAAAACCAGAACAAATACAAATCATAGGTGTAGGAGATGCTCCTGATGAATTAGAAGAAACTAGTGAGCGTAAAGAACAACTTGCTTTTGATTTAAATGAAGAACAGCTTTCTGATTTAGAAAGAGCAATCTATGGAAAAATAGTTAATAAAGTAGGAAATGTTAGGTATTGGGAACAGTGGTCTAAAGATGTAGCTGAAATAGCTAGAAAACATATTGAAAGAATCCATATTATTTTAGAAGAAAAAAATAGTCAAGTCTATTATAAGTTCTTAGAATTTGTTAATAGTTTAAAGCACAATATTAATGATTCTATAGATGAAGAACAAGCTATAGAAATGTTGTCGCAACATTTAATTACTAAACCTATTTTTGATGCTTTATTTGATACATATAGCTTTATAAAAAATAATCCTGTATCAAAATCAATGGAAAAAATGGTTGAGTTATTAGATGGAAAGGGGTTAATGAAAGAGCAAGAAAAATTAGAAGAATTTTATAAAAGTGTTCAAATTAGGGCCGAAGGCATAGATAACCTAGAAGCAAAACAGAATATCATAGTACAATTGTATGAAAAATTTTTCAAAACCGCTTTCAAAGATACAACAGAAAAATTAGGTATTGTTTTTACACCGGTAGAAGTAGTAGACTTTATTTTAAACTCTGTAAATGATATCTCAATTAAGCATTTTAACAAAAGCATTAGCGAAGAAAATGTTCATGTATTAGACCCTTTTACTGGTACAGGAACATTTATTGCTAGGCTTTTGCAGAGTGACCTAAGACATTGTTCGAAAATATACTCAAGAATTACATGCAAATGAGATAGTTTTACTTAGTTATTATATAGCTGCAGTAAATATTGAAGAAACATTTCATACAATTTATAACCAAACATCATATACTCCATATGAAGGAATTGTATTGACAGATACGTTTGAAAGTACAGAACAAGACGGTTCATTTTCTAATATTTTGTTTGACGAAAATAATAGTAGACTGGCTAAACAAAAGAGTAATTCAATATTTGCGATTATTGGAAACCCACCATACTCAAAAGGTCAAACCAGTGCAAACGATAATAATCAGAATTTAAAATATCCTATGTTAGATAGCTCTATAGATAATACTTATGGGAAATTTTCAAAAGCAAAATTAAAAAGAAGTTTGTATGATAATTATATAAGATCGTATAAGTGGGCATCTAATCGTATTTCCGAACAAGGAATGATTGCATTTATTACTAATAACTCATTTATTGACAGTCAGAGTATGGATGGCTTGCGTAAATCATGGCATGAAGAATTTAATCATATTTATATAATTAACTTAAGAGGTGATCAAAGAACTCAAGGTGAATTATCTAAAAAAGAAGGGGGCAAAATTTTTGATTCAGGTAGTAGAGCAGGAATTGCTATAGTATTACTAATAAAAAACGAAAGCAAAGAACATACTATTAATTATTACGCTGTAGAAGATTATCTAGATAGGACACAAAAATTAAAATTATTAAAAAAATACAATTCTGTTGTCAATTTCAAGTTTGAAAGAATTATACCTAATCAAAATTATGACTGGATTAATTTAAGAGATGAAAATTATCAAAAATTAACACCCTTAGCATCTGATGAGAAAGCAATCTTTAAATCTAAAATGACAGCTGTTAACACAAATAGAGATGCTTGGGTGTATAATTTTTCGAATAAGAGTGTTAAAGAAAATTGTAATATTATGGTTGGAAACTATAATAATGAAATAGATAGACTTTATAAAATAACTGATATGAAACAAAAATTAGAAATGAAAAATAGTAAAGATTCATATATTAAGTGGACAGCAAATTTAAATAAATTATTTGTCAAAAATCAAAAGATAGAATTGAACAATAATAAAATCGTGAAAAGTCTTTATAGACCTTTTACGAAGAAAAATCTATTCTACCAAAAAGAAATCATAGAAAGACCTGGAAAGTTTAAGGATTCATTTGCAATAAATAATATGGCAATATGTGTTACTGGAGCAGGCGCTAAAAAAGGTTTTTCAGCGATTGTAACGGATTTAATTCCAAATTTAAATATGCTAGAAGCAGGCACTCAAGTATTTTTACTTAGATTTAATAATGATGAAAATCTATTAAGTTATGAAAGTAATTTTAATATATCTGAGGAAGCAATAAAAAAATTTAATTTATCACCACTAGATTTCTTTTATTATGTTTATGCTATTCTTAATTCTGATGAGTATAAAGAAAAATATAAAAATAATTTACGCAAAGAATTACCTAGAATACCTTTAGTGAAAAACAAAAACATTTTTGTGGAAAAAGGAAAAGAACTTATTAATCTACATTTAAATTATGATAATTTTAATAATATTAATTATGATCATGTAGAATATAAAAATCAAACGCCTAAATATGAAGTGGAAAAAATGAAGTTTGAAGATAAAAATAAAAAAGATATTATTGTATTTAATGAAGACATAAGAATAACTAACATACCTAGTATAGCTTATAAATATATTATATCAGGTAGATCTGCTATAGAATGGATAATTGATCAATATCAAATTAAATTTGAAAAAAACTCAAGAATAGTGGATAATCCTAACCTTTATTCTAGTGACCCTCAATATATTTTAAAATTAGTTTTATCTATAATTGATATTTCTGTGAAAACAAGAGAGATTATTGAAAGTTTACCAGAAATTGGAGAGTAATTTTAAAATAAAGTCCCAACATTAATACCAATAACTAGGTAATAAAGCTGGGACTTTTAGTAATACCACTAATAAAGTGAGAAGCGTATCATAAGTAAAGAAATTTTAGCGATATTTTAACAAAAGTTTATTACCTAAAAATTATTGAAACAATGATGTTAGCTTCAATTTTAATATCTGCTACAATATTTTTAATTGAAGAAAACCTTATGATTGAAATGCTACTTGTAATAATGAGTATGATAATTTGCTTACCTTTTATATTTTCTATAATAAAGTAAAAGGATAATAGCTTTCATAATTTTTGAGCTGATTCATCTTGATATGACTGGTTTGTATGATTTCATTTAATTTCACGTGAAATGGTAGATACAGCACGATTTAATATGAGTGCAATCGACCTTAAAGAGTTGTTTTCTTGTAATAAAACCTCTATACGCGCACGTTCAGTTAGTATAAGATGGTTATAGCTCATATTGGCACTTCTTGTATATGTTTTTGTGGTTATTAACATCTTACAAAAAAGCGGTAATTATGGGCCTTTTTTATAAAATTTTATAGGTGTTGCATTTAATATTACAATTCGTCAAATAATTAAAACTACATTAACTTATATTTTGTTAATACTTCTAGAATTTTTGTTAAATCATCTTTTAATTCTGTGCTCTTTTTTATTTTTCACATTCTATTAATCTAATTTATTGGCATGGAAGCAGTAAACAAAATCCCACACAATATTATTCGTTAAATGAAGATGAGTAATGAGAAGTAATTAGAAGCAACGAGAAGTAGCGAGAAGTAACGAGAATAACAAACTCACTTCTAGTTTTTTTAATTTTTTCTATATGTCATTAATATAACCTTCAAATTTCTTGAATTGTCTAGAGTTTAATTATATAAATAAAATATAATAT
>NZ_JABTXV010000030.1 GCF_016238465.1 Staphylococcus caledonicus
TTATTTACGTTATTACTTACGATGTTATTTACGTTATTACTTACGATGTTATTTACGTTATTACTTACGATGTTATTTACGTTATTACTTACGATGTTATTTACGTTATTACTTACGATGTTATTTATGTTATTACTTACGATGTTATTTACGTTATTACTTACGATGTTATTTACGTTATTACTTACGATGTTATTTACGTTATTACTTACGATGTTATTTACGTTATTACTTACGATGTTATTTACGTTATTA
>NZ_JABTXV010000031.1 GCF_016238465.1 Staphylococcus caledonicus
TCGTAAGTAATAACGTAAATAACATCGTAAGTAATAACGTAAATAACATCGTAAGTAATAACGTAAATAACATCGTAAGTAATAACGTAAATAACATCGTAAGTAATAACGTAAATAACATCGTAAGTAATAACGTAAATAACATCGTAAGTAATAACGTAAATAACATCGTAAGTAATAACGTAAATAACATCGTAAGTAATAACGTAAATAACATCGTAAGTAATAACGTAAATAACATCGTAAGTAATAACG
>NZ_JABTXV010000032.1 GCF_016238465.1 Staphylococcus caledonicus
TTACGTTATTACTTACGATGTTATTTACGTTATTACTTACGATGTTATTTACGTTATTACTTACGATGTTATTTACGTTATTACTTACGATGTTATTTACGTTATTACTTACGATGTTATTTACGTTATTACTTACGATGTTATTTACGTTATTACTTACGATGTTATTTACGTTATTACTTACGATGTTATTTACGTTATTACTTACGATGTTATTTACGTTATTACTTACGATGTTATTTACGTTATTACTTA
>NZ_JABTXV010000033.1 GCF_016238465.1 Staphylococcus caledonicus
ACTTACGATGTTATTTACGTTATTACTTACGATGTTATTTACGTTATTACTTACGATGTTATTTACGTTATTACTTACGATGTTATTTACGTTATTACTTACGATGTTATTTACGTTATTACTTACGATGTTATTTACGTTATTACTTACGATGTTATTTACGTTATTACTTACGATGTTATTTACGTTATTACTTACGATGTTATTTACGTTATTACTTACGATGTTATTTACGTTATTACTTACGATGTTATT
>NZ_JABTXV010000034.1 GCF_016238465.1 Staphylococcus caledonicus
TATTTACGTTATTACTTACGATGTTATTTACGTTATTACTTACGATGTTATTTACGTTATTACTTACGATGTTATTTACGTTATTACTTACGATGTTATTTACGTTATTACTTACGATGTTATTTACTTTATTACTTACGATGTTATTTACGTTATTACTTACGATGTTATTTACGTTATTACTTACGATGTTATTTACGTTATTACTTACGATGTTATTTACGTTATTACTTACGATGTTATTTACGTTATTA
>NZ_JABTXV010000035.1 GCF_016238465.1 Staphylococcus caledonicus
TACTTACGATGTTATTTACGTTATTACTTACGATGTTATTTACGTTATTACTTACGATGTTATTTACGTTATTACTTACGATGTTATTTACGTTATTACTTACGATGTTATTTACGTTATTACTTACGATGTTATTTACGTTATTACTTACGATGTTATTTACGTTATTACTTACGATGTTATTTACGTTATTACTTACGATGTTATTTACGTTATTACTTACGATGTTATTTACGTTATTACTTACGATGTTA
>NZ_JABTXV010000036.1 GCF_016238465.1 Staphylococcus caledonicus
TACTTACGATGTTATTTACGTTATTACTTACGATGTTATTTACGTTATTACTTACGATGTTATTTACGTTATTACTTACGATGTTATTTACGTTATTACTTACGATGTTATTTACGTTATTACTTACGATGTTATTTACGTTATTACTTACGATGTTATTTACGTTATTACTTACGATGTTATTTACGTTATTACTTACGATGTTATTTACGTTATTACTTACGATGTTATTTACGTTATTACTTA
>NZ_JABTXV010000037.1 GCF_016238465.1 Staphylococcus caledonicus
TAAGTAATAACGTAAATAACATCGTAAGTAATAACGTAAATAACATCGTAAGTAATAACGTAAATAACATCGTAAGTAATAACGTAAATAACATCGTAAGTAATAACTTAAATAACATCGTAAGTAATAACGTAAATAACATCGTAAGTAATAACGTAAATAACATCGTAAGTAATAACGTAAATAACATCGTAAGTAATAACGTAAATAACATCGTAAGTAATAACGTAAATAA
>NZ_JABTXV010000038.1 GCF_016238465.1 Staphylococcus caledonicus
AATCGATCGAAGACTTAATCAATTATTATTTCAACGTTTTGCGACGCAAAATCGTTTACTTACTATCTAGTTTTGAATGTATACTCATTCACTTGTCTGGTGACAATGGCAAGGAGGTCACACCTGTTCCCATGCCGAACACAGAAGTTAAGCTCCTTAGCGCCGATGGTAGTTGGATTTACGTTCCGCTAGAGTAGGACGTTGCCAGGCAA
>NZ_JABTXV010000004.1 GCF_016238465.1 Staphylococcus caledonicus
TTTTTTTAGGACTTTATTTTTTTCTCTTTTAATTTAACTTTATTTTCTAATTCTTCTATATTATTTAAAATGCTCCTTTTATATTTATTTCATTCATTTATTTTAGTATCTTTGGTCTGAACTTTATTTTGTAAATCTTCAATAATTTTTCTTAATTTACTTATTTCATTTTCTTTTGAATAGTTATTTATATTTAAATTTCCACTTATATCTTTCTCATCTTCATTTAATAAATCTAAAAGTTTTTCGGTTAATTCCCCGTAACCATCTTTATAAAAAACTTTTAATAATTTTTTAAAGTTATGCCCGTATTTATCAATAATTATTTTAGGTTCCAAAATATAATCAAATTCATTTTCATCATTTTTCAACTCATGTTTAATTTTCTTTTCAAGATTATTGATATTTTTGATTGAATTAAATCTATTTTCAATTGCATCTCTATGTTGGGCTATTTTTTTTATATTTATATTACTAAAACCGTCAATAGATAAACCAAATTCATTAATAATCTCTAATTTTTCTCCATCATTCTGTAAAGTAAATAATGACTTTATAGCTTTACTATTATTCATAACTATCAACCCATTCTTTGCTATTTATAACTCTATTCACAATATTTATATAAGCCAATTTTTTGTTTTATTATAATTATTATAACTAAATTATTATGCGTTTTGCATCTAATTTATAAATAATAAAGGATTACTTCAAAAAAATTGTTGCTAGCTTCATGGATTAATAAAAATCTCATATAAAACTAGCAACAATCTTAATAAATTTTATAGCTAAACAATTAAAATGGAATATTTTTCTTCCTATTTTATCCTCCAAAGAATAAATCGATGAAGTCTCTTTTTCTATTTGCACTTTCTTTATAGAACTCAGTATAACCACAATTTTTACATGTAATGGTTTTAAAGTTATTGTGTTGTAGATCTAATAATTTTGAGATTCCTGAACCTGTAGCTGATAACGTGCCTTCTTCAACTTCAGTATGTCCACACTTAATACAACCTGTATCTTGTGCCTCTGACATATACCTCACTCCTTAAATATTTACTTATTTATTATATAACCTATTTATCCTTTGAATAATCGTTCATTTCTTAAATAATAACCTCACGTCACAACGAACGCAGTTGAGCGACTCCTAGTGGAATAGAAAGTGCCGAGTGACTACAGGCACGAGCCTTTCCCACAGGAACGCGTCTCAACGAAAGTGAGTAACTTACCCATCACTTTGCTAAAAACAGCGTCACTCAAACACCACAATAATAATATAGGGAATGACTCGAATAACCTCCCACACCACAACGAACGCAGTTGAGCAACTCCTAGTGGAATAGAAAGTGCCGAGTGACTACAGGCACGGGCCTTTCCCACAGGAACGCGTCTCAACGAAAGTGAGTGACCTACCTGCCACTTGCCGTCTCCGCTACCCTTCTCTCGCCATTCCCACAACCGCCTTCACCGTCGTCATCCCTACACTCCTCTTGCTCCCTACGCCATTCTCATTTTCAATAAAAATAACCAATACAGACATTAATTTAGAATACTTCCAGTTATACATACTCTTGTCACATTTACTGTGACAAAGTCGCATTTTCTTTATGTTGTAGACGCCTTATCACGCCCTTACAATAAAGACACACAATAAAAATAAAAAAGAGGTGTAGTTATGGCTCAGACAGAAACACAAGAGAAAAAAGGTCTCGGCCGTAAAGTCCAAGCGTTTGGTTCATTCCTTAGTAGTATGATTATGCCAAACATCGGTGCGTTCATCGCATGGGGCTTTATCGCTGCGATTTTCATAGATAATGGTTGGTTCCCTAATAAAGAACTTTCTCAATTAGCAGGACCAATGATCACATACTTAATTCCATTACTTATCGCATTCAGTGGTGGTCGTTTAATCCACGACCTACGTGGTGGTATCGTTGCCGCGACAGCAACTATGGGGGTTATCGTTGCATTACCAGATACACCAATGTTACTTGGCGCAATGATTATGGGTCCTTTAGTAGGTTGGTTAATGAAGAAAATCGACCAATTCCTACAACCTAGAACGCCACAAGGCTTTGAAATGTTATTCAACAACTTCTCAGCAGGTATTCTAGCATTCATTATGACAATCCTTGGCTTCAAAATCTTGGCGCCAATTATGCAATTCATTATGCATATCTTATCAGTGGCAGTTGAATTCTTAGTTCACCTTCACTTATTACCATTAGTAAGTATCATCGTAGAACCAGCTAAAATCGTGTTCTTAAACAACGCAATCAACCATGGTGTGTTCACACCACTTGGTACAGACCAAGCAGCACAAGTTGGTCAATCAATCTTATTCACAATCGAATCTAACCCTGGTCCAGGTTTAGGTATCTTATTGGCTTACATGATTTTCGGAAAAGGCACAGCCAAAGCAACTTCATATGGTGCAGGTATCATCCACTTCTTAGGTGGTATTCACGAAATCTACTTCCCATATGTATTAATGCGTCCGTTATTATTCTTAGCAGTTATTTTAGGTGGTATGACTGGCGTTGCTACTTACCAAGCAACAGGCTTCGGATTCAAGAGCCCAGCTTCACCTGGTTCATTCATCGTGTATTGCTTAAACGCACCTAGAGGCGAATTCTTACACATGTTATTAGGTGTTATCTTAGCAACAATCGTTTCATTCGTCGTTGCCGCATTAATCATGAAACTTACAAAAGAACCTCAACAAGATTTAGAAGCAGCAACAGCTAAAATGGAATCTAACAAAGGTAAAAAATCTAGCGTGTCATCTAAATTAACTGGTGCTACTACAGGCACTGGCGCAGCAAAAGAAGCAACTGACGATACAGCTAATAAAGATGATAAAGAAGCATCATCTGAAGAAAATGCAGAAGACTTACTTGATGACTACAACACTGAAGACGTAGACGCTCACGACTATAGCAACGTTGACCATGTTATTTTCGCATGTGATGCGGGTATGGGTTCAAGTGCAATGGGTGCAAGTATGTTACGTAATAAATTCAAAAAAGCAGGTATTTCAGACGTTAACGTTACAAATACTGCAATCAACCAATTACCAAACGATGCACAACTTGTTATTACACAAAAAACATTAACTGACCGTGCAATCAAACAAGTTCCAAACGCTATTCATATCTCAGTGGATAACTTCTTAAATTCTCCACGTTATGAAGAATTATTAAACAACTTAAAAAAAGATCAAGATAAAGAGTAAGAGAGCGAGGAGACGAAACCTTTGAAACAACTTAGGTTTCCCCTTCTCTCCCATCACAAACTATCACTAAAAATAGAACTATAGTTTGCTAGGAGGGTACGACAATGTTGATGAGTACACGTGAAAAAGAAATCATTGAACTGTTAATCAAATATTACGGTCAATATGTCACGATTTACGAAATTGCTCAACAACTTGGCGTATCCTCTCGTACTATTCATCGTGAATTAAAGGACATTGAAACCTATCTTAAAGGATTTAATATCACGCTCGAACGTGCAAATAAGAAAGGCATTAAGCTATCCGGTGAGGATGTTCATTTTCAAGAATTAAAAAAAGAAATGGCGCAACATGAAACGGTTGATTTATCGGTAGAAGAACAGAAAGCCATTATCTTGTACGCCTTGATTCAATCGAAGCATGCAGTGAAACAATATAGTTTATCGCAAGAAATTGGCGTGTCGGTACAAACGTTGACCAAGCTACTCGACGACTTAGAACACGATCTCGCAAGCTATCAATTAACCCTTTACCGCAAACGTGGCGAAGGCGTATATCTCGATGGCCCGGAATCGAAAAAACGTGAATTTCTAAGTCAGCTGATGGTCAATAACTTAAATAGTACGAGTGTCTACTCGGTTATCGAGAACCACTTCGTTTATCAATCGCTTAACCAGTCACAACAAGCACTCGTCGATTTGGACAGTATCTTCAATATTGAACGTATCTTAATGGATTATCTAGGCGAACTGCCCTACACCTTAACCGAATCAAGCTATCTCACGTTAACCGTGCATATCGTGCTAAGTATCGCCCGCATCCAAAACGGCGAATACGTGTCGATTAATGAAGAGATTTACGACTCGGTAAAAGATACATTTGAACACCGAATCGCCACAGAAATTGCGAAACGGCTAGAAGGTTTATACGATATCGACTTTAATCAAGCTGAAGTGACATTCATTACTATTCATTTACGGGGCGCCAACCGACGAACGACCTCGCAAGTATTCGAGAATAATGAGTTCGACGACCGCAAGATTCAATCTTTTGTGAATCGCGTGGAACGTTTATCAGGCCAAACGTTTGAAGATTATGCGACGCTAGTTCAAGGGTTGTCCTTGCATATCAATCCGGCGATTAATCGTTTAGAAGCTAATATCGAGACGTATAATCCACTCACCGAAATGATTAAGTACAAATATCCGCGACTCTTCGATATCGTGCATAAAGCCATCGACCAGACGTGGCCGGAGTTAGCCTTCCCGGATAATGAAATTGCCTTTATTGTCTTGCACTTTGGTGGCTCTTTGAAAAGTCAGTCGAGCCAACTGCTACATGTTTTAGTTGTGTGCAGTAGTGGTATTGGAACCAGTCGCTTGTTAGCCACACGTTTACAACAATCGTTTAGTGAAATTGAGAAGATTACACAGGCATCTGTGAGTGATTTGAAAATGTTGGACTTAGACGACTACGATGGCATTATCTCAACCGTCAAGTTGGATATTACAACGCCATTCATTACCGTCAACCCGTTATTACCAGAATCAGATGTGACGTACGTGGCCTCATTTTTAAAAACGAAAGAGCATCGCGCGACTCAACAAGATACAAGTGATGTGAAACATTCAACCATTCACGACCCTGACAACATCATTAACAACATGGAACAAGGCTTAGAATTATTGAATTCCATGCAAATTGAATATAAAGACGTAACTAATTGGAACAAATATTTAGCTGACTATCTTGAGGAAAACGGCGTCATTGCGCCGGGTAGTCAGACGTCATTCGCTGAGCTGTTGCAAGATAAGTTGAATCAGAATCCTGGTTGGGTCTTACACCCTTACCCTGTGGCTATCCCACATATGAGAGACGATTTGATTCAACGCCCGTTGATCTTAATCACGATATTAAATCAAGAATTGGGCATGCAAAGTACTCAAAATGACCTTTTCAAAATTAAATATATGATTAGCCTATTTATCCCAAATAATGATGAAATGGCGCAACTAGTCGGGGAATTATCAGCAGAACTGGGTCATCATCTCGAGCAAATTGATGACTTTATGCAGAATCCCGACGCAATTAAACACATATTGAGAGATAGCTTTATAAAACGAATACAAAATCAATTAACTTAGGAGTGTATCAAATGACTGAATTATTTAGTAATGACAATATCTTTTTAAACGTATCTGTAGGTAGCCAAGACGAAGCAATCGAGAAAGCTGGTCGCGCGTTAGTAGACAGCGGTTCAGTAAACGAAGCTTATATCCAAGCAATGAAAGAACGTGAGAACGTAGTTTCAACATTCATGGGTAACGGTTTAGCAATTCCTCATGGTACAGACGAAGCTAAAGGTGAAGTCTTAGCATCTGGTTTAACATTACTTCAAATTCCTGAAGGCGTTGATTGGAACGGCGAAACAGTTAAAGTGGTAGTAGGTATTGCTGGTAAAGACGGCGAACATCTAGATTTATTATCTAAAATCGCGATTACTTTCAGTGAAGAAGAAAATGTTGACCGCATCGTTAACGCAAAATCTGCAGAAGAAATTAAACAAGTCTTCGAGGAGGCAGATGCGTAATGAAAGCAGTACATTTCGGAGCTGGGAATATTGGCCGTGGATTTATCGGCTATATTCTGTCAGATAACAATGTCGATGTCACATTTGCAGATGTAAACGCAGAAATCATTGATGCATTAGATAACGAAGGTGCTTATAACGTTATTCTTGCTAACGAAGAAAAAACAACTAGTCGCGTTACTGGCGTCAGTGCTATTAACAGTGGACAACCTTCAGAAGAATTAAAACAAGCGATTCTTGAAGCAGATATTATCACTACTGCAGTAGGTGTGAACATCCTACCTATTATTGCGAAATCATTTGCACCTTATTTAAAAGAGAAAGAGAATCATGTTAATATCGTTGCTTGTGAAAATGCGATTATGGCGACGGATACTCTAAAAGAAGCTATTTTAGATATCACTGGTCCATTAGGCGACAATATTCATTTCGCTAACTCTGCAGTCGATCGTATCGTTCCACTTCAAAAGAATGACAACATCTTAGACGTAATGGTTGAACCTTTCTTTGAATGGGTCGTGGAAAAAGACGCATGGTACGGCGAAGAGTTAGACCATATTAAATATGTAGATGACTTAACACCTTATATCGAACGTAAATTGCTAACTGTGAACACTGGTCACGCTTTATTAGCGTATGCCGGTAAATACTATGGCAAAGACACTGTATTAGACGCAGTTAAAGACGAAGCTATTTTAGCAGATTTACGCCAAGTGTTAGGTGAAACAAGCGAGTACATTACTGATAACTTCAGTTTCAGTAACGATGAACAAGCGGTTTATGTTGATAAAATTATTGGCCGTTTTGAAAATCCTTACCTATCAGATGAAGTGACACGTGTAGGTCGTGGCACACTTCGTAAAATTGGTCCAAAAGACCGTATTATGAAACCTTTAACTTACTTATATGAAAGTAACTTATACCGTAAAGGTTTAGTGAAAGCAGCTGCATTATTATTAAAATATGATGATATGGCAGACAAAGAAACTGTAGAAATGCGTGAGTATATCGACGCACATGGCGTGACAGCTTTCTTAAAAGAACATGCTAAAGCGAGCGATGGCTTAGCTAAAGAAATTGTTGAAGCATACGAAGCACTATAATATGAAATAAAATAAGCGTTTAATCACCTATCTAGTTGTTGAATGAACTAGAAAGTAGTGATTAAACGCTTTTTTGTGTTGTTAATCATAAACGTTAAGTTTTTGAACTTACAAGATTAATAGGTATGGATTTTCAATATATTTAGCTAGAACTTTTAAGAAATCTGCTGCGCTAGCGCCATCTAAGATTTGATGATCGAATGTTAAGCTAAGCGGAATACGAGAGACTTGTTTAACACTGCCCGCTTCTAAGACGACTTCTTTAGACAGTGCACCTACACCTAAGATGCCTGTTTCGCCACGATTTAAAATTGGTGTGAAGTATTCGATGTCACTTGTACCCATATTCGTAATCGTGAAGGTTGCGCCTTGTAATTGAACGTCATTCGTATTACCTTCTCTTACGGCTTCAGCTGCAACTTTAATTTCTTTAGCTAAAGCACCAATACTTTTTGTATCGGCTTGTTGAATCACCGGCACCATAAGACCTTCGTCTAATGACGTCGCCACGCCAAGATGTACATCATCATATTCTGTGAGTTCTCCATCTTCATAACGGGCATTCATCGCGCCATATTCTTTGAGCGCTAAAACAATGGCTTTAGCTAATAATGCAGTAACCGTAAGTTTAACCTCTTGGTTGGCATCGCCTAATTCAGTAGAGAGTCGCGCTTTAAAGTCTAATAAGCGGTCGGCATCGACTTTACGATGTAAGGTTAATTGGGCTGTTTCTGCTAGGCTTTGACGCATGTTTTGGGCAATACGTTTACGCATTGGGTTAAGTCCTTTACCGATATTAGTACTATCAAATCCACTCGCAGTTTGACTGCCAGTTGTTTCAGACGCTACTTCTGAAGTTTCATTACCTTCATAATCATAGCCTTGGTCTGCGACGCGTTGAATATCAAGTTTCGTAATACGTTGATTACCGCCTGTACCTTTGATGCGTGTAATATCTAAGTCTTTCTCTTCGGCCATTTTACGCGCTAATGGTGAGATAAAGATACGTTGCCCATCCGTATGACCTTGATTTGATGTGCTTTCTGATGAACGCTGCTGCTCTGCGTGTGCTACTTCAGCTTCATCTTTATTTGTGCCATCTTCTTGTTTGTCTTCTGCTTGCGTTGGTTTAGAGGTTTGTTCATCTGTCTCAGCATCCTCGTTATCGCCAGTGCTTTCGCCTTCTTCTCCAATCACACCGAGTACGGATTTAACTTTAGCTTCATCGCCAGCTTGCACTTTGATTTCAAGTAGCGTACCACTCGCTGGCGCTTCCACATCTTGTGTTAACTTTTCAGAGCTAATAGTCACAATGCTTTCGCCTTCTTCTACGGTGTCGCCTTCAGCTTTGAACCACTCTTCCACTGTGCCTTCTTTCATCGTCATACCTAGTTTTGGCATAATAATATTTTCACTCATCGTCTCATCCCCCCTTACTTAGGCATTTACTTGTTTTAAATCTTCAATAAGTTCTGAAGCTACATCTAGCACTTTATCTACGCTTGGAATATAAGCTTCTTCTAAGTTAGCCGCAAATGGTACGGGTGTATCTGGTGCAGTGACTTTCTTAATCGGGCCATCTAGATAATCGAAACCGACATCTCCAATAACTGAAGCCACATCGCCGGCAATATTACATTGTGGGTTAGACTCATCAATGACAATAAGACGCCCTGTTTTCTTCACTGATTCTAGAACGGTCTCTTGATCCCATGGTGATACTGAGCGTAAATCGATGACTTCGACTGAGATATTGTCATCCGCTAGTGTATCAGCCGTTTCTTCTGCGACGGCGACCATTTTCCCAATAGCAACAATAGTTAAATCATCGCCTTCACGTGTAACATTGGCTTTCCCAATCTCTACTGTGTAAGGTTCTTCAGGCACATCGCCTTTTTGACCTAACAACGTTTTATCTTCTGAAAATACTACTAAATTATCATCTTGTATGGCAGCCATTAACAATCCTTTGGCATCATATGGGCTAGACGGTACCACCACTTTAACGCCTGGGATGGCAGCGAACATGTTATATAAAGATTGAGAGTGTTGTGCCGCTGCCCCAGCACCTGCGCCATGCACGGTACGAACAACAAGTGGAATCTTCGCTTTACCGCCAAACATATATCTCATTTTTGCGCCTTGGTTTAAGATAGGGTCTAAACCAAAACCAATAAAGTCGTTAAACATCAATTCAGCAATCGGACGCATCCCTGTTGCTGCGGCCCCTACAGCTGCACTCAACGTAATATGTTCTGCAATAGGTGTATCGATAACACGGTCACGGCTATATTTTTTAGCAAGTCCTTTAGTTACTCCGAATACGCCACCAAAGGTATCATCGTCTTTAATATGTTCGACGCCGGCACCACCTGACACATCGGTACCGATTAAAATAACATTGTCATCTCGTTCCATTGACTGGTCGATTGCTTCGTTAATTGCTCCCATAAATGTTAACTTACGTTCTTCACTCATAGTTATAACCCCCTTTTAGGCAAATACGTCTTCGTGTAAGGCGTCAACGTCTGGTAACTCACTATTATCTGCATATTTCACGGCATCTTCGACAGCTTGTTCGGCTGCTTTTTCAATGTCATTGGCTTCATCTTCAGTTAACCAACCTTCTTCAAGCGCTTGTCTTCTGAAGTCTTCTGTCGCGTTTTTATCGGCGTTACGATTGTCTGGTGATTTAACTTTTTGTTCGTCACCTTCGAAGTGACCATATTTACGGTAGGTATCACATTCAATTAACGTTGGGCCGTCACCATTTTTAGCACGTTCTACCGCTTCTTTCGCTGCTTTATACACTTCAACTACGTCCATACCGTCAACACGTACGCCCGGCTTATTATAGGCACTCGCACGTTCGGCAATTGTTTCAGAAGCACTTGCATACTTATGTGTTGTACCTTCGCCGAATTGGTTATTTTCACAAACAAAAATGACAGGAAGGTTCAAGATTGAAGCAAAGTTTAAACCTTCATGGAAGTTCCCTTCATTCGCAGCACCGTCGCCGAAGAAACAAACGGCAACATTTTTCTTGCCTTGGTTACGGATTGAAATTCCTGCACCTGTCGCAAGTCCAAAGCCACCACTGACGATACCATTTGCGCCTAACATCCCTTTATCAATTTCGGCTACGTGCATTGAGCCACCTTTACCGTGACCAAGACCATCACGTTTACCCATGATTTCAGCCATCATACCGTTTAAATCACAGCCTTTAGCAATCGCATGTCCGTGTCCACGGTGCGTACTTGTAATATAATCATCATCTTCTAGTTGGGACATCACACCTGTAGCTACTGCTTCTTCACCAACATATAAATGCACAAAACCTGGAATCTTACCGTCACTAAAGATTTTATGCACTTTCTCTTCAAAGTATCGGATTTCGTTCATCGTTTTATAAATCCAACGTGCTTGTTCTTTTTCCATCGTTAGTTCCCCCTATCGTTCACTGGTTTCATATCGCTACATGTGAATCGCTTGGCCAAAGTAATGTTCGGCACTTTCCCCAATTGCTTCAGACAGAGATGGATGCGGTTGAATAATATGAGCCAGTTCATTGAGTGTTCCCTCGGCCGCTTTAACACCTAAGATTTCACTGATTAAATCTGTGGCATGTGGTCCTACTACAAAGGCACCGAGAATTTCTCCATATTGCTTATCCGCAACGAGCTTAATAAAGCCTTCTGTCTCGCCTTTAATAATTGCTTTAGCATTTCCTTGAAAAGTAGATTGCGTCACGTTAACTTCATAACCTGCTTCTTTTGCTTGTGCCTCAGATAACCCTACTGACGCTGCTTCAAGACGCGTATAAATACAACGTGTAATATCTTCTTGGCGAATCGCTTGTGGTTGTTGACCAGCAAGTGTTTCGGCTACATGAATGCCATGCGCACTCGCTGCATGTGCCAATTGGTAGCCTGGTACTAAATCGCCAATTGCGTAAACATGTTGACGACTTGTTTGGTAATGCTCATCTACTTGCACATATTTTCCGTCCATTTCAAGATGCAGTGTTTCTGCAATTGCAGCGTTAGGTTGACGTCCGGTCGCAAGGAGTAACGTGTCGAATGATACCGGATCATGACCTTCGATATCGATACTATCTTTGTTTACTTTCTTAATATTTGAATTAGTTATAATGTGAATGCCTTGGTTATCTAAATGTTGTCTTATTAAGTCACGTACTTCTTCAATTTCGGTTAATAAGATATTCTCGCTTACTTCGACGATGGTAACCTCGACGCCTAAATCGGCCATAGAAGAGGCTAGTTCAGTTGCGATGACGCCACCTCCAATAACCGCTAGTTTCTTAGGTAGCGCTTTTAAATCAAAGAACGTATCTGTCGTTTCATAATCCACGTTATCTAATCCTTTGATTGGTGGCACGAAAGGTTTACTACCTGTAGCGAGTAGAATATCTTGCGCTTTATACGTCTTATCGTTCACTTTAACTTCTAAGTCATCGGTTACGGTTGCTTCGCCTTCAATATAGTCAATTTTATTTTTCTTAAGTAACTGTTTCACGCCACCTGTTAACGTTTGAACTACTTGTTTCTTACGTTGGACCAATTTTGAAACATCAACATTAACTTCACTAGTTGAAATTCCCCAGTCATTGGCAACTTGAATGTCGTGCACTTTCGTCCCGTGTTCAAGAAACGTTTTAGAAGGTATACAGCCAACATTTAAACACGTTCCGCCTGCGTTCACTTTCTCGATGACAGCCACTTTCTTGCCCAGTTGTGCAGCTCGAATCGCCGCTACATAACCACCTGGGCCTGCTCCGATGACGACTAAATCATATGCTTTACTCATGGATGTTGCCCCCTCCCTTTCTTTCATTCATATCGCTATGCGCTCCCAACGATTTTGAAACACAGAAATAAGAAGGTTTTATTTCAAATGTAAGCGTTTTCTTATTTCTTTAATTACATTTTATACTCTAAATTCAAAATACTCAAATAATTTAAAGTTTTAATTATTTAAAAAATTTAACAGTATTTCAAAAATAAAAGACGAGGCAAGGCCCCGTCTTCTCTTAAAATAGTATAAGTGTAAGGTATAAACCTAATAATGTTACAAATAGCACTGGAATTGTAATGACAATGCCTGTTTTAAAATAAGTGCCCCAAGAAATTTTTACACCTTTTTGTGTAAGCACATGTAACCATAGTAATGTTGCTAGAGAACCAATTGGTGTGATTTTCGGTCCTAAATCAGAACCAATTACGTTCGCATAAACCATACCTTCTTTAATCGCCCCAGTGACACTAGATTGTCCTATAGCTATAGCATCGATTAATACAGTTGGCATATTGTTCATAATTGAAGATAAAAAGGCTGATATAAAGCCCATTCCCATAATACTGCTCAACAATCCGTAACTTGAAATATGAGATAATGCATCAGCTAATATTGTTGTTATTCCTACATTTTTCAAACCAAATACCACTAAATACATTCCAATTGAAAATATAACAATATTCCATGGTGCGCCTTTAAGCACTTTTTTAATACGAACAGCTTTAGATTTACGTGCTAATAGCATAAAAATAATTGCGATAGCACCCGCAACGAATGATACAGGAATATGAATAACTTCACTTACAAGATATCCTATAAATAGCACACCTAATACTACCCAGGAAATTTTAAATAATCGTTGATCTTTAATCGCACTTTTAGGTAGCGAAATATTGTCAGTATTGAACGTGCTTGGTATTGATTTTCTAAAATATAACCATAAAACTACGATGCTTGCGCATAAAGAGAATAGATTAGGAATAATCATTCGACTAAAGTATTCTAGGAAACCAATATCAAAGTAATCGGCAGACACGATATTAACCAAGTTACTCACGATTAAAGGTAGCGATGTCGTATCCGCAATAAATCCACTCGCTATAATAAATGGGAAAATAATTTTCTTATCAAATCCTAAGTTTCTTACCATTGCTAGTACAATAGGTGTCAAAATTAGGGCAGCACCATCATTAGCGAAAAACGCAGCTACAATAGAACCTAACAACATAATAAAGATAAACATTTTTAGGCCGTTGCCTTTTGAAGCCCTAACCATATGTATAGCCGACCATTCAAAGAAACCAATTTCATCTAAAATGAGAGAAATAAGAATAATAGCGACAAATGTCAGCGTCGCATTCCAAACAATTCCTGTAACTTCAGCTACATCAGAGAAACTTACTACACCTGTAATAATAGCTATGATAGCCCCGATTAACGCCGTAATACCAATATCTAACCCTTTAGGTTGCCATATTACAAAAATTAAAGTTATAAGAAAGATTGCAATTGCTAAAATAGTCATTATTAACATTCACCTGATTTCATATTTTTACATATACATCGTTCATTAGAAGTACTTAGCATAGTTAAATCTTGATGAATATTATCTAATAGTTGGTAATTAAGTTGATACATACGTTTATTTCCTTCTTTTCGAGTAGTAACTAACTCATTATCCACTAAGGACTTCATGTGATGACTCAACGTCGGTTGCGAAAATTGAAAATGCTCCAACAAGTCGCATGCACATAACTCTCCACATGACAGTAAATCTATAATTTCCAATCTACTTGGATCCGATAAAACCTTAAGTATGGCCGATAATTCTTTATAAGACATACACTACCTCCTCAACATTTAATAGATTAACATCTATATAGATATAAATCTATATAAGTAAAAAACTCCGATTGAATATTTGGCTCAATCGGAGTTTACTATTTTGATTTTTAATTAAATAAGAACTAACTTTCGTTAACAGGTTCTAATTTCATAATTGCACCGAAATTTTGTTGGGCATTCGTAAAAGTAATAAATGAAACAAGTTCAACAATTTCTTGTTCGTTCAAGTTTTCTTTTAACACATTAATAATATTATCTGGTATTTGGTCTCCCATTTTAATAAAAACTTCCGTAAAGCCTATACAAACTGCTGATTTTTCATCTTTAAGACTGCCGGTAGGTTCACCTTTTGCTTTACAGTACATACATCCATTCTTTTGAGCTAGCATTCTTCGTATTTCTTCTTTTAGTTCTTTACTAAGCGCACCATCATTTTCTAATAAATCGCTTAATCGCGTCCAAGATGTCATTAATTCTTGTTGATGACCTAATAATCTTTGAAAAGGCGTCATTCCATTTGTTGATTAATCTATAATAGTCATAATGCTTCTCCTCTTAAAATCTGTGAATTTCTACATCACAATATTTATACTAATGCGTCTTTAATTTTTTGTAGGCCTTTTTGCATAATTTCACGTGGGACGGCGAGGTTAATTCTTACGTGGCCGTCTGCGTTGTGTACGAATTGTTCTTGCCCTTCTATAATTACGCCGGCATTTTTAATAAAGTATTTGGCCAGTGGTTCGTTAATATCATTCTCTTTAATATAATAGCTTAAATCTACCCAGGCTAAGTAGGTTGCTTCTGGAATTTTAAATTCTGCATGTGGCAGTTCGCGCTCTAGGAAGTCGGCTAGGTATTGGAAATTGCCATCTAAATAATCATTCATGGCTTCCAACCAGTCTTCGCCCTTTTCATAAGCAGCTTGAGTCGCCACAATACTTAATGGATTCTCAGAACTGAAGTGATGACGTTTCCAGATATTTAATAAACGCGTATTAGGAATAATGATATTTGAGAACATTAATCCTGCAATATTAAATGCTTTACTTTGAGACATAGCGGTGATGATCTTGTCATAATCTGGAACGGCTTTAGCGAACGGCGTATGCGTTTGCCCACTGCGTTTAATATCACAATGAATTTCATCAGAGATTAACCACACATCATTATCTTTCATAATTTGGCCAAATTGGCGTAATTCCTCTTCTGACCAAACTCTACCTGTCGGGTTATGAGGATTCGCAAAGATACATAATTTAATATTCTCTGTTTCTACCTTTTTGCGTACATCTTCAAAGTCAATTTCATAATATCCATTATGATTAATCATTGGTGAATATACGGTAGAAATATGATTTTTGTCGCATGCCATTTTGAAAGGTCCATAGCTCGGTGTAAGAATAAGTGCTTTGTCCTCTTTATCACAAATATAGCCTACCAATTCTATTAATCCAGCTACGATACCATGTGAGAATACGAGTTGTTCTTGGGGAAAAGTATAACCAAAACGACGTTCCGTCCATGATACAAAGGCATCATAGTATTCTGAACCAAAGATGTTGGTATAACCCAGTATTTTCTTATCGAGACGGTCACGTATAGCGTCCAGTACTACTTCTGGTGTGGCAAAATCCATATCTGCAACCCACATACGAATTAATTCATCGTTATCTTCTATATCTGAAACATCGGCGTCACCAAATAAATAGCCTTTATAGCCTTCTACGTTCATCGCATTGGTATACCGACGATCAATAATTTCATCAAAATTATAGCTCACGTTTCATCCTCCTATTGTCCATATCTTACGTTCTATTTTAATACTTACCTTCATTTAATTCACTTAATGTAATTTATAAAAAAAGGTTCAGAATGAAAATTGAACATTTCCAACCTGAACCCTTGATTATTATTTAATATTTTTAACAATGAATGAACGGATACTGCCTGTAAATTTAAAACCTCCAGCAAGTTCATTGCCTGTTGTGCCGTTTAAGTTCCAACCATACGCAGAGATACCAATTACTTGGTTGCTGCTTGTTAACATAGGTGAACCAGAACCACCAGATCTAAAGATTTGTTTGTTCATAATTTCTCGGCCGTTCGTTGTTGTTTTTAAGAATCTAGCATGTGATTCCCACATTCTTGTATTATCTTCTGTTGGACCATATTTATAATATTTATCATAACCTGGTGCTTTAATTTTAGAACCAGTTTTCAATTTATTAATTGTTGAAGTGCTAGCAAGTTTTAATGGTTTAAGATAACGACTCATATCTTCTTTTGTGTGGACAATAACCGCGTCGGCATTTGGAACACGTTTGATTTGTGTAGATTTAAATGTGTATTTCTTAGTTGAACCATTACGACCAGTAACGATTTTTACATCCTTCGCACTAGCTACCTTACCATTACCATCTTGAACTACGTGCAGATTTGTCATATATATGTGGTCCAATGATAAAGCCTGTACCCATACTATCTTTATTTTTACCTTTCCAACCATCTAAATTAGTAACACGTCCAACCGCATCATAACCTGATTTAGAAGGGTTAGTAATTCTATTGATTGAGACACTACCCGCTTTAGATTTTAAATTAACCGCTTGATAGTAATTGGTATTGCTTAAACCATTGTATGGATAAGATGCTACAGCAGCATCGGCATCACTTGTTGGTAACAGGAATGTCGCACTAAGCGCAACTGCCCCTATAACGCCAGATAGTTTAGTTAACTTTTTCATTTCACTTTGACCTTCATTTCGTTTATTTATTTTTTGCTACTGAAAATTAATTAAGACATCTAAATAGTACCATGAAACCATTTACCATAGTACCACTATATGATATTTTTTTTATATTATCGTTATATATTTGTGTAGTTTAAATTAATTTTTAATATAAAAAATAAGGCTAAGCCATAATATAAAAAAATAGCTTAGCCTTTAGCTTTAACAATATATTAAATTACGCTAATCCATCAATAATATAAGTAATACCTAGAATCGCAAATGTAATAGCAATCATAGTAGATACTAAAACCATACCCATCATTGGGTTAAATAATAAGATAATACCTAAAATTAGTCCTAAAATATTTACAATTATTGATAATCCTCTTAAAGTACCTTGCTTAGAAATTGTGAATAATCCGATTAGGGAACTTACAATGAACCAAGCCGCAAACATAAAGACGAAGAATTCAGAGCTTGCGCCGACATTAAACATTATAAGTAAACCAAAGATGATATCAATAACGCCTATTACAATGATTAGTCCTGTGCCTCCACCGGCGAATGCTTTTGTAGTACGACGGAACATCAATTGAATAATACCGTTAATGAGAATGAATAGTCCGATTAGCCATGTGAGCGTGTAGAAATTTTTCACTGGATAGCTAAATATAATAACCGCGACGATAAGTAATAGCGTCCCCATAATTAAACTTGCCCATTTCAATTTATTATTATCTTGCGCCAAAGTAACCTCTCCTCTCTCTATATAGATAGTAATGTATTAAGTATAGAGAAGTTAGACATGTGGCACAATAAATTAACTTTGTGAAAAGGTGTAGCCACTTGTGTCAGTTCAGTTTTTTAATTTTCGAAAAAGGGTAAACAGTGAACTAGCAAATTACTAGGAGGCTAATTATGGCTAAAGCATTGGTCGTTGTTACAAGTGTTTCAAAATATCCTGATATGAACCGTCCTACAGGTTTATGGTTTGGCGAAGCAGTTCATTTCGCAGACGTACTGTATAACAATGGATATGATGTAGATTATGTCAGCCCACAAGGTGGCTATACGGCAATTGATCCACAAAGTTTACAAGAAGATATGATGACGGACTTAGACTGGAAATACTATCAAGACAAAGACTTCATGACACGTCTTGGTCATACGCTCACACCAGACGCAGTTAAAGCTGAAAATTATGACATTATTTATTTCGCAGGTGGTCACGGTACAATCTGGGACTTCAAAGATAACGAACAATTACAAACATTAGCCCGTGCTATCTATGAACAAAACGGTACAGTATCATCTGTCTGCCATGGTGCAATTGGCTTATTAAACGTAACAGATAGTGAAGGCCGTAATATTATCGATGGCAAAACAGTTACAGGTTTCTCAAATAGCGAAGAACAAGCCGTTGGATTAGCAGATGTTGTGCCATATTTAACAGAAGATGAACTAAAAAATCGTGGCGCAAACTATCAACAAGGTGATAATTGGAGCGAATTCGCAGTAGCTGATGGACAAATTATCACAGGACAAAACCCACAATCTGGTAAAGCCGTAGCAGAGAAATTCTTAGAAAGTAAAAAATAACTTTTAAGACTCCCGGCACACTAATAAAATGAAATAAAGGCTCGAAAAAGTTACCCTACATGTCCAGTGAACAATTAAATAATTAAAAAAATGGTTGGTTTTGCATTAAGCAGAATCAACCATTTTCTATGTAATCTAATCCGTGCTCTTCAAAATGAGCGTTGAAAAAAACTTTTAGAGATGAATATAAGACTTTATAAAATATATCGTTCAAAAATAGCATCCAATTTATATTACCGCCCCTTTTAAATAAAAAATATATATTAGATGTTTACAATTTTAAATAAATTATATAATACTTTATTAATATGTGATATTTTAGTTATAGGTAAATAAAATAATACAGTTTCATTAATATCAATTGTCTTTAAATTTAAACGAGGTGTTTTTGTGGAAAAGGTTAAGAATTTTTAAAAAAATTACAAATGGTATGTTATTGGTGGCGTCGTACTTTTAATTGCTCTTTTAATAGCAATTACTTTATTTGTTAAAAATAGTAAAGTTAACGTAGAAGACGATATCGAGGTTGAATTTAGTGGTTATGAAAAATCAGGCACTGCGGAAATTACAGATAAATCTTATAAGAAAGCAATGAACAAGTTGTACGTCCGTGCATTAAAACAAGCTAATTTTAAAAACAAAGAAATCTTAAATATGATAAAAAATGATAATACACATGATATAGACAAATCAAATTTAAATTATACTGATTTAGAGGGGATGAGTAAGGCAGAAAAGATGATGGAGAATGTTAGTTTAGATATAAAAAATAAAGAAAACTTATCGAATGGCGATAAAGTCCAAGTACAATTGAAAATTAATAAAGCTTCTTCTAAAGAATATAGATTAAAAGCTAAAGAATTTACTAAAGAATTTAAAGTTCATGGTTTAAAAAAACCTCAAAGTCTTACAGCTAAAGATATCATTGAAGATTTAAATCCTAAATTCGTTGGTGTTAATGGTTCTGGTTCACTTACTTTGACAACTAAAGATGGAGATAAAAAACTATCAAATATTGCAATTTCTGATTATGAGTTTACTGTGCCTAATAATGGCAATTTGAAAAATGGAGATAAAATAAAGTTAGAAATTCCTGAAAAATTAGTGAAAGACATAAATAGTAGTGGGTCAAATACATTTGAAGGCAAAAAAGATTATACACTTGAAGTAAAAGATCTTACTGACTTGAATAAAGTAGAAAATTTAGATCAAATTCTTGATAAAAACAATACTTTAATTAAAGACGAATATAATAGTAGTGACATAATAAAATATAGCACTGAAAACATAGCTAATTACTATAAAGTAAATATCGGTACTGAAAGTAGCAGTTCATTCTCAAAAGATGATAAAGAAATTAGTGAAAAAGTATCACCAACAACTTCAACTGAACCAATAAGTATTACTTTAGTTACGGCAGCCAAAGTAACTGAAGCAAGCGAGTATGTTGATACTGAGGTAAATTATATTTATAAAGGTTATAAAAACTATAAACTAGAAAATAATAGACTTGTTAAAGATGATACAACTGTAAAAGAAGATTCATCTCCGAAGAAAGATAAAATGGATGAATTAGATACTGAACTTAAAGGTGACGGTTTCAAAAAGTTATAGTTCTATAAAATTTTTTAGATAATAATACAATAAGAGGCTCGAAGGTCATGTCAATTAGACATTAACGATCTTCGAGCCTCTTATTTTAAAATTCAAGATTTTTATTCTTTAACTTATTTGCTATTGTCTTTCATTTTTTTCAATTCTTTGAAGAAGATATCACGTTGTTTTTCTAATGAAATTGGATCATTATATTGTGTATCGTTTACATCATAACGAATCACATGGTCTTTTTGGACAGCAGATAAGTTGTTCCAGAAATTCGTATTTTCAAAGTCAGCTTTTTGGTTACCATTTTCAGCAACAACTACAATGTCACCTAAATAATCATTAAACTGTTCTGGATTAATTGGCATCGCATATTGCTTACCAATATCTTGTTTCAATTTATCTGGTTGTTTCATACCATAACCACCATAAATGATTTCAGTTCCTCGACCAAGATGATCACTGAACGCCATTGTACCTTTAGGTGTTTGTTGAACAACTGTCGCTGTTTTACCATCAATAAATGGAGATAAAGCTTTCTTATCTTTCGCTAATTGTTTCTCCCAATCTTTAACCCATTTATCAGCTTGTTTTTTCTCTCCTACTAATTCACCAATTTGTTTTGTCGCATCTTTATAATCAATTTCTGTCATATTAAACGCTACAGTTGGTGCAATTTTTTGTAATTTCTTGATGTTTTTATCTTCAGCAGTAGTGATAATTAAATCAGGTTTCTGCTTCGTTACTTGTTCTACATTCGTATTATCAAGACGGTCGATCCCTTTCGTCGCGTCTTTTAATGTTTTATTTTGATCCACAAAATCAGGCACCGCTACTGGTTTATGTCCAAATTTCACTAACGCACCAACAAACGTTGGATGTAATACAACAATACGCTTAGGATCTTTAGGTACTTTAACTTTCTTACCATCCGTAGTAAATGATTTTGTTGAACTTTGTTGATCATCAGATTTATTACTGTCACTCTTACTATTGTCGTTACCGTTACTACATGCAACTAATAATAACGCTAAACATAATAATATAGGTAAAAGTTTCTTCATAAATACAACCCCTTTATGTATAATTGATAACGATTATCAAAATTAATTATAGCAAATTCTCCACCAATTACTATATAATTTTTAAAAAAGGAGTAATTTTATGAAAAATACCTATACCTTCACCTTTCAAGACCATGCCATTATCATTCAACTACCACGTTCCTACTCAAAAAATCCTACTCGCCACTACCCAGCAGTCCTCACTCAAGACGGCGACAGCTTATTCAAATCAATTCAACGCCACGACGTCATCTTCATCGGCATTGAACCTATTGACCGTGCTCACGACTACACACCTTGGCCGACGGTACGCAATCCAAACGGCGGTGGCGCAGATAACTATCTGACTTGGCTCACAACCGAGCTCATCCCACACCTTAGACACCACTACCGCATCTCACCAAACAACGCCGACCTTACCATCGCCGGCGCATCATACGGAGGCTTACTCACACTCTACGCCCTCCTCACCATGCCCGACCAATTCGGCAACTACATTATCCTATCACCATCCATGTGGTACCCTGACATTTTCTCTCTTTTTGGAAAAGGCAGTCCCGCCCTATCTAATAAGAAGATCTATTGGTACGTTGGCGGCCGCGAAGGCATGAAACACACTAAAGTTATCAAACCTATGGTTCGCAACAATAAACTGGCCGTACAAAAAATACAGCCATTGCTTACAAAATCTCACACAACCTTCATATTTGAGACTAATAAACATGGCATCCATCGTCAGTCATTCTTCACATATTATTTCAAACGCGGGTTACGGAAACTAAAAATCAACAAAAAAGGTAGCTAAAGCTTCACTATTGCGAAGCTCCGCTACCTTTACATTAATGTTCAATTTGGGGAATGAACAATATTATTATTCTTCAACTTTTGTTAAATCTTCTAAGATTAATTCTGATGCGATAAGGCCACGATATTTAGCCCAACGTTCACGATTAACTTCGTGTACACGATTATGTTTAACCGCTTCAACTTGTTTCCAAGCATCAGATTCTTTTAAGTTGTCATAGTCTTTTTGATTATCGTCGTCAACCATTACTACAATACGTTCAGGGTTAAAGTCGGCAAGTTTGTCTGCTTCTACTTTTAAGTAGTCAGCGCCCATATAGCCTGGTAACTTGCTTTCATCATCTTTAGAAAGTGAACTATTAAAGCCAACTTTACTTAAGAATTGGCCTACATAAGAATCAGAAGCATGCACGTATAAGCCTTCGCTTGTAGGAACAGCTGCGATAGTTGTTTTATCTTTATCAAGCGTTACATCTTTACTTAAATCTTCTACTTTTTGATTGTGCTCTTTTACAAGTTCATTACCTTTATCTTCTTCAGATACGATTTCAGCAACTTGTTTGAATGTTTCAACACTTTGTTCATAGTTTGCATCAAAGCTATCTAATAAGACAGTTGGTGCAATTTGGTTTAATTCATCAAAGATTTTTTCGTGTCTACTTTTATCCGCTAAGATTAATTGTGGTTCTGCTTTTTTAATTGCTTCAGTATCTGGTTCTAAACGTGTACCTACTGATACGTAGTTACTAATACGGTCTCTAATTGAAGCATCGATATTATGTTTATCGTTATCGTCTGCAATACCTGTAATATTAATGTTAAGTTTTCCCAATGCTTCGCCAAATGAATATTCTAACGCTACGGCTGATTCTACTGTTTCAGGTACGTTTACTGTTACACCATTTGTTTTGATTTCTATAGTCATAATTAAAAATCCCTCCGAATGAGAATTCTTATCATTTTTCCTTACAGTAATAGTATTTACGTTTAAAAACTTTTTAAACATAAATATGTAGGAAGAAATATTTTTAGAGAACAAGAACAGTCGCATGACAAGGATTAAGAACACATGAGAATTTTCAAATCAATCTATTCATTTAAGTGCATCGGTAGGCGCTTTCCTTTGTGCTACTACTATATTAATAATCATCCAAATAAGTTGTATAACTAACGGTATAATATAAAAAATGGCTAGAACTATAAATGCTGCTAGTTTAGCTTCAAACGTTTGAGTTATTCCCGAAGCATCTACATCTCTTATCCATATAAACACAGACATTGCTATAAATGTAATTATCCAAAATAAGCTAACAATCCACCAAGCTATCCAAGATAGTTTCATAAAAAAGCACTCCTTTTATAACAATCGTATCACTAAGTATCATTTTATTCTAACGGGCAATAATTATTTATCTAAATCATTTTAATTAAGATAGACTACTTGTCTACTTTTCAAAGCGCTAATCTTTCAATCTATAACTATTTATATGCTAATGTAGGTGTATATAATTTCCATAATTAAAAGGGAGAGATGGCTATGGGACAGAAAGTTTTGATTACTGGGGCAAATAAAGGGATTGGCTTTGAAACTGCTAAGCAATTAGGTGGTAAGGGTTGGACAATCTTATTAGGCGCTAGAAATGAACAAAGAGGCACGGCAGCGGTTGAAGCACTCCAACAACAAGGTATTACTGCGGAATGGATTAAAATTGATTTAACTGATACTAATACCATCCATGCAGTTGCTGATGACATTAAAGCTAATCATCCAGATGTAAAATTATTAATTAATAATGCAGGTATTTCTGGTAATATGGATGCGTCAGCATTAGATGTTGACGTGGAAGAATTAAAAGCGCTCGCTGATGTGAATTTCTTTGATAATTTTGAAATGATTAAGACCTTTACGCCAATTTTAGCGCGTAACAAAGGTAGAATCGTGAATTTAACTATTCCGCTTAAACCTAGTGTCTTCTTCCATCCATTTAGTTATATTGCTACGAAAGCACCGTTAAATGCGATGATTAAGTTATTTGCTAGAGACTTCAAGAAAAATAATATACCTGTCGAGATCTTCGGTGTTATGCCAGGTGGCGTGACAACTGACTTAAATAAAAATATGAAAGGTTTCTACATGCGTAGTGTGAATGAAGCTGCTCAATCTATCGCAAAGGTAGCTACTGACAAGCATAACCACAATGGAAAAATCTTATTAAGAGTATTGCCGTTTAAATTATTTAAAAAATAAAGTTTAGTAGGATAATGCGTTATTATTTAGTATAAAAAATGATATTCAAATACACATTAAAACCCCTCACTACAACAATAGTGAGGGGTCGTTTATATCCATATCTATTTATCTAAGAAACCGTTTGGATAAACCATAACTTTCAAGGCATCGCCTTTACTTGTACGTGTCAGTTCCATAGCTTGTTTTGTATCTTCAAGTTCAAATTGGTGTGTGAACATTGAGTCTAAGTCTGCGTCAGTTGTGCTTAAGATTTGTACACCTTGTGGGTACGTATTCGCATATCTGAACACGCCGACGATATTAATTTCATGGTTAGCGATAAATGGTACGTTAATTTCGTTCATGTCTTCTTGTGGTAAGCCGACAATTGCTAATGTACCACCATCTTTTAATGAGTTTAACGCACTTCTTAAGGCAATTGGGTTACCTGCTGTTTCAATCGCATAGTTTACGCCTTGGCCATCTGTAATTTCATTAATGCGTTCGACTACATCGTCATTTTTAATATTAATTGTTGTTGTAGCGCCTAAACGTTTCGCTTCTTCTAGACGATTTTCTTCTAAGTCAGAAACGATGATGTTTGTAGCACCGTAAGCTTTAGCAGCAACAACAGCCATTAAGCCTACAGGGCCCATTCCCATAATAACTACAGTTGATCCTGGTTTAATATCAGCACGTTTACATGCTTGTAACCCTACTGAGAATGGTTCGATTAATGTTGCTTGTTCATACGTTACTGTATCAGGAATATGATATAGGAAGTCTGCCGGATGGCTAACATACTGACAGAATGCGCCATCATATGGAGGTGTTGCCATAAATTCCATATGTGGACATAGGTTATATTTTCCTGATTTACAATATTCGCATTCACGACATGGTTCACCTGGTTCGATAGCTACACGATCTCCAACTTTGAAATCTGTTACTTCTTCCCCAATTTTAGCTACCATACCTGCACATTCGTGACCTAAGACGATTGGTTTTTCAACTACGAATTCGCCTACACGTCCGTGTGCATAATAGTGTACGTCTGAGCCACATACGCCTACTGCCATCACTTTAACTAAGACATCTTTAGGTCCGATTGAAGGTACGTCTCTTTCTTTAATTTCAATATCATATGGTTCATTCATTAACGCAATATTCATTTTCTCTGGAATCGTTTCACTCATTGTTAACATCCTCCTAAGTTTATGTATCTACTCTATATTTTTCCATTTAAAAGTATTTATGTAAACGATTTCATATAAATTTGAGTAGTAATTTTAAACAGAAAGAATGTTTTAACAATAATTTTTAGTGTAAAAATAATCTTACTTTTTAAAATATAAACAAACCGTAACGATTCCTATCATTGCGGTAGTTACAAGCCTTTTTACTATCTAAAATAACTAATGAACAATAAAGAAAATGGCACTCTATTTTTAATAAATAGAAATGCCATTCTCTTATATAAAACCTTATATTGAACGAAGTATTTTGAAGGGATAAGTTTTGGCAGTAGTTGTCTGAAATGAAGATGCGTTCGAGCCTCACTTTCTTCATTCTTAGTCAACTTTGCCGGGGTGGGACGACGAAATCTTTGAAATTACATTAGATTTCTGTCCCACTCCCTAGATTTCTGTCTTGCTCCCTGTCTTGCTCCCGCTCCCACCAATAGAAAGATATTTAGTTTCTAAGTAAGGCTCGATACCTTCTGTACCACCTTCACGTCCATAACCACTTTCTTTCATACCACCGAATGGCGCATGTGCAGCTGATGGTCCACCGTCGTTCCAACCAATCACACCATAATCAAGTGCATTGTATAAATGGAAGCCAGTACGGTAATCATTTGTGAAGAAGTACGCAGCTAAGCCAAATTGTGTATCATTAGCCATTTGAATCGCATCGTCTAAATCTGAATATGTCGCTACCGGTACGATTGGGCCGAAAGTTTCTTCTTGCATAGCTAACATATCTTGAGTCGCTCCTGATACCACGACAGGTTTTAAGAAATTGCCACCTATTTCTTGGGCTTCATCTAATGAACGTGACAATTTAGCCCCTTTGTTTACGGCATCTTTAAGTTGATTGACTACTTTTTTCACACCGTCTTCATTAATTAATGGTCCAATAGTGACATTATCGTCCATGCCATTTCCTACTTTTAAGTCGTGCACTTTTTGCGTAAGTTGGTTCACAAACTCTTGTTCAACGTCTTTATGAACATAAACACGGTTAGCGCAAATACACGTTTGGCCTGCATTACGGAATTTAGACGCAATCGTTTGATCGACCGCATACTCAATATCTGCGTCATTATGAACGATAAGTGGTGCTAATCCACCAAGTTCCATTGTGACATTTTTAACGGAATCTGCAGCTTGGGCAATTAATTGTTTACCTACGTTTGTTGAACCAGTAAATGTAACTTTCTGTATTTGAGGATGTGTCGTAAATAATTCGCCAGCGTCTTTACCTGACATAACTACATATTGAACAGCATCTTTAGGAATACCCGCTTCATGAGCTAATTCGATTAAGCGAATCGTTGTTAATGGTGTTTGCGTCGCTGGTTTACAAACAATCGTACAACCTGCTGCGAGTGCGGGCGCAATTTTACGTGTAATCATTGCTGCTGGGAAGTTCCATGGCGTAATTGCACCTACTACACCTACTGGGAATTTCTTCACGATGATATTTTTATCAGGTGTATTTGCCGGAATCGTACGTCCGTAAATACGTTTAGCCTCTTCCGCATACCATGACACATAAGAATTAGCATAATCCACTTCTCCTTGTGCCTCTGCTAACGGTTTGCCACCTTCTTTAGTAATCAATTCTGCAAGCTCGTCTTTATGTTCATTGATTAAGTCGAACCATTGTGATAACTTTTGCGCACGTTCATGAGCATCTACTTCTCTCCAAGATTTAAATGCTTCATGCGCCTTTTCAATTTGTTGTTTGGCCGTCGCTTCATCTGTATAGTCTAATGTTTTGATAACTTCATTTGTTGCTGGATTGAATACGTCTAATGTTGTCACATTCATCCACCCCTTTTTAGAATTAATATCATAAGTATATACCCGCCTTATGCGATAATCTATCAATCCGTTTCTCCTAGCTTTAACTTAATTCTTTGGAAAATGTGGGCGTCACAAGGCCAACTTTTCAAGTAAAGATGTAAAATATATCGAAAATTTAAAAATTTCTCATAATTATGATACACTTTTTATAATAATTGTTTAAAGAAGGTGAAGCTATGTCGCGTATGGACTTACAGCCTTTTCGAAATAAAACAGTAAACGTAGTCGGACGAGTAGAGAACATTGCGATTAAACGCCGACTTAAATATACTAACGCCCCAAATCCGGCCACGATGCTACTTAAAGAAGTGGTTATCGCTGGATACCATTTTGACCATATATGGATTAAACTACCTAAAAAATATTATCTTGATCGTGAGCGATTATTGAATCGTGAAGTGCAATTTAAAGGGAAGGTTAAATTGTATGTTAAAGAAGGCCAATATGGTTTTGTGGAAGATTATGGAATAGATGATATTCAAGGATTAAGTACGTTAATTAGAGAAGATGTACCTACATATAATGGGAAGGCTCAAGAACAGGAGTTTTCTATGGAATTTTTCTTGCGTCTCTTTGAAGAGCGTCCTTCAGAAACATAAAGCTCCGTATTGTTTGGCTCGCTTTCTTAAGGGGTCTGGCTAAGCCATGGTCTTAGCCTAGCCCTGATTCTTCAAGAGTCTCGCCACAATACTCCGTATGTATATTTAAATTTTGAAATAAGTAAGAAAAACAATGAGAGAAATCTAATGTGATTTCAAAGATTTCGTAGTCCCCCTACAATAATTTAAAAAAGGTAATTCTTATCGAGTATTCGATAGGAATTACCTTTTACTTTCTACTTCACTTTTAATCCTCGATAGCGATTTAATGTGCCGATAAATTCTTGTTTACGTGGTAGGGCTAAATTGCCTGGGTGTCCGTTAAAGTTTGATATCGCACCAAGTCCATCTTTTTCAATCAATTCATACATTTGGTTCGTCGCTTCAATCAAGCTAGTGTGGCCATCTATCGCATGATGTCTAAAGTAATCTATCATGACCGTTAAGGCATTCGTTTGGCTAGCATCAACTAATTGTTCCAAACCAGAAATATCGATACCTTCTTTACCATACGTAATCGTATGCAGACCTTTCGCTTTCAAACGATCATCTTTCCCCTTTTTGGAAAATGAATTACCTAAAGGCACACGAGATGGAATAGCACCAAAATGGTCGTTTGACTCGGTCGTGCGCTTATAATCATCCGTATTGGCAATAGCTTTAGCATCGTCTGTCACATCTTTCAAGTGATATTCATCCATCATTAATACTTGATCAGCGACATCGAAATAGTCACCAGAACCACCTACGATTAAGATTGTTGAAACCTTATAATCATCATACAGTGGCTTCACTTTACTAGAGAATGGCGTAATTGGTTCTTTATCAGGAGCGATAAGCTTTTGCATACGTCCGTCACGAATCATAAAGTTTGTCGCAGACGTATCTTCGTCGATAAGTAATAACGATGTTTGAGCTTCCAACGCTTCCATGACATTTGTAGCTTGAGATGTACTACCACTCGCATTTTCAGTTAAAAAGCGTGTCGTATCTTTTTTACCAGGCAGATTATCAATAAACGGTTGGATGTTCACGTTTTGAATACTACGGCCATCTTCGGCACGTATCTTCATTGCATCTTCGCGTGTTAATACAAACTCACGTCCGTCATTAAGTACATGGTTATAGACGCCACGTTCTAACGCTTCTAGTAACGTTGATTTACCGTGATATCCGCCACCTACGATGAGCGTAATACCTTCTGGAATAGACATCCCTGTGACTGCCTGACCACTTGGTAAGTTAAATGTCATTTCGAATTTCTTAGGACTTGTAAATTTAATAGCGCCTTTCATAGGTTCATCTGAGACACCACTTTTACGTGGTAAAACTGAATCATTGGCTACAAAGGCAACTAAGTTTTGTTGTTGAAGTTGTTCTCTAATATACGTTTGATCTAGTTTTAACTCAACTTGTTTGCGTAATGCCTCTTGGTTAATATGTTGATACATTAGCGCTTGGTCAACGATTTGTGGTAAACCTTGAATCAACGTATGGGCAGCTGCTTTTCCAAGAATCTTACGCCCTGCAGCTGGCATACCCACTTCAATGTTAACTTCAATCTCTTTATCATGAATTACTACAGCCGTACGTTCTAATATCTCTTGGCCACAGTGGTCGATAAAGATTTTACCGTTTTTGCCTGAACCTTTAACACTATGATTAAAACGTTGCGCTTGTTGATTAAATGTACGCGTTAAAAAGTCAGCTACGGCTAGACGTTTGTCTTTCGTATCTAATAAGTCGTTCGGAAGTTGTGTAGTAGAACGCTCAATGAAGAGTTGCATTTTGGAAGGTGGTGCGAAAGGATCGACTTGGACATGGTCTATCGCAAGACGAAATTGATCAAAGGCATAGGTACCTTTAGTTTTTTTATAAGCACCATATTTCTGTCCATCTAAGGACTTTAGCGTCTTTTCGAGTTCTTTAGCGCGTTTCATAATGATTCCTCCGTTCAAAGTGTCTAACTACAGTCTACCCAACCTACACCCATCCCATAACTTCATATAGAAAATTAGTTATTAAAAAGCCATCTCCAACGTTAATCGGTAGAGATGGCTTTGTTATTTATATATTCAAATAATAGTATTTATCGTAATAGTGTACGAGGCATTATAATGCAGTGTAACCACCGTCGATAGTGAAGACACTACCTTGTGCGAATGATGAAGCATCAGAAGCTAGGTAAACTACGATACCGCCTAATTCTTCAGGCATACCTGGACGACCCATTGGAGTTGCACCCATCCAGTAATCAATCATTTCGCCGCCTGTATCAAACATTGGTTTAGTTAACGCTGTTTTCATATATCCTGGCGCAATAGTATTTACTTTAATACCATATTTAGACCATTCCATTGCTAAACTTTTCGTTAACATAATTACGCCTGCTTTAGAAGCATTGTAAGACGCTTGTTCTTGAGGTTTATTGGCAATTAAACCTGACATTGAAGAAGTATTGATAATTGAACCATAACCTTGTTTAATCATTTGACGACCTACTGATTGTGCTACTAAGAACACACCGTTTAAGTTCAAGTTGATAACTTTTAACCAATTTTCATAAGAAACGTCTTCAGCTTTTTCGTTAATTGTCATACCAGCATTGTTAACTAAAATATCAACTTTGCCATATTCATTAACAACGTCTTGAACCATTTTGTTAACGTCATCAGGATTTGTAACGTCTACTTTTAATGCTGTTGTTTTTACGCCTTCTTTTCCCGCAATTTCAGATGCAGTTTCTTGCGCTAAGTCTAATTTAATATCTGCAATAACGATATCTGAACCAGCTTGTGCTAATGCTTCAGCCATTGCTTTACCAAGACCCATTGCGCCTCCTGTTACGATTGCTACTTTTCCATTTACTCTAAATTGATCAATAATGTTTGTCATTTTTCTCTCACCCTTTTAATTTGTATGTACTTGTTTTGTTGGTTGTTGCACTTTCATAAAGAACGTTAAGATAAAGCCAATAACGTAGATGATTGCGTATACCCAGATTGTTACTTCTGCTGTGGCAAATACCAATGTGATTGACGCAATTGATGGCCCAATAAAGTTACTTAAGCCAGCTGCTAAGTTATGAATTGATACTGCCGCACCTTTATGTTCTGGTACTAATGTTGGGAAGATCGCTGACATTGGTACGAATGCTGCTACCGCGAAACCTAACATTAAGGCGATTAATGTTGTAACGAAGAAGTTTGGACCACTCCACGCTGGTAGGTAATAGAAGGCCAATGTTGAAATGGCCATACCAATACAACCGAACCAACGGACTTGGCGTACCCAACCAATCTTGTCACCAACGATACCCCAGAATAAGTTTGTAAAGATTGTTACAGCGTACATAAGACCCCATACACGTAACCATTCAGATGTTGTGAAACCGAAATCTTCGGTAAACACACGTGGTAAGAAGGCTACTAAACCAAATAGAGATAATTGGTTGATAATACGTACTACGAAAGCCACTGCAACTTGTTTGTTGCCTAGAATTGTAATACCACGACCAAATTCGCTAAAGATTTCTTTTTTAGACATACGTTTTGCTTCAACGTCTTCGCCTTTTTTATCTTTCACTAGGAACATCGCCATAAGTCCACCAATTACGATAAAGACAAGTGAGAACCATAATGTTCCCATTTCGCCGATAACTGGAATTGAGAAACTTGGTAAATATGAACCTAATACACCAATACCAATTGAATACATCGCCCAGAACCAACCCATTGCAGAGGCAAGTTTGTAACTAGGTGATGAATATGTAATCCATACTACGAAACTGTAAATAAACATTGGATATGCAAAGCCACGAATACCATACATGATTAACATCATGGCATAGTTTTGTTGCGCTAAGCCTAACGTTAAGAAACCTACATGGAAGATAATCCAGATAATAAATGCGAATGTCATTACGCGACGTGGACTAAATATCTCTGCCAACACACCTGACATCCATGATGCAACGGCTACAACTAAGCCATAAACTGCTAATACTCTACCAGCCTCTGACTGAGTGAAGCCAAGACTGCCAATATATTTAGATAAAAATGCTTGTTCAAATCCATCGCCCGTCATAAAGATTGCTACAGCGATATAACCCCAAATTAACACCATAGGTAATCCTAAAAACTGACGATCTTGTTTTTGTATATCATTAGACACCGTAATCCCACTTTCTACCTTTGTTTAGTGTAATGCTTATTATTCTTCTGTCTTAAACTGCTCATGTGCAAGGCGTTCAAGTGGAATGCCTTGTTTGAAACGTTCTGTATAAGCTTCGAAACTTTCAATTTCTTCCTCAGTTGGCTCAATTGTTGTCGATTCTGTACCTTTGAAGGCGAAATCATTAAGATATGTCGCTAAGTTTGTTGAATCTTCTTCAATCATATATCGAGCTAACACTGCGATACCCCAAGCGCCACCTTCACTTGCCGTTTGCATGACACGCACTGGACTGTGAAGTGAAGCTGCTAGGAACGATTGAGCAACTTTTTCTGTTTTGAAAATGCCTCCATGACCGAACATGGAATCAATTTGAATATTTTCTTTTTCTTTCAATAAGTCGATACCAATTTTTAATGTACTGAACGCACTATAAATATGTGTTTTCATTAAGTTAGCTAAGTTAAAGTTACTATCTACTGAACGCACTAACATTGGATAACCATGTTGAACATCTGTAATAAATTCACCTGAAATATAGCCAAATGATAATAATTTACCTAAATCTTTGTCACCTTTTAAAGCGCTTTCAAATAATTTTGTAAAAAGTTCACCTTTGTCGTATTTCACGCCCATCGTATCTAATACTTCGCCGAATAAATCGACCCAAGCATTAATATCTGACGTACAATTGTTAGCGTGAATCATGGCTACTTCATAACCATCTGGTGTAGTTACAATGTCTACTTCTGGATACACATATTTAATCGGTTGTTCAAGAACAATCATTGAAAAGATACTTGTACCTGCTGAGACATTACCTGTTCTTGGTGCCACACTATTTGTCGCAACCATACCAGTTGCTGCATCGGCTTCTGGCGCACAAAGTGGACAACCTGCTTGTAGTTCACCATTTGGATCGACTAACTTAGCACCTGTTTCTGTTAGACGTCCCGCATACTCACCTGCTACGACGACTTTAGGTAAGATATCTCGAATATCTTGGGTGTGCCCCTTTTCAGAGAAGAGCTTGTTAAAACGTTGAATAATATCTTGGCGATAATCTTGTGTTTCGATATCGATTGGGAACATGCCTGAAGCGTCACCTACACCAAGAACTTTCTCGTCAGTTAAGTACCAATGGATGTATCCCGCAAGCGTTGTCATGTAACTTACTTTATCGACATGTGCTTCTTGATCTATCGCTGATTGGTAAAGTTGCGCGATACTCCAACGTTCAGGAATATTGACTTGAAAGTCTTCACGCAAGATTTCGGCCGCTTGGTTGGCATTGTTATTACGCCACGTTCTGAATGGTACAAGTAAATCATCTTTCTCATCGAACGGTAAATAACCATGCATCATACCACTAATACCTAATGATGCCAGTTGCGTTACTGTTACATCGTATTTATCTTTTAACGCTTGAGTCATAGCACCATAACTTTTTTGAATGCCTACCCACGCGTCATTCATAGAATATGTCCAATAGCCATTTTCGTAGCTATTCTCCCATTCGAAAGAGCCTGTAGCGAGCGTCTGACATTGGTCATCAATCGCGATGGCTTTAATACGCGTAGAGCCAAACTCGATTCCTACAGTTAAATGCCCTTCTTCTATGTAGCGTTTAATGTCTGTATTATTCATCGTCTCACCTCACTTTATTTTTATGAAAACGTTATCATAGATATATCCTAGCACATGAAAATTTCATGAAACAAGAGAAACTTTTGCATTCTTTAAATTTTTAAAGTAAAAAAACACCTTTATCCACGAATTACATCAATGAGATAAAGGTGTTTGATATTATATTGGGAATGATTCTATTTTAAGATGTCGTAAGCTTTCATACTATCAACGGAAGCTAGGATGGCTTCTTCTTGAGTGAACATAGGTTTCCAACCTAACACATTACGTGCTTGTTGGTTACTCACGTTTCTATTCATTTCAAGTAAGAGCTTACCTTCACGCGCTTCACTATTAAATTTCGCACCTAGTTTAATTGCAAAATCAGGTACTTTTTTAGTTGAGACTTTATCCGCAACTTCTGGACGTTCTTTTTTAATTAATTGCGCAATTTCTGGCATTGAAATTTGTCCGTCAGCCGTCGCGATGAAACGTTTACCTGCTGCCTCAGGTGTTTGCATAGCTAACACATGTAATGTAGCCACGTCACGTACATCCACGATATTCATTGGAATATTTGGAATACGTTTCATTTTACCGTTCGCAATATTTTCCACAAATTGGAAACTTAGTGACATGTGTTGATTTAATGATGGCCCTAGAATGGCTACTGGGTTAATAGTGGCTAATTCTAAATCATGTTCTGTCGCATCGACAAAGTTCCACGCTGCTTGTTCAGCAATGAGTTTAGATTTTTCATAAACTGAGAGACCTGGTTCATTTGGGTTTGTCCAATCTTTTTCAGTAGTAACACTTGATTTATCTTTATTACTGAAGCCGACTGCACCAAAGTTTGCCGTCATGACCACACGTTTAACGTCAGATTTTTCCGCAATTCTTAAAATACGTTGAATGCCTTCGACTGCTTGTTTATTGATGGAAGCTTCGTCTTCTGTGCTTACGCTACCCATCACTACAGGTGACGCAACACTCATCACGTACGTACAATCTTTCATTGCTTCTGCCCAATTGTCATCTCTCGATAAATCAGCTTCTACAAAGGATAAATTCTCTGTAGCGATACCATTCTTAGTTAACGTTTCTAATACCGTTTCTTGTTTTGCCACCGAACGTAAGGTAGCGCGTACTTTATAATCTTGTTTTAATAGCTCCGAAATAATACGTAATCCCAGGAAGCCTGTGCCTCCTGTAACTAAAACTTGCTCTTTCATAAAATGTCATCCCCTATCTTTCTTCTTAATAATGGTTGATTATAACAGGGTTGAGCGATTTATCTTATTATAAAGTCTCGCCATCTGAGAATTTCATTCTTAAGTTGTAGAAATAGGTAGAATTAGTTTGATAATGCGATTTTAATATGTTCTAAATGATGACGTTCATGCCATGATAGTTTCTTCAATAATTCAGCAACTGTCACATCAGATCCATCTGATAATGTAATCTTGCGTGATAAATCTTCATTAGTTACGTGATTACCCATTTCTACGATACGTTTATTTAAACCTTCTAAAATATTGACTGAAATATCGACAGGTAAGAATGAATCCGGCAATTCGACCCAACGTGTTTGATCGAACATGAATGCCGTTACGCCGTCTGATGTTAATGCCATTTTCAAACGTTCATATAAGTTAATTTGAGAATCTGCAATATGGTGGACTAGTTGATTGACCGTCCAACTACCTTCTCGATATTGTTTTTTAAGTTGTGCCTCATTTAAATCAGTTACCGTTTCTTTTAAATGATTGATATATACTTCAATTTCACTCATCCATTGTTTTACATCTACTAATGTTGGATTCTCTGGTGGTTGAAATTCGCCAATTGGAAATCTTACGTCCATGGTTAGTCCTCCTCATAATTATCTTTTGTTTACGTATGTTTCTACCCTTTATTTAGGAAAATTAAAAGCCATAGCTAAATAATTAACATGCTGTTGAGGCTTCTTGAGTGTAATGGGACTCAAAATCAAAACTAAATTTTCGAGACACTCTAACATTGATATATCAACGTTTATTAGACATCCCTCGTACTCACTTCAGACAAACGTCAGTCTTCCCTGACGCAAATTTCCTTTTTTAGTATTCAATTGATTATACTTAGATAGGGTATAACTAATATTAGATGATTAAAGGAGGTAGCGTATGCTTACGACACAATATATTAATATAGATGGTATCAACTATGCTTATGTGGATGAAGGTAATAAAGATAAGCCAGTCGTTTTATTATTACATGGCATTCCAGATTCAAAAGAATTATGGTTTAACTTTATACCTAAATTAGTTGAACAAGGTTATAGAGTTATCGCCCCAGATTTAAAAGGTTATGGCGATACAGATATTCCTGACAACTTCGATATACACTCATCTTCGAAAGACTTATTTAACTTGTTAACACAATTAGGTGTCAAACAAGCACATGTTATAGGTCATGATTGGGGGTGCATTTTTAGGTTGGCTCTTTACACATGACTATCCAACTATTATAAAAAGTTATGTGGCTATGAGTGTAGGCCATCCTAATGGTTATCTTCGCTACGGTGGCGTATCACAAATGTTAAAAGGTATGTATGTCCCACTTTTCCTAATTAAAAATGTAGCGGAAAAAGTACTCTCTGCCTTCGACTACAAAATGTTAGAATTTATGGATGAAAGTGGCACACTGCATGATAATTGGAAGCGTCGTTTGTCACGTCCAAACCGCTTAACAGCAGCGTTAAATTGGTATCGTCGTAATTATATGATGTTAATGCGAGGCTTTGGCGTTGTTAATGTTCCAACGCTAGGTTTAATTGGTGAGAAAGATCCGGCGTTAACAGTCGATCAAATGGCCGCTTCTTGGCACTATGTCTCAAATCACTTTGACTACCACGTTGTTCAAGACGCCGGACATTGGCTACAAATCACACACGAAGACGAAGTATTAAATCACATCATCCAGTTTTATAAAGATAGAACATAACTTCATACCTGAATGCTTTATTAAATATGAGAAAACATCTTATTTTTAAGTGTTTTATTATAAAATTACATGTAACTAACGTAGTATTGTTGGCGAGACTCCTAGGGGAACCAACAATACGAAGTATTAATAAAAAGGCTTAAAGATGATGTAATTTCACCTTTAAGCCTATAATTATTGATTTATCCTACATATACTATTTTAAAAAACACTAGTGAGTATTCTATACTTTCAAGTATAAGAATTAATTATTATACGAAGTATTGTCGGCGAGACTCCTTAAAAAATGGACTCAGTAGCTAAGTTTGGCAGTAGTTGACTGAGATGAAGATGCGTCCAATCTGGACTTTCTTCATCTCTAGTCAACCTTGCCGGGGCGGGACTACGAAATCTTAGAAATTACATTAGATTTCTGTTCCGCTCCCCTCTTAAGAAAGCGAGCCAAACAATACGCAGTAAAACACTACTCAGCCTTATTTAAATATGTTGTGATTAATTCTGTATAATAATCGATAAATTTAAGATATTTATCTTTATCCACATGCTCATCAACTTGGTGAGGTACAGTACCAGGACCAAACATTAAGAATGAGAAATGCTCATCTTTATCACGTAATAAGTTAGAAGCATCCGTTACACCTACAGTTGGTGATGCAAGAACATCTTGTCCAAATACATTTTTAGCCACTTGTTGACCTACTCTAATTAAGTCATTATCACCAGTTGTAAGTACTGGATCTAAATCTAAATAGATATCTTCTTCTAAGTTACCGCCCTGTTTATTAATCTCTTCTAGATATTTTGTAAATAATTCTTTAACCATCTCGTTATCGTATTCTGGTACAGTTCTAATATTGAATTCAGCCGTCGCTACATCAGGTACTGAATTGACTTGATTACCACCATGTAAGATTGTATTACTAATCACTAGACCAGAAACTACACGTCTAACTTCTTCCTCATCTAAACCGCTATCTTTAAGTAATGTTGTACTAAAACGTTCAATCACGTCTGAGAAATCAAGTTTTTCACATTTTAGTTCTTGAGAAATACGCTCATATTCCTCATCGATATTTTGAATAAAATCGATTAATGGCTTAATCGCATTTTTACCAATAACAGGCACAGAACTATGTGCTGCTTGACCTTTAGATGTAATTTTATAATCCATTGAGCCTTTATGCGCAAACACAATATTTTGTTCAGAAGGTTCAGCAATAATTAAGGCATCTACGTCATCCATATAACCTTTTTTATATAATTGAGCTGATCCTAATTGTTCTTTTTCTTCACCAGCCGTAGCCATAAATTTAATTGTTCCTTTAGGTAAAGCATCATTTTCTTTAAGCTCAATCATTGTAATCGCTAAGCCCATTAATCCAGCTTTCATATCTGATGTTCCACGTCCGTATAACATGCCATCTTTTTCAGTAAGTTCAAATGGAGGGTATGTCCAATCATTTGGATCCCCTTCAGATACAACGTCCATATGACCTGAAATACCTACAACGGGATGACCCTCTCCAATTGAAGCAACTAAATTTACACGTTGTCCTTCAATTTCATCAATTTTCGCATTGATTCCATGTTTTTCAAATAAATCTTTGAGATAGTTCGCAACTTCTATTTCGTTATCATTGACGGTGTTCATTTCAACAATATCTGCTAACAATTGGACTTTTTCTTGTTCTGAATATACATTGTTCATAATTTGTACTTCCTTTCAAAATTAAGATTACATACCATTTAAGCCTTGTCGTGGTTCGTATTGTCTTTGATGAATAAAGTAAGAATAAATGCGATAACAATTAAAATCGTCGTGAAGATAAAGGCTGCATCTACCCCATGTACCGTTGATTCTCTCATAATGGCCTCTTTTGAAAGACCACTATGTGCAGAAGTTGTGTATTGTTTCGCTACAATAGCTAGGATTGTCATACTAATAGCAGTACCCATTGCGCCGGCAATTATGCGTGCTGAATTCATAATTGCTGTGCCGTGTGAAATGTCTTTATTGTCTAACGCATTCAAACCTACCGTATTCAGTGGCATCATAAGTAAACCAACTGAGAACATACGAATAGCGTAAATCGTTACCACATACCAAAACGGTGTATCTGCCGTTAAGAAGATGTGTAGGACTGTCATTATAATTAGTAAGATAAAACCTGGAATAGCTAATACACGTATACCATATTTATCAAAAATCTTACCAGTATAAACCGAAATAAAGGCGTTAAATACGGCGCCAGGTAAAATGACTAAACCAGATAACACAGCCGATAAACCTAAACCAGTTTGAACATACATAGGTATTAATAAGGCAGGTCCTACAATACCGATGAACACTAACATAGATGCCACCGCAGATAATGTGAATGTACGGTTACTAAACACTCGGATATTTAATAACGGGTGATTCACCTTCAGTTGACGCATTGAAAAGATAACTACAATTAACATGCCGACAATAAAGCTTAAAATAACGACAGGCGATGTAATGCCAAACGTACTCACACTACTAAACGCAAAGAGGATTAAGCCAAACCCGAAAGTAGAATAAACCACAGAGCGTTTATCTAAGACGGCAGGTTTCGTTTGATTACTATTTTCCACGAAGAAATAACCTATGACAAAGACGATGATGGCGATGGTTGCCACGATGTAAAATGGCATTCTCCAACTATAGAAGTCGATTAATAACCCTGTTAATGTAGGTCCAATAGCTGGAGCCGATTGTGCGACGATACCGGTAAGTCCCATCGCAAAGCCTCTTTTTTCAACTGGAAATAGTGTAAAGACTGTAAATTGCATAAGCGGTAATAGGATACCTGCACCGACCGCTTGAACGACACGCGCGACCATTAAGATGCCAAATCCTGGAGATACGGCCGCTAGAATAGAGCCGATAAGGAAGGCAGCCATTGAGAAGATGTAAAGCTTACGCGTCGGATATTTATCCATTAAGAAGGCGGTTAATGGAATCATGATCCCGTTCACAAGCATAAAGCCTGTGATCAACCATTGCGCTGTTGATTCTGATATACCTAAGCCACTAATAATAGCCGGTAATGCTGTATTAAGTATTGTTTGATTTAACATAGCTACGAAGGCACTAATGAGCATAATTAGCACAATCGTATTCCGTTTCGCTATACTCATTTGACTATTCTCCATACATAATACTCCTTTAAAACTAATTACATTATAAAATGTTAGCATTTTTAGTTAGCCAGGCAAACTAAAATGACTCAAAAAAAGAGAACGGACCAGAAATAAATTTCTGTAGCCGCTCTCTAAAGAGGAAGTAAGACTGCGCGATGTGTTCAATTAACAATTTTATTGGGTGTAAGTTATTTAAATACATATTTAGGGATAGGTATGCGTCAACTTCCTCTATAAATACCTTTCCTATAATACCAAATGTCGTTCAAAAAAAGATTTTTTATTCTCAAATGGTTAATGTGAATGCTCAACTGTTCACAATCTACCCTAATTGCACTCCAACGCTTAATTTTAAGAAGCTATATCGTCGCCTTTAAGCACTTTTGTATATTCTTTCTGAGTATGAAATAATTATAGAAAATATTAAATTTTCCAAGGAGTTCAATATGACTATCTATCAGACTTATGCACTTCTCGTAATTGGAATTATCATCCTAGGACTGATTGTGAATTTTGCGATTTCATTTTCAAATAAAAGAAAATTAATCAACCAAATTCATACATTATGGCAGAATAAACGGCCTTTAGAAAGCTTTATTCGCCCGAATTCACGCTTTAACTATCAATTCGAGCTCTATCGCGACCGATATTCTAAAGTGGTTGACGATAAAACGTGGTCCGACCTTAATCTTGAAGAAGTCTTTCATCGTAGCAACTTCAACTTCACTGCAATCGGAGAAATGCGTTGGTACGCGACTTTACGCCAAATGTTTAAAGCCGATCAACATGAACTGATTGACCGTTTCAATAACGACCAAGATTTTCGCGTGAACGTCTCTTATCGTCTCGCATCGATAGGCAAAGTAGTTTATCCTATCTTCCCTGATCAACTCAAACCAATTAAACGCCAAAATCTATTTATGCTGTGTCCATTCTTACCATTTATTGGACTGATTGTGCTATTATTTTCACCTTCAGTAGGAACACTTATCACAGTATTTGCCGTACTCCTTAACATCATCTTATCAGGCACATTAAAACGTACCTATGACCAAGATTTAAAGTCACTCTTCTATACCGCCAACGTACTTAAAGAAGGGTATCATCTCGACCAAATTGACGGCACACCCGATGTCGCTACTAACTTCAATCACTTTAAAGGTGCACGCTTCTTTAGTGGCTTACTCGGTACAGCAGGCGATCAAGACATTGGGGGCGCATTCGTCATGTTACTCAAGATGGCCTTTATGGTAGACTACTTCCTCTTCCATACCATCCAACATACATATTATCAGTATCAAGACGAAGTCCTAGCCTGCTACGATTACGTTAGCACCCTAGACAATCACTATTCACTCGCCATGTACCGTCGCACCCTAGACACTTACTGTGAGCCGACTGCCTTTTCCAAGAACCAAAGCGTCTCATTCACTAACCTAGTTCACCCTTTATTGGAAAATGCAGTGCCAAACGACCTGGACATTAACCACAATATTCTATTAACCGGTTCAAATGCATCAGGAAAGTCCACATTTATGAAGGCGGTAGCAATTAACCTAATACTTGCACAAACTATCAATACAGTTACAGCCGACGAGTTTAGTTATCAACCCGGTTTAGTCTATACGTCTATGGCAAATGCCGATGACGTGCTATCAGGCGATAGCTACTTTATGGCCGAACTTAAATTAATACGTCGCCTATTTGATATTGGAACGGGAACGCCGGTATATTGTTTTATCGATGAAATCTTTAAAGGAACGAACACGACTGAACGTATTGCAGCGTCAGAATCGGTATTAACGTACTTACATGAGTTACCGCAATATAGTGTCATCGCTGCTACCCATGATATTGAGTTATCTGAACTATTGAAACCAAATTATCTCAATTATCATTTTAATGAAACAATCGAACATCATGAAATCCACTTTGATTATAAGATTAAAGAAGGCAAAGCCAATACACGTAACGCGATTGAATTATTGCGTATTACCCGCTTCCCAGACAAGATTTACAACCGTGCAAAGCAACAAGTTAAAGATTAATAACACAATGTTTTACATGAAACATTTACTTTGAATAACAAATAAGCTCCGATTGACACGTGTAAGGTCAAACGGAGCTTGATTTTTAGAATAATAAATTTAGTTTGAATGTCTCTCTTCTTGAACGCTATGTTCAGGGAGATTTTTGAATTTTGGACTTATGCCATATTTATTTTTCTCAACTTTACTATTGAGACAAGTAATGACGATTTGATAAATAGAGATAATGCATACAATAATATTAAATATAGTAAGAGCTAGTAACAGCCATCCATTTTCTAAATCTGGGTCATTAATTTCCCATACGAATTGGAAAACATTCGTAAAAATAGCTAAGGCCACGAGTAATACCGGCACAAACATTGTTCTACCCGTATCATGGAAACGTCTTACACTTAACGCAAGTTGTGGGATAATGATCACTAACGCATATAGTAGAAGATATAAACCAGCGCACATGATTCCTAAAATACCCACTACTCCACCGTTTTCTACATGGACTGAAACTGCTAAAATCACTACTATTAATGAAATAAGGTATATAAATATTGCTGGCAAGAAAAAGATAAGATGCCAAAGTTGTATCCACCAATACTCACTACGTCTCGAACGTCCACGGAAATTAAAATAATTCTTCCAAAATAATTTAAAGGCTTCTCCAAACGTTACTTTAGGGTTCATATATAATAACTCCTTTATCCGACTTTCTTTCATCGTATCATACTGAAATCACATTGAAACCCTTTTCACATACAAAATTTATTAAAAATAAAAACTATATGAAATTGAAACATTAATATAAAAAGGAAACTCACTAATTAAATTTGGTTTAATAATAATTATCTAATTATGCGAAGTATCTTAATTCTTTAATGTAAAAATTACATGTAACTAACGAAGTATTGTTGGCGAGACTCTTGAGGGAATAGGATGAATTAATTTTGGCAGTAGTTGTCTGAAATGAAGATGCGTTCAAGCCTCACTTTCTTCATTTCTAGTCAACCTTGCCGGGGCGGGACTACGAAATCTTAGAAATTACATTAGATTTCTGTCTCGCTCCCCCCCTAAGAACGCGAGCCAAACAATACACAGTATTGGATACCAAAGAAAATATAAAAAAGACGTAAAGGTGATTTTTAATTGAAGACATCACTTTTACGTCTATATTTTGATATAGCTGTTTTATTTATAGCCAAACTATTTTTCTGTTTTAATGACTTTACCTTTATCATCTAACTTAGACATCTTACCATCTTCCATAACATACGTACCTAAGATTTCACCATCATTATTACGATAGTTTACTTTCCAATCCCCTTTATGATTCGTATTTTTAACATTGTCCCATAAATAACCTGTTTTACCTACTTGAACATCATCAAAGTTAGAGATTAACTTGTAAACTTGATTACGATATTGTGTACCAACACTAACCGATTTTTCTAAATTTTTATCAGAAATAGGATTTTCTCTTTCTTCCTTAGTGCCTGGCAATTTATCTGAGATATTGATTTTGCTAACTAACTCAGACATCGCTTTATTGTCTTTGTTACGTTTATATACTTCTTTTAAATCGATTTCTTTCCCTTTTTCTAAAAATGCTTTATACGTCGCTTCAGTCGCTTGATCACGGCCAACAAAGATTTTATCTTTATTTACTCCAACGATAGTTGTGAAATTCCCTTTATTAGGATAAACAGTATAGAAGTGCATATTTTTAGGCGCATTTTCAACCTTGTCTGTATATTTCACTAACGTAAAATCAACTAAATTGTAATTACGTTTTCCAGTAGGCATTTTATATTCATATATCCCTGTTAGAATTTCATTTTTAGTTAATGTATATTGGTCGACATCCTCCACACAAAAAACAAGCGCTAGTCTTTCTTTTTCAGAGAGTTTAGCTATCTCTTTTTCTAGCTTTTTATCTTTATTATTAGACCGTTGAGTGCTAGTTTGTTTATTTTCTGTGTTAGATTTAGAATTCTTATCTTTTGAAGCATCGTTTGTACCACAAGCTGCTAACAATAGTAAAAGCACACTACTTAACCATAAAAGTTTCTTCATCATTACTCCTTATATAGAATGGATTTTTAAAATAAATTTATTATCTTTTATTCTATTTATAAAAAGATACTTTGTAAATACTATATCTAGAGTAATACACAATAAAATGTAATACGGAGTATTGTTGGCGAGACTCCTGAGGGAATAGGATGAGTGTCGAGACCGAGGCTCGACCTGGCAGTAGTTGTCTGAAATGAAGATGCGTTCAAGCCTCACTTTCTTCAATTCTAGTCAACCTTGCCGGGGTGGGACTACGAAATCTTAGAAATTACATTAGATTTCTGTCCCACTCCCCCCCTAGGAAATGCGAGCCATACAATACGAAGTATTGATATAAAAGAAGCATAGAGATGATTCAATCATGAATATCTCTACGCTATTATTTTAAAATTTATATTCTAGAATCCAAATGATTATCCAATTATCGGATAATCGTATTTTCTTTTTCATGAATCATTTGAATGATTTCATTCTTTTCATTCATCACTGCTACTTTTGGCGCATGGTCAATCAATTCACGTTCATCTACTTGTACATATGTCATAATAATCACAACATCATCGACTTCTACTAAACGTGACGCTGCACCATTAAGACATATTTTGCCGCTACCTCTTTCGCCTGCAATAACATATGTTTCAAAACGTGCGCCATTGTTATTGTTAACGATGGCTACCTTTTCATTCGGTAAAATATCAACCGCATCTAAAATATCAGCATCGATTGTGATACTACCTACATAATTTAAGTTAGATTCAGTCACATGAGCTCTATGAATCTTACCGTTCATCATTGTTCTAATCATTACTTACTTCCACTTCCTAAAATAATATTATCTATTAAACGCGCTTTCGAGAATTTCACTGCTAACGAAATAAAAATTTGACCCTCAATCTCCGAAACAGCTTCTAAATCAGGATAACTATAGACAGCGACTTCATCGATATGACCACTTGTATGTTCTGTTAAATACGTTTTAATCGCACCGACTATGATATTACTACGTCTTTCACCATCTGCATAGAGCGACTTCGCGATATTTAAACTTTTGCTTAAATGAACTGCTTCTTGACGTTCTTCTGCCGTTAAATAGACGTTACGTGAACTACGTGCTAAGCCGTCTGCTTCACGTACAATATCGATGCCTACAATGTCGATAGGGTGGTTGAAATCTTCGACCATTTTTTCAATAATCGCGAGCTGTTGGGCATCCTTTTTCCCAAAATAAGCTTTATCAGGACGTACAATATTAAATAATTTATTTACTACTGTGACCACGCCATCGAAGTGTCCTGGACGTTGCGCGCCTTCTAAGACGGTAGCTAGACGTCCCACCTTCAATGTCACGCTTAATTCGTTCGGATACATCTCGTCAACGTCTGGATGAAAGACGTAATCTACGTTGATGTCTTCCACTAAGGCTACATCTTGGTCGATCTGACGTGGGTAAGCATCAAAATCTTCGTTAGGTCCAAATTGTAATGGGTTAACGAAGACACTGATTACCGTTACATCGTTCTCTTCAACTGAACGACGCATCATGCTTAAATGTCCTTCATGTAATGCGCCCATCGTTGGTACGAAACCGATTGTTTGCCCAGAACGTTTTAAATCATGTGTGATACGTTGCATCTCTGCCACAGTTTTAATGATTTGTGTCATTGCCATTTACCTCGTCTAAAATCTTTTTCTTATATGTGTGTGCTTCAGATGGAAAAGTCCCAGCCTTCACTTCTTCGTCATATTGTTTAATTCCATCGACACCAATTGAAAAATCAGCAAATTGTTTTACAAATTTAGCCTGACGATCTACGCCATAATTTAACATATCGTGATAAACCAACACTTGGCCATCAGTGTCTTTACCTGCGCCAATACCAATGACAGGAATATCTAATTGACTACTAATTAAGCCAGCTAAGTCGCTAGGAATAGCTTCTAACACTAACGCCACTGCGCCAGCTTCTTGAACCGCGTGTGCATCTTGAATTAATTGTTGTGCAGCATCTTTTGTGCCTGCTTGTAAACGATAGCCCATTACACCAACGCTTTGTGGCATTAGTCCTAAATGAGCCACGATAGGAATACCGATTTGTGTTGATTTTTTAATGAAATCAACTAAATGAGCACCTTCTGCTTTCAACGCATTGGCATTTGTTTGTTGGTATAATGTCAGCGCATTGCGTAAATCATGTTCAATACTGACACCTACAGCGCCAATCGGTAAATCCACAACGACGAAAGTATCATTTGCGCCACGTCTCACGGCTTGACCATGATGAATCATATCATCTAACGTTACTTGTGTTGTCGTTTCATAGCCTAATACCGTCATGCCAAGAGAGTCACCAACTAAAATCATATCAATATTTGCTTCTTGTGCTTGTTTTGCACTCGGAAAGTCATAAGCTGTAATCATCGAAATCTTCGTTTGGCTTTGCTTCATTTCCACTAATTTTGCTAAATTTTTCATTTTTAATTTAACTCCTATATCAAAAGTTTGATAATAATACGTATAATTATATTTAAGAATGCTTAGAAAGGAAAGTTTTAAATGCGAATTGCTATTATCGGTCCAGGGGCAGTTGGTACGACCATTGCCTATGAACTTCAACAAACATTAACCGATGTAACCTTACTCGGTCGCTCTACCAAAGAGATGCATATTGCGCCCGCCAATCAAACAGTTCAAGCGTACAACATCGATGAGATGGACACGCCATTTGACACTATCATTATCGCCGTAAAAACCCATCAACTTAAAGATTTAATTCCAAAACTTCATCGCCTTAGTCATCATGAAACGATATTTATTTTAGCGCAAAATGGTTATGGCTTACTATCTCACTTACCATTCAAACATATTTATCAAGCCGTCGTTTATATTAGTGCTCAGAAATCAGACAATAAAGTAGTACATTTTCGTGACTATCGTTTACACCTTCAACAAGATGCACGCACTGCGAAGTTGAAACAACTATTTGATCATACAAAAATCGAAATAGTCCTAGAGAACAATATCGAAGAAAAAATATGGTATAAACTACTAGTCAACTTAGGCATTAACTCAATTACTGCACTCGGTAAAAATACGGCTCAAATTCTAAAAATTAAAGAAGTCGAAACGTTATGTAGAGCGTTATTAAATGAAGGTCGTGAAGTTGCTCAAGCGGAAGACATCGACTTCCCTGACACAATCATCGACGAAATAATGACGATTTACGCAGGCTACCCAGATCATATGGGCACAAGTATGTATTATGATGTAATTAACCAACAACCTTTAGAAGTCGAAGCTATTCAAGGCTTTATCTACCGTAAAGCGAAAGAACATGATATTCAGACACCACATTTAGATACCGTATACGCTTTATTAATGTCCCATCACACTCTAGCTTATGATTAAATTAATATCGTTTATGCAAAAAATTTATATGCAATAAAATTATAGTTTACATTGAAAAGGTTTTGTAGTAATATATATTTTGTTGTTAAAAATAATAACTAAATATATGGAGGGGTACTCAAGCCTGGCTTAAGAGGCCAACCATTTATGGTTGGTAGGAGCTTCGTGCTCGCGTTGGTTCAAATCCTTCTCCCTCCGCTACTAAAATGTCCTTACGTGATTCTCATCTACAATCATGTAAGGATATTTTTTATTTCTTGTGAAACTTAAGCACCTCCTATTGAAAGAATATTCAAACTTCTTCCAATAGGAGGTGCTTATTTCCAACCCTTGATTGTTTATTAAATTGATCGTTAACAAGTGATTAGGCCACTCCTCTCACTAATTACTAATCATATCTTTATTTGCTTCTTTGTTGTTACGCGAGTCTTCATTCGCAGTTAAAATTAATTTTTTAGCGATACTTGGATTATTCACTTCATGACGCAATTCGCTATTAAGTCCAAGTAGGTTGTTGGCTTGAGTTTCTTCACTGTTTAACTCTTCTAACCCGTTGACAATTTCTGTAGCTAATACTTCGCATGCATCGCTATTTTTAACTTTCACTTTATCCTGAATGATGTCTTCAATAACTTCGATTAATTGTGTTTTTTGTACTTGTATATCAATCATGAGCATGACTCCCTTATATTTCATTTGACATATTATGTAAAATATGCCCTTAACTAATTACCCCATTTTCACAAAGATATTCCCATTAATTAATATGAAGTATCGCTGTCCCTTAATTTACTGCGTACTCATTGGAAGATCTTATTAATGGAAGTATACCGTATTTTGAGATAATAAAATATAAACTTTATTAATATAACAAATGTGTAATATTGTTGTTAATTTGTAGTTATTTAGCATTTAAATATCCGTCTGTTTTGGCACAAACACTTGGGCTTCACTGTCTTCCGGATAGTAATAACCGTTTGGAATGGTTTGTAGTTCTATCAAGCTACCCCATGGACTTTTCACATAGACAGTTTGATTACCTTCTGTATCCTCATACTTAGTGTTCGCATGAGGTTCAGAGATAGGCTGACCACCCGCTTCGGTTACTTGTTGTAATACGCGTTCAAAGTCTTCGGCTTCTATGTAGAACGAGATATGCGTAAAGCCAATGTCTTGTAATGATTGAGAGGAACCTTGATGCGCATTTTCAAACTCGAACATTTCAATATTTGATCCATTGCCAAAGACCATCATACGTTTATGAATAATAGCTGCGCCCTTTTCCAAACCAAGTACGTGCTCGCCATAGTCACCGCCACGTGGCTCATCAGACTTCTTCTGACTATCGTAAGCAATCTTGCCATTAAGACCTTGTTTGAAAAAGTCTGTCGCTTCTTCCATGTCTGGTACTGTTAGACCAATATGATTAATTCCACGATTCATTTGTACTAACCCCCCCTCAATATTGTGCTGTCCGTTTTAAGTATTAGCACCATCTCGTACACGATCAATAATCGCTTGAATGCGTTGGCGTTTGTCGGCCTCATTTTCAGCAAAAAAGACGGAAGGTTCATCTTTAATAGCGACCCACGGCACAATTGCGTCAAAATCTAAATCGCGAATCAGTTCTAAACTTTGAAGAGACGCTTCTCTATCGCTTGAACCTAAAATTACGGTGCGCCATTCACCCTCCTCAACGCATAGGAAGTCGCCTGTAAATAAATAGCGATGTTCACCATTATCCCACAAGAACATTGTCGTTCCAGGTGTATGACCAGGCGTCGGAATCACTTCGAGATCATCAGCTAGCTTTTCACGTTGTTTAAAATAACCGTCTACTTTAACTGTGTTGCTAATGGCTTTCGCATCATCTTGGTGAATCCAGAATGGTAAGTCTATGGCTGGCTTACCACCTAGTGATTCATGGTCATGGTTCATTAATACGCGCGTCGCACCGCCTAATGCATTGATATCGTCTTTAGCTTGGTTAAGACCTGGAGAATGGTAAATCACTACATTCCCTTCTGGACGTTCTAAAATGAAAGATTTCATTAGATATCTACGATCGAACGGAAGTACAGAAGTAGAAGTTTCATATATTCCTTTTCCTACTAATGTAAGTGTTTCTAATTGATTATTTGTCATACCATTTCACCCTTTTCCAAAAATTGGTCTATTATTTATACCCTATTTAATATATCGCATTAGTTGTTAAGCAAAATTAAAGCGTAGCGCGTGTTTATTGATAATCTACGACGCGTTCAACTGGCATTCTAAATGACGTATGTGCTTCTTTAGCTTGCTTACCAATTGCAATAATCATGACAGGGACGTAGCGATCTAAGTCATAACCAAACGCTTTACCAATCTCTTCTTGTTCAAAGCCACCAATTGGATTAGTATCATAACCGTGTTGTTTAGCAACTAGCATCAACTGCATTGCGGCAAGACTGCTATCTATTTTGACAATGTCGCTCATCGATTGACGTGTGCGTTGTTTATAATTCTCTAATACGATTGGCAACATTTGGTCTTTCACTTCTTGAGGCATATGGCCATGTTTCACGGCTTGTTCATAGATATATTCGCCTTCTTCGTAACATTGTAAGTCTCCGAAGATGACAATCATTGCTGAAGAGGTATCATTTTGATTCGTATTAAATTGGATTAATGGACGTAATTTTGCTTTCGCTTCATCACTTTCAACAACTACAAAGCGCCATGGTTGCATGTTAACTGAAGACGGTGCTTTCGTCGCTTTCGCAATCATTTCATTCATTTCTTCATGTGGAATTTTATAATCTGGGTCAAACCCTTTTACAGATTTACGACCTTCTAATATTTCATTAAAATCATTCATCTTTAAGCCTACTTTCTCATTTTAATATTTTCGTTTATCTCTAGCTTTATTTTATGTAGAATAGATTACCAGTTAAACCATAGTTTAAGAGAAAGGATTTGCTTACATGACTACCTATTATATCCAAGATGTTTCCGAGCGTTGCAAGATTTCTAAAAGCAAACTACGTTACTATGAAAAGCACGACATATTAACTAATATCCAACGTGATGCCAATAATAAACGTATTTATACCGAGAAAGATATTGAACTTATTAGCCTCATCCAATGCTTCACATTGCTCAATATGCCGCTTAAAGAAATTAAGCAATACATGCATCAACTTTCTTCTAATCAGACAACCGTGCCCGACATTCTAGAAACTCATTTAGAAGTTTTAAAGTCTGAACAAGCGCTTATTACTAAACGTATTGAAGCGATAGAACATCGTTTAAAAGATAAAGATTGGTCTTATACTTATGAAAATAATTAAATTTATTCTCGATTAATGTCATCGGATTAATTAATTCATGATTAAAAACAATTAAATGGGGTATTATAAATTTTGTCAAAATAAATAATTCAAAACTTAGAATAATTATTTATGATATAACGAAGAGTATACGTATTTCAGTCATAATTTTCAGTCAGATATATACTCACGAAGGGGAAGAAAATTATGGCAGACAAACTGCAAAGAGAATTAAGCAATAGGCATATACAACTTATTGCGATTGGCGGCGCAATCGGTACTGGACTTTTCCTAGGCGCCGGCGCTTCAGTTCATTTAGCAGGGCCTTCGATATTACTTACATATATCATCGTTGGTTTCGTATTATTTATGTTTATGCGCGCAATGGGCGAAATTTTACTATCAAACTTAGGGTTTAAATCATTTGGTGATATTGCCCACCATCATATAGGACCCATGGCAGGGTTTATGGTCGGTTGGACCTATTGGTTAACCTGGATTATTTCAGGCATGGCTGAAGTTACAGCCGTCGCTAAATATGTCGAATATTGGTATCCAGCAATGCCAAACTGGATTACAGCTGCTTTTACAATTATTGTATTAGTGACAATGAACCTGTTCAGTGCCAAATTATTTGGAGAACTTGAATTCTGGTTATCTATTATTAAAGTAACGACGATCTTAGCTTTAATCGTAGTTGGTATCGTGATGATTGTCTTTGCGATGAAGACACCTTACGGACCAGCAAGCGTCGATAATATTTGGGGAAATGGAGGCTTCTTCCCTAACGGAGCATCAGGTTTCTTCATGTCATTCCAAATGGCTATTTTCTCATTTATAGGTATCGAGCTTATTGGTATTACTGCTGGGGAAACGAAGAACCCACATAAAACGATTCCTCAAGCGATTAATAACGTGCCATTCCGAATTTTAATTTTCTATATCGGTTCTTTAGCCGTGATTATGTCAGTGGTACCATGGGATAAATTAAATCCTGAAGAAAGTCCATACGTTAAGTTATTCGGGTTAGTCGGTATTCCGTTCGCAGCAGGTATCATTAACTTTGTAGTGTTAACTGCGGCAGCATCATCATGTAATAGTGGAATCTTTGCGAATAGCCGTACACTATTCGGTTTAGCAGGTCGTAAACAAGGACCGCCATTCTTCCATAAAACAAATAAACATGGTGTGCCTTACTACGCCATCTTAGTAACATGCGGATTACTTAGTATCTCAGTTATACTTAACGCAATTTTCAAAGATGCGACAAAAGTATTCGTTCAAATAACTACTTTCTCAACGGTATTAAATATTATGATTTGGACATGTATTATCTTTGCATATTTAGGTTTTGTGAAAAGAAATCCTAAATTACATAAAGAAAGCAAGTTCAAAATGCCAGGTGGTAAATATATGGCATATGCTATACTTGTCTTCTTTGCATTTATCTTTATCATTTTATTAATTAGTAGTAGTACACGTTATGCGGTACTATTCGCACCCGTTTGGGGAGCCGTATTATTACTTATGTATCAACGATATAAAAAAGAATCTGAAAAAGCAGAAGTACAAATGGAAAGTGAATAAATTCATTATAAATAGACGAATCCCCTGTACAATCACTAAGAGTGTGATGTGGTACAGGGGATTTATTTAGTCTCTATTTTTCAGTTAAATGACCGTCTTCCATATGAAAGACTTTGTCGCAAAACTGTGTTAATCGCTCATCGTGAGTCACAATAATACATGTTTTATCACGTTGTTTAGATTGTTCTTTTAAAATTTCCATAACTGCCATCGCATTTTCAGTATCTAATGAAGCAGTAGGCTCATCGGCTAAAATAATAGAAGGTTGTGTATAAATCGCTTTCGCAATCGCGACACGTTGTTTTTGTCCTCCAGACACTTCTGAAGGTAATTTATTTTCTAAGTCTTTTAAGCCTAAATCTTCAAGCAGTTTAGTATATTCTTCGCTACTTAACACGTCTTTTTTATAGCTTTTCAATAAATGAAATTGTTGTTTGATTGTTAAGAACGGCACTAAATTAGTTGCTTGTAATATAAATCCAATTTCTTTCATTCTCATGTTGGCCAACTGTTTTTGGCTAAGTTTAGAAATATTCTTCTCGTTGATAAATATCTCTCCAGATGTCGGCGTTTGTAATGCCCCGGCCATCGTAAGGAACGTACTTTTCCCGGAACCTGAAGGGCCGACAATGGCTATTAGTTCACCTTTTTCAAAACTTAAAGAAGTCGATTTAACCGCTTCAATAATACGATTTCCGTCTTGGAATTCTTTGGTTACATTCTCAAATTTTAACATTGTGGCACCTCCTATCCTATTGCCTTAAGTGGATCTATCTTGCGAATTGATAATACTGAGAATAAACTACCGACAAGTGATGTCAGAATGAGTACAAGCCCAAAGATTAGCAATGTACCGATGTTAAATTGAACGGGTACAGCTTCTGGTAATACAAGACTAGTAAGTAGCGTCAGAATCAACCCTATAAGTGTACCAATGAATGCGAGAATAAAGGTCTGTGCTAACACCATCTTCATAAGAAAGCCATTAGTAAATCCTTGCGCTTTTAACACACCGAATAAATTCTTTTTCTGCAAGGTAATGACATATAAGAAGACACCGATAACTGTCGCTGAAATGACAAATAAGAATGTAATCATAAAGTTCATTGTTAGATTTTGTGGTTTATAGCCAGGTAAGTTTTCTACAAAGGCATCCATACCAACAACCTCTAAGTCACTATCAACTTTTTTATCTTTCCACTCTTTATCTCGAACAACGATTGCGTTAGTTTTATCTTTTCCTAATACCGGATTAACCTTGGCAATTGTCTTATTATTAGTAAAAATAACAGGTGAAGCATTATATTTAGCACTTTCTGAGACACCTACAATATGTAACTTTTCATCAGACTGTGATAATTTTAATGTATCGCCTACTTTAAATCCTTTATCTTTTAAAGTTTGATCGATAACGACGTCGTTATCTTTACTAAATGTCTTGCCGTCTACTATTTTAGGTATTAAAAATGACTTCGCATCTACGCCAAAGAGTAAGGCATTTTCTTCACTATCTTGATTTGAGGCAATGACTCCCATTTGTTTCAATGGTGCCGTCTCTTTAAAAGTATCTTGTGCTTTAGAAGTCTTAAATACAGATTGTTGTACCGTTTGGTTCGCATCTTTATTTAAAACAATCGCATCAGCTTTCCACTTTTTAATGCCTTCTGTATTCATATTAATTAAACCGTTAGCTAGGCCAGATAATAAAAACAGTAAATAACTGATTAAGACTAGAATTCCAATAATCAAACCAAATTTCAATTTGTTACGTTTAATCTCATTCCATGCTAAGAACATTTAATCCCTCCTTTTCTCTAAGTATATCAATATTTTAATTACTATATTATATCGTTTTACTTATAATTTACGCTTACTTATTCATAAGCGTACGATTTAGACTTACCCCATGTCGTTCCGTCTCAAATAACTCTAAGTTATACATCGAAGTATCTTTAGGTAGATGTTGCTCAAAAGTATCCCAAATCCACATGGCGATATTTTCTGCCGTTGTATTCATATTAGGCAAAGTGTCGTTGAGCAATTGGTGATGTAATTTAGGTTCAATGTGTTGCTTATAAATGGCATCTACATCATTAAAATCTAATCCCAAACCATATTGTCCGATAGGCGACAACACATCCACGTATAAACGATAAGAATGTTGCGTTAAATCACGATACACTGTTTCATTAAAATAAATACGATTATCACAGATAAAATCATAACTTTGTTTTAGAATAGTATGGCCACTTTTATATTGAAAGTGCTTAGGCACCTCTACATGGCTAAAATCTCGTGCCATCATTCTTCTCCCCCTTTTATTCTTATTTAAAATAGCGCCTCACTTTACAGTAAGGCGCTAGATTTCAAGAATATTGACTTAGTCTAAGTATTTATCAGCGTGTTCAAGGCCAAAACTATTGTCATTTTTTCTTTCTTCTTCATATTCTTCTTGGCTAACTTCTTCAATTTTTTCAATCGCATAAGCTGCTTTTTTCGCAAATTGTTTTACTTCATCTTCATTGTTAGCTAAAACAAATACTTTTAATACATTGTCATCAACGATATCTTTGTAATGTTGGTAATATAATTTGTAGATTTTCATACAATTATTCCCCTTTCAAATTTACAACCTTATACTTTATAAATTCCCATTAAAGGTTCAAGTAGTACGATATCCCCTAATTTTTAATTTATTAAACCTTAAAATTAATTTAAATAGTCTACAATTAAAAATATACATTGAGATTTACATCCTACTCATGTGAATAATTATTTAAATTCAACATTTGCCCATCAAAGTAATTTAAAACGTATGAATCGTGCGAAATAATAATTAACTGCGTATCTTTCAGCGATTTTAACATTTCAATAATAAGCTCTTCATTAATCACGTCTAAGTTGGTCGTCGCCTCATCTAATATTAAAACTTTCGGTTCAACAAGCAGGGCTTTGGCAATCCAAAGACGTTGGAACTGCCCACCACTCAGTGTTTCTACCCGCTGCTTTAAAATGTCCTTAGGTAACAAACAACGTTCAAGTACACTATCAATTCTTGTTTGGTAACTACTTTTCTCAAAGTTATAATTCTTTAAGGGTTCCATTAAGGTGTATTGAACTGTTTTACGTCCATCTAACGTGTCTTTTTGATATTGAGGGACATATTGGATATGTTGCATCCATGTTTTTAAAGGCGTTTGTTCTTTTAACTTATCTTCAAAATAAATCTGACCTGTGTATTCATCGTCTAACCCTGTAATAATTCGGGCGAGCGTCGATTTACCACAACCACTTTCTCCACAAATTAATAAACATTGTTGCGTCATGTCGAATGAAATATCGTTTAAAATGTGTCGTTGGTCGATATATTTATTTACATGTTTAACTTGAAGCATGGCGAATTCTCCTAGAAGCGATTGAAATTAATTTCTCAGTATAGGCGTGACGAGGGTGTTCTAAAATTCTAGTCGCCTCCCCAGTTTCAATAATATTGCCATCTTTCATAATACTTATATGTGTGGCGTAAGCTTTCACTAAATTTAAATCATGCGTTACAAAAATAATCGTCATTTGATTTTTACGCATGACTTCATTTAAATAATCCATAAATTTATGATTATTATCAGCATCTAAAGCGCTTGTCGGTTCATCTAAAATTAAGTAGTCCGGGCGTCTTATTAATGACATAATGAAGGCGATTCTTTGTGCCATGCCACCACTCAATTCAAATGGATATCGCTTTAGCAATTGCTTGCCTTGCGCTAAGCCGAGACGTTCCATCATGGCGATAATTTCATCTCTTTGTTCTGTCCATGTTAAATCAGAATTAGACACTTCATGGAGATATTGAAAATGCTTTTCCAAGGTCACATTTTGAAACATATTACTTTGAACATCTTGGAATACGGCATCAGTTTTAGTTAAATCAAAATTAACCGTTCCTTGATAGGTTAAATTGGAACGTCGCATTCCTAATATAGTTCTAGTAAATAATGACTTACCGCTCCCACTTTCACCTATAATGCAATGAAATGCGCCAGGTACAACTTGTAGTGAGAGATTATGTAGGAGTTGGCGTTGATGTTCAAAGACACTTAGCTGTTGGACATCTAATATTGGATTTAACGTGTTAGCTTTCTGTTTATCATCTGACATAATAACGCACAACCTCCTAACAATAGACCTGGGAAGAAAAAGAGCCACGGCGCGCCGTTAAAATAACTTTTCCCATCAAATAAGATGGTTCCTAACTCAGGTGTTGGTGGTTTAATACCTAAACCTAAAAACGCTAGACCTGAAATACTAAGCATAATCTTGCCAAAATCAGCGGTGATAAGCGCTAAAATATCACTCGTTAAGTGTGGAATCGTATGCGTAAGTGTCGTCTTCACTTTAGAATTACCACTCAATACCGCAAACGTAATAAAAGGGCGTTTCTGAATATCTCTCGTTAAATTTCTAAAATATCTTAAGTAACGTCCTATCCACGCGAGTGCCAGTGAATAGATTAAGCCAAGCATTGAATTACTAACCAAGCTCAATGCGACTAAAGCGATAATAAATGACGGAATCGCTAGTAACATATCAGCGATAAACATTAACAATTGGTCGAACCACTTTCGTTCAATACCAGCGATAAGACCGAGTGTTAACCCAATTGCGACACTAATTATAATTACAGTAAACGTTAAACCGAGTGTTACGCCTGTCCCCAGAAACAATCGAGTAAAGAAGTCCCTTCCTAGCTGGTCAGTCCCTAATAAATGTTTTAAACTAGGTGCTTGTAAAGGAGAGGACAGGTCTGAACCTTGTATTTTTGTGTAACCATACATCAATAATAAGATACAGACCGCTAGACTACCCACAATATAATATTTTAATTGCTGTCTCATAACGATTTCCTCTTTCCATACTTAGAACGTAGCGTTGCTTGTTGGCGTAGTCTTGGTTCATTTTTCAAAATAATTAAATCGCCAATATAATTAATCAACATAATCGACACTATAATCATGACGACGATGCCTTGAATTAAAGGATAATCACGTTGATTAATCGCTGTAATCAATAATTTGCCTATACCGGACATACTGAAGATCACTTCTAAAATGACTGCTTTACCAAACAAGTGAATGATACTATTAAACGAAATGGTCATTAATGGCGCAAAAATTTCTTTAATTTGAACGTGAATGCGCGCAACCAAATTTAAGCGTCTTAATACCGCAAGTTGGTAGGCATCATTATCCAATGTGCGTTCGATCAAATGTGCCGTCATAAGTAACACATGGCATCCTTCAATCATCACAATGGTGATAATCGGTAGTAAAAAGTGTTGCCACGAGTCGCTTCCCACAAAAGGTACCAGTTGCCATTTAACACCAAAATAATAAATTAATAGAATCGCCAACCAATATTCAGGCATAGAGGTCATCACTTGAGCCACGCCACGAATCGTCTTCGCATAATGTCGATGTGGATGATTACCAATCAGATAGCCGATGACATAGCCAAATGGCAACATAATACACGCAGAAACAAGGATTAAGACGAGCGTTGGAACGACCGATTCTATAATCATTGAAACGACTGGTTCATTTGTACTAAAGCTATAACCTAGATTGCCTGTAAATGCATGACCCACCCAATCAACATATCTTAGAAACATATTACGCCCTAGTCCTAGTTTATGTTGTGCCAACTCCATATGCTCTTGTGTAATCGTCGTATAACCATGTCGTTGTAGATAGAGTATTGCGGGATTACCCGACGTCTTTTCTACTAGCACGAAGATGATAAACGAACTGATTATGAGATATAAAAGTAGTTTGAGCGTTCGCTTGATCATGGCTACTCGTTAACTTTCAATGTTTTATAATCAATTGGTGCGTCAGTAAGTCCTGAGAATTTAAATGATTTCACTTTATCACTCAAGACAAATGTTTCGTTTGGATAAGCGATCGGCACGCCATAATATTGTTTATTAAAGTGTTTGAAGATGTCATCAAACGCTTGTTGTTGTTCTTCTTTTGAAACTTTTGTTGGGAAGTCATCAAGTTTCTTAGTAAGTTGTTCATCATCAGCTAATACACCCGGTTTGCCATCCATATTGCGATATACTGAATTCATGAAATTGTACGGCATTAACGCATCAGAATACGTTCTATAGAAAATAAGATCGTAATCCTTTTTAGTCCATAGCGTATCGTAATATGTTTGAGCATCTAACGTTTTAATATTTAATTTAATACCTACTTGTTTCAACTGACGTTGTAATTTTTCAGCTTTGTCTTTCCAATTTGGAAATTCTGCCGTTTGAATAGTTAAATTCAATGATAATGGTTTGCCATCTTTTTCGAAGATGCCATCGTCATTTTTGTTGTAACCTTCATCTTTTAATAATTCTTCTGCTTGTTTCTTATCAAATACATGTTTTTCCTGGTTATCCTTAGTCACAAATTCTACGTTCTTTTGGAATAATCCTTTCATCTCTGTACTAGATAATTGTGACGTATCAATACTCTTGCTAATAGCTTCTCGTACAGCGTGATTTTTTAATGTCTTATTATTAGGGTTAAATGCCATAAAATGACTTACCGTACTTGGTTTATCTTCAATTGTTAAATCTTTATTCTTCTTATCTTGTTTAAGTTGTTGTTCTGATAACATACCTAAGGCGCCACCTGAGACATCTACCTCGCCACTTTGAACGGCTGAGTTTCTTGAATCGCCATCTTCAATTGTTTGGAACGTTAAATTGTAGTTAACAGGATGGTCGTTATTAAAGTGTTTATTCGGTTTCAATGATGTCTTCTCTTTACCTTGTTCATCTACTACAAATGCACCTGTACCAATGGCTTTTTTAAACTTACCATTCACTTTTTCCCCTTCAACTGCGTGTGGGCTCATAATACGTAATGGTCGCACTTGTGTTAACTCGTTTAACACCTGATTTGAAGGCGATTTAAGTTTAATTTGTACGGTATGGTCGTCTTTAACTACCACTTTATCTAATTTCTTCAATGTCTCTACCGTTGTCTCTTTGTTCATAGCTTTCGCACGATCGATAGAGAATTTCACAGCTTTGGCGTTTAACGGTGACCCGTCTGAGAATTTAACATCCTTTTTCAAGTGAAATTCATATACTTTTCCTGAGTCATCTACCGACCACTTATCGGCTAATCCTGCTTTGATGCCTTTATCTTTGTCGTATCTTACTAAAGCGTCATACACCGCACTGTAGAAAGGCATTGCCGCATCGTAACCTTGGGCGTCTAATTTATCCGCTTTAGCCTCGGTCGGTAATGACACTTTGACTTCTTTATTATCTTTTTGGTCATCGCCATTACCACAACCCGCTAATATAATAGACGCACTTGCAGCCATCGTTATTAATAATCTTTTCTTCATAAATTAACGCCTTCTTTCACTCTAGCTTTTATTAAAAATGACTCCTCAAATAGGGTGCGCAAATAGTCATTCGGTGATAAGTAAAAATCACTATAATGCGTTAAATCAATAACATCCGGAACGGGTTCTTTTATAACTGCCACTTCAAAGCCTTCTGCCACAAAGCTATCTACAATATCTTTGAGAGAGTGATTTTGTGATGGCGTAGCGCCGTATTGATTAATCGTGTCGTTCATAAATTGGCGACTTGGATTGTCAGTATGGTCCGCAAATGTGGCGTAATAGACACCATTCGCTTGTAATACTGCTTTTAAATCTTTTGCGTGTTGGCGTAAGTCCTCGATTAAATAAAGTACCGATGTACTTACTGCAGTATGGAATGTTTTGTGAGTGTCTTGTGGTGTATCTGTTAATACATATGTAAGTGGACGTTCTCCTTTTAATTCTTCAGCTTTCTTCAATGATGCGCGTGCTAAATCAATTCCTACGCCTTCTTCGAAAGGTACTGTGTCGTACATTTGGCGTAAAAATCCTCCCTGATTACAGCCAAAATCTAAAATTCTTTTATCTTTAATGTCTTCTGTATCTAACATTTGGATTGTTCTTTCCCATGCTTCTTGATGGTCACGAGCCATATCATCGTCTGATTCTTGCCCTTTTTGCCACCAAACCTCATAACTCTTAGTCATTAAAATTCTCCTCGTCTAATATAAATCGTAATAATTACGTTTTATATCGTGCTACAATAATTCATTAAGCACAATAAGAATTTAATTTAAAAATAAAAAATGATAATTTCTATCTTGGTTCAATAGAAATTATCATTTTTCTTTTGGTCTGAGAGTTTTATGTCTCAGGCTACTCGTTACAATGAGTCATATTATTTAGTTTGTGTGGTTTTGTTAGAACGCATTTTATATACGATAAAACCAATAATAAATCCAATAATTGCCGGTACAATCCAACCCATACCGATTGTATAGAATGGTAAATATTTTTCCGCAAATCCTACTAATGATTGAGCGAATCCAGTCTTCGCAAAAGATTCTGGACTTGCTTTAACTCCATCGAAGAACGCCGCAAATACTGTAAAGAATGTTGTAAAGCGGTAAACGATTGTTGAATGATTAAATAGTGGACTTGCAAGTGTTAATAAAATTAACGTGATTGCTAATGGATAGATGAACATCAGTACTGGTGTTGAATACATAATGATTTTTGTTAAACCGACGTTGGCGAAGATACATGCTAATACGCTGGCACCAGTAGCTAACCATAGGTAATTCATTTTCGGGAAGAGTTCTGTAAATGTTTCTGAAAATGCTGTAATCAACCCGATTGCCGTTTTTAAACATGCCACGATGATAATAAGTGACAAGATGATAATACCGTAATCGCCTAAGTAGTATTGAGCGATTTGTGCAAGTGCGATACCACCATTTTCACTGACTTTAAAATGACCTAAACTCATAGTACCCATTACGGCTAATAGCGTATAAATAATGCCCATGCCGACGATACTAATCGTACCTGATTTAAATGTTTCTTTCGCAATATCGTTCGGTCTTGTGATTCCGAGCTTCTTGATTGTTGTCACGATAATAACACCGAATGCGAGTGACGCTAAGGCATCTAACGTGTTATAACCATCGATAAATCCTTTAAGTAATACGCTGTTGCTATAGTCTGGGCTAACTGGCGCATTGCCAATGCCACCCATTGGTCGAATAAATGCTAATAGCACAACGATTCCTAGTAATACTAAGAAGACGGGATTTAAGAATTTCCCTATGTAATCTAATATTTTTGAAGGTCTTTTTGAAAAGAACCATGCGACTAAGAAGAATAAAATACTGAATATTGGAAGTATCACTTTACCGGTACCTGGTGATATGAAAGGTGAAAATGCGATTTCATATGATGTTGTTGCAAGTCTTGGTAAGGCAAAGAATGGTCCAATAACGAGATATAATGCGATTGTGAATAGGTAGGCATAGATTTTACTTACTCTTGAAGAGATTTCGAATATGCCGTTTGTTTTGGATACGCCAATGGCTACGATACCTAAGAATGGTAGTCCAATTGCGGTGATTAAGAAGCCGAGATTGGCGAGTAGTACGTTGGAACCAGCCGTTTGTCCAAGATGAATTGGGAAGATTAAGTTTCCTGCTCCAAAGAACAATCCAAACAACATAGAACCAATAAAGATGTTTTCTTTGATTGTAAGTTTGTGTTTCATCATGTGTCCTGTTTCTCCTAATTGTGTATTTACTAGCTATTATACAAAACTTTGTTGTTCATTTGTTCGAAATATTCAATAAATTTATAAAAAATTACTTTAATGTATTTATTTATTCAAATTACTTTTACGTTTTGATTAGTATCAATACTTTAAATGGGCATATGTTTTATACCAATATTTCGTATTGTTGGCTCTTATTTTGTATATACACGAGTAGTTAGTCTAATATCTTTTAATACCAATACTTCGTATTGTTTGGCTCGCTTTCCGAGGAGGATGGGTCGAGCCTCGGTCTCGACGCTCATCCTATTTCCTCAGGAGTCTCGCCAACAATACTACGTAAGGATATGTGAATTTTACTTTGAACAATGACAATAAACCTTGTATGTGAGTTGCTCAACTTTACTAAGACAAATTAATAAAATATTTTATGTTATTCAACTACTCATGAGATTTCGTACTCTATTAAACAATTTATTGAAATAATAACTAAAATAACCATACTCCAATTAATTGTAAGTATGTTTTAGAATACAAATTTAATTCAAATTATTGTATTAACATGAAGCTATACTATTACATCTATTGAATACGGCAAAGTATTGATTACGACACGCCTGTGGGGGAGTGGGACAGAAATCTAATGAAATTTCTAAGATTTCGTCGTCCCACCCCGGCAAGGTTGGCTAGAAATGAAGAAAGTGAGGCTTGAACGCATCTTCATTTCAGACAACTACTGCCAAAAATGTACAAAAAACAGTTTGAGACGAGGGGTGGGATCTCAAACTGTTTTACTACTTTAATGCTAAATCATATTAATTTGTAGCTTTGGTAATCTTCCATTGGTATGGATCTTCTAGGTCGTTCCAGTCTTGTTGGATTTCTTCACTATTAATCAAGCATTGGTCTAATTCTTGTTCAATTTTCTCGCGGTCTAGGTCTGTTCCAATAATTACAAATTGTGTATTTCTATCGCCGTATTCGATATCCCATGTTTGGGCAACATCTGGGCGTTGTCGGAGTATTTGTTCACGTTGGTCAGGCGCCATGGCTGCTACCCAATATGTAACGGGACTAATATTACATGATGAGCCTGCTTGTGATAGTAAACATGCCACTTCATTGTATTGCGCTAGCCACACAATTCCTTTTGTTCTTACCACATTTTCAGGTAAATTCTCTAACCAAGTATTAAAACGTTTCGCGTGAAACGGCAACCTTCTTGCGTACACAAATGAACTAATGCCGTATTCTTCTGTTTCAGGTGTATGTGTGGCATGTCCGCCTTCTGTGAGTTCTTTAATCCAACCGGCAGAGTTACTTGCTGTTTCAAAGTCAAAACGTCCTGTGTTTAATACATCGGCTAAATCTACTTGTGAATTGGTTGTTTTGATTAATTTAGCTTCAGGTTGTAATTTCTTGAGAACATTTTCCAAACGAGCTAATTCTTCTTCTGTTACTAAATCTGTTTTATTGAGGACTAATACATCACAGAATTCTACTTGATCGATTAGTAAATCGGCAATGGTTCTTTCGTCGGTTTGGTCGGCACCTTCATCACGGTCGACTAATAAATCTTCGGAGTTAATATCATTGATGAAGCGATTCGCATCGACGACTGTTACCATCGTGTCTAATCGACATATTGAGGTTAAATCAATACCCATTTCCTCATCGATATAAGAGAATGTTTGCGCGACTGGCACTGGTTCAGAAATACCTGTAGATTCAATGACGATGTAATCAATATTGCCTCGTTGTACCAAGCGCTCCACTTCTTTAAGTAAATCATCTCTCAACGTACAACAGATACAACCATTCGATAATTCGACTAACTTTTCATCAGTCCTAGATAGTCCCCCACCATCTGCAACTAAATCTTTATCAATATTAACCTCACTCATGTCGTTCACAATGACCGCAATACGTTGACCGTTGCGATTATTTAAAATGTGATTCAATAACGTTGTTTTACCAGAACCAAGATAACCACTTAATACAGTTACTGGAATTTTGCCCATAAAATCATACCTTTCTTATAAATCGTAATAATTACGTTTTGTATTTTACAGTTATATTTAAAATTGTCAACGTTACTCGACCACACGCTAGCACTACTTCGCGGGCGCTTTTACATTTAAATCAAATATTGCTCCCCCTTGACATTATAAATTTTAGCATTGTATGATGAAATAAATTAGGTTAACCTAAACTTTATGTTAGGGGGTTGTTATTTGTTATCGATAAGCAATGTAAATTTATATTTAAGTCATAAACATGTACTTCAAGATATTAATTTATCGTTACCTATTGCTGGCGAAGTGATAGGTATTATGGGCCCAAATGGCGCTGGTAAATCTTCTTTGTTGAAAAGTTTAATCGGAGACTTTAATGCTTCAGGAGAGATGACGCTATACGGGAAACCAATACATAAGCAATTAGAATATATTACTTATATTCCGCAAAAGGCACATTTAGATTTGGACTTTCCAATTAATGTTGAAAAGGTCATCTTGTCGGGGTGTTATAAAACCATTGGTTGGTTCAAGCGTGTCGATCACTTTTCAAAAATGAAATTCCACCAATTATTAAAAGAATTAGAGTTAGATCATCTACAGTATAAGCAACTATCAGAACTGAGTGGTGGTCAATTGCAACGTGTCTTAGTGGCACGCGCTTTGATGTCGGACAGTAAGGTCTATCTATTGGATGAACCGTTTGTGGGCATCGACTTTAGTAGTGAGTCATTAATTATGGACAAAATTAAGCAACTGTAGGCACAAGGTAAATTAGTGTTGATTGTTCATCACGATTTATCAAAAGCTGAGTCTTATTTCGACCGTATTATATTGCTTAATCGAACATTACGCTTCTTTGGCCCGAGTACAGAGGCAATGCAACCTAGCAATTTAAATCGCACTTTCTCATTCAATATTAAGCCTGTGACTAACGAAAGGACTGAACCATGTTATGAATGATTTTTTTCAACATTTATTTGATTATCAGTTCTTAAATCGTGCGCTAATCACTTCCATAGTTGTAGGGATTGTCTGTGGCACAGTAGGAAGTCTTATTATCTTACGTGGCTTATCTTTAATGGGAGATGCGATGAGTCACGCGGTCTTACCTGGTGTCGCTATTTCATTCTGGTTGGGCATTCCTATGTTTATCGGGGCAATGTTTACTGGAATGATAGCCAGTTTGCTTATCGGCTTTATTTCGAATAACAGTAAGACAAAGCCAGATGCAGCGATTGGGATTAGCTTTACGGCTTTTCTAGCGAGTGGTGTAATCTTGATTAGTTTAATCAATAGTACGACTGATTTATATCATATTTTATTTGGTAATTTACTGGCTATTACTCATCAGACGTTTTGGTCGACGATTATTATCGGCATCATCGTGATGTTGTTAATTATTGTACTTTACCGCCCATTAATGATTTCGACGTTTGATGCAACGTTCAGTCGCGTTAGTGGCCTAAATACAACATTGATTCATTACTTTGTGATGTTATTACTAGCATTGGTGACAGTGGCAAGTATTCAAACGGTTGGTATTATCCTAGTCGTAGCCTTGCTTGTAACCCCTGCATCGACCGCATTTTTAATAACAAAACATTTATATTCAATGATGATTGTAGCAAGCATTATTAGCGTTATTAGTTCGATTATCGGACTTTATTTCAGCTTTATCTACAACATTCCAAGCGGTGCCACAATTGTCATCGCGACATTTAGCATTTATATTTTGACCCTTCTTTTCACAAAAATAAAAATAAAACATAGAGGTGTACGTACAACATGAAAAAGTTAATTCCAATATTAGTTGCACTGCTACTTGTCTTAGCGGCATGTGGCTCGAACTCAAGTAAAGATCATTCAGATAATGGTAAGAAATTAAATGTCGTGGCAACCAATTCTATTATCTACGATATGGTAAAAAATGTGGCGGGCGATGATGTCAATGTTCACAGTATCGTCCCTGTTGGCCAAGACCCCCACGAATACGAAGTGAAACCAAAAGATATTAAAAAACTGACAGATGCCGATCTTGTACTCTACAATGGTTTCAATTTGGAAACAGGTAATGGTTGGTTTAATAAGGCTTTAGACCAAGCTGATAAGTCGATGAAAGACGAGTCAGTGTTCGCAGTGTCTAAAGATGTAAAACCGATTTATTTGAATGGCGAAACTGGAAACAATGACAAGATTGACCCGCATGCTTGGTTAAGCTTAGATAACGGTATTCAATATGTGAAGAATATTCAATCACAATTGATTAAAGCTGATCCTAAGCATAAAGCGGACTACAAGAAACGAGGTGATGCTTATCTCGCTAAACTGAAAAAGTTAAACAATGACAGTAAAGATGCATTCAAAGATATTCCTGATCAAGAACGTGCAATTATCACAAGTGAAGGTGCGTTCAAGTACTTCTCAAAAGCTTACGATATTAAACCTGGCTATATTTGGGAAATCAACACTGAAAAACAAGGTACTCCTGAGCAAATGAAACAAGCTGTGAAATTTGTTAAAGACAATCATCTTAAACATCTGTTAGTTGAAACTAGCGTGGATAAAAAAGCCATGAACAGTTTAGCGGAAGAAACAAATAAATCTATTTATGGGGAGGTGTATACAGACTCTATAGGTGAAGAAGGTACAGAAGGTGATTCATACTACAACATGATGAAACATAATATTAAAACGATTCACGGCAGCATGAAATAACAGAACAATGTAAGATAAGTGAATATGATGTTGATTAAACACTGCGTATTGTTTGGCTTCACTTTTCTGAGGGGTCAAGAGAACGAGATTTAATAAAATTTCTAAGATTTCGTTGCTCCACCTAGGCAATGTTGACTAGAAATGAAGAAAATATTTTCATTTCAGCCGACTACTGCTAGGTCTCATCCCTTCGTCGTATAGTACCTCTCAAAGGGTTCGCCAACAATACTGTGTTTAATCATGTGGTTCAATAATAAAGTTTTAAAACATTCTCCTAAAATAATTATCCTGGGACATGGGTCCCAATTTAATCCTAAAACAATTTAATCCTAAAAATTTTCTAACCCTTAAATAATTTAATCCTAGAAAAAGGCTCGAAGGTGGTGTTAATCATCACCCTCGAGTCTTTTATTTTTACTCCGTAAACGTCAGAGCAATATTTATTATTAATTAAAGTAAAATAACGCACTCTAATTACTAATAAAAATAATTAGAGCATGATAAGTATGTTTTTTAATAAATCACTTAAAAAATACATGAAATTTCCTTATACTTTAATAAAGAGTAATCATTCAATTTTGAAATTAATTTCGCAAAATTAAAGATAAAATGTGAGTCTAAGATTTTACTTTTTACATCTACCGAGAAAGGTTGGAGGTTTATGTCAAAATCTAAAATAAGATTAATATTTAATATCTTTGTTGGTGTGTTATTTTTAGCCATGGCATGTCTACTTTTATTCACTGATATTCCTGATACCCGATGGTCAATTGGTTTTCTTATTATAGTTATGATTATTTATACTATCAGAGACATAGTAGCGCCGAAGAAAAAGAAGAATATGGATGAGGATAATAATTAAAAGAATGTTTCATGATGAGTACTAATAAAAAAGTTTATCTAACTTTCTTAATAATAACTTTTATCATATATATTACTTTACCTATAATTTTTAATAAAAATACATTCCATATACGTTTGTTTGTTATATTTCCATTACTTTTTCTTGGTGCTTATTTATTTTCTTCAGATCAAAAAAAGTAATTTTCAAAGTGTATTTAATAATAAGGTGCATCTCTAAAAATCTAACTTTTAAAGATGCACCTTATTATATTTATCTTTTTAAATAAATGTTTTTATTGATTTCTTTTATAATCTCCAACCTTCTGATTGGCTTTTTATTGTTATAAAGTCTTTATACATTCCAGGTTGTTTAATTAATGTATCATGATTACCTTTTTGAATAATTTGCCCATCATCAATTACAATAATTTGATTCGCATTTTTTATAGTACCGATTTTATGTGCAATAGTAATTACAGTTTTACCTTTGCTTAATTTATCAATAGCACTTTGTATAAGGTGCTCATTTTCTGGATCAATACTTGCAGTGGCTTCGTCTAAAATAATAATAGGTGCGTCTTTTAGGATGGCTCTCGCTATAGAAATTCTCTGCTTTTCTCCGCCAGACAAATTATTACCCTTCTCGTTGACCATCGTTTGATAACCATCAGGCAAAGCCATTATAAATCATGGCAACACGCTTGCTTTGCTGCTTGAATAACTTCTTCTTTTGTAGCTTCTGGGTTACCATATAATATGTTATTTTCTATAGTGTCATTAAATAAGTATACTTTTTGAAATACTGCGCTAATATGTGACATTAATGAGCTAAGTGTCATATCTCTAATATCAACATTTCCTACGCGAATACTTCCCTCATCCACATCATAAAATCTTAGTAAGAGATTACATAATGTTGACTTCCCGCTTCCAGAAGGTCCAATAATTGCCGTAGAGGTTTGTTCAGTCACTTCAAAATTAACATCATTAATAACTTGTTTTTCTTCATATCCAAAGCTTACATGATCAAATTCTATTGTATGGTTTTCGATATTAATATCTTTGCCCGTTTCATCTAATAAAGGCGCGCTTTTAATTTCCTCGATATCATTCAGTGTCATATCAATCATCTCTAACACATGGGCTGCATTGTTCATATTCTCTACACTTTCAAATATGACAAATGAAAAAATAGAAATCATAATAAGGCTCGGCAAATCAATATTTTGGTTAATATATAATAGACTAGCAACTAAAACAATTATTATAGATACCACTTTTAAACTTAATAAATGTAATAAGTTAAACGGAATATATTGTAATTCAATTTTTGAATTTACGCGTTTACTTTTATCAACTGCTTGATTAAAGCTTTTGAGACTTGTATTTTCTTTTGAAAATGATTTTATTACTTGAATACCTCTAATTACTTCTAACACCTTTTCAATAAGCTGATTTTGAACATGATGATATTCTGGGGCATTTTGGTGACTTTTTTTCTCTAATAGTTGGAGGCTTATAAATGATAATATCACGCCCACAAGTGCTAATAGCGATACTTCCCAAGATACAACTAAAAGTGAAGTGATAAGTACCGCTATTAAAATATAACCATTGATAACGATGTCGACCATTTTCATCGCATAGTTTTCTAAAAAGGTTAAATCTGTTGTCACGACCGTAGCTAATTCATTGGTACTATGATTTTCGAAATAGCCTAATCTGACGTTTTTTAGTTTTTCTCCAATATTCAATCTTTCTTGAGCACTCATTTCATATGCAATACTTTCTTGTAATTTACTTTTCAAATATGCAGTGATAAATCTGGCAAGAACTAATAAAATCATAATTCCTAATACAATAAAGATTTCATGCATTTCAATTTGTTTTTTTGATAATACGCGATTAAATACTTGAGCTGCTAAAAAAATAGGTAAAGCGATAAAAATTGAATTAATAAAGGATATTATAAATCCTAATATCATTCTTTGTTTAAACGGGGCAGTCCATTTCAAAAGTTTAATTGTAATGTTAAACATTTCATATCCTCCTATTTATTTGGTTTTTACAAATTAAGAAGAAACTCCCCAGTTCTTCGCATCCATATGTATGCCCCACATACGTTTGTAGTTTCCATTTAATTCCATCAAAGTCTTGTGGTCACCCTTTTCAAGAATTTGGTGATTACCTAACACGATAATTTGATCTGCCTTTTTAATTGTAGATAATCGGTGTGCAATAACTATGAGTGTTTTGTCTCGCGTTAAAGCATTTAGAGCTTCTTGAATTTTTTGTTCATTGTCTGGATCAACATAAGCCGTAGCTTCATCCAATACAATAATCGGCGCATTTTTCAATATCATTCTTGCAATGGTTACACGCTGTTTTTCCCCACCAGATAACTTATCTCCTACTGATCCAACATTAGTATCATAACCATCAGGTAATTTTTTGATAAAAGCATGACATTGAGCTAGTTTCGCTGCGTTTTCTACTTCCTCATCCATAGCTTCTGGGTTTCCAAGTTTAATATTTTCTTTAAAAGTAAGATTTAATAAAAAATTATCCTGTCCTACAAAACCAACTAAATCATTGAGTCTTTTAGGATCAATATCTTTAATGTTTACGCCACCGATTTGTATTTCACCCAATGTTACATCCCAAAAGCGTGATAAAAGTTTAGCAATCGTTGATTTACCACTACCAGAAGCTCCTACAATCGCTGTAAACGTCTTCTCTGGTATATCAAATGTGAGATGATTGAATATGAGGTTATTACTATCATTAAAATATGAAAAACCAACATCTTTGAACGTTATTTCTGTATTTTGAGGTGCTTTAAACTGTTTTGATATCTCCATCTCTTCTAAATTTAATACTTGATGTACTTCTGTAATGGCATACTGAATTGATTTTATTTGATTTACATAATTTGTAAAATTCTTTATCGGAGCTATTACACCTAAGGACAACGCTAAACAGATAAAAAATTCTGCATAAGTAAGTTGATTAATAGAAATTAAGTACATTCCTACTGGTAAAATTCCTAAAAATGTGGAAGGTAAGACGCTAGCCCCTAAATTCATATAACCCCATGTACTTTTAAACCAGTTTAATGTATGAGTTTTATAGTCATTTACAGCATCTTTGTATTTTTTATACGAATTATGCGACTGATTAAATGTTTTTATTACTTCTATACCTTCAATATATTCGACAATAGCGCTATTCATATAATTATTTGAGGCCATTTGTTCTTCATAAGTCTCGTTGAACCCAGACATCAATTTTTTAAAAGCAAAGAACGAAATAGGTATGGTAATTAACATTGCACAAGCCATTCGCCAGTCAATAATAATGATGTACACAAATATAGAAATCGAAAGTAACAAGTTCCCTATAATTTCAGGAATCATATGTGCTAAAGGTAATTCAATCGTCTCTACTTTATCTACAAATATATTTTTTAACTCACCAATTTTTTTAGACTCAACAACTCCTAGTGGCAAACGCATTAATTTTCGAGCTAATTGCTTTCGAATATTAGATAAAATGTCATAAGCCGTTACATGCGACAACATAGTTGAACATCCAAAACAGATGACCTGTAAAATATATGCAAGTATGGCGATTATGATATAAAAGATAATGTGATTCAGTTCTTTATGGCCATTAATCATTAAAAATACGATTTTATAGACTGCCCAGTAAGGCACTAAGCCAGAGAACACGCTAATAATTGATAATAATACTGATGAAATGATTTTAAATTTGCTATCTTTTGCAAATGTCATTAATGATTTTATCCAATGTTCTTGAGGCTCCATATTTAGATTTCTCCTCTCATCTATGCTATTTACACATTGAAATAATGATTTAAATATTCTAATCCTTTATAGTCTAAGGCATACTGATGTGCTATATGCCCTTCTGAAAAATGTAAAATATACGTACATATTTCTAAAATTAAAGATTTATCATGTGTAATAATAAAAATTTGTTTATCCTTTGTTTGTAAGTTCTTTATCATTTTGGCAACTTTTTTCATATGGTATAAATCTAAACCAGAAGTCGGCTCATCAAAAATAATAATTTCCTTTTCACTCATTATGGCTGTAGCTATAGCCATTCTTTGTTTTTCTCCGCCAGAAAGAGATAATGGATGCTCATATTTTTTATCAAGTAAGTTCATGCTTTCTAACATGTCATCACATTGTGTTTCAGATACTTTGTGATTTAATAGTTGTAACTCTTGATTTAAGCTTTCGGTAAACAGTTGTGTGTTAACGTCTTGAAACACCATATAACTTTGCTTCAATAATTGTTTACGACTAATTCGTCGATTGTCGTACAACACATGACCTTTGAATCCTTTTAATAAACCACTTAAACACTGCGCAAAGGTAGACTTGCCGCTTCCATTATCGCCAATAATTGCGATGACTTCTCCTATAGGAATCTTAGCTGAGTTAATATCCAATTGTTTTTTCTTACTATATTTGTCATAAGCAAAGTTAAAATCTTTTATTTCCATAGTTTTAGGTTTTAGAGAACTTTCTTGTTTTAAAACCTCACTTTGGTCATATCTAATTCCCATCTGTTTGTAAGAAGAACTTTCTAGCGATTTGAAATCGCTTACACTAAAACGCGAATTAATTTTTCCTTTTTCCATATAATAGATAGTATCAGCATGATCGATAATATAATCTAAACGATGTTCGATAAGCACAATCGTTTTACCGTTTTGTTTTAAATAACAAATCATCTCTTTTAATTTTTTGATGCTATACATATCTAAATTTGAAGATGGTTCATCTAGCACTATAATTTCTGGATTTGTAATTAACACAGACGCACAAGCAATAATTTGTTTTTCTCCACCAGATAATTCAAATATATTACGATCTAATAAATGTTCAATTTCAAATCGTTGCATTACGTCTTTAATTTTATTGATGATAATGTCCGGTTTTACACCTTGGTTCTCTAAATTAAATGCTAACTCGCTTGTTGTATCAACATTATAAAATTGAGTTTTAGGATTCTGAAATACGCTGCCAACCATTTGTGATAATTGATACATTTCAAATTGAGATATGTCTTTATTATTGATATAAACTTCTCCTGAAATATCTCCATTTTGAACTTTAGGAATTAATCCATTAATCAATTTGGCAATTGTAGACTTACCGCTGCCTGATTTTCCACAAAATATTACAAATTCACCTTTATTAATCTCAATAGAAATATCTTGGATAGCTGCTTGCTCCGAGGCTTCATAATTAAATGCTACGTGGTCAAATTTAATCACTGAACAACTTCTCCTTAAAATAAACTATCCATAAACATAAAATGATAAGAAATAATAGTTTATCTAATACTTTAAATTGAATGTTACAAATATTGGTTCTCTTATGAGGTGTATCAATTCCTCTAGTCATTGCGGTAAAAGAAAGGTCATTACCAATTTGAACCACCGAAATAATTAGAGGTATAAGTCTATATTCGATGCCTTTTAAAAAATGATGTAAAAATGTAATGCCTCTCATCTTCATAGCATAATTAATATGCTTGTATTCCTCTGCGATTGTAGGGAAAAATCTAAAAATAACTGAAATAGGGATAATGATGTTGCGTGGTAATTTCATCTTTTCCATAGCCACTATAAACTCACTTACTTTTGTAGAAAACAAGGTAAAGTAACCTACAATAAATCCTGGTAACATATTCATAAATATTCCAACAAATCCTAGAAAAATAAATTTAACAGTACCATGAGTATGTGGAACGACCCACTTCTGTATCAAAAAAAGTACTATAAATGTGGTGACGCATTTTATAAATAGACTTCTTTTATTTATACTTAATAGCAATAATAGAGAAAATAAAGTTAAACTTATTCTTAAAATACTTTGTGAACTTCCACTAGAAATTAGTATCGTGCTAATTGTGATGGTTAATAATATCTTTGTTCTAGGATCTAATTTTGCAAATACGTTTCTATCATCATTCAAAGAATTGGCAACTAGATTCACACTAGCCCAGCCTTTTTGAAATGTTTACTAAACATTTTTTTACCTAACCATGCTCCTACGAGGCCACCTAGTATAGTTAGAAGAAACATAACCGGTAAAGTCCATAGTGGTGTAATAGATTCCAAAACGCTAACATAATCTTTGCCATAAGACTGTCCTACTTCTTTAAAATATTGGTCTCTAGCAATAAACATTCTTAATACAAATCCCATTATCCATAAAGAGAAACCAGCGTACCCCCATGCGATATACTTCCAATTTTTATAGTTTCCGGCTTTCATGATGAAGTCTCCAAGTAAACCGCCGATAATTCCAGCAGGCAACATAATCAAACCACTACCCATAACTGTGAAAGCAAGCCCTAAGATAGTACCTGTTAGTGTTATCATGCCAAATTTTTCTATTTTCATTACATATAAAATAAATGGAATACCGCACACAATTGGACAAATAAAGCCTAAAAAAGGTATTAAAAATGGAATGTAACCAATCATAAACGTGACAAAAAAGACTACTAAATAAATCGCTGTAAAAATACCGACAGTAATTAAATCTTTAACTGATAATTTTTGCATAATCTCTATCTCCTTAGAATTTTCTATTTTTTAAAATAAAACGAAATAATTGCGTTTTAATGTGTAAAATTTTTTCTTTATTACTCATGTTGATTAACACTAAATAAATCTGATGCCATGAAAATGAGTTATTGCTTCTCATGTTTCGCTCGTCACTATTATTAATGTTAATTTTCAAAAATAATAAAATATTACATCATTATAATATAATATATGATAATGATTATCAATATCATATAGCTTAAAATATTGTTTTAACTATAGTATGAAATCTATTTAAATAAACTTATACGCTAACTTATCCATTGAAATGTGTCTTAAGAAGGATTATACTACTTAAATCGTAATTATTACGTTTTAAATACAGAACTTATAGAAAGGCAGTGTTAGGATGGCTAATCATCATCGCGTTATTATTATTGGGGCTGGGGCTGCTGGTATTGGGATGGCAGTGACATTTAGGGATTTTAATATGAAGGATGTACTCGTCATTGAAGGTGGGACAATTGGTCAGTCGTTTAAACAATGGCCTAAGTCAACTAAGACGATAACACCTTCTTTTACAACGAATGGTTTTGGTATGCCGGATGTCAATGCGATTGCTAAGGAAACGTCTCCTGCGTTTACCTTTAATGAAGAACATGTCTCTGGAGATACATATGCAGAATATTTATGTATTGTTGCACAACACTACAACATACAAGTCGCTACAGAGACGAAGGTTTCAGACGTTGCCTACGTAGACGGTAAATATGAATTAACGACAAATAAAGGTGTATATTCAGCCGATTACATCTATGTAGCTACCGGTGATTTTACCTTTCCACATCAACCGTTTAAGTATGGTCAACATTATAGTGCAGTTGATGATTTTAACAATTTAAATGGGGACGAGTTTATTATTATTGGTGGCAATGAGAGTGCCTTTGATGCGGCTATTCATCTCGGTAGTCGTGGTGCGTCTGTATCGATTTATACATCTTCCACAGGCTTTGATCATGACGATGCAGACCCAAGTGTTCGTTTGTCGCCTTATACACATCAACGCTTGAGAGAAGCCGTGCGCCAAGGTGCTCATATCGAATTGAATGTAGGTTATCACGCCTCAGATATTACTTGTCACGACGGCGTTTACCAAGTTCATTTTGAAAATGGTCATACAGCAACTTCGTCATCTGAACCGATTATCGCGACTGGATTTGACGTCACACGTAATCCTTTAATCCAACAACTCTTTACCGTACGAGATAAAGAAGTTCAATTAACCGACTTAGACGAATCAACACGTTATCCCAATGTCTTCTTAATCGGAGCAACCGTCCGTCATGACGAAGCAGTACTATGCTATATTTACAAATTTAGAGCACGTTTTGCCGTATTAGCTAACATTTTAATGCGTCGGGAAGACTTACCCGTTGATGCATCGCTCATCGACACTTATAAGAAGAACAATATGTATCTAGATGATTACAGTTGTTGCGAAGTGGATTGCACATGTTAGAAGTGACTTTCAATTTAAGAGATGGAAGTTATACTCCAATCCCTGATGAACCACATACGCTTTCTCTTGAAAATTATTCAAAATTAACAACACGACAACAACAATTACTTCGTAGCTATATCGTAAAGCATCAACTAGAAGTTTCTCTGAACGAAAGTGTGCCCTCCTCACCGCATCATAGTTCACAGATTATTCAACGACTAGAAGATTTCGTGGAGGAAAGTAAAGGCTATCAACCTAAGGGCTTCGAGACATTATTAGGATGGCTTATTATCTTAATGATGTTTGCCTTTCCAGTCTATTTGGCCTATCACTTTTCAGATTGGCTACAAACCAACTATGTTTCAGAGTGGATTACTACGCTTTCTCAATATCCCGTGTTTCAAATTGAGTGGCTAAACAACATTTTATTCGGCGACTATGGCGTATTATCACTAGGAACTTATTCGCTTGTCTGGGCATTACCCGTCGTTATTATGATTAGTTTATCGACGGCTACCATCGATCAAAGTGGTTTAAAACAATATGTAGTGTGGTCCATTGAACCAACGATGACACGTATTGGTTTGAATGGTTCAGACGTTATTCCATTGCTAGAAGGATTTGGCTGTAATGCCGCAGCAATTACGCAAGCCGGACATCAATGTAGCGTGTGTACCAAGACACAATGTATGAGTTTAATTAGCTTTGGGTCATCATGTAGTTATCAAATTGGCGCCACATTATCGGTCTTTAGCGTCGCACGCCAATCGTGGTTATTTATGCCCTATTTAGCTATGGTCTTTATTGGCGGTATTTTACATAATAAATTATGGATGAAACAAGGCACTCTAATGCCTACGCAAGTCGTCCATCAATCGACGGGGTTGCACTGGCCAAAATTAAAAGCGTTAGGCGCTCAAATGTGGGGCAATGTTCAAATGTTTGTGGTTCAAGCATTGCCTATTTTCATCGCTATTTGCTTTGTGGTTAGTATTTTATCTCTAACTCCTCTACTACATATCATTTCGTATGTGTTTACGCCGATGTTAGCTTTATTAGATATTCCAACACAGCTATCACCAGGGATTTTATTTTCAATGATTAGAAAAGACGGGATGTTGTTATTTAATATGCATGGCGGTCAATTGATTCAACAACTCCCTGCATGGAAACTATTATTGCTTGTCTTCTTCAGTTCGACCTTTACGGCTTGTTCAGTCACTATCACAATGTTGATTCGTCAATTAGGTTGGTGGGAAGGTCTGAAAATCACTATGAAACAAATGATGACATCCGTATGTTGTGTCGGTTTACTAGGTGTCGTTACGATGGCCGTTAAATTGATGATTAAGTAAGGAGGTTAACTATGCAAATTATTATTATCGGAGGCTTTTTAGGCGGTGGAAAAACAACTACATTAAATCACTTAATTACCGACGCATTAGATAATAACTTGAAACCTGCCGTATTGATGAACGAATTTGGGAAAATGAGCGTCGACGGCCAGTTGATTGAACAAGAAGTACCTATGGAAGAAATAGTAGATGGTTGTATTTGTTGTGCTATGAAGGCTGACGTTTCTGACCAGTTACATCAACTGTATTTAGATTATCAACCTGATATTGTCTTTATTGAATGTAGTGGCGTGGCCGAACCATTAGCCGTGGTGGATGCATGTTTAACGCCTGTCTTAGCGCCTATTATTCAAATTAGAAGTATTGTGGGCATTGTTGATGCGACGATGTATGAGCGACTTGATGCCTATCCTGCCGATATTCAAAAATTGTTTCTTGAACAAATACGTCATTGTTCTACACTTTTTGTTAATAAAATTGATTTAGTCGCTATAGAGGCTACGGCAAAACTTTTGAGAGAGCTTGAGTCGATGAATAGCACCGCCAATATTCTAGTAGGTAGCTATGGTTCACTATCCTTGAAGTCGCTATTAGAAGCTACAAATATTAAGCGTCACGATAGTCAAATACTTCACGGCGACATTGGACATTACTATATAGAAGCACCACAGTTGAAATCTAAAGCTGACTTTATTGATGATTTAAGCGCACTACCTAATGACGTTTATCGCGTCAAAGGCTTTATCCGTTTCACAGACGAACAACATATTTATCTCGTCCAATACGCCCAAGGAGAAATCGAACTCTCCCCCATCCAATTAACAGCAGACGTCCCATTATATCTAGTCGTTATCGGTAAAAACCTAGACAACATCGATATACCATTATAGCTCTTCCTTGTAGATTTTAGAGGGCAGCGACGGAAATCTAATGTGATTTAGTCGTCTCACCCTAGTAAAAGTGACTAGAGATGAAGAAGTGAAGTTTAAACGCCTCTTCATCTCAGTCAACTACTATCTAAAACACAAAAAGGGAACAGTTATAAACTAACATATTGACAATTTGCAATATGTTGAAATATAATGCAGGTCATGGAGGGATAAACATGAAACAATTAAATCAACGCTATGAAATCAAAAAAGGCGTTTGGCTTAACAATAGAATTGTGATGGCCCCAATGACTACTAAAGGATCTACATGGGAAGGTTATATTACAGACGAAGACCTTCAATTTTATAAACGCAGAGCAAATGTAGCGGGATTACTTATTACTGGTGCAACCGCAATCAGTCCTTTAGGTGAGAATTTTCCTTACCAAATGTCAATTTATAATGATAGTTTTATCCCAGGAATGACAGAACTTGCGCAAGTAATGAAATCTAAAGGGAATAAAGCAATTGTGCAACTTTATCATTCTGGCGCGAACTCTATCACTTCTTATAGAAAAACTGGAAAAGCAGTAGCACCTAGTAGACGAACATTTCATCATCTTCCTTACGTCCCTACTGAATTATCTGAAGAAGATATATGGGGTATTATTGAGGACTACGGTTTAGCTACTCAAAGAGTTATTGATTCAGGTTTCGATGGCGTGGAAATCCACGGCGCATACGGTCATATCATTCAACAATTCTTTTCAAAATACTCAAATAAACGTACCGATGCATGGGGTGGAAGTTTAGAAGATAGAATGAAATTTATTACGGAAATTATTAAAAAAGTAAATCAAGTTGCCCGTGAAAATAATAAAGAAGATTTTATTATTGGTTTTCGTATCACCGAAGAAGAATATCATGCAGATGAAATAGGGTATGAATTATCAGAAACCCTTCAACTTATAGATAAAATAGCAGATATGAATATTGACTATATTCAAGGTACTAGTGTTCAATTTGCCGAAGCTTTTAGTAAAACAATCAATGGACGTACAACATATATCTGTGTACCAAATGCGATTGAGAAAGAACAAGTTGAATATGGTTTGAATTATGGTGACTTAGTTTCAATCGCTCGTGCAGCTATGATTGAACCTGATTATGCACATAAAATTGAAACCAATACTGCTATAAAAACTGAAATTACTTCTACCGATATGGCTAAAAACCTAATGTGGCCGAATAAGTTAATGGTTTGGATGTTAGGTCCTTATGGTCAAAACTTCTTCATAAAAGGGTTACAATACTTTAAAGATATTGCGCGATATTAAGAAAGGAGGATTCAATCAAATGCCTGATTTAACTAATGATGAATCAATAGAAATATTTAAAGCCTTATCAAATCCCACTCGCTTAGCTATTTTAGAATGGTTGAAAGACCCTAAACACACCTTTGACCCTATAAAACAAGGCGATATCGATATGGATGAAGTTGGCGTTTGCGTTAGCCAAATTAGAGAAAAATCAACTATTAACCAATCTACCGTTTCCCAATATTTATCAATGCTACAAAGAGTCAACTTATTACAAGCTACTCGAATCGGTAAATGGACTTACTACAAACGTAACGAGGCATATATTCAAGAGATTAAAGAATTAATATCTCAATCTTTATAAAAAGGAGTCATTTATTATGAAACCAAAAGAAATAATAAGTAACCTTTCTATCGACGATAAAATAAAAATCATTACTGGGCATCATTTCTGGTACACACATCCATTGAAAGCGTATGATTTAGAATCTTTATTATTAACAGATGGCCCTTCCGGTATACGTAAGCAATCTGAAGGTGCAGATGCCTTAGGTCTCAATAAAAGTATTGAAACTATCGCCTTCCCTGGTCTTGCTCTTGTCACGAGTTCTTTTAATAAAAAGTTATTAAACCGATATGGCACATTGTTAGGCTCAATAGCTAAAAGTGAAAGAGTAAATATTTTGCTTGGTCCTGGCGTTAACATTAAACGTCATCCTTTAGGCGGCAGAAATTTTGAGTACATGTCTGAAGATCCATTCTTAACAGGGATATTGGCTTCTGAATATGTTAAAGGTGTTGAATCACAAGGTGTAGGTACAAGCGTGAAACATTTCGTTGCAAATAACAGGGAAAATCAAAGATTCTCAAATTCATCAAATATTGATATGAGAACACTACGTGAAATATATTTAAAACCGTTTGAAATGATAGTTAAGCGTTCAATGCCGGCTACTGTCATGACTTCATATAATTTATTAAATCACGTCTACGTTTCCGAAAATCGCTGGCTATTAACAGACATTTTAAGAAATGAATGGAATTACCAAGACTTAATCTTATCCGACTGGGCAGCTATAAAAGATAGAGCGAAAGCTTTAAAAGCTGGGTTAGACTTAGAAATGCCAGGTAAAGATAGCTATACTATAAATGAGTTAAAAGTTGCGCTTCACAACGGCGATATTAACGAAGAGATGTTAAATAAATCGGCCGAAAGAGTTATTGATACGATTCAACGTTATCAATCTGAGCAAGAACCTGAACTGTATGATAAAGATGCATTTCATGAAGCAGTCAAAGATATCGCTAATGACAGTACAATATTATTGAAAAATAATCATCAAACCTTACCTTTAGCGTCTAAAACATTTAGCGTTATTGGTGATTTAGCTGAACATCCACGCTTTCAAGCCGGTGGGTCGTCTAAAGTAAATCCTTATCATGTCGTTTCACCTGTAGAAGCATTGGAAAATGATATGAATGCCTTTGCCAGAGGTTATGAGATTAATGAAGAAGATAGTAATAATGAGCTTGTTGAAGAAGCAGTAGAACTTGCTAAGAAAGAAGAAAATATTGTCCTCTTCCTCGGTTATCCAGAACACTATGAAGGGGAAGGCTATGATAAGACTACACTCAACTTACCTGACAACCAAGTGCAATTATTGAAAGAACTATATAAAGTTAATAAAAATATTGTCGTAGTGTTACAAAATGGCGCTGTTATATTAATGCCTTGGGAAGATAAGGCGCTATCCATTGTGGAAACATATTTGCCGGGTGAAGCGGTCGGTGAATCTATTAGGGATATTTTACTTGGCACAGTGAATCCTTCCGGAAAACTTGCCGAAAGTATTCCTAAACGTATAGAAGATATTCCTTCTTATTATAGTTTCAATAAAAGTAAATCTGAGGAAAATTATTTAGAAGGCTTATTTGTAGGTTACAGACATTATGATACTAAACGTATAGATGTACAATTTCCATTTGGTCATGGTTTAAGTTATAGCAACTTTGAATATTCAAACCTTAATATTGATGTCAACACAACGCATTTAGATATACAATTTGATGTTACAAATACAGGTCAATACGACGGCGCTACTGTGCCACAAATTTATGTTGGTAATCAGACAAGCGATATCGAAATGCCTACTAAAGAATTAAAAGCGTTTGAAAAAGTATATCTCGAGCGAAATCAGACTACTACAGTTAAGGTTACGATACCTTTTGATGATTTAAGATGGTTTAATGCGCAAACCAACCTTTGGCAATTTGATCATGGTTTATATGAACTATTCATTGGAGAATCTGTATCGGATATCCGTTTAAATTCTACAGTTAATATTACTAATGAGCAGTTAGATATTCAGCGACCGTTAATCAATGAAGATACCTATCTATATGAAGTGATTGAACGTAAAGATGAAATGTCTCATGTACTTGAGAAATATGAATTTGATAAGATGATATCTAATATCAATGAAGATAAATCCTTAGCACCTCTATTTAAAAATATGCCATTACGCTCTCTAATCATGGTAAATCTAGATATTAATAAAATTTATCGTTTTATTGAAGAAGCAAATAAAGAAATTACACAAACTACAGATAAATAGTCAATAACATAAAAAAGCACTTTCTATTTTAAAATTTCAATAGAAAGTGCTTTTACTAGTTAGAAAAGGTTATATTTTAGACTGCCTTCCCACTAATTTTGTCTTTATCTGTTCCAATATCTAAAGCGTTCGAATGCATCTACAATCGCCTCTGGTTTATCAGAAACAATCACACCTGGCGCATCTAATTGGATTCTGCTATGGTTTAATAATTTAGACGCTGCCTCAGATACCACAACTGGTTTTTTGTGTTTATAACTTAATTCTGCAAAATCAATTGCTTCTTCTAATAATTGGTTACCATCTGATAAGATAATCACACTATCGAAGACAGTTGAACTTGCTGTACTGTAAGTTTCAGTGATACCTACTTCTTCAGTTAAATCTTTCGCATGTTGTCCTACGAAAGCGAAGTTCAAACGATTGTTTGAGAAGACTTCAGCATAGCCTTTCAATGTTTCTGCATCGACGTCACCATTGATTAATACGGCTACAGAGTGGCCTAATAATGGGATATCGAATTTCTCTAATGTTAATTGGCTATCGCTTGCGTCAGATTGAACTTCTTCATTATTTTCAGGCACCTCAACGCCGACATTTTGCGCTACATATTCGGCTAATTGACGATCGACTTTGTTTAATTGATCGACGGCGTTTTGTTTAACCATTACTGATTTACATTTACCGATTTCGAATGAGAATGCATCAGCCATATGTTGTTGTTCCGCTTCAGTTAAGCTATTTTTATAAAGTTTAGGTTGAGAGTAATAATCTTTGAAGCTTTCACTACGTTGACGCACTTTGTGGCCTTCAACTTTTTCTTGGTAATGTTCATAGCCACCTTCTTCTTTAGGTGTCGTATGTGGTTCATTATTATTCAAACCGTTTTTATGGTAAGACGTTTGACCTTGGTGAATGCTCATTTGGTGCATAGCATCACGTTGGTTATTGTGTACCCCACTAACCGGTCTATTGATTGGAATTTGGTTAAAGTTTGGTCCGCCCAATCTTGAAATTTGTGTATCTGTATATGAGAATAAACGACCTTGTAATAATGGATCATTTGTAAAGTCGATACCAGGTACCACATGTCCAATATGGAAAGCTACTTGTTCTGTTTCCGCAAAGACATTATCCACGTTACGATTTAACGTCATTTTACCCACACGTTTGACTGGAATTTGGTCTTCTGGCCAAATTTTCGTAGGGTCTAAAATATCGAAATCAAAGTCAAATTCTTGATCAGGCGTAATCATTTGGAAACCTAATTCCCATTCAGGATAATCGCCTTTTTCAATTGATTCGTATAAATCTTTTCTATGGAAGTCGACATCTTTACCATGTAAGATTTGCGCTTCGTCCCATACTAAACTTTCTAAACCGTGTAATGGTTTCCAGTGGAATTTAACAAAGTAAGATTGACCTTCTTTATTTACCAATCTAAATGTATGCACACCGAAACCTTCCATTTGACGATAGTTCTTCGGAATACCTCTATCACTCATCGCCCAGAATACTGCATGCGTAGATTCAGGGTTTTGCGCAAAGAAGTCCCAGAATGTGTCATGTGCTGAACCACCTTGTGGCATTTCATTATGAGGTTCTGGTTTTAATGCATGTACGAAGTCAGGGAATTTAATCGCATCTTGAATAAAGAATACTGGGGCGTTATTACCAACTAAATCAAAGTTACCTTCATCAGTATAGAATTTAGTTGCAAAACCACGGATATCTCTTACTGTATCAGGAGATCCTTTTGATCCTTGTACTGTAGAGAAACGTACGAATACTGGCGTTGTTTTTTCAGGGTGAGTTAAAAAGTCTGCTTGTGTATACTCGCTCATATCTTCATATACTTTAAATTCACCATGTGCACCAAATCCACGCGCATGTACGACACGTTCAGGAATACGCTCATGGTCGAAGTGCATCATTTTTTCACGGAAATGGAAGTCTTCTAAAAGCGTTGGGCCTCTATCGCCCGCTATAAGAGAGTTCTCATCCTCACTTACTTTCACACCATGGTTAGTTGTGATTGCTTGATTATCATTATTTTTCTTTTGCTCTTCTAATTGTTCAAGCTTTTTATTATTTGATTCTGTCATCTTTATCTCCCCCGATAAAATTATATTTGCCTTTATCATAATTAATGACTAACTATGCCCTATGGATAACTACTAAACATTTGTTCTATTCCCTTTACTCATAATTTTAATCACGCTTTAAACTTTATAATTTTAATATATTTTTTATTCATGATTTTTATTTTGTGAATTATTTTCCTGAAAAGTAGGTTACGTATAGGTTTGCGAAGGAGATATATTACGAATGCATGTCGAGAAAATGTAGTATATAATAGAGATATCTTTAAAAAATAATAAAGCTACTAACTTGTATAGATAAACTCTCCTGTGAGCGCCCCGTTGCTACATACATCCACAACGTTAAACTGCATTATTATTTTTTATCCAGTTTCACCAGTTCATATTAAACCCCTTATTACTATCGTCATATGAAATATAAAGAAAGGGATGAACGACTTTGAGTTTTTTATGGACTAAAAGAGTCAAACTGTTAGAGTTATTCGTATTAAGCGTCTTAACCGTTTTAGGTATTGGCTCCCAGTTTTTCTCCAATCTAGCATATAGTCTAAATCAAGGACTATTGCAGACTGCATTTGGATTAGGTTCCAAGCAGCTCATTATACCCTCTATTATAGGGAATTTCTCTTTTGCACTAGGCATACCGTTGGGCCACGTCTTCACACATAAGTTAGGTACTAAAAAGACATTTGTCTTTTTCACCTCATGCTTCTTAGTAGGCTCGATTATCGGCATTATCTCATTTGATATTTATTCACTATCTATTTCGAAAACAATCCAAGGATTTAGTACAGGAATCTTATTCTTCACGTTATTACCTAAACTATTCCAAGCATTTCCTAAACGCTATAAGAATGTATTCTTACTATTAGTTATAGTGGGATTATTTGGTGCGAATGCATTAGGCGGCATGTCAGGTAGCTTCTCATTAGAATTAGATAGATGGAAATGGATATTTGTCATTAACATTGTTTCAAGTATCTTATGTCTTATTCTTGGCCCAAGATTCTTAAATAATGCGGATAAAGCTCCTGAAAAGGAAGAAAAAGGTATACCTTGGCATATCGTATTTTTAGTGTTAACGACAATCACTATTAGCGTACCGATGATTATGTTGACGCAACAAAGTCATATCACGTTTCTAAGTTACATTTTCTTATTAATTGCCGTATTGTTTTTCGTCAATTTCGTGTACTTGAATATGAAATCTGATGCGCCAATTATGTATTTTTCAACGCTATTTAAGAAGAAACCAATTGTTGGTTCGGTCATGGCAATTTCATCTCACTTAACACTCTTAGTGGGCATTGCCGGTATTAATGTTTTCCTTTTAAAAGCATTAAAATTACCGTTTGAAGTCACAGAGAAATTTTATCTTTATTTCTTCATCGGAGTTATCGTCACAGGATTTATTAAAATGTTGTTTTACAGTTCCATAGGTGCCGGTATATTAGGTACAGTCGGCGCTGCCTCATTAATGTACGTCAGCATACACTGGATTGTATTAGAACATTCAGTTAACGTTAATCTACTCTACCTACACGGCTTCTTATTAGGCTTTGGGACAAGCATGACATTACTTAGTGGCGCCATGGCAACGTTACTTGATGGCGATTTAAAATACGCCTCAAATCGTTCTGTGACGATGCATAGCATTAGAAACTTTTTATCAGCATTATTAGTGCCAATCGTGACGTATATCTTAAAAGATGATATCCAGAAAGGCCTACAAACGTTGTATTCAGGTTATACCACACATATCGCGAATAAGTTCGTCTTAACGCAAAAGATTCAAGATGTCATTATCCATTCGAATCAGAAGATATTTACGTTGATGCTTATTTTTAACGTCGTCATGTTAATCTCATCTATCATCCAAATCTTCTTAGGAAAAGGACGCAGAATCACCCCTAAATCTTAGAGCAGATTTAAAAACAACAATATCCAAACATCAAAAAAGCATCTACCTTTAACTCTTAATTGAGCAAGGTAGATGCTTTCGTTTGTATTATGAATGACTTTTACTTTTGTTCCATGGCATAGGGATGTGTAAGTGAAGTAAGTCGAATTTTTCAATTAATTTACCGATAATAAACGCTAGAATTGTACTTGTGATTGCGACTGCAACGATTGTAAGAATTGATGTAATTGGATCGTTAAAGCCGAAGAGTACGATGGCACCTGCCATTGGTGTTGCCATACCTGTGACGTTAATCACTAGGCCACTAAAGGCAATGATGCAGGCGTTAAACATACCGATAAGAGCATTTGTGCCGTATAGTACGGGCGCATATTTTACGATTAAGTCGATTTGTGTGAGCGGTTCGATAAATACTGCAAAGCGATTTGGTTTTTGACCAATTTTCAAAATGTTAAATAATGTGAAGTTAACGAATGATGCACCAGTACATGTAATCGCACCGATGGCCATTGGTAAACCTGTAAGTCCTAATATACTTGCAAGTACCATTGAACTTAACGGCGTCATGCTTGTAACTGGAATGATAAGTCCTAAAATAATCGCTAATGAATATGGACTGCTATCGCCAACTGAATTAACCGCATTTGCGATTTGGTTCAGTATAGCTGTGATCGATGGATTAATAAGCGTAGCCAAGCCAAATACTAAGGCTGGCGCAATTAAAATCACCATGATTAAGTCCAAACCATCTGGAACTTTCTTTTCAATCAATTTAATTAAAAATGCCGTTATATAAGCAGCAATAAATGCTGGTAATAAACTAAAATCTTTCAATACAAGTCCTACAATAACTGCAAAAACTGGAGATACGCCTAAATTAATGCATGTAAGAATACCTACGGCGATACCTCCCAGACCTCCCATTAAGTCACCTATCGTTTGAAGAAAGCTAATATGGAAGATACCTCCAATAGCGTAACTTAAGAATGCCTGTGGAAGAAACGTAGCACAAGCCGCTCCTGAGAGTGCCTGTAAGCCTTCCTTACCGTATGGCGCGAACTTTAAGAACAATGTCATAACAATTAAAACTACAACTAATGTTCCTACTCCTAATACAATATTCATTTATATAAACCCCTTTAATTTAAACTAAATACTTTTTTAAAAAGATTTAATTATCGTAACATATTTTGTTGTATAGTATTTAAATTCAGATTAGATATTAATCCGAATTTAATATTTTTGAAAATTCAAAAGTGCAACAATAATTTAAATATAATTAGAGAAAGAACGTGCAGGTTGGTTGGGATAAGGGGGAATAAATTAGCCATTTTAGAGGAGACGAAAGCCTTTAGAGACAAGAAAAGGCCTGCTTTCTATGATAGAAAACAAACCTTAAGAAATAATACATTATTCTACGTTTAGTTCTTTATAAATAATTTCATAATATGATTTAGGACTTACTCTTTGTAAATCACCAATCACATAAAATTCTTTTTTAGCTCTTGTTACAGCTACATTTAGTAAATTAGGTTTCTCACATGACCAATTAACGGCGCCATCTTGTGTATTATCTGTACCAACTACAAAGTATACTTTTTGAGCTTCTTTTCCTTGGAAAGTGTGTACAGTTCCTATAGATTTATTAATCCATTTTTTAATCTTTTCACTATCGACATCAATCATTCCTGGCAATTTAGACTTTGCTAATCCTTTAATTTTACTTTGTACAGCTGAAAAAGGTGATATAACAAATGAGCTTGGTTCGACATTACCGTCTTTCAACGCTTCTTCCCAATCTTTAGCTAATAAATCCACTACTTTTTCGCCATGTTCTTTTACATATTGTTTATGGATAGAGGTTCCACTGACATCATGCCATCCTGTTTTGCCAATTTTTTTAATATTACTAGGTAATACCATTTTATTGTTATAGGCAATCTGATTTGCGATAGTAAACATTGGATTCAAGCATCGTCTATGCACCCACAACGGGATGCCAATCCATGTTTTTTGTTCTTCATCGGTAGTATCACTTTTCCAGAAGCCATATTTATTCGCATTATCTGCCACTGATTGAACAGAAGCTTCTTTTGAAAGTAACCGTTCCGGAATATTATAACTTTTACGAATATTATCTATTAAATGGCTTTCTAATGTAACTACAGGTTCTATTTGAATTGGGTCTCCTACAGCTATAACATTTTTAGATCGGTATAAAGCCCCTACTGCAGCTTGAGGTACCGCTTGGCCCGCTTCATCAATAAATAAATAATCAATAAAGTCACTAGGTACGCCTTGATACATAGATTTAAAACTTGCAAAAGTAGTACTTACAATTGGGAATATTAGATGCATAACATTCCAAGCGTTATATACAATCTCTGGTTTTGAATCTATGAACTTTCTTCTGTTTTTAAAATCCTGTATTGCGTAATAAATTGTAGTATTGTTAACTATTAATAATAATTTATGCAATATCATTGATCTTAAGAAAAGCATCGCGCGTCTATATTGTAATTCATCACTTGTCCATAGGTTAGAAACTTGGCGCTCATCATAATTCTCTTTATCCCAAAAATCTTTCGATGGAATGGTAATACTTGAGTTAGCACGATACTCTTCCAATTGCGCGGATTTTTGGTTAATTTGGTCTAATTTCTCTTGTATATGTTTAAATTCTAGAGTTAACTGATCTTTTTCTTTTTCCTTACTAGCTATTTCACTTTGTTGCGTGCTCTTAGATTTTTCTAATTCTAATTTTTTTGTTAGTAATTGTTGTTTTTCATTATTATATTCTTGAAATTGTTCATCTTCTTTTGGAGAAATATAGGACTTTAATTTATTTAGAAAACCTTTGTTACTAGCTTGTATTGATTGAATTAAGTCATTAATTACAGCTAGTTGTTTATCATTATCATTAATTTGCCCTTCTAAATTTTCTAGCGTATTTTTATTATCTTTTACTTCTAGTTCAATTTTTTGAATCTGATCTTTTACATTTTGTGCGTCATCTTTTAGCGAATATTCTCTTTGCACATATTCTTCATAGTCTTTATAAACTTCGAAGGCTTTGATAGATTCATTTTTCAAATTTTCAACATTTTTTAGTTCATCTAAAAATGCCTGTTGATGCTCTTTCCATTTTTTCATTAATTCTTGGTAACCTATATTACTATTCTCATCTTGTAATAATTTAGCGAAACCAACAGATTCTTTATCTTGTTTTAACAAATGGTCTAGTACTTCATTGATATTTTTACTTCTCCCAAACACACCTGAGAATAAGCCCCATGCCTGCTCTCCAATTAAATCTTCAGCAATTTTAGAAAAGCTCTCCAATTCTTGAGCTAAGGTTGCGTAATCCCTTTCGTATTCAGGAAAAGCACATTTGTCAGGGTCTCTTATTATTTCTTCCAGTTTAGGTAAATCCTTTGAAATATTTTCAACTGCTCCATTATTACTAGAAGCAACCACCATCTTATACTTAGCAATAGATTCTTTTAAAAGATACGCTGGTTTTTCATCAGTCTCATGTATTTTTACTTTTTCAAACGCTTTTCTCGGATTATCAAGTTTGGCCAGTTCTTTACCTCTTTCGACCACATAATGTGCGAAAATATCTTTTAATAACGTTGTTTTGCCAGTGCCTGGTGGCCCATTGACCGAACTAATTTTCTCTCCACTATTAGTTATTTGATTTACAGCTAGTTGTTGCATAAGAGAGAGTCTAAACTCTGTTTGTGAAGGCCAACGTCCGTCTGATAATAAAGATGGGTGCAATAATTGTTCGATAACTTCTTTATTTTCATCTACTTCTATACGTTGGCTATCTTTTACTCCTATTATATAATCAGTTAGCGTTTGATTAGGGTTTTTTCTAGCCTTTTCTATATCGCTTATAAAGAAACTATTAAATTCTGGTTTAGGTAGTTCATTATTTTTCACAAATTCTATAGCTACATAGTGTGAAAAAAGACCGTTTCTTTCTTCATTTAATATTGAAAAATATTCATCATAAGCTTTATCCATTTGTATTAATTTTTGTTCATTAACAGGCTCATCAGCTAAAATTTCATTTATTTTCTGTTGGAATTTTTCCACAGAGTCATTATATTGTTCTTCTATATCAGAGTTTTTGTCTTTTTCTATTTCTTTTAATGCACTCATAATCATTGGTATATGTATTGAATCACTTATCACTTTTCCATTTTCGTCAGTATTAAAAGTATATCCATAGCAATGTGTTGTATTAGGATTATAAATATCTGAATGACTATCGAAAATATCTTGAATTTTCAGATTAATTTCATTGTAATAGAAACAATATCTATAAAATTTAAATACTCTTTCCCCTTTTTCTCTCTTATCATCAGAAATTACAAAGCGCTCATCATTCCAAATATCAGAATATTCATCGAAAATCCTTAATTGTGTTTGCTTTTCTCCATATTTAAAGTGATCTTTAGACAACGTATCATTTGTTGTGTATTCCACTTCTCCTGGACTTAAAGACTCAATTAATAACCAAGCCGATAACGTATCTTTTACCAATTGTCCCATCATAACCCACCTTGAGTTTATTATTTAATGTTTATTACCATTCTAACAAAAAATTTATACTGTTAGTGGCTTTTCCAAATTTCCTTATATAATAGCCTTTCAACTATTTAAGTAATTACTAAAATATCTCGTTTAACTATGGTAGTGTGTAACTATACGATAACTATTTAGAATAGAACTTTAATTAGGAGGGTGCAGGTTGTAAAAAGTTTTAGACTTCATTTTTAATTTCTGTATTGTCTTACTACTGACATGTGTTGGATTACATATACTTAATAATATTTTCGACTGGCATTTAAAATTTTATTTTAGAGCCTTTCAATTAAGTGTTGGAGCCGTAGCTATAGTAGCTTACCTTTTATCAACTTTTATAGAGAAACGTAAAAAGCAATCGAAAGATTCAATTTTGTAATTAACTCTTTTTTATTTTAAAAATATTGCATGAGTTAAAGACTCTCGTTCTACTTTTTCAACTCTTTTTTAATCGTTTTAAATAACTCAGTTAAATTCCCATGTTGGGTAAAATCTGGTACTAAGATCATTTTCTTCGCCTTTGGATATGGGGATGCGAGTGGATTACTATGTAATTCTTCAAGTGCACTTTTTGTAGCTTTTACTAACAATCTGTTATCGTATAGCCCACCTATAACTACATCCTCATAATAGATAATATATTCTCCCATCATTTTTCTAGTTCTCACTTTATCTTTATCTACATTTTCCAAAAGTAACTCATTCATTTCTTTTTCTGTCGCCATAATTACCCCTCGTTATTTGTAATTTCTATATTCCAATCGCTTTTCTTAAACCTTTTAATTGAACATCTCTAATCGTCGTAGCAACTTCCTCTACATCAACATTGTCTTTATTAGCAGACCAGTATTGGAATGTCTTAATTAATATAAGATACATATATTCTTTCACTAAATCTTCTCTTACTTTTGAGACATTGGTAAGCTCTCCTAAATCAATAAATCTTTTAGCTATTTCATTTTTTATTTTCATTTCAAAACTTGAATCACCATTATGTCCTAGCAATAGACGTATTGTGTCTGAATACGGTTCTAATGCGTCAAATAATTGTGTATACATTTCAATATTAAACATATCCTTTTGCGCAAATTCTATTTCAATTTTTTGCCGTTCTTTATGAATATGATTTAATATTTCTTCTTCTATTTCTGATAAAAGATTATATTTGTCCTCATAATATCTATAAAATGTACTTCTTGTTATTTCAGCTTCTTCCACAATTTGATTTACAGTAATTAAATCAAACTTATTTGTTTCCATTAATGTCAATAAACTATTTCTAATTTTTCGTTGAGTTAAAGATGTTTTTCTATGGTAGCCCATTATATCACTCCTTATCTTCAATATAACACAAAATATTACAATATGTTCGATTTCATACAACTAATCTTTTTTTGTTCTTTTATAACTGAAAATACGGTGCTATATTTTCAAAGTATTAAATATTTGAACTTTAGGAGGTTTGTTCATGTCTAGTCAAACAAGTAAAAAATTAAACTTAGATATTCATGGCAATTCATATAAACCAAACATTATTATGAGCATTATACTGTTAGCAACCTTTGCGGGTGCGCTTATGCAAACGTCTTTAGGTACTGCATTACCTACTTTAATGAAAGATTTTGATATAGACTTTAGCACGGCACAACAAGCGACTACATGGTTTTTATTAGCTAATGGAATTATGGTTCCACTTTCAGCTTATCTAGCAACACGAATCTCTACCAAATGGTTACATGTAGGGGCATATGGAACATTATTATTAGGTTTAGTACTCACAGCTATCGCGCCTTCACAACATGAAGGATGGACTATTTTCTTAGCAGGACGAATTATTACTGCAATTGCTGTAGGGCTTATGATGCCTTTAATGCAAATTATCATTATCAATATGTTTCCTGTAGATAAAAGAGGCACTGCAATGGGATTAAGTGGTTTAGCAGTGGGATTGGCACCGGCTATGGGTCCTACATTTGCTGGTTGGATTTTAGATAAAGACCATGTTTTATTAGGTCTTACAATCACAGACTCATGGCGTAATATCTTTGTATTACCTATTATCATCGTAGCTATCGCATTTGTATTAAGTTTCTTTTTCATGAAAGACGTCATACCTAACCGTCAAATTAAATTAGATATTTACTCTCTTATTCTTTCAACTATAGGATTCGGCCTATTTTTATGGGGATTCTCCAATGTTTCAAGTGAAGGCTGGGACAGTTTAAGTTACGTAATCTCACCAATTGCAATTAGTGTTATTGTGTTATCAATATTTGTGGTCAGACAACTTAAATCTAAAGATCCTTTCTTAGATTTACGTGTATTTAAATCTAAAGGTTTCACTATAGCTACAATCGGTTTAATTGTTGTAACTATGGCCATGTACGGTGTTGAAATGATGTTACCAACCTATTTACAAAATATTCACGGCTTTTCACCGTTTGAATCTGGACTAACATTACTCGCTGGTGCTTTAATGCTCGGCTTTATTTCGCCTATTTCAGGTGCTTTATATAACAAAGTGGGCATTAAACGTTTAGCATTTGTAGGATTTTCAATTTTAACATTAGCATCAATCCCATTTGGATTTTTAACAGATAGTACATCACCTACACTCATACTAGTTCTTTATGCTATTCGAATGTTTGGCGTAGCAATCTTATTAATGCCACTTACAACTAACGCCATGGATGCTTTAACAGTTGAAAAAGGTACACATGGTACGGCAGTCAACAATACTGCAAGACAAGTAGCATCTTCTATTGCAGTTGCATTGTTAACATCTGTGACACAAAACATCATTAATAATCACATGCCAAGTACAAGTTTAAAACATACTAACCCTTTAGATTATATTGCGCAAGCCCAACAAGCTTCTGTTGATGGTTTTAACACTGCATTTATGATAGGTATATTCTTCGCTATTGTTGGCGTATTAATTGTACCTTTCTTGAAAATGAATACTACAGAAAGTGAGAAGAAATAAAATGATAGTAACTATTATATTAACTATATGTGTGTTTGTTAGTTGGCTACTCATTCCTCATAAAGTAACGCGCTATATTCTAGGTTCAATCTCTACCCTATTATTATTACTCACTATAATTGGTATTAAGGCTAATATGACACACCATTTTGGTATGGAAAAACAAGTGATTACTTCGAAAGAAACAGAGATATATAGTGCAGGTGCTAAAAATAGTCCTATTAATATGTTAATTGCTAATGAGGTCGGGAAAAACACGAATAATTATGTCATGGTTTTTAAAGATCAGGAAAATGATAAAAAAGCACAACCACATTTTAAACCTAAAATGGATAAAGAAAATATATCAGAAACGGTAAAACACCAGGCTAACTATGTAATTAAAGACACTAATAAAGCTACTAAACAGACGAAAAAAGAAGTTTGGGTTTGGAAATCAAAATTTTACAAATTTCTATTTAACTTTGGTCAAGGAGATAAAGAAATAATTAAACGTACGACTACAATCTCTGTACCAAAAGATACATGGGTAGTTTTAAATGCGGAACAGGCAAAAAAATTACAACACAGTTCGAACACGCAAAATAAAAAAGTTAACCCGAAAAAACAACAAGCAAAGATGCAAAATTTAATGGCTAAATATAAAAAACAACATCCAGATGCTTCTCAACAAGAAATTAAAAAATATATAAAACACCAACAACAGATTCAAGCTACTAAACAGATTAAAAATGAAATATCAAAATAAAATAATTGATGTTCTGTAAAAGATAGTGAATTTTGGAAAAGTGTCCTTCTCTCTTATTATTAACGCGCATGTTTACATCTCTTTACCTAGGGCTATATAAGTAGGCGTTCAATTTTATCTAAATCGAGGGAGTGATATTGATGAAACAAAGAGCATTATTAGTGATTGATATACAAAATGATTATTTCGAAGGTGGTAAATATCCACTAGTAAATACAAATGAGGCGCTAGCGAATATTTTGAAATTGGAAAAGCAATTTAAACAAAATAATGAACCAGTTATCTATATTCAACATATAAACTACAATGACAATGCAACTTTCTTTGAAAATAACACTACCGGTGTAGAACTTAAAGAAGAGCTTGATACTGACTCAAATAGTATTATTATTGAAAAACAATATCCAAATAGTTTCTTAGATACGCAATTAAAAAACACTTTAGAACATAATAATATTGAAGAAGTTGTAATATGTGGCATGATGACTCATATGTGTGTAGATTCGACTACTAGAGCTGCTGCAGAATTAGGTTACCAACCGACACTTATTGACGATGCTACTGCTACACGCGATTTAGAAGTAAACGGTAATAATGCCAACGCTGAAGATGTACAAAATGCTTTCATCGCTGCGTTAACTGCTTTCTCAACTGTGAAGAAAACAGATGAATTTGTAGAATCAAACTAAGTTAAATTTTTAAATATAATTACTAGTAAACCAACCTACTTAAATCATTTAGGTTGGTTTATTTATATTTGAGAATTTTTATTCCGAGGGGAACTGTTGATTGCTTACTTATTCACTCAGTCCTCTTTTTAATGCTTCAATCGACTCGCTCGTCGCTTTTTGACTTATTTGAGCATCTGGAACAATGGATTCAAACTCATGAAATCCTCCTGGATATAGATGGAATTCTACTGGTACACCCGCTTCAGTTAAAGCTTTTACATAGTTCATTGTCTCATCTCTAAAAGGATCCAATGTGCCAACTGTAGTGTATGTAGGGGGCAAATGACTGAAGTCTTCTTCACGCATCGGTGCAGCATATTTAGGCGTTTCTCCTTCTACATTTTTTAAATACATCGACCAAGCAAATTGATTTAAATCCTTACTCCAAATTCGTTTATCTGTAAATTCTTTACTTGAAAAAGTTGAACACGAATCATCAATCATTGGAAATAATGGCATTTGAAATTTAATATTTGGGCCTTGTCGATCTCTAGATAATAAACTTAGCGCTGCCGTTAATCCGCCACCTGTACTGCCTCCAACTACTGCTAGACGATCAATATCAACGCTGAGACTTTGTTGATTCTCAACTATCCATTGTAGTGCCAAGTAACAGTCCTCAATTGCTGCAGGATATGGATGTTCAGGTGCTAAACGATAATCTACAGAAACCACTACACAATTCACTTCTTTTACATATTGCGCACACTTAGCGTCATTACCCTCAACCGTCCCAAATACGTATCCCCCGCCGTGAATAAATAACACGACTGGCAAATCTTGTTTTTGATTGATTGGCGCATAAACTTTCAGTCTTACTTTAACGTTATTCTTATGTATTGCATAATACTCCTTTTGAGTTATTGCGCTATTTTTATACGGTTCAATCAACTTCTTATTCACTTCTCTAATAAGTGGTAGTCTTTCTTCAGTTAATTCCATTGGTGATAAATTCTTGAAAGTACTTAATAATTCCTTATGAATTCTATTTTCCATTATTTTTCTCTCCCATAACGCTTACTTGGCGAACCCAATATTTCTTTACTTTAATGTAGCACATTTAATAGAATTGGTATTTTATATTCTGCATATTCCAAATTAATTTTATGAGCCCTAAATTATTGTATTTAAACACGTACTAATAACCCTTTTCAACCACACAACTTTTTCAATTACAAAAAATAAAATTTTATTATTTATAAAATAACTACAAAAGCCTTACAAAATATATTAATATAATATTATCATAATAAAAGAATGGGGTTAGGAATTTGAAAAAGATTTTAGCAAGTTTAGGGGTTATTTTATTAGTTGCTATATTAGGCGTAGCAGTGCTATTCGCTTATGGAAGTTATAAAGATTTAGAGCTTAAAAAAACAGAAGCCAAATTAGACGAAAAGAAAGATAAACACGAGAAAAGTAATAAAGAAAAAGAATCTTCTAAAAAACATAATAATGACAACGATGGTTCATCAACAGAACAACCTAAAGAAGATACCAGTGTAGCTACTGAGCAACAAAATACTACTAATGACAATAGCCAACAACAAACTGCATCCACTTCAACAAACACTAATGTAAACAGCTCAGAACAAAATAATGTAAGCACAGAAGCTGGATCTAATACTCAACAGAATAGTCCATCTAAAGAAGAAAATTCACAAGTCGCCAACAATACTGAAGAAGCAACTCAACCTAAATATACAGCTGAAGATGCTAAGCATATGAGTGATGATGAATTTCTAAATGCTTATAAAGAAGGTATGAATGGCGATGAGGCTGCCGCAGTTGATAGTAACGCCGCTGATTCTAAAGAGTATATTAATTACTTAAGAGGGCAAGTAGAAGCAAGAGAACATGGTCAAGGCGGAACATATTAAACACTGAAAGGAATTACAATGAGTAAATTACTAAGTACTATCACGATAATTGCCATTTTAGGCATATTAGTAGCAGTTGGTTTCTTCGGATATACCAAGTATCAAGAAGTTGAATTAAGAAAAGATAAATTACAAGCGCAACAAAAAGAAAATAATGATAACGATAGTAATGCACAAGCAAGTACAGACACGGAAAATGAGTCTCCTTCACAAGACAACCCGACGTCTCAAGAAACTCCACAACAACAAGAATCAAATGACGGTAGTGAATGGGTCAAGGTTCACAAAGGTGGCACTACAAGAATTGCTAATAAACAAGAATTTTCTAACTTAAAAGTTAATAGAGATAATGTATTTGATTATTTAATAGCAGGTATTAACCAATCAGAAGGCGGAGATGCGTCTTTAATAACATTTCAACAACCTGAATTTATACTTCAAAACGGTGGTATGTGGAAAATAGCTGCTAATAACAAATCAGGCGCAGGTTCATATACTTTTACTGTAAAACAAGATGGCACAGTAGAATTTTGGGATGGCTTCATGGATGACAAATTTGAGGAACAAAAAGTTACATTACCTTAATCTAATAAAGCAGAGTATGAAGTAAAATTCGTACCCTGCTTTTTTGTATATGTTGAGTTACTCCCTTTCACAAATACTAATTTCTCTCTCTTTAACTAACTCTTCCACTCATTCTTAGTCTTTCCACACGCCCCTACTTATATAAATTTTACAAAAATTTTTTACAGAATTGTTTTTAGAATTTACACTTTAATAGAAAAACAATTTATTATTTATAATTAATATTTATTGTATAATTATTACGGTTGTTATTGTTAGACATAGTTAAAACAGAAAAATTAATTTAGAAAGGAGTTTATTTATGCGTGTTTACACCTCGATTATATTTTGGATGAGGGCGATCGCTTGTTTAAGCGTGGTAATGATTCATACGATAACAACTACATTTTATAAGTTTGATATGCCTAATGAGGGTTATTTATTACGGCTTGTACAATTATTGATATTATATGCGACACCAATGTTTGTGTTTATTTCAGAATTTTTACTGGCGAAACAGTATAAAACCAAAGTGAAAGAAGGCTTTGTAAAACAAAAGATTCTTACCCTTGGCATTCCTTACATCATTATCAATTTAAGATTAGCTTATGTATATGGTCATCCTCATAGCTTTGCGGATTATCTTGAGTCGGTTGAGTTTATGATGTTTCATGGTGGAACGTTGACATATTTTATTATCATTATTATTCAGTTTTATGCTTTACATATGTTGTTTGCTAAATATTTAGTGCGTTTCAATCCTTTGAAAATTATTATCTATTCACTCATCATTACGACTTTATTCTGGGGAATGAGAACATTTATAGATGCACCTGATTCGCCCCTTTTCCATTGGTTATGGGAACGAGAAGGTTGGATGATTTTTATTGGATGGTTAAGTTATTTCTTCTTAGGATTTTATATGGGCTATCACTACGAGAAACTTATGGCAAACATCCAACGTTATACCTTACATATTTTAATAGGTACATTCGCCGTGATTTTAATTACATCGATAAACTATTTATCCGGATTTTTAACATTAGTTGATTCTAAACGCGTAGATACACCTATTTACGTCACCATGATTATCCTGTTGTTCTTCTTAGTGTCATCCTATGTTAAATACGTGCCAAGGTTTTTCATTTTCATTAGTAATTATTCATTCTCGATATATTTAATTCATTACTTTTTCGTCCATAGACTAGGTGCATTACATGATCATCCACTATTAAATATCATCTTTACATTTACGTTAACTGTGACATTTTCAGTATGTATCGCATATATATTTAATTTAAGTAAATACGGGAAATACGTAGTAGGTGGTATTGGAAAAGTTAAATATGAAACGTTTTATCAAAGTTATAAAAACAATTTAGTGGATTAAAAGGGGGACAACACCTATGAATAAGTTAGTTTCAGTTATCATCTCAGTTTATAATAAAGAACTTTTCTTAAAAGAATGTATTGAATCCTTAATTAATATGAATATTGATAAATCACAAATTGAAGCTATATTTGTCGATGATTGTTCGACAGATAAATCGGTGGAAATGATTGAACAATATGCGAAAGATTATGAATTTATAAAGCTCGTGAAGCTGCCAACCAATACTGGTAGCCCTTCTACGCCGAGGAACGTGGGTATTGAAGAAGCTCAAGGTAAGTACATCACCTTGCTAGATGCGGACGATTGGCTAGATGTGGAAGGCTTTCCTCAATTCATCCAAAAAGTTAACGACGATGATGCAGATTTTGGTTTGGGACAAAGTTTTAAACATACTGGAAAGAATATTGCTTACCATGCGAGATTTACGGCATATAAAGATGAATCTCACTTGAAACCTGAAGATATTGAGAAGATTTTCAGAGCGGTGGGTCCCCCAGGAAAAGTATTTAAACGCGATTTAGTACTAGATAATCATATTCAGTTCGAGCATATGAAATATGGTGAGGACAAATTATTCTTTACTGAACTTATTTCGAAAGTTAACGATATTACTATGACGACGCTACCGGTTTATCACGTGAATCGTTTTGATGAAAATGTCTCACTCGTTAAACAAACGTCTGTGATAGATAAAGGTTATATCAACTTAGAAGTAGCGAAGAGAATTTGCGAGATGGATACACCTTCTACATTGAAAAAGATGGCCTTATCTAGAGTGGTCGAGGTCGATTTCATTAGTAGATTGTTGCGTACTAAAACGTTCTTAAAGTCACTTAATAGAGAAGAATTTTATACATTATTTGATAAATTGGAACAGCTATTGAATGAACATGGCTACCAAGTTATAGACCTATTAAAAAACGAAGTATTTATTGCGATATATAAACTCTATCAACGTGAAGATAAGCAACAGTTAGTTAATTTTATTAACGACGTTATCAATAAAAATTGGAGTTACGTGATTCAAAATGATGTAATTTACATGGATTATTTCAATAAATATGACGTGATAGATTTAATCCCTGTACGTTGTTATCCAATTTATGAAGGAACGCAGTTAATTGAGGGCGAAAAATACGAAGTTGTGAAGGTTATGAAACCTCAAGATTTGAATATTAGAACCGTCAAATTACAAGAAATTAATAATGCGTCTAATACACGTAAATTAGAATTTAAGTATGAGAATGGCCGCATTTATATTCATCATAGCCAGTTCGAACAGTTAAAAGCCGTAGACATTAATCTTTCAGTCGAAGCTGGTGAAACAGAACATTCATTAGTTTATGCCTCATATCCAAGTAATAATGATATTTATAAAATGAAACGCCAAAGTTTCAAAGTTGAATTTATTTATAAAGATAAAGAGAAAACTGAAACGGCACCTGTGAACCCTGAAGATAAATACTTTTTAAAAATTAGCGGTCCTTTAATGACGCTTAAGAAAGTTAAATTATACAAAGATCTTGAGTTTAGAGAACCGATTACTAACCTCGTGCCTGGTACTAAAGTAGAACCAACAGAGGTGCAATACTCATTGAATGGCACACCGAGAATTGTGTTAAAAGACGGCAATATCGTCACAGCTAATAAAGACTTCGTAGCTCCGATTGACACTAAAAAACCTGAAAATTATATTACAGAAGTCCCTGAGCAAGTTAAAATATTGAAAAAATGTAAACTGTACGATTCACGAAACTTCAAAGACAATAGTCTCAAAACCTTAGAAGTTGGCGACACGTTTAACATTCAAACAATCATTTACACTTCAAGCTCAACACCTCGCCTAGTAACCGAAGACGGCTTCTACCTCACCGCAAATAAAGATTTTGTTGAAGTAGTAAAGTAGAGAAGTATAAAGTAAAAGGTCAACGACAGAATACTATCGTTGACCTTTTTTAGTGGCAAAAACCTTCCCCTACCATATACATAGGGGAAAGATTTTAACTAATAATTAAATTTTAATTCGTTATTGGCTTCGGTTATCTCTATCGTATCGCCTTCTCTTAACTCGCCATATAACCTTTCTTCTGTTAAACGGTCTTCTAATAATTTAGAAATGCCTCGTTTAATTGGTCTGGCACCGTTTTTAGGGTCATAACACAACTTAGCTATTAATCTAATCGCATCTTCTGAAAATTCGATATGGTACCCCATTGATTCAATTAATTCAATTTCATCATTGATTAATAGTTGTGTAATTTCAAAGATATCTTGCTGATTAAAAGGCTTATAAGTAATAAATTCATCGATACGGTTTAAAAATTCAGGTCTGAAATAAAGATTTAAAGCATTTTTGACACTTTCATCTACCGTTTCAAAATCAGTTTCATCTTTATTTTGTTGATTTAACCCTATTACTTTTTGATTGCGTACGTCGCTTGCACCGATATTAGAAGTTAATAATATAATACTCTCACTAAAGTCGGCCGTCTCTCCTAATGAGTTAGTGAGCCGTGCATCATCAAACACTTGCAATAATACATCGAAAACTTTAGGGTGAGCCTTTTCAATCTCATCAAAAAGAATCACTGCTCTAGGATGATCTAACACAGTCTTTACTAGATCCCCAGTTTGCCCAAAACCAACATAACCCGGTGGTGGCCCAATTAATTTAGAAACCTCATGTTCTTTTTGATATTCAGACATATCAAATCGTATTAGGTTACGTTCATCTTTATATAAAATTTGGTTTAATATCTTAGCAGTTTCTGTTTTACCGACACCAGTCGTCCCTAATAACATGAATACACCAACAGGATGATTAGACTGCTTGAAGCCTAACTTCTTTCGAACTACTGCGTTGGAAATTACTTCGATGGCTTCATCTTGACCGATAATTTTAGACTTCATCGTCTCTTTTAATTGGCGCAAACGCTCGATTTCAATATCTGAAACAGTTTCATCGGGGTTGAGTTCCGCTTCTTCTATTTCTTCACCCAATTTTTGTTCGATTGCCTTTTTAATATGTTCTTTTGTCACTGTCTGAGAAAACGTTTTGTCCTTAGAAGCAGTCATATTTCTAGAATATTCAGTTTCAAGTTGTGTCATTTGTTGACGTATTTTCTCGATATTCTGTTCATTAAATTCAATCGATTGGGCTTCTTTTAATTCTGCCTTTAGCTGATTCATTTTATCGATATAATCAGCTTGTATGTTGGCCGTCTGTCCTTGTTCAATCCTACATATCGCCCCTGCATTATCTAAAATTGTAAATGCTAAATCAGGTAACTGTTCTCTTGGAAAATATTTTTTCCCAAAATGTGACGCTAACTTAATTGCATCTTTTTCATAGTTAACTTGATGAAAATTCTCATAAACTAGTATTGCTTTATTCGTTATTTCAATTGTATGTTCAATACTTGGTTCATCGATCTTGATTATCTCAAAACGTCTAGTCAATGCAGTATCATTAGATATATATGATTGCCATTCGTCTGGCGTTGTTGCGCCTATTATACGAAAATCATTTCTAGCCATAGCTGGTTTTAATAAATCTGTAAGACCTTTACTTGAACCAATCATATGAATTTCATCAATAAATAAAATAACATCTTTTTCCCGTTTCATTTCAGTTAAAAATCTTTGGAGCCCTTTATGAATATCGCCCGCTATTACTGAAATTAAGTCATTCAAACTAAATTGCAGGATTTTTTTATTATTTAATGAGGGCACCTCTTTATTGATTATTTTTAATGCTAAACCTTCGACAATGGCAGATTTACCTACCCCACCTTTACCTATTAAAGCGACATTATTTTTATCACGACGAGACAAAGCAATTTCCATATGCTGAATTTCTTTATCTCTATTTATCACAGGCATTATTTCTTTATTACGTGCTTTTTCAGTAATGTCTACTGCAATATCTTCAAGTAGTGAATAATCGGGATCTGACAATTTATTAGTTATGCGCTTTTGTCTAGCTGCATTCTCGCGTTGTTCTTCTTCACTTTTACCATCATAACAGCCACTTAATTTAGAGTTATAACGCGATTGATAACGTTCTGCTAATGACTCACCCTTGTATAGGTAATCATATTTCAACATTAATTTATCTAAAATATGATAGACATTACAAGTCTCTTCTTGAACCATTCCCACTAATATCCAATATGTGTCTATACCGCCGCTTGGGTTGTTTTGAAATCTCATTTCTTCGGCAAAATCCAATATCTCTTTAACATTATGTGAAATTGGATAGTCACCCATATATTTTATAGTTTGATCTATAGACGTTTCATTTATAAACTGTACTGCATGGGTTTTTACGTATCTATTGTGTTGTTTTTGCTTTTTAAACACATTAAGCCTTTCATCATCGAGATAATCTTTATCTTCAAGTTCTATATGACGATTTTCTACTATATCAGCTTGTTGAATTTCATTTTTAATTTTCTTGCTTGTTATAGAAAAGCGACCTAATGCATAGGCCGCTCCAGTGTCTGCAGTAATAGCAAAAGCAAGCAAAATATCTTGTGATTCAATAACTTTTCGTTCCTTCTTAGCTACTACCTCAGCAACATTTAAAAATGAATCCTTACATTGCTTTGTGATGTTATATTCCAACATGTTATTTAAAGATGCTTCCATATTTGAAAATACCTCACTTAATCGTTATTTTTAGTAAGTTCTTCTAACTCTTCTTTAAATTTATTTAAGCTAATTTCTTCATGTAATTCATCGATAACATCACTGACACTCTTAACATTTTCATTGTTTTCTGGTGAAGACAACGTTGAAACAATATTATTTTTAGATATAGCCGCACTTTGTCCTTTAAATTTATATATTGATGGTTTTATGTCTCTTTCGTAATCAATGTTACGTTCATTACAAATATTTATAAATAAATTTTCCCATGAGTCATACTTATCATCTTCAAAGCTATAACTTCGTAAAAATACCACTGTATCTTTATCTCTCTTAATTTTATCGATAATTGTATTCACACTTAATCTACTACTCTCTAAATTTTTTAAATTCTTTAAATCACCCTTTCCAAATGTTCTATATGGAATTAATTCAATATTAGCAACTTTAATATTATATAAAGCCTTTTCAAACTTTTCTTCAACATCGTATCCCAATGCTTCCGCTTCTTCCATTGTTTCAAAAATTTCTTTAGACGCGAAGTCTGTATTATTTTTATCATTTACATATTTTTTCTCAATTGCAAATTCTTCTTGTATGTACTCTCCCACAGTTTCACAATCATTTGAATCCTTTGTCTTCATATGAGTTCTAGGGTTAAGTAAACCTACTATAAATTTCGCATTATCAATGTCGCCTAAAATATGGTTAGGTATACCCCAACGTATTGCTTTAGATTTTTTTCTTTTAAGATCATCGCGATCATTATCGTTAATCCATGAAAATTCTTCATCTTCAATTTCTGGGTTTTTATATAATTCTTGATATCTCTCAGCTTTTTCTTTTACTTCTTCTTTATTCCAAAAATTTTCAAATTTGTTCCATAAATCATTACTCATATTATTCTCTCCTATCTTTTTAAACGGACAATTATAGACACACAATTTATGTATATTTATAATGGACGCTTTTTGTATATAATTTAGTAAAACATATTAAAAAGACAGTATATGTCCGTTTATAAATGTATTGTAATTATTGAGGTGAAAAGTATGGAAAAAGAGAAAAGACTGCTATATTTTTTCTATTTAATCATTAATGGGGAGAAGATTAATCGTTCAGAATTTATCAAACAAACAATGGTCACACCTCGAACATTAAGAAGAGATGTAGAGGCTATAAATAACTTTTTTAAAGATCCTGAGTCTCCATGGCGTGATAGTGATAGTCATATACAATTACACGGTAAAAATAATGAAGCTTATTATCAAATTCAAAATAATTCATTTAGTAAAAATAGCTATGCCACGCTAGGATTATTATTAAGTATTAAAAGTTTAACTCCCAAACTACATAGCAGTGTTTACAACTTATTTAACCAACTTATTTCATATAGTAGAACGGAAGATATCAGTACATTAAGAAGTGTATTAAATCATTTTAATATAAGAGAAAAAGCAGGAGATAGTATTTTTCCTGGTCAAGAATTAATGACTTTACAAAAAGCGTTAACTACAGAAAAAATGGTCACATTTAAAGACAAAGAATCAAAAAAGCATATTACAGCTACGCCACATTCCTTGATGTATATGAATTATGATTACTGGTTAACCTATGATATAGGAGGCAGATTATACGATGTGAAAGTGCGTAATGTGACAGATGTAGAAGTTATGGAGAACTTTTCAAAAAATAATTCAGAAGTCTTTGAAATCGTTAAAGTGAGAGTACGTAAGAACATAAGTCAGGAATTAAAAGAGTTATATGATGTTAAAAACAGTCGCCCATTAAACGAAGAGGAAGCCAAATTTGTGGATAAAGAAAGTGATTGGCTCATTTTTGAAATTCTATGTACTAAATTAGATGCATTTTATATTGCTTATCAAAAAGCTCCACACGCACAAATACTTGAACCACAAACTTATATAGATAGCTTTTTAGATAGAATGTTAGAAATATTTAATCAGTATGATGTGCCAAAAGATAGAATAGGTAAGCAATGAATCTTAGGTTAATAATTCTTTGTAATAAGAAAAGGGAGTAAGTTATTCTAGTGACTCACTCCCATTTTTTATTAGGTTTATTTATATTGTTTAAATAACGAACTTATTTATGCCGTAACAAGTTGGTGATATTTCTTCATAATAATTGGATGAATAATTATAGAAACCAAGAATATTGGACTAAGTATCCATGCTAAGATGTACTTTATAACTATAATTATGATAAAGCTAAAAAAGACGCTTTTAATATATGTGCTATAAGATTCACGCCAACTTATTTTATTTCCTCTTCTCTCTTCTTTAATAGTTGGCATAGCTTGACGATTAGCATCATATGCCATTTTAGCAAGCGTACCAAAATCTTTTCTAAAAAGTATGCTTTTAGCAAAGAAAAATCGTATAAATCTATTTTCTTTTGTATCCAGTATATATGAACTTAACCAAGCATACGTATAACTTCCGAGTATAAAAACTGTTATATTCCAAATCCAACTAACCAAGCTTGTATATTCATTTTGAGCCATGAATATAAATTTAGTTAAATAGATTAGCGTATACGGTGTATAGAAAAAGAAAATTGGCATTCGTGGAGTTGCGAAATAATTTTTTAACATTAATTAATCATCCTTTTTATTTTATAAATAAGAAAAACTAATTTTGATCTTCTTCGTCTCTTTTAACATATTTTTCATCCGGCTTATCATTTACTACTGTTTCAGCTTCATCTCCCACCTTAGTTACTAACTTAGTATCGGAATACTCTGTGCTATCCATATATGCAAAATTTGTATCATATATTTTCTTTACACCACCACTACTAAATGACAAGTAACTATCATGTTGTGGTTTATAATTTTCACTTAAAATTTTGTATATATCATTTTTATTATCTGCTTTTGTATATGAAAATCGATTATAGCGCACGTTACCGAAGGGTTCGATGTTAAAACTTTCTTTCTCGGTTTCATTACCAGAATCATCAGATACCACTTTAATATTTAATTTGTATGGCTTAGTACCATTTTCGAACATGCTATCTGCTTCTTTTTGTGCATCTTTAACATATTTCATGGTTTTATCGTAATCACCTTGAGAATAATTAAAGACTTGACCATCTATTTCATGTCTACCTATTCTGTCTTTATCTACGACGAAATTAAAATCATCAGTAAGAGCATCAAAATCAGAAACGTTCTCATTTTTAAGATAATTAGTCAAAGCAAGAGAATATACGCTTTGATTATTTATTGTTTTTTTCAAGCCTTTTTCAGCTACTTCTTCTATTTCTTTATCAGACATTTTACTAAGTTTTCCTAGGCTGACTTCATCTTCCATATCCTTGTCAATTAAAGGTTCTGCATTAAGATTATATGTAGATATTTTTCCATTTTGAGATTTTACCATTGTATGTACAATATTATCTTTACTAATTGAATCTTCTGCATCTTCAACTACAAAAAACCATTTTGTACCACTGTTCATCATTTCACCAAAAGCTACTTCTTTTTTATTACTTACTCGATCTGCTTTATTTCCACAAGCAGCTAAGACAACAATCATGGTTAAACATACTAAAATTATTCTTTTCATCGCTTTCCCTCACAATATTTAAAAATTTATATATTTAATTATATGAATTAAAAACGACATTATATGACCGTTTGAAAATTAGTTTATAAATATAAAAAAGGTTTGTTTCCAAATTTAACGGAAACAAACCTTTTTTCATCTTAAAAATGAGTTTTAGACTGACCTTACACGTCCGGCACATTAAAAGGCAACAGTACCTATTAACATCGCAATAAGTAATAACACTATCGCAAAGCTCCATACCCAGAAGAAGGCGTATTTAATATATGTGCCCATGTTCGCTTCGGCTAAGCCAAGTGCAAGCCATACTGCTGGCGCAAATGGACTGACGAAGGTACCAATAATATTACCGATAACCATTGAATAAGCTGTAGATACTTGAGAAACGCCGAACTGTGCTGCTGTTTCTTTCACAATTGGTAATAGTGCGAAGTAATACGCATCTGTACTTGTTAATAAATCAAGTGGTACGCCGAAGATACCTACGATGATATGGATATATGGCCCTACCGGTTGTGGAATGATATGGATGAAACTTGTAGAAATGGCTTTAAGCATACCTGTTTCATCTAATATACCTAGGAACATACCTGCTCCTACAATGACAACGGCCATCATTAAGGCGTTAGGTGCGTGTGCTTTTAAACGATCCATTTGTTCATCTACGCTCTTATAGTTAATAACTAAAGCGATTGAGACGCCAATCATGAACGCGAATTCAGGTGGCGCTATATTAGATAACATGACTACCATGACTAAAAGCGTTAATGCCGCATTAATCCACTTGATTGATCCATGTTCTCTTGCGCGTCCTCTTACTGGAAACTTGATTGCTTGATCTTGTTCATAATGCTTAACGAGTTTATGTATGTCGATATCTTGTGTTTCTTCAAGTTCTCCTCGTTCAATTTTCTTTTTAATGCGTTTCTTTTCCCTAAAACCGAAATAAACAGATAACAACATGACTAAGAAGAAACCGATAATTTGAACCGGTATGATGCCATACCATAATTCATTAACACTTTCCGCCTTTAACACTGTCGCCACTCGAGCCATCGGACCGCCCCAAGGCACCATGTTCATGACCGCTGCACTTAACGCTAGTAGTAAAATAAGTAAGTAACGGCTCATATTTAGTGCCTGGTACAACGGTAATAATGCAGGAATACATAGTAAAAATGTTACTGCTCCCGCCCCATCAAGTTGTGCAATAGTACCGAGTAATGCAGTCATAATACATACAATCACCACATTACCACGTGTCATAAGTAATAATCGCTTCACAAGTGGTTTAAATAGGCCACTATCATTCATAATACCAAAGAAGATAATTGCGAAAATGAACATGATGACCACATTCATTACTTGCGCTAACCCTTTATCGAAGAATGTTACTAAATCTGCGACGCTATATCCTAAAATTAATGCCCCAATACACGGAATAAGCGTCATACCCACTACTGGACTAATTTTCTTAGCGATTAATAACCCCACAATCGTAATAATAATCGCCAACCCGACTATCGTTAACCACATACTGTCCCCTTGCATGATTAACTTCCCCCTTCAAATGATTTAACAATCATTAATAATTAGAATTCAACATCTTTATTGCCATAACGTTTTAATTTTTGCAAATGTAAGCGCTTTAAAAATATTTTATCATAAATTTATATATTAAGATATGTATGATTTATATGATTGTTATAGTTTGGAAATTTAAATTAATAAGAGGATGTTAACTAAAGGTAGCGTAGTTTTAAGAAGGTTTTAGAGACTAATTAAGTTAAAAAAATAGCTAAGACACTAATATAAAAATGTCTTAGCTATTAATGTGGCAGTAGTTGTCTGAGATGAAGATGCGTTTGAATCTCACTTTCTTCATCTCTAGTCAACCTTGCCGGGGCGGGACTACGAAATCTTAGAAATTGCATTAGATTTCTGTCCCGCTCCCACCTATAAAATAGGCTGTAAGTAAATAACATATGCGAGTGTATCAGCTCATTGAATATGTTTACTAAGTTTTACACCTAGTTAGTGATTAACAGTCAAGACTAGGTGTATTTTGTTACTTTTATATTACCACGAGTTTTAAGTTTGGACAATTAATTTTAAGTCAGGTTTTTATTATCATATTGTAGATTGATTAAGGTCTAATTAAATACATTATTTTACAGAAGCTCTACATACTTACTTCACTTTTCAAAAAATACTGTATTTCCAAATATGCAAATCATACAACAAACACATAAATTACAAAATGTTGTATTTACATATAATAAAATTTTATTTATATTATAAAAAGCAGGGAAAAGAGTACAGATTTATAAATAATAAAGGGGTTAAGAATGTGAAGGTTATAAAAAAGAAAGAGTTAACTAACAAGATTAAAGTAAGTGTATTAATCAGTACCTACAACAAAGAAAAATTTATTGAAAAAACATTGGATAGCATATTAAATCAAACGATGAATAAGAAAGATTTTGAAATCATCGTTGTGGATGATTGTTCAACAGACAACACGTTCGACGTGGTATCTAGAAAAATTGAAAGTTTTGCCAATTACCAATTTGTCCAATTAGATGAGAATTCAGGTACACCAGCAAAGCCACGTAACTTATCCATTGATCTAAGCAAAGGCAAATACATTATGTTTGTGGATGGTGATGATTGGCTACCTACAGATGCCTTAGAAAAATTATATACACTTTTAAAAACTAATAAAACTGACTATGCTACTGGTCTTACAAAGTATGTATATAACGATCGCGTTGCACGTAGTGGCGTGGCTTTATCTAAAGTTGCATATAAAAAGACTGATTTAAAGAATTTCAGAAAATCATTTTATCACCTAGCGCCTGCAGGTAGAATGATAAAATCGAGCATTATCAAGAAAAATAAAATCTATTTCCCAGAAATGATATATGGAGAAGATTTACAATTTTTCGCCGAAGTTTTCTTCAATACTAAACATATCAGTACTACACAAGATGTGGTTTATTGTGCTAATCGTTATGAAGAAAACGTCTCTTTAGTAAAATCAGAAACATCTACTACACTCAATCGTATGAAATGGCAAAATGAAGCCTATAAACACTTGATGAATAAATACAAGAAGAATAGAATTATTGAAAATTTATTATACAGAATAATAAACAAAGATATTTTAGAAGCGAAATTTTACAAGAAGCGTTTTATTAAACAAATTGATACATTGTTACCAGTGTTCCAAGACATTTTCAACATGATTGATAATGATTTCAATTCATTAGATTACGCAGATGACGATTTAAATAAACAAGCTATAGAACTTATTAAAAGTGGCAATAAAGAGGAAATTATAAACTTTGTTAACTTCTATTTGAAAAAAGACGACAAACCATTACATGTCTCAAATGATATATATTATTACGTATATAAAGGAAATAAATATAAAAAGAGAATGCATGTAACGTTAGAAAAGATATTCGAAAAAAATGGAAATATCTACTTAAAAATCTTCTCCAAAAACTCAGATTTAAAGTATCTTGAAATGAAAAGTAGAAAAGATCCAACAGACTATAAAGTTATAGAGTTGAATAAAACTTTCCTCAAACCTGGAGAATACACAGTTCGATTCAACACAAATAAACTTCCAAAAGGAAAATTAGCCTTAACCGTACTCGATAAACATTTAAACGGCTCCGTAATTAAATCAGGGATGCAGTTCGACTTTTATGAAACAGTTAACGGTTACCTAGGTTATATTAAAAAATAATAGCTATATTAAAAGGTTTGTCTCCGCGTATTGTGGAAACAAACCTTAAATTTTATTCTGAAATTGATTTTTAGACTTACCGGACCCATCTCTCAAGTTAAAACTCAATATAAATAAAAATTAATACTATATTGCTATTCATCATTACAACCGCTTCGATAATTTATAAGTATATTTTTATTTTAATATTATTTTTTCAATAAGCTTTGCTATTTTTATAATTTCACCGTCTATTAAAATTAAATATTCATTCAAATCGCCCATTTTTTCATTCATAATTATTTGCTCTATAATACTTCTATCTTCTTTAATTAAAATCTCCTCAATTTTATAATGAAATATGTTGTTCCTTAGTTTATTATTAATCATTTTATTTTCACTATCTAATATTAATTTTAGTTCTTCAATATAATCAACATTTATTTGCTTAGAATAGTTAAAATTTTTTTCAAGAATACTCAAAGAATTACATGAAGAAATGTAAATTATCAGTTTATAACGTGTATATAAAGGAGATCTATCATTAATTATTTTTGGTAGTACAAATCTCATAAAATTAATAGAAGAGAGTATTTTCAATAAAAATAAAATAACTTCGTCATCTAGATTATTATTAAAGTATTTAGAATTAGTAACATTATCATCATTAAGTTCAATATCAAATAATTTCATTTTTTTAATTGAACTATTAATACAATATGCTAAATTTGTTTGTTTAATACCTTCACAAAATAAATTAATTAATAACGAAATATTTTTTGAGTAAGCTATTATATTGTTTTTAGTTTTTAGCGATTCTAAATTATTTTTATAAATCAGGTCTTCTAATTGTTCAAATATTTGATGGCTACTGTAAATAATCTTGTTATTATATGTAGCAATACTCAAGTTATCTTGTCCGAATAGTTTAATGAATAAGTTTTGGATGCAATTATAGCTATTTGTCATAATATAATTCATACTTAGCATACTTTTTTGTATACCCTTTATTGATTTTGCAACTTTTTGCTTTGCATAAATTTTATTTTCTAATCTTGTTGACTTAATAATTTCTTCCATTGTCTTATCGTTGATATCTTCAAAGCTACTTAAGATTTGTGGACAAATAGATATAATACCTTCAGCAACCATACTAATAATATTCAAATATGAAAGGCTAACTATTTCTTTTTGTTTTTTAGGTAATAAATCTATCTTTTTAATACCATTTCTACATTCATTAGCCTCTATTATCAATTCAAGCATTGAATAATTATCATTATTTAACATATTTTTCCATACCCCTAGTTTTTATCCTATTAGTTAATCCTTTTATACTTTATAATTATAAAATTTGAATAATAATTAGTAAGCTTTACCTATTCTACTAATTCGATTAAAAGAAACATTTGTAGTATTTACATTTAGTCTTCGAAAAATTGTATTACTTATATTTGTTTTTCAGGATTTTATTCTATTATCATATTTAAATTATACATTTTACTCAAACTTAAGTTTCATTACTATGCTAGGTATCAATTCTTTAGTATGGTTCATCTGATAAAATTTTTATTTTTAGTTTTATAATAATCTTATAGTGACTTAGTGCATTCATTACTTAAGATACTATGTTAAGTGTCAGCTGATACTGAGTTTTTCTACAAATCAAATAGGTTCACTTCTGGTTCTTCAATCATCGACATAAACCCACTTTCTGTTTGCCAAAACATACGCATTTCATGCATACCAAACGTTTGCTTTTCAACTTCATTTAAATTTTCCCAAGAAGACGGTTTAATAACTATGTTGTCTGTATTATCAATAACCAAATTACTAATATAATACTCTCTTTCTTTTCCACTTAAACTATTAAGTTGCTTTTGCAAATTCAACAAATTTTTACCATCTGATTTCAACCATGATAGTAGCGCAATGCTTCTTCCACTTTCGGGAAATACGTTAAAATATATATGGCTAACTATTTCGTCTTTTTCTAAGTCTTGTATTAAATTTCTTTCTAAATCAACGATAGGTGCATAATAACCACAAGCAGCAAAATTCACTTCTTTATCAAATTCCCATACAACATTTACTAAACAATTAAAATTTTCATTTATTATAGCATTATCAAATTCTAACTTTTTTGCTAAAAAATCATAAACTGCCATTTGTTGTCCTTTTTCTAAGTATTTATAAATATCATTACTATTTGCGAAATTACCACTAAAATTACAATCCGTAATCTTTTTATAATATTCTGATACAAATGCTTTGTAAGCATATTGAAATATTTGCTTTATTTCTTCTTGAAATTCCTTATTATCTATATCTTTAAAAACTTCTTGATCATGGTAATTACAAAATCCTGAAAATGTAGTTGCTTGTTTTCGTCCATAAATATGTGCAAATTCAACCGGTGTCTTTGGGGTATAATGGGTCATAACCACCTTGCCATCTTCACTGATTTTACTTAATATCTTATTATTTTGAATTGCATGAGCTTTAGATATCTTACCTTTGCAATTCTCTCTTTGAGGATGAAAACATTCTTTTATTTTTGATTTCTTTAATAATGAACTAATTTCATTTTTGACGTCCTTGCTAGTTGGCTTACTATCCTTTCTCAAACAACAATTCTTATATTTTTTCTGGCTTCCACAATAACAAAGTTGATTTCTACCTATTTTCAATTATTTACTCCTTTAATTTTATATAACTATAATTTTGAAAGTATAATTCTTAAGTTTACTCCCTTATAATAAACTATAATTAACCAAAAATAATACTATTAATAGATTAAAAATAGTCTTAATTGGCTGATAAATCAGTTTAGTAGAGTAATACTTTTCTAGAACATACGAAAGTATTTTCTAATAATCCATGTTTTATTAAAAATTTCTTAACTATAACATATTTCTATTTATCGACTATTAATATTGTTTTAATCTTCACTATATTTTTAACATATTAATATTTATTTTAGACTCCTAGCAGACATACCTCTTTCCAAAACTCTAACTAGTCAAATTCCTTTTGTCTAAGTGCTTCCTTTGTGGTAATATCATTATGCATAAAAATTCGTGATACTAATAAAGAAGAAGGTTTAAATATACTATGAAAGAAAATTTTTGGAGTGAATTGCCACGTCCATTTTTTATTTTGGCACCTATGGAAGACGTTACTGATATCGTCTTTCGTCATGTGGTTAGTGAAGCAGCTAGACCTGATGTGTTTTTCACTGAATTTACAAATACTGAGAGTTTTTGCCATCCTGAAGGCATACACAGTGTGCGCGGACGCTTAACATTTAGTGAAGATGAACAGCCTATGGTCGCTCATATATGGGGTGACAAGCCAGATCATTTCAGAGAGATGAGTATCGGTTTAGCAGAAATGGGCTTTAAAGGCATTGATTTAAATATGGGTTGTCCTGTAGCTAATGTTGCCGGCAAAGGTAAAGGTTCTGGACTGATTCTACGACCTGAAAGAGCAGCCGAGATTATTCAAGCTACTAAAGCAGGCGGATTACCAGTCAGTGTTAAAACTCGCCTCGGTTATTATGAAATAGACGAGTGGAAAGATTGGTTAAAACACGTCTTCGAACAAGACATCGCGAACTTATCTATCCATCTTCGTACACGCAAAGAAATGAGTAAAGTAGATGCACACTGGGAATTAATTGAAGCTATTAAAAATTTACGCGACGAAATTGCGCCAGACACATTATTAACTATTAACGGTGATATCCCAGATAGACAAACAGGTCTTGAACTTGCCAATAAATATGGTATCGATGGTGTCATGATTGGTAGAGGTATCTTCCACAATCCTTTTGCTTTTGAAAAAGAACAACGCGAACATACAAGTAAAGAATTATTAGACCTGTTGAGATTACATCTATCATTGTTTAATAAATATTCTACAGATGAAACACGACAATTCAAAAGTTTACGCAGATTCTTTAAAATCTACGTACGTGGCATTAGAGGCGCAAGCGAATTACGCCATCAATTGATGAGTACGGAATCAATTGACGAAGCACGCGCATTACTCGATGAATTTGAAGCTCAAACCGACGATGATTTAGAATCTTAATAATTATCTCACAAGACCCCTTGCTAACTATGCTTGTTAACAAGGGGTCTCATCATATCTAATGTTTTCAACTTTATAGCACATTTTCACATACATAAAAAAACAAAAGCGTCTAGAATGATTCTAAGACGCTTTTGCTTGTAGCAATTAATGGTTTTAGTTTATTTTAATTTTTAATCAATGTGCCAATTTTACCATCTAGCGCATCTCCTAAGCCTTCTAGAGATGTAATTAATACGCTACCGTTGTCACTTTGTTCAAGGAATTGGAGGGCCGCTTCAACTTTAGGAAGCATACTACCTTTCGCAAATTGACCGTCAGCAATATGTTGTTTGATTTCATCAACTGTTACTTCGCCTAGACCTTCTTGATTATCTTTTCCAAAGTTAATATAAACATGGTCTACGGCAGTTAAAATAATCAATTGATCAGATTGTAAGTGAGCCGCTAATAATGCACTTGTTTTATCTTTATCAATAACGGCATCTACACCTTTGTAGTTATCTTGTTCTTTAATGACTGGGATGCCGCCACCGCCAGCTGCGATAACGAGTGTGCCATGTTTGATAAGTGTTTCAATACTTTCTAATTCCACAATATTCATTGGTTGTGGAGATGGTACGACACGACGATAGCCACGTCCTGAGTCTTCTACAAATTGGTAACCTTTTTCTTGAATAGTCTTATCTGCTTGTTCCTTAGTATAGAATAAGCCGATTGGTTTCGTTGGATTGTTGAATGCTTGGTCATCTTTATCAACTTCAACTTGTGTCACAAGCGTTACAACTTGTTTATCGATACTCATTGAATGAAGTTCATTCAATAAACTTTCTTGCATTTGATAGCCAATATACGCTTGGCTCATAGCACCACATTCAGGGAATGGGAATGGTGGACCTTGTTTATTTTCAGCAGCATAGTTTAAACCTAAGTTGATACTTCCGACTTGTGGTCCGTTACCGTGACTAATTACCACTTCATATCCTTTATTGATTAAGCTTACTAACGATTTTGCTGTCCCTTTTAATAGTTCTAATTGTTCTTCAGGTGATTGACCTAAGGCGTTACCACCTAAAGCTACGACGATTTTAGACATTTTAGGTCCTCCTTCTCTCTATTCTCCTAAAGTTGCAACCATTACAGCTTTAATTGTATGTGCTCTGTTTTCAGCTTCTTGGAAGACAACAGATTGTTCACTTTCAAATACTTCGTTAGAAACTTCCATTTCTGTTAAGCCATATTTTTCTTGAATTTGTTTACCGATTGTAGTTTCAGTGTCATGGAATGATGGTAAGCAGTGCTCGAAAATCGCATGTGGGTTACCAGTTTTTTCCATCATTTCTTTTGTTACACGGTATGGTTCTAATAATTTGATACGTTTTTCCCAAACTTCATCAGGTTCACCCATTGATACCCAAACATCTGTGTAAATTACATCTGAACCTTTCACACCTTCATCTATGTCATCTGTTACTAAGATTTCGCCACCATTTTTAGCTGCGATTTCTTTACAACGATTTAATAAGTCATCAGTTGGGTTTAATTCTTTAGGACATACAAGGTGGAACGTCATTCCCATAATTGCAGCGCCTTGCATTAACGCGTTCGCTACGTTGTTACGTCCGTCACCAACATATGTGAAATTGATTTCGTGGTAAGGTTTTTTCAATACTTCTTTCGCTGTTAAAAAGTCTGCAAGTACTTGAGTAGGATGATCTTCATCAGTTAAGCCATTCCATACAGGTACGCCTGAATATTTAGCTAAATCTTCAACAATACGTTGTGAGAAACCACGGTATTCAATGCCGTCATACATGCCACCTAATACGCGAGCTGTATCTTTAGCAGATTCTTTTTTACCCATTTGGCTACCTGTTGGTCCAAGATAGGTTACGCGAGCGCCTTGGTCATAGGCTGCTGTTTCAAATGCACAACGAGTACGTGTAGAGTCTTTTTCAAAAATTAAAGCAATGTTTTTACCTTTAAGTTTTGGTTGTTCAATGCCAGCATATTTCGCACGTTTAAGATCTTCAGATAAATTAAGTAAGAACTCTACCTCTTTTTGAGTGAAATCTAATAATGTTAAAAAGTCTCTATTTCTTAAGTTTTGCATAGTTAATATCTCCTTTTATTAATATAGTTTTTTTATTTTTTGATAATCCAATCTTTGTCATCTTGGAATATCATGTTGTCTTCTTTTAATTCATTAATTACTTGTCCGGTTGTTTTCCTAGACAGACCTGACAAATGACTGAGTAATTGAATCGTCATAACTTGTTTTATTTCATAAAATTCTTCATTATCTTCGCCAATGGTATGACATAAAAGTTTTAATATTTCTTCGATTCGTTCTTTGGCTAAATTAGCAGTTAGCGCCATACTATATTCTGCTTGGTACTGTATCGTCTCATTAAGTTTTATAAAGAGACTTTCAAAGATTTCTGCATGGTTTTTACATAAATATTCTAGTAAGTCTTTAGGTAACGTAATTACTGTGCAATCTGTTAGAGCAGTACACATTTCATAAGTTGGTGTAGTTTCACTAAATAAATGATTCATTGGAAAGAGTGAATGTTCTCTGGTTAATCTTAAATACGTATTACCATTTTCATTAGATATTTCATGTGAAACACATCCATTTACAAGAAAATATACAAATTTAGTTTGATTAGATGAATAATATATTACTTGTCTTCTTTTATACTGAAATAACGCACAATCATCTTTGTAAGGTTTAATAATACTTGCAGGAATATTTAAGTACGTTGCTAATTGTTCAAAGCTATCAGTAAACTCTTTGTCTGAGTATTGAATACTACCTCTTTCTCTATACATAACAATTTACTCCTCGAAATATTTACATTAACCAGTACTTTAAAATACTGAAATATCACCTGAAATCAAACGAACAATTCCTATGATTGCAAGTACAATAATGATGACAAACAGAAGGTAATCTACTTTAGTTAGACGTTTCTTATTATCACGTTGTACATAGCTATATACGAATAAACCTGGGATATATAACAACATCGTTAATAATAAGTAATCGATTCCAGCTGCATATACTAGCCAAATGGTATAGATTGAAGCGATAATACCTATCGTCCACTGTTTAGGCGTCGCTCTCTGCTTATGCTGAATTGTATATTTAACTTGATAAAATGCACTAAGTGTATATGGAATTAAAATGGCACTTGATGCAAGTGAAAATGCAAATTGATATGCGCTATCTGTAAATAGCATACTTACTAAAAATATTTGTACTAAAATATTTGTAATTAACAAGGCGTTGATGGGTGCTTTGTTTTTATTTTCCTTAGCGAACCATTTAGGGAAGAGACCATCTTTTGCTACGATGAATGGTAATTCACCAGCAAGTAATGTCCATCCAAGCCAAGCACCTAATACTGAAATGATTAAACCAATATTTACTAGTACTGAACCCCAATGACCTACAATGTGTTCTAATACCTGTGCCATTGATGGGCTTGCAAGTTTAGAAATTTCATTTTGTTGGATCACACCTTGTGCTAATACTGTCATTAAGAAATAGATAATTAGCACTGAGACTAACCCGATAACTGTGGCGGTTCCAACGTCTTTCTTCGTCTTCGCACGACCTGAGAAGACGACGGCACCTTCAATACCAGTGAAGACCCATACAGTGACTAACATGGTGCTCTTAACTTGTGACATTGTATCTCCCCAACTAAAGACATCTGCGTCACCACTTGTCATACCGTAAAAGCCAGACATAAAAGTATCAAAATTGAATACTACTACCATACAAATAATGACTAAAAATATAGGTATCAATTTAGCAACAGTCACAATACTATTAATAAACGCTGCAGTTTCTACACCTCTAAGAATTAGGAAGTGTACGCCCCATAGTAAGATAGAAGCTACAATAATACTTGGAAGTGTATTACCGCCTTTAAATATGGGGAAAAAGTTCCCAACCGATGACATTAATAATGTCGCGTAAGCTACGTTCCCAAGAAAGGCTGCAAACCAATAACCCCAAGCACTTGAGAATCCAACAAAGTCACCAAATCCTTTTTGTGCATAACTATAAATACCGCCTTCAAGCTCAGGCTGTTCATTAGTTAAATTTTGGAATACAAAGGCTAGAGAAATCATTCCAATAGCAGTAATAATCCAACCGATAATAATGGCTAATCCACCAGCTTGACCACCCATATCCGAAATAATATTGAATGCTCCGCCACCAATCATTGAACCTATGACTAGACCAATTAAGGAAGTTTTACCTAATTTATTTTCATCCATATTAAATTCCCCTAAAAGTGGCGGTAAAAGTCGTTTCATTAGAAGTAATAATTAAGTTAAGTTTGACTTTTACCCCTATCAGTATTTTTATTAAATATCTTCTCTGAACAGTGGTTGGCTCATACATCTTGGGCCTCCACGTCCACGAACAAGCTCACTACCTGTGATCTCAATAACTTTAATGCCTTTATCACGTAGCAGTTGGTTAGATACGTAGTTACGGTCGTAAGTTACAACGACGCCTGGACGGATACATAGTGTATTTGAACCGTCATTCCATTGTTCACGTGCGCCATCAATGACGTCGCCGTTACCTGTTGGAATAAATTCAACTTTTTCTACACCTAACACTTCCGCAAGTGTTTCGCGTAATTTGCTTGAGTGTGTGATTTTAATGTCATCTTTTGCATCGTCATACTCGATTGTGAAGATGTTCATGTTGTTTTCTTCTTTAAAGATGGCTGAATGAACTGTAAATTTGTCGTAATCAATCATTGTAAATACGGTATCTAGATGCATAAACGTACGACTATTTGGAATTTCAATTGCTACCACTTTTTTGAACGTAGATTTTTCATCTTCAAAAATGTTACGAGCTAAACGCTCGATAGCTTGTGCTGACGTACGTTCAGAAATACCAATTGCTAACGTTTCTTTAGAAAGGACTAATTCATCTCCACCTTCAATGTTGAAACTTGAATCACGGTCTAACCATACAGGTACGTCTTTATCTTTGAAACGTGGATGATGTTTCAAAATGTATGTGATAAAAATGGATTCTCTACGACGGGCTCTCCAGTACATACGGTTAATTGTCATCCCTCTACCTACAGAGGCTTGAGGGTCACGTGTGAAGTACAGGTTAGGCATTGGGTCTAGATAGAATGGATAACGATCATCCATATACTCGACTAAGTGTGTTGTCTCTAATTTAATTTCTTCTTTACGCACACCGGCCATCACTTTATCGACAAGCTCTTGATCTGTTAAACTGGAGAAGAAGTCTTTAATTTCTTCTTCATGACCGAGTACTGTTTTTTTGGATTCGGCAAGAATGTCATCGATAAATTGTTCACGTACTGCTTTGTCAGCAATGGCTTCTGCAGCAAGTTTTTCTAAATATACAACCTCGATTCCTTCGTCTCTCAAAGTTTGAGCAAATTTATCATGCTCTTCTTGAGCAACTTTTAGATAAGGAATATCATCGAATAGTAAACCACTTAAATGATTAGGCACTAAATTTTCTAATTCTTTACCTGGTCTTTTCAATAGCACTGTCTTCAATCTTCCAATTTCACTGTTTACTTGAATGGGTTGTTGTACCATATTCAACTTCCTCCTTTGCTTTATTTCACCATTAGTATAAAGCGCTTCCAAGTATAGTTATGTGAATTATTTCACAAGTGTTATGGTAGTTTTTTCACTCATTCAGATTTATTCAATACATAAAATTGGTTAAATATTCACTATTTCCATAAAAATATGTATATTATATGTAAATTAATCTTTTTATTACTTAGTTTTTTTCTACAAAAAGTTTCTTATACACTTTTTTGTATTAGTAATCATTTCGATTTAGTTAATCCTCACTTTTACTAGCGTTAAATAGTTGATAACAAATATACTGCGCCCTCTCATTTGACGTAGTTAGTATCATAATAGTGTCATTACCACCAATTGTGCCTAGTATTTCTTTCATTTTTAGTTGATCAATATAATAATTTATACTTTGCGCAAAACCAGGTGAGGTTTTTACTAATATGTAACTATCTTTAATTATGATGTTATGAATTTCTTCGCTATAAGTTTTTAACTTTCTTCTAGCTTTTATTTGTTTGCTTTGGCTTATTTGTTTATAAAAGTATTTATTATTGCTAATGGGAATTTTATAAACTTCTAACTTATCTAAATCGCGAGATATAGTTGTTAAACTACAATAAACATCAAAATGTTCGAGCAAATAGTCTACTATTTCTTGTTTTTTGCTAAAATTATTCTGTTTGATTATTGATAATAGTAGGTCTAAACGTTTTTCCTTTTTCACTTCTTAAGCTCCTTTTCTTTAAAATTAAGGGTTATTTTCAATAGGAAAATTTATATGTATTTTTATATTCAAATTCTTAATTATGATGGAATGCTTGAAACAAATATAAATAAGATTACCTATAGAGTTTTCTACTCGGTAGGTAATCTAAAATTAATGTCATTTTTCATTAAACAGATTTATTTTATATCAAATTTAACTATGATGTAGTTACATACTTAACATATATTAGAGATTTAAAAGAAAAATTTAGAGCACCCTTCGCTTTATGATAAAGGATGCTCTATTTATATATTTTTATTGAATGCTTGTCCTAAGCGCTATTTAACAATTATACTTTTATAGAAGTTCTATATAATTCAATTTCAAACTATGTTAAACTCTATATGTAATTTTATTTTTTATATTCAAAAAATATAGGGGTATTGACATGAAAAGATTTTCCACAATATTAATAACAAGTTCATTATTACTTTCAGCCTGTTCCCATGAGAACAATAGTGACGACGGGGATAAGACTAAAAATGAAAACAAAACGACAGATAGTAATCATTCAAAAAATAGTGATGATAACCAACAGAAACATAACAAAGTCGTTAAAGATGGTCGTACATACATAGACGGTATTTTAATCGTAAATAAAGAAATTAGCCTACCTTCAAGTTATAATCCTGGCGAAGATCCTAAAGCACAAGAAGCATTACAACAATTATTTAGTGATGCACAAAAAGACGGTATCAATTTATACAAAATTAGTGGGTTTAGAAGTTATCCTACGCAAGTTCAATTGTATAATAATTACGTTGAGCGAGATGGCAAAGAAGCAGCAGATAAGTATAGCGCGCGTCCAGGCTATTCTGAACATCAAACAGGACTTACATATGATGTCGGTGGCGTAAATTCAGACAAAAACCTTTATGAAAGTTTTGGCGAAACAAAAGAAGGACAATGGATTGCAAAAAATGCGCATAAATACGGATTTATCGTACGCTACCCTAAAGGCAAAGAAAACATAACAGGATATCAATACGAACCATGGCATTTACGCTATTTAGGAAAAGACACAGCAACAAAAGTTTATAATTCCGATAAAGCACTAGAAGAATACGTAGGCTTGAAATAAGCATTTTATACTCTATAGCAAAAGCATCCCCTGCTAATCATTCGGTTAACAGGGGATGGTTTACTATATATTGATAATTGGATTAATAAACTTTTTTCTTACTAGTATATTCAATTTCAGACTTACACTTTTTAGTCTTTAAATGCCAAATATTTAATACTAATTATCAACATAGATACGATCCTTGACATGAATATTAGCATTTAAATACTTACACGAGGGCGAAATTATTCTTTCACCAATACAGTAATCCAAAGGTATTTCATTTTTTAGTTCAAATTCAACTACATCATAATTATCATACGGCATGGAATTAAATGGTGAATCTATTTCATCATAAATAAAGTTATTACCTTGTAGCGCATTGCAATGTTTGCAAATATTTGCAAAATATTTTTTGTTTATCGTTTTAGAGTAACGTTCTTTACAATTAGTTTTATCCTTTAAATATTCCTTTATAAAACTAGGAATATTACGATTTAATTCTAAAAAAACCACATCATAACCGGTTTCTTCATACACATTTTTATTAGAAGGATAATTTAAATCTATTATGTCCTCACTTTTTACTCCAATTGCATAGACGGGCGTAGATTGTTTACACTTCCAACATTCTTTAGAGGCTATAAAAATATAAATATTATTTTTAACTACAGAGTCTCCTTCCACCCATTTTGAAAATCTAAAATAATATTGAGGATTTGTAGCAAACCATAGTTTTCTCTTGTTATCCCACTTAGCAAATTTACTTTTAGCATCATCTTTTTCTTCATAAGGAACGTTTAAATATAGCATTACTGTCCACCCACTCACCAATAAGTTATAGTAAAAATATTATAT
>NZ_JABTXV010000005.1 GCF_016238465.1 Staphylococcus caledonicus
ACTTGTCTGGTGACAATGGCAAGGAGGTCACACCTGTTCCCATGCCGAACACAGAAGTTAAGCTCCTTAGCGCCGATGGTAGTTGGATTTACGTTCCGCTAGAGTAGGACGTTGCCAGGCAAATATTGAGACCGAAAGGTCTCTTTTTTTATGTCTATTTTTAAGTAAAAGAAAACAAATAAAACTCAAGCCGAAGGCAAAAAGAAAGTAAGTAAGAAAATAAGATTTATAAACTTCGGAGAGAATATGCCAGCGTCTATTTAGCTTTGCGAAGAGAAAGCGATTGAAGCTGATGAATTGAGGAAAGAGAGAAGCGAATTTAGTTGCGCTAAATGAGCCAACGAGAGACGAAAATGAAGAAAGATGCGATCGCTTGCCTCAAAGCAAAGGAAGCTCCATAGCGCCGGTGGTAGCAGATTACGTTCCGCTAGAGTAGAATATAATATTACTAAGCAAATAAATTAAAAATGGGAAAAACAAAGCAAGCATTCCCGTAATGAACAATAAAAAACAAGAAGCCAGATATACATTTAAAATGTACATCTAGCTTCTCAGTAATTTATTCATCAATAGCACTTTTAAATTTATTGTTAAATCAATAATGAATATAGCATTTTATTTTCATTAATATAGATATTTGAAGGGTCAAAATGATTTACATTATTTTTTAGTTGAGTTAAATCTTCATGGTTTTTTAGTTGAATACCGATGATAACAGTACCAGTATTTTGCGATGATTTCTTTAAATATTCAAATTTAGTGATATCATCTTGAGGGCCTAATACATCGTTTACAAATTCCTTAAGCGCTCCAGGACGTTGTGGGAAATTAAGAATGAAATAATGTTTCATTTCTTCATAAAGAAGAGAACGCTCTTCAATTTCTTTCATACGGTTAATATCATTGTTTCCACCACTAACAACACAAACAATAGTTTTACCTTTAATTTCCTTACGATAGAAGTCTAACGCAGACACACTTAAGGCACCAGCTGGTTCCGCAACAATAGCTTGTTTTGAATACATATCGAGAATTGTAGAACATACTGCGCCTTCATCAACTTGAATATAGTCATTTACATTGTTTTTAGCAATATCAAATGTAATATCGCCTACACGTGCAACAGAAGCGCCATCTACAAATTTATCAATATGATCTAAAGTAACTATTTTATTATGAACGACTACAGATTCATACATACTACTTGCGCCTGCAGGTTCTACGCCAATAATTTGAGTATTAGGACTATATTGAGACATATAAGTACTAACCCCTGAAATTAAGCCGCCACCACCAATTGCAGCAAAGAGATAATCAAATGTTACATTATCTTGCTCCGCTTGTTCTAAGATTTCTTTAGCTAATGTTCCTTGGCCAGAAATAGTATTAATATTATTAAAAGGGTCGATAAACGTCATTTGATTTTTATCAGTATATTGTAACGCTTCTTTAAGACAATCATCAAATGTATCTCCAGTTAAAACAATTTCAACATTATCTGCACCAAAAAATTTAACCTGATTAACTTTTTGTAATGGGGTAGTAACTGGCATAAAGATTACAGCGTTTAAATTTAACGCTTTAGCTGTATAGGCTACACCTTGAGCATGATTTCCGGCACTTGCACAAGTAATACCTTTCGCTTTCGCATTATCATCTAATACTGAGATTGCATTATAAGCTCCTCGTAACTTAAAAGAGCGCACCCATTGTAAATCTTCTCTTTTTAAATATACGTTACAGTCATATTTTTGTGAAAGATAGTGATCATACTGTAAAGGCGTTTCTTTTACAACATCTTTAATTCTTAAATAGGCTTCATCTATATCTTTAGCACTCACTGTCATCTTTACTGTCATAATATATCCATCCTTACTTCATTTTTTCATATTTTTCTATAAGTTCTTCATATTGAAGTGTAATTGCAATATCATCTAAACCATTTACCAATTTATTTTTCCAAGTTTCATCAATTGAAAAGTTAAATGTTTTATCTTTGCTAGAAACAGTTTGGTTTGGTAAATCTACAGTTATTTCTTCCTGAGTTGCTAAATAATTTCTAGCATCCTCATCTAATACAATTGGTAACATCCCATTCTTAGTACAGTTCATGTAAAAGATGTCACTGAAACTACCAGCAATAACAATATTGAAACCATAGTCTTTTAATGCCCATGCAGCATGTTCACGACTAGAGCCACAACCGAAATTATCTCCTGTAATTAAAATTGAAGCTCCAGCATATTGCGGTTTATTTGGATTAAAATCAGGATTGTCAGAGCCATCAGCTAGATAGCGCCATTCATCAAAAGCAAAGGGACCAAAGCCACTTTTAGTAATACGCTTTAAATGTGCTTTAGGAATAATTTGGTCAGTATCAATATTATCGTTGAGTAAAGGTACAATTTTTCCAGTATAAGTTGTGATAGGTTGGATATCCATAACTATACGACCACCTTTCTTACATCAACAAATTTGCCATGAATAGCAGCTGCAGCAGCCATAGCTGGAGAGACTAGGTGAGTTCTAGCACCTTTACCTTGTCGGCCTTCAAAGTTACGATTACTTGTTGATGCACAATGAACGCACTCTGGAACTTGGTCTGGATTCATACCTAAACACATTGAACAACCCGGTTCTCTCCACTCAAACCCAGCATCTTTAAATATTTTATCTAATCCAATTGCTTCAGCTTCTTTTTTGACAGTACGTGAACCAGGGACTACGATAGCTGTAATATTAGGATGAACTTGTTTCCCCTCTACAATACGGCTTGCTTCAATTAAGTCTGAAAGTCTAGCGTTTGTACATGATCCTAAGAATACATAGCCTAAATCAATATCAGAAGCTGTTTGTCCAGGTTGTAAATCCATATAATGATATGCACGTTCATCGTTAATATTTTTTATTTCTGGAAAAGGACTATTCACTCCTACACCCATTTCTGGATTAGTACCCCAAGTTACCTGTGGTTCTAAATCAGTTACATCTAGTTCAATTACTTTATCAAAAACTGCATCCGTATCTGAATATAATTGACGCCATTCAGGAAGAGAATGATTATAGTTGTGAGCATAAGGACGACCTTTAACATAGTCGAAGGTCACATCATCAGGCTGCATAATACCGTATTTAGCGCCACCTTCGATTGCCATATTACAAATCGTCATACGAGCTTCCATCGACAAAGATTTGATAGTTTCTCCAGTAAATTCCAGAGCATAGCCTGTACCGAAATCGACACCATACTTATTAATCAAATATAAAATAATATCTTTAGCGTAAACGCCAGGTTGAAGTTTACCGTTAATATCAATTTTTAGATTTTTAGGTTTAGTTTGCCATAGTGTTTGAGTAGCAAAAACATGCTCAACTTCACTAGTACCTATTCCAAAAGCTATAGCACCAAAGGCTCCATGCGTCGCTGTATGGGAATCACCACAGACGATAGTTTTGCCCGGTTGTGTGAGACCAGTTTCAGGACCCACCATATGTACAATACCTTGTTCATCTGACCCCATATCAAATATATGCACACCAAAATCTTTAGCATTCTTTTGTAGTGTGGTAATTTGTTTATTTGCAATTTCGTCTTTAATATTAAAAATATCGATTGTAGGCACATTATGATCTAATGTTGCATAAGTTAAATCTGGACGTCTTAATTTACGATTCTGTAGTCTCAATCCTTCAAAAGCTTGAGGAGAAGTAACTTCATGAATCAAATGCAAATCTATATATAAAAGTTGTGGTTCACCTTCTTTTCCAGTTAAAACATGCTTATTCCAAACTTTATCGAATAGTGTTTGCCCCATAAAATTATTCCCCCTTTATTGATAATTGGCTTTTAAATGATTGAAGATTTCAGTAGTAGTACAAGTACCACCTAGATCTTGCGTTGTTATACCTTCTCTAATTAAATTGAAGACAGACTGTTCTAATTCTAATGCAGCATCTTCTTGTTCTAAACTTTCACGTAAACACATCGCAAGAGAAAGAACCATGCCGAATGGATTAGCGATATTTTTATTAGCGATATCAGGTGCCGAGCCATGTATAGGTTCATATAATCTTGGCCCTTCTTGACTAAAACTGGCAGAAGGGGACAAACCTAGTGACCCGGGGATAACCGAGGCTTCGTCACTTAAGATATCACCAAATAAATTTTCAGTAACGATGACGTCAAATTGTGTAGGATTTGTAATTAAATGCATACTACACGCATCTACAAGTAAGTGATTTAGTTCTACTTCAGGATAGTCTTTACTTACTTCATTGATTGTTTTTCTCCATAATTTACTAGAAGCTAGTACATTCTCTTTATCTACAGAAGTTAATTTTTTCTTGCGATTATTTGCTAATTCAAATGCCACTCTAGCTATTCTTTCAATTTCTGCCTTGGTATAAGTAAGAGAATCTAATGCAGAAGCATCGCTAATTTGACGAGGTTCTCCGAAATAGATACCACTAGTCAATTCACGTACGATTACTAAATCGGTACCTTCTACACGTTCTTTTTTCAATGGAGAAAAATGACTTGTACCATCAGTAACTTTGGTTGGTCGGATATTAGCAAACAATCCTAGACCTTTTCGCAAAGCAAGTAGACCTTGTTCTGGTCGATTGTTAGGATCAGTCCACTTAGGTCCGCCAACAGCGCCGAGTAAAATCGCATCAGCTTGTTCACAAGCAGTTAATGTTTCATCAGGAAGGGGAGTGCCATGTGAATCGATAGCTGCTCCTCCAATATTAAAATTCTTGAGGGTATAAGAAATATCATATTTTTTACTAATAAGTTCTAGTAGTTCTAAGCTCCCGTTAAGAATCTCAGGACCAATGCCGTCTCCTGGTAACGCTACAATATTATATGTCATACTTGGGTGCCTTCTTTCTCAATGAATTCTGAAACATATTTTGCATGTGCTTCGACATAAGCTTTGCAAGACGCTTGTAAGATATCATGATCGATACCAATACCGTTGACTGGTTGACCTTCAATTTTAAGATCTACATGCACTTCAGCTTGCGCATCGGTGCCTTCTGTAACCGAATCAATTCGATAATCAACCAATTCACTGTCTTTTTTGAAAATGCGGTCAACTGCATTATAAATTGCAACAATAGATCCTGTACCAATACTTGAATCTTGATACGTATTACCATCTTTATCTTTAATAACAACTACAGCACTTTGCAATCCGTGTGATACAAATTGAAGTTGTAATGTTTCAAGATGATAAATTGAATTTTGTTCATGTTCAGAACCTTGAATAAGCGCATGAATATCTCTATCAGACACATCTTTTTTCTTATCAGCAACCGCTTTAAATTGCTTAAATAATGCGACTTGATCTTCTGCTTTGATATCATAGCCTAAAGATTTAAGCTTCTCACTAAAGGCATGTTTACCTGATAGTTTGCCTAGAGGTAATTCATTTTTACTAATACCTACTAATTGTGGCGTCATAATTTCATAGGTTTCAGGATTTTTAAGGACACCATCTTGATGAATACCTGATTCATGACTAAAGGCATTTTGGCCTACAATCGCTTTATTTTTAGGTACACGAATACCTGCATATCTTGAGATAATATCTGATGTATTTTTAGTTTCAGCCAGGTTTAACCGTGTTTCTATATCGTAGTGATCTCGACGGACATAAAGCGCTAAAGCTAGCTCTTCTAAGGCAGTATTACCTGCACGTTCACCAATACCATTAACGGTGCCTTCAATACGTTCTGCGCCATTTTCAATTGCGGCTAAGCTATTAGCTACCGCCATACCTAAGTCATCATGGCAATGTGCACTATAAATCACTTTGTGTTCTGATTTAACATGTTCTAGTAAAGATTTAAAAATGAGGCCATATTCAGTTGGATAGCTATAGCCCACTGTATCAGGAATATTAATAATACTTGCACCTGCATCAACAGCTGTTTGAACACATTTAATTAAAAATGCAATATCTGTTCTTGACGCATCCTCTGGTGAGAATTGAACAACATCGAAGAATTGTTTAGCGTAGCTTACATGCTTGGTAATACTTTCTAAAACTTCATCTTGAGACATTTTTAATTTGTGTTCTAAGTGGATAGGTGAAGTTGCTATAAATACATGTACACGAGGGTGTACAGCATCTTTAGTTGCTTCATAGACTGCATCGATATCGGATTGTTTACAACGTGCTAATCCACAAACTGCTGTAGTAGTTAAAGCCTTAGATATTGCCTGAACAGATTTGAAACTTCCAGAGCTTGAAGCGGGGAAGCCAGCTTCAATGACATCGACTCCCCATTTTTCAAGTTGTTTAGCTATCTTTAAACGTTCATCAAATGAAAAACTCACACCTGGTGTTTGTTCACCATCTCTCAACGTAGTATCGAAAATTTGAATATGGCTCTTCATTTCAACCACTCCTTACTAATTATTGTTGAATACTTTTAGATTTAATAAACGGCATCATTTCTCTTAAGTCACGACCAACCGCTTCAATTTCGTGACCATGTTGTTGTTCACGTAATTCATAAAATTCTTTAAAGCCATTTTCATTATCTTTAACAAAACGATTAGCAAAGTTGCCATTTTGAATATCGTCTAAAACTTTTTTCATGTTATCTTTTACGTCTGGAGTGATAACTCTAGGTCCAGAAACATAGTCTCCGAATTCAGCAGTATTTGAGATAGAATAACGAACATTTTCCATACCGCCTTCATACATTAAATCAACGATTAATTTCATATCATGTAATACTTCGAAATAAGCTAGTTCTTTTTGATAGCCAGCTTCTACTAAAGTTTCAAAACCACTTTGGATTAATTTGTGGATACCGCCACATAATACAGCTTGTTCACCGAATAAGTCTGTTTCAGTTTCTTCTTTAAATGTAGTTTCAATAACACCAGCTCGTGTTGCACCGATACCTTTGGCGTAACTTAAGGCAATATCACGTGCATTACCTGAAGCATCTTGTTGAACACCAAATAATGCTGGTACAGCAGTACCTTCAACAAATGTACGACGAACTAAATGGCCAGGCCCTTTAGGAGCAACTAAAAATACATCTACATCGGCAGGTGGTTCGATAACGCCAAAGTGAATGTTAAATCCATGTGCAAATGCTAGGGCATTACCAGCTTCTAAATTAGGTTCAATTTCATTTTTATAAACGTTACCTTGGATTTCGTCTGGTAATAACACCATTACTACGTCAGCTTGTTTTACTGCTTCGCCAACTGGAAAGACTTCAAATCCATCTTTTTTTGCTTGGTCAAAAGATTTACCAGGGCGGATACCAACCACTACGTCATAACCATTGTCTTTAAGGTTTTGTGCGTGTGCATGTCCTTGAGAACCATAACCTACGATTGCGATTTTTTTACCTTGTAATTCGTCTTTTTTAACTGAATCATTATAATAAACTTTTGTCATAATACTTCCTCCAATTTTAAAATAATTTGAATATTCTAACTTTTATAGATATAAAATCTACGCATGTTGATGATAGACATTCAATATCTTTTATTTATCATGCTAGCGCATCAATGTAGATTTATTTAAACTTGCTCAGGTGTAACATCTTTAATTTCTAATACGCTTACTTGTTTTCTTAATTTGGCGATAAGAACTTTTAAAATCTTTTCATCTTCGATATCTGCCACAATAAACATGTCTGAGAATCCTTGTTCTTTTGCAGGTTTAACTGTTAATTCATTGATATTATATTGTAGTCTTACAAATGCACTAGTAATACGGTTTAAAGTGCTTACTCGATCTGTAACTTTTAAATGCAATGTTCGCTTCATTCAAGACCCTCCATTTCATGGTTTGCTTTACCACTTGGAATCATTGGATTTACAGGTTCAGTAGGTGAGATTCTCACTTCAATTAATGCAGGGCCCTCATATGCGAAAGCTTCATCTAGTGTTTCTTTTAATTTATTTGGTTGATCAATTAAGTAACCTTGTACGCCGTATGCCTCTGCCATTTTCATGAAATCAGGTTGATCATTAAAGACTGAATGAGAAAAACGTTTATTAAAGAATTTATCTTGCCATTGTTTTACCATACCTAATGTTCCGTTATTAATTAATACAATTTTGACATTTAAATTATATTCAGGGAGTAGTGCCATTTCCTGATTAGTCATTTGGAATCCACCATCGCCTACGAAACAAACTACCGTTTTATCAGGTGCAGCTAATTGAGCACCAATAGCTGATGGAATACCAAAGCCCATAGTTCCTAAGCCACCACTTGTAACCCACTGGCCATAATTTTTAAATGGATAGAATTGAGCAGCCCACTTTTGATGTTGACCTACATCAGTGGTAACAATAGCATCACCATGTGTAATCTTACCGATATATTCAATGGCTTCTTGAGGTCTGCAAAATGTTTCGTCTGCCTTATTATATTTAAATGGATGAAGTGATTTATTATCACGACAATGCTCAACCCATGCTTTATGAGAGTCAGTAGCTGTATGTGTGTGTGATAAAGCTTCTAGAACTTTTTTACAATCTGCAACTATACCTAAATCTGTAGCGATGACTTTATTGATTTCTGACTCATCGATATCAACGTGGACAATAGTCGCATTAGGCGCAAACTCATTTGGATTACTTGCAAGACGGTCATCAAAACGGCTACCAAAATTGATGAGTAAATCACATTCTGTAAGTGCCATGTTACTAGCGTATGATCCATGCATTCCGCCCATACCTAAGAATAGGGGACTTTCATATGGAATTGCGCCTAATCCAAGCAATGTCGTTACAACTGGAATTTGATGTTGTGTGACAAAGTCGGTTAATAACGTATTTGATTTAGAGTGATTAATACCTGCACCAGCTAAAACTAGTGGTTTTTGAGCTTTAGCTAGATAGTCTGATAATTGTTTAATATCAGTTTCGTTAACTTCTTCTTCAACATGGTAAGCAGGTAAGTTTACTTCATCTTCAAGTGGTGCAGTTGTAGAAAGTACACCCATATCTTTTGGGAAATCTACTACCACTGGGCCTTTACGACCTGAGTTAGCTAGGTAAAAGGCTTCGTGAATGATTCGAGGGATGTCGTCTACATTTTTCACTTGATAATTTGCTTTTGTAATTGGCGTAGTCATAGATAATAAATCAGCTTCTTGGAAAGCATCTATTCCGATACCTGGCGTTGCTACTTGTCCAGTAAATACGACTAACGGTAGAGAATCACTATAAGCATCAGTGATTCCAGTAATCGCATTCGTAGCTCCAGGACCACTAGTTACTACGACCACTCCAGTTTTACCAGAGACACGTGCATAACCTTCGGCAGCATGTGTCGCGCCTTGCTCATGTCGTGCTAAAATATGTTTGATTTTACCGTCATAAAAGGTGTCATATAGTGGTAAAACGGCGCCACCAGGATAACCGAAGATGAAATCCACATCTTCATGTAATAATGCTTCTACTAATAATTCTGAGCCTGTACGCAGTGCATTTAATGTTTCTTCTTCAAGTGCTTGTGGTTCTAACGTTTCAGTATATTATACAGGGTCTACAGTTGCTTCTGGATTAAGTACATTACTTTCCTTATTATTCATAGTGAACACTCCTTATATTAGATAAGATTTTCAGGGACTTGCATGATGCCACCAGTATTTGCACTTGTAACCAATGCAGTATATCTTGCTAAGTATCCTGTTTTTACTTTTGCTTTAAATGGTTCTAATTCTTCTCTACGTTTATAAAGTTCTTCTTGAGGTTGATTTACATCAAGTGTACGGTTGATTAAATCAATGGTAATCTCGTCGCCATCACGTATTAAACCGATAGGGCCATTAGATGCTGCCTCGGGTGAAATATGTCCAACGGCAATACCTCTTGTTGCCCCTGAAAATCAACCATCAGTAATAAGAGCTACGTCCTTACCAAGTCCTCTACCTACAATCGAAGAAGTCGGTGCCAACATTTCTGGCATACCTGGTCCGCCTTTAGGGCCTTCGTATCGAATTACCACTACATGACCTTCACGCACAGTTTTATTATCGATAGCTTCAACCGCTGCCTCATGTGAATCAAAACAAATGGCTTTACCAGTAAATGTTTTGATAGATGGGTCCACACCACCGACTTTAATTACTGCCCCTTTAGGTGCTAGATTACCGAATAAGACAGACAGTCCGCCTTCTTTGTCATATGGATTATCTAGTGGATGAATAACATCAAAGTTTTGGATTTCTTTACCTTGGTTATTCTCACGTAATGTTTTACCTGTCACTGTAATACGATCAGGGTGAAGTGTACCTTCTTTTTTCATAAGTTCATTAATGATGGCCGGACAACCACCAGCTTGATGAACATCATGCATTGAGTATGAAGAACTTGGTGCAATTTTAGATAAATAAGGCGTTTTTTTAGCAATCTCATTAATGCGTTCTAAATCATATTCAATACCTGCTTCATTAGCGATAGCTAAGGTATGAAGAACAGTATTAGTAGAACCACCCATGGCCATATCTAAGGCAAAGGCATCATCAATTGCTTCGCGAGTAACAATATCACGTGGTTTAATATCTTTCTTAATATTTTCTACTAATTTAAATGCCGCTTCTCGTATCATTTCACGACGTTGTTCACTTACCGCAAGTGCTGTGCCATTATATGGAAGTGCTAAACCTAATACTTCCATAAGGCAGTTCATTGAATTAGCTGTGAACATTCCTGCGCAAGAACCACAAGTAGGGCAAGCATTTTGTTCCATATCTAAGAATTCTTCTTTAGAAATTGAACCTTCTTTAAAAGCTCCGACAGCTTCAAACATTGATGACAATGTTAGTGCTTTACCTTGTGCAGATAAACCAGCTTTCATAGGACCACCAGAACAGAAGATAGCCGGCACGTTTGTTCTTACAGCAGCAAGTAACATACCTGGCGTAATCTTGTCGCAGTTAGGAATATAAAATACACCATCAAACCAATGGGCATTTATAACGGTTTCAGCAGCATCTGCAATGATTTCACGAGATGGAAGGGAGTAACGCATGCCAATGTGTCCCATAGCGATACCATCATCGACACCGATTGTGTTAAATTCGAATGGAATGGCGCCTGCCTCACGGATTGCCTCCTTAGCAATATCTGCTAATTCACGCAAATGAACGTGACCTGGCACAATATCAATATACGAATTACAAATAGCTACAAATGGTTTGTTCATATCAGTTGGATTTTTAAGTGCGCCTGTAGCGTGTAAAAGACTTCTAGCTGGTGCTTGATGATCACCTTTTTTTATCATGTCACTTCTCATTAATAATTCCCCCGTAAAATCTTTTATTATCAAAATAAAAAGACGCCCCAATAAATAATTGGGACGTCTGTAAGTCCCATTCAATGAGAAATAGGACTTAAACGTTTAGTATGTTTCTACACTAAAGTTCCAGCCCTTGCGAGTATAATAAAATAATAATTAAATTGTCAGTTACATTATGTGGTAGATATGTAAGTTGAGTCATTTTATTATACTCCTTCCTTGAATGGTAGTTATTTAAATAATTAGAATTGTTTAAAAATTTGATAAACTTAATTTACTACAATAGGTATTCTAAGTCAATACTCTTTTTAGAATTTTCTAAAAATTATAGTTTGATTAATTTTTATATGAATGGTGAGAAATTTTAACTAAATTTTGTTACAATTAATAAGTTAAAAATTCGTATAAAATCATTTTAATATCAATCACTATTTCAATGAAATTGATATTGAAATGACTAATTGTAACTATAAAGTTCTATAATTTGTATTTAAAATAGTATGAATAGGAGCGTAGGACTAATGATACGTATTAAAAATTTAGATGAAATGAATCATTTTGCGGAAATACTAGTTCAACATTTATACGCTAGAGATGTCATTCTATTAAATGGTGACTTAGGTGCTGGCAAAACGACTTTAACTCAATTTATAGGAAAGCATCTTGGCGTAAAGAGAAATATTAATTCGCCAACCTTTAATATAATTAAATCTTATAAAGGTAGTAAATTAAAACTACACCATATGGACTGTTATCGTCTCGAAGATTCAGATGAAGATTTAGGATTTGATGAATATTTTGAAGATGAGGCAATTACAGTTATTGAATGGAGTCAATTTATCCAAGATTTATTACCTCAAGAACAATTAACGATTAATATAAAAACCGTTAATGAAACTACGCGTGATATAGAAATTCAAGCTATTGGGAAGCATTACAATTTAATAAAGGAGGCAGTGGAGCATGAAATTACTATTAATTGATACGTCTAACCGACCTATGTCTATAGCATTGACATCAGATGACGAAGTACTCGCTGAACTGACAACTGATAGTAAACAAGATCATTCAAGCCAACTTATGCCAGGAATCAAAAGTTTGTTTGACCAAGTGAATATTAACAAAAGAGAAATTGATGGTATTGTAGTAGCGAAAGGGCCAGGGTCGTATACCGGAGTGAGAATTGGTGTTACTACGGCGAAAACGTTAGCCTATGCTTTAGAAAAAGATTTATATGGTGTATCTTCTCTTAAAGCCTTAGCAGCAACTATCGAAAATAAAGACGATAGATTATTAGTCCCTATATTTGATGCACGGCGTGAAGCGGTTTACACAGGCATTTATCAATATTTAGATGGTCAATTAACAACTATATTAGAAGATCAATATCTGTCACTTAATGACCTTCATGTGAAACTAGCCGACCTCAATCAGTCTTATATTTTCATTGGGCAAGATGCTAGCAAGTTGGCAGATAAGCTTAATGGACAAATCATTGACAATCTACCACAAGCGCACGTAATGAAAGAGCTTATTACTCAACCTGAAAATATTCATTCATTTGTACCAAATTATATTAAATTATCAGAGGCGGAACGCAATTGGTTAAACCAGCAGAATCAGAATTAACAATTAGAGCAATGCAAGTTGACGATGTGCCAAGTGTTTTTGATATAGAACGAGAAAGTTTTAATGATAGTTCATGGACAATCGATGCATTTTATCATGAACTTAACGAGAATCATTTCGCTAAATATTTTGTAATCATTTTCCAAAATGAAATTATCGGTTATCTAGGCGTATGGATAGTGATTGATCAAGCACAGATTACTACGGTAGCTATACGCAAAGATTATAGAGGTTATGGCTTAGGGCAATTATTACTCAAATATGTAATGGATTATGCTAGACATACATGCGAAGTCATGAGTTTAGAGGTTAGAGTCACTAACGTTGTGGCACAACATGTATATACCAATCTAGGATTTCAATTTGGTGGTAAACGAAAGAACTATTATGGAGAAGGCGAGGATGCATTAGTGATGTGGGTGAATTTAAATGAATGAGAACGTACTAATCTTAGCTATAGAAACAAGTTGTGACGAAACAAGTGTGAGTATTGTAGAAAATGGTAAAACGATACTGTCCAATATTATATTAAGTCAAATTGAGAGTCATAAGCGCTTTGGCGGAGTAGTTCCAGAAGTGGCGAGTCGACATCACGTGGAAGGTATCACAGCAACTGTGGAAGAGGCACTTGAAGCTGCAAATGTGACGATGGAAGAGATTGATGCGGTGGCAGTTACACAAGGACCAGGACTAATTGGAGCATTATTAATCGGTATTAATGCTGCGAAGGCGTTAGCTTTTGCCTATGATAAACCGCTCATTCCTGTCCATCATATCGCCGGCCATATTTATGCTAATAACACTGAAGATCCGTTAACATTTCCTTTAATGGCATTAATTGTATCAGGAGGACATACTGAACTAGTTTATATGAAATCACATATGAATTTCGAAGTGATTGGTGAAACGCGTGATGACGCAGTAGGCGAGGCCTATGATAAAGTTGCACGCACGATTGATTTACCTTATCCAGGAGGACCGGAAATTGATAAATTAGCCGCTACTGGTAATGACACGTATCATTTTCCAAGAGTTTGGTTAGAAAAAGATAGCTATGATTTTAGTTTTAGTGGCTTGAAAAGTGCAGTTATTAATAAATTGCATAATCAACGTCAAAAAAATGAAGAGATTATTAAAGCAGATGTGGCTACGAGCTTTCAACAAAGCGTCGTTGATGTATTAAGTACTAAAGCAGTTAAAGCGTGTCAGGAATATGATGTAAAACGCTTAATTGTTGCAGGTGGTGTCGCAAGTAATAAAGGCTTACGTCAGCGTCTAACTGAGTTATGTGAAGAAAATGACATTAAACTATCTATTCCAAGCCCAAAACTTTGTACAGATAATGCAGCGATGATTGGTGCAGCGGGTTATTACTTCTATGAAGCGGATATTACAGCAGGATTAGATTTAAATGGTCAAAACAACATTGATATTGAAGAAGCTACAATTGAATAAAAGGAATCTAATAAAAGCGTTAAGCTAACTATCAGTAATTGATAATAGCTTAGCGCTTTATTTGTAAAGAAATTAGTTATTAAACCACGTATTTTTTAAATCCGATTGTCTTCGGTAAAAGAAGAAAAAATTGAGAATAGAGATAATTAGGACGTCTAAATACTATGGCTAAGTCAATAGGGAACGTGTGTACTTATCAACAGAAAGTGTATAAGTTGTGGATAAACAGTGTTTAACAGTGTGGATATAGCTTAAATTTTGTGTAAAAGAAATGTAAATAAGTTACATATTACTTGTGTATAACTAGGATAACTTTGTGGATAGTTGTTATTATAAGGTTTTTACTGTTTATAACATTCTGAGTGAAATCTAATAAAAATAACTAGAAAAAGTTTGTGAACTTTTCCTAGTTATTGGATTGATAAAGTGTATTATAACTTTTCTTGTAATTCTTCCCATTCGACCATAATTTGTTCTAATTTTTGTTCGGTCTCTTGTTTTTGATTTGCATATTCTGCTGATTTTTCAGGATCACTAAATACTTCAGGTTGGGTGAGTAGTTCGTCAATTTGTGAAATATATTCTTCATATTCTTCAATTTTAGTTTCACACTGTTCAATTTGACGTTCTAGTTTTCGTTGTTCTCTACGTTGTTGTTTTTGAGTGTCATAGGCATTGTTTAACTTTTCATTATCAGGTTGAGAAGATGATGTATCACTTGGATTGCGTTCCGCTTCGAAAGCTTTTAACGCAGTTGCTTCTTCTGTTTTTTCAATATAATACTGATAATCGCCTAGATACATTTTCCCACCCTCACTGTTGAGATCAAAGACTTTATTAGACAATTGATTTATAAAATAACGGTCATGGGAAACGAATAAAATAGTACCTTCAAAATATTGTAAGGCTTGTTCTAACATTTCTTTTGAATCGATATCTAAATGGTTCGTCGGTTCATCAAGGATTAACACATTATCTCTTTGTAGCATAAGTAAGGCTAGTTGTAAGCGGGCTTTTTCCCCACCGGATAAATCGTTAATAATTTTTTTAACATCGTCTTGTACGAATAAGAAACGACCAAGTACCGCACGCACATCTTTCTCATTCATATTAGGATATTGATCCCATACGTAATCTAAGATGGTCTTACTTGATTTAAATTCAGCTTGTTTTTGATCATAATAACCAATTTGTAAATTAGCCCCAAATGTGACTTCGCCACCTAATTTACGTTGACGATTCGCAATCGTTTGAATCAAAGTCGTTTTTCCTACGCCATTTGGTCCGATAATTGCAATATGGTCGCCTTTTGAAACTTCAAAATTAATAGGTTGAGTAATAGGGGAGCTATAACCAATTTCTAGGTCACGCACATGCATGACATCATTACCCGTATTACGTTCAAAACCAAATTGAATATTAGCACTTCTAGCATCTAACATTGGTTTATCAATGCGTTCCATTTTTTCTAATGTTTTGCGACGACTCTTAGCCATACCACTTGTGGATGCACGTGTAATATTTTTTTCAACAAATGTTTCAAGACGTTTAATTTCTTCTTGTTGCTTCTCATATTCTTGCATACGACTTTCATAGTATTTATCACGTTGTGTTATAAATTGTTCATAATTACCTACATAGCGTTTAACATCACCTAATGCGACGTCATATACTTGAGTAACAATCTTATCTAGGAAATAACGGTCGTGACTAATAATAACTATTGCGCCATTAAAATACTTTAAATAATCTTCTAGCCATTGAGTCGTTTCTAAGTCTAAATGGTTTGTCGGTTCATCCAGTAGTAATAAATCGGGTTCGCTTAGTAACATTTGTGCAAGAGATAAGCGTGTTTTTTGTCCACCACTAAAGTCGTTGATAGGTTTATTAAAATCTTCTTCAGTAAAATTAAGTCCATGTAATACTGATTTAATCTTACTTTCGTATTGATAACCATCTAATTGTTCAAATTGATTAGATAAAGATTCATAACGCTCCATGTGTTGTTGATATTCAGCTGTTTCATAGTCGTTAGCATGTATTGCTAACCAATCCGTTTCTTCTTTAATTAAAGCTTCCATCTTTTTAATATGTTCAAATGGCTTCGACATTTCTTCAAAAACTGAAGCTGATGAATTTAAAGTCATTTGTTGAGTTAAATAGCCGATACTAAGATTTTTAATTTTAGAAATATGTCCACTATCGTAATCTTCAACACCTGCAATAATTTTCATTAATGTAGACTTGCCGGCACCATTTCGACCAACGACGCCAATTCGTTCTCCGGTCTTAACTTCGAAATTAACACGTGTGAATATATCTTCACCGTCGAACGATTTCGAAATATCGTTTAATTGCAAGAGTATCATTAAGTTTCACCTTTCTATATTTATTATTTTATTTTAAACTTTCCGTTGTATATTACTCTATATTTTACCGTATAACATATTTTCATGAAACTAAGATATTTATTTTTAAAAAGTGTTAAGGTATAATATTCCAGTATTCATTATAGGGCATAATATAGATTTCACAGTAATGACTAATTGCACTCTAATTAGTTTGGATACATAGATTAAAAATTCAAACAAAAGGGGGACATAAAAAATGGCTCAAAATCATGCTAAGATTCCTCGTGCAACCTTGAAACGACTACCGTTATATTATAGATTCGTTAATACTTTGAAGTCTAAAGGAATCGATCGAGTGAACTCTAAAACGATTAGCGAAGCACTCAATATAGAGTCAGCCACTATTAGAAGAGACTTTTCTTATTTTGGAGAATTAGGTAAAAAAGGTTATGGCTATAATATTGATAGCTTACTAGAATTCTTCAAATCAGAACTTAGTGACAGTGATAATATTTACATTGGCATCGTAGGTGTTGGTAACTTAGGACGTGCACTTCTAACGTATAACTTTTCTATACACGATGAAATGACAATTACTGAAGCCTTTGACATTGATTCAAACATCATTGGAACTCAAATAGGCGATGTAACGATTCACGATATGGATAATTTAAAAGAAGTTCTCGAATCGAAAGGAATTAGTGTGGTTATCCTCACTACTCCTGAAAATGTAGCTCAACAAGTAGTTGATAACTTAGTAGAAGCAAATGTGAAAGGTATCTTAAATTTTACACCAGCTAGAGTTGAAACGCCAAGTAGCGTACAAGTTCATCATATCGATTTAGGTATTGAACTTCAATCACTACTATTCTTTATGAAAAATTATTCAAATTAAATACGACAAAAATGACAGAGAAATAAGTAAGGCTCTTTAATCGCATCCATAGATTAAAGAGCTTTATTTATGTCTAACTATAATTTTATAAAAATAAAAGACTAATACATTAATAATTTGTGATCTTGCAAACCAATAAATGATGTTCACTAACGTAAATAACCGTCTTGTATTGCCAAAAGTGTAACTTTCTATTATAATATCTTAGTAAATTAATCGGGAAAGGATGAATTGCTTTTGACATGGATGATTATTAGCGGACTTATCGTAGGAATACTACTAGGCTTTGTTATGCAACGTACACGTTTTTGCTTAACAGGTGGCTTTAGAGATATGTATGTGCAAAAGAATAATAAAATGTTTTACGCTTTATTAGTAGCCATTACCGTTCAAAGTATCGGCTTATTAGCTTTAACGAGTTTCGGAGTCATAACAATAGCTCATGAAACGTTTCCAGTAATTGGAACAATTATCGGTTCATTTATTTTTGGTATCGGTATTGTTTTAGCTGGAGGATGTGCAACAGGAACTTGGTACCGAGCTGGCGAAGGCCTTATTGGTAGCTGGGTAGCCTTAATTTTATATGCTTTATCCGCTGCAGTTACGAAGACGGGTATTTTACTTCCATTAATGGAAAAGGTAAATACACCGACAAATGTTAACGCAAGTATGTCACAAACGACTGGTATTCCAGCGTGGATTTTAGTCTTAGTTTTATTAATTATTACAATTACATTAGTTGTGCGTACATTGCGCAAACCTAAACCAAAAGTAGCTGTGCCTAAACTTAAACAGAAATATACTGGCATAAGACACTATTTGTTTGAAAAGCGATATCATCCATTTTTAGCTGGTATTGCAGTGGGAATCATTGCATTAATCGCTTGGCCGATGAGCTATTCAACAGGTCGTGAAGGCGGTCTAGGTATTACAACACCATCTGCGAATTTAATTCAATTTTTAATAACTGGAGATTTAAAATTTATAGACTGGGGTGTATTTTTAATCCTAGGAATATTTGCTGGTTCATATATAGCGGCTAGAGGTGCTAAAGAATTTAAATGGCGTTTACCAGACAAAATTACAATCCGTAACAGTGCTATCGGAGGCATCTGTATGGGATTCGGTGCTTCAGTAGCAGGTGGTTGTTCAATTGGTAATGGTCTAGTTGAAACAGCAGCGTTAAGCTGGCAAGGTTGGATTGGTTTAGTATCTATGATTTTAGGTACTTGGTTTATGAGTTATTTCATTTTTGTAAGACCTATGAAAAAGTTACAAAAACAATCTACTCAATCTGTATCACAACAACCTCAAACGACTTAAATTTTAAGGAGGAATAAAGATGTTATATGAATTAGGTACAGTAGGTATGGTATGTCCATTCCCATTAATCGAAGCACAAAAGAAAATGCAGTCATTAGATAATGGCGATGAATTAAAAATTGATTTCGACTGCACACAAGCCACTGAAGCGATTCCTAACTGGGCAGCTGAACAAGGTTATCCTGTTACAAACTATGAACAACTTGACGACGCTTCATGGACGATTACAGTTCAAAAAGCATAATGATGTGATAAATTTAATTCAGTTGGGACGCTAGTAATCAATTTTTAAGAATTGAAAAGATTAGCAAGTCTCAATATGATGATGTTATATTTAGTTACAAATTGTGTCATTTTATCTTACGTATTTGTCAATTTTGGAGTTATATGGCAGTTATTTTTTTCTATTTGGCATTATGCCGTATTCAAAATTTATATATCTTATGTTAAAATTCATTCAAATATATATTTGAATGAGGTGTATTATGATTCAAACTATTGTAACTGCTACTATTCTTTATATTGCTACGGCAGTTGATTTATTAGTGATTTTATTAATATTTTTTGCTAGAGCAAAGACTAGAAAAGAATCTAGAGATATTTATATTGGTCAGTATTTAGGGTCTATTATTTTAATATTAGTTAGTTTGTTTTTAGCTTTTGTGTTAAATTATGTTCCAGAAAAGTGGATATTAGGTTTATTAGGTTTAATACCAATTTATCTTGGGGTTAAGGTGGCTATTTATGATGATTGTGAAGGAGAAAAAAGAGCTAAAAAAGAACTGAGTGAAAAAGGATTATCTAAATTAGTTGGTACGGTTGCAATCGTTACGATAGCAAGTTGTGGTGCTGATAATATTGGTTTATTTGTTCCGTATTTTGTGACACTAAGTCTTACTAATTTATTAATCACTTTGTTTGTCTTTTTAATTTTAATTTTCTTCTTGGTATTTACTGCACAAAAACTAGCTAATATCCCAAGAATCGGAGAAATTATTGAGAAGTTTAGTCGTTGGATTATGGCTATTATTTATATAGCTTTAGGATTATTTATTATTATTGAAAATGACACTATTCAAACAATTTTAGGATTTATATTTTAATATAAGGTGTGGTTTTATATGAGTTATGAAAATACTTGTGATGTGCTCTGTGTGCACGAGTCTAAAGTTAATAATGCGTTAAGTTTTTTAAAAGAAGAAAAATCACAAAAACTTATTAATACTTTATTAAAAATAAGTGATGAGAATAAATTAAAAATCATACTTTCTCTGCTTAAAGAAGATGAACTCTGTGTATGTGATTTATCTATAACATTAAATATGAGTGTAGCTTCAACATCACATCATTTGCGAAGTTTATACAAAAGCGATGTACTTAATTTTTATAAAGATGGGAAAATGGCATATTATTATATTAAAGATACAGAAATGAAATCATTATTAATGAAATGCATAGACTGTATTTAAATGAAACGCTCGCATTAAGCGAGCGTTTCTTTGAATTCCACTATTTTTTTCCCAATTTCATCTCTAACACGTTGGAATTCTGACCACTCTTTACCTGCTGGATCATCAAAACCCCAGTGCTCTTTTTTGACGTTTGGTGGTAAGATAGGACAATTATCGTCTGCATCACTACATAACGTTACGACCAAATCTGATTGTTTTAAGATATCACTATTAATCAAGTCTGATGTATGGTTTGATATATCAATATCTACTTCTTTCATAGCTTCTATTGCTTTAGGATTAACACCATGTGTTTCAATACCAGCAGAATAGACATGCCAATCTTCACCTAATATTTCCTTTCCCCACCCTTCAGCCATTTGGCTACGACAAGAGTTTCCTGTACATATAAAATAAATTGTTTTTTTATCCATAATTAATTCCTCTTTTCTTAAAATATGATTAGTGTAAGGTATAAACCTAAGAGTGTTACAAATAGTACTGGTATAGTAATAATGATTCCAGTTTTAAAATATGTTCCCCATGAGATCTTTACGCCTTTTTGCGTTAAAACATGTAGCCATAACAATGTTGCTAAAGAACCAATCGGCGTAATTTTCGGTCCTAAATCTGAACCGATGACGTTCGCATAAACCATACCTTCTTTAATAGTTCCTACTACATTAGATTGTCCAATAGCAATAGCATCTATTAAAACTGTAGGCATATTATTCATAATTGATGATAAAAAGGCTGATATGAAGCCCATACCCATGATACTGCTAAATAACCCATGACTTGAAATATTGGATAATACATCGCCTAAAATTGTTGTGATACCTACATTTTTTAATCCAAATACAACTAAGTACATACCAATAGAAAATAGAACGATATTCCACGGTGCGCCTTTAATCACTTGCTTTGTATGAACTGCTTTAGATTTACGAGCTAATAGTACAAAGATAAAAGCAATAATACCAGCAATGATTGATACAGGTATTTGAATAAACTCACTAACAAGATAACCCACAAGTAATATTGCTAATACAATCCATGAAATCTTAAATAATTTGGGATCTTTAATTACATCTTTAGGCGCCATAAGATTGTCTGTATTGAATGTTTTAGGTATAGATTTTCTGAAATATAACCATAAAACGAGGATACTAGCAATCAGAGAGAATATATTAGGAATAATCATGCGACTAAAATACTCAATAAATCCAATATCAAAGTAATCTGCAGATACAATATTAACTAGATTACTTACAATTAAGGGAAGTGATGTAGTATCTGCAATAAAACCACTGGCAATAATAAAGGGAAAAATCACTTTTTTATTAAACCCTAGATTCCTTACCATCGCTAATACAATGGGCGTTAAGATTAAAGCTGCACCATCATTTGCGAAAAATGCTGCTACAATTGCCCCAAGTAGCATGATAAAAACAAACATTTTTAAGCCATTACCGTTTGAGGCCTTGACCATATGTATCGCAGACCATTCAAAAAAACCAATTTCATCTAATATTAATGAAATAAGAATAACAGCTACAAAAGTTAAAGTTGCATTCCAAACAATACCGGTTACTTCTAATACATCAGAAAAACTTACGACCCCTGTAATAATAGCAATTACAGCTCCAATTAAAGCTGTAATACCAATATCTAAACCTTTCGGTTGCCATATCACAAAGATTAAAGTTAAAAGAAAAATCACAATTGCTAAAGTTGTCATTAACACTCACCTGACTTCATATTTTTACATGCACAGCGTTGGTCAGATGTATTAATGATATCTAAGTTTTGATTAATATAATCTAAAAATTCATGATTAAGTTGATACATATGTTTATTGCCATTTTTTCGTGTAGTAACTAACTCGTTATCTACTAGTGACTTCATATGATGGCTTAATGTAGGTTGTGAAAATTGAAAATGCTCTAGCAAATCACAAGCACATAACTCACCACAAGATAGTAAATCCAGTATTTCCAACCTACTTGGATCTGATAAAACTTTTAATATTGTTGATAGTTCTTTATAAGACATTAATATACCTCCTAGACATTTAATAGATTACCATCTATATAGCTTTATGTCTATATACTTTTATCTACTGTTTTTAATTCTATATATAGTTTGGCGTGTAATACCTACTTCTTTAGCTATAGTACTTATAGATTTACCTTGTTCAAGTAATTCAACAACTCGGTAATAAACCAAACGCTTTTGTGGGTCTTTAGCATTGGGAGAATACAAAACAGGTCTCCCTTTATATATCCCTTTTTCTTTGGCTACTTTAATACCTTGAGCTTGTCTACGTTTACTTTCATTTCTTTCTTGTTCTGAAATCATTGCTAAAATTTGAATTATTAAATCTTTCATAAACTTATCAAGCAGTGGATTTCCAATCACTTCATTCATCATAGGTAAACTCGTTATCATTAATTGAACTTCTTTATCTTTTAAATAATTAACTGTTTGAATTATTTCATCATAATTTCTTCCTAGTCTATCAATAGATTCGACAATCAAACGATCTCCCATTCTTAAAAAATTTAATACTTCTTGAAAAACAGGTCTGTTTTTTATAGATTTACCTGATTGTTTTTCTGTAAAAATTTTCTCAGAACCAAAAGAGTACAAATTTTCAATTTGCCTATCTAAATTTTGATCAATGGTCGAAACTCTTGCATATCCAACTATCATTTTTAACACCCTTTCTCATACACCCTAATCATACAAACAGAAACAGCATTTTACAAGGGGTTTTTATTGTCCGGTTAGGGTACACCCTAAATTACACAAATCATTATCTTGCAAAAGTTAAAATAATAATTTATAGTTAATACATCAAAAAAAGTTGATGTATTGTTTTAGTATTTTATAAAGGAGTTCTATTTTATGAGAGTAAATCATGCAAGTACACTATCCGTTGATTATTTTGTTAGTTATTTAAATTTAATTATGATATCAAGAGAAGTCACTTTAAAAGAAGCTATAATATATATGAAGAAAGAGTTTTTTAAAGGAGAGACTGATATGTATGGTAAAATAACAGAAACTCATTTTAATCTAGCAATACAAAAACTTAAACAAAAATAGAGATATTTAAATATAAGAGAGGTGATCTTTCAATGGAAGTTATTAAATCCAATCCTAACAGAACTGAGGAAGAACAATTAGATTTTTATGAACAGATGTTTAATGCACTTGCTGATAAAATTAGGCTTAAAATTTTGCATTCAATACGTCAAAGTGATACAAAATCTTTGTGTGTATGTGATTTGGAAGAATTATTAGAATTAAAACAATCTAAACTTTCTTATCATCTGAAAAAATTAGTAGATGCAAATATTCTTATTGCTGAAAAGCATGGTACATGGAACTATTATAAAATTAATGAGCAACAAATACAGGTAGTTTTAAATGAAGATACTTGTTGTAAGATACTATAAGTATCTTCTTTTAATATAATATTAATCAACTTTTTTTGATTAATATATCAAAAAAAGTTGATTAAATAAATTCGGAGGCGTTATACTGATGTTAGATTCAATTATAGAATTCATAAAAACATTTTTAATGTTGTTTTTTGAATTGTTAGTACTATTCATAATCGTGAGCTTTATTGTAAGTCTAATTCAACAAGTTGTTTCAGAAGAAAAAATTAAAAGACTTTTGAGTAAACCAAATCAAGCTATTAATTACATATTGGGAATGGTATTTGGTGCTATTACACCTTTTTGCTCTTGTTCGACGATCCCAATACTCGCAGGTTTATTAAATTCTAAAGTACCTTTTGGTCCAGCAATGAGTTTCTTGATTGCTTCACCATTAATGAATCCATTAATGCTGTTTATGCTATGGGCTTTATTAGGTTGGAAAGTTGCTGTTGTTTATTTTGTAGTACTAGCAATTTTTAGTATTTTAACAGGTTTAGTATTTTCAAAAATGAATTTAGCTGACAGTTATAAAGGAGTTAATGTTAAAGGAGACGGATTTTTTGCTAATAAAACAGGGTCTCGTTTTAAACAAGCATTAAACGATGCGTGGGCGTTTTTATACCCAATGTTACCTTATCTATTTATTGGTGTGTTTATTGGCGCCTTCATATATGGATTCATACCAGAAGAATTTATAGCTAAGTATGCAAGTGGCGATGGTTTTGTATCGGTCTTGATTGCTTCTGTTATCGGTATTCCTATGTACATCAGACCAGAAACAATGTTGCCTATAGCGGAAGCATTAGTATCAAAAGGTATGTCACTAGGAACAGTTGTGGCGTTGATCATTGGTGGCGCTGGCGCAAGTATTCCAGAAGTTGTATTACTATCTAAGTTATTCAAGAAAAAATTTGTAATATCATTTGTTATCGCAATTTTAGTTGTAGCTATTGCTACCGGATTAATTGTTAATATGATTGTTTAAATTTAAGGGGGACAAATTAATGAATCAAGAAGCATCAGTAATCAGTAGATATGGAAATGCTGCAAAAAATCATGAAGAAAATTTATGTTGTCCAGTAGAGTATGATACGAAATACTTAAAAATAATACCTGATGAAATCATAGAAAAAGATTATGGTTGTGGCGATCCTTTAGGTAAGATTAAAGAAGGAGATACCGTTTTGGATTTAGGTTCTGGCGGAGGTAAAGTTCCTTATATAGTTTCTCAGATTGTTGGTGAAACAGGTAAAGTTATTGGCGTAGATATGAATGATGATATGTTAAATCTTGCTAAAAAATATCAGAATCAAATGATTGAAAAAATTGGTTATGACAATGTAAGTTTTTATAAAGGGAAGATTCAAAATTTAAAATTAGATTTAGAAGTATTGGATAAATATTTACAAGAACATCCTGCTAGCGATTTAAATACTTATCAATCTATCAATCAATATATTAATTACTTAGAAAACGAAATGACTATGATAAAAGATAATAGCATAGACGTGGTTATATCTAACTGTGTTCTAAACTTAGTTTCAACTGAAGAAAAAGAGGCACTTTTCAAAGAAATTTATCGTGTTTTAAAAGATGGTGGAAAAGCTGTTATCTCAGATATTGTTTCTAACGTAGAAGTTCCAGAACAATTGAGACAAGACGAAGAATTATGGAGTGGTTGCTATTCAGGCGCTATTGAAGAAAAATCTTTTGTTGAAGCTTTCGAAAAGGTAGGATTTTATGGTGTGGAAATAGATAAACGCGAAAATACATGGACTACTATAGAAGATATTAACTTTAGAAGTATGACCGTTATAGCTCATAAAGGCAAAGAAGGTCCTTGTATTGATAAAGGACAATCTGTTATATACAAAGGACCATTTAAACACATTGAAGATGATGATAATCATATTTTTGAGCGTGGAGAAAGAGCCTTTGTATGTGAAAAAACATTTAATATATTACAGAAAAATCCATATAAAGATGTCTTTGAATTTATCAATGAAAATGAAGAAGCAATTGATTTAGAAGAATGTTGCGATACATCATGTGGTTGCTAAATAACAATTAAAGGAGGTGTTAAAATGGAAAAAAACGCATTTAAAAAAGCTATTTCTAAATTAAAACCTAAAGAACAAGCTTGTTGTTCCGTGGAGATTGAAGAAAATAAAGAGAGCAAAAAAGAGAATACAAATAAAGATCAACAGAATAATAAAGGGTGTTGTTAATGCCGTATCATTAACAATTAAATTAGGGAGCATAAAAGTATGCTTCCTTTTTTTAAAGGAGGTGCTGAAATGATTAAAAATTTAGCTGACTTTACCGAAGAAGAACGTCAAAAAGCTATGGAAAGGTATTATATAATTGAACCTTATTTTAAAAAATTAAAATCAGTAAGAGCAGTTAGTGAATCAGCAAAAGTACCGAATCGCACACTTTATAATTGGATTAGTAGATACAAAAATGATGGATTAGCAGGTCTTATAGATAAAACGAGAAAAGACAGAAATCGTATAAAGATAGATGAAGATACTATCAGCTTTGTTCAGAATGAGTATTTTAGTAACAGAGGAATTTCTATAGCTTCTATACACCGTAAAACAAAACAGTGGTGTAACAATAAGGCACTCTCTGAACCTAGCTATTATCAAGTTTATAATATCATTAAGCGAATACCTGAAAATTTAAAAGCTTATTCAAATATGAATTCAAAAAAATATGCTGAAAAATACGATGGTATATACACACGTGAGTGCGAACGCCCTAATGAAATTTGGCAAGCCGACCATACCATGTTAGACATAGAAGTATTAAATGAAAAGAATGAAATTGAAAGACCTTGGCTAACAATCGTTTTAGATGATTATAGCAGAGCAATTGCAGGTTTTAGAATAGAGTTTGGAACACCAGATACCGAGAGAACAGCACTTGTTCTAAGACAAGCAATATGGAAAAAGGGGAATTCAAATTGGCCAATTTGTGGGATACCAGAAAAATTCTATACTGACCACGGCAAAGACTATACCTCAGAACATATGCAACAAGTGTCAGCTAATCTCAAAATAGAACTGATATATTCCAAAATAGGTATACCAAAAGGCAGAGGAAAAATAGAACGCTTTTTTCAAACAGTTAATTTAATGTTTCTTGAATTACTCCCTGGTTATACCAAAAATAAAAAATCAAGAAAACATCTTACTTTGGAAGACCTTAATAATAAGTTTGAACACTTTATATTAAATGAGTATCATCATCGTCAACATGGAACAACAAAAGAAAAACCAATACAAAAATGGAATCAACCAGACTTTCTCCCCCAATTACCTGAATCGAGAGAATTATTAGATTTACTACTATTAACTACAACTAAACCTAGAAAAATACACAAAGATGGTATTTATTTTAAAGGATTAAGATATTTCTCCACTAATCTCATCGCTTATATAACAGAAGAAGTTTTTATAAGATATGATCCTCAAGATATTTCAGAAATTCGAGTTTATTTAAATAATCAATTTTTAAGTATTGCATATTGCAGTGACTTAGAAAACCAAAGTATAAGTATAAAAGAAATAGAAAGGCTAAGAGCAAATAAGAAAAGAGAATTAGGAAAAAGTATTACTCGGACACGTCACCTCGTTCAAAACCTCAATCACACTAAACCATCAAATGAAGAATTAAGTAATAACGTTAAACAAGTTAAAAAGTCAAAACTAAAGAGGTATAAAAATGACTAATAAAATTTTTGTTGAAACGAAACAGTATCGTCGATTTGAAGAATTTTGCGATAATTGCGCTAAATATAAATACATGGGAGTTTGTTACGGAAATCCTGGTGTAGGTAAAACATTTTCTGCACAATATTATGCAAATTGGGACTATGTAAACCCAATCATTACTGAATTTCAAAAAGCTGATGATAAAGGAAGTAATGTACACGATGATCAATTTTTAAATTGTAAAACGATTTTTTACACAGCACCTCCAGTTAGACCTTCAAGAATTTATAAAGAACTATTGAACCTAGCTAGTGAATTAACATTAGGAAAAATTGGGTATCGTTCATTGAAAAAGCAAGAGGAGTTTAATGGATTAGAAGAACTTGTTAAATTGCAACCAAGGAATTATGAAATTGATTTAATTATCATTGATGAAGTTGATAGGTTAAATTATAAAACATTGGAAATTATTAGAGATATTTATGATCAACTTGATATTGGTGTTGTATTAATCGGTATGCCGGGCATAGAGAAACGATTATAAAGGTATCCTCAATTATATTCTCGCATTGGTTTCAGTCATCAATTTGAAAAATTAAGTAACGACGAATTAAAACACGTTTTAGAATATAGATGGAATGAACTTTCATTACCTTTAAGTTATGAGGATTTTGAAGATTATGAATCCATTAATACAGTAGTAAAAATTACCAATGGTAATTTCAGATTAGTACAAAGGTTATTTTCTCAAATTATACGAATTATGGAAATTAACGAATTGAATAAAATAAATGTTGAAGTGATAGAAACTGCTCGAGATGTTTTACTAATAGGAGAAAATGAGTAATTTGAAAGGGCTGTAGTATATGAGAAAAATAGGATATGCACGTGTACCTTATACTGATCAAAATTTAGATAACGAGATAACTCATTTATTAATCAATGGATGTGATTTAGTTTTTTCTGAAAAAGTAAATGTTTATAGTAAAGAACAAATAGAACTTAAAAGTTGCTTAGAAGAATTAAAAGAAAATGACATTTTAGTTATAACTGATTTGAAAGCTTTAGGTTTAACGCCTAAACAGTTTATAAACTTCCTAGACCACGAAATAATATCGAAAAACTTCCATTTAGAAGTACTTAACCTGAATATAAATACTCAAAATGAATATGGGCAATACTTTATTAGAGTATTCAAAATGCTACTAGAATCCGAAAAAGTTCTAGTGCAAGAGAGGACATCAAATGGTTTAAATGCTGCTCGAGAAAAAGGTAGGAAAGGAGGACGACCTCAAAAAATTAAAAAAAGCCAAAAGCAATATATTAAACAACTATATGATAGTGATAAATATACAGGTGAAGAAATTGCTCAAATGACGGGATTAAGTAGGACTTCAATTTATAGAATAATTAGAGAAATGTTATAAAACAAAGCAGGTAAACATTTATTGTCTACCTGCTTTGTGCCATTTAAAGAACAAAATTTATGCCATATAACTCCAAAACTGACATACGTATTTTTGCCAACTTCGAAATGTATCATTATGATATTTTCAAAGGAAGTGGTAATAATGAAGATGGATGACACAATTTTTTTATTTCTTTGTACTTTACTCGTATGGCTTATGACACCAGGGTTAAGTCTTTTTTATGGAGGGCTTGTCCAATCGAAGAACGTTCTTAATACAGTAATGCAAAGTATGGCAGCAATGATTATCGTTACTTTCGTATGGATTACGGTTGGATTCTCATTAAGTTTTGGAACAGGGAATCTAGTGATAGGAGATTTTGAATTTTTAGGGTTACAACATGTAGGATTTAGTATTAATGAACAATTAAGCCCGCATATCCCATTCGCTTTGTTTATGTTATTCCAAATGATGTTCTGCACGATCGCTATTTCAATACTCTCAGGCTCTATTGCAGAACGTATGAAATTTATCCCATTTATTATTTTTATTTTAGTTTGGGTGGTATTGATTTATTCACCAGTGGCGCATTGGGTGTGGGGTGGTGGTTGGATTCAACAACTAGATGCACTTGATTATGCCGGAGGAACAGTTGTACATATTACCTCAGGTGTATCAGGACTTATTCTTGCTATAATGCTCGGCAAAAATAAAGACACTGAAAAAATCCAACCGCATAATTTATTAATTACTTTAATTGGTGGTATTTTAGTATGGATAGGATGGTATGGATTTAATACTGGCAGTGCCTACGCATTCAACAATATCGCGCTTGTTTCATTTGTGAATACTGTCATTACAGCGAGTGGTGGCGCTTTTAGTTGGTTAGTGCTCGAATATATTTTGACTAGAAAATTGAGTTTACTTGGATTGTTATCAGGTGTGCTTGCTGGTTTAGTAGCGATTACACCGGCTGCTGGTTATGTTAATTATTTTAATGCTTATATTATTTCTATGATTGGTGGCGTCGTTTGCTACATTGTAATTAATGTGATTAAAGAAAAATTTAAATATAATGATACATTAGATGCGTTTGGTATCCATGGAGCTGGTGGCGTAGTAGGAGCAGTCTTAACCGGCGTATTTCAATCGAAAGAAGTTAACCCTGATGTTATCAATGGTTTCGTTTACAACGGCCATTTACATACAGTATTAATTCAATTAAGTGCAGTGGTAGTGGTTGTCTTATATACTATTGTTTTAACTTGGATAATTGGAAAAGTATTACAAAAATGTACACCATTAGCGATAACTAAAGAAGAAAACGAGAGAGGTTTAGATCAACTTGTTCATGGAGAAAAAGCTTACTTCTACGGTGAACTTAATAAATTAAATAAAAGATATTAATTATTTTTCATTTAAAATTCAAAAACTATAACAAAATTTTACTTTGAGTGATTATATATGTGATAAAATATATCTTAAATTGTTACTAATTTAGGTGATTAAACTAATGAAAAATATATCAGATATCGCAAAGCTAGCGGGAGTGTCTAAGAGTACGGTCTCCCGCTTCTTAAATGATGGATCAGTCAGTCCACATACTAAAGAAAAATTAAGTCGTATTATTGCTGAACATAATTATCAACCCAATCAATTTGCCCAAAGTTTAAGAGCCAAACATACGAATTTAATCGGAGCCATCATACCGAGAATGAATTCACATGCTGTTGATGAAACGATAAAAGGTATTGTAGATGTATGTCAGGAACATCAATATCAATTGCTATTAAACTATACTGGCTTAGATGTTCAAGCTGAGATTATGGCACTTGAAACATTTTCAAGAAGTAAAGTAGACGGTATTGTGCTAATGGCTACTACCTTAACGGCTCGACATTTAGAGGTTATTGATAAGATAGATGTGCCGGTTATATTGGTAGGTCAAGCTCATGATAAATTACATAGCGTCATTCATGACGACTACCAAGCAGGTCAACTCGTAGGCACTCGTATTGGTCAACAACAACTACGTGAAGCGTGTTTCTTTGGAGTGAGTGAAGACGATATCGCAGTAGGTGTGAAGCGGAAACAAGGAATTATCGATGGGCTACACGCATATAAGATTAAACCACGGCTCTTTAAAACGTCGTTCCAATATGAAGAGGCGATGCGTGACGTAGCCGAAGTATTAAAAGATTTACCTAAAATGGATGTTCTTATAGGGGCTACAGATTCTATTGCGTTAGCTATTCATAAGTATTGTTCTGAAAGTGGCGATAGTTCTGATATGCCACAAATATATGGCTTTGGAGGAGACCCGATGACACAACTGGTATCTCCAACGATTAAAACAGTTAAATTTAATTACTTTGAAGCTGGTAAACAAGCAATGAAACAATTACATGAATTAATTTTCTCAAAAAATGTAGTTCAAGAAACGGTATTATCGATTGAAATATAAAGAATAGAAGTATTTACTTAAAATATATGGAACCGATACCATACGCAATGCTAAAATAGAGATAAAGAAGATATCAATTTGTCTATAAATGGAGGATTAATATGACTGAGTGGTCAAGAGAAGAACGCTATCGTCGTTTGGAAGACGTAGATCAATCACAACTAGATACTTTAAAGCAACAAGTCGAAACGTCAATGTATCGTCAGACATTTCACATTCAACCTGAAACAGGCTTACTTAACGATCCAAACGGATTAATCTATTTTAAGGGCAAATATTATGTATCACATCAGTGGTTTCCTTTAGGAGCTGTTCACGGTTTAAAATACTGGTTTAATTACACTAGTGAAGATTTAGTAACCTTTGAGCCTCAAGGTGCTATCTTAAAGCCAGATACGCTATATGATAGTCATGGCGTCTATAGTGGTAGCGCTTTTGAATATGAAGGACAACTATATTATATGTATACCGGTAATCATCGAGATGAATCTTGGAATCGAGTAGCGAGTCAAATGCTAGCGAAAGTAGAAGAAGATGGAACTGTTAAAAAACTGGACAAGCCAGTCATTGATCATCAACCTGAGGGTTACACTAGTCATTTTCGAGATCCAAAAGTATTTCAAAAAGACGGTCAGTATTATGCGATTATAGGTGTACAGAATAATGAAAAACTGGGTCGAATTTTACTATATAAAGCCGAGAACAATCAACTTGAGGAATGGACATTAGTAGGAGAGTTGAAGACTGAGCTAGAAGATTTTGGTTTTATGTGGGAATGTCCAGATTACTTCGAATTAGATAATAAAGACGTTATCTTATTTAGTCCTCAAGGTATTGACGCGCAAGGTGATCAATTTAGAAATATTTATCAATCCGGATATTTAATTGGAAATTTAGACTTAGAAACACTTCAGTTCAATCATGGTGAATTTGTAGAACTTGATAATGGTTTCGATTTCTATGCTCCTCAAACGTTTACTGATGAACATGGGAAACGTATTTTAATTGGTTGGATGGGCTTACCTGAAATCAATTATCCTACTGATAGTGAAGGATGGGCACATTGTTTAACAATACCAAGAGAACTAACTATTGAAGATGGCAAATTACGTCAACGCCCGCTTAAAGCACTAGAGAAATTACGACGAAATAAAGAAACAGCACTAGGCTATGCTAATAAATTTCCAACTACACTAAGACCTTATGAGGGTAAACAATATGAACTCATCATTGATATATTGGAAAATGAAGCATCAGAACTTTATTTTGAATTACGTACTTCTAAATTAAATTCGACTTTAATTACGTACAATAGTAAGCAACAAACTATCACGTTAGATCGCTCTGAAAGTGGTTTATTACCAGATAATGTAGAAGATGTAACAAGACGTACTACCTTAGATAATCCGTTAAAGCAACTACAAATTTTTGTAGATACCTCAAGTATCGAAATATTTTGTAATGATGGAGAACGCGTGCTTACTTCAAGAATTTTTCTTGATGACATTTCAACAGGCATCAAGACATCAACTGAATCAGGACAAGTCTACTTAGAATTTACAAAATATGAACTTAAAGGTGAGGATTAAATGAGAACATTATATGCATTAGGTGAAGCATTAATCGATTTTATTCCAAATGTGACAAATTCTGAATTAAAAGATGTTGAACAATTTAGTCGCCAAGTAGGAGGTGCACCAGCGAATGTAGCCTGTGTGGTACAGAAACTAGGTGGACACGCTGAAATGGTTACTCAACTTGGAGATGACGCGTTTGGTGACATTATAGTAGAGACGCTCAATAAAATTGGTGTAGGGACACAATATATTAAACGCACAGATATAGCTAATACTGCTCTTGCATTTGTGAGTTTAAAAGAAGATGGACAACGGGACTTCTCATTCTATCGTAAACCTTCAGCAGATATGCTGTATAAGCCAGCATATTTAGATGAAATAACAATTAATCAAAATGATATCATGCACTTCTGTTCAGTCGATTTAGTTGAAAGTGAGATGAAAGAAGCACATAGAACGATGATTGAGAAATTTAAAGCAGCAGAGGGGACAATCGTCTTTGACCCTAATGTACGCTTACCTTTATGGGATAGCGCTGAAGCATGTAAACAAGCCATCCAAGAATTTATCCCTAAAGCTAATATTATAAAAGTCTCTGACGAAGAAATTGAATTTATAACTGGAGAACAAGATGAACAACGAGCGATACAGTCGTTGTTCCAAGGAAGTGTGGAAGCTGTTATTTACACTCAAGGTGCAAAAGGCGCAAGCATCATTCTTAAAGATGGCACAAGCATTCATCATGACGGTTTCAAAGTCAAAGCGATTGATACAACCGGTGCTGGAGATGCCTTTATAGGCGCAGCAATAAGTAGAATATTGAACAGTACTACCACAACTATTTCTGATCTTTTTGAAAATGAAGGACAAAACATCCTCGAATTCAGTAACTTAGTAGCTGCTAAAGTAGCAACACAATATGGCGCAATTGAAAGTATTCCTACACTTGAAGAAGTTGAGAAAGAACTTAGACAATAATATATAAATATAAAGCCAGCTGATAATTAAGATAACAGCTGGCTTTAATGTATTATATTTTTTTAACATTACGAACTGAAGCATAACAGTGTTCGCCATTCTTAAAATTAACCACTCGTTCTTTAGAATCAATCGACTCTATATTGTGACGGTTAACTACAAAACTATTATGACATCTAAAGAAGCGGTCATCTAATTGCGCTAATTCTTTCAGGTTACCGTAAAATTCGATTTGACGATTATCAAGATGCGCAATGAGACGATGAGATTTAGATGATGATTCGAAAAACATCACATCATCGTATTGTACATAAATTGAATTACTACCACGTTTTAATTCAATAGTTTCAATCGTACTTTCTTTAGATAGTAATTTTAAACGTGTATGTGCGGTTTCTAAACAATCAATAATTCTTGATTTTAATTGATCAGGATCATCTTTAAAAATGAAGTCCATCGCCGATACTTTATAAATAAACGTTAAATATGTTAATTCACTATGACTAGTCACAAATATAATGTTTCCAATAGGGTCATACTTACGTATCTCGCTCCCTAATTTGATTCCATTCATATCTGCTTCTAATTGAATATCTAAAAAGTAACAGCCTACATCGTTCGTTTCTTTAGACTTTTCGATAATTTCATAAGGATCATCTGTAGCTAATGCGATTTCCATAGGTTTCTCTTCAATCATTATGTAATTATTAATAATTGAAACCATATTTTCACGTTGTTTAACATCATCTTCACAAATGAATATTTTCAAGATATCACGTCCTTATGACATATTATTTATAATTTCTACTTTTTGAACGAAATATTCATTCTCGATGGTAGTGTCTAATAACACATTTTCCGTAGAATCTGTAATTTCTTTCAAAGTACTTAAACCTAAGCCACGGTTTTCTCCTTTAGTTGAAAAGCGCTCTTGGAACAACTCGTGAATACGTGGCATATCCTCTTTACATTTATTCATCACAATAAACATCACAGAGGCTTCAGTATTGATAAAGGCAATTCTAATTAGGGCATCATCAAGATCTTCCGACGCTTCTATAGCATTGTCTATAATAATGCCAATCACTCGACTTAAATCAATCGTATTCATTTCAATATGTTCAACTAACTCTGGCACCTCGATACTAATAGGAATGTTCTTTTCTTGAGCTTGTAGAATTTTAGTAGTCACGAGACCTTTAATTGCTCGTACTTTTAAATTCTCAGTACCGTTAATTTTAATCGAATTCATTTGTAGATTATCTTTCATCGGCACGATATTGTCTTCAAAGTATTCTTTTAAGCCATTCATATCATTTTCTCTAATATACTCCGACATAGTGGTTAAAATATTCACGTAATCATGTCTGAATTTCCGCATTTCATTATTAATTGCTTCAATCTGTAATGTATATTCATAATACGTTTCAATCTCTTGAACATTACGTTTATAACGAAGTTCACGTAACGTATAATGAGAAATGAAGGTGATTATGATAGTGAATGAAAAAATAATTCCAATGAAAATAAGGCCGTATAATTTAATCGAATTTGCACTTACATTCGTGATATGAGAATAAGCATACAAAATTATAAAAGATAAGATTAAAACTGCAGAAATAACCGTTAGATATGTACTGTTAATAGATAGGTAGGATTGCTTTAATTTTTTCAATAAATATCTAAATGAATAAGCTATTACAACTGAAATGATAGAAAAAGCAATGATAAATGATATAAAGCCAATTATAGTATTGTTTGCGTCTTTCTCTACAACAACCACAAGTATAAATGCTATGAAATTACTAGTGAACATTAAAATAGCACTACTAAATACTGCTATTACTGAATAAAGTTTTACTTTAGTATATAAAATGCATCCACAACCTATCAGTAAGTAAAAAACTAAGATACTCCCTAAATATTGGTATAAAAGAGCAGGAGGGATTATAACCACTGCTATGGCTAAATAATCCCTCGTAGTATATTTTATATCTAGAATAATTTTAGCAGTTAAAAATAAGAGAAATCCTTGAAAAAAAGCTAATGGCACACTTGGTACTAAATCCATGTTTCTCCCACACTCTCTAACAAATATTATCTTTGTAAGTTAGTTAATTCTTCTGGCACTTCAGGTTCATCAAAATAAACAACGCATACTTTATAAGCAGCAACATTACCAAGAGTTTCTAAAATAGCAGTGAAAAATTTAAAAAATAAATCAGCAAAAAACATCATAATTATTTATCCTCCTCAGGAAAAAAGATTGGTAGTAGAGTAACACTTTCGAGAGTTACTCCTAATAAAATTAATTGTTTAAATGGCTCTGATACTACAAAAGAAATAATTATCAAAATGACTGTAAGAATGATTGCTAAAACCTTTTTTCGTTTTACTAAAGGGGGAGGTATCGGTTGTTTTTTAGTAGCGCTTGGCGCCAATATCACTATAAGTACCAACCCTAGTAATGCAACCGTATACATTATACCCACATTTACTTGAAAAAAGGCAACCATTGCTGGTAATGCAACAAACAAAATTAAATTTTGAATATGACATAGCAGCGATGATTTCGCATGAGCCCCATGTGCATAGTGTCTAACTAAAAAGTAACAAACATGTGTTATAAGAGTGTATAGAAATGTGTGGAATATGAGCGCAGCACCATAAGTTACAATTGTTTTTGCAATATTACTTACCGCGACTTGTAACCCTAGACGCACCTTTAAAAATTGAATGTGATCAAGGTTGTTTCTCTTTTGTAAGTAATTTGCAAATTGCTCAATCTTTTTATCAATTGCTTTCAATATCGTGCCACTCTCCTTGTAGCTATTATACAATTTAGTGCAACCAGTCTGGGGACTAATGCGTAACTGTTTGAAATAAATACTTAACTGTCGAAAATAATTTATATGTAATATTTTAACATATAAAAACTTACAATTTAGTAGGAAAAATTGTAAGTTGAGAAATAATTAAAAAATAAAATGAAACATATGATTTAATAAACTTATATCACATAGATGTGATAAAAACTTAATAATCTTAGTCTTTAAAATTATTATTTTTTGTTTTTGGTAAGGGTTTTAAGTGGTTTTGTTTGTAGTTGCAAAATCATGCTAACCTTTGCTTGTAGTTGGAAGGAGTGTTGATGAACTTTAGTTAATGCTTCGTTATCGATAATGTTTTAATGCGCATTGTCGATATTGTAAATTTCATTGTAAAGTATTCATTTAACTTTGTTTTCTTCGTGTAGTAGATTACATTCATTAATAAGCCCTCCCAACTTATTAATGAATATGTGTAAACGTTCGCTGAAGTTTTAAACTCAGTGGAAGATAATTAACTTAGCTATTATTAGATATAGAAGTTAGTTATTTTCAAAGTGTGAGCTATCGTAAATTTAAGTATTTACTGAAATGAACAATTTTCATAATTAATAACATCCCCAAAAGTTATAATTAACTGTAAAAACATTCCCTTAATAACAAGTTGAAGTCGTGAGTCTCTCCCAAACTCACGACTTTTTAAGTTGACCGATTCTTATTTATACATCTCTAGTTTTAAATTTTCAAAGACTGGAATATTCTTTCTTTGAGTATCTACTTCATTTAAGTCAAGTTCGACATAAATGCTATCTTCTTCCTGTCCTAGTTCTGCCAAGATTTCTCCATTAGGATTAATAATCATTGAATGTCCAGCATAGTCAGTGTTTCCGTCATTACCTGTACCATTACAAGCTACAATAAACATATCATTTTCAATAGCTCTAGCTTGTAACAACGCTCTCCAATGATTTAAACGTGCAGTAGGCCATTGTGCTACATAAAACCCAATTTGTGCGCCTTTTCTAGCAGGATATCTTAATAACTCTGGAAAACGTAAATCATAACAAATAATTTGTGTTACTGAAACGCCTGAAGACAATGTAAAAGGTTCTGGCACTGCTTTGCCATCTTCTAAATATGTCGGTTCATTTAACATAGGCACGAGATGAACTTTATCGTATTTACTGATTCGATGACCTTCATTCGATACAGTAAAAGCAGTATTATAAATTTTACCGTTTCGACTATTTGATACTGACCCAGCTACAATATCTACGTTATGCTTTTGAGCTAATTCTTGAATAAAAGGGAAGCTACGGCTTAATTCTTTATCTGCTTTCTCAGTTAGTTGATCTAATGCATAACCGTTATTCCACATTTCTGGTAAAACCACAACTTCAGTTTCAGGATTTAGTTCTTTATCGAACCAATTTTTTATTTTTTGTTCATTTTTTTCTACATCACCATATTCCACACAAAACTGAAATACTTGAATCTTCATCATTATCGCCCCTCATTGCTAGATTAATTCTAATTTACTAAAGGAAGCTTTGAAAATCAAAAATTGAGATAGTTTTTTACATAATAAAACAGTCCAGGACAATGACATGTCCCAGACTGTTATTAGAGAAGAAACGATTATTTTCTAATAATAATACGATCTTCAGTAGGTTGTATTTCTTTTTCGCCAGCTTGTTCGCGAATATCACCAAATGGCATTTGAGCGATTAATTTCCATGAAGATGGAATATCAAATTCTCTTGCAGTAACTTCATCAACTAATGGATTATAATGTTGTAATGAAGCGCCAATACCTTTTGAACTTAATGCCGTCCAAATTGCGAATTGGTGCATTGCATTCGCTTGAACTGACCATGATTCAAAGTAATCTACATAGTTTGGCATTTTTTCTTCTAATGATTTAATAACATCTTTATCTTCGAAATAAAGAATTGTACCGTAAGAATGTTTAAATCCATCAATACGTTGTTCTGTAGGCGCAAAATCACGATCTGCTCCCATTTTATTTTTTAATGCAACTTTAGTGTTATCCCAGAATTTATTGTGTTGATCATTTAATAGTAAAACAATACGTGTTGATTGTGAGTTAAATGCTGAAGGTGTGAATTTTACTACTTGTTCAATAATTTCCTCTAGTTCTTAATCCTTAATAGAAATTGTTGTTTCAGTATTATAAATCGTACGTCTGTTTTCTACTTCTTTTAAAAAAGGTTTTGTATTTTCTTTGTTAAATAAACCCATAATATCTGTCTCCTTTGTTTTAAGATACACTCTAAGTATAAATATTATACCGAAATAAGTAAAATATTATATAACAAAAAATGTCAAAAATATTAATATTCTTTTTCATTCAGTGTATATGAATGCATTCTTTAATTTTATTCTTTATACTAGAAGTGATAAGAGACATGAGGAGGTGAAGATTGATGAAAAAGAAAATAGCGCATACTAGTATCGCTTTAGCGATTGGGACAACTTTGATTGGTCACCAAGGTTATGCAGAAGAATCTACTGACAAGGCAAACACGCATGTTAAAGACCAAGAAGCTAATCAAAGTAATCAATCTGATACTTCTAAAGCGTCTAATGATGATTCAATGAATGAATCTAAAAATGCTCAAAATACTAATGAACCAAGTAATTCTGTTGATAACGAGAGTCAACCCTCTACAGACAGTTCTTCTCAACCAAAAGGCGATACAAATGGTAATGAAGAAGCTAGCTCTCAACAAGCGGGTACAATTAATCAAAAAGAAGATAGTACTCAAGATAATAATCCAGACACAACTACTAATGTAGGCAAAGATAAGAAGCCTCAAGGAAACACTGATAATAGTAGTACAGAAGACAATACCTCTAGTGAAGAGGCATCAAGTAAAGAAGAACCAAGTAAAGAAGAACCAAGTAAAGAAGAGCCAAGCAAAGAAGAGCCAAGTAAAGAAGAACCAACTAAAGAGGAACCAACTAAAGAGGAACCAACTAAAGAGGAACCAACTAAAGAGGAACCAACTAAAGAAGAGCCAAGCAAAGAGGAACCAACTAAAGAAGAGCCAAGCAAGGAAGAGCCAAGTAAAGAAGAACCGAGCAAAGAAGAACCAAGCAAAGACGATAACCATTCAAATTCTAATAATTCTCATCAACCACCTAAGCATAATGGCAATTCATCAGGTAAGAATGATGGCTCACATACGTCGAATGGGAATACTAAACATCCTTCTGATAATCACAATGGTTCTCATACTTCAAATAATAATAACTCAAATACGAATAATGGTTCTCAAGGAAATCACTCAAACGTTAATCATTCACAAACATCCGGAACTAAGCAATCACATAAGAATGTTCAGAATGGCTACAACGAACAACACAATAATGTGACTGACTCAGTTATTCATCATGTTTATCCTCATTATCACAATGGCAGTCAAAATAATACTAATCAACACAATGACAAGAATGATTTTTCAATGAATAGCTCAAATCGTCATCAATGGCATTACGGTGATGATTTATCTAATGGATATTCACATGCTAACAATAATGACTATGATGATAATGGTAACGTTAATTACAGAGGCAGAAATGATAATTCTACCGCTACATTGTTGAATAGATTTCAAAGTTTAGCCACAGGTTCATATAAATATAATCCATTTATTATTAATCAAATTAATCGTTTAGGTAATAATGAGGAATATGTAACTGATCAAGACTTCTATAGATTGTTTAGAAAGCAGTCTTTCAATAATGAATATTTAAATTCGTTACAAAGAGATTCTAACTATTTTAGATTTGAATACTTTAATCCTTTAAATGCTAAGAACTATTATAAAAATTTAGATGAACAGGTGTTAGCACTGATTACTGGTGAAATAGGTTCTATGCCAGACTTGAAAAAACCGAGCGATAAAAAATCCGATGAAGAAGCGGATATTCATAGCCATGACCAAGATAAAATCATTGATTCAAATGAGGATGATAAAGAGTCGGCAAATAATAATAATAATAATGATAAATATAAGAATATTAATATCGCATTGATTACTTCTATTATAATTATCTTTGCTGGTGTCACAGGAGCTTATCTTTATAAACGTTTCAAAAAATCAACATAATAAATAACGCATCTCAATCTGCTGTTAAAGGATAGGGCAGATAAGATGCGTTTTTATGTGACTTAAAATAGAAGATGAAAAATAAAATTAGTTTGTTCTTGTAAATTTTTTAATGTATCTCCAAAGAAATACTGCATGATAACTACAAGGCCATTTTGGAACATATGTATGAGGATAGGTACTGCGATACGTTTTGTTAATACATATGCTAGTGAAAACAACATTCCCATTCCAAAGTAGATAAGGATAAATTTCATATCATCATGTGCTAGTGCAAAAAGTAGTGAACTTATAATAGAAGCTATTAAGAAAGCAACAATTCTATTGCCTTTGATTTTATTATATATTTCACCAAATAAAACTTTTCTGAAGACATATTCTTCAAGTATTGGACCTACACAAGAAATAAGAAGTATAAAAATAGGTAGTTGTCTTGCGATAGCCATGATTTTTTGAGTATTTGGACTTTGTTGTGGTTGTCCGAAAATCCACATGTTAATGACACCGGCCATAATCTGATAGACCATCACTATCACAAACCCTAACAACGCCCAAGGTAGGATATAGCGTTTAGGTTCTTTGAATCCCTTTTCAAGAGAAGTTGGGTTCTTAATAATTAAATTTAACCAAATAATTAAAATTGCAGCTATGATAAAGAGTATGACTTGTGTATATATATTAGCTTTGGCTAACGCCATTCCTGATAAATCACTAAAAAGCGGGGTTTGTTGTAACATCAGGGGTAAAAATTGTGCTAATGCGTATATAACTAATGTTAAACTTGCTACCCAAATACGTGCCATTTGTAACCTCCAAATTAGAATTTCAACTTCAATTAGTTTATCGTAAATTTAAGTTATATACAAAATATAATAGAACCATATCGCTTGAAATATTGACCAACTTTGATTAATATAAATGATAGATTAGCACTTGTGATATTTAAGTGCTAAAAATGACCCGTTAAGGAGGAACAATCATGCTTAAACCATTAGGAAATCGTGTGATTATCGAAAGAAAAGAACAAGAACAAACAACTAAAAGTGGAATCGTATTAACTGATAGCGCAAAAGAAAAGTCAAATGAAGGTGTAGTCGTGGCTGTAGGTTCAGGACGCCTTTTAGATAATGGTGAAAAAGTTGCTCCAGAGGTTAAAGAAGGCGACACAGTTGTATTCCAAGAATATGCTGGTACTGAAGTAAAACGTGGCGATGAAACACATTTAATTCTAAACGCAGATGATTTACTAGCAATCATTGAAAAATAAAATATAAAACGATATTGAAAAATTTTAAGCAATAATGGAGGTAAAATGAATGGCTAAAGATCTTAAATTTTCAGAAGATGCGCGTCAAGCAATGTTACGCGGGGTAGACAAATTAGCGAATGCTGTGAAAGTAACAATTGGGCCTAAAGGACGTAATGTTGTCTTAGACAAAGAATACGTAGCGCCTTTAATTACTAATGACGGTGTAACAATCGCTAAAGAAATTGAATTAGAAGATCCATATGAAAATATGGGCGCAAAATTAGTTCAAGAAGTGGCTAATAAAACAAATGAAATTGCCGGTGACGGTACAACTACAGCTACTGTATTAGCTCAAGCTATGATTCAAGAAGGTCTAAAAAACGTAACAAGTGGTGCGAACCCTGTAGGTTTACGTCAAGGTATCGACAAAGCAGTAAGAGTAGCTGTTGAAGCATTAAATGATATTTCTCAAAAAGTTGAAAATAAAAATGAAATTGCGCAAGTAGGTGCTATTTCTGCAGCGGATGAAGAAATTGGTAAATACATTTCAGAAGCAATGGATAAAGTTGGTAATGACGGTGTTATTACTATTGAAGAATCTAATGGTTTAGATACTGAATTAGAAGTTGTAGAAGGTATGCAATTTGATAGAGGTTACCAATCTCCATACATGGTCACTGATTCAGATAAAATGATTGCTGAATTAGAAAGACCTTATATCTTAGTGACTGATAAGAAAATTTCTTCATTCCAAGATATCTTACCTTTATTAGAACAAGTCGTTCAATCTAGTCGTCCAATCTTAATTGTGGCAGATGAAGTTGAAGGCGATGCGTTAACTAATATCGTCTTAAACCGTATGCGTGGCACATTTACAGCAGTTGCAGTTAAAGCTCCTGGCTTTGGTGACCGTCGTAAAGCAATGTTAGAAGATTTAGCTATCTTAACAGGTGCAACTGTAATTACGAATGACTTAGGATTAGAATTAAAAGATGCGTCTCTTGAAATGCTTGGTAGCGCAAATAAAGTTGAAGTTACTAAAGACAACACTACTGTAGTTGATGGTGACGGCGATGATAACAGCATCGATGCTCGTGTAAGCCAAATCAAATCTCAAATTGAAGAAACTGATTCAGACTTCGATAGAGAAAAATTACAAGAACGTTTAGCTAAATTAGCTGGCGGTGTAGCGGTAATTAAAGTTGGCGCAGCATCAGAAACAGAATTGAAAGAACGTAAATTACGTATTGAAGACGCATTAAACTCAACACGTGCTGCAGTAGAAGAAGGTATTGTAGCAGGTGGTGGTACAGCACTAGTTAATATCTATAATAAAGTGAATGACATTGATGCAGAAGGCGATGTTGCTACTGGCGTAAATATCGTGCTTAAAGCGTTATCTGCACCAGTTCGACAAATTGCTGAAAATGCTGGACTTGAAGGTTCCGTTATTGTTGAAAGACTTAAAAATGCAGATGCAGGCGTAGGTTTCAACGCAGCAACAAATGAATGGGTCAATATGCTTGAAGAAGGTATAGTAGATCCAACTAAAGTAACACGCTCAGCATTACAACATGCGGCAAGTGTAGCAGCAATGTTCTTAACAACTGAAGCAGTAGTTGCTAATATCCCAGAACCTGATAGCAATGATAACCCAGGTATGGGTGGCATGCCAGGTATGATGTAATATAGGTTCATTGACCTAAAACCTTTAAAATCATTCTTATAAGACGTTTCTCATGAGTAAATTAAACTCATGGGAATCTTTTTTATGCGGTCATGATTCTTGTATAAATGATATGGTAGTAATAAAAGGAGATGGTTAAATGAAGTTATCGAAGTTATCATGGGTACTTTGGTGGGGGATAACTGTATTTTGGCTTATATTACTTTTAGCTATAATATTTATTCTTTAAATAATGGTTTAATTACTGCTACACACAGGGAATCTATGGCATTTATATGACTATTAATTGGATTATTTAGCGTACCATTTTTGATTCAATTAATATGGTTAATACTGAATTTTTTAGTGAAAATAAATAATTAATTTTAAACAATAAAAAGCATCCGAAAGGTGGACTTTCGTCTCACTTTTCGGATGCATATTTATATATTATATAATGTTATTTTAAATCATCGATGGCTTGTGCGATTGAATCGAATACATGTGGAATGTCATCTTTTTCAACACAACTAAATGCAATACGAATATCTGTATCGTTTAACGCAATCACACCAATTGAATATTTATTAATTAAGTGTTCACGTAACTCTTCAGGGTTCACACCATTTATTTTAATAGCCATGAAATAGCCTGAGTTGAAGTCGTAAGCTTGCCAGTGGTCTTTGTATTTATCATCATAAACTACGTCTTTAGTGACTTTGTAGCGTTCGTGCAATGTATCAATATTATGTTGAATTTCTTTATCAAATTGTTCGTGGTTTTCAAGAACATATTTAACTGCGCTTTGAGAAGGCATAGGACCGCTTGAAATATTACTTCTGATAAGCCCTTTAACTTTAGCTTCCAATACGTCTTTAGCAGTTTCATTATTTACACCAAATGTAATAAATCCAACACGTAATCCCCAAGCAAAGAATTCTTTTGTCGCACCGTCTAAACGGATAGGTAAGATGTTGTTATTATTAAGATTATTAATTGCTGTGAAAATAGATTGTTTATAGACATCTTCATAGAATAAACCATAGTAAGCATCGTCTACTACTGTGATAACTTTAGTACCTTTATTAGCTAATTCCTCAATGGCTGACACAATTGTAGCAACTTCTTCACTAGTAGGTGTATAGCCTGTTGGATTATTAGGATAATTTAAAATTAAAGTAACTTTATCTTGATTATAATTTTTCAATGTAGAAACTAAAGAATTTGTAGTGTAATGACCTTCATGATCAAAGATTGAGTATGTTTCAATATTTGCAGAATGGCGAGTATTAAAAATTAATTTATAGTTACCCCAATTGTGTGATGGTAATAACAGAGTATCTCCATTTTCAATGAATAAATCAGCCACTAATGAAAGGCCATGAGTTAAGGCATTAGTAACAATTGGACGACTAATTGATTCTTTAGATAAGTCAGGATTTTCTTTTAACATTTTTTCTTGCCATAAATCTCTTAAGCCTTCTATGCCTTGAGGTGGGGCATATGGAAAGACTTCATCTGGAGAAAGGTGATTATAAACACCATATAAAGCATCAGCATACATTTTTTTGTCTTTATATGTAGCCATACCGATTGTAGCGTTATATTTTGTCGATTTGGCTTCAGCTGATTGAGATAAGATGCCTTTAGGATAATACATTGCTTGTCCTAAGCTTGATAGCATACTTAAGATTTCAGGACGCGCGTCTACGAGTTGATCATTTAAGTTTTGTGCTAAAGGATTCATATTGATAACCTCACTTTAATTTAATATACAATATTATAATATCTTGATTTGAACTAAAGATAAAGCGTTCTTGTATGAGATGTCTGGATGAGAAGATTATTTTCTTTTAAAATCGAACATTTGTTCGCTTTTTATGTTAAAATTGAAACAGGTCATCGAGAGATATGACACTTTACTTTGTGGAGGTGTAGTGTAATGTCGTGGGTTTTGGATGGTATGATGACACTAATTACTGGAGGCATACTAGTTATTTTTCGAATTTGGTTAGAAACAAAGTGGAAAGATAAATAGATGACCTTACACTAAAACCCCTAACTTGGTGCTGCAAGTTAGGGGTTGTGTAATGTAATCTGTGGATATCTCAATTTTAACATAAGCACAATAAATTTCAATTTCTAATAAATAGATGAAGTATACATACAAGATAGTTCATTTGTTATAATAATGATATTGAGGTGACTGAAATTGATGAAGCATTTAACAAAGATCTTTGTTGGGTTAGCAATTATTTTATTTGTAGTGGGTTATTATTTACAAGCTACCGGACATGAGAATCAAGGTGTAAAATTATTATTAGCTGCGATTATGTTTATGATATGTGCATTTATAAATAGAAGTAACGATAGAAGAAAAAATAAAAAATGATTATTTTACATAGACTCTTTTTAAGTGTGAACACTTTTAAAGAGTCTTTTCTTATAGAGAAAATGGAATGATAACTATGATATACATAATTTTTAGTAATAATACTTTACAAATCTGTATATAGTGTATATATTGTTTATATACAGTTGATGAAGGGGGACAGCGATGAAGATAATCTTGAAAAACAGCAGCGAACGACCTATATATGAACAGATTAAACAACAAATTAAAGAGAATATTTTAAAAGGTTATGTTGAAGCGGGAAGTCATTTACCTTCAATGAGGGAATTAGCTAAAGATTTGCGAGTAAGTTTAATTACTACTAAACGTGCTTACGAAGATTTAGAGAAGGAAGGCTTCGTTACAACGATTCGCGGTAAAGGAACATTTGTTAAAGAGCAAGATAGTTCAATCTTAAAAGAAAAACAATTCTTCGTCATTGAGAATTTAGCTCGGTCTATTACTAAAGAAGCTAAAACTATAGGGATGCCTCTTAAAGAATTAAAGGAAATACTTACTTTAATTTATGAGGAGGAAGAAGAATGAACGCCATCGAATTAAAAAATGTTAATTATCATAATAAGACATTTACATTAAAAGATGTGTCTTTCAGTGTCCCTCAAGGTTTTGTGACAGGCTTTATTGGTGGAAATGGGGCAGGTAAAACAACAGTTATACGCTTAATCATGGATTTATTAGCAAGTGACAGCGGTGAAATAACAGTTTTAGGGAATAAAATGTCTCAAGTTCCCCAACTAATTAAGAACAAAATAGGTTTTGTTTATTCCGAAATTTATTTTAACCAGCAATGGACGATAAAAAAACTTGAAAATATAATATCACCTTTTTATAGCGATTGGGATGCTTCATTATTTCAACATTATTTAAATAAATTTAATTTACCGTATAAAACTAAAATAAAACACTTTTCTACGGGAATGAAGATGAAGTTATCGTTAGCATTAGCGCTAAGTCATCATGCAGAATTGTTTATCTTTGATGAACCTACTGCAGGGTTAGATCCAATAGTAAGAAATGAAGTGCTAGAGATTCTTCAAGCAGAACTAATCGATGAAAATAAAACAGTATTTATTTCGACACATATTATTTCAGATTTAGAAAAAATTGCTGATTATCTAGTCTATTTAAAAGATGGTGAAGTTAAATTACAAGGATATCGTAACCAATTGCAAGAAGAACATTTTATTATTCGTGGTGATTCTAAAGATCTAGACGAGGAACTAAACGATTTATTGCTATATAAAGAAGAAAAGACAACTGGATATTTAGGCTTTACGCAACATGCACAGGTCTTTAAAGAATTATTTGGATCGCAAGTGGATATAAAACACCCAAGTATTGAAGAATTAATGATTTTTCTAGAGAAATCAGATAATAGTAACATCAATAAAGACAGGCATCAAAGTGAGTTGAAACAATGAAACAACTGTTAATTAGAAATCTTAAATTACGTAGTTGGACAATCGCTTTGTACCTTATTTTACTTGTAATATATCCATTATATGTCATGGTGTTATCTAAGCTTGAATTAAAATTTCTTTTTTATACGCCGATAGCTATTACATTAATGTTAATTAGCATACTCGACTCAGGTCATTTATTTAGAATAAACAGAAGACTCGGTGGCAAAACTTCATATCTATTCTATGAAAGTTTACCCGTCTCAAAAAAAGATATGTTAAACGTAAATTATATCTCATGTATTGTACTTACATTAATCGGTGCAATTATCATCGGTTTATACAATTTCCAAGCGGCAAATGTGGAAGTTAATTCCTTACGTTATTCAACGATGATTTCGTTTATAGCAGTTAACTTTCTAAGTATTCCAATCGCTTTTAATAAAAATACTGAGAAAAAGCGTGAATATATATCTTATACAGCTTACATCATATTAATGATGTTAGTTATCCCATTTGCAGTAATGATTATCTTTTCAGCCATCAATTCATTAGTCTTTAAAAATGAATTTAATAATAACCTATTCATGGTGTATTTAAATTATGGAGTGCTTATCCTTAGCGCCGGTTGGATGGCTATCAATTATTTGATTCAATTAAAACGTATTAAAAAACATACTCATAACACTGAAGGAGGGTTTTGATGAAATTAGAAAACATCACTAAAACATATGGCACTAACAATGTTTTAGATAATATCAATTTCGATTTTGGAAAAAGCCAAATCGTAGGTTTAATAGGAAAAAATGGGGTTGGTAAAACAACTTTAATGAAAGTAATGAATGGAAATATTATTAATTTTAAAGGAAAAGTTCAACTTAACGACAATGAAAATGTAGGTTATTTAATTGAACATCCAAAGTTATATGATAATAAAACAGGCCTATATAATTTAAGATTATTTGCACAAGTATTAGGCGATGGTTTTGATAAACAATATGCAGATAAAATTATAGATGCATTTGGCATGAGACCATATATTAAGAAAAAGGTTAAAAAATATTCAATGGGTATGAAACAAAAGTTAGCAATTGCGGTTTCACTAATGAATAAACCTAAGTACTTAATTTTAGATGAACCAACAAATGGAATGGACCCAGACGGTTCAATTGACGTATTAGAAACTATTCAATCATTAGTAAATGAATTAGGCATGAAAATCTTAATTTCCAGTCATAAACTTGAGGACATTGAATTGATTTGCGACAGAGCTGTGTTCTTAAGAGATGGCAACTTTGTGCAAGATGTGAATATGAAAGACGGCGGTGCACAAGATTATACGTCAGTTAAAGTAGATACAGAAGACTTTAATGTAGCACTTGAATACTTAACAGAGCACTTTAATGTACTTCAATCTCACAAAAATAGTGGCGAAATAATGATTAAAGCACAACAGGATTATCAAGCGTTAATCAAGGCACTTGCGCAAAAAGATATCTATCCTAAATATCTTGAAACACGTAAAAGTTCGCTTCGTGATACTTACTTTAATATTAATCAAAGAGGTGACAAATAAATGAGGAATTTACAATTAGTAAAATATGATATTATTAGTCTCTTTAAAAGTTACTTAACATATATTGCTTTGATTATTATCTGGGGTTTACTCGCTGGCATGACAGTTTTATTTGTGCGTAATAGTGATAAAGTAGATTATTCAATGATTTTACCAATGGCCAATTGGATGTTTCTATTCTTTGGATTACTCGTAGTTATTAAAACTATTACTCGTGACTATTCTCAAGGTACAATCCAACTGTATATGAACAAATTGAAAAGTAGAATAGGCTATGTGATAGCTAAAACAATTTCAATTATTTTAATTTCATTTATTTTTACGTTCATTACTTATATCACTATGATAATTATTCAATCATTTACTGATGGTAAAAACATAGATGGGGATAAGTTTTTAACTAATATTTGGTTCTACCTAATCTTTTTACTGTTCTTTGGATTATTGTTATTTTTAATTACATTAATTGTTCAAAAACCAGCAGTTATTTTCACATTAGGTATATTCTTAGTATTCATTGTGCCATTCATACAACCATTTATCGGTTTAATTCCAGAATGGGGAGACGATATTCAAAAATCACTTAAGTATATCCCATTCAGTTATTTAACTGAGAAATCATCAACAGACAATATTAAATTTACAAATTGGCAATGGTTCATCTCAATTGCTTCAATTGTAGTATTATTTATTGCTAATCTGTTATACGCTGCTAAAAGAGATATTTAAGCCTAAAAAGACTGGGACATTAATAAAAAATGTCCCAGTTTTAATTTAGATGACTTTACCAAAGTGGAACGATGAGATTTTTGAAATTACATACGATTTCAGTCTCGCTCCTTCTTACTATCTATTAATTTGATAATTTATTAATAATAGAGTCATACACATGACGCCATAATTCAGAATCTGTTTTATATTTTGAGGCTATTTCATGATGAACTTCTTTTTCCTTAGTTTCATAATCTGGAGCATCTTTATCTGGAAGATGTTGTGCTCTTAATTCAGAAACAAATTTTTGAGCTTCATCTGCTCTAGGCCCCCATACTTTAACTTCTTCATAATTATCATTTAAAAAGATAAAGATAGGAATTGAACGAGCAGTTCCATTTGTTAAATATTGATCAATAAGTTGCGTATCTTCATCTCTATGGAAAACTCGTACTTCAAGATTTAAATATTCGCTAATGTGTCTTAGTATGGGTAGATTCATCATTGCATCGCCACACCAGTCTTCGCTAATTACTAAGACTTTTGAAAATGAAGCATCCTTTAAATCCTTAATTCTTTTATCATTTGAAGGCATATTAAAAGCTCCATAAATGTGTAAGACATTATCTTTATTTACAGTCATATTAGCAATATAGTCATCGATTGGTTGACTATGATTAAAGTATGTTTTTAGGTTAATCATTAGTAAAACCTCCTTAAGTTAACTTTAATCAGTATAACAAGTTTTCAAAGTTATAGATATTTATAATACTTTTATTAAAAGCGAATACAAAAGGTTTAAAAACATATTTACTTCATATATAACAAATATGTAAGATTTATAAATTACAATATTGATGAAGCAATGATATAGGATATGATATATTAAATTTATTAAGACAAAAGTGGTGGTAAGTTTGCGCATTCAAAATAGATGGATAATATTTACAATTTTTACTATTATCTCTTTTATTGTGGTTATGAGTTTAACAATTTATAAAAATGAAAAAACAGTCGATCTCACAGATATTAAAATAAATGATGTACAGCTAGATGAGGACTTTAATAACGAAGGATACATAATTAATAAACATATTAAGTTAGATAGATATAAATTTTATAATGATGAAAATCATAAAAATCTAACTGTAAAAGTAAAGAATAAACATAATACAGTAAAAGGTATTATCCTAGTGAAAGATAGTGATATTAATACAAACTTTGATGTTAAAATTGGAGATCATATCAATAAGGCTATCAATTATTTAGGTAATGAATATCGTAAAGACAAAGTTGGTAAAGGATATGATGCGCTTGTCTACATCGATAAAGAGCACCATATGAAATTATCAATATTGTATAAAGATAATATTATTAAAAGAATTGAATTCTTTAGTCGTTAAATTATTTTACGCATAGTGGTAGTAAGCAAAGACATAACTGATATAGATAGAATCGTTTCTTTTCGACAAACCAAAGATGAAAGTACGTGAAATAAAATGGACAAGATTACATTCTTAAATGAACTCGAGTTAGAACTAGATCAATTGCCTCGTGATGAAAAAGATACATTAATGAATGACTATGAAAATTATTTTTACGAACAAGAGAATAGAGGTAAATCGGAACAAGAGATATTATCTAACCTAAAAGAACCGCACATTATTGGTAAAGAAGCAAAAGCTAAAAAAGCAATTTCATACGCAAAAGTGACGCCTAATTTACGTAACATTATTAGAGCCATTATGGCTTCTTTAAGTTTAGGCGCCATTTCTTTTTTCTTTATTATCATACCAATTTTAATGTTCTTATTTATATTGTTTTTTGTTTTTCTATTTTCACTATCTCTACTCTGTCTTCCATTGCTACTTATAATATCAAGTATAGTGAGAGGCATTCCTAATTCATTTAGTAACATTCTTTTTAGTATTTCTTATGCAGGCATCGGTATTATATTGCTAGTCCTGATTATAAAGACGACTCAGAATATATATAGATTAGTTTTAAAATATTTGTCTTGGTATATCCAAACAGTTAAAGGAAGAATTCGTCAATGAAGAAAATAATAATTGTTGGATTAGTCATTTTTATAGGTTTCTTTTTAGCAGCCACGTTAGTATGGTTTGTACATGAGAAAGATGTGTATAAAAAGTTTAAATTTAATAAAAAATTTGATAATGAAAGAATCACCCAACTCGATGTTAATAGTTTCAGTTCGAAAATTGAGATTACAAAAGGTAAGGATTATCGTGTAAGATTTTATGGAAACAATGACTTAAAAGTTAAAGCTAAAAATGATAAATTGTCAATTGTTGAAAGAAGATCCTCTAAGAGGGGATATAGCTTCAATCTTAACCCATTTAATCAAAGTAAAAATTATATTCGTATTACTATTCCTGAGGATAAAATTAAAAATTTAAATATAAACTCTGGTGTGGGTAGGTTGAATATTAATGATATTAAGCTTAAACACGCTGATATAAGGAAAGATAGTGGACCATTAAATATTTCAAATGCTAAAGTACAAAATGTGAATTTTAATAATGAAACGGCAAATTTAAATATAAATAATAGCATTATAAAAAATAGTCGTTTTAAAGGAAATGTTTCTGAAATGCGAGTGAATGAAAGTAATGTGAAAGATTCACTCTTTATAGTCGATAAAGGCTTTATTGATTTTAAACAAATGGCTTCAGAAAGTGATATTAAAGCATCTATCAAACAAGGAAATATTCATCTTAGCTATAAAACCAAACCTGAAAATACGTTATTAAAATTACATCCTGGCGCTGGTAAAGCCAAAGTTAATAATAAATATTTCGAAAAAGGTAAAGTAGGTCAAAGTGATAATGTGATAGAGTTTTACACTATTAAAGATGATATAACGATTAAATAAGTAAGTCACGACTCATTTTGAAAAATAGAGGATGGGGCAGAACGATGAAATCTTCGAGATTATATTAGATTGCGTCGTTCTGCTCCTTTTTTAATAATTTGCGAATGTTAAATCAGTATCTAGTTGACCTGTGAACTGTGTGAGTTCAAGTTCTTTTCCTTGAAGCCACGCGTTAAAGTCAATTGAAGTAGGGGTTTGATTCTCACCTAAAGTCATCCAAGCAATTAATTTTTGAGGTTCATACATAGAAGTGTGTATTGTTCCTGACCAACTTCTAAATAATTTACTATATATTTCATATTGCGGGTCATTAAATAATTTAAAGGCTGTGAACTGATCTAAATCTTGTGAAGTTTGATTAACTGCACGTTCGAGACGCTCTTTAGATTCTTTAGTATAGTTACGATTTTCATGCGTTAATAATTCAAAGTGATTGGTACACACATGATCATGTCTCACATCAAAAGAACGTGGGGTAACTTCTACGATAGCATGGTTTAAATGTTTATCCATTAAGATATAGCTAAATGAACTTCTATGAGGTATTTCTTTTAAAAAGCGGATGGCTTCATCAACGTCTTTACAATATTCTAAAACTAAACGACCAATCATATAACAAACGAAGCCATTAGCAGGATGTTTACGATGCATAAAATTATAACCCATTGATAATCCAGCTTCATTCATACCATCCATTCGTCCAGTTACACGTGAAGTAGGTCCTATTTGAGCAAGCCCTCCGTCATTAGGTTGAAACAATAAATATCTTCCATCATAAGTCGCAGGATGATAGTCATAATTACGCACCATAAAGTTTTGACCTTGAAAAACAGTACATCCGCTTTCTTTTAGGTCTGTAAAGCGATAATGTCCAAAGTTTAATATCATTTGCTTGGTAGGTAAATTAAGGACTTCTTGCATCCCCATTAATTCTTCCCAAATTTCTGGTGCATACGTTTGGAAGATTGCGTGTGTTTCTGCGACATCTATATCAAAACGAGGCATACGTTTTTTCCATTCTCGCTCACGATTTTCTAATAAAGGAGTTTGTTTCAACCATTGCGCAGTTTTAACTCCTAAATCGAAATGTGACCCTCGAAAAGTCATAATATCTGATTTAACTTGTTGCATGAGAAGGCCTCCTGAAAATTTAATAATTTGTAATATAAGGTTAATTGAATTCAATTAAATATATAACTATACTAAACATGATAGCAAGATTAACCAAAAACACAAGGAGGGGATACTGTGTTTAGTGGTACTTATAGAAAAGTATTGAATACGTTTAAATCTTGGTGGGTGGCTTGAAATATTAACCATGCAAATCGTTTAAAATAGTGAATTTATAAGAAATGTACTTATGTTTATAAAAAAGATGAAAAAGGTATCTATTTAACCATAACAGTAAGTATGATAATATATAATATTGTAAACATACTTATTTCTATTTCAGAGGTGAAACGTAAATGTGGGATTTAATTAAAGGTTTATGCAAATTCGTATTAAGCTTTGTAGCTATTACTTCATTAGTAGTTGGTGTAGGTGTAGTTGCATTTGCTTACATCTTCAAAAAAGACTTTGAAGATATCGAAAGAAAAACAAAAGAAATTGTATCTGATATCGAGAGCAATAACGCATAATAAGTGATAAAAGCCAGTAACTTCATTCATTGAGGTTATTGGTTTTTTATTTTATCAACATATTTAACATAACAATACGTATAAAGTAAGAATCATTGGCATAAGTGTCTGTCGTTTTATAAAATGAAGATATTAACTTAATGGAGGTATTTATATGTCAACGAGAGGATATATTGGTTCATATACGAAAAAAGAAGGCAAGGGCATTTATCGTTTTGAATTAAATGAAGATTCAGGACAAATTGAAACAGTTGAAACAGGTTATGACATTCAAGCTTCAACATATTTGGCTCAAACAGAAGATTTCTTATATGCGATTACTAAAGAAGGCGATGACTGCGGTGTAGCCGCTTTTAAAAAAGATGATGAAGGACAGTTAACTTTAATTAATAAATGTTTAGAGTCAACTCAAGGCACAGGATGTTATATTTCTGTATCAAGAAATCGTAAATTCTTATTTGAAGCGGTATACGGAGCAGGACTTGCACGTATTTATCAATTAAATAAAGAAACAGGTGAAGTAGTTAAATTAATTGAAGAACTAGCACATGACTATACTACTGGTAGTCATGAACGACAAGACAATGCTCATGTACATTATATTAATGAAACACCTGATGGAAAATATGTAGTAGCTACAGACTTAGGAACTGATAGAGTAGTCGCTTATACATTTGGTGATGAAGGTTTCAAAGAGCATGAAATTACAAAATTCAAAGATCAAGATGGCCCACGACATATTGCTTTTCATAGAAATGGAAAATATGCCTACGTAGTGCATGAATTATCTAATTATGTGAGTGTCATGCAATATAACGATGGTCAATTTGAAGAACTTGAGCGTCATTTAACTATTCCTGAAGACTTTGAGGGCGATACTAAATTAGCTGCCGTACGCTTATCACATGACCAACAAAGCTTGTATGTAAGTAACCGTGGCCATGATAGTATTGCAGTATTTACTGTAGCTGAAGATGGCGCTGCGCTTAACCCAGTTGAAATTGTTAAAAGTGGTGGAGAGTTCCCAAGAGATTTCAATATTACTGAATCTGATGAATACTTAGTGTGTGCGCACCAAGAAGGAGATTATAAAGTAACTGTATTTAGCCGTGATACTAATAGCGGTAAATTAACGGCAAAAGATAATAAACACATAGCCCCTGAAGGCGTATTCGTCGGCTTCTTAGATAAATAAAAACTTCAATAAAATATAACCGCGAAGAGGTTGGAACACCGTTTATCGGTTTCCCAACCTCTTCGCGTTTCTTAATCTTAGCATTTATAAATTTTTAAAGAAGGTTCTAATATATTTCAATTTCCCTTTATAGGGTGGATAGATAATACTTGAATCTAAACGTGTAGATTTGAAAATATAAGATTTTTTATGACTAAATGTCTCAAATGTATATTTACCATGGTATTGTCCAATACCTGATGCCCCTACACCGCCAAACGGTAAATTAGGATTAGCAAGATGCATAAGGGTGTCATTTATTGCGCCACCGCCGAATGACAGTTCATTAAGCACACGGTGCGTTGTATTTTCATCTTCGCTAAATAGATAAAGACTAAGTGGTTTCGCTTTACTTTGAACAATATCAAATGCTTCATTTAAATCATCATAAGTAATGATAGGTAATAATGGACCAAAGATTTCTTCTTGCATAATTTTTGAAGCAGGGGTAATACCATCCAATATAGTTGGCTCAATATAACGTTCCCCAGCATTAGTGTGCCCACCAGAAACAATATTATTTTCATGCACCTTTAATAAATCATTCAGTCTATTAAAATGTTTATCATTAACTATACGACCAAAATCAGGACTCTTTTCAACATTAGCACCGTAAAATTCTTGGATACTTTGTTTAAGGGCTTCAATAAGCTCATTTTTAACTTTCTTATTAACTAAAATGTAATCAGGTGCCACACAAGTTTGTCCTGCATTCGTAAACTTACCGAAACTTATGCGGTCGCTTGAAACTTTAATGTTAGCAGTATCGTCAACAATTACAGGTGATTTACCACCTAATTCAAGTGTCACTGGAACTAAGTTTTTACTTGCTGCTTCGTAAACAATTTGACCTACTTTTTCACTGCCAGTAAAGAACATATAATCAAATGGAAGATGGATTAATGTTTGTGTTTCTTCAATACCACCTTCGACGACGGCAACGAAATCTGCAGAGAAAACATCTTCAATGATTTGGCGAATCACATTTGCTACATTAGGAGTTAGCTCAGAAGGTTTAATGATAGCAGTATTTCCTGCGGCGATTGCACCAATTAATGGTTCGAATAATAGTTGTACTGGGTAATTAAATGGTCCAATAATTAAGACAGTACCATATGGTTCAGGCTTAATATAGCTTTTAGAAGGGAACATAAATATAGGCGTATCTACCTGCTTAGTTTTTGACCAATTTTTAAGTTCTTTACGCGCCATCTTGATACTTTTAAGCGTAATACCTATTTCAGTCGCATAGGCTTCCACAGCGCTTTTTCCTAAATCATGCTTTAACGCTTCGAGTAATTCATTTTCATGACTTTTAATACTTTTACTTAATAACTTTAATTGTTGCTTTCTAAATTTAATGTCTTTAGTTTTATGTGTTTTGAAAAAGTTCTTACTTTCTTCAAATTGTTGTGCTATTGATGACAATTGATCTACCTCCTAAATATATTAAACTAATATCGTTTATAGATAATTTGAATAAAAATTAATCATTTAATTTATTATACTTATACCCGAATTATTACTTTATTAATGAGAAGTGGGGATAAAACACACGATTATTCTAAGATTGTGTCTTAATAGTTCACTATGTTAATTATAAATGAAAGGTGGGGGCACCGTAATTTCTGTATTATGCTTGCTTATATAAAAACAGCCTAAAACACATTGTTTTAGACTGTTTGTTAAATTGAATTGTATATCAAATTATTTAGTTAATGCTTCAGTAATTTGAGGTACTACTTGTTTTTTACGAGATACTACGCCTGATAAGAAGGCCATACCATCATCTAATTGGACTTTAAATGCTTCTCCAACTTTATCTTTTTCAGCACCTACAACTAAGATTTTAGAATCACTATTAATGATATCAGTAACAACTAGTACGAATAAATCATATTTTTGATTTGTACTTGTTTCTAACATAGCTTTTTCTAATTCGTCTTTACGATTTAAAACTTCATCGATATCTACTGTATTGACTTGTGCAATACGAGTAATGTAGTCGCCCATGTTGAATGATTTAGCGTCCATATCTAATAACTCTTCAGCTGTTTTATCTACAGTAGAAGCGCCAGCTTTTAACATAGCTAAACCATATTCTTCTAAATCAACATTAGCTGTATCTTTAAGCGCTTTAGCAGCGTTAACATCTTCTTCAGTGCATGTTGGTGATTTAAATAATAAGCTATCTGAAATAATTGCAGAAATCATTAGACCAGCAATTTCAGGTTTAATTTCGAAACCACGTTCTTTATACATTTTGTATAAGATTGTAGCAGTACAACCAACAGGTTCTGCACGATACCATAAAGGTGCTGCAGTTTCAAAGTTAGCAATTCTATGATGATCAACAACGTGTTTGATTTCTGCATCAGCAATTGTTTCAGCACTTTGTTGGAATTCGTTGTGGTCTACTAAGATAACTTCTTGACCGTCTAAATTATCAGTTAATAATTCAGGTGCTTTAATTTCAAAATGGTCTAAAGCATATTTAGTTTCAGCATTGATATCGCCTAGGCGATAAGGTGTTGCGTCTGAATTTCCAGTTAATTGTTCAAAGTCAGCCATGATGATAGCTGAAGAAATTGCATCAGTATCTGGATTTTGATGTCCAAAAATGTAAGTTTTTGCCATGTTTATTATCCACCCTTATCATATAATTTTAATCTTATTTTAGCATGTTTTAATTACTCACTTCTACCTCTGCGCCTAATGAGTTTACAAAATGGCTTAAAGCGTAGTTGTGACCATTTTCATTGAAAGAAGCTACACCATCTTTAGGTATTGTCATGTCATATCCTAAATTGTAGGCTGACACAACAGTATGGAAGACACAGATATCAGTACATACGCCAACAATTTCGAGAGAAGTGATACCTCTTTCACGTAATAAACTATCTAAAGGTGTGCCATAGAAAGAATCGTAGCGGCGTTTATCTAAAAAGTGAATCGTTGAACTTGTTTTATTCTCATCGAAAAAAGTTTTCACTTTCCCGTATAATTCACGCCCAGAAGTGCCTTCTATATTATGAGGTGGGAAAAGTTTTGTTTCTGGATGATATGGGTCGTTTTCATAATGTAAATCCATCATAAAAAATATGTCTTCATTATTTGAGTGATATTTTTCTAAACGACTTACAATAAAATCTTCAATATCTTGGCCAGGTTTACCACAAGTTAAGCGACCATCATCGGCAATAAAATCGTATGAATAATCGACAACAATTAATGCTTTTTTGCTCATGTTCAACATTCCTCTCATATAAATGTTTAAGTTAGTTACAAATTGTATAATAATATGGATAAGATAATGTAAATAGTTCGTATTATGTCTATATATAGTATAGCTAATACATGGTGAAATTGGTATATACAATAGATATTTACATATATAGAAACTTGAACAGGGGACAGAAAATGTTAATTAACGCACAAGACTACGGATTAACTGGTTATAACAAACGCAAAGATACGAAAGCTATTCAAAAAGCGCTTAATAAGGCGAAATATGGTGAACATACTGTTTATATACCAAGTGGCACATATCATATTGGTAAAGCGCTCATTATTTATGATTCAACTACATTATTATTAGAGGAAGATACGACACTTTTACGATGTAGCAAGGATGCTCTTTTAAAGAATGGAAGACAGTTCGGTTTTTATCATGGCTATCAAGGAAATAGTCACATTTATATAAAGGGCGGAACATTTGATATGAATGGGGTAGACTATCCTTACAATAATACGGCAATGTCGATTGGTCACGCTGAAGATATTCAATTGATTGGTGTGACAGTATTAAATGTTGTGGGAGGCCATGCCTTAGATGCTTGTGGTATTGATGGACTATATATCAGAGATTGTGTTTTTAAAGGATTTAGAGATATAGATGGGGATCGCTCATTTTCAGAAGCAATTCAATTAGATATTCAAGTACCAGGCGCATTTCCAAAATTTGGCACGACGGATGGAACGATAACAAAAAATGTCGTGATTGAAAATTGTTACTTCGGAGCAGCTGACCACCCTGATATGAAAGCATGGAATAGAGCGATTGGTTCACATGCAAGTCGTCACAATAAATTCTATGACAATGTGTCTATCAGAAATAATACTTTCGACGGCCTCAATGAATATGCGCTCACTCCATTAAAATCTAAAAATATGATTATTTCACAAAACGAATTTAGAAATTGTAATGGCGGTATTCGTTTCTTGGGTGTTAAAGATGGTAAGAACGCGGCTGATCCATTGACTGGCCACGTTCAAGTGTCACAAGGTGGAGAGAATTTAAGTGTGATTGGCAACCATTTTTCAGGAAAAATGACACGAGATGCGATTCATATTAGAAGTTATAATAATGCTAAGCATAAGCAAGTATTTATTGCAGGCAATACATTTGATGACGCTTCTCAAATGATACATCTAGAAGATATTTCAGAATTAACATTTAATCAACACGATGATGTCAAAGTTAAAAAAATTAATGTAAAATAAAAAACTTCGAGAGTGGGGAGAAGTCTAGTGTGATGACACAGATTTCATTATCCTAACTCTCGAAGTTATTTTTTAGGAGTATGCATTAAAAACTCCAATAATTTTCACTTTAAAATTCAAGTTGTTTAAAATTGATATCACATTATCCAGTTCTTTCGTCTTACCTGTCGTAGTTTGGACAAAAAAGTGATAAAAACCTAACTTCTGTTTCATTGGGCGGGATTCTATCCATGATAAATTGATATCAAATAACGCAAATATATTTAGTATTTTAGCTAATAAACCGGCTTTATTAGCTTTAGGTGATATCAATAAAATAGTATTGTTTCCATCTTTATCAAAGTTAGCATGATTTTTAATAACTAAAAAACGAGTGACATTGAGTGAATAATCTTGAATATGGCTATCGATAGGAGCGAAACTATATAATTCTCCACTTCCAAGTGGCGCTATAGCCGCTTCAGTAGAAGAGATTTTCTCTAATCCTTGAATGGTACTGTCAACATAATCATATTCAAATTGATGTTGATGGATATATTGAATTGTTTGACTAATGGCTGGCGCAATTGAATATACTTTTGTAATATCTTCAATTTGAGTTCCTTCATTTGCGTATAAACCAAAATCAATATTCATATGAATTTCACCATGTGCGTAAACCTCTTGTTGAATTAATGAGTCAGCAACAATATTGATAGTCCCTTCAATCGAATTTTCAAGTGGCACGATACCTATTGCGTCATCATTGTCTGCGACAGATTTAACTACATCATATAAGTTTTGTGGTGGACAATGACTATATGCAAACTCTCTTTCTAAAGAATATTGCTTTGCTGCAAGATAAGAGAAAGTTCCTTTAGGTCCTAAATAGTATAAATTCATCACAAACATTACCTCCGTGTCTGCTGAACATTAATGGAATGGACACTTCAATGCTTATTTCTTTTTATGATGAAAATTAGGATTCTTAATCTTATTTTTATATCCATGGTGATAATTCTCAGTCAGTGTAGGTGAAAGAGGTGGCGCTAGCCATGACCATTTACCAGTTACTTCTCGCTCATGTCGATGTTCTTTCTCTTCAAATAGTTGGAACTGCTTTGAAGCAGTTAAATGATCAACGATTGATACACCTTGTGTTTTAAAAGAATGATAAACAGCATAACTCAATTCTACTAATGTTCGATCTTTATTAAATGAATTATTTTTAAGTGTACCAAAATCAAAGGCATCCGCAATAGTTTCTAATAAATTATAACGATACGTATCAGTAAAATTACGCACTGCTATTTCAGTAACCATATACCAACCATTAAATGGCGCAGTTGGATAGACAATACCACCGATGTTTAAATCCATATTTGAAATAATAGGCACACCGTACCATTTTAAATTTAAATCTTTTAATTTTGGAAAACGATTATGCTCGATGTTAACCTCTTTAACTAAATCAGAAGGAAGTGAATATAACTTAATTTCTTCATTAGGCAATTGGTAAATCAGAGGCAAGACATCGAAATCTGTACCTTCACCTTTCCAACCTAAATGTTCAGCTAGTTGGGTCACTTCACGTTCAGATGGATCTCCTTTATCTTCATATCCTGCATAACGTATTAATTGATTATTATAAATTTTCGGCGCATTTTCAGCTGAGAAAATAGTGATATATGGTTTTATTTTCCCGCCATTTGTCGCTTCTTCAAGATGTTTATTGATTGCAGTAATAAACTCTGAGTGATTACTCACATCTCTCGCGTCTTCAACATGTAGCGACTCCCAAAACAATCGGCCTATACAACGATTAGAATTACGCCAAGCAAGTTTAGCGCCATAGCTTAACTCTTCGTACGTATGTGTATATGTCCCTGTTGAAGCAATTTCTTTTTCTATCATTGCAATTCTTGTTTCCATATCAGCTTTTGAGTACTCTAATTCAGTATACATTGTGTGTATAAAAGACTTAGCTTCTTCTAATATCATATGACCACCTCATCCAATATTATAATCTAGACAATTAATTAACTCATTTAAATACTTCTTTTGTCACGAATTTGTCGGATAACTAATATTTCATATTTAAAATAAGAGTAAAACCCCCGAGAATACTCACTTCTATCGAATTATGATAAAATAATGAAAAAGACCGTTAGGAGAGATAATGGTGTATCGTTACGAAGATGACAGTTTAATGTTACATAATGATTTATATCAAATTAACATGGCCGAAAGTTACTGGAATGATGGCATTCATGAACGGAATGCAGTATTCGACTTATATTTCAGAAGTATGCCATTCGAAAGTGGTTACGCTGTATTTAATGGGTTAAAACGAGTGATTCAATTTATTGAAAATTTCCATTTTAGCGACTCTGATATTGAATATTTACAATCGATAGGATATCAAAATGATTTTCTAGATTATTTAAAAAACCTTAAATTTACGGGTAATATTCGAGCTATGCAAGAAGGGGAACTTTGTTTCGGTAATGAACCACTACTACGTGTAGAAGCACCTCTTATCCAAGCTCAACTTATTGAAACAGTATTATTAAATATCGTTAACTTCCATATTCTTATCGCAACTAAAGCTAGCAGAATCCGTCAAGTTGCGCCAAATGATATATTAATGGAATTTGGTACGCGTCGTGCTCAAGAACTTGACGCAGCTTTATGGGGCGCACGTGCAGCCTACATCGGTGGTTTCGATTCAACAAGTAACGTACGTTCAGGTAAGTTGTTTGGTATACCCGTTTCAGGAACGCATGCACATGCATTAGTACAAACTTATGGCGATGAATATAAAGCATTTAAAGTATACGCCGAACGCCATAAAGATTGTGTATTTTTAGTAGACACATTCCATACTTTAAAATCTGGTGTACCAACAGCGATTAAGGTTGCCAAAGAGTTAGGCGATAAAATTAATTTTGTAGGTATCCGTTTAGACTCTGGTGATATTGCCTATCTATCTAAAGAAGCACGGCGTATGTTAGATGAAGCTGGTTTCCCAGACGCTAAAATCATTGCGTCAAACGATTTAGATGAACAGACAATTATGAGTTTAAAATCACAAGGTGCTAAAGTGGATTCATGGGGTGTAGGTACTAAATTAATTACTGGTTTTGATCAACCAGCACTAGGTGCAGTTTATAAACTTGTAGCAGTAGAAGATGAACATGGCCAATATGTTGATCGAATTAAATTGTCTAATAATGCTGAAAAGGTAACGACACCAGGTAAAAAGAAAGTATATAGAATTATTAACTCGAAATCTGGTAAAGCAGAAGGCGATTATATTACGTTAGAACATGAAAATCCTAACAATGAACAACCGTTAAAAATGTTCCACCCAGTCCACACCTATAAAATGAAGTACATTAAACACTTCGAAGCGATCGACTTACATCACTCTATCTTTGAAAATGGTCAACTCGTATACGATTTACCAAGTGAAAAAGAAGCACAAGACTATTTAAAAGAAGCACTCTCTAAATTATGGGAAGAAAATAAACGTTATTTAAACCCACAAGAATATCCAGTTGATTTAAGTACAGCTTGTTGGGACAATAAACATAAACGCATCTTTGAAGTGGCAGAACATGTAAAAGAAATGGAGGAAGACAATGACTAAGTTACAAGATATTGTAATGAAAGAAATGAAAGTTAAAAAGAATATTGATAGTAAACAAGAGATTCATGAAATCATTCATTTTATTAAAAGTTATGTTCAATCTCACGCTTTTATTAAGTCACTTGTATTAGGTATTTCAGGTGGGCAAGATTCAACGCTTACTGGTAAACTTGCACAATTAGCGGTTGAAGAATTACGTAAAGAAGGTCGTGAATGTCAGTTTATCGCTGTAAAACTCCCATATGGTGTACAAAAGGAGGCGGATGAAGTAGAAGAAGCTTTAAAATTTATCAATCCGGATGAAACGATTACCGTAAATATTAAACCTGCCGTAGATCAAAGTGTACAATCTTTAAAAGAAGCAGGCATTGAGTTAACTGATTTTCAACGTGGTAATGAGAAAGCACGTGAACGTATGAAAGTTCAATATTCTATTGCCTCTAATCGAAGTGGTATTGTCATTGGAACAGACCATTCTGCAGAAAATATCACTGGCTTTTATACTAAATATGGTGATGGTGCAGCAGACATCGCCCCAATTTTCGGATTAAATAAAAGACAGGGTAAACAATTATTAAAGTATTTAGACGCATCTAAACGTTTATATGAAAAAGTTCCAACTGCTGATTTAGAAGACGATAAGCCACAATTACCTGATGAAGAAGCACTAGGTGTAAGTTATGAACATATTGATGATTATTTAGAAGGTAAAGAAGTTCCTAGTGACGCACGTGAAACAATTGAAAAGCACTATGTTCGTAATGCACATAAACGCGAACTAGCATATACACGATATACATGGCCAAAGAATTAACTCGCCGAATTTATGAGAAGTTCCATTAAATATTTTATAAGCAAGCATTAAAATAGGTTGAATGAATAAAAAAATTATAATTTACTAATTTAAATTGAAATTAAATACACACAGTTTATGATGATTTACTAGTGACAAAATAAAATATCACTGATAAAATTATCTCGATTTTAGTAATACAAGGAAGAAATGAGGAATAACATGTCAGTGATAACGGCAAACCCATGGTTAATGGTAGCAGCGATATTCGTTATTAACGTTTTTTACGTGACATTTTTAACGGTACGTACAATCTTAACGTTAAAAGGCTATCGCTATATGGCCGCAGTAGTGAGTTTCCTTGAGGTATTGATATATGTCGTTGGTCTTGGATTAGTTATGAGTAGCCTTGATCAAATTCAAAATATCGTCGCTTATGCCTTTGGTTTCTCAATTGGTATCATAGTGGGAATGAAGATTGAAGAGAAACTCGCATTAGGTTATACAGTTGTAAATGTAACTTCATCAGAGTATGAATTAGATTTACCAAATGAATTAAGAAATCTTGGGTACGGCGTTACGCACTATGAGGCTCATGGTAGAGACGGTAGTCGAATGGTAATGCAAATTTTAACCCCTAGACGATTTGAACGTAAATTAATGGATACAGTACGTACTTTGGATGAAAAAGCTTTTATCATTGCGTATGAGCCTAGAGCAATACACGGTGGTTTCTGGACTAAAGGCGTACGTACTAGAAAAGTTAAAGCATATGAAGTAGAAGAAATAGAAAGTGTAGTGGAACACGATGAAGTTCAGAGTAAATGATAATGAAACCATCTCAGAGTGTTTAGCACGCATGCGTGAAGCGGGCTATATGCCTGTCAAACGTATTGAAAAGCCAGTGTATACTGAAGATAAAGACGGAAATATTGAAGTATTACGCCAAGACATTCAGTTTGTTGGTAAAAAAATAGAATAGGATGTGGGTTAGCAATCAAATGTAATTTAAATGTTTGGTTGTTCCATCGTCATTTCCTAAAAGAAATCTAAGTGAAGAATTAATAGATAAGATGATTGAACGACACATCATCATCTATTCGTATTACGCGCACTTAGGTTTCTTTTTATTGTTGCATTTACGACAAATTAAGATATTAGTGTTTTTCTTATAAGAATCATTTATACTAGAAATGCGAGAAAAAGGCTTATACTTTTCATATAGAATCTGTTAAACTTAAACAGAAAGCTTAGACACGAACTATTTTTGTGTTTTTATGGTTAATGTACAGTTTTTGCCACAAATTTAATACATAGAATAGGAGTTTAAAGATGATTGAACGTTATTCAAGAGAAGAAATGTCTAATATTTGGACAGACCAAAATAGATATGAAGCATGGTTAGAAGTTGAAATTTTAGCATGTGAAGCATGGAGTGAATTAGGTCATATTCCTAAAGAAGATGTTAAAAAAATAAGAGAAAATGCGCGAGTAAATGTTGAACGTGCCAAAGAAATTGAGGAAGAAACACGTCATGATGTGGTAGCCTTTACTAGACAAGTTTCTGAAACATTAGGTGAAGAACGTAAATGGGTGCATTATGGTTTAACTTCAACGGATGTAGTCGATACTGCATTAAGTTACGTTATTAAACAAGCGAACGAAATTATTGAAAAAGATATCGAACGTTTTATTAAAGTGTTAGAACAAAAAGCTAAAAAATATAAATATACGTTAATGATGGGACGAACTCATGGTGTACATGCTGAACCAACAACGTTTGGTGTGAAGATGGCGCTATGGTATACGGAAATGAAACGTAATCTAAAACGTTTTAAAGAAGTACGTGAAGAAATCGAAGTAGGTAAAATGAGTGGCGCAGTAGGAACATTTGCGAATATTCCACCAGAAATTGAAAGCTATGTTTGTAAACATTTAGGTATCGATGCTGCACCAGTATCTACTCAAACATTACAACGTGATCGTCACGCATATTATATTGCGACGCTAGCATTAGTAGCTACTTCATTAGAAAAATTTGCAGTAGAAATTCGTAACTTACAAAAAACTGAAACACGTGAAGTAGAAGAAGCCTTTGCCAAAGGACAAAAAGGTTCTTCAGCTATGCCTCATAAACGTAATCCAATTGGTTCTGAAAATATTACTGGTATTTCACGTGTCATCCGTGGTTATATTACAACAGCATATGAAAATGTACCATTATGGCATGAACGTGATATTTCTCATTCATCAGCAGAACGTATTATGTTACCAGATGTAACTATTGCATTAGATTATGCATTAAACCGTTTTACAAATATTGTTGATCGTTTAACTGTATATGAAGATAATATGAGAAATAATATTGATAAAACATTTGGTTTAATCTTCTCACAACGTGTATTATTGGCTTTAATTAATAAAGGTATGGTTCGTGAAGAAGCATATGATAAAGTACAACCTAAAGCTATGGAATCATGGGAAACTAAAACGCCATTCCGTACATTAATTGAACAAGATAATGATATTACTAACGTTCTTTCGAAAGAAGAATTAGATGAATGTTTCAACCCTGAACATCATTTAAATCAAGTGGATACAATCTTCCAACGTGCCGGCTTAGAATAAGTAACTATTCTTTTCAATGAAATCATTACACTTTAACTATTTAATGCGTTAAAATGAGATTATATTGAAATTGGAATATAGGGGTTGTTTGAGATGCAAATCGAAAAACTACGAGGACAAGCATTAGATGAATTATTTGATGCGATTCTAACACTTGAAAATAGAGAAGAGTGCTATCAATTTTTTGATGATTTATGCACTGTAAATGAAATACAATCATTATCTCAAAGACTTCAAGTTGCTAAAATGATTAAACAAGGTTTTACTTATGCAACGATTGAAAAAGAATCGGGTGCATCAACAGCGACTATTTCTAGAGTGAAACGTTCATTACAATGGGGTAATGATGCTTATACAATAATCCTAGATCGATTAAATATTGAGACGAAAGAATAAGTTTTAATAGTTTAGTTATAAATATCGTACTCATAACTCGGAGATGATTTCCAATTAGGAAATGGTCTTCGAGTTTCTTTCTTTTATAAATGATTTAAATAGAGTCTTTCTAAAGCTAAGTAGGTAGAAATACAAATCGATTTAACGGCTATAAGTTGTAAATTTTCGATGTTAAAATAGTCTAATCTGTTTAGAACTCAAAGATTAAAAATGCTATAATTTAGTGTATGTTAAAAAAAGGAGTTATGGATATATGTACGACATTAAGGAATGGCAACATGTGTTTAAACTTGATCCGGCTAAAGAGATAAGTGACGAAGATTTAGACGCATTATGCATGTCAAATACAGATGCAATAATGATTGGCGGAACAGATAACGTAACCGAGGATAATGTCATTCATTTAATGAGTAGAGTGAGAAGATATCCGTTACCACTCGTTCTTGAAATTTCAAATTTAGATACTGTTATGCCTGGGTTTGATTTTTACTTTGTTCCAACGGTACTAAATAGTAAAGATACAACTTATCACAATGGTATGTTACATAAAGCGTTAAAACAATTTGGACACATGGTTAATTTTGAAGAAGTCGTATTGGAAGGTTACTTAGTGCTTAACCCAGATAGTAAAGTTGCACAATTGACGCAAGCTGATACAAACCTAGATATTGAAGATGTGGAAGCTTATGCACAAATGGTGAATGAAATGTACAAACTACCTATGATGTACATTGAGTATAGTGGGACTTATGGAGACGTTGAGATGGTGAAAGCAGTATCTCAAATGCTAACCAATACACAGTTAATATATGGGGGCGGCATAAGTTCTCTAGAACATGCACAAGAAATGAAGCAATTCGCCGATACCATTATCGTAGGAAATATTATATATTCAGACATTAAGAAAGCCCTTAAAACAGTAAAAATTAAAAAGGAGTCTAATAAATGAATTCATTAGTCAGTAATATGAATAAAGAGCAAAGTGAAGCGGTAAGAACTACAGAAGGACCACTACTTATAATGGCTGGTGCTGGTTCAGGTAAGACGAGAGTATTAACGCATCGAATCGCCTATTTATTAGATGAAAAAGATGTCTCTCCTTATAATATTTTAGCAATTACCTTTACTAATAAAGCAGCTAAAGAAATGAAAGAGCGTGTTGAACAATTAGTGGGCGAAGAAGCCCAAGTCATATGGATGTCAACTTTCCACTCTATGTGTGTGCGTATCTTAAGACGAGATGCAGATCGCATTGGAATTGAACGTAACTTTACAATTATTGATCCAACCGATCAAAAATCTGTGATAAAAGACGTATTAAAAAATGAAAACATCGATAGCAAACGCTTTGAACCACGTATGTTTATCGGCGCAATCAGTAATCTAAAAAATGAATTGAAGACACCTGAAGATGCGATAAATGAAGCTAATGATTTCCATTCACAAATGGTGGCTACGGTATATAGTGGTTATCAACGTCAATTGTCACGTAACCAAGCGTTAGATTTTGATGACTTAATTATGAAAACAATTAGATTATTTGAACGTGTTCCAGATACGTTAGAATATTATCAAAATAAATTCCAATATATTCATGTAGATGAATATCAAGATACCAACAAGGCTCAATATACACTCGTCAAACTTCTCGCTAGCAAGTTTAAAAATCTTTGTGTTGTTGGTGATTCAGACCAATCTATCTATGGCTGGAGAGGCGCTGACATTCAAAATATTTTATCTTTTGAAGCGGACTACCCTAATGCGAAAACCATTTTCCTAGAACAAAATTATCGTTCGACTAAAACCATTTTAACGGCTGCTAACGAAGTGATTAAAAATAATTCGGAACGTAAACCTAAAGGCTTATGGACAGCTAATACGGGTGGCGATAAGATAAAATACTATGAAGCGATGACTGAACGTGACGAAGCTGAATACGTCGTGCGTGAAATTATGAAGCATCGAAAAATTGGAAAAGATTATAAAGACATGGCGATTCTCTATAGAACCAATGCGCAATCACGTGTGTTAGAGGAAACATTTATGAAATCAAATATTCCTTACACGATGGTTGGGGGACAAAAATTCTATGACCGTAAAGAGATTAAAGACTTACTAAGTTATCTTCGAATTGTGGCTAATAGTAATGATGATATAAGTTTGCAACGTATTATAAATGTGCCTAAACGTGGTATTGGCCCTTCATCAGTTGAGAAGATTCAAAGATACGCCGTTGAGAATAATATAAGTATGTTTGATGCATTGGGTGAAGTAGATTTTATCGGACTTTCTAAAAAGGTGACACAAGAGTGTATTCAATTCTACGAGTTAATTCAAAACTTAATTAAAGAACAAGAATTTTTAGAAATAAGTGAAATTGTGACTGAAATTCTTGAAAAATCAGGCTACCGTGACATGCTTGAACGTGAACAAACAATTGAATCAAGAAGTCGTTTAGAGAACATCGATGAGTTCATGTCAGTACCTAAAGACTACGAAGAAAATACGCCTCTAGAAGAACAGTCATTAATTAACTTTTTAACAGATTTATCATTAGTGGCTGATATCGATGAAGCTAATATCGAGAGTGGCGTTACTTTAATGACTATGCACTCAGCTAAAGGTTTAGAGTTCCCAATTGTCTTCTTAATGGGTATGGAAGAATCTTTATTTCCTCATATCCGCGCAATTAAAAGTGACGACGAACATGAAATGGAAGAAGAACGTCGTATTTGCTATGTAGCAATCACACGTGCCGAAGAAGTCTTGTACATTACGCACGCAACGTCACGAATGTTATACGGACGTTCACAATCGAATATGCCTTCACGATTCTTACGAGAAATTCCTGAAGATTTATTAGAAGTGCCTGCAAAACAACAACGACAAACGATCACACCTAAGTCCTCATCACAACCGAAGCGTGGTTTCAGCAAGCGTACTACGTCATCTAAGAAACAAGTTTCAGCTTCAGACTGGAAAGTAGGAGACAAAGTGACGCATAAATCTTGGGGAGAGGGTATGGTAAGTAATGTGAACGAGAAAAACGGTTCTGTAGAATTAGATATTATTTTTAAATCTGAAGGACCTAAACGTTTATTAGCTCAATTTGCCCCTATTAGTAAAAAGGAGGATTAATTAATGGAGAACATCCAAAACCGAGTGAATGAGTTGCATAATTTATTAAATCAATATAGTTATGAATATTATGTGCAAGATAATCCTTCTGTACCAGATAGTGAATATGATAAATTATTGCGTGAATTAATTGATATTGAAGAGGCACATCCAGAATATAAAACCAATGATTCACCTACAGTGCGTGTTGGTGGAGAAGCGCAATCCTCATTTGAAAAGGTCGATCATGATACCCCAATGCTAAGTTTGGGTAATGCTTTTAACGAAGCTGAACTACGTCGGTTCGATGAACGTATACACGACCATACAGATAATGTGGAATACATGTGTGAGTTAAAAATTGACGGGTTAGCCGTGTCTCTTAAGTATGTGGATGGCCGTTTCGTACAAGGATTGACACGTGGAAACGGAACGACTGGTGAAGACATAACTGAAAACTTGCGTACCATTCATGCGATTCCTTTAAAAATTAAAGAACCATTAAACTTTGAAGTGCGTGGCGAAGCCTATATGCCACGTAGTTCATTTATGGCTTTAAACGAAGAAAAAGAAAAAAATGAAGAACAACCATTTGCTAATCCGCGTAATGCTGCTGCCGGTTCTTTAAGACAATTAGATCCTAAATTAGCAGCCAAACGTAAGTTAAGTGTCTTTCTATATAGTGTAAATGATTTTACTGATTTCGATGCTACTACTCAAAGTGGCGCTTTGGATGAGTTAGATCGTCTAGGATTTAAAACGAATCAAGAACGTGAACGTGTTCAAGATATTGAAGGTGTTTTAAATTATATTGAAAAGTGGACGGCACAACGCGAACAACTTCCATATGATATTGATGGCATTGTAATAAAAGTTAATGATTTGGACCAACAAGATGAAATTGGTTATACTCAGAAATCGCCAAGATGGGCCATCGCCTACAAATTCCCAGCTGAAGAAGTGGTGACCACTTTACAAGACATCGAATTGAGTATAGGGCGTACAGGCGTCGTTACACCTACAGCTATTCTCGAACCAGTGCGTGTTGCAGGAACTACAGTCTCTAGAGCTTCCTTACATAATGAAGATTTAATCAGAGAACGTGATATTAGAATCGGAGATAGTGTAGTTGTTAAAAAGGCTGGGGATATTATTCCAGAAGTGGTTAGAAGTGTGATTGAACGACGCCCAGACGATGCTCAACCGTATCATATGCCAACCCATTGCCCAAGTTGTGGTCACGAACTTGTACGTATTGAAGGTGAAGTAGCTCTACGTTGTATCAACCCTAAATGTCAGGCACAACTTGTAGAAGGTCTGATCCACTTTGTATCACGTCAGGCAATGAATATTGATGGCTTAGGCACTAAAATCATTCAACAACTGTATCATAATCATGTGATTAAAGATGTAGCAGATATTTTCTATTTAACAGAAGATGATTTATTACCGTTAGAACGTATGGGTGCTAAAAAGGTTGAGAATTTACTCACTGCAATTCAAGCCTCTAAAGCAAATTCATTAGAACACTTATTATTTGGTTTAGGCATTCGCCATTTAGGTGTTAAAGCAAGCCAAGTTCTCGCTGAGAAATATGAAACTATGGATCGCTTACTTGAAGTTACTGAAGATGAATTAGTAAGTATTCATGATATAGGAGATAAACTTGCACAATCTGTAGTCACTTATTTGGAAAATGAAGATATACAAGCTTTAATTGAAAAATTGAAAAATAAAAACGTTAATATGGTATATAATGGTGTTAAAACAAGTGAAATAGAAGGGCATCCTGATTTTCAAGATAAAACAATAGTCCTAACAGGAAAGTTACAACAAATGACTCGAAAAGAAGCTTCGGCTTGGTTAGAAATGCAAGGCGCTAAAGTAACAAGCAGTGTAACCAAAAGCACGGACCTTGTTATTGCAGGTGAAGACGCAGGTTCGAAACTAACTAAAGCTGAAAAGTTTGGTACTGAAGTTTGGACAGAAGAACAGTTTATAACTAAGAAAGATGAAATATCAAATTAGAGGAGAACGGCAATGAAGCGGACACTACTATTGGTAATTATGTCGCTTGTGCTGTTAGCGGCATGTGGCAACGGTAATAATAAAAATGATCAATCGGTTAACAAACAAGAAGATACGAGCTCAAATTCAAACAATGTAAAGACAATTGCAACAGATAAGAAAGTGCAAGGAGATAATTATCGTACAATTTTACCGTTTAAAGAAAGTAAAGCTAGAGGGGTATTACAAGATAATATGGCCAATAGCTATAACGGGGATGATTTTGAGAGTGGTCTATTAAATTTGAGTAAGGATGTTTTTCCTACCGATGATTTCCTTTATCAAGATGGACAATATTTAGATAAAGATACACTTAATAACTACTTAAACCCTAAATACTCTAAAAAAGAAATCGATAAAATGAGCGATAGTGAGAAAAAATCTAAAAAAGCTAGTGAAAATTTAGGTTTAAATCCTTCACATAATGGAGAGGATGACCCTGAAAAGATAGCAGATGAGTCTCCCGCTTATTTGTCTAATATTTTAGAACAAGATTTTTACGATAACAGTGATACTAAAGGGTCTAATATTAAAGGTATGACCATCGGCTTAGCTATGAATAGTGTTTATTATTATCAAAAAGAAAAAGACGGCGAAACATATAGTAGAAAGCTTGATGATGATGAAATTGAAAAACAAGGTAAAGCTATGGCGTCTGAAATCCTTACCCGCTTAAGAGCAAATGATGATTTGAAAGATATACCTATCCACTTTGCGATTTATAAACAATCTGATCAAAATTCAATTACACCAGGTGAATTTATAGCAAATACTACGGTAGATGAAGATCAAACTAAAATTAATAAATGGAATAAAATTAATGAAGTATCAGCATTATTACCGTCAGAAACTGCAGAGAAGTACAACGAAACTTTAAATAATAATTTCAAGCAATTTAATAATAATCTACAATCTTACTTTACTAACTTTACTCAAGCAGTAGGTAAGGTTAAGTTTGAAGATAAGAAACCAAGACAACTGACAATTGACTTGCCAATTGATTATTATGGTCAAGCTGAAACAATCGGTATTACTCAGTATGTAACAGAACAAGCTGAGAAATACTTTGACGATATTGACAGTTATGAAATTCGTATTAAAGATGGTAACACATCACGTGCTTTAATCAGTAAAACAAAAGACGACAAAGAACCACAAGTTCATATTTATAATAATTAGTCATAATTACAAGACTGATATATAAATTTTAAAAAAGAGTTGTAGAGGTGATTCGATAATGAATTACCTCTACAACTCTTTAATTATCAATACTACGATAGTTATATATGATTTTAGTTTTAAATAAAAAATTTCTTTCTGCTTATTTCTCTTTAATAATAGCTTTTACTTGTGCTAAATCTCGTTCAACAAACTCACCAGGTTGTTGCGTGAATAAGCTAACAACATAAGTAACAATTACACTTACAAGGAAACCTGGAATGATTTCATACATGCCAAAGATTTCATTGATACTTGCTAATGGTTTAACCCATGCAATCCATACGATAACGACTAGTGCTCCAGCAATCATACCGCTAATGGCACCAGCGCGTGTGAGCTTCTTCCAGTAAAGTGCGAATAATACTAATGGACTAAATGCGGCCCCAAAGCCAGCCCATGCGTTACCAACTAAGTTTAAAATAGTATCATTAGGAGACCAAGCAATAGCAATGGTTACGATAGCTACGACAAGTACTGAGAGTCTACCTACTAATACAAACTCTTTTTGATGTGTTTTAGCGTGTTCTTCGCCACGGAATAATTTATAGAAATCTTCGGTTAATGAGCTTGAAGTTACAAGAAGTTGTGAAGAAATCGTGCTCATAATAGCTGCTAAAATAGCTGCAAGTAAGAAACCACCTACAAGTGGATGGAACAGAATTTGACTCATAATAATAAATAATGTTTCAGGGTCATTCATCTTAATGTCATTATCAGCAATAAAGGCAATACCTGTTAAACCAACACCAACAGCTCCTAAAAGACCAACAGCCATCCAGCTTATGCCGATACGACGTGCCTTAGGTAACATCTTGTGTGATTTAATTGACATAAATCTTACAATAATATGAGGTTGACCAAAATAGCCTAAACCCCAGGCAAAGAGAGAAATCATACCTAAGAAAGTAGTGCCTCTAAATAAATCTAAATTTGTTGGTTTCATTTCAGCTACACGAGAGAAAGTATCCCATCCATTTAGTTGCATCATGGCTACGATAGGTACCATAACCATGGCGATTAACATAATTACCCCTTGGAAGAAATCAGTAATTGATACAGCTAGATAGCCTCCAAAAAATGTATATAAAATAACAATAACTGCTACTAAAATAAGTCCAAAGTGGTAATCTAGACCAAATGCACTTTCAAATAGTTTGCCACCTGACACAAAACCAGAGTGTGTATATAAAGTGAAGAATACTACAATGATTAAACCAGAAACAATTTTAATAATAGACTGTTTATCATTTAATCTATTTTTAAAAAAGTCAGGTAGGGTAATCGCATCACCGGCAAGTTCTGTATAAACTCTTAGCCTCGGTGCAACAATTAAATAATTTAAATAAGCGCCAAGCGTTAACCCAATAGTAATCCATATTGCCGATAAGCCAGTACTATAGACTGAGCCGGGCAATCCCATTATCATCCAACCACTCATATCTGACGCTCCCGCAGATAGGGCAGTAATGTATGGTCCGATACTTCTACCACCTAACATGTACTCACTTAAGTTACCAGTTGCTTGTTTATAACCGTAGTACCCGATAATAAGTAAAATAATAAAATAAACAGCAATCATGATATATGTTTGCCAACTAGCGTTCACATTACTGCTTAAACTTGCTCCCAAAGTAAACATCTAGAAGTACCCCCTTTGTTTTAAGCTATCTATCACTAAAAATTTAACTTAATCAAAAGCATTACCTTTTAACATTTAGTAATAAGATATTAAATAAATAAGTTACATGTAATATTATACAATATAATGCATGTATTAGAGAAGTGTTATTTTTATTTTTCAAATAAAAATATTGTTATAACAGTTTAGTAATCGCTTACCAATAATTAAAGTAAAATAACTATATTTATACGTATATTGTATATATTGGAAAAAGTTAACTTTAACTATATTTGTACATTTAAATTAACTTAAAAATATTAAATGAGTTACATTAATTTGACTGGACTATAAATTGACAGTAGTATAAGCAAAAATTTTTGTCTTTATTTAGTATAATAGGGTGGTTAACTGACTGTTATAATAATAAATATTTAGATTTTTAAGTGAAAATTTGATACAATTTTATGATGAATGAGTAATAAGGAGGCTTTTTAATTAATGACTAAAGTTACACGTGAAGAAGTTGAACATATAGCACACTTAGCTAGACTTCAAATTTCTGAAGAAGAAACAGAAGAAATGGCTCAAACACTTGAAAGTATTTTAGATTTTGCGAAACAAAATGATACAGCTAATACTGAAGGTATTGAACCAACCTATCACGTTTTAGATTTACAAAATGTCTTACGTGAAGATGAAGCAATCGAGGGCATTCCTCAAGAGCAAGCATTAAAAAATGCTAAAGAAACAGAAGATGGTCAATTCAAAGTACCAGCTATCATGAACGAGGAGGACGCTTAAGATGAGTATTCGCTATGAATCTGTTGAAAATTTATTAAAAATGATTAAAAACAATGAAATCAAACCTTCTGACGTAGTAAAAGATATTTACGACGCTATTGAAGAAACTGATCCAACAGTAAAATCATTTTTAGCTTTAGATAAAGAAAATGCGATAAAAAAAGCTGAAGAGTTAGATGAACTCCAAGCTAAAGGCCAAATGGAAGGCAAGTTGTTTGGTATTCCAATGGGTATCAAAGACAACATTATTACTAAAGATGTAGAAACAACGTGTGCAAGTAAAATGTTAGAAGGCTTCGTTCCTATCTATGATTCAACAGTTATGCAACAATTGCATAATGAAAACGCCGTGCTAATCGGTAAATTAAATATGGATGAATTTGCTATGGGTGGTTCAACTGAAACATCTTACTTTAAAAAGACAGTTAACCCATTTGATCACACTGCAGTTCCAGGTGGCTCATCAGGTGGTTCAGCAGCAGCTGTGGCAGCTGGCTTAGTACCATTTAGTTTAGGTTCTGATACTGGTGGTTCTATTAGACAACCAGCAGCATATTGTGGTGTAGTAGGTATGAAACCTACTTATGGACGTGTATCACGTTTTGGTTTAGTAGCGTTTGCGTCTTCATTAGACCAAATCGGACCAATCACACGTAATGTTAAAGACAACGCATTAGTATTAGAAGCTATTTCAGGAATAGATAAGAATGACTCAACAAGTGCACCTGTTGATGATGTAGACTTTACTTCTGAAATCGGCAAAGATATTAAAGGCTTAAAAATTGCATTGCCTAAAGAATACTTAGGCGAAGGTGTTAATGAAGATGTCAAAGAATCAGTTAAAAAAGCGATTGAAACACTTAAATCATTAGGTGCTGAAATCGATGAAGTGTCATTACCTAATACAAAATACGGTATTCCATCATATTATGTTATTGCATCTTCAGAAGCATCAGCAAACTTAGCTCGTTTCGACGGAATTCGCTATGGCTATCATTCTAAAGAAGCGCAATCATTAGAAGAATTATATAAAATGTCTAGATCTGAAGGTTTCGGCGCCGAAGTTAAACGTCGTATCTTCTTAGGTACATTCGCGTTAAGTTCTGGTTACTATGATGCGTACTATAAAAAATCACAAAAAGTTAGAACATTAATTAAAAATGACTTCGATAAAGTCTTTGAAAATTATGACGTGGTTGTAGGTCCAACTGCACCAACGACTGCTTTCAACTTGGGAGAAGAAATTGATGAACCGTTAACTATGTATGCTAATGATTTATTAACTACACCTGTTAACTTAGCCGGTTTACCAGGTATTTCTGTTCCTTGTGGACAATCAAACGGACGACCAATTGGCTTACAATTTATCGGTAAACCTTTTGATGAAAAAACGTTATATCGTGTTGCGTACCAATATGAAACACAATTCAACTTACACGACGTATATGAAAATTTATAAGGAGTGGAAATAATGCATTTTGAAACAGTTATCGGACTTGAAGTTCATGTTGAGCTAAAAACAGACTCAAAAATGTTCTCTCCATCACCAGCGCACTTTGGAGCTGAACCTAACTCAAATACTAATGTTATTGACTTAGCATATCCTGGTGTTTTACCAGTTGTAAATAAACGTGCAGTAGATTGGGCTATGCGTGCATCAATGGCCTTAAATATGGAAATTGCAACTCATTCTAAATTCGACCGTAAAAACTATTTCTATCCAGACAATCCAAAAGCATATCAAATTTCACAATTTGACCAACCAATTGGTGAAAATGGATATATCGACATTGAAGTAGATGGCGAAACTAAACGTATTGGTATTACTCGTCTTCACATGGAAGAAGATGCAGGTAAATCAACTCATAAAGACGGATACTCACTTGTTGACTTAAACCGTCAAGGTACACCTTTAATCGAAATCGTATCTGAACCAGATATTCGTTCACCTAAAGAAGCTTACGCTTATTTAGAAAAATTACGTTCAATCATTCAATATACAGGCGTATCAGACTGTAAAATGGAAGAAGGTTCATTACGTTGTGATGCCAATATTTCTTTACGTCCTTATGGTCAAGACGAATTCGGTACTAAAACTGAATTGAAAAACCTTAACTCATTTAACTTTGTAAGAAAAGGTTTAGAATATGAAGAAAAACGCCAAGAAGAAGAATTGTTAAATGGCGGTACTATTGGGCAAGAAACTCGTCGTTTTGATGAATCAACTGGCAAAACAATTCTTATGCGTGTTAAAGAAGGATCAGACGATTATCGTTACTTCCCTGAGCCAGACATCGTACCTTTATACGTAGATGACGAATGGAAAGAACGCGTACGTCAAACAATTCCTGAATTACCAGATGAACGTAAAGCTAAATATGTGAAAGAATTAGGTTTACCTGAATACGATGCACACGTGTTAACTCTTACAAAAGAAATGTCAGATTTCTTTGAAGGTGCCATCGACCATGGCGCTGACGTTAAATTAACATCTAACTGGTTAATGGGCGGCGTTAACGAATATTTAAATAAAAACCAAGTTGATTTAGAAGATACTAAATTAACACCTGAGAACTTAGCGGGCATGATTAAACTTATTGAAGACGGTACAATGAGTAGTAAAATCGCTAAGAAAGTCTTCCCAGAATTAGCTGAAAATGGTGGCGACGCTAAGCAAATCATGGAAGACAAAGGATTAGTCCAAATTTCTGATGAAGCTACATTAACTAAATTTGTAGTCGAAGCTTTAGACAATAACCCACAATCGGTTGAAGATTACAAAAATGGTAAAGGTAGAGCTATGGGCTTCTTAGTTGGTCAAATTATGAAAGCTTCAAAAGGTCAAGCTAACCCTCAAAAAGTAAATCAATTATTAAAACAAGAATTAGATAAAAGATAAGTATGATTATTAATATTTAGGACATATGTCCAAAATTAATAGGCTTGAAGGTGGTTTATAAAGAACTCATCTTCAAGTCTTTTTTATTTCAAATATCCTGCATCTCGTGATTCCAATTCTGCAAATTGAAAAGTAAAGTAAAGATAATTGATTGAAATACTTTTAACTTACTTGCAAATCATTTAATATAAATATATGTATAAAAAGTTGAGGGATAATTTATGAGAAAACGGGCAAGAATCATCTATAATCCAACTTCTGGAAAGGAATTATTCAAGAGAACTTTACCAGATGTTTTAATAAAATTAGAGCGAGCAGGTTACGAAACAAGCGCGTATGCCACTGAAAGAGAAGGTGATGCTACGCTAGAAGCGGAACGTGCATTGAAACAAAATTATGATATTTTAATAGCTGCAGGTGGCGACGGTACACTTAACGAGGTAGTAAATGGTATTGCCGAACAACCGAATCGACCTAAGCTAGGTATCATTCCAATGGGAACCGTTAACGATTTCGGCCGTGCATTACACTTACCTAATGATATTATGGGCGCAGTCGATGTCATCATTGATAACCATACAACAAAAGTTGATATTGGAAAGATGAATAATCGTTATTTTATTAATTTAGCTGCAGGTGGTCAACTAACCCAAGTATCATATGAAACGCCAAGTCGTTTGAAATCCATAGTTGGTCCTTTTGCTTATTACATTAAAGGTTTTGAAATGTTACCACAGATGAAAGCTGTTGATTTGCGAATAGAATATGATAATAACGTTTTTCAAGGTGAAGCATTATTATTCCTATTAGGCCTTACAAATTCTATGGCTGGCTTTGAAAAGTTAGTGCCAGACGCTAAACTAGACGACGGCCATTTTACGTTAATTATCGTTGAAAAAGCGAATCTAGCTGAATTAGGCCACATTATGACATTAGCGTCCCGTGGAGAACATATTAAACATCCTAAGGTGATATATGAGAAAGCGACATCAATTAATATTTCGTCATATACTGATATGCAACTAAACGTAGATGGCGAGTATGGCGGTAAATTACCAGCGAATTTCTTAAATTTAAAACGTCATATTGAAGTGTGTACGCCTAAAGATATTTATAATGAAGATTTAACAGAGGACCAACAAGTTGACGATGTAACCGAGACGTCACCAATCGAAGAACAATAATGATAAATTAAACTAAATAGTTATAGAACGAGATGAAGAGGTTGAGACATAGTTTGAATACATAGTACGTGCATCATAGTCTGTATTTAACTATTCGAACCTCTTTTTCGTGTGGGGTGAAAGAATGGAAGTAATAAATAAAAATGATATTAAACAGGGAACAGTGATTGACTTAACGCATGAAGGCCATGGAGTAGTTAAATTTGATCGCTATCCCATATTTGTACCCAATGCGTTAATAGATGAAGATATCGAATTTAAGGTTATTAAAGTTAAAAAGAACTTTGCTATTGGGAAATTAATGAACGTTCTTAAAGAAAGCGAAAACCGCGTAGAGCCACCATGTAAATATTATTGGAAATGCGGAGGTTGTCAACTACAACATATGACCTACGAAGCGCAATTGGCAATGAAGAAAGAACAAGTTGTGAACCTTTTCCATAGGAAGGCTCAATTCAACGATACAGTGATTAACGATACGGTAGGCATGGACGATCCTTGGCGCTATAGAAATAAGTCTCAACTTCCAATTGGTAAAGATAAAGACAACGCTGCAATCATGGGGTATTACCGTCAAAGAAGCCATGACATTATCGATATGGATAGCTGTTTAATTCAAAATGAACAACATCAAGAAATTATGAATCAAATTAAACAATGGATTAATGAATTAAAAGTAAGTATTTATAATGAAAAAACGAAAAAAGGCTTGCTAAGACATTTAGTTATACGTACAGGCCATTACACAGATGAAATTATGGTTATCTTTGTGACAAATGGTTCGAAATTTAAACAAGCTGATATTTTGGTTGAAAAGTTAAATAAAGCTTTTCCAAATATTTCAAGTATTAAACAAAATATTAATAATAGCCATTCGAATGTCATTATGGGGCAACAATCGGTGACTTTATATGGTAAAGATAAAATTGTTGACCAATTAAGTGATACTACATTTAAAATCAGTGACCAATCTTTTTATCAAATCAATTCAAGTCAAACTGAAAAACTTTATAAAAAAGCAATCGATTACGCTCAATTAGACGGTGAAGAAACGGTGCTTGATACTTATTGTGGAATTGGTACGATTGGTCTTTATATGGCGCCAGTAGCTAAGCATGTTTATGGTGTAGAAGTTGTACCCTCTGCGATTAAAGATGCACAACAAAATGCGACTTTAAACCAATTAGAAAATACAACTTTTGTCTGTGGTAAAGCAGAAGACGTCATTATAGAATGGAAACAACAAGGAATAAAACCTGATTTGGTAATGGTCGATCCACCACGTAAGGGATGTGATGAAACCTTCTTAGATACATTATTAACGCTTAATCCTAAACGTATTGTTTATATATCTTGTAATCCATCAACACAGCAAAGAGATGCTCAAATACTGGCTACGAAGTATCAATTGAAAGAAATCACGCCAGTCGATATGTTTCCACAAACGACACACATCGAAACAGTTGCACTATTTGAAAGTTTAGATAACCCCTCAAATTAATTAATTGTAGGCACGATTCACGTCATTTAGAAGACATGAGACTGTATTAAGTATTGGCGCTTTGTACTTTGTGCAACTCGTAATCTTCGTGCTAAGCTAACAATAAAATAGGCCTTTCGCTGTGTAATATTTTAAACAATATTTTTAAATTAGGTGACTTTCATTAAGATCAGATTACAAGGTATTTAATTTATTGAGAAAGTCTTTGTTTCTGAAAGTGAGCCATGTATACTAAGTTTGAATTCAAGCAGTTGGGAGGTCATTATTGTGCATAAGATTGATTTATTATCTAATAAATTGAACTTACCAAAGTTTATTGCGACTCAATTTGTCGTTATCTTATTTGTTATTTTAATCATGTATAAATGGGCATTTATGTTTACCGAAGTTAGAGAACAGACATTTATAGCTAATGGGTTGTATGGTGTTTTAGGGTTTATACTCGCTTTAGGTCTACATGAATTAATACATCGACTCATGTTTTATATTTTTTCGCATGGGGAGCATCCTCGCGTTAAATCTCAAAAGGGTGTTTTAGGGTTTATACTCGCTTTAGGTCTACATGAATTAATACATCGACTCATGTTTTATATTTTTTCGCATGGGGAGCATCCTCGCGTTAAATCTCAAAAGGGTATTTTACTTGTTCATAGCTCAAATAAATACTTTAATAAATGGCAATATTGTACAATAATGCTAGCGCCCATGATACTTATTACTGCCAGTTTGATGGTAGTGTTTAGCTATTATTCTTATTCTTCAATTCTCTTTATTTTAAGCATACATATTGGTTATTGCTTAATTGACGTTTATTTAGTCGGTGTCACATTGATTAATAAGTTTAAATATATACATCCGAGTGAGGAAGGGTTATACATGTACTATCATAAACCACTTCAAACTCATAATTATTATGAATAAATTAAAGATGAGTCTTAATATGTTATATTGTGCACATTTCATGAGTTTTTGTTTCATGACCAGTATAATTATATTAAGGCTTATTTTATTATTTTTTGAAAAGGGGGTGAGAGAATGGCAGAAAGAAGAATTATACACGTCGATATGGATTATTTTTATGCTCAAGTAGAAATGCGAGATAATCCCAAGCTACGAGGTAAACCCGTTATTGTAGGTGGTAAAGCAAGTAATAGGGGTGTCGTTTCTACTGCATCGTATGAAGCGCGTAAATATGGTGTACATTCTGCTATGCCAATGTCTCAAGCCCATAAGCTGTGCCCAAATGGTTATTACGTAAGGGCACGTTTTGATGCGTACCGTGAGGCATCTTCAATAATTATGAGTATTTTCAAAAGTTATACAGAAATTGTAGAGCCTTTAGCGCTTGATGAAGCATATTTAGATATTACACATTTAGTAAGACCTGATTTGTCTGCATCAAAAATTGCTTCTTTTATACGGCGAGATATTTTCGAAAAAACAGGTTTAACCTCATCTGCAGGTGTCTCATACAATAAATACTTAGCTAAATTGGCAAGTGGTATGAACAAGCCAAATGGAATGATGGTCATCGATTATAACAATGTACATGATATATTAATGAATCTAGATATTGGTGAGTTCCCCGGTGTTGGAAAAGCTTCGAAAAAAATTATGCATGAACATGAGATATATACCGGTAAAGATTTACATGAAAAGACAGAATTTGAATTAATTCGATGGTTTGGTAAAAGAGGCAGAGGTTTATATAATAAAGCCAGAGGGATCGACCATAGCGAAGTGAAGGCTACTAGAATTCGTAAATCAGTAGGGACAGAGCGAACGTTTTCTACGGATGTTAATGACGATGATGAGATTCTACAAAAAATTTGGGAATTATCAGGTAAAACTGCCGAACGGTTAGCAAAACTACAAAAATCTGGCAGTACTGTAACGGTAAAATTGAAGACGTATCAGTATGAAACATTCTCGAAGCAACGAAGTTTAAGAGATCCAGTTAGAAATGATATTGATATTTATAATGTAGCGTATGATTTATATAATGAACTAAAGGATCCAAATGTACCTATTCGTTTAATTGGCGTTACAGTTGGTAATTTGGAACGTTCAACGTATCAAAATATGACAATATATGATTTTATTTAAAGATAAAGGCGACATTGATTGTGAATAAGAGGTATGTCTCTCATTCCAATAATGACTCTAACCTTTATCTTTTAAATTTTTACCGTAAATTTGAAGCATACTTTGTAAATTATCATAGTGTTTTAATAATCTAAATGTAATCATCGCACATGCTTTGGCATCATTTAAAGCATCATGGTGTCCGTGAAAATCAAGTTTATAATGATTCATTAAGTGTTTTAAACCATAGCGATAAGCACTGATAGTACGTTTAGCTAATTGATAAGAACAAAAATAAATCATTGAAGGCGTTTCGATATTTAAGTTCTTCAAACTTTGATGTAAGACATTCATATCAAATGCGGCATTGTGGGCGACAACAGGAAGTTGATCTATAAATTGCATCATATAAGGATAAACATGATCAAATCCAGGAGCCTCTTGAACATCTTCTGGTCTTATACCATGCACTTTAATATTTGTTTGTGAAAAGTAATCAAATGGATTCACTAAGGTATAAAAGGATTCTACTATTTCGTTGTTTACTACTTTCACCATGCCGACTGAACAAATACTTGTGCGTTTACCATTAGCAGTCTCAAAATCTAAAGCTACGAATGCGTTATCCACGATACATAATCCTTTCTCAATTATAATTTGATTATATTATTGTAGCTAAACATTCATACATTGAACAGTAAATTGCATTCTCACATATAAATGCCCGATTCATGCTTAGAAAGCACGAATCGGGCATAAAATATATCTTATAGTATAAATTATTCTTCGTTAAATGTACGTGAAGCTAATTCTTTTTCGTATAAGTATAATGTATTGCAATCGTCACCGATACGAGTTAAATAATCAATGTGTGTTTCAAATGTAGACTCTTCTTCAACTTGTTCATCTAAGAACCAATTTAAGAATGAAGTTGTAGCATAGTCTTTATCTTTTTGAGCAATTTCAGATAAATTATAGAAACGACGTGTCACTTCTTGTTCTTGTGCTAAACCATCTTTAAATGTTTCTAAAATTGAATTGAAGTCTGTTTTAGGTGCTGGAATAGCTTTGAATTCTGCACGTTCACCACGATCATTGATGTAATCATAGATTTTTTTACCGTGGAAACGTTCTTCTTTAGCTTGTTGAATGTAGAAGTTTGCGAAACCTTCGTATGATGTATCATCACAATAAGCGGCCATAGCCATATAGGCATGTGCTGCGAAATACTCATGGTTCATTTGATCATTTAACGCTTCTAATAAATCTTTACTTAACATAAAGGTCACCTCTTTAAAATTTTATTATTTATATGTTTGATAAGATTATACCAAATCTATTCTCATTAGTAAATAATAATTATTATAATCTAGAGTGGAAGTTGTTAATTTTAATTGAGAATATTTTTTGTTATACCCGTTACATGTTATAATTATTCGAGTGATTTAAACAAGGAGGAAACACATGAGACAATGGACTGCAACCCACTTGGCTAAGTTGGCACGTAAAGCAAGTATCGCAGCTGGTAAAAAAGGGACAGACTTGCCTGGCCAAATTGCTCGTAGAGTGGATCAAAATATATTACGTAAATTAGCTACTCAAGTAGATGACATTGTGTTTATTAGTGGTACAAATGGTAAAACGACGACATCTAACTTGATAGGCCATACTTTAAAAGCAAATAATATTGATATTATTCATAATAATGAAGGCGCCAATATGGCAGCTGGTATTACTTCGGCATTTATTATGCAAAGTACGAAACAGACGAAAGTTGCTGTGATTGAAATAGATGAGGGTTCTATTCCTCGTGTTCTTAAAGAAGTAACACCTTCTATGTTCGTATTTACTAACTTTTTCCGAGACCAAATGGACCGCTTCGGTGAAATTGATATTATGGTAAATAATATTGCGAAATCTATTAGTAATAAAGGGATTAAATTACTTCTAAATACGGATGATCCTTTTGTAAGTCGTTTAAAGATAGCAAGCGAGACTATTGTTTATTATGGTATGAAGGCGCATGCGCATGAATTTGAACAGAGCAGCATGAATGAAAGTAAATATTGTCCAAATTGCGGTAGACTACTAGAATACGATTACATACATTATAACCAAATTGGTCATTATCATTGTACATGTGGTTTTAAACGTGAAACTCCTAAGTATGAAATAACTTCATTTGATGTCTCACCATTTTTAAAATTAAATATGAATGACGAGATATTTGATATGAAAATTGCGGGCGATTTCAATGCATATAATGCCTTAGCAGCCTATTCAGTATTGAGAGAACTAGGCCTTAACGATGACGCAATACGTAAAGGTTTTGAAACATATACGTCTGATAACGGCCGTATGCAATATTTTAAAATGAATCAAAAAGAAGCAATGATAAACTTAGCTAAGAATCCGGCTGGTATGAATGCAAGCTTATCGGTAGGAGAGCAGTTAGATGATAAAAAAGTTTATGTTATCAGCTTAAATGATAATGCTGCAGATGGTCGTGATACGTCTTGGATTTATGATGCAGATTTTGAAAAATTAAATGACCAAGATATTGAAGCCATTATTGTAACTGGTACGCGTGCCGAAGAATTGCAATTACGTTTGAAATTAGCCGAAGTCGATGTTCCTATTATTCTTGAAAAGGATATTTACAAAGCGACGGCATTAACTATAAACTATAGTGGTTTCACTGTAGCAATTCCTAACTACACTTCATTATCACCAATGCTTGAACAACTAAACCGTTCATTTGTAGGGGGCAATTAATATGAATGAATTAACGATTTATCATTTTATGTCAGATAAATTAAACTTATACAGTGATATTGGGAATATTATAGCCCTAAAACAGAGAGCTAAAAAACGTAATATTAAATTAAACGTAGTAGAAATCAATGAAACTGTGGGTGTAACTCTCGAAAAATGTGACATTTTCTTCATTGGTGGCGGTAGTGATAGAGAACAAAGCATTGCCACTAAAGAACTAAGTAAAATTAAAACAGTACTTAAGGATGCTATTGAAGATGGGATGCCAGGTTTAACAATTTGTGGTGGTTATCAATTCTTAGGTACAAAATATATTACACCTGATGGAACTGAGCTTGAAGGTTTAGGTATTTTAGATTTCTATACTGAATCACGTACAGATCGTTTAACAGGCGATATTGTAATTGAAAGTGATACGTTCGGTACTATTGTCGGTTTCGAAAACCACGGTGGCCGTACTCATCATAATTTCGGTACACTCGGCCATGTAACAGTAGGCTATGGCAATAATGATGACGACAAGCAAGAAGGCATCCACTACAAGAATTTATTAGGTACTTACCTTCATGGACCAATTTTGCCAAAAAACCATGAACTCACTGACTATCTCTTAGAAAAAGCATGTGAACGTAAAGGTATACCTTTTGAGCCAAAACAGTTAGATAATACTGAAGAAGAAGCGGCTAAACAAGTAATTATCGATCGTTCAGCTAAAAATAAGTAATTAAAAAATGAGCAGGACAATGAAATCATAAGAGTTATCTTAGATTTCTGTCCTGCTCTTGTTATTTGTCTTTAAATCGATTATCAAGCAATTTATAAATTAATAGTATTTCGTAAATTACGTGACTTTTTATTTGATTTTGGTCAAATTCTTCAAGTAATTTAACTGAAGATTTTAGTGTAGAAGCGGATTTCTTTTGACGTTCAAAATAATTATTTAATGGAATATCATGGATACTATTACTTATTTTAATAATGGCCATTTTTTCCTCGGTAGTAAAGATAAGATTTACATTCTTAGGTAAATAGATAATATTGGATAAATGCGTTGTGAGTATACGGTCTACGTATGATCTATTGGAAATATGTTTTAACCGTTTCCACTCATCTTCTTTATTTTTATGATAGCGCAATTCATCACGTTGATAACCAGTTAAGGTTTCAGTTTTATCGATAATGGCAGTTAATTTAGTTAATAACTCATTACTATCATCAGAATGGAATTTACCTAATAATAATTCATTACATCGTAAAGCGAACAATTCGTACATCTTATGTTCGGATAAAGTCAGATTATCTTCTATTTGATGATAATATTTCGGTGGTAAAACGAGGAAATTAACTACGCCGGCAGTTACCAATCCGATGAGTGCAGTTAGTAATCTAGAAAAGAAATTAAAATAATAGGCATCATGAATTCCTGGAATCATGGCTACTGAAGTTAATACGGCAACAGTCGTACCTACTTGTAAATTTAATTTTGTACATACTAGAATAGTAAATAACGCACTGAAGGTATATGAAAGCGGTGATTGATCTCCAAAGATGAAGGTGAATACTACTGCAAATAATGCCCCAATAACAGTAGCTGGTAATCTACGATAGCCTTTTTTTAGTGATGCTTTAGCGGTTGGTTCAATAGTGACAATTGCGGTTAGAATTGCGAAGATAGGTGTCAAATTTAACATTAAGCAAAATAAAGATGTTAAGAAAGTAGCTAAACCTGTTTTAATCGTTCTAGCGCCAATAATCCGTTTATACCATTTATCCATGTCATAAATCCTCTCGTTGCACGAAAATAATCATTGTAGTAAGTGTGAAATTGAAAATTATTTACGTTTCATTATTAGTCACGTTTAGTATATCAAAAAATTTTTGGTATAATAAGATGTAATATCAATTAAAAAGGAACGGGATAATATGATTGTAAAAACAGAAGAAGAATTACAAGCCTTAAAAGAGATAGGTTATATTTGTGCAAAAGTAAGAGATACAATGCAAGAGGCTACCAAACCTGGAGTTACAACGAAAGAGCTAGATAATATCGCGAAAGAGTTATTCGAAGAACATGGGGCGATTTCAGCACCCATTCATGATGAGAATTTCCCAGGCCAAACATGTATCAGCGTTAATGAAGAAGTAGCGCATGGCATTCCTGGTAAACGTATCATTCGCGAAGGTGATTTAGTAAATATTGATGTTTCAGCCTTGAAAAATGGCTACTATGCAGACACAGGTATTTCATTTGTAGTGGGCGAAGCAGATAATCCACTTAAACAAAAAGTGTGTGATGTGGCGACAATGGCTTTTGAGAATGCTATGGCTAAAGTTAAACCAGGCACTAAATTAAGTAATATTGGTAAAGCAGTGCATGCAACAGCACGTCAAAATGATTTAACAGTGATTAATAACTTAACTGGACATGGTGTAGGTCAATCGTTACATGAAGCTCCTAATCATGTAATGAATTATTATGATCCTAAAGATAAAACACTTTTAAAAGAGGGCGTAGTTATCGCAGTTGAGCCATTTATTTCTTCTAAAGCTACATTTGTAACAGAAGGTAAAAATGAATGGGCATTTGAAACTAAAGATAAAAGCTTTGTAGCTCAAATTGAACACACAGTCATCGTAACTAAAGACGGCCCAGTGTTAACAACTAAAATAGACTAATTGTTATAGCGTGAGAAAGATAGTAATGTCATATCTTTCTTACGCTATAATTATGAGCATTATCATTATGATTTCATTAAAAATCACCATCTTTAAGTAGTGCTTAAGTATGAGTTAAATATGGTTCCTAAGCCTATATTCCTTCATGAAGCGATGTACTATAATAAAGCTTAATCAAGGGTGAGGTGTTTTTTATGAACTATATGGACGTGTACTTACAACATTTTTTAAAAGTAGTAATTAAACAAAATATCGACGAGTATCGAATGCTTTTAGATAATAAACTTAAAAGTATCGAAACATACATAGTGTATTTAAATAAGAAAAAACAACAAATGAATAAGTTGATTGACAGTTTATCTGCTACATTAGAAAATAAGTATATTGATATAGCGAATACTTATAATATTAAACATGCTCAAGAAATTAATAATTATGAAATTGAAGATTTGAAAAATCAATTAGATATGTTTGAAGCATATTGCGCAAGAATAGAAGCGGATATACACCGTTGTGCAAAAGAAAGAATTACTACCTTAGGTCAATGTGACATCATTGAACAGATGAGTGTAGTAGCTTAAATAATCAAGAAAGATAGGAGGCGACGTGTTGACACGTAAATATATATCGACAGAATTATTAATCATTTTTACAGCATTAATGATCATTGCTAATTTTTACTATATCTTTTTTGAGAAGATTGGCTACTTATTCGTTCTCTTGCTGGGGTGTATTTTAGTTTATGTTGGATATCTATACTTTCATAAAGTAAGAGGACTTTTGGCGTTTTGGATAGGTGCTTTGCTAATTGCATTCACCCTATTATCGAATAAGTATACGATTATTATATTGTTTATTTTCTTAGTGATTGTGATTATTAGGTATTTAATTTTCAAATTTAAACCGTTAAAAATTGTTGCTTCTGAAGATGAAGTGACTTCGCCACAATTTATAAAACAGAAGTGGTTTGGAGAACAACGTACACCTATTTATGTCTATAAATGGGAAGATGTGCAGATTCAACACGGGGTTGGAGATGTACACATTGATATGACGAAAGCTGCTAATATTAAAGAGAATAATACGATTGTAGTTAGACACATTTTAGGAAAAGTACAGCTAGTCGTTCCATTAAACTATAATATTAATCTACACATGGCAGCGTTCTATGGTACTGGTTACGTCAATGGTCAATCCTATAAAGTAGAAAATAATCATATCCAAGTTGAAGAAAAACCTAAAGAAGAGAATTATAATGTGAATATTTACGTATCAACGTTTATAGGAGATGTAGAGGTGATTTATCGATGAATCACTACTTAAGAGCTATAGGTTCCATGCTTATACTCGTGTATAGCATGTTTACTGCGTTCTTATTTATAGATAAAGTATTTGTTAACATTATCTATTTCCAAGGGATGTTTTATACGCAAATATTTGGCATACCCGTCTTCTTATTTTTAAATTTAGTAATTATTTTATTATGCATTATTGTGGGTTCAATATTAGCTTATAAAATTAATCAACAAAATCATTGGATTAAATCACAAATCGAACATGCAATCGAAGGGGAAACTGTTGGGATTAACGACCAAAATATTGAATTATACAACGAGACAGTAGAACTTTACCAAACATTAGTGCCTTTAAATCAGGAATTGCATCGTTTAAGAATTAAGACTCAGAATTTAACTAATGAAAATTATAATATGAACGACGTTAAAGTTAAAAAAATTATCGAAGATGAACGTCAACGTTTAGCTCGCGAATTACATGATTCAGTAAGTCAACAACTTTTCGCAGCAAGTATGATGTTATCAGCAATTAAAGAAACTAAATTAGAGCCACCACTGGATCAACAAATACCCGTGCTTGAAAAAATGGTTCAAGAATCTCAACTAGAAATGCGTGCATTATTATTACATTTACGCCCAATAGGACTAAAAGATAAAACGCTTGGTGAAGGTATTAAAGATTTAGTTATCGATTTACAGAAAAAAGTCCCTATGAAAGTGATACATGACATTCAAGATTTTAAAGTACCTAAAGGGATTGAGGATCACTTGTTTAGAATTACTCAAGAAGCAATCTCTAATACATTGAGACATTCTAATGGTACAAAGGTAACAGTAGAATTATTTAACCAACAAGATTATTTACTATTAAGAATTCAAGATAATGGTAAAGGATTTAATGTTGATGAAAAAGTTGAACAAAGCTATGGTTTAAAAAATATGAGAGAACGCGCATTAGAAATTGGGGCTACGTTCCACATTGTGTCATTACCTGATTCAGGAACGCGTATAGAAGTAAAAGCGCCGTTAAATAAGGAGGATGATTCGTATGGCGATTAAAGTACTATTTGTAGATGACCATGAAATGGTTAGAATTGGAATTTCAAGTTATTTATCAACGCAATCAGATATTGAAATCGTAGGGGAAGGTGAATCAGGAAAAGATGCCATAGCTAAGGCACATGAATTACAACCTGATTTAATTTTAATGGATTTATTAATGGAAGATATGGATGGCGTTGAGGCTACAATGCAAATTAAAAAAGATTTACCACATATAAAAGTAGTCATGTTAACAAGTTTTATTGAAGATAAAGAAGTATATAGAGCCCTTGATGCAGGGGTAGATAGCTATATCCTAAAAACAACAAGTGCGAGTGGTATAGCCGATGCTGTACGTAAAACCTATAATAATGAATCCGTCTTCGAACCTGAAGTGCTAGTCAAAATGCGTAATAGAATGAAAAAGCGTGCTGAATTATATGAAATGTTAACTGAGCGTGAGATGGAAATTTTATTATTAATTGCTAAAGGATATTCTAACCAAGAAATCGCAAGTGCGTCTCATATTACTATCAAGACAGTTAAAACGCACGTAAGTAATATATTAAGTAAATTAGAAGTACAAGATAGAACACAAGCAGTTATTTATGCATTCCAACATAACTTAATTCAATAACTATCCTTTAATAATTAAAAATGCTCTTAAATGATATCCATAGATGTCATTTAAGAGCATTTTTGTAATGAATTTAGATGAAAGAAGATTGAAAGTCATAAATGAGTGTCACAAAAACCAAACTTTTAATGATTTCTACACTTCAATTTCTTCATATCGAATTATGATTTCTTATTATCTTCATTATCGTTATTTGAAGTAAACTTATCTTTAATTTTATCAGTTAACGATTCTTTTTCTTCAGCGTTATTATCATCGTCATCCTTATCGATATTATAATCCTCATCCTTACCAGGTTGAGTGCGTTTATATTCATATGTTGTATCTTCGTTGTAATGGTTTTGGTTGTTATCATCATGTACTAATGCAGCTTCTTCAGGAGTTTGTCCTTTAATCACATGTCTTTGATGTACAATAGCATTGATTTCTGCACCGATAATAATGATGAAACAAGTAATATATAACCAAAGTAGTAAGATGATGATACCGGCTAAACTACCATATGTTTTAGAATAGTTACCAAAGTTAGATAAGTACCATCCAAACGCAAATGAACCGACTAACCATATAATTGATGTGAATAGCGCACCAGGAAATACTGATTTAAATTTAGTTTTAACATTTGGTGCTACTGAATATAAAGTTAGGAATAAAATAAGAATAACAATAAACGGTAGAACAATTCTAACTAAATCAAATATCCATGCGACTTCATTACTTAAGCCTAATGGACCAAATAGATGTTCTTTAATAAAATCACCAAATGTAGGTAGTGTTAACGCTAAAGCTAATACAATTCCCATAACTATAGTGAAAACAACACTTAAAATTTTAAGAACAACAGGGTTACGCGCATCTTCTACATCGTAAGCAACATTGAATGAATTCATAATTGCAGACATACCATTTGATGCAGACCAGATTGCTAATAATAACCCGACAGAAAGTAAACTGCCACTTGAGTTTTTCGTGATATCTTCGAAGATTCTTGATACTACATCTGCAGTTTCAGATGGTGCATTTTGACTAACCAAATCTTTAATCTGTTGAGGATCGATTTGGAAGAATGGTAATAATGTTAATAAGAAGATTAACATTGGGAATAGCGCTAAGACGAAGTGATAAGTCATCTGTGCTGCTAAACCTGAAGCATCATCCTTACCGATACGATAAATTAAATAAGAAATAAAATTTGATTTTTTTGTGTATTTTGCAGGTTTATTTAATCGTGACACGAAGAAAACCTGATCATCCTTTTTAGGTTCTTTAGATTGGAATTCTTGCGGTTCTACATATGTACGATCAACCTTAATTTTATCTTGCTCTCCTTCTTGTTGTTCTTTCACAGAATTAAGATAGTTCGAGCTTGATTGATTTTTATTCGACATAATGGCCTCCTCTATAAAACGACAACTTATTTTATTTTAAAAGAAAGGGGTTGGGACACGAATGGTTTACGCCTTTGTCCCAACCTCTAAAATCAATCAATTATTTACCGATGCGATTATTTTTGCGATTTACAAAAGTATCTTTAGCATCTTTAATTGATTTTTCTAACTCTGGATTGTTACGACGAATTTCTTCGATAGTATCTTTCCAGTATAAAACTTCATCTTTGATAGAGCTGACTTTAGAAGGTTTACGTGAACGATTACCTTCTTTCATATCTTTTACAGATTGTACTAATGAATTACGAGTTGATTTGTCAGCTAATGTAGCAGCGCCACCAACAATAGCGCCAATTAAAATACCAGGAATTAATTTATTTTGCATTTTGCTTACCCCTCTTTCAAATTTGCATCTTTAACGATGTAATCTATTAGATTGTCACAAGATGATTGTACCATTTCATACACGCCTTCGAAATTATTTGTGTAATATGGATCTGGCACATCACTCTCTTCCATGTTACTAAATTCTAGCAATTTGAACAATTGTCCTTTTAAATTAGGATTAATTGATCTGATATTGTCTATATTACTTTGATCCATTGCGATAATATAATCAAAATCATGATCTGGTTCAAATAGCTCACTAATCATACCATCATATGAGATATTATGACGATTAAGAATATCTTGAGTCCCTTCATGAGGTGGTTCTCCAAGATTCCAACGACCAGTGCCTCGTGAATGAACTGTAACACCGGAAATTCCTCGATCTTTTAAACGCTGACGCATAATCGCTTCAGCCATAGGAGAACGACAAATATTTCCGAGACAGACAAATGCTACATCTACCATCTTGTATTCCTCCAAACTATTAATATAAAACCATTTTATAGGTATTTTAAACATTTAGAAAGGCATAACTTTGCTAATTTCTATAAAAGTTTATTAAATTTTCATACTCTGATAAAATGTTGTATTAAAGAGGTGAGAAGAATGGCGCAAAGTAATGAAGAAATGATTGCCGATATTAGAAAAAAATTAAATATAGTAAACCAAGGATTATTAGACCCAGATAAATTTAAAAATTCTAATCAACAAGATATAGAAGAAATTCATGGTTTTGTCATGTCAAAAGATTCATTTTCACCAAGTGAAGTTACAGCAATAGCTGACGAATTAGGGAATTTACGTCAAGACTAAGGAGGAATTTTAAATGACAAACTCAAATTATCAAGATAAATTACAACAATATGCCGAACTGCTAGTAAAAGTGTGTATGAATATACAACCAAAGCAACCCGTTTTCATTAGATCATCAGTTGACGCAATAGAATTAACTCATTTGATAGTAGAAGAATCATATAAAGCTGGTGCTTCTGACGTAAGAGTAGTTTACTCAGATCCAACATTAAAACGCTTGAAGTTTGAATATGAAACTGTAGAACACTTCGAGACTACTGAAATCAAAGATTTTGATGTAGAGGAACGAATGAATTATGCCAACCGTGGCGCTGCCAATTTAGCACTTCTAACTGAAGACCCTGATTTATTAAGTGGTATTGATGCTGAGAAGTTAAAAGCCTATCAAACAAAATATTCTCAAGGATTTAAAGGCTACATGGAAGGTAGTCAAAAAAATAAGTTCCCTTGGGTGGTAGCTGCATTTCCATCAAAAGCATGGGCTAAAAGAGTGTACCCAGAGTTGTCTGAAGAAGAGGCTTACGCTAAATTTATTGATGAAGTCTTCGATATTGTACGAGTAGACGGAAATAATCCAGTTGATAATTGGAGACAACATGTGAATGATTTAAGCGTTCACGCTCAACGTTTACAACAAAAAAATTATAAAGCACTACATTACATTTCAGAAGGTACAGATTTAGTAGTTGGATTGCCGGAAAATCACATTTGGGAAGATGCTACAAGTTATGTTAATGGAGATCAACAACCTTTTATTGCCAATATTCCTACAGAGGAAGTCTTTACTGCGCCTGACCGAAACAACGTCAATGGTTATGTAACAAATAAACTTCCATTAAGTTATAATGGAAATATTATCGATGGTTTTACTTTAACTTTTAAAGATGGAGTCATCGTCGATTTTAAAGCAGATAAAGGTGAAGAAGTACTCAAAGACTTAATTAATACCGACGAAGGTTCAAAACGCCTAGGTGAAGTTGCACTTGTACCAGATGATTCACCAATTTCAAACCGTAACACTATCTTTTATAATACGTTATTCGATGAAAATGCCTCTTGCCACTTAGCCATTGGTTCCGCATATGGTTTCAATGTTAAAGGCGGAACAGAAATGACTACTGAAGAAAAAATCGCAAGTGGTTTAAATGACTCCAATGTGCATGAAGACTTTATGATTGGTAGCTCAGATTTAACTATTTATGGCATTCTTCATGATGGCTCTAAAGAATTAGTTTTTGAAAATGGGAATTGGGCACAATAACTCATTAAATATAGTATAGATAAAGGGAGCAAAGTATATGTCAAATTCTCAAGACAATAAAAAATCAATGTCTGAATCTAAAAGTATTAAAGCGAAACAAGTATTTCCTCAAGATACCAATCATCATCACACAATGTTTGGCGGTTCATTAATGTCTAATATTGATGAAGTTGCTGCAATTACAGCAATGAAACACGCTAATGCACAAGTGGTTACAGCTTCTATGGATTCAATGGATTTTCTTCGACCAATTAAAACAGGAGAAATCACTTCATATGAAGCTATGGTGAGCTATGCTGGTAAAAGCTCAATGGAAATTTGTGTTCAAATTATTATTGAAGACGTACTAAATAAAGAAAGACATTTGGCAGCGCTTAGCTTTTTAACTTTCGTTGCTTTAGATGACAATGGCAAACCTACAAAAGTACCGCAAGTTTATCCTGAAACTAAAATTGAAAAATGGTTCTATGAAGGTGCACCTAGTCGTGTTCAACGAAGAAAAGATCGACGTGAAGAAAGTAAAAGCACGCTTGATTTTCTATCAGACGTCCAAAATATAGAAGAAATATAAAATCATAACAATAAAGATAGTAAAAAAGCGCGAATTCTATTAATTTAAAATAGGATTCGCTGCTTTTAAATATTCTCAATTAGCTAAATATACTTTCTGTATGCATTTCAATTTCTTTTTGTTTAAAGTCTGTATTAGGGTAGTACATATTTTTTACTAAGACATTTGGACCTAAACATTGGAAAGCTTCACAATGACAGTTTAAAGATTTAGCTAAATCAGATGTTAACCATTTATTAAAGACATCTGATAATTTATCACGTTTAATATTAGAGATAGTACCATTCTCATCTCCAAAATCTGTCACGATAACATCTCCACTAAAAACATTTACATTTAATCGGCTACGTCCATCGGGGTCGTTACGCATCGTCACATTTTTGGCATCTCTTAATCGTTGTAGTAAAGCTTGATCATTTTCACCATTAATACAAGGATAAATAGGTAAAGTGCCAAATAACATCCATATATCTTCATCACGAATATCTAATAAATGATGAATAGCTTGTTTCATTTCTTTTAGAGACAAGACATTAAGTTGACTAGCAAAGTCGGCAGGATACATTGGATGAACTTCATGACGACTACATTTCATATCATTGACGATTTCATTATGGATTTTATCTAGATAGGGCAAAGTACTTTGATTTAGCATAGTTTCAGCAGATATAAACATCCCTTGTTCTGATAAAGTACTCGCGTTATCTAACATCTGTTCATATAATTTCAATTTAGCTTTTAATGGCGGCTGTTTTTTCATAGCACCAAAGCCAACATCAGTAAATTCTTGGATAGTTCCCCAATTATGAGAAATATGCATTACATCTATGTATTCAGCGATATCTAAGTAACGATCTTGAGGAAGCGTTAGATTAGAATTCATTTGAACATAAATACCACGGTCTTGCGCATATTTTAAAAGTGGTTTGACTACATTTTTAATTGATTTTTTAGAGAACATAGGCTCTCCACCAGTTATCGACATTGTACGTAAATTAGGAATTTCATCCAATCGACGGTAAATAATATCCATAGGTAGGGGGTCAGGATCTTTCGTTTGTAATGTGTAGCCTACAGCGCAATGACTACATCTCATATTACATAAATTAGTAGTTGTAAATTCTATATTACTTAATGTTAATTTGCCATGTTCTTCTATATCGTTATATGCTTCCCAAGGATCATTATTAATAGAAATAGGCTTTTTTTGATTTGTCATCAACATATTTATTACTCCTAAACATTTAAATTCCTTTATACGTTGCTAAAAAGTACAGTAAACATTATTAAGATTATATCCCTTTTTGTCAAATTCTGTTAGGATAAAACTAACGTAAATGTTAAATAAAATAGATAATTAAAGGAGACAAACTTTTCATGGACGAACAATTAACAATTGACCAAATTAAAACACGCTTATCAAAATTCTTAGAAGATATTGATCATGTGAACCCGGACGAAGTAAGCGTGGAAGATATTGATGAATGGATTGGTTTATTAGACCAATTAGAAGAAAAAGTGAAATCAGTATCTAAGGAAAATTAATTTAAACTAACGTCATATGTTTAAAACCTCTTAAAAGTGTCTATACATACAATATAATACGATTAAGAAAGGTGATATACACATGGCTAAAAAAGTAGCAATTATCTTAGCAGACGAATTTGAAGATATAGAATTAACAAGTCCAAAAGAAGCTTTAGAAGAAGCAGGATTTGAAACTGAAATCGTTGGAGATACTGCAAACGCAGAAGTAGTAGGTAAACACGGCGAAAAAGCTACTGTAAATGTAAGCATTGCTGATGCTAAACCAGAAGACTACGATGGCTTATTAATCCCAGGTGGATTTTCACCAGACCACTTACGTGGTGATGCTGAAGGTCGTTATGGCGCATTTGCTAAATACTTCACTAAAAATGATGTACCAACATTCGCAATTTGCCACGGCCCACAAGTCTTAGTTGATACTGACGATTTAAACGGTCGTACATTAACTGCAGTACTAAATGTACGTAAAGACTTATCAAACGCTGGCGCTCACGTGGTTGATGAATCAGTAGTTGTTGATAACAACATCGTTACAAGCCGTACACCAGAGGACTTAGACGATTTCAATAGAGAAATTGTTAAACAATTAGAAGACTAATCTATAGATTAGTAATAATGATTGAAGAGCCTAGGACATTTTTAATTAAATGTCCTAGGTTTTTTATGTTATAAGAAGTAAATAATCAGAATTATAACTTTAGAGAATGTATTAGTTTTCAATATTGCTTATTTCACGATCGTTAATTAAAAACACTCGTGCCAAGGTATCAGGCCGTGTACACCCTGGGACTGATTTTTAGCGTTAAGTATAGCTAAATATATCAACTACTGTTAAACTCTCAATTATAGAGTGAGTTTAAGTAAAGGAGCTAGCGCATGAAAAGAAGCCAAAGATATCATAACTCGCCTGAAAGACATACGCAGTATCGTAATGAACCATATTATAATACGTATTACGAGCCTGTAGGTAAACCACCTAAAAAAAAGAAAAGTAAACGCATATTCCTAAGAATATTCTTAATCTTTATTCTTATTTTCGCATTATTTACCGGTTTAATGTATTTCTTATCTTCAAGAGCGAATGTTGATGATTTACAATCAATTGAAAATAAAAATAGCTATGTTTCTGTAGATAATATGCCTGATTATGTAAAAGGGGCTTTCATTTCTATGGAAGATGAAAGATTTTATAAACACCACGGTTTTGATTTAAAAGGTACAACACGAGCATTGTTTTCAACTATTGGTGAACATGATGTGCAAGGTGGAAGTACTATTACTCAACAAACAGTGAAAAATTATTACTATGATAATGAACAATCTTTTACAAGAAAGTTAAAAGAACTCTTTGTCGCACATAAAGTAGAACAACAATATAGTAAAAATCAAATTCTAAGTTTTTATTTGAATAATATTTATTACGGTAGTAACCAATATACAATAGAAGGTGCAGCAAATTATTACTTTGGTACAACTACAAACCAGAATAACGGCAGTGGCTCTCAAATAACAGTTTTACAAAGCGCCATTTTAGCTAGTAAAGTTAATGCACCAAGTGTGTATGATATTAGCAACATGTCGGATAATTTTAAAAATCGTATCAAAACCAATCTTGAAAAGATGAAACAACAAAATTATATTTCAGACAATCAATATCAAGAGGCATTATCACAACTCAATAATTATTAATGTAATGAAGAGACTGGAACATCAATACTTTTGCTCCAATCTCTTCTTTTTAATGGATAAAATACTTTGAGACATGCTAAGACTATTATAGAATAAGTTATATGAGATTGAGATGATACCTTGGTAAGAATAGACCGTGAATGAGTGTGGCAAAGTACATGCTCTTCATTTCTTTGAAAGGGTATTGTAAATTATATTCTCCATATTTAAGAAGGAGGGGTAGAGATGCCTAAAATCACTAAAATTGAAGTACAAAAGAAAAATAAAGAACGATTTAATCTATTCTTAGACGGAGAATTCGAAATGGGTATAGATATTGATACTTTAGTTAAATTTAATTTAAAAAAAGGTCAAATCGTTGAAGCTAAAGATATGGAGCAAATTCAGAAACATGAGCACTATAGATTAGGCATTAACATGGCGATTCAATATCTCTCCTACAAGAAAAGAACAGAGAAAGAAGTACGACAACATCTTGCTAAAAATGAAATAAGTGAAACTGCTATTCAGCAAGTTATCGATTATTGCTATAAAGAAATGTATATTAATCATGATGATTATGCAGAAAGCTTAAAAAATACAATGCTAAATACTACTGATAAAGGCCCGGAAATATATAAACAAAAATTATACCAAGTGGGTATTGAACCTAATATTATTGCTAATTATGTAGCACTATATGAAGAAGAACAATCATTAGTAGCGGTCATAGGTGTAGCAGAGAAAATAATGCGAACAAAAAAAGGCCCCGCTTCAAAGGTTAAACAGAAAGTTTTACAAAGCCTCATTCAAAAAGGTTATTCAATGGAAGTGGCGCAACAAGCTTTGGGTGAATTGGATTTCACCCAAGATGAAGAAACCATTGATCAGTTATTAGCTAACGATTTGGAAAAAGTTTATACTAAACAACGCCGTAAATATGATGGCCAAATGTTAGTGATGAAAACAATTGAGTCTCTTATGAGAAAAGGATATAAGTATGATAAAATTAAAATTAAACTAGAAGAAAGTGGTATTTCAGATGGATAACAAGAGACTAAATGAAATGTCAGAACAAGAACTTAGACATGAAATTCAAACATATAGAGAAAAAATGCGTAAAGCTGAAATGAATGGCATCATGAACGAATATGATGTATATCAAAGTAAAGTTATTGTCGCTGAAAGTTACTTAGTTGACCGGACAAAGGTTGAGCTTGGAAGAATGTATAAATTAAACGATGGTAGTGATCAATATTTTAAAGTAGAACGCTTAAAAGGCATATTTGCTTGGGGATATAGAATTAATAGTTCATCTCCTGAAGAAGGTTTGCCACTTGCTTTATTAAAAATTTAGAAGGATGTAACACGAATGGGAAGTTCAATAATTTTAAAGTTACTTAATGTTACACATTATTATAGAAATAAGAAAAATAGAAAATGGTATTTACCTTTTGGATATGATGCAGAAGATATTGAATTAAACAAAATATCCTTGCACATTTATCAAGGTGAAGCATTAGCTATTATTGGAGAACCTGGCTCATCTAAAACGTTATTAGGTAGAATTATAGCTGGCGATATTAAACCCGATAGAGGTAAAATGGTGAAATCTGCCTCCACGTATTATGGAGATATTAAAGATAAGCATTTACTTCACATTACTGTTAAGGAATATGTTAAAGATATTCAACAGTTATTTACATATGAAACATCATCACATAATATTGAACAAATTATTAAATACGCTCATTTAGATGAGAAAGCATCTGTGAAGATTAATGAATTAAGTCATACAGAATTTGCTCAATTAATACTAAGTCTCGCACGTGTATGCCGTGCCGAGGTATTAATTCTCAATCATATTATTGAACATCTAGACGATGCTTTTCTAGAAAAAGCAAAACAACTTTCTAAAGATTATATTTCTGATAATCAATCCCTTATACTTATTGATGATGATATTAATAAAGTTGCTCAAGTCAGTAACTATGTAGCTTGGATATCACATGGCCAAGTACGGATGGAAGGTTCTTTAAACCAAGTGTTACCGGCATTTAAAGATCATGAGCGGGATAGATTAAGCATTGATAATGAAGAAGAACAACAAAACTTTGATTTAGATTGGAAAGAAAGTCGCAGTCGTTTGCCTGATATGAGTTATAACTTTAAACGTGTAGAACGATATAAGAATGCTAAAGTCCCAGATTTCGTCGTTAAATTTTGGACGATACTTATCACAAGTGTATTAGCACTCATCTTAATCGGCGTTTTAGTAATGAATAATATTGGAACAATCGAAGCACCTACGATTGAAACACAGAAGAAAGTTCAAAACAAAGATCCTTTTGAAGAAAAGCTTGCTTATGGTATTGTCATGAATGATTCAATCACGCTTGATGGTGAATCTAATATAAAAGTACCTAAATATACATTTGTTACAATCACGGGTGAAAATTCCAAGAAATATCAAGTGACGATGAATGATAAGGATTATGAGGTAGGGAAAAGTAAGCTACAATATTTCAATCCAGCTGCGCTATATGAGTCGCATTCATTAAGCACTCTAGCTCCATATATGAAATCTAATTATAGTAATTACGTTGATTACTTTAATAGTCAATTACATAAAAAGCATGAACAAGTTAAGAAAACGCTAGTACCTGACGAAGATTCACGCTACGTCGTCTCTGTAACGCAACAACCCATTGATATGCTATTTAATGATCAAAATAAATTAACTGGTTTCGTTTTTCCAATAGTTGATAAAGATAAACTAAAAGATAAATATCATATTACTCAAGATTTATGGACTGTGAAAACGGACAATGGTTATCTTATTGCGGATATGAATGATAGCAAATGGATTTATATTGAATTGTAGGTGTAAAAATGATAGATAATTTATTATTATATTTTAAATTTTTTCCATCACTCATGAAATTCGCTAAACAACGAATTATTGATACTAAAAAATGGTTTATAACTCTATTTGTAGCCCAATTAATACTTATAGCGATTGTCCTCATCTCACTTTCAATTATAGATATCGAAGAAATTGTCAAAGCAAGATGGTTATATAGAATGATCACGTTCATATCATTCATCACTATCACGGCTACAGTTTATAAGTCATATAGAGAGTATAGTCAAGATTATTTAGTTACAAAATCATTTCAATTAACGCCGCTAGTAACAACGATAGCTAATATTTTAGTTGGGAATATTATTCTGATGGTTTTAACATTAATTATCGCGATTTTTAAACCTATTAATTTTGAAACATCAATGCTAGCGTATTTATTCTTCATGTTGATGACTATAGTAAGTATGATTTTTATAACAGTTACATTAGGATTACTTGATATTCTAAGTAAAAAAATATTAACAATATTTATCATAGGTAGTGTTGTAAGTTTCTTATTATTACCAATACTTTATTTACCTAGTACCAAAATAAGTTTATTGAACCCAATTCTAAAGTTAAATCCGTTCTACTATATAGTGGATGGTTCTGCAACTTCAGCTATTTTTGGAGCAATTAATATGTATAATGTGGCTTATCATGTGTATTTTTTAATTTTCCTAGTTATATTAGGAACACTAAATTTTATGATAATGAGATATGTCGCACATGAAAAATATAGATACTTACAGAATGCAATAACGCTAAGAAATGAAAATTAAAAAAGACGTAATAGCAATTGTTATAGGAAAAGGCTGAGACACTTAAATTAATGTCTCAGCCTTTACTAGTTTAGCAATTAATAATAGAACTATTAACACGTATTAATAACGTGTTTATTAGATTAATGTGAGTATAATTTTTTTTGTAGCTTTTCTTCACTGAAAACCCATCCAATATAAGAGTGATCAATATGATTGTCATTATCAACATGAGCAATAGCGGCAAAAGAATAATGACCTTTATTTAAATATCTCAAGTCTATAAGTCTTATCTCAGTAGTATCGTCATCTAATCTTCTTGTTTGCCAACGATAGATTGAAGAAAAGTTTAAAAATGTTCTAATGTCAGGGTTACTTTTAAGTTGCCATAGTAATGTATCAGGAGAAAAGTTTTGACGTTTCACTTTATCGCTAAATACGACATTACGACCATGAGCTCTTCCTACATAATCATGTTCTTCAGTTTGGATAGCAACTCTCCATTCCATAAATTTCATTGTAGGTGCTACAAAGATTTTTACTGGATTATGTTGTTGTTGGATTTGTTTTAACGCTTGTCTTTTAATAATAGCTTGCATTTGGAAACGAATAATATAATACACTATTAACACACCAATAATAGGGAAAAAGACTAAAAACGGATGAACGCCTAGCAACCAAATGACAATACCAAGACATAAGATGCCAAAGATAATGGGGTCAAAGGTATTAATAACGCTTAGCTGAATCCACTTGTTAGTTATTGGTCGTAATGCTTGGGTACCATATGAGTTAAAAATATCTACAAACACATGTAAAAATACTGCAAGTTGAGCCCATAACCATATATGAGTGGTATCTACATTAGGAAATATGACGTAAATAAAGAATGCAATCAATATGGGCCATAAAACAGTAAAAGGTATTGAATGTGTAATCCCTCTATGATGAGAAATATATGTAGCATTATTTTTTAATTTTAAAACTGTATCACCATCAGGGATTAAAGATCCCGCAATAAGTGTAGTTGCAGTAGCTACCATCGTATTAGCCATCACAGGATCTTGTGTGGCTAATGCAGTTAGCCCGACACCCATTGCAATATGTGTGGCTGTATCCATAAACGTTCACTCTTTTCATCTTAATTTAATTTATATTATAATCTAAAAGTTACAATAACAAAATGAAGAGACTTAACAAAATATTAAATAATTTAGCACATTGAAATAGATTCAATACACGTAATAGTTGTAGAAAGGAAAAATGTTGATGTTAAAAGAGCACTCTTTTAAAGAAAATATAGTAACGTGGTTCGAGAAAAATCAAAGAGCAATGCCTTGGCGAGAAACTACTAATCCATATTATATATGGCTAAGTGAAGTAATGTTGCAACAAACTCAAGTGAAAACAGTTATAGATTATTATCACCGATTTATTGCACGTTTTCCTACTATTGAAGATTTAAGCCAAGCCCATGAAGACGAGGTGCTCAAATATTGGGAAGGCTTAGGTTATTATAGTCGCGCACGAAATTTCCATACTGCTGTTAAAGAAGTAGAGGCGGAATATGGAGGCCTCGTACCGAATTCCCCTGAAAAATTTGGCAAGTTAAAAGGCGTTGGGCCCTATACGCAAGCAGCTGTTATGAGTATAGCGTATAATCAGCCCCTTGCTACTGTAGATGGAAATGTATTTAGAGTATGGTCACGTTTAAATAACGATAGCCGTGATACTAAATTACAATCAACGCGAAAAGCTTTTGAAAAAGAATTACAACCATACGTCAATGAAGAAGCTGGAACTTTCAATCAATCGATGATGGAACTAGGGGCTTTAATTTGCACACCTAAAAATCCATTATGTTTATTTTGTCCTGTACAAGAAAATTGTGAAGCCTTCAAAGAGGGCACCGTCTTAGAACTTCCAGTAAAAACTAAAAACGTTAAGAAAAAAACGGTAGAACAAAGTATATTTTTAATTAGAAATAATAAAGGACATTATCTCATTGAGAAACGACAAGAAAAGTTATTAAACGGTATGTGGCAGTTTCTAATGTTTGAAGAACCTAATGCATTAGAACAATTAGAAGCAAAGTTGGGTATGTCATTAACTATTGCTGAAGAAAAAGTATGCCAATTTAAACATCAATTCACACATAAAACGTGGAATATGCAAGTATATAGCGTAATTGAGGAAGTGAATATTTCAGAAGAAGAATTAAATAAGAAAAATATGGCCTGGTTTGATTTAGATACGCGACAAGATTATACGATGCCCGTATCGATGAATAAAATATATGAATTCATTAATGGTTAACTTATATAGATATGTCACAATCTAAATATAAATTCGTAAATATTTTAAACATTCCTTTTTAAAGACTTTATGAAAAATATGCTATAATCTAAAGTGCGAAAATAATAAAAGGTGGTGTGGAGTATGGTTAAAGAATCCATACCTAAAGAAGGCGAAAATATAAAAATTCAGAGCTACAAGCATGATGGTAACATTCATAGAGTATGGTCTGAAACAACAATATTAAAAGGTACGGATCATGTTATCATAGGCGGTAATGATCACACGTTAGTTACTGAAAGTGATGGCAGAACTTGGATTACAAGAGAACCAGCAATTGTGTACTTCCATTCAGAGTATTGGTTCAATGTCATTTGTATGTTTAGAGAAGACGGCATCTATTATTATTGTAATTTATCTTCACCTTTTGTCTGTGATGAGGAAGCGTTAAAATATATCGATTATGATTTAGATATTAAGGTTTATCCTAATGGGAAATATCACTTATTAGATGAAGATGAGTATGAGCAACATATGAATCAAATGAATTATCCTTCTGATATTGATGTTATCTTACGTCGCAATGTCGATATCCTTCAACAGTGGATTGAACAAAAGAAAGGACCCTTTGCACCAGATTTTATCAAAGTTTGGAAGCAAAGATATAAAAAGATACGTAATTATTAAGCATAAAAGATGTAATTACGATTTATTTGTTTTATAGTACTTGAGTGATAATAGTTAGAGGTTGAAATGACTGTATTATTATGGACGTCGTAGTTTGTAATACTAAGTCTTCAACCTCTATTAATTTTCAATAAGTAAATTAAGCGACATAAAGGGGGGATTGGAATGATACGACGCTATTTAGAGTTTGTAAAACCATATAAATATCGTATTATTGCCACTATTATAATTGGTATTATTAAATTCGGCATACCGATGTTAATTCCACTATTAATCAAATACGCTATTGATGGCGTAATTAATAATCATGCGCTTTCAACAAATGAGAAATTCCAACATCTTGGCATCGCTATTGGGATTGCTTTATTCATATTCTTAATTGTGAGACCACCAATCGAGTATTTACGTCAGTATTTAGCGCAATGGACAAGTAACAAAATCTTGTATGATATTCGTAAACAATTATACAATCACCTACAAGCATTAAGTGCAAGATTCTATGCTAATAATCAAGTAGGTCAAGTAATTTCAAGGGTTATTAATGACGTAGAACAAACGAAAGACTTTATTTTAACAGGTTTAATGAACATTTGGTTAGACTGTATCACTATTATTATTGCACTAACAATTATGTTCTTCTTAGACGTTAAATTAACATTTGCTGCGCTCATCATTTTCCCATTCTATATTTTAACAGTATATTTTTTCTTTGGACGCTTAAGAAAATTAACCCGCAAACGTTCACAAGCGTTAGCAGAAGTTCAAGGATTTCTACATGAGCGTGTGCAAGGCATGTCTGTAATTAAAAGCTTCGCGATAGAAAATAATGAGGCTCAAAACTTCGATCATAAAAATAAAAACTTCTTAAATAAAGCGTTCCAACATACATCATGGAATGCATATTCTTTCGCTGCTATTAATACAGTTACAGACCTAGGACCAATTATCGTCATTGGCGTAGGTGCCTATCTAGCAATTAATGGTTCAATCACAGTTGGTACATTAGCTGCCTTCGTTGGTTATTTAGAACAACTTTTCGGCCCTTTAAGAAGATTAGTAGCTTCTTTTACTACATTAACTCAAAGTTTTGCATCTATGGATAGGGTCTTTCAACTCATAGATGAAGATTACGATATTAAAAATGGCGTTGGGGCTCAGCCAATTGAAATTAAAGAAGGCCATATTGAATTAAAAGATGTAAGCTTCAAATATAATTCAAATGAGGCAACAATTTTAAAAGATATCAATCTTAACATCAATAAAGGTGATACTGTAGCCTTTGTAGGAATGAGTGGTGGCGGTAAGTCGACGCTAATCAATCTGATACCTCGTTTCTATGATGTTTCAAAAGGTGAAATCTTAATTGACGGTCATAATATTAAAGACTTCTTAACAGGTAGTTTAAGAAATCAAATAGGATTAGTACAACAAGATAATGTATTATTCTCTGATACGGTTAGAGAAAATATTCTACTAGGACGACCTGACGCGACAGAAGAAGAGATTATTAAAGCCGCTAAAATGGCCAATGCACATGATTTTATTATGAACTTACAAGATGGTTACGATACAGAAGTAGGGGAACGAGGAGTTAAATTATCCGGTGGTCAAAAACAACGACTATCGATTGCACGTATCTTCCTAAACGATCCACCAATCTTAATTTTAGATGAAGCAACTAGTGCACTTGATTTAGAAAGTGAAGCAATCATTCAAGAAGCATTAGATGTATTAAGTAAAGATCGTACGACGCTTATCGTTGCCCATCGACTATCTACGATTACTCATGCTGACAAGATTATTGTTATGCAAAACGGACAAATCGTTGAAATAGGATCACATCAAGAACTTATTGCTAAACAAGGTGCTTATGAACATTTATATAGCATCCAAAATCTATAAAAAATACAAAGTCTAAGGCTTAAACCCTAAAATAAAGAGGCGTAGAGAAGATTCAATTATTATGAATCGACTCTACGCCTTATTTGGTATTTTTGTTTATTTCGCATGTTTCTATCAAAGAGGTTGATATGCTAGTCTCATACTTGAATTATAAATCAAAGTCTTCATCTGCAATATCTATATCCGTATCATTACGATGATAGGTAAAGAAACTTAGTCTTAAACGATCAAGATGTTCTAAAAAGTATCGATATTCCTCAATTGTTGCAATGATTTGCATAATATTTGAATAAGAATACTCTACTTGATAAGGATTTTGAATAAGTTGCTGTTGGAAAGCATCCATAAGATCTTTCTTTTGTGGATTTCTAATTTGATTATCAAAATGTTCAACATTATAGCGCGCTTTTTTTGATAAACTTTTCAAAATTTGTTCGTGATACGCTGTTAAAGAATCTAATTCTAATTTAATTTGGAAAATAAGATTATAATTTAAACTATGCAAATCATTTTGATAACGTGCCATACGATTTAAAACTTCATAAGCTTGTCTAGTAGTACCCACTACTTCTTTAAATAGGATTTTCTTTCTATTTTGTTGAAAAGTAGCTTTCCTAGTTAAAGCTTTCTCTTCATTGTAATAGTTGAAAATTTGTTCGAGTTTCGATATGCGTGATTCTATCTGTTCACCATCTTCTTTAATCTGATGATAGTCAGAGGCGTCATTTAATACAAGTTTAAACCATATAAATATATCAGAAGCTATATTCACTGAATTATGGTAAATTTTTGTTTCGAATTTAGGTGGAAGGAAAATTAGGTTAACCACCGAAGCACTTACTACACCAATCATGACTAAAATAAATCTAAATGCAGCGGCTACATAAAAAGAACCAGTGTGTTGCCCCATAATAATAAGTGCAGTAACTCCAGCTAATGTAGCTACATGTGCTAAATTCAACTTGTATAAAATGGCGATTAATAGAATGACAGTTACACCCATGATAACTATATTTTTACCAAATATAGTGACCATAACAACTGCGAGAATAGCGCCAATGACGTTACCTGTAGCTTGTTCGGAGATTGTTTTAATAGAGCGATAAATATTAGGTTGCATTGCTACAATCGCACTAATCCCTGCTACAGATTTCAAACCGACATTATCAGGTAAGAAAGAAGCTATGAACAAAGCGAGGATGATTGCAATACCAGTCTTAAGTATACGAGCTCCTAGCCTCAACTATAACGCTCCTTTAAAATTTATTTATAGTTAATAACATTGAATTTAGTATACACTTGAAATAAGAACCTATACAAGTTTTATATTGAAGAAATAAAGAAATCTACTAAATTGAGATACTATTTAAAGTTAACAATTTAGTAGATTATTTTGACGTTGAATTCTAAGATGACAGACTTTAAAAGCTTTCGACCAATTATTTCATTTGGCTAAATGCGTAGTCGGCAGCTTCAAGCGTTTTGTCGATGTCTTCTTCAGTGTGTTCAGTTGTAAGGAACCATGCTTCAAATTTAGAAGGTGCTAAATTAATACCTTGATGCAACATAAGTTTGAAGAATTTTCCAAATGCTTCCCCATCTGAATTCTCAACTTGTTCATAATGAGTAATATGTTCATCAGTGAAATAAAGTGTTAATGATCCATAAACTCTATTAATTGTAGCAGTAATATTGTGTTTTTCGATTAATCTATTTAATCCATCTTCTAGACGTTTACCAAGGGCATCTAACTTTTCATATACGCCATCTTGTTCAAGAACTTCTAATAGGGCAATACCGGCTCTCATTGATAAAGGGTTACCAGCCATTGTACCTGCTTGATATGCTGGACCTAGAGGTGCAACGTGTTCCATAATATCTTGGCGTCCGCCATATCCTCCAATTGGAAGGCCACCACCAATAATTTTCCCGAAAGCTGTTAAATCTGGGTAGACGTTTAATAAGTCTTGTGCAGCTCCGTAATGGAAGCGGAAGGCAGTGATTACCTCATCATATATCACTAATGCTCCATAATCATGTGTTATTTTATTTACTTCTTCTAAAAATCCTGGTTGAGGTTCTACCATGCCAAAGTTACCTACGATAGGTTCTACTAATACTGCAGCTACTTCATCGCCCCAATGTTTCATAGCTTCTCTATAAGATTCAACATCATTGAATGGCACAGTGATAACTTCTTTAGCAACACTTTCAGGAACGCCCGCTGAGTCTGGAGAACCTAATTGTGAAGGACCACTACCGGCAGCCACTAATACTAAGTCGGAATGACCATGGTATGAGCCAGCAAATTTTATAATTTTATTACGTTTAGTGTACGCACGTGCAACACGAATAGTTGTCATGACTGCTTCAGTTCCAGAGTTTACAAATCTAATTTTCTCTAAAGAGGGAATAGCCTCACGTAATTTTTTACTAAATTCAATTTCTAATTCTGTTGGTGTACCGTAAAGAACACCTTTAGCTGCTTGATCTTGAATAGCTTCAGTAATGTGAGGGTGGGCATGGCCAGTAATGATAGGGCCATAAGCTTGTAAGTAATCAATAAACTTATTGCCATCTACGTCATATAAATAAGCTCCGTGTCCTTCTCGCATAACGACTGGTGCTCCGCCACCAACTGCTTTATAAGAACGTGAAGGTGAGTTTACTCCACCTAAGATATATTCATTAGATAATTCTTGGAGACGTTCACTCTCTGTGAAATTCATTTATTATCAACCTCTCTTATTTTAATAATATTCATTACTATCGTATCATATAACTAACAATATTAAGAAATAGGTGAAACAATGTTAAAAAAGGGCGATAAATTACCAACATTTAAACTAGAGAACCAACAAGGCGATTGGATTACAAACGATACAATTAAAGGTGGTAATACTATTTTATACTTCTATCCACGTGATAACACGCCGACTTGTACTACAGAAGCGTGCGATTTTAGAGATAACTTATCAAATTTTAATGATTTAAACGTTAAAGTGTTTGGCATAAGTGGAGATTCTAAGAAAAAGCACCAAAATTTTATTGAGAAAAATGATTTGAATTTTGATTTATTGGTTGATGAAGATTACCACTTTTCTAAAGAAATGGGCGTGTATCAACTTAAACGTTCATTTGGTAAAGAAAGCATGGGAATTGTGCGTACCACATTTGTAATTGATGAAGAAGGGTATATCATTGATGTTATTGAGAAAGTTAAAGTAAAAACACAAATGGAAATCTTGAAACAAATATTGGGGTGAGAACTATGAAAATTGTTAGTTTAAAACGATTAGGCGATATAGAGAAATATCTCATTAACAAATATCCAGAATTGGAGTTTTCTTTCTTTAAAAAAGCTAGTGAAATACCAAAACATTTAAAAAATACATTAGACATCTTGATAGGCTATGACGATAAAGTCGATAAAGCTTTTCTACAAGAATGTCCGAAATTAAAATGGATAGCTTGGTACGCTACGGGTGTAAATAACCTACCATTAGAATATATAAAAGAGAGAAATATAATCTTAACCAATAGTAGGGGCGTTCAAGCTAAGCAACTATCTGAATTTATATTAGCGTTCATCTTAGATGATTATAAAAAAATGCGTACATCATATGACAACCAACAAAATCATATCTATGATTCAAAATTAACAGGAAGACGCCTAAGCGGAGCAAAAATGTTATTTTTAGGAACTGGCGCATTAGCACAAGAAGCTGCAAGATTATTACAACCCTTTAAAGTAGAAATTATTGGTATTAGCAAATCAGGGCAAGAAAAGAAAGACTTTAATCAAATATATAAAATAGAAGAATTAGATAAAGTTCTAAGTCAAAGTGAAGCGGATATTATCATTAATACGTTGCCTGAAACAAAGGAGACTTATCACTTATTAAATAAAGAACACTTTGAACGTATGGATAGTGAGACATTATTTATTAATGTTGGTAGAGGAACAATAGTAGATGAAGAGATTATTTTAGAGGTATTAAGAAATAAAACTATCCGACATGCGTATTTAGATGTTTTTGAAAATGAACCTTTACCACCAGAACATCCTCTTTATGATATTGAAAATGTAACAATAACTGCACACATAACTGGAAATGATGACAATATTAAAAAGGATTCCACAAAGATATTTGAAAGAAACTTGAATGATTTTCTCAATAACGAGGGCGTAAATGAGAATTTAGTCGATCTTGATAAGGGATATTAGTAGAATACTAGCGTACTTATTGACATTAAGCTTTCTAAACAGTTATATTAGTATAAAGTAATAATAATTCTTATGTAGAAAGATGGTGAACATAATGAGTGCGGAGATAGAATCTATAGAACATGAACTTGAAGAATCAATTGCAGCTCTTAGAAAAGCAGGAGTAAGAATCACACCACAAAGACAAGCAATTATTCGTTTTCTAATTACTTCTCATTCACATCCAACAGCGGATGAAATTTATCAAGCACTTTCACCTGATTTTCCAAATATTAGTGTTGCGACGATCTATAATAATTTAAGAGTGTTTAAAAATATCGGTATTGTTAAAGAGTTAACATATGGAGATTCATCAAGTCGATTTGACTTTAATACACATAATCATTATCACGTTATTTGTGAGAAATGTGGCAAGATTGTCGATTTCCATTATCCACAATTGGATGAAGTTGAACAGCTTGCTCAACATATTACGGAATTTGACGTAACACATCACCGTATGGAAATATATGGAATATGTAAAGAATGCAGAGATAAAGAAGAATAATAATGAAGTAAATTTAAATCGGCAACACAATGGATTAAAAAATCCATTGTGTTTTTTCTTTTTACAATAGATAAAAGTGTAAGTTTAGAATATTAATAGTGGTTAAGAAATATAAATTGAATGATCATAAAATAACTTTAATTAAATAAGAGAATAAAGTAAGATGAATAAAACTAAATTGAGGGACTTTAGTGCTTAGCTAAAAAGGGAGATTATAATACAGTGAGTTATTAAAATGATTAAGGTAATAATTACCTTTACATTTGCTAAAGGGATGAGTAAATTACAAATAATTAATATTTCTAATCTATTATTTACCTGGCTTTATAGTAAAAGAGGCTCATAATTTAATATATTTCATATAAATAATACTCTTAAACGTTAAAGAATACATTTGATGTATAAAATTAAACATAATTCTATATAATAAATGATTGACGTTCAATTACAAACTTGCTATTATGTAAAAGTCGTCAAAAACGAAAGAAACATTTTTGAAACGGATGATTAAGTTTTTTAACTTAATGTTAAGAAAGTGTAATTTTGACTATTGAAAATAAAAACAAAACATTATAAGATATTATTTGTTGAAATAATCAATTGAGTTTTGAAGAGATAAATTTTCGATTAAATAAAAAGAAAAAAGTTCTTGACAAAATATATTGATTGTTGATATAATTAATAAATGTAACTGTTTGAAATGAACATTGAAAACTGAATGACAATATGTCAACGTTAATTCCAATAAGTAACTTAAATGTTACAAACATTATTTAGTATTATGAGCTAATCAAACATCATAATTTTTTATGGAGAGTTTGATCCTGGCTCAGGATGAACGCTGGCGGCGTGCCTAATACATGCAAGTCGAGCGAACAGATAAGGAGCTTGCTCCTTTGACGTTAGCGGCGGACGGGTGAGTAACACGTGG
>NZ_JABTXV010000006.1 GCF_016238465.1 Staphylococcus caledonicus
CATTCACTTGTCTGGTGACAATGGCAAGGAGGTCACACCTGTTCCCATGCCGAACACAGAAGTTAAGCTCCTTAGCGCCGATGGTAGTTGGATTTACGTTCCGCTAGAGTAGGACGTTGCCAGGCAATTCATATTATTCCGCAGTAGCTCAGTGGTAGAGCTATCGGCTGTTAACCGATCGGTCGTAGGTTCGAATCCTACCTGCGGAGCCATGGCTCCTTGGTCAAGCGGTTAAGACACCGCCCTTTCACGGCGGTAACACGGGTTCGAGTCCCGTAGGAGTCACCATTTTGTTGGAGAATTAGCTCAGCTGGGAGAGCATCTGCCTTACAAGCAGAGGGTCGGCGGTTCGATCCCGTCATTCTCCACCATTTATATGTCGGAGGGGTAGCGAAGTGGCTAAACGCGGCGGACTGTAAATCCGCTCCTTCGGGTTCGGCAGTTCGAATCTGCCCCCCTCCACCATTTTAATAATGGGCTATAGCCAAGCGGTAAGGCAACGGACTTTGACTCCGTCACGCGCTGGTTCGAATCCAGCTAGCCCAGCCATTAGAGCCATTAGCTCAGTTGGTAGAGCATCTGACTTTTAATCAGAGGGTCAGAGGTTCGAATCCTCTATGGCTCACTCATTAGCACTCCTATATGGGGTGCTTTTTTTTATTTATTTTGTATAAATGTCTTTATTCAAAGCATTTTTTTTAATACAATTTATTTGTTCATATGACAGTTATAGTTATCATTGGTATAATTATGTCTATGGAAAAATATATTCGGAGGAGATGTTATGGATTTTTCCAACTTTTTTGATAATCTGAGTACATTAAAAATTATCACAAGTGTACTAGATTTACTTATTGTATGGTATGTCCTTTATCTTCTCATAACTGTATTTAAGGGAACCAAAGCTATACAGTTACTTAAAGGTATTTTATTTATAGTAATTGGGCAACAAGTGAGTAAAATTCTAAACTTAACTGCTACCTCTAAATTATTTGATATTGTTATCCAATGGGGAGTGTTAGCGCTTATAGTTATATTCCAACCGGAAATCAGACGCGCGCTTGAACAGTTAGGGCGTGGAAGTTTATTTAAACGGTATACTAATACTTACAGTCATGATGAAGAGAAGTTGATTCAAGCGGTATCCAAAGCTGTGCAATACATGGCTAAAAGACGTATTGGCGCGCTTATCGTTTTCGAAAAAGAAACAGGCCTGCAGGATTATATTGAAACAGGTATTGCAATGAATTCTGAAATATCTCAAGAATTATTGATAAATGTTTTTATTCCAAATACGCCTTTACATGATGGGGCAATGATAGTCCAAAATTCTAAGATTGCTAGTGCAGCAAGTTATTTACCTTTGTCAGATAGTGCTAAAATATCTAAAAGTTTAGGTACTCGACATAGAGCGGCCGTTGGTATCTCGGAAGTGTCAGATGCGTTCACAATAGTAGTTTCAGAGGAAACAGGATCTATTTCAGTTACATTTGATGGTAAATTAAGAAGAGATATTTCTACAGAGGTATTTGAAGAATTATTGGCTGAACATTGGTTTGGAACGCACTTTCAAAAGAAAGGTGTGAAATAACATGCTTGAGAGTAAGTGGGGGCTTAGATTTATAGCTTTAATATTAGCTATATTTTTCTATTTATCTGTTAATAATGTATTTGGTAATGTTTTTAGTAATGATAATTTATCACAGAACTCCTCTAAAACTATAGAAGATGTTCCAGTTGAGATACTGTATGACTCTAAAAATCTTCATGTTACTAAAGCACCTGATACAGTTAATGTTACAATTTCAGGACCACAGTCTAAGCTATTAAAAATTGAAGACGCTGATGATATAAAAGTTGTCGTTGATTTATCCAATGCTAAGGCAGGTAACTATAAAGAAGATTATGTTCTTAAAGGTCTTAGTAACGACATTAATTATAATGTTAAGCCTAAGCGAGCTTATGTTACTTTAGAAAATAAAAAGACAAAAACGATGCATGTTCAAGCAGATATCAGTAAAAATGACATTGACCCAGATTATAAAGTTAAACATAGTTCCGTCGAACCTGATTCTGTTAAAGTCACAGGGGGTAAAGAACAACTAAATAAGATTGCGTATTTAAAGGCTGCCTACAAAGATGCTACTAAAATAAGTGAAGATACTTCAGATGTAGCAGATGTGATAGCCTTCGATAAGCAGCTCAACAAATTAGATGTTAAAGTACAACCAGACGAAGTAAAGTTGAATGTGCAATTAGAACCTTATAGCAAAAAAGTTGATGTCAAAGTTCATACAAAGGGTAGCCTACCTAATAACAAAAGCTTAGATGACATTACTTTAGCTGATAAAGAAATAGAACTATATGGTAATAGAGATGAATTACAAAATGTAAATGAAATTGAAGGAACAGTCGACTTAGATGATGTCACTGAATCAACCGAGAAAAAAGTGGATTTAAAGTTACCTAGTAACGTTAAAAAAACTGAACCTGAAGAAGTAACAGCATATATTAATTTGAAATAAATACACATTATATAAAGGAGTATTAAAAATGGGAAAATATTTCGGTACTGATGGAGTTAGAGGTGTTGCTAACAAAGAATTGACACCTGAATTAGCATTTAAACTAGGTCGTTATGGCGGTTACGTATTAGCGCATAATAAAGGAGAACAAAGACCTAGAGTATTAGTAGGTAGAGATACACGTGTTTCAGGCGAAATGTTAGAATCAGCTTTAATCGCCGGCTTAGCTTCAATTGGTGCAGAGGTTATGCGTTTAGGTATTATATCTACTCCAGGAGTAGCGTATTTAACACGTGAAATGGGCGCTGAATTAGGCGTGATGATTTCAGCTTCACATAACCCAGTCGCAGACAATGGTATTAAATTCTTTGGTGGAGATGGTTTTAAATTATCAGATGATCAAGAAAATGAAATTGAAGTATTACTTGATCAAGAGAACCCAGATTTACCTCGACCAGAAGGTAAAGAAATTGCACACTTCTCAGATTATTATGAAGGTGCTCAAAAATACTTAAGTTACTTAAAGTCTACAATTGATGTAGATTTAGAAGGCTTAAAAATTACATTAGATGGTGCAAACGGCTCAACATCAGCACTAGCTCCATTCTTATTTGGCGATTTAGAAGCTGACACAGAAACTATAGGTTGCAGTCCTGACGGCTATAATATTAATGATAATTGTGGCTCAACACATCCTGAATTATTAGCTGAAAAAGTATTAGAAACTGAAAGCGACTTTGGTTTAGCCTTTGACGGAGATGGAGATCGCTTGATTGCCGTTGATGAAAAAGGAAACATTATTGATGGTGACCAAATCATGTTCGTTATTGGTCGTGAAATGCATAAAAATCATGAATTAAATAATGATATGATTGTATCTACTGTAATGAGTAACTTAGGTTTCTATAAAGCACTTGAAAATGAAGGTATTAAATCTAACAAAACCAAAGTTGGCGACAGATATGTTGTAGAAGAAATGCGTCGTGGAAATTACAATTTAGGTGGCGAACAATCAGGCCATATTGTTATGATGGATTATAATACTACAGGCGACGGTTTGCTTACTGGCGTGCAACTTGCTGCAGTAATTAAAATGACTGGTAAACCTTTAAGTGAATTAGCAGCACAAATGAAAAAATATCCTCAATCATTAATTAATGTTAAAGTTACTGACAAACATCACGTTGAAGAAAATGAAGATGTTAAACAAGTGATGAATGAAGTTGAAACAGAAATGAATGGTGAAGGAAGAATTTTAGTTAGACCTTCAGGAACAGAACCATTAGTACGTGTAATGGTGGAAGCAGCTACAGATGAAAAAGCACAAGATTACGCTCAACGTATTGCTAATGTAGTTGAGGAAAAAATGGGATTAGAATAATTATTTAGAAATAGAGAAGGCTGAGTCGTTTATATATAAATGACTCAGCCTTTATTTTTGTCTATAGTCGTCTGAAATGATTGTGCGTTCGAGCTTTATTTTCTCCATTTTTATCAGGACGACTTCTATTTTTATTATATAAAAACGCTTACATATAAACTAAATTTACTTTTTGGTTTTCAAAAAATATAATAATTTCAATCAGTTAATCATTTAATATAGTTATATACCGCATATTGTTTAAAAAAATATAAAATAAATGTGAAAGTATTTGCATTCGTTTGTTTGAAAAGTGTAAAATAAATAATATTGAAAGGAGGAAAAATAAATAAATAACTAAAGCGCCAGGGCAATTAATTGGTGTATCAATCATTAAGGATTAAATATGAGAATTCTTATAGATTATCCATTTAAATTGCAGACGAGGAGAATAGTCATCGAATATATCGGCGGGTGCTATTCCGGATGAAGGCACATTCGTAAGCTTATTAATTAAAACATTTAGGTGACTAAATGCACAAAAATAATAAGAATGCCTATAATAAATAAATTTTATAGAACTAAAAATGGTTAAATAGGGTAAGGAAGTTAGAGATTTAAATTAAAGTATAACTAAATTTTATTAAACAACTCTAGAATCTCTTATCAAGTAAAATAATAATTTTATATAACAGATAAAATTATTATAGCCATTAAATATGGAGGGAAATTTTATGTGCGGAATTGTAGGATATATTGGGTATGATAATGCCAAAGAATTATTATTGTCAGGTTTAGAAAAATTAGAATACAGAGGTTATGACTCTGCTGGTATTGCTGTAGCAAACGATGAAGGTACTACAGTATTCAAAGAAAAAGGTCGTATTGCTGAATTAAGAGGCGTTGCAGACAATAACGATACTGATGGACACGTTGGTATCGGTCACACTCGTTGGGCAACACACGGTGTGCCAAGTACAGTCAACTCTCATCCACACCAATCAACTAATGAACGTTTTACATTAGTTCATAATGGTGTTATCGAAAACTACGAAGAGTTAAAAAATGAATATTTATCAGATGTAACATTCCAATCTGAAACAGATACTGAAGTTATCGTTCAATTAGTTGAACACTTTTCAAATGAAGGTTTAGAAACTGAAGAAGCATTTACTAAAGTAGTATCATTATTACATGGTTCATACGCTTTAGGATTACTAGACAATCAAGACAACGATATTATTTATGTTGCTAAAAATAAATCACCATTATTAGTTGGTGTAGGCGAAGGATTCAATGTTATCGCATCAGATGCTTTAGCAATGATTAAAGTAACTAATAAATACAAAGAAATTCATGACCATGAAATTGTAATTGTTAAAAAAGATAGCGTTACGATTAAAGATCAAGAAGGAAATGTTCAAGATCGTGACATATATACTGCACAAATCGATGCATCAGATGCTGAAAAAGGTATTTATGATCATTACATGTTAAAAGAAATTAACGAACAACCAGCAGTAATGCGTCGTATTATCCAAGAATATGAAGATGATAATGGCGATTTAAAAATTGATCCAGAAATCGTTAAAGATGTAGCGGCGGCGGATCGTATTTACATCATTGCTGCAGGTACAAGTTACCATGCTGGATTAGTTGGTAAAGAATACCTTGAAAAATGGGCTGGCGTACCTACTGAAGTACATGTAGCTTCAGAATTCGTATATAACATGCCTTTATTATCTGAAAAACCATTATTCATCTATATTTCACAATCAGGTGAAACAGCAGATAGCCGTGCTGTATTAGTTGAAACAAACAAATTAGGTCACAAATCATTAACAGTGACAAACGTAGCAGGTTCAACATTATCACGTGAAGCGGATCACACATTACTATTACATGCTGGTCCAGAAATCGCAGTTGCTTCTACTAAAGCATATACTGCTCAAATTGCTGTATTATCTATCTTATCTCAAGTAGTTGCTCAAGCGCATGGTCGCGATAATGATATCGACCTACTTAGAGAATTAGCTAAAGTTACTACAGCGATTGAAACAATCGTTGATGATACGCCTAAAATGGAACAAATTGCTAAAGATTTCTTAGAAACTACACGCAATGCATTCTTTATCGGACGTACAATGGACTATAACGTAAGTTTAGAAGGTTCATTGAAACTTAAAGAAATTTCATATATTCAAGCTGAAGGCTTTGCAGGTGGCGAATTAAAACACGGTACAATTGCTTTAATTGAAGATCAAACACCTGTCATTGCATTATCTACACAAGAAAATGTGAACTTATCAATTCGTGGTAACGTTAAAGAAGTAGCAGCTCGTGGTGCTAACCCATGTATCATCTCTATGGAAGGTTTAGAGAAAGAAGGAGACACTTACGTTATCCCTCACGTTCATGAATTATTAACACCATTAGTTTCAGTAGTTACTATGCAATTAATTGCCTACTATGCAGCATTACACAGAGGCTTAGACGTAGATAAACCACGTAACTTAGCTAAATCTGTTACAGTTGAATAATATTGTTTTAACTAAAGGTCTAGGGCATTTAATCAATGCTCTAGGCTTTTTTTATCTAAATTAATAAGTGAGTGTTAAATATAGTCTTTAGTGTTGCACCTATTTTGGTTTTAGAAAAATTAGTTTATTTTAAAATAATATTGTAATTGCACTTTTAGTCAAATAGTGCCACAATTTTAAGAAAGATAAGTAAAGGAGAAGACAAAGATGACATTAGAACATATAAAAGCAATATTTTTAGATATGGATGGTACAATCTTGCATGAAGATAATAAAGCATCTAATAAAACTAAATCTGTCATTGATCAATTAAGAGAAAAAGGATATAAAGTATTTCTAGCTACAGGACGCTCATATTCTGAAATCCATAACTTAGTTCCTGAAAATTTCGAAGTTGATGGAATTATAAGTTCTAACGGTACAAGCGGAGAAATTAATGATAACAATCTATTTAAACATAGTTTAACTACAGAAAATGTGAAGCGCATTGTATCTTTAGCTCAACAACAAGAAATTTATTATGAAGTATTCCCATTTGATAAAACTAGAATTTCACTAAAAGAAGATTACCCATGGATGGATAATATGATACAAGGAGCAACACCTCCGAATAATGTTAGTGAGAGTGAATGGAAATCACGTTTAGATGCTATGGCAGGGAAGATTAATTGGCGAGACGACATTCCTGAAGATGACTATGCTAAAATTTACTTATTTACTACTAACTTAGAGAAGATTACTAACTTTAGAGATGAACTAATTCAAAATCAAGTGTTATTAAATATTAGTGTATCAAACTCATCACGTTTCAATGCTGAAACAATGGCGTATAACACTGATAAGGGTACAGGTATTAAAGAAATGATTGATCACTTTGGAATTAAACAAGAGGAGACACTTGTCATTGGCGATAGTGACAATGATAGAGCAATGTTTGCCTTTGGTGGTTATAGTGTAGCAATGAGTAATGCTAGACCGGAAATTAAAGCTATTACAGATGAAGCCACACAGTTTACTAATGAAGAAGACGGGGCAGCATTGTATTTAGAAGATAAATTTTTGAAATAACTAGTCCGAACTAATTTTACCTAAAAGCAAATTAAAAATATCCCTCAAATGATCTTTTAAGTTATCATTTGAGGGATATTCATTTAAGTTAATCTTTTATATTCTATTTATCTTTATTCATATGATTATCAACTTGATTTTTAACATCATCAGAATAATGTTTTGCTTTATCAGTTGCATCACTTGCTTTAGTGTGAACATCATCTTTAACGCTAGATGACGTTTTAGTAGTACGATTGTTTGCTTCGTTATTAGTTAGTGTATCTTTATTTTCTTCTACATCGTGTTTAGCTTTTTTGCCTTTTTTCTTAGTTTTAGAAGTTGGATTTAACTTTTCACCACGTTTTACGAAGTAATAAACGATACCCATTATAATAATATAGTATAGAATGAAGCGTAAAATAACGATAACAATTTGAGCGACATATAAGATGACTTGCGCAACTTTTTGAGACATATTACCAGTTGCCATTGAAATTAATGTACCAAGTGGTTGAGTAATAAGGATAATGATTAAATTAAGCAAGATTACTGCAATAAAGAATTTTAACCACGTTTTATGTCCATTTTTGATACCTTTGAAACCATCTTTGAAATGATCTAACGCTTTTGAATGGCCATCTTGAGCTAATGATACTGTATAATTAATCATTAATATAAAGAAGAACCAAGATACTAATGATGTGATTAAGCCCATAATAACTACCAGAATAATTTGCACTGTTAATAAGATAGCGATAGCATTATCTGATGAACTTACTGCTGATTGAACAGAAGTAAATAATGGCGTAAGTGCAAGGTTAAATAAGTAGTTTAAAGCCATAATAAGTAAGTACATAATTACAAAGATTACTATTGAAATAAGCGCTAAAATAATGCTTTTGCCATATTTACCTTTTTTAAAGGCGAAAAATAAATCAGTAAATTGAACTTTTTCTTTTTTAACAGCTTTAGCGATAACGTTAATTGCGCCAGCAAGTAATTGGTAACCTGCAAATATGAAGAATAATAACCCTATGAGTAGAGCTAATATCATTATAAATAAGTATGAACCTGGTGACTGTTGTAATTGCGCTGCTAGTTGCATTTGCATAAAGTACTGCATAAAGATTGTTTTAGCAACAACAAAAACCGCAAATACGACTATAAAGCTTACTATACTAAAAAGAATAGTCTTTAAAATTTGCGACATAGCATTTTTTAATGCCGAACTATGATATTTGAACAAAGATAAGCACTCCTTTTCTGTAATATAAATACAATATCAAAATTTATGATTTTTTTAAAACAATATCTAACATATTGGTGAATTAAGTGTTAAAATATGCTAATGATTAAAATTTGAAAGGAGGCATCATCATGAAATTTGCGATTATAACAGATGTACATGGTAATTTTGATGCGTTACAAACCGTTTTAGACGATATTGATAATAGAGAAGATATCGATAAGATTTATAACTTAGGGGACAATATTGGAATCGGTCATGAAACAAACAAAGTATTAGATTTAATTTTTGATCGTGATGATATGGAAATTATTGCTGGAAATCATGATGAAGCGGTCATGTCACTCGTAAATGACACTCCTTATCCTGAAGATTTAAAAGATAAGTTCTATGAGCATCATCAATGGATTGAAAGTCATATGGACGAAGACTATTATGATCAAATTAATCTTCTTCCTAGATATATTGAAAAAACAATCTGCGGTAAAAAAATATTATTTATCCATTATGAAATTGAAAATGATAAATTAGATAGTGGAATTGAAGATCAACCGTTCAGTCCAATTGTTAGCAATAGTAAAGAAGAGATAATTGACTTATTTAAAGACAAAGAAGCGGATTTAATTGTTTTCGGACATAATCATCAACTCCATTTATACGATGACAATGAAACAATTTATTTTAACCCAGGAGCTGTAGGGCTTAATAACGGGGCTAATGCAGTGTATGGCATAGTCACTATCACTGAAAATGGTTGCTCAGTAGAAAGAGTTAAACTTCCGTATGACAATGAAGAATATCTTCAAGGGTTTGAAGAAAAGCAAGTACCAGCAAAACAATTTATTTTTGATAATTTCTTATAATATAGGTAAAGCCGATTGGAGCATTGTTAACTCCAATCGGCTTTTAATATTAATGATGGTGATGGTCGTCATGATGATGGTGAACGCCTGAACATAAAATGGATTCATCATGATTATGCTTAGGTGTTTCAAGTTGGATTGTCATATGTTGAATATTTAAATGTAGCAGATCATGTTCAATAGATTCTAAAACATGTTCGCATTTATCAACAGTGAGTGATGGGCTAACGACCGCATGACAACTTAGTGCATTCATGTCATTAGAAATAGTCCAAACATGATAATCATGCACATTTTGAATTTCTTTATGATTCATAATCGCATTTATAATTTTGTCCAAATCGATGTCTGCCGGTGTACCTTCCATTAAAATATTTAAAGATGACATGGTGATACCATAAGCACTTTTCAAAATTAATAAAGAGACTAGTATGCTAGCAATCGGATCAGCTATCGTGAAATTGAAGCCCCAAATTAACAATGCAGCAATAATAGCGCCCACCGAACCTAATAAATCGCCAAGGACATGAATAAAAGCACCACGCATATTTAAATTATGAGAGGTGTCTCCGCCTCTAAACATTATTAAAGCAACGATAATATTAACTACTAATCCGACGACACTAATAATAAACATTTCAGTAGATTGTACTTCAGACGGAACAAAGAATCGTTTAATGGCTTCAATAATAATAATGATGCTAATAACAAATAATGTGACCCCGTTGAAGAGGGCTGCAAGCACTTCAAAGCGTTTATAACCAAATGTTTTAGTAGTCGTCGCATTTCTTTCAGCATACACGAAAGCAATTAACGCGACGCCAAGTGAAACAGTATCGCTAAACATGTGCAGACCGTCAGATAATAAAACTAAGCTATTAGCAATAAAGCCTCCAATAATTTCGACAATCATAAATAAACCGATAATCGCAAAAGAAATGGCTAATGTTTTTTTATTATTCGTATGTACGTGATGATGTGCGTGTGCATGATTTGACATATTAAAATTCACCTCTTAGATGTGTAGCATGTGAAATGGCTTGTTTAAATAGATTAGAAATGTGAGTGTCATCAATGGAATAAATCATAGATTGACCTTGTCTTGAAGCCTTAACAATTTGTGCTTGTTTTAATATCTTAAGCTGGTGAGAGACATTTGACTGAGTTAAATCTAGAGAATGCGTAATGTGACCCACGCTTGCTTCGCCATCTTGTAACAATTCCACAATTCTTAATCTATTGTAATCACTTAATGCTTTAAAGATTTCAGTTACATGTATTAATGTTTGATCTTCTATTTCTTCGGAAAAATGATTTTTCATAATAATTCCCTCTCATTAATATATGAATATATTTTCATATATTAATATATAGTAACTTTTAAGGTATGTCAAAGTTATAGTTAAGTTTAAGGGAAATTAAATGTGGTATGTAACCTTTAGGATAAAAATGAGGAGGTCGTTAAATTATGAGTATTTTAGTAATAGGCGCTAATGGTGGCGTAGGTTCTAAATTAGTTCAGCAATTAAAAGCAGATAACGTCGATTTTACTGCAGGCGTACGTAAGGAAGAACAAGTAGAACAGTTAAAAGGTCAAGATGTTAAAGCAACTTTAATCGATGTTGAAACTGATGGAATTGAAGACTTAACTAAAAAATTCAATGGCTTCGATAAAATTATCTTTTCAGTAGGTTCTGGCGGTAGTACTGGTGCTGATAAAACAATTATCGTTGATTTAGATGGAGCGGTAAAAGCAATTGAAGCAAGTAAAAAAGCCAATGTAAATCACTTTGTTATGGTATCAACTTACGATTCAAGACGTGAAGCATTTGATCCAAGTGGTGATTTAAAACCTTATACTATCGCAAAACATTATGCCGATAATCATTTAAGAGAATCAAATCTAACATATACAATTGTACATCCAGGCATGTTACAAGATGAAGAAGGCACAGGAAAAATTGAAGCGGACCTTTATTTCGAAGGTAGAGGATCTATTCCAAGAGAAGATGTTGCTAGTGTCTTAAAACAAGTTGTAACTACAAAAGATAAATATCACAATCAAGAATTCCAAGTTGTAGCGGGTGAATATACGGTTCAAGACGCACTATCACGTTTTGAATAAATTAATAAATTCTATGGCATATGCCAAGGCGGAACAATGAAATCTACGAACTCATATTAGATTTCTGTTCCGCTTTCTTGTTATTATAGTAATAGTTTCTATTAATGAGATATAAAAATTGATATAATAATGTTATGAGAAATTTTATTAATGAATAAATCTTATATTTTTTTAGAGCTAAAAGACGACTTATCAGTATTCAAATGACAAGTCAGAAAGTAACGTTATTTAATATACATACTTAAGTTGAAAATTTAAATAAACTTTAAAAATAAAGAATAAAGCTATAACCGGTTTCAGGGGGTGCAACTATGCCGTTATTTTTAAAGCCTATTTTTCATGAAAAAATTTGGGGCGGTAACAAATTAACTCGATTTAATTATGATATACCAAGCCAACATACTGGAGAATGTTGGGGGATATCAGCGCACCCTAATGGAAAAAATGTCATTACAAATGGGACCTATGCCGGCCAAACACTCGACCAAGTATGGCAAAATCATAGAGAATTGTTTGGTGATTTTCCGAGCAAAGATTTTCCTTTGTTATGCAAAATAGTAGATGCAAATGAACCATTATCCATTCATGTTCATCCAGATGATTCTTATGCATATGAATATGAAAGCGGCCAATATGGTAAGTCAGAATGTTGGTATATTATTGATGCACAAGAAGATGCTGAAATTATTATGGGAACGTCTATCGATAGTAGAGAAGACTTGCAACAACAACTAGACCAAGATGATTTATTGCAATCAGTAAGAACGATTAAAGTGAAACCAGGTGAGTTTTATTTTGTTCCAGCAGGCACGATTCATTCAATTGGTGCTGGTGTAATGGTGTATGAAACGATGCAGTCATCAGATATATCCTATAGATTGTATGATTACGACCGTCAACGTAGTGATAACCCTACGCTTGATATTGATAAGGCACTAGATGTAATTCAGTTTACAGCGGACATACCTAATATAAGTCCTGAAAATGAAATTATTGAAAATCATAAATGTAGCCATATCGTATCAAATGACTTTTTTACTATGGTTAAGTGGGAAATAGATGGAACGTTAAATTACATGAAACCTAGAGAGTTTTGCTTGGTCTCCGTTTTAGAAGGAGAAGGTCATATTATTACTGATGGCGAAATTTTCGAAATTGAAAAAGGATCGAATTTTATTTTAACATCTGAAGATTTAGATAGTGTGTTCGAAGGAAATTTTACCTTAATTATTAGTTACATCTAAGAGAAAGTAATAAAAATAGAAGTTTAGTAACAAGATAGTTTAGGAGTGTCACAAATGAAGCAATTTCTATATATTTCTTTAGTTTGTGGTGTGATTGCTGGGGCGGGCATTTTCTTCAATATGCCTCAATACCCCACGCCATTTATCCCGCGATTAGTTTCAATTATTGGTATGATAAGTGCCATTATTACTTTTAAAGACAAAGAGATAAGTGGACTACTTAAACTCGGAGGAATTATGATTAATTTAATGCCTTTGTTAGGAAGTTTATTAGTCTCTCATCAATAATATTTAGAACAAGTGTTCATAATTAGCTTAGAACTAAAGTGAATTATAAAGACTTGTTCTATTTTTTTGAAAACTGAAACGACGAAATTATTAAAATTTATGAATAAAAGTATCTTAAAAATATGATAGAATAAATAGAAAAATAAAAGCTAATCTAGCATTGATATGTTAACATTTAAAGCATAACTTATTAAATTTCAGGTGGACTAAGTCGATAACGTTTTAAGATATTTACCTATGTTTAGATAACTATGAGAGAAAATATAGTCTTCACTCGTTTTGCTCAAATTTAAGTCTGTTAGTCTAACCTCATTATACATACACGAATTAGTCTTTAATTAAGAAATTAAAAGGAGATTTACTATGGTAGAAGAAGTGAATTACTTTTGGCTCAACTGTGGTTATACAAGATGGAACCACAACGAACCTTTAGTAGGACAAACTACATTATTTGAATCAGGAGCCCAGTTTAATCCTACTCAAGGCTTTCGCGCTTTTAAAAAAGCTAAAACCGGCGATCAAGTTATATTTTATCAAGTCCAAACAGATACCGGATTATTAGGTATTGGGGAAATTACGAGTGTGCAAACTGGCGCACAAAATAAAATTAGAGTTGAATTTAAATTTAATGAACTATTAAAACCATTAACAACTGATTACCTAAAGAGAAGTGAAGTATTAGATTTTCGTATGAATAATATGCGTGAAACGCTAATCAATCAACTTACTCATGAAGAATTCGAACTTATCGTCGCTTTAGGTAAAGGCCAGAAAAAACTTCCTCGTTACTTCTTCTTATCTGAAAGTGAGGATTTTGAGCCTAAGGAATATTACACTATTTACACACATACTTATAATGGTATTAAACGTAATGGCTACCATTTCTATAATCAATTAGAAGTGGGCGATAATCTTATTTTCTATAATAAAAATAATGAGCAATCTGTTGTAGGTATTGGAGAAGTCTCACGTCATATACATGAAAAACCGCCAGTTGCTGGACGTACAAATAGTACTGCAATTGAAATTTACTACGATAAAGATATTACTCCTGTCACATTAGGGGCATTAAATAAACACCCTAAACTGAAAAACTTATATTTTTTACAAGAAAATGCTAAGCAAGCCATTGCTAGTTTGAGTCAGACTCAATATGACGCAATTCTTGATATGAGTGAAAATGATGGCGTTAAATCTCCATTTGAAACCATTAATAAATCCGAACTTGCTTCCCAAGACAATGATGAAACCATTAAACCTTTTATTTTATTAGTAGTGGATAAACGGGAAGAAGGATTAAAAGCAGCAAGTAATTTATTACAAAAAACTAATGCTAATCCTGTCATTACTACAGGGCATCCTGATTTTTCAGAAGATATGTTATATGGTAAATACTTACCCAATGAGACTGGAGCACTATACTACCGTGAGGGATTCATTACACAATTAATGCCTAAAAATGATAAAAGTTATTTAGTGATTGACAATTTCAATAGAATTGACCCAGATATTTTCCAAACTTATATTAACGTTTTAGAAGGATATGAAGTTACATTGCCAAGATATAATAAAGAAGGCAATATGGTTAAATGGTCACGCGAAAAAGATTCTTATTATCATTTTAATCCTAACTGGCATATTATAGGTGTAACATATGATAGCCTTGAAGAGCTTAAAGTGAAATATTCAGAGCAATTCTTAAAATATACACGTATTGTAAAAGTAAATCATGAATAATGTATGTATCAAGCACTATCAAAAGTCATAGTATTGTGACTTTTGGTAGTGCTTTTGTGTTTAGAAGAATAGGTTAAAAGGAATATAACGTATATACAAGAAATATATAGGAAGGTGACATTGAATGCCAATTATTTATTATGACGGAAATTGTGTGTATTGTTATAACTGTTGTATTTGGTTGATTCAACATGGATTACCAAAAAGTTATGAAATTGCGACTTTAAAAGGACAAACTGCGCAAAACTTCTTCAAACAGTATCCGGAAGCTAAAAATAAAAATAGCGTCATCTTACAAAAAGGGAACCATTTAGAATATAAATCAACGGCAATAGCTACATTGATTAATACGCTACCAAATTATAAATGGTTAGGCATGTTAATTAAAATTGTACCACGTCCAATTAGAGACTTCTTTTACAATTTATTTGCTGACAATCGTAATAGAATGTGGAAAACGCATTGGCACCAGCCTAATGAATACGAAAAATCATTCTTTATTGATGATGAGCGAGGATAATTGATAAAATTATTTGATAGTTGATAATTTAAACTTTATTAATTGATAATAAAAGAGACTTTATTGAAAATATTTTCTAATTATATACGTTGTAAAGACTGTTTTTTAACGTTAATCTCTAATGATTAGATTATAATGATTATAAATAAAAAGTGGTTTTTCTGTTTACAGATTATAATAATTATAATATAATGAATAATGTAGATAAGAGAAATAAATCATTTTAAAGGAGCGAATCATATGACTCAACAAGATGTAGTAAAAGAATTAAACCAACAAGTTGCAAACTGGACAGTAGCATTTACAAAATTACACAATTTCCATTGGTACGTTAAAGGCCCTAATTTCTTCTCATTACACGAAAAATTTGAAGAATTATACAATGAAGCTAGCCAATATATTGATGATTTAGCTGAACGTATTTTAGCAATTGGTGGTAACCCAGTTGGTACTTTAAAAGAAAGTTTAGATATTTCTATCGTGGAAGAAGCAGGTAAAAATTATACTGCTGAACAAATGGTTGAAGAATTTTCAAAAGATCTAACAAATATTTCTAAACAATTAGAAACTGCTATTGAAGTAGCTGGTGACGCTAAAGATGATGTATCTGAAGATATGTTCATCGGTATGCAAACATCAGTAGATAAACATAACTGGATGCTTAAATCATATTTAGTATAATAACAGCTAGCTATATAGAAAGAGATTGGGACATAAATCCCAATCTCTTTTTTATCTATACTTCGTATTGTTTGGTTCGCATTTCCTTGGGGGAGCGAGACAGAAATCTAATGCAATTTCTAAGATTTCGTAGTCCCGCCCCGGCAAGGTTGACTAGAAATGAAGGAAGTGAGGATCGAACGCATCTTCATTTCAGACAACTACTGCCAAGTCGAGCCACGGTCTCGACGCTCATCCTATTCCCTCAGGAGTCTCGCCAACAATACTACGTTATATACATGTACTTTTACATTAAAATACTTTTGAAAATAAGACGTTTTCGTATTATTTAATAAACACCATTAAATTACACTAATAAGATGGTCGGACAAAATTTTGTCCGACCTTTTTTTAATATCTCTTTTATTTAACGATGACTTTAATCAGCAATTTCTAAAGCAATTTCCATCATTTGAGTGAAAGAAGTTTGACGTTCTTCGGCAGATGTTGCTTCATCTCTTAAAATGTGATCACTTACTGTAAATACGCCTAGTGCTTTTTTGCCTGCATTAAGCGCGTTTAGATATAAACCAGCTGATTCCATTTCAATACCTAAGATGCCCATTTTATGCCAACTATCATTAAATGTTGCATCAGCATTATAGAAAGTATCTGAAGATAACACATTACCCACGTGACTTACTGCACCAATTTCATCTGCTACTTTTTTAGCTTTAGTAATTAACTCAAAATCAGCGATAGGTGCAAAATGACCTGGAATATTAAATTGATCCACATAATTTGAGTTAGTTGAAGCGGCTTGAGCAATAATTACATCATATAAATTAACATCTTCTTGTAATGCGCCACATGAACCTACACGGATAATTGTGTCAACATCAAAGAAATTATACAGTTCATACGAATAAATCCCAATACTTGGAATACCCATACCTGAACCCATTACTGAAATTTCTTTGCCTTTATATGTCCCAGTGTAACCAAACATATTTCGAACTTCATTAAACTGTTCAACATTTTCTAAAAAGTTTTCGGCAATATACTTAGCACGTAATGGATCTCCAGGCATTAGAACTGTTTTTGCAATTTTTGTCCCATTAGGTTGAATATGAGGTGTGCCATTTGTCATAAAAATCTTCTCCTTAACATTCATATTTAAAATTAAGATAACATTTGTTTAACTTTTTTGCGAATTTTTGTACTATATAAGTGAACGGGCTATATTAAAATTAAATATAAAATAGTTTAAAGTTGAATATTATTTCATTTAAACAACACATTGGAGGACGCTATAATGAATTACGCAAAATTTATTGATCACACATTATTAAAGCCTGAGTCTACACGCGAGCAAATAACTAAAATTGTTGATGAGGCTAAGGAATATGGTTTTAAATCGGTTTGTGTCAATCCGAAGCATGTAAATTATGCTGCCAAAGAATTAAAAGATTCAGATGTATTGGTATGTACAGTTATTGGATTTCCATTAGGGGCAACAACTACTGAAGTTAAAATGTTTGAAACTGAAGACGCTATTAAGAATGGTGCTTCTGAAATAGACATGGTAATTAATGTAGGTGCGCTCAAGGATGGAAGATATGAAGACGTACAAAAAGATATCGAAGGTGTAGTAGGCGCTGCTAACGGTAAAACTGTAAAAGTAATTATCGAAACAGTCTTACTTACTGACGAAGAAAAAGTAAAAGCTTGTGAACTTGCAAAAGAAGCAGGAGCTGACTTCGTGAAGACATCTACTGGATTTGCTGGTGGGGGAGCTACGCCAGAAGATGTGAAATTAATGAAAGATACAGTGGGGAATGATCTAGAAGTTAAAGCATCTGGAGGAGTCCGTAATCTTGAAGATTTTAATAAAATGATTGAAGCGGGTGCCACACGTATCGGTGCTAGCGCTGGTGTACAAATTATTCAAGGTTTAGAATCTAACTCCGATTATTAACCTTATCACACAGCAGTTGAAATAACTTTTAAATCGAAAGGGGTTCAGAGTTATGAGAATGGTAGATATTATTGAAAAGAAACGCGACGGTAAAGCACTCACACAAGAAGAAATTGAATTTTTCATTAATGGTTATACCAAGGGAGACATTCCAGATTATCAAGCATCTAGTTTAGCAATGGCGATATATTTTCAAGATATGAACGAAAAAGAACGTGCTAATTTGACTATGGCTATGGTAAATTCAGGCGACGTTATTGATTTATCACTTATTAATGGGATTAAAGTAGATAAACATTCAACTGGTGGTGTAGGCGATACGACGACACTTGTATTAGCGCCATTAGTTGCAGCGGTCGGCGTTCCAGTAGCGAAAATGAGTGGTCGAGGTCTAGGCCATACAGGTGGTACAATTGATAAACTTGAATCTATTAAAGGTTTTCATGTCGAAATTTCCGAAGATGAATTTGTTAAATTAGTTAATGAAAATCAAGTAGCTGTAATAGGACAATCTGGAAATTTAACGCCAGCGGATAAAAAGCTATATGCCTTAAGAGATGTTACTGGCACAGTAAATTCAATTCCATTAATTGCTTCATCTATTATGAGTAAAAAAATCGCTGCTGGGGCAGACGCAATCGTTTTAGATGTTAAAACAGGTAATGGCGCCTTCATGAAAACATTAGAAGATGCTGAAAATCTAGCGCACGCTATGGTGAGTATCGGTAATAATGTTGGTAGAAATACAATGGCGATTATTTCAGATATGAGCCAACCACTTGGTCGCGCTATAGGTAATGCTTTAGAATTAAAAGAGGCTATTGATACGCTTAAAGGCGAAGGCCCAGAAGATTTAACTGAATTAGTCTTAACACTTGGTTCACAAATGGTAGTACTTGCTGAGCAAGCTAAAACATTAGATGAAGCACGCCAACTATTATTAAATGCCATAAATGATGGCACGGCTTTAGCTAAATTTAAAGTCTTTTTAGAACAACAAGGTGGCGATGCAACAGTAGTAGACGACCCTGATAAATTACCAACTGCTCAATATAAAATTGAGTATAAAGCAAAATCAAACGGTGTCGTATCTGAATTAATTGCCAATGAAATCGGCGTTGCCTCTATGATGTTAGGCGCTGGACGTCAAACAAAAGAAGACGAGATTGATTTAAGCGTAGGTATAGTGTTGCATAAAAAAGTTGGTGATACGGTTCAAGTTGGAGAACCCTTACTAACAATTCATAGTAATCGTCAGAATGTGGACGATGTCATCGATAAACTTGACCAAAGCATAACTATACAAGAACATAGCGAAGCACCGACTTTAATTCATAAAATAATTACAGAGTAGGAGTGGGTAAATATGACTACACCATTTAAAAGAGTACATCTAATTGTCATGGACTCAGTAGGTATTGGTGAAGGCCCAGACGCAGCAGCTTTTAATGATGAAGGTTCACATACTTTAAAACATACATTAGAAGGATTTAAACAAGACTTACCTAATTTAGAACGTTTAGGATTAGGTAATATTGAGGACTTGCCAGTAGTTAAGAAAGTTGACCAACCTGGAGCTTTCTATACAAAATTAAGTGAAGCCTCAGTGGGTAAAGATACTATGACTGGACATTGGGAAATTATGGGCTTAAATATCATGCAACCATTTAAAGTTTATCCAAACGGTTTCCCAGATGAATTAATTCAAGAAATTGAAGAGATGACAGGCCGTAAAGTGGTTGCAAATAAACCAGCCTCAGGTACTGCAATTATCGATGAGCTGGGCGAACACCAAATGAAGACTGGAGATTTAATCGTCTACACTAGTGCTGACCCAGTTCTACAAATTGCGGCGCATGAAGATATCATTCCACTTGAAGAGCTTTACGATATTTGCGAAAAGATCCGTGAATTAACGAAAGACCCTAAATATTTAATTGGACGTGTCATTGCTCGACCATATGTCGGCGAGCCTGGAAACTTCACACGTACATCTAATAGACATGACTATGCTTTAAAACCATTCGGTAAAACTGTTATGAATACGTTAAAAGAGAACGATTATGACGTTATTGCCATTGGTAAAATTAATGATATTTATGACGGTGAAGGTGTCACTGAAGCAATCCGTACTAAAAGTAATATGGATGGTATGGATCAACTTATTAACGTGGTTAAGAAAGACTTCAACGGCATTAGCTTCTTAAACTTAGTAGATTTCGATGCGCTATATGGTCATCGTCGTGACAAAGAAGGTTATGCTCAAGCTATTAAAGACTTCGACGAACGTTTACCAGAACTTATCGACAATCTTCAAGAAGATGATTTAGTCATCATTACAGCAGATCATGGTAACGATCCAATTGCAGATGGTACGGATCATACAAGAGAATACATCCCTGTCCTAATGTTTAGTCCGAAAGTTAAAAATTATCATGAGCTATCAGGAGATACTACATTTAGCTCAATTGGGGCTACAATAGCTGATAATTTCAACGTAGAATTGCCGGAATTCGGTAAAAGTTACCTAAAAGAAATGGGAGTTGAGCATTAATGAAATTAATGAGATATTTACTTGGCTTAGGCTTTGGCACAGCCGGCGTACTTCATTTTACAAATGAACGTCAATTTAGAAATATTGTGCCAGATTATTTACCATTACAAAAAACAGCAGTCCTAGTTACAGGCGTTTTTGAAATATTCTTCGGAGCGATGTTACTCGTTAAACGTCCTGCTAGCTGGTTGAAAAAAGGAATGAATCTATTCCTACTTGCTGTGTTCCCAGCTAATATTTATATGGCTCGTAAAGAATTACCATTAGGTGATAAACAAGTTCCAAAATGGGCTTTATATTCAAGATTACCTATGCAATTCGTACTAATGGGTCTAATTAAAAAATTATAATCTCGTAGAGCTAAGATAGACTCAAACGAATCATATCAAACGTAGAACGTAATAAAAAACTCGAAGATGATTTCATTGTTACAGCGTGAAATCGTCTTCGAGTTATTTTTATGGAGTAGTTTCCAATTTATTTAAATAAAGTTACTTATTAGTGAGAATTATTTATTTTCACCAAAGATATCATTCCATTGGTTACGTTTATTTAAGAATTCTTGGGCAATTTCTTTTGCACCTTCTAGAGAATGGCTAGCTGCCCATCCACATTGAACTTCATTACAAGCTGGTACTTCAGTAGCTTGTAGAACATCGTTTAATGTTTTTTCAATAATATCTAATACTTCATCATAGTTATCGTGATTAATAAATGAAACATAGAAACCTGTTTGGCAACCCATAGGACTTAAATCAACTACTTTGTCAGTATGATTTCTAATATTTTCAGCCATTAAATGCTCAAGTGAATGTAATCCTGGCATTTCCATATGTTCTTTGTTTGGTTGTTTAAAACGAATATCATATTTTTTAATAACATCGCCATTTAAACCTTCCATTGTGCCAGCTAATCGTACGAATGGTGCCACTACTTTAGTGTGATCTAAATTAAAACTTTCAACGTTCATTTTTGTCATAAGACATCCTCCTTAGATAGCTCTTAACTCTATGCTAAATCAATAAATTGATTGTAACAAGAGTTTTACTTATTTACAATTTTTCACAATTTAAAATATCGAATAAGAAGGTGAGTAACCGGGTAGTTAAATTATTGTTAGAAAATTTTGTAAATAAGACAAAATTTAATGACAACCTCTTTTAAATCCGATAAAATAGGTAATAATTAATTTTGAACAATTTAACGAATGACTAAGACAACCTAATTTTTAAAAAGTAAGGTTAATTATTGAGTATAAAAGGGAGTTATGATTTATGAGCAATACACAAGGGATTTTAGATTATATTGAAAATAAAAAGTATGATTATGTTGAAATTAGTCATCGCATACATGAACGTCCTGAGTTAGGGAACGAAGAAATTTTCGCATCAAGAACGTTAATAGATAAATTAAAAGAGAATGACTTTGATATTGAAAATGATATAGCTGGCCATGCGACAGGATTTATTGCAACGTATAGCTCGGAGAAAGAAGGGCCTACTATCGGTTATTTAGCTGAATACGATGCATTACCAGGCTTAGGACATGCCTGTGGTCATAACATTATTGGAACGGCGAGTGTGATGGCTGGCATCGCATTAAAGCAAGTGGTTGATAACGTTGGAGGCAAGGTTGTTGTGCTTGGATGCCCAGCCGAAGAAGGTGGGGAAAATGGGAGTGCGAAAGCCTCTTACGTTAAAGCAGGTGTCATTGATGACATAGATGTAGCCTTAATGATACATCCAGGTAACGAAACATATCCTACTATTAACACGTTGGCTGTAGATGTCTTAGATATTAAATTTTACGGTAAGAGCGCTCATGCTTCTGAAAATGCTGACGAGGCATTAAACGCTTTAGATGCTATGATTTCTTACTTCAATGGCGTAGCTCAACTTAGACAACATATTAAAAAAGACCAAAGAGTTCATGGGGTTATCTTAGATGGCGGTAAAGCAGCCAATATTATCCCCGATTTTACACATGCAAGATTTTATACGCGTGCCACGTCACGTAAAGAGTTAGATATTTTAACGGAAAAAGTGAACCAAATCGCTAGAGGTGCAGCAATTCAAACAGGCTGTGACTACGAATTTGGACCAATCCAAAATGGAGTTAATGAATTTATAAAAACGCCTAAGCTTGATGAACTTTTCGAGAAATATGCGAAAAGTGTCGGCGAAGAAGTGAGTCACGATGATTTTGGTTTTGGCTCTACAGATACGGGTAATGTCAGTCATATAGTACCTACCATCCACCCGCATGTGAAGATTGGTTCTAGAAATTTAGTTGGTCATACGCATCGTTTTAGAGAAGCAGCTGCTAGTGTACACGGTGACCAAGCGTTAATTCGAGGTGCCAAAATCATTGCACTAATGGGATTGGAATTAATTGAAAATAAGGGATTGTTTGATGAGATCGTTCAACAACATTCTCATATAAAGGGGCAAACGAAATAATGACAGAAAACTCAAAAAACTCAACGCTAACCTTAAGCGATTTATATGATGAGACAATAGTATATAATTCTAGACCTTCATACGTGTCTAATCCTTGGTTAAAACCAGAAGAACATCAATCGAACTTTTTAACAGGTCGTGAAATGATTATCTCAAATAAAATGCCAATGATTGTTCATGAAGCGAGCGTTACTGATAGATTACAGCAATTATTTGAGATTGTGGGAAGATCAATTCCAAGCCATATTTATAAATTTCATAACCGAGAAACATATGAAGAAGTCTTTAATCAAATTGTTAATAAAGAGAAGAAAAAAATATATTTTCAATATATCCATAGCGAAGATGTAATAACTGATGATTGTTACGCTGTTGATAAAGAGGTATTTGTGGCTTTAAATAATAAAGCGCGCATACCTGAATGGACAAATCATAAATATTTACCTGAACGTGAAATTGTTTCAATTAATGATTTTAAGGCACGTATTAAAGATTGGTCATTTCCATTTGTCATTAAACCAGGAGATGACTTACCTACCGCTGGCGGCTATGGCGTGATGATTTGCTACAACGAAGAGGATTTAGAAAAGGCTACACAGCGAATATTTGAAGCTAGCGATGCAACGGATAACTTGATTATTGAACAAAAAATTGAAGCGGTTAAAAACTTTTGTGTGCAATATGCATATTCTGAAGAGCTTGGAATTCAATATTTAGGTACGGCTCACCAAATTACAAATGAATATGGATTTTACGCCGGAAATGAAAATGTTCATGATGTTCCTCAACAAGTGATAGATGCTGGCAGAGAAATTATGGAAAATGGGGTAAAATTGGGATTCTTCGGTGTCGCAGGTTTTGATTTACTTTTAGATGAACACGGAGACGTGTTTGCAATTGATTTAAACTTTAGACAAAATGGTTCAACTAGTATGTTGCTCCTACAAGATGAACTAAATCCAAATTATCAAAAGTTTTATAGCTACTTTTCAAAAGGAGATAATGAAAAGTTCTTTAATACTATTCTAAAATACGTAAAACAGGGAGTACTTTATCCACTTTCTTATTATGATGGTGATTGGTATGGTAAGAATGAAGTTAACTCTCGTTTCGGTTGTATCTGGCATGCTAATTCGAAAGAAGAGGTTGAACAGTTAGAACAAGCATTTATTTCCGAACTTGAAAAATAAGAGTGAGCCATTAATAAAAAAATGGTTTAGCCTATAGTTATGGCAGTAGTTGGCTGAAATGAAGATGCGTTCGAGCCTCACTTTCTTCATTCCTAGTCAACCTTGCCGGGGCGGGACTACGAAATCTTTGAAATTACATTAGATTTCTGTCCCGCTCCCTTAATATTTAGCTATCCTGTATAATTCATTTGACGATAAATAGTTATTAATTTAGTATTTTAAGTGATAAAAATACAGGAATAGAGGGTTGAACATGTCTTATAAAAATACTGACTACTTTAGAGATATATTAATCAATGAGGTCATTTATGTAGCGAGTAAGAATAAAAAGTTAGTACGTCTTCAAGTAGAGGATAATGAATATATCGCCGTTTGGACACAAAAAGAACAAGCAGAAAGCTATTTGAAGAATTCAGAGATTTCTTATGATCGAGTTATTGAAATCGACATAGACACTTTTGTAACATATGAATTAGACGATATATTTGATGAAAATGATCAAGTGATTATTAATTCAACATCTGAAGAAAATGGAACGCTTGTCAACGTAGTGGATATGAGTAATCAATTGATGTCTGAACTTGATAAAATTCGTACTAAAGAATTTGTAAAAGATGTAGCTAAAGATGACCAAGTATTCGGTTTAACGCGTCAAGGAGAGAAACACTTCATTCTAATTAGTGACGATAAACATCAAAAACCTCATATCATGCCAGTTTGGAGCTTGAAAAGTCGTGCCCGCAAAGTACGCGATGAAGACTTCGAAGAATGTGATTTAATTGAAATTGAAGGTAGTGTATTTAGTGACTGGCTTGATAAATTGCGTGACAATGATCAAGCAGTAGCTATTGATTTAAAACCTGGAGTTGTAGGAACAGTGATTTCAGCTCAAAGACTTTCCGATGAACTTACTTTTTAAAAATATATGATTAATAAAACCTGGAGCATTCACAATGAAATGCTCCAGGTTATTTTAGTTCGTAATAGATTATGAAATAGATGTTACTTAATCCTACTTAGCTAGCTATTTATGCTAACGGTAGTTTGTAATTAACTTAAATAAATAGCACCTAATGCACCAGAAAATGCGCCATTTTCAATATAGAATGGTTTAAATCCTCTTAAAACGGTATAATCTTCAATTACTTCACGGAGTAACGGGTTATTGTTGAAAGATGAACCAATGTATACAACGTTCTCAGTGTGATTTTCGCGGGCTACTGTAATAGCCATAGTCGTAATAACTTCTCCGACTACGCCAACTACAGAGGCTAATTTATTGGCAGGTGTAAAATCAACATCTAAATGATGAAGTACATTACCAAAGTTAGCTGCAGTTAGTTCACCAGGAATAGGCGGTTCAGTATCTTTGTAAATGTGCTTTACTTTTAAATCAATGGTATCTCTATCACCAGATTGCGCTAAGTTTGTTAAGTCTTCGTAGTTTGAAATTTGTGTGAGTAGGAAACCAAGTCCTTGAATCATACCGCCACCAGTGCCAATCCCTCCGACACGACGTTGTTGTTCACCATCAAAGAAGTGTAAAGAAGTGCCTGTCCCTACATTTGCAAAGATATATTCAGTAATGTCATGTCCTTGCTCTTTAAGTAATATACTTAAACCTTTTGATGAAGCATCAAATTCAACAAATGTTTGAGTAGTTGTGTTAAGATTTTCGGCAATAACGCCTGCATTTCCTCCTGTTAAGCTGATCGATTCAAAAGAACCTTCATTCAACCATTGAATTACTTTATGTATATCAGTCGTTAATTCAGTATGGTATGTACGTTCATTTTTAGATTCTTGCACGATTTTGATTAAAGTGCCTCCCGCGTCAATACCGACTTTCATTCTTATTCACCTCTAGATTTTATATGTCATATTTATAGTAAAGGAAATTGATTGAATTACAATAGATTAATTTTAAAAAGCAGAAAATTTTTCACACAAGATTAATTATGAGTGAATTATAATTTGATAAGTGTAAAAAAACAATTATAATATTAACTAAATAACTTTAAAAGTATAGGGGATAACTTTTATGACTGTAAAACAACAATATGATAATATTACTATTCAAGAATTTGAAGAACAATATAGACAAGATGTTTTAAATTTTCAATTAAGTGAGCGTCAACAAATCTATTCTTCATTACCTAAGTCTGTTTTAGAGGAAGCACTTAATGATGAGGATAGAATTGCTAATATTGCAATTAATGAAGAGGGGGACGTAGTAGGGTTCTTTGTACTACATCAATATTATCAACATGAAGGCTATGATACACCTGAAAATGTCGTTTATGTAAGATCATTATCTATTAATGAGAAGTTTCAAGGGAATGGCTATGGCACTACGATGATGATGCATTTACCACAATATGTACAAGAAGTCTTTCCAACATTCAATCATCTATATTTAGTAGTAGATGCTGAAAATAAAGGTGCCTGGAATGTATATGAACGTGCAGGTTTTATGCATGCAGCTACAAAAGAAGAAGGACCGATAGGTAAAGAACGCTTATACTATTTAGATTTAGACTTAAAGCACGTATCTTCATTGCAATTAGTTGAGAATTCGCCTTCTAGTATTGCATCATACAATATTGTAGATTTGTTAAAAGACAATAACAAAGTAGGCTTTATAGCACTTGAACAACATAGCAATAAAGTTAATATAGCAGCGATTGAAGTTTATAAAGAACAACGAAAAGAAGGTATCGCTGAAAGTGCATTAAGACAATTAGCAACATATGTACGCAAACATTTTAAACAAGTCAACACATTAAGAATTACGTTGTTTGGTGAAAATAATGAACTTAAATCATTATGCATTAATAGTGGATTTGTAGAAATAGATCAATCAGATGATTTAATTATTTTCGAAAAATATCTAAATTACTAATGTAATAGCAATTGCGAAATCACCTATTGTCCTTTATAATTTATCTTTGTTATTATTAATTAATGAAATTTAGCGATATATTAAGAAAATCCTTTGAAAGGAAGTATAAATATAATGAAGATCCAAGATTATACTAAAGAAATGGTCGATGAGAAATCATTTATCGACATGGCTTATACTTTATTAAATGATAAAGGCACTACTATGAATTTATACGATATTATCGATGAATTTAGAAACCTTGGTCATTATGAATACGAAGAAATTGAAAATCGTGTGGTTCAATTCTACACAGACTTAAATACTGATGGACGTTTTTTAAATGTTGGAGAGAACCAATGGGGATTACGTGATTGGTATTCAGTTGATGATATTGAAGAAAAAATCGCACCAACTATCCAAAAATTTGATATTCTTGATGACGAAGATGAAGAAGATAAAAACCTTAAATTATTAGGCGAAGATGAGATGGATGATGATACTGATATTCCAGCTCAAACAGATGATCAAGAAACGTTAGATGATAGTGAAGATGAGCAAGTAGAAGATGAAATTGCTGAATCTGATCTTGTTATTCAAGAAGACGACGAAGATCTCGATGATGAAGAAGATGAACTTGACGAAGAAGAAGATAAAGATTTTAATAACTAAAATTTAGTTTTGATTGACTTTTATTAAAAAGATGATAGAATTTTATTCGGGCTCCTTTAAATAGGACACGTGTATAAATTCTATACGCTCCCCTTACAGTTATGTGAGAGGGAGCGATTTTTTTATTTAATAAATCTTAAAAATATAAATAATTGTTGAGCAAGGAAGCATCCCTTTATAAACTAGGAGGTCAAGAAATGACAAAATTTATTTTTGTAACAGGTGGAGTAGTGTCGTCATTAGGTAAAGGTATTACTGCCGCTTCTCTAGGAAGATTATTAAAAGATAGAGGTCTTAAAGTAACAATTCAAAAATTCGACCCATATTTAAACGTTGATCCAGGTACGATGAGTCCATATCAACATGGTGAAGTATTTGTTACAGACGATGGCGCTGAAACTGATTTAGACTTAGGACATTATGAACGTTTTATCGATATTAATTTAAATAAATACTCTAATGTGACAGCTGGTAAAGTGTACTCACATGTTTTAAAGAAAGAACGTCGTGGCGATTATTTAGGTGGAACAGTGCAAGTTATCCCACACATTACTAATGAAATTAAAGAGCGTTTATTATTAGCTGGTGAAAGTACAAATGCCGACGTGGTTATCACTGAAATTGGTGGTACAACTGGAGATATTGAATCTTTACCGTTCATAGAAGCGATTCGTCAAATTAGAAGTGACCTTGGTCGTGAAAATGTGATGTATGTACATTGTACATTATTACCATACATAAAAGCGGCTGGTGAAATGAAGACTAAACCAACACAACACAGTGTTAAAGAATTACGTGGCTTAGGTATTCAACCAGATTTAATTGTTGTGCGTACAGAATATGAAATGACTCAAGACTTAAAAGATAAAATTGCGTTATTCTGTGATATTAAAAAAGAAAGCGTTATTGAGTGTAGAGATGCATCTTCTTTATATGAAATTCCATTACAATTAAGCGCTCAAGACATGGATGACATTGTTATTCGACGTTTAGATTTAGATGCCAAATATGATACGCAATTAGATGAATGGCAATACTTATTAGACACAGTGAATTCATTAGATGGCACGATTACTATTGGTTTAGTAGGTAAATACGTTAGCTTGCAAGATGCGTATTTATCAGTAGTTGAATCATTAAAACACGCTGGTTATCCATTGAAAAAAGATGTAGTTGTAAAATGGATTGATTCAAGTGAAGTGACTGATGAAAATGTCGCTGAATACTTAAGCGATGTTGATGGTATTTTAGTGCCAGGTGGTTTCGGCTTTAGAGCAAGTGAAGGTAAAATTTCTGCGATAAAATATGCTCGTGAAAATAATGTACCTTACTTCGGTATTTGTTTAGGTATGCAATTAGCAACGGTTGAATTTGCACGTAATGTATTAGGTTTAGAAGGTGCACATTCAGCAGAATTAGATTCAAATACACCGTATCCAATTATAGATTTACTTCCTGAACAGAAAGACATCGAAGATTTAGGTGGTACGTTACGTCTTGGATTATATCCATGTGCCATTAAAGAGGGTACGTTAGCACATCGAATTTATGGTGAAACAAGCATTGAAGAAAGACACCGTCATCGTTATGAATTTAATAACGAATTTAGAGAACAATTAGAAGAGAATGGTATGGTCTTCTCAGGTACTAGCCCAGATGGTCGATTGATTGAAATTGTAGAAATTCCTGAAAATGATTTCTATCTAGCTTGTCAATTCCACCCAGAATTCTTATCAAGACCTAATAGAGCACAACCTATTTTCAAAGCATTTGTAGAAGCAGCTTACAAACATCAAAATAAATAAAATATAAGAGGTTGGAACAAAACGTTTATGATTTGTACATAAACGGCTAAAGTTCCAACCTCTATTTTTTATGTTATAAATCTAAATCACGTGTCATTTCTATCATCTGTGTATATATCTCATAGTAAATATAATTAAATGCCATTGTATGAGGTTGCACAATTTTATCATAGTCTTCCGTATAAACAATCGGACGTGGCGTTGATAAATTAACGAAATGCATAAATTGCTCAGGAAAATCATCTTCTTTAGGATGATTACATATTAATACAAAATCTATGTCATTAGCGATTAACGCTTTGACATCTTGAGCAACGTCATCCGTATAAAATGGTGAAAATAGAAAAACACGATCAGTTGAATCAATCTCACTAAAAGATTGAAGTGATGATAATTGTTTACTAGATTTGAGTTTTTCTTCGCTCTCTAAAATAAACGATTCAAAGAATTTTAAATCACCATAACCTTTAACATAGACATAGCCTTCGCCGCCAATTGCTTGCATTAAACACTGGCCGGCCATTTGTATATCAAGTGCTTGATTTTCTAAACGGTTAAAGACACCGATAAGTTGAGTATGTAATATTTTAGACATGATTATCCTCCATTTCATAAGTATTGTAATGAAACATAACATTTAATGCAATGTCCTACTATTACCTAAATAATTAATAATTTTGCCTAATACACTCTATATAACTTAAGTTTTAATTTTTTAAATGGGTATAAACATGCAATTAAAAAAATTTTCTGATATAATGATTTAAAAATCGTGCACTTGCACACAAGGAGGAACTTTCATGCCATTAGTTTCAATGAAAGAAATGTTAATCGACGCGAAAGAAAATGGTTATGCGGTTGGTCAATACAATTTAAATAACTTAGAATTTACACAAGCTATTTTAGAAGCTTCTCAAGAAGAGAACGCTCCAGTTATCTTAGGTGTATCTGAAGGTGCTGCACGTTATATGAGCGGCTTCTACACAGTAGTCAAAATGGTTGAAGGTTTAATGCATGACTTAAACATTACTGTACCAGTAGCTATTCATTTAGATCATGGTTCAAGCTTTGACAAATGTAAAGAAGCTATTGATGCTGGTTTCACATCAGTAATGATTGACGCTTCACATAGTCCATTTGAAGAAAATATTGAAATTACTTCAAAAGTAGTTGAATATGCACATCAACATGGTGTATCTGTAGAAGCTGAATTAGGAACAGTAGGCGGACAAGAAGATGACGTAGTTGGCGGTATTATTTACGCTGATCCAAAAGAATGCCAAGAATTAGTTGAAAGAACTGGTATCGACACATTAGCACCTGCTTTAGGTTCAGTTCATGGTCCATACAAAGGCGAACCTAAATTAGGATTTAAAGAAATGGAAGAAATTGGTGCATCAACTGGTTTACCATTAGTATTACACGGTGGTACTGGTATCCCAACTAAAGATATCCAAAAAGCTATCCCTTATGGTACAGCTAAAATCAACGTCAACACTGAAAACCAAATTGCTTCTGCTAAAGCAGTAAGAGACGTTTTAAATAACGATCAAGATGTATACGATCCACGTAAATATTTAGGACCTGCTCGTGAAGCAATTAAAGAAACAGTTAAAGGTAAAATTAGAGAATTTGGTACTTCAAACCGCGCTAAATAAGTATCATTAAATAAATCTTTTAGTATCAGCCTAGGACATAAATAGATGTCTTAGGCTTTTTTGTTGCGGTAAAAACTCAGATAAAGTTTTTATAGTATAGAATAATTTTGAAAGAAAGATACAAGATTTTAATTTACCATTAAGATTTAATCTATATTTTTTAACAATCCAAGAACTCTTGATTAATTATTTTCTAAAAATGTTTTATAATATTTATATATCTTGTTTTATTAGCGTTCAATAGAATTTTTCCGTTAAATTTAAAAGCTAAATGCATCTACGTGTCGACATGATTAACATTTTACAAATAAAGATTTTTTATCTTATAATGCTAATAATATATAATTTTAAAAATGAGAAACAAAGGAGAAAAGACTTATGACTCAAGAGGTAATAAAAATCCGAGGTGGTCAGACGCTTGAAGGAGAAGTCACAATCAGTGGTGCTAAAAATAGTGCTGTAGCGATTATTCCGGCAACGTTACTAGCTCAAGGTCAAGTGAAGTTAGATGGCTTACCACAAATTTCTGATGTAGAGACACTAGTCAGTTTGTTAGAGGATTTAAATATAAAAGCGCGTTTAGATGGCAAACAGTTAGAAGTCGATACTACCGAAATTCAAAATGCGCCACTACCTAATAATAAAGTGGAATCCTTACGTGCATCATATTATATGATGGGAGCGATGTTAGGACGCTTTAAAAAATGTGTGATTGGTTTGCCAGGCGGTTGCCCATTAGGACCTCGTCCAATTGATCAACACATTAAAGGGTTTAAAGCTTTAGGTGCTGAAATTGATGAGTCAAGCGAGACATCTATGAAGATTGAGGCTAAAGAATTACATGGCGCTAATATTTTTCTTGATATGGTAAGTGTAGGTGCCACAATCAATATTATGCTTGCTGCTGTCCATGCTAAAGGTCAAACAATTATTGAAAATGCAGCGAAAGAGCCAGAAGTTGTAGATGTTGCTAACTTTTTAAATAGTATAGGTGCAGAAATTAAAGGTGCAGGAACAAGTTCATTAAAAATTAATGGAGTAGAAGAATTACACGGCACTGAATATAGTGTCATCCCTGATCGTATTGAAGCAGGAACATATATGTGTATCGCTGCTGCGGTAGGCAAAGAGATATCAATTAATAATATTGTGCCAAAACATGTCGAAGCGTTAACGATGAAATTGAAAGAACTAGGTGCTAACATTGAAATTGATAGCGATGCTGAAAAAGTAATTATTAAACGTCAATCATCATATAAAAACGTTGATATTAAAACATTAGTTTATCCTGGCTTCGCTACAGATTTACAACAACCAATCACGCCGTTATTATTTATGACAGACGGGCCATCATTTGTAACAGAAACAATTTATCCTGCACGTTTCAGACACGTAGATGAATTGAAAAAAATGGGTGCAGATATTGAAGCGGACATGACTGTAGGAACGGCTACTATTAAACCTTCTAAATTACATGGCGCAGAAGTTTATGCAAGCGATTTACGTGCAGGTGCGTGTTTAATCACGGCCGGTTTATTAGCTGAAGGTATTACTACAGTATACAATGTTAAACATATTTACAGAGGATATACTGATATAGTTAAAAATTTAAAAACATTAGGCGCAGATATTTGGACTGAACAAATATAAAGATATCTGGTATAATAATTATATTAGATACTAAAAGAGGTTGGCGAATGGTAGTTAAACGCGTGTAACTATGGCTAACCTCTGTAGTACCTACCATGTTTAAGATGTTTTGAATAGAGGTGAAGACAATGGAAATCTGTCCATATCTTGAAGAAACCTTTAAAATTGTTGGTAGAAGTTGGAACGGTTTAATCATTAATTATCTATCTCGATGCACTGATTATACTGCGCACTTTTCCGATATGAAAAGGGATTTGAAGACGATTACCCCACGTGCATTAAGCATAAAATTAACTGATTTAGGTGAATGGGGATTAGTAGAAAAGAAAGTAGTTTCAACTAGTCCAGTATCCATCATTTATGAATTAACTGATAAAGGTAAGGCATTAGCTGAAGCTTTAGCGCCTATGGAAGAATGGGCTAGAAAATACGTTACTCTTGAAGAAGAAGTAAAGTCTAAATAATAGAGTGTTGAGACTGAGACATTTTTATAAAATGTCTCAGTTTTTTGTTGTGTTAGTAGTTGATTGAAAGAAATGAAAGTTCGAATTTCACTTTCTTTATTTCTGTCATCACTCCCTAAGTTTCTGCTCTGTTTTTTATTTCTTATTAAAGTGCTATGTTTAATTTTCAACAAAAAGGATACACATAGTATATAACGATTCTTAAGGAGTGAAGAATTGATGAGAAATTATACTCAACAATATATAAATGGCGAATGGATTGATAGCGAGAGCGGAGAAACAATTGACGTTATTAATCCCGCTACTGAAGAAGTTATCGGCAAAGTAGCTAAAGGTAATGAAAAAGACGTTGATAAAGCAGTAGAAGCTGCTAATGACGTATATTTAGAATTTCGCCATAGCTCAGTAAAAGAAAGAAAAGAACTATTAGATAAAATCGTAGAAGAATATAAAAATAGAAAACAAGATATTATTGAAGCCATTACAGATGAATTAGGTGCACCACTTACTATTTCTGAGAATGTGCACTATCAAATGGGCTTAAATCATTTCCAAGAAGCTAGTAGAGCTCTAGAGTCATTTGAATTTGAAGAACGACGTGGAGATGCTCTAGTAACTAAAGAAGCTATTGGAGTAGCAGGTTTAGTTACACCTTGGAACTTCCCAACTAACCAAACATCATTAAAACTTGCAGCGGCATTTGCAGCAGGTAGTCCGGTTGTACTTAAACCTTCTGAAGAAACACCATTTGCAGCGGTAATCTTAGCTGAAATCTTTGATAAAGTAGGCGTGCCTAAAGGCGTATTTAACTTAGTTAATGGTGACGGTGAAGGTGTAGGTAATCCTTTAAGTGAACATCCTAAAGTAAGAATGATGTCATTTACTGGTTCAGGCCGTACAGGTTCTAAGATTATGGAAAAAGCTTCTAAAGACTTCAAGAAAGTTTCACTTGAATTAGGTGGTAAATCTCCATATATCTTATTAGATGATGTAGATGTTAAAGAAGCAGCGAAAGCAACTACTGGTAAAGTAGTTAATAATACTGGACAAGTTTGTACAGCTGGTACACGTATTTTAGTTCCAGAAAGTAAAAAAGAAGAATTCTTATCTGCATTAAAAGAAGAATTTAGTAATGTCAAAGTTGGTAACCCTCGTGAAGAAGGTACACAAGTAGGACCAATTATAAGTAAAAAACAATTTGACACAGTGCAATCTTATATTGATAAAGGTATAGAAGAAGGTGCTGAATTACTTTACGGTGGTCCAGGTAAACCAGAAGGCTTAGACACTGGTTACTTCGCAAGACCAACAATCTTTATCAATGTAGATAATGATATGACAATTGCTCGAGAAGAAATTTTCGGACCAGTTGCTTCAGTCATTACTTATAACGATTTAGACGAAGCAATTAAAATCGCTAATGATACTGAATATGGCTTAGCTGGTTATGTCATTGGTAAAGATAAAGACACACTTCAAAAAGTAGCACGTTCAATTGAAGCTGGCAGAATAGAAATTAATGAAGCTGGTGCTCAACCTGACTTACCATTTGGTGGTTATAAACAATCAGGTATCGGTCGTGAATGGGGCGACTATGGTATTGAAGAATTCTTAGAAGTGAAATCAATAGCTGGTTATTTTAAATAATTTAAGCAATTAATTAATATATCAAATATAACAGTGCATGGGACCTATATAGTTCCATGTGCTGTTTTATTTTTTGAAATTTATTAAAATCATTTTGTATTTAAATTGAAAATTTGCTATATTAATTCTAGTATTTAAGACTTTTAATAATTAAAAAATTGTACTGTGCATTATTCGATTTTGCATTTTCATAAAAAGACAATTAGAATAAACACTTACTGAATTATCAATAAGTCTTTAGAAAAATTTAAGAAATGGGTGCAGTTTATGCCTGAAAAAGAACGTACATCTCCACAATATGAATCGTTTCATGAATTATATAAAAACTACACAACTAAAGAACTGACACAAAAAGCAAAATCGCTCAAGCTTACAAATTATAGCAAATTGAATAAAAGTGAACTCGTTCTAGCTATTATGGAAGCTCAAATGGAAAAAGATGGCAATTACTATATGGAAGGTGTATTAGATGATATTCAACCTGATGGCTACGGATTTTTAAGAACCGTAAACTATTCAAAAGGTGAAAAAGATATCTATATTTCCGCTAGTCAAATCCGTCGTTTCGAAATTAAACGAGGAGATAAAGTGACTGGTAAAGTACGTAAACCTAAAGATAATGAGAAATATTACGGTTTACTTCAAGTTGACTTTGTAAATGACGAAAATGCAGAAGTAGTCAAAAAACGTCCTCACTTCCAAGCTTTAACACCTCTTTATCCTGAGGAAAGAATCGTATTAGAAACAGATCCCCAAAATTATTCAACACGTATTATGGATTTAGTAACTCCAATTGGTCTCGGTCAACGTGGGCTTATAGTTGCTCCTCCAAAAGCCGGTAAGACATCACTACTTAAAGAAATCGCCAATGCTATTAGTACTAATAAACCTGATGCAAAGTTATTTATTCTATTAGTTGGTGAACGTCCTGAAGAGGTAACTGATATTGAACGTTCAGTAGAATCAGCTGAAGTTGTGCATTCTACGTTTGATGAGCCACCTCAACATCACGTTAAAGTAGCAGAGTTATTACTTGAAAGAGCTAAACGTCTTGTTGAAATAGGTCAAGATGTAATTATTTTAATGGACTCAATTACACGTTTAGCGCGTGCTTATAACCTCGTTATCCCTCCAAGTGGTAGAACCTTATCAGGAGGATTAGATCCGGCTTCACTACATAAGCCTAAAGCATTCTTTGGGGCTGCACGTAATATTGAAGCTGGTGGAAGTTTAACTATTTTAGCGACTGCTCTAGTAGAAACTGGTTCTCGTATGGACGATATGATTTATGAAGAATTCAAAGGAACAGGTAACATGGAACTTCATCTTGATCGTAAATTATCAGAACGTCGTATCTTCCCAGCAATTGATATTGGTAGAAGTTCAACACGTAAAGAAGAATTGCTTATTAGTAAATCTGAACTTGAATCACTATGGCAGTTAAGAAACATGTTTACTGATTCTACGGACTTTACTGAACGATTTATTAGAAAATTAAAACGTTCAGAAAACAATAAAGAATTTTTCCAACAGTTACAGAAAGCTGCAAAAGAAAGTACTAAAACTGGCAAGCCGATTATCTAATGAATATCGGTTTGAGGGTTGCGTTTTAAAGTAATAACGATTATAATTACCAAGTATTGGGTAAAAAACTCACAAACAACTCTGTTCCGGATGGTTCAGGGCAAAGGAGCTGAAAATAAAATGAGACAAGGAATTCATCCTGAATACCACAAAGTAATCTTTTTAGATACTACAACTAACTTCAAGTTTTTAAGTGGTTCAACTAAAACATCTTCAGAAACTATGGAATGGGAAGATGGAAATGAATACCCAGTTATTCGTTTAGACGTATCTTCTGATTCACATCCGTTCTACACTGGACGTCAAAAATTCGCTGCTGCGGATGGTCGTGTGGAACGTTTCAACAAAAAGTTTGGTCTCAAATCAAACAACAACTAATTGTAAGTTTAAACTGTCTGCCTAATCTATTGTATATAGAATTGTGTAGGCAGTTTTTTTATTTACCATATTTTTATTCGCAAAGTACTACATAACTATAAAAATATGACTAAGTTAAACTATTCAATTTATTATAATTTTCAGTCTGAATGAGTTATACATAAAGTAATTTATAATATATAGAAATATGATATAATTAAGCGATTATGTTTTGATAAAGGTGGAACTTATAATGTATGAAACTTACCATTCTGGCTGGATTGAATGCATTACTGGAAGTATGTTTAGCGGTAAATCTGAAGAGTTAATTCGCAGATTACGTAGAGGAATCTATGCCAAACAGAAAGTAGTAGTGTTTAAACCGGCTATCGACAACCGTTACCATAAAGAAAAAGTAGTCTCACATGATGGTAATGAGCTAGAAGCCATTAATATTTCATCAGCAAGAGATATTTTACTTCATGATTTAGCTCATGTAGATGTTATAGGTATAGATGAAATTCAATTTTTTGATAAAGAAATCGTTAATATTGTTGAAAAGCTCGCAGATGATGGGCATAGAGTGATTGTAGCTGGATTGGATATGGATTTCCGTGGAGAGCCATTTGAACCAATGCCACAAATTATGGCAGTAAGTGAACAAGTTACTAAATTACAAGCTGTATGTGCCGTATGTGGTGTTTCTTCAAGCAGAACTCAACGTTTAATCAATGGAGAACCTGCTAAAATAGACGATCCGACAATTTTAGTTGGTGCCAATGAAAGTTATGAGCCTAGATGTAGAGCACATCATATTGTTGCACCAAGTACTAACGATGAGGAGGAATTATAGTGTTTGATCAATTAGATATTGTTGAAGAAAGATATGAACAATTAAATGAAATGTTAAGTGATCCAGAGGTCGTTAATGATTCTGATAAATTACGTAAATATTCTAAAGAACAAGCTGATCTTCAAAAAACAGTAGATGTTTATAGAGATTATAAAAGTAAAAAAGAAGAGCTTGAAGAAATAGAAGAAATGTTAAATGAAACAGACGATAAAGAAGAAATTGATATGTTAAAAGAAGAAAGCTCAAGTTTGAAATCAGCTATTCCAGAACTTGAAGAAGAGCTTAAATTCTTATTAATCCCTAAAGATCCAAATGATGACAAAGATGTTATCGTTGAAATTAGAGCAGCAGCAGGTGGAGACGAAGCGGCCATCTTTGCTGGAGATTTATTAAGAATGTATACAAAATATGCCGAGTCTCAAAATTTCAAAACTGAAATTGTAGAAGCAGCTGAAAGTGATCATGGCGGTTACAAAGAAATTAGTTTCTCAGTTTCTGGAAACGGCGCTTATAGTAAGTTGAAGTTTGAAAATGGCGCACACCGTGTACAACGTGTACCTGAAACTGAATCTGGTGGCCGTATTCATACGTCAACTGCTACAGTAGCAGTATTACCTGAAGTTGAAGACGTTGAAATTGAAATTCGTAATGAAGATTTAAAAGTTGATACGTATCGTTCAAGTGGCGCGGGCGGTCAGCACGTCAATACAACAGACTCTGCTGTACGTATTACCCACTTGCCAACGGGAGTTATTGCGACGTCATCTGAAAAATCTCAAATTCAAAACCGTGAAAAAGCGTTAAAAGTATTAAAAGCACGTTTATATGACATGAAATTACAAGAAGAACAACAAAAATATGCGGCACAACGTAAGTCGGCTGTAGGTACAGGTGACCGTTCTGAACGTGTAAGAACATACAACTATCCACAAAGTCGTGTCACAGACCACCGTATTGGATTAACATTACAAAAGTTAGACCAAATTATGGAAGGTAAGTTAGATGAAATTATTGATGCATTAACACTTTCAGAACAAACTGATAAATTGAAAGAATTAAATAATGGCGAGCTTTAAAGATAAACTGCATCAAGCCATTGGTTTAGCAACTGAAAAAGGTTACGAGCAAGCTCGGGCAGAATGGTTAATGCTAGATTTATTTGGATGGTCAAGAACGGACTATTTAATTCATATGTATGATGAAATGACAAAAGCTGAAGAAGCGAAGTTTTCACTTGCTTTAGAACGCATGTTAACAGGTGAACCGATACAATATATTGTTGGATTTCAATCGTTTTATGGCTATCGATTTCAAGTGAACCAGCATTGCTTAATTCCTCGCCCAGAAACTGAAGAAGTGATGCTTCACTTTTTGGAAAATTGTAAAGACCAAGCGACTATAGCTGATATAGGGACAGGAAGTGGCGCAATAGCGCTTACTTTAAAAAAATTGAATCCTAGTTTAAACGTTATTGCTACAGACTTAGTTCAAGAGACGTTAGACTTAGCAATAGATAACGCCTATGATTTAAATGTCGATGTTGATTTTTTAAAGGGAGATGCTTTGAAACCACTGATTAAACGTAATATTAAATTAGATGGTTTAATTTCAAATCCACCTTATATTAATTTTGATGAAAAAGATGATATGGTAGATACAGTAGTTAAATATGAACCACACGTGGCTTTATTCGCGAAAAATAAAGGCTATGCTATTTATGAAGCTATACTTGATGATTTACCAAAAGTATTAAATGACAATGCATACGTAACATTTGAGATTGGTTACAATCAAGGCGAGAGATTAAAGGAAATCATTTTAAATAAATATCCGAATATTACTGTGAACGTGATTAAAGATATTAATGGCATTGATAGAATTGTGTCATTTAAATGGTAAACAGAGTGAAGTTACTTATCTAATTGAAAATGTTGGGTGAGTAACTTCTTGTTATATTAAATAATAATATGGGAGGAAAGGAGCACAGGTTATGCAAACAACGATTTGGGATATGCGCGAATATAAAGAAATGCCATTGACGTTCTCCGGATTAAAACGCATAAAAGAAATTTATGAGCAGGGCGGTTTAGTTGCGATTCCCACTGAAACTGTATACGGCCTGGGAGCCAATGCTAAAGATGAGCAAGCAGTGACACGTATTTATGAAGCAAAAGGGCGACCATCAGATAATCCATTAATTGTACATATACATAGTCAACAACAATTAAAAGATTTTGTGGCTGAGGTTCCTGAAGAAGTGAAGAAATTTATGGATGTATTTTGGCCTGGACCTATTTCATTTATTTTACCGCTAAAAAAAGGCTATTTGTGCGAGAAAGTCACAGGAGGATTAGACTCTATAGCAGTACGTATGCCTAGTCATCCTATTGGGCGAGCTATTTTACAATACGTTAATCTGCCTATCGCTGCTCCTAGTGCTAACTTAAGTGGTCGACCATCACCTACGACGTTCCAACATGTATATAATGATTTGAATGGAAAGATAGAGGGGATTGTTAATGGGGATCAAAGTGAAGAGGGTTTAGAAAGTACTGTGCTTGATTGTACTCGTTATCCATTTAAAATCGCGCGTCCTGGTGCTATTACTCAAACTATGTTAAACGAAGTCATACCTGATAGTGTTATTTATTACAATTATAATTCTATCGATAATCCAATTGCACCAGGCATGAAGTATAAGCATTATTCTCCAGAGACGCCTATTTCTATGGTGACTAACTTAACCCAACCCATTGGAAATGATAAAGATTGGACTAATGTAGCTTTTATTTTGCCAAAAACATTGAAACAATTTATGCCACAGGATGCGATTTTTATCCCTTTATGCGAAGATGAGAATGACATTAAAGGCGCTAATCATAATTTATATCATATCCTTCATATTATTGATGAGGATCCTTCAATTCATAAGGCATTTGTTTATGCTTTTAATGATGAAAATGACTCAGAAGCAATTATGAATCGTATGACTAAAGCTACAGGTAATCATATAGTTAGAGGTGAAGATTTATGAAAATAACATTTGTATGTACCGGTAATACATGTCGCAGTCCAATTGCAGAAAGTATAGCAAAGCGATTATTGAAGAATGACGAAGTTAATTCTAGAGGACTATTTGCTTCTAATGGACAAGCAATCACGCCTGAAGCATTAGAAGTTATTTTAGAAAATGATTTACCAGAACCTTCAACAGCACAACAATTTAGTGAAGAAGATTTGCAAAGTGATTTAATTCTTACAATGACAGAAAATCATAAACAACAATTGAAAAGTCTCTATGGAAATCAAGCCCATATTTATCAACTAAGTGAATATGTCGGCGAAACAATGGACATTGATGACCCATTCGGAGGTAGTATTGACACGTATCGTGAAACCTTCAATCAATTATATTACTTAATTGATAAATTAACTCATGTTTCATAAAGCGAAATATTATACAAATAGTATATGTCACGTTCTAAATACGTTATAATGAAGAAGTATAGTTAGTTTGCTATGCTTCTTTTAATATGTAATCAAGGGAGAGATGAATATGCAAGAACTTACAACTTTGTTAAATGAATTGAAAGAACAATCATTTTTTAAAGAAGGTGAAATTTGCCTAATTGGATGTTCGACTTCTGAAGTGATAGGTGAAAAGATTGGTTCAGTTGGTTCAATGGATATTGCTAAAGATATTTTCACTTCTCTAGAAGAGGTGAAACAAGGCACGGGCGTCTCTTTTGCATTCCAAGGTTGTGAACATATCAATCGATCAATCACTATTGAACGAGAAGATTTCAATCCGTTAACGATGGAAGAAGTCACAGTTGTACCAGATGTGCATGCAGGTGGAAGTCTTGCAACATATGCGTATCAACATATGAAAGATCCAGTAGTTGTTGAGCATATCACTGTTCCTAAGGGTATTGATATAGGCCAAACATTGATTGGAATGCATATTAAACACGTTTGTGTACCGATTAGAACTAGTGTTAAACAAGTAGGCGAAGCTATCGTTACTATTGCCACTTCTAGACCTAAAAAAGTCGGTGGTGAGCGAGCTAAATATGAGTAGTTTCTAAAAATAGGGGGAATTTTTATGTCATATATCAAAGATCAAGATAAAGTTATTTATGAGGCCATTCAAAATGAGTACAATAGACAAAACAATAATATCGAACTTATAGCATCTGAAAACTTTGTTTCTGAAGCGGTTATGGAAGCACAAGGTTCTGTAATGACTAATAAATATGCTGAAGGCTACCCTGGACGTCGTTACTATGGTGGTTGTGGTTATATCGATGTTTCTGAAACAATTGCGATTGAACGTGCTAAAGCTTTATTTGGAGCTGAACATGTCAACGTACAACCACATTCAGGGTCTCAAGCTAATATGGCAGTTTACTTAGTAGCATTAGAAATGGGCGATACAGTGCTAGGTATGAATTTAAGCCATGGAGGCCATTTAACACATGGTTCACCAGTGAATTTTAGTGGTAAATTTTATAATTTTGTAGAGTACGGTGTAGATAAAGAAACAGAGAAAATTGATTATGAAGAAGTTCGTAAATTAGCACAACAACATAAACCTAAATTAATTGTTGCGGGTACTTCAGCTTATTCTAGAGAACTAGACTTTAAAAAGTTTAAAGAAATCGCTGATGAAGTTGGTGCTAAATTAATGGTCGATATGGCACATATCGCTGGTTTAGTAGCTGCTGGTTTACATCCTAATCCAGTTGAATATGCTGACTTTGTGACAACGACTACTCATAAAACGTTAAGAGGACCTCGTGGAGGCTTAATTCTTTGTAAAGAAGAATATAAGAAAGAAATTGATAAAACAATTTTCCCTGGTGTCCAAGGCGGGCCTTTAGAACATGTTATAGCTGCTAAGGCAGTAGCGTTTGGTGAAGCGTTAGAACAAGATTTCAAAGCCTACCAAGAACAAGTTATTAAAAATGCTCAAGTTTTAGCCAAAACATTACAAGAAGAAGGCTTTAGAATTGTTTCTGGTGGAACTGAGAACCATCTATTGTTAGTTGACGTTAAAAACTCTGTGAATGTAACAGGGAAAGAAGCAGAAGCTACGTTAGATTCTATCGGTATTACGTGTAATAAAAATACTATTCCATTTGATCAAGAAAAAGCTTTCGTTACAAGTGGTATCCGATTAGGTACGCCAGCTGCAACTACTAGAGGCTTTGATGAAGAAGCATTTAAAGAAGTTGGACGTATCATTAGTTTAGCATTGAAAAACCCAAATGATGAGTCAAAATTAAAAGAAGCTAGAGAAAGAGTAACTAGTTTAACTTCGAAACACCCATTATATGAATAAGTGTATTTAAATTGGAGGAAAAGTAATAATGAGCAAAGTACATGTATTTGATCACCCATTAATTCAACACAAATTAAGTTACATTCGCGACGTAAATACTGGGACTAAAGTATTTAGAGAACTTGTCGACGAAGTAGGCATGCTAATGGCTTACGAAGTAACTAGAGATTTAGAACTACAAGACGTTGAAGTTAAAACCCCTGTAACTACTATGACTGCTAAAAGATTAGCAGGTAAAAAACTAGCTATCGTACCTATCCTTAGAGCAGGATTAGGAATGACAGATGGTGTTTTAAGCTTAGTTCCAGCAGCACGTGTTGGCCATATCGGTTTATATCGTGACCCTGAAACTTTAAAAGCCGTTGAATATTTTGTGAAACTTCCACAAGATATTGACGAAAGACAAATCATTGTAGTTGATCCTATGTTAGCAACTGGAGCATCAGCTATTGAAGCGATTAATTCACTAAAAAAACGTGGCGCTAAAAACATTAGATTTATGTGCCTAATTGCAGCACCTGAAGGCGTAGAAAAAATGAAAGAAGCTCATGATGATGTAGATATTTATATAGCAGCATTAGATGAGAAACTTAATGATAAAGCATACATTACACCTGGATTAGGTGATGCTGGAGACAGACTATTCGGCACTAAATAGTGTTAGGAGAATTAAGATATGAGAAAGATTATGACAGTCTTTGGTACAAGACCAGAAGCAATTAAAATGGCACCATTGGTAAAAGCACTAGAAAATGATTCAGTGTTGGAACCAATGATTGTTGTAACTGCTCAACATCGAGAAATGTTAGACTCTGTACTTCAAACTTTTGATATCAAGCCACATTATGATTTAGATGTTATGAAAGAAGGACAAACACTTTCAGAAATTACATCTAGAGCGATGAATCAACTTGAACTAATTATCAAAGATGAACAACCAGATATGGTATTGGTACATGGAGATACAACGACTACATTTTCTGGAGCACTTGCTGCATTTTATAATCAAGTCTCAGTAGGGCATGTGGAAGCAGGATTAAGAACACGTGATAAGTACGCACCTTTTCCTGAAGAGATTAATCGCCAAATGGTAAGTAACATCGCTGACTTACATTTTGCTCCAACTGCTCGTGCAGCAATGAATTTAATTAATGAACAAAAACGTCAAGATTCAATCATTGTTACTGGCAATACAGCTATCGACACCTTAAATCTGACAATTAAAGATGATTATACATCTGAAGTATTGGATGAACATAAGGATAAACGGATTGTCCTATTAACAGTACATCGCAGAGAAAACATTGGACAACCAATGGTTAATGTTTTTCGAGCAATTCGAAAATTAGTAGATGATTATGAGGATATAGTGGTAGTTTATCCTATTCATTTAAATCCTAAAGTAAGAGAATTATCTAAAGAATTCCTGGGAGAACATCCACGTATTAAGTTAATTGAACCTTTAGATGTCGTTGATTTTCATAATTTTGCTAGTAAAGCATATCTAATTTTAACGGATTCAGGTGGAGTTCAAGAAGAAGCACCATCTTTAAACAAACCGGTACTTGTTCTTCGAGATGTAACTGAAAGACCTGAAGGGGTAGAAGCGGGCACATTAAAAGTAATTGGTACCAACTTAGATAACGTCTATTCTGAAACTAAGAAATTATTAGACGAGCCAACTACGTATCAAACTATGGCCATGACTCAGAACCCTTACGGTGATGGAGAAGCTTCAATTAGAATATGTGATAGTATTAAATATTATTTAGGCCTCTCAAATAAACAACCTAAAGAATTCAAAGGATAAAAGTTAACCTAAAATAAGAACATCTTGTGACGAAATAGCTTTTAAATTGTGCAATAACTTGAATAAAATTGACACACTATATCCCCTATATTATTATTGAAATTGTATGAGTGGAACGGTTTACGTGGTTGTCATAAGTAAATTTGGAGGCATAAATAATGGGGCGTTTCAGCATCATATTTAAACAATTCATTCAATACTATATTTACTTTATTATATTATTGGCTGTTTTGTACGTTATTATTCCTAATCCTTTCATATTGGGATTAATAATAGGATCATTAGGCTCTTTAATTAATACATACATCTTTGAGCTTTACTTATCTCGGGCTAAACAACCTGATAATCTACATATTTCTACGGGCAATATTTGGAGATACTTAGTCGCTATTATTGCGTGCTTAATATGGTTTTTCTTTAAAGATGATGTGAATATTATTGGAATAATTATTGGTCTCATGATTTCTTATGTAATAATCATTGTACGGCCCTTATTACACAGGGAGTAAAATTCTATGAAGAAAGAGGTGAGTATATGGATCACAAATCACCACTCACAAGTTTTAATTTGTTCGGGTTTGATATTGTTTTCAACATGGCAAGTATCCTAATGTTAGTCATTACTGCAGTTATAGTCTTTTTAATCGCTATTATTTGTACGCGTAATTTGCAAAAGAGACCTTCAGGTAAACAAAACTTTATTGAATGGATCTTTGACTTTGTAAGAGGAATTATTGAAAGTAATATGGCTTGGAAAAAGGGTGGTCAGTTCCACTTTTTAGCAGTCACATTGATTCTGTTCATTTTTGTAGCTAATATGTTAGGTTTACCATTTGCTATAGTGACACATGACCATTATTTATGGTGGAAATCACCGACCGCTGATGCGACGGTAACATTAACACTATCAACAATGATGATCTTGCTAACACATTATTACGGTGTGAAAATGCGTGGTACTAAAGCATATGTAGGAAATTACTTTAAACCTTTCTGGCCATTAGCAATTATTAATGTATTTGAAGAGTTTTCTTCAACATTAACGCTTGGTCTACGTTTATACGGTAATATTTTTGCCGGCGAATTATTACTTTCATTACTAGCAGGCTTGTTTTTCCAAAGCGGCTGGGGTTGGATAATTAGTATCCCAGGTTTATTAGTATGGCAAGGTTTCTCAATCTTCGTCGGTTCAATCCAAGCATATATCTTTATTATGCTTTCAATGGTTTACATGTCCCACAAAGTAGCGGACACACATTAATTTAAAAAAATTTAGGAGGAATTATTAATATGGGTTTAATAGCAGCAGCAATTGCAATCGGTTTATCAGCACTAGGCGCAGGTATCGGTAACGGTCTTATCGTATCTAGAACAGTTGAAGGTGTAGCACGTCAACCAGAAGCACGTGGTCAATTAATGAGTATTATGTTCATTGGTATTGGTTTAGTTGAGGCACTTCCAATCATCGGTGTTGTAATCGCATTCATGACACTTTTCCAATAAGAAAATTTCATGGCGAAGTCTCTCGGACCTTCGCCGTTCGTTTTATTTAATGACAAAGTGATGATTAATAATGAAAGGAGTGTCATATACCAGTGAATGCATTAACTAATTCATTCGTTTTAGGCGCAGCAAGTGGTGGCGTTGAGTGGGGTACAGTATTCGTTACTTTAGCTACCTTTATTATTCTATTAGCGTTATTGAAGAAATTTGCTTGGGGTCCATTAAAAGAAGTAATGGATAAACGTGAACGCGATATTAATAGAGATATTGACGAAGCTGAAGAAGCAAAACTTAACGCTCAAAAACTTGAAGAAGAAAATAAAAAGACACTTAAAGAAACACAAGATGAAGTTCAACGTATTCTCGAAGATGCTAGAGTGCAAGCACGTAAACAACAAGAAGACATTATTCATGAAGCTAACATTCGTGCTAACGGCATGATTGAAACAGCACAAAGTGAAATCAATAGTGAAAAAGAACGAGCACTTGCAGATATCAATAACCAAGTTTCTGAATTATCAGTATTGATTGCTTCTAAAGTCTTACAAAAAGAAATTTCTGAACAAGATCAAAAAGCACTAGTTGATAAGTATCTTAAAGAGGCAGGCGATAAATAATGGCAAACGTAGCAAACAAATACGCTAAAGCATTATTTGACGTATCGCTTAAGAAAGAAAACTTAGATTTAATGTATGAAGAATTAGAAGTAGTAAATCGTGCTACTCAAGACTATAGTAAAGATTTAAAAGCCATTGATTCAAATCCTAATCAACCGGCATCTCAAAGACGTCAGTTTGTTGAGCAAGTATTTGGTGAGGCGAATGACTATTTAAAAAATATGTTAATGATTCTTGCAAACAACCGTCATTTAGAACTTATTAGTTCGATTTTCAAAGAGTTTAAAAGTTTATACAATGAACATTACAATCAAGACTCAGCTGTCGTTGAATCAGTTTATCAATTAAGCGACGAAGAACTTGAAAGAATTAAAGCATTAATCATTAATAAAACAAAATTATCACAAGTACATATTACGACTAAAATCAATCCAGACTTAATCGGTGGATTTAGAGTGAAAGTCGGCACAACTGTACTAGATGGTAGTGTTAAAAAAGATTTAGAACAAATTGAACGTAAATTTAAAAGAGTTAACTAAAATAAAAGAGGAGTGACATAGATGGCCATAAAAGCTGAAGAAATCAGTGCTTTACTGCGCTCACAAATTGAAAATTATGAGTCTGAAATGTCTGTAACTGATGTTGGTACCGTTCTTCAAATTGGTGACGGTATTGCATTAATTCACGGATTAAATGACTGTATGGCTGGTGAGCTTGTAGAGTTCTCAAATGGTGTTCTTGGTTTAGCACAAAACCTTGAAGAATCAAATGTGGGTGTAGTTATTTTAGGACCATATAGTGAAATTACTGAAGGCGACGAAGTTAGACGTACTGGACGTATTATGGAAGTTCCAGTGGGTGAAGAACTTATCGGTCGTGTAGTAAATCCACTTGGTCAACCTATTGATGGTCAAGGACCTATCAATACAACTAAAACACGTCCAGTTGAACAAAAAGCAACTGGAGTAATGGCTCGTAAATCAGTAGATGAACCATTACAAACAGGTATTAAAGCGATCGATGCCTTAGTACCAATTGGTCGTGGTCAACGTGAGTTAATCATTGGCGATAGACAAACTGGTAAAACGACAATCGGTATTGATACTATCTTAAACCAAAAAGGCTTAGATACAATCTGTATTTATGTTGCGATTGGTCAAAAAGATTCTACAGTTAGAGCAAACGTTGAAAAGTTACGTCAAGCTGGTGCGCTTGATTATACAATTATTGTATCTGCATCAGCATCAGAACCATCACCATTACTTTATATCGCTCCATATTCAGGAGTAACAATGGGTGAAGAATTTATGTTTAATGGTAAACATGTTCTTGTGGTTTATGATGATTTAACTAAACAAGCAGCTGCTTACCGTGAATTATCATTATTATTACGTAGACCACCAGGTCGTGAAGCTTACCCAGGTGACGTATTCTACTTACATAGTAGATTATTAGAAAGAGCGGCTAAATTGAACGATTCTTTAGGTGGCGGTTCAATTACTGCATTACCTATCATTGAAACGCAAGCCGGAGACATTTCAGCTTACGTTCCTACTAACGTTATTTCTATCACTGACGGTCAAATTTTCTTACAATCTGATTTATTCTTCTCTGGTGTAAGACCAGCCATTAACGCAGGTCAATCTGTATCACGTGTAGGTGGTTCAGCACAAATTAAAGCTATGAAGAAAGTAGCCGGTACGCTACGTTTAGATTTAGCCTCATACAGAGAATTAGAATCATTTGCGCAGTTCGGTTCAGACTTAGATGAATTTACTGCTAAGAAATTAGAACGTGGTAAACGTACGGTTGAAGTCTTAAAACAAGACCAAAACAAACCATTACCAGTTGAGAACCAAGTTTTAATTATTTATGCATTAACTAAAGGTTACTTAGACGATATCCCAGTAGAAGATATCACTCGTTTCGAAGAAGAACTAAATAGTTGGGCTAAATCAAATGGTTCAGAATTATTAAGTGAAATCAGAGAAACTGGTGGCTTACCATCTGACGATAAATTTGATGCAACACTTAGTGAATTCAAGAAAAGTTTTAGCAAATCTGAATAATTAAACTTTAAATCGAAAAGGTGGTGAGATAATGGCTTCTCTAAAAGAAATTGATGGTCGTATTAAATCGACTAAAAAAATGAAACAAATTACCAAAGCAATGAACATGGTATCAAGTTCAAAATTACGTCGAGCTGAAAAGAATACGCATCAATTTGAACCATATATGGAAAAGATGCAAGATGCTATTACAGCTATAGCTGGAGCAAGTAAAAACTCTAGCCATCCAATGTTAAGACCTAGACAAGTTCAACGTAGTGGCTACTTAGTTATTACAAGTGACAAAGGTTTAGCAGGTGCATATAGTTCAAATGTGCTTAAACGACTCATCGAAGATATTAAAGAAAAACATACAAGCAGTGATGAATATAGCATTATTGTGCTTGGTCAAACTGGTGTTGATTTCCTTAAAAATAGAGGTTATGAAATAGAGAATTCACTTGTTGATGTTCCTGATCAACCTTCATTTAAATCAATACAAGCTGTTGCAAAACATGCAGTTGACCTTTTCAGTGAAGAACATATTGATGAATTGAAGATTTACTACAGTCATTATGTTAGTGTTCTTGAAAATAAACCGTCTACTAAACAAGTTCTTCCATTATCTCAAGAAGATTCTAGCCAAGGTAAAGGTCAAATGTCTTCATATGAATTTGAACCAGACAAAGAATCAATCCTAAGTGTTATTCTTCCTCAATATGTTGAAAGTTTAATTTATGGAACGATTCTTGACGCAAAAGCTAGTGAACATGCAGCTCGTATGACTGCTATGAAAAATGCTTCTGATAATGCAACTGAACTTATTGATGACTTATCATTACAATACAATAGAGCAAGACAAGCCGAAATCACACAACAAATTACTGAAATTGTGAGTGGTTCCGCAGCATTTGATTAATATTTAAAGGAGGAAACAACATGGGTATTGGCCGTGTAACTCAGGTTATGGGTCCTGTAATTGACGTTCGCTTTGAACATAATGAAATACCTGAAATAAACAACGCCCTAATCATTGACGTACCTAAAGAAGATGGCACTTTCGAATTAACATTGGAAGTTGCATTACAATTAGGTGACGACGTGGTACGTACGATTGCCATGGATTCAACAGACGGCGTTCAACGTGGTATGGAAGTTAAAAACACTGGTGAAGATATCAGTGTCCCTGTGGGCGAAGTAACATTAGGACGCGTATTTAATGTTTTAGGAGATACTATTGATTTAGATGGAGAATTAGATAGTACAGTTAGACGTGATCCTATTCACCGTCCTTCACCAAATTTTGATGAATTATCTACAGAAGTAGAAATTCTTGAAACAGGTATTAAAGTTGTAGATTTATTAGCCCCTTACATCAAAGGTGGTAAAATTGGTCTCTTCGGTGGTGCCGGAGTAGGTAAAACCGTTTTAATCCAAGAATTAATTAATAACATCGCCCAAGAACATGGTGGTATTTCAGTATTCGCAGGTGTCGGAGAACGTACACGTGAAGGTAATGACTTATACTACGAAATGAAAGATAGTGGCGTAATCAAGAAAACAGCGATGGTCTTCGGTCAAATGAACGAGCCACCAGGTGCTCGTATGCGTGTAGCTTTATCAGCATTAACGATGGCTGAATATTTCCGTGATGAACAAGGCCAAGACGTACTATTATTTATCGATAATATTTTCAGATTCACTCAAGCCGGTTCTGAAGTTTCAGCTTTACTAGGTCGTATGCCTTCAGCCGTAGGTTACCAACCAACATTGGCAACTGAAATGGGTCAATTACAAGAACGTATTACATCAACAAATAAAGGTTCTGTAACGTCTATTCAAGCAGTATTCGTACCAGCGGATGACTATACTGACCCAGCGCCAGCAACTGCATTCGCCCACTTAGATGCGACTACTAACTTAGAGCGTAAATTAACTGAAATGGGTATTTATCCAGCGGTAGATCCGTTAGCATCAACTTCAAGAGCTTTAGAACCATCAATTGTTGGTCAAGAACATTATGAAGTTGCTCGTGACGTTCAATCTACACTTCAAAAATATAGAGAATTACAAGATATCATTGCTATTCTTGGTATGGACGAGTTATCTGAAGAAGATAAACTTACAGTAAGTCGTGCACGTAGAATTCAATTCTTCTTATCTCAAAACTTCCACGTTGCTGAACAGTTTACTGGTCAAAAAGGTTCATACGTACCAGTTAAAACTACAGTAGCTAATTTCAAAGATATTTTAGATGGTAGATATGACCATATCCCAGAAGATGCGTTCCGTTTAGTAGGAAGCATGGACGACGTAATTGCTAAAGCAAAAGATATGGGTGTTGAAGTCTAAAATAATTAGGAGGTATAGATAATGAGTACATTAAATCTTGATATTGTCACTCCTAATGGTTCAGTCTACGAAAAAGATGAAGTTGAACTAGTTGTCTTTCAAACAACAGCTGGTGAAATGGGTATCATGAGTGGACACATCCCGACAGTTGCCGCATTAAAAACAGGCCATGTAAAAGTTAATTTTAGAAATGGCACTGAATATATAGCTGTTAGTGGTGGCTTTGTTGAAATTAGACATCATAAAGTAAGTGTTATTGTCCAAACAGCTGAAACAGCTAGTGAGATTGATGTTGAAAGAGCGAAATTAGCGCGTCAAAGAGCAGAATCTCATTTGGAAGACGAAGATAACAGTGATATTTACCGTGCTCAGCGAGCATTAGCAAGAGCTGAAAATCGCTTACGTGTAGCTGAATTAAAATAAATTAAAAATAAAGAGACTAAGCTATTTCTATATAAAGGCTTAGTCTCTTTTTTGGTATGAAAGTAATTGTATGAAATGCATGTGTATAGAAGCTCCATTAAATCTCTCTGTGAAGAAAAACCACTAAGACTAAACTACAAAATCTTAGAAAAGATAATAGATATTATCTCACTTCTTTTTTGTAGGTTTGATGGTTATCATTAGTATCATTCTCCACCTATTTAAGGTACAATATAATACAGTAATCTCTAAGGAGAGTAAGATATGGATTATATTGGACAATTTGCAGTTATACGTTTAATTTTATATGTGATTTGTATTTGTATTGCTTATTGGGCATTAAACTCTCTTAAGTTGGATAATCTCTTTAAAAAAGGGTATACTACTCAAGTTCAAGTTTGCTTGATTTTTTTAGCAATCTTATTAGGAACAGCAGTAACCAACTTTTTAGTTGATTTATTACAGTATTCTACGCAAGTAAAATATTTATTTTGATAACTGTAATTTAATTTAAAAAATGGATATAATTAGTAAATAATTATTTAAAAAATGGGAAATGGTAGAAGTAATAGGAGTTAAAGTGGAGGATTAAAATGGATAAAATAGTAATAAATGGAGGCAATCGCCTTACTGGAGAAGTTAAAGTCGAAGGTGCAAAGAATGCAGTATTACCTGTTTTAACTGCATCATTATTAGCATCTGAAGGAAAAAGTAAATTAACAAACGTTCCAGATTTAAGCGATGTCGTAACAATTAATAATGTATTAAAAACTTTGAATGCTGAAGTTGAATACAATAAAGAGGATGGCGCTGTAACAGTAGACGCATCTTCAACACTTAACGAGCAAGCACCATATGAATATGTTAGTAAAATGAGAGCTAGTGTATTAGTAATGGGACCTTTATTAGCACGTTTAGGTCACGCTATCGTTGCGCTTCCTGGAGGTTGTGCAATTGGTGCCCGTCCTATTGAACAACATATTAAAGGGTTTGAAGCGTTAGGCGCAGAAATTCATTTAGAAAATGGAAATATCTATGCTAGCACTAAAGATGGCTTACAAGGTGCAGATATTCATTTGGATTTCCCTAGTGTAGGTGCTACCCAAAATATTATTATGGCTGCATCATTAGCTAAAGGTAAAACAGTTATTGAAAATGTTGCTAAAGAACCTGAAATTGTTGATTTAGCAAACTACATTAATGAAATGGGCGGTAAAGTGACTGGTGCTGGTACTGATACGATTACCATTCATGGTGTAGAAAAATTAAAAGGTGTTGAACATTCTATTATTCCAGATAGGGTTGAAGCCGGAACATTAATTATTGCAGCAGCAATTACAAGAGGCGATGTATTTGTACGTGACGCTGTTAAAGAACATATGACAAGTCTAATTTATAAATTAGAAGAAATGGGCGTTAATTTAGATTTTCAAGAGGAAGGCGTACGTGTAACGGTTGATGACGAATTGAAACCTGTAGATGTTAAGACACTTCCTCATCCAGGATTTCCAACTGATATGCAATCACAAATGATGGCTTTATTACTTACAGCTGAAGGTCATAAAGTGATTACGGAAACTGTCTTTGAAAATCGTTTCATGCATGTTGCTGAATTCAGACGTATGAACGCTAATATTACTGTTGAAGGCCGAAGCGCTAAAATTGAAGGTAAAAGTCAGCTTCAAGGTGCTCAAGTAAAAGCGACAGATTTAAGAGCAGCCGCTGCCCTTATCTTAGCTGGATTAGTAGCTGAAGGTACTACTCAAGTAACTGAATTAAAGCATTTAGATCGTGGTTATGTTAATTTCCATGAAAAGTTAAAGTCACTAGGTGCCGATATTCAAAGAGTAAATGATTAATTATAATGAGCATAATGCTTAAATATATGATTTAAAAGAAGGTTGGGGCAATATGAATCAACTCCTAGAGTATGATTTTAAATGTCTCACCCTCTACTTTTGGAGGTAATTATTTATGGAAACAATTTTCGATTATAATCAAATCAAACAAATCATCCCGCATAGACAGCCCTTTTTATTAATCGATCGAGTTGTTGAGTATGAAGAAGGAAAACGCTGTGTTGGTTTGAAACAAGTTTCAGGTAACGAACCATTCTTCCAAGGTCATTTTCCTGACTATGCAGTAATGCCCGGCGTTTTAATTACAGAAGCATTAGCTCAAACAGGAGCTGTAGCGATGCTTAATAGCGAAGAGAACAAAGGTAAAATCGCTTTGTTTGCTGGAATTGATAAATGTCGTTTTAAAAGACAAGTTACTCCAGGCGATACTTTAATGTTAGAAGTTGAAATCACTAAAATTAAAGGTCCTATAGGTAAGGGCACAGCTAAAGCAACAGTCGATGGACAGCTAGCATGTAGTTGTGAACTTACATTCGCTATTCAAGACGCATAAGTTTATAATTCTAGTGGTTTTAACTACTTTTTATTTTAATTAGTTATAAGCCAAAAATAAGCCTTAGCCATTTTAAAAAATGACTAAGGCTTAATTAATGTTATTCTCGTTCAAATTTTTCTTCTTTTAACTTAGGTTTAGATTGCATCATGCGATTGAAAGTAACTTTTAATTCCTCACCTGATAAGCCTTCATCAATTAATTGCTCTAATAAACTTTCAGCATAAACTTGTCGTAAAGTATAAATATGACATTCAAAGACAATCGACATTGTTTTCTCATAAGTTGAGATATTTTTAATCGTAGCATCAAATAAGGCAGGATCATTAGAAGGTCTTGTGATAACTACTCGAATATCTAATAACGTTTGTTCATCATAGTATGTCTTCATTGTTTCATAATGAGCGTTTGAAATTACAATTTCTAATAGCCACCCAGTGCCGCTATTTTCTTTATTGATAATAACGCCATCTTCCAATTCAAATTCAGTTATTCCACCATTTTCATTTATGATTTGGAAGCGTACCGCTTTAAACGTCTTCACTTTCTCACATCCCCAAATTATTTTAAATTATACAAAAATTTATGAATTACCAAATTTAGCAGTAATTTATTAACTATTTTCTTTAAATATATCAAATTTTGAGTATCAATAGGAAAGATTTTATTAAAAATAGGATTTTGACGAGAAACAAGCTAATGAATAATATAGAGATAGAAGGAGGTGAGATATGCTAAATAAGATAGTCATAGTTGGTCGCATGACCAAAGACGCGCAAATTTATGATAAAGAGGAGGTGAAAATCGCTACCTTCAGTGTTGCTACTGAACGTAATTATAAAGATGAAAACAATGAAATAGCTTGTGATTATATTTTTTGCAAAGCATTTGGCAAAACAGCAAGTAATATTGAAAAGTACACTAGTCAAGGATCACTTGTAGGTATAACGGGACAAATGCGTTCTCGTAAATATGAAAAAGACGGGCAAACTCACTTTGTAACGGAATTATACGTTGAAACAATTAAATTTATGTCTCCCAAATCTAAGAATAATGAACTACTCTCTTCCCTCACATATGATGAAGACACTTATCCCTTAAATAATCTTGAGATAACCAATATCAATTAAATTTCTATATTTTAACTCCAATTCTATCTATTCTATATATAACATCTTTCAATTATACTCAGAACCTCTCTTATTTCTTCCCAACAAAGTAAGGGAGGTTCCTAATTTTTGGGTTTAATTATCTGAAAGATTTCAATCGTATTACATAACAAAAGTATAAGATAATATCTTAAACACTGTCATGGAAGTTTTAAATTACTGAATTTAATTAATTTGTACCGTTATTCAATGTAATTTGTATGTAAAAAAGACCTTCCTTTTTTTATTTCACTGTAACCTACACTGCTTTTATGGATGTTAAAGTGTAACTTGTAAAATAATTTATGAACAAATTACGTAGGAGGATTTTTATACTATGAAAAAGACTATTATTGCTTCATCATTAGCAGTAGGCTTAGGAGTAGTAGCTGGTAATGCAGGTCAAGCTGATGCGAGTGAATCTCAAATTAACAAGGCAGAGTTAGCACAATTAGCAGAATCAAATGATCAATCATTAAACCAAGGTCCTATTCAAGAGGGCGCTTATGATTATCAATTCAACTTAAATGGTAAATCTTATCATTTCTGGTCAGATGGCACTTATTTCCAATGGGAATATCATCCATCTAATGGTGCAACAGTAGATAACACTGCTCAACAACAAGCATCAACTCAAGCAACTGGACAACAAGCTAGCACACAAGACACATCTTCTTACAATCAAGAAGCACCACAACAAACTAGTAACCAACAACAATCAAATACAACTCAACCAACACAAACACAACAAGCACCACAAACTGAGCAAACTCAACAACCACAACAAGCTACTTCAAACACTAATCAATCTAGTCAATCAAGCAGCGAAGCTTCAAGTGGTTCATCAGTAAATGTTAATAGTCATTTACAACAAATTGCTCAACGTGAATCAGGCGGCGACATCAAAGCTGTTAACCCAAGTTCAGGTGCAGCAGGTAAGTATCAATTCTTACAATCTACTTGGGACTCAGTAGCACCTGCTGAATATAAAGGTGTATCTCCAACACAAGCTCCTGAACACGTTCAAGATGCTGCAGCTGTTAAATTATACAACACTGCTGGTGCATCTCAATGGGTAACTGCATAATTTAAATATATAATATATTTTAGCTAAGGCATCTTTTAAAGGTGCCTTGGCTTTTTTATTTGCTAATTAATTACCAATTTGATATGGTGAAAGAAATAATAAAAGCTACTAGGGGAGCCTATTGATGGCTGAGATGAATGATTCGGACCCTTATAACCTGACTTGGTTAGTACCAACGTAGGAAAGTAGTGATGTGAACGTTTCATTCATGTTCTAAGAATGAAAGCTACATTTCTACGTTGAAATGTAGCTTTTTATTTTTAAGGAGGAAATGAAATGACTTTTTCAACTGAATTAAAAGAAGCTTCACAACCTATTATTGAGAAGATTTATAATGATGGGTTTATTCAAGATTTATTAAAAGGTAGTCTATCAAAGCAAGCGGTACGTCAATATCTACGTGCTGATGCTTCATATTTAAAAGAGTTTACTAACTTATATGCACTTTTAATACCTAAAGCACCAACTATGAAAGACGTTAAATTCTTAGTTGAACAAATCGAATTTATGCTTGATGGTGAAGTAGAAGCGCATGAAATTTTAGCTGACTATATTAATGAACCTTATGAAGAAATCGTTAAAGAGAAAGTTTGGCCTCCAAGTGGCGACCATTATATTAAGCATATGTATTATCACGCTTATGCGCATGAAAATGCAGCGTATACTATCGCAGCTATGGCTCCATGTCCATATGTGTATGAAGTTGTGGCAAAAATGGCATTAGAAGATGACAATTTAAATAGAGATTCAATTACAGCTAAGTGGTTTGATTTTTATAGTACTGAAATGCGTCCACTTATAGAAGTGTTTGATCGCTTATTAGATGAACTAACTGAAAATTGTACAGAACAAGAAAAAGCTGATATTAAAGAAAGTTTCTTACAAAGTACAATTCACGAACGTAACTTCTTTAATATGGCATATATAGATGAACAATGGAACTTTGGAGGCGCTAACCATGAATAAACCTAAAATTGCTTTAACTATTGCTGGAACAGACCCTACAGGTGGAGCAGGAGTAATGGCGGATTTAAAATCATTCCACGCATGTGGTGTGTATGGAATGGCAGCTATTACGAGTATAGTGGCTCAAAATACAAAAGGCGTACAACATATTCACAACCTTGAAACGAGCTGGGTAAAAGAACAACTTGAAAGCGTCTTTGATGACGAGTTACCGCATGCAATTAAAACAGGTATGATTGCCACAAAAGAAACAATGGAATTAATTCAAGGATTTTTAAAAGAACATTCAGATATCCCTTATGTCATTGATCCAGTTATGCTAGCTAAAAGTGGCGATTCATTAATGGATGATGATACTAAAACACATTTACAAAATACATTGTTACCTTTAGCAGACGTGGTTACGCCTAATATACCTGAAGCTGAAGAAATCACAGGTTTGAAAATTGATACTGAAGAAAATATTTATAAAGCTGGGGACATCTTTATTAATGAGATTGGTAGTAAAGGCGTTGTAATTAAAGGTGGCCATTCTGCTGATTTAAATAACGCTAAAGATTTCTTATTCACTAAAGATGGCGTTTATACTTTCGAAGACCAACGTTTTGATACAAAACATACACACGGTACGGGTTGTACATTTTCAGCAGTTATTACTGCAGAACTTGCGAAAGGTAAGTCAATTTATGATGCAGTGAAAAAAGCCAAAGACTTTATTTCAATGAGTATTCAATATACACCTGAAATTGGTCAAGGACGTGGCCCTGTAAATCATTTCGCTTATATGAAGAAAGTGGGATTAGATGATGAATAACTTAGAAAAATTAAGACAAGATAATCCATTAGTTGTATGTTATACAAACGATGTAGTTAAAAATTTTACTGCAAATGGTTTACTTAGTATTGGTGCAAGTCCTGCAATGAGTGAAGCCCCAGAGGAAGCTGAAGAATTCTACAAAGTAGCGGGTGCTTTATTAATTAATATAGGTACTTTAACTAAAGCCAATGAAGAAGATATACTTGCAATCGGTAAAATTGCTAATAAACAAGGCACGCCTATCGTTTTTGACCCAGTAGCAGTAGGCGCTTCAACTTATCGTAAACAATTTTGCCAAAGATTTTTATCAGAAGTAGAAGTTTCAGTTATTAAAGGAAACGCCTCTGAAATTCTTACATTAGTTGATACAAATACAACTATGAAAGGTACAGACGGTGATACGAACCTTGATCCAGTGACTATTGCTAAGAAGGCCTATGAGAAATTAAATACAGCCATCGTCTTAACAGGAAAAGACGATGTGATTGTTCAAGATAACAAAGTTGTTAAATTATCTAACGGATCTCCTTTATTAGCTAAGATTACAGGAGCAGGTTGTCTATTAGGTGGTATAGTAGCAGGTTTCTTATTTAGAGAAACACATCCATCAATACAAGCGTTGGAAGAAGCGGTAAGTTTCTATAATATTGCTGCTGAAATTGCTGAAAATGATGCTCAAATTAAAGGACCAGGCACATTTTTACCACAATTACTTGATCAAATGTATTTAATGAACTATGAAACATATGAACGTAATGTTAAACGTGAAGAGGTAGAATAATATGTTTAAAGCGAACGATTTGAATGTCTATTTTATTTGTGGAACTCAAGACATACCACAAGGTTCTGATATTAAAGATATTTTAAAACAAGCATTAGAAGCTGGAATTACATTATTTCAATTTCGTGAAAAGGGCCCAGATTCATTAAAAGGAAAGGCTAAAGAGACGTTAGCTCGAGAGTTAATGACATTATGTCATGAATATCATATTCCTTTTCTAGTCAATGATGATGTTGAGTTAGCTTTAGCCATTGATGCTGATGGGATTCATGTAGGGCAAGATGATGAAGAAGTCACTTCTTTTAGAGATGATTTTAAAGATAAAATTATTGGGCTAAGTGTAGGCAATGAAGAAGAATATCAAGATTCTGATTTAACCGATGTTGATTATATAGGAGTAGGGCCAATGTATGCTACACCGTCTAAAGCAGATGCTAGTGCACCAGTAGGTCCTGAAATGATTAGCACTTTAAAAAATCTTAACCCGTCATTACCAATGGTAGCTATTGGTGGTATTAATGAAGATAATATTGAAGCAATTGCTCAAGCAGGCGCTGATGGTGTGTCTGTGATTTCAGCGATTGCACGTAGTCATAATATTGACAAGACTGTTACCAAATTACAAAGTTATTTCAAATAAATGATAGTTTTTTTCTTTTTTTGTTTTCTAGTACACTATGATTATGATAAAATAAGCCCTATGTGAATATATCAATAGAGGTGTAAAAATGAAGAAGAAAGCGTTACTACCTTTGTTATTAGGGGTAATGGTCTTTTTAGCCGGGTGTGATTATTCTAAATCTAGTAATAGAGATGGATTTTTCTACAACACATTCGTCGAACCAATGTCTAAAGTATTACATTGGTTAGGCCATTCAGTTTTTAATGATGATTATGGTATTGCAATCATTGTATTAGTTTTAGTCATTCGTATTGTGTTATTACCTTTCATGCTTTCAAACTATAAAAATAGTCATATGATGCGTGAAAAGATGAAAGTTGCTAAACCAGAAGTTGACGGCGTACAAGAAAAAGTTAAACGTGCACGTACTCAAGAAGAGAAAATGGCAGCTAACCAAGAAATGATGGAAGTATATAAAAAATATGATATTAACCCTATGAAGAGTGCTTTAGGTTGTTTACCAGTACTTATTCAAATGCCAGTCGTTATGGGCTTATATTTCGTATTACGTTATCGTATTGGTGGCGGAATTACTGAACATCCACATTTCCTATGGTTCAATTTAATACATCCTGATATTTGGATTACAATTATCGCCGGTGTACTTTACTTTATCCAAGCATGGGTTTCAAGTAAACAAATGCCACAAGAACAACGTCAAATGACATATATGATGATGATTGTATCACCAATCATGATTATTTGGATTTCGTTAAGTTCAGCTTCAGCATTAGGTTTATACTGGTCAGTCAGTGCAGCATTCTTAATTGTACAAACTTACTTCGCTAATATATACTATGAAAAAGTAGCTAAAAGAGAAGTTGCACCAATGCTCGAAAAATTTGAGAAAAATAAAGACTCAAATGCTAAAGGTAAAAATACTCAAGTAGTTTCTAAAAATAATAAAAAGAAAAAATAGAATATAAATTTACTTCTGTATATTAAAAGCATCGATATCATGTAATGGTATCGATGTTTTTTTGACTATTTATAAATGCCATTCAGAGTAAAATTGAGTTAAAAACTGTTTCATAAAGTTGTGGCGTTCTTGAGCAAGTTTACGACCAGTAGAGGTATGCATTAAATCTTTTAATTTAAGTAATTTATCATAAAAATGGCGAATTGCAGAAGGGGATAATGTGACGATATCTTCAGGAGAGGGAGGGTTAGAATGAGGTGACTCTGTCCACATCGGTTCATTAAAATGACCGGCAAATTGGAAGGTTCTGGCGATACCGATAGCACCCATGGCATCTAAACGATCAGCATCTCTAACTATCTGTCCTTCAATTGACAATTCCACGTTATTGTTGTTTCCCTTGCGATAACTCAAATTTTGAATGATAAATAAAATATGCTGTTGTTCATCTTTAGACAATTCAATTCTATTTAGAAAGTTTTTTAATTGATCTAGAGCTTGTTCTTTATTTGTCAATTTATCATCAATGACGTCATGTAAGAGGGCTGAAAGAATAATAATTGATTCATTGCCTTGTTGTTCAGATTGGTAAATAGTGCGTGCAAGTGATGTTACTCGCTCTACATGTGCTGTATCATGACCAGAATAGTCATTTTCATGAAAATGATACATGTAATCATGTGCTAACTTTATTTGTTGAGATTGTTCCATAATGTGCTCCTTTATAAATTGAAAATGAAGGTGAAATGAGATTTGGAGCAGGATAGAAATCAATAGTTTCAAAGATTTCATAGTCCGCTCCAAAGTATAAATTGCATATAATTAAGTCTTATCTCAGTTGATTATAAAATAGGCGATAATAATTGAGAAATACCTTCTTTAAACTTCACCCATGTGCCACGTTGATTATAAAGTTCTTGTGTTAAACGATAAGATACTTTCATATCATCTATAAAGGCTTGCTTAAGCTGACAAGCAATATCTTCATCGTATATAAAAGCATTTACCTCAAAGTTAAGAGTAAAGCTACGATTATCCATATTAGTAGTACCAACCGTTGCAATTTCATCATCAATGATTAACGTCTTAGAATGTAAAAAGCCATTATCATACTTATAAATTTTTACTCCAGCCTCTAATAAAGAAGCGGCGTTTTTTAATGTCGCCCAATAGACAAAAGGATGGTCTGGCATATTAGGAATCATTAAATTAACTTCTACGCCTCCCAAAGCTGCAATTTTAATAGCATCTAAAAAGGCTTGGTCTGGAATAAAATAAGGTGATTGTATGTAAATTGAATGTTTGGCAGATGAAATCATTTTCAAATAACCATATTTAATTTGTTCCCATTCTTCATCAGGTCCACTTGAAGCAATTTGAACACCAATCGTGCCACCTGAAACAACATCAGGGAAATAGCGTTCGTCATACTCGATAAAGTCACGACTAGATTGAGAGTTCCAATCTAAAATAAATCTAAGTTCTAAAGCATTTACTGAGTCACCTTCAAGACGTAAGTGGGTGTCACGCCAGTAACCAAATTTTTTATCTTGACCGAGATACTCATCTCCTACGTTAAACCCGCCAACGTATCCGATTTTGCCATCTATGATAACAATCTTTCTATGGTTACGGTTATTCATTCGTAGGTTGATCAGTGGGAGTTTAGAAGGGAAGAAGGATTCAACGTGCGCGCCTTTCTCACGGAATCGTTTCAAGTCTTTCTTTCTTAGTAGTCTTGACCCCATGTCATCGTATAGCATTTTAACTTCAAGACCTTCATCTAGTTTCTTCTCTAAAGCTGCTAAAATTCGACGTCCAAGATTATCACTTTTGAAAATGTAATACTGGATATGTATATAATCTTGCGCGCTTTTAATATCTTCAATTAAGGAATTGAATTTTGCATTTCCATCTGTAAAAATTTTAATGTTATTATCTGTCGTTAAAAAAGCTGCATTGTTAAATAATAGCATGCGAACCATTTCTTTAAACTTAACTATTTGATGATTACCTTTAGAGAAATCATCACTTTCTAATGCTTCAATTTGTTCATCAACTATCATCTCAAGACCTTTACGATCTTCTTTTTTTAATTTGAAAATTTGATCGCGTTGAATTTGACGTCCAAGAAGTAGATATAGTATGAAACCTATAACTGGGAGAAAAACTAAAACTAATAGCCATGCCCAAATTGAACCAGCACTACGGCGTTCCATAAAGATAATGACAAACGCAAAAATTAAGTTTAATAGAAAGGCAACAATTAATACGATATTGATTAACAATGAGGAATGTGAAAATGACAAGGAAAATAAATCTATCATATAATGCCTCCTACCTTATATAAAATTCTTGCATGTAAATTGAGATTGTAATTTAATACTTAAATATAATTGTATCACGGTAAATAAGAAATAGCATGACCATTTTCACAGAATACGAGCATCTGAGATTGACGGATGTAAAGGGAAATTATACGATAAAGTAGAATGAAAGAAGGGGTGACCACCTTGGAAAATCAAGATAACGCACATCATTCTGAACAGACAAAAATAAATTTAAAATCAAGATTAAATCGTATTGAAGGTCAGGTTAGAGCGATTAATAGAATGATTGAAGAAGATGTCTATTGTGATGATGTTTTAACGCAAATTAGAGCGACACGTTCTGCGTTAAATAGTGTAGCAACGAAATTATTAGATCATCACATGAAAAGTTGTATTATGGAAAAAGTAAATAATGGTGCTCAAGAAGAGGCCATGGAAGAATTATTAGTGACTTTTCAAAAGTTAATGAAAGATTAGAGGTAAGTAGTAATGACAATAAATAAAGTGAAAATCGATGGGCTTGAAACGCAACAACAATTAGAAGCACTAAAACAACGATTGTTAAATATGATTGGTGTTAGCAACGTAGAGATAGATTTAGAGCAACAACAAGTAAATATTGAATTTGAAACACCAACCAATTTAAACAGTATAGAAAAAGAAATTTATGATGATGGTTATAAAGTATTAAATTAAAAATCGAAATTTATTTTTAAAAATGAGTAGTAATTGTATTTTAATTAGGGTAGTATATCCATGAAAGTCAAAAAACGAGGTGATTACTATGAGTAAACAGGATAAGTTACAAAATGTAGTCAAATTATTATCGTCTTTAGGTGTAAATATTAAAAAAACAAAATCTCGTTTAGACATTATTAACACTTTGCCTTCATCAACGCCAGCTCGTCCAGAAGTTAAATAACCTCGTCACAATATCAAGATAATGTTATTTAAAGGAACAAAAAGAGACTAATCCATTTATCGTTTTTGTTCTTCGACATTGATTAGCGGTACACTAAAGCAATAATTTTTCAAACGAAAAAACAGGCTACTGAATTCTCAAATCAGAGAATTTAGTAGCCTAAATTTATATTACAAAAGTTATTTGTCTTTTGATGGCATAGTTTGGCGCTGATGGAAATGTAATGATAACACAACGCCAATACCTACCATTAAACTCCATAATGAACTACCGCCATAACTAATAAATGGTAGTGGAATACCTGTGATTGGCAATAGTTGAATTGTCATACCTATATTTTGCAAGATATGAAATACTAATAGTGAAACATAACCAATAATAAATATTTTACTAAATGATGACTCAACTTTTGTAGCTAGTCTAATTAAATGGAAAATTAGAGCTAAAAAGATAAGTAAAAGGACCACCGCTCCAAGGAAACCCATTTCTTCACCAACTACTGAAAAGATAAAGTCGGTATGATTTTCAGGTATGTAAACCTCTCCGTGATTGAATCCCTTACCAAATAATTGTCCTGAACCAATAGCTTTTAAAGATTCGGTTAAGTGATAACCATCTCCAGCGCTGTATGAATATGGATCTAACCATGAATTAATACGTCCCATTTGATACATTTTTACGCCAAGAAGGTTCTCAATTAATGATGGCTTATAGATAATAGCTAAAATAATGCTACTGCCAATAATGAAAGCGGCAATAAATAGGGGCGCAAGGATACGCCATGTAATACCACTTACTAGCATGATACCTACAATTACAGCACAAATTACAAGCGTTGTACCTAAATCGTTCTGTAGTAAAATTAAGGCCATTGGAACAATAGAGATACCAATGATTTTAAAGAATAATACTAAGTCAGTTTGAAAAGACTTGTTAAAAGTAAAACGATTATGATTAGCTACTGCCTTGGCTAAAGCGATAATAAGTATAACCTTCATAAACTCAGAAGGTTGAATACTTACTGGACCAAACGTGTACCAACTTTTTGCACCATTAATGACTGGCGTGATTGGTGTTTCTGGAATAATAAGTAAGCCAATAAGTAGAATACAGAAGAATATGTATAATAAATAAGTATTGTTTTTAATTTTTTTAGGTGAAAAGAGCATGATGATAAATGCTAAAATAGCTCCTAAAATATAATATATAATTTGGCGAACGCTAAAATTAGCGCTATATTGACCCCCACCCATTGCTGAGCTAATAGTAGTTACACTAATAATAGCCAAAACTGCTAACAATGCTATGAGTATCCAGTCGATTTTACGTAGCCAATGTTTTGAAGGCTGTTGACGGGATGAATATTTCATGAGAAAACTCCTTAAATTCCATAATCTAACGATTAATATTATATATAGATTTTACATGACTTTATGTGAATATGCTAGAAAATAACTGAGAGTTCTTTAAAATCACAGTAAAGAGAAAATAATATTTTTATAAGACAAAGATGTATATATAAAATAAAGGGAATTTACGAGATGATGAATGCAAAATAGTTGAATACTGTGATAATATTGTCTTTTAGAAAGCATACATTATACTAATCAAAATTATACAAGAGGTTGGGACAAAAGCGTTTAGGATTTGAGCAGAACCGAACGATGAGCAAAAAATATTATCTCCTAATCTATGTGTTTAGGCAGTAGTTGTCTGAAATGAAGATGCGTTCAAGTCTCACTTTCTTCATTTCTAGTCAACTTTGCCGGGGCGGGACTACGAAATCTTCGAAATTTCATTAGATTTCTGTACCGCTCCCTTTGTCGAATCGTGACGGTATCTGCCGAGAATCCTGCTTTTGGGACACCGTTTATCGGTTTCCCAACGCACAAACGATCAATGTCTCAGTCTCAGAATGAAGTAACTATTAATTTAAAGAAAGTGCTATAACACAGAAGTTGGAATACCGTTATTGATATTCATATATATAAATTAGTAGCGATCAACTTCTCGTGTCGCATTTCTTAACGGAGGCAACTAAATATGGTAAAAGAAAATATTTGTATCGTATATGGTGGTAAAAGCGCAGAACACGATGTATCAAAACTGACTGCACAAAACGTTTTAAACGCGATTAACAAAGACAAATACCTTGTTGATATCATTTACATTACTAATGATGGACAATGGAAGAAAAAGAATAACATTGCTTCAGAAATTAAATCTGTCGAAGAACTTAGTTTAGAAGACGTTGAAGCTGGAGAAATTACATTATTACTTAAAGAAAGTAGTGAAGGTAATAAATATGACGCTATTTTCCCATTATTACATGGGCCTAATGGAGAAGATGGAACGATTCAAGGACTATTCGAAGTACTTGATTTACCATACGTAGGTAATGGTGTACTAGCCGCTTCTAGTTCAATGGATAAATTAGTGATGAAACAACTGTTTGAACATAGAGGCCTACCACAATTACCATATATTAGCTTTTTAAGAAGTGAATATGAGAAATATGAAGGTAACATCATTAAACTTGTAAAAGACAAACTTACATATCCAGTCTTTGTCAAACCAGCTAACCTTGGTTCAAGTGTAGGAATTAGTAAATGTAACAATGAAGAAGAATTAAAAGCAGGTATCGAAGAAGCATTCCAATTTGACCGTAAATTAGTTATTGAACAAGGTATCGATGCACGTGAAGTTGAAGTAGCGGTATTAGGTAATGACTATCCAGAAACAACATGGCCAGGTGAAGTCATTAAAGATGTAGCATTTTATGATTATAAATCTAAATACAAAGATGGCAAAATTAGCCTACAAATCCCAGCAGAATTAGACGAAGAAGTTCAAATGACATTACGTAATATGGCACTTGAAGCTTTTAAAGCTACAGACTGCTCTGGTTTAGTTCGTGCAGATTTCTTTGTAACAGAAGATAATCAAATTTTCATTAATGAAACAAATGCTATGCCTGGATTTACTGCCTTTAGCATGTATCCAAGCCTTTGGGAAAATATGGGTCTTTCATATTCTGAATTAATTACGAAATTAATTGATTTAGCCAAAGAACGTCATGAAGATAAAAAGAAAAATAAATATACTATTGATTAAGAGAGGGATTCAACTATGATTGAAGTATCATTAAGTCAGATACAAACTTGGATACCTTGCGATATTGATGAACAATATTTAGAGAATACAATTAAAGGCGTTACGATTGATTCGCGTGCGATTACTGAGGGTATGCTATTTATCCCATTCAAAGGTGAGAACGTCGATGGACACCGTTTTGTTAATCAAGCCTTGAAAGATGGTGCAGGTGCTTCTTTTTATGAAAAAGGTCACCCCATTGACGATGATATAAATGGTCCAATCATTTGGGTAGAAGACACACTTACCGCGCTTCAAGAACTTGCTAAGGCATACTTACAACATGTTAATCCTAAAGTCATTGGAGTAACAGGTTCTAACGGTAAAACTACTACAAAAGATATGATTGAGAGCGTCTTACACACCGAATTTAAAGTGAAAAAGACACAAGGTAATTATAATAATGAAATTGGACTACCATTAACTATTCTAGATCTTGACGAAGATACGGATATTTCCATTCTTGAAATGGGGATGTCAGGTTTTCACGAAATTGAATTGTTATCAACGATCGCTCAACCCGATATTGCAGTGATTACAAATATAGGTGAATCACATATGCAAGATTTAGGTTCTCGCGAAGGTATTGCTCAAGCAAAATCAGAAATTACAATTGGTTTAAAAGTAAATGGAACGTTTATCTATGATGGCGATGAACCATTATTACAACCACACGTTAAAAACTTAAAACAAGTTAAATTATTAGGTGTAGGTTTAAATCATGATAATGCATTAGTATGTGAAGTTGAAAATAGTAAAAATGACGGAATTGCATTTAAAATAAATGATGAAGAACACTATGAATTACCTATTTTAGGTATTCATAATATGAAAAATGCAGCCATGGCTATCGCAATTGGCCATGAACTCGGTCTAGACTATGCTACGATTCAGCGAAATATTAATCACGTTCAACTAACAGGCATGCGTATGGAACGTCATGTAACTGACGAACAGATTACAGTTATTAATGACGCATATAATGCTAGCCCAACAAGTATGAAAGCCGCTATTGATACGTTAAGTCATATGGATGGCCGTAAGATTATTGTTCTTGCTGATTCACTAGAATTAGGTGAAAATAGTCGTCAAATGCATGAAGAGGTAGGGGCTCATTTAGAAGGCAAGCACATTCACACCTTATTAACTTATGGCAATGATGCTAAATTTATAAGTGATGTAGGTGGCCAATTTGTAGAAAATGTCGCTTACTTCACCGATAAAGAAGAATTAACCAAGTATTTAAAAGATTATTTAGTACCACAAGATAAATTACTAATCAAAGGTTCTCGAGGAAATAAACTCGAAGAAGTCGTCAACGAACTTATTTAAAATTTTCAATTAAATAAATTTGTATATAATAAGTCATTGTGTGTGAGTAAAATCCGGCAATGGCTTGTTTTTTATGCCCTTTTCCAAAGAAAAATATAAACAACCTTACCCCTAAAATAATAAGATATTAGGCTATGCTAACGAATTGCTTTATTGCGATATATATTTTTAGGTGGTACTATATAGAAGTTGACGTAATAAGAGGACCTTATATACACAGACGTATATTAATTAAATAAGAAAGTTTAAAGGAGAATTATATTGCAAAATTTTAAAGAACTAGGGATTTCGGATAAAACAGTTGAGACCCTTGAAGCAATGGGTTTTAAGGAACCAACACCTATCCAAACAGAAAGTATCCCTTACACATTAGAGGGGAAAGACGTCCTAGGACAAGCTCAAACTGGTACAGGTAAAACAGGAGCTTTCGGGATTCCTTTAATTGAAAAAGTTGTTGGCAGATCAGGCGTTCAAGCCTTAATCTTAGCACCGACTAGAGAATTAGCTATGCAAGTAGCTGAACAGTTACGTGAATTCAGTCACGGACAAAATGTTCAAGTAGTTACTGTATTCGGTGGTATGCCAATCGACAGACAAATCAAAGCATTGAAACGTGGACCACAAATTGTAGTAGGTACGCCTGGACGAGTTATCGACCACTTAAATCGTCGTACTTTAAAAACTCAAGACATCCATACATTAATCTTGGATGAAGCGGATGAAATGATGAACATGGGATTCATCGATGATATGAGATTTATTATGGATAAAATTCCAGCTGAACAAAGACAAACTATGTTATTCTCAGCAACAATGCCTAAAGCTATCCAAAGCTTAGTACAACAATTCATGAAATCACCACAAATTGTTAAAACAATGAATAATGAAATGTCAGATCCTCATATCGATGAGTATTATACAATTGTGAAAGAACTTGAAAAATTCGATACATTCACAAACTTCTTAGACGTTCACCAACCTGAATTAGCAATCGTATTTGGTAGAACAAAACGTCGTGTCGACGAACTAACAAGTGCGTTATTATCAAAAGGTTATAAAGCAGAAGGTTTACATGGTGATATTACTCAAGCTAAACGTTTAGAAGTCTTAAAGAAATTTAAAAATGATCAATTAGACATTTTAGTAGCTACAGACGTAGCAGCGCGTGGTTTAGATATCTCAGGCGTTAGTCACGTATATAACTTTGATATTCCTCAAGATACTGAAAGCTATACTCATAGAATTGGACGTACAGGCCGTGCCGGTAAAGAAGGTATTGCTGTAACATTTGTTAATCCAATTGAAATGGATTATATTCGCCAAATTGAAGAAGCAAATAACAGAAGAATGAGCGCTTTAAGACCTCCACATAGAAAAGAAGTACTTAAAGCCCGTGAAGAAGATATTAAAGATAAAGTTAAAAACTGGATGTCACGTGAAAGTGAAGACCGTTTAAAACGCATTTCTAGTGAATTATTAGAAGAATATGATAGCACAGAACTCGTTGCATCATTATTACAAGAACTTGTAGAAGCTAATGATGAAGTTGAAGTACAATTAACTTTTGAAAAACCTTTAGCACGTAAAAATCGTCAACAAGGTAAAGGTAATAACTCACGTCGTAGCGGTAAACGCAACAATAAATTCGACAATAAAAACAAACGTTCAAAAGGTAACTTCAACAAGAAAAAAGGTAAAAAACCTGAACGTCGCGACAACCAAAACAAAGGTAGATCATCTATGAAAGGTCGCACATTTGCCGACTTACAAAAATAATTAATATGAATTCATTTTTTACGAGACTGAGCCATGTCTACATCAATGGCTTAGTCTCGTTTTTTATTTTTAATGTGAAATAAAAATTTACTCTGAAATTAATAAATATAAATTTCATTTTATGAGCTCATGAAAATAATAGTGAATATGATATAATGTAGAAAAATTGCGAAGGAGTTTATTATGAAGTTAGAGAACTCATTTCATAAAAGTCCTAAAAATGCATACACTTACCACTGGATAAGTAGTGGTATTTCCTTTTTAATAGAGCTTCTTTTACTTGGTGCCTTATATGTAATGTGGAAGTATTTTACTTGGTACCAGTTTATTATCTACATTTTAGTCGGCTTACTAGTTCTATCTATAATCTGTTTAGTGCTCCAACCATACATACGCTTTAATTATAGGTATTATCGAGTTGAAAATAATAATTTAGAAACTAAAGCCTTTTTTATTTTTAAAAATTATAAAATTATAAAAATTGAGCGACTACAATATTTGGAGTTAAAAACTAACCCGATATTGAAGAAATTAAAATTAAATAAAATTGTAGCTGTAACTGCTGGTCATGAAATAACACTACCAATGGTTACAGAGCAAGAAGCCGAAAAGTTAGCGAATGATATCTTTATAGAATTGAGAGGTGCAGATACTGATGTATAGCCCTCAGAAGTTACATCCCATTTCCTATCTGACTGCTTTAATTAAAGTAATAAAACAAAATATTTTAACTTTTATAGTCTTTATAGGCTTTAATGTTTGGAATTTTGATTTCACCGAAATTAGACATTATATTGGACCAGCTATTTTCATAGTCATTGTTCTATTGGCCTCTATTAGTAAATTCATAGATGTGCGCGTCACACGTTATTGGATTGAAGACGAGCATTTTATCATCACGTCCGGTTGGTTTAATAAAAAACGTAAAGAATTGAATATTAGTAGAATTCAATCGTTAGATACGACACAAGGATTAATCAATCAAATCGTTGGTGGAGTGAGTTTACAAATTAAAACGCCGAGTGATGGGGTTGAACTATCTACCATTTCTAAATCACAAAGTGATTTAATTGAACAAGCCATTCGTAAAAGACAATTAGAATTAAAAGGAGAAGTTGAAGTTGATTCTCAAGATAATATAAGAGAGGAAGCATTAGCTTATTCCGATGACATTAATGAAACTACCCCAAATCAACACCTTGAGAGTAAGCCTATTTTTAAGATGTCCTTTGGTTCATTATTATTGATGGCGATGACAAGTGGTGCTATAGGCGTGGCATTCGCTACCATATCCCCAATTATCGGTGCTTTTCAAGATGTCATTCCGTGGACTAAATGGACAGAGAACTTATGGCATTGGATAGACTCCGTATCATTAATTGTAATCACATGCCTAGCTTTTATTTTAATCATTAGTTATATCATCGGCACACTCATAACATTAATCCGTTATCACAATTACACTGTTAGCCAACAAGATAGCCAACTTAAAATTAGTTATGGTTTATTAAATGTTAAAAATATAACAGTGCCAACTAATCGACTCCAAGCAGTGTTAGAGAAACAATCATTTTTAAGAAGATTATTTGGATACACATCTATTCATTTTATCATCACCAGTGATCTAGACGTAGAATCCGAAGATGATGTCAGTAATAATGGAAAGATTATGATATTACCATTTATTAAACGTAAAGAAGCTTATAACATCATTGAAAGTCTTGTTCCTGAAATGCAATTTAGCAAAGTACATAAAGGGATGCCATGGCGTGGTTACCATCGTCATTTCTTCATTCCAAGCTTGATTTTAATCATTGCCACTTGCTTTGCTACATACTATTGGAGTGCTTGGAGCATCTTAATCACAATGGCTATCATTGTACTTATGGCGATTCATGCATTAATTTATGTACGTTCCTCAGGTCTTCATTTTGAAAATGAGGAAATAGCACTGCGACAAGTAAGCTTATTCGGATTTAATACGTATTATTTTAAAACGGATAAGATAATAGGAATGGAAACTAACCAACATCCATTACTAGAAAGAAGTCAATTATCAAACTTACATTTTATACTTGCTAAAGGTTCGATATTTGAAGACATTCATTTGAAATTTATTTCTGAAACCACAGCAAACTACTATATTAATGCATATTTAAGAGGTGAGTATAATGAATGATTATAAGTATATGCATCCACAAGGACCAAAAGTAATAAGAATCGCTTCTTTAATTACGTTTGCGGTATTATTATTAATCTTAATTATCACAAATATAGTAGATATATATTTTATGCATCTAACGAAACTAATTTGGAGTATAACTATTAGTATAGGTATACTAGTGTTGTTTTTAGTACTTTTTACTGTTATAACGCCAATCTTAAGATTTAAAAACTTTCGTTATTATTATAAAGACCATGAGATTTATATAAGAACAGGTATCATCTTTATTAATACAAAAATTATCCCATTTTACCGCATACAAAATATTGATGTAGTAGAAGGATATCTTATGAGAAAATATCAGCTAGCGACATTATATCTTTCAACTGCGGGTGGTAATTCAGAAATTCAATTAATTAATAAACAAGATGCCTATGAGTTAAAGAAGATTCTTCAGATTAAGAAAAGTAATCATCAAGACCAAATAACTGAAGAACCAACCGAAGAACAAATAAGTGAATGACTTGATGAGTGAGGTTACGTTTATGATTTATGGAATTGGTAGTGATTTAATAGAAATAGAGCGTATTACTAAAGTTTATCTAAAACAAAAGAGCAAGTTAGTAGAACGTATATTAACAGAGCAAGAACAAGAAAAATTTCATTCTTTCACAAGTGAAAAAAGAAAAATAGAATTTTTATCAGGACGTTTTGCGACTAAAGAAGCTTTTAGTAAAGCACTAGGCACCGGCTTGGGCAAAACAGTATCATTTAACGATATTAATTGCTATAACGATGACAAAGGTAAACCCTGTATAGATTATGCCGGTTTTATAGTACATGTCACAATTACACATACAGATAATTATGCGATGAGCCAGGTAATATTAGAAAAAGAAGATTAACAAGCTTATAATTATAACTATGTATATTAGGACTGTAACGAGATTTAAATAGCTTCTGATTAAAAAGTAAGCTAAAATATTTAATCTCAAATTTTGAGGAGGACGTCTTATGTCAGACAAATTTTATAGAGCAACCTACTTAAACGTAGACTTAGAGGCTATTAAAGAGAATTACACTACTTTTACGAATCTTCATAAAGACAAAGTGATTATACCTGTAGTAAAAGCTAATAGTTATGGATTAGGTAGCGTAAAAGTAGCTCAATATTTGATGAGACATGGTGCAGAATTTTTTGCAGTAGCCACATTAGACGAAGCAATTGAACTAAGAATGCATGGAGTTAATGCACAAATACTCATATTAGGCGTTATTCCGCTAGAAGATATTAATAAAGCCATTCAACATAGGGTAGCCATTACAGTACCTTCTAAACAATGGCTAGAAGAAGCTATTAATCTAATCGATGAGGATAATGAGAAAAATTTATGGTTACATGTAAAACTCGATACCGGTATGGGCAGACTTGGGATAAAAACGATTGAAGAATACAAAGAAGTTGTCGATTTAATCCATTCTTATCAACATCTCGTGTTTGAAGGTGTTTATACTCATTTTGCAAATGCAGATGAGCCAGGAGATTCAATTGAACAACAATATGCTTTGTTTGAAACGTTAGTCACACAGGTTGAACAACCAAAATATATTCACTCACAAAATTCGGCGGGTGCATTATTAAAAGATTATGAACTATGTAATGCTCTAAGAGTAGGTATATCACTGTATGGTTATTACCCTTCAGAATTTGTCAGAGAAAATGTACCAACTGAACTGAAACCAAGTGCACAATTAATCACTCAAGTCGTTCAAACTAAATACTTAAAAGCAGGCGAATCTGTAAGTTATGGTAGTACGTACACTGCTACAGAAGATATGAGGATTGCTATTTTACCAATAGGCTATGCAGACGGCTACTTAAGATCGATGCAAGGTAGCTATGTAGATATTAATGGTCATCAATGTGAAATCATTGGCCGCGTATGTATGGATCAAACAATTGTAAAAATTCCAGAGACTGTTAAAGAAGGCGACGAAGTTATTCTTTTAGATAATCACATCGATTCGCCCCAATCCGCAGAAGCACTAGCCAAACAACAACATACGATAAGTTATGAAGTGTTATGCAATTTAGGAAGACGTGTGCCACGTGTCTATAATATAGACGACCAAACGTATGTTACCAATGAATTACTAAAATAGTATAGTCACTTGATACAAAATTTGTTATTATTAACTTAAATTAAGGTTTATAGTGTTTATTTGGTACCAAATGGAGGTTCATAAGTATGTTAACTTTTAATCAGAATAGAAGCCACAGTCTTGAACAGTCTTTAAAAGAGGGCTATGTACAAATGGCCGATCTAAACCTCTCCCTAGCAACAGAAGCTTTCCCTCTTGAATGCGAAGCTTGTGATTGCAATGAAACATATATCATTTCTAATTATAAGAGTGAATGATTAGAAGAGGAGATGTATATTTAGCTGATTTGTCACCAGTACAGGGCTCAGAACAAGGGGGAGTCAGACCTGTAGTAATCATTCAAAATGATACTGGTAATAAATATAGTCCTACCGTAATTGTTGCGGCAATTACAGGTAGGATTAATAAAGCCAAAATACCAACCCACGTCGAAATAGAAAAACATAAGTATAGACTAGACAAAGACTCAGTAATTCTACTAGAACAAATTCGAACACTTGATAAAAAGAGATTGAAAGAAAAATTAACCTATTTATCAGAAGAGAAAATGAAAGAAGTAGATGGGGCTCTAGATATTAGTTTAGGTTTACACGATGAGGTGAAACCTCAAAAAACTTAATGTTTTCCATGTATAAACCAAATATAAGCAAAACTAACTATGAAAGACAATGTTTTCCTGTTGTTGATTATTTTGTAATCAATAAATGAGAAAAAGATGCTTATACATATAAATTAGTATTATTCTACAATAGTCTTACTATTTAGTCATTGTCTCTAGTTGTTGACTTTAGGTTATCCTAAAGTCTTTTTTAGATATAAGTATTATTTGTAATATATAAATTAAGCTAATGAAACGTAAGTATTGTAACTGCGAAGTAAGGAGGCAGATTCGTGGAAGAATTTAAAAAACACTATAAACAACTTATAGATGAAAGTTTAGTTGCTAAAAATAAAAAGCAATTTTTAGAAAAATGTGATGAATTTACTAATGAAGTAATCAAAAAAGATATTCTGCCTGAAGATGTTGTTGAAATACATAAAACATATATCACTTCTTTAAATTTAAATGAAACACAGGTGCTCGAAACCTTAGATGTCTTGCAAGAAATAGTTAAAGGTTTTGGCTATAGTTATAGAGATTATCAAAAGCTCGTTGATAAAATGCAATTCCACGATAAAGAGATAGACTTAGCTTCCAGACTTCAACAAACGATGTTAAAAACGGATATACCTCAATTTGATAGTATACAAATCGGCGTAATATCAGTAGCTGCTCAAAAAGTGAGTGGAGATTACTTTAACCTTATTGATCATAGAGATGGCACGATGAGTTTTGCTGTGGCAGATGTCATTGGTAAAGGTATACCAGCTGCCTTAGCTATGAGTATGATTAAATTTGGAATGGACTCTTATGGACATTCTCAATTACCAAGTGACGGATTAAAGAGGCTTAACCGCGTAGTCGAAAAAAACGTTAACCAAAATATGTTCGTGACCATGTTCTATGGTTTATATGAAGAGATGAATCATTTACTTTATTGTAGTTCAGCTGGGCATGAACCTGGATATGTATATCGAGCAGAGACAGAATCATTTGAAGAAATTGATGTAAGAGGCCGAGTTCTAGGAGTTAATCAACATACTCGATATAGTCAGCAAGAAATTCAAATTAATTTAGAGGACTTAGTCATTATCTTTACTGATGGTGTAACAGAAGCAAGAAATACAGATGGAGAATTTATTGATAAAGATACATTGCTTAATTTGATTCACAAATATAAACATATGCATCCTCAAGATATCGTACAGATTTTGTATGAAGCTATTTTAAAAATTCAGAATCCAAATAAACGTGACGATATGACCATTTTAATCATAAAAAGAGTAAATTAAATATTAAATTTTTTGATTATATAATTACTACAATGGGTATACTTGTATAGTATACATATTATTGAATAAGAAAATACTAGGAGTGTAAAAAACTATGAATCTTAATATTGAAACGGTAACTCACGATGACTATTATGAAGTTATTGTAGCCGGAGAGTTGGACGTTTATACAGTACCCGAATTAGAAGAAGTACTTGTACCAATGCGTCAAGAGGGTACACATGATATCCATGTAAATTTATCTAATGTAAGTTATATGGATTCAACGGGCTTAGGATTGTTCGTAGGTACATTAAAAGCATTGAACCAAAATGATAAAGAACTTTATATATTAGGTGTATCAGATAGAATTGGACGATTATTTGATATTACTGGTCTTAAAGATTTAATGCATGTTAATGAAGGAACGGAGGTAGAGTAACTTGCCAATTAAAAATGACTATATCGAAATGAAATTACCTGCCTCTGCAGAATATGTGAGTTTAATACGTTTGACGTTGTCAGGTGTATTTTCTAGAGCCGGCGCTTCGTATGATGATATTGAAGATTCTAAAATTGCTGTCAGTGAAGCAGTGACTAATGCTGTAAAACATGCCTATAAACATGAATCAACAAATGGTATGATAAACTTATGTTTTGAACTATTTGATGATAAAATTAAAATTGTTATTTCAGACCAAGGTGAAAGCTTTGATTATGAAACAACTAAAGCACAATTAGGACCTTATAACGATAATGAAAATATTGATTTCTTACGTGAAGGTGGATTAGGTCTATTCTTAATTGAATCCTTAATGGATGAGGTAAAAGTGTTTAAAGAGTCTGGTGTAACCATCAGCATGATTAAGTATATAAAAAAAGAGCAGGTGCCAAATAATGACGAAAGAGTCGAAATCAGTTAATGATGTATCACCTGAACAAATAAACCAATGGATTAAAGAACATCAAGAAAATGCGAATACTGATGCTCAAGATAGACTAGTTACTCACTATCGTAAATTAATCGAGTCTTTAGCCTATAAATATTCTAAAGGACAATCACATCACGAAGATTTAGTTCAAGTTGGTATGGTTGGTTTAATAGGTGCTATTAACAGATTTGATATATCTTTTGATCGCAAATTTGAAGCATTTCTAGTGCCAACTGTTATTGGTGAAATTAAAAGATATTTAAGAGATAAAACATGGAGTGTCCATGTTCCTAGAAGAATTAAGGAGATTGGACCACGAATAAAAAAGGTGAGCGACGAGCTAACCAATGAGTTAGAACGTTCACCATCAATTGCAGAAATTGCTGATCGTTTAGAAGTCACAGAAGAAGAAGTACTTGAAGCCATGGAAATGGGACAAAGTTATAACGCTTTAAGTGTAGACCATTCCATTGAAGCGGATAAAGACGGTTCGACAGTAACATTATTAGATATTATGGGACAACAAGATGATAACTATGATTTAACGGAAAAACGCATGATCTTGGAACGCATCTTGCCAATTTTATCTGATAGAGAAAGAGAAATCATTCAATGCACATTTATTGAAGGATTAAGTCAAAAAGAAACTGGCGAACGTATAGGTTTAAGTCAAATGCATGTTTCAAGATTACAAAGAACAGCAATTAAAAAATTACAACAAGCTGCAAAACAATAATAAAATAGATGATAGCCTATAAGCCTAGAATATTTCATTAAGAAATGTTCTGGGTTGTTTAATTTTATTAGAATTGTAAGATAGAGCTAGATAAAATCATATATTAAAATATGCTAAAATTAGATAGAAATATTGGAAAAGTGTGGTTAGATAATGGATAAAAAACTCATTGATGAAATTGCGGCAAAGTATCAATTTTCAGAAAAACAAATAAAAGCAGTACTGGATCTATTAGAAGAAAATAATACTGTACCTTTCATTGCACGATACAGAAAAGAAGCTACTGGTGGCTTAGATGAAGTACAGATTAAACAAATTTCCGATGAATATCAATATGTAGTGAATTTACAAAAACGAAAAGAAGAAGTTATACATAATATTGAGCAACAAGGTTTATTAACTGATGAACTACGTCAAGAGATATTAAAACAAAATAAATTACAGCGTGTTGAAGATTTATATAGACCTTATAAACAGAAAAAGAAAACTAGAGCAACGGAAGCTAAAAGAAAAGGGTTAGAACCGTTAGCGACATTTATTCTGTTAGGAAAAGATAAAAACATACAAGAAGAAGCACAACGCTATTTATCTGAGGAAATTGAGACAGAGGAAGCGGCTATTCAAGGCGCACAAGATATTATTGCAGAACAAATTTCTGATAACCCTAAATATCGTAGCAAATTATTAAAAGATGTTTATCAACAAGGGCAAGTTGTGACTTCTAAGAAAAAGAAAGCAGAAGATGAAAAAGAAATCTATGCCATGTATTATGATTACTCTGAACCAGTGAAAAGAATAGCTAATCATAGGGTATTGGCTATGAACCGTGGAGAAAAAGAAAAAGTATTATCTGTCAAAATTGAGTTTGATATTTCACAAATTGAGAACTTTATTGAAAAGAAAGAAGTTCAAAACTCAAACGTTCATCTGAGTTATATACGTGAAGCCATTCAAGATAGTTTGAAACGTTTAATTATGCCTTCAATTGAAAGAGAAATTCGTGGTGATCTAACTGAAAAAGCAGAAGCACACGCAATTGAAGTCTTCAGCGAGAATTTAAAGAATTTACTACTGCAACCACCTATGAAAGGTAAACAAATTCTAGGGGTTGACCCAGCATTTAGAACTGGATGTAAACTTGCGGTGATTAATCCTTTTGGAACGTTTATTGCTAAAAGTGTGATTTATCCGCACCCACCTAAATCTCATGTTGATGCTGCGGAGAAAGAATTAGTGAAGATTATTCGAGACAATAATGTGGAACTCATCGCTATAGGTAATGGTACAGCTAGTCGTGAAACTGAGCAATTTGTTGCCAATGTTATTAATAAATATAAGCTCAATGCGCAATTTATTATTGTTAATGAAGCGGGGGCTTCTGTATATTCAGCTTCAGAAATTGCAAGAGCAGAATTTCCTAATTTTCAAGTGGAAGAGAGAAGTGCAGTATCCATTGGTCGACGCGTTCAAGATCCATTAAGTGAATTAGTGAAAATAGATCCTAAATCAATTGGAGTCGGACAATACCAACACGATGTGAATCAAAAAGAATTAGAACAAGCTTTAACATTTGTGGTAGAAACAGCTGTTAACCAAGTTGGCGTCGATGTAAACACAGCTTCTAAATCATTATTGCAACATGTTTCAGGATTGTCTGGTGCTATCGCTCAAAATATTATTAATTATCGCGAAGAAAATGGAGCAATAAAACACAATAAAGAAATTAGTAAAGTCAAAAGACTAGGTGCTAAAACATTTGAACAAAGTATCGGCTTCTTAAGAATTGTCAATGGCACAGAACCACTCGACAACACATCAATTCACCCTGAAAGTTACCAAGTAACTTATCAACTCCTCAATAAATTAAATTTAACTATTGAAGATTTAGGTTCTGAAAAGCTAAAACAAACTTTAGCCAAAGCAGATATTGAAGTATTATCTAATGAGTTAGAAGTAGGACTGCCAACCTTAGAAGATATTATTAAATCATTAATGGCCCCTAACCGTGACCCTCGAGATGAATACGAAACACCAATCCTTAAATCTGATGTATTATCGATTGAAGATTTATCTGAAGGAATGAAATTAAGTGGTACGGTTAGAAATGTAGTTGATTTTGGTGCATTCGTTGATATAGGTGTAAAACAAGATGGATTAGTACATGTCTCTAAACTTTCCAAGAAATTTGTGAAAAATCCAATGGATATTGTAAGTGTTGGAGACATAGTTGACGTATGGATTCTAAGTATTGATAAAAATAAAGACAAAGTTTCATTAACAATGATTAATCCAAATGAATAATAGAGAGTTACAACAATTAGTAGAAGAGATCTCGTTAGAGGCATTTGATAGGACTTTTGAACATGAAGCGTTATTCAATAATCGATTAAGAACTACTGGCGGACGTTATTTACTTGGCTCACATAATATTGAAATCAATCCTAAACAATATGAGACTTATGGTAATGATGCCTTAGTAGATATTATAAAGCATGAACTTTGTCATTATCATTTACATTTATTGGGAAAAGGGTATAAGCATAGGGATCGAGAGTTTAAACTATTGAGTAAACAAGTTAACGCACCTAGGTTTTGTACTCCAATAGATAGTTATGAACAACGAGCTAATTATATCTATCAATGCACTAAATGTAATAATGAATACCTCAGAATTAGGAAAGTTGACATAAAAAAGATGAGATGCGGTCATTGTGGTGGAAAGCTAAAACTCAAAAAATTAATAAAATAAAATTTTAGGTTATAGTTTTGATAAGCTATATAAATATGTAAACATATCAAGAATAGCTATGGAAGAAGTATTCAATAAAGTTATACTTCTTTCGTGGCTATTCTTTTATTATGTAGTAAGAAAAGTAGAAAGGTAATAACGTGTATCTATTTAATAAGGTCCAAATAATTAATGTTCTACTTATGAATATTAGATATTAAATATCGGAAGGCTAAGAATAAGAGAGAAGGGGACCGGTAATCTTTGCTTAGTATTAAGTTCTTAGTGGCTCAGTTACTTTTTTAAAATTATAGTGTTGACTTTAATAATATAAACATGTATTATGGATATCGTTGCGTTAATAAATGACCCAACATTAAGTGTTTGTAAAACATTATTAAAAAAGTATTAAAAAGTTATTGACTTTTTATTACATAGCATTTACAATTGATAATGTTCTCGATAATGATTTAAATAATTATTGCGTTTTGCCAGCGGTCGTGGCGGAATGGCAGACGCGCTAGGTTGAGGGCCTAGTGGGAGAAATCCCGTGGAGGTTCAAGTCCTCTCGGCCGCACCAAATAATCTTTCTAATTAAATATGCGGGTGTAGTTTAATGGCAAAACCTCAGCCTTCCAAGCTGATGTTGTGGGTTCGATTCCCATCACCCGCTCCATTATTTTAATGAACATTGAAAACTGAATGACAATATGTCAACGTTAATTCCAATAAAGTAACTTAAATGTTACAAACATTATTTAGTATTATGAGCTAATCAAACATCATAAATTTTTATGGAGAGTTTGATCCTGGCTCAGGATGAACGCTGGCGGCGTGCCTAATACATGCAAGTCGAGC
>NZ_JABTXV010000007.1 GCF_016238465.1 Staphylococcus caledonicus
GCAGGATTTTAAGTCCTGTGCGTCTGCCAGTTCCGCCACCCCGGCAAAATAATGGAGCGGAAGACGGGATTCGAACCCGCGACCCCCACCTTGGCAAGGTGGTGTTCTACCACTGAACTACTTCCGCATTAACGATTATAAAATAATCGTATGAGCCATAGAGGATTCGAACCTCTGACCCTCTGATTAAAAGTCAGATGCTCTACCAACTGAGCTAATGGCTCAAAGATGGTGCCGGCCAGAGGACTTGAACCCCCAACCTACTGATTACAAGTCAGTTGCTCTACCAATTGAGCTAGGCCGGCAATATAATTGAATGGTGGAGAATGACGGGTTCGAACCGCCGACCCTCTGCTTGTAAGGCAGATGCTCTCCCAGCTGAGCTAATTCTCCAATTTGTAAGCCTGGCAACGTCCTACTCTAGCGGAACGTAAATCCAACTACCATCGGCGCTAAAGAGCTTAACTTCTGTGTTCGGCATGGGAACAGGTGTGGCCTCCTTGCCATTGTCACCAGACAATAACTTACTCAATCAATTATAATGTTGTTTGTTTTAATTTTCAATAGTTAATTTTACACTTTCTTAAACTTTCGTTTACAAGTTGTTTACAAAATTAACTTTCGTTTTTGACGACTTTTATATCTTACAATATCCAAAAGTTCATGTCAATTAGTTTTTCAACTTTTATTAATAAAAGTTTTAACTAACACTGTGTTTTTCGAACACTCATAATATATTAGCACATCGTTAGCGCTCTGACTACTCTTTTTTACTTAACTTTCCTGGAAAAGTTCCCCTCTTTTTTACTTATGTAATCATAAATGCACTACTATCACTTTATTCTTTCGTTTTACATACTATTACGCCCTAAAAGTCATAGCTTAGACTATAAAGTATTGTGCCCGAGTCCAATAAATCAAAAGACGTTACATATGCTACTGTGATTTACAATCTTTAAGATCAATCCCTCTCCTTATTTAATTTCATTTGAAGTCTACCTATCTTTTATTACTTTTAAAAATGTAAAAAACGCTAACCACATTAGCAGTTAGCGTTCTTAAATCATCTGGATTTATTTTTGTCTCATATAAGGGAATAATAATACGTCTCTAATAGAAGGTGAATCTGTTAATAACATTACTAGTCGGTCAATACCGATACCTAGTCCACCTGTTGGAGGCATACCATATTCTAATGCTTCGATGTAATCCTCATCCATTTCATGTGCTTCGTCATTGCCTTGTTCTTTTTCAACAAGTTGTGCTTCAAAACGTTGACGTTGGTCGATTGGATCATTTAACTCTGTAAATGCATTGGCATGTTCTCTACCTACTATAAATAGTTCGAAACGATCTGTGAATCTTGGATCTTCCGGATTTTTCTTAGCTAATGGTGAAATTTCGATAGGGTGACCGTAAATGAATGTAGGTTGAATTAACGTTTCTTCTACTTTTTGTTCAAAGAATTCATTTAAGATATGACCATATTTCATATTGTCAGTAATTTCAATACCATGCTCTTTAGCCAATGCTTTAGCTTCTTCGTCAGTTTGAACTTGATAGAAGTCCACACCAGTTGTTTCTTTAACAGCATCTACAATGTGTAAACGTGTCCATGCAGATTCTAAATCAATCTCTTCACCATTGTATTGAACTTTTGCTGAGCCAAATACTTCTTGAGCAATGTGTCTAACCATAGATTCAGTTAAATCCATAATGTCGTGATAATCAGCATATGCTTCATATAACTCAATCATAGTAAACTCAGGATTATGACGTGTAGATACACCTTCATTACGGAATACACGGCCAATTTCGTAAACTTTTTCAAGTCCACCGACGATTAAACGTTTTAAGTGTAGTTCAATCGCAATACGCATATACAATGTCGCGTCTAAAGCATTATGATGCGTAACGAATGGACGTGCCGCAGCACCACCTGCGATTTGGTGCATCATTGGTGTTTCTACTTCTAAAAAGCCTTTTTTATTTAAGAAATTACGCATTTCTTGAATAATTTTACTGCGGTTAATAAATGTACGTGTACTATCTTGGTTGGTGATTAAATCTAAGTAACGTTGACGATATCTTTGTTCAATATCCTGTAAACCATGGAACTTGTCTGGTAGTGGTCTTAAAGCTTTAGATAATAAAGTGAATGTTTTGGCTTTGACTGATAATTCACCAGTATTTGTTTTGAACATTACACCTTCAATACCTACGATATCTCCTAGGTCAGCACTTTTCCAAAGATTATCAAAATCTTCTTCGCCAATTTGGTCTTTACGTACATAAATTTGGATTTGACCTGTTAAATCTTGTACGTGTGCGAAACCAGCTTTACCTTTACCACGTTTCGTCATTAAACGACCAGCAATTGAGACATGACTTTCTTCTTCTTTGTCATGTAGTTCTTCTTTAGAGAATTCATCCCATTGTGTTTTTAATTCACTAGCAGTAGCTGAACGTTCAAAGCGTTTACCAAATGGGTCAATTCCTAAATCGATTAATTCTTGTAGTTTTTGACGGCGGACCTGCATTTGGTCATTCATTTCTTCTGACATAACTTTCTCTCCTTTAAGCTTCTTGTTTTTCTGCTAATAGTTCCATATAGTTTTTTGGAATTTTTGCAAGATATCTATCATTTTTATTCAGTATTAATTTGGTTTAGCGTTATATGTACTTCTTGTCGCCTTTAACATCTATAAGGTAAATGAAGCATTCTTAAATCATTTCATTACTTCAATGTTCCACATAATTAAAGCTTTTAACCTTTATATTTCTTAACCGTCTCGTCTGCCATTACCAAATCATTGATTGGTTTTTGTGAACGAGGTTCAATCTTATCTGATGCAATATCATTAAGCGGTATTAATACAAAGGCACGCTCACTCATGCGTGGGTGTGGGACCACAAGATTTTCTTCTTCTATTATGTCATCTCCGTAAAGTAAGATATCAACATCTAGCGTTCTCGGACCCCAACGAATTTCTCTCACACGATGTAATCGTTGTTCTACTTCAAAGCAACTTTTCAGGAGTGCTTGTGGCGTCAATTCTGTGGCGATCTCTATACATAAGTTTAAAAAATTGGGTTGCTCCGTATAACCTACAGGAGCGGTTTCATATATTGGAGATACATTTACAACTTCAATGCCGTCACTATTATTTAGCATATTGATAGCTTCTTGCAATTGTTGTTCTCTTTCGCCAATATTACTCCCCAGACCTAAATACGCTTGTACCATTTAACGATTCTCCCTCACTATCTCTATTCCTACACCGTCATAATATCCTGGTATGGGTGGATTTTCTTTAGTGATTCTGACTTTCGTTTCCATTACACGATTATAGTGTGAATTTATACGTTTTGCAATACGTTCAGCTAGATGTTCTATTAAATTACATGGTGGTCCTTCCATGATTTCTTTAACATCTTCGAACACCTCTCCATAATGTACTGTATCAGTAACCTCGTCGGATTCGCCCGCTTCTGCTAAATCAACCTTCAACGTCACATCTACTTTAAAGATTTGACCGATATCATTCTCTGCAGGTAAAGCTCCGTGATATGCATAAAATTGCATTCCATTAAGAAAGATTGTGTCGTTCATCTTCATTCTCCTTTAAGAAGTCCATACTTTGACCTAAACGTGCGTTTAATTGCACATTATGGACGCGTACGGCTTTAACGCCTTTCATTATACCATAGGCCGTTGTCGCTGCTGTTGCTTCATCGCGTTCATGCGCCTTTGTTTCTCTCCCAATCATTTCTTTAATAAAACGTTTACGGCTTGTCGCTAATAAGATGGGATACTCTGTGGCTACAAGTTCGTCTAAGCGTGCCATAACTTCATTTTCTTCTTCACGACTTTTGGCGAAACCAATACCTGGATCTAACCATACTTTATGCTGAGGAATGCCAGCCATTTCCGCTTTATTTGCTTGTGTCATTAATGATAATAGCATTTCTTCGACAACAGGTTGTTCTCGATGTCCGTCGCCATTATGCATGAGCACAATCTCCGCGTTATATTCAGCTACTTTTTCTAAAATTTTAGGATCATATAACCCAGCCCATTGGTCATTAATCATTGTTGCACCAAGTTTTAAACACGCTTCCGCCACTTCACTTCGATATGTATCTACAGAAATTTGAACGTTAAATTGAGCTAATTCTTTAACTACAGGTACAACACGCTCTAATTCCTCTTCTATTGAAATTTCTGTGTAGCCAGGTCGTGTAGATACGCCCCCTACATCAATAATATCCACGCCTTCTTCAATCATTTCTTTTGCGCGAGCCACGGCTTTTTCAACTGAATTGTATTTGCCTCCGTCAGAGAATGAATCTGGTGTCACGTTTAAGATACCCATAATTTTTGTTTTAGTCATTTTTGTCACCCTTTGCTAAATTTGAAAATGAATAGACCTAGGTCTTCGATAATTTATACTTTAGAAACGTATTAACTTTGTCTCCAAAGCACTATTGTGTCCTAACCTTTACTTATATTTAATGATACCATTCTATCGGCAATGATTTCAGTATCTGTACTTACGCATGTCCCATGCAATATTACATATAAGGTTACTACCTTTTCAAAAAAGAAAAGCTGAGACATTTTAAATAAATGCCCCAGCCTAAAACGATATAATATTCGATTAATCTTCGAATGAATATAATGGTGTAGATAGGTAACGTTCACCGTTACTTGGTAGTACAGTTACAACTGTTTTACCTTTACCTAATTCTTTTGCTTTTTGGATAGCTGCGTAGATAGCAGCACCTGAAGAGATACCTCCTAAGATACCTTCTTCTTTAGCTACACGACGAGATGTTTCCATTGCTGTTTCGTTGCCAACTTTAATGATGCTATCATAAATTTCAGTGTTTAATGTATCAGGTACGAAACCTGCACCTAAACCTTGTAATTTATGAGGACCTGGATCTCCACCACTTAATACTGGAGATGCTTCTGGTTCAATCGCAACGATTTCAATGTTAGGGTATTTGTCTTTTAAGACTTTACCTGCACCAGATAATGTACCACCAGTACCTACACCTGCTAAGAATGCGTCAATTTGTTTACCTTCAAATTGTTCAACTAATTCTGGACCAGTTGTTAATGCATGTACTTCAGGGTTAGCTGGGTTTTCGAATTGTTGTGGTTCGAAATAGCCGTGTTCTTCTTTTAATTCTTTGGCTTTTTTAATAGCGCCTTTCATAGCTTCTGAACCTGGTGTTAAGACTAATTCTGCACCGTATGCTTTTAATAAGTTACGACGTTCAGAACTCATTGTGTCAGGCATTGTAAATACTGCTTTATAACCTTTAGCAGCACATACGAAAGCTAAACCAATACCTGTGTTACCACTTGTTGGTTCAACGATTGTATCGCCAGGTTTAATTTTGCCTTCTTTTTCAGCTTTTTCAATCATCGCTAAGGCGATACGGTCTTTAACTGAGCCGCCTGGATTTTGATATTCTAATTTTACATAAACATCTGCTGCATCTTCGTCTACTACGTTTCTTAATTTTACGACTGGTGTATTACCAATAATTTGCGTAATATTATCTACTGGTTTTTGTGCCATTGAAAAACGCTCCTTTATCATTCTAATTTAAAACTTAGTTGTTTTATCGGATATACTTATATTCTATCAGAATTTTCTAAAAAGACAAAGCTAATTCTTTCGTTAGGCCATAAAAAGTTACTTTTTACGTTTACGTCGTTAATTTTCCCCTAAAAAAGAGACGATAAACACTTGTTTACCGCCTTAAATCAATAGTCTAGGAGGTTGATAGCCCAACTCCCCCTATTTTTAAGCTTTCATTGTAGTCAATAATTCTTCTAATTCGCCTTCAGAGTAGTTATATTTATTACCGCAGAAATGACACACCGCTTCGGCACCGTGATCTTCTTTAATCATATCTTGAACTTCAGCTTCTCCTAAACCTTTAATGGCATTAAGGAATTTCTCATGACTACAGTTACATTCAAATTGTGCATCTACTGTTTCTAACATTTGCACATTCTCTGTACCTAGAATTTCATTTAACAGACCTTCTGGTGTTAAACCTTCTTCAATTAGTTTAGACACTGGTTTCATATTATTAATGGCATTTTCCAATTTAGTTACTGTTTCATCTTTAGCGCCAGGCATAACTTGAATGATAAATCCGCCGGCAGCTTTTATAGAGTTATCAGGATTAACTAGCACGCCTAACCCCACTGAAGAAGGTGTTTGTTCACTTGTCGCAAAGTAGTATGTGAAATCTTCACCTAATTCTCCTGAGACAATCGGACTAGCACCAGAGAAGTAATCTTTCATGCCGACATCTTTAACGACTTGAATTGAACCGTCTGTACCTACTGCACGTCTTACATCTAATTTACCTTGTTCGTTTAATGGGAAGTGAGTTTGAGGTTTATCTACATACGCACGTACATTACCTTGAGCATCTGCATCCGCGATAATACGTCCGATAGGTCCTTTACCATCTACTGTGACAGTCAATTTTTGGTCACCTTTTAACATCGCACCCATTAAGAGTGTAGCAGTCATCGTTCTGCCCATCGTAGCTGAAGCAGTCGGCCATGTATAATGACGTGTTTGTGCTTCTTGTACCGATTCTGTAGTGATTGTCGCGTACGCACGAATTTCTCCATCAAAAGCTAATGATTTCACAATATAATCATGTGTCATTGTGTTTATCTCCTTTATTACATCTAATTTTATATTATTTATTTTTAAAATGTGTACTGAGTAATGTCTTATCTTTAAGGATATTTATTCTACACTTGTTTAATAAGAATATGAAGTAACTTGCTTTGGTATATAAATGAGTACATTAAGCCTATTTTAAACTAAAAAGAACACCGAAACCAATAACATTTTCAATGATTTCAATGTTCTTCTATAAATTAAATAACTTTTAAAAATTCATGTATCTAATTGTTCTTAATATATATTTTAATACCAAACATTACTAAGAAAGCGAATAAAATTAGCCCGAAAATTGCTAGGCAGATATGAAAAAATACTTTAAGAGGACTTTCATAGTTTTCAACTTTTACACTAGGCGCATGATGTCCTTTAATAAAATCACGATTGTAATCAACATATAAGCGTTGATCTTCTGAAATTTTCAATTTGTATTTACTTTTATCTTTAGGCACTAAATCATATAAATCTTTTTCAACAATCACTTTTTTATCGCCAATTTCATGTTTACCTTTTGTCATCACTTTTCGATATTCATATTTTTCAAATGCTTGTTCTGTTAGTATGTTCGCTAATTGTTGACGCGCATGTTTCGCGGTGTCATCAGGATAAGGCTGAATATTAAAGATATCTGTATTAATTCTTAAATGATGACGTTCGGCAGTTAACACAAGATTATACCCTTGCGTACTTGTACCCGTCTTCAAACCATCAACATCTTTCATCCCATCTACCTCATTAGGTAATGAAGTATTAGTATTATGTAATTCAATGTTCTTTTGCGTATCACTTGTAAGTTTTGTAATGTCTAAGAGTTCAGGATGTGCTTTCAGTATTTGGTTAGCAAGCAATGCCATATCATATGCTGTAGTGCGTGAAACAGTCTCATCTTTATAACTTTTAGGGTCAAAAGGTTTAATAAGATTGTTATTGGCACCACTTGGATTAGTGAAATATGTATCTTTCATTCCTAACTTTTTAGCTTTATCGTTCATGCGATCCGTAAATTTAGATGAATCACCATCGATATGTTCTGCTAACACTAATGTAGCTGCATTACTCGATTCAAGTGCTGCTTGTTTTAACAATTGGTTAATAGTGAACGTTTGTCCCTGTTGAAGCGGAAATGTAGTTAGATTGGGTAATTGCGACATAGCAGCGTATCTAGACGTAATTTTAACGTTATCGTCCATTTTAATTTTACCGGATTTAATATCATCATATATTAAAAACATAGTCATTAATTTAGTTGTCGATGCAGGATCAACTTTTTTATTTTTATGATATTCATATACTATTTGCCCATTATCGGCTGTTACTACCATGCCTTTAGGGTTATATTTTTCATCTATGTATTTATTCTGTTGTTTAGCAATATCGACTGGTGATTGTTGTGCTTGAACAACAGGTGACATAACTAATGAACATATTAATAACATCATTAGCGTTGTAAGTACTTTTCTCAAAATTCCTCCTCCTTATAGTTTCAACATTTAATGAGACGGTCGATGTAAGTTACATAATATAAAATAATTCATATTGCTGATTATAAATTGAACATTAATATATTATTGTGCGCTTTACATAACTATTATAACGTAAAATTAAAATTAGACGACTACAATTATTAAATCTATTGAAAAAACAAAAAATCTCCTTCTACTAAGGGGATTAACCTTAGTGAAGGAGATTGAGTTTAAACGATAAACTTTATCAATTATCTGTTGTCTGGATTGTTTGGATTAAATGGTTTGTCGATATTAGGAGATTGCTCATAACCTGTTTCATCTTGGTCATCTGAATCTCTATGATTTCTATCGTGTGAATCGTCACGTAAACGATCATGGCCAGCATGGTTATCTCTACCATCTCTTTGTTGATCTCTACGAGCGTCTTCACTATCATCATGACGATGACCGTGGTCATCTTCGTTATCGTCATCACGTTGTTCTTCACGGATGTCATCGTAAGATTTACCATATTTTCCATCATTAAAATCTGAATCGTCATCTTTTTTAACAACACGTGCAGAATCGTAATCCACTTCTGGTAAAGTACCGTCGTAGAATAATGAGCGAATTTGTTCTGCTACTAATGTTTCTTCAGTTAATAATGTTTTAGCAATAAGTTTAAGTTCTTTTTCATGTTCTAATAAGATTTGTTTACAACGTTCATATTGTTCTTTAATGATACGTTGTACTTCTTTATCAATTTCATAAGCGATTTGACCTGAGTAGTTAGGTTCGCCTTGCATATCTTTACCTAAGAACACTTGTCCGCCGCTACTACTTGAGAATTGTAATGGTCCGAGTTTTTTACTCATACCATATTCAGTTACCATAGAACGGGCAATTTGCGTTGCTCTTTCAAAGTCATTAGATGCGCCTGTAGATACTTCGTGGAAGTTAATATCTTCAGATACACGTCCACCTAAGAGACCACAAATCTTATCTAATAATTCTGGTTCAGTCATTAAGTAACGATCTTGTTTAGGTAACATCATTGCGTAGCCGCCAGCTTGACCACGTGGCACGATGGTAACTTTGTGTACCACTTCTGCTTCATCAAGCACCATACCGATAACCGTATGTCCAGCTTCGTGGTGTGCTACGATATTACGTTCTTTTTCAGAAATAACACGTGATTTTTTAGCTGGTCCAGCGATAACACGGTCCGTTGCTTCTTCAATGTCACGCATGTCAATTTTGTTTTTACCTTCACGCGCAGCAATTAATGAAGCTTCATTTAATAAGTTCTCTAAGTCGGCACCAGAGAAACCTGGTGTTCTTTGTGAGATTGCTTTTAAGTCTACCGTTTCATCAAGTGGCTTGTTCTTAGCATGTACATGAAGAATAGCTTCACGGCCTTTAACATCTGGGCGACCCACTTGAATTTGTCTATCGAAACGACCTGGACGTAATAACGCAGGGTCTAGAATATCAGGACGGTTAGTTGCAGCAATCATGATGATGCCTTCGTTTTCACCGAAACCATCCATTTCAACTAGTAATTGGTTAAGCGTTTGTTCACGTTCGTCGTGACCGCCACCAACACCGGCGCCACGTTGACGACCAACCGCATCAATTTCATCGATAAAGATGATACATGGTGCGTTTTTCTTAGCGTTTTCGAATAAGTCACGTACACGGCTTGCACCAACACCCACAAACATCTCAACGAAATCAGAACCACTGATTGAGAAGAAAGGTGCGCCAGCTTCTCCCGCTACGGCACGTGCTAATAATGTTTTACCAGTACCTGGAGGGCCTACAAGTAATACCCCTTTAGGTATTCTTGATCCCATTTGTTTGAATTTCTTATTATCTTTTAAGAAATCTACAATTTCAATTAACTCTTGTTTTTCTTCGTCTGCACCAGCAACATCAGAGAAACGTACACGACGTTTTTGGTTATCGTACATTTTAGCTTTGGATTTACCAAAGTTCATCATACGACCGCCACCGCCGCCACCTTGTGCTTGGCTAAGGAAGAATATAAATAATAAAGCGATAATTAATACAGGAATAAGTGTAGTTAACATGCTTACAAAGACACTTTGTTTTTCTTCTTCTTTAACTGTAAAATCTAATCCCTTTTGGCTTTTGGCTTCATTTGTAATTTGTTGTAAGTCTTTTTCGTTGTTGTATAAAATAGTTGAAGAGTAATCTTCATCATTTTTAGTTTTACCACTTACCAAGTACACATTTTGTTCAGGTTGGATTTCTAAGGTTTTCAAGTCACCTTTATCCAATTTCTCTACAAATTGTGAATAGGAAAGTTGTTTCGGAGTATTACCATTCCCATTTATGTAAGAAAATACGCCGAATATAATAACGCCAATAATTGCGATAACTAGCACATTGCGAAAAGCTTTCTGCATGCGTCATTTCCTCCTATTTCTATAATAAAGCTAACAAAAATTGTAACACAATACTTCTTTTAAAGGCTAGCATTTCAACTTTTGTATCACTTTTCAAATTCCCCATAATATCAATCGTTTGAAACTACTTCTATCTGAAAAATGTAAGCATATACCAGATAAAAATATTCTATATTTTGAATAGGAATTTAAGAATATAAAATGAGTCTACACCAAATTGATATTTAAGTATAGTTATTATATCTTAAACCCTATTTAATATCTTTAAAATCGAAATTCATTAATTTATTTACTATAAATTTCTGGTTTTAATGTGCCAATGTAAGGTAAGTTACGGTAATGTTCAGCATAGTCTAAACCATAGCCTACAACGAATTCGTCAGGAATTTTCTTACCAACATATTTAGCTTCGATATCTGCTTTACGACGGTTTGGTTTGTCTAATAAAGTTACAATTTCTAGTGAATTCACTTTACGTGACTGTAAAAGTTCGGTAATTGATTTTAAAGTTGTACCAGTTTCTAAGATATCTTCAATGATTAGGACGTCTTTATTTTCAATAGAAGAACCTAAATCTTTTAAAATTTGAACCTCACCAGTAGATTCAGTACCACCGTGATAGCTTGAAACGTCCATAAAGTCGATTGCTAAGTGTGTATCAATACGTTTAATCAAATCTGCCATAAACATTACTGATCCTTTTAAAATTCCTACACATACAAGTGGTTTGTCTTTATAGTCCTTAGTTAATTGTTCACCCAAGTCTTTACAGATATTTTGAATATCTTCTTCGGTTAACAAAATTTCTTTTAAATCGTTCTTCATTTCTCATTCATCTCCAATTTCTTAATCTCGATATATTTATCGTATGCCTCAGCAATATATAAATCACCTATGGCAATAATATTGTGTTGTTGATCTTCAACTAATGGCATTTGGGCACGGTCGTCATTATCAATTTTATAATCTATCAGTAGCCGACTTACTTTTTTATGGCCATTTTGACCATTTAATTTAAATTTATCACCATTACGACGTGTTCGAATCGTTAAAGGGAAATGTTGCATAGCCAAATCTGAAGAAATCGTAATACGATAATGTCCAAATCGATATGTATCTGCGTGCGTAATGATTTGCTCGTCTAATATAGGTTCCTTATTTTTTGCCATTAGTATAAATTTATCATAAGCAATTTGAATTATCCATTTTTCAGAAAGAGTTATTTCAAATTGTGCTGTTTGACTTGAGATTTGTTCAAACCATTCTCGATAATTCTTTTCTGAAAAGGTTTTATCTAGATGTATATGTTCAATTAATTTATCTAATAACACCATTTTAGCTATTTCATCAAGGGCATTAAATTCATCTCTCTTACATTGAAAATATTCTAGACTGTCTTTATGTATATTAGCATTCATAAAGCGCTCTACACGTTGGTGAGTAAGACGTAGTTGGGTATCATGCCAATGTTTTAATTTTAACAGTTGTACACTATCAAGATCTACATTGCTATCAATCATAGGCAAGATGCGGTTACGAATATCATTACGTGTGTATTTATTATCCTGGTTTGAATGATCTTCGTAATATGGCACCTGGTGGCGTTGTTGGTAAGCACGAATATCATCTTTAAATGTATCTAATAATGGCCGACATATTTTATAATGATGGCGCCAAGAAGTATCGGCTATACCTAATGCATTCCGTGTTGAGCGTCCAGTAAACACACGATAAAAAATTGTCTCAAGTTGATCATTTAAATGATGAGCTGTGACTAAAACATCCGCTTCTAAGTCATGCATCATAGTATCGAACCACTCATAGCGCTTATGTCGAGCGTCTACTTGAATGCTTTTACCTTGTGCGACTAAGTCTGAAAGATCTAAATGTTTAATATAACAAGAGATGCTATGTTGTGCACAGTAATCTTTGATAAATTGTTCTTCTTGTTGCGATGCTTGTCGTAAACCGTGGTTAACATGTAAGCATGTAAGTTTTTTATAGGTGTGGCGTAATTCAAATAGTAAACGATGTAATAGACACATACTGTCTACGCCTGTTGAAACTGCGAGGACAATATGATCTGTTTCTTTCCAAAGTGGCGTATTCACTTTCACGTCATTCACCTTCTTATCTTAATGTACTATCATTCCTTGCCTCACTCTTATTATCTCATGAAAAAAGGAGTGGAACTAAAATTCAACATTGAATTCTATGTCCCACCCCGCACAAAGTAACTAAGCTCATATAATATCTTATGGCTTTCTTCTAGTGCAACAATCGTTATCTTATTAAATTATCTAGGATGTAGAGATTGGACACCGTTGACCGGCTTCCTAGAGCCCGATTTCCCTATATCTCAATCTCGATAGCTTACCTAGTTATTATCACAAGAATATATTAATTAACGTCTAGAACCCTTACCGCCGCGTCGAGATTCAGTTTGACGCTTGATAGAAGTTAATTTATCTTCACTATCTTTTAGGAAATTACTTAATTTCTTTTCAAAATCTTCACCTTTTGGTTGTGGTGGTTTATTTTGACTAGTTTTATGATGTGGTCTACGAGGACGGTCTTTCGCTTTTTTAATTGAAAGGCTAATTTTACCGTCGTCTGCGATAGATAACACTTTAACTTCAACTTCATCTCCAACTGATAAGTGATCTTCAACATTCTCAACATAGTTATCAGCCACTTCACTGATATGAACTAAGCCACTTTTTCCTTCAGGTAACTCTACAAATGCACCAAATTTTTTGATACCTGTAACTTTACCTTTTAGCTTGTTTCCTACTTCGATTGACATATTCTAAATGAATCCTCCCGATTTTGTTTCGATTTTAACCTTATTATATTCCTGTTTTAACTTTTTCACAATGCTATAAAACGATTATTTTAAACCCGTCCGAGACAACAATAATTAAGCTCGATTATTTTGAATTATCATCGGAAGATTTAGATTTAGAAGACTTATCATCTTTATCTGGTAATTTGAAAATAACCTCACCTTTATTACTTAAATAATAATCATCTCTAGCGACTTTTTCTATATAATCTTTATCGTTTAAATTATTCAGTTCTTCTTTTAAAGCAATTTCTTCATCTTGTTTCTTTTGAAATTGTTCTTCTTTTTGTTTACGTTCAACCGCCATTTGATCATTGCTGTGTTTTTGGAAGACAAGCATGATGGATAGAATGACTATAATCGCTAACAATAGACCTCCAAAGACAGTGACTCTGCGTCGTACAATTTTCATTTTTTTCTGTTGACGCTTTCTTTTACGATTTCTCTCAGAGGTATACTGGTTACCGATTTCTTCTACCTTTTTACTCATAGCTTGTCACCTCCTTCAATCTATTCGTCATCAACTTGATTATTATTAATGCGCTCTTCTTTTATCAAATCATACATTCCTTTAGCATTCTCTTTCGATGCATGTTCACTTAAACCAGTTACTTTTACTGTGACAAGCTTTTGGCCGAAACGAATGACTAATTCGTCTTCAACTTTAACATCTGTGCCAGCTTTAGCGACATTGCCGTTAACTGTGATACGGCCTTGATCGCTGATTTCTTTAGCTAGCGTACGACGTTTAACAAGTCGTGATACTTTTAAATATTTATCTAATCTCATGAATTTCTCTCCCCTTGTTGCAAATAATTTCTAAGGGTTTCTTCGTCAAAATCCTTATTTTTGGTTTTATCATACAATGACATGAAATGGTCTGCAAATACTTTCTCAAATTTCATGCGAGGCGTTTTACCTTCTTTACTTTTGGCTGTCTTCCATATTTCATTTAAATCTTCAACTGACTCTGCGTTTTCTTCTCCGAAAATGTGTGGATGACGACGAATCATCTTAGCAGTTAAACTTTCAATGATTTCTTTAATATCAATGTAGCCTTCTTTTTTACCGATACTTGCATGTAAGAGCACTTGTAACAAGATGTCACCAAGTTCCTCTATCATATGCCAATCGTCTTCATTATCAATCGCTTCAAATAATTCAAAGCTTTCTTCGATTAAATAACGTTTTAATGAATCGTGTGTTTGTATACGATCCCAAGGGCAACCTTTTTCGTCGTCAACTAATCGATCAATAATTTGAATGGCAAAGTCGAAGTCTTGATACATCGCTTCCTCGTCAGTCACTTTAGGTACAAAGACACTTGTTAAATTATTAAATGCCTCTTCATGATGATCGAGTTCATACAATGGCACTCTAAGTACAGAAGCCCCTGTACTGTGCGCACCGGTTACAATCGACACTAAAAAGTCATCAGGATAACGTTCCATTAACGTAATTTTGATGTCTGCTGCTACCATAGCGCTATATACTTGTGTAATTAATGTATGTGTACGTATGTTCAAGGCATTTTCAGCTAGTGCAGTACCATCCAATAAGGTGAAACCGTCGTTAGGGTCTTCGCCAATAGCCGCAAAGACGTCATCGATAAAGCTTTTACCGCCTAGAACTTTAACGTCTATATCGTCGTGTGTTGCGTTATATTCAAGCAACTTAGCTGTCGTCGTTTCAGCTACACGGGGATGGCCAGGAACTGCATATACCACATCCTCTGTCTGAGCTTTCTCAATTAATGTGTCTACAATTTGTTGGTAGACATCATCAAACGCTTCGTTAGCTTCATAAATGTGGTCGAAACTTTCGAAATGAAGTTCGTCTTGTAAGCTTTTAATCACTGGGTGGTCGAGTGTACGTGCATATGCGTGTGGTTGTTGCGTTAAGAAACGATAAATTCCTAACGGCAAGTCTTCAAGATCATAGTTTCCCAAGCCAACAACTGTAATTGTATGTCCCATTAACGTCTTCCTTTCTTCATATGATACAACTTATCACCAATCGGTAAATGTTTTAATTCTTTATATTCTAAAATGTTCATATATACTACTGCTATTAATAATACGGCAACACCTATCATAGCTACAATCAATAATTCAACAAGCCCACCTAAACGACCGACAGATGGCAATATATGCATGACCGTTTGAATGATAAGGGTCATGATGCCGAGTGCAGCAATCATTTTCAAAATAAATCTTCGCATACGAGTAAATCGATAATGCTTCGTCACCTCATAATGTAAGATTATCCCAAAGAGTGTGAGTGACAGTACTGTACTTACACTTGCGCCTAAGATACCTATATGATGGATGAAGATTACATTGAATAATGCTTTAGATACTAGACCGATGACAACACCAATCAAAATAGGTTGAATACGATTAAGTACTTGTAATAGCGCAATATCCATCATAATCAGCGAGACACAAATTACGGTTAACATGTAAAAGCCTAGTGTGGCACTTAGACTATTCGTTTTAAAGAAGATGTGATTCATCATAGGTAATAAATTGATTAATCCGATACCTGCCGCTGCACTGATTAATATTGTAATTTTCAATGAGGCATTGGCGTAACGGTTCATTTTTACATGATTATGTTGCGCGATAGCTTCTGTTAACAATGGAATGAGGACAAAGCTAAATGTTGTTGTTACGATAAGCCCCATTTGAATAAACGAAGCTCCTCGATCATAAATCCCTTTTTGTGTAATCGCTTCTTTAAAATGTAAACCGTATGCTTGTAAGGTATGGACTACCGTGAAGCTATCAATAAATTGCCATAGAATGACTAGTAATTGACTCAACGCAAAGATAAGCGTGGCCATAAACAAGCGTTGCCAAGGAATGGCGTTAATTCGGGTCTGCATTTTCAAAGGGAAAGGTCTTGTAAACATTAAAAAGATACTAGAACCTAAAAATCCGAGTGACGATGCTAAGATAGCGATGGTACCAGCTTGGTAAACAGTCCAATCTCTTACCATAAATAATCCAATGGCTACAATAATAAAACTAACGCGAATAAATTGTTCTATTACCTGAGAAATAGCCGGCAGGTTCATACGTTGTCGACTTTGATAAAAGCCACGGAACACGCCGAGTACACCAATGAAAAAGTAGCTTAAACTTGCCATTCTAAGCATAGGTGCGAGACGCGGGTCCCCCATTAATGTAGCCAATGGATGCGCCAAGATGAGGGTAATCCCAAAAATGATTGCGCCTATAACTTGAAACCAGATTAGCACTTTGGAAAATGCTGACGCCTCACCATTGTTGCCTAGTGTTTGAGTAACTGCACTAGGTATAGCATTCATGGAGAGTATCATGCCTAATGCGACAATCGGATAAATTTGTTGATACGCATATAGACCAGTATCTCCAAGTACATTCTGGTAAGGTACGCGATAAATGGCACTTAACACCTTTACTATAATCAATGCTACCGTCAAAATGACTACCCCATTGAATGTCGATGACTGTTGCGATGATGTGTCGGTTTGCACATTCTCAGGTTTAAGCGATTGCTTAGAGTTCATTTTCAATAACCATACTTCCTTCAAGACATTTAACTAAGAATTTTAAATTCTCGAGCCACTGTTTAGATTTAGTTAGCGTGATTTGCATTTTACCTTCTTTTACGCCTAGTTTCATAGCGCGTCCTAATGGCTGCGTCTGTTTGAATAATTCTTCACCATTCATTTGTTCAGTGCCTTTAGCAGATAAGAAGACTTCAAGTTGTTTACCTTTATCTTTAATTAACGTCACACCTGCGTGTAAAGCATGAATTTTAATTTCAACCATTTCTAACAAGCGTTCTACTTCGACCGGATAATCATTGAAGCGGTCGATTAATTCGTCTTTGATATCCATTAATTGTTCTTGCGTTTCGACTTTACGAAGCTTTTTATATATTTCAATTTTAGCTTGTTCATTTTGAATATATTCTGCCGGTAAATAGGCGTCAAGATGCAATTCCATTTCAACTTCAGGTGCATCCGGCTCCTCTTCTTTAATACCGCGTTTTTCATTAACCGCTTCTTCTAACATTTGTGAATAGAGGTCAAAGCCGACAGAATCGATAAAGCCATGTTGTTGCTTACCTAATAAGTTACCAGCACCTCGAATGTTTAAATCGCGCATTGCAATTTTAAATCCTGAGCCTAATTCGGTAAATTCTTTAATCGCTTGGAGACGCTCTTCTGCCGTCTCGGTTAATACTTTATTCGTTGAATGTAAGAAATAAGCATAGCCAATTCGACTTGAACGTCCAACACGGCCTCGCAATTGATACAACTGGCTAAGGCCAAAGCGATCAGCTTCTTCAATGATTAACGTATTCGCATTCGGTACGTCGACGCCTGTTTCGATAATCGTCGTTGTCACTAAGATATCGTATTCACCATTGATAAAGCTCAACATCGTTTCTTCCAGGTCACGTTCAGTCATTTGTCCGTGAACGACTGTAATATTCGCGTCCGGCATTAGCATCTGTAATTGTTCACGTTTCTCATAAATCGATTGCACTCTGTTATAAAGATAGAATACCTGGCCGTCACGTGATAATTCTCGTTCTAATGCTTCTTTGATAAAATTACTGTTTTGTTCTAGCACATAGGTTTGGACTGGGAAACGATTCTCCGGTGGTGTTTCAATAACGGATAAATCGCGGACGCCCAACATACTCATGTGTAACGTTCTTGGAATCGGTGTTGCTGTTAGTGTTAACACGTCGACATTCGTTTTCATCGTTTTAATACGCTCTTTGTGGCGTACACCAAATCGTTGTTCTTCATCGACAATAAGTAAGCCTAAATCTTTATATTGAATATCTTTACTTAGTAGTTTATGCGTACCCACGACGATATCTACATAGCCAGATTTCAAGCCTTCTTTTGTTTCTTTAATCTCTTTAGTGGAACGGAAGCGGCTAACCAATTCAATTTGTACTGGGAAATCTTGCATACGTTCAATTAATGTTTCGTAATGTTGTTGGGCTAAAATCGTTGTTGGCACTAAGAAGGCGACTTGTTTTCCTTCCATTACTGCTTTAAACGCAGCACGTACCGCAACTTCTGTCTTACCGTAACCCACATCACCACATAATAAGCGGTCCATTGGACGTTCACGTTCCATATCACCTTTAATCTCTTCAATAGACTTCGCTTGGTCAGGCGTTAACTCGTATGGGAAATCCATTTCAAATGCACTTTGTTCAGCTGTATCTTCGCCATATTGATACCCTACTGACATCTCGCGTTCTTTATATAGTGCAATAAGTTCATCGGCAATATCTTCAACACTTTGTTGAACTTTCGCTTTCGTCTTCTTCCATTCGGTGCCGCCCAATTTATTTAACCGTGGTGATTTATCTTCTGAAGCCACATATTTTTGAACTTGATCCATTTGATCGACAGGCACGAAGAGTTGGTCTGTCCCTTTATATTGCAACTTAATATAGTCTCGATGGACATCGCCAACTTCTAATGTTTCCACGCCTAAGTAACGTCCAACACCATGATGTACGTGAACAATATAGTCACCTACATTAAGATCTTGATAAGATTTGATTTTTTCAGCGTTCGACATCGTCTTCGTACGCTTACGTTGTTTCTTCTGTTTCGTTTTGAAAAGCTCTCGCTCCGTAATTACTACCAACTGCATATACGGTAGTTCAAAGCCTTCAGATAAACTGCCTTCTACTACGATAGCTTGGCCAGTTTCAATGTCGCTATGAACATTTGTTACGGTTGGAATATGCATTTCATTTAGCATAGATTGGATACGGTCAACCTTCGTTTCCGTTTCAACTAACACGACAATTGTATAGTCATTATGTACGAAGCGTTGAAATTCTGAACGCATAATATCGTATTGACCGTAGAACTGTTGAACGGGTTTACATGAAAATTTATTAATGTGTTGGTGTTGGACCGGCATAGATGATGTAAACAACGTAAAATAGGTTACCGGATAATCATTCAACAACGTTTCAAAGCCATCATACTGCATAAATGATTGCCCTATAAAACCGTTCCCACTCTCTATTAAATTCTGGATAAAATCATCCACTTCGGTCGTTAATGTTTTCTCCGTTTCTTTAATACGGTTATATTCGTCAGCTACAATGATGGCATCCTTTTGGAAATAATCTATCAATGTAGAAGGCTGCTCATACATAAATGACACCAGACGTCGTAGTAATTGATGATCAAAGAATGTAGATTCAAACAGTTTGAAGCTTTCATATGTTTCTTTCAAATCATTACGTACAGATTTATCAATCTTCGGACGTGTATGTTCATAAGCTGCTTGCAATTCGGTTTGAAGATGTTGAATGACTCCATCTGTAATAACGTAATCACTCGCCGTAGTAATCTCTATTTCTTCAACATTCTCTTTAGAACGTTGTGTTTCAACGTCGAAATCACGGATTGAATCGACTTCGGTATCAAACAACTCGATGCGGACAGGTTGCCCAATAAGTGGATAGATATCGATAATCCCTCCACGTAGAGAGAACTCTCCGATATGGGAGACGACACTTTCACGTCGATATCCCATATTCACTAATTTATTTAAAAAGTCATCAATATCAATATCATCGCCCACTTTTAAAGTCGTTTGATGCTCTTTCCACATATCCACCGGTGTGAGCCATTTCTTCAAACCATTTAATGGAACGATAAATAACCCTTTCTCATTATGAGCTAAGGCAGTCAGTGTTCTAACACGTTCACTCATAAGTTGAGGGCTTTGTGTTGAAAATTCTTCAGTCATAATATCTTGCACTGGATATTTATAAACTTCTGAATGATCTACATATTGTAAAATATCTGTTTCTAATTTATCAGCTTGGTATAAATTATTAGTAATCAACAGCATTTGTTTTTGATCTTTTAAATACTTTTCAGCAATAATTGTAGCTTTGGCTGAGGGAGAAAGGCCTGTAACGAGAATATTCTCTTGCCCGAAGACATCGTCAAGTTCCTGGAAACGTTTGTCATTCTGAATATAATCTGAAATAACCGATCTCAATTGACTTCTCCATTATATTCATTCATAACATGATCAAAGCGTGAACTTTCGATAAATGCTTCAACGGCTTGCGCTGAATGTTCAATCACTTTCTCCATTGTCATCATTTCTTCTTTAGAAAATTTCTGTAATACATAATCAGGAACTGACATACCATTTGTTGGTCTCCCTACGCCAATACGAATACGTTTAAATTGATCTGTACCAAGATGTTTAATAATCGATTTCATTCCGTTATGTCCACCAGCACTACCTTTCTGGCGTAAACGAATATTTCCTTGAGATAGATCTAAATCATCATATAAGACGATTAAATCATCTACTTCCACATTATAATAGTCCATAAGAGGCGCTACGGCTTCACCTGACAAATTCATCATTGTCATAGGCTCTATAAATAAGACTTTTTCTCCATTAAGACGTTCAATTGTGTAGGCGCCTTTGAACTTTTGTTTATCTAGCGAGAAATGATTGTTTTTCAAGATGTAATCAACCACTTCAAAGCCGATATTGTGTCTTGTTAATTCGAAACGTTTACCTATATTTCCAAGACCCACAATACATTTCATGCGTTGTACCTCCATTGAATTTCATTTTATATGTTCATCTACAAAACTGTAGTTAGTGATATCGTTTAATCATTATTTTATTCTATAACATTCCCTATAATAACACAAAAAGCACTATGCTTATTAGGATAAGCACAGTGCTTGGACTATAAATAGTCTGAAGTATAGTTATGACGTTAAAGTCTTAAAACACGAATTATTCTTCGTCTTTGTTTTCTTCTTTGCCGTCTTCTTCACTATCTTCTTCTTTGTCTTCACCAACTACTTCTGGTTCTTCAGTAGCTGATTCACCTTCCATAGCTTCTACTTCTTCTTCAGTAGGTTCATCAGTTGGAGGAACTACTGTTACTACAGATTCTTCAGGATCGTTTTCGATAGTGAAGTCACCAGATACTTTAATATCTGCAACTGAGTAGCTGTCATTAATTTCTAATGCAGAAATGTCTACTTCGATTGCTTCTGGGATATTTTCTGGAGTTGCTGTAACTTGTAAGTCGAATAATGGTTGTTCAACTACGCCGCCTTCTTTAGCGCCGACAGCTTCACCAGTTAAGTGAACTGGTACTTCAACAGTACGTTCTTCAGTCATGTTGATTGCTAAGAAGTCAATGTGAGTGATTTGGTTTTTTAATGGGTCGAATTGGTAATCAGATACCATTACTTTAATTGATTTTGAACCTACGCCTAAATCAATTACACCATTACGTCCAACTTCACGAATCACTTTGATGAATTCAACTTCATCAACTTTAACTGAAGTATTTTTAGTACCGTAACCATAAACTACTGCAGGTACTTTACCTGTGTTACGTAATTTTTTAAGGTCAGAACGAGTTTGTTTACCTTGACGGATGATTGACTTTAATGAAGCCATTCGTATTTCCACCTTTCATTTTTAAGTCGCAATATGTGTTCTCCTAAGAACATGCATATCAAGACTTCCCTTCACTTACCCATCAACTGAGACAGTTGCTTGCAAGTGTTTATTAGTTCGTAAAACCACGAACGAATGTATTATACATGGTTAAATAACTTAAGTCAAACCCATTTGTAAACTTTAGTCAAATAATACACTTACTGATTCTCTTTCATATACACGAATAATGGCTTGCGCTAATAATCCTGCTACAGAAAGTTCTTTAGTATTAGATGGTTTACGGCTATCATCAAGCATAATTGAGTTTGTAACGATTAATTCTTTTATTGCTGAATTTTCGATACGTTCTTTTGCAGGACCAGATAATACTGGGTGTGTACAACAAGCGTAAACATCTTTAGCACCTTTGTCTTTAAGAGCTTGGGCAGCTAATGTAATCGTACCTGCTGTATCAATAATATCATCAATGATAATAGCTGTACGTCCTTCAATTTCACCTACGATATTCATAACTTCTGCTACGTTTGGTTTAGGACGACGTTTATCAATAATTGCAATCGGAGTTTTCAAAATGTCTGCAAGTTTACGTGCACGCGTTACACCACCATGGTCAGGTGATACGACAACGATTTCTTCAGGATCAATGTTAGGGTCATTTTCAAAATGTTGCCCAATGATAGGTACACCCATTAAATGGTCAATCGGAATATCAAAGAAACCTTGAATTTGTGGTGCGTGTAAATCTAAAGCAATCATACGATTAGCGCCAGCTGTTTCAATTAAGTTAGCCACTAATTTCGCTGTGATAGGTTCACGGCTACGTGCTTTTCTATCTTGACGTGCATATCCATAATAAGGAACTACAATATTAATATTCGCTGCAGATGCACGTTTACATGCATCAATCATAATTAATAATTCCATAAGGTGTAAATTAACCGGATTTGACGTTGGTTGGATGATGAAGACGTCACATCCACGAATACTTTCTTCAATATTGATTTGAATTTCCCCGTCACTAAAGCGTTTTACAGAACACTTACCTAATTCAATCCCAACACGATCAGCAACTTCTTGTGCTAATGGCTCATTTCCTTTTAAAGAAAAGATCTTTAACGATGAATTTTTATATTCATTATTTAACATTTATAGTCCTCCAATTTTTAACTTAGACACTTTCATTATATAAAAAATCAGTAGCTTTTACTATGTTCGACAAAAAATTTAAAAAAGAGATACTTAATTTCATTCTAAAATTTTAACTTATTTATTTTTTATTATAGTCTTCTTTGGTAACTTGTCGCGCACGCGCTAGTGCTAAACTATCATTTGGAACATTATCTGTAATGGTAGAACCCGCTGCAATGAGAACGCCATCGCCTACTGTTACAGGTGCTACTAAGTTCGTATTACATCCGATAAATGTATCTTTACCAACGACAGTTTTAAATTTATTAACGCCGTCGTAGTTAACTGTAATTGAACCACAACCGATATTTGTACGTTCACCGATTTCAGCATCACCGATATAGCTTAAATGCGATACTTTAGCGCCGTCTTTAAGGTCGGCTTTCTTCACTTCGACAAAGTTACCGACTTTAACTTCTGTACCTAAATTTGAACCTGGTCTTAATTGTGCAAAAGGACCAACTTTCGTCTTGTCGCCAACGACCGAGTCATTGATAACAGATTGTTTGATATCAACTCCAGAACCTATACGACTATTATTAATTTCCGAATATTGACCGATAACCGTATTTTCACCAATAGTTGTTTGACCATTAATGCGTACACCTGGTTCTACGATTGTATCCATACCGATTTCTACATCCGGCCCAATAAACGTTGTAGTTGGGTCTATAATAGTTACACCATTTCTCATATGTTGAATATTCAAACGTTGTTGTAAAGCTTTTTCTGCATTACTTAACATTATACGATCATTTACACCCATCACTTCATCGAAATCATCAGTATGGTGAATCTCAGCTTTTCCTTTATCTTCTAAAATTAAGGAAATCACATCCGGCAAGTAATATTCACCTTGCACATTGTCATTTTTAACTTGTGCTAATTTGTTGAATAACACTTTATTATCAAACGCAAAAATACCAGAACTAATTTCTGTGATTGATTTTTCTTCCTCTGTCGCATCTTTTTCTTCCACGATGCGTTTAAGTTGTTGATTGTCATCACGAACAATGCGTCCGTAACCGAAAGGAATCTGTGCAGTCGCTGATAATACCGTTGCTTGCGCTTGTGTAGCCTCATGATGTTCAATTAACTGTTGTAACGTGCTAGCAGTAATTAAAGGTGTATCTCCACATACAACTAATGTTGTTCCTTCTTCATTCTCTAAATGCTCTTGTGCCATTTTTACAGCGTGTGCAGTCCCTAGTTGCTCTTCTTGATAACTATATAATGATTGATCGCCTAATGTGTTTTTAACGTCTTCTGCACCATGACCTACTATCGTCACAGTTTGATTAACCCCTGCATTCTTAACGTTCGTTAACACATGTTCAATCATTGTTTTACCAGCAACCTCATGTAGTACTTTATATTTCTTTGATTTCATTCTAGTACCTTTTCCAGCCGCTAATATTACCGCATTTCTTTGCATGAATGGTAACCCTCCAATAAATTTTACACTTCCTATTTATTATAATTTAACTCAAGTTCTAGTTTCAAGATTTAAAAAATTTTGTAAATTAAGCGTCATTAAATTATAAAAATTAGTTTTATTATGTATATTAATATAGCCAAACATAGAAACTTTTCAGTCATTAAAAATTTCTGTGAGTAAAATAGGCGTAACACCGTTCATCAGTTTCCTAAAACACAAGTTATTAATGTCTCAGCCTCCTCTAGCCTAAACGTTTCATACCCATTCTCTTTAATAAAAAAACAGGTTCAACATATCTAAGTGCTGAACCTGTGGCTTTATCTATTAGTTTAATTAAGCTTCGCCTGATTCTTCTGAAGAAGCATTTTTATCAGGGATAACTTCATCTGTTTCATCATATACTTTCATAACCGCATCTTGAATTTCTTGTCTCATTTCAGAGTTAATTGGATGCGCGATATCACGGAATTCACCATCTGGTGTACGTTTACTTGGCATAGCAACAAAAAGACCTGAGTTGCCTTCAATTACACGTAAATCATGAATTACAAAAGCTTCATCAAGCGTAATTGAAACAAGCGCTTTCATTCTACCATCTGTTTGTATCTTTCTAAGTCTTACATCTGTCACTTTCATGCAGTGAGCCCCCCTAGTATATATCTTTGTTTAGTTAGAAGCTTGACAATTTATTAATTAAGGAAATTATAATCCTTTAACTTTACCTACAACTTCAATTTCAACTTTAACGTCTTTAGGTAATCGTGCTACTTGCACACAACTACGTGCCGGTTGATGTTCACTAAAGTAGCTACCATAAACCTCATTAATTTGTTGAAATTCATCCATGTCAGAGATGAAAATAGTTGCCTTTACAACTGAGTTTAAGTCTGAACCAGCTTCTTCAAGTACTACTGATAAATTTTCTAGTACTTGTTTCGTTTGTTCTTTCACGTCTTCGCTAACAATGTTCCCTTCAGTATCTAATGGGATTTGTCCAGACGTGAAGACTAAATTGTTCACAACCATAGCGTGTGAATATGGTCCTAAAGCTTCTGGCGCTTTATTTGTATTTATTGTTTTCATGATGTAAAAACTCCTTTAAGAAAATTTAGACAAACTATTACCAGGTTCTACTTTAAATTCTTGATTATATTCGTCAACATCAGATAGCTTTACTAAAGAAGTATAATCCTCAATCAATCGTTGTTTAACTTCTTTTGATTCTACAAGTACTGATACCCCTTTTACATGAGCCTTAAACTCATTCATCAGATTCATAACCCCGTTAATTGAGCCTCCAGCTCTCATAAAGTCGTCCACTACAAGAACGTTAGAATTTTCAGCTAAAGTTCGCTTAGAAAGTACCATTGTTTCGATTTTGCGTGATGATCCTGAAACATAATTAATAGATACGGTAGAACCCTCAGTAACTTTATTGTCTTTTCTAATTACCACTACAGGTAAATTTAATACGTTAGCCACCGCGTTGGCAAGCGATATACCTTTTGTAGCAATTGTTACGACGGCATCGAGCTCTTCTTCCATGTAAATACTCGCTATTAATTTACCAACTTTATTTAAAAGTGAAGGATTACCCACTAAGTCAGATAAGAATAAATAACCACCTGGTAGTAGGCGTTCTTTCTCTTGAAGTAGTGAAATAATTTCTTCGGTGATTTCGGTAGCTTCTTCTTTACTCATCATTGGTTTGTAAGTGACCCCGCCACTTGCACCGGCAGTCGTAATAACCGTTCCTAATTTTTCTTTTTGGAACGTATTCTTAATGATTTGTACGTCTTCACTGATCGAAGACTTAGCTTGTTTGAATTTATTTACAAAAAAAGTTAAAGGCACTAACTGATTGGGATTATTCATTAAATATTGCGTCATAAAGACGATACGTTCACTTCTTTTATACCTCATATATTGTTCAACCCTTCTATCCTAATAGTCTAACTAAATACACTTCGTTACAACATCCATTAACAGCGTTATAAATCTTCTTTGCTTGGCTCTCTTTTTGCGCAAGGCCGTATACCGTAGGGCCACTTCCACTCATTAATGCCCCATCAGCGCCACATTGCAACATATTATTTTTTATCTTTTTAATTTCGGGATGCATAGCCATCGATACTGGTTCTAGACGGTTTGATAAGCTTTGACATAACATTTGATAATCCCCGGTAGTAATCGCCTCTTCACACATACGTGTATCTACATGATGTACCTCATTCAGATTTAAAGCTCTAAAAACATCAGGAGAAGAAATTCCTAAATCAGGCTTTGCTAATATTACCCATGCAGAAGGCGGTTTGTTTAAAAAAGTAATCTTTTCGCCTCTACCTTCGCAAATTGCAGTTTTATTATAAATACAAAACGGAATATCTGTACCAATCTGTATTCCCAAGTCACTTAACTCTTTAAGTGGTCGATTCAGATTAAATAACTGGTTGATACCACGCATACTTGCCGCCGCATCAGCAGATCCTCCAGCTAATCCTGCAGATACTGGTATATCTTTATCAATCGTTATAGTGACACCCTGCTCTAAGTTGTAGGTGTCCATCATCAATTTTGCAGCACGATAAGCAAGATTTTTATGATCATCTGGCACATAATTATGTTCAATATCTACCACAATCTTTTTATCTTTTCTCTTTTGAAAAGACAATCTATCATTCAAATCAACTGTAGTCATTACCATGGCAATTTCATGATATCCATCATCTCTTTTGAAAAGTGTATCGAGCGTCAAATTTATTTTGGCAGGTGCCGTTTCATATATCATTTTTCCGCCCTCTCTTCATCAATAGTAATAAAATGATTTTAACATAAAGAATTAAAATATTTGATAGATACAACACAAATTTATGTAAAATCTTAATGAAAGACATTTTAATTTCTACTAATATCCGTTTTACGATAAAAATTAAGATGTCAAAATAAATATTATGTAAAATAATTTGTAAAAAAACGCTTTAATAGAAATTTTCATTATATCAAAAAAGAGTGTTGAACTTATATAAGCCCAACACCCACATTTTTTATTATAGAGTACGAATTACACTAAGCAACTCTATGTTTATATGTTCAAATTAGTGTGCAACTACTTCTTGATGATTATCTTCTTCAAATGAAACTTGTACGTTCTCTGTAAGAACATCCGTATATGTATACGAAACTCTTTCAAAATTATGCTTATCTTGGTCTAATTCAACAACAAAAACTGAAGGATATGTTTCTTTTAACACACCACAACGTTCAATCGTTTTTTTACGACCACCGTTGGCTTTTAGTACAATACGATTTCCTAAGTGACAATCAATAGAATTTTTGATGTCCAAAATTGATTTTGGCATATTGCTCCACCTCGCTACAAGTTACATAATACCATATTTTGAGGTGTTTCGTCAAATAAAATTTAAATTTTATCAAGGTAATAGCACTTTGTCAACAATTTAAATTTCTAATTCTGGGAAATTTTTCTTTTCTGCATACAATCGTGCAAAATCTTGTATTGAAAGTGTTTCTCCACGTCTTTTCGGATCTATCTCAGCTTGTTCCAACCACTTTAATATACTTTCTTTATGACTTTTGCCATCTTTAAAGAAATTTTGATAGTTATTATTGATGGTTTTACGTCTTTGCGCAAATGCTGCTTTAGCAAGCTTGAAGAATGCATCTTCATTATCCACTTCGACTAACGGTGTTTCTCGTTGCATCAATTTAACTACAATAGAGTCAACATTCGGTGGTGGCATAAATACTGATTTAGGTACGGTGAGTACTTTACTCGTCTCTGTATAGTATTGCGTTACGATAGATAATGAACCGTATGCTTTTGTTCCTACTTGCGCATTGAGACGCTCTCCCACTTCTTTTTGCATCATCACTACATAGCCATCAATTGGAATATCTTGTTGCATTAAGTTAAGCAATATTGGTGTTGTAATATAATATGGCAAGTTAGCTACCACCATAATATGATCACAATCACTTAAATGAGTTTCTACCGCCTTTGCTATATCTGCTTTTAAAATATCTTCATTAATAATTGTCACGTTATCGTAAGGTGCGAGCGTTTCTCTTAGTACAGGAATTAAGCGTTGATCAATCTCAAATGACATAACTTTTTTAGCGCGTTTAGCCAATTGTTCAGTTAAAGAGCCCATGCCCGGCCCTACTTCAATCACACCTGTAGATTTGTCAATTTGACTTGCATCGATAATCTTATGAATAATATTCACATCGATTAAGAAGTTTTGACCTAAACTTTTCTTAAAATTAAAACCAAATTGATTTAATAACTCTCGCGTTCGCGAAGGCGTAGCAATATCTTTTCTTTCCACCTATGCGTCACTCTCCTTATCCATTGATAAAGCTTCACGTACATCCGCTTCAGTATAACCAAATGCGTTTAGCTTCTTCAGTAATTGTTTCCCATTTGAATGTCCAATGTGTAATTTCTGACCTAATATTTCTCTTTTACGACGTGCATCTTTGCCTATAATTAAGCCTAAATCTATCAATACATTTTTATCTATCGATTCTTCAGCTTCTTCGAACGGAGAACTCACATGCATGAGTGCTTCCCTAATATCTCTTGGATGCGCATGTTCAATCCCTATCTTACCACGTCTATTTTTTGCTTTTTCACGATCAATATAAGCATGTTTCACGCCGGCAACATGTTCAGTAATCGTATTACGAATTTTATCACCCGGGAAATCGGGATCTGTTAATACGATAACGCCTCTTGTTTCTTGCGCATTTTGTATCACAGCTAATGTTTCTTTATTTATGGCGCTCCCATTTGTTTCAATCGTGTCGCATTCCACGGCAGATTTAACACGCTCTGTATCATCCCTGCCTTCTACCACGATAAACTCATTAATCTTCATATTGCCGTACCATCACCTTTCCTTTATCTCATATTATGCACACTTTTTGGGAAAATGGAGACAAATATCCTATTGAATGATTATATTTAGACTATCTACAAATAGAAAAAATGAGAAAGATGAAGTCATGTCGCCATTTATTATAAAACGAGACTACGACAGTCCTATTCAACATCTTTCTCACATCACTATTATTGATTTAATTTAAATAATCTTTCAGCATTTTCAGTTGTTTGTTGGCAAACTTCTTCATATGTCATATCACGTAATTCAGCGATTTGTTGCGCAACTAATGTTACTCTCTCAGGCTCATTACGCTTTCCTCTATATGGGTGAGGAGATAGATATGGCGCATCTGTTTCTACTAACAATCTATCCATTGGCACATGCTTAGCCACTTCTTTAGGTTGTTTTGCATTTTTAAATGTCACAGGTCCGCCTAAAGACACATAGAAATTCAATTTATTAATCACAACGCCAGCGATTTCTGGAGAAGCACTAAAGCTATGCATAATACCGCCGACTTCTTCCGCATGTTCTTCCATCAAGATATCAATACAATCTTGTGTCGCTTCACGATTATGAATCACAATTGGTAAGTTCACTTTTTTAGCTAAGGCAATTTGTTTTCTAAATACTTCTTTTTGAACATCGGCAGGTGATTTATCCCAATGATAATCTAGACCCATTTCACCGATGCCAATAATTTTAGGATGTTTCGCTAGTTGCTCTATCCACTCTAAGCGTTCTTCAGTAAAATCAATTGCATCAACTGGGTGCCAACCGATGATACCGTAAACAAAGTCGTACTTATCGATTAATTCCATTGTACGTTCAATTGTAGGTGTATCAAATCCTACTACAAACATACGGTCCACGCCTGCTTCTCTAGCGCGTGTAATGACTTCATTTAAATCCTCATCATATTGTTCATCGTTTAAGTGAACGTGTGTATCGATTAACATTTTATCTCTCCTATCGTTCAATTTGTGAATTATTTAATAATTGCACCATTTGCAATAGCGTTTGGCAAGCTAACTAATGTTAAAACGCCATCTTTCTCAGCAGATAAAATCATACCTTCTGATTTTTGACCCATAAGTTTAGCTGGTTTCAAGTTACTAACCACTGCTACTTTTTTACCAATAATGTCTTCCGGACGGTAAAATTTAGCGATACCAGAAACGATCTGACGTTGTTCAGTGCCTAAATCGACTTGGATTTTTAATAATTTGTCCGATTTTTTAACATTTTCAGCGTCAGTAATCGTTGCAGCTTTGATTTCTACTTTATCAAAGTCTTTAATATCGATTTGAGGTTTACTTGGCACTTCTTCTTCAACTTCTTCAGATTTAGGCGATTGCATAGATTCTTTAATATAAGCAATTTCCGCTTCTGTATCTAATCTTGGGAAGATTGGTGTTGGTTTTTCAGTGACCATTACAGGTTCTTTAAGCGCACCATAGTGTTCAAGACTTGCTAATTCAAATAACTCTGTCTCATTAATATTTAATTGATTGAAAATTTCTCTTGGCGCATGTGTTAAGAATGGGCGCAATAATACTGTCGCAAAGCGAATATTTTCAACTAAGTGTGCCATCACATTACCAAGCATCTCTTTTTGACTTTCATCTTTAGCTAATACCCATGGTGTTGTTTCATCGATATATTTGTTCGTACGACTAATAAATTTCCATACTGTAGAAAGTGCTACAGAGAATTGGAAACTTTCCATACTGTCGTTGAAGCTTTTCACTGTTTCAAGCGCAAGAGCTTCCATGTTTTCATCTAATTCGTGTTTTGGCCCTTCATAAGCCGGTAATTCACCGTGGAAGTATTTATTAATCATAGAGATTGTACGATTAACTAAGTTACCTAAATCGTTCGCTAAATCATAATTTGTACGCTCTACGAAAGCTTCGGGTGTAAATACACCATCTGAACCAAATGGTAATTCACGCATTAAGTAGTAACGTGTCGCATCTAAGCCATAACGGTCAATTAATACGTTAGGATCTACGACGTTACCTTTAGATTTACTCATTTTGCCGTCTTTCATTAAAATCCAACCGTGCGCAAACACTTTTTTAGGAAGTGGTAAGTCTAAAGCCATTAATAAGATTGGCCAAATAATAGAATGGAAACGTACGATTTCTTTAGCCATTAAATGTACATCGGCTGGCCAATATTTTTGGAATAATTCATCATCATCTGATAAATAGCCAAGTGCTGAAATGTAATTGACTAATGCATCAATCCATACATATACCACGTGTTTAGGATTAGATGGTACACGGACACCCCAGTCGAATGACGTACGTGATACTGCTAAATCTTCTAAACCTGGTTTGATGAAGTTGTTAATCATTTCATTTTTTCTTGATGGCGGTTGAATGAAGTCAGGATTAGCATCATAGAATTCTAATAATCTGTCTGTATATTTATTGATATTAAAGAAATAACTTTCTTCTTTAACTAACTCAACTTCGTGGCCCGAATCTGGACTTTTACCACCTACGATTTTGCCATTTTCATATACAGGATCTACTAATTGAGATTCAGTGTAATATGTTTCATCCGGCACTGAATACCAACCTTCATATTCACCTAGATAGATGTCGCCTTGTTTTAATAAACGTTCGAAGACTTTTTCAACAACTTGTTTGTGGCGCTCTTCAGTTGTTCTAATAAAGTCATCATTCGAGATTTCAAGTTTATTCCAAAGGCTTTTAATGCCACTAATCATTTCGTCTAAGTATTGTAATTCAGTTTTACCTGCTTTTTGCGCTTTTTCCTGAATTTTTTGACCATGTTCATCCGTACCTGTTAAGTAACGAACATCATATCCTTGCATGCGTTTATAACGTGCAATCACGTCACCTGCAACCGTTGAATATGCGTGGCCAATGTGTAAGTTACCACTTGGATAGTAAATAGGGGTTGTAATATAAAATGTTTCTTTCACCATCACTGGTCCTCCTCTTCGTTTCCATCAAATAATAATTCATTTTAGTATTGTTTAACATTTTTTAAGCCAAATATAATGACTTAATCTCATATTTTTACGTTACTTTTTAATTATAACTTATATAGAAAGTTTAGTATCGTATCTTATTTACATTACCATAATTTTATTGTCTTATGGGAGTCGTCTTATCTTGTCATTTTATTTTTTGAAAATGATTTAACCAGGGGGTCTTCATTTTCAAAAAATAAGATTAATTAACTTCGTGATAAATATCATAAACCTCGCCCGTCTTCATATGACGGTCTTCGGCTACTAACTTAATTGCTTTTTTAGGCTTTAAATCTTGTTCCGAAATATAATGATTCACATGTTCGATAATTGATAAACTTTCAAACCATTGTTCAGTTTCCAATGGTTGTGCGCCTTCAATAAGGATAACAAACTCACCCTTTTGAGGTATATCGCCATCTTGCAAAGCATCCAATAGCGTGGTCGCCTCACGCATAACGATTTGTTCGAATTTCTTAGTCAATTCACGTCCAATAGCTATGCGTCTGTTAGGATCTACTTTGATAATCGCTTTTAACGTTTCAACCACTCTAAACGGCGATTCATAAATAATCAATGTGCTATCTTGATACATTCTTTCCTGCAAAATATCTACTTTATCTTTATCTTTTCGTGGTAAAAATCCTAAAAATGTATACGTATATGAAGGTAACCCACTTGCCATTAATGCTGTTAAACCGGCATTCGGGCCCGGTACTGTTTCAACCTGAATATCATATTGATGTGCTTCCACTACGAGTTCATAGCCAGGGTCACTGATTAAAGGCAATCCAGCATCTGAAACTAGCGCTACGTCATGTCCTTCAGTTAGCAAGCTAATTAAATAGTCAGTCTGTTGCGCTTTATTATGTTCATGGTACGATTTCAAAGGGGTCTGTATATCATAGTGATGGCACAACTTTTTCGTTACTCGCGTATCTTCACATGCTATAAAATCTACATTTTTCAACGTTTCGATTGCTCTAAAGGTGATATCGCCTAAATTACCTATAGGCGTACCAACTAAATATAGTGTGGCCATCTCAATTCTCCTCAATCATTTTTAATTTTCGTTGTCTAGTGAACGTTTTAATTTCATATTCTCTGCGCAATGCCTCAGACTTAGAAGTATATAATTCTTGATAAACTAACACTACCGGACGTCTTATTTTAGTATATTTAGCGCCTTTTCCAGCATTATGTTTCGCCACTCGAGCTTCTACATCTTTAGCGTAACCAGTATATAAACTATTATCGCTACATTTTACTATATACACATAGTGTTTATCCATAATACACATCTCTCATCTCATCACTATATTGTCCGTCACTGTTGTAAATATAGAATGGCGGGGCAATGTCTAAACCTTGTTTCCCGTTTTTACGCCCTTCAACCACTACCGTTACAGCTGATTTATTTATTTTACTATAAATCATAATCACACGCTTAGGCTCGATGTTCGCACGTCGCATCTCCGTTAAGACATCCATCAATCTATCTGCGCGATGAACCATCATGAGACGGCCACCTTGTTTTAATAAATGACGAGCAGCTAGCATGCAATCTTCTAGGGAGCACATCACCTCATGTCGTGCAATTTTATGGGCTTCTTTTTGATGTTGGTTGAGTTGATTCGTTTTAAAATAAGGCGGATTGCACGTAACTAAGGTATATTGAGACGGTTTAAACGTTCGATACACCTCTTTTAAATCCATGTGATGCATATGTAATCGGTCAGTAAGATGATTATATTCATAACTACGTCTTGCCATATCTACAAGCTGCTCTTGAATTTCGATACTCTCAATTGCTTGTTGACCTTTTGCAGATAATAAGAGGGAAATAACCCCGTTTCCAGCACATAAATCTAAAATTTTGTCGTTCTTTCTAACTTCTGTAAAATGGCCTAATAATAAAGCATCCGTAGAGAATGAAAACACATCATCATTTTGAATAATTTTTAAATTTTCTTTAATTAAGTAGTCAAAGCGTTCGTTATTTTTTAACATCGTTTTACTCCTAAAAAAGGGATGTCTTTACAACACAAATTAGCAGTCATGCGTGTTGAAATCCATCCCTTGTTATCAAACTATATATTATCAGTTTCTATCTTTTATGTTATTGGTAAACCGTGATTATAATATTTTACGATAAAAAGAATACTTAGCTATTTAGCACATTCATACATAATAGACAATCTTCGCCATAACGGTGTTTCCCAAATAATTCACCATTACAAATATGGAAACCTTCACTATAAAGTACCGCTAAATTATCTTTACTTGGTAAAGGCTTTTTAACGTTTTTAATTGACCGTTTCGTGTCATTAGTATTGTCAGTCTTTTTCTTATCATCGTTAATAGTATTAGAAACTTTGGCTACTTCAACATCTTGTTCACTTTTAGCCATTAATGTTTTTAAATTATCATTTTCAACTTGTAATGTAACATTCTCTTCAATAAGTTGGATGGCCAACGATTTGAGTTCGCTCATATCTTGATTTAATTGCTTTACATTGCTTTCAAGTTGTATAACTTTTTCAAATAAGTCATTACGATTCAAGAGTACTAAACCCTCCTTAATTTAAAGCTTCTAATTCTTCCATTTTATATTCCATAGGTTGCTCTAAACCTTCGACCTTAACTTGCATAGAAATATCTAGTATATTCAAACCAACTACTTGGCCTTTACCTTCAGGGGTATCTACTTTATCGCCTACATCTGGTAATTGTGCTCTAGCTTCTTCGTATAAGTCATTTTCATATTTTAAGCAACACATCAAGCGTCCACAAGCACCTGAAATCTTCGTAGGATTTAATGATAAGTTTTGATCTTTAGCCATTTTTATAGATACAGGTTCAAAATCACCTAAAAACGTAGCACAACACAGTGAACGTCCACAAGGTCCAATACCGCCTAGTAGTTTGGCTTCATCACGCACACCAATCTGTCTAAGTTCGATACGTGTTTTTAAATTCTGTGCTAAATTCTTTACTAGTTTACGGAAATCGATACGATCGTCTGCTGTAAAATTAAAGATAACTTTAGACTTATCTAGTGTATATTCACAATTGACTAAGCGCATATCTAGTTGTTGTTCTTTCACTAATTCTTTACATAATGCTAATGCGTTACTAGCGTCTTCTTCATTTTGATGATATCTTTCAATATCTTGTTCAGTTGCAACACGTATCACTTCTTTTAAAGGTAGTGTCACATCTCCATTTTCCACACTCTTTGGTGGAAATTTTACTTTCCCAATTTCAATGCCTCGTTTAGACTCGACCACTACCCAGTCGTCAGTGTCGACGCCTAAATCATTAGGCGCGTAATATTCCAATTTCCCTGCCTTTTGAAATTGTACACCTACGATAATTGGCATTTTATCTCACACCTTTGATTACAATTTGTTCAAATACGAGCGTTGGGTTAACATTTTGCATTAACTTTTTATGCGCTTCCGTAATTTGATCATACATTAATATAATTTGATTAAATGTTAATTGGCTTGCGTACTTTTCAACTTCTGCCTTTAAGTCCGGATAAATATAGTCGTTCTCAGTACCTACCTTAGCATGCATAATATCTTCGAAAAAAGCATTAACCGCTGCTAACGTAAGCGATTGTAATTTACGATTTTTAGCGTTCTTTAACAAATCAATAATCGCTATAAGCGCCATAGGTTTATTGGTTAATAATAGTTCACACCAATGTACGATAGACTTCCTAAGCGTGACTAAATCGTGTTCTTCGTTTAAATCTTTAGCTGTGTCTAACTGCGTTGTATATGTGCTCAACATTTCAGCGACAGCCCTATTAATATCTTGCTCTATTAATCTATCTATAAAGTGTTGTTTATCACTTGGTTTAAAATAAACGTGCTGACAACGTGAATGTATGGTATCTAATATTTGTTCTGGTTTCGTAGACATTAAAATCGCGATGGTGTTCTTAGGAGGCTCTTCTAAAAATTTCAAAATACTATTTTCACCTTGCACAGTCAACTTTTCAAAGTCTTCAATAATATAGACCTTGTGTGTCCCTTCTATAGGTAGCTGGTTCATACGGTGTACAAGTTGTTCGATTTGTTCTTTCTTGATGGTATTTTCTTCAGAAGCTACATAGATAAAATCTGGTTGATTATAGTTATCTACTTTTAATTCACATTGTTGGTCCCCATTACAAAGAATAAGTTTTGCAAATTCCATCGCTACATGTTGCATTGATTGTGCGTCATCACCCTCAAATAAATACGCATGCGATAGTTTATTTGAATGATAAGCGTTAGCCAATTTTTGTTGTTCATCCATGTTTGCATACTCCTTATTCGTCTTCTTATATGAAAAAAGGCCAGGACAAAAGCTTTCGGATTTGAGTAGAATCTAACGCTAAACAAAATTGTATTTCAAATTTTGTTGAATCATTATGTATCCTACAAAAACCTGCTTTAGACTACCGCGTGTCGGTGTCCTAGAGCACAAACTTTTAATGTCCCAACCTCGAATATTGCATCGTTATCTAAGGTGTCTTTGTTTTCTAATTTCTACATTACTCATTATTTTAAAGATTAAAAGCGGTGGAATGAATCAACTGGCATTACAAATACCGTAGCGCCACCCACTTCAACTTCAACTGGGTAAGGTATGTATGACTCTGCACTACCACCCATTGGTGTCATTGGAGAAACGAGTTGTTCTCTATTACCACAAGTATTATCAATTACTGTTAAAATGTCATCAACCCGGTCATCATCAACACCACATAGGAATGTTGTATTACCAGCTCTTAAGAATCCACCAGTAGTTGCTAATTTTGTAGCTCTAAAGTTATTTTTTACGAGTTGGTCTGAAAGTTCTTGACTATCTTGATCTTGAACGATCGCTATAATCATTTTCATCTTAAAACACCTCTTCTTGATATTATATCATAATTTTTTTAAAAAATTTAAGATTATCCTATAAGTTTCAGTCACTACTTCATCAACATTTCGTGTTGCATCCACTACCGCAAAACGATCAGGTGTTTCTTGAATGATATGTTGATATCCTTCGATTACTTTTTCATGGAAAGCTAAATCTTCTTTATCAAGTCGATTCTGATCTCGTTGATTTTTTAAAATTCTGTCTCGACCTACTTCCGCAGTAATATCCAAATATATTGTTAAATCAGGATATCGACCATTAATCGCAAATTCATTTAACTGTTTCACTTCTGAAATACCTATACCCCGTGCAAAGCCTTGATATGCAAGAGAACTATCAATATATCTATCACATAAGACTATTTTATTCTCGTCTAACGCAGGTAATATCTTCTCTACCAAGTGTTCTCGTCGTGAAGCCGCAAACAACATCGCTTCTGTGCGAATATCCATGTTATCGCCTTCTAATACAATCTCTCGAATCGCTTCACCAGTACGTACGCCTCCAGGTTCTCTAGTCGTAATCACTTCATAGTCATGACTTAACTGTTCAAATACCTTACGCAAAACCGTCGTTTTACCAGAACCTTCTGGGCCTTCAAATGTTATAAATGCTGACATTCTATTCATCCTTAACTAATATTTTGTTATGGCTTAGGCCTTCAACTCTGCCTTCGCCCTGAAGATAATATTGCATTAATTTTATCATATTTCGTGAGATTTTCTCTCCTTTTAAGAAAACAGGTATCCCCGGCGGATAAGGAATTAAATGTTTAGCTAAGATTTTATTTTCAGCTAATTCTATATCAATCCATTTCGTGTGTTCAAGCGATTCTGAAGAATAGAATCCTTCTTCTAATACTAAGGGTAACGATTTTAATGCTTTGTCTTTTTTGAGAGGTAACTTCATTGTTGCTATCTTATGTAATAATTCTTGAAAAGGATAGCTATCACCTTCATGCCAAAGTGGCAATATCAACAAGGTTTGGTGTGTATCTGCTAATTCTGTATAAATCTCACACGCTTCAAACCATGTTTGTACTTCATATCCCGAATAACCTGGGTAACGAATTAATAATTTTAATGGATCATCTACGTGTTTAACCTCAAATCCCGTTTGAGTTAAGACATCGATGAATCGTGCCCTTTTTTCAAAAAATGTACTGCTCTCATAACCTTTGTAAAATTGATGGGCTAATTCAATACTTGCCATTACCAAATAGGATGGGCTTGAGGTTTGGAAATACGCTAAATAGCGCACGACTTCTTCTTTGAGAGGTGCATCTTTATGAATAAATAAGACTGACCCCATTGTGAGTGCTGGTAATGTCTTATGGTAAGACTGCACGACATAGTCTGCACCCACTTCTAACGCTGATTTAGGAAAATGAGGCAACCCAAAATGCGCACCATGTGCTTCATCTACAAGCACAGGAATATGGTGTTGATGTAAAGACTGCACGCTATTGTTGATATCGAAACATTCACCGTAATAGTTAGGGTAGGTTATCACGGCTAGTTTCTGTTCGTTATAAGATATATGTTCAAAATCTGGTTGAAGATAATGTTGGCTTGTCTGACTTTTAATCATAGGCATTAATTCTGCACTTTGACGTGTCAAATCTACTCCATGAAACACAGATTTATGCACATTTCTACTTAATAAATAGTTGCCAGCTCTATTTGAAAACGCCTGAATGACCGCTAAAATACCTGAAGTCGTCCCATTTACAAGAAAATAAGCATCATAATCTGGGTGTTTATCAATCTCTGTCATACTATCCAAAATGATTGATTCAGGGTGATGCAAATCATCTAAACCAGTAATTTCAGTCATATCCATTTCTCTTTTTAATTGTTTAAGATGCCCTATCGTCATGTTTTTATGCCCTGGCACATGTAAAGAAATCGCATGATTATCTATTAATTTATTTAGTTGTGTCGTAATAGGAAGATGAGAATGCTTCAATTTAGTCACACTTTCTTGTGGTTTTGGAATTAAGGTATATATTTTAAATTTTTTCACCATTACTCTTTTATTGATTCAACATTACTTGAATATATCTTGTAGTGTCAAAAAATATCATAAGTTTTTAAGCACTATTATTTAATTTTTGAAAACGAAAAACTCCCTCCAAAAGTTTTAATTTTTACTTTGAAGGGAGCTTAGTCACTTTAGAATGTGATTCTAAAGTAATTCGGTTATTTTGTTTTAGTGTCTCTATCTTTTTTTCTAAACATAAACAGTGTACCTAAAGCTAATAGTAGACTCGCGAAAATTGATGTATTACCTTCTGTTTTACCTGTTTCTGGTAATTCCATTTTATGAGATGTACTATGTTGTGTTGCTTTATGTGGGTGTTCTTTTTCCACTGGTACAGTCACCTTAATTTCTTGTGGTGGGCATAATTTTTCATCAGGTTTAATTGGAGCAACCACTTTTTTACATTTAGGCGTATGAGCCGGTTGTTCTTTAACCTTTTCATATACATAAGTTGTAATACCATCTTGTTCCTTAACAATACCAGTGTATCTCCATCCACTTGGAATATCAGCATATGGATTTTGCTTACCTTTTCTTGCACTCATAATTGGGTTACCATGCTTATCTACATAACACGTAACTTGTAATTGTGGTAAGTCATAGTGTGGTGCTTCATTTGGTACGCCTGTTTGAATTCTGTCATACACATATGTTGTAATACCGTCTTCTTCAGTCATTTGTGACGTATATTGCCATTTATCTCCAATAACGCTTGGTGGTGTTTGTAATCCTTCTTCTGGAGCTTTCAATTCATTACCATCTGTATCGACATAGCGTGTCACTTTTAATTCTGGTAAGTCGTATTGTGGTGCTTCATTTGGTAGTTCTGTTTTGATTTTTTCATACACATATGTTGTGATGCCATCTTCTTCAGTCATTTGTGATGTATATTGCCATTTGTCTCCAATAACATCTGGTGGCTGTTGTGTGCCTTCTACCGCATCTTGAACTTCATTACCCTCAGTATCAACATAACGTGTCACTTTTAGTTCTGGTAAGTCGTATTGTGGCGCTTCGTTTGGCACTTCTGTTTTGATTTTTTCATACACATATGTTGTGATGCCATCTTCTTCAGTCATTTGTGATGTATATTGCCATTTATCTCCAATAACATCTGGTGGCTGTTGTGTACCTTCTTCTGCGTCTTGGACTTCATTACCATCTGTATCGACATAACGTGTCACTTTTAATTCTGGTAAATCATATTGTGGCGGATTATCTGGGACTTGTTCATAAGTTGTAATTGGTTCATACACATAATGCACTGTAATATCTTGATTGCCAACTACTTCGCCACTTTGATTTTCTGGTACTGCTGTTAAATGATAATGAACCGTCTTTTTAACACGACCGTTTTCATTATCTTCATAAGTGACTTTATCTTCAATCGTTGGTGCAGTTGTTGTATAGTGCGTACCTTCCACTTGATGGTCTAAAATTGTCACTTGTGGACTTATCACTTCACCATCAGTAGTTTTAAAGTCCGCATATACACTTCCTTCAAAAATTTCTTTATAAATTAAGTGAACAACTTTTGTTTGTTTTTTCTCATAATGACCTTTTATTGGATCGAGTTCATCGTCTACTTTTACAAATTTATAGTGACGATTATTGTTATTAATAATTTGTGGTATATCTACGTTATATTCAGTATTTTTTACACCTTTAGAAGTTGTGTTATTTTGGATAGCGTTTCCTTCTTCATCCGTATATCTAACTTCTAAATCGCCTCGGTTGTCTTCTGTTTCAAGCGTTACCTTATTACCAGCTAACCAAAGATCATCCGTACCAAGAGTAAAGATTTGTGAATGTGCTTTTGTTAAAATTGGCGCATCTTTTGGCACAGTTACTTTTACGTTAGTACTAAAAGATTCTCCTTTGTTCACTACAAGTGGTGTATCAAATACATATTTAACTGCAGTGACTTTAGATAGGTCAGTTGGATTTGAGGTATATGTACCATTCTTCACATCGCTATCTGTTGTATAAACCACACGGTATTTACTTGTATCAGGAATCTTTTCAGCTAATGTCGTTTGAACATGGTCCTTAGGAATAGTGACAATGATTTCTTTTAAGATACCAGGGCTATCAGTGTAGTTGATTGTCGTAGTTTGTAAGTTAACAGTTTCTCCTAGATTGATGTCTACACGTGATTTATCAAAACTATTAGTCGCATCTTTACCAATCGTTAACGAAGACGCAAATTCTTTGGCAAGTGCAATTTTGAATGGTACATCAATAACTGAAACTCGTTTTTCATTTGTATTCGCACTTAAATCATCAGTAATAACATCCGATAACAGTAGATGATTACTACTTAATGTTTGGTCGTCACTAGGACGTACAAGCTCGGAATCCTTATCCCAAATTGCCGCATAACGAATTGAGTATGAACCAATTGGTAATGTCCCTCTATTATAGATATCGAATGTAATTTCAGGAGTATTCTGTGTTAATGAACTGCGATACGCGCCCGTTGTCTTACTCGTTTGATTCCAGTTATACCCCTCAGGTGCTTTATAAACATATAATGTTCTACCACTGTTTTTATAATTTGGGATTACCTTAATTGGGTCTATCACTGGTCTATCTTTAAGCGAAGATTTCGATGTATTTTCCAATGAAGCATCATCCCACCAGAAAGAAGTACGGATGAGTTCGTTATTAGTCCACGCACGAACATTTCCAAGCGCAGTTCCATCTGGCGCACTAAGTGTTAAATAAACATTTTTTATATCATCTAATTTAGTATTATCAATGTCTGAAGTATCATCTAACACATCTTTACTTAGATATCTTAAATAGTCTTTTGTGTCGGCCTTAATTATTACATTAGCCTTATCATTGTAATTTAATGTATTTCCTGTGAAACCATTTGTATTCTTTAACACAGGTGTCGCCAATTTATGTGGAAACGCTTCTTTTGTATGAATATAAGAATAGTTACGATGGAATAAAGAACCAGATAATCCGCGCGTTGGCACAGCACTTGCTGCTTCAACCGTATTTTGTTTTACTTGATCGATAATCAAGCTGTTTTGCATTTGTGTGACGCTATCATCTTTAGCCGCATCTTGCCATCTTTTTTCGTCAACTGCATAGGTAACATTTGCTCTCCATTCGAAAACATCTTTTTGTGCTTCATCAGCTGTTGAAATCGTGTCACGAAGTACAGGTGTTTGAAGAACTAAATGATTATAATGACTATTATTAATTCTATATGTAGAATTGTCTTTATTTAACGTTGTCCATTCATTGAGCTTAGTTGTTGAACCATCGCTATTTACCCCATAGAGTATAAAAGGTGTTTTAAACTCATACGTATCATTTTCAGAGGTTTTTATTGACGAACCATTGAAATATCTCGCTCCAGCAGGGAGCAAACTAAATGTTGTAAAATAATCTCCCTCTTGTCCTTTCGGAAGTTGAATAGAATGCATATAAGTTGAAGCGTACTTATTAGATTGATCTCGGTTATTAATATACTTAATAACACTAAATGTTTCGTGTAAATGATCGGCTTTAGATAGTAAGCGTGAAGGATCATGTTGTCTCAAGGCTTGGAAATATACATCTCCAGCTTCCGAACCCGCTTCGCTAATCATTTTAAATTTAATGCCTTCATCAGCAGGTAAACTTTGGACGTAATCTTGGCCATTTGGTAAGCGTCCAACCGTCTGCCATAATAAATTGACGTTGATATATCCATCTTTTTTAAACTTTTGTATATCCTCAGATGTAAGTGCAGATTTTTTTAATCTTAATGACGGTTTATAAGCTACAAAAGGTAATTTTTGCCCATCAGTTAAATGCATATGGATACCTTTATCGTCTTGCGTCCAATATTGATTACCCGAAGCCTCTGGATCTAACTCAAGCCAGCTAGGTATATTTAACACGCTATACGTGAAGTCAGTGTAACGTCCATAATCTTTTGATGTAGTTGCGTCGTCACGATTTTCTAAGAACCAGTTATCACTTGGCAATGGCACATTATAGCGATAGTTATCAGATTTATCAGAGACTGTACCATCTTTCGAGATAATACCAATAGTTGGTTCTGAACTCGCTGTACTTTTAGTGGTTCCGGGAATTTGCCATATCGACGTAGGTTTCGTTTGACCATAATCGGCATAAAGTCCCCCTTTGACGTTATCGAATGTAGCTTGAGTTTCTTGAGAATCAAGTAAATTATCGCCTTCATACACTTTCATAGATGTAGTGACTGTATCCCCATCACTAGGGCCGCTCCAGATCATTCCACCAATAACTTGTGAAATTTCTATTTCACCAGCCGCTGCACCTGCTATAGGTCTAAGATCAAACTGATAGCGCCATGTATCTGCATCGGATAAATCTGTCTTTTTAGTTACATATTCCGATTTAGAAAATGCTGGTGGTTCTACAATAAATCTCTTTGGTGCTTCATAGACGAGTTTCCCATTATCTATACTATTATGTCCTGAACTCGCAAATGAATATGTAGTGCTCATTACACGACGGTGATTGTTTACATCTGATGTTAAATTAAAATGTTTATTATTGGTATGTGTATCACTAAATACTAGCCTACTTGTAACTTCTACTCCCTCATCGTCATCATCGTCATCATCAACATCTCTTCTTACACGTCGTTTGGGTGTTGTAGAACTTGTTTCACTTGTTGGTTGATGTGCGTCAACTTGATTAGATGTTGGATTTTCTGTAGGTTGTTCGCTATTATCGTTATTTTGACTCGTAGTAGCCGTAGCATCTGTTTCTTTAGGTTGGTTACTTTCAGCATTCGTTTGTGCAGTAGTATCCTTATTTGCTTCTTGAGAAGTGCCGTTCTCTTTTTTATCTGTAGTTGTATCATTGTTCTCTTTAGGCGTTACTTGAGCATCTTGAGAAGATGGTTTTACATTAGTATCTTCTTGGTTATCTGTTGTGTTGTTTGAAACATCTTGAGAAGCTTGATGATTAGTATCATTATTTGTAGAAATAGTTGAATTGTTTTCTTGTTCGGCAGCATGCGCTTCATTATTTACCCCAAAAATAATAAATGACCCGATTAAAATCGATGAAATGCCTACAGAAAATTTTCTAATCGAATATTTATTTTGTTTATTCGACAAAAAATCAACTCCCTTTTTGTTGTTATTTCTCATAGCTGTTTTTACTCCTTAATTTATTCAGAGATGACCTTGTCTATTTTTTGCATCGTCTTCAATAGAATACTATTTGTATGCTAATTTTTCAATATAATTTTATATTTAATTAAAAATATTATATTATAACTTAGTTTAGTTGATATTATATCAACATATATGCCTATGAATTCTCTCTTTTATCTATATTATTAAAGTTATTTAACGCAATATAATATAATTCTTCCTTTTAAGTTTCCAAATTTCTGGCCTATTTTATAGATAGAAGGCTAAGACACTTTAAACTTTATTGTCTTAACCCTCTAAAATTATTTAATTATTTTGTTTTAGATGTTCGATCTTTTTTTCTAAACATAAAGATTGCACTTAATGCTAATAAGAGACTCGCAAATAGTGACGTGTTACCTTCAGGCTTACCTGTTTCTGGTAATTCTACTGTATGATGAGTACTATGTGGTTTCTCTTTTGATACATGTTCTTTTTTGATAGGTGAGCTCACCTTAACATGTTGTTTCATAGGTGGTGCTTCATGGTGTTTAACTGGTGGAGTCACTTTTTTACATTTAGGTGTTGGATGATGTTTAACTTTTTCATAAATGTAAGTAGTAATACCATCATGTGCTTCAACAATACCTGTATATGTCCAACCGCCTGGAATATTAGGATAAGGTTTATGTTTACCTTTTTTCGGTTTAATAATATCTCTACCATGTCTATCAATATAACGTGTCACTTTTAATTGCGGTTTATCTACTTGTGGTGGATTGTTTGGAACGAGTTCATATGTTGTTACAGGTTCATAAACATAATGCACCATGATATCTTGATTTCCAATGACTTCACCGTTTTGATTTTTCGGTATTGCTACTAAACGGTAATGGATTGTTTTCTTAATATGACCGTTTTTATTATTCTCATAAACCACTTTATCGGCAAAAGTAGGTGCTGTTGTCGTATAATGTGTACCTTCAAGTTGATGGTCTAGAACTGTAATTTGTGGACTTAATACCTCGCCAGTTGTTGTTTTAAAGTCGGCAAAGACACTTACTTCAAATACTTCTTTATAAATTAAGTGGACAACTTTTGTTTGTTTTTTCACATAATAACCTTTTATAGGGTCAAATTGATCATCCACTTTTAAGAATTTGTAGTGATGATTATGATTATTAATCATTTGAGGAATGTCTACATTATATTCTGTATTTTTTGCACCTTTAGACGTAGTGTTATTTTGAACATCATTACCTGCTTCATCTGTGTATCTCACCACTAAAGCGCCACGGTTATCTTCTGTTTCTAATTCAACCTTATTACCTGCTAACCATACATTATCCATACCTAGTGTAAAGATTTGTGAATGCGCTTTTGTTAAAATTGGGGCATCCACTGGTACAGTTACTTTTACATTTGTTTTAAAGACCTCATCTTTATTGACTACAAGTGGTGAATTAAACACATATTTAATTGCAGTGACTTTAGATAAATCTGTTGGCGTTTCAGTATATGTACCTTTTGTCACATCACTATCTGTCGTATAAACCACGTGATATTTATCTGTATTTGGTAATGTTTCAGTTAATATAGTTTGAACATTATCTTTAGGAATAGTTACTACAATTTCTTTTAATATGCCGACGCTATTGGTGAAGTTAATTGTAGTTGTTTGTAAGTTTACATTTTCTCCTAAACCAACATCTACACGTGATTTGTCAAAACTATCTGTAGCATCTTTACCAATCGTTAACGAAGACGCAAATTCTCTTGCGAGTGCAATGTTAAATGGCACGTTGATAACTGATACTCTGTTGTCATTCGTTAATGGGCTCAAATCATCGGTAATAACTTCCGATAAATCAATGTGGTTACGACTTAATGTTTGGTCTAGAATAGGACGTACCAATTCAGAATCTTTATCCCAAATTGTTGCGTAACGAATAGAATAAGAACCACTTGGTAAGGTACCTCTGTTAAAGATATCGAATGTCATTTCAGGCGTGTCTCTTAAAAAGAATAAATTACGATCGTTTTTAAGCGTTTTATTCCAATCATAGCCATCCGGCACTTTATAAACATATAATGTTCGTCCACTATTCTTATAATTAGGAATGACTTTGATAGGATCAATGACTGGTCTATCTTGAAGCGTTGCTGAATTTCCAAGATACAAGAAATCAGCATCGTTCGCATTACGGATTAAGTCTTTATTAGTCCATATTCTCACATTACCTATCGCTGTCCCATCCGGAGCGTTAAGTGATAAATAAACATTTTTTATATTATCTAGTCGATTATTATCTATATCTGAGCGATAATCTGTCACGTCTGTACTTAAATACTTTAAGTAATCACTATCATTAGCTTTCACTATTACATTAGCTTTATCATTATAATTTAATATATTGCCTTGGAAACCATTTGTATTGTTAAATACAGGTTTAGCCAACGTATGATTGAATAAGTCTTTAGTATGGATATATGAATTTTTTGGACTAGACAATTCATCAGATAAACCACGTGTTGGCACAGCACTAGCTGCCTCTACCGTGTTTTCTGGCACTTGATCTAAAATTAGCGTATTTTGCATTTGTGATACGTTATCATCTTTTGCAGCGTCTTGCCATCTTTTCTCATCTACTGCATAAGTAACTTCTGTACCCCATTCGAAAATATCTTTTTCTGTTGCACCTTTTGGCGTAACAGTGTCACGTATAATAGGCGTTTGAAGCACTAAATGATTATAGCGTTTATCACCAAACTCATATGATTTATTCGTTTTATTTATTTCTTTCCATTCGGCTAATTTTGTTGTCGAACCGTCACTATTAACTCCGTACAAAATAAACGGTTCTTTTAAAGTAATACTATTACCTGCATATTTATCCCATTTGTCTTGGAAATATTTTATAAAACGTAGGTTGAAATCAAATTTTGTAAAATAGTCTCCGTCCTGCCCTTTAGGAATTTGAATAGAATGCATATACGTTGGCGCATAGTTGTCAGATTGGTCACGATCAGTCAGATATTTTAATACTCTAAAGGTTTCATGTTTATGATCAGCTTTAGTAAATAATCTCGAAGGGTCGAGAATACGTAATGAGTGGAGGGCTACATGACCAGTAGGTATACCATGTCTGTTAAGCATTTTGAATTTAATGCCTCCATCGGCTGGTAAAGATTGTACGTAATCTTGTCCATTTGGTAAGCGACCTACCGTTTGCCATATTAGATTAGCCACAACAAATCCATCATCTTTAAATTTTTTTAAAATCTCAGGAGTGAGCGCAGATTTTTTTAATTTTAAAGAAGGTTCATACGCTGTGTTAGTTAAATCTTGACCTTCACTTAAATGTAAATGAATTCCAGTTTCATCTTGAGTCCATAATCTATTATTTGTAATGTAAGGGTTAGGGTCTAGTTCAAGCCAACTAGGAATATTTAAAATACTATAAGTGAAATCTGTATATCGGCTATAATCTCTTGAAGTAGTAGTCACATTATCATTTTCTAAAAAATTATGATCACTTGGAAACGGCACTTTATAGTCATAGTCATCTGATTTATCAGAAACTGTACCATCTGCCTCGAGAACTCCAATTGTCGGTTCTGAATTAGCTATGGTTTTTTTATTACCTGGAATTTGCCATATTGACGTTGGTTTAACTTGACCACGGTCGGCGTAAAGTCCACCTTTAACATTTTCAAATGTGGCATGAGTTTCTTGTGTATCAAGTAAAGTATCGCCTTGATATATTTTCATAGTAGAAGTGATAACGTCTCCATCACCTGGACCTGACCAAATCATTCCACCAACAATTTGTGAAATATCAATTTCCCCCGCAGCCGCTCCTGCTATAGGTCTTAAATCAAATTGATAGCGCCATGTAGTAGCATCGGATAGATCCGATTTCTTAGTTACATATTCTGATTTAGAAAATGCAGGCGGTGCCACAACAAAACGTTTTGGTACTTCGTAAATTAATTTCCCGTTATTAAAAATACTAGATCCTGAACTTGTAAAAGAAAATTTATGATTCATTTCACGGCGGTTATTTGTAATATCCGGAGGTAATGTATAATATTTTTCAGTATCATCAGTACCACTAAATGCCAATTTGCCGACTACTTGAACATTGCTATCATCAACATCTCGTCTCACACGTCTTTTTGGTTTTATAGCACTATCTTCACTAGTTGGTTGACTTGCATCAACTTGGTTAGACGTTGAATTGTCTGATGGTTGATCATCCTTACTACTTCTAGTGCTTGTAGTAGGTGCTGAATTTGAAACTTTAGGTTGTGTAGTTTCAGCATTATTTTGTGAGTTACTCTCACTATTATTTTCCTGAGGAGTTAACGTTTCGTCTTTAGCACTATTAACGCTCTTTTCCTCTTTAGGTTTTGCTTGAGAAGATGACTTCAAATTTGTATCTTCTTGCTTATTCGCAGATTGGTCTGGAGTGATTTGTGTTTCATTATGACTTTTGTCATTATTTGTAGAAATATTTTGTGCATCATTTGGTTCTGCGACATGTGCTTCATTATCGACTCCAAAAATAATGAAAGATCCTATTAAAATTGATGAAATGCCTACAGAGAATTTTCTAATAGAATACTTATTTTGTGTATTTGATAGAAAATTCCATCCCTTCTTGTTATTTCTTTCCATAACAGTTCTCTACTCCTTAATTGTTTTCGGAGATGACCTTCTCTATTTCTTTGCATCGTCATTCAATAGGATACTATTTGTATAAAAAGATTTCAATATAAATTTATATTTATTTAAAAATATTATACTATAACTTTAAATAGTTAATAAACTGTTAAAATGTATATCTTGCATTATCGTTCATTTTGTCTTCAATTGTTCTTTGATATTCAACATTTTCAACTTTAGCTTTGGGTATTTTTATATATAAGAGGGATATAAATGTGATAGTTCTTTTTCAAATATAGATTTATTGAGGCTTTTTACATTTTAAAAATAGGAAACCAAATCATTGGTTTTTTCATTAGCATGATTGAATGTAGAGTTAATTTATTTAAAACAAAAAAGAAGAGGTTGGGTCAAAAGTGTTTAGGATTTGAGCAGAACCGAACGATGAGCAAAATTGTTCTCAAAATTTTGTCGAATCGTGACAGTATCTGCCGAGGATCCTACTTTTGGGACACCGTATATCGGTTTCCCAGAGCACAAATGATTAATGTCTCAATCTCTCTTCAATTGAATCTATCCCTTTAGCGGAACGTAATCTGCTACCATCGGCGCTATGGAGCTTCCTTTGCTTTGAGGCAAGCGGTCGCATCTTTCTTCATTTTCGTCTTTCGTTGGCTCATTTAGCCCAACTAAACTCGCTGCTCTCTTTCCTCAATTCATCAGCTTCAATCGCTTTCTCTTCGCAAAGTTAAATAGATGCTAACATGTTCTCACCGAAGTTTGTGCCGTTTATTCTTTTATTTTACTTTCTTTTTGCCTTCGGCTTTGATGCTAAATTTAGACATAAAAAAAGAGACCCTTCGGTCTCAATATCGGCTCATCGCATCCATACGATTTAGTTGCCTGGCAACGTCCTACTCTAGCGGAACGTAAATCCAACTACCATCGGCGCTAAGGAGCTTAACTTCTGTGTTCGGCATGGGAACAGGTGTGACCTCCTTGCCATTGTCACCAGACAAGTGAATG
>NZ_JABTXV010000008.1 GCF_016238465.1 Staphylococcus caledonicus
GTCTATTATTTACATATTTATTTATATCTATACTTATTAGTCTATTTATCTCTTTAATTACACTTATAAGTAAACAACCAGTTTTGCCCTATAAATACCGTTAGGTATTAATTTATAGCATTTATAGTCTTATTACATAATTTACTTATTATCTTATTTAAGGTCTTAAATACATGTTTAAATATGTCTCTATTTACTATCTTATTTACGTTTATATTTATTATAATACTTATAGTTCTTAAAAGTGAACTATTATTTATATTTAAAGTATATATCATATAGTCCGATATTTCAAACTATATTTTTACTTACTTTTATATGGAAATACATTTCTATTAATAACGTACATTCGAATTTTTTCGTTCGTATATTTTTATAATTATAAATTAACTGTTTATTAATAAAATATATTTCAGATGATTAATTCAATTTGTTATCAATACCAAAAACTTGTTTGTATTTTTTAAATAGGTTATATTAGTTATATATAATAGATGATTTAGTAATTTGTATTGTTCGAAAACAATAATAAATGATAGCTTATATTAATAGGATTATAATAAAAATTTATTAATGAGGTTTGATATTCATGATTGAAGAACTAAATAATAGATTAATAGATGAAGGGTATAATACTCAAATGGATTTTGATGGAATATATATTCCAGATTATAATATTGATGTAATAACAGAAAATATATCTTATATTATTAAACCATCTAATTCAGAACCAGTAAGTACTTCGTCTTTAGAAAAAGCACTTACTTATATTAATGATTTTTCTTGTAGTGTAGAATTTAGTGAAGAAATGGATAAAAACCATTATCTTTATAAGCAAGAGTCTCCTAGATTTTTTTCAATCGGTAATGACAAAGTGAAAATTATTGATGGTCGTTTTTATCTTGAAAATGAAGATGGCGAAACAAACATGTACATAAATATTCCATCTGTAATTAGTGCTATTCAATCAAAATTTTTCGGAGAAAAATAAAAAGAGAAAAGTAAGTACTTTTCTCTTTTTATACCTTATATTTTAAAAGTTCCGATAAACAGTAACTTAATGACAAATATAAAATTAATGAACCAATTATAAAATATACAATTTTGATAGGTTTATTATTATTCTTATATATAATTACATGTAGTGCGAACCACATAGCTAGTATTCCTATAGCCATGACAATCATAATTATTCCCATATTCTAATCATCTCCTAATGATTATTTATACTATCCAAATACTCATCTAGACTAGCTCCTTTAACATATGCTTCACAAGACAAAATACTTTCTATAATATCTCTATCTACTTTATACTTTTTTGATACTTTATCAATAGCTTCTTCATGATTAGTTTTACTATAGGTAACTTCTTCCACAATATTTAAATTTCTATAAACTATTCTTGAAAATTTATCATCTTTAGATGGTATTAAGTTTGTTGTATTCTTTTTCAAATGTGTAGCTATATTAGCAACTTTTGTATAACTTACATTAAATCGTTTTGCTATCTTTGTTAACGATTCTCTATTTGATTTAGGTAAATTATTATTTATCTCTATATATTTCCTTATATTAATACTCGCTATTGTTTTATTCAATCTAGATAATGTTGCATAGGGTACATCTGTATGAAATCCATCTTTTTCTTTCCATCTAAGAAAAGTATTTGAAACATTTATAGTACTAGACAATTTTTCTAATACCTTATAATTTGATTTAAAATATTCTATTGGTAATCCATTATCAATATCTCTCTTTATAGCCTTTTGTTCTTCTGATTTATATATTGATTTTTCTTTATTTGGATTTCCAATATTATTCACTTTAACTATTGAAGCTACATGCTGAACTGTTACACCGAATTCATTAGCTATATCTTGAAGCACGATATCTCCATCTAAATATTTTTTATACAAACCATTTTCCAAAGCTCTAACTATTTGAAAGGATTTATTAAAAGCTTGTTTTCTTCCAACCATAATTTACACCTACTTATTTTATTACTCAATATCATTCTATCATTAAATTAAACATTATTAAATTATTAGTTTTAATTATAATGTTTAATTATTATATATATTTCATTTCATAATAAAACATTCCCCTGCTTTTGATTAAAGGTAGGGGAATGTAGGGGGATTCAATTTTCTTTTTTTATATTAAAACCTGTCTTGTTGCAATATACTCTATATAACCTTTTTATAAGCCACCATGTGAATATCCCAATAACCTGCATTAGAAATACTCCTAATATACAAACCGCAGTGTTTAATGTATTCGTTGATAATGCTATAAGCATTGATAAAAACACAGTATATGCTGCAAAGAAAGATATTATAAGTAATAATACAATTATTATTAAACTCAGCAACGTAAACATTGCTATTTTGAACTTTTCTTTACTGGTCATACTACACCTTCTCTTATCTGTTTCTTTCTAAATAGAATTTAAAACCCATGCACCTAAAAATAAAAATAATGTAACTATATTTAATATCATAATCTTTTTATTTACCATTATCTCATCACTCTTCTCTATAAATTTAACTTTACGAATTCCTTTCATATGCTTTAATTTTATCTAAACATAGTATTTTCCGGTTCAAGTACACTTTCTCTTTTATATAAAAAGATATTTAGACAATCTCTACGTACTCTCCAAGTATCGCTATAGCGTCTTCATAACTTTTTTGAAGAAACAAACGGTCTTGTACTTCCTTAGCATAAGCATAGTATCCATTTCTTTTTAATGCTTTTGTTACCTTTCCGGCTAAATTAAAAATGTTACCGTCTTCCCCGTAAAAATCTACAGATACATCTGTTTTAGGTTGTTTTAAAGCCATTAGACACACTCCTTTATCTTTTTTAAAAGATATTATTTATAAATAATTACGGCAAGATAATTATTTTAAGGGCTAGGGGCTTTACGCCCCTTTTCCCTTATAGGAATGTTCTTTGTATAAAGCTTATTAAAGCATTTATTAAAGTAACAATTCCTGTTAAGAAACCAATGAATGATGAGAACTTATAGCCGATTTTGATTATGTCTTTTCCTATCGTTCTGTTCTTTTCTTGTCGGCTATAAGCTAATCTTTCTTGCCTTTTCATCTTGCACCCCCTTTTCTTTTGTTAATTACATATTATCATTTTATACTATACTTTTCAAGTGAAATATTGTTTATTTGTGTTTTGTTTTATTTAAATTATCTTTTATTTATATGATAAACAACCATAATTCAAAAAGTACAAGTATATATTTAGATGTATAATTTACTAAGCTTTATGACCTGCCAATAATCCACGCCTAGATTTTAAAGTACCATTATCCAGTAAACTTGTTGCTCTCATTATTATATCTTTTCCATACTTAAGCTTTATTTTATCTAATGAATAGTCTATTATTTCTTGCTTTTGTTCTCTCTCAGATTTAAAAAATTCTAATTGGTGTATGTTACTATTTCTTAAATTTGTGAAATTTATTCCGACTATTCTATATAGTTCAGTTCTATCTGCTTTATCTCTAAGATAATTCCATAACGTATTTATAATATGATTTGTACTTTTAAACCCATTTTTATCAGTAAATTGTTTTCTCAATCCCCCACCTTTAGAATATCCCACATGAACTGATACTGTTGTTGGATATTTCTTTTTTTGACGTGTTCTATAATAAACATCTTCTACTTGCTCATTTATTACTGCTTTTATTTCACTAAAACGATAATCTCTTAATAGTATTTGACTTTTTCCTAGCCCTTTTTGTTTAGTATGATATTTATCTTTTATTAAACTTTCATCAATACCATTTGCATGTAAATGTAAATCAATTCCAACAATTCCCAATTCTCTTTTTAAATATACATATGGATAGTGTGCTAAATCTTTTACAGTCACTATGCCCTTTTTATTTAATTTTTTTGCTGTTTGTGTATTAATCCCCCAAAAGTCAGTTAAATTATCTATATTCCAAAGTTTATTAGGAATATCTTGGTATCTCCATTCTGCTATACCACTCATTGTATGTTTTGCTTCTATATCCATTGAGACTTTGGCTAGAAGCGGATTACTCCCTATTCCAATAGTACTTTTTATTCCTGTCTCTTGATATATTTCATATTGTACTTTTTTAGCCATCTCGTATGGGCTAGAAGCAAATAAATAGTAGCTATCTGTTATATCCATAAAGAACTCATCTATACTATATTGATGAAAATCTTCTGGTACTATGTATCTCAATGCTAAGTTAGATATATTTGTAGATATATTCATATACGTTCTCATTTTTGGATTAGTAATATATATATCTTCTCGTTTAGGTATCTCATATAGTCTTGACCCTGTTTTAATTCCCAAATCTTTTAATGGTGGTGTTGCTGCTAATACTACTGACCCTTGCCTTTTAGTATTACCTACAACTGCTAACTTGGTTTCTAATGGATTGAGACCGTTTAATATACATGAAACGCTAGCATAGAAACTTTTTAAATCAACACACAAAATATCTCTATGTTGGCAATTGTGATAGTCATACATTTGATACACCCCTTTATTATTTACTCCTTAATTATAGAACATACGTTCGTATTTTTGAAGGTTTTTCTCTTTTTGAAAACAAAAAAAGAGAACTTACTAAATAGTAAGTTCTCTTTACACATATATTTTGCTTTACCATTTTTTGATTGGTACTTATACACTCTGACATTAACATTTATTAAATTAATAAGTATTTACAATGTCTTGAACCGCTTCAGAAAACACATGCTTATTACTTAATAATAAACGTCCGATTTCAAACAAAGCTCCAAATTCAAAATAAATTTCTTCTTTCTCTCCCGTTTTATTATTAATAAAATATCTACCATCAAACACATATTCATCATATAAGTAACTGATATCTACTACTTCATCAATTATGATATGCCCTTCGGATTTGTTTAATCCTGCACTGATGGAATGATTTCCATTGTAAATATTAGTTACACCTAAAGGATATATAAACTCTCCTTTATGATTTATATCGTCGTATTTAAAAGCATTTTCCTTTTTCATACCTATCTCTGAAAAGCTTTTATTTACCATTCCTTTACCTATATTTCTAATAGCATCTGATAATCTCGTTGCATTCCATAAGTGAGTAACAATAGGGTCTCTCGCATTAGATATGCTTAGATTCGTATTCGTATATAATTTAGCATTAGAAAACTTTTCTCCTAAAAATATACGGTCTATTGGGTTCATGTATGCCTCAACAGTATTAAACCATTTATACTTTTTTAAATATATGTTATCTCTGCCATTCATTAATACTAAGGTTGTTAGTTTACTTTGTATTAGGTCAGTAAATATTTTTATATAACTAAATATAGGGTGTTGTTGCTCATATACTAAATGTGGATTTTCCTCTAATATATATTTTGCTTTTTCTAACACATTATTTAATTGTGCATTTACTCTTTTATTTTTTTGTTTTTCTTTAGATTCTATCTTCATCAAAGTTTTATTATTGTGATTACCAGTATCCAATTTATCATTCCTCCAATTTGAAGCGGTTTTATTATTGATTCTTAAAAAGATTCTACCTTGTGATTATCTTCTTTTAAATTTTCTATAACTTCTAACTGCTTATCAGTTACCTTTTGATTATCCTTAAGTAATACTGTATTTGTTTCTGGAACATACATGACTAATGATAACCTGTTTAATGCTTTATCCCAAAAACCCTCTGTTTCTCTATCTATATCATCAAACAAGCTCTCTATAACTCTATGGTCTATCCCTCTAATTCCACTATCAAACATACCTGAAATGTAACGTCCATCTGACATTATATAAATTGCTTCTTCGATGTTTTTTGTAAGTTCAATATCTTCATCTTCTAACAAACATATAATCTGTGCATTATCCATAATGCTTATCCTCCATTATTTAAAACAAGCTTTTAAAAAAGTCTATAATTGCATTAATTATATTTTTTATGAAATCTCCTATTTTTTGTAGAATATTTCGATTTTCTTCAGTATTTAAGCTTTTAGCTTTATCTTTCGCCTTATTAATTAAATCGCCATGATTTTTTTCTAATTGTCCTTTATATTTATCTAATTGTTTTATAAACGCTTTAGGGTCATTATTTAGAACATTTGATTTTGATACATTGATAACAATATTATAAATCGTATTTCTCTGATTATCGTTTATCACATTATCTAGTCCTTTTTCTTTCAATACTTCATCTACAATACTTCTCACTTTATCTTCAGATACCTCTCCATTGTTCTCTTTTTCTTGAGCAACTTGTGACTTCATATCAGCTACAGCGTTATTCATTGCTGCATCAGAATAGCCTTCTTTACCTTCATTTTCATCACTAATTGTTGCTAAATCTGACATCTCTTGATTGGCATTTTTAGCGTCACTTTCACTTAAATCAGTGCCTTCTTTAGCATAAGCTTTAACTATACCTGTCAGTGCTCCATCTCCTGTTGTCGGTTCAACAGTTGAAGCAACACGTATTTTAGCGTTCTGTATACCTGCACTGATAGCCGCATTAGTATATTGCTCTTTTGTTATTTTAGTAATATAATCTGGCGTTACAATTTCAACATCAACGCCCTTTCCAAAGGTTTTAGGTTCAATAAGTGAACTAGAGTAAATATGGTCATATTGAACACCTGTGAATTCCTTAACGTCTGCTAGTGTCACATTGATTGTTTTGTCACTGTCGTCTGCCCCTAATTTTTCCTTAACTTCTTCTTTTTGATTGTTATTTAAATCGCCACCATATGTGATTACATCTTCTTTTAATTCAGGTTGTTTATCATTATTCGCCTCTTGATTTTGTTCTGCTGAAGCGGTTGTACCTAGTAGTGTTGTTGTTAGTAAAGTTGCTGAAATTGTTCCTAGTATTTTTTTCATGATTAGAACCTCTTAATCCATATTATTTATTTTCATTTAACGTTTTTATCATATTATTAATAATCTCTTCCATATGAGTGTCTAGTTTTACATTCATATCAATTGCGGCTAATGCCTTATAAATTTCTTCCCAATAATCATAACTAAGATGATATATTTGGGGATTGTAATTTTTCATTGGTTCACTTAATTTTTCTTTCCACTCATCATATTTTAAAGGTCTTGTATATATCTTATGATACTCTTTTTGAACATTCCAAAACTCATCAAATAATTTTCCACTTATTGGCATATTACTTTCCAACAACATGTTTTTAATACTTTTTTCTAAATTTTCATGATTAGATATTCTTACTTCTAAATTATGCAATCCTCTTTCGATTTCACTTTTAATTGCCTTATTATAATAAACATCTATTGGCATTTCGTTCCATTCCGCTTCTTTCATTTTTTCATCTATTATATTTATATCTGCTCCAGTTTTACGATACTTATATCTATATCTCCCGAAAACTAATTGCATATTTTTTAATTCATTATAGTAAGCTAGAATAAGTCGTCTATTATTATTTCTATTTTTTAGTTTTTCTTTATACTCGTCCCATTCAATCTTAACGAATATAGCTAAAAGAGCTGTATTTGAACTCAATAAAGCTGCAAAATAATTAACTTGTTTCTGCATTATTAATAGACATATAAACACTAGCACTAAAACTAATAATAATAGAGTTAGTAACATAGATATTTTAAAGTATTTTATTTTATTCAAAAGAGATTCTTTTTTATTCTGACTGTGAGGCTTTTGTTTATCTTTCATTTATCTTAACCTTTCACTTAGAATTTATATATCTGTATAATCTTTGATTTTAAATTCATTTTCTTTGTAATCATACACTAAGTCATATTTAGAATTAATCACATGTCCTTTTTTATCTTTTTTACTTAACACTATTTGTATCTCTGTATCATTACGCTCATAAGATTGTATTTTAGGGTCTGTAAACTTAGATTTTTTCTTGGACTCTACTTGTTCCTTAATACTTTTAGCTACATCTGAATTTTTATCTTCAAAATAATACTGTAATGCACTAAAATCTGATACTTCATAACCTGTATTTAATTTTTTCGTATAATCTTTCATAAACTTTTCAGCATCATCTTTAATCTCTTTATTTATCTTTCGTTGCTTTTCTATGTCACTATCTTTAAATGCTAGTTCAACTGTTCGTAATTTATTATCTTTGTTATTCTCTACTTCTATTTCTTTTGTTTCAAGAACCTGATTATTTGCTCTACCTTTCGCCGATACAGTTATCGGAACATCTACTGGATATTTCCCGTAAATTTTATCTTTTTCATAATCCGCTTCTTCACCATCAATGACCACTTTATAATCTTTATCTAGCTCGTCATTATTTTTAAGTTTCACTTTGAACCATGCTTGCGGTATATCTTCTTCTGCTTTTAGTTTTCTACCTTTATCTGCTTTGTCTGTATTAATATGAATATGACCATCTACTGAACCATCTAAGGGCTTATTTTTAAAAGTTTTCGTTACCTCTACATTGTAATTTCCTACAAAAAACTGTCCTAACTCTGTTTTATTGTTTGCATTACTTACTACTTTTCGTCGCTTACCGTTATTCTCAAACTCATATGATGCGTCATTATTTCCTTCTTTTACATAAACATTATAAAAATTGGGTTCAAATGCTAAATCATTTAAAAAGAAAAATCTATTACCGTTTTGTGTTATATCAATAATAGTACGTCCATTTTTATCAGTTATTTTACCAATAGTTGAATTATAAGACGACTTATCTTTTAAAGCCTTTTTCATTTTCTTGACTTCTGTGTTATATCTCTTTTTATTTTCAGGTTTATTTACATAATCAACAAAATGTTTTGCATCTGTAGTGCTAATATCTTTTTGCCCCGATTTAATAATTTCGGTTAGCTTTTTATAATCTTTATGCTTAACAGCTCTATCAAATTCATTTACCTGCCCGTTTGTCCCCTTATTTACAACAAACAAGTAGATTGCTAAAGCTAATAAAACTAATATTAGAAATAAGATGCCTCTCACTATCCATTTTCGCTTTTTCTTCCTATATTGTTCTAGTAATTCTCTTTCTTCATCAGTTAAACGTTTATATGATTCTTGATTATCATTTTCCATCATCATCACCTAACTTTTTTATCCTCAAATTTTTTCAGAAGTAATCTGCCTAAAAAACTAGACTGCATTTGATATCTAGATTTCTCATATGCTTCTAAGATGATATCTTTAAAGGCAATTTCTACTTTTAATTCTTCAATTTCCATTGAGTATTTCATTACCTGTTGCCAATCTGGAACAGCTTCTACGGACGTGTGTTTATAAAAATTGATATCATCTTCAAAAGTAAACCCTAGTTTTTGATAAAACATTTTTAGCTTTTTATAACCTAATGATTCGTTTATATCCATATAATTATTTCGGTCTTCTATATAAACACTCGATATTTCACCATATAGATAAATATTTTGTGTATTACTTAACTTAGTAACACCTTCTAATGCCTCAACAAGCATCGCTGCACCATAATTTTGTCCTCGATATTGTCTATCAATTTCAAAGTCTATAATTTTCCACTGACTACTACCCTCATACTTTATGCCTAAATGACCAATATTTATGTAATAGTCGTCTTTATCATTGTGTAGTGTTGTAAATAGATAAAAATCCTCTTCTTTTTCAATTGCGTTAAATTGAACATTAATCCACTTATCTTTATATTGGGAAATTTTGTTTTCTTGGTTATGCATTGGGAAATCCTCCATATCGCTTTTATTTAATGGTCAAATCTAAAATACTATTTAGTAGGGAAAATACTAAAGATATTAATAATACATACATTGCTATTGTGTGGCTTTTTTCATGATAGCTAACAACTTTGATTGATTCTTGGTCATTAAACAAAGGAGTCTGTTGTAACAATATTTCCAACTTCTTTTTTTGTTTTTTTCTAGCATATCTTATATATATAATTGTTATTATTCCTAATAAACTCACTAATATCATTAAATACGGGATATTTTCGTTTACTATCATCTTATCTATAAATGTTATAGCCAATACTAATGCAATCACTAACATAAATAAATTGTCTATCCCATTTAAAGTTCTTGTTTCTTTTTCTACCTTTTTTCGTTGTTTTTCATTTACACTATCTAACAAAACTTCATTGATATTAACTTTAAGCGGTTTAACCAATCCAACACCTCCTATCTCCATGTATCTCAATTTCTCATATTCAGAAAGCTATTTTAAAAAATGAGAATTATAATCATAGTGAATAAAATCATGATGTTAAATGCAAAGCTCATATACATGTACAATGACCATGTCGCTTTAAATGAAATTGGTTTTAGTTCTTTAACATTGCTCACTTTAAAATCAAGCGCAATGTTATAGTAGTAAGTCTTCAAACTCGCTATTCCATCATCAGAAATAGAAATATAATTTTTTATTATTGCTCCTATTTCTCGATTTATTTTTTCGAACCAATACAATGTACCAACATCACCTATAATCATAAGTAAAATCAATATATAACCTAACACCTTAACTTCATGTCTATATTCGTACTGATATAAATTTAGCGTATCTACATTAAAAACTGTAACGCTCGTCATAAATAACCATAGAATTAAGAGTAAATAGCTAAATAGAATTATATGTTTTTGACTTTTCTTATATCTATTACTTATTTCTCTATCTGATTGATTTAAATCAACTTGCTTTAGCTCCATTTCATTAATATTACCAATAAACATCGACGTCTCACCCTTTTCTTTGTTGTTACTTAAATTATCACTCATTAATTTTCTTATTATCTATTCGCATACCATATTATTTATATTTCTTTCTCTGATTTAATAGCTTTAACAATATCAAATTTTACAATGTCATAACTGACTTTGTTCAATTCGCCTTTTTCTATAAATTGTTTCAATGCTTTACCGTACACATTGTTGATGCTTAATGAATAAATAACTTCTTCAATTGCTGCATTACTCGCTTGATTTAAAAACACATGTTGTTTAGCAATTCTTTCTACTGGTTCATCGTCAAACGCTAATGTCGCTTCAATTGTTTCTTTAATACATTTTGCTTCATCACTCATATTCGACTTATTTGTCATAATGCTTTACCTCCTTTGTATCGGGAAACATTTACCAAACCTCAATCTATGATGACTTACCTTCAATTTATCATTTTATTCAATACCTTTCAACCATTTTATTGTATTTTTAAAACCCAATAGTATTTGCGTATATTTTTCTTCTATAGTTAGCATAATTTGTCACATAAAAAATCCAGCTTATCTATATAAACTGGATTTAACAATCTTTATTCAATCTCTTTTTATTAAACTTTTGTTTTAATATGCGGTACCATTGTTGTATATTATCTTGTTTTTCTTCTATAGTTACAGCATATTCATATAGTTTTAATACTGTATCAAAATTTAAGTTCTCTATTGATGTTTCCTCACTTTTCAATTTGCTTAACACGTCTTTTTTAATATTAGTTGCTGTAGTAATCGACTCTATTGTAATTTTAGAACTCAACAACAGATATACAATCATCATAATCTCAATCCTCTGTTTTCTTTTATGAAATTTATCAAAAACTCTGTCTATACTTTCAGTTTTCAAATTCACACATTTTAATTTAAATTGACTTATGCTTGATAAACATTCTGATACTTCTTCACTCTCATTTTTCATACCCATGTAATAGTCAATTAAGCGCTCTATATTTGAATATTTACTTACATTATCTATTGCCTCAGCAACGACTTTTTGGTTATCTTTTCTTCCGTAATACTTACTATGTAAGTATGTAACCTCAGCTTTTGTTACTTCTATCAGTTCCTCTAATAAATAATCTTCATAATACATTTTATCTATACTTTCAAAAGATTTTTTTGATAGTTCCACAATATTATATTTACTCTTTTCAATTAGTCTATTGTAGTACTCTATATCTTCCGTCCGATTTTCTGGTTTAAACACTTCGTATCTCACTCTACTTTTTTCTGACGGTTTACGAGGTATAAGTTTATAATAGACTTCTTTCTTTATACTATTTACTTCTCCACTTTTCACTAAATTTATTTCTATACTTTTATCAGACTCATTATATTTTACAAGTATTGATTTAATGATATGCGCTAATGTTACCGTCATAATACCATTTTGTTTGTAATGTGTTCTTATGTGATTAATATGTATAACTATATCACTTGAAGTATTCTTAATCTCATTTCGATTTTTATATATTTGATAATTCGCAATATAACCATGTTTTAGCTGAATATCTTTAAGGTTGGAATTTTGTAAATCAGTCATATATTTAATATCTCCACCCTTTAACACTGAATTTAACAAACTATCTTCAACATATAAGGTATCCTTTATATATTCTTCATTACTCATGTCAATATCACCTTTTAAAAAAATCATTGAGTTATTAGTAATCATTTTCAACTTGACCAATGATACTTATCTTTATCGTAAAACACTTTTTTATCTACTATATTGCCATCTTCAAACCATACTGTAGATGTCCATTTTGCTCCACCATTCGATGTTTTTTCTACATCAACAAACCAGTATATCCCATATTCTTTATTGATATTAACGACCTTTTCTTCATGTCTTTTTATTCCTCCACGATTCAACTTTCTACTCCAACCTATTAGTAATCTAGGGTCATTTTCAGAACCATGAAAACCAACGGGGATTAAATGCGTTTTATCTGAAGCGGAATATTTATTGTAAATAATAGGCTTAAAATTTTTTCGTTTAATATCATTTCTTTTGTAATACCTAAATCCTGACTGTGGCTCAAATCTTGCTGCAATTTGATGTTTTGTTGATGAATGATAATAATAAGCAATATGCGTAGCACTTTTATCCATTTTTTGAAATGCTGTATCTGGATTCATTTCATTATTTAAGGTGATAATTTTAACACCTAATTCTCCTCTATTAACTGCATCTAACTCTGTAGGTTTTTTATCATTTTTCGTTATTTTACTTACCTTAACATGTTTCTTTTTATTCGTACTTTTTTTAGTAGGAATTTCTATCTCATTATCATACTTATAAGGTTCTATCCACTTATGAATTGTTCGTATGATTCCCATTAATACACCTCCTAATTATTATAAAAGCCCGAAATATTCGGGCTTTTACTTTCTTCCTAAAAAGAAATCCATATCTATTTGTTTTTTCTTCGGTTGTTTGCTCGTTCTTGTTTGGTTACTATGCTTTGATGTTTTAGTCGTTTTTCCTGATTCAGCCGCTTCTCGTCTTTTTCTAGCACGCTCTTTCAACTTTTGCATACTTGAAGCTGATGTTGATACTTTTGTCTTACCTTTCATTGATTGTTGTGGTGTTTTACTAGGCTCTGGTCTCATACGATTAGCATTTGTTGATATCGTTGTACTATTAGACACTTTACCACTCTCTGCTAACTCATCGTCATCTTCACCTTTTGCTCTAGCCACCACTTTTTTATAATCAACATAAATCGGTTTATCAAATTTATTTCTTAGATGTTCAAAGATACCTTTGATTTCATCGTCTGTAATAAAAGCACCCTGTGCTCGTACTGTTTTATCATCTCTTTTAATTAACATGTCCCCACGTTTTTTTAGTTTTTCTGCACCTGTATCATCTAGTGCTATCCAACTTGCTCCTGAGTTCACTACTTTCATAGCAACTCTTGTATCAATATTATCTCGAATAGCACCTGTAATGATATTAGCACGAGGTGTTTGCGTACCAATGATTAAGTGTATGCCTGCTGCACGAGCCATTTGTGCCAACTCTTGTATCGGTTCTTCAACTTCTTTATGTTTCTTCATAAGTTGCGCATACTCATCTATGACAACCACAATATACGGTAATATATCTTTACCACTGTTTTTCGCCCATTTATTATAACCTTTAATGTCACGAACGCCGACATGCTCAAAACTTTTCGTACGCTCGTCCATAATAATAGTTGCATATGTAATAGCGTCCATTGCGTCGTCCATATCTGTGATAGGGTCAGCTAACATATAAGGTAATCCTTTATAGAATGAAAAATCGCCTCTTTTAGGGTCAACAATTAAAAACTTCAGTATATCTGGTGTACTGTGAATCATCATTGTAATAAGCATCTGTTGAACGTTTACAGATTTACCTGAACCTGTGGCACCACATATTAATAAATGAGGCGCAATCGCTAGTGGGAAATGTTGCACATTGTTATCTGGTGTCATACCTAAAATCATGTCTGTTGGTTCAGTGAATTTAACTTTTTGAATCATATTCTTAACATCAATCGGAATATTATAATTGTATTTCAGTGTTCCATCATCTTCCTCACCTTCTTTTAAAGGTAAAGTAATGGTTAAAATACTCGCACCACCTGATACTAAAATACCTTCTACACCTAACGCATCAGACAAGCCATCTTCTATAGATTGTGCTGCTTTATCTGATGTCTGATTTTTAGAAAATGCCACTCGATATTTATATAATACTGAACTACTTCCAACCTCTGTTAGTTGATGTGTCGCACTTTTTTCTGTTGACGTAAGGTAATTTGCTATTTCTCTTTGTTTTCTCTCTGCAAAATCATATGCTGCCTTTGTCGCATTTTTAATATCTTCTGTTCTATCAACAAATAAGTCTAACGGAAATGTATACTCAACTTCTTCTGGTTGTTGTTTACCTTGACTTACTGTAACTTTATTGCCCTTTACCTTACCTTTTTCTGCTTTTCTACGGTCTAATTTAACTAATAGAGCTTCCTTCGCTTTTGATTCTTTAGACCCTTTGAAGTTATACCATTTACCGTCTGTCGCTTCTTCTCTATCCCCAAATATCACACCATTAGACTGTTTTCTTAAACGGTCTGGCATGTTTTTTATTTTTCGTTTTAGTAAATTGACAACATCATCATTACTCGGGATTCTTATACTTACAATATATTGTTTGGTTGGTACACTTTCACCTGCATGTTTTTTTGTATGAATACGTACTTTCATTCTTCTAATACGTCTTCTTACTGCTTTTTCTACTTTTCTGATTCGCTTCTCATCTTCATCATATATGTTATTCCAACCTGCACCTAGCGCAAATCGCATTTTCATTTTAAGTATTTTTGATTCAATATCATTTAAAAATGGTGCTTGTTCTCTATGATGATGACGTAAAATAATTGTACCTATATAAAGTATCGCTATAATAACGAGTGCCCATATCAAAAAAGATAGATTATCTAATGATTTATGTTCAACTACCCAATTATGAAGCGAATCACCTAAACCTCTTGCTGGGGGAATTCGTTTAGTAGTTATTATGCTGATTGCATTGTTATAAACTTCTATGATTTCTTGCAAACCATTACTATTAGCTACCTTCTTCAAACCTAATGATAGAAAATACAGTATTATGTTAAATAGGAATAACCATAACATTATAAATATGATTAGGTACTTTCCTATCTTCATAAATATTCTTGATGCTTTCGCATAGGGATAATGATTTGTATCGCTACTTGTCATATAAACGCTCCTTATCTCTTGATGGTATCTTCAATTTTTTTATCATATGACGCTTTTGTCATAATCTTAGAAGTAGGCTCTATACCATAATCTTCTTGATATATACCATCATTATTCTTAACATAACTCACTACATTAGCTTTAAACTTAATATATTCTCCTTTAAAAGATTGAAATACATCATAGTATTTATTACGTTGATATATCCAAATGTGGTCTAACTCAATTCCATCAACACTTACGGGTTTAAGCAATACACATACATTTAACTTACCTTTATCATTGATATCTAAAGGTGTTCTATATTTAACTTTCTCAACAACCGCCGTTACCTTCACTTTTCGATTTCGAAGCGGTTTTAATTCTTCCCTAGTATTTGAAGCCATAATTACCACCCTTCTTCTTTCTTTAAATTTAACATAATCTTATCATTTATATATATACTTTTCAATTATAATTTAATAAATAAAAACACCTCCCTTAACTCAAACTGAGCAAAGGAGGTAAGTATCTATAGCATCTATACTTCTTCAAATTGGTCTTTATCTACTTCAACATCAAACTCATAAACTTCATCTTGAACTAGAATTCTATTTATATTTTCTAGCGCATACATCGATGTGTTTTCACTTTCTTTTGCTTCTTCAAGATATTTTTCTGCTAATGTGTCAAAATCTGTTTTTAAATTAACATATATTGTATATGGTATTTCTTCTATTGGTGTATCCTGTGGAATTCCTTCATCTGTCGCACTTTCTCTAATCTGCTCATTCAGCTTATCTGGTTCAGTTTCTTTTAGATATTCAATAAATTCATTCTCTTCATATGCAAGTTCTAGTGCGTCAGATAATGTTTTTACGTCAGGTTTGCGTTCTCTAATTTCACTGAGTTCTTCCTTTATTTCAACTTCAGCATCAAAGTTATCTTCAATGTGCTGCAACATTAACTGTGACAACTCTGATTCGTTCTCTACACATTCCTTTAAATCTGCTTCATTGTGTATGTCTTCTCTAGACAACTGTTCAGCCCATGCTTCTGAACTTTTCTTATTTTTAAGTATTAGCTCATGACTTACGTCCTCAGGCTCAATATCTTGTGGCATATCGTTTTGTTCAAACGCATCTAACACCATTTGTTCATACAAATAAGCATCTATCGCTTTTAATAATAATCCAAAGTCCGTTGATTGAATAATTTCTTCAATCTTTTCAGCAAGTATTTGTTTTTGTTGTTCACTAATAGCCATAATGCATCTTCCTTTCTTAATATAACTTAATCTTTACATTATCAATAATACTATACATTCACGTGTTCAAACCATGATTTAAAAGAATTTACACCTATTCATTTATCTTTGTAATTGTATTTCCTTTTAGGTTTAGTTGCTGCTTCTTTTCTATCCATATTACGAGAAATTCTTGCTCTAAATGTTTTATTATCAACACCGTTTTCTTTCATTAATCTCTTTTCCTCTTCTGTTATTCTAATATGCTGATTAACCGGTTTAGTCATAGCTTTTTCTCTAGACCACCCCCTCGTAACCCTTTCATAAAAGCGACTTTTCGATATACCATTCTTTATAAGGTATTGTTCTTCATTTTGGGAAATTGATTGATACTTTCTTTTATTTTTTCGCCTTTTATTATTACTGTTATACAAAATAACTACCTCTCTTCCTTTTTAATTACTTTTCATTATATCTATTTTTTATATCCTTTTCAATTATAGTATTGATTTTAGATAAATTATTGACTTTAAATACCCCCTTATTTATACTTATATTTGTAATCATAAATAAAACCGTAAATAAACCTTTATTTATATGTTTATTTATAACCATAAGTAAAGGTATAATTATCGAAAGAGGGTGCTAGTATGACAAATAAAAAACAACCTATTTTCTTAACAGTACAAATGTTAAAGGGTGGCGTTGGAAAATCAGTAATTGCATATAACTTTATGATGTGGCTGGCAATCGAAAAGAATAAAAAAGTTTTAGGTATAGATTTAGATGAAAACTGCAATTTTTCTCAAGTTTTAGATGTATATGACCAAGAAGGAACTGTCGCAAATATTTTAACTGGTAATGGCGACGTAAAAATTCATCACATTTCAGAAAATGTAGATTTAATTGGTGGATTTAATAGACTTCACGACGTCCAAGAAGATAATGCTAGAAGCGAAAAAAAGACCATGATGCTGTATATGTGGTTAGAAGATAATTACGAACGCTTAAATATAGGACAGTATGATTTCATTATCATGGATACACATAATGACTTTGGAACTGCTACTAAAAATGCTGTTGCTGTTAGTCATTTAATGATAAGCCCTATTGAACCTGTTGACTTTAGCGCTACCGCAACAGTCAAACAACGTTTAGAAGAATTTAAAAATGATGTTATTGATTTTAAAACAAGAGAATCATATATTACTACTGATTTAAAATTTGTTGGTAATAAAATCAGACATACAAAAAACGGTAAAGAGTTTGAAAAACGTATTGATGATGATGAGGAGTTCATTGCTAAATTTAGATTAAAAGAACCCTTTAATACTTCAATTCAGAAAAAAACACCTATTTCTCTATTACTTAAAAATCCTAGAAATCAAGATGAAAAAGATTTTAAAAAAGCTTTTGATGAAAACATGGAACATATATATGAGGAAGCTAAAAAGTATCAATAAAAGGAGTGTCTACTATGGCTTTTGAAGCTAATAATAAAGACCATAATGCAAAAGTTCAAGAAAGTTTAAAATCTACTAATAGAAATGATAATAAAACCCAAGAGCAATTTGTATCTACTAACAAAAATATTTCGTCTGATGGTACACTTCACATACCGAAAAAAGAACCTATTGAAAAGAAAAAAAATTATACTTTCAGTCTTTCACCAACAGTAAGAAAAAATATTGAGAGAATGGCTAAAGAAAACAATTATGAATCATCTAGTGAATTATTAAACACATTATTTAAACAATAATCTTAAAGGAGAGATATTTATGAATAAAACTAATTTAGCGACTCCTACAATGTTCAACAAAACCATATTACATCTTTTAAAATTTTGGGTTGTCACTACAATAATTTCTGGTATCGCAGTATGTATAGTTTCATTTTTACCATCATTTTTCACAAAGGCTAATTATCTAGAATTACTTTTTAATCATAAAATGATTTTTACATTAACTATAGTATCTCTTGTTGTAAGCTTGGTACTTGTATTTTTACCTACCTCAACTTTATCTATGGTTGAAAATTACGCATCAGATAAATCCATCAATTTTTACTTAAAGTTAGCTAAATTATTCACTTATATTTTTTGTATATTATTTATAATTACTATTGTATTATCTATATTCTCTAGTATAGCTATTGCTAATAATATTCACTCATTTCAAGGTAAGGTTGATAATGTAACAACAAGTTCTTTAAAATCCAATGGTAAAACTATTAAAACCGTAACGGTTATTGATTCTAATAATCAAAAGTATAATTTCGTACCTAGCGATAAAATAAAAAACTTTAATACAAATGTGAATGATAATATTAAAATTGACTATTCTCCGTTTGAGAACTCAAAAAATATTGAAGGAACTATCGTTGGCTATTCATCTAAATCAAAATAAATAATAAATAGCAGCACATCGCCTTATTGTTTGGCGATGTGCTGCTATTTTTGTGCCTGATATTCTAATTTATCAGCTAAATCATTCATACCCTTTATAATTTTATCAACACTTAAACGATTAGATGTTTGTTTATTGTTATTTCCTATTAAACTTCCTAATGTAACGCTAGTGATTCCCAACAATTCACTAACTTCTTTGATTGTGCTTTTGTTTTCATAAACCATAATTAAATGTACACATTTATTTAACAACGGTTTATCTAAATATCTTAAGCGACCATGTACTAAACAACGTTTATCTGTTGCATCAGCTAATAATCGAAATACTTCTATCATTTGATAATCTGCTATTTCTTCAAGTTTTCTTGATTTGATTTCATCTGCTGTTTCATACATTTTATTTTGACCACCTTTCACTAATTAAACTATATGTAATTAAAAGAGGATAGGTTTTCCCTTACCTACCCTCATGAAGTTACATTCGACCTTTACGTCAAATAGACAATCGCATACTAGGAACGATTTGCTAAAAGAAGATTAAGCATTTAAGAAAGGTGACTTGTAACAACAGTATTAAATAAAAAGCGATTGAGCAGCATAACGTGCTCTTGTTTGTGCTTCCCAACACAAAGGGGTGAAAGGATACCCCAATACTGATTATAGCACCCTCATATATATGTCACAATCAAATATTTCTGCTTTCGTTCCAAAGTCCTACTGTGCTACTCTATAGGCTTTCATTTTAGTAATATTATATTTATCATCTTTATAATCTGAAATAATGTACCATATTGCTTCTGTTTCCTCACCATCAGGATACATTTTCGTTTGTTTTACAATGTCTCCAACTTGGCTTTTTTCCTTACCAATGTAGCTTTCTCTTGAATAACTACTTTCAGGGCTTGCACTAGCGCCTCGCTTGTCACCTTTAATATTAACGACATTTCCTTCTTCAATTGATGGATACAGTACTTGTAATTGTTTCATATTGCTCATGTATTCTTTCCATGTTGACCAATTAAAAAATTTATCATAGAACTTTTTAGATGATTGGTCGGTATCATATACTCCTATTTGTTTTTTTAATTCATCGTTAGCTTCTTCGACCTTCTTATTCTCTTTATTCATTTTATTATTTTGTTCTATTCTTTTATCTACCTTACTTTGCATCTCTTGGGCACTTGTATACTGTTGATATGCAAATATACCAGCAATCACTACTAATACTGCTAAAACACTTGTTACCACATTTCGTCTTAATCTTGAAGCTTCTTCAAACTTATCTGAATGTTGATTATTGTTTGGCATATAGTGTTCCTCCCTCTAGTTTCTGATTACTATTAATGTTGATAGATATAAAATCATATCCCGTATCAATCGTTTCACCTTTATATTTAACTTCGACATTGGCATTTAGGGTTACAGAATTATCATTTTCTTGTTGAGCTGTTACATTTGATAATTTATAACTAAATCCCTTATATCTCTCTTTAAAATCTTTTTGTGTTGAATCTTCATTTAACCCTTTAAGTCCTGTTGGAACAAACAGACCATAAAATACACGTCCTGCTGTTCCTTCTTGGAATATATCATCATCACTATATTCACCATCTAAGAATTCATCGATTTTCTTTTCTACTATCTTTTGATAGTTAGGTATTTCTTCAGGTTTAAGTGACTGGTCTTTATCCTTTTTTTGAGCGATAGGATTATTATCTAACTTATTTTTTAAATTCTCTGTTTTCTGTTTTTGATTAATTCCATACCAACTTATTCCAATGATTAAAATAGCTAAACAAGCCATTAAAATGTATTGCACTTTAGGATTCATAAGTCTACCTCCTTTTTATTTACCTTTTTTATATTCTTTTTTAGGTTCACCGACACCCTCAAAGAATATTAGGTTGTTACCCGCATCTTTAGGAACTCCATCTATTACTGAGTAAAGTACCGTTCTTGAAGGTGCGGGGTCAGGGTCTACGTTCATTTGTGCAATGATGAACTTCCCATCGTCCATAACTCCAGCAACAACACCTGTATGACCAATACCCGGTATTGCTGCTAATGCGTATGGTGGTGAAGAAGAAAATCCGTAACCAACTGTTGGATTGTGTGTAGTTTTAGCACCACGTTTTTCATAAATCTTATACACGCTATCTCCATTTGTAATACCATCAAAAGCTGGTTGGTCTTTTACATATAACTGATTCATCATTGCCCATGTAAACTCTGTACATTGACCATTGTCCCCTGATTGAACAAATGGTGAACCTTTTAAATATTTAGGTTGGAATTTAGGTAGCTCTATATGCTTTTTATACTTCTCTGGAATTTCATCATATGTCCAGTTACCCTCTATCTTTTTACCAGATTTACCATTAGCTTTTGTTGATGCACCTAATTTTCCAGATGTTTTACCCCCGCCGCTACTATCATCACTACTTTTATCTTGCTCCCCACATGCACTTTTCGGTACCGAATCGTTCGACGTGTCCGCTGATGAAGCACCAGTATCTTCTTCAGTGTCTTTCTCTTCTTTATCATCATCTTTATCATCTGAAGAAGATGATTTAATATCTTCAGCACCTAAATCTTTCATTACCTGTTCTGTATTAGGAATCCAGTTTGAGTTTAGGTCGGTAGGGTCATTAGCAGCTCCTACTGGTGCATATTTCGGTCCAATTTTCTTAGGCGTATCCAATCCCTCTTTTATGTAGCCTTCGTATAAGTTTTTAGCACCCGCTTCTAACCCTTCTTCGATTGTATCGTAGGTAGAATCGCCGATACTTTTATTTCCCATAACAGATAGTGGGTTATTTTGTTTCATCGCATTGGCGCCTGTTCCCCAACCTGATTCGTTTACCATAATTGCTACCATGAGTAGTGGCGGTACTTTTTCTTTTTCAGCAATTTCTAGTACTTTGTCAGCTTTACCTTCTAATTTTCCGCCTTTAGCATTTTTTTCGAAAGTCGATTTATATTTTTTCATATTGATATTTTGGTCTTTAGGAGATACATCATCTTTACTTGTTTTACTATCTTTATCTCCACCGACAGTACACCCTTGCTGCGCATCTATAACAGGAAGATTGCTCGCTTTTGCTACATGTTTAGAGCTTGTTGATTCATATGTAGTAAAACATGTGCTTACAATAAGTGCCGAACCACACATCAATTTTAAGCACCTCAATAGCGACCGCTTCTGAGTTTTATTGGTCAATCTAACCACCTCATATTATTTGTTTACTATATCTATATTATCATGATACTATATGCTTATAAAGTAAAAATTATAATTCGAATAAAGGAGATGCTCGTATGTTAGAATTTGAAGATGCAAAGTCTTTTAGTCAAAATAAGTATCATAAATTTGTAAGTAATGTAGATAAACATGCTAATCATCTTAAACGTTGTGCTGAGATTATTCTTCAACTTGAATCAGATAGTACATTAAGTCTAGAAGATAAAGCTAACCTTAAACAAGAACTAGGTACAAAATTAGAGACAATCAAATTAGATAATCAAAATATCATTGATATGTTATTTACTGATTATCAAGTGTATGATGCCACTGAGCCTAGACTTCATCAAAATTTAAGTGGATTTCAAATGCTTAAAGAAAAAGTTGCAAATAAAGATAAGGATTATCGATTATCTAAAGAAGAAGCGGCAAATGATAGCTCATTTTATTATAGAGATTAGCAACAATAAAAGGACTATACTACAAAGTATAGTCCTCTCTTTATTTAGGTATTATGTCTCCCGTATAATCTTCAATATGATTTGAAGCAGCGATAGGGTCTAACATTTTAAAGTTTTGTATAGGTTTATATCTAAAAGCTCTTATTTCTTCAAGTGTTCCTTCTAAAGTAATATCTGCTATGTCAATCTTCATATGATTCTTTTTGGCGTTAAATCGTACTTGTACTTCTTTATAGGTCATTGTGCCGTATCCATCTTCAACGTAATCACAATCTAATATTTCATCAAAAGTTCCAAACAGTACCCAAAGGATATCAAATAAATCATACGCATCATAATCTACCTGTGTTTTTTTGTTATGAAGTTCTTCAAAACTGTATCCTGCATAATCTAAAGAATACGTACTTAATAATTCAAGTATAAACTGGTCTGTTGTAATACCACCGATATGATACATATCATTACTATTATTTTGTCTAATTGTACTAGTTGTCGATTTTACTAGTTGTCGATTTCTACTCACTTTATCTTTACTATCAACACTTCTTTTATTTATTTTTATTGATACATATATAATGAATGTAATTATCACATACATACCTAAAGCCATAATAAACGGATTGGTAGACATATTACTCACCCTTTTTAAATCACTACTCCTATTTTATATCTTTTTATTATACGTTTTTAAATTATACAAGTTGATAACACAAATTATAATGTCGTTACTATATTGTTTATATTATCAACTTCATTTAACCAACTCTTTTAGAAAAACTCACTACTTTAAAACGTTATTAAGGTATAGAGAGTTATTCTTTTAAAAATTGTAGCATTCCACGTCCTTCTAGCTTGGTATAACCTTCTAGATACATAATCTTTTCACCAAAAGTGACAACTTTACACGGTTTATTGAGAGGTATTGCATTATACTGTTTTAATGTTTTCGCATATAACGGATTGCCATTGTCTATCTCTATTAGATAATCATATTCCCACTTCCATTTAGTGATACTAAAATCCTTTGGAACAGCTTGTTTTTTAGTAACAATCCCTTCAATATACTCTTTATTTTCTATCTTCTTTTGTATACGGTTTATATTATCTTGTTGGATTTTTTTAATAGCAGGTATAAAAACAAATATAATTGCTACAAAAACAAACACTATGGTTACAATTGTAAATATAACGGGGTGATTACTTATTGAAATATTATTTATATCCATATTCATTTACCCCTTTCATTCACTTTATTTTTTTATAATACTTATTAGCATTTTCATAGTCTCTATCAAATTCAATTTTTCCGATTTTCTCAAATTCATCATAGCACTTTTCTAGTGACCGACCTTTTTTTATTGTAAGGTTTTCTATAAGTCGATTACCTTTTCTTATTTGTGATATTGTCGCTTCACTAATATCTGAGTGCTGAGCTATTTCATATCCAGTTACACTTCGGCTAAAAATTAAAATGAATACCTTCTTATCTATACTTAGTTCTCCCATGACACCTCATCAAGCCTCCTAATACTAAGGAGGAGCTTAAAGCCCCTATATTTTATTCTGTTCTTTCTTTCCATAAGAATAGTAATGATAATCCGTAAAGTTGCTCTAACGTTTTTATATCGTATTCTGAATCGTCTTCATAGTCACGATAGATATATTTGGTTGCTAAGTCATCGCTTACTATTAATTCTCCAAAGTTATCTGAATCATATTGAACTCTTAAATTAGGATATAAACTATTACCGTTATTTTCTTTCGTAAATGTGAATCGAGCTTCATTGTATTCTAAATCAATAGAACGTCCTACTTCTAATTCATTTGCTATTCTTTCTATTGATACGTTTGTATTTAATTTAATCATTTTAAGTCTCTCCTCTTTATATATATTGGTTAATCAATGTTATCTTAATACTTTCTTATGCGGTAGTACCGCTTCTTTCTGCTTTTTTATATTCTAGTATGAATTTTGTAATACTCACCTTTTATTTCATTTTCATTAATAAATGCTTGTATTAGACCTCTCTGTGTTTTATATTCACGTACAAGTCTTTCTGTTTCTATTTGCTGTTCTAAAGCTTCTTGTACGGTTGTATCTTCATCAATTCTAATTTCTGAATGATAAATTTCATAATATTTTTGTCCTTCTTCCTCTTCTTCTTGGAAATTTGCTAATATAATAACCGCTTCTTCTAAGAATTCATTTAACTGTAATTCTGCTTTCACTTGAGTTACAACATCTTGTAGTTCTTGATGTGTGTAATTATTGATGTTTTTTAATTTCATGGGAATTACCGCCTTTCAATACTGTTTGTTTTCAACTATCAACTTCAAGTATTATTATATACCCTTACTATACATTTGTAAAGTATTTTTAGGATTTTTTTATTTTCTTTTAATACGCTTGTATTATGAACATTAAGATAGTATTCTTTAGGAGACATGTAGTAGTGTCATTAGCGTAGCGAACCCCCAATCTATTGCATTAGATTGGGGGTCTTTTGGTTTTGGATATATCAACTTCAGATATAGATTTTTATCATAATATAAATTCTCCTCTAATAATATTAGAAGTTAAGTCTCCAGTACGTCGTATTTGATATTGTACGGGGTTATTTCTAATCAGTGCACTTCTTAATTCGTCATTTAATTGTTGTCGTACCTTACTCTCATAATGTGCAAGGTCTGCTTGCGACATTGTACCTAAAATCGTGTAATCAAACTGTTGTTCAAAGTCTTGATACAGTATTCCGTCTGTATTAAAAATATCAGCTTTCAGTACGTCATCTTTAACTTCACCTGAACCAATCGTATCAAATAAATAAGCTAAACGAACGCCTCTATCTGAAAGCTGTTCTAGTGTTGGTTTAAGTACTTTCAAAGTTTCAACAGATATTTTATCTACACCGTGAATCATTACAATATCATTAGGTGCTGCCGTATACGTACAATAATCAAATGCATTCACGAATTGCGCTTCCCGTACATCTGGATTATTAATATTCGACACATCATAGTACCACTGAAGCTTACTATTATCTTTATGACTTGGTAATGTAGTGACTGTATTAAATAACTGACTGTGTGTGTTTAAAGCACTTTGTACTGTTTGGTATAAGTGTTTCGCATTATTAATTTCTTCTTCTGTCGATGTTGGATTTTCTCTAACTGATTTTTGATAGTTGTTAAGCGTTAGTATGAAGCTACCCATTGTTTTAACTGTCTCTGGTTCACTAATACCAATTAGTCGAGAACGTAGTGGATAATCACGGTTCCATACTTTAGAATCTCTATAAAACTTCTCTAATAACATGATTAAATCTTCTCTTTCAGTGCGTAGTCGACGACCACCTAATAGATAGGTAATCTGATACAATTTCTTGATATTATTATCAAATATATTAGTGATATATGCTTTGTCATCTTTGCGTCTCGTATCACCAAACATCTGAATAGGATTTAACCCACCTTTAGCCAAGTCTATATATTGTAGTTTTTTATTTAAACTTGGCGGACATGAGAAGTATGTTCTATCAACATCACCATAATAACGATGACCATTTAATACAATATGAAATGTACGGTTGCCATACATCATAGCGTTATTTGCGATGAGTTGCCCCCACAATGATGAAGAAGACATTTTAGAATTAAATCCCCTTAGACGACTTTCTTTGTGACTAGCTACCACGACACGGCGTTTAAATGTGTTATTTAATGCCATAAATGCCTGTCCTTTTGTATAAGAATCACTTAACTCTCCTATTGGCAAGCCATCTTTATCATTCAAACCACGTCTCAATACATGGTCAAATCCTCCATATAACGTACTCATCATCGTATAGTTAGATGATTTACCTTCTTTTGCAAGTAGTAACTCCCTAAACATTTGCTCTTGTACACCTGCAACACTCATTAATTTAACACCACTAATACGTTTACTATAACTATTATTTAGTCGGCGTATCTGTTCTTCTATATTGTCTGGATTATCTCCTACAATAAGTACATGCAAATGTAAATCTAAAGCAATATTTTCTTCGCCATGTAATTCTTCGGCAATACGAATATCCTGTAATCGGGCTTTACGTCGTTTCTCATCAGTTGCTGAATCAACATTACCTGTTTCGTTAGTCTTATAAGATTTTTGCGTTTCTGGTACGATATTTTTAAAGTAATGTGATTGTTCTTTTTTACTAAAGGGTTTTGTTTCTACAAATAAATATCCTCTTACACCCTCAACGTTAATCGGGGGAATTAATTTATAAGCCCAACCTAGCTGTTGGTTTCTATTCATACCGTACGTATTAATAACTTTAAACACGGTACCGTATCGATTGCCTGATTTCATAATTGAAGCGGTTGACACATAACCTGAGCTAGGCGCATATTCCGTACCTAAATCTCGAATACGTTTAACCTCTTTTTTCTTAGCTCTTTTACTTAGCTTTTTATCCTTAGATTTCTTTGAATCTTTCGCTGTATTAATATCTGCTTCCTTTTTTTTAGCTTCTTTCATTTTGTCTTTAGATTTTGATTTATGCTTTTTTAATGTTGGCAATTTAATCATCATCTTCACCCTTTCAAAAATAGAGGACATATAGTGTCCTCTATTTAAATCCTTTTATGTCAGATAACACTTTATCTGTATCTTTTTTGTTGAGGAATTGCACATTGTAATACAAGCCTTCTTCGACTGAATTATATAAGTTTTCAATACCTTCTTCTAAAGTTTGTTCATCTGGCGCAATCATAAGAAGATACTGTACAAAAGTTGTCGCTTGACCTTCAATGCGTTTATCTGTATATGCACGTTGTAAATGAATAAGTTCTTTAATAGCGGCATCTTCGTTCGTTTCTTCTAATGCTCTCATATTTTCTAACTGTAACTCTGTACTTTGTTTTTGAGAACTTGTAATGATTGTTTCAGTTATATCTCTATTTCTAGAAGTATGATAGTTAGCTGCGACGCCTTCTTGCATCAATATTTCAGTTGGGAAAGCTGTTTTGGAAGTACGTCCATCTAACATGGCTAAACGTGCAACATTACCACTAGAATATCGTATTAATCCGTCCTTTCGAGTTCGTTTAAATCCTGTTTTTTTAGAACGAGATTTTTTACCCTGTCTCACCTGTCTACTTGTTATTAAGTGATTAATTAGATTAATACTGATTTCAAGTAGCGACCCGAAAGCTGGGAATAAAAAGGCATATAAGCCTATCAATATGAGCAATGCGATAACCATTAAAATTAGGGGTACACCAATATAAATTGCTCTTCTTAAATCTATCAGTAAGAAAAAGGCGGTACTTATAATTAATACTGCTGCCATTAGTGCTGAGAGAATTAATCTTTTGGGAATGATAGTATAAGGAATGTTAAACTTATCAACTTTATCAATACGTAGTTCAACTTCAGTTTTGTGTTGTCTAAAATTTGCTTTAAAACCATAAATTCTTCTTGGTTTACCAGCATCATTATTATCAGCCAAAAGTTATCCCCCTTTCTTAAAAATCACTTTATTTTTTATCATCTTTTTTCGAGCTGTCTTTTTTTGCATCTTTTAAGTCATCTTCAAGTTGCTTAATTTTTTCATCAGATGCTTTTTGTGCTTGCTCATGTTGTTTGTCATTTTTATCTACTGCTTTTTGAACTTCTGTTTTTACTTGATTTTGTGAAACAGTATTTTCATCTGCTTTACCACTACCACCACTAAATAAGATAGCTGCAATCACAATCGCAATCGCAATAATCGCTGCAGCGATGATATTTCCTAAACCTTTAATCTTTTCAACTAACGTTGGTTTCATATTTTCGCCTTTATTTTTTTCAATAATACGCTGTAATTTTTCAACGTTACCATCAGCCATGATTTTTTGTAACTCACGGTAATTATCAGATACATTTGTGAAATCTAAACTACGATTTTCTAGAGATTGTTGTAATCCTTCGTTTTTCTTACGTTCTGCTAATAATTCTCTCTCTAAATCTTTTTGCTGTTCATATGCTTTTTCGTTTTCTTTATTGATATGCTCAAGTTCATTCTTTAGTGTTTCGATTTGATGTTTAAACTCAGGATATTCTAGTGTTCGTTCACTTACTTTTTTATCGATAAGTGCTTTATTATTTTCGTCAGTTTCAATTTCTTTGTATGTGATATCTTGAAATTGTTTAACTAAGTAGTTGATATCATCTTCATTTTTCTTATTCATATCTTCAATCGCTTGTTTCATTTCTACAGATACATCATTTGCGACTTTTTCAATCTCTTCTTGATGAGACTGTAAAATTTTAGGAACTAGTGTATTGAAGTTCGTTACATACCAATTTTGTGCATCTTGTTCGAGCGTTTGATAATTATCGTTGTATTCATTGTCTGCACTTTTTTTAATATCATCAATGTAGTTTTGTGCTTTTTCATCAATTAGGTGTAAGTTTTGTCGGTCATATTCTTGAGCTGCTGTTTGTGCTGCTCTTTCTACGTAAGCCTTTTTATTTGTTTCATGATGGTGTTTATTTTTTTCGATTTCTTCATATTTTGTTTCTGGTAAAGAATCAATAATTTCTTGGTATTGTGCCTTTAATGTTCTATAACCTTCATTAAAAGGTGAATATTCTGATGTAAAATCGCTTTTTCTAAGAAGCTCATCATTTTCTATGCTTAGTCGTCTCACTAGCTTATTATTGATTTTCATTAAGCGCTCACGTCGCAAATTATTTAATGATTTTTCTACTGATTCAGTACGTTTAACAAATTTATCTTCAGTTATACGTTTAAGCGTTAAAAACTTATCATAAGACTTAGAATTACTTAAATTACCTAACGTGTCATCTGGAATATGATTTAATCTTGGTAGAGTAATTGGATTAATTTTCTCTGAAAGTTCATGAATTATATCTTGCTTAGCATAGTCCATCGGTGTTTCAGGCTTTTTAGGTTCTAAATCAAAACCATATTGTTTATTTTGTTCAGTAATTTCTGCGTTTTCTTCATTAGTGTTCTGTGGAATTTCCGTAATTGGTGTTGGATTTTGCACTTGCTCTTCTTGTGGTATATCTTGACTTACTTCCTTCGGTTCATCTAACTCTTGTATGTCTTCTTCTTTATTAGTTTCACTTTCTATTTCTACGTTGTTATCCTCTTCACCACTCGTATAAGCCACTTGTGAATTTTGATTATCTTCTGTAGTAGCTGTTTCTTGTACTTTATTCTCTTCTTGCGATTCTTTAGTTTCATTTTGTTTTCCAGCAACTTTAGATAATTGCTTAGTTTGTTCCATAACATCTTTAAGTGTTGATTCAACATCATCAAATTCAATTTTTTGTAGTAAATAATCTATACCGTAGTAGTCCAACATTTCTTGACTGAATACACGAGCAATATTTGATTCTGTATCTACAACACGAATGCCAAATTCTAATGTTGCTTTATCATTTTCAGATATAGCACTTAGTGATTCTTTTGTAATCACTGCAACGGGTTTATCTTTGTACGGTTCTTCTTCATCATCAATATCTATATTAATATCTTCTATATGATGATAATTTTCTTTCGAATTGTCTGTTTGATATTGTTTTTCAAACGTTCTCCAAGCTTTATCTTCTCGCTTGAACGTCTCTACATATTCATCTAAATACGTAAAAACAATAGCAAAAGGAATTTCAACATCATTTGCATTTTTAATACTGTCTAACATTAAGTCATCTTTCTTTGCCATGCATATCTCCCCTTCTATAATCGGTTTTTGATTCTTTGGTATAAGTTTTCAAATTTGATTAGTGTTTCTAGTCTTGCTTGTCTAATATCTCTATATCCATTTCTAAAGTTATAGACCTGTCGCTGATTGATATCAGCTTCTTGAGCAATGTAGGTGCCCTTTAAATTTTTGTTATTCAATATCTTTAACGCATGGGCGATAAGCTCATCTCTATCAATATTTATATAGTTATTGCTCATTAAATTAGTCTCAGTCCTTTCTGCATCGTACACAAAGTGTGTACAGTTTATTCTTAAAAAAAGAGGATATACCCTTATCCTCTTTTGATGTTGTGGGAAATTAATAATTTAAAATTTGCATCATGATAAAGCTTAGTTCGCCTTCCATGCCGTTACCTACTTCTTTACCCCAGCCAAACACAATGGCTAAAGCACCTGTGGCTATGGCTACAACAACTAATGCTGCACCGCCCCACATTAAACCTTGTAACCATTTAGCGTCACCAAAAGCTTTAAGACTATTAACAATCGGTTTTGCCACAAAGATAATGCCAGCAAGTACAACAATAGCTGCAATAACTGCCTTTACCTCTGGTCCAAGAGATTGAATTCTCTCAATAATCGGGTCTAACATGTTACAACATTCCTTTCTCGCATGAATTTGTCTATCTGACTATGCTTATTACACGTATAACTATATCATATTTGACAGCACAATAACACTTAGAGTGTACAAAAAATATTATTTTTAATAAAAAATTTAGATTTTACAGTGTAATAAGACGTTTATTAATCTTATTTTACCAATATTCATACCTTTGTTCTATGAACTTTCAAAAGTAACCAAAAAAGTTTAGTCATGTAGTATGAATTTAATTATATTGCTCACTGATATTCTGACTTTCCCAATATTGCTCTGCAACTGGTATTTTTGTAAATTCAACTGTATTATTATGATTATTTTTAACGACTTCTTCTATTTCGTTAATATCAACTCTAAAGAATTCTTTTCTATGGTTTACTTTATTTATTTCTCTGTCTCTAAAATGTCTATGTAATGTATTTTCCAGTGTTGGTGCATCATCGCTAAATATCATTGCATGAACATCAAATTCAAAAGGTACAGATGCATCACCTAACTCTTTAACTCTATCATAGGGTTCTAATCTACGAGTTAAGCCAATCTTGTATACACCTTCACCAAATGACCCAATATTCGATATTACATAGACATAACCAGCTCTAGTATTGAGTTTTCTGTTTTCAACATCTTTTTTATCTTCTTCTAGTTGCTTAACTTTCTCTTCAAGTTCTTTGATTTTATCAACATATAGTTCTTTTTCAATTTCATTTTGTGATTTTTCTAAACGTTTAAATAAACTCTTTATTTCATTACCAAATTGTCTTTCTTCTTTTTCAATTTTTTTCTCTTGTTGTTCTAATTCTCTTCTTACTTTTTCTTCTTCTTTCATCTGCTCTTTGATTTCTCGTTGTAATTCTTTTTCTTGTTCAATTTTAATTGCTCGTTCATTAATTAGATTCAATTTTTCTAACTTTATTTTTAGATATCCTCTAGTTAATTCAACATTATCAACTTTATATATTTTGTTTAGGGTTTCAAAAGAACGAATTATTTTTTTATGATAGTTTTCATAATTTCTAGAAGTTAAGCTACTAAATAAATAGTCACATTCGGTATTAAATGACCTTAATATCTGCTTAATTTGATTATTTATAAATGATTTTTTCTCATCATATCCTGAGTAAAATACTGCATTATCATCTTTCACCATATCTTTTTCATCTAAAGATAACATGCTTAATCTATCGTTTAATTCTTTTGAAGTAATACTATCTTCAAAATGAGATACAAAGATATCTTTCAAATCGGAATTTAAAATCTTATCTTCAATATTGCTATCTAATTCTAAGATTTTCTCTTTTTTAAGTCTTATTTCATCATTGAGTTTTTCATTCTTTGCTGCAATATCCTTACGTTCCAAATTAAGTTCAGCTATCGTATTCATGATTTGTCTTTTCTTCTCATTAATCGCTGTTAATTCTTTGTTTTTATAATCTTGAAGTTTATCTTTTTCATCTTTGATTGTATTTTGTAATTCTTTTTCTTGGATTTTTAATTGTTTTTTTATTGAATACACATCGTTTAATTCTTTTTGTAACTTGCCATTTAAACCATGTGACTCATCTTTAAATTCATATTCTATTTGTTGCTTTTCTTCGGTCAATGCTTTGTTAGCGGAATCTAAATCATTAATTTGTTGTTTCCAATGATGTACTTCGTTGTTCATATCATTAAGTTTTTTATCTAAATCTAGTCTTTTTCTGTCTACATCAATAGCTAAGCTTAAAAGACTGATGAAAGTTTTCCCACCACTCTTAGTCGTAAAGTCTATGCTAGCCTGATAACGCATTGACTGACGACCATATACTAGATGGACGTAATATTTCAATACTTTACTTTCAGTACTAAAATCTATGATATCTCCTAACGGTATTCGGTATTTTAAATCATGTTTTGTATTGATTATTGTTATGTTTTCAGATGTTAAAAATATTGAAGATATAATATTTCTATCCTTGCCGTTTTCTTTATAAATAAAGGCGGCAGTGTGGGAATACACTATATTTTCAACTCCGAACACTCTTTTATAAGTTTCTAAATCGTTTGCAATAGACATTTTACGCCTCCAATTAATTATCTTCTGTAAGAATTACAAATATGCTTAATAAGGGATACCCAATTCATCTTGGAATCCAAGCGTATTATTATTTTGTTCATACTCATATTTAACCATCGTACAGTCCACTTTATTGTTTTGTAATTGCTTAGATATATCTTGAATTTTAGCAAACCAACGGTCTTCGAATTCTTCCACAGTTTCATCACTATCATTTTGTTCTTTAATCTGTCTAATTTCGTGTGCTTTTAGTTCATTGATTGTACTGTTATAGAAATAACCACCCATTTCAGATACAGTACTTTGTTTCTCATGCATAGTAACCTTAACTCGTTTTAACATTTTGAGTAATTCGTCGTTAATCTCTTCAAGTACAAAGTTTGTATCATAATTTTCATTATAATTATTTTTAGCAGTTACCAGTTTCTTTAAAATAATGCCTAAATCATGAGAATTAAAGTTCATAAGATAGTTTTTTAAGAGTTTACTAAAGTTAAATGGTTGTAATTTCATTTCTTTTTTAGTTGTTTCTATGTCTTCGTCTGTGTTGTTTGGTTTTGATAAAAGATTGTTAGATATATACATACTATACATACTATACATAGAATACATAGAATTATATGTATTAATATATACTGTGTTCTTTAAATCTGTATTCATAGACTGCATATTTAAACCCTTGCCGACTGCATATTTAAACCCTTGCTTTTTATATACGCAACCCCCAATAGATTTTTCGGGTGGTACTAGTACATATTTTCTCTTTGTTTTTTGGTCTTGAGTTTCATCTATAAGTGAATCAGTTGTTAATTGTTCACTGCGTAAAGGTGTATATAAATATAAACGATTTGGTTCATTAATAGCCTGTTGGATTTGTTTAAGTAAACCTAAAGCTTCTAATTCTTTTTTAGCTTTAATAATACTTTTTTCACATACGTTTAACATTTTTGCTAACGCTTGATTAGCATAAATGCAGTATACACGACCTCTTTCATCAATATATTTTGACGGTCTCTTTGGCGTAACATTAGCTAACGTTAGTGTGAAACGTTCCTTTTGCAATGTATAGACTAATCTAGTTAATAGAGATGCGTTTGTATAATTAGGATTAGTTTCAAAAAACTTAGGCATATGGAAATATGATAACTTTTTACCGTTATCGTATGTTAAAGAATCATCTGATAATTGTGGTTGATTTACATAAATATGTTTACCATTATTTTTTGTCGAAATGAGACCAAATTCAATTAAAATCCGTTTGTATTTTTTAACTGAAGAATTAGAAAGGTTAAGGTCATTTTCTAATTCTTTAATTGGATAAGTAACAAAACGATTTCCGTTATTATCAATGTATAAGTCACTTACGTTTGATTTTAGAACTCTCATTTGTTTATTGGCGATATTTGTATACATTGCTTTTGATTGGTAAGGTAAATCTTGATAATTTTTATCTTGATATAGGAATTTGTAACTTTTAAGAAATGGTAAATGTTTTTTATCATTTTGATTACAGATACGTGTTTTTAGATTTTTAGTCATTTTAATAACCCCTTTATAGATAGTATTTGGGGGTTTTATCACCTAGAGAGAAAATAAAGAAGTTTTTAACAAAATAAGTAGAATAGTTGATTTGTTGGGATATGCCCTATATAATTAAAACTGTAAATAAAAGCATAAATAAGGGTTTATTTACAGTTTTATTTAAGTTCTTTATTAACAGGTGATAAAACACCATAATAAAGATTTATTTATAGCTTTATGTAAACCCTCTATTTACTTGAATAGAATGTTAATCTGTTTTGGTGACAAAACACCCTAACACAGTTGTTGGTAGCAACTGTGTTTTTTATTTGATTTCATTATAGCACCAGTTTCAAATATTTCCAATACATATACATGATGGATTTTTGATTGTTACATTAATAGAAAAAAATGCTAATATTATATTAAGAGTGATTGAAGTAGGTGAAAATATGACAAGTAATATATATATATATAAATGCTTTTTTCAAAGAGAAGCCAATATCAAATTAAATATGACCTTGAAATATACCCTATCCTTATTATATTCAATGAGTGGTGAAGATAATTATTTTCCATTAAAACAAGTAGAACTAGCTAAATTATTGAATATAGCAAAATCAGTATTGAGTATAAGGTTATCAGAATTATCAAAGCTATCTTACATTGACATTGAAAATGGAGGAGTAATAAAGGTTAATAGACCAAATAATACAGATGCCATTCCTATTCCTGAAGAATTTTTAAACGAGAAATATCATTCTTTAACATATGGAGCTAAAATTTTTTATAGTTACTATCGTTGGTTACAAGAAAAAGAAAACAAACCCTACTTAAAAATCAAAGGAACTGAGATAGCAAAACCGATTGGTCGAAGTTTAAGAACTGTACAAACGTATTACAAAGAACTAGAAGACTTTGGATTATTAGAAAAAGGTAAAGAACGAAATTTTAATACGTTTAACTTCAAACAAATATAGAAGAGCAACCCTATTAATAATGTATTAATAGGGTTTATTTTTTGTTTTACAACAAAAAATAAACAGGTAAGTAATCATATAAATACGTAGGTAAATAAACAGGTAAGTAATCATATAAATTAAAAAAATTGAGAAATTAGATAAAAAAAGAGGAGAAAACCATTGACTACATGCCGATTGGCATGTATAATAGAATTATCAAATCAAGGAGGTGAGCACAATGAACCGTATAGAGCGAAAAGAAAAAGAGGCAGAAATCCAATTAACCCGTAGCAAAACCTTCAAAAATTACGCTATTGGTTTTTCGGTAATCGCCCCAGCAATTAAAATAATAATCAGTTGTCTACATTAGGTATTACGGGGGTTATCCCCCGTTACCTCTATTATAAAACGAGGTGATAAAAATGACAAAATTAATGAAGATAAAATTAAAAACTTTGTTGAACTATGCTATTGGTGTATTAGCTATCGCATTAGCTTTAATTTTCATTCTGTATCTATAAAACGCTCAAATAAATAAACGGTTCATTGATAAGACAATGATTATAAAAACTATCGAACGACTACTAGAAAGTGATTTATCGGCTTACTATATTCATCAACAAACAGGTGTATCGGCGTCTAGTATACAACGATTAAGAAGTGGTGAACGTAAGCTTAGTAAACTAACTTTAGACAGTGCAGAAAAACTTTATCTTTATCAATTGGAATTAGAAAAACACAATCAGGCGAACCAATTAAATAAAGACTAAAGATAAATGAAATAGAACTCAAAATATAAGCCCCCATAGAACTTGTAGGGGGCTTTTAGTCGTTATATTATTGTTTTTCTTTTTCCAAGTATTCATTTATTAAATTCGTAATCTCTGTTTCTGTATGCTTTACATATTCGTATTGATGACCATCTTGATAACTATTAGAAATTTCACCACTTACGATACTAGTACATATATTGGTATTATCATTTAACTTAGGATTATTTTTCACATGTAGGATAATGTCAATACAACGTAATAAACGGTCTTCTAGTGATGACAAGTCTACATGGAATAAGTTCATTTTGTATTTCATTGTAAGTGTATAATCGGCTATTCCTAATGAAAACATTCTATATACAAATATGAAATCTGATAGCTTTAATGACAACATATACTTTTCTAATTTAAGTGGTAATATTGAACGATGAAAACCTGAAAATAAATACAATACACGTATCATATCCTGAGTATTGTCATCTGACTCATTACAATTGGTCAGTTGTATTAATAGCTGCATCATATAAGACGTTTCTTCTGAATAGCTATAAATATTATTCCCTTTTTCTAATTTGGCATATTGTTTGTCAATATCAATACCTATATCTGTAGTAGTCCAATCATAATACGTATTAAATCCATCTAAGAACATATCATGTAGGAACGGTGCAATATGAGAAAATTCAAGGTCTGCCAGTATCAACAAACCTTTGACTTCACAGATTGCTATATTAATAGAAGACATATTATCACTATAACTAAATATATTATCTGGTGTAAGTTCAAGATTAGTTACATTGTTGATTTCTATAATATCACGTAGTGTATTGCCTAAAAAAATTGCATCATTAAGGGTAAATAATCGAAGTAAAGAGATTGTTGATTTCTGAAATTCGGGAAACGCATTTTGTAATCTTTTAATCTTAAACGAGTCGGTTTTTTTAATCTTCAAATCCGATAATATTGTAGACATCATCGAATTAAATATATCAATATGATAATTAATTTGTGATTTGTTAGTTTTAAAATGATTTGGATTATCTAAATAGCGTTTCATCTCATTGTTAAATACATAGAAACATAAATTATGCTTTGTATATACGTCTTTGTTATCTGTATCACCCACTAAAGCCATTGTTTGAATGATTTTACTAATACCATCAGCATGTTTTCGTAGATAGCGATTGGGATTGTTGATGTTGTAATGTGCTATATAACTTCGCATAGCATGTTGTATTTCCAAAATATGTTCGATATCCATCGTTTGAAAAATAAAAGCTATTTTTGATGGCATATATTTAATTAATTTTTGTTTTTCGTAATGTGTTGTTTTTGTATTAGATTGTTTAGGTACACAGGAGACGTCGTATGTGTAGAAACGCAGATACCCATTAGTCGTAGTTGAAGTGTTAAGTAAATGTGCATGAATGAGTTGTTCGTTGTACATCTCAACTGTTTCTTCATCAATCATTAATTCATTAACAATATCTTTAATTTTATATATTCCATAAAGTATATGTTCATCATTGTAAAAATCACTATTACCCATATTTTCTTTAATAGCAAATAAATATCTATTTCGATAAATAGTATATAAAATCTTAGCGTACCAATCTAAATCATCAAAAGCATCTTTTAGTAAGAATGATGGCATTTTGTAAATACCTTTTTTGGCTAATTCTCTTTGTTGTAAAACAACTATTTTATCTCCTGCTGTAAAAATCAAATCCAGTTCTTCTAAATCAATTAAATATTGTTCTATATCTTCAGCTACTATTTTAGATTCACTCTCTAATTTTCGCATATTTAAAGTCCATTCGTCATAACCATTTCTGAATTGCAATTTACTTAGAATACTATATAAGATTTTAGCTAAAAAAGATAAATTACTGTATTTGTCATTAATAAATAGTTCTCGACTAATGCCTAAATAATTAGGATTTCTTAGACTTAATTCTGTAATTGTATAATTCATAAGTTAATTTAACCCCTTTTAAATTATGTTATTAAAGTTATTATATGTTTCTTTCATCTTATCACTTTTTAATATATAAACCTTTAATAGCATTCGAAATGTGAAGCGGGAAGGCTAAGATAGGCAAAGACAGATATAATAAGTTGATAATTAATATATACTTGGTTATAAGTAGAGAAAAATTACAAATGACGGGAGACGATATAGTGAATCAAGCATTAATTAATTATCAAAAAACAATGGCTATGATTAAAAATAATACGCAGTTACAAAGAAATGTGTTCACAACAACTAACTACTTAAATAGTTCAGAATATAGAAAATTAATGAGTAATGATATCTTCAAAAGTACTTCAATAGAACTAACAGAAAAACTGAGAAAAGCATTTAAAGTAAGCAATAACTTTACTGAAATTAGTCAGTTAAATACAAAAATGATAGAAAACTTTAGACGTCATTGGGGATATAATCAAGAATTCACAAATACAATTAGTAGTATAAAAAATATGAAGATTCCTAATATAGATGGTTTAACAGAAATTATTAATGATAATGGCATTGTGAAAATGGGAGATATTAAAGTAACATCAGAAACAATCATTACAAACGATAATTACGTGGAACGCTATCCCCATGAACATCAAAATCAAAGTACAGAAATTGATAGTAAAGAGAAGGTTGAATATTTAACTACTAAACTGTTTGAACCACTATTCAATGCGATAGTTAAAATTAATGAAAGTACGCTACCAACAACTTCTAATTTAACATATCAATTATACCTACATAGTAATGACTGTTATACGTTTTTTATGATGATTACTATTATACAATTGATTGTCTATGTGGCATGTTACGAGCCTAAACAGAAAGAGGACGAAAAAATTAAATAAGGGAACCAACAAAAAGACTCTACTTAACCATGATTGGTTGTAGAGCCTTTTTGTATATGATATTAGCATTTTAATTGATATTCGATACTATGCAGTGTATATACTGAAGAAATGAAACAAGCACTTAAATATCCTTTGATTTCTGAATATTTAATGCTAAAATTAATTTAAATCAAATTAAGAACGAAAAAGAACATCTAGCATTAATAATTGTTAGCGCAATTATTAATCGCTAATCCGATAAAACCAGTATCGGCTAGCACTTCACACGATGAATCCCCCATCGGCAAAGTTTCTCTTTAAGATGTCCTCTTTCTTATTAATTTGATACCCTTATGTTACTAAATCAACCATTATTTGGCAATATAAAAGTATCAAATTAAACTGGAACTGAAGGATATCCATCATGACAATATCGTCACGAAAGAGTGTAAGCCGAATTAAATTTCATCGGCTTACACTCTTTTTTGTTCTCCAAAGAAGGAGATAGATATTATGGCTTATCAACTTATTAATTTACAAGATTATGCTACATTCAATTCTATAGAAGAAATGGATAATACAGTAAGACAATATAATGCATCACTTACTAAAACACATTATGAAACACTTAACTTACTCAAACAGTACAGTTGTATAGTAATAGGTGTCTCTCATATTAAGATTAAAACAATCGCAAAGTCATTAGATAAATCGGTGCGCACAATAAAAAGACATTTAAAGGCTTTACAAGAAAAAGGATACATTTCTGTTATTAATCTTATGAGAATCAAAACTGGAGGTAAAGGTGCTAACGCTTATGTAATAAATCCAGTTGAAGTCCAACAAGAAATTATTAATGACACGTCGCAAGTGTCCCCTCGTGATGTAGAAGAACATAATCGCCAACATCAGTCACATCAAGCAATGACGTTTGCCAAAGTAAAGAAACAAACTATAAGTTCTTTTAAACTATTAAAATCTTATTTAAGTAACAAAAGACGTAAGAAATCAATTAAATTAAAACGTACTGAGAATATTAAGAGCTTTAGAGCGTGTCCTGAAGTTGTACCACTTGAACTCTATGAAAAGTACAAGCCTTTCTTTAGTGATGCCCAAATTAAAGGACTCTATAATGCGATTACGTCTCAGATACAAAAGCACGGTAATATCACAGATGAAAACTATACAATCATTGTTGAGACTTGTTTCAATTCACTAATTAAAAAATTAAGAAAATACCATAGAAATGAAGGAAATAAAGTTCGCAATATCTTTGCATATGTCACACAAATAGCTAAAACATTATCTTATCGTCAATACCATATGAACATGTGGAATCAAGAAAACTACATAGATAATCAACCTAGTGAGTTCAAACAAATAAGTCTTCAAATGTGGGGTATAACTGATTAATTTAACTCAAATGAACGCATTCAATGAGATAATAGGAAATGATTTAAACGCAAAATTAAGCCCCTTATAGCAAACTATAGGGGCGAGAGTTTGTTATTATGAACCTTTTTTGTGTTTAAATTCTTGGTTATCCTTAATAGCAGGGTCTGTTGGTTTATCAAGTAAAACTTTTTTAATATTATTATCAACAGTAGTGACTAAGAATGGGTCAGTTCCTTCTTTAGAGCCATCCTCTTCATCAAAAGTACTTAAACCAGCAACTTTTTTACCAGAGATTTCTGTAGGTGCTACAGTATTGGAAAATGTATTATATTCTCCATTGTTAGTTTGAAAAGCTTTAAGGAAATTAAATTTTCTATCGGTACTAATTCTTAATTTGCCGCTACCAACAGAACGTAAGTCTACTTTTTGTGATTTTGGAGCTTCATAATCATGACTCTTAAGGTCTTCCATATTTTTCTCTAAGTCTTTTAGAGATTCTTTAGGGCTTTTATTATGGAGTTCTTTTTGAATGACGGCATAATCACTACCACCATGTGAATCTTGAGAAGGACTATAGTTAGCATAACCTTTTTTTATAAGGTCTTTAGCATTCTTAATATCCGCTTCAGTATCACCATAGAATTCAGCCATTTTCATATTGAAGTACTTTTTATCTTGTTTTTTAATATCTTTAATTAATGATTTTTCATCTTGATGTAGCAATTTTCCTAATTCTTGAGACGGAATTGTATTAGCTTGGTATATCTTCATTTTTCCGCCCTTTGTAATAATAAACTCATCAACTACGGATTGACTTTCCAAAGTCTCAGTTTTCTTATCATGCATTAGAAACCATACATGCTCTTTATCTTCTTGCATCATTTCGCCGACTTTCATTTCATCACTTTTTGTAGTCTTTTTTTGTTTAGGATTACTGTTATTAGAACACGATGCAAGTACTATCATAAGTACTAAAGATGCGATTAATAAGATGTATTTTTTCATAAGTATCAACCTTTCTTTTATGCGCAATCTACTTTTCTTTTTTGTTTTTACTGTTGTTTTCATCAGATTTAGGGAACATACGACTACCTAGATTTTTCAAATAATTGATAGCACTACCTTCTTGCGACTCTTTTAAGAAATCAAAATCCTTACTATCATCAAAGAACTTTCTATTGTTACCGTCTTTGTTTTTAAACTTATCTGAAATGAATTTTGCTAAGCTACCTTCTTGAGCTTGTCCTAGATGACCGTATTTTTCTTTGCGTTTTGCTTTACGTTCAGCTTTCTTTGCTTCTTTTTCTTCGGGTGTATCTTTCTCGAATGTAATCTTCATTGTTATCACCTCAATAAAAATTTTGTAAAAGAAAAGGGCATCACGATGGATACCCTTTGAAGTTTTAAAGAAGACATATCAATTATTTATCTTTGTTATCTACATCTATATTATCATATTTGCTGTAGATTGATGATGCACCTTGTCGGAACGCATAATCGAGTTGTTCTTTTTGTCTCATGCTGTCATTGTCTAAGTCTTCTAAGTGTTTACCATTAATACTATCGTTAAATTGGTCAAGTTTATTGTAGTCAATATCTCCATCATCATTTACAAATTTAGTACCTTGTAAATGTTGCTTAGCGCTGTCTTGGCTCAATGCCGCATATTGACCATTGTTTGTATAATATAGTTTTTCTTGGAATTCTGATTCGTTATTTGCTGTATTTAATGTTTTTAGTTCTCTATCACTAAATGGCGGTTGTTGTGATGCAAAGTCATTTGCTGTTTCATATGATGAATGGTTGCTCTGACTTGTTGTTGGATAATCATCATTAGAGAATGAACGATTGTTATCTTGGTAGTTAGGTGTGTTTATATCTGTAGATGTGTTTTTAATATCTTTATTCGCTTGAGCTTCTCCAGACTTTTTAGCTTGTTCTTGCTTTTGACGGCTAATGTCCTTCGCAAAGTCATTTGCAGAACCAGATTTCATAGCTGAAGGTAATGAATCAGCAGTATTTTTGTATTGATTATTTCGTTTGTGGTTTTCAGGGTCAACTGGTTTATTGTTTGTACCGTTATTATTAGCTGAAGTTGGGTTGCCTTTAGTACCAGCAAAATAATTATGACCACCATATGGATTATGTGTTCTAGATGGGTTAGGATTTTCAGCACCTAATAACGTACTTCGAGCTGTACCAGAACGACCTGTGTTAGCTGCGCCACCTTGTCTAGCTGCAAATGCATTTGCTGATTCTTTGCCATCTTGATTATCATTAGAATTTGATGTTTTATTCGTAATGTAGTTGACGCCGTGACTTGCCCACTCAGAAGGTGTTGTAGCTGCATTCCAAGTAGCACCCATTGTACTTTTATTCATACCTGCTGCTGTATTACTTGCTGCTGAACCACTCACTTCACGAGCTGTACGGTTAGCTAAACGAATTGCATGTCTAAATTGTTGACGAGAACGCATAATTGATTGTGCACGTTTAGCTAGATTTAAACCAATATCAGTAGGTAAACCAATAATAGTTGTAATGATATTCGTACCTGTCACTGTTTTAGAAATAACTAAGTAGAAACCAGCAAACAAGAATACGATGGATTTACCTAAATCAATGACACCATCGACATTTAAGATACCAAACGCCTTAACAACCCCGTTCACACCTTGCACCAGTAAGTTAATTGCTGATACAAGTAATGAAGGTAAGGCATATGCGATAAATCCAGTCATCGGTGATGTTAAACCAAGTAATAGACAAACAAGCATGTGTGCTGGATTACCAGTACTTAAACCTAGTAACCAATGCTTAACTGCTAAGATTGTTGCCTTAAAGAAATTGGTAAATAGTAAAGCGTGTATACAACCTAAAATAACAATAGATTGGAATATTGCTTGTGTTACCATTGCCATGTAAGAGCCAGATTTACCAAGTAGTCCTTCACCCGGTAAAGTATATTCTCTCCACTCTGTTTTAACAGTACTCATGTTTTTTGCCTGTCCTTGAATACCCGTCGGTGGAATATTGTAGGCATAAAAGTTTGCTGCATGGTCTTCGAATGATGTTTGAAGCATAAGTGCAACAGATTGTGTAGAGAATGATTTTTCGCCATCTACACCAGCATTGGCTTGTGGTTTATATTTCTTATCTGTTGGTTTAGCTTCATCCTCATTAGAACTAGATACGGGTTTAGCCGTCCAAATATAATCTTTATAATTTTGTTGGTCTACCTTTTTACCTAAGCTTCCGATATTCTGAAAAGCTGAATATTTACTTGTTGGGTCATCACCTGAAGCAGGTGTTTGTCGAATATCAGACATATATGTGTTTACATTAAATTTACCGTTTTGCATATAACCAAAAATTAAATCTAAACTCATTTTCATTGAGCTTTCATCATTGATGTTATCCATGCGATTATAAGATTCGTAGTTAATATTGCTGATTAAATTACGAGCATTACTCGGTGCATAATCACCATCAATATGTTGTTTATCTGAACCTGCATTAGGTGCTTTGTTTTCTTGTTGTAAGGCGTTAGGTGATAAGTTCTGAGATGCTGCCCATTTTCTATCATTGAGAATATATTGTTGAGCTGGTGAAGGATTAAATTTCTTATTGTTTTGTATATTATCTAGCTGACTTGCAAATCCACTTACTAATGTAATAATCAACACGGGGACTGGGAAAAAGGTTAAAAATCGAATGATTAAACGTTTGGTATGGTCTCCGAATTGTCCGAAATGAAATGCATCAGATGATAGTGTGCGCATCATACGATAAACGAACAGTCCAACTATAGCGTAAAAGCCTGTTAGAACTAAAAAGTTAAAGAACGCTGGTGATAATCCAACACCTTGTACAAATCCATAGACTGCTTTAACAAATGGATTTGATGCATTCTCTTTTAATTGGTCAGGGTCGTTATAACCTAAAATTGAGAAAACATCGAATTTAGCTAAGAAACTTACAATCCAACCAAGTAATCCATTAAAGAATCCGTGTATTAGAATAGCCCCTAAGCAAAATAGCCCTGCAAAATAACGCATAATCGTATTAAATGCGCCGTCTGCTTTAGCAGCTAATGTATTACCAGACACGGTTTCAACGTATCCGTAGTGAGAAAACGTTGAGAAGAATGAAGCAAGCTGACGTCCTGCTTGAGAGTTTGCGTCTTTATCTCCGTTTTGAGCGCCTAAATCTTTACCAATGGAGTACATTTCATTAAAGGGAATATCAACTTCAACACCACCGTCTCCCATAAATGAACCGATGGCATTTTTGACCATTTTTTGGACGCCCCCACCATTTCCTTCTTCTTTTTCTTTTTTATTATCTTTATTATCTCCAGATTCCATTAAAATACGAGAGTACAATGTCCATAGATTACTATCTGCTTGATATGCATCACCAGCAACCCATTTATCGCCTTGATTTTTAACGATATTCTGTTTACGCAATTTGTTTAATTCATCATCTTCTTTTTCTGTTGTATCTCCGTTGTTAGCTTTTTTAAGCAATTCTTCAGTACTATTTACATTATCAGAATTATTATTATTACCATCTTGATTGTTATCTTGGTCATCATTATTGCCATTATTTTCTTTTTCATCAGCATAAGCTATATGATGTGATAGTGGTGAAGCACTATGCATTGATAGAAAGCTTAATGATAAAGTTGAAATCAATACGATTGCGATAAGTAATGTAAAGACACGTTTTTTATGCTGCATTATAAATCATTCCTTTCTAATGATTAGTATTATTTTTAAAAGTGTTAGGAAGCGGGTTCTACGATGATATCGCCTAATCCTACTTGATAATCAGGATTTTCAAACGAGCACTTACCATTTGTATGCACAAAGAAGCGTCGTTTATCAGGATTATCTAGGATAGCATCTAAGATGTTCGGGAAAATTTCATTGTCAATATAACGCTTTATAGCACGAGCGCCCCCAAAGTTCGAATCATCAATATTAGCAAGTTCAAAACAAACATACATTGTTAATTCACTAGCTACAATATTATATCCGCCATGACTCCATTTCATAGGTTCTCTTACTTTAACGTTGTAGCCTTCAGGACGGTTATTGAGTTGTTTAATTAGTTTCATGATACTTCTATGACAAATCTCTATCAAGGTTGTCTCGTGTAGAGCGTAGAATGGAACAATATTTGAAAATCTACCAACAAACTCAGGAGAAAATGCATCTCTTAAGGCATCGTGTATATCAATTTCTAAATCTCTATATTCTTGTTTTAATGATGCTGAGTATTTATTCATATTCTCTTGAGTGATAGTTGTACGTAATCGGCTGTATTGGTTTACATCTTTAAATAAGTCAGCAGCTACGTTACTTGTTGCAATGACAATCGTATTTTTTAATGAAACTTCATGTGTAATCATGTAACCATCTGCGCCTATTTCATTATGTCTAACGATACCTTCATCTAAGATAGCTAATAAGTCTTGCATCACATTTTTATGTGCTTTTTCCATTTCATCTAGTAACACGATGACTGTTGAATCATGACTAACCGTTTTACCTAACTCACTACGAAATATAGGAGATGTATTGGCTAGAGCGTAATCAGCCATATTAAATGTTTTATATTTATTAGGATTATCATACAAGCCTTCAGCAAGTGCTTTTGTCATTTCAGTTTTACCAACACCACTTGAACCGATAAATAACATTGTTGCTTTAGGTCTATTACTAAAATTATCTAGTTGGAAGGCTAACTTTTTAATTGCTTGTCCCACTGTATATAGAGCCATTGGCTGTCCCATAACTCGATTTAGAATCGTTTGATATACATGGTCAAAGTTTGCTTGAAAATTTAACGTTATATTGTATTGTTCATCGAAAATTCGATTAATAATAGATTCATCAATATCAACATCTTCAACTCTATGAATAGCAATTGCACTTTCTAATATATCGATAGATTTTGCAGGTTCAGCAAATTGTGGTCTATATAATCTGTTAGCTTCTATGATTTTGTCTAGTAATGCATCATCAATTCTTACATCTGATTCATTATAGAAATAAGTAGACAACCAACTATCCTGTAGAATTTGCTTTGTAACATCTTTATTGACTTCGTTAATCGCTAGATTTTTAAAACGACGAGCCAAAGGTGCATCATTAGCAATATATGAATCATACTCAATACGTGTTGTTGCAGCAATAACCTTTACGTATGAACGAGCTAGAGAAGTTTTGAGTAAATCTCCACCTAATTTAGAGCCTTTACCAAATATAGAAACAACCATATGAACCTCATCAATAAATAAAACAACTTCAGTGTTTGGGTCACTCTCTCTAAGAATATCTTGATATTCTTTTAATTTTGGCATTAGAGATTCCATACGTTTTTGAAGTAATGTGTTACCGTCTGAACTCATAGCACCTAATGCTAAAGATAGTAAAACTACTTTTTTATTTTTTTGTTTTTGCATTTTTAGCCAAGTTTCGACGATAGCTGTTTTACCAGCACCTGCTAGCCCTATAAGAAGGGCTATAGGTGTTAAAGGTCGAGACATTAGTATGTCTAATTGATGGAGTTCTTTATCTCTACCGATTACATTATGCTTAGGTTCGTATAATTGAGTTAGAGAATAACCTAGTTCTCTATTCATGTCTTCAAAGAATTCATTGGCTTTTATATTGTAACTATCGAAACGTTTATGTGTATCAGTCATGTGTATCGCTCCTAGTATATTGTTGCTTTTTCTTGCATATCTCCAAAATCTTCTTTACCAAAGTTAGACTTTTTCAATTTATCAATTTCACTGTTAAGAGAATCAATTTCTTTTTCTTCATCTTTAATAGATTCTTCTGTTTTTTCTAGGTTAGATTCATTTTTTGATTTATTATTACCAACGTCTTTTTCTTTGTCTTTTTTCTTGGATTTTTTATCTTTATTCTCATCTTTAACACGAGACTCGTATTCTTTTTTACTAGTCTTCAAATCTTTTAAGTTAGATTCATGTTTTTCTCTTTCGTCTTCTTTCTCCTTGATAGCTGAATCTGTACTTGTTTGAGATATTACTTTTGAATAATCTATATCTCCAGATGATGTTAAGAAACTACCTTTGTATACTTTTGTATTATCAGAATATGGATTAATGATAAATTTAATGAAGTCTCTTTCTTTTTTAGCTTTTTTAGCGTTATCATCATTGCCAAATGCTGAGTTAGAAGAGCCATCATCATTCATAGAAGAAATTGCACTTTCTATTCCATCTTCTTCATCAATATCAGTAGAAGAACTAGATGATTGAGTAATTGATTTTGTTGTCAAACTTAGTGTGTTTTCAATACCAATATGATAAGGTTGGTCTTTTAGTTTACCTTTAATAAATAAATAACCATCACCTTCAACCCCTAGTATTCCGTAAGCCATTTTTACTTTTGGTTTTGCACCTTTTGGATTCATATAAAGCTTGTAAGCACTACCTCTATTAGAAAGCTTATCTTGTGAACTTTGAGGATAACCAAGTTTGACAATAGTCACATCTCTATTTTTGTCAGTCCAAACTTCACTGAATTTTACTTTTGCATCAGCTTGTGTAAAAGATTTAGTGCTACCAAACTCCTCAGTATTATTCTTTTTGAAATTACCGTAAGCTTGAAATCCAAAACCACAAAGTATAGAACTGAATATGAATAACACTATAGCGAATATAGCAATGAACGTAGTACGCATATCACGTTTAGTTCTTGGGTCTTTATCGCCACCAATACCGCCTTCGATATCATATTTTGTTTTATTAGATTTAAATTCTTTACGCTTACGTTTCATTTCTTTTTTTTCTTCTTTAGTTAGCTTTTTCTTAGGGGTCTTATTTTGTTGCTGCTGGGATTTTTGTTTCTTTTTAATCGCTTTTAATTTTTCTTTGTCATCACGTTTTTTTCGCTTAAACATATGAAGCCACCTTTCATTAGTGATATAGCTAATGAGTGAATCTATTATTTGAAAAATAATAGATTCAATTTATTACTTACGATGTTATTTACGTTATTACTTACGATGTTATTTACGTTATTACTTACGATGTTATTTACGTTATTACTTACGATGTTATTTACGTTATTACTTACGATGTTATTTACGTTATTACTTACGATGTTATT
>NZ_JABTXV010000009.1 GCF_016238465.1 Staphylococcus caledonicus
ACTCTTGATAATAAAGTAACATAACATTAAAGGCATGACAATATAAATACTATGCCTTTAATGTGGCAAAACTATGCCTTTAATGTGGCAAAACTATGCCTTTAATGTGGCAAAACTATGCCTTTAATGTGGCAAAACTATGCCTTTAACCTTCCAAATCCACTGTGGCTCTAAGGCTCATAAGGTGCCTAAAAAGATTTTAAAAAGATTTATAAAAAGATATTAAAAAGTTCGGGGCATTTTGCCCCTTAAAATTCAAAAAAAACAAAAAGGAAACCAACCATAAAAATGGTTGGTTTTTATTAATCAAAATCTTTTAGTTATTGCATTATTCCAATTGCTTTATTGACATTGAGCCTCTGAACCCTTAATAAACCCTAAAACTGTCGACTCGTCGGTTTTATAGCTCACGCTATACCGACATTCGTCGAAACAGTTTAATTAAGGGTTCTTCTCAATGCACAATAAATTTTCTCGGCATAATAGCGATGATCTAATTTTTATTTTTATCTAAAGATTTTCCAATAACTAAACCAATCGCAGCGCCAAAACCTGCGCCTAAAGGTCCTAAGAAAACAAATAAAACACTAGCAAAAATAATCATTTGTGTAAGAGTATTAGAATTCTCTTTAAACCATTTAAGCATAACTAATCTCCTTTTTAATAAAATACATTATAAAGTCATTGTGAACTTTATATAATGCTTTAACAATATCATCTAGGATTTTGTTAGATATTAATATTAGATGCTCTTATACGCTCTTAAAATAACATATATAAGCAAACTAAATAAGATGTAAGAGACAAAATAAAACATCACGATTAGATATCGCCATGCTGAATGACCTGTTTTTAAGACGTGGTTAATCCAGTCATAAAAATGTTGTACGCCTAATAGGTCGCCTAATGGACTTAAGACTACAAAAGTAATCATCACTAAGGCAACGATGAAAAACATGGCTGTAATCCCTTTAGTTAAACGATTAAACGCTTGATCATATTGTTTTATTGCCGTTTCGTTTGTTTCAATCCGTTCATCAAGCGTTTTTTTATAGTCATCATGTGCTTTTTGTAGGTCTGATTGATGATTTTGAAACTGTTTAACTAGATTTTGTGTTTGTGATTTCACATCTTCAAATTCTTGTTGGATTGCTGTTTGAAAATCTTGTTTTAAATTATCGTTATTAATACGTTCCACATAGTGTTTGGCAACGCTAATAAATCTTTTTTGTGTTTTTTCTGTGGCTTGATTAAAGTTCAAGGCCGTGGTCTCTATCGTTGTCAATAATTGTTCGTGACGCTTGTTTCGCTCGTTCTCTCTCTTCTCGATTTCTTCGAGCCTTTTCATCAGCAAGTCTTGCTGACTCTGCAGCTTGTCGGCGACGCTTAAGCTCATTTGTGTCTTGGGCGAATTTATCCCAATCTGATTGAGTGACGCCTGTATCTCGTTGAGTTGGTTCATCACGGTTTGAAGTTGGTCGTTTTGGCTGGATGTCGTTATCATCTTCTCGTGCTTGCTGTTGTCGTTGTATTTGTCTTTCAAAGCCATCTTCTATGCCTCCTTTGTTATAATCTTCACCTAATCGACGGCCACGGACTTTTTTATCTTCAGCTAGATGTCGATAGGTAATGCTCTTAGGTGTAACTCGTGCAATTTCAATGCCATATTGACTTAAATGGTCTTTAAATTCGTCCATATTTGTAGCTGTTGATTGGTCGATTGCTTCACGTATGTCATCTTTCCATGAATATTGAGCGGTTGATTTTGTATTAGGGTCAGCAATCGCTTTTTCTGTTTGTGTATAACGTAAGCGTGCTGTATCTTTTTCTGGCACGCTTAAGCCATGTTCACGACATACGTCGTCATTAAAGTTTCTTAAATCATGTAAGGCTTGTTTGTTGTTATTGAACTTTTTACCTGTTTCAAGATTAACGGCATTAATCACAATATGATTATGTATGTGATCAGTATCACAATGCGTATAAACAGCCACTTGATGATTGGTTGCGAATTTTTCAGCTAATGCTAAGCCTAGTTGATTACATTGTTCTGGGGTTACTTCGCCTGGTTTGAATGACTGAATAATGACATGGCCTTCATTACCCCCTGTTTTACCATAGAGTTCACGTGTGGCTTTAAAACTACTTTTGGCATAGTCTATGTCGCAGTTTAAGCCACTTTTTTCTTCAGCCCGTTTTTCAGCGTAATTGATGGCACGTGACGTTGATTTCGTCGCACTTAATTTAGTTGTTGCCATATGTCATCCAACCTTTCACGTAATTCACTGATATTACGTTCTAATGCGCTATAATTTGGTGCGTCATATTGATGTTGATGACAATATTTCGCAATTTGATTAGCATTCGCCCCTAATCGACTTAAATCTTTCGCAATCGATTGTCGCGTTTCTTTATCAAATTTAGGTGCGACCAATCGACTGCCTTGTGCCTTTTTCTTAACGAAAGCAGGCACACTCATATTTAAAGTTTCAGCCGACTGCTTTAACTTTAAATATTCGGATTCGCTCACACGAAAACTAATTTGTTTCGGCTCCTTACGGTTGGGTTTATGGTTTTGCCCAACAGTTGCGTCGCTAGCCACAAAATGGTTTTGTTCGCTCATACATCCCACCACGCTTTCTACGAAAGATATTACTTAATATAAATTTAGATTATATGATAATCTAAATTTCATCAAGTAATATAGTGGTTTGGCAAGCATTGGCTTTGCTAGCCACTAACGTGGTAGCGATGCCTGCTTGTTGGGGATAATCCCCAAGCCCCTTAAGATTTTTTCTGACGAAAAAATAGTGTCTAATTGCTAGCCATAATTCCATAAACTATGAACATAAATTATGTATATAATTAAAGAAAGCAAAATTTGTTATATTTAAAATAATGATAAATATAAAGGAGTTAGTTTATATGAAAAAATTATTATTATTTGTATTTGTAGCTGTTGGTATAATTATTTTGTATTCTTGCAATCAATATAAAGAAAAACCAAAAAGTACTATTACTATATATCAAGACTACAAATGTCCTCATTGTAAACAACTTGAAGATAAAATAATTCCAAAACTTAATCAAGAATATGTAAAAAAAGATAAAGCTAAGTTTAATTTTATTAATGTTGCTTTCTTAGGGGAAGATTCAATTAAAGGAGCTAGAGCGGGTCATGCTGTTCAAAATATAGCACCAGATAAATATTTAGATTTTCAAAAATTGATATTTTCTCAACAAGCTAACAAGTTTACATATGAACTGATTGATAAACAAATAGATAAATTGGAATTGAGTGATAATAAAAAAAGAAAGATTAAAAAAGATTATAAAACTAAAAATAGTGAGTCATGGAAAGATGTAAAAGAAGATCAAAAAATAGCAAAAAAAAATAATATTAAAGAAGTGCCATCAGTTTATATTAATGGTAAAAAATTAAAAAATGTACATAGTTATTCTGAATATGATGAGTACATAAAAGAGCAAGATTAATCTTGCTCTTTTATGTACTTCCACAATGCATGAGTTGTTAAAATGAGTCCCATAGAAAAGAAGAAAACAATAATAATGTTTAATAATATACTTATGAAATTATAGGTTGGTAAATATATGAATAAGAGAAACATAGGAATGGTAAATAATAAATCCCACCATCCTAAAGATAGTAAAGATGTTTTTAAATTTTCCATAATATCACCTATTTATTATGAGAGTATTTTACATGCTGCATCTTTTCCACCGTATTTTTCAACAGCTGTTTGGAACACATATCTACATGCTGCTCCACCAGCAAATCCCGTTGCAGCACCAAATGGTCCACTAACCATGGAACCAGCGGCACCGGCTCCTAATGATACGCCAATACAAGCTGAATAACTAGAGAAAATGCATGCCCATTTAAGTGCAGCTTTATTTATAGCATATGTTGTAACACCGTTATCTACAGCTGTATTTTCTTTTACTATATCACCATTATTATTTGCTTCAGATTTCAAAATATAATTACCATTAATATCATATAAAGTAAAAGTAGAATTTCCGTTAGCTAATTTTTTTTGAATACTGTAGTATTCTATTTTATTACCTTCAAGATAGAAATTATAATATACATTATTTTTATCTTTAGCATTGATAAAACCTACATTATCTTTTTTTACTTTGTAGTTATTATTTAATAAATTCTCACGTGTTAAATTGTGATTTTTAAGTGTTGCATCAAGGTTTTGAACTTGATTTAAATTAATTTTTTCCACATCATTTTTGTTCAATATTTTATTGTCGGAAGGTTTAGTCTCTTTTGCTTGTGTTATAGGACTAAAGCACGTTGCAAAGGTAACTAAACAAATAATTAAAAGAAATAAAAATTTTTTCATTATAATTCTCTCCTTTAAAATAGTGAAGTTTACAATTCAAGTATAGAGAAAAAAGAAAGTTAATTAAAGCGCTTCCAAAAATAAGACACAACATTGTAATTTTTATTAGTACTTTGTTTATAATTGATTTTAGATAGATTGAAATGAATAAGCTATACATTTCAACTACCCATAAGAGTTAATTATGTTAACTAACTTAAAAGGCTTAAACGCTGTTAAATCAACGTTTAAGCCTTTTACTTATGATTATCGGTTATGCAGGTTTTATACATCATTGATCTGATGCGTTTTCAGTTATTTTCATGAGTTAATACTTTGTATTTTTATGTAGGTTATACGTGTATACAATATATACATTGGCTACATGATATATATTATATACATTCGATACTTTGTATACTTTGCACACTTTGAATACTTTTTTGAAGGCTCATGTATTCGTCAAATATCACGTTATTATATTATACTTGTAAGGCACTTCCTGTGCAGAAAGGAGGTGTCACATCTAATGATGATTGTTCTGTTTGTTATGAAATATATCGTATGTCCAATTATTGTTGGTCATGTTCTTTACTTATTGAACAAAGAACATAAACGATAAAAAAGAAACCCCAGCATATGCTTTGGTCGGCATGCTGGGGTTTTCACATCTAATGATGTATCTGTCTGTTTGTTAATTTCAGTATATCTTTCATAGTATCTTTTGTAAACTTTCTAATCTTCCCAATCGAGTTCTAATTGTTGTCTAAATGCTTGTTGTTGTTCTTTTAATAGTGCTTTTTCTTCTTCAGTCATTTCTCTAGTTTTATTGTTTTGATTTCGTTCACGTAGCCATTTTGGCGTTTTCTCACGACTGATATATTGTTTGGGTTGGGCTACATTCGCCATTTTGGGTTGTCGCTTACTATGAATGCGTTTCTCAGCGTCAAAAGTAAACTCTAACCATTCTATTTTACGTCCTTTTTTCGCTTTAATTTTATTGATATGTAGATTATTGAAAATCTGAGATAGTTCTTTAATGATTGGTGTTAAAACAAATTGATTAATATTAGACATTCTATAAGATTTTGGGATATCTAAACGTTCTCTAAAATCTTCAATTTTAATTTTCATATAACCAGTATGTTTATATTGCTTAAGTAATCTAAACATATTTTTCGAATAAGTAGATTTTAGATGTGTCATCTCTTTTAATTCGAATTTTGTGAAATTATTAGTAATTGAATTTAAGATATATTTTAAATCCGGAGAAGTAGCGATTTCTAAATATTTTTCAGATATATCAATTTCATATTTATAAAATAATACAAATTTTTTAATTTTTGTTTCTGTTCTAATTGTATATCTAATATCTAACATTTTATCGTAAACTCTTTGTAGATCATCTACAAATCTATTTATATTACGCGTTTCTGGGCTATAGTTGCTTAACTCTTTAAGTTCATCAAAGGATAAATGAAGTGTATTAGTATCTTGCTCTTTTAGTTTATTACACATTGCAAAGAATAAATTAATTTCAGTAGCAGTAAATCGTCTTAATGGAACTAAATTCATTTCATTTTTATAAATAACGGTTTCTCCACTCATATAAAACGCTCCTTTTAAAAAGGCATGACAATATAAAAACTATGCCCTAAAAAATAGATTTAATTACATTTAAACTCTTGATAATAAAGTAACATAACATTAAAGGCATGACAATATAAATACTATGCCTTTAATGTGGCAAAACTATGCCTTTAATGTGGCAAAACTATGCCTTTAATGTGGCAAAACTATGCCTTTAA